>CAWBWU010000004.1:0-373701 GCA_963792655.1 Bryobacterales bacterium
ATTCCAAGACGGCGAGCAAAGTCTGGTTTTGCAATCCGGAAACAACGTGTTCAACGCACGTCTCGCCGACGCGCGAAACTCCGAGTTGCCCGAGGTCGGCACACTCCTGCGTCTCACCGGCATCTGCTCGGTGCTGACGGATGCTTCAAGAAGCCTCTTCATCCCGAAAGGGTTCGAACTGGTGCTTGGTTCTGCGAAGGACGTTCAGGTACTCAAAGCCGCGGCGTGGTGGAACTCAGGACGGCTTCAATTGTTGGTATTTGGAACGCTGCTCGCCATTGCCGCCGCCATCGGCTGGGCGCTACTGCTTCGCCGTCAGGTGATCGTGCAGACGGCAAAACTAACGCGCAAAGCTGAGCAACTCGAAGAAGCGAAGAATGACGTGGAGTCGGCACTCAATCGTGCGCGTACTGCGGAATCGCTGGAACAGCAGAAGAAACGAATACTCGAACTGATCGCTCGCGATGAGCCGCTGAAGCATGTGCTGCTAGAAATGGCCACTGCCATCGAGAACCATAGCGGCGGTATCTGTTCTATTCAGCTAGGAACTCAGGATGGGGAACGCTTGGACGCGACTCCCACCATGGCGGCTGATTGGCGGGAAGCGATGGAGAGTCTTCCGGTGCCGGCGCTGCGGGTTGGCGCTCGTTATCGTCCAGTGAAAGAGCTTTCGTCCGACCCGCGCTGGCTTGCGTTCCTGTCGATGCAGAGCAAGATCCCGCAGACCGTGTTCGCCTCTGCGGTGATGGTCAACTCCCGGCGCGTCGGCGTGGTCTGCATTTTCTATCACGACCGCCATCAGGTAACAGACTTCGAGGCAGGGCTGGTCGCCTCGTGGTGCGGTTTTGTTGCGATGGCGTATGAACGGCGCAGCCTGTACGATCAACTCTCCTACCGCGCCAAACACGATGAGTTGACCGGCTTGCCTAATCGGGTCCTGCTGTTCGAGCGTCTCAACACGGAGATCGAAACCGTCTTCTGCGACGGCACCACGATGGGAATCCTGTACATCGATCTGGATGGCTTCAAGGGCATCAACGATAGTCTGGGCCATGCGGCCGGCGACCTGGTGCTGCAGCAGGCCGCGCAACGCATGAGCGCCAGCGTGCGCCGCGGTGACACCGTGGCACGTGTCGGGGGCGATGAATTTGTGATCTTCTCCCTCGGCTGAATAGCCGCGTAGACGCCGACCTAATCGCCCAGAAGATCGCCGCTTTGGTGGAACTACCCATGTACTCCGACCACCTTGGATTTGCATCTCTCAGATTGTGCAAGTATCGGAATTAGTGAATTTATCGGGATGACGGCGTCGATCCGGCAGTTTTGCTTCGCTCAGCGGATGAAGAGATGTACCGCCACAAGTCAGCCATGAAGCGGCAGGGGCGTCGCGAGCAGGCGTTGCAGCTTTCAGCCGTTTAGCGCAACTGACCTTTTGCGACTTCTCGCGGCCGACAATGCCGAAGTCGAGCAGGATTCCGCCGATGAAGAACAGCGCGATTGAGGCCGCCACCACGCGCCAGTCTGCGCCCGCCTGCCGCTTTGCTCCTCGCCGGAGGGACGTCGATCAGCAACACAGCCGAAAGGGCAGTGACGAACAGGCCGGCCCATGCGCAGTTCCCTGCGGTGCTTGAACTCACGAGTTGCGCAGGCTGGCTAGCACGGCTTTTCACCCGTGCACAGGATGGTCTCAAAGTACGGTGCTTCGGTTTCCCGATGGACAGCGTTCACTTGAATCTGCTCGAACGAGTTTGTTCGAGAAAACGAGCCAGCTCCGCTTGCGTGAATCCGAGCCAGAGATCCGCATAGAGTTCACGCGCCTGAATCGAAAATGGTGTCGCTGCAGATCCAATCGGCAGCGCGACCTCCCGGTTTGAGAATCCTGAAATGCTTCCGCCAGAGGCCGCCTCGGGATGTTCGCGTGATGCAGCGATTGAGAAGAGAGCGCCACTCGACGCATGCATCGTCAATCGGCAGGTGCTCCAGGTCGCCCTTTCTGTATTCGAGATTAGCCAGGTTATTCTTCTCGGCCAGACCAGATCCGTATTCCACCATTTTTCAGAGTTGTCGATTGCGATCACGCGCGTCGCGCGTCTCGCAAGCAATTGCGAAAAGGCTTCCTTCGCCCGCGCCGAGATCCGCAATCACCAGCGGCGGCAAAATCGTGAACAGCATTTCGGCCAGCGCCTGCCACGACCTGCCGGGAACATACTCGGCCCCGAACTTTCCCGCCATCTGGTCGAAGTAGGCGCGCATGCGGTCCTGACGTTTTCTCAGGACCAGGTTCAGGCAGCTGCGTCGTCACCGGCGTCCGAAATTTCGCTCGCGCCACGTCGCAGCAGGTTCATGAGAGCCTCGGAAAAACATCGTCGCCAGCCTTCTTGAGCCTGTACAAAGTATTCTTGCCCGCCTCTTGTCCTCCACCAGCCCGCCCCGCTTTAGCTGAGCCAGGTGGGTGGAAATGCTGCTTTGTCCGGTCGCGAGGATCTCCTGCAATTCGGCCACAGACAGCTCCTCCTTCTCGAGAAGCAGAAGAATGCGGACGCGAGTTGGCTCCGCTACCAGGCGGATCGAGTGGAGAATTGACGGCACTTCAGCAATGATGATATCATCGCATCACGATACGTTGATAACTACAGGAGATCGATTTGACCACAACCACGACCGAGACCACATCCGCCACATACAAAGTCGCCGACATGAAGCTGGCCGACTGGGGCCGCAAAGAAATCAATATCGCCGAGCACGAGATGCCGGGCTTGATGGCAATTCGCCGCAAGTACGCGCCCCAGCAGCCGCTCAAGGGCGTGCGCATTACGGGCTCCCTTCACATGACGATTCAAACCGCGGTGTTGATCGAGACGCTGGTGGATCTGGGTGCGATTGTTCGCTGGGCAAGCTGCAACATCTTCTCGACACAGGATCACGCGGCTGCTGCCATCGCCGCGACGGGAACGCCGGTTTTCGCATGGAAAGGCGAGTCGCTCGAAGAATATTGGTGGTGCACTTACCAGGCGCTCAGCCACGCCAACGGTACGGGGCCGCAACTGGTTGTCGATGATGGTGGCGATGTCACGCTCCTGATTCACAAAGGTTATGAGCTGGAGAACGGATCGGACTGGGTCAACACCGCTTCCGGCAGCCATGAAGAGAAGGTGATCAAAGACCTTCTGAAGCAGGTCTATGCCGAGAACCCGACTTGCTGGCACGACATGGTGAAAGAGTGGCGCGGCGTTTCTGAAGAGACAACCACTGGCGTGCATCGCCTGTACAAGATGCAGCAACAGGGAACGCTGCTGGTGCCCGCAATCAACGTCAACGATTCCGTCACGAAGTCGAAGTTCGACAACCTCTACGGCTGCCGCGAGTCTTTGGCAGACGGAATCAAGCGCGCGACCGATGTCATGGTGTCCGGTAAGGTCGCGGTTATCTGCGGCTATGGCGACGTCGGCAAAGGTTCAGCCCACTCGCTGCGCGGCTTCGGCGCACGCGTCATCGTCACCGAGATCGACCCCATCAACGCCCTGCAGGCCGCGATGGAAGGCTATGAAGTGACAACGATCGAAGATACGCTGGGCCGTGCCGACATTTACGTGACCTGCACCGGCAACCGCGACATCATTACGCTCGAGCACATGCGCCACATGAAAGACCAGGCGATCGTCTGCAACATCGGCCACTTCGACAACGAGATCCAGATCGATCAGTTGAACAGCGCCGCCGGCGTAAAGCGCACCAACATCAAGCCGCAAGTGGACATGTACACGTTCCCCGGCGGCAACAGCATCTACATGCTCGCCGAAGGCCGTTTAGTCAATCTGGGCTGCGCGACGGGCCACCCCAGCTTCGTTATGAGCAACAGCTTTGCCAACCAGACGCTCGCCCAAATCGACCTCTGGCGCAATAAGGACACCTACAAGATCGACGTCTACACGCTTCCCAAGCATCTCGACGAAGAAGTAGCGCGCCTCCATCTGGAAAAGATCGGCGTGAAACTGACCACCCTCACGGCCGACCAAGCCGAATACCTGGGCGTAGCTGTAGAAGGTCCGTATAAGTCGGAGCATTACCGCTACTAAGTGGGCAAGCGGGCCGGTCTTCTTGGCTGGCCCGCTCTCTCAAGACATCGCTGCTTGCAGCATCGCACGGGCATAGCCCACGTTGTAGGCGATTGCTGCGTAGCCTCCAGCGCCGGGGTAGCCGGGGATCGGGGCGCGGTCGGAGTCGTAGTTCAGGCGGCGCGGGTGTTCGGGATAGATCAGATGGCTGTACTTATTCCTGACTAACTCTTTCATCACGGCGAACATGTTATTCAGGCCTTCGTCAATCCATACTTCCCGGTACCGCTCGTACGGCTTCATCACTTGCACGTTGCGGAAATGGACATGGTTGATGCGATCGCGCGACGCAAAATAGCGGCACACCTCGACGGGGTCTTCACCCATCTCGCGCGTCACCCCGCAGTCGAACGTGATGCCGTTGGATGGGCTGTCGACAATAGAGATGAGCTTTTTCCATCCGGCGACGGTTCCCATGATCTGTTCTGAACCGCGGCTCAGCGGTGCCGGTGGATCGTTTGGATGCAGCGCGAGACGCACGTTTGCCTTCTCGGCCGTTGGGATCACCGCCTTCAGAAAGTATGTGATATTGGCCCACATCTCCGCCAGCGTGTGAGCACCTTCGGAGCGCAGGGGCGGCAATTCTTTGAACCGGCGGCCCACCTCTTCGGGGCTCACCGGATAACGCTGATCCGCCGCTTGAACGCGCGCGTAGTCGAATCCTGTCCAGGACGAGTTGCCTCGCGCCGTGTCGATCTCTTCGAAGTAGCCCTCCATCGCGCGATGCGCGTAGAAGTTGTATTCAACGACCGGTAACCCTACCCGGCCTGCCGCCGTGATCGAGCGTTTCACATTTTCAATGTCTTGCTCGCGCTTATCTCCCGCCTTGCCGTAAAGAATATCCGCAGAAAGGCCGATCATCAGATTGCTGACGGTGACGCCCGCCGCTTTCCAGGGTTGCATCAGAGCGAGGAGTCCCTCTTCGGTCCAGGGAAGCGCAGGGCCGCCGCTCAAAACGTGATCGACGCCCAGTTGTTTCACTCGCGTGGCCGCCGCAGTGCGATCGGTATCGACGGTCACCGGAACACCTGCGTTGCCATCGGCCATGCTGACGGCTAGCTTCGGTGTTGAACTGCTCTCCTTCGGTGGTGGCGCGACGACCGACCCCTGCAGAGCACTAGCGCCCAACGCAGCGGCGACCGCTCCGATCGCCGTGCGGCGAGTTGGCTCGAGACGTTGCTCTAAGTCTGATGATGAATCGAATGGCATGTTCGCTCTGGGTGAATTGCGGAGTCATCATACACTGCCGCGATCGCCAGAGAAAAGTGAGTTATAGAAGCTGCCTATCGACAGGTTGAAAATCATCGGAGCTGAAGCAGCAGCGAGACAAGTTATCACTTGCCAATGCAAAACGATCCAAAGATCCGGTGCAGAATATCGTCGGCGGTCGTCGCGCCGGTAACGGCGTCGATGCCGCGCAGCGCTTCATATAGATCGAGCAGTAACATCTCGTGCGGGATTGCTTCTTCGACTGCAATCAGTGCGGCGTCAAGTCCTGCAAGCGTTTCGCGCAATGCGGCCTCCTGCCGGAGACTCGTCAAGAAGCCGGAATCGACCGATGCGGAGGTTGGCAACAGCGCTCGCCGCAACTCTGGAATGCCTTCGCCCGTGAATGCGGAAACCCGCAGCGCGCCTTCGACAGCTTCATCCCCTGCGTCGCACTTGTTTGCGACCAATAGCCAGCGGCCCTGACCAGCTACCCGCGCACACAAATCCTTTTCTTCCGGCGCGAGGCCCTTTGTGGCATCAACGACTACCAACGTAAGATCTGCATCCGCCATCGCCTGATAACTGCGTTCAATTCCGAGCCGCTCAACCAGGTGTTCACCTTCCCGAATACCAGCCGTGTCGACAAGCCGCACGGGGATCCCCTCGATAGCCGCAACCTCGGAGATCGAATCACGAGTGGTGCCAGGGATTGGCGTGACGATCGCACGATCTTGCTCCAACAGCCTGTTGAATAAGCTGCTCTTGCCAACATTGGGCCGTCCCACAATGGCCATGGTGAAACCTTCGCGCACCAGTTGGCCGTAGTTGAAGCTCTCGGTCAGCTTACGGACGCCATCTCTCAACGGAACCAAACGACGTAGCAGTTCCGGTGCGGGGGCCACGTCGATGTCATCCTCCGCGAAATCGATGCCTGCTTCGAGCAGAGCAATCAGCTCCAGCAACTCGTGTTTGAGCGGCGCAATTCTGCGCGATACCGAACCGTCAGCCTGCTGCGCTGCGATGCGCGCCTGATACAAAGTTGTCGAATCGATCAGATCGCGTACAGCTTCGGCTTGGGGCAGGTCAATGCGGCCGTTGAGAAATGCCCGTAGAGTAAATTCGCCGGGCTCTGCTAGCCGCGCGCCTGCTGTCATCGCTCGCGACACGCAGTTGCGCAAAATCACAGGCGAGCCGTGGCAGGCCAATTCCACCACGTCTTCCGCTGTGTACGATTTGGGCGCGGCGAAGTAGGTGGCGATCACGCGGTCGATCACCGCACCATCGGAATCGAGGAGCGCCGCGAGCGCAGGTGTCCACGATTTCAACTCAACGCCACTCTGCAACAAAGACTGCGCAATCGCGCGCGAGTTCGCGCCCGAAAGCCTCACGATTCCGATCCCGCTCCGACCGGGAGCAGTGGAGATCGCGACAATCGTGTCGTGCGGATTCAAAGGGCGAAGCTAGCGGCGGCCGCGCTGCGGACTGCGGCCGCGATCACGATCACGCGGACCACTACGGCCGCGGTCGCGGTCTCGATCACCACGTCCCCCGCGGTCGTCACTGCGTTGCGGCGGACGCGCAGCAGGCGGCGGTGGTTCGGGAAGGCTGGGCATCCCTGCGGGGTAGATGATCACGTGACGGTATCCGCCGGCGCCGGCGCTTTCACTTCGCAGCGTGTCTTCTGCGCGCAGCGCGAGATGGATGACGCGGCGCTCGCGGCTGTTCATCGGGTTGAACCGGAAGGGTGCACCGCTCGTCTTCACGCGCTCGGCAGCGGCGGCGGCGCTGATCCGAAGCTCTTCAATCCGCAGCACGCGATACGAGTTGGCGTCGAACGAAATGCGCGAATGATCTTCCGACGGCACACGCAACACTTCCATCGTCACGTGCTCGATCGCGAGCAGCAGTTCGGCGCGATTGTTGAGAAGAAGGTCAACGTCAGGGCCGTCAAAGTCCACCACAATCTCGGGATTTTCGATCTCGGGATTCATGGACTTGCCGGTGCGGATCAGATACGTAAGCTGCAGCCCCGCGCCGTTCAACAGCATTTTCAGAAAAGCGTCGATCTTAGGGGCGAATTCTTCGATGGTGTACTTGTGGTCCACGGCTATCTCTTGGCGCCTTTTTTCGCGGCAATTCGGGGCGGGGGAGGGATCACCGCGGGTGTCAGCGTCTTATTAAATAGCCACTGCTGGACGATGCCGACCACGTTGCCAGTGAGCCAGTATAACACCAGCCCTGCCGACTGCCCGTAGAAGAAGAAGGCCATCATCAGCGGCATGAATTGCATCATCTTCTGCTGCTGCGGGTCGCCTCCCGCAGGCGGCGTCATCCGCTGCATCAGGAAGCCGGTGATTACCATCAGCACCGGAAGAATGTGAATCGCGAGGTGTTCCGCCTGGGAAAGATCGCCCACCCATAGCCACGATGCATGGCGCAATGAAATTGAGATCGAGAGCACTTTATAGAACGCGATCAGGAACGGCATCTGCACCAGCAGCGGTAAACATCCGCCCATCGGGTTGACGCCGTGTTCCTTGTAAAGAGCCATCGTTTCTTCGTTCTTCTGGCTCATCCGCGGATCTTTGAAGCTCATGCTCTTGTACTTCTCGTTGATCGCTGCCATGTGCGGCTGCAGCGCCTGCATCTTCTTCATCGACTTCATGTTGGTGAAGCGCAGCGGCAGCAGCAGCAGGTTGATCGCGATCGTTGCAATCACGATCGACCATCCATAGTTGTGAACGTAGCTATCGTTCAACCACTTCAGAACAAGGTAGAGCGGCTTGGCGAGTATCGAGAACCAGCCGAAGTCGACAATCTGCTCGAGTTTCGGGTTGACCTGTTTCAGTAAGTCAATGTCTTTGGGACCCACGAACAGCTGCATGCGGTTGTTTCCTTCGCCGCCTACCGCCGTTCCAACGAACGCTTCTTCCGCTTTGTTGTAAGGAGTCGGAACCGCATCGTTGAACGTCGTCGTCCAAACGGTGCTGTTGCCCGACGGGAGAAACGCGGCAGCAAAGTATTGATCTTCGATGCCCGCGAAGGAATACTGACCGTCCGTGTTCACGGGACCGTTCTTCGCACTTTTCGCTGCGGCCTTCACGAGTTTCTGGCCCGACAGGTCGAAGTGAATTGAAGACTGCTGCGCGGCGGGATTGCTCACCGCCAGATCGCCAAAGCCTCCGCGCCAGTTCAGCATGTGAGGTAACGGCGCGCCGTTCGCCGTAACGGTGCTGCTCACCTTCGACAAATAGCTGTTGGGCTCGAACTCAAAGCGTTTGGTCGCCGAAACATTCGCGTTGTGAAACTCAAACGTGATCGATTGACCGCTCTGCGATGCCACAAAGAGTGCCTGATTCAGATCGACCGGCGCCTGCTGACGAAACTGATAGGACATTGGAAAGCCGGCCTTCGTCGCCGCGAGCGGATTGATGAGCTCAAGCGGTTGCCCCTTGTCGTTTTGAAATTTCTTCAGCGTCCAGCTATGAACGGTGGCTCCGCGGTTCGAGAAGGTGATCTTGTACAAATCAGTCTCGATAGTCGTGAGCTGTTCATCATGAGCCGCGACGACATCGGCTGGTTGGGCACTGGGCACAACCGGCTCCGCAGATGCGGAAGCAGCGGCCGCCGCCGGACCGGTATGCACCTCAGCCTGTTTATTGGCTTCGGTGTTCGCCGGTTTCGGCGGAGTCATGTTCTTGAAAAAGTAAGGCGTGGCAAACAGGACCACACCCATCAGGGCGAACGCGAGTAGCATGCGCCACTGCAGCGTCGGGTCGTCTTTCTGGCCAGGCGGTTTCATCGGTTCATTCATGGAATCGCCTCATGCGTAACGATGGACTCATTGGTGAATTTTGCGTGGGGTACGGGGTCCAGGCCGCCCTCGCAGAATGGTTGGCAGCGCGCCAGCCGTTTCAAGCCAAGTGCCAGCCCTTTCGGGGCGCCATGGGTGAGCACTGCGACGCGCATGTACTCCGAACAGGTTGGAGCGAAGCGGCAGGATGATGGCAGCAGTGGAGAGATCCATTGTTGATAGCGAAGCAGCGCGCCGTTCAGGACTTGGACGGCGGTGCGCCCGAGCAGCGAGCGAACAGGCGCTCGATCTCTTTCTCCAGTGCCGGGAAGCTGCACAGCAATGCCGCCCGCCGGGGATTGATCACAATAGACCACTGCGGATTTACTTGACCGAGGTGCGCGCGTACGGCCTCGCGAAAGCGCCGTCTGAGGCGGTTACGGACCACTGCGCAGCCCAGCGCGCGCGGCGTAGTGAAGCCAACTCGCGGACCTGCGGCATCGTCGCGCAACAGACAGAAAGCGGCGAAGTACGGCCCGCTGTGACGCACGCCGAGGTCATAAACTCTTCGGAAATCGCGAGATCGAAGGAGCCGTACACCTTTCGGAAAGCCAGCGATCGGCTTACCTTTCGGAGCTGACGGTAAGCTTGTGACGGCCACGGGCGCGGCGGCGGGACAAAACGGCACGGCCATTGGCGGTCTTCATGCGGGTACGAAACCCATGGGTTTTTGCGCGGTGCCGATTGTTCGGCTGGAAGGTACGTTTCGGCATCTCAGTTCAACTCCATCAGTTTACTACAGTTGTGTTGTAAGTCGCGACCCGGCGCTGCAAAACCGCCCATGTTATTGCCGCTGTGGTAGGTTGCCACTATGAATGTCGACGTCGCGTTCGGGCGCGCGGGTCTCACGCTGGCACTGCCGGACGGTCCACGCTACCAGGTGCTTCATTCTCGAGCAGCACAGCCGCTGGAGGATCCGCTCGCCGCAATCGAGAATGCGCTCGATCACCCGGCCGGCAGCCCGCCGCTTGCGGAGATGGCGCGCGGTAAGAAGAGCGCAGCCATTTCGGTCTGCGACATCACTCGTCCCGCGCCGAACCGCATCGTACTGCCGCCTGTGTTGCAGCGCCTCGAAGCCGCCGGAATCGAACGCGATCAGATCGTCATCTTGATTGCCACGGGTCTGCATCGCCCGGCAACCGACGACGAGATCCGCGAGATCGTCGGGCCTGAGATCGCCGGCGCCTTTCGCGTCGAGAATCATTTCGCAAAGAATTTGAATGAGCATCGCGATTTGGGCCAAACGCGTTCCGGTACACCGGTCCACATCGATGAGCGTTTCTGCGCGGCGGATCTGCACATCACGCTCGGTTTCATCGAGCCGCACTTGATGCTTGGATTTTCCGGGGGCCGTAAGCTGATCGCGCCGGGTTTAGCGGCGCAGGAAACAATCAAGGTGATCCATAGCCCGAAGTTCATGCGTCACCCGCGTACCTTCGAGGGCAACGTGGATGACAATCCGCTGCAGGCCGAATTGATCGAAATCTCGCGTATGGTGCGTCACGACTTTCTGATCGACGTCGCATTGGGAGCAGGGAAGCCGGGCCATCGCGCCATCACACAAGTATTCGCGGGCCATCCCGAGTCCGCGCATCGCAACGGGATGGACTTCGTCTCTGAAACGATGCTCGAGATGCTTGACGAACCGGTGGACGCGGTGATCACGACATGTGCCGGATATCCGCTCGACCTCACCTTCTATCAAGCCGTGAAGGGAGTCACGGCGGCTTCGCACATCGTGAAGCCGGGTGGCCCCATCCTGCTGCTTGCCGAATGTTCGGAAGGCGCGGGCGCGCCGGAGTTCCGCGAAATGATCGAACGGTACTCATCTTCAACTGAGTTCATGAGTGCTGTTGAGTTCGCCCCGGTCACCGTCGATCAATGGCAACTCGAGAAGTTAGCGTTGGTAAAAGCCGCGCACGATCTGTTGTTCTATGTGCCGGGTCTGGAACTCAGGCTACGCGAAAAGCTCTGGGGCCCGTCGTTCGACACGCCGGAGGAAGCCGTCCAGGCACTGCTGAACAGGCTGGCTCCCGATGCACGCATAGCTGTGATTCCTGAAGGTCCATACGTGCTTGCGAAGGCGAGCGCACCGGCCCTGGTCTAAATGGACGCGCCGCGCTACCAGGACCTCTCACGTTTCGTATTACCCGCGGGATTTCGCGGACGCCCAGCATGGTTCGTGCAGTTATGGTGGATCGTGAACGCTACGTTGTTCGCGTGGTCACCGCAAGCTTTGTATGGCTGGCGTAACTTCCTGCTCCGTCTTTTTGGCGCTCGCATCGGCGAACATGTCTCGATAAGGAATACGGTACGAGTCACTTACCCCTGGAAGTTGAAGTTAGGGGATTATGTCTGGATCGGCGAAGAGACTTATGTCTATAACTTAGGTGAGATCGAAATTGGTTCCCATGTATCAATCTCACACCGCGTATTTCTGTGCGCCGGCACGCACGATTACACGCAGTTGGCATTTCCCATCTCAGCGCCGCCAATCAAGATTGAAGATGAAGTGTGGCTTCCGAGCGAAGTCTTTGTGGGACCCGGAGTAACGATCGGCCGCGGAGTGGTTGTCGGCGTCCGCAGTATGGTGCTGAGTGATTTGCCGGAGGGCATGATTTGCTATGGCCAGCCTGCGAAGCCGATCAGGCCGAGGGAGATGGGCCGAAGTTGAGCAGCCTGCTATAACGCCGCGACCTTTAAACTCAGCTTCTGATCCGTTTTCTCCTGCACCGTCACGCTTTGCACGTAGTCTTGGTATTTCCTGACCGCCGCCGGGTCTGCATATTCGAAGTTGGCGGCGTCGGGCGAGGCTAACGCAATGTAGTCGCCCGGCGCGAGGTCCTTCACCGTGAATTTTCCCGAACTATCCGATTGCAGTTGCCTGGCCAGCATCATCTCGCCTCCGGCCAGGTGCCTAAGCAGCAGCACGTCCGTAGTGGCAGGCTTGCCATCCGAGTCACTGACTTCGCCCGTAAGTGAACCTCCATCCTGACTTATCAGGACTTCCAAGGTTCCAGGTGCGCCGCTCAGTTCGACCGTATGTCCCAAAACATCAGTACCCCCGAGCATTGCCGATTTCACGTACCCGCCGCCGTGCGTGCTTACTCTGACTTGATAACTGCCGGGCACCATACCTTTGACGACCAGGTCGCTCGTCTTGCCGCCTCCAACCTGGAAATTCTGAGAGTAATCCGGTGAGTTGAAAGTGACCTCGATGTTCGGCGCGTTGTCGCCTTCACTCTTCACGAGCGACCGGAACATCGAACGCCGGAGCAAGCGTCACCACCACATCCGTCAGGTCCACATCGCCCACGGTGATCGGAATTCGTGCGCTCATGTGCTCATTGGGTGGCATGAACATATCGGCCATCAACACGTAACGTCCCGGCAGAACTGCCGGGATCTGGAAGGTTCCGTCGTTGCCCTGAACTCCCGCACCCGGCCGGCGAAAACTTGTCTCGCCATCGGCAGGCGCCAGTGTCAGCCCCATTCCACGGTTGGGGGGCAGATTCGTCACCCTGCCACTGACCAGCACGGCATGCGAAGGCGCCATGCGGAAGTCTGCCCGCTGCTCTTCACCCGAGGCGATCTTCATCGGAACCGCCGAGGCAGCGTCTTTCGCATTCGGATAGTAGAGCGACCCATAAGTCATCACCGGCGCATCGGTGCCGATGTGCTTGCCGTGAAATTGTGCGCGGCCCATCATGGGCTGGGCGTTCGCCGTCACTTCAATCAGGTAAGTGCCGGGCTGCATCGTGAGCCTGTATTCGCCCAGATCGTTGGTGCTGGCGGTCGCCAAGGGTTGCCAGCGCCGCCGTCCGTTCATCACTGTCTTGCGCAAGGCTTGCACGGACGCGAAGGCAACAGGTTCCTCTACCTCGTCCAGCACCTTGCCGGAAACAGTTCCGTTCCGCCTCAACTTGTAAGTCACGGAGTCGCTGGTGTGCTCGCTGTTTACGGTGACTGAAGGCTCGACGTGCGGCGTATCGAAGGTATAGCCGGCTTTGGTAGCGAAGATGGAATAAGTGCCTGCTTCCAGATGCGCGAAGCTGAAGCGGCCGCCAGCGTCGGTCAGTGTCGTGCCGAAGCCTTGCTGCGGGCCCGTGCCGCGGATGTTGACCGCCGCCTTACGAATCGGCTCCCCGGTGCTGTCGTCCACCACAGTGCCGCTGAGGCTGAAGTCTCCGGTCATCTGCGAGTCGGGCTGCTGCTGAAAGCGCTGCGAACGCGAGCTTCTGGTCTGCGGCCACGCGGCCGTGCAGATGGCAAGAGTCAGCAGCCAGCTTGTAACCAGCAGGTGCCGGTCACTCAAGAACCAGGAAGATCGTTTCATTTCAATATGCCCGTTTCAGCGCGGTAGACCTGTCACGCTATGGATGCTGCGGCGCGCACGAACGTTACCGGTCACCGGAGGCATCATCAGCATCAGCGCTTTCGGCGCGACACTCAAGCGTGCGGGAAGGAGGCCCACGTACTCGCCATCCGCCTGCAGGTGCACGGGCAGATCGGTGGGAAGGAGTTCCACGTTGCGCGCCCGCAAGAACCGTACGCCCGGCATGTGGCGCAACTGCTGCGTGACCACTCCCGCCAGATGCCGAAGGTACACGAGCCCCTGTTCGCCTTCGAGTAACACGATGGAGAAATCGTCCGACGCAAGATTCGCATCCGGTGCAATGACGAAGTCTCCGCCGTAATTTCGTACGCGAGAAACAAGCGCAAACGAGCATTCATAGGTCTCGCCATCAACGCGCACGCGCAGTTGTTCGAGCCGCCTCGGAATGCGTGACAAGCCGCCCATCCAGTAGGAGAACCGGCCCATGCGCTCCTTGAGGTCCAGATTCAGGTGAAAAATGATGTCGGCATCGAAGCCCGCGCCGGCCATCATCAGGAAGTACCGTGGTGGGAACTGCGCGCTCTCAATGTGCCCTAAGGTGACGGGTTGCGGTGACCAGCCGGAGAGCGTGCGGGCAGCAGCCTCGAGATTGAGCGGAATACTGAGTTCGTGCGCCAGCACGTTCGCCGTGCCCCCCGGCAGAATCCCTAGCGGGATGGCAGTGCCCGCCAAGCCATTGACCACTTCGGAAATGGTGCCGTCGCCCCCAGCGGCGATTACCCACTCGGCGCCCGCTTCCACCGCTTCTCGCGCCAGGAGACCTGCTGTTCCGGGGCTTTCCGTTTGTTTGACGGACACGTCGAAGCCCGCGGCGCGAAGAGCGGCCGTGGCAGTTTTCAGACGATGAACTCTCCTACCACGGAAACCGCCCGCTGCCGGATTGAAGATGATCGCGGTGCGACGATAAGATGGTAATCCGATGGAGATCCTCGCTGTTCGTTGATGCCGACCGATCCCCACGTTTCCGCCCAGGTTGAGAAGCTGCGCGAGACGCTTCGGCATCACGAGTACCAGTATTACGTACTCGATCAGCCGTCAATCAGCGATCAGCAATACGACGCGCTGATGCGCGAATTGCAGCAACTGGAGGCGAGCCATCCGGAGCTGCAGGACCCTTCCTCGCCCACTCAGCGTGTGGGCGGCAAGCCGCGTGAGGGATTCGTCAAGGTGGCGCACAGCGCGCCCATGCTGAGCCTTGAAAACGCGCTGGATGAAACCGAACTCCTGGCGTTTGACGAGCGCGTGCGGGAACTGCTCGGCAGCGAACCTTACCAGTACGTCGCCGAACTCAAGATGGACGGACTCTCGATGTCGGCGGTCTACCAGCGCGGGCGCCTGGATCGTGCGGTAACGCGGGGTGACGGCCGCGTAGGTGAAGAGGTCAGCCAGAATGCCCGGACCATCCGTTCTATCCCGTTAACCGTGCGCGGGGATCTGCTCGATTTCGAAGCGCGCGGCGAAGTCGTCATGAATCGCAAAGCGTTCGAGCGGCTGAACAGCCAGCGCGATCAGGAAGGGCTTTCGCGCTTTGCCAATCCTCGAAATGCGGCGGCCGGATCGCTGCGCGTGCTCGATGCGACAATCACCGCATCGCGCCGCCTGGATTTTTATCCGTACTATCTGCTGCGTGAAGGCAAGGCGATTCACGAACGGCACTGGCTCGCGCTGAATGCGCTGGAAGCCGCCGGGTTTCGCGTCAGCCGCGAACGCCGTTTATGCGCGGGTGTGGATGAGGTCCTCGCGTTCTGCCGCCAGTGGGACACCCACCGCGATGAGCTGCCGTTTGAGATTGACGGCGTGGTGGTCAAGGTGGACTCCATCGCGCAACAAGCGAAACTTGGCTACACGGCGAAGGCGCCGCGATGGGCCATCGCGTTCAAGTATGCAGCGCGTCAGGGTGTCACTGAAGTCGCGTCGATCGAAGTGCAGGTGGGCCGCACCGGAACATTGACGCCGGTCGCGCATCTGAAACCTGTTGCCATCGGCGGCGTGACGGTCACACGCGCGACGCTGCACAATGAGGACGAAATTGAACGGCTCGGCCTGCGCATTGGCGATCACGTGGTGGTCGAACGCAGCGGCGATGTGATTCCCAAGGTGGTTCGCGTTCATTCGCAAGGCTCATATCGCAAAGCTTTCCACATTCCCGAACAGTGCCCGGTGTGCGGCGGGCAGGTCGTTCGCGAGGAAGGGGAGGCCGCGAGCCGCTGTATCAACACAAATTGCCCGGCGCGTTTGAAAGAATCCCTGTTACATTTCGCCTCGCGCCCCGTCATGAACATTGACGGCATGGGCGAAGCGCTGGTGGATCAACTCGTCGCGCGCGGGCTGGTGCGGAGCATCGCAGATATTTACTCGCTGAATTCCGAGCAACTGCTGACGCTTGAGCGGCTAGGCCCGAAGTCTGCGTCCAACCTTCTGCAGAATATCCATGCTTCGCGCGCGCTGCCGCTTTATCGAGTATTGAGCGGTTTAGGCATTCGCTTTGTTGGGGAAAGGACTGCGCAATTTCTTGCGGAGCACTTTGGCAGTCTCGAGAAAATCGGTCATGCTTCGCTCGAAGAATTGCAGGAATCCGAAGAAGTTGGACCCAAAGTTGCACTTAGCATTCGCGAATTTTTCAGTGAACAGCGCAACTGCGAGCTGATCGATAAGCTTCGGAGTGCTGGTCTTCAGTTAGAAGGCGCTGTTCAAAAGAAGTCGCTCGGTCCTTTGACCGGAAAGACCTTTGTTCTCACTGGTGCACTCCCGCAGCTCTCGCGAGAGGCAGCCAAGAAGAAGATCGAAGAAGCCGGTGGACGCGTCGCGGCAGCCGTCAGTAGGAAGACTGACTTTGTTGTGGCCGGGGAGGATGCTGGCTCCAAACTCGACAAAGCCCGTCAGCTTGGGGTTTCCGTCATCGATGAGGCCAAATTGCTCGAGATGACTGAACAGGTAAAGCAATAGTAAACTAAGTACAACGTAGATTGTGCAGCAAAGGATAACTTGGCTTCAACCATTCTGGTAGTCGACGATGATGCGGACGTTCTCAAGCTGGTCAGCCTGATCTTGTCCTCGCGCGGATACGAGGTGGTCACTGCCTCCGGCGCCGAGAATGCTCTGGGCAAAGCAAACAAGCTCGGCCGTGCACCGGATCTTCTGTTGACCGACGTGGTGATGCCAGGATTGAGCGGACCGATGCTGGCCGATCGTCTTAGCGAAACGAATCCCAAACTGCGGGTGCTCTTCATGTCCGGCTACGACGACCGCCAGGTGGTGCGCCGCTACGTCACCGAAAAAGGCTTCGCGCTGCTGCCCAAGCCGTTCACTGCAGACCAGCTCAGCACGAAAGTCGAAGCGGTACTGAAGACCGAGCAGCGCCCCTCGCCTCCCGAACCAATCTCCTGATCGAATGGCCGAGCAGGAAGAGATTGCCCGGCAATTTAGAGTTACGGGCCGCGTGCAGGGTGTCGGCTTCCGTTACTTCGTCCAACGCCGCGCGACAACGCTTCATCTCGCTGGACATGTTCGCAATGCGAGCGACGGCAGCGTAGAAGTCTACGCGACCGGACCGATTGACGCGGTCAATGAACTCGAAGCCGCGCTGAGGCAGGGACCTCCGCACGCGCAGGTTCGCAGCGTGGAAGCAGAGCCGGCCGGCGTCATTCGCATGCACGGCTTCGACATACGATAATCGATAGGCTCATGACAGACCTTGTAAGCGAACTCAAGCAGTTGATCCGCGAAGTTCCGGACTTCCCCAAACCCGGCATTCTCTTCTACGACATCACGACGCTCCTCAAAGACAAAGACGGTTTGCGGGGCGCGATCGACGGGTTCCGCGACCACTACGCAGGCAAGCAAGTGGATGTGGTGCTCGGCGTCGAGGCTCGCGGCTTCATCTTCGCGCCCGCTCTCGCTTACGCGATGCACGCCGGCTTCATCCCGGTGCGCAAGCCGAAAAAGCTGCCGTCGGTCTGTGTGAGCGAGACTTACGACCTGGAGTACGGCACCGATACCCTTGAGATGCATGAAGACGCTGTGGGCAAAGGCAAGCGCGTGCTGATCGTGGACGACCTTCTCGCGACGGGTGGAACTGCCGCCGCGGTGACGCGCCTGGTGGAAAAGCTGGGCGGCGAAGTAGTAGGGCTCGGGTTTTTAGTCGAGCTGACGTTCCTGAATGGCCGCAACAAGCTGGGCAGCCACGACGTATTTTCGCTGCTGCAATACGACAAGTGAGCGTTGCTGAACCCGCCGCCGTTCGGGTCAAAGCATTTGCCAAAATCAATTTAGATCTGCGCGTTCTCGGCCGCCTGCCGGACGGCTTTCATGAGCTGCGCACAGTTTTCCAGACCATCTCGCTCGCCGATCGTCTGCAAATCGAGTATGAGCCTGCTCCGCACACCGCCATTCGCATCGCGGGCTCCGACATTCCCGGCAACCTGATCGAGACTGCGGCACGCCTCTGCCTTGATAAATTGCGCCTGACTGCGCGCATTCGCTTCGACCTGAAGAAGATGATCCCGATGGGCGCCGGCTTGGGAGGTGGATCTTCTGACGCCGCGGCC
Organism: Bryobacterales bacterium; assembly: GCA_963792655.1. Classification (GTDB taxonomy): domain Bacteria; phylum Acidobacteriota; class Terriglobia; order Bryobacterales; family Bryobacteraceae; genus DOZZ01. The sequence continues at coordinate 18,121 of CAWBWU010000004.1, forward strand.
GTGCTGCTCGCGCTTCCCGCACTTGCCGGCGCCGAGATAGCGCCCGAGGAACTGGCGGCGATGGCGAAATCGCTCGGCAGCGATGTTCCTTTCTTTCTGATGGGCGGTACCGCTGTCGGGCTCGGCCGCGGAGAGGAGCTCTACCCGCTGCCCGAGCGGAAAGGTTGGGGGTTACTGGTTGCCCCCGGCGTTCACGTTTCCACTCCTTGGGCCTATCAGACTTTAAGCCCGCGGCTTGATCCTGCTGCGCGCTTGCCGAAGCTTGCCGGCTTTCAAGAGTTTGCCGCAGGCAGCGCACTCGCGGGGCAAAACGACTTCGAAGCGGTTGTATTTGAGCAACATCCCAAGTTAGAATTAATCAAATCGCAACTGTTGCAGGCTGGCGCCGCGACGGCGCTGATGAGCGGTAGTGGCTCATCGATATTTGGTTTATTTCAGGGCCGCAACGACGTAGAGCGAGCCGCTGATCATCTCAGAGAGGAAGAAGTATCCGCGTTTTCCTTCGTTGGCCGGAACCAATTCCGAGCCGCGTGGGGAAAATGGCTTGCTCCGTTCACTATCCCAAATACATGGCCGCCCCGAAGCCGGTTCGCGCAATGAACCCTGAACGTATCAAGATTTTCGCCGGACGCGCCAATCCCGATCTTGCTACCGAGATCTGCGCCTGTCTCGGTCTGCCGATCGGCAACGCGAAGGTGAAGCAATTTTCCGACGGCGAAATCCACCTGCAAATTCAGGAAAATGTGCGCGGCTGCGATGTGTTTATCGTGCAGCCCACGTGCAATCCGGTGGAACGCAATTTGATGGAATTGCTGCTCATGCTGGACGCGTTGAAGCGCTCGTCGGCGGAGCGCATCACCGCAGTGTTACCCTATTATGGTTACGGCCGTCAGGATCGGAAGGATAAGCCGCGCGTGCCGATTTCGGCAAAGCTGGTGGCAAGCCTTCTGGAGCGGGCAGGGGCCGATCGCGTCATGGCGGTCGATCTGCACGCGGCTCAGATTCAGGGCTTCTTCGATGTTCCGGTGGACCATCTGTTTTTCCGTCCGGTGATGGTCGAACACCTTCGCTCCCTTGGTGATGGGCTGACTGTGGTTTCGCCTGATGCGGGTGGTGTGGAGCGTGCCCGGTCTCTCGCGAAGCGGATGAACCTGCGCCTGGCGATTATCGACAAGCGGCGCGAAGAAGCGAACGTAGCCGAGATCATGAACGTGATCGGCGACGTGAAGGGCCAGAACTGCGTGATCGTCGACGATCTGATCGATACGGCGGGAACGCTGGTGGGAGTGTGTGAGGCGCTGCTGCAGTACGGGGCGGCGAGTGTGACGGCGGCCGCGACGCACGCGGTGTTGTCGGGTCCGGCAGTGGAGCGGATCCAGAACTCGGCATTGAAAGAGGTGGTCTTCTCGAATTCGATTCCGCTCAGCGAAGCAGCCGCGAAGTGCTCGAAGATCAGAGTGCTATCCATCGCGCCGTTGTTAGCGAGAGCGATTCAGTCGATACACGAAGAGACTTCAGTCAGCATCCTGTTCGGTTAATCAGAGCCGCGCACGCAAGTAAGCGGTCAAAAATCTAGGTTCGTTTGGTAAAAACCAACAGCGGGCAAAGCAACCCACGGCTTCGGCACATCGGACTTGCCCCCGCTCTTCAAGGAGATCAGTAGTTGAGAACAGACACAGTAGTCAACGCCACCACGCGCACCACGCGTGGCAAGAATGAAGCACGCCGCGCGCGCAAGACGGGGAATGTTCCCGGCGTCGTCTATGGCGCTTTCAAGGATCCGGTTGCGATCCTGGTCAGCCCGGTCGCGATCCAAAAGATTCTCCGCAGCAAGACTGGCCACAACACCATCTTCGACATCGCTGTCGAGGGCGGGGAACAGACCCCGGTCATGGTTGTGGATGAGCAGTACGATCCCGTCAAGTCCAACCTGCTGCATGTTGATCTCAAGCGCATCGATCTGACCAAGCGCCTGCGCGTTGCCGTTCCGGTCATCACCCGCGGCGAATCGAAGGGCGTCAAGCAACAGGGCGGACTGCTCGAAATTGTCACCCGCTCCGTTGAAATCGAATGCGTCCCGGAACAGATTCCCGATAAGTTCGTGGTCGATGTTACGGAGATGATGATCGGTGATGCCCGCCGCGCCAGTGATCTTCCGTTCCCCGAAGGCGTCAAACTGCTTAGCCCTGGCGAAGCCGTAATCGTGCACATTGTAGGGGCGCGCGCCGAGGAAGTCGTTGCCGAAGCAGCCGTGGCCGAGCCTGAAGTCGTGAAGAAGGGCAAGAAGGACGAAGCCGCCGCGCCAGCAGCCGACGACAAGGCCAAGAAGAAGTAAGCGCGGTCCGCGAGCATGTTCCTGGTGGCCGGCCTGGGGAACCCGGGCGAGCAGTACGCTGCTACGCCGCACAACATGGGGTTCCTGGTGGTCGACCGGCTGGCGGAACGCTGGGGCGTCCGGGTCACACGGCCCGACTCCAAAGCGCTCACCGGCGCCGGCGAGTTCTCGGGCAAACCGGTCATGCTGGCGAAGCCGCAAACGTTTATGAACCTCAGCGGTACATCGATTCAGCCGCTGATGGAGAAGCACCAGCTACACCCGAAGCGGATCTGATTCTGGTCTACGACGAGCTCGATCTGCCGTGGATGTCGATTCGGATCAAGCCGGCGGGCTCGGCCAGCGGGCACAATGGAGTGTCCAGCGTGATCGAGAAGCTGGGAACAAAAGATTTCACGAGGGTGCGGTTGGGAGTACATCCCGGTAAGCCGCTCTCGAGTGGTACGGATTACTTGCTGGCGCCTTTCAAGCGCTCGCAGGAAAAGGAATTGGACGAACTGATCGGCCTTGGGGCCGACGCGGTGAGTTCAATAATTGCTGAAGGCGTCGAAAAGTCCATGGCGAAATTCAATCGTCGCGCCCCAGGCTTAACAGAGGAAGCATGAGAATTTACGAAGAGTTGTTCATCGCAAAGCCGGACGCCCCGGAAGAGGAGATCGACGCTTTCATCGAACAGATGAGAACGCTTCTCACCAAAGACGGCGGTACCGTAGACAAAATGGAAAAGTGGGGCAAGCGCCGCTTGGCCTACAAAGTCGAGAAGCACCGCGAGGGCTTCTACGTGCTGCTGCAGTTCACGTCCGGACCGGATGCGGTCAAGGAACTGGAACGCCGCCTGCGCGTCAACGACATGATCATCAAGTTCCTGACCGTGCGCATCGACGAGACGCTGAAGCGCATCGAGAAGCGCAAGAAGCAGCGCGACAAACGCGCGCACCGCAAAGCCACCAGTGCTCCGGCCGCACCGATGCCGTCCGTCGCTCAGCAGATGCTGGGCAGTGACGCTCCCGCAGCCGCGCCTGGTCTGCCTCAACCGGCGGCTCCTGCCGCGCCCGCTGCCCCTGCAGCCCCGAAGGAATAGCGAGAGATCAACATGGCAGAGAGTAAAGGAAGACCCGTCAGCGCCTCGCAGCGTCCCACCGGTGGGGACAAAGCGATCGGCGGCAAGAAGCAGTATTTCCGCCGCAAGAAAGTTTGCCGTTTCTGCGTGGAGCGCATCGACGACATCAACTACAAAGACGTGCGTCTGCTGCACGCCTTCATCGCGGAGAAGGGCAAGATTGTGCCCCGCCGCATCTCGGGCGTGTGTGCGCCTCACCAGCGCCGGTTGTGCGACGCCATCAAGAAGTCGCGCAATATCGCGCTGCTGCCGTTCGCGACGAACGCATAACGCGAGGACATCATGGAAGTCATCTTAAGAGAAGACGTCAACAATCTCGGCCAGCGCGGCGATACGGTGAAGGTCGCGCCCGGTTACGCGCGCAACTTCCTGTTGCCGCAGCGGCTTGCGGTTACCGCCAATCAGGCCAACAAGAAGATCGTGGAGCAGGAGCGCCAGTCGCATCTGCGCAAGGAAGCCAAGCTTGCGGGCGAGGCGACTGAGCTGGCCAAGCTGATGAACGGCACCGTCATCACCATCCACCAGAAGGCCGGCGAGAACGATCAGCTCTTTGGTTCCGTTACCGCCAAAGATGTGGCCGACCAACTGGAGAAGAAGGGCTACACCATCGACCGCCGCAAGTTGCAGCTTGATGAACCGATCAAGACTCTCGGCGAACACAAGGTCAACGTCCGCCTGCACAAAGATGTGAATGCGGAAATAACCGTCAACGTCATCAAGGAAGACTAGCCGCATGCCGTTCGACCTGTCTGGACAAACCGCAATCGTTACCGGTGCCGCAACAGGTATCGGGGAGGCCATCGCAAAACGCCTGGCCTCCGCCGGCGCCACTGTAGCGGTAGCGGATTTGGATCAGGCAGGCGCAACGGCGGTGGCTGCGTCACTCGGCAACAACAGTTTCGCGTTGCCGGTGGACATCACCAATTCTCAATCGGTCTTCGACGCAATCAAGCAGGTGATTGCGAAGACGGGCCGTGTCGATATCTTAGTGAACAACGCCGGTCTCGCCGGCAAAGCCGCGCCCATCTGGGAACAGACGGAAGAGGATTGGCAGAAGATCATCGCGGTCAACGTCACAGGCGTGTTTAACACCTGCCGCGCTGTGCTGCCGCATATGCGCGAGAAGCAGTACGGCCGCATCGTCAACATCGCGTCGATCGCCGGCAAAGAGGGCAACCCGAATATGGGGCCTTACTCTGCAACGAAAGCCGCCGTTATTGGCTTAACCAAGTCGATCGGCAAAGAAGTAGCGACCGAAGGTATCTGCGTCAACGCCGTCGCCCCGGCTGTGATCCGCACCAAGATGCTCGAACAGTTAACTCCCGCGCAGGTCACCTACATGACCGACCGCATACCGATGCGGCGCACCGGCACCACCGAAGAGATTGCCGCCGTTGTGCACTTTCTTGTCGAGCCCCGATTGCAGCTTCGTTACCGCGCAATGCTATGACGCAAGCGGCGGCCGCGCGACATACTAAGTTGCATGATATCTGCCGGCGCGATCACTGACGAATTCTCCCCTGACATAGCAATTGCTGCAGAAGCGATGGCCACCATCGGCATGAGCACTGCCGAGTTGCGCATGATCGGCGGCAAGAACATCATCGACCTGACCGATGCTGAAGTCGATTCCGCGCTGAACGTTTTGCGCGCGAGCGGGCTGCAGGTGATTGCCATTGCATCGCCTCTGCTGAAATGCACGCTGCCCGATGCACCGGCTGTTGACGAGCGCTTCCAGCAGGACATGTTCGCATCGAAGCACACGTTCACAGATCAGCCGCGCCTGACCGAACGCGCGTTTGCGATCGCGAAGCGGACGGGTGCCCGGATCATTCGTGTGTTCAGCTACTGGCGCGTGGTGGAACCGGATGCGGTCTTTGATCGTGTCGTTAGCGCGCTTCACGATCTTGCGGATAAAGCAGCTCGCGAAGATCTGATCATTGGCATCGAGAACGAGCACGCCTGCAATATCGCCACAGCCGCGGAGACCGCGCGCGTGCTGTCCGCGGTTGATCATCCGAATCTGAAGGTAGTCTGGGACCCGGCCAACGCTTACGTGTCGGGCAGCAAAGATCTGACTCCTCCCGCGCGTATCGCCCACGTGCACGCGAAGGATTGCAAGCTGGAAGGCCACACGCCGCATTGGTGCGAACTGGGCAAAGGCGACCTGGATTGGCCCGGTCAAATCGCAGCACTGAAGTCGAGCGGCTACGACGGCCGGATTCATCTTGAGACCCACTGGCCGGGTCCCGAAGGCAACAAGCTCGAAGGCAGCAAGATCTGCGGAAGCAATCTAATTGCGCTGCTGTAGATAACGCGAAGCCAACCAATCGCCCAGCGTCTTCAACGCGATCGGCGCGATCGTTTCCTCGATTTTTGCGTACTCATCCAGACTGCCCTTATCGGCCGTCTGAAACAGGTGATTGAGGCCCGGCAGTTCTACCACTGACCAATCGCTGCTTCCACTCTCCGCGAGTGCGGCGGCGATCGCGGGCAGGTTCTGGCGGGCTGCAACCTGCTTGTCTTTCGACCCATTCAGCGCGAGCACGCTGCACCGCAGCTTGCGCAAGGTCGGTGCGGGATCTAACTGCAGCAGATCCTGGAAGGTGCGCGATTTCATGGCGGCAATCTGGCCATCAGCCGCCGGGCCCAGTAACTCGCGGGTGAGCTTTTCCGCTGCCTCAGTGCTTGCGGCGTTGTGCCAGATGTCGAACAGTTTCTGCTGCATGTCCACCTGAAACTGCACCTGCGCTTCGGTGCCGCCTGCCGCGCGGGTCACGTCGATCCCCTGTTGCTTCAATACCTGCGCCCCGGGCACGCCTATTCCGGCGAGCATCACAACAAATGCCACATCTTTCGATTCAGCAGCGGCCATCGGCGCAATCGTGCCGCCTTCGCTATGGCCAATGAGCCCAAGCCGCGCCGGGTCCGCTTCCTTGCGCGTCTTCAACCAGGCCACTGCCGCCAGTGCGTCGGCAACCTTGTCGGCATAGGTCGTGGTTGCGAACACGCCGCCTGACTTGCCCGTGCCCCGATCGTCCAGACGGAGCACGGCAAAGCCGCGGCGCGTCAGGTAATCCGAGAGCACCAGGAAAGGGCGGTGCCCCAACAGCGCTTCGTCACGGTCCTGCGCGCCCGACCCGGTGATCAGCAGTGCAGTTGTGAACGGTCCGCCTTGCTTCGGATAGGTAAACGTTCCGGCCAACACGACGCCACCGCCGCCCGCGAACGTGACGTCTTCTTCGGTGTATGGGAAAGGCCGCACCGGTTCCTGTGGACGCAGAGCTTTCGGCAGCGGCTTATCCGAGCGCGTAAGGGTCAATGCCGACGCAAACGCGCCCTGGTGAAAGGTGCCGGCGATGGATTTGCCGGCAACGTCGAGCGCGCCATCGAAGGTTGCAATGCCCATATCGATGCGCACGTCGCGACCATCAAGATGAACGCTCTTCAGCGGCACAGTGGCATGCTGATCGACGCTCTCGAATGTTCCGCTCTGGCCGTCGATTCGCACGATGAAATGCAGCGTCTGTCCGCTTACCTGGAAGGCGCCGGTCCAATCGCCATCAAGGCTGCCGGAGCCGGCGTACAACATACCTGCGGCGCATAACACGATCACTGCTCTCAACATCGCTAGTACCCGATCATAACGAACCATAGCTGAGGTAGGATGTACTTCACCGGACGCTCCGTTGCGGCCGATCATCCTCACGTAAAGGAAGCTCCCTGTTGAAGTTTTTGCTCCTGTTCTCGGCGCCTGCGCTCGCGCTGGCCCAAACGGCTACAACCGGTACTCTCGAATCAAGAATGACGGCTGCTGAAGCCGCCTCGAAAGCAGCTCAAAGCGCTGGCGACAACGCCTGGATGCTGGTGAGCGCCGCGCTCGTGTTGATGATGACCGGCCCCGGTCTGGCGCTTTTCTACGGCGGTCTGGTGCGGCGGAAAAACGTTCTCTCAACGATGATGCACAGCATGGTGCTGATGGGCTTAGTCAGCGTGCTGTGGGCGCTGGTGGGCTACAGTCTTGCCTTTGCCGAAGGCGTGCCTTTCATCGGCGATCTGCGTTTCGCCTTTCTCAACGGAGTCGGCGCCGCACCCAATGCGGATTACGCGGCAACCATCCCGCACCAGACATTCATGATTTATCAGTTGATGTTTGCGATCATCACGCCGGCATTGATTTCGGGCGCATTTGCGGAGCGCATGAAGTTCAGTGCCATGCTTTTCTTCACCACCGTTTGGATGTTCCTGGTCTACTTCCCGATGGCGCACATGGTGTGGGGGAAAGGTGGATTATTGAACGCGTTCAGTAACGGCCGCTTCCCGTCGCTCGACTTCGCCGGCGGCACCGTAGTGCACGTCACGTCGGGCGTGTCGGCTCTGGTGTGCGCGATCTATCTCGGCAAGCGCCGCGGCTTCCCGGGCGAGACGTTTCGTCCGCATAACGTGGTCATCAGCATCATCGGTGCGGGTCTCCTGTGGGTTGGCTGGTTCGGCTTCAACGCGGGCAGCGCGCTCGCAGCATCAGGCCTGGCAGCCAGCGCGTTCACCGCGACGCATCTCGCCGCAGCATCGGCTGCGTTGGCATGGATGTTCGTAGAGTGGGCTCGCTCGGGAAAGCCGAGTGCACTCGGTTTGATCTCAGGCGCAGTCGCCGGGTTGGTGGCGATTACGCCGGCGTCAGGTTTCGTCGCCCCCATGCCTGCGCTGCTGATCGGCGCCGCGGCCGGCGTGTTCTGTTACTTCATGGTTGCGAAGGTGAAGCAAGTCTTTGGATATGACGATGCACTCGATGCTTTCGGCGTTCACGGCGCGGGCGGCACGCTAGGCGCAATCCTGACCGGCGTTTTCGCGACCAGCGCGGTCAACGACACGCTCAAAGATGCTGCGGGCAAAACGATGCCGCTCGGGATGATTGACGGCCACGCGGTACAAGTCGCGTATCAATTGGCCGGTGTAGGCATCGCGTGTTTACTGGCAGTAGTCGGCACGCTGATCGCGCTGAAGTTAAGCGATGTAGTGTTCGGCGTGCGCGTGCCAGCAGAAGCAGAACAGCAAGGGCTGGATCTGCATCAGCACGGCGAAGAAGGATATTTGCTGGAGAGTTAAACGACCAATCCCAAACTCTTCAGGGGCGCGCCCGTTAGGAAGCGCATTACCTGCTCGAAGCGGCTAATGCACTCCCTGACGGTCGCGCCCCTGATTGCGACGTTGGCTTTGTAATCCTACCGGCAGTCGAAGTTCACGGCGTCGTTCGTATCTCCACTGCCCTTGTACTTCGCTATCTGCGGATATGCGCAGAGCGGCCTCGTCATCAGCACTTTGCGCTCGGGGCCAAACTTCGTCGCGACGATCTCACCCGGCGCCGTACCTTTCTCGACCCATTGCTCCAGTGCGCTGAACATCGGAAAGTCAGTCGCGGTCGCTCCCGCGATTCCGAGCTGTCCAAACGCGCTGGGACCGGCGCCGCCTGCGCAGTGGTCCACACCCGGAGCCATATAGAGGCGTGCAACCCCGGCCGCTGCAGCCGCGCCCATCTGCCGCACGACTGAGTTGTAGTAGTTGATGCTGTTCATCGGCGAGATGGCCGGATCATTCCAGCCGTGATACATGATCAGCTTGCCACCGCGCGCAGCGAAGTGGCTCAGGTCAGGGTTTGTTGAGTTCAGCGCCTCGGCCGTCTTTGCGTCGGCGCGCTTCAGCGCGTCATCAACGTTGGCCGTCATAGAATTCCACGTCGGGTCTTCATAGACCATATAGCGGAAGTAGTTTTCGAGATAGATCATTCCCGCGCCGCCGCCAGGACCCGCACCGAGAATCCAGTCCGCCCATCCCGGGTACTCACCACCCGGGCGTGAATCCAGGAAACACACCGGACCCGCTGTACAGCTTCTTTAGCGAGATCAACTGGGGCGCGGTTAAACAAGTGCGCGTCTCTGCGCCCTTGCACAGCAGCACCGAGGGATCGAAGTGGCAGGACTGCGGATCGCTCAGGATCCCGTCGCGCACACCATCCTGCGCGTCGCACGCGGCCATCACGGCTGCGGTGATGGCGGGCAGCTTCACACTGGAAATGTATCCCGCCGGATTCGTATAGAGCGGCTTCGCAAGATCGATGCCGGTCGATACCAGATGAGTCCAGTTGTTCGCCGGCGCGCCTGCCAGGATGCCGTCGTAGTCTTCGGGGAAGCGCTGCGCTTCCATCAATGCTTCGCGTCCGCCATCGGAACACGAATCGAAGTAAGAGTGCTCCGGCGCATGATCGTAATAAGCGTGGATCAGTGCTTTGGCAACGCTCGCAGTCTCATGCACTGCGCGGTATCCGAAGTCGATGACCTTTTCGGGATGATGATATGCCCAGCTCGCATCCACACCGTCCGCTTCATGACCGGCGTCACTGCCGGCAGCCGCAAAGCCGCGCCGCACGCTGCCCGCAAGCTGCCCATAACCGATGGAGCCTGCGAAGCCGCCGTTACCCGCGCCCAGGTAGCGCTGGTTCCAGCCTGCAGCGGGCATCCATACTTCGAAGCGAATGACGGAATCGCTGGACGGGCTGATCACGCCCGCCACACGGCAAAATGCGGGAAGCTTGCCGACCGATGGTCCATAGGGCGGGGTAAACAGTCCGGCAGCCACCGATTGCGCAACCGTGATCGTTACGCCGGGCAGGTGCTGCGACGACAAGCTCTCGCACGTGGCGGCGAGCGAAACAGAAGTGAATACTACAAGCAGACCGGCAGCAGCGAAAGCACGCATCGCTGTTGATTCTACTCGATGCGTCTCCACTGCCGGCCGTCGCGCTTCATCAGCTCGTCGGCTTCCTTGGGCCCCCACGACCCCGCGGCATAGTTGGGGAAGTTGCGTGCCGGCAGCGCGCGCCAGACATCGAGCAGCGGCTCCACTGCACTCCAGCCGGCTTCGACCATGTCGGCGCGTTGGAACAGCGTTTGATCGCCGATCATGCAGTCGTACAGCAAACGCTCATAGCCGGTGCTTGGTTCGGTGCCGAAGTAATCCTTGTACTCGAAGTTCATGTTGACGCCGCCCACGCGAACGATGCGCGCCGGGCACTTTCGCGCCGAAGCGCAGGCTGATGCCTTCATCGGGCTGAATATGCATCATCAACAGATTGGGCGTGAGCTGGTCGACCGGCGTGTCGCGAAACAACACGAATGGCGCGCGGCGGAATTGTATGGTGATCTCGGTCACGCGCTTCGCCAGCCGCTTGCCCGTGCGGATGTAGAACGGTACATCGGCCCAGCGCCAGTTATCGATGGCCAGCTTCAACGCGACGAAGGTTTCGGTGTTCGAGTCCGGCGATACCAGCGGCTCTTCCCGATAGCCGGCGACATGATCCGCGCCTTCCATGCCGGGACCATACTGACCGCGCACCGCGCGCGTCAGAACATCTTCGGGCGACAAGGGCGTGATCGCATGCAGGATCTTCGCTTGCTCGTCGCGCACGGCATCCGCCTTGAAAGAGATCGGCGGCTCCATCGCAGTCAACGAAATCAACTGCAGGATGTGGTTCGGCACCATGTCGCGCAACGCGCCGGCGCCTTCGTAATAGCCGCCGCGCCGCTCCACGCCGAGAGTTTCGGCCACCGTGATCTGCACGTGGTCGATGTAGCGGCGGTTCCAGATCGGCTCGAAAATTCCGTTCGAAAAACGGAACACCAAAATGTTCTGGACGGTTTCTTTGCCCAGGTAATGATCGATGCGGTAGATCTGCTTCTCGTTCAGCACCTTGCCGATGTCGCGGTTCAATGCTTTGGCGGAATCGAGATCGCTGCCGAACGGCTTCTCGATCACCACGCGCCGCCAGTTACCGTTCTCTTCGGCGGTCATGCCCGCATCGCCGAGTTGCTTCACGATCTCCGAGAAGAACTGCGGTGCGCGTCGCGAGGTAGAACAGATGACTCGCGTTCTTGTTGAACTGATTGTCCTGTTTCTCTAAACACTCACGCAGCCGGCGATACGCATCGGGGTCGCGGAAATCGCCTTTGATGTAAGCGACGCGTTCGAGCAGCCAATTGCAAACATCGCAATCGTCCGGGCACTCCGCATACTCCAGCAGGTCTTTGCGGACCTTCTCGCGGAACGTGTCGTCATTCAGATCGTCTACGGCGAAGCCGACAATGGCGAAGTCATGCGGCAACAGCTTTGAGCGTCCCAGGTTGTAGAGGGCCGGGATCAGCTTGCGCGTCGTCAAGTCTCCGGCAGCGCCGAAGATGACCATCGTGTTGGGGCCGCCTGGTTTCCCGTGATCAGTCTCGGCGGTGAGTGCGTGCGGGTCGGCTGCAGTGCTCAATGCTCGTCTAGCCTCCGGAGGCGCGTTCGACGTGGCCGCCGAACTGCTTGCGCATCGCGGACAGCATCTTCTCGGCAAAGGTGTGTTCCTGGCGCGAGCGGAAGCGCGTGAACAACGATGATGCGAGCACATCGCCGGGCACTGCTTCATCCAGCGCCGCCTGAATGGTCCAGCGGCCTTCGCCGGAATCCTGCACGAAGCCGGTGTACTCGGAAAGCTGCGGGTCTTTCGGTCAAGCGCGATGGCGGTCAGATCCAGCAGCCATGAAGAGACCACACTGCCGCGCCGCCACAGCTCGGCGATTTCCGGCAGTCGGAAGATCGTACTGATACTTCTCTTCGAGCGCCTTCGAGTGCGCGTTGCTCATGATGTCGAAGCCTTCGCCAACGCCTGCATCAGGCCGTACTCGATGCCGTTGTGCACCATCTTGACGAAGTGCCCCGAGCCCGGCTTGGCCGCAGTGAAGATAACCCTTGCTCGGCTTGCGACTCGTCCTTCGCGTCCCGGCGTGATGTCGATGTGACCTAAGCCCGGCGCGAGCGTTTTGAAGATCGGCTCCAGCCGTTCGAACGCTTCTTTCTTGCCGCCGACCATCAGGCAGTAGCCGCGTTCGAGTCCCCACACGCCGCCGCTGGTGCCTGCATCGAGATAGTGGATGCCTTTGGCTTCAGCCATGCCTGCGCGGCGCACGTCGTCTTTGTAATAAGAGTTGCCGCCGTCGATGATCGTGTCGCCCGGGCTGAGCTTCGCGATCAATTGCGTGACCATGTATTCGGTGGGGTCGCCTGCCGGCACCATCATCCAAACCGCACGCGGCGCACTCAGCAGATCGATCAAGACTGTCGACATCGGTGGCGCCCTTCGCACCCATGCCTTTCCATCTCTTTCACTCGCGCGGGGTCAAGATCCATCACTACGCACTTGTGCCCGCCGTTCATCAGGCGGTGCGCCATGTTGGCGCCCATGCGGCCGAGGCCGATCATTCCGATTTGCATCTATGCGACTCCCATCGCGGTTGCCAGTTGTTGTAAGCCGCGCCGGACATCAGCGCCCAGATGCACTCGCAGAGCCCGCCGCTTGCGCTCTACCAGCACTTCGAAATCGCCGCGCGCCTGCGCCGCTTTGACGACGCCGAACGTGTACTTCTGGCCGGGCACCGGCAGGTCGTTGGCGTCCTCGCGTGTGATCTGCAGGAACACGCCGGTGTTGGGTCCGCCCTTGTACGCCTGCCCGGTCGAGTGCAGAAAGCGCGGACCGAAGCCCAGGCACGTCGCCACTTTGTATTTGTCGCGCACGGCCTGCCGAATCTTCTGCAATGCCGCTTCATTCTCTGCATCCATCTGCATATAGCGCCAGCAGCGCGAAGTAATCGCCGGGTTGGAGGCGCGCGAGATGCGCTTGCAGGATCGCCGCTCAAGGTCTGATCAGCTTTGCTCAGCGCCGCAGTGTTGATCGCGATCGGTGAACAACTGCACGCCGTCCCGCTCGAAGAACGGCGTCTCCGGCGGGCAGACTGCCTTTCTCTTCGTACTCGGTGGTGAGCTTCTTGGTGGCGATCTTGCTGGCTTCGACGTCCGGCTGGTTGAACGGATTGATGCCGATGATCGAGCCTGCAACCGCGGTTGCGATCTCCCAGCGGAAGAACTCCTGCCCCAGATCGTAGCGGTCGGCCATGTCGATCCGAATCACCGGTTGACCGGCGGCTTCCAACGCGTCGACGGCCGCATCCTGCGCGGCATCCGGCTCCGGCGTGAACCGCACATAGACGAAGACGCGATCGTTGCCGTAGACCTCAGGCGTCGCCGAGCGGTTCGCGATCCACCGGAATCAGGCCCTTGCCGTCCTTGCCCGTCGATTCCGCGATCAACTGTTCCAGCCACGCGCCCAAATCGTAGATCGCCGGCGACGCGAAGATCGTGACCTTGTCGCGCTCCTGCTTTGCGCCAGCGTGCCGAGGATAGCGCCCAGCACGCACGCCGGGATTCTATCGGCCGCATTCGCCGGCTCTGCACGCATCCACCATCGCCTGCGGCGCTGGCGAGGAACAGCGCGACATCGAGGCCCATCACCGCGGCCGGAACCATGCCGAAATCCGACAGCGCCGAATAGCGTCCGCCGATGCTTGGCATGCCGTAGAAGATCTGGCGGAACTTGTCCTGCTCGGCGACGCTGCTGCATCTTCGAGCCCGGGTCGGTGATGGCGATGAAGCTGCGCTGCCATTCTTGTCCGCTGCTCGAAGAAATACTGCTTGAAGATATTGGGCTCAAGCGTGCTGCCGGACTTGCTCGACGACAATGAACAGCGTCTTGGCCGGGTCGATCTTCTGCCGCAAGTCGCGAATCTGCGCAGGGTCGGTCGAGTCGAGAACGTGCAGCTCGGGAAAGCCGGGCGATCGCGCCGAAGGTCAGCGCGCAACACTTCGGGGCACAGGCTCGAGCCGCCCATCCCGAGCAGCAGCACGTCGCGAAAGCCTTGCTGCTTCACGTCGGCGGCGAACTTGATCAGTTCCGCTTCGCCTGCAATCTGCTGGCTGACCACCGGCAGCCAGTCCATCCATTTGCTCTCGTCCTGGTTGGTCCACAGCGAAGCATCGCGATGCCAGAGGCGATCGATCTTCCCTGTGTCCCAATCCGCTAGCGTGCGCTGAACGGCTGCCTGCTCCGATGTCGAAAGTGAAAATTGCATGAGCTCCTTACTTCCGCGCGTCCTGTTCCATCTGCTGGATCTTAGCGAGCCGCCGAACGTGACGTTCTTCGCCGGTAAATTGCGCTGTGAGGTATGTGTGAACCAGTTCGTGTGCGGTGGCGGTGCCGATGACGCGCGCGCCCAGCACCAGCACGTTCATGTTGTCGTGCTCGACGCCCTGATGCGCCGAGTAAGTGTCGTGGCAAAGTCCGGCGCGGATGCCGGGCATCTTGTTCGCCGCAACAGAGGCGCCCACGCCGCTGCCGCAAATCAGTATGCCGCGTTCGACCGCGCCCGAGATCACCTGCTCTCCTACCTTCTTGGCGAAGTCGGGATAGTCGACCGGGTCCGTTGTGCACGTGCCTACATCGACAATCTCGTGCCGGGTGCGCAGATCCGCGATCAGATCTTCTTTCAGCGCCAGACCCGCATGGTCTGAGCCGATCACGAGTTTCATTCCGTAAGCTCTCCTGAGGACATAATACTCGGCTCGCGTCGAAAGACCTCAACGAAGCTGAGTGTCGAACAAGGGTTGCACGTTTTCACTTTCGAGATCGAGTAGAAAGCGCTTCAACGGCAAGCCGCCGCCGAACCCCGTCAGCTTGCCGTTGGACCCGATCACGCGATGGCAGGGAACAACAATGGGCAGCGGATTCGCGCCGTTCGCCGCGCCCACGGCTCGCACTGCTTTCGCCTTTCCGATTTGCTCCGCGATGTGTTGGTAGCTGCACGTCTGGCCGTACGGAATCGCGGTTAGAGCCTTCCAGACGCTGAGCTGAAACGCTGTTCCCTGTGGTGCGAGCGGCAGATCAAAGTCGCGGCGTGCACCGCGGAAGTAGGCGGAAAGCTGCTCGGCAAGCTCGCGAAGATGCGGATGGCGATCGTTCTCGACAGCGCCTGCCGGGGGCGTGCCGTCGAAGCGAATGGCGCGAATTCCGTCGTCATCTGCAACCAGCGCAAACTCCCGTTCATCCAAACGAAATCGGGACCAATGCAGCATCCGCACAGTGTCCCACGGCGCAAGCGTTCGATGGGCGCGCTGTTATAATAGACTTCACCCCAACTCTATGCCTCTAAAGCCGATAGCCGTCAACCACGGTGAGGAAAAAAAGCTCTACCTGTTGAAGCCGCGCGGCTTTTGCGCGGGCGTCGTGCGCGCCATCGACGTCGTTAAGATTGCGCTCGATCTGTATGGCCCCCCCGTGTATGTGCGCAAAGAAATCGTGCACAACAAGCACGTGGTCGAAGAACTGCGCGAAGCCGGCGCCATCTTTGTCGAAGAGTTGGACGAAGTGCCGGAAGGCGCGCGCGCCATCTTCAGTGCGCATGGAGTCTCGCCGACGGTTCGCGTCGAGGCTAAGGAACGTAACTTGAACGTGATCGATGCGACCTGTCCGCTGGTCACCAAGGTTCACGTCGAGGCGATCAAGTTCGCACGCGCCGGCTACACCATCGTTCTGATCGGCCACAAGGATCACGATGAAGTGACGGGCACGCTGGGCGAAGCGCCGCGGCAATCGATTCTGGTGGAGAGCGTCGAAGATGTGGACGCGCTGCAACTGGCCGACCCGTCGCGCGTCGCTTATCTCACGCAGACAACGCTCAGTCTCGACGAAACCACGCGACATCGTGCAGCGCTTGAAAGAGCGCTTCCCGATGATCGTAGGCCCCAAGACGCAGGATATCTGCTACGCCACCGAGAACCGGCAGATGGCGGTGAAGGGCGTGGCGTCGGTGTGCGACTTGTTACTGGTCGTGGGTTCTGCGAACAGTTCCAATTCGAAGCGTCTGGTGGAAGTGGGCCGCAACTTCGGTGTGCAAGGCTACCTTGTCAACGATTGGAGCGACGTTGATCCCGCATGGCTCGAAGGCGCGAAGAACGTCGGCGTCACCGCCGGTGCATCGGCTCCGGAGCATCTGGTGGAGCAACTTGTCGAAGCGCTGCAGGGCCAAGGCTATTCGCAACTGGAAGTCGTCGAGCTGGTCGATGAGGATGTGCGCTTCTCGCTGCCGCCTGAGTTGAACTCAGCGTCGGCGGGCCTCGTGTCGTTACGATGACTCCGCTCACCATCCAGACCGGCGAAACACTCGACACTCTAGTTCCCGCAATCAAACGAGCTTCCGAACACCTTCTCAGTCTGCAGCGGGACGAGGGTTACTGGTGGGCCGAACTTACTGCCGACAGTACTCTCGAATCCGATTTCATCCTGCTGCAGTTGTGGCTGTACCCGCCGCAGAACGGCGTGTGGCGGCCGGAGTCGCGTCCGCTTGTCGACAAAGCGGTGGCGTCAATTCTGGCGAGGCAGTTGCCCGATGGTGGATTCAACATCTATCCCACCGGCCCGTCTGAGATCAGTGCGTGCGTCAAAGCGTATTTTGCGCTGAAGCTCGGCGGAGTGCCGGTCAGCGATGCGCGCTTGATCCGCCTGCGCGATCGTATCCTCGCGCTGGGCGGCATTCAATCGTCCAACAGTTACGTCAAAGTCAACCTGAGTCTGTTCGATCTTTACCCGCGCGAGTACTGCCCCAGCATCCCGCCCGAGATTATGCTGCTGCCGGGAAAGCTGCTCTATCGCATGTCGTCGTGGACGCGAGCGATCGTGATTGCACTCGCGATCGTGCACGCGCATAACCCGCGCCGTCCGGTGCCGAAGGGCTTCAACCTCGATGAGTTGCATCTGCCCGGGCGCAGTTACGAATTCGATCTGGGCGATAGCTGGCTGAACTGGCGTAAGGCCTTCATGTCTTCGGACAAGATTCTGAAGCTGTGGGAGAACTACGGCTTCTCGCGCATTCATCGCAGCGCGCTGCGCAAATGCGAACACTGGATGCTCGAACGCTTCAAGGGCTCTGATGGGCTTGGCGCAATCTATCCGCCGATGATGTACGCGATCATGGCGCTCGATGTACTGGGCTATGCGCCCGATCATCCGCACCGCGTGGAAGCGTTGAAGCAGTTCAACAATCTGATGGTGGATGACGGCAAGCGCTTCTTCTTCCAGCCGTGCTTCTCGCCGATCTGGGATACGTCGATTGCGCTCTACGCATTGGGCGAGGCCGGCGCGAAACCGGACGATGCCTTTCGCCGCGCTGCGCAGTGGATGGTCAGCAAAGAGATCCGCCGCAAAGGCGATTGGGCGGTGCATCGGCCCAACACCGAACCGTCAGGTTGGGCGTTCGAGTTCAACAACGAGTTCTATCCGGATATCGACGACACGGCCATGGTGCTGCTCGCCTTCAAACATTGCGAGAGCAACGACAGCCCGGAGCAGCGCGCGTGTCTGCAGCGTGCGACTGAATGGCTGGTTGCCATGCAGGGTTCCGATGGCGGCTGGGCTGCGTTCGACGTCGACAACAACTGGGAGTTCCTGAACAACGTTCCCTTCGCGGATCACAACGCGATGCTCGATCCCGCGTGTGCCGACATTACCGGGCGCGTGCTGGAAGGCCTCGCGGCGCATGGCCTGACGCGGCAACATGCGGCGATCCAGCGCGGCGTGCAATATCTGGTGCGGACACAAGAGGCTGATGGCAGCTGGTATGGCCGCTGGGGCGTGGCGTACATCTACGGAACCTGCTTCGCATTGCGCGGGCTGGCCGCCGCAGGCGAAGACGACCACGAGCCGCACATCCAGCGCGCGAACGAGTGGCTGCGCTCCATCCAGAACGCCGATGGCGGATGGGGCGAAAGCTGCGCGAGTTACGACAACGGCGTGTTCACCGGAACCGCGAGCTGCGCTTCGCAAACCGCCTGGGCCATTCTCGGTTTGATCGCGGGCGGCGACACGCATAGCTCAAGCCTGCATAACGGCGTGCGCTATCTGCTCGAGACACAGCGCTCGGACGGCGGCTGGGATGAGGAACTTGCGACCGGCACCGGTTTCCCCAAAGTCTTCTATCTGACTTATCACTACTACCGGCACTCGTTTCCGCTGATGGCGCTCGCGGCTTACGTCAACAGTCAAACGGAGCGTTGACTTGAAACCGGTGCTGGTGACCGGAGCATCCGGATTCATCGGCTGGCATGTCGCGCGGTTATTGAGTGAACGCGGTCATCACGTGCGCGCGCTGGTGCGGCCCAACAGCAAAATCGCGGATCTCCCCGATGTCGAACGCAAGCTGGGCGACTTGCGCGACGCTTCATCGCTCGCGTCCGCCGTGGCTGGTTGCGGCATGGTGTTTCACGTCGCCGCGGATTACCGGTTGTGGTCGAAGCGCCCGGAAGAGATGTATGCATCGAACGTCGAAGGCACGCGCAATATGTTGAACGCGGCGCGTGATGCCGGCGTTGAGCGATTCGTCTACACCAGCACTGTGGGCTGCATCGGCATTCCGCAAGGCGGTGTGGGCGATGAACAGCAGCCAGTGTCGATCGACCAGATGTCGGGCCACTACAAACGCTCGAAGTTTCAAGCGGAGCAAGTCGCGCGCGAGTTCGCGGCCGATGGTTTCCCGGTGGTGATCGTCAATCCTACGGCTCCCATTGGCGATCACGATGTGAAGCCAACGCCCACAGGCGCGATCGTGCTCGATTTTCTGAGCGGAAAACTTCCGGCCTACATCGACACCGGTTTGAACCTGGTGGATGTTCGCGATTGCGCAGGGGGCCATCTGCTTGCGGCGGAGCATGGGCGCACGGGTGAGCGCTATATTCTCGGTTGCGAAGATCTGACGTTGTCCCAGATCCTTCAGCGGCTCGCGACCTTGACCGGAAGGAAAGCACCGGCTGTGAAGCTGCCCTATGCAGTGGCCTACGCTGCCGGTGTGGCGACAACTGCGTGGGCCAACCTGACCGGCGTGCCGCCACGCGCGCCGCTCGAAGCCGTGCGCATGGCGAAGAAGCACATGTTCGCCTCGCATGCGAAGGCTTCCCGAGAACTGGGCTTTGCGCCGGGCTCTGTCGATGCGGCGTTGACACGCGCGGTCGAGTGGTTCCAGGCGAACGGATACGTGCACTAGCATGCGGCTCTTTGTCTCTGCAGAACCACGCGAGTTCGACGGGTTCCTTCCTTACTGCTCCAACGTGTCGCCGCTCGAAGTGCCCGTGCACTGGGCGCGCGTCGCCAACTGGAATGGGCAACAGATGATTGCGATTGCCAATGGCGCGGGCGCTGCGCGAGCCTCCGCTGCAGTGGATAGCGTGTTGTCGATCACGCGCGCGCTCACGGTGTGCAGCACGGGCTTTTGCGGTGCGCTCGATCCCGAACTGCGCATCGGCGATGTGTTTGTCGCGGACACTGTGGATGGCATGCCGGCGCAGCACCCGCAATCGGAGAAGCCGCATCGTAGCGGAGCACTGACATCGAGCGGTACCATCGCCGCGAGTGCCGCCGAGAAGCAAGCACTACGTGCATCCGGTGCGAGCGCAGTGGACATGGAGTCGGCCGCGATTGCGCAACGCGCGGCGCACTACAGTGTTCCTTTCTACTGCGTGCGCAGCGTCAGTGATCTGGCGGAGGAAACGTTTGCGAACGATTTCCAAGCAGCGCTCGGGGCCGACGGACGCTACCGCGTCGCTCGTTTACTAGCAGGCGCGCTCGCCAGGCCGACGCAACGATTCCCTGAACTATTGCGATTACAACGGCGCTGCGGAATTGCGGCGCGCAGATTGGGAGCATTTCTTGATAGCTGCGAATTCTGAAGTTCCGGAAATGATGCGAGCCGGTGTCTACCGCGGTGACAGCAGTGTGCGCGTCGAAGAGATTGCCACGCCTGCGATTGGTAGCGGAGAAATTCTGGTGCGCGTCGAAACCTGCGGCGTCTGTCACACGGACCTGAAAAAGGTCGAGTACAACCTGCTCCCGCCGCCGCGCGTGTTCGGACATGAGACGGCGGGCACGGTTGTTGCCACGGGCGCGAGCGTTACGAAATTCCGCGTGGGCGATCGCGTCGCCGCGTTTCATCACATCCCGTGCGGCACCTGCTTCTACTGTGCGCGCAAACTGTACGCACAGTGCGCGGTCTATAAGCGCGTCGGCATCACAGCAGGTTTCGAGCCGGCAGGCGGCGGCTTCGCGCAGTACGTGCGTGTCATGGATTGGATCGTCGAGCGCGGTGTAGAGAAGATTCCCGACGGTGTCACGTTCGACGAGGCGTCGTTCATGGAGCCGGTGAACACTTGCCTCAAGGCAGTCGAACAGTGCGCGCCCGCGCCGGACGACGTGGTGCTTGTGATGGGTCAGGGGCCCATTGGACTGTTGTTTACGATGATCCTGGCCGAACGCGGATGTCAGGTTGCCGTCACTGACACCATTGCGCGCCGGCTCGCGTTGGCTGCGGAGTGCGGCGCACAGCACGCGTGGAATCCCCGCGAAGTAGATGTTGCGGCGTCGCTTCGCAAGCTGACAGACGGTCGCGGTGCTGATATCGTGATCGTCGCCACTGCGGCGAAGGGTATGGTCGAAGAAGCGGTGAACTGTTCGCGGCCGGGGGCAAGGATCGTTCTGTTTGCGCAAACCTCGGACAAAGAACGCATCGAACTGTCGGGCGCGAGCATCTGCGTCGGTGAGCGAGTGTTGATGGGATCTTATAGCGCGTCGGTGGATGTGCAGCGCGAGTCGGCCGATCTGGTCTTCTCACGGCGGCTGCCCGTCGCACGTTTGGTTTCGCATGCCCTGCCTATTGATAAGATCGAAGAGGCATTTACGCTTGCCCGCCAGCCGACGGACTCTTCTCTGAAGATCGTCGTGCACCCGCAGGAGAATTCCTGACGTTGCCGCAGCAGATGACAGCCGCCGTACTTTACGGCAAGGAAAACGTGGTGGTCGAACAGGTCGCGGTTCCCGACCTCGGCCCCGGTGATCTATTGGTGCGCGTGCGCGTGGCGCTCACCTGCGGAACCGACGTGAAAGTTTTCCGCCGTGGCTATCACGCGCGCATGATCGTTCCGCCAGCGCTGTTCGGTCACGAACTGGCCGGAGAAGTTATCGCGGTCGGCAAAGCGGTTACCAACTTTCGCGCGGGCGATCGCGTTGTCGCGGCTAACTCCGCGCCGTGCGGCGAGTGTTTCTACTGCCAGCATGCTCAGCAGAATCTGTGCGAAGACCTGGTCTTCAACAACGGCGCTTATGCCGAGTACATCCGCATTCCCGCCCGCATCGTTGAGCGCAACACGTATCGTTTGCCCGACGCGCTACCGTTTGCGGACGCGGCGTTAGTTGAGCCGCTCGCCTGCGCACTGAAAGGCGTGCGCGATGCCGGCGTGAAGAAGGGCGACTTCGTTGCCGTAGTCGGGCTTGGTCCACTCGGGAGCATGATCGTGAAAATCGCCGCGCTGGCCGGTGCTCGCGTGATTGCGCTGGGCCGTCGTGCGATGCAGATTCAACGCGCGCTGCAGATGGGTGCTGAGTTTGGCGTGTCACTGGAAGATTATCCGGCGCCTGTCGCACGCGTGCGCGAGATCGCGCAGGGCAGGGGAGTCGACGTTGCCATTGAAGCGGTGGGCAAGCCCGAATGCTGGCAATGGTCGGTGCAGATGGTGCGCCGCGGCGGGACCGTCAATTTCTTCGGTGGCTGCCCCAGCGGCACGCGCGTGGAACTCGAGACGGAAACGGTGCACTACTCCAACCTGAGTTTTGTTGCCAGCTTTCACCACACTCCGGCGCTGGTGCGCGAGGCGCTCGACGTGATCGAAGCGGGGCACGTTACCGCGTCTGAGTTCGTCAACTGCCAGGAGCCGCTGGTGAACGTGCCCAAGGTATTCGCCGCGCTCGCGCAGCAAAACGGTAGCCTCAAAACAGCCATCATTCCATGACGCTGCTGGCGCCGAAAGACTTTGTGCGCAGCGCCGGCGCGATGGCTCATGCGGCGACGGAGCCTGAGGCGGTTCGCTACACGCGCTGGCTGGCAACCAGTCACTACGAAAATTTTCACGTCGTCAGTTTTCTGCTGCCTAAGCGCCTGCATCAGGATTTCTACAACGTTTACGCCTATTGCCGCTGGGCCGACGACCTGGGCGATGAGCTCGGCGACCACGAAGAGAGTCTGCGCATGCTGGCATGGTGGCGCGAAGAGTTGCACCGCATGTATCGCGGCTCGGCAAGCCATCCGGTTTTTGTCGCGCTGCAAACAACGGTGCAGAAGCACAACATTCCGCAGCAGCCGTTCGACGATCTGATCACCGCATTCATTCAGGATCAGCATGTCGGCCGCTACGAGACGTGGGACGACGTGCTCGGATATTGCAGGAACTCGGCGAACCCGGTGGGACGAATACTGCTTTATCTCAACGGCTATTCCGACGCGCCGCGGCAAGCGCTTTCCGATGCCACGTGCACCGCGTTGCAGCTTGCGAACTTCTGGCAGGATGTCACGATCGATCTCGACAAAGATCGTGTGTATATGCCGCTCGAAATCTTGCGAAAGCATGGCTACACGCTGGAGGAGTTGTTCGCACGCCGCTTCTCACCTGCTTTCGCAGCAGCGATGCGCGAGATGGTGGCCTACGCGCGCGAGTTGTTTGTTGCAAGGGCTGCCGCTGGTTCAACAGGTGGACCGGCATCTTTCTCTCGATCTCGATCTGTTCAGCCGCGGCGGCATGCGGGTGCTCGATAAAATCGAGCAGCAGGGCTATAACGTGCTGGTGCAGCGGCCGAAGATTTCGAAGATCGAACGCGCCGGTATTCTTACTGCATCGCTGGCGCGCGCCGCGTGGAAGCGCAGCGCCTGATGCTATCGCTCGAAGCTTCGTACGCGTTCTGCCGCAAGGTGGCCAAGGCGCGCGCGAAAAACTTTTACTACTCCTTTGTGCTGCTCTCGCGTGAGCGCAAGAATGCCATGTGCGCGATGTATGCGTTCATGCGGTACTGCGATGACCTGAGCGATGAACCCGGTGCGACGCTCGCGCCCATAGAACGCTGGCGCGCATCGCTCGACAAAGCGCTCCAGGGCAAATTCGACGGTCATGAGATGTGGCCCGCATTCCACGATACGGTGCAGCGCTACCGCATCCCGCATCAATATTTCTTCGACATGATCGACGGTGTCGCGTCGGACCTGAACCCCACCGCGATAACCACGTTTCAGGATCTCTACGCGTACTGTTATCGCGTCGCGTCCGTGGTTGGGCTCACCACGATTCACATCTTCGGCTTCAAGGATCCGCAAGCATTGCTGTTGGCCGAGAAGTGCGGCATCGCGTTTCAGTTGACCAACATCCTGCGCGACGTGCAGGAAGACGCAGCCAACGGACGTGTCTACATTCCGGCGGAAGACCTGGCGCGTTTTAATGTGAGCGAGAGCGATCTGAAAGCTTCGGTAAGCTCGCCGCAGTTTCGCGAACTGATGCGCTTTGAAGCAGACCGCGCGCGCGGCTATTACAATCAATCGCGGGATCTGATTGGTATGGTCGATCGTGGCAGCCGTTCGTCGTTGTGGGCTCTGATCACCATCTACTCGAACTTGCTCGAGCGCATCCGCGCCTCGAACTACGACGTGCTGAGCCGCCGCATCGCGTTATCGAAGTGGGAGAAATCGTGGATTGTGGTGCGTGCTGCGCTGGGCAGCGGATCTGGCTAGGTCGATCAGCCGTGGCCGAGCTTCATGACCCAGGCAATCGCGAACAGCGCGACCATGAAGTAGCCGAAGCAGTAAAGGCCGTAGTTGAGACGCTCACGGTCGGTCTTGCGTGTCACCACGCCCAGCACGACAGAGGCGAACAGCGCAAACAGCAGCGCGGCTTCGAAATGGCTCAGGTTCATCTTCGGCATTAGGATTTCCTGCCTGTTGCGATCTCGAAAGCGTCCACCATGGCGAGGATGTTCAGCAGTCCGGCGGTTACCAGAAATTTGGTTCCGTAATCATGAACGTGCCCGGCCATGTCCGGTTGGTTGTAACCCAGCATCACCGCGACCAGATAAAGTGCGCCCGACGCAAGATCGCCGACGAAGCCGCCGTAATTGATAAGCGTAGTAAGCAGGTCGCCGCTTTCGGGCGTGAACATCATGCCGCGCATCATCAAGCCCAGCAGAAACATAAGGGTGATGCTGCCGAGCAGCAGCGCCGCGCGGCCACGCTTTTTCAGAAGGAAATGGCCGGCGCCGGGGATGACCCATCCGGCCAAGACCGGAGGTAGCCACACTCCCATAGGAGGAAGCGCAGGTTTCGTCACTACTTTCGTTGTTGCCGCCATTCAAACCGTAACTACGAGATTATCATGCGGCTGGTTCGATGTTTCAGTTGCGAACCGTTGCCAACGCGCGCGGCACGTCGCGGCCGCTAGTGATCGCGTTGGTTCAGACTTAAGCCGCAGCCTTGGCGGAACGTTTGCCCAGTGCCGAATCCAGAACCCACCCAAGCTGTTTGCTTTCAATCGGCTCTGCGCAGAAATCGGTGGCGCCGGCCTCAAGCGCATCGAGCCAGGCGCGCGTGTCGGGCAAGCGCGTTACTACGACAAACGGTTGATGCGGTTTCCGCGCACGCACGTCAGCCAGCAGCCCGCGATACTGAAAGTCATCGCCGGCAGCGAAAATTACATCTGCATTTCCGAGTTTCTCAGCGCCTGTATCGGTGCCGAATTTGACTATTTTGTGTGACTTATTTGCCATCGCACGCTCAAGCTGAGCGGCGGTTTGTGAAGCCAGACCGACGAAATAAATATTGGCCATCAGGCCCTCCCCGAGAGATTTCGTTGCTCTCTTCATGGAGAAACGGAGACGCCGAGCGGGGCGCCGCGCAGGACCTATTTCCTGCTCACCTCTGATTATAGTGTCGTGAATTCCCTGTGGAAACTTTTTTTAATCTTTTCTCGCGCACGCCTGTGTTCGCGCTGCCGGAACGGTGCTGACAGGGGCTTGTTAGGATAGGTACTTCACTCTCGCGACATGCCTTTGCGCCTTTACAACACCCTGACTCAGCAGGTGGAACTGTTCCAGCCGGCCGATGGAAAGACCGCGCGCATGTATACTTGCGGGCCCACCGTTTACTACTTCGCGCACATCGGCAACTTCCGGACATTCCTCTTTTACGATCTCTTGCGGCGTTGGGTGCGCGCATCGGGTTTCGGTTTGCATCACGTCATGAACATCACCGACGTAGATGACAAGATCATCCGCAACGCGATGGCGCAGAACAAGACGTTGTCTGAATACACGGCGGAGTACACCGACGCGTTCTTCGCGGATATGCACAAGTTGCGCGTGGAGACCGCCGAGGTCGTAGCGCGAGCCACCGACCACATCCCCGAAATGGCGGAGATGATCCGCAAGCTGGGTGAAGACGGTTACACGTACGAGAGCGAAGGGTCCATCTACTTCCGCATTGCGAAATTCCCCGGGTACGGCAAGCTTTCGCACCGCGACTTCTCTGACGCGCGTAGCGGCGCCCGCGTAGACGTCGATACTTACGAGAAGGACGACGCTCGCGACTTCGCGCTTTGGAAAGCTCCGAAGGGCGACGAGCCGGCGTGGGATTCATCTGTCGGACGCGGCAGGCCGGGCTGGCACATCGAGTGTTCTGCGATGGCCATTCACTTCCTCGGCGAAACGCTGGACGTTCATGCGGGCGGCGTCGACCTGATCTTTCCGCACCACGAAAACGAAATTGCGCAATCGGAGGCGTGCACGTCGCATCCGTTCTCGCGCTTCTGGGTGCACTCTGAGTTTTTGCTGGTCGACGGCCAGAAGATGTCGAAGTCGCTCGGCAACATTTACACGTTGCGCGACATCCTGGACCGCGGCTTTACCGCGGAGAGCGTGCGGTATCTGCTGACTTCGGTACCGTATCGCAAAGGCCTGAACTTTACTTTCGAAGGGTTGAAGTCGGCGACTGCTGCCATCGAACGAGTGCGGGCATTCCAGTTCCGGATCACCGGCTCGCGCTTTCCGGAAGGGGTCAGTGACGTGATCCTCGCGCGCGCGAACGCGGCGATGCAGCAGTTTCGCGAGGCGATGGACGACGACCTGAACACTGCCGAAGCGCTCGCCGCCGTCTTTGAATTTATTCGCGATTGCAATACCGCGATCGACACGGGCGAGTTCCGGCAAGGCAACACCGAGAGCGCCGGCCGCCTGCTCGCGTTGTTCGATTCCGTCTTTGAAGTGCTGCGGCCCGACGTAGCGGAAGATGGCATGGCCGAAACAGAAATTGAGGCCCTGGTTGCAGAGCGCACGCGCGCCAAGAAGTCGAAAAACTTTCAACGCGCCGATGAAGTGCGCCAGCAGTTACTCGCGGCCGGCATTTTGCTCGAGGACACGAAAGACGGCGTCCGATGGAAGCGCAAATAGAGATATGAAACTACAGACCAAATCGGTACACACGGGCGAGCGCAAGCGGGGCCGCGGTTGCGTACCGGTGACTACGCCGATCTATCAATCGGCAAGTTACATCTATGACGACATTCGCGACCTGGACCGCGTGTTCGCGCGCGAAATACCCGGCGATAGCTATGCCCGTTACACCAACCCGACCAACGCTGCGCTAGAGGAAGTCGTCACCGATCTGGAATCTGGCGCCGGCGCCCTGGCGTGCAGTTCCGGGATGCAGGCGCTGCACACCGCAATCCAAGTGGCGCTGCAGGACCGGCGCCGTTCCATTGTCGCGGCCAGTGCTCTTTACGGCGCGACCGTGAACCTGCTGATGAAGCTCGTCGAGCCGTCCGGCGTCGAGGTTCGCTTTGTGGATTTTTGCGATCTCAATGCGCTGCGTGCCGCCGTGACCGAGCATAAGCCGGGCGCGTTGTTGATGGAGACTGTTTCAAATCCGCTGCTGCGTGTCGCGCCCGTCGATCGCGTCGCGGAGATCGCGCGGGAAGTAAACGCCGCACTGATCGTGGACAGCACCTTTTCGACTCCGGTAGTCACCCGGCCGCTCGAATGGGGCGCGAACCTGGTGGTGCACAGCCTGACGAAATACCTTTCAGGTCACGGCGACGTGCTGGGCGGAATCATCGTGAGCGACGCCGAGCATCTGGAAGCTCTGCGTGCCTTCTCACGCATCGCCGGGCCGGTGCTCGGTCCCCATGAAAGCTATCTCGCGTTGCGCGGCATCAAGACCTTTCCGCTGCGGATGGAACGTCAGTGCCAGAATGCGTGCAAGGTTGCTTCGTGGCTGGCGACCCACCCGCAGGTCGACCGCGTTTACTTTACCGGCGATCCGGCGCATCCGGATGCCGCCGTCATACAACGCGTATTCGCGCCGGGACTGACGGAGCCGTGGTCAGCTTTGAATTGAAGGGCGTCAACAAAGAAGATATCTTCGACTTCATGAACCGGCTGAAGATGATTGTTCCGGCTACTTCGGTGGGTGACGTGCACAGTATGATGCTGTATCCGGTGATGAGTTCGCATCGGGAACTGTCTCCGAAGCATCGGGAACGAATGGGGATTCGCGAGAATCTGGTGCGCCTTTCGGTCGGGATCGAAGCGGTGGAAGACATCACGGCGGATCTGCAGCAGGCACTGGCGGGCTAAGGAGGGCGAGCGTTTGTGAAGCGAATTTGGTGG
Source organism: Bryobacterales bacterium (assembly GCA_963792655.1). GTDB lineage: Bacteria > Acidobacteriota > Terriglobia > Bryobacterales > Bryobacteraceae > DOZZ01. Next base: position 46,009 of record CAWBWU010000004.1, read on the forward strand.
GCAGTTCCGGTGATCGCGGTCCTGGGCGCTTGCAGCCCCAGCGATCAGCAACGCGCAAAACAAGAGTTGCACCATACCGGCGCGGTGGTCAAAGAAGAGCTGCATAAAGATGCGGCCTTTGTAAAAGAAGAAACAAAGAAAGACGCGGCATTTGTCAAAGAGCAGGCGCTCAAAGCTCGCGAGGAGACGCAAAAGGGCGTCGCCAAAGTGAAAGGCAAAGTCAGAGAACGAGAGCGCGAACATCAGGACAACTCCGACCGTTAATTGAGTTCATGGGCGTGTCGCGCATCCAATGCTGTGTGCTGTCCCTGCTGTTGAGCACACCTGCGTTCGCGCAATCCTCACTCGACCCGCTTAAGCAACTCAGCAGTGCCCTGCAGGCTCTTTCGAATCGTGTCGGCAAGTCTGTCGTGCAGGTGTTTGCGACGGGCTATTCACTCGACGAAGATTCCGAATCTGGTAAAGCTGCTTACTTCTCGCGCCAGCGCAGTTCCGGCTCCGGCGTGATTGTCAGCAGTGATGGCTACATCGTTACTAATAGTCACGTAGTCAAGGGCGCGACTACTGTGAAGGTCCACTTATTCTCAGCAGGGGCCGCTACTTACGCACGCGGTACGCCCGCGCCCAGCAGCTTACTTTCGGCAAAGGTCATTGGCATCGATTCCGAATCCGACATCGCGATTCTGAAGGTCGATAAAACGAACCTGCCTGCGCTGCCCTTCGGAGACTCGGACGAAATCCGGCAGGGTCAACTGGTGCTCGCGTTCGGTAACCCGCTGGGCTTGGAGAACTCCGTCAGCATGGGCGTGGTGAGTTCGACCAGCCGCCAGTTGAAACCCGACGACTCGATGGTTTACATCCAAACAGACGCGCCGATCAATCCCGGGAATAGCGGCGGCCCACTGCTCGATCCCGAGGGGCGCGTCATGGGTATCAACACGTTCATCCTTTCGCAATCGGGCGGCAGCGAAGGAATTGGATTTGCGATCCCCAGTAACCTGGTCGCCGGCGCGTACCGGCAGATTCGCGAGCACGGCCATGTGCGGCGCGGCGAGATCGGCGTCTTTCCGCAGACGATCGATGTGGATCTTGCGAAAGGGCTGCAGCTACCCCGCGATACCGGCGTGTTGTTTGCCGACGTGTTACCGGAGAGTCCGGCGGCTGAAGCCGGTGTTCAGATTGGCGATATTCTGATCTCCGTCGACACCAGGCCGATCTCCAACGCGCGCCAGTTGCACGATTATCTGTACGGGCGCCACAACGGCGAGAAGATCCGTCTCGAAATCGTGCGCGGCTCCGAGAAGCTCCCGGTGGTAGTCGCCATTGCCGAACGCGAAGATGAATCCGAAGCGCTGCTCGACCTGGTGTCGCCCGAGACCAACACGATTGCGAAGTTGGGGATCGTCGGCATCGAGGTCGGTCCGAAAATCGCCTCGCTGGTGTCCGATCTGCGCAAGCCGTACGGCGTTGTCGTTGCTGCGCGCTCGGCAGACTCGTCGCAGTCGCGTACGGGCGGCTTGCAACCGGGCGACGTAATCTATGCGCTCAACACCAAGAAGATCGAAACCATCGACGGCTTGCGCGCTGAACTCGATCACCTCGGCGCGGACGATCCGTTAATCCTGCAGATCGAACGCGATGGCCGCCTGTTGTATCTCAGCCTGTTGCGCGAATAGTATTCGCGGTGATCAGCTACAGCAGGTTTGATCCGGCGCTTGCTTCCACGTCATCGAGCGCCGCCGATCCTACGAACTTCACGCCTTCCCAGCGCGCCACGACTGCGGACGCCAGACAATTGCCGAGCACGTTCACCAGCGTCCGGCCCATATCCATCAACGCATCGACGCCTAAGATCACGGCGACGCCTTCCATCGGCAAGTTGAACGTTGCCAGTGTCCCTGAGAGCACGACGATGGATGATCGCGGAATGCCTGCCACTCCTTTGCTCGACAGCATCAGCGTCAGCATCATGAGTAGCTGCTGCCCCAACGTCAGTTGAATACCCGCGGCCTGCGCTACAAAGATCGAGGCGATCGATAGGTACAACGTGGTGCCGTCGAGATTGAAGCTATAGCCGGTCGGCAGCACGAAGCCGACGATGTGTTTGGGCACGCCGAAGCGCTCCATATTTTCCAGAGCGAGGGGCAGGGCAGCTTCACTCGATGCGGTGGAGAACGCGATCAGTCCCGGGCCGCGCACGGCAGCGAAGAAGCGGCCGAGCGGTACGCGCGTGAGCAGGATGACCGCGCCGAGCACGCAAACCACAAACACGGCAAGCGCAAAGTAGAGCGTACCCAGCAAGCGCCCCAATCCGAACAGCACGTGGATTCCTTTGGAGCCGACGGTCACCGCCATCGCCGCAGCCACGCCGAGCGGTGCCAGGTACATCACGTAGTTGGTGTAGCGGAACATCACTTCGGATAACGACTCGCAGAAACGGACCACCGGCCCCGACTTCGAACCAATGGCAAGGCACGCGGCGCCAAACAGAAACGAGAACACCACGATCTGCAATACGTCGCCGCGCGCCATTGCGTCGGCAATGCTCGACGGAAAGATGTGGTCGAGTACCGTTTCGAGTGTCTGCTTCGGCAAGCTCTGCGCGACCTCTGCTCCGGAGCGCGCCAGATGCATGCCGGAACCGGGTTGCAGGATGTTGACGGCGGCAAGCCCGACGAATAGCGCGACGGTGGTGATGATCTCGAAATATATAATCGCCTTCACGCCGATGCGGCCCATCTGCTTCATGTCGCCCGCGCCCGCAATGCCGGCCACCAACGTGCCAAAGATCAACGGCGCGAGAATGCTTTTGATCAGCTTGAGAAAAATGTTGCTGACCGGTGCGAGCTTAACGGCAAAGCCCGGCCACAAGATGCCAACGGCAATGCCTGCGGCCATGCCGGTGAAAATCCAGAACGTCAGCGGCAGCCGCCGCATGGTGCGCAGCACCTAGCGCTCGCCCCACTTCAGCTTTTGGCGCAGCACGTCGAAGAACATTTTGTGCGGCGGTCGGATCAGGTTCAGCGCGTAGTCCGAGAGCTGACACTCGATGCGGTCGTCTTCGCATAAGGGCTCGCCCACCTGGCCGTCGATGGTGAGAAATGCCGAGCAATCCTGCGTCTTCGAGATCAACGTGATGCTCATCTCCGAAGGCACGATCACCGGCCGGTTCGTCAACATATGCGGGCAGATCGGCGTAATGCACAGCGCATCCACCGAAGGATAGATGATGGGGCCTCCGGCAGACAACGAGTAGGCGGTGGATCCCGTCGGCGTCGAAACGATCATGCCGTCGGCCTTATAACGGCAGACCAGTTGGTCGTTGGCGTAAGCCTCCACGTCGATCATGCGCGCGATGTCCGACTTGCTCATCACCACATCGTTCAGCGCTTCGTAACGTCCGATGCGCTCACCATGACGGAACAGGTCCGCACGCAGCAACCGGCGGCGTCCGATGCGATGCTCACCGCGGAAGGCGCGCTCCAGTTCCGGGAAAACATTGTCCAGACTGATCGCAGTAAGAAAACCCAGGCCGCCCAGGTTCACGGCGAAGAGAGGAATCTCTTTGCCGGAGATCGCGCGCGCCGCAGAAAGCAGCGTGCCATCGCCACCCAGCACGACGACCAGTTCACAGCCATCAGGGACTTCAGTACGCGGCAAAGCTCTCGTGCCGTCAAGATACGACGCCGTCTCCGCATCGAAGCGCGCTGCAATGTTGCGTTCCGCAAGCCACTGCATCAGCCGGGGGATCAAGTCCGCCGCTGCGGGCACACGCGGTTTTGAGAAGATGCCGACCGTCTTAATGGCGACCATGGAGCAGAAACTCCTTGTTGCCTTCAGTGCCCAGAATCGGGCTGTCGATTAGTTCGGCGTGGAACCCCAACGATTCAACTGCGTCCTGCACGCGCCGGCAGGCCATCTCATGCACGGCCGGATCGCGCACAATGCCACCGGTACCCACCTGACCTCTGCCCGCTTCGAATTGCGGCTTCACCAGCACCACCATCTCTCCATTCGGTTCCAGCAATTGTACGGCGCTGGGAAGAATCATCGTAACGGAGATGAAGCTAACGTCGCACACCAGAATGGCAGAGAGTTCGCCAATGTCGTCAAACTTAATGTTGCGAGCGTTCAGATTTTCATACACCACCACGCGCGGATCGCTGCGCAGCTTCCAATCGAGCTGCCCTGAACCGACGTCGACGGCGTGCACGCGGGAAGCGCCGTTCTGCAGCAGGCAGTCGGTAAAGCCTCCGGTCGAGGCTCCGATATCGAGCGCAACCTTGCCCGCGACATCGATCTGAAAATGAGCAAGTGCGGCGGCAAGTTTGAATCCGCCGCGGCTCACGAAGGGCGGCCTGCTGAGTACTTCGAGAGCAGCGTCCGCCGCTACAGCCTGCCCGGCTTTCAGGGCTTTCTGGCCATTCACCATCACCTGGCCCGCCATGATCAGGGCTTGTGATTTCTCACGCGTGTCGGCCAGGCCGCGTTCCACCAGCACACGGTCAAGCCGCTGCCGGGCCGCGCTCATGACTTACGCGAGACGATCATCGCGGCAATCTCGCGCAGCCGCAAGGCACGGTCGCCAAACCGGTCGAGTACGCTGTGCGCAAGCTCGCATTCTCGGCGCGCCATGTCGCGCGAGACATCCAAACCATACACGGCAGGGAACGTGATCTTCTGTTGGTGCGCGTCCTTGCCTGCAGTTTTGCCGAGTGCTTCGGACGACTCTTCGACATCCAGAATGTCGTCAACAATCTGGAACGCGAGACCGGCGTGCTCGCCGTACTCGGATAAAGCCGCAAGGTCATCATCCGAAGCGCCTGCATAGATCGCGCCCATCCGCACACTCGCGCGCAACAACGCACCGGTCTTTGCGCGATGAATGCTCTCGAGCAGTTCATGGGTCGGCGGCTGGCGCTCGCCCTCGATGTCAGCTACCTGCCCGCCAATCATTCCGCGAACTGTTCCTGCCGCGCGCGACAGCTCACTCACCAGACGCACCACGCGTTCCGCAGGGCAGCTTGCTAATGCTGCTAGTGTTTCAAATGCAACGGTCAGCAGGGCGTCCCCAGCCAGGATCGCCATCGCTTCACCGAAGACTTTGTGGCAGGTGAGCTTGCCGCGGCGGTAGTCGTCGTTATCGAGCGCCGGAAGGTCGTCGTGGATCAGCGAGTACGTGTGAATCATTTCGAGCGAACAGGCAGCTTGCAGAATGCCTTCGCTCGCGCCGCCCACGGCGTTCGCCGCTTCGATGCATAAGATCGGACGGATGCGCTTGCCGCCTGCCAGCAGGCTGTATAGCACCGCGCGGTGAATCGTTTGGGGCGGAGTTGTTTCGGTGGGAACCAGCCGCCGCAACTCACGGTCGATCAACTCCTGTTGCGCGGCGAGATATTGCGAAAGCGCGGGGCCCGTTGAGGCGCCCGTCATCCGCGCTCCGGGCGGAACGGCGCAGGCTGCAGCTTACCGTCTTTTTTCAGCAACACTTCGACGCGCGTCTCTGCCGCTTCCAGCTGTTTGCGGCACGTGTCGCTCAGGCCCATGCCTTTCTCGAACAGCTCGAGCGAGCGCTCAAGCGGCAGATCGCCCGCTTCCAACTCCTTCACCACCTTTTCGAGCTCGTTCAAACTTTGCTCGAACGAAGCCCCGGTTGCATCCGCCATCGCTACATTTTAGCGTGTGGCTTCGCGTGTAGCTCAGCGTCCAGCGCGCAGCAGATGAATGCCGCTATTGGAATTGGTGATTTCGATTTGCGGGCCGCCGCTGCCGATGTTTCCTTCGAGTTGGTGCTTGTTCTCAGTACCTTCCATCGCGATCGGAAACTCTGTGGTGATGCTCGCATTCGAAGTCGCCGCGTGCACATGGGCGTTCACATCGGAAGGCAGGCGCAAGGTGATTCCGCCGTTCGACGTATGAACGCGCATCTCGTTGCGCAACGGTCCCTGGAGCGAAACATCGATGCCGCCGTTCGAAGTAGAGAAGCGAAGTGGTCCTGATGCGGCGCCGCTTGCAAGCTGCAGGTGAATCGCGCCATTGCTGGTAGTAGCATCCACCGGCCCCGCGATATCCGATCCTTCGATTGCGCCGTTCGACGTGTGGAACACCGAGGGCCCGTTCACGAAGTTCACCTCGATTTTTCCGTTCGATGTCTGCGCATCCAGCCGGCCGTTCAAGTGCTCCGCATGAATGCCGCCGTTCGAAGTCTTCAGGTTCGCGGAACCATCGACATTGCTGACATGGATGCCGCCGTTGGACGTCGTTATGTGATCGAGCACAAGACGTTTGGGTACGCGCAACGTGAACCGCACGCCCATCGAGCCGTGGATCAACGACGGTCTGATCGAGCGGATCGCAAGTGCACCGCCGCCCTGCTGAATGTCCACCTTGATGTCGTCCAACAGTTGTTCGCTCGAAGCCGACTTGGTGCCTGAGATGTCGACGGAGTTCTGATCCCAGGTGACGATGTCCACCTGCCCGTTGAACGTTTCGACCGATAGACGCTCGCCCGGCTGAAACGCGCGCGTCTCGTGAAAATCACGTTGAAAACGGTCGCCATCGCCGAATTCGATATCGCAACCGGTCAGCAGAACCGTGCTCGAGAGCAACGGCAGCAGCAAGATTCGTGAAAACATACGGCCTCCGAAATCGTAACTACGAACGGATCGAGCCGCGCGTTCGCATTAAGACTGTTTGGTTCAATAGAAATCTTTCAATGCTGAATCCAATTCCCGTTCACCATGAATCTGCGGGCGCTGGTCCAGTTGCTGTTTGCTGCGGAGGGGTCGCTGGTGAGCAGCACCAGATCGGCGGGGCTCCCTGGCTCAACGCTGGTGCGCGTGCCTGCCTGGCGTATTGTTTCGCGCGGCGCTAACCGGCTCGCTGCATTGCGCTGCAGAAAGTGATCGATGTCGGTAGGGACGCGCACCGGCAGGAGAAACATACCGCTCGCGTCAACGCGCTGCGAGTTCTGGGGAATCGGCGTCTGCGCGCGCGTTCCGACCAGGCGCAGCTTCGGCCCCGAAACAACCACAACCGAATCCACCAACGGCGGGTCGCCGGCGCCATCCAGAAGCGTCGCCCCAACGATGACTGTGGTGTTGCGGTCTTCCAGGTTGTGGCATCCAGTGAGAGCAGTGATCAGAAGGAGAAACAGCAGTCGGCGCAAGTTGATCCTATTGTGAAGCAGATTGTATCCGATTGCTCAAAGTGTGTTTCCGACACACCGCCAGCCCACGAGGCGCGCGCGTCAGCAAGCGCATACATCCGCCGCATGCGACAATAAGTCTTCGAGCAAAAGATGAGCAGAACCAGAGCCGGAGCATGTTGTGTGCTCTTCTTGGCCGGGCTGTGTGGGTGCGGATCAACAACGGAAAGCAGGCGAACGGAAGCCGCGCTTCCCGCCGCCCATGCCGATACAATAAACGGCGCGACCATCACAGGTAAGGTGCTCTTCACAGGACCTGCTCCGGTGATGCCCGCGATCGATATGTCTTCGAATCCCACCTGCGAACGCCAGCACGGTCCCAAGATCGCGGAAGTAGTTGTGGTGAACCCGAATCATACTTTGAAAAATACTTTCGTCTGGATCGCCGAAGGTCTGCCCCGCGCTCATTGGGACACACCGGTGACAGCAGCGCGGCTCGATCAAAATGGATGTACCTATGAGCCGCATGTGCAGGGCATCATGACGGGCCAGCCGCTCGAGATTTTCAATAACGACCCTGTCAATCACAACGTGCATGCTGAAAGTAAGATCAACGCGGCGTGGAATGAGTCGCAGCCGCCGCGTGCGGAAATTAAGCGCAAAAGTTTTGCTGAACAGGAAGTTCTGATTCCAGTAAGCTGCAGCGTGCATCCCTGGATGCGCAGCTACATCGGCGTGGTGGCGCACCCGTTCTTCGCGGTCACGGGCGCCGACGGCTCGTTCGAGTTGAAGGGGCTGCCCGCCGGGACTTACACCATCGAAGCGGTGCACGAGAAGTATGGCAAGCAGCGCCGTCAGATTACCGTTGCGCCGAAGCAAGCTGCGGCAGTGGAGTTCAGTTATGGAAGTTAACAGGAATCCCTGGCTGCATCGCTTTGCTGTGCTGCTTGCAGTGTGGACATTGTTCCTGGTGGTGGCGGGTGCGCTGGTCACTTCGAAAGATGCCGGCCTCTCTGTTCCCGACTGGCCACTTTCTTATGGCAAGCTGATGCCGCCCATGGAAGGCAACATTTTCTATGAGCATGGCCACCGGATGATCGCAACGGTTGCAGGTCTGCTGATGGTTGTGATGGCAGTGTGGTTGTGGCGTGCGAGCACTCCGCGCTGGCTCAAAAACGTAGGGTTCGCTGGAGTGGGCATCGTCATTCTGCAAGGCGTGCTTGGCGGCGTCACGGTGCTGCTGATGCTCCCGCCGATCGTCAGCTCGGCGCATGCCTGTCTCGCGGAGTTATTCTTCTCGACCACCGTGGCGATTGCGCTGTTCACGTCTAATGCCTGGCAGCGTGGGGCCGTACCGGTGAATGATGGCGGCTCGCTATCGATGCGTTCCGTCTCGTTTGCGTTGCCGGCACTGGTCTTGTTGCAGGTTACGTTAGGCGCGTTCGCGCGTCATAAAGCAATCGGCAGCATCTATCACATCGCTAACTCTGCGCTGGTGACTGGCGCGATTCTGTATGTCACGGTTCGCATTCTGTTGCACTACACGGAGCACGCGGCATTGCGCCAGACCGCGCTCGCGATGCTTTCGATCACGTTCGCGCAGGTGTTTCTGGGGATCGCCGCTTACATGAGCCGCCTGGCAACGGCCGATGCCGTGCAGCCCATGCCGGTGATGGTCACGTTCACCGTGCTGCACGTTGCAGCAGGCGCGTTGACCATGGCGTGCAGCGTGATCCTCGCTATTCAGGTTGGCCGAAACGTGAGCCCCGCGCGAGTTGCGCAACCGGCTGTCCGCGATTTTGCAACGGCATCGTCAGGAACGCGTTGAAGGACTACATCGCCCTCACCAAACCGCGCATCACCTGGCTCATCCTGATGAGCACCGGCGTGGGCTATTTCTTCGGCCTTGAGCCGTCTTCGTTTCATTGGCAGGTGTGGCGCTCCTGGCTGCCGCTGCTGCACACCGTCGTCGGGACGGCACTGATCGCCTCCGGCACTGCCGCGCTCAACCAGTGGTACGAACGCGAGTCCGATCGCAAAATGCGGCGCACGGCCGGGCGTCCGTTGCCCGCGGGCTTACTCACAGCACCGCGCGCGTTATGGTTCGGCATCGTGCTCGCGTTCGCAGGGTTTCTCGAACTCGCGCTCGCTGTGAACTTGCTCTCCGGTCTGCTCGGTCTCTTTACGCTCGCAAGCTACCTGTTTGTCTACACGCCGCTCAAACAGCGCTCCTCGATGGCGACAGTGGTAGGCGCACTACCCGGCGCGATGCCGCCGATGATCGGCTTTGCCGCGGCGAGCGGCCACTTGAACGCCAATGCGTGGGCGCTGTTCGCCATTCTGTTCCTCTGGCAGTTCCCGCACTTCCTTGCGATCGCGTGGATGTACCGCGAAGACTACGCGCGCGCGGGCATCCTCATGCTGCCGGTGGTGGAACCCGACGGCAACTCGACTGCGCGGCAGATGGTGATCTACGCATCGACGCTGATTCCGGTCAGCTTGTTTCCAGTGCTGCTTGGGATGACCGGCAAGATTTATTTCGTCGGCGCGCTTGTGCTAGGCGGATGGTTCCTCTATTCCGGCGTGCGCGTTGTTTTCGATCGCAGCATCTTGCGCGCTCGCCGCGTGCTGCTGGTCTCGGTGATCTATCTTCCGCTCATCTATTGCCTGATGGTGTTCGACCCGCCCGGCCTGTGAAACAACTCTGTTGTGTTTTGCTCGCCGTCGTGGCGGTGAGCTGCTCGAAGCCAAAGCCGCTCGAAGTGTATGGCGCGGTTCCGCCGTTTCAGTTGACGGCGCAGGATGGCTCTTCGTTCAACAGCGATCAATTGCGCGGACACGTGTGGATTGCGGACTTCATCTTCACCAATTGCGAAGGTCCCTGCCCGCGCATGTCGGGCAAGATGCAGGCACTACAAGCGCAGACTCCCGAGGACGTCCGGCTGGTGAGCTTCAGCGTCGATCCGAAGAATGACACTCCCGCCGTGCTTGCCGCCTATGGCGCGAAGTTTCATTCCGACCCGCGGCGCTGGACATTCCTCACGGGCGATGTCGACACGTTAAGAAAGCTGGGCCGCGACTCGTTTCATCTGCAGGACATCGACGGCACCCTGGTTCACAGCACGCGCTTTGCGTTGATTGACCAGAAGGGCCGCATTCGTGGCTACTACGGAATCGGCAGCGACGATCCGGTGGGTAGCCTCAAAACCGATGCGGCGCGCCTCGAAAAGGAAAGCTCGTAGATGCACGTCCGCGATCTGGCCACCGTCAACGCCATACTGAACGGCACTTCCGCAGTGCTGCTGATGATTGGCTATGTCCTCATCCGGCAGCGTAAAATCGCACAGCATCGCGCCGTGATGTTGACTGCGTTTGCGACGTCGGTCCTCTTTCTGATCTCCTACCTCGTGTATCACGCGCAAGTTGGCTCGGTGCCGTTTCAAAAACACGGGCCGATTCGCGCGGTCTACTTTGGCATTCTCATCACGCACACGGTGCTGGCCGCAGCCGTGCCGGTGCTCGCGATTATCACGCTCAATCGGGCATTAAAGGCGCGTTTCGACAAGCACCGCAAGATTGCGCGCTGGACATTCCCCATCTGGCTTTATGTCAGCGTGACTGGCGTGGTGGTGTACGTGATGCTGTACAAGCTCTAGTTACGCGCGGCGCGACTGTTGCAGCTCGTCTTCGATCTCGTAAATCTTGTCTTCGAGATTCTTGGTTGACTTGCCCGCTGCTTTGGCCACTTCCAACTTCTTTCGCACCTGCGCGAGATTTCGCTCGAGCCCGGTGACCTTTGCATCGGGCTTCGCAACCGGCGCTGCAGCGGCTTTCTTCTTTGCCTTCACACCGCGCTTGTAGCGGAATGACGTGATCGCGGCCGGTGCCTTCAACTGCGATCCGAAGTCGGCTTGATACTCCTGCGCAATTTGCGCCGCTTCGTTCAGTAATTGCGCGAAGCGGCTCTCCATCGCTTGCTTCGCCTGCGCACGCAAAGACTCACCCTGCTGTTTCCACTTCTGATATTCGTTAATCGCGGAGTCCATTGCGGATATTCTAGAACACGCGTTCCGCGTACTCTGCGCTATCTGCCGGCGCGGGTCACTTCTTCATCGCTATGCAAATCCGCCGCAACCGGATCTGCGCCCATGCTGAAATGACTCAACGAACCGGCATACTTCGACACGCCGGCGTAGAGCGCTTCGGCTAGCTTTTGCCGGTACGCAGACTTACTCAACTGGCTCTCTTCGTGGGAATTGCTGATGAAACCGACCTCGGCCAGGATCGACGGCATCGATGCCCCGATCAACACCACGAACGGCGCCTTGCGAATGCCGCGGTTCTTTGATTGCGGGAACGAGCGGTTCTCAAAGTTCTGCAGCGATGTCTGCACGCACGAGGCGAACTCTTTCGACTCCTCGATCTTTTCGTGCAGCGTGATGGTCTGAATCAGATCTTTCAATTCATAAACGCTGTTTTCGCTTGTCGCGTTCTCGCGCGCTGCAAGACTCAAAGACTCCGCGGAATTTGTGAAGTTCAGATAATACGTCTCGACACCCGTGACGCTCGACGCGGGCGAGGAATTCGCATGGATCGAGAGGAACAAGTCCGCTTTGCTGCGGTTCGCAATCGACGTCCGCTCCTTCAGGCCGATGTACGTATCGTCGCTGCGCGTGTAGATCACCTCACTTCCAAGGTGCTGCTCGATGAGCTTGCCAAGTCTCTGCGCCACGTCGAGCGTCAGATCTTTTTCGAGCAGGCCGTTCGGGCCGCTTGTGCCCTGGTCGTGCCCGCCATGTCCGGCATCAATCACGACGCGATTGATCTTGAGGCCCAAGGCACGCGTCATCGATTGCGTAGCGGCAAGTTTCGCGGCACGAGCGCTGCTGTTGAATGTTGCCTTCTCTGCCGGACGCTCCCGCAACGTCTTTGGCTCCGGATGCAAGACGGGAGCCGGCGGCACTTGCGGAGCCTGCGAAACAACCGGCTCGCGTTCGCGCAGCGCCAACACTACGGGTGGCGGCGCAACACGCAGATCGGTAAACGTGAAGATTCTGCGGGCGCGAGGGACCGGCGACAGCGAAACGTACAGCGATGGCGGCGCGCTCATCGGCTGGATCGTTGCGAACACCGGCACGGGCTGCGGAGGGGGCTCAAACCGGCGCACCGGGATTTGGATCACCGGCAGTTCGCGCGTCTCCATCATCGGCCGTTGCACAGGAGCGTTGCGCGGTCTTAACTCCACAATCAGACGGTCGGGATTACTGAGCTGTGTTGCGTGATAGTCGACCGCGGCTTCCAGGTCCAACACGACGCGCGTGACGCCGCGCTTCACCTCGGCCATGCGGACGCGTTTGACCAGCGTGTCGCCGATCTCGACATGCGCGAAGCGTTTGCTCCCTTTGCGGGGAACAGCGCCGTAAAGATCGAAGATAAGCCGGTCGGGATTCGCGAGGCGGCCAGCGTGAAAAGGTGTCTCGCCGCTGGTCTCAATCGCGATGCGCGTGACGCCTGCAAAAGTCCAGTGACGCACCGCGGTCACTTCCCGATGTTGAGCGGAGGCCGGAACCACCGCGCTCAGCACCAGGAAAGAAATCAGCGCCCGCGCATGCATGTAAGAGGTCCTTTTAAGGTGTCCGGTAGTAAACCTTACCGTCGTCCCCGATGGTGGAGACAATCGGCTTGTATGTTTCGGCCTGCCGAGGAGCGTCCTTCGATGCAACTACTGGATGGTTCTTCGTTGCACGCGAACGGGCTGCCTTCAGGTTATTCGCCACCCGCGTAACATAGGTGCGCGTTTCCTCATAAGGCGGCACTCCGCCATAACGGGCCACGGCGCCTTCGCCGGCATTGTAAGCAGCGATGGTCTTCACGTAATCCTGATTGTAGAGGTCCAGAAGGAACTTCAGATACTTCACGCCGCCTTCGATATTCTGCTCGGGGTCGAAAGCATCTGTTACACCGAAACGGGAAGCGGTCGACGGAATCAACTGCATCATGCCAAGCGCGCCTTTAGGTGACACAGCATTGGCATTGTAGTTACTTTCAGCGCGAATCACGGAGTGCACGAGCGGGGCTTCGACCGAGTTCTTCTCTGCGATGGTCTCGATCAGCTTGTCGAGCTCGTCAGCATTCGGAAGCGTAGCGTGAATGGGCCTGAGGAGCAGCCAGAATAGGTGCAATAACGGTCCGGACCAGGCGTCCAGAGCGATCCGTTCTCACAACGGACTGTATCCCGCGAGTTCCTGCCGGAAGCTGCGTGGCTACAATGGCCATACCAGCGATCAGAATACTACACAAACGCATACTTTTGTTTCCGGTAAGCAGCAAGTGAGAACTTCTCATGCTACCATCTGCCCATGAAAACGGGCAACGCGCCCTGCTGGGTTGAGGGGCGCGAGTGAAGCCCGCAGGGTTCGTACTCGTCGGCGGCAAAAGCTCGCGAATGGGCGCCAACAAAGCATTGCTGCAGGTGGACGGCGCCGTTCTCGCCCAGCATGTCGCGAAAAAGATTTCGCCGTTCGCCAGCAATGTTACCCTCGTCGGCGACCCGGCAATCTACGCCGCTTTGGGCTATCCGGTGGTTCCCGATACTCTTCCGCAACGGGGCCCGCTCGGCGGCATCCACGCGGCCCTGCAAGCGTCCGCCGAAGAATGGGTTCTGATCGCCGGCTGCGATATGCCGCTGATCGCGACCGATGTGCTGCTTCATCTGATCGAGGCGATCGGCCCCGATGTGGACTACGTCACTCCCGTCACCGAAGACGGGCGCTTGCAGCCGTTGCTTGCCCTGTATCATCGAAGATGTCTGCCTTTCATTCAGAACGCGCTTGAATCGGGTAATTACAAGGTGATCAGCGCCATAGCTGGTTTGCGCGGGCGCCGCATTCCCGCAGCCGCGCGCAGTTTCCGCAACATCAATACACCGGAAGATTGGGCCGCGTACCTCAGCGAACATGTCTGAAGAGTTTCCTCACTACATTGAGTTCCGCCACGTTTATAAGACGTTCGACAAGCCTGTTTTAGTCGACGCCAATTTTTTTGTCGACGGCGGTCAGACAGTTGCAATCATCGGCCGCAGCGGCGTGGGCAAATCCGTGACGCTCGGCCACATCATGGGTTTTCTCAAGCCCGATCAGGGGCAGGTGATCGTCGCGCACGAAGACATCACGCACTTCACCGAAGAGGAGATGAGCCGGGTTCGCCGCAAGGTCACTATGGTGTTCCAGTCCGGTGCGCTCTTCGATTCGCTTACCGTAGCGGAGAACGTTCTCTTCTCGCTCGAAGCCCGCGATGACTACGACGAACAGAACAAGCACGACGTCGTTGATGGACTGCTCAAGGTCGTCGAAATTTATGGAGCGCGCGACGCGTATCCCGCCGACCTGTCCACTGGCTATCGGCGCGCCGTTGCGATTGCCCGTGCCATCGCCGCACAACCGCAGTGCATCCTCTACGACGAACCGACCACGATGGTGGATCCGATCATGTCAGACCACCTGGCCGCGCTGATGCTGCGTCTCAAAACACAGCTCAAGCTGACGTCCATCGTAGTCACGCACGATCTCGATCTGATGCGCCGCGTTGCGGACCGCGTAGTGTTCCTGCACGAAGGCAAAGTGATCTATTTCGGCGCGCCGAACGATCTGGCCAAATCGGATCACCCGCACATCCACGAGTTCCTCGAAATGGATCGCGTGGTGCGCGGTTAGATTTCCTGGCTCTCTACTTCGCGCAACCAGTCCGGGCGCTTCAATACTTCGCGCGGCTTGCTGCCGTCCGGTGGGCCGATGATGCCGTCGCGATGCATCATGTCCAGAATGCGCGCGGCGCGGCCATAGCCTAGGCGCAAACGACGCTGCAGCGTAGAAGTGGACGCTTTGCCCATCTCCATCACCACGCGCAGCGCGTCTTCGTACATCGGGTCCTGATCGCCCGAACGGCTCTTCCGCTTCGAGTTCGCCATCATCGGCGGGCGGAGGCGCGAGGAACGTCTGATCGTATTCGGGTTTCGCCTGCGCCTTCCAGAAATCGACCACGCCGTTGATCTCGGTCTCGGTAACGAACGCGCCGTGCACGCGGGTGAGCCGCGAGAACCAGGCGGCAGGAACAGCATGTCGCCCTTGCCCAGCAGATGTTCCGCGCCCATGACGTCGAGAATCGTTCGCGAATCAACACGCGTCGCAACGCGGAAGCTGATGCGCGCAGGGAAGTTCGCTTTGATCAATCCGGTGATCACATCCACGCTCGGGCGCTGCGTCGCCAGCACCAGATGCATGCCGACTGCGCGCGCCATTTGCGCCAGACGCGTGACGGACTCTTCCACGTTGCGGCCTTCGAGCATCATCAGATCCGCCAACTCGTCGATCAGGATCAGGATGTAGGGCAGCGGCCGAAGCTCTTCGGTCAGCGGGTCATCGTCCGCGAACAACGAGCGCGGCGCTTCACTGCAGCTTGCGGATCTTCTTGTTGTATTGATCGATGTTGCGCGCGCCCTGTTCGGCCAGCAATCGCAGACGGCGCTCCATCTCGAGCACCGCGTTCTTCAACGCGTACGTCGCCTTCCGCGGATCTGTGATCACCGGCGTGAGCAAGTGCGGCACACCTTCATACATGCCGAGCTCGACGCGCTTCGGATCCACCATGATCATGCGCACTTCATCGGGCGTCGACTTGTAAAGGATCGACATCACCAGGGAGTTGATCATGACCGACTTACCGGAACCGGTCGATCCCGCGATCAACACGTGCGGCATGGTTTCGAGCGAAGCCACCTTGATGCGGCCGTTGATATCTTTGCCCAGCGAGATCGTAAGGTTCGAGCGGGATTGCACGAACTCGTCGACTCTCGATCATCTGGCGCAGGCTGATCACCTCGCGATTTGACGTTCGGGACTTCGATTCCGACCGTCGGTTTACCAGGGATACGCTCGATCAGGATCGACTCGGCTTGCAGGCCCAGACAAAGGTCTTCCGTCAGCGTGGTGATGCGGCTGTACTTGATTCCGGCTTCGGGCTTGAACTCAAACGTAGTCACCACCGGGCCGGGGTTGATCTGCACCACGGAGCCGAACACGTTGAACTCTTCGAACTTCGACTTGATGGCCGCGGCCGTGTTCTTCAGTTCCTGCTCGTCATAAGCAGAACGGGCTTGCGGGGGATTCAGAAGGTCCGTTGACGGCAGCTTGAACTGGGTGACGGCTTTGACCTCGGTCAGCACCGGCAACACCTTGCCTGCCATGTCTTGCTCCGCCGTGTTCCATGGCGCAACGTCTTCGATCGGGCGGATCGGAATCTCATCGATCTCAGGCGGCAGCGGCGCCGCTGCTATGGGAGCCGTGCGCGCACCGGGTTCTTCATACACCAGCGTCTCGACAGGTTCAGCGACGGTGCTGGTCTTGCGAACGCGCGAGGACTTGGCGGGCGGGATCTTCTCGTCGGCCGTGGCGCGTGCGAGCGTCTCGGCAGCGGCCGTGCGTGCCTGTTGTTCGCGCGCGAACTCATAGGCCCTCTCGCGCTGCGCTGCTTTTTCTAGCGCAAGCTGTTTGGTGCGCTCACGCCAGTTGCGAAACGCCGCAATCATTCGGCGGAACGGCGCGGTCAGCGGACCGGTGATGCCCTTCACATGGTCGAGCGAAAACTGTGTCAGCAGGTAAGTCGAAACGATCAGCGCCGAACCAACGGCAATCACGGCGCCGGTAGTGTTCAGCGCATCGAGCAACAGCTCGGCCAGAATCAGTCCGACGGCTCCGCCCAGCGGAATCAGGCCGCCGAACAGATGCCACTTGGGAACCAGCGAGACGCCCGCGCAGATCGCGCTGATCAGAAGAACACTGCCGAGGATACGCGCCCATGGCTCGTCCACTTCTTCTGACATCACCCAGCGCCAGGCGAGGAGCATCGCAAAGAGCGGGAACAGAAACGCGGCTGCGCCGAACACCTGCAGGAAGAGGTCTGCTACATGGCTGCCGAGCGAGCCCGCCAGATTCAGCGGACGCGCCACGGCGGTGGCCGTGTTCCAGCTCCGGTCGGCGAAGTGATAGGAGCTAAGGCTGATCAGCAGCAGTAGCGCGGCGGCAAGAAACAGCAGTCCTACCACCTCGTTGAGGCGTCGTGAGCGTGTGGGTGTTATGAACTTCATCCCGCGTGGCTAGCGCGGAAGACTGCCAGAGCGATTACTATTATGCCAAAAACTATTCGATAGACAACAAATGGAAACAGAGTGCGCCGCCGCAGGAAGTTCATGAAGAATGCAATCACCACTGCACCCACGATTGCGCTCACCGCGATACCCGCCAGCATCGGCACTTTCATGTCGGGTGGCACGCCGCCCGACTTGTGCAATTTGTGAGCCGCCGAGAGTGCCGCGCCCGCAATGATCGGCGTCGACATCAGAAACGAAAAGCGCGCTGCTGCGACGCGGTTCAGGCCAAGTAGCAAGCCCGCCGAGATGGTGGAACCGCTGCGCGAAACGCCCGGGATGATGGCCAGCGCCTGCGTGCAACCGATGATGATCGCGTCGGTGATTGTGACATTCGCAATGTCACGCTGCTGGCGTCCGCTGCGTTCGGACCACCACATCACGAGAGCAAACAGAATCAACATCGCGCCGGTCAGAATCGGGCTGCGCAACGTTGTCTCCGCATACTTCTCGAACGCGAGTCCCGCTAAGCCGCCCGGTATGGTGCCGATCACCAGCAGCCACAAGAGGTTCTTGTTGCGCGCCAGTTCCGGATCGTGACCCCACTGCATTCCAAACGCCTGCCCGATGATCTGTAGCCAGTCGCGGAAGAAGTAGATCAGCACCGCGATCAGTGTTCCGAAGTGCAGCGCGATATCGAAGGTGAGGCCCGGGTCCGGCCAATGAAACAAATACGGAGCGAGATTCAGATGCGCGGAACTACTGACAGGAAGGAATTCTGTGGCGCCTTGAATAATGGCGAGAACGATCGCTTGGACGAGATCCATGATGGCAGAATGGTCATGGTAACGCGTTCGCGAGCCAAAACCCAAAATGCCAAACACGAAAATCGTGGCCACCATCGGGCCCGCCAGCGACAGCCCCGAGATGGTCGGCCAGATGATTGCGGCCGGCGTGAATGTGTTTCGTTTTAATGCGTCGCACGGCACGCAGGCCCAGCACGCGGAGCGCATGAAAACGGTGCGAACAGCGGCTGCATCGGCCGGGCGTCACATCGCGATCCTGCTCGACTTGCAAGGCCCTAAGATTCGTCTCGGCAAGTTCGAGGGCGGCAGCGTTCAGTTGCAATCCGGTGACGATTTCATCATCACTACCGATGAAGTGCTGGGCGACGCGCACCACGCGTCAACCGGGCACGCGCACTTTGTGCAGGATGTGGAACCAGGGTCTCGCGTGTTGCTGGCCGATGGAGCGGTGGTGCTTTCTGCAATCGCGCGGGAAGGGAACTCTGTTCGTTTTCGCATCGTGAGCGGCGGGACCATTGGAGATCACAAGGGCATCAATTTGCCCGGCGCGAAGGTCAGTGCGCCTTCGATGACCGGCAAGGATATCGCGGATCTCGAGTTCGCGCTCGATCAGCACGTCGACATGATTGCGCTCTCGTTCGTACGCGACGCGGAGGATGTGCGGGGCCTCAAGAGCCGCATTCAGGCACGTGGTCAGAACACGCCGGTAATTGCCAAGATCGAGAAGCCGCAAGGTTGGGACAACATCGAGAGCATTCTCGACGAGGCCGATGGAGTGATGGTGGCGCGCGGCGATCTGGGTGTCGAGATGGATCTCGAAAGCGTTCCGTCGATCCAGAAATCGATCATTCGCAAGGCCCGCCGCAAGAGCCGCTTTGTGATTACCGCGACGCAGATGTTGGAGTCGATGTGCCACTCCGCCTCGCCCACGCGCGCAGAGGTCAGCGATGTGGCGAATGCAATCTATGACGGTACCGATGCCGTGATGCTATCTGGTGAAACCGCGAGTGGCGACTATCCGGTGGAAGCGGTCTCGTACATGACGCGCATCGCAGTCGAGACTGAGAAGTCGATGCGCAAGAAAGGCTTCGAGCCGCGCCGGCAGGTCTTGCCGAATGTCACGACGCCCGAAGTGATCGCCGATGCGGCGTATCATGCAGCACGCCACGCACAGGCGAGCGCCATTGTCGTGTTCACAACGTCCGGTTCCAGCGCGCGCCTGATCGCAAGGTCGCGTCCGCCGCTCGGTCTGTACGCGGTCACTCCGGATGAAGCAGTCGCGCGGCGCTTGATGGTCTGCTATGGAGTGGTGCCGATTTTTGCTTCGCGGGTGGAGAGCACCGACGAGATGCTCACGCAGATGGACCGCATGCTTCTGGATCGGGACTTGTTGAAAGCAGGGGAGACGGTGGTGTTCGTGGCGGGCCAGCCAGTTTGCCGGCCCGGCACAATGAATCTACTGAAACTGCATCGCGTGGGTGAATCGCAGGGTTAGCTCTTCACCTGAATCGCGCTGGTGGGGCAGGCGTTGGCCGCATCTTCGAGCAGCTTCTTCTGCTCATCGGTGACGTCCAGTTCTTGCGTGAACGCGCCTTCGCCATTCGGGCCGATGATGTTGGCCACGTTGTCTTCATCGAGACGGAAGAACTTCGGCGCAGTGTCGACGCAAGCGGAGGCCGCGATGCACGCGGAGGAATCGATCGTTACGGTGACCTTGGGCATCGAGCTACTTCATCATCGAGAAATCGGTCGGCGTCATGTAGACGGAGTCGACCTTCTCGACAATTTTTCCGTTTGCCTCCGAGTCCGCGGCAACTTTCTTCCATTCGGGATCGTTCCGGAAATCATCCCAGTTCTTTTTCGCGGCGTCGCGGCTATCGTGCCGGATGATGTAGATCAAGGTGTTGTCAGCAACGGCCGGATCCATGGGCGTCCAGTAGCCGACATTGTGCATGCCGTGCCGTTCGAAGATCGTCATGGTGTGATCGCGGAAGCGCGTCAACAGGTTGGGAAGCTTTCCGGGAAAGCAGTGGTAAGTACGCAATTCATAAACATGGGTGTCGGCCGCGCTCGCTTGCTGCATGTGCCATGTTCCCACCATGAATCCGCCGGCCGCGAGGACCAGGCCAAACAAAGCAGATCGAAGATTTCGCATATGGTTACTGTATACCGCGAGGAGAGTATGCCCCTGCAACACACACGAGCCGCGCGCGTCAGCAAGCGGGATTTTCCGACGCACCCCCGCTTGCTTACGCGCGCGGCTCGTGTTGGGTGAGATACCAATCGGCAACGTAGAGCGCCATTGGTTCACCTTGCGCTTGCGTCACGTACAGCGTGGACATGATTCGAACGCGCATGCGCGGCCAACAGGTTCAATTTCTGATAGGCACAGACATCAATTGCTTCCTGCAGCACGGTTCTTCCGGGTCACGCATGAGTCGCCGTAACGCCACAACACGTTTCCCATTCGGTCCGATGCCCTGCGTGCGAAACGCGTTGTGATGCCGATCAACAGAACCGGATTCGTCGCCATGCACCCGAGCGCCGTAACAAGAGAAAGTGATGAGATATCTCACGCTGTGACAGTGGGCCAAAATCGCGACACTTCTCTAACATCGACACGAGCCGCGCGCGTAAGCAAGCGGGGGATTTCCGACGCACCCCCGCTTGCTTACGCGCGCGGCTCGTGTTGGGTGAGATACCAATCGGCAACGTAGAGCGCCATTGGTTCACCCTGGCTTCGTCACGTAGTCGATGGCCCGGCGAACGCTCTGGTCATCAAGTAGCCAGCGTGTGCTGCCGTGTCTTGCCCACGGCGTCGACGCTTCATCGTATCCAGGCGGTTCAGCGCTCGGGTTGCATAGCACTTCAAAACGTTCATGATCTTTTCCGGCGCGAGCTCGGCCTCGACAACAGCGTGGACATGATTCGGCGTACATGCGCGGCTAGCAGATTCCAACGGTTGAACGCACAGACTTCGCCTAGAGTCTGCAGCACGGTTGCGCGACGCAGTTCGTTTAGTAGGTATTCCGGCTGGCGCATGATCGCTGGACCGCCACGACGCGATTCCGCTTGGTTCGAGCAAACGCGTTTACCAAACGCGTTATGATGCCGATCAACCGAACCCGATTCGCGCCGTGCACCCGAGCGCCGTAGCAAGAGAATGTGATGAGATATCTCACGCCGCGACAGTGTCCGTAAACCGCAACATTTCTCTAAAAGCGACACGTGCTTTCGCGCGCGGCACGTTAAGCGGATCATGTTCCGACGCAACACGATCCGCAAAACACACGTGCCGCGCGCGTAAGCAAGCGAATGAATTATGCGCTAAGGCTCACCAGTTTCGCCACGGTGTTAATGTTGCGCGCTGTGGTGGACACGCCCTGCAACGGTAGCTTCAGCTTTGACTTACCCATCCCATCGGGATAATAAACGTAGATCTCACGCTGGCTTGCGTGCACACGTTCACCGGCCGGCGCAACGACGCTCCTTGCAAACTCGCAGCGGAACGGTTTCCTTCAGAAACAGCACCGCGACCTTGGCCGGATCTTCACGCGGGAACGGATTCGCCTCGAGAACAGCAACCATCTCGGCAGGCGTCCGCACCATCACGTGAATCTCTTTGCCCATCTTTTGCACGAGCGCCTGCTCCATCTGCAAGCAAACCTGCTTCGCGGACAGCTTGCTTTCGAAGATCACGTTACCGCTCTGGATATACGTGCGGACGTTCTGAAAACCAAGGCCGGAACAAAGCGCGACCAGGTCTTTCATTGGAAGCAGCCCCGTACCTCCCACGTTTATCCCGCGTACGAGCGCAATAAAAACTGTCATGACGGCGTCAGCACAGTAGCGCCCCCAACGGGCGTATGCTGATTACAGTCATGCCCGCGGTGGACTCCAAAATCACGATCGAACCGGGAAAGCGAGGCGGCCAACCCTGTGTTCGAGGATTGCGAATAACGGTGTGGGATGTACTTGGCTGGCTGGGTGCAGGCATGAGCGAACAAGACATTCTGCAGGAACACCCTGATCTGGAGCAAGATGATTTCCCTGCCGTGTACCAGTATGCCGCCGGGCTAGGGCGCACGGCGAACACTGGTTGAAGCTGCTTCTGGACGAAAACCTTTCGCCCCGGCTGGTTGCCCGGTTGAACTCGCTCTTCACTGGGTTGATTCACGTGCGAGATGTCGGTTTGAAGCAAGCAAGTGATCAGCTCATTTGGGATTGGGCCAAGGAAAACGCCCACTCGCTTATCACTGCGGACGCTGACTTCTTGCGCATCAGTCATTTCGCCGGCCCGCCGCCTAAAGTCATCTTCATTGAACAGTGTGACTTTCCATTTCGTGTCATGGAGAATCTGCTGCGCAGAAACGCTCTTCAGATATCCGAGTTTGAGAAGGACAGCGAGGCGGCGGTCCTGACTTTGCGGTTGAAGCCTTAGGCCTTCTTACGCCACCGCTGTCTCCGCTACCGGACCCTGGAATCGCACGGACACCAGCTTCGAAACCCCAGCCTCCTGCATCGTCACGCCGTACATTGCTTCTGCCGACTCCATCGTCTTCTTCGAGTGCGTGATGACGATGAACTGCGTCTCGTCCGCCATCTCTTTCAGCAGGCGTCGTGAGCCTGCCGATATTCGCTTCATCGAGTGGCGCATCTACTTCGTCAAGCACGCAGAACGGGCTCGGCTGGTAGCGGAAGATCGCCATCAACAACGCCATGGCCGCGAGCGATTTCTCACCGCCCGAAAGCAGCAGCACGTTCTGCAGCTTCTTGCCCGGAGGCGAAGCGATAATGTCGATGCCCGACTCCGCAGCGTTCGCTTCGTCGGTCAACCGCATCTCACCTGGCCCGCCGCCGAAGAGCGTTGTGAAGCTCACCTTGAAGTTGGAGTTGATCGCTTCGAACGCTTCCTGGAATCGTGAGCGCGATACGTTCTCAATTTCAGAAATGGCTTTCTCGGTATCGCGGATCGAGTCGATCAGATCGGTGCGTTGCGCGCTCAGGAAGTCCTGGCGCAACTGAGCCTCCTGATGTTCTTCGAGAGCTTGCGGATTGATCGGTCCCAGGTTTTCGATTTTGCTCTTCACCTCTTCATAGAGGCGTTCTGCTTCAGCCGTCTCTTCTACACCGACCGCTTCCGGCGATTGGGCCAGCAGTTCATCGAGCGCCACGCCGAGCTCTTTGCGGCTGGTCTCGTCGAGGAATTTCACCTCGGCTTGTTTGCGGACCAGGTCGACTTCGATGGCGCTGCGCCGTTCGTGTGCGGCTTCGATACGGGCTCGGCCGATGCGCAGTGCCTCATCCGCGGCGGCCAGACTTTCGCGCTGCACCGTCTCATCTGCGGCCATGCGGTTCACCGCATCTTCGAGTTGCAGAATGCTCTCGCCCAGTTCCGTGCTGCGCCGGTCGAGCTCGATGTTCTCAGCCAGCAGCCGCGCCCGTTTTTCGCCGAGCCGCTGCGTGTCGCCCATCAACTGGTCGCGCCGCTGCGTCGTTTCGCGCAACAGATTCTCGAGCCGCGCAAGTGTGGATTGTTCCGAGCGGCTGCGCTCTTCGAGAGCCGCCAGATCCGCGCGCAAAGTCGAGTGCTCTTCGCGAATGCGCACTGCGTCGGCTTCCACCGTCTCCATTTCGCCGCGCAGCGTTTCCAGAGCGGCTTCTCGTTCGGCGCGTTCTGTCTCCTTTTGCGCCAGCGCGGCCTGGTTGGTGTCGCGCTGCTGAACAGCGCGCTGCGACTCGCGCTGCAGCCGTTCGATCTCGAGGCGCGCAACAGAAATGCGCGACGCCGCGCGGTTCGAGTCTTCCGTCAACTTGCGCGATTCATGTTGCAGCGCAAGCGCATCTTTTTCGCGCGTCTGCTGTAGCGTGCGCAGGCGATCCATCTCGGCTTCGAGATGCACAACGCGCTGCTGAACGGCGTTGAGACTCGCCGTCTCTGCCGCCATCTTGCGTTCGCGATCCTGCAGTTCAGTGGTCGCCTGCCGCAGCTCGCGTTTGAGTGCGAGAGGACCGCTCGCCTTCTTGCGGCCACCGCTCAAGCGTCTGACCGTGATAGCAACGGCCATCGTTCAACAGGAAGTACAGTTGCGGATTTTCTGCGGCGAGCGAACGCGCCTGTTCCGCATCGGGCGCCAGATAACATCCGGCCAGACGCGGCAGCAGCGTGCGCGCTTTGCCGGTCAACCCGTTGGTGAAGCGCAGATGTTCAGAAAGCGGGCTGAGCGAAAGTTCGGTACGCGGCGTTTCGCGTGCCTCGCCGTGCTCTACGACGAACGTCGCACGGCCTTCCAGATCGCTGCGCAGTAGTTGCATGCCGGCTTCGGCCTGCTCCCAATTCTCGACCACCACGTACTCGAGTTCGGTGTGGAGAAACTCTTCCGTGGCGCGCTCATATTCGGGATCCACTTCAACAAAATCAGCCAGCACACCCAGCGGTTTGACCGTCGTGTTCGGATTGCGCTCAAAGACGTTGAACAGCTTCTTCACCGCTTCCGTTGTGTAGCTGTGATGCGAGAGAACGTTTTCGAGCGATTCCTTTTGAGCTTTGAAACGCGAAACCTCACCGCGCAGTTGATCGATGACGATCCGCAGTTCTTGTGCGCGGCGCCGCTCAGCGCCAAGATCCGTTTCGGTTTCGCGCCGTTCGCCGGTGACCAGTTCGAGGTCCTGCTGGCGCTGCGCGAGTTCACCGGCCAGCTTCTCGCGCGCCGACGTGAGGCGCGCAACTTCGGCAGCCGCGCCTTCCTCTTCACGCGCGGCACGAGCCGTTTCGCGGTCGACGCTGGCAAGATACTCATCCACCTTGGCGAGCTGGTTCTTCAGGTTCCCGGCTTCACCGAGCAGACGCAGTACAAGCAGGCGGCCCGCTTCGATGGCCTTTTCTTGTTCACGCACGCGCTGCTGCAACCGCTCGCGATCGTTATTGATGGCGATCAGCTCACCGCGCGCGTCGTTGATCTGTTTGCTCAGCTCTTGCGTGGAGGCCGCGAGTGTATCGCGCTCCACCTGCGCACCCGCGATGCGTTTTTCGAGTTCCTGCGCTTCGCCCTCGCCGCGCGTGATGCGCTCTTCAATGGCGCTGCTCTCCTGCACCTGCGCGCGTAATTTGCCACGCGTGCGCTCGGCGTCGACATTCTTTTCGCCAAGATCTTTGCGGAGGTCGCGCAGGTTGCTTTCGAGGCTGTAGCAAAACGATTGCAGGCGCGTGCGCTCTTCTTCGCCGGCGCTCACGCCAGTCGTAGCCTCGCGTAATTCGGTGGCCGCTGCTTCGAGCGCGAGCGTTGCTGCTGCGATGTCCGTATTGAGCCGGCGTGAGCGTGCGCTCAGCATCGTGCGCAAGCGTGCATCGAGATCGGCCTTCAACTCCTGATAGCGCTTGGTGCGCGCAGCTTGCCGCTTCAGCGAGTTCACCTGGCGCGTTACTTCTTCGAGGATGTCGAAGACGCGCGCGAGGTTTTGCTTGGCGCTTTCGAGCTTCGCTTCGGAGAGCCGTTTGCGGGCCTTGAACTTGGTGATGCCCGCTGCCTCTTCAATGATTGAGCGGCGGTCTTGCGGACGAGAGCTCAAAATCTGGCCGATACGGCCCTGCTCGATGATGGCGTAGCTCTCGGGTCCCAGGCCGCTGCCCATGAACAGGTCCTGAATGTCGCGCAGGCGCGCAGTGCGTCCGTCGATCAGGTATTCGCTTTCGCCGGAGCGGAACAGGCGGCGGGTGATGGTGATGTCGCCCGAGCGCGTGGAACTCTGCGGGCGAACGTTGCGGCCATCTTCCACGGTCGGGATAACCGTTACCTCGACCGGCTTTCTGCTCCGGGTCGAGCAGCGGCTCTTCGCGCGGCGTCGGGTCGACCAGCGTCATCGTAACAGACGCCATGCCTACGGCTTTGCGGTCGCGCGTGCCGGCGAAGATCACATCTTCCATGCGGCCGCCGCGGAGGCTCTTGGCGGACTGCTCGCCGAGGACCCAGCTAATCGCGTCGCTTAAGTTGCTTTTTCCGCAGCCGTTCGGGCCGACGATAGCGGCGATTCCGTCGCCCCGAAATTTCAGTTCAGTCCGGTCACAGAAGGACTTGAAACCCTGGAGTTCTACTCTTTTCAGCTTTAACACGCGACCTCGCTCGTCCGGGGGATTGCACCCATACTAAAGCGTAGCTCTGCAAAAGTAAAGTGAGAAGATCGCTAGATATTGTGGGTCAGTCCTGAATGCTTGGCCATCTAGGGGTGCGCTTGTCGAAGAATGCCTGGACGCCCTCGCGGAAGTCTGCGGAAGCGAGCACCTCGTCACGGGTTCGTTTGGCAATTTGCCCGGCATCCGTGCCAGAGTGGACCGCTCGCAGATATTCGAAGCCGGCACGCAGGGCCGTGGGGCTGGAATCGGCAATCTGGGTCGCAGCAGCTTCGGCTTGGGGCAGCAGTTGGTCCTCGGGCACAACGGAATGAACCAGGCCGTATTGGGCTGCTTCCGCAGCTCCGAAAATACGGCCGGTGAGAGCAAGCTCTAGTGTGCGGCGCTCACCCACGGCGGCAGCGACGCTGCGGTAGATGACAAACGGCCACAGGCCCAGTCGAATCTCAGTCAATCCGAACGTTGCATCCGGCGAGGCATAAGTGATGTGCGCGTTCGCAACCAGCCCGGTGCCGCCCGCCAGCGCCGCGCCGTGCACGGCCATAATCAGCGGTTTCATCAACCGCGCACCTAACGTGAAAAGCCGCTCGTGAACACGGGCGAGTTCGTCCGGATCCACCTTGCCCATTTCACCGAGATCCATCCCCGCGCAGAAGGACTTGCCAGCGCCATGCACCAGAACGGCGCCGACACTCCGATCTTCGGCAGCCGCCTCAATCGCGTGACTGAGATCGCCGGCCAGTTCGACCGATAGCGCGTTGCGCTTCTCCGGCCGGTTCAGCGTAACGCGCAGAACCCGGCCGGAACGTGCCAGCGCAATCACGGCGTTAAACCCACCAGGCGGCGGCTGGTTTCTCTTTGATGATGATCGTATCGAGGAACTTGATGGCCTTCGTCAGCCCTTCTTCAGGCGACATCAGGCTATCTTCGTGCTCGACCGACAACACGTAATCGTAGTTGTACATGCGCAGCGTCGAGATAAATTCGCTCCACCACTCTGCGCCATGACCGTAGCCGCAGGTGCGGAAGATCCACGCACGGTTCTGCTCATCGGTGTACTTCTTGGTATCCAGCACGCCGGTCAGCGGCAGGTTGCGCGAGTAGATTTGCGTATCCTTGGCATGCACGTGGAAGATGGCGTCGCCCAACAGACGAACGGCAGCGATCGGGTCGATTCCCTGCCAGAACATGTGGCTCGGGTCGTAGTTGCAGCCAATCGAATCGCCCGCGATCTTGCGCAACTTCAGCATCGTCTCGGGACTATACACGACGAAGCCCGGGTGCATCTCGATCGCGACTTTCACGCCGTGATCCTTCGCAAACTTGGCGCGCTCGGTCCAGAACGGCGTGACCTTCTTCTCCCATTGCCAGTCGAGCAGATCGAGAAAATCCGGCGGCCATGGGCAGGTCACCCAGTTCGGATACTGCGCGTTGTCGCTGTCGCCCGGGCATCCGGAAAAGTCGATGACGACGGGCACGCCCAGCTTCTCGGCCAGCAGGATCGTTTTGCGATTGGTCTCGTCGTAGTTCTTCGCGGCGTCTTTGTTCGGGTGCAGCGCGTTGCCGTGACAACTGAGCGCACTGATGCTGAAGCCCTGATCGGAGAGCTTGCTCTTGAACGTCTTGAGCTCTTCGGGATTGTCGAGCATCGACAGTTTGCAATGCGGGTCACCCGGGTAGTTGCCGGTGCCCAGTTCGACAGTCGAGACGCCGTTGGCTTTCAGTTTCTTGAGCACATCATCGAGCGGCATCTGTGCCAGTAATGCGGTGAAAACGCCAACTTTCACGAGAGAATCTCCTTGTATTTGCGGGTAAGGGAACGCAAGCGAACAGAATATCACCGGACGTTAGAATGGAAGCGAAGTGACACTCGAAGCTCGCGCGACCGCGATTGCCACGGCTCTGAAAACGCGCGGATTTGAAGCGTACTTCGTCGGGGGGTGCGTGCGCGACCTGCTGCTCGGCATCGAACCGAAAGACTACGACATCGCGACTGACGCGCAACCCGCGCAACTGGTCGAGATGTTCCCGGGTGCGAATCAAGTAGGCGCGCATTTCGGCGTTGTGCTGGTCAATGGTGTCGAGGTCGCGACCTATCGCAGCGATGCGTCCTATAGCGATGGCCGGCGTCCGGATCACGTGCTGTTTGAACGGGAGGCGCGTCAGGATGCGCTGCGGCGCGATTTCACGATCAATGGTTTGTTTCTCGATCCCGAATCGCGCGAAGTGCTCGACTATGTCGGTGGACGGGATGATCTTGCTGCGCGTGTGGTGCGGGCCATCGGCGACCCTCAATTGCGTTTCGCCGAAGATCATCTGCGCCTGTTGCGCGCGGTACGTTTCGCCGCGCGGCTGAACTTCACGATCGACCCCGCGACTCTGACCGCCATGCGGGCGTCTGCCGCGAACATACGCGATGTCTCTGCCGAGCGTGTGCGTGACGAACTTACGCGTATCTTGACCGAAGGCGGCGCACGGCGCGGCTTGGAATTGCTCGATGAGAGCGGCCTGCTCGAGTATGTGCTGCCCGAGGTGAAGCGGTATCAGGGCGTGGAGCAGCCGCCCGAATATCACCCGGAAGGCGACGTGTGGACCCACACGATGCTGATGTTAGGTGCGCTGGAGCATCCCTCGCCTACTCTGGCGTGGGGCGTTCTGTTGCATGACGCAGGCAAGCCCGCGACGTTCGTCAGAGCCGATCGCATTCGCTTCAATGGACATGTCGAGAAAGGTGTGGAGATCGCGCGCAACATCTTTCAGCGGCTGCGTTTCTCAAACGATGATGCAGCGCAAATCGAGGCGCTGATCGCGCACCACATGCGTTTCGCGGATGTACCTCACATGCGCGAGAGTACGCTGAAGCGCTTTCTGCGATTGCCGCGGTTCGATGAGCATCTGGCGCTGCACGCGCTCGATGTGACGTTCAGTAACAAGAACTTCGCCAGTCATGACTTAGTCAGGCAGAAGCTGGACGACTTCGGCCACGAGCAGTTGAAGCCGGCGCCGCTGATTACCGGACGCGATCTGATCGACATGGGCTTTCAGCCAGGGCCGTTGTTCAGTGCTGTACTGGCGGCGGTAGAAGACGCGCAGTTAGAAGGTGCAATCACCACGGCGGAACAGGCCCGAGAGTTGGCCAAGAAGTTGATGGAACAGCCGTAGCGCCGCTTTCCCCGTGAATCATCGCTTACACACGCTCCTTGCCGCATATAATTGATACATCCCTTTCTGGAGTGTGCCGGTGTATCAGTTAAACGTGAATGGTCATGTGCGAACGGTCGATGTGCCGGCGGACATGCCTCTGTTGTGGGTTTTGCGCGATGTGCTGAACCTGCATGCGACCAAATATGGTTGCGGGATCGGGCAGTGCCGCGCGTGCACCGTGCACGTTGCAGGCAAGGCCGTTCAGTCTTGTCTGACGCCTGTTTCAGCCGTGAAGGATCAGCCGGTCACAACGCTCGAAGGACTCTCGCCGGACGGGACGCACCCGCTGCAGATCGCGTGGCAGGACATCGACGTGCCTCAGTGCGGCTACTGCCAGGCTGGGCAGATCATGAGCGCGGCGGCGTTGCTGGCGAAGACTCCGCGTCCTACGGATAACGACATTGATGCAGCGATGAACGGCAATCTGTGCCGTTGCGGAACCTATTTGCGCGTGCGCAAGGCAATTCACAAAGCCGCTGATTTGAGCGCGGGTACCCAGTCGACTGCCCAGTTGGTGAAGGAGTAACGAAGATGCAGCCAATGGATCGGCGTTCCTTCTTAAGAGTCAGCGCGCTCGGAGCGGGCGGTTTGATGCTGACGTTATCGACTGCGAAAGATGCGCGCGCGCAGGGCCGCGGAGGCGCTACCCCGCCACCGCTGAATCCCAACTTTTACGTGAAGGTCGCGCCGGATGGAATAGTGACCATCATGGCGAAGAATCCGGAGACCGGGCAGGGCGTGCGCAACATGCTGCCGATGCTGATCGCCGAAGAGCTGGATGTCGACTGGAACGCCGTGCGCGTCGAGCAGGCGATTCTGGACGACCAGAAATATACGGCGCAATCGTCGGGCGGAAGTACCGCAACACCGAATAGCTGGACGCCGATGCGGCAGGTCGGCGCGGCTGGGCGCGCGTTGTTCGTGACTGCCGCCGCGCAGACGTGGAATGTGCCCGAAGCGGAATGCACGACAGCATCCGGACGAGTGTTGCATGAGGCATCGAAACGGTCGGTGGGCTATGGCGAGTTAGTCGAGAAGGCGGCGACGCTGCCTGCGCCCGATGTCAAGACGCTGAAGTTGAAGGACGCGAAAGACTACAAGATCATCGGACATGCGAAGACCGGCTATGACGTGCGCGCGATTGCCACGGGCAAGCAGGTGTTCTGCATGGATGTGACGCTCCCGGGCATGCAGTTTGCGGTGTTCGAAAAATGTGGCGTGTTCGGCGGCAAGGTCGCGCAGGCAAACCTCGACGAGATCAAGAAGCTGCCCGGCGTACGGAACGCGTTCGTGATCGAGCGGCCGGATGTGACAACACCGGTGCTGCCGGGAGAACCCGGCCTCGAGAACGGCATCGCAATTCTGGCGGACACGTGGTGGCATGCGCAGTCGGCGCGGAAGAAGTTGCGTGTGACATGGGATGAAGGGGCACGCAGCGGACACAGCAGCGTTGGGTATGCGGCGAAAGCCGCGGAGATGGCGGCCCAGGCGCCTCAGCGCACGATTCGAGCCGATGGTGATGCGGATGCCGCGTTAAAGAGCGCGGCGAAGGTGGTGGAGGCGCAATACTCGTATCCATTCATTGCGCATGCGCCGCTCGAGCCGCAGAACTGTACAGCGAAATTTGAGAACGGCAAGCTGGAAGTCTGGACGTGCAGCCAGCAGCCGGCGCGCGGGCGCAAGCTCGTGTCGGACACGCTGGGCATTCCAGAATCTGACATTCGCGTGAACATGGTTCGCGGCGGTGGCGGATTCGGCCGGCGCCTCACCAACGACTACATGGTCGAGGCGTGCGCGATCGCAAAGATGGCGAACGCGCCGGTGAAGCTGATCTGGTCGCGCGAAGACGACATGGCCCACGACTACTACCGCCCCGGGGGTTGGCAGAACCTCAAAGCCGGACTGGATGAATCGGGCAAACTGGTTGCCTGGCATAACCATTTCCTGAGCTATGGACAGGGCGAGGCGTTTTGCGCATCGGCTGCGATGGGACCCACGGAATTTCCGCAACGGTTTGTCCCGAACTATAAGCTCGACGCGTCGGTACAGCCGCTCGCGATTCGCACCGGCGCGCTGCGTGCGCCATCGAGCAACGCTTTCGCGTTTGTGATCCAGTCGTTCCTCGATGAACTGGCGCATGCGGCAGGCAAAGATCCAGTAGCGTTCCGCATGGAAATCTTGAACGCAGGTGGGGCCATGCCGGCCGGAGTTGCCGGTGCGCGGCCTGCTCCTCCAGGAATGAATGCGGACCGCATGAAAGCGGTGCTGGAACTGGCGGCGGAGAAGTCGGCTTGGGGTAAGCGCATATTGCCGAAGGGCACCGGCATGGGCATTGCATTTCATTTCAGTCACCAGGGCTACTTTGCCGAGGTGGCCGAGGTGAAGGTGGACGCGGCCAAAAAAGTGAAGGTCAACAAGGTTTGGGTGGCGGCCGATATCGGCAGCACCATCATCAACCCGAGCGCCACCGAAAATCTGACGCAGGGCGCGATTATCGACGGGTTGAGTGAACTGATGGCGCAAGAGATCACGGTAGAGAAGGGCAGAGTAGTGCAAACCAACTTTGACCGCCATCCGATGATGCGCCTGGCGCAGGCGCCGCCCGAAATCGAAGTGCACTTCCTGCAATCGACCTACTCGCCCACCGGTGTGGGTGAGCCCGCGTTGCCGCCGATCCTGCCTGCGGTCGCGAACGCAATTTTCCAGGCAACCGGAACGCGGGTACGCAGCATGCCGCTATCGAAGTCCGGCTATCGCTGGGCGTAGATGAACAGTGCGCGGTGCGCCATCGCTCTTGCGGCCGCGCTGCTTTTGCACGGTTTCGCAAGCGCGCAGGACGAGCGGCGGCTCTCATCGCCAGATGGGCGGCTTGAGTTCCGGTTGTTCCTCGCGTCCGAAGAGGAGCGGCCGCTGGTACGCATCGCGTACCAGGTCTTCTACCGCGGGAAGCCGCTGATTGAGACCTCTTTTCTGGGACTCGATATCTGGTCACAAGAGCCGCTGCTAGGCGAGACTACAGGCTTGATCGGGTCGGATGCAGCAGTGCACCCGGGCTGGCATTCGATGACCGCGCGATACATGCAGAACGGATCGTTGGGCCGGCTGTTGACAATCGAGGTCCGCGCTTACAATGACGCGATTGCATTTCGCTATGTGGTTCCGCCGTCGACTCCGCTGCAGGAACTGCTGATTGCAGATGAGGCGACGAGCTTCGCGTTTACCGGCGCGCCCGATCCTGGTCCAGAACTGCCGTTTGTCACCGGGCTACCCGGCGCGTTATGGCTGGGCATAACCGAAGTCGCCAAGACAGGAGTGCCGCGCATGCATCTGATTCGGCCCGAGCCGGGAGTACTGTTGACGCGGCTAGCGCGGAATGCATTGAAACCGGAAATCGTGTATGCCGGAACTACGCCGTGGACGGGGCCATGGCGCGTAATATCTGTGGGAGCCAGCCGCGCGGCGGTTGAGAACCCTGGCGTCTTGAAGCAATTACCGAGTAAGTAGTTAGTTCTCCGTAATCTTGCTCACGCGGTCGACAGCCACGCCCGTCACTATTTGCCGCTTACCTCCCGGCCAGACGATCTCGACGCTGTCTACTTTCGTGTTATTTGCAAGACCGAAGTGCAGGCGCAGGTCGTTTTGAGATAGATAACTTCCTCCGCTTCTCACTTCCTGGGTCTGCTTGAGAGTACCGGCAGTTACCGTAACGCGCGCGCCAATGGCACTGCGGTTCGCCTTCACGCCAGTCAAACTAAGGCTGATCCAATGGTTGCCGGGCGTGCGGGCATACTTCAATAAAGATGGCGGCTCGTTCTGGTTATTGATCAGTACTTCGATCGCGCCGTCGTTGTCATAGTCACCGAAAGCCACGCCGCGCGACGAGTGCTTCTCCAGAATGCCGGGGCCGGCGTGCTGAGAGATATCGACAAACTTGCCACGGTCATTGTGATACAGGATCGCGGGCTCACGATACTGAATGTCAATTTTCAGGCGATCCACTTCAGGAAACGCGTGGCCGTTAACGAGTAGCAGGTCGGGCCAGCCATCGTTGTCGAAATCAAAGAAGCCGCAGCCCCAGCCGACGTAACGCGTGTTCTGTCCCACGCCCGCCGCAACACTCGCGTCTTCGAACTCGCCATTGCCGCGATTGCGATAGAGCGTTGACAGCTCATCAGAGAAGTTGGTCCGGAAGATCGAGGGCGAGCCCTGATGCCCGTAATCGGCCGACGCGACGCCCATTCCAGAGAGCGCTTTTCCATTGTCATCGAGTGCAGCGCCCCGCAGCAGCGCTTCGTCGATGAACTTTCCATTGCCTTGATTGATGTAGAGAATCGAAGGTGTCTGATCGCAAGCGACATAGATGTCGGCGAGACCATCGCCATTGAAATCACCCGTCAGAACACTCAGCGCGTAGTTCCGGTCGGGGACGGAGATACCACTCTCATCCGAGACATCACGGAAAACGCCGCCTTCATTGTGATAAAGGATGTTGCGATCGAACGGCAGCCCGCGTGGTCCGCAGTTCACGGCAATCCCGCGGTAAAAGCAATAAGGGTTCGCGCCGGGTTTGGGTGTCGTCTCAAAACTAAACTTCAGATAGTTCGCGACAAACAGGTCAAGCTTTCCGTCGTTGTCGTAATCGACAAACGCGCAGCCGGTGTTGTAGCGAACGCGGTCTTGCGTCAAATGAGCCTTTGCCGTGATGTCTTCAAAGTGACGCCCCTGTACGTTCCGGTAGAGGACGTTCTGGCCCCAGTACGTGACGAAGAGATCGGTGAAGCCGTCGTTGTCGTAGTCGCCCGCGCACACGCCCTGGCCCCAACCGGTGTGAGTCAGCCCGAGCGCTTGCGTGACGTCGCGGAACTTCCCGTTGCCTTCGTTGTGATACATGCGGCTGGGACTGCCCGGGCCCGAGACGATGAAAGCATCGAGCAGGCCATCGTTGTCGTAGTCGATAAATGCGACACCGCTGCCGGTGGTCTCCACAATGAACTGCTTGGAAGCACTGCCGCCATTGGGAATAGTTTGCGTCAGACCTGCGCTCGAAGCTACGTTGCGGAAGTCGGGCGCCGGCTGTTGCGCGGCTGCGAGGGCGACGCACAGGCACGCGACCGCAACGCGCTTCACTGCGGGGGAGCCTTCTCGCCCAGCCGTTTCAGGAAGTCTGTGAACTCGCCCTCGGGAGGCCGCTGGATTTTGTCGAGCTCCGCTTTTTCACGTTGCGCGTCGGCCATGCGTCCGGCATTGCGGTAGGCGATCATCAGGTTGTAGTGAGCTGCTTCGGCCCTGGGCTGCAGCTTCACTGCACGTTCGAGCAGAGCGATCGCGCGGTCATACTGTTTGGCATCGCTGCGAAGCTTGGCCACCGCAATCAAGGCTTCGGGGAAGTCGGGCCGCAGTTGTGCGGCGCGTTCAAAGTGCGCGGAGGCATCCGACGGCTTCTGCTGAGCAATCAGAATCTGCGCAATCTGATATTCAGCCACGGCATCGGCGGGGTTCAGTTTCAGCTCGGCCTCGAATTCACGAATGGCTTCTTCGAGTGCCGCGGCGTCGTGCGAACGCATCAGCAGCGCGCGGCCAAGATGATAGTGAAGGTTCACCGCCTGCGGATTCTTCACGATAGCTTTGCGGTATTCGCCGATCGCCTCGTCTAGCTTCCCTTGCGATTCGAATACCTCTGCGGATAACTGGTCCACACGGAACGAGGCGGGCGCATTCTGGTACAGACGGTAGATTGCGTCATTCCACGCTTTCATGTAGAAGTTAGCCGCAACATACAAGACATCCGCATCGGACGGGAACTCTGTTTCGAGTTGAGCAATCACGGGCGCAGCATCCGTGAAGCGTTTTGCGGCGATATGGCACTGTACAAGAGCGAGCCCTGCGAGGCGTTTCGTATCTGGCGCGGAACCGGCGTACTGTTGCTTGAGAGCCGGCGCGACTGCTTCACATTCGCCCATAGCCGCTCGGGTCAGCGCGAGATACAGAGATGTCTGCGTACCCGGCGCTGCCTGCTCCAGATGCTTACGTGCCGCAGCGAAATCACCGTGCGTAAATTCCTGAATGCCTATCTCAGCCGGACCTGTTTGCAACAGTGCAACGAACAGTAGAAGGTTAGTGACCGGCATCGTCCGTCATCAGTCCGAGATTGCCGAAGCGTCCCCGATCGGTCGCGTCAAAGTAGCGGAAGCTCAATACCGGCGGCGCTCCGGGCGCGATCAGACGTGCGGGGTGCAAACGTTCCGAGGGCGATTCGGCAAGACCCACGATGCGGCCCGAGTTATCTGCGCGGTCGATATTGACAGGCCCGAGCAGTAAATAGATGACTGCGGTCAAGATCATCGTGCCTCCAGTTCCGCCAGAGCTTTGGTTCCCACGGCATTGCCCGGCTTGCGTTCGAGCAATTGCCGGATCACCGCCCGCGCGCGCTCCTGCTGGCCCATCGTAACGTAGATGCGGCCCAGATTCAGGTACAGCGTGTCGTCGTCGGGCGACACTTTGATGCCGTAGAGGAACGCGGCAATCGAGTCGTCGCGCTTCCCCATGCGTGCATAGAGTACCCCCAGGTTGTTGATCGCGCCCGAGTGGTCGCGCTGCGTGGCAATGGCGCGCTCGAACCACGTACGCGCGCCGGGAAAGTCATCGCGCTCCGCCGCCAGCACTCCTAACTGATTCATTGCGTCGGCACACGCCGGGTCTACAGCCATAGCGCGCTCGAACATCCGCTGCGCAGCCGGGTAATCTTTCAGGCCGATGTAGGCTTGGCCAGAGCCAACGAGCGCGGGTGGGTAGTCCTTTTTGACGTGCAAGCAGACGATCGTAGCCTGACAACGCGTCGCGATATCTTCCAAGCTCCTGATGAATGCGGGCGATCGCAAGCAAGGCATGCCAGTTTTCCGGTTGCGAGCGCAGTGTCTCTTGAATGTAAGGTAGCGCTTGCTCGGGATAACCTGACCAGTAGAAAGCCGCGCCGAGCTTGAAATAATTGCGCCGCGGTTCTGCGTAATAGTGACCATGCGAAGGGTAAGGCCAGTGCGCGGTTCTGGTCGAGATGAGCTAAATCGCTCTTCAGAGTCTCGGCCGAAGGAACACCATCATATACTTTGCGGGCCCGGCTCTGATCGTCGATCAAGAGCATCAGCGGGAGCGTGAGGCCGGCGCGGTACTCCAACAGGTATCTCCGAAACAACGCGAACGAGGCAGCCACATCGTCCTTTTCATGACCCAGGTCGATCGCCGTAACAGGTAACTCAGCGGGGAGCGATGGCCGTTCGCCGGTGTGCAGCAAAGTGAATCCAGGACCAGGGCACTTCACCGGCGTAGGCACAGGTTCCAGTAACCAGGCATGGGTGAGCTCTGGTTCGTTCCGCGCAGTCACAGGCTGATCGGAATACGCGACTCTCGCGCGAAACGGACGCCGTGGCGTGTCAGGCGAACCTTCTGTTACCTGATAAGTGTGACCGGGCTCCAGGCCCGATATCTTCTGCTCCAGGCCGGATGGCCACACGATATTTACATCAGCACGGCCTTTTCCGTTCAGCCCGAAGTGCAGTGTCTTGGAATGTTGCGAGAGGAATCCGCTGCCCGCATTCAGGAACTGCACCTGACCGTTTACCTCCACACGCGCGCCGATGGCATCACGGTTCGACTTAGTGCCGCGCAAGGACAGCGCAATGGCAGGCCGCGCCTCCGTGCAGTCGTTTTGCATGCACCGGACCTGCGGCCCGCGGCGGCTTTTGAGAACGATATCCGGATTGCCATCGCCATCGAAATCAGTCACGGCGAATGAGCGTGTATCATCAGCCGCATCGAGGCCGCTCACCCCCGAGTAATCCACATACTTACCGTCACGTCGAACATAGAACACGTTCGGCTGATGTCCTGACCAGCTATAGTCCTGGCGAATAACCTGATTGATCGCGCTCCAGGCGTTCTCATATTCAGCAGAACTCTTCTGCGTGAGCGGCGTCTTCGCCACAACCTGACGCCAGAAGAAGCTCTCGACATCGCGTTGCGACGGGTTGGTCATCATCGCGGTGGCGATCAGAATCTCCGGTGTGCCGTCCAGGTCCCAATCGAAGCCGCCCGAAGCCCACGCCCACCGCCCCATCTCGACACCTTCGGACGGACGCTCGTCGAAGCTACCGTCGCCACGATTCCGATATAGCGAGTTCCCTTTGGTGTGCCGCCGGTACGCTTCGCGATTGTCCACCGCAGGCGTGAACGCTGCGTCGCGCACAACACGCTGGCCCGCTGCAGTCCACATATTCGAAACATACAGGTCCGGGCGCCCGTCGCCATCGTAGTCGAACCACGATGCGCTCATGCCCGGCCCCATATCTTCTACTCCGGCAGCCGCCGCGACGTCGCCGAAGTGACCTTTCTGATTACGATAAAGGTTGTTGCGCCCGAAGTCGTTGGCCACATATAAGTCGGGCCAGCCATCGCCATCGTAGTCGCACCACGCCGGGGCGAAGCTAAACCGGTTGTTATTGTGATCGAGGCCGCTCGCCGCCGTGACGTCTTCGAACGCCATCCCGTTCGGCGTTTGCACATTGCGGAACAGAAAGTTCGGAGGACCGTTCTGCGCATCGTGATACGGGGCGGGGAACTGATACTGATCTTCACTCTGGAAGTACACGTAGCAGCAGAGATAAAGATCCAGCCGTCCGTCGCGATCGTAGTCCGCCGCGGCCATGCCGGTGAAAGAACCACGCGCGGCCGAAGCAAAACGGAACGCATCGGGCTGTTCACGAAATGTTCCGTCGCCTTGATTCACGAACAGCAGCGGTCCCGAGGCGCGCAGCACCACAAGATCCTGATAGCCGGAGTTACGGAAATCAGCGAACAGCGCGCTGGTCGTGTCGTCTAAGATCTCCAGCCCGGCGTGCGCGGTGATATCTTTCGCGGTTCCATCGGGACCGATCTTATACAGCCGGTTCGGCAACCCGCCCGGTTGACAGACATAGATCTCATCCACGCCATCGTTATCGATATCTCCCACGGCAATGCCCTGATTGCCATAGATATCGATGCCCACTGCTGAATCCAGTTGCGTACGCCAGTAAACATTCCCTGCCGCTAGTTGCTTCTGGAATGAAGGCTCACCGCCGAAGACATGACCAGTAACATCACGAAAGTAAGGTCTGCCCGACTTAGCTACTGACTCCTGCAGCGGCTCGAAGCCGGGTAACTTCCAGACTCCGGTACGATACTCACCCGGTAGCTTCAGTTCATAGCGCACTCGGGAGTCGGGTAGAACAGAGAACCGCGCGGCGCTGATCCGCTTGCGCTCGGCGGCCCAGGGTCTCAGCGGCTCGGGCGCTTCTTCCTGTCCGGCGAAGATTCTGGCCAACCGCGCTTCCAGTTCGATGGCCTGCTTCTCGTTCGCGAACTCATCGCTTCCGGGCTCCAGGTATCGAAGGGCAGCGTCATAAGGATTGGCGTGCGCGAAGTGAACCGGAAACTCCACCGCTGCGCGCGCACGTG
This sequence comes from Bryobacterales bacterium, assembly GCA_963792655.1. GTDB lineage: Bacteria > Acidobacteriota > Terriglobia > Bryobacterales > Bryobacteraceae > DOZZ01. Next base: position 84,924 of record CAWBWU010000004.1, read on the forward strand.
ATGGCAAGAGGCCCAGAGCGCCAATCGCAGCGATGAACTCTCTCCGGTTCATCGTGGCGCGTCCTGCGCCGCCATGAGCTTCGCATGCAAGTCACGTTCGGAGGCAGCGGCATCGGGCCGGTTCAAACGGTCATAAAGACGCGCCAGATGATAATGCGTGCCGGCATCGTTCGGCTCAAGCGCCGCAGCCCGCTCGAACTCCGCAGCGGCCCCGGCATAGTCACGCGCGCGTTCGAGCAGCGTCGCGAGTTCCACATGCGCCGATGCATCACGCGCATTGAGCTCGATCGACTTCGTCAGTAACTGGCGCGCCTGGTCAGGCTCGCGCGATTGCGCATCCAGAGCTTTGGCATGCAACAGGTAACCCCGTGCATCGTCCGGATGCGCCGCCTCGTACTGCACAAAACGCTCGGTCACCGCAGGCAGCCGAGCGGGAATCGCGTCCAGCATCCTGCTAAGAAAAAGATAGGGTTGCTCTGCGTCGGGAGCAAGCCGGATCGTCTCCAGGAACGCACCGGCCGCCTCATTGAACCGGCGCAGCCCGTAGTACGCGACGCCGAGCGCCAGTTCTGTCTGTGCGCGCTTCCCCGTTTTGTCGCGCGCTTCTTCGAGCACCGCCACGGCTTCGGCGAATTTCTGTTCGCGTAACAACGCCTGCGCTGCCTGAAAGTAGAGGTCTGCGGCGTGTTCCAGCGCATCTTCACGGGCCGGATTCAGGCGCGCCAAACGTGCCTGCGCCGCAGCCGCTTGCAGCATCTGGCCCGACTCGGAATAGTACACGACCAGGCTCTGCAAGACGGACGCGTCGTTCGATCCATACCGCGCCGCCTTCTCCGCATCGTCGGCCGCTTTGTCCGGTGCATGTGCCTTCCAGTGCGTTTGTGCCAGCGCCGCCCAGACTCGCGGGTTGGAGGGCTCGAGCCGCGCAGCATCGCGCAGATTCGTTTCGGCCACATCGAGCTGATCCTGCTGAAGCGCAATCAGCCCCGCACGGAAAACCTGGTCGAAATGAGCGGGCGCGGCAGCGAAAAGCAGAAAGAGGACGGGCAGCACTGCGGTTGCTGATAGTTTATCGCGCGGCGAGCGCCCCCGCTGCCGCGGCTCTAAAGCGTTTACCGCACGTAGTAGTGGAAGAACTGCGGGCGTGAGCTGTAATCGTTCGGGAAATGGTTCCGGGCGGCCCAGCAGGAGAGCGATACGGCCAGCACCAGGTCGTCATGCATCCCGCGGCGCCACGGCTCGTAGCGTTCATTGCCGGCGTCGGTGAGCTCCACGCGCATCTGCGTCATCTCCTGAAACAGGGTGTCGCGAAACGGAATGTTGCGCCCGATGCGCAGCACGCCTTTCTGCAGCGCGATCTGCAGCCCCAGGATCAGGTTGCGCTTGGGCACGTGGTGGTAGCCGTCGGATTTCGAAGCGTTAAACCCCGACGTGATTTTCACCGGACTCAGCAGACACGGCATGCGCTCCTGACGCAGCAGGTCGACCACGGGCGTGCCCACGCCGGTGCCGTCCGGAATCAGCTCCGAGATGCGCGCCAGCTTCGGATTGCGCATGATCCGGCTCACGCGGCTCACCACGTCCGGATAAGGAGTTTGCAGCGGGAAGCGTTCCAGGTGACGCAGCCGCAGCTCCACAATTTTGAGCGACATCAGGTGCACCGGATCGCGCGGGCCCACCACCTCGCGGCGCTCCAGAATCGACACCGTCGTGAAGTCTTGCGCCTGCCCCAGGTCGAGCCCGACGAAGAAGCGCAGGTCCGACGTGCGGATCGCTTCGGATGGCCGTGACGTGAAAAGCATTCGTGTGCGCCCGCTCTCAGTTCACGAAGACCGGTTCAGTGTCGTCGAAAAGGCAGGCTTCGAGCAGTTCGATCGGGAACAGGGCGGAGCCGCTTTCGGTGAACTCGCACATGTACTCCTGCTGGAACTGGTTGGCGGTGGAGGTGCGTTGTTCGTCGGCCAGGAACTCGGCGGAGATGCGCGGGCATTCCGTGGCGGGCACGCGGACGCGCTCCCACGGCAGCGGACTGTGCTCCCAGGTCTCCCAGAAGAAGCCGCGTTTGCCGAAAGGCGTGCTCATCATCCACAGTGCGCCGTTGCTGGCGGCCAGCATGGGCCGGACCGCCTGGTAGAGTTCATCGTCCACCCGCGAAGCTTCGTCCACCAGCAGCAGGTTCACGCCCGAGAAGCCGCGCACCGTGCTCTCGGAGCAGGGCAGTCCCACGATGCGCGAGCCGTTGGGCAGCATCAGCGAAATTTCATTGACGCCATCGCCGCGCGGACGAATCCCCAGCCGCGTGGCAAAGCGCCGGCACTTGGCAACCAGCTCACCGCTCTGCCGCGCCGAGGGGCTGATGATGACGACAATGCTCTCCGGGACCGTCGCGGCCAGATGAATCGCCTTCGCCGCCGACACCGTGGACTTGCCCCACTGCCGCGTGCAGTTGAGGATGCCGTTCTTGACGGACGGAGCCAGCACACGCGCCTGATTGGCGTCGGGTTCGAAGCCCAGGTTCTGGCGAACCCACTCGACGGGGAGATGGTCCAGGGCAGTGGTGAGTGGAGACAGACTTCGCCTGTCGCTGGGGCCGGTGTTTCGGCGTTCGCCGGGTGAGCGAAGGCAAGGAGTTGGTGTAGTTGCCCATCGTGATCAGAACGCCATGGGTTTGTTCGGCGGGTGCGCCGGGTTCGTTTCATCCGGATCGGGTTCGAGGTAGACCGTGGGTGGCATAGGGTCGACGATGCAGATATCCGGAAGGTGCATGACAGGCACGCCATCGTCATAGGTGAGGTAGGCGATGTCGCGGGGGCGCTGTGCGGGATCCGTGGCGGTAAGGTCCGGCACGGACGAAGTGTTTGTTGGGTTCGTTCCACCGTTTTGAGTCGCGGCAGGGGCAGCGGTTTCGGGCGCCGAGTCGCGTTGCGGCGCGGAACCGATCCAATCCTGCGGGGTGTGGTCTCGCTGTTTGAAGGCGCGGAGCTTGGTAAAGGTAGCGACGCAGCGATGGTAGATGCGGTGGAGGCGGTTCTCGTAGCGGTCGATCAACTGGAGCCGGGGGCCGCCGCTGAGATCGCTAAACGCATCGGCTAAGGGCGACCCTTCCGCATCGCGCGGAATGTTGGATAGCGCTTCTTCGAAGAGGCGCGCTTCGATGTGCCAGAGGCGGAACAGGCGCCAGCGCGCGGCGACCATTTCCTCAACAAGATCATGCTCGACGTCATCGAGAGGCTGGAACTTGCGGATGTACTCGTCGAGGGTCGCGTTGAACCCATCGCGCGACTCGCCGTCGATGACCAGGGAGTTGGCAAACATGCCGTGCCGGGTGCTGTTGCACGAGGAGCGGCGTTTGCCTTCAGGGGTGATGGGTCCGCGAGAACGGGCGCCATTGCGGCGCGAGGCTTCGATTTGTTTGTCTGTGCGCATAGCGGGGTGTACCTCGGCTGTGAGGGTAGCGGGGGTGGGGTTTGGGGTGGGTGGTGGGGCGGCAGGGAAGGTGTTGAGCGGAAACGGGGAATAGAGTGGAATTCATTGTGATTTGAATTAGCCGCGAATGGACGCGGATGCGGCCGAATGAAGAGCAACGGTGTAGTTTCAATGCGGGTAAACTACAAATTGAAAGTAGGTAGTCTTGTGACGATTACTCTGGATTTGACGCCCGAAACCGAGGCCGTCCTCGCAGCACGGGCTCAAGCGGCCGGCCTCACGCTGGCTGAATATCTGAGGCGGGAGATCGATTCGATGGCTCCGTCGCAGAGACTTGCCCAAGACGCCGCTCCAGACGAAGGTCCGAATCGATGGGAGCATGGACTCGAACGCTGGCTCGATAGTTTCCCTCAGCTTCCGGTGCTTGCAGACGATGCTCTTGATCGTCGGAACTGGTATCCAGACCGGTGGTAGAGCAGTACGCTTCGAGAGTACTGGTCGATACGAACGTTTTGCTTCGCGCCATTCAGCATGAGAGTGGGCTGTGCAGCGTGGCGAGGAATGCACTGAAAGTTCTACACCGGCGGAATTGCCAGCTCTGCGTCACGCCGCAGAACGTCCGAGAGTTTTGGAACGTCTGTACGCGGCCAACGGACCAGAACGGATTCGGGATCAGCGTTCCTGGCACGGACGAGCCATCTGAGGACACTAGAGCGGTACTCCGCAGTGCTGCCTGACTCAGCGCTGATGTACGAACTGTGGCGCGACCTAGTAGTAGCCCAGAGCGTGCGTGGCGTTAAGGTGCATGATGCGGCCAACAGGGCATAATGCCGCCTCTCAAAGTCGGACTTGCCGTATTTGGCCTCCACGGCGGCCAGTTTGCGCTGCAGGACGGGCACAAGGAAATTTCCGCTGCCACAAGCAGGCTCCAGGAAACGAGAGTCAATGCGCTCCGTCTCGCCTTTGACGAGGTCGAGCATGTTTTCGACCAGCCACTCAGGGGTAAGCGACTTTTCCGTGGTCTGCCACGCGCTTCTTGGATCTGATCAGATTCATTGGTGGGTTTGCTATCTTGACCGTGACTTGCGAGGCTCGAACATAACTTTTCTTCGGCTAGATTGACATACAGACTTTAAGATAAAGCACCGGAGGGCCGCAAAATGGACGCCAGCTACGTATTCAATAGGACGGCGTTGTGGCGGGAGATCAAGCGTCTGAATCAAACGTCCATGTCGTCAAAAACGGAGTGGGAGCCGAACCGGCCATCATCTTCGCGGATTGGATAGTAGTCGCGAGAACCGTCAAGGCGGCGCTCTTCGCTTTTGGAATCTAGTTCGTCTGCGCCATCGTCAGACTCGTCGTCATCACTTTCTGCGGTGCCTTGCAGTGCGGGTCGGCATTTCGCGCCACCCCAGTTTCCGAGCATGAATTTCGAAAAGCTGTCTTAGGGTCAATGACCTGGCCGAGACGACGGCCTTGTCAGGTGCGGCGCAAACGGCCGCGGGGTCATTTTTGTTAGGGGGACCGCCTCAAGGCAGCGAGGGCCGTGGGTGCTCGATGGGGAGTTCCTCTGCCGGTTCGGCCTCGGCGGCCGGTCTTACTCGATTGGCTATCTGGCGATCGTGAGTCGCGACCATTCCCGCGCGAGAGAACACCACACCGCGAAATCGGACGTATCTAGTGGATATTGACTCCGCTTCTTCGATCGATTGGATCACCCGGGTGTGAAATTTGCGGATGTGATCCGTGTATGGATCTCCTAAACAAACAGGGACTCCACACCACTCACACACCGGCTCCGGTCCCTGAACAATTCGGTGGGTGATACGCAAGGGAAACCAATCTTCAGGCACAGGGAACTGTTGCTGAATGGGAGGCCGAGGCTCGCAGACCGGGAGTGTTGGCGTTACCTTTTGGACGGTGCCTGTTCCCCAGCAATGCCGACAAGATGAGTTCGTTCCCGCGCACGTGCACGATATCCAAGTCAGTTTTCCCCTCGCTCCTAGAGGCACCCGCCATTTCCGGCCGTTTTGGATTTTAAACTCTTTGTGCGATGCATAGCAAGCGCAGGGTATCGCCACGGGTGGGGACGGACCCCTTCTACGCCGGCCAGTCCGCACTGAACCATAGTAGAATCGGTGTTCCCGAAATACATTTGAGAGCTTATGGCAAGGATCTGAACCAAGGCAGGTCTGTCAGCAGCGAAGATGATAAAACTGGGCTGAGCTAGAAGCGCCAATCACGAAGTCCAGAGGAACTTTGGTCCAAAGGCTGATCTGGACGCAAGAAGAAGATCGGCACGCGGGCGGCATTCGAACATCCGGATTCATACTATTGATTAAGGCGGAATCAACACGCGATTATTCGAGGAGAACGAACTAGCCGCTCATGATCCATTGCGCATATAGCGGTCCGATTCTCCATTCCCTTGTCCCTTGCATCGGATCAAATCGTTAGGAAAACCCGGCCAGGAGTCGCGCTCAATAGCGCCAAGTCACAAGCGAAGTGCGATTCGAAGATGGCTCGCACGGCCTGATACAGGAATCTTGACCAACTCCAGTGGCTCGTATTCAAGAGTCCGTTTTCGCCCTGAGTCATATTGCTGAGGCTCGGATAACCTGAGACGATCATTGCGCGGAAGTTTCAATTTGCAGTCGAAGTGCTCCGAGGTGCGCAGATTCGAAAACGGCAGCGGGGACCATGAGCACACTCCGTTTTATGAAGGAAAGAACATTGATTCGACAGCCGGGACAACGGAATGATAATATTGTGCCGGCGCGGCCGAGGGATCTCTAACGATTCTGAGGTCGCTGGAGCGGTTCGCATCCACGGCTCCATGCGTCCGCAGATAAAGTACATTGCCGCTTACCAGGTTGCCCCTGTTTCGGCCATCACTCATATGGCCCCTGTTCAATCGATAGAGCCGTGGAGGGATACCGGAAAGTACGTGATTAATTTTGCGAAGCCCGCAAAGAGATCGAAAGTATCCCGATGCTCAAGCAGGGGCGCGTTAGAACTTTTCAAAGCCTTCGCTACACGACAAAGACTCGGCTTGAGCAAGCGAAATCGCTCGACGACATCTGGTAGCCGTCTAGGGTTCTCACGCGGTGAGCAGAGCGGCGTGGCGCTCTGCCCCGTGGAAGCAGGTTAGCGCATTTTCGTTCACTGCGAGCGAGCTACGCAACAGCAACTCCCGCGCTTGCTGGCGCGCGCGCCCCAGAACAGGATTGTCGTGGAAGGCCGGACAGGAGTTCAGCGTCTTGCGACAGACAGAACTGGCAGCCTGTTTTCGCAAGGGCGGCGAAAAAGGTGCCAGTTTGGGTCTGTCCCGGAGCGGTTGTTACTATTCCGTGTACCCGGATGTCTTCAAAAGACAGAGAAGTTTTCAGCTGGGATTCCACAATCCCGGTATGACAACTGATCGTCCGCGGGCAGCAGCCCTGGCTTTGATCTCTCTTGCCTTCTCCGGCCTGGTCCTGGCGCAAGATGCGCCCCGTTTGGAGAGAAGCCATTATGCGGATCGAGTATCCGACGTTGCGGTGCCTTTGCGAGCCGAGTTGATTTTCGGAGCGGACCTGGAGATTCGGTCAGCGGCTGGCAAACAGGCATTGGCGTTTGACAGCATTTGCCAGCTTTCGTATTCGAAGTCCGCTGCCGTAGCGAACGGTATGACGCAAAGCAACGTGCTTACCATCCGCTTTCGCGAGAGCGAACTCGGATTCCACAACCTAGTGCTGCAGGTGCCCGCGCGGCTTAGTAGCCGTTACCTCACAGAATTGTCGAGCCGCACTGGCCTAATCGTGGGGCAGTTTCGGACCGGGTCCGTCTGCTCGTCCGCGCCGGCTGTTTTCGCCACACAGAAATAATTTGTTAGCAGATCTGCTTCGTTTCGTTTATTCTTGATCGTTACCCAAATGATCAAGAACAAAACAACCCATCTGCGACCTGTTCGGTGGACGACTGCACTCCTGCTTTCGGCAGTTTGCGGCTTCGCGCAAACTGTAACCATCCCGAGCGGCACGAAGGTCAGCTGCCGCCTGGAGCAAACGATCTCGTCTGCGACCGCAGAGGAGAACCAGCAGGTGCAATTGTCAGTCAACGAAGATGTCAAGGTGGGAGGCGCCACGGTTATCCCGCAAGGGAGCACGGTCCTGGGGACGGTGGTCACCGCCCAGGAAAAGCGCCGAATGGGGAGAACCGGCAAGCTGGATTTCTCGATTGATAAAGTTCGAGCGACCGACGGCGAGTATATTCCGCTTCGGTACACGATGAACAAGCGCGAAGGCGGCAGTCACGCTGTATCGACAGGCGTGATGACGGCCGGAGCCGCTGTTCTTTTTTGGCCCGCCGCACCGTTTTTCCTATTGAGAAAAGGCAAGGACGTAAACATCAATAGGGGGATCGTGCTGGAGACGTTCACGGACCGGGACCATGTGTTGAAGCCTGTTTCGGTGACCTCTGCACCGAACGCCGGTCAACCGTCGAGCGCTGCAGTTTCGATCACATCGAATATTGAGGGCTCGGATATCGAGGTGGATGGCAAGTTTATTGGCAGCACGCCAACATCGAGACCGCTTTCCGCGGGTGAACACAAGATTGTGGTCAAGAACGGCGCGAAAGTGTGGGAGCGGCGCGTTGATATTCCGGCTTCCGGTGCTGTGACTCTCAACGCTGTGTTCGAGCGCTGAGGCAGTTGGGGCGGTCGCCGCGAAATGGAGGGGCCGCGCTTGCTGCGCGCGCGCCTCGGAAATGGATGCCGCGTGCGTGATCGTCTGAGCGTCTTGGGACAGACAGAACTGGCAGCCTGTTTTCGCAAGAGCGGCGAAAAAGGTGCCAGTTTGGTCTGTCCCGGAGGGCGCAACTGTTTGCCGCGAATAGACGCGAATGCTAAGTTGGCCTGTCCCGGAGAGTAGCCTAGCTTCCCGCCGTCGCCGGTTGGTACGCCTTCAGCTCCTGCAGGTTCTTCTGTAGCTTTTCCCATTCGTGCGTTTTGTCTTCGGTCGCGACGGGGGCTTTGGCGTTTTCGTAGTAACTCAGGATGTTTGCACGCAGGTCGGGTTGCACGCCCTGGAACTGCTTTTCGTCCAGCTTTTTCAGGAAGTCGGCGTAGGCGTTGTCGGCTAACCGGTAGTCGCCGGCCTGGGTCGGTTTGCCGGTGTCGAAGTTGTAATCGCGCAAAGTGGGAGAAGTGCGTCCGGTTTCCGCCAGTAACTTGCGGTACTCATCCAGAGTCGAGTTGAAGCTCTTCATGAATAGCGCTTCGGCTTGCGGCGTTGGCACTTTGAACGCGAGCGCTTTGAGCGGACCGATCTTCGGCAGGAAGCGGATCAGAAAAGCGTAGAAGCGCTCTTTTCTGGTGGGCCGCTCGTAAGCGTTGCCCCACTCCTTCTCATAACTGGCGCGCGAGAGGTTATAGACGAACTTACGCCGGGCCAGCTTCGGCTCGGCTTGCTGCAGATCTTTCTTCTTGGCTACCCAGGCGGCGCGCGTCATCTCGGGAATCAAGCCGCTGACGGTGTGGCGGAAGGTGGAGATGGCTCGGTCTTCATCTTTAAAAACGTCGCTCAGCTCGATCGCGTAAGTATCTTTGAAGGCGCGGTCCAGCACCGGTTTCGCAACGTCGAAGCCGATGAAATCGTGATAAGCCTTGGGCGCGTAATGGCCGCGCGCGACTTGCAGCACGTCGAAGGAGAATTCGGTGCGTACGTGAGACGTCGGGTCATCTTCGTAGGTCGGCGCGGGACCGAACTTTTGTTCCAGCTTCGGGAACAGAATTCCTACCGAAGGGTTGACGGCGATGGAATGTCCATTCTTATCGGCTGCGTAGTGCGCCAGGGCGCCGAGCGCAAACGACAGCTCATTGACGTTTTGGGCTTCTTTGATCAGGTTCATCACAAAGTCGCCGCTGCGCACATAGTGGACCATGTCGCTGAACAGATGGCTGCCATGGGGATAGTAGCCCATGTCCTGAACAATGCAGCCGCCATAGGCATAGGCGTGCGCCTTGATCAGTTCATCGGGAGTGGTCTGCGGGTACTGCCGCAAGAGGAGGGGCTTGATGGAATCATCCCAGGCGGAATCGACAATCGCTTCATGCGAAAGGACCGAAAAAGCGGGGGCAATACTGGGAAAGAGTAGTAAGAAGACGAGCAGCCAGATACGCACTGTTCCAGCGTACGGCAACTTGCGCACAGTTTTCTGTTGCACTGATTTCTTCAGCACTATGAGTTCACGCCGGAGGCCAGGAAGCCGCCGTCCACTCCAATGCATTGGCCGGTGATGAAGCTTGCCGCGTCCGATGCGAAGAGCACCGCGGCGCCAATCAGTTCATCGGGATGGCCGAAGCGCCCCATGGGAGTGCGCGTCAGAATTTCGTTGCCGCGTACGGTGCCGGTGATGAGATGTTCGTTCAACGGAGTCTTGAACACGCCCGGTGCCAGTGCGTTGACATTGATGCCGTCTTTGGCCCATTCGCAACCGAGGCTCATGGTGAGCGAGAGCACGGCGGCTTTCGAAGCGCTGTAGGCAGCCACTTCGTGAAAGGCGCGGTACGACGTGAGCGACGCGATATTGATGATGCGCCCGCGGCCGTTCGCCTTCAGCGGTTCATAGAATGACTGGCAGGCGCGCAACATGCCCGTGACGTTGGCGTCAAAGATGGCATCCCATTCGTCGATGGGGAAATCTTTGGTCGGCAGCCGCTTGGTGCGGCCGGCTGCATTCAGCAGGATGTCGATCTGGCCGAAGTGGCTCAGGACACGATCGCGGAGGGCATCGATGGACTCGCGGCTGGAGACGTCGACGCTCGTCTGGAGCGAGCGCTTGCCCAATGCTTCGATCTCGGCTGCTGCTTCGGCGGCAAGATTTTCGCGCCGCCCGGTGGGGACGACATCAGCGCCGGCCGCAGCCAGGCCTTTGCCGATCGCGCGGCCTAAGCCCGATGTGCCACCGATCACGACTGCTACTCGACCACTCAGGTCTAAAGGATGTTTGCTCATGCTCTCTATCTTTACGGGGCCGGCGGACCGTCGAGCTTCTCGACGCGCGCGTGCCGAATGTAATCCAGGTTTGGAAATTCTTTCTGCAGGTAGCCGTTGCCTTCGCGTTCGGCCTGTTTCTGATCGGGCTGCTCGCCGTACTCGCTGTTGAACTGATCGACGATTTCCATGCCCGTGCTCACCAGCCCGAACGGCGCGAAGCCCATGGCGTCGAGACGCGCGTTATCGCCCAGGTTGAAGAAGACTTGCGTGGTGCGCGAGTCGGGAGTTTGCAGCTTGGCGAAAGACACATAACCGCGCGTGTTGCTCTGCTGCACCGGGTCGTCTTTGATGGTGGTGTTCCACTTGCGGCCGAAATCGGGATTGCCCGGGATTCCGAACTGCACGACGAAGCCGGGCACGATGCGGAAGAAGCGCGCGCCGTCATAGAAGCCATCTTTCACCAGCTTGTAGAACCGGTCAGCTCCCGCCGGCGACCAGGCGCGAGTGACGTCGATGACGACCGGGCCCTTCGAGGTGTCGAGCGTTACGCGGTAATACTCCGGCGGTGGCGCCGGTGCGATCTTCTTACGCGCGACGGGCGCTTTGTGGGTCGCGGGCGGCGGCGCGGCGGCGAGCTGAATCGTGATGGCTAGCGCCACCGGTAAGAGCAAACGAAGCATAAGCGATCTGAACCTACTCCACTGTTGCGGTCTTGATGGTATCGAGCTTGGGAAATTCTTTGTCGAGGTAAGCTTTGCCTTCGCCCTCGATGCGCGGCTGCATGGGCGCCTCGCCGTAACCGGCGTAGACGTCTTCCACGTTATTCAAGCCGCTGATGACGCCGCCGAAGGGAGCGAAGCCGGTGGCATCCAGGCGCGCGTTGTCGTTCACGTTGATGAACAGTTGGGTGGTGCGCGTTCCCGGGCCGGCAGTGGCGAACGTAATGGTGCCGAGTTCGTTCGTATGTTTCACCGGATCGTCCGCGAGATTGCTGTCTTTCCAGAAGGAGGTGACCTTCGGGTCCGCTGCAATCCCGAACTGCACGATGAAGCCGGGCACGACGCGAAAGAATGCGGCGCCATCGAAGTACTTGCGCTTAACAAGGGTATAGAAACGGTCGGCGCCGATGGGAGCCCAGTCGCGATGCACTTCCACTTCGAACGGGCCTTTGGTGGTGTCGAACTTCACGCGGAAATTGGCAGGCGCGGTCTCGTTTGGATATTCCTTCTTTGCCGCTTCCTTCTTGCATCCGGCTGCGAAGAGCAGGGAACACGCGAGTACGAATATCGTTGGGGAAAAATTGCGCCGGTCCGCGTTGCCCATCAGCATTGTTTTGTATTCTACCGCCCAATATCGATGGGTAAAAGAATTGCCGCAAAAAGGGCCGGAACGCTCCGGCCCTTGCGGATTGGAACAGGCTTACTTCGCGGGAGCAGCAGTAGCGGCCGGAGCAGGCGTAACGGTGTTCTTGGCGTGATGCTTCTTGCTCTTGTGGTGGTGCTTCTTCACAACCGTGGTCTTGGTGTCGGTGGTGGCCGGTGCAGCGGTCGAATCCATTTTCGTGGTCTGAGCTGCGAAGGCGGAGCCAACCAACAGAGAAGCGGCGGCAAAGGCGGTGGTGATGATCTTGTTCATGATGTTTTCTCCTCGTTTGAAAGGCTTTGTTCGTGCTGCCTTCACTAGGAGAGACGGCGCGCATCATGAACCCGCCATGAAAAGCGGATTAAAGTCTGTTAGCGCGTGAGTGTTCCCAAAACAACGGCTCTGCGCGCGCCGGTTGCGCTCGGAAGATTCGCCGGGCGTTGGTGGAAGCTTTCCCACGCGAGCACCGCGAAAGCGATTGCTTCTTTCGCGCTTACGGGTATGCCGAAGTCGGCTGTGGTGGCGATGGAGAGTTCCGGCAGCAGCGAGGCGAGCTGCGCCATCAGCGTGCGGTTGTTTGCGCCGCCGCCAGACACCACCAGCTCGTCGACGGGAAACGTAACGAAGCGTTGGATGGCTTTGGCGATGGTCGTGGCGGTGAGCGCGGTGGCCGTTGCGATCAGGCGCTCGGGATCGAGCTTGGTCGCCTGGAGCCGCTTGACGAACGCCGCGCCGTACTGCTCGCGGCCTGCACTCTTCGGCGGCTTCTGCCGGTAGTACGCGTCCTGCAAGAGCGATTCGAGTAACGGACGGTGTACCTCGGCACGCGCGGCGATGGCGCCGTTGCGATCGAAGCGCTGCTTGCCGCCACTGAGCTCAAACACAAGCGCGTCGATCACCATGTTGCCCGGCCCGGTGTCGAACGCAATAACTTGTTCGGGTGTCGCGCCGCCGGGAATGGCCGTGAAATTTGCAATGCCGCCGATGTTCAATGCAACACGGCCGCGTGTGGCGTGGCGGAACAAACGGTAGTCGACAAACGGAACCAGCGGCGCGCCCTGACCTCCGGCCGCGATGTCTCGCGTGCGAAAGTTCGAGATCACCGGGATTTTCAAACGTTCTGCGATTACTGCGGGTTCGCCAATCTGCAGCGTGTTGCCTTCCTCATGGAAGATGGTCTGGCCGTGGCAGCCGATCAGTTCAATCGAAGGCAGCTTCACATGGCCGTGCAGGCACGCCCGCTGCACTGCCGACGAGTAACGCTCGCCCAGTTCAAAGTTCAGGCGCGAGATATCGCCCGTGTGTGTTTCCGTGTCGGAAACTTGCAGGATGCGGGCGCGCAGGCTCGCAGGGTAGGGCTCGCTGTGTACCGCGACGGTGTCGAGCTGCGTGCGTGTAATGTCTGCGATGGCGACATCGATGCCGTCGAGCGACGTGCCGCTCATGATGCCCGCGACGCGCACTAGAGCACCTCTTTCTGCAGATCGTGCAGGAAGTGTAAGGCATCGATGGGACGCATCTCATCGAGATTGACACGTTTCAAACGCTCGACGAGTTCGGTGGGCGATGGTTCAAAGAGCCGGATCTGCACCGGGCCGGTCTGCGGCGTGAGTTCCGCTGTGGCGACGGCCTCCTGGCGTTCGTGAATCTTCAGCACTTCGCGGGCACGTTCGATGACGCTGACCGGCAGTCCAGCCAGACGCGCCACTTCGATGCCATAGCTGCGGCTGGCAGCGCCGGGTTCGACCTTGCGCAGAAAGATGATGCGGTCGCCTGCTTCTTTCACCGATACGCGCAGGTTGCGTACGCCTTCCAGTTCTTCGGCCAGTACGGTGAGCTCATGATAGTGCGTCGCGAAAAGCGTTCTGGCGCGCGTGTGCTGCTGCACGTGCTCGACCACTGCCCATGCCAGCGCGAGGCCGTCATACGTCGAAGTGCCGCGGCCAATTTCATCGAGCACAATGAAGCTGCGTTCGGTGGCGGTGTTGAGAATCACGGCAGTTTCGGTCATCTCCACCATGAAGGTGGAGCGCCCGCGCGCAAGGTCATCTGAGGCGCCGATGCGGGTGAAGATGCGATCGGTCAACGGCAGCGACATCGCTGTTGCGGGTACAAATGAGCCCATCTGCGCCAGGATGATCATGATCGCGGCTTGCCGGAGGTACGTCGACTTGCCGCCCATGTTGGGTCCGGTGATGATGCCGATCAGGTCGGTCGTCGGCGTTCAGATACAGATCGTTCGGTATGAAACGGCCGGCCTCGCGCATCGGTGATCTTTTCGATGACGGGATGGCGGCCTTCGAGTATGCGCAGATCACCGCCTTCGCTGACGACCGGACGGACATAGCGATTCGCAGCCGCCGCCAGGCCAAGCGCCGCCGCGACATCAAGCTCGGCGATGGCCGAAGCGGTGGCGCGCACGCGCTGTGCCTGCGCGATGATCGACTCGCGGAGCTGTTCGAAGATCTCGCGCTCGAGCGTCAGGATCTTCTCTTCTGCAGCCAGGACTTTCGTCTCGTAGTCTTTGATCTCCGGCGTTGTGAAGCGCTCCGCATTGACCAGCGTCTGCTTGCGTTCATACTCGGCAGGTGCGAGATGCTGGTTGGCGCGCGTGATCTCGATGTAGTAGCCGAAGACGTTGTTGTAGCGAATCTTCAGCGACTGTATGCCGGTGCGCTCACGCTCGCGTGCTTCGATCTTGAGCAGGTGTTCGCGGCCGTTCTGACGCAGGTCGCGCAGTTCATCGAGTTCTGCATTCAGGCCGTTGCGGATGGTCCCGCCATCGGCCAGGTGCACGGGCGGATTAGCGGCGATCGTGTCCAGAATGCGCGTCAGCAATTCCGGGACTTCATCAAGCCTGCCACTGATCTCCGACAACGCGGTGCACAGCGACCCGCGCGATTTCGCCGTTGCTTCGCGAACGCGTGACACGGCTTCGAGCGACTTGCCCAGTGCGTAGACTTCACGCGCCCCGGCCGTGTTCAGAGCGATTTTCGCGAGCAGGCGTTCCAGATCGAGCACGCCTTCCAGCACTTCACGAATTGCCGCGCCGAGGATCACATCGCCTTGCAACTGCGCAACGGCATCGAGCCGCGCTTCAATCTCCGGAATGTCGAGCGAGGGATGCAACAGGCGTTGGCGCAACAGGCGTCCGCCCATGCCGGTGCGGTTTGATCGAGCACGCTGATCAATGTCGGGCCTTGTTCGCGAAAAGCGGGTTCGACCAGCTCGAGGTTGCGGACGGTCACCCCATCGAGCACCATCGAATCGCGCGCGGTCGTAAAACGCTGGAGGCGCGAGATGATCGAGCGCGCCGCGCTGCGTTTCCCGCAGATAATGCAGGATGCCGCCGGCCGCGCCGATTGCGGCATTGCGTCCCGCCAATCCGCAGCCGTCCAGCGTAAGCAGATCCGAAAGTGATCGCGGAGACTGCGCGATGCGTAATCGAGCTCGAAGATCCAGTCTTCCATCTCGGTAACGAGCGGGCCTTTGACACCGGCTTCGGCAGGGAACAACGCGTGTTGTGCAGCGGCCAGCACTTCGCGCGCGCCGAGCAGTTTCAACAAGCGCCGGTGCTTCGGCTTCGGCAAGTTCCGTGGCCTTGAACTCGCCCGTGGACACATCCACATGCGCGACCCCGGTCACGCGCACCATGCCGCGCAACCGCCGCAAGGTAGTTGTTTTCATGCGAGCGCAGCAGCTGTGAATCGGTCGCGGTACCCGGCGTGATCACGCGCGTCACTTCGCGGCGGACCAGCTTCTTGCCGGCTCCCGCGGCTCTCCATCTGATCGCAGATCGCGACGCGGTAGCCCTTCTGGATCAGACGCGCGATGTAGCTTTCCGCGGCGTGGTAAGGAACGCCGCACATGGGCACGCGCTTGAACCTTTTTCCTTGTTGCGCGCCGTGAGGGTAATCTCGAGCTCGCGCGCGGCGGTTACGGCGTCATCGAAGAACAGCTCGTAGAAGTCGCCGAGCCGGAACAGCAGCAGCGCGTTTGGGACTTGCTGCTTGACCGCGTGGTACTGCCGCATCAGCGGCGTGGTTGCGTCGGCTGCACCACTTAGGCGTAAATTCCGCGCAGCTTGATGGCGAAAGCGACCCGATCGAGCGCCAGCATGTACGCGGCGATGCGATTGTTCACATGGTGCTTCTCGGCGTAGCTCACCACGGCATCGAAGCTGTTGACCATGATCTCTTCGAGCCGGCCGTTGACCAGTTGCTCATTCCAGAAGAAGCCCTGCCGGTCCTGCACCCACTCGAAGTAGGAGACCGTCACGCCGCCCGCGTTGGCCAGGATGTCGGGCATCACGAAGATCTTCTTCTCGCGCCAGAATGTCATCGGCTACGGAGGTCGTCGGGCCATTGGCGCCTTCGCAGATGATCCTGCAGCGCAGCCGGTCGGCGTTGCCCGACGTGATGACGTTCTCTTTCGCCGCCGGCAGCAACACATCGCAATCCAGAAACATCGCTTCGTTGCGGTCGATGTCTCTCGCCTCCGGCGAAGCCGCGAACGGAACCCGTTTCGCGGCGGTGCCGCATCAGGCCCTCGATATCCAGTCCGTGCGGGTTGTAACTGCGCCATCGTATTCGATGATCGCTGATGATCTTGAAGCCCTGCGCGCCATCAGCTTGGCCGCCATGCCGCCGACGTTGCCGAAGCCTTGCACCACCACGCGCGTGTCTTCCGGACTCGAAGCCCAAGCTGCTTCAGCGCTTGCAGCGTGACGATCATGCAGCCGCGGCCCGTCGCTTCCGGCCGCCCCTGCGAGCCGCCAAGGTCGAGCGGTTTGCCGGTCACCACGGCGGTGGTCGTGTGCCGCACATGCATGGAGTAGGTGTCCATGATCCACGCCATGGTCTGCTCGTTGGTGTTGATGTCGGGCGCCGGCACATCGCGCTCCGGCCCGATGAAATCGATGATCTCCGCGGTATAGCGCCGCGTGATGCGCTCCAGTTCTCCATCGGAAAGCTGTTCGGGCCGGCAGATCACGCCGCCTTTCGCGCCGCCGAAAGGGATGTTGACCACCGCGCACTTCCACGTCATCCAGGCGGCCAGGGCGCGAACTTCATCGAGCGTCACATCGGGCGCGAAACGGATGCCGCCCTTGCCGGGACCGCGCGCGAGGGAATGTTGCACCCGATAGCCGGTGAATACTTCGATGCGGCCATCGTCTAACTGAACGGGAATGTTGACCGTGATTTCGCGCGTTGGAGCCCGCAGAACTTTGCGCAGTCCTTCGTCCAGATTCAGCTTGTTGGCTGCATTATCGAAACGCGCCGCAGCGGCCAGCCACGGGTTCGTCTCTTCGGCTAGAGACGTCAAGGTCGTCACCATTGCGGATTCACTCCGGATTGATTATCCCACCGCAGTTTGGCGGTGAGTCTTGCGATAGAACAGGTAGGAGCCGATCAGAACATAGCCTTCGGTGGCCGTTGCGGTGATGGACATGGCATACTCCGGGCGCATCAACGCCAGCAGCGGCAGCAACACCGCGAAGTTCACTACGCCCGCCTGCATGATGAGCCGCGACCATTCGCGTTTGTAGCCAAGCCCAAGCATGTAGTAAGTCGCATAGACCGTCGCCGTGGCAACGATTGCGGGGATCGGCGACATGATCATCAACAGGGGAACGGCGGGTGCAAACTGTTTCCCGTTCAGAACCCGGATAATCAACGGCGCGCCCGCGACCAGCGCGAGCGAGATGCCGAGGAAGGGAATCATGCAGGCGTTTGCTGTGCCGTCGCAGAAACGCTACCGCGCCCTCTGGATCTTCATGCGAAAGCCGGCTGACGTGCGGGAAGATGGCGGTCGAGAGCGGCGAGACGAGCCCCTTTGCAGTGTCCACCAGACGCAAAGCCGCGCCATAGTAACCGACTGCTTGCGGCGCCGCCATCAGGCCGAGGATGAACGTGTTGCTGCGGGTGTAGATGGTGATGGCTGCGGTCGAGAGGAACACGTGCCAGCCATCTTTGAACGTGCCCAATATTTCGCTCGTAGTCACGGGAACGAAGCGCGCACGCGTTACGCGCGGAAGACTAAACAGGCCAATGATGCCCGCGAAAGCAACGCTGCCCGACTGCACGCCCGCGGCCCAGAGAATGTCCGACTCGCTCCGTACCAGCAGGAACGTCGGAAGCAAGCCAATCAGCCGCGCTGCGATTTCACGGAACGTAATGAACTGCATCTCTTCGAGGCCTTGAAACAGCCAAACCGGAAACAGCACGTTGCCCACGACGGTGAGGAACGTGATCGCGAACAAGGGCAGATCAGCCCGCAGGGTGGGCACCGACATCGAGATCGCCGTCATCACGATGAGGCTTGCGCTCATCAACAAAATTTTGGCGACCGTAACCGACGTCAGGATTTTCGAAAGGCGCGCTGTGTCGTCACGATGGATCGCAACTTCACGCGTGGCGGTGAAGTTGAAGCCATATTCCGTGATCACCACGAAGAACTGCACGAACGCTTGCGCAAATAGGAGGCGTCCCCAACTCGCCGGATGCAGCACGCGCGTCAGGTAAGGGTAGGTGAACCAGGGCAGAATGTACTGCGCCGCCTGGATACCATAGAGCGCGAGCGCATTGCGCGCGACTGTGCTCTGCAGATAGCGCTTCACCGCAGCGCTTCAACGGCTTTCTGAATTTGGGGATCGAGCTGCGCTTCGGCCTCGTCACCCTTCTCCACACCCAACGCTTGATTGAATATTTCAGCCTTGAGCCGCACTTCCACGAATTGCCGTTCCGGCCCCCACTCAGCGAGCGACGGCTGAATGCGGCGCTCGGCAAGCCACGATTGAAAGATGTCGAGCAGCGCAGGGGTAACGGTGAACTGCGCGTCCACTTTGTGATCGCGCAAGTACTCTGTAGCAAAGGTCGTGAAAGCGGCAGTCTCTTCGAGGACGGCACGCAGGCGCGAGACCGCCGCTGGAAGAACTACAACATCGGGCGTAATTCCGCCGCCGCCTTTTACGCCGCGGCCCTTGTCGGTTTGAAAAGTGCGGTCTGCATTCAGATGCGCGGAAGCCTCGCCCAACTCGTAGTCGCTGGCGTTCAGAGGCTTCTGGATAGAGCGCCCGCTCGGAGTGTAATAGAGCGCCGTAGTCAGTGCGATGCCCGTGCCGGATGATAGCGGGAACACGCTTTGCACCAGCCCTTTGCCATAGGTCGGCTCGCCAACAATGACGCCGCGATCGTGATCCTGCACCGCTCCGGAAACGATCTCAGAAGCGCTCGCGGTTTTGCCGTTGACCAGAATGGCGAGCGGGAACGTGTAAGGTACAGCCAGCACCGGCACTTTTTCGGTTTGCGGCGCCGATTTGCGTCCTCTGACGCTTAGGATGGTCTCTCCTGGCTTCAGGAAGAGCGAAGCCGTTTCGAGCGCGGCAGTGACCAGGCCGCCCGGGTTGTTTCGAAAATCGAGCACCAACCCTTGTAGCGATTTGCCGCCAATCTTCTCGATCGCAGCGCGTATGTCGCGCCCGGTGCTTTCATCGAAAGTCGCGGCGCGAATGTAGCCGATGCCGGGCTTGAGCATGAACGCCCGATCGACGCTGGGCGTCTGCATCTCTTCTGGCGTCATCGTCAACTGCATCAGTTTCACGTTGCCGGGCCGGCGCACGATGAGACGTGCGGGGCGATCGCGCGACTCGCTCAATAGCTGCTGCAACTGGTCGAGACTCAGACGGTCAAGGCGGATGTTGTTGAGACCCAAAATCTCATCGCCCGGGCTGATGCCGGCACGCGCGGAGGGCGTCGCGGGAAGGGCTTGCAGCACGATGACGCGACCGGGCAGCAACGAGAGAACCGTGCCGAAGCCCTTGCGCGTCGAAGACTGCATGGCCTTGAGTTGCTCGAACTGTTCCGGCGCGAAGAAGACCGAATGCGGATCGAGCCGCCGGAGCAAGCCCGGGATGGCGCCTTCGTAGAATGCTTTCTCGGGATCTACCGGGTCCGCAGCGCGCGATTCCAGAATGGAGTAGACATCGACGACGCGCTTGACCTCACGCGCCAAAGCAGCTTCATCGAGTGGCGGCTCGCGCCGCGTTCATCGCAAACGCAAACACAGCCGCGACAGCAACGGAGCGGGTGAAACGGTGTGTCACCGTGTGAACCGGGTCGCCTTTCGCGCGCTATGGCGTTCGATGGCGAGGGCGATCAGGTGATCAACAAGCGCCGGAAGTTCCACGCCGCTGTACTGCCACATGCGCGGGAACATGCTGATCGAGGTGAAGCCGGGCAGCGTGTTGATCTCGTTGATGTAGAGCCGGCCGGTCGCGTTCTCGCGGAGGAAATCAACGCGCGCCAGGCCGGAACACTCGACGGCTTTGTAGCATTCGACTGCCAGCCGCCGCAGTTCCGTCGTGTCTTCTTCGCTCAGCTTCGCGGGCAGTTCCGTTCTGGCAAGGTTGAGCAGGTACTTGTCTTCGTAGTCGTAAAACTCGCGCGACGGCAGGATCTCGCAAGGCATCGACGCTTGCGGATCTTCGTTGCCCATCACGGAACATTCAAACTCACGACCAATGATGCCGCGCTCTACGATGACCTTCGAATCGTATTCCGAGGCGAGCGCGAGAGCGGTGCGCAATTCATCGGCGTTCCGGGCTTTGGAGATGCCCACGGAAGAGCCGAGGTTCGCGGGTTTCACAAACACGGGCAACGGCAGATGCGCGCACGCTTCGACTTGCTGCGGCTGCCCGCGCAGCACCGTCACGTAATCCGCGATGGGCAGACCGCGCTCATGACAGACGCGCTTCATCATCTCTTTATCCATCGAGATCGCTGAAGCCATGACGCCGGCGCCGACATACGGCAGGTCCGCCAGTTCCAGCAGTCCCTGCACCGTACCGTCTTCTCCAAAGGTTCCGTGCAGCACGGGGAATACGACATCGATATCCTGCGCGCCCGGCTCAGGCATGATCGGCTTGGGATCCCACTTGCCTTCGGGACTGATGAAGTACGGGAGCACGTCGTACTTCTCGCGATCGAGCGACTTCATTACCGTGTCGGCGGAGCGAAGCGAAATCTCGTGCTCACCGCTGCGGCCACCGTAGATCACTGCTACGCGCAGCTTCATCAAAGGATCTTCTTCCCCATCGCGGAAAGGATCAGCTCGACGGCCAGTCAGCGCCGTTCGATTCACTTCATCAATCACCGGGTTCACTTCCACGACCTCCATCGAGAGCATCTGTCCGCAATCGGCCACCATCTCCATCGCGAGGTGTGCCTCGCGGTAAGTCGCTCCGCCGCGAAACGGGAGTGCCGACGCCGGGCGCATATTGCGGATCAAGGAAATCCATGTCGAGCGACAGATGAAAGCCGGCGGTGCCGCGCGTAGCGGTCTCGATGGCCTGCTGCATCACGGTGCGCATGCCCTTCTCATCGATATCGCGCATCGTGAAGGCGGTGATGCCGGATTCGCGCACATAGGGCCGCTCCAAAATATCCACATCGCGGATGCCAACCAGCGCGACGTTCTTCGGATCGACCTTGGGCGCAAAGCCGAACATCTTCGACAACTCTGGCGGACCGCTCCCGATCAGGCAGGAGAGAGGCATGCCATGCACGTTGCCGCTCGGGCTGCTCTGTGGCGTGTTCATGTCGGCATGGGCATCAATCCAGATGAGGCCGATCTTCTGACGCTTCTTACGGAACACGCGCGCCATACCGGCCACAGTGCCGATCGCAATCGAGTGATCGCCGCCCAATACCAGCGGTCCTTTGCCTTCCGACGCTGCCTGCGTCACGGCATCGCCGATGCGTTCGCAGACTTGCGCAATCTGCGGCAGATACTTCGCGTGGCGCGGTCCTTCGGGAACGCTCTCCTGCTGCTCCACTGGAACGTTGCCCAGATCGTCTACTTCGTAACCGAGCGCCCCAAGACGCTTGTTCAGACCCGCGACGCGCAGGGCCGACGGACCCATGTCGACGCCGCGGCGATCGGAACCAAGATCGAGCGGGGCGCCGATGATGGCAACATGTGAAACCTTCACGGCCGCAACCTGTAGAGCATGCGCGGAAACGCGATGGTTTCGCGGATGTGCTCGAGCCCGCAAATCCAGGCTACGCAGCGCTCGATGCCCATGCCGAACCCGCCATGCGGCACCGATCCGTACTTGCGCAGGTCGATATACCAGTCGAACGCTTCGGGCGCCAACTGATGCTCTTCGATACGCTGCATCAACAGCGCGTGGTCGTGTATGCGCTGGCCGCCACCGATCACTTCGCCGTAGCCTTCGGGCGCAAGCACGTCAACGCCAAGCGCAACTTCGGGCCGCTCGGGATCGGGCGC
The DNA here is from genome assembly GCA_963792655.1 of Bryobacterales bacterium. Lineage (GTDB taxonomy): Bacteria > Acidobacteriota > Terriglobia > Bryobacterales > Bryobacteraceae > DOZZ01. Next base: position 106,982 of record CAWBWU010000004.1, read on the forward strand.
CATGTAGAAAGCCTTGATCACCGTCGGGAAGCGGTCGACCATGATGGGACGATCAAACTGCTTGGTAAGAATCGTTTCGTCAGTACCGCCGAAGTCGCTGCCCCATTGGATATCGCTGCCGTTGGCCTGCAGAATCTTGACCGCTTCGTCGTAGCTCAGACGCGGGAAAGGAGCCTGCACGGCTTCGAGTTTGCTCACGTCGCGCTCGAGCGTCTTCAACTCTTCGCGTTTGTTCTCCAACACACGGCCCACGACGAAGGTGAGCATCTCTTCGGCGACGCGTTTGACCTCGTCGAGATCGGCATAAGCCATCTCGGGCTCCACCATCCAGAACTCAGTCAGGTGCCTGCGCGTTTTCGATTTCTCGGCGCGGAACGTCGGGCCGAAGCAATACACTTTGCCGAACGCCATCGCGTTTGCTTCGTTATAAAGCTGGCCGGATTGCGTCAGGTAAGCTTTGTCGTCTTCGAAGTAGTTCACTTCGAACAGCGTGGTGGTGCCTTCGCACGCGGCGGGCGTAAACACCGGCGTGTCGACGAGCGTGAAACCGTGGCTGTCGAAGTAGTCGCGCACCGCTTTGATGATTTCGTGGCGCACGCGCATGATCGCGTGCTGGCGCTGACTACGGAGCCAGAGATGGCGCCGGTCCGCCAGAAACTCCACGCCATGTTCTTTGGGAGTGATCGGGTACGGATCGCTTTCGGCCACGCGCTGCAGCACTTCCGCGCCTTCGACTTCCATCTCAAACCCGCCGGGCGCGCGCGGCTCCTGACGAATCTTTCCGGTCAGAATCAGCGACGACTCCTGCGTGAGGTTTTTCAACTCCTCGAACACAGCTTCAGGGAGCGCGCTCTTCACCGCAACACACTGCATCAATCCCGTGCCGTCGCGGAGCAGCGGGAACACAATCTTGCCGGACTTACGCAGGTTGTAAAGCCAGCCTGCAATCGACACTGTCTCGCCCACATGGGCGGCAGCGTCCTGGATTGAAATTCTATTCATGGGTTAGGGCCGATTCGTGTGGCGTAAAAAGTCGCTGAAAAAGAAAGCAAACCGCTTGCTCACGCGCGCGGCTCGTGAGCGGATCCACCGGTTTCCATCGACGCTTCAGCATGGGGCTTAGAGATTCTCCAGCCGGTCAAAAACTTCGTTTGCGCGTGCCAGCGGGTGCTGCATGTCCGCCACTTCTTTCAGTTCGAGCAACAACGGGTACTGATCGCCGCGGGAGCGAAGCAACTGCATCGTCTTGTTCCAATCGATCGTGCCGCCATTGCCGCCGAGCGGAAACAGATGCTGGTCCTGCTTACCATCGTTGTCATGGACGTGCAGCGAGCGGATGCGTTCCTTCATCAGCTCAAACTCGTGCTCGACGCCCTCGCCCAGGTTGGCGTGCCCGGTGTCGAACACGTAGCCAAGTTCCAGATGCGTAATGCCCAAGAAGTAGTTCAGGCGTTCGGCGCTCGAGAGCCCGTTGGGAATGTTTTCGAGCAGAATCTGCACGCCGCGCTGGTGCGCAAAGATGGACAACTCTTCAAGCGAGGAGAAGGCCATATCGATGGCGCGATCGCTATACTCTTCGCCGGGTGCACCGAGATGTTGAATTAAATATTGGAACGGCGCCACTTCGGCAATCTCCAGCGCGCGCTTGATTTCATCCACCATGCGGATGCGCTCGGACTTGACCGGTTCAGTGATGCTGATGAGCGCTTGCGGGCCTGAGCGACCCCACACTTCGTCGTTGTACATCGGCGAATGGAGCGAGTGCAGCTTAAGCTTTGAATCGCGAAAAAAGTGGCCCAACTCGTCGATCTGAGCCTTGTTGCGATAGTCCAGATGCTGGCGTGCACAGAAAATCTCGACAGCCGGAATGCCGGCCTGTTCGATACGGCCCAACGTTGACGTGGTGAGCCGGTGGCCCACCATCAGATGCGTGGAAAGGACGCGATTCATGTAAGTAAGTTTTCTAAGTGTAGTGTTCCGGGAAAATCGAATCGGCGGAGCGCCGCTGGCTTAGCGCCAAATATGTGCGGCAGACCACTAATAGCCCTTCGCCGTGCCTTCGGTTCGCCCATCCGCCGCGCCCTGCAACCAGCCGCCATCGATTAAGATGGCAGCCATTTCGCCGATCTGCGAAGTGACGCGAACCGTGTGGCCGCGCTGCTTCAGCAACTCGACGGTGTCCGCAGCCACGGTCTTCTCCACGCTCAAGGTATCGGGCAGCCACTGGTGATGAATGCGCGGCTGGTCGACCGCTTCCTGCATGTTCATGTGGTAATCGATGACGTTGAGGATGGTCTGCAGCACGGAGTTGATGATCGTCGGGCCGCCAGGCGTGCCGACCACCATGAACAGCTTGCCGTCCCGCAGAATGATCGTCGGCACCATCGAAGAAAGCGGCGTCTTGCCCGCGGCCACGGAGTTGGCTTCACCCTGCACCAGTCCGTAGGCGTTCGGGCTGCCCGGCTTCGGCGCGAAGTCATCCATCTCGTTGTTCAGCAGGAACCCAAGCCCCGTCGCCGTCACGCCGCTGCCGAAGCCGCCGTTGAGCGTGTAGGTAACCGATACTGCATTGCCGTCCGCATCGACGATGGAATAGTGCGTCGTCTCAGCGCTCTCATGCGCGGTCAGGTTGCCGGGATGAATCGATTCGCTCGGCGTCGCATGCGCCGGGTCGATCGATTTGCGCAGGTCCGAGATGTAGTCTTTGTTTAATAGCGCCGAAACCGGAACCTTCACGAAATCAGGGTCGCCCAGATACTCGCTGCGATCGGCGAAATAGCGCCGCATGGTTTCTGCTAAGCAGATGCAGCGACGCAGCCGAGCCCGCCGGTTCCTGCGCAAAGTTCGTCCCTTCGAGCACGCCCATCATCTGCAGGATGCCGATACCGCCGGAACTCGGCGGTGGCGCGGTGATCACGGAATAGCCGCGATAACTGCCGGTCAACGGCGCGCGCTCAATGACGCGGTAGTTCTTCAGATCGTCAAACGCGATGGTTCCGCCGTGGGCCTGCATGTCGGCTGCAAGCAGTCTTGCTGTCTCGCCTTCGTAGAAGTCTTTCGCGCCTTGATCGCGAATGCGCTGCAGGACCTTGGCAAGCTCGGGCTGAATCAAAAGCTCGCCGGGCTCAAAGAACTTTCCGTCATGCAGAAAAATGCGCTTTGAATCGGGGAAGCGCCCTAAGCGGCTTGCCGTCGCTTCGGAATGCAGCGACTGCGCGAGTCCCCACGACACGGGGAAGCCGTTCGAGGCAAGCTGCACTGCCGGGATCCACGTCGTCTTTCCAGGGCTTGCGGCCGTACTTTTTGTGCGCGAACTCCATGCCGCGAACGGTCCCGGGAATCCCCGAAGCGCGGTAACCAGTCAGGCTATCTTCGGTCGGCTTGCCGTTCGCATCCAGATACATATCGTGACTGGCGGCCTGGGGTGCGCGCTCGCGGAAGTCGATGAAGTTTGCCGTGCCATCGGCCATGCGGACCAGCATGAAACCGCCGCCGCCGATATTGCCTGCAGAAGGATGCGTCACGGCAAGCGCGAACGCTACCGCCACTGCGGCGTCCACTGCGTTCCCGCCCGATTCCAGAACTTTCAGCCCCGCGTCGGTCGCGTGCATTTCGCGGGTCACGACCATGGCGTGCCGGGCGTGCACCGGCTGCCGCGCGATCAGCGGACCGGCGCACAACACTACGGCGAGCGCCGCCACCGAACGGCGGAATGTGGGCATAAGCTAAGATTCTAACTTTTCCGCCCCTCGAAAGTCTCTTTCCAGGCAAACAGCACGATACCTGCGGCGACAGAAACGTTCAGCGACGCGATCTGGCCCGACATCGGGATGCGCACCAGCTCATCGCAATGCTTACGCACTTGTTCATGCAAGCCGTGGCCTTCCGCGCCCAGCACTATCGCTGTCGGCGTGGCCCACTTGACCTGGGAGTGCGTGACCGTGCCGCGTTCGTCGAGCCCGTAGATCCAGAAGCCGCGCTCTTTGAGATTTTCAAGCGCGCGATTGATGTTCACCACGCGCGCCACAGGCAGGTGCTCCAGAGCGCCCGCCGCTGCTTTCGCGACTGTCTCAGTCAGGCCGGCGGCACGGCGCTCGGGGATGATCACGGCATCGGCTCCCGCGGCGTTGGCGGTGCGGACGATGGCGCCTAAGTTATGCGGATCTTCCACACCGTCGAGTACCACCAGCAACTTCGCGTTCTTCGCGACGGCATCGAGGTCGGCGTACTTCGTCGCGGCGCCCATGGCAATGACGCCCTGGTGTGCAGCGCCGGCCGCCATGCGGTCAATCGCCTCGCGCGCTTCGAAGCGTACCGGTGTGGAGTTCTGCCGTGCGAGATCGATGATCTCCTGCATGCGCGTTCCAGCCGCGCCGCGCGCAATCAAAACGCGATCGAGCGGCCGCCCCGCGCGCAACGCTTCAACTACCGGATGGATGCCCGCCAGAATCGCCACTCAGTGATTCTAATGTCAAACTGAGGACATGGCTTACGCATTCCCCGGAGTAGATCCCAAAGACAATGCAACGCTTGCGTCCATCGAGCAGAAGACGGGCGAGATGCAGTTCTTTCGCGTGCTGGCGCATAGTCCGGAAATCCTCGACACCTTCGCTCCGTTTTATGAGTCGGTGATGGGTCCCGGCGCGCTCGGACACCGCATCAAAGAACTTGTCTACCTGGCCGTTTCCTACGCCAACGAATGCGAGTACTGCCGCACTCACCATGAGCGCAGCGCAGCCAAAACGGGCATCAGCCAGGATGAGATGCATGCCGTGCGCCTGGAGCAGGACCACCTGTTCAATGACCGCGAACGCGGCGCTCTGGTGTATGCGCGCGAGCTGACGCGCACCTGTGAAGGCGGCGACCGCGAAGCAGTGCGCAAGTTGTTCTCGAGCCGCGAGCTGGTCGAACTGACATCGGTGATCGCCCTGGCCAACTTTACTAACCGGGTCAATAATGGGCTCGGCGTCGAACTCGAAAAGAAGTAATCGCCGGAATGGTTGATGCCCGACGATAGCTCTCGCGTTGCCTCGTCCGTCGCGCGCGCCGCGCATATGCGGCATATGGTCGAACAGTTAAGCACGCTCGAAACGCGCCTGCGGGAAGGCGGCGGCGCAGAACGCATCGCCAAACAGCACAAAGCCGGAAAGATGACGGCGCGCGAGCGTGTCGCGGGACTGCTCGATCCCGGCAGCGAGTTCATCGAGATTGGTTTGCTCGTGGCGTACGACCTGTATGACGGGCAAGCGCCGGCCGCTGGCGTGATCACCGGTATCGGGCGCATTGAGGGGCGTCCGGCTGTCATCGTCGCGAACGACGCCACGGTGAAAGCCGGTTCGTGGTGGCCCGAAACCATCACCAAGATCCTGCGCGCGCAGGAGATTGCCATGCGCAATCGCACGCCGATTGTTTATCTGGTGGACTCAGCCGGCGTGAATTTGCCTTACCAGGATGGGATTTTCCCGGGACAGTATGGCGCGGGGCGCATCTTCTACTACAACTCGCTGATGCGGCGGCGCTTTCGTATCCCGCAGATCGCGGCGGTGATGGGTCCCTGCATCGCGGGCGGTGCGTATCTTCCGGCGCTGAGCGACTTCATCATCATGGTGGAAGGTACCAGCTTTATGGGTCTCGGCGGACCGAACCTGGTGAAAGGCGCGACGGGCCAGGTGATCGACCAGGAACGCCTGGGCGGGGCACGCATGCACACCAGTTCAAGCGGCGTTGCGCACTACATCGCGAAAGATGATGCCGATTGCCTGCAGATGATCCGGTCGCGCTTCCGGCAGATGCCTGAACCGCCGCGCACGAAAGCAGTCAGCTCTGCGCGACCTGCCGGAAGATGTCTACGAGATTTTGCCTGCGGATCACCGCCTGCCCTACAACATGGAGGACCTGCTCAACTGCATCTTCGATGCGGGCGACGTGCTGGAATTTCAGCCCGACTATGCGCCGGAAATGCTGTGCGCAACCCGCGCGCTGAACGGCCATACGGTGGGGGTGATTGCGAACCGCCGCGGATTCCTGCGCGGCCCGCGCATCGGCGGAATTGTCTACACCGAATCCGCGCGGAAGGTGGCCTACTTTGTCGAGATGGCGGACCGCGCGGGCACGCCGCTCATCTATATTCAGGACGTGTCTGGATTCATGATCGGCAGCGAAGCCGAGACACAGGGCATCATCCGCGCCGGCGCCGAGATGGTGGAGTCGATGTCGTGCGCGCGCGTGCCGAAGATCGTGCTGACCGTGAATCACGCGAGCGGAGCAGGGTACTACGCGATGGCCGGTCAGGGGTTCGACCCGAACTTCACATTTAGTTGGCCAACTGCACGAATCGGCGTGATGGAAGGCGATTCGGCAGTGCAGGCTCTGTACTCCGTAGAACTCGCGCGTCTGAAGGCGAGCGGAGAACCGATACCGGAAGAGCTGCAGCACTCGATGGAGCGCACGCGAGCCGATTATGAGCGATGGCTCGACTCGCGATACGCCGCGGCGCGAGGACATGCCGACGCCGTGATCGATCCCAAAGACTCACGCGCGGTCCTGACGCAAGCGCTGGAGCTTTGCAAAGCAGGCAAGTCACTGCCGGAAGATCTGTTCAACTGAGCCGCACCGGCAGCCCGGTTCGGTTCGACTCGTAGATCGCCGCGATAATCTGGACCACCTTGCGGCCTTCCTCGCCGCTGACCGAAGGCTCGCGCCCGGCAATCACGGATCGCAGGAAGTCCTGTACCTGAAGCGTGTGCGGCTCGCCTTGCTGCGCCGACGTAGGCGCACTCTCGCCAGGGATGGTCCAGAGATCGTTGAAGGGCGCGGATTGCGCTTCACTCATACCTGCGATGAAGGTCGCGCCCGTATCCGTTTCAGCGCCTACCGACGCACCGTTCGACCCATGAATGTGGATTTTGGTGTGAATGCCCGGCTTCTGGCTCAGGCTGACGGTGATGGTGGCCAGTCCGCCCCCGCGGAACCGCAGGATGGCTGCCGCCGTGTCTTCCACTTCGATGTACGGATGGTTCAGATTTCCCCAGCGGCCGATTACCTCGTCGACAGGCCCCATCAGCCATTGCAGGATGTCGATATGGTGCGGTGATTGGTTGATGAGCACGCCGCCGCCTTCTGTGTCCCAACGGCCGCGCCACGGGTCAGATCGGTAGTAAGCTTCATCGCGCCAACTCAACATCTCTACCGTCCCGAGCACGGGTCGGCCAAGCTTCCCTTCGTCGATGGCATGCTTCATCCGCAGTACGGGAGCGAAGAAGCGGCGCTGGCTGACGACGCCCAGCATTACATTGTTTTTTGGGCGGCGGCTAGCATCGAATCGCAGTCTTCTAATGAACTTGCAAGTGGTTTCTCAACCAAAACATGAGCACCTTGCGACATCGCGGAGAGAGCCGCCTGGGCGTGCGCTGGATGGGGTGTGCAAACCACCACTGCTTCCACTCGCGCTTCGCGCACCATCGTCGCGCAATCCCGCCATGCGGTCACGCCATATTGCGAAACAAACCCGGCTGTTCGCGCGAGATCCGCATCGCAGACAGCGACGAATTCCGACTCAGGCAATGTCGACAGCGCATGCGCATGCAGCCCGGCGACTTTTCCGCACCCTACGATAGCGGTTCTCATGCCAGATACTTAGCGGACATCTGGCGCAGAAACGCGAGCGATGCCGCCATCTCATCCATGCCGTTCATGCCATCTTCGATGCTGATCCATCCATTGAACTTTTGCGCGCCAAGTAATTCAAATATAGCGGGATAGTCATTAAGTCCCTGGCCCGTTACGCCGTGCTTCAGATCGGCCGAGTACCCCAGTGTTCCGTCGCTCTGCCGCAACGAGTCGAGAGTGGCGCCGGGCGCCAGATACCGGTCGCTTGCATGCATGCTGACCACCCGCGACGCTACGGCCCGGAGCAACTCAACCGGATCGTCGCCCGCCACCAAAGCGTTCGAGGGATCGTACTGGACGCCGAAATGTTCCCGCTCCGGAATGGCGTTCAGCAGTTCGAGAAAGACATCTTGCTTCTGCGCGAACTCGGGGTATCGCCAGAAGCCGTCCTTGTAGTGATTCTCTAGGCCGAGAATGATGTCGTGCTCGCGCGCGACCGGAATCAATTCGGTGATCGCTTCAACTACCCAAGCCAAACCTTGCGCACGGCTCGACCTCCGGGTAGCGCTGACCGCTCAACACGCGGCACACCGCCTTCGGGCCGCCGAGCCGCCGGGTCACTTCGATCATCTTCGCTTCATGTGCAATGGCGCGTTTGCGTGCGTCTGGGTCCGGTTGCGTAAAGTCCGGCGAGCAGCACAACATGGGCATCGCGAATCCGGCGTCATGGATCGCGGCGCCGACGCTGTCGAGATAGTCAGGTTCGAGGCTCGTGAAGAAGCCCTCGTACATTTCGAGACCGTCAGCATCCAACTGCGTGGCCATTTCAATCCACTCGAAGACGGACATGCGGCGCGTGCCGGCGATGTCATCCAGATAGCACTTCGGAAAGGCGGAGAGCACAACAGCAGTTTGGCATCTCGCGTTTCCCGCGCGCGAAATGTTTCAATAGAGGTATGCGTTTGTTTGCTCTGCTTCTGGCCCCGGTGTTGTTAACCGCGCAGGCCTGGAAGACCGCGACGACTTTGAACGGCGTCGACATGAACGGTTTGAACCCTGCGCAAACCGCTGCGGCGCTGAAGGTCATGCGCGAGTATGGCTGTGTCTGCGGTTGCTCGATGAAAGTGGCGGAGTGCCGCGTACAAGATCCGGCGTGCACGTACAGCCGGGGTATTGCGGCCGCCATCGTCACTGCCGCACGCGCGGGCAAGAGCGAAGCGGATATCCGCGCGGCGGCTGCTGCTTCGCCGGCGGGCCGTCCGCCGCAACCGGGCAAGTTACTTGACGACCCGGTGAAGATTCCGGTGAGTGGCGCGCCGTGGATGGGTCCGGCCACTGCCAAGATCACGCTTGTTGAGTTCAGCGACTTCCAGTGTCCCTACTGCCGCATCGCTGCGCCGGAACTGCATGAGCTGTTGAAAGAGTACCCGACGCAAGTGAAGTTGATCTTCAAAGAATTTCCGCTCGATGAGCATTCGCAGGCAGCACTCGCGGCGAAGGCCGCGCAGGCCGCGCACAACCAGGGCAAGTTCTGGGAGATGCACGACGCGCTGTTCGCAGACCACGCCGACATTGATCGTGCAAAGGTGATTTCGCTTGCGAAGAAGTTCTCGCTCGATCCGAAAAAGTTTGTTGCCGATCTGGACTCTCGCGATACCAACAACCGCGTCGTGCAGGATATCGCCGATGGCACCACGGCTGGTGTCGAAGGCACCCCGACGCTTTTCATTGACGGGCAGCGCTTCAACGGTCCGATCAACGTCGGATCGCTTAAGCCTGTGCTCGACGCCAAGCTGAAGCACTAGCATCAGGGCGATGCCCGGCGTTTATATCTCTTACCCGTTCTGCGCGCAGAAGTGCACCTTCTGTAATTTCGCGTCGGGCGTGCGCCCCAAAGAACTGGAGCAGCGCTATCACGCGGCGTTGCTGGCTGAACTGAAAATCGCGTCATGGGCCTGGACTCCCGAAACGATTTACCTCGGCGGGGGGACACCGAGCGCAATGGACCCTGCTGCGTTGACGGAGTTACTCTCTGCAGTGCCGGGGCGTCCGTGGCGAGAAGCAACCATCGAGTGCGCTCCCGGTGGCCTTACTCCAGAGCGCATCAGTGCGTGGCGCGATGCCGGAATCAATCGCGTCAGCCTCGGAGTGCAATCGTTCGTGAATGCCGAATTGCGAAGAACGGGACGCCGGCATGATGCAGCTACGGTGGAATCCGAAGTCGCGTTGCTCCGTGAGCACGGTCTCGTTAACTTCAACATCGATCTGATCGCCGGATTACCTGGACAAACCGACGCGAGTTGGGCAGAGTCGCTCGATTGGGTGGCAAGGCTCGATGCCCCCCACGTCTCGGTTTACATGCTCGAAGTGGATGACGATAGCCGGCTCGGCAGCGAGATCATTCTTGGTGGCAAGCGTTATGGCGCGCTCGATGTACCATCCGATGAACAGACGGCCGCAATGTACGAGACGGCTGTCGACCGTCTCAATGAAATGGGCATCGTGCGTTATGAGATCTCCAATTTCGCGAAACCCGGATTCGAGTCAGTCCACAACTTGAAGTATTGGCGCGCGGAGCCATACCGCGGCTTCGGCGCCGATGCGCACTCGTTCGACGGCGTCAACCGCTGGCAGAATGCTGAAGATGCAGAGGAATATGTGAACGCATCGGGCCCCTGCGAAAAGACCACAGCCGATGCCGCGGAAGAAAAGTTTTTCCTGGGACTGCGACTGAGCGAAGGCGTCGAGACCAATGCTGCTGACTGGGCGCGCAACGGAGCCGCTTTCGAACACTTCCTGAACACGGGACTGCTTGAGAAAGAAGGCGACACGCTGCGGCTTACGCGGCGCGGCGTGTTGTATTCGAACGAAGTCTTCCAGGAATTCCTGCAAAGTGCCTGAGCTATATTCAGCACTGTGATCGATCTCCGCAGTGACACCGTAACCAAACCGACTGCCGCCATGCGGCAAGCCATGGCCGAGGCCGAAGTGGGCGACGACGTTTACGGCGAAGACCCCACGGTCAACAAGCTGGAGCAGCGAGCGGCGGAGGTCACCGGCAAAGAAGCGGCGATCTTCGTTCCGACCGGCACGATGGGCAACACCATTGCGATCAAGCTGCACACCACGCATGGACAAGAAGTGCTGTGCGATTCGCGCGCGCATTTGCTCGATTGGGAACTGGCGATGGTCGCGTGGTTTTCCGGATGTGTTGTGCGGCCGATCGATGTGCCCGACGGCATTCTCACCTGGGACATTCTTGCCAAGCGCATCAAACCGCTCAGCCAGCACGCGGCGCCGACGGGGTGCATCGAAATCGAGAACACACACAACATGGCGGGCGGCCGTGTGTATCCGCTCGACACCATCGAAGAACTTTGCGAAGGCGCTCATTCGCAGGGCCTGGCCGTCCACATGGATGGCGCGCGGGTGTTCAATGCAGCGGAAGCACTGGGCGTACCGGTGGCGCGCGTGGTGCGCGATGTCGACACCGTGATGTTCTGTCTATCGAAAGCGCTTGGCGCACCCGTGGGCTCGATGCTGGCAGGCACGCGTCTCCAGATCGACCGCGCCCGATTGTTGCGAAAGAGACTTGGCGGCGGCATGCGCCAGGCCGGGGTGCTCGCGGCTGCCGGCTTGATCGCGATGAACGAGCATCCGGCAGGGTTGAAAGCAGATCACAGCAACGCGCGCGCGTTCGCCGATGCGGTTCAAGACGTGCCCGGCATTCGCATGGGCAAAGTCGAAACGAACATCGTGATCTTTGATGTTTCCGCGACGAACAAAGCCCCAGCCGAGATCAGCCGTGCTCTGAAAACCCGCGGCGTGCTGATGAACAGCATCGACAGTTCGCGAATGCGTGCTGTCACGCATCACGACGTCACGCACGAGGATTGTCTGCAGGCCGCAGCGGCCGTGCGCGAAGTACTCGTTGAGAAACTTTGATCTAACACGCTACGCCGGCTGAAAAGAAAGCGGATCGCGCGCGATCTAACCTGCTTTCACAGGCTCTGCAGCCACTTGGTTTCCTACATTTGAGACGCGTGATGCGAACCTTCCGGGCGTCCGGGAGTAATTGTTGGCGAAAGGGAATCTATGCATTTTCTGATCGCCTTGACGCTGATGTCAGTTCCCGTAGAAACGTGGCAGTCCTACCGCGCTGGTGCGATGGAAGCTCGCAATCGGAGCGCATTTGCTGAAGCCGAACGCCTGAATGCAGCGGCGCTCGAGGCCGCTGAGAAGACCGGAGACCAGGACGAAATTTCGCTCTCGCTCGGCGACATCGGTATGGCCCACCAACGCGCGGGGCGCCTCCAGCCCGCAGCGAAGGTCTTCGAGCGCGCGATGCAAGTCGACGAAGCAGCCGTTGCTGCGGGCAAAACCAAGGCCGCCTACCGTTTGCCGGGGTCGCTGAACAACCTTGCCGCAGTGTATGCCGCACAGCACCGCGAGCCGGAAGCGGAGGCTCTTTATAACCGTGCTCTTAGCGGCCGCGCAATCAGGACCCGAGGGATCGACCTACATCGTGTCCATCCTCGGCAACCACGCATCGCTGCTGCTGGGCGCGGGCCGCGCAGCCGAAGCGACGGTGCTGCTCAAACAAGCTCTCGAACGAGCCGAAGCGAGCTTTGGGCCGGACAGCGAAAAAGTCGCATTTGTCGTCATCAATCTGGCGCTCGCAAACAAATTGGCCGGTGACTATCCAGCGGCTGAAGCGCTGAACCGGCGCGCACTCGCGATTCGGGAGAAGTCGCCCACTCCGGACAGCGGTTTGATCGCCACTACATTGAGCAACCTCGGCGGGGTGCTGCAGGTGGAGTGGAAGCTGGAGGAAGCGGAGCAGGTGCTCAAGCGGTCGCTCGAGATTTCGCGCACCAATGGCAAAGGTAAGTTTCAGCCAAGCTACGCAGCGGCCTTGAACAACCTGGCTATCCTCTACAGCGCGGAGCGCCGGTTCGCGCAAGCCCAGCCGCTGCTTGAAGAAGCCATCGCGATTTGGACGGAGCAGTTCGGCGCCGCGAGTTCGCAGGCCACGTCGGCAATGATCAATCTCGGCGAGGCCTATGAGGCGTCCGGTCAGTTCCGGCAGGCAGAGCCGCTGCTGACGAAAGCCATCCAGTTACTTCAGGGCGCAGCATGGGCAAACCCAGCTGATTACGCGTCTGCCCTCAGCAACCTTGGATCAGTAAACATGGGCGAGCACAACTATCCACGCGCCGAAGCTTTGTTTCGCGAATCGCTCGGCATTGAACGCAAACTGTTAGGCGCGCGCCACCCGCGCGTAGCAAGAGATCTCGGAAATCTGGGCACTGCTCTAGAAGCCCGTCATCGCTATGCCGACGCCGAAGAGTTGTTCCGTAGCGCGGCAGACGTCCTGGGCAACAGTCCCGATGCTGCCGGCTGTTACGCCCACCTGGGTGCACTCTACGCGCGGCAATCGAAGCTGGGCGAGGCTGCAGGGGCTTATCGCGTCGCAATTGAGAAGTGGCCGCTGCTCGGTGCGGGTCCCAATGATCCGCGGCTCGTCCCCATGCTGCAGCAGTATGCCGCGCTCGAAAGGAAACTGGCCAACTTTGCGTCTGCTGAAGCCGCGGAGACTCGCGCGCTCGGTATTTACGTTTCGCAAACGGTCGCCCGGGAAAAACGCGCGGGAGAAAAATCGCTGTTCCCGCAGAACTAATTCGTCACCATTGACGTTTTGTTACGTACTGATAGTTAACCGTTGCCGCGTATAGCGGTGGGTTCGAACACCTGGGTGGAGGTGGGATGAAAGAGACATACCGAGCCGAACCGCCGTTAGCGCCGGAGCGCGTACCTCTGCCTGTCAAGACGAGTCCAGCAGGCAATGGACTTCGCATTCGGCGCGTTCAATTCGGCACCTTCGAACTCGATCTGGAAACGGGAGAGTTGCGCAACCACGGCTTGAAAGTGAAGTTGCAAGGCAAGCCGTTCCAGATTCTGAATGCGCTGCTGGAGCGTCCCGGAGAAGTGGTCACGCGCGACCAGTTGCGCAGCCGGCTCTGGCCTGCGGATACGTTCGTCGATTTCGAGAGTGGCCTGAACACTGCGGCCAACCGGCTGAGGCTGACGCTCGGCGACTCGGCCGATCATCCACGCTACGTTGAGACGCTTGCGCGCACGGGATATCGTTTCATCGCGCCGGTCACGATCATCGCGCCGATTGCCGCGCCGCCGCTCACTGCGGTGCACGCGGCTCCAACCATCGTGACCGCTGTTGATACCGCGGAGATCGCCCCGCCGCAGCAGCGCGATGTTGCTCATGATGTCCCGCAAGATGTTCCAGCGACCCCATCGCGAGCATGGCGACGATGGGCCGCGGCCGCACTATTCGCAACGGTGGCTATCAGCGTTGCGTGGCAATGGCTTCGCCCGGCTCCGCAGCTTCCGGCGTTTAGTCAAATTACGTTCCGGCGGGGAATCATCGGCAACGCGCGCTTCACGCTGGACGGCCAAACCGTCGTCTACAGCGGACGCGTCGGCGACGATGCCAAACGACTTTACGTAGCCAATCTGAACAGTCCTGAATCGCGCCAGCTCGACATCTCTGATGCCGCGCTGGCCGCTGTTTCACGAAGCGGTGAACTGGCAATCCTGCAGTACGCAGGCGTTCCCACATATGGCGCGCGGCTTGCGCGCGTGCCCTTGAACGGCGGGGCCCCAATGCCTGTTGCGGACCATGTCGCGCTGGCGGACTGGCTCCCGGATGCGAGTAGCCTGGTCATCGCTCGCAACCAACCCAGAGGCGCTTCGATCGAATTTCCCGTTGGCAAGGAGATCTATCGGACCACCGCGTGGGTCGACGCCCTGCGCGTGTCGCCTTCGGGCGATGCAGTCGCATTCCTCGAGCATCCGGTAGCGGGCGACGATGCAGGGCAGGTCAAGATACTTGACGCGAAAGGACAGCTGATCGCACAGAGTTCCGCTTGGGGAACCGCCGCCGGACTTGCGTGGGCAGCCAATGGACGCGAGGTACTCTTCACTGCTGCAAGTCAGGGCGCACTCAGGCAGCCTTTCGCGATCAGCCGTGAAGGCAAAATCCGTCAGGTGGCAAGCGCACCCGCGTCGGTACGCATTCTGGACGTTGCGCCAGATGGACGGATGCTCGTGGCGCGTGACTTACAGCGCCTGTCGATGCTGCGCGCCGGCAACTCCGCAGATAACGAGAACGATCTCTCATGGTTCGACTGGTCGAGGCCGCAGGACCTATCGGCTGACGGCAACCTGGTGCTGTTCGATGAGACCGGGCAGGCGGGTGGCGCGAATTACATGGTCTACCTGCATGACATTGCGAAAGGATCGACAACGCGCGTGGGGGAGGGCAGGGCACAGGCGCTTTCTCCGGACCAGAAGTTCGCGCTCACGCTCGGCGCAAAAGACCGTACTTATCTCTCGATGGTGCCGCTCGCGTCACCGGGCCAGCCGCGAAGGATCTCTGGCGCGGGCATCGAATACCAGTGGGCGCGCTTCTTTCCCGGACGGCAGAATCCTCTCGGCCGGTGCGGCGACGGGTCAACGTCTGCGCTTATATGTTCAGTCGATCGACGGCGGTGTACCCGTTCCCATCCGGCCCGATGCGTATCTGGAATCGCCGGCAATTTCACCTGACGGACGTCAGATCGCCGGGCTCAACAACGATGCGCGAGTCGAGGTCCTGACTTTAGGCGGCGCGACGCGCCAACTCGAGACTCCCGCCGGCGCACTGCCGGTGCGGTGGACGGCCGATGGCAAGTCGCTCATTATCGCCCAATGGCGCGCGACGCCCACCAAACTGTTTCGCGTTAACGTTGCCACCGGCCAAACCGTGTTCTGGCGAGCAGTCGGACCACCCGACACGGTGGGTCTGGTTGCGGCGCACGGAATCAGAGTTTCGGACGATGAGCAAACCATCATCTATGGCAGCCTGCGAACGCTTTCGGAACTCTTTTTGGCCAAGGGCTGGAAGTAACGCAAGCAGCTAAGATCTATTCCTTTGTTTAACTTTAGCCGTTTGACACAAGTGAGCCGCCGTCTATTGCCGGGTTAGGCGGATAAGCCGAAGACTTGAGGGCAGGGGGTTCTCTCGATGCTTCAAGTCCGATTCCTGATCTACTTCACGCTGCTGACTACCGCAGCCTTCGGCCAGGCCATTAGTGGCGATTTAGTTGGCTCTACTGTGGATGCCAGCGGTGCGGCAATTCCAAATGTCTCTGTAACCGCCTTGAACGTAGCTACAGGCGCGTCAACGGCAGCCAAGACGAACGAAAGCGGCCAGTACCGGTTTAGTAACCTTCCGGCGGGCACTTATGACGTAACCGCCAGTGCACAAGGCTTTGCACCGACGTCACTGCGTCACGTGGACATTGACATCAACCGCTCGGTGACGGCAAATATCACGATGCAAGTCGGCCAGGTTTCGAGCAGCGTCGAAGTTACAGAATCCGCTTCTGTCATCGATACCACGACCGCTAACATCAGTAGTGTTCATGATGCGCGCGAGGCGCGCGACCTGCCTGTGTCCGGCATCGGACTGGGTGTGGTGAATCTTTCGCTGCTCGGGGCGGGCGTCGCCAGCAACGGAGGTATCGGCGCCGGCGAGGGTCCTTCGGTCGGCGGACAGCGGCCCTATAACAACAACTTCATGATTGAAGGCGTCGACAACAACAACAAGAGCGTCACCGGCGCGCTGATTCGTTTTATCCCGAACGATGCCGTGAGCGAATTCTCTCTCCAGCAGAATCAGGTCGGCGCTGAATTCGGGCACTCTTCCGGCGGCCAGTTCAATGTTATGGTGAAGAGCGGCACCAACGCCATCCACGGCACAGTCTACGAGTATTTCCAGAACCGCAATCTGAACGCCGTCGACGTGGCGCTTGAAGAACCAGGACATCTTCACCAACCCGCGCTACGATTCCAATCGCTTCGGGGCTACGTTCGGTGGGCCGATCATCAAGAACAAGTTGTTCTACTTCGGCGCGTTTGAATACAACCCGGTAGGACAGGCTACTTCGCCGGGCGCACCGTTGCTGACGCCAACAGCGGCCGGGTTATGCGACGCTCGACTCGCTTCCCGGCATCAGCGCTACTAACTTAGGCGTGTTTCAAAAGTACGTCACTGCTGCTGCGGCTCCGCTGGCTGACACGACTCAGTACCCAGTGGTTCAAGGCGTCGCGATCCCGGTTGGGATTCTGCCCGTGGCTGCACCGAACTATCAGAATGGTTACTTCGCGGTCATCAGTTCCGATTACAACATCTCGTCGCGTGACCAGTTGCGTGGCCGCTACATCTCGAACCGGCTGAGTGCGATCGATAATCGTGCGTCGTTGCCCGTGTTCTTCCTTCCGCAGCCCAACACTTACTACATCGCGACGCTTGCCGAATATCACAACTTCTCACCAAGCTTGAACAACGAGTTCCGGCTGGGCTACAACCGATTAAACCAGACCTTCCCGGGCGGGAACTTCAAATTCCCAGGGCTGGATGCGTTTCCGAATATCGACATCACCGAGTTAAACGTCAACGTTGGACCTGACTCAACCGCGCCTCAGTTCGGAATCCAAAACACTTATCAGGCGATCGACAACGTGAGCTGGGTCAAAGGAAACCATACGTTCAAATTCGGGTTTGAAGGGCGCAAGTACATCGCGCCGTCCAGCTTCACCCAGCGCTCGCGCGGAGAATACATCTACTCTACGCTGGACCTGTACCTGTCGGACATCACGCCCGACTCACAAGCGCAGCGGGGACTGGGCAATGTGGTCTACTACGGCGATCAGGTTGCGCTGTACTCGTACTTCAACGACACGTGGCGCGTGCGGCCGAACCTGTCGCTCACGCTGGGCGCTGCGGCATGAGTACACCACCATTCCATTCTCCGAACGGCGTCAAAGTCTGAATGCAATCTCCGACGTCCCAGGTGCTCATTCAGTTCCGCGAGCCGAAAGCGCAGACGAAGAACTTCGCTCCGCGTATCGGCCTGGCTTATTCGCCAGGCACCAGCGGGCGCACTTCGTTGCGCGCAGGCTTTGGCTTGTCGTACGACGTCCTTTACGACAACATCGGTACACTCGCCGCACCGCCTCAACTGCAGACAACGGTAGACGTTTCCGGGAGCGGCCAACCGAACTTTCTGAAGAACGGCGGCATCCTGCCCAACGCCAGGGCGCTGGAACGCTATCCGTTGCAGACGCGCGGTCCGCTACGTCGGCTTTCATTCCGGATCAGAAGGTGCCGTACTCCATCCAGTGGAACGCCGGGTTTCAACGAGTGCTTGGAAAGGACTACACTTTCGAGGCGCGGTACCTGGGCTCGCGCGGCGTTCATCTGAACGTGCAAGAGCGCATCAACAAGATAGCTGTAGTTACCGCTGCCAACGCACTGCCCCTTTACATGCAGGCGCCAAGTCAGTCGCAGTTAGACGCGCTTCCGAACACCCTTGCTGAACTGAGATCGCTGTCCAACATCAAGCCTGGCTTTCGCGAAGGCAGGTTTCGACAATGGCAGTTTCGTTGAAGACAGCCCGATCGGAAACTCCACGTATCACGGCCTGGCGCTGCAGTTGAATAAGCGGTTCAGCAACAATCTGCAGTTCCTGGCAGCCTATACCTGGAGCCATCTGATCGACGACAGCACGGCGGACTTTTTCACCACCCTGCTCAGTCCGCGCCGCCCGCAGGATTTCCAGAACCTACGGCCCGAAAAGGCGTCATCCGCGTTGGATCGCCGTCACCGTGTGACCATCAGCGCCATCTATGACGCGCCCTGGCTCCGGCACTCAAACTGGTTCATGGCGAACGTGGTCGGCAACTGGTCGGTCGCGCCGATCTATACCTATGAGAGCCCGGAGTACGTTACGGTGCAGAGCGCGGTAGATGCCAACCTGAATGGGGACTCGTTTACCGACCGTTCGTTCATCAATCCGGCGGGAGCGGACGGCACGAGCAGCGGCGTCACTGCGCTTCAAAACAGCAATGGCGACACCGTCGCGTACCTGGCGAACAATCCCAATGCGCGTTACATTCGTGCGGGTTTGGGTACGCTGCCCAATGGCGGCCGCAATACTTTGCCTGGCCGACCCATCAATAACTGGGACCTGAATTTACTGAAGAACTTCACCGTCAGGGAAGGTACCCACCTGCAGTTCTCGGCGCAGTTACTGCAATACCTTCAACCATCCGCAGTTCGTGCCGGGCTTTGTGAACCGGATCGACAATCCGGCGATCCTGAATACCAGCTCGGGCGTACGAAACTACCTGACGCCGGGTAACCCCAGCTTCAATAGACCGGACCTGGTGTTCAGTAGTAACCCACGCACGATACAGCTTGCGATGAAGGTGATCTTTTAGGCTTAAACCGCTTCCTTACGGTCGCGGCACGTCAGACGTTTGGGGGTGGTTAACACCAAACCACCCCAAATTCCAGATACCTACTGCGCCATCTTCAAATACTTCTCCGTATCCGGATAAAGCAACGCGTGCACATCCGGTTTCGACAAATCATCCTTTGTAATCACACGGGCACTCAGGTCGATCTTCTTCGCCGGCGTCTTACCATTCAACTTATCGGCAAGCGTCACAATTGCATCATGACCCAGCTTGAACGGATCCTGCGCGATAAGCGCATCGATGGTTCCGCCCTGCAAATCGTCAATCAGCCCCTGGCTGCTGTCGAACGCGACGAACTTCACCTTGCCCTGCAACCCGCGTGCCTTCAATGCGCGTGCGGCGCCGACGGAGCTTGGTTCGGACGACGCGAAAATTCCGTTCAGACCCGGGTTGGCTGTCAGCAGGTTCTCCGTCACGTTCATTCCCTTTTCGCGATCACCCATGCTGAACTGTTTCGCGACGATATGGATGCCGGGGAACTCTTTGGCGATGACTTCCTCAAAGCCGCGTTCGCGATCCATAGTGGAAGCGCTGCCCGGTGCATGCTGGATTTCAGCAACGCTGCCTTTGCCCCCTAACAGCTCACCTAACTTGCGCGCCCCCGATTTGCCTGCTTCATAGTTATTGGTTGCCAGAAATGTCATGTAGTTCTGCGAGTCGACTCCGGAGTCGAACACCGTCACCGGAATATTCTCTTTCGCCGCGCGATCGAGAGAGTTATTCAGTGCATTGCGCTCGGCAGCGGCAATCGCGATTCCGTCAACGTGCCGCGCGATCATCGAGTCGAGAATTTCAATCTGCCGGCTGTAGTCGGTCTCGACCGGCGGACCGCTCCACGTGATCTTCAGATGATTCTCTTGCCCGGCAGCAATCGCGCCCGCCTGCACAGCCTGCCAGAATACGCTCGCCGTACTCTTGGGAATCATTGCGATCTCGCGCTCCGTGTGCCGCGCGCAGCCTGTCGCAAACAGAACGGCGCATAGCAGCAGACTAACTCGCACACCAGCCTCCGTCGATAATGATGTCGGTTCCGGTGATAAAGCCCGCGCCCTCCGAGCAAAGGAAAAGTGCGAGTTCTCCGATTTCTTCCACCTTCCCCCAGCGGCCCACCGGCAGCTTAGCCAGGAACTGCGCGTTGGCTTCGGGGTTGTTCATGACCGGCAGATTCATCTCTGTCGCGAAAGGGCCGGGGCTGATGCCATTCACGGTTATGCCGTCACGCGCCAGTTCGAGCGCGAGCGCGCGCGTGATCCCAAGCAGCGCTGTCTTGCTGCATGAGTATGCCGTGCGCTGCGGGAGCGACACGTGGCTCATGATCGACGTCATATTCAAAATGCGGCCGTAGCCCTGGCCCTTCATCTTCGGGATGAATGCGCGGCAGAGCAGAAAGACGCTGGTGACGTTGGTGTCCTGCACGCTGCGCCACTCATCCAGCGTGAAGTCCACCAGGTCTTTGCGGATATTGATGCCGGCGTTGTTGATCAGGATATTGACTGCGCCGAACGCGCTCTCTACTTCGTTCTTCAGTCTCTCGACATGATCTTCTTTGGCGACGTCTGCGACAAATACCTTCGCGCTGCTTCCCACTTCCGCGGCCACCGCGTCCAGTTTTTCGCGATCGCGAGCGACCAGCGCGATCTTCGCGCCGGCTTGGGCGAGCGAGAGCGCCATGGAACGTCCGAGACCCTTACTTGCGCCCGTGATGAGCGCCGTTCTGCCTGCCAGTGTTTGGTTGGTCATGTAGTGAACGTGGCGATTGTATCAGCCGCGAAACGTCCTCCTGTAATAAACTGTCGGGCATGCGTCGGCTAGCTCTACTCTCTCTCGTGTGTGTTTCCGCGTTTGCTCAATCGAGCCCGTTCATCGGGCGTTGGGATTTCAACATTCCGCAGCCCAGTGGCGTTGGAGCCAATTGGCTCGGCGTGACGGAAAAGGGGGGTGGCCTCGAAGTCTGGTATCAGCCGAGCGGCGGACACGTGTTCAAAGTAGAGAACCCGCAGGTCAACGGTTCGCACATGATGCTGAATCTCGCGAAAGATTTGTCGTGGGATTTAACCGCAGCGGGCGGGAAACTCACGGGTACTGAGAAGCGCGGCCAGAAGAGTTCGTCCATTACCGGCGTGCGCGCGCCCGAACTGAAGCGCGCCGAGCCGAAGAGCTGGTCGAAGCCGGAGCCGCTGTTCGACGGCAAGACGCTCAATGGTTGGGAGCCGATCGGGGATGCATCGAAGAGTCACTGGAGCGCGCAGGATGGAATGCTAGTGAACGCGGAGCACGGCGCAAACATCAAGACCACCCGCAAATTCCAGGATTTCAAAGTGCACTTCGAAGTGAACTGCCCGGAGCATGCGAACAGCGGCTTCTACCTTCGCGGCCGCTACGAGACGCAGCTTGAGTACGAACCGCTCGATAAAAATCCGCCGGAGCGCCGCATCGGTTCGATTTACGGACGCATTGCGCCTCAAGGCGATTTGCCGCGCACGCCGGGAGCCTGGGAGAAGTTTGACATCACCCTTGTGGGCCGCACCGTCACGATCGTCCGCAATGGCGTGACCACCGTCGATCACAAAGAGATCGAAGGCATCACCGGCGGCGCGCTCGATGCGAACGAAGGCGATCCCGGACCGTTCTACATCCAAGGCGATCACACCGGCGGATTGAAGTTCCGCAACATCACCGTCTCGGTTCCCAAGCGGTAAGCGCGGGGGTGCGCGATCTGGGACAATCTCGGGTTGTGACTCCAGCCGCGCCCATGAAGGAACTGCAGATCTTTTCGCCCGACGGCAAGAGCCGTACTGTTGTGCTCGACCGCGATCACATGATTGTCGGCCGGTCCAACCAAGCTGACCTGTGTTACCCCGACGATGCGGGGCTCTCGCGCACGCACTTGAGCTTCGATCGTGATGGTGAAGAGTGGACCGTCCGCGATCTGGGCAGCAAGAACGGCACGCTGCTGAACGATGCGCGCGTGTTGAGTCCCACGCGCATCAATCCCGGTGACCGGATTTCCGCCGGTCACCTGGTGATCATGTATGACCGCCCCGTGGCGCAGAAGTCGCGGCCGGTAATATTCCTGGACGACGCAGGCTCGCAGCCCGACATGGGCCACACCGTGGTAACCAGCCTCGCCGGCGCCATGCTGGACGATGAGCGCGAGACCGCGAGCACTGGCCGCCGCGGTGAAAAGATCGGCGCGTTGATCAAGGCCGGCAATGAACTCGCGCGGCAGCGTCCGTTGCCGGAGCTGTTCCAGATCATCCTCAGCCTTTCGATCGAGGCGGTGTCAGCGGATCGCGGCGTACTCATGACGCTCGAAGGCGAAGAACTCGTGGTGCGCGCGACCAAGGGCGAAGGCTTCCGCATTAGCGCTTCGGTGCGCGATCAGGTGCTCTCGAAGTGCACGTCGATACTGGTGCGCGATACGCATCTCGACGCCGCGTTTCGCGATCGCCGCAGCATCGTCGAACAGAACATCAGAACGCTGATGGCAGTGCCGCTGCAAGCGCTCGATAAGGTGATCGGCTTGATCTATGTCGACTCGCCTTCGTCTCTACGTGAGTTCACGCGCGATGATTTGAGCTTGCTGACGGTGATGGCCAACGTCGCTGCGAACCGTATTGAGCATGTACGCTTTGCGGAACTCGAGCAGGCGCGTCAGATTATGGCGCGCGAACTCGATCAGGCAGCCGACATTCAGAAGCGCTATCTGCCGCCCGATCCGCCGCGCATGCGTACTCTCGATGTGTCGGGCTACAACGCGCCTTGCAACACGGTGGGCGGCGACTACTTCGACTTCATTCCGTTCACCGACGAACGCATCGCGCTGGTGCTGGGCGATGTCTCGGGGAAGGGCATGCCCGCATCGCTGCTGATGATGGGCTTGCAATCGCGAGTGCAGGTGCTGCTTGACGAACCGAAAGAGTTGGGCGCAACTATGACGCGCATCAACCGCAACACGTGTGCGAATTGCCCGAACAACAAGTTCATCACGTTCTTCGCATCCATTCTGGATGGCAACACCGGCGCGTTGACTTATGCCAACGCGGGCCACAACCCACCAGTGATCGTGCGGGCTGACGGACGGCATGAGGTGTTGAACGGCGGAGGCCCGGTGCTGGGGATTCTGCGCGCGATGGAGTACAGCGAGTACAGCGCGGCGCTCGATCCCGGCGACGTGCTCGTCATCTACAGCGACGGTGTGACTGAAGCTGCCGATCCGAATGACGAAGAGTTCGAGACCGACCGCCTGGCGCAGATTGTGTACGAACACATCAACAAGCCCGCGAGCCAGATTATTACCGCCGTGAACCAGGCGCTGGTGAAGTGGACGCACGGCGCGCCGGCGACAGATGACGTCACCTTGATTGTTGCGCGGAGACTGGCTTGAACCAGGGTTCGCTGATCATCGGATCGCGAGGCTCTCAGTTAGCGCTCTGGCAGGCACACCATATTCAGGCGCAACTGGCAGCGCGCGGTGTCGAGTGCAGCATTCAGGTGATCAAGACGACCGGCGATCGCATTACTGATGTGCCGCTCGCGATCGCGGGTATGCAGTCCGGTTCAGGCAAGGGCCTGTTCACCAAAGAGATCGAAGAGGCGCTGTTAGCCGGACGCATCGATTTAGCGGTGCATAGCTTGAAAGACCTGCCGACGGAACTGCCCGCCGGTTTAACCCTGGCCGCCATTCCCGAACGCGAGAGCCCGCTCGATGCACTTGTCGGCAGCCGCTTTCATGATCTGCCACGCAACGCGCGCGTGGGCACCAGTTCGCTGCGGCGTGCTGCGCAACTTAGAAGACTAAGGCCCGATCTCGATGTGGTTTCGTTGCGCGGCAATGTGGACACGCGTTTGCGTAAGCTCGAAGAAGGGCAGTGCGATGCCATCGTGCTTGCCTCCGCCGGTTTGTTGCGACTCGGTTGGGGAGAACGCATCACCGAATCGTTACAGCCGGACGTGATGTGTCCTGCGGTGGGACAAGGGGCGCTGGCTGTGGAGACGCGCGAATCGGGCGCTGCACATGAGATATGCCGCGCGCTCGATCATCCGGCAACACGCGCCGCAGTTACTGCCGAACGCGCGCTGCTCGGCACGCTTGGGGGCGGTTGCCAGGTTCCGGTTGGCGCCCATGCGACTCTCGATGACGCCCGGCTCACCTTACGGTCGATCGTCATTTCGCCGGATGGGAAAGACGCCGTGGAAGGCACACTGCAGTCGGAACTGTCGCGTCCGGAAGCACTGGGCCACGAACTCGGCTCGCAACTTCTGGCGCAAGGCGCCGCTGAAATTCTTAAGCGCGTTTACCCACCGGTTCGCGACCGCGCAGTATGAGGAAGGTCTACCTGGTCGGCGCTGGACCTGGTGATCCTGAACTCCTGACGCTGAAAGGCCGCCGGTTGCTCGCCAGAGCAGACGCAGTTCTCTACGATCATCTGGCCAGTGCAGCGTTGCTCGACTATGCTCCGGCTTCTGCGCTGCGCATTTACGTCGGCAAGAAAAAGTCGGCTCACGCTGCCACGCAGCAGGAAATTTGCGAACTGCTGATCGAGCATCATCGTGCCGGCCGCACCGTGGTGCGGTTGAAGGGCGGTGATCCGTTTCTGTTTGGCCGCGGCGGCGAAGAAGCAGAAGCGCTCGCGGCGGTTGGCATCCCCTTCGAGATTGTGCCCGGGGTCACTTCGCCGCTGGGCATCGCCGCTTATACCGGCGTGCCGCTGACCCATCGCGAGCATACGTCCGTCGTGAGCTTCGTAACGGGTCACGACGTTGCGCATATCGACTGGAGCAAAGTTGGCCACGCGGAAACGCTGGTGATCCTGATGGGCCTCAGCACGTTCGATCAGATTGCCGATGAACTGATTCGCAATGGCCGCGCAGCAGGGACGCCCGCCATGGCGGTGCGGTGGGGCACGCGCCCGGATCAGCACACCATAACGGGCACGCTCGCCACGCTGGGCGGTCTCATTCATGAGCACGAGCTAAAGCCGCCGGCAACGATTATCGTCGGCGAGGTCGTCAGTCTTTATGGCAAGCTCAACTGGTTTGAGCGGCTGCCGTTATTCGGACATACCGTAGTCGTGACGCGGCCGCGCGAGCAGTCCGCTTCGCTTTCGGAATCGCTGCAGGCTCTCGGCGCGCGCGTGATTTGCCTGCCGACGATTGAGATCGCGCCGGCCGCTGACTTTCACGTGCTTGACCAGGCGATCGGCGAGCTTCCGAAATACGACTGGCTGATCTTCACCAGCGTAAATGGCGTGCGCGCATTTCTCGCTCGGCTGGATTCTTCGCAGCATGACCTGCGTGCCCTCCGCGGCCGCATCGCTGCGATTGGTCCGGCGACGCGCGCGGCTCTCGAAGCATTGCATCTGAAGGTCGATGTCACCGGCGAGGAGTTTGTAGCCGAGAGTCTGCTCGAAGCTCTCCCTCACGACATGCAGGGCCAGCATGTTTTGCTTGCCCGCGCAGCGGTTGCGCGCGACATCGTGCCGGTGGAACTTGCGCGCCGCGGAGCGCACGTCAACATCGCTGAGGCGTATCGCACCATCGCTCCTGCCGGTCTCGCGGAGCAGGCTCAAGAAGTGTTCCGCTCCCTCGCTAAGCCCGCGTGGGTCACGTTCACCAGTTCTTCGACCGTTGAGAATCTTTTGAATGCAGCCGGACCCGAAGTTTTGAACAATGTTCGCGTTGCGTCCATCGGGCCGGTCACGAGTGCCACGCTGCGCAAATACAACATCGCCGTGGACGTGGAAGCATCCATTTATACAACCGCGGGGTTGGCGGAAGAGATTTGCCGTATCGCTATAATCGAAGCGTGAAATTCAGGGTCCTTTTCGTGTTGGCGATCGTCTTGGGCGCGTGTGCGCACAAAGCGGAGAACAACGATGCTGTGCGCGCCGCCATCGTCCAACACGTCGCGAAAACGATGAGCTTAGATGCCATGGATGTGCAGGTCAGCTCTGTGACTTTTCATGGCGATTCGGCCGATGCCGTCGCGACATTTGTGCCCAAAGGCATGCCGAATTCTTCTGTGAGCTTCAACTACGATCTGGAACGAGACGGCGCCGGCTGGAAAGTCAAAGGCCGCGGCCGCATGAACGCCAATCACGGCCAGGGCGCCCAGATCGCGCCAGGCACGGCCGATCCCGCATCTCCGCTTCCTCCCGGCCACCCGCAGGTGGGCGGCGCCCAGGCTCCTCCCACTCAACAACAGTGATGTCACGATGAAGCGGGTCGCAGTTCTCGGCGGGGGTCCAGCCGGCGCATTTGCCGCCGAACAACTCGCGTCCGCCGGGATCGAAACCGTGGTAGTGGATGAGAAGCTCGCCTGGGAAAAGCCATGCGGCGGCGGTTTGACGTTCAAGGCTTATCATCAGTACCCGTTTCTGATCGAGAACGACACGCCGAAGAAGCTCATCACCGAAACGATTCTTGCAACGCACGACGCCGGGGCCGTGAAGCTTGCGCTCGATTCACCCCTGCTCATTTACTCGCGCTATGACCTGAACAACATGTTGTTGCAGCGGGCCGTGCGCGCGGGAGCACAGGTGGAGAAGGTGCGCGTCCTCCAGATGGAGCGCAAGGCGGACAAGTGGCGGCTGCACACGAAGACCGGCAGTTTCGATGCCGATTTCTGCATTGTCGCGACTGGTGCGCGCAACACTCTGCGCGACGTGGGCACACAGCTATCTCCCGCGGATTCCATGTCGGCGCTCGGCTACTATGTGCCGGGCAATCGCGATCAGATCGATATCCAATTCCTTCCTGAACTCGAGGGGTACATCTGGGTCTTTCCGCGCTGCGAACATCTCTCGATCGGCATCTGCGGCAAGGGCGAGCCAGCGCAATCGTTGCGGCGGCGGCTTGACCTTTACATGGATGAGCGCGGGTACTCGCGCAAAGACGCCACCTTCTATAGTCATCTGCTGCCTTCTTTGCACACGCCCGCCTGGCGCAAGAACCGCGTTGCCGGGGATGGTTGGATGGCGGTGGGCGACGCAGCCGGCCTGGTGGATCCGATTACCGGCGAGGGTCTCTACTACGCTTTGCGCTCCGCCGATCTTGCGGTCAAAGCGCTGCTGGCCGATGCCCACGATCGCTGCGAGCATACCTATCGCAAGCTGCTGGGTCGCGACTTCGCGGCGGATCTCGAATTCGGCTCGCGCCTGGCTACCCACATTTTCCAGGGCAAGTTCTTGTTCGGGTCGATTCCCTCGCGCATGGTGCAATTTACCCGTCGCAGCCCGCGTTTCCATGGCGTGATGCAAGACCTGTTTGCCGGCACCCAGGACTACGTTGGGTTGAAGCGGCGTCTGCTGACCAATTTGCACGGCAGCCTCTTTGAGATCGCCATGAGCTTCAGCTTCAACCGCCGTCTGCCTACTCCGAAATCGTGAACACCAATCAATCCGAACAGTTGTTTCAACGTGCGCGCCGCGTGATCCCGGGCGGCGTGAACTCACCCGTGCGCGCCTTCCGCGGCGTCGGCGGCACTCCGCGTTTCATCGTGCGCGGCCAAGGCTCTCATATTTGGGATGCCGATGGGAACGAATATATCGACTACATCGGTTCGTGGGGACCGCTGCTGCTCGGTCACCGTCATCCCGAAGTGATTGCCGCGCTCGAAGAGGCGTTGACTATTGGTACGAGCTTTGGCGCGCCGACCGAGCGCGAAATCGAGCTTGCCGAGTTGATTCGTGAGTTCGTGCCGTCGTGCGAAATGGTGCGGCTCGTGAACTCCGGTACCGAAGCAGGCATGAGCGTGTTGCGTGTCGCGCGCGGCTTCACCGGCCGCGACATCACCATCAAGTTCGATGGTTGTTATCACGGCCACACCGATTCGTTGCTGGTCCAAGCGGGCTCCGGCGTTGCAACGCTGGGCTTGCCTGATTCGCCCGGCGTGCCAAAAGGCTTCAGCGACACAACGGTATCGCTGCCCTTCAACGACCTCGAAAGCGTTGAGGCCGTGTTCCGCACGCGCAAGGAACAGATCGCGGCTGTAATTGTCGAACCGGTCGCTGGCAACATGGGCTGCGTGCCCCCGGCGCCAGGCTTTCTTCAGGGCTTGCGCAATCTCTGTACGCAGCACGGAGCCGTGCTGATCTTCGATGAAGTGATGACGGGCTTTCGCGTCGCGGCTGGAGGTGCGCAACAGTTGTACGGCGTTCAGCCGGATCTCACGATGCTCGGCAAGGTGATCGGCGGCGGGTTGCCGATTGCTGCTTACGGCGGCCGGCAAGACATCATGACGCATGTCGCGCCAAGTGGGCCAATCTATCAAGCGGGAACCCTATCCGGTAATCCGCTGGCAGTCGCGGGCGGGCTCGCGATGCTTCGGTATCTAAAAGCGCATCCCGAAACGTATCAGCATCTCGACAACGTCTCTGCCAGGTTGAGCGGGCCAGCCGGCACCATCACCAATCGCGTCGGGTCTATGCTGACGTGGTTCTTCCAGAGCGGACCCGTGCACGATTATCAGAGCGCGAAGCAGAGTGCGACCGGCGTCTTCGGACGCTTCTTTCACCACATGCTCGATCGCGGAATCTACCTGCCGCCCTCGCAGTTTGAAGCCATGTTCGTATCGGCCGCACACACTGAGCAGGACATCTCACGAACGCTTGAAGCAGCACGCAGCTTCGATGCACACGCGGAATGAATGTTCTGGTCACCGGCGGAACCAGCGGCATCGGGCTGGCGATCGCCG
The DNA here is from genome assembly GCA_963792655.1 of Bryobacterales bacterium. GTDB lineage: Bacteria > Acidobacteriota > Terriglobia > Bryobacterales > Bryobacteraceae > DOZZ01. The sequence continues at coordinate 135,669 of CAWBWU010000004.1, forward strand.
AAGCGTTTCAAGCGAGTGGCGCGAATGTAATTGCGGCCGGTTTGCCGGAGCTCGACGTTAGTAGTGCGCAGTCGGTTGACGCTCTGTTCTCGTCGATCCAGGAACTGGATGTGCTGGTCAACGCGGCCGGCATCATCCAGCGCGATGAAGAGTTCAGGCCCGAGGTGTTCGCTCACGTACTCGACGTCAACCTGACCGGGACCATGCGCATGTGTGTCGCGGCGCGGCCTTTTCTTGCGCGCACTCACGGCAGCATCGTAAACATCGCATCGCTACTGACCTTCTTCGGCGGAGCGCGCGTTCCCGGTTACAGCGCCAGCAAAGGCGGCGTCGCGCAATTGACCAAATCGCTCGCGCTCGCCTGGGCCGCCGAAGGCATTCGCGTGAACGCAGTCGCGCCGGGTTGGATCGCGACTCCATTCACCGCAGCGCTGCAGCAGGATGCTTCACGCTCAGCCGCCATTCTTTCCCGTACGCCGATGGGCCGCTGGGGGACGCCGCAGGAGATTGCCGGTCCCGTGCTGTTCCTCTGTTCGCCCGCCGCGTCGTTCATTACGGGCACCATCTTGACCGTCGATGGCGGCTACTCGGCAGCATAGAATCGAAGTCGATGACCACGCACCCGCTTTCGCCCAAGCAGATCGTCGCCACCGCCGTTCCCGACGACGAACGCCTGTGGGTGCCGCAAGCGCCGAACGTGTGGTTCCGGCCTTTGATGCTCAACACGCTGAACGGGCAGTGGTGCAATCTACTGCGGGTGCGTAAGGCGGGCGTGCTCAGCCGTCACCGGCACCCCGCGCCGGTGCACGGCTACGTCATCAAAGGGTCGTGGCGATACCTTGAGCATGATTGGATTGCCCGCGCGGGAGACTACGTGTTCGAGCCGCCGGGCGAAACACATACGCTGGTGGTGGATGAAGATGTTGAGGAGATGATTACCTTCTTCAATATCTCCGGTTGCATGTACTACGTGGATGAGAACGACCGCCATACCGGCTTCGAGGATGTGTTCACCAAGATAGACATGTGCCGACAGCATTATTCACGCGTTGGCCTGGGCGAAAACTACATCGACCAGTACGTCAGATAGCATCACAACCTTAGACATGCAAGCAATCTACGTTGTGATTCCGGCTCTGGTGTTCGCCGCGTTGATATTCTTCCTGGTATTCCGGCAAGGGCGGGCTAAATTGCGCGACGCAGGTCCCAAGAACGTCGATCCTGCTGACCCGAACAACTCGAACTGGCGAAGCCCGAAGAACTGACTGCTTCAGTGGCTTCAACGTGCGGCCGTGCTATCGCATGCGACGTAAGGAAAATGCGCGGATGTGTCAGCATCCGCGCACGTTGGCAAGTTACGGAGTAGAGGTAATCGAGGAGGGAGCGCCGTTGTGGTGCACGGCGGTCTGTGTCTTCTGAAATTGTTCGTGGAAGCCCGGCACCAGTTCGCCGAGAAAGCCCTGAAAACGGGTCGCCGCAACGCCGATCAGCGCGCCTTTGATGTTGTCCCAGGTTTCCAGAGCCTTGTGCTTCTGGTGGTCCGTTCCGGCATGCGGGGCCTTATCGTGCGGCTCGCTTGCATATCTTCTGCGTGACCTTCCGCCGCTGCTCAGCATCGTAGCAAGCAACACTCCGCCGCCAAACGCCGCACCGACCATCACCATGGGATTCTTCTCGAACTGCTGCCTCCAGTCCGTTGCGGACTTGACCTTCTGTTCGAGCTCGCGGATGTTGGAGCCCAGGTCTTCGCGCTTAGTATCGATATAGTTCTCTATTTGATTTGTTGCTTCGCCCATTCGACATTCTCCTTGACGTTTTCCATAGTTCTGACGGGCGCGGCATTGACTAACTTGAACCGCTTGATGCCCGCGCTGAGGGTAGCTGCCGCCGCAATGGCCATGACAACCGCGACGACGAGTGCCGCGGCCCATTCGGGAATCACCAGAGCCAGCGCATATACGATTGTGAAGAGTAGGAACAGTACTGCGAAAATCCCGGCAACGGCGCCCGCTCCGATCAGTATGCCGGCGCCCTTGGCTTTCGCGGCTTCCTGAGCTACTTCCGCTTTCGCCAGCCGGACTTCGGATCGAACGATCTCCTGTATGTTCCGGATGATGTCCTGCAGTACGTCCGAGACAGACCGGTCACTGGTAGCCATACCGTTGATTAGTCGTTACTGGTGAACGTGCGGCCCAGCAGAAAGCCGACTGCGGCAGCCGCAACCAGCGAGGGGCCTGGATTATTCTTCACCAGCCGTTCGAGATCGGCCATCATGCCATTCACGTCGTGGGTGCGGACGTAATCGGCGGTGGTGGTGAGTTTCTCAGCGGCATTGTTGGCCAGGTTCGTAACGTTTTCTCCGCCGGGCAGGGAACCCGCTTTTTCGCGCAAGGTGTTGGCTGCGCTCTCGAGCCCGCTCGCGGCAGAGCCACGGTTCTGATCGATCTTGTCCGCAGCGCTGCGGCCGAGATCGGATACTTTTTGCTTGGCTTCCGAAGCGGCATCCGAAATCTTGTCGCCAACGCCCCCGGAAGTTTCATTGAACGTCCCCGCGCCGGCGGGATTGTTTGAAGGCATGCTCATTTCTCCTTTGTCACCTCAGGTGAACAAACTTAAATCCGCAGATAAGAAGCCATTGTGGAGTAGGCTACATAAGCACTTGTAAGAGGAAAGAAACATGCATGCCTCGCAGTGAATGCAAGGCTCTGATGCGGTACAACTGTTTGGCGTCCGGCTGGTAGGACTGACTGCTGACAACGGAAAAAAGCTGCTGCTGTCTATTGCTTTTGTCGCGCTGGTCGCGCTGCTTTCCTGGGGCCTCGGCGCACTCGCGAGGTTCCTGTTCGGGCGCCGCGGCAAGCGTGCCGCGTTTTGGACCAGCCAGGGCATCCATGTTGTTTCCGCGTTGCTGACTGTAATCGCGCTGTGCTCCATCTGGTTCAACGACCCCGCGCGGTTGGCCACCGCGCTTGGACTCATCACCGCCGGTCTGGCATTTGCGCTCCAACGCGTGGTGACGGCGCTCGCTGCCTACCTCGTGATTCTTCGTGGCAAGACTTTCAGTGTGGGCGACCGCATCGTGATGGGTGGCGTGCGGGGCGACGTTGTCGAACTCGGCTTCATGCAGACCACCATCATGGAGATGGGACAGGCTCCTGCGGAACAAGCTGCCAGCCCGGCCATGTGGGTGCGCGCGCGTCAGTACACCGGACGTCTGGTGACGATCACGAACGACAAGATCTTTGATACGCCCGTATACAACTACACTCGTGACTTCCCGTTTATCTGGGAAGAGATGCAGATTCCCGTCCCATATGACCAGGGCTTCGAAAAGGCCGAACAGGTCTTACTCGCAGCTGCGCGGAAATATACTTTGAAATCTACGGAGCTGGGCGAGGAAGCCCTGGCTGAACTGGAGCGCCGCTATTCAGTCAAGCGCGAACAGTTTGAGCCCGCAGTCTATGTGCACATGACCGATAACTGGATTGAGTTATCACTGCGCTTCCTGGTCAGTGAACACGGGGTACGCGAAGTGAAGGACAAGATCAGCCGTGAGTTGTTACAAGAGTTCAAGCTGGCGGGTATTAGTGTTGCTTCGGGTACTTATCAGATTGTCGGAATGCCCGACATCAACGTGAAGCTTGACCACTCACTCGTTCACGACCGAGAACGCCTCGGGGCAGATGCCATGGCTGACACGAAGTGAGTGCGCATCGCGCAGGTAGTCCTCAATCGGAATCCATTCACCTTCCCAGAACACCCGCTTCGTCCAGGCGCACATCCGCAGCACCTCTGGCTCATCCCCGTGCTCATGCGCATCCGCCGCAGCGGTGATGAACGAGCAGTGCAAGCCCGGCACAAAGTTGGCCTTGGCATGAAACTGAATGGTGCGCTTGGTTCCGTCGGGTAGACAAACACCAAAGAGGCCGCTCTGCTCCCCGTCGCGCAGGAAAGCCTTCCACTGAACGTTGACCTCGGCCTCGCGCCCGTTCTCGATGATGTCAGAGACATGCCGGCCAATCACGGCACTGCGTATCCGCCCCAGCGAGTCGCAAGCCTTCTGATTCGCATCGACGTAAGTCGCATTGTCGTCCGCGACGAGTACACCGATATCGAGATTTTCAAAAAGCTCGCGCAAATACGACTGCTCAGGCGAGTGCTTCATCGCATTCAGGTGTTATTGCTATTGTTTCACAATCGAAAGATATTTACCGTCATTAACCCGACTGTGGAGAGTACTTCAGCTTCGCGCAGAGGCGCTGAAAGGCTTCTTCCGTGACTACCGGAATTTTGTGCTCGTGGAAGGCCATGAGCGTGCCCCAGCGGCCTGGCACCAGATATGTTCCCAGAGCGCCTTTCACGGATTGAATCATCTGCTTTCGGCGCTTCGGATCGGCAGCTAGTTCGCCCAGCGTGTAGCTCTGGTCGTAATCGAGGGTTTTGGCGAGCGTCATCGCGTTCGACGCTTCATGCAGTGTGTGCTGCATCAGCGCCGGCTCACCCATGTAGCGATAGCAGATGGCCATCAGGCTCAGCGTGAACAGATCTTTCTGCACTGCGGTCGCGCGTAAGAGGAAGCGGAAATTGTCCTTCCAGCCTTGGGACGCATAGATCTCACGACTCGCCGTGTGAGCCGACTGCAAATGACCGATCGCGAGCAGGACCTGATCCTTGGGCCGTCGCGCCAACTTCACATTCTGAAGCGCCGTGCTCGCCGCCTTGTATTCGACATCCGCAATTGTTTCCAGGATGACGACCAGTTCCCCTTCAACGAACTCCTGAATCTTTTTGAGGGTCTCGCAGTAGGAGACAACGCGCTCATACAGGAGCTTATATGGTTCCAGCTCTGCTTCTGGCATGGGGTCCGGGAGTGCTGATGGATATTCTATCTCTTCGCCCTCTGCGAAGCAGATGACCCTGTGACTGTAAATTTACAGTTCCCCGGGGCCTCCGCCGCCAGTAACACTGAATATATGGAAGGAATCGGTTTAGTAAGCTTCGTCGCCGTTACGGTTGCGTGTTGTTGGTTGGGGCTCGGGTTGCGTCTGGTGTCTGCGCACAACGCTGTTTTTGCCAAACGAACCCACGGGGTCGAGTTTGCGGAGTTCCTGGAAGTGGCGGAAGGATCGATGGTACCTGCGGGTGAGGCGGGATTCGTAACGTTCCAAGCATGAGAGCGGGTCTCCCTGGGCGCGTGAAGCGTTCGCCATGGACTGGTGGACGGAAAGACGGTTCATTAAAGTAATTTCGATGATGTGCAGGCGCCGTAGTCTCCACTGGCAGATGGCCATATCTTCGACAGCTTGGTGCTCGAGGTCGTCGTTGGGCTGGAATCTGGCGACGTGCTGGTCGAGAAGAAGTTCAAAGTCTTTGGCTTCTTCGCCGCGGAGGACGACGGTCCGCGAGAGGAGTCCGTGGCGGGTGGCGTTGCGGCCAACCCGGGCTTTGCCCTCGTTAGTGACAGGGTGAGGGGATTTGGAGCCGTTGATTTGAGAGAAGAGTTTCGCAGGGTTCGACATGCTGGGGTGAGCATAAGAGTGTGGGCGGTTGAGAGCGCTGGACGGGGCGGGTATCTTATTGATGGTCCTAAGATTGTTTTCTGGATTGCGGGTGAACGTTCTGGCAGGCGAGCGGGCCTTTGTGGCGATCCCCGTGTTGCAAAAAGCGATTTTGTCTAACCGTTGAGAGGTCTGGAATGGCGAACGTACTGCAGATCGTTCCGTTGCTGTGGATTACCAGCATGAAGCGCTCATTGCCTTTTTACATTGAGAAGCTGGGTTTCGGACTGAAAAACAAGTGGATGGTTGATGGCGAGATACGGTGGTGCTGGATTACCTTGGGCGGCGCATCGTTGATGCTTCAGGAATCGCGGAAAGAGCCGGCGGGGAAGCTGGGTGAAGGGGTGTCGTTCTGTTTTCAGTGTGAAGATGCGCTGACGATTTATCGTGACGCGCGCACTCGGGGTGTGGAGGCGTCTGAGCCCCAGGTAGGGAATGGGATGTGGGTGACGATTATTGCGGACCCGGATGGATACAAGCTGGATTTCGAGAGTTCGACTGATGTTCCTGAAGAGACCTTGTTCTCTGCGTGGGAACGAGGATTGACTTCGCGGTGAGCTATCAGGAGCGGCCTGATTGTCAGAATGGTTGATCAATAGGGTACTCGGCGGAGGTGCGTCGTGGGTGGGTTAACATCAGATTTGAGCGCTACTACGCCCGCGATCCTGGACCGGATAGTCCAACATAAACGGGGTGAAAAGCGAGCCGTTCACTTCGATACGACACTGATCGCGCATCGGGTCGCGAGTCGGCGTGACTTCCGTAACGCGCTATCCGTAAATCCTCCTTCCGTCATCTCCGAGATTAAGAAAGCCTCTCCTAGCCGGGGCGTGATCTCGGACAACTTTGATCCTGTCCGCAACGCCCTAGCCTACGAAGCGGGTGGCGCTGCGGCACTATCGGTTCTTACTGACGAGCATTTCTTTCAGGGCTCACTCGCCGACCTCGAAGCCGCTCGCGCGGCAGTGAAGATTCCAGTCCTCCGGAAGGACTTCACGCTGGACGAGTATCACGTCATCGAGGCTGCGGCGCATGGCGCCGATGCGATCTTGCTGATTGCCGCGATCCTCTCAGTGAAGGAGATGGAGACGCTGCGCCTCAAGGCTGCTGAATACAAAATGGCGTCGCTGGTTGAGGTGCATGATCCCGAAGAACTGCAGCGCGCGATTGACAGCGGGGCGGAGATCATCGGCGTCAACAATCGCGATCTGCGGACGTTTGAGATTCGGACTGAGTTGTCGCTCGAACTGGCTGCCCAGGATTCCCAAGAACGTCATCAAAGTCTCGGAGAGCGGCATTCACGATCATGCTCAGGTGAAGGAACTGATGGCGGCGGGCTACCAGGCGTTTCTGGTTGGTGAGCATCTGATGCGGGCGGCGGATCCGGCGGCGGAGTTGCGGAAGCTGCGCGGGGTCTAAACTCGTAGTATTGTTCGTCAAAATCTGCGGCATCACCAATCAGGAAGACGCGCTGGCTGCCGTTGAAGCCGGGGCGCAGGCGCTCGGGTTTATCTTTGCGGCCCGGAGCCCCCGCGCTGTTACGGAAGAATCGCTGAAGCATTGGATCGATGCGATCCCGCGTGATGTCTGGCGGGTGGGCGTCTTCGTCGATGAAGACCCGCGGCGGATCGAAGCCATCGCCGAAAACTTGCAGCTCGATGTGGTTCAGCTTCATGGAAGCGAAGGTCCCGGCGAGCTGCCGCGCGTGCTGCGAACATGGAAGGCAGTGCGTGTGAACGGAAGCTCCCCCAGCGAAACTGAGTTGCCGGTCGAGGCGATGTTGTTCGATGGTCCATCGAGCGGCGTGGCGTTCGATTGGCGAACGGCGCGCCTTCCCAGAACGAAGAAGGTGATTCTGGCGGGCGGGCTGAACGCCGACAACGTACGGGATGCGATTGAGGCAGTGCGGCCGTGGGGGGTCGATGCCTGCTCGTCACTCGAGCGGTCGCCCGGGCGCAAGGATCACGTGAAGGTACAGAAATTCATTCAGGCGGCACTGGCATGTTAACGACGCAACCCGACGCAGGCGGCCACTTCGGTCCATACGGCGGGCGGTACGTTCCGGAAGTATTGATGGCTCCGATCGAGGAGCTCGAGAAGGTCTACCTTGAAGCGCGGCAGGACCCGGAGTTTCAGCGTGAACTGAACCATCTTCTGCATACGTATGCAGGGCGGCCGACTGCGCTTTACTATGCCAAGCGGCTAAGCGAGCAGCTAGGCGGCGCGAAGATCTACTTGAAGCGTGAAGACTTGTTGCACACGGGTGCGCACAAGATCAATAACGCGCTCGGGCAGGCGCTGCTCGCGCGGCGCATGGGCAAGAAGCGCATCGTTGCGGAAACAGGTGCCGGGCAGCATGGCGTCGCCACCGCAACGGTGTGCGCGCTGTTCGGCCTCGAGTGCATCGTCTACATGGGCGAGGAGGACATGCGGCGGCAGCGGCTCAACGTCTTCCGGATGCGGCTGCTCGGCGCCAAGGTGGTTAGTGTTACGTGCGGCAGCCGCACGTTGAAAGACGCCATCAGCGAAGCGATGCGCGACTGGGTCACCAATGTCAGCTCCACGCATTACTTGTTAGGCAGTGCGCTCGGTTCGCATCCGTACCCCATGATGGTCCGCGACTTTCATCGAGTCATCGGTGTCGAGGCGCGCGAGCAGATGCTCGAAGCTGAGGGCCGGCATCCCGACGTGGTGTTTGCGTGCGTGGGCGGCGGGAGCAATGCGATCGGGATCTTTCACCCTTACCTGGAGGACGACTGCTGTTCAACTCGTCGGGATCGAAGCGGGCGGGCGCGGATCAGCGCTTGGCGAACATGCGGCGCGGTTCGCGGGCGGTTCGCCCGGAGTGTTGCAGGGGACGAAGAGTTATCTGCTGCAGGATGAGGACGGTCAGATTGCATTGACGCATTCTGTTTCGGCTGGGCTTGATTACGCAGCAGTGGGTCCTGAGCATGCGTGGCTGTATGACCGCAAACGCGCCGAGTATTGTTCGTGCACGGATGCTCGTGCGCTCGAAGCCGCAGTGTTGTTGAGCCGCACGGAAGGAATCATCCCGGCGCTGGAGTCATCGCACGCAGTTGCCGAAGCTGTTGCGCGTGCGCCGCGAGCGCCGGGCAAAGTGTTTCTGGTGAACTTATCGGGGCGAGGAGATAAAGACATCGATCTCTATCGCGAGAATCTTCCGGAGATGGATCGCGATTGAGCCGCATTCAGACGTTGTTTGCAAATGGGGCTCGCGGGAAGCTGATTGCGTACATTACGGCGGGCGATCCTACACCGGACCATACGGTCGAACTGGTGCGCGCGCTCGAACGCGGTGGCGCGGATCTGATCGAGCTGGGCGTTCCCTTTTCGGATCCGATTGCGGATGGTCCAGTCATTCAGCGCGCTGGTGACCGAGCGTTGAAAGCCGGCACGACAACGCGCAAGGTGCTTGAGATTGCGCGTGAGGTGCGGCGCGAAAGCGACATCCCGTTGTTGCTGTTCACCTATTTGAATCCAGTGGTGCGGTATGGCCTGGAGAAGCTCGCAGGGGATGCGAAAGCCGCCGGCATCGATGGCTGCCTGTTGATTGATGCCAGTGTGGAAGAAGCCGAAGAGTACGTGGGCGTGATGCGCGCGCATGAGCTGGATACCGTGTTTTTGGCAGCGCCGACCAGCACGCCGCGACGGCTGGATTTGGTCTCGAAGTATTCGAGCGGCTTTATCTATCTGGTTTCGCGCACCGGAGTGACGGGCGAGCAGAGTGGGCTGTCGGACAGTGTAGGGCCGTTGGTCAGCGCCATACGGAAGACTACGAAACTGCCGCTCGCTGTTGGCTTCGGTGTTTCGCGGCCTGAACATGTGCGCGAACTGGGCGGGATGGTGGAAGGTGTCGTGGTGGGTAGCGCATTCATGAGCTTGATCGAGAAGTATGGCGCGGCGGCTGACCTGGCCACCCGCCTGGAGAACTTCACGCGCGAACTCAAGGAAGGCTTCGCCGCATGACGCTCGACGAAGCCATTGCCGCGTTGGGTGAGTGCCGCACGGCCATCGATGATGTGGACCGCCGGATCCTGGCATTGCTCAACGAGCGCACGCGCACTGTCGAACAGATTGGCCGCATTAAGCAATCGCAGGCGCTGCCGGTGTATGAGCCCAAGCGCGAAGACCAGGTGTTTCATAACATCGCGACGCACAACACAGGGCCACTCAGTCAGGACGCGGCGAAGCGCATCTTCGAACGCATCATCGATGAGATGCGGCGCATACAAAAAGAACGGATGCAGGATTAACCATGCTGGTTGTAATGCAAGAGGGCGCGACCGAACAGCAGATTGAGTATGTGATTGAGCGCATGACGGCGCTCGGATTCGACGTGCATAAGTCGACCGGTGTGGTGCACACGGTGCTCGGCGGTGTGGGAGGCAAGTACTTCGATACGGCGCTGTTTGAAGTGATGGACGGCGTGAAAGAAGCGCATCGCATCGTCTCCCCGTATAAGCTTGCAAGCCGCAACTTCAAGCCGTCGGGTACGCGCGTACGCATCCGTGATGTGGAGATCGGCGGGCGATCGGGTAGTGGTGATGGCCGGTCCGTGCAGTGTGGAGGACCGCGAACAGATCCACCGTTGCGCAGAAATCGTCGCGCGCGCGGGTGGGCAGTTTCTGCGAGGCGGTGCATTCAAGCCGCGCAGTTCACCGTACACGTTCCAAGGCATGGGCGAAGCAGGGCTGAAGCTCATGCGCGAAGCGGCGGATGCCCACGGGTTACTGGTCGTCAGCGAAGTGATGGATCAGACGCAGATTCCCATGATGCTTGGCTATGTCGACATGCTGCAGGTCGGCGCGCGCAACATGCAGAATTACAACCTGCTCAAAGAGCTGGGCCGTGTACGTAAGCCGGTGCTGCTGAAGCGCGGAATCGCCGCGACGATTGAAGAGCTGCTGCTCTCCGCTGAATATATCTTGGCGGGCGGCAATTACGACGTCGTGTTGTGCGAGCGCGGTATTCGCAGCTTCGAAACAGCGACGCGCAACACGTTTGATGTGTCGGCGATACCTGTGGTGAAGAAGCTGTCGCACTTACCGATGGTTGCCGATCCGTCGCATGGCACCGGGCGTCGTGACATGGTTCCGGCGATGGCGCGCGCAGCGGTTGCCGCAGGTGCGGACGCAGTTCTGATTGAGGTTCATCCCAATCCGGACGCAGCGGTGAGCGATGGTGCGCAGACGCTCGATGAAGCGCAGTTCGCCGAACTAGTGCAGCAGATGCGCGGCATTGCATCGGCGGTCGGCCGGTCGCTGTAGATGAAGCAGGTTGCGATTGTCGGCGTTGGGCTGATTGGCGGCTCGTTCGCTCTGGCCTTGCGCCGCAGCGGCTTCGACGGCCGCATCCTTGGCGTAAGTTCGCCCGCCACGATCGCCCGTGCGATCGAGCTGCGCGTGATCGATGCAGGTGCAACGCTGGCCGAAGCATGCGCCGATGCTGATCTGATCTATCTTGCCCAACCCATCAGCGCGATCCTCGACACCATTCGCAAGCTGCGGGGCATCGTGAAGCCGGGCGCGCTGATCACTGATGCCGGCAGCACGAAGCATCGCATCGTCAGCGCCGCGCAGGAGTATCTTGCCGGATGCGATTTCGTCGGCGGGCACCCATGGCTGGCAAAGAAGTGCGTGGCGTGGAAGCTGCCGACGCTGAGTTATTTCGAGGGCGGCCTTACGTCTTGTGCGAACAGAATGAGCAACTGGCGGCTCTGCTGCGCAGCTTTGGCGCGCGCGTGGAACACATGGGAGCTGAAGAGCATGACCGGTTGGTTGCTTTCAGCTCGCATCTCGCGCAGCTTTCTTCTACTGCGTTGGCAGCCACTATTGAGCAGAGTTCGCCCGAGTCCGCGCGTGTAGCAGGACCCGGTCTGATCGACAGCACGCGGCTGGCGTTGAGCGACTATAGTCTTTGGCGCGATATCCTCGCGACGAATTCCGGCGCCATTACTGAAGCACTTACCGCGTATATCGGCGAACTGGAACACCTGCGCGAGAACTTACGGAGCAGGGAATTACAACGCGAGTTCGAAATTGCGGCGCGCTTCGCAACAAGAATCCGAGCCTGATCGCGCTCGCCGACTGCTTACTTGGTTGACGACGCGCTGAATTCGGGTGCTACGAGCGTCGCAGGGGTGACTTGTCCGCCGCGCATGAAGTAGTTCTGCTGATTGAGCCGGCGGTAGACGTCGCCCGCAACACCAGCAGCCATGGGTCCGATGCTTGGGCGTCCACCGGTTAGCAGAACCACAACGACTACTTTGTTTTTGCCTGCGTCGTTGAAAGAACCGAACCAGCCCAGGTGCGTATGGCCTTCGCTGCACGTGCCGGTTTTGCCGAAGATCGGTTCATCCTGCTTTGCACGGCGGGCCGTACCGAACTCGACCGCGCCTTGCATGCCGGGCTTGATGTCATCGATCAGATCTTTGATCGGCAACTCACGCTTGAGCTTCGGTTGTAAGCTCTGGGCTTCCTGCTGGCTCTTCGGATACTGCAGATAGTAGAGCTTGCCGCCGTTCGCGATCGCCGTCATCAAACCGGCGAGCTGCAGAGGCGTCTGATGGATCTCTTCGCCGAAGCTCGTCAGCATGCCGACGCCGCCATTTGCCGGTGGACCCGAAGGATACGACCCGCTCTGCTCACCGGCGATGTTCCAACCGGCCTTCTCGCCATAGCCGAATTGTTTGGCGTACTTGGCGACGCGGTCATAACCGAGCTTGATGCCGAGATTGGCAAAGTAGTAGTTGTTCGATTTGGCAAGAGCCTCGGTCAAGCCGACGTGCCACCGACGCGTGAGCCGAATGGTGCTGGTGCGTTCGACGACCTTTTCGCGTAGAGCAGCGAGCGCGACCGAAACCTTCACAGTGGAGCACGGCTGATAGCCTTCGCCGAGCGCGAGCTTCTGATTCACCATCGTCAGAATGCGGCCATTATTTGGATCGACCACGACGATTGAGCCGTTGTAAGGTCCGAGCGCTTCGACTGCAGCGCGGCGCACAACCAGGTCTTCGCCGTCGACATTGTCGCCGCTCGTAGACTCTGCATAAGTCGGAATGGTCCAAGGCACGCCGCCATTGTGGCCCAGCGTGACTCCGCCAACAGCTCCGGTCGCTTCAATGACCTGACGCACACGACGCCCGTGACGACCACGGCGAGTCGAAGCCTTGAGCACGGTTTTGTGTCCACGGCGAGAGGCGACCGTGGAGTGTCCTTTGGCACGGCGAGAAGAGGACGCGGTGGCCGCTTTCCTTGTGACCTTGGCTCCGGCGCGTTTGTGATGTGCATGGCTCGCGGCACTCGCGGGCATGACGGCACAAAGAATGAGCACAAGGAATAGAACAGCAGACCCGGGAATTTTAACCGCAGGTATCAATTTCATGTATCGCGCGTATCCCGCTTCGCGAGAGGCGGGGTTTTTGAGATCGGCCAGAAACTCGACTGCGGCCCGGGGAGCAACCAGGCTCCTCAAAGTGTGCACGACAGGCGGGATCGGCGTCAATACTTCTGTAAGCATTTCCGGTTTATTCCCGAACATTTTCTTACGCGGCAGTCCAACCGCCATCTATCGGGATAGACGCACCGTTGATAAACTGCGCTTCCTTGCTGCATAAGAAAAGTATCAAGCTGGCTATCTCGTCCGGTTGCCCAAGGCGGCCAACCGGCTGCCGCTGATTCAATTCTGCACGCATTTTGTCCACTTCGTGCGCATGGTACTTCTGCAGGTAGCCCTCCACGAAGGGTGTGTCGACCGTGCCGGGGCAGATGCAGTTGATGCGAATTTGTGTCGGGTAGTCCACTGCAATCTGACGGGTCATCGCAATCACTGCGCCCTTGGTTCCGCAATAAGCAAAGCGCCGCTTGACGCCGACCATCCCCGCAACGGACGCCAGATTCACAATCGACCCCGCGCTCTTGAGCAGCAACGGCATGGCGTATTTTGTAACCAGAAATAATCCATCGACGTTCACGCGAAAGATGCGCTGAAAGTCGGCCAGCTCCGTCTCTTCCACGCCGCCGACCAGACCGATCCCGGCGTTATTGATGAGAATGTCCAGTGGCCCTAGCTCCGCGAAGTTGCGCGCGACCGCCGGTTCGTCCGTAATATCAAAGGTGAGGGCGCGGGAACCGGGTAGCTCACTGGAAAGCTTCTGTGCGCGCTCCTGATTCACATCGACAACGACGATCGCGGCTCCGGCCGCAGAGAGCGCACGGCATGTGGCTTCGCCAATTCCACTGGCGCCGCCAGTGACCAACGCGATTTTGCCATCAAGACGAAACGGTGTATGCATCCCGCAGATTGTATCGCTAAGAGCCTGAGTGTCCTCGATGAGCGAATTGTCTCTTGTGAGAAATGTCCTCGTCTCATCGCGCACTGCCGTGAAATCGCGCGAGTTAAGCGCCGCGCCTATCGCGATTGGGAGTATTGGGGAAGACCGGTTCCGTCCTTTGGCGATGCGACGGCGAAACTGCTGATCGTGGCGCTCGCGCCCGGCGCTCATGGTTCCAATCGGACGGGGCGGGTGTTTACAGGCGACAGCTCCGGCAACTACCTGTATCGCGTTCTGCATCGGACCGGCTTTGCCACACAAGCCGAGAGTACCTCTCGCGAGGACGGACTGGAGTTGGTCGACGCCAGGATCACGGCCGTCGCTCATTGCGCGCCTCCCGACAACAAGCCGCTGCCGGAAGAAATCCAGAACTGCCGGCCGTGGCTGAAGCAAGAAATCACCCTACTGCCTGATTTACAGGTGGTAGTTGCGCTTGGTAAGATTGGATTTGACGGTTATCTGGCTGCGCTGCTTGAACTTGGGCGCATCAAACGCCGGGCGGGCTTCGAATTCGGCCACCATCGCTTCCACGACCTTGGGCCGGAACTCCCGGCGTTGATCAGCTCATACCACCCGAGTCAGCAGAATACGTCCACGGGCCGGCTTACGGAAGCCATGCTCACGGAGGTGTTTGAATCTGCGCGCCGCTTGATCGCTTCAAAGAGATAGGGAGGGAATCATATGGCTCGTTCCAGCACTTCATTCCAAAAGCGCCAGAAAGAATTGGCACGCCAGGACAAACAGCGCGCCAAGGTCGAGAAGATGCAGCAGCGCAAGGTTCAAAAGGAGAACGGCGAACCGGAATCGGACTTTGCCACGGTTGAAGATATCGTGGGCGAAGTGGGCGACGGGTTCGGCATCCAGAGCAGTGAATAAATTCTTTGTGCAGAACTTCGGGTGCCGTGCGTCACAGGCTGACGGCGCGGCACTCGAGGTTTTGCTCAGCCGCCAGGGAATGCATCCGGTGCAAAGCCGGTCCGAGGCGGAGTTGGTTGTACTGAATAGCTGTACGGTGACCGCCAGTGCGGATTCTGATTTGCGCCAGACGGTTCGCCGCGTTCGAGTAGAAAATCCGGGAGCACGAGTGTTAGTGACCGGATGTTATGCGCAGCGCTCCCCGCAAGAAATTGCTGATCTCCCCGGTGTCGAGTGGGTGGTCGGCAACTCCCATAAGTCTCAAATTCCTGACATTCTCAACAGCGCGACTTATCACGGCGGCATTCACGCGGGCGTCATTGGCAAAGATCTCCTGGCCGTCGCCGAAACGCATGCCGGGGCGGATCGCGCTCGCCCGAACCTGAAGATCCAAGACGGGTGCCACAATCGCTGCTCGTTCTGTATCATCCCCTCCGTTCGCGGTGGGAACCGCTTCGTGCCGGCTGACGATGTGGTTCGGCAGGTGGCGGCGCTTGCCGTGAATTACCGCGAGGTGGTGCTGACGGGAATCAACCTGGGCCGCTGGGGGCGCGAGGCGTTCAGTGAACTGAGGCTGGTCGATCTGCTGCGGCGCATTTTGCATGAAACAGAAATCGCGCGCGTGCGCTTAAGTTCTGTTGAGCCGATGGACTTTTCCGATGAGTTGTTGCAACTCATGAGCGAGACTCCGCGCATCGCTCAGCACGTTCATGCGCCACTGCAGTCCGGTTCCGATACGATCCTGCGCAAGATGCACCGCAAGTACCGCCCGCGTCACTATGCTTCTCGCATTGAACTGGCGCGCAAGCTGATGCCGAACGCCGCCATCGGGGCAGACGTGATGGTGGGCTTTCCCGGCGAGACAGACGAGTTATTCGAAGAGTCGCGAGCATTTATTGCTTCGATGCCGTTCACTTATCTGCACGTGTTTACTTACTCGGAGCGGCCCGGCACTCCGGCAGCAGCGATGCCGGGGTCAGTGCCGGTGAATGTCAGGCGCGAACGAAATCGTGTGTTGCGGGATTTATCGGATCGCAAGAACGCGCAGTTCCGTAACGCGCAAGTCGGTCGCACCCTGGAGGTAGTTACGCTCGAGACACCAGGGAAGGGAATTAGCAGCAATCACCTGACAATAGACTTGAACCACTGGCGACAGGCCAACGAAGTGCTGCCTTGTGAAATCGGTGAGACAACCGAGAACGGATTACGCGAACGCAGTCCGCTGAGAGTGATTTGTTAGATTGCCTAAGTCGAGTTAGCGTAAGTCAGCAGTTATCCCAATAACCATATACGCCTCGGAAAATTGGCTTCGTTCGGGTTCGCTATTGGCTTTCATTGGCTTCGCTATTGGCTTCCGCTTGCGAGCCAATCATGCGATTGGCGCGGAGTTGGCGCACTTTTCTACGAAAACTTCCAGATAGTGAATTTACGAAACGAACCCAATTTTCCATAGGTCTGTTTCGACATGGACCAATATTGCTGACGCAATATTGCCGGGCGTGGGCTTCAGTGCGCAGGTGTGTGGACGGCTAAGTTATTGCAAATGGCCCGGTTCTTGTTGAGTGTTCGGCTGTGATTGAGAGCACCCGGGAGCGCACCTAGCTTGGCTAGCTCCGAGACTCAACTCACTAACGTGCTTGGGCGCGAGTCAGTAAGTAGTCCTGACGGACAACATTCCCTTCGTAATAAGGGAGCACCAGAGCATCGAGTTCCGCCCGGATAGCCGAGAGCTTTTGCGGATCGCTGGCCAAACCCTCCACCAACTTCTGGAGTGGGCCAACCGACGTTTCCATGAAGCGCCGAAAATGTCCGAGGCTCAGCGCCGGAACGTGCATCGTTCCCCGCGAAAAGAACGGAGGATGAAAGCGCGCAGCGAGCCGCTCAGTAATCACCAAAGGGTTTCCCCAGAGCGGCGGCGGCTCTGCACCTGGCGGCGGAGGCGGCGAATTGCGACCGACGAATGCAAAGAACCGGCCGATCAAATGTTCGGGAGGCCATGTGACGAACGCCACGCGACCGCCCGGTTTGAGCACCCGGCGCATTTCGTCAACCGCCACACTCGGACGTGGCGCGAACATGTGCCCGAACTGGCTCACAACCACGTCGAAAGAGGCATCTTCGAAAGGAAGGTCTTCAGCGTCGCCTTCTTTCCACTGGATCTGTTCGAGCCCGGCGATCCGTTCGTTTTCGCGAGCCTTCTCAAGCAACGGAGGTGTCAGGTCTAGTCCCGTCACATCGGCGCCTCTCCTGGCCGCTGTGATTGCAACCACCCCGGTCCCGGTTCCCACGTCGAGCACCTTCTCACCCGCAGTGATCGCAGCGAACCTGACCAGTTCACCTGCCACCGGAGTTGTGAAATTCGCGGCGGGCGCAAAGGATGCCCACATCTCCCGATGTCGCTGCTTGAAATCTACTGTACGGATCGGCCTGATTCATCTCTTCGCCACCTTGAGCCCTGTAGTATACGACGCAGGTTCTTGGGGTACAGCGGAATTGCGTTCACCGAACAGGGTGGTTTGAAAATTCTCGGACGCGAGAAGAGCGACGGTTGCATTACTGCCGTTTGTTCTGAGGAGAAACCCCCACCTGCAGCGGCGCGTAAACTATAAACAATGCGCGCCGTGTTGCTCGTGCTCGTATGTTCCGCCGGCTGCGCTCAGATTTTGCCTCCAATCGGAGCACGCTCGAACTCGCTGCCCACCGCACGCCGCATTACCGTTCAGGTACAACTCGAAGGCGGCGCGCCCATGCCGTACCCGCCCACGGTCCTGACCGATTGTGGCGAGGTCGCAACCACCTGGAATTCGTTCTCCCTCAGGATTCCGAGCGAGTGGGACAACACGACCGTCATCACCCAAGGCAAGCTTTATCAACCGAGATGCGAAGCGACCGTGTCGCTCCCGGGCTTCCGCAGCCAAACCACGGCCGTACGAGACGGCTTAGTCATCACATTAAAGCCGTCTGGGCGAACGCGAAGGTTCCACCATCAGCATCACCGTGTTGAATGCTCCAAAAGATTCTGCAAAGGCGTTCGACAAGGGCCGCAGCGCAGCGCTGCGCAAGAACTGGTCCGCGGCCGAGAAAAGCTTCCGTACCGCCGTGCAACTCTACCCCCAGCATGCCGAGGCATGGGACGAACTTGGCGCGGCCCTCGAATTTCAAGGCAAGCCGCGCGAGGCTGAAGCCGCTTATCAACAGGCCGTCGCCGTAGACCCGCGTTTCCTCAAGCCACGCGTACACTTAGCGCGATTAGCGTTAGCAGAGCAGCGCTTCGAAGATGCCCGAACCTTCGCAGCAGACGCAATCACCCTGTTGCCGATTGAGTTCCCTGCGGCTTATCTCTACCATTCGATCGCGGAGATGAACCTGAAGCACTGGTCAGAAGCCGAAGCCAGCGCCCGCCTGGCGATCCAACACGACGCCCGCCACGACTTCCCCCGCTCCGAATACGTCCTCGCGCTGTTGGCCGACCGCCGCGGCAAGACAGACGAAGCGCTCGCGCACTTCCGCACCTACCTCCAAATCGCCCCGCTAGGCCCCGAGTCCGACGCCGCAAGAAACCGTGTCAGCCAACTGGCGAATCAATCCCAACAAGAATAGAAGCGCGACCGGAAAGGATCTCGCCTCACTTACACATCCAGCTCAATCCAAGCCGGCGCATGATCGCTCGCGTTGTCCTCACTGCGAACCCACCGGTCCACACTTAGTGACGTCTGCGCCTAAGCGCTGAAGACCAGGCAGTCATTCACGAGACCAAGACTCCAGATAGACCCCGGCCGCGGAGAATGTATCGATAACTTCAGCAGTGACGTCATTTCCGCGAATATTCTGGAAGATGCTCGCCACCGTGAAGATGGGACCAAAGGGGAGCCCCCACCATCCTGCCAGAAATGAGATTGCCGAGTACGGCAGTCCGTTCTTCGCCGCATGGGCGTATGGCGCGACATAGAACACGTTCGAGCGCAGACGAAAAGTGAAGACCACGACTGAAATGCAGTAGCTGTAACGGACAAACCTTCCGCCCTCAGCAAGTTGTCTGCGCACAGTTTCTACAGATAGTGTCTCTGCGCCTGCAATCGCTAAGCCGCTCACGTTCTGACGATTATACGGTGTAACGCATATGTTCAGATAACCCGAGGAAAGTCTTAGACGGACGAATGTATGCACTTGTCAAGCGCCGCATACCTTTGTGAAGTTGGCTTGCCCGCCTGGATACTTTTGTAGTGGCCATCCCAGTCAATGCCACAGGGTGATTTGACTGGTGAACCCGTGACTGACCGGGGTGCACTCCGAGCCTGTCAACGGAAAGGATCTCGCCTCACTTACACATCCAGCTCAATCCAAGCCGGCGCATGATCGCTCGCGTTGTCCTCACCGCGAACCCACCGGTCCACACCCGCATTCACCAGCCGGTTACTGATCGCTGGCGAGAGCAGGAGGTGATCCAGCCGCATCCCCTTGTCTAAAGCCCACCGATTGCGTTCATAGTCCCAGAATGTCCAAAGCGGTCCGTCAGGTTGCCGCTTCCTCAGCGCATCCGTCCAGCCTTGCTCAAGCAGCCGCATATACGCTGCCCGGCTCGCCGGTTGAATCAAAGCATTGTTGTCGAGCGAGCGCGTGGGATAGATATCCCGCGCCGTCGGGACTACGTTGTAATCACCAGCTAACACGGTAGGCACCCCGGCCTGAATCAGCGACGCAGCGTGCTCAATCAAACGCTCAAACCAGGCCAACTTGTAATTGAACTTCGGTCCGGGCTGCGGATTTCCATTGGGCAGATAGATTGAAGTGACCAGCACCCCGTGCACCGCGGCTTCGAGATAGCGCGCCTGGCGGTCATGCTCATTCCCCGGCAAACTAGACCGCGTCAGCACCGGATCGCAGTCTCGCGCCAGAATCGCGACTCCGTTCCAGGACCGTTCACCCAACCAGACTCCGCGATAGCCGATGTCAGCCAGGGCAGGTGCCGGAAAAGCGTGCTGCTCAGCCTTGAGCTCCTGGAGGCAAACAACATCCGGTTGCTCGCGGTCGAGCCATGCCAGCAAGTTCGCCAGACGCTTATTGATGTTGTTGATGTTGAATGTAGCGATCTTCAACGGAGCGGCTCGCGATCAGAGACCATTCTCGCCGAATCTAAACCGCGGCTCCGCCACGATCAGCCGTGACTATCTGCGTTATGCGCCGTTCTCCAGGCCATCCCACGACCACCGCGGAATCTTCAGCCCGGTTGGGACGTCATCGGCCGACTCAGGATAACGAGCCATCGTCTGCGTCGTAGCCCAGGAGAAATAGTCGTGCAGCACGCCGCGCAATTTTGCATCGGCGATAGGCACGTCGATTAAAGCCTCATCGAAACAGGCGATCGCGCGCCGATCCATATCGTCATGCTCGCCATTACCGCTGTGCGTTCTGACGACGCTGGTCTCGTCACCATATGAGGCGGTATACAGCGCCGGCCCACCGAGCGCCTCCGCCCAATACGCAGCGAGTCGATCGACATGATCGTGGCGGAACCCATGGCTGAAGGCATGACTCACAATTTCGTCAGCCATCACACGGCGATGCCAAGCCTCGGCAAGGCGACGCAGGCCGGCTATGCCGCCCACAGCTTCGAAAACGGTCTGCACTGCCTACGATGCTACTATCGCCGGGATACAAAGGAAAAGCCAGGGACAGACCCCGCCCACTTTCGCGAAGCAATAGGCTTTCTAGCTTATTCCCTGTCCCCCAGGTGCGAAAACCGCTGCATGCGGGCCTTGCCTGGGAACCCTTCATTTGCTCTCACTTGTGCACTGCGCCGCGCTGTTCCGCAGAGTACACGTTGAGGACTGAAGCAGGCTGAGAATCGCGCATTCGGCGTATCACTCTTTGCCTGAGGGCGGGGTCTGTCCCTACCGCGCCCGTCCCTACCGCGCCCCGGGTGCGCGCTCGATGGAGCGCACACTTGGGGGCTCCCCCCTTACGTGGAGCGCAACCCGGTACGCGCCGGTTTCGTTGCGACGCGTGGGATTGGCCTTGGTCAAGTGTGTCTCAGCAAACTACGGCATCCAGTTTAGGCGCGAATGGACGCAAATGAAGCGTTCAGGCGCGGTCGAAGACCTTCTGCAATGCTTCGAGTGTTTCGGTCAAGCTTTCGTACTGGGGCCAGCAGAACAGGGGCAGCTTCTCAAAGGAGTTTGCGGAGTCGTTGCGTACCTTGGTCCATGTGAGGTTAGGCTGACCGGCGAAGGAGGTGAGCTTCCGATTGGTGAGGTCCACGCGATAGTCTGCGCTGAAGGTTCCGCCGTTACCCGGAAGAGATACCAGCAGAGTGCCATCGTCGCAGGGATAGAACTCCTGGATCTTCGGGCCGGGCAGATTCGGGCAGTGGATCCAATCGATGTACTGCTGTTGGCTACCCTGGACGCGCCTGGCGATGGAGGCGTGGCTCGCACATCGCACTTCGTACTCACCGTACATCCAGAGGTAGTCCTGATCGACCTCGATCCCCTTTGACGCCTCCGACGGGGACCGGGAGTTCGCGGGGTTCGTTACCGTTTAGCAAAACGAGAAACTGATCATCCATTTCCACGGTAGGCTTCGGTTTCTGTTTCCCGAGGATGTATACGATCGAAGCAATGTTCTGCAGCGCGCCGTTCGCGCGGTCGTCCGCATAAGTATATGGGTCGTGCACGGCACGCACTGCGGTCAAAGCTTCCACATAGCGGTGGTCGGCGGGGAGCCCATAGGTAAAGAAGGCGTTGCCCATCTGCTTGCCTTGTTCGTCGAAAAACCTGCCTTCGGCCTTTTTGCCGTCCGAGATGGTGTAGACGAGGGCGTGATTGGGCTTGCCGAGATCGGTTCCGGGGGTTGCGAAGACATCCTGGACGGTTTGACCGGTATCTCCACTATCGTGGTCGCGCCGAAAAACCGGTTTGCCGTCATCGGTACCGGACAGCACGCGCCAGTAATAAAGGTGCGAATTTCCGGCGATCGCGTACTGGTGGTATTTGGGATTGGGCAGCGCCTGGTCTTTGGAACAGACCGCGATCGAGAGCCGGGGCGAATTTCCCCCCAACCCGCTCGTCGAGAACTTGGGATCGAGCAAGCCGGCTTCCAGCCCTGGCGCGAAACGCCAAAGGGTGCCGTGGCCGTGGCTGGCGGACCGCAGCCCACGAAGCTCCTCGAGATTGATTCTGTTCGCGACCGCGTAGACCTGAAGCTTGGCCGCGGCCGAGTTCCAGAGGTTGCGGAGATCGGCTTTAGCGGTTTCATCTCCGGCTTCCACCGCGGCCCGATAACGTTTGAGCACGCCGTCGCTGGCCACGATCGTCTGCAGCCGCATGACCGCGAGCAACAGTACGGTATATGCATTGCACGTGGCGTCGAGGATAAGCGGCCAGAGAGGATGAGTCTGGTTAGAGGGGCTGGACAGCCAGTCCATGACGTCCCAGTAGGTCGTCATGGTGTTGCCCTCGACGAAATTCATCTGGTCAATGATCTTCGCGGTGACGGCGGGGTGAAATCGCTCGTGCGCGGCGCCGAGGTCGTCCTTGAGATTCCGGCAGCGGTCGTTCAACGTGGAGGCATACATCATGAACGAGTGGTGGACTCGCCCGATTCCGGAGTAGACGGCATCGGCTTTCTGATCCTGAAGCAGCTTGGAGATCTGGGTAGCAACCGACTCAGTCTCGGGAGCGAAGAAGCCCAGAATGTTGCTAATCATGGAGAAGATGGAGCCGACCGCCATGCCAATGAGAGCACCGATCTGAAACCCGGGGCCAGCCCCGACACCCCCCGCCATAGCCCCGATGGAGAGGCCGATCGCCCCAAAAATTACAGGAGCGAGCGACGCGCAGGCGTCCATGAGACCCTGCACGCCGCTCAGCACATCTCCATCCTTGAAACCGTTGATGGCGAGCAGGACTCCGGCGGTGATGCCAGGCAGGGCAGTGGGGAGTTCAACCAGACCGACGGCGAGCGTATTTCCGTCCACGGACGTCGCTTTCCTGGTTTCTTGTTCAATGTGAGCGAGTTGCTGGTCAAGATTGGTGACGTGGGGTGCGAATTGCGTTCTGTTGAGGAGTCTCAACGAGGCTCGCATCGCGTCTAAGTTCGAAAGCAGGTCTGCGGTCGGCATGATAGGAACCTTCTGGTCCTGATTGGGACGGGATCTAACCATATCAGTTGCGCAATTAAATTTGCGTAATTCGAAATTGGGGGACGGAAAACCCTTTGTATTTTCTGGAAATTGCCTGCCCAGACGGTGGCATTCGTTCGGCCACTTAGTGAACTCTCAAATTCAGCGGTGTCGCGCTGACGCGGCTTTCAATCACTCACACACTTTCACCTACCATCCGTAATCCCCGTTGCACTACACTGAAACCATTCTGGACCCCGAATACGTTGTTGTCGGCTCGGGCCCTGGTGGTGGAACTTTGGCGGCGCGTCTCGCCGAATCAGGGGCCACGGTTGTGCTGCTCGAAGCCGGGGGTGATCCGCGTTCATTGCAAGGTGGCGATGCCCTCAACCCTGAGGCGAACCGGCTGCCTGCGGATTACGACGTGCCCGCGTTTCACGCGTTTGCTTCCGAGAATCGCGCGATCAGTTGGGACTTCTTCGTCAGCCATTATTCCCGGAAAGAACCCGTTTACTATCCAAGGTGCTCTGGGCTCGGCGGATGCAGCGCGCACAGCGCGATGATCCTGGTTTACCCGCACAATTCCGATTGGGACGGCATCGCGCAGCTTACCGGTGACGACTCCTGGCGCGCTGCGGCGATGCGCCGGTATTTCGAAAAGCTGGAACGCTGCGAGCACCGCCCGCTGCACAAACTGCTTGCCATGTTCGGGATCAATCCGACTCGTCATGGCTGGAAGGGATGGCTGACGACGCAGCGCGCGATGCCGGGCAATCTGCTCGGGAACCGGGCATTGGCGGAGTCAATCGTCGATGCCGGCGTCGAAGCATTCCTTGAAGATGGGCAACAGATTGACCGAGTCCGGTGGTTTGTGGAAAGCGGCCTCGATCCCAACGACTGGCGTCTGAACCAGTCCAACTCAACCGGTATTCGCTACCTGCCACTGACTACCAGCAACCACGCTCGCTGTGGTGCGCGGGAACGAGTGCTCGATGTTGCGCGGCGCTTCCCGGAGCGCCTGACGGTAATTACCGGCGCACTCGTCACGCGCGTGCTCTTCGACAAAACGAAACGTGCCACCGGTGTGGAGTATCTGAAGGGTGACCGGCTCTACCGCGCGCATTCGGACCCGAATGCGAGTGCCGGCACGCCGATGGTCCTGAACGCCTCGCGTGAAGTGATTCTGTCGGCTGGAGCTTTCAATACTCCGCAGATTCTGATGCTTTCCGGAGTCGGTTCACGCGAGCACCTGGAAGCGTTCGATATTCCCGTCGTCGTGGATCTTCCGGGCGTTGGCCGCAATCTGCAGGACCGCTACGAAGTCGGCGTGGTGAACCGAATGGCGTTCGATAAGTGGAGCGCGTACGAGAACGCAGAGTTCCGGCCGGGTGATGGTGCGTGGCAGGAATGGAACAAGTCGCGAACCGGCATTTACACTACGAACGGTTCCGTTCTGTCTCTGTTTCGCCGCTCGCCCGTAGCAGGCGGGACGCCCGACCTGTTCTGCATGTCGTTGCTGGCCCGGTTCGCCGGTTATTATCCGGGCTACTCGCGCGTATTCCAGGAGAAGCTGAATTACCTGACCTGGGTAGTGCTGAAGGCGCACACACGCAATCGCAGCGGCCGCGTCACTCTGCGTTCCAGAGATCCCCTGGATGTACCGGATATTCAATTCAACTATTTCGACGACGGCGGCGAAGAAGACTTGACCGCTGTTGTGGACGGCATCCGCTTCGTTCGGCGGCTTTCCGCAAAGCTGAAGAATACCGGCCTGATCGCTGCCGAAGAAGTCCCTGGCGAAGAGCTGGAGACAGACGATCAATTGAAAGAGTTCGTGCGCGCCAATGCCTGGGGCCATCATGCCTCGTGCACGTGCCCGATCGGCCCGCCGTCAGCAGGCGGGGTGGTCTCGACAGACTTCCGCGTGCATGGCGTGAGCGGCTTGCGTGTTGTGGATGCCTCTGTGTTTCCACGCATTCCCGGGTTTTTCATTTCGAGTTCGGTATATATGGTGGGTGAAAAGGCGGCTGACGTAATCCTCGCGTCGCGAACTAAAACGCAGACATAAACCGCACTTACCGATTGACAGTGCAATTCAGTAAGAGGATTATGGATTACTCAAATGGCACTGGACCCCAAGCAGTTGCTGAAAATGACTCAGCAGGAGTTGGATGACTTATTCCGCGCCAGTCCGGCAGGGGACATTCCGGACGGACAGGCAAAGGGCACTGCGATCATTGCTCCCGGCACAGTATTCAGCCCGGAGATTGCTGAATTCATCAATGTTTTCGCGTGGCAGGGGAAGAACTTTGACGGCAAGCGCGGTGTTTTGACTAATCGCGTTCTCGTGATTGGGATCAACGCGATTGTCGCCGAGGTGTACAAGGGCGAAAGCTGGCTCGACGGCAAGGAATGCATTGTTCTGGATTACTCGAAAACATCGCTCGTAGCCCATTGGATTCGCGATGAAATCCGGTTGATTGCGCCCAACTTGTATCTCGGCAAAGTCTATTGGGACAAGAAACGGCTCATCGATTTCTGCCTCGAGTTCTCACCTGCTTAACGCGGGAGGTCCGTTGAAAAAGATCCTACTCACGCTGCTGATCCTGATTATCGCGGGGTCGGCCGTGGCCTTTGCCGTCTGGTATCGCAGTCCGCGCATCGGGCATGTAGACGATGAAGCCAAGCTCGCCGGCGACAACGCCCAATACTTCCGGGCTGCGGACGAAGACTACTTCAAAGACATGGATAAGACCGCGCGCGGCGTCGATCCATTGGAAGCGCTGCCCTCGGCGGACCACGCGGCTGCCATCCGCGGAAGAAACACGTGGATTGTCTGGAGTGGCGGCAACGACCGGCTTTGGGACAAATTGACAGTCGCCAGTTTCGGCGCGCTGGATTTCCTGAAGACGGTGTCTTCCTATCCGGGGCTGAACGCCACACGCGACAACCGTTGGGACTATCTGGGTCTTGTGAACGAGCCGTGCTTCAGCAAAGCAACCGGGCCCGATCCGAACCGCTTTGGATTGTGGCTCGATAGGCGCGATTCCAACTGCCCGCCTGATCCATTCGAGGATGAGAAAAAATATCCAGGTGTTCGCTACGGCGCGCGCGGGAAGAACATTCCGGCCGGTTCTTACTATGGTTATGCAACGGGCATTGTCGGGCTGCGGCTGTTCCCGAATCCGGATTTCGACGAAGCCGCGCAGAAGAAGTGGGACGCCGAGCGGTATTACAAAGACCCGAGCTACTACAACGACCGGCATCTGGTTAGGCCGTACCGGGTCGGCATGTCTTGCGGGTTCTGCCATGTGGGGCCGAATCCCATCAATCCTCCTGCTGACCGCAACAATCCAAAGTGGGAAAACCTCAGCTCGAACGTAGGCGCCCAGTATTTCTGGGTGGATCGCATCTTCTACTGGTCAGGCGACCAGAGCAACTTCTTCTATCAGTTGTTCCATACTTCGCGACCGGGTACTCTCGATACGTCGCTGATCTCGACCGACAGCATCAATAATCCGCGTACGATGAATGCGGTTTACCAACTCAAGCCGCGCCTGCTCGAAGCAAAGCGTTGGGGTCTTGAAAAGCTGGAAGGCGGCGAGCAGGATAACCGGCAATTAAATGACTACGTGTCGTCTGGACCATTGGCCGATCTGTACGCCAAACCCGACAAAGTGTGGACGCCGCGGGTATTGAAAGACGGGTCGGATTCCGTCGGCGTGATGGCTGCGCTGAATCGCGTTTATCTGAACATCGGAACTTTCAGTGAAGAATGGCTGCTGCACTTCAACGCTCTCGCCGGAGGGCGTCCGATCAGCCCGATCGAAATCAGCGTTGCCCACCGGAACTCACCTTACTTCGTCGCGACCGAAGCCCAGACCTTCGACACGGCGCGTTACTTCCTGAGCACCACAGATCCGCATTACCTGGCAGACGCACCAAACGGCGCGAAGTATCTGTCGAATGACAGTGCGCAACTTACTCGCGGCAAACAGATTTTCGCGGAGAATTGCGCACGCTGTCATTCGAGTAAGCTGCCTGCCAATATTCCAGCTCTCGACGAATCCGCTGGATGCGCGGGCTCCGGCTACATGAACTGCTGGCAAAAATATTGGGAATACACCAAGACTGACGACTTCAAATCGAAGATGACGGCCATGGTGATGGCGGATGATTTTCTGAAGGACAACTACCTTTCCTCAGAGCTTCGCGTGCCTGTCACGCTGCTGCATACCAATGCCTGCAGCCCGCTGGCAACCAATGCGCTGGGCGGCAATATCTGGGACAACTTCTCATCGCACTCTTACAAGGAACTGCCATCCGCGGGAGAAATCACGTGGTATCAGCCCATCACCGGAGAGCCGCGGAAACTCACACTGCCGGCAGGAGGGCGCGGCTACACACGGCCGCCGTCGCTGGTGAGCGTGTGGTCCACTGCGCCGTATCTGCTGAACAACTCGGTCGGAACATTCGTGGTTGATCCTTCGGTTGAAGGCCGCATGCAATCGTTCGAAGCGTCTATCGAACAGATGTTGTGGCCGGAGAAGCGCGATCAGGATCTGTTGCTGGGCAACAAGGTACCGGGGCGCATTGACCGTACAACTCAGTTCAGTGAAGTGCGGATTGCCGGGGGTTATCTGCCTGACGCGCTGCGTCCGCTGTTGGGAGTTGGCGAGAAGCTGGCGCCCCGGTTCGTAGGCGATGGTCAGATTCACATTCCGATTCCGAAGGGCACGCCCGTCGGTCTGGTGACCAACCTCAACCTGCTTGCGGAGAACGGCGGCGCGCAGCTGGAGCGTAATGCGGAACTGCTGAACATTGTTCGCAAAGTCATCGCGGACGTGAAAGCGCTCGGTCCGAACCCAAGCGATCAGCAGAGGCAGCAGGCCTTCATGAACGTGGTGGAGCCGATGCTGAAGGTGAGCAAGTGTCCGGATCTGGTGGTCAATCGCGGTCACTACTTTGGAACCAGTTTCCTGGAGCCGGCGGAACAGAGCGATCCGCAGCTCAGGGCGAAGGCGATTTCGGATCGTGGACCCGGCCTCAGCGATTCGGATAAACGCGCGCTGATCGAGTACATCAAGACGTTCTGAACCAGATGGTGGCCCATGCAGCCAACCACGCCAAACACTACGAGTAACGACACGGCTGCGCCTCCGGGTCTCGGGAAGATGCTGCTCGCGACTATACTGCGGCGGCCCCAGAGCCGCTCGGCGCGTACAGTCGAGATCTTTGGCTGGATTGACCTCGCGCTGGGTTTACTGATTTTCCTCGCCCCTAGGTTTATGGCGCGGTTGCTGGTGCTGCCCGCGCTTAGTGTGCAGACCGAGGGGTACGTGCGGCTCGTGGGTCTGCTGGTCTCCGGACTTGGGCTGCTCTACATCGTGAGTGGGCGGCTGAACGCGCGCGGGTTCGTGTTTGCGTCCATGCTTGATCGACCGATGGTGCCGGTGGTGATGGCGATCCTCTGGTACCTGAAGATCGTACCCGCGGGACTTGCGCTCGCGTTCTCGATCACCGACTTCGGAGGATTCCTCTGGACGTTGTGGGCATGGCGCGCAGAACGCCGCCCAGGACTCTCGCAGCAACCCGTCGCAGCGGAAACCGCGGCCGGGTTCTTCGCGTTCGTAAGCGGCGTCGTGCGCAATGCCCGCACATTTCATCCCGATGGCCGCGTGTTTCGTGGCAGTGTTCGCGCGCTGAACGTAGAAGATCCCAGCCTCCGGGCCGCCGCGGCAAATCTCGATGGCCTGCCTGTCCTGATGCGCGTCGGGATGGGATTGATGAAGCGCGGTATGCCTGCGTGGCTGGTGAAGATCGTGCCGGATGCCCCAAGCATCGCCGCGCGGTTCGGAGGCGATTTCGATCTGTTGTGCACCGCGGGCGGGGACAGGCTCTGGAAGCTGGTGTTCAACCTGGCGCTCGGCGGCCGATTCTTCGGCCTGGATCCGCACGACTACTTCCGGAACAAATATTACGCTGACGTGCCGTACCGGATCGACGATGGCCGCATGCGGGTGTGGCTGCGATTCGCCGCCGATTCGCCTTCTCCCGCCGGCGAGCCGCGTGAGGATGGCCTGACCCGAGCCGTAGCGGAGCACCGTACCGTGCGGCTGGAAGCGCAGCGTGTGGGAAGTGCGCGTGAGCCATTCGTGCCTGTGGCGGAAGTCCGGTTCGAAGAAGAGTTGGACCTTGATCAGGAGGCGTTGCACTTCAACCCGATTGAGGGCAGAGGGTTCGTGCCATACGGAACGCTGACCACGATCCGGAGCCGGGTATATCCGGCAAGCGCCGCCGCACGCGCAGGAACAACGCCTGAGCGCGTAGCGCGTGAAGGAGAAAGCTTTTCACCGAGACTGGCGAGATATCTGGCTGTCGCTCCAGCGGTTCCGTCCGGTAACAGTGGAATCGGTACAGTGCGCCGCGGGCATCCCGTTCTCAAGACCCTGGCCGCAAGTGCGCTCGTGCTCTTCCTCATCTTTGGCGTATATGCAGCACTTCGATTCACTCGCGACGAGGCGGTCGACTACAAAGATGATCGCGATCATTTTCTGCATGGCTCAACGGGCGGGGAACGCAATATGGGCATCCCCTATTGGTTCTGGGTTGCGTTGCCCGAAATGTTCCCGGAGTATTTACCGGACCACAAAGCGGGCCACGGATATCAGTCCTTCGGGATGATTTACGAGCATGGGGCCGATCCCCGATATGCGCTGCCCATGGGTGTCTCGAGGCGCAATGTGCGGGGAATCGATGTGGTTTACCTGAACTGTGCCGTGTGCCATGTGGGCGCCGTCCGCGACACGCCTGGTTCGCCGCAACGCATCGTCGCCGGAATGCCGGCGAACACGTTGGACCTCGGAGCGTTCGAGACGTTTCTCACCACCATCCCGCTCGATCTGAAATTTGTGCCTCAACGAATGCTGGACCAGATCGCAGCGATGCAGAACGACCCGCATCGGCTGGTGGACAAGCCGGATCTGATCAACAGGCTGATCTTCAAGTTCTATGCGGTCTACCTGATGCGCGAGAAGATGCTGTACCTGCGTCAGCGCCTTGCGTTCATCCCGGCAAAAACGTGGGGGCCCGGCCGCGTCGATACGTTCAACGCACCGAAAGCGCTGCTCAATTTCCCGATGGATAAGGCTGATCCGCGAGAGACGGTCGGCAATGCTGATTTCCCGTCCATTTGGAATCAGGCGCCCCGCGAGGGCATGCAACTGCACTGGGATGGAAACAACACGTCCGTCAATGAACGCAATCTGTCGGCGGCGTTCGGTACAGGCGCGTTTCCGCCGACGCTGGATGCTCCCCGAGTGTTGCGGACCGCGCACTGGCTGATGACAGCGAAACCGTTGGCCTACCCGTATCCGATCGATTCCGCGCTCGCCCAACAAGGCGCCCAGGTTTATGGTGAGTATTGCCTGAACTGCCACGGCAATCGCGAAGTTCCGTTCAAAACGGAAGCGCAGCAGCGGGTGGGAACAGTGGACCCGATCGGCCACATCAAAACCGATCGTAACCGGCTCGATTCCTACACCTGGCAACTGGCCGCGAATCAAAGCACTCTGTACGCGGGATACGAGCGGGAGTGGGGCTTCGATCAGGATTACCCGCAGCGCTTCTCGCACTTCCACAAGACGCAGGGCTACGCGAACGCACCGCTCGACGGGATCTGGCTGCGTGCGCCTTACCTGCACAACGGGTCTGTTCCTAACCTGCGTGAGCTGCTTTCCCCGCAGGAGAAACGCAGTAAAAGCTTCTATCGCGGAAACGATACCTATGATCAGCAAAACGTTGGCTTCGTACAGAACGTTGCCGAGCAGAATGGACGTCAATACTTCGTGTTCGACACGAGTGTGAGAGGCAACGGCAACCAGGGGCACGAAGGCGAAGAGTACGGAACTAATCTTTCCGAGGACAAGAAGACCGCCTTGATCGAATACCTGAAGACTTTCTGAAGCGATGAGGAAACTGCGCATAGCCGTCATTCTGGCCTTGATCGTTGCGGTTGCCGCGGCGGTCGTATGGTGGGACCACATGTACCGCGAAGCCGGTCAGCCGGGATCTATCACGAACTCTGCGCGCGACCGGTATCTCTACGGGTCGGTTGGCGCGAGAGTCTGCGGGCATTCCTTATTGGATCTGGCTAGTGTTGCCGCGGATCTTTCCGGAATATATGCCTGCAACGGGGGGCTACCTTGCGCTCGGTCTTTCGTGGGAAGAGACACGCGAGATGCCGGCGGGGCTATCGAAGCAGCGCGTGGGTTATGTTCGCGTCGCCGGCAATTGTGCGCTGTGTCATGCGTCCTCGAAGTCGAATGGCTATGACTATCCGCCCACGCTTATTCCCGCGAGCCATGGTCATACCGACGCGGTCGACAAAATGGTGAAGTACTATCGCGACTGCGCAAACGATCCGCGGTTCAACGCCGACAACATTCTTAGCGAAGTCAATATGGCGACCAAGCTGTCGATGCTCGATAAGCTGTTTTATCGCTACGTTCTCATCCCGCGGACACGCAGAAGGTTTCTTTCTCAGGATGCGGGAATCATCGATGCGGAACTCTGGAGGCACGCGCGCGAGCCGCATACAGGCGACTACCGCGCGCGCATGCAACAGCTGGTCAATGGGCTGCAAGGAGCAGAGCGGGATGCGTTGCAAGCGTATCTGGCGCAGTTGCGCTGAGGAGGACCATCACGGGCGTGAATTCCCGCTTGCTCACGCGCGCGGCTCGTAGGGACCACGCCGTCAGAGGCGCGACTGCAGGGAGCGCATTAGCCTGGGTTCGGCTATTCGGAATGCGTGAGCTCTCGACTGTGCGCTCCCTCCAGGTGAGAGCATGGAAACATACCACCGTCAGCTACTCAGTTTCTAAATGTTGATCTCGCAATCTGCTCGAAGGCGGATCTCCAGCCGGTCATAACGGCGCTTGGGAAGAAGGTGTGCGCCCTCTTTGCCGGGCGAATCAAACGAACCTACTGCGCCTACCTCGAGTTAACGAAGGCTACTAGAACCGCGGACGCGACGATCCGCGCCTTCTGTGCGCTGCTAGAAGCCCTCCCGGAGGTGGAGCGCCGGCTTTGGAACGACGCGACTGTCCGGGACTTCAACATCGGCGTTCAAGGCGGCGAAGAGCCTCGATGCACAGAGTTTGTGCTCGCCGCGCGGACAGTGCAGGCTGTAAGCGCATTGAATGCACGGATCGTGTTCAGCGTCTATGCTCCCGACGAGTTCCTTACCTCCAGACTGTCCGAGTAACTTCTCGCCCGGAATTGTCGAAATGACCGGGGCCCATCCGTCATGGTCGTGAGAGCACATCTGAGGCTCCACAAATGAGAGGATGATCCCGTGAACTACGCAGTGTTGATCTACGAATCGCCAGAAGATTTTGCCGTGCGCAACGATCCCCAAAAACGCGACGCCTATTGGTCGCAATGGCCGCCGTACTCCCAGGCTCTGAAAGATGCCGGTGTCTTCGTAACCGGGGCCGGGCTGCAACCGCCCGAAACCGCCACCACTCTGCGCAACCAGAACAACCAGCAAAGGCTGGTGCAGGATGGCCCGTATGCCGACACCAAGGAGCAGTTAGGCGGCTTCTACGTCGTGAACGTGCCGGATCTCGACGCGGCGCTCGACTGGGCAGGGAAGTGTCCAAAAATGCCCGGCCGCGTTGTCGAAGTGCGGCCCTGCCTGGCGCCCAGGAGCTGACGCCATGCAATACGCACTCCTGTTCTATCAAAGTCCGGAAGACTTCGCGGCCCGCACCGATCCGGCCAAGAGCAAACAGTTCTGGGGTAGCTTTCTGCCTTACATGGATGCGCTGAACGCGGCTGGAATCGTTGTCGCGGGCGCCGGTTTGGAGCCGCCGGCAACCGGGGTCACGTTGCTGCGCAACGGGCATACGCAGGACGGGCCATTCGCGGAAACCAAGGAGCAGCTCGGCGGCTTCTTTATCATCGACGTTCCGACTGCGGAAGTGGCGCTCGAGTGGGCGGCGCGCTTTCCCCTCGATGTCGGTGGCGGCGTGGAGGTCCGGCCGGGTCTACCGCCCATGCCGCGCGGATGAACGATCCCGGCGTCGCGATTGAACGCGCAGCGGTGGAATCTTACGGACGCCTGCTTGCGTTCCTCGCCGCGCGTTCCCACGACGTGGCTGCCGCGGAAGACGCGCTCGCCGATGCATTTCATTCCGCGCTCGCGTCATGGCCGCGCGATGGTGTGCCGCAAAAGCCAGAGGCATGGCTGCTCACCGCCGCGCGGCGACGTCTGCTCGACCGATTCCGGCATTCGCGCGTCGAAGCCGAAGCCGCGCCGGAATTGCTTGCCGCGGCGAATGAGGCGCAGTGCATGACTCTCACGGATTCGGTCTTCCCGGATGAGCGTTTGAAGTTGTTGTTTATCTGTGCTCATCCGGCAATCGATCCTGCCGCTCGGACGCCGCTGATGTTGCAAACCGTGTTGGGCATGGATGCCGCACGTATTGCTTCGTCGTTTCTCGTGAAGCCGGCCACCATGGGCCAGCGGTTATCCCGCGCAAAGGCGAAGATTCGAGATGCCGGAATTCCGTTTCGAGTTCCTGATAAACCGGAGTTACCGGCCCGGCTCGATGCGGTACTCGAAGCCATCTACGCGGCATACGGTGTGGGGTGGGACGACGTCGCGGGAGCGGACGCGCGGGGCCGCCGCCGCGCCAGCGAAGCCATCGAGTTAGGCCGCTTGCTGGTGCACCTGATGCCTGAAGAACCGGAAGCGCTCGGACTGCTGGCGCTGATGCTCTACTGTGAATCGCGGCGGGATGCTCGCCGTACTGAAGCCGGTGAGTACGTCCCCTTGTCGGGTCAGGACATCACGCGTTGGTCGCGTCCCATGATCGACGAGGCTGACGGTCTGCTTCGTGCCGCCGGCGCTTTCAGCCGCATCGGGCGCTTCCAACTGGAAGCGGCAATCCAGTGCGTGCATGCTCAACGTGTTCGCGGCATTACTCCGGATTGGGAAGCCATCGCGCTGATGTATGAAGGTCTGGTACAAATGGCGCCGGCCGTGGGCGCTCTGGTCGGCCGCGCAGCCGCGGTGATGGAAGCACGCGATGCTGGCACCGCCTGGGAACTGTTGCAGACTGTGCCGCTGGAGGCGGTGAGAACCTACCAGCCGTACTGGGCTCTGGCTGCGCATCTGTTGCAACGCATGGGGCGAGAAGCCGAAGCCGGCGAAGCTTACGCCAACGCCATAGGGCTATGCGATGACCCCGCGATGCGCGCATTCCTGATCCGCGCATCGCAGGGCATTCCGGGTTAGCCCGCGCCGCTCGCTCCGCCGCCCGATGCACCCGCCGCGCCAGCGCCGCCGTCGCCCGAAGTAGCACCCGAGGTGTTCAGGAAGGTGATGAAAGCGCCGCCATCACTGCCGTGATCGCCAGAGGGCCATGGACCAAACCAGGCCGGCATCACCAGCGACTCTTCTTTGCGCGCACGCCGCATCAGCGTAGAGATGAGTTGCATCGCAGCAGCGTAGGGCAGCAGCGCATCCCATTCTTTGCTCGATGGGAGCGCCGCGCGGCCTTTCGCTATTTCCTGGAGATGGTGTTGAAAGCCCTGCCAGCGGCTTGCTACGTCGGCGCCGCGCTGCGTGAGCCTCGAGAACTGCACACCGGCAATCAGCATCAGCACACCGGAGATCAACGCAGCCAGCATCACGGTCAATAAGATGCCCGTGCCAATCGCGAAGGCTTGATAGAGTACGGCGGCTGCGGGCAACGCCACAAGAGCGCCGGCGAGCGACAGCATCCCTGCAGTCATCATTCGCGACCGGGCCTGGAGTCGTGCCGGATCGTAGGAGCCGTTAGCCACCAGCTCGTCTCGAACGGCTTTGCCGAAGCGCTGCCGAACGCCGCTGGCGCGCTGTCCAAAGTGCTGGAGGGTGATGCTGCGGTCGGCGCGGAACGTCGCGTCGATCAGTGTTGCTTCATGCGGCGCGAGCGAGTTGCGCTCGCCCTCGAGCGTCAGATCGTAGTGGCGGCCGAACCTGCCCGGCTGGCGTTCTTGAACGCGAATTACTCCGCGCCGGGCAAGATCGAGCAGTACGGCCTGCACAGAACCTGGGTGTCCTGTGAGGTGCCCGGCCAGTGCAGGTGACAGATCGTCGGGCGGAACGGGTTTGTAATCCGGATGCAGCGTGGAACGGAACGCCGGCCAGGTGGCATTCGTCCTGGAAATCCACCAGATGACGCCAAGCAGAAGAATCAGGGCGGGGACAGCGCCGTAGAGTAAGCCCGTCAACAATGCGGAACGGTGCTGGACTCGCGACTCCATCCACCGCGACGCGGCGCCCGGGAATGCGTCTGGTGCAAACCTGGCGGTGACGGCCAAATCACGATCTCGGCCGCACGTGATCAAGCGTCACTCGCGATTGTCCATCCGCTTCACTTACCTGGTCCGAGTGGTCGGCCGTCAAGGCTGGCGCGCCGGTGCCCGGCGGATAGCGCAGAGTCACTTCGGCATGATCGATTTCATAGGAGCGCTGCGGCGGAAGAGCATTCCACTTTAGCGTCGCTGCGGCTGCGGTCTTGCGTACCACCCCATCGGCAACATAGCTCACCTGAAAGGTATGCGTCTGATTTTCGACCGGTGAGAAATGCCAGCGAACGTGGTTGCCTTTGATCTCCACCTGGCCGGGCCCGGTGCCGGGTTCGCAAGGGCGCCCGTCGAGAGTGGCGGTAATGTTCGAGATCCCGTCAGTATTTCGCTCGGAGATGTCGCGAAACACGTAAGTGAACGGCCCGTTGGCAAAGTGGAACACCGCCGTCTCGCTCACGTGCAGCGCGCCGCGGGAATCAAGATCAAGCTGAACAAGGTAGCGTTCCGCGTTGTAAGTCTTTGCGGAAGCGGGAAGGAGAGAAAGCAGCGTCACTGCTGCTGCGACCGTTACATTCCGGCCTATCATTGAAACCTCCAGTAACTACCTTGAGCATACTCCCGCGTAATGTTAAGCGATTGTTACAAGTGCTTGAAGATTCAGGTAAACGCAACTCTCATGACTGAGGCGCGACCGTGAGGGGGTCGCACGTTACCGCTACTCCACTTCCGCAATGTGCAAGGTGACAATCCCAAGCGTCAGCGGCGTGAATGCGACTCGCGCAAACCCGGCATCGTGCAATGTCTGCGCGAGTTCATGCGGCTTGGGGAACTTCCGGACTGACTCCGGCAGGTAGCGGTAAGCATCGGGCTCTCCTGAAACGGCGCCGCCGATCAAGGGCAGCAGCCGGCGCGCATAGAGCCGGTACAAAGCCGCAGTCACCGGATTCCGCGGCTCCGACAACTCCAGAATGGCCAGCGTGCCGCCACGCTTCAGGACGCGGCGGATCTCTCTCGCACCTGCAGCATAGTTGGTGAAGTTGCGAAAGCCGAAGCCGCAGGTCACCAGATCGATCGTCGAGTCGGCAAAAGGCAACTCGAGCGCATCAGCTTCCAGCAGCACGGCATCGAACCCGCGCGCACTTAGCTTCGCCCTCGCTGCACTCAGCATGGCCCCGCTGAAGTCAGCTCCGATAACTTGTTCGGTGGTCGCCCCACGCAATGCGAGCAGCAAGTCCCCGGTGCCGCAGCAAAGATCTATCGTGATCGCGCCCGGAAGTGTAGCTGCTTTTTTCACGCGCCGCAGCGTCACCGCGCGCCAGTAACGATCGAGGTTTCCGGTGAGCAGATGATTTGCGAGGTCGTAACGCGGAGCAATGCGATCGAACATGTCGCGCACGTAACGCGACGCTTCCTGCTCGGTTGATGCGCCCGCGGGAGTCGTGCCAAGGCCCGGAGTCATGCGAGCGCGTATTGAATGGCCGCGTGCACCAGCTTGTCATCGACGGAGTTCGCCAGTTCGGTTTTGCCAACTCCGGTGGGCAACACGAATTGCACGCTGCCGCGCGTGGCCTTCTTATCGCTCACCAATCGCCGCTGCAGCGCGTCCACTTCAATGCCCTGAGTACTCGGGATCGGTCCATAAGCTCGCACCACATCTTCAATGCGTTGAGCGTCAGCGCGCGAGCAGTGGCCGGTCAACTCCGCAAGCTTTGTCGCGGCGATCATGCCGAAGGCGACGGCCTCGCCATGCAGGAACTTCTCGTACCGCGTCTCGGCTTCAAGCGCGTGCCCTACGGTATGCCCGAAGTTCAGGATCTTCCGTACGCCCATTTCGCGCTCGTCCGCAGTCACTACTTCTGCTTTGATGCGCACGCATTCGGCGATGATCCATTCGGTCAGAGACTCGTCCCGTCGCAGCACCTGCTCCCGCTGGCGTTCCAGTTTGTCGAACAACTCCGGGCTCGCGATCACGCCGTACTTGATCACTTCATACAAGCCCGCGACATACTCACGGGCGGGCAAAGTACGCAACAGCGCCGGATCGATCAGGACCGCAAGCGGCTGGTGAAAGCTACCGATCAAATTCTTGCCGAGCGCGAGATTGACGCCGGTCTTGCCCCCGATCGCTGCATCCACCTGGGCGAGCAGCGTGGTGGGAACCTGGATCACTGGAATACCGCGCATGAACATCGCCGCGAGAAAGCCCGCCATGTCGTTCACGATGCCGCCGCCAAACGCGATCACAATACTTGAGCGATCAGCACCGGCGCGCAACATCTGTTCGGCCGCTGTCTCGAGCGGCGCGAGACGCTTGTTCTCTTCGCCACCGGGCAGCAGCAGAACCTCATGTGCGTGATCCTTCAGACCGGCGCGCAAGTGTTCGCCCGCATGCGTCATCACATCGGCGGTTGACACGACGAACAGCTTGCCAACCCGCGCCGGCACGTGTTCCGCGATGCGGTCGGCAATCCCGTTTTCGACAATCACCGGGTACGTGCACACGGCTGTCGTCACGGAAAACTGAGGCATGCTTTCCTTGTACCACGCAAGAAAATAAAGCGTTTGGCGCGACTGCTAGAATCGCAAGGAGTAGATGAATCCCGACTTTTTGGTGATTGGCGCAGGCGTCGCGGGCTTGCGCGCAGCAGTGGAGTTGTCGCAAGCGGGAAGCGTTCTGGTGATTGCGAAAGACACTCTGCGAGAGTCGAATTCCGAATACGCGCAAGGTGGCATCGCGGTCGCGTTAAGCGATGACGACGAGGTTGAACTGCACGAGCAGGACACGCTCTACGCGGGTGATGGTCTTTGCGATCCCGAAGCAGTTCACACGCTGGTTGAAG
Organism: Bryobacterales bacterium; assembly: GCA_963792655.1. Lineage (GTDB taxonomy): Bacteria > Acidobacteriota > Terriglobia > Bryobacterales > Bryobacteraceae > DOZZ01. The sequence continues at coordinate 173,814 of CAWBWU010000004.1, forward strand.
AAGGCCCCGGGGCAATCCAGGATCTGATCGATTGGGGTGTGCAGTTCGATCGTGAAGGCATGAAGCTTGCGTTTGGCCGCGAAGGCGCTCACAGCCGCAACCGAGTACTGCACGCGCATGGCGATTCTACAGGCCGCGAGATCGCGCGCACGCTGCAGCGCAAAGCCGCCTCGCTCGCGGGAGTCAAGTTCCAAAGCTACGCCGCAACCGTTGACCTTCTGATGGAAGATGGGCGCGTCACAGGCGCGCTCATTTTTGACGATCGCACCGACCAGCTGTTTACCGTGCATGCGCGCGCCGTGTTGCTGGCTACGGGCGGTCTTGGACGTGTCTTCAAAGAAACGACCAACCCCGATGTAGCGACCGGCGATGGTGTCGCGATGGCGTTCCGCGCGGGTGCGCAGATCAGCAATATCGAGTTCGTGCAGTTTCATCCCACCGCATTGCATCTGACCGGAGCGCCGCGCTTCCTGCTCTCGGAAGCGCTGCGCGGGGAAGGCGCTACTTTGGTCAACGAGGCGGGCGAGCGTTTCATGAGCCGCTATCACGAGATGGCAGACCTCGCGCCGCGCGATGTCGTGTCCCGTGCGATCGTGGCTGAAATGCAGCGCACAGGCGCGCCGCACATGTACCTGGATTTGACCGCGCGCGATGCGGACTTCATCCGGCACCGCTTCCCGCGCGTGTACGAGACCTGTCTTCGGCATGGGATCGACTTAGCGAAAGACCGCGCGCCTGTGCATCCGGCTGCACACTATGCGATGGGCGGCGTCACGACTGATCTCTGGGGGCGCAGCACGCTGCCCGGTTTGTATGCTGCTGGTGAAGTGGCCTGCACCGGTGTGCACGGTGCGAACCGCCTGGCCAGCAATTCACTGCTGGAAGGTGTCGTATTTGGAGCAAGGGCAGGCTGCGCGATGCGCGACGAGGCTGTGCCGCGAACGCAAGGCACTCCGGTAGCGCAGTTGTTTCCGCGCGTTCAAGAATCCGTGCTGCGCGATCTTGCCTGGAACCAGTGCGGAATCCAACGCGATGCCCAGGGTCTGGCGCTTGCCGTGCAACAGTTAGCGGCATACGAAATGCAGGCTCTTGCAAATCCCAAGCTGACCGATTTTGACCGGCGGAACATCCACTGCGTCGCGGGGCTGATTGCTCGTTGCGGCCTGTGGCGTGAGGAGAGCCGTGGCGCGCACTACCGCACCGACTTCCCGGAGAAGCGCGAACAGTTCCAAGTTGCCTCGGAAGTGGATATCGCGCATTGATCGCAACAGGTAGTCAGGCCGCAGGAACCTTCCGCCCGCTGCCGATGTTCTTGCTGCTGGCCGCGAGCGCAGTGCCAGCGGCAACCGGTGCGTCCTCAATCTTCTGGACCGCTCCGCTGATTCTGCTCGCGGCCATGATGATCGCCTGGGGCGCTGAAGCCGCCCAGTTCTTCATGGCGCAAGGCTTCGCGCTGGCGATTCTCGCGTGGCTGCAGACCTTACCGGAATTTGCAGTAGAAGCGGTGCTCGCCTGGCACCAGCAAACGGAACTGCTGCTCTCCAACCTTGCGGGCGCGCTGCAGATTCTGACCGGTCTCGGCTGGCCGATGATCTATGCCGCTGCCGCACACAAGAACCGCGGCGAGTCGAAACATGGCATGGGCCGCATTCGTTTAGGTGAAGAGCACGGCGTGCAGGTAGTGGGATTGCTGCTTTGCTTGATGTACGGCTTCTTCGTATGGACCAAGGGATCGCTCAACCTGTTCGATTCCGTCGTGCTGATCGGTATTTATGCGGCGTACCTGGTCGTTCTTGGCAAACTGCCGGCGCAGAATAAAGAAGGCATTGAGGATCTTCCGCGTGTGCCCCGCACCATCGTCACCGCTTCCAAGCCGCTGCGCATCCTGGGGATCTCCGCCTTGTTCGTGTTGGGCGGCGCGCTCATCTACCTGGTAGCGGAGCCGTTTCTCGGCAGCGTGCTCGCCGTCTCGTCGGTGTTCGGTCTCGCGCCTTTCGTGGCCATTAAGTGGATCGCGCCGTTCGTATCCGAATTCCCGGAAAAAGTGTCTGCGCTGCAATGGGCGAGGAAACCTGAGGGCGGGGCATCCATGGCGCTGATGAACATGGTTTCGAGCAACATCAATCAATGGACACTGCTGGCGGCCATGCTCCCGATCGTCTTATCGATCAGCCGCCGCTCCGCATCCGGCCTCGTCTTCGACGAACAGCAGAGCCTGGAACTGCTGATGACTCTCGGTCAGGCGCTTCTGGGCGCATTGTTCCTGGTGTCGATGGAGTTGGTGTGGTGGGAAGCGCTCGGTCTATTCGTGTTGTGGGTGGCGCAGTTCGTCGTATCCGTTGCGCCCGGCGGCACGCCGCTGATCATGCACTGGACAATTACCGGGATTTACCTCGCATGGTCATCGGTCGAGGTAGTTCGGATGGTGTTGGGGTATCGTCCACCCGTTGCCTTCGCGAGCTTCGGTCGAGCCTGGCACATGCATGTGCGCGGCAGGGCGACCGCTCGTTAGCTGCCTTCCTTCATCTGGCGCACGAACGAGAGAATATCGAACTTCTTCAGTTCGCGGTCAGGAAAGAAACTGTTGATCGCGTCCTGTTCATCCTTAAAGATTTCGAAGATCGTCGCCAGCTTCGTCATCACCAGCAGTTCGATGTTGCGCCGGTTCAAGTTCAACAGCTTCGCCGCGCCGCCGCGCTTCTTGAACGCGGAAGCACACATCACCAGCGCACCCAGGCCGGAGCTATCGATATAGTCCACCTGCTGCATGTTCAGCACGAGCTTTTCTTTCGATTGCGCCTCAAGCCGGGCGATCATCTCGCGTAGCGTGGTGGCCTCCGAGCCAAGCGTGATGCGGCCCTTCAGGTCGAAAACGACAACCCCTTCGCGCTCGCGCTCGTGAACATCCAAACTCATGCTCAGTCATCTTAACGTATTCGGTTGCACAGGCGATTTTTCAACATCACACTGAGTGCGCGTAACATCTAGGAACACATGCCTGCGCGGCGTGACGACATCTGGACGGAAGACGACTGGCGCAATCTGGAAATTGCGACCACGCGTGCGGTCATCGCTGCGCCTTCCGCCGATCAGGAACTGCTGGCTGTCGCCAGGCGTGCGCGAAATGTATTGCAGACGTTCAGCACCAGCTTCTTCATCGTCACGCGATTTCTGCCCCAGCGAAAGCGTCAGGATGTAGAGCTGATCTATGCCGCCGTGCGTTACCCGGATGAGATCGTCGACACATTCCCGCTCGGGTCTGGTGTGAAGAGACACATGCTGGAACGCTGGCGCAGTCACTACCTGAAAGCTCTTGGGGCCGGTAGCATCCGAGACGCGATCAATCATGGCGCGCCCTCTTTCGTCGCGGCCTTTGCGCAGTTGGTCGTGAGGCATGGGATTCCGTCCGACTACTACGAAGCCTTTCTCGATGCGATGACGATGGACGTCACGCCACGGCCTTACTCAACGCTTGATGACCTGATCGATTCGTACGTGTACGGCAGCGCCATCGTGGTCGGATATTTCCTTGCGTACGTGTATGGACCAGGCGTAGAGGGCGACTTCTCACGCGCTCTGGAAGCTTCTCGCGATTTAGGAATTGCCCTGCAGCTAACCAACTTTCTGCGCGATGTGAAAGAAGACCAGCGGCGAGGCCGCGTCTACCTTCCCGCGGACATGCTTGCGGCAGAAGGCATCGGCAGGCCGAACCTTGCGGACCCGCGCGATCTGAACGGGTTGAACAAGGTGGTGCGGCGCGTCGCGGAAATTGCTGAAGGGCACTACACGCTGGCCGCGAACAATGTAGACGCCTTCGCCGCAGATAGCCGGGTCGCCATCCAGGCGTGCATCGATGTGTACCGCCAGTTGAACGGCCGCATCGGACGCAGTCCCGAAGGCGTGCTGCATCGCGAAACAGTGCCGATGCGCGAGAAGCTGCGCGTGCTGCCTTCGAGCAAATACTGGCGGCTGCCGATGGCCTTCGCCGGGAGAATCTGATGCCGCCATCGCAAGTCGCGATCGTGGGCGCGGGCTTAGGCGGGCTGAGCGCCGCGATCCATCTGCGCATCGCCGGCCATGCCGTAACGATGTTCGAAGCGAACGAACATGTGGGCGGCCGCGCCAACGTGATCTCGCGCGACGGTTTCCAGTGGGATACGGGGCCTTCACTGCTGAACTATCCCTGGGTCTTCGAAGAATTGTTCGCGGCGGCCGATCGCAAGCTCAGCGATTACGTGACGCTGCTGCCGGTTGACCCCACCGTGCAGTTCCGATGGCCGGACGGTACGTCGTTCACTCTATCGAGCGACATGCGCAAGCTGCTCGAAGAGTGTGAACGGCTCGAGCCGGGTTCGCGCCCGCGCGTCCTCGCATACTTCCGGGACGCCGGCGCAAAGTATGATGCGGCCTTTGGCAAACTCGTCACGCGCAATGACGATCATGCCTGGCGCTGGCTCACGCGCCTGACTCCGCGCGAGATGGTGCAGAGCGGCGTCTGGCGATCGCTCGATTCAGAACTCGCGCGTTTCTTCCGCAGCCGGTATATTCGCGAAGCGCTCGGCTCTTATGCGATGTACCTGGGCGGGTCGCCCTATGAGTTGCCCGGGATCTTCAGCATTCTTCCTTACGGCGAACTCGCGCACGGGCTATGGCTGCCGAAGGGTGGTGTCTACGGGCTGGTGTGTGCGCTTTCGCGATTAGCGCGTGAGCTTGGAGTGAAGATCCACACCCGTACTCGCGTCGAAAAGATCATCGCCGAAAACGGAGTCGTGAAGGGCGTCCGCACCGGCGGCAAAGATCTGCCGTTCGCTTGCGTCGTGTCGAATGTCGACGTGCCGACGACGCAGTCGCAACTCCTGGGCCGCAATATCGCCAAGCCTCCACGTATGACTCCGGGCGTCATGACGTTCTTCTGGGGCGTGCGCAAACGCCTGCCGGGAGTGAGCCACCACACGATCTTTCTCCCGGATAATTACAAGCTCGCGTTTGAACAGCTCTCGCGAGGCCGCCGCATTCCCGACGGTCTTCCTTTCTACATCAGCATCGCTTCCGAAACCGACCGCGAGCTTGCACCTGACGGGTGTTCGACCATTTTCGTTCTGGTGCCGACGCCTGTCTTGAGCGAGATGGGCAACGCCGATTGGCCCGCGATCGTTGCCGACGTGAAAGCGCGAGTACTCGCGCGGTTGCGTGCTGAAGGCGTTGCAGTGGATGCAAGCGAGATCGTGATTGAAGAAGTCTGGACGCCCGAAGACTGGCGCGACCGCTTCGGACTTTACGATGGCTCAGCCTTCGGCGCTGCGCACACGCTGTTTCAGATGGGTCCGTTTCGCGACAGCAACCGCGACCGCGAGATCGCCGGCCTTTACTACACGGGCGCGGGCACCACACCAGGCACAGGGATGCCGATGGTCGTGTTGGGCGGCAAGATGACCGCGGAAAGGATCGCGGCAGATGCACGTTGAGCGCTTCGGGCATGGACCGCGTCACTTCCTCGGCCTGCACGGATGGAACGGAACAGCCGCGGCGTTCCGGCCTCTGGTTCCGATGCTGCCTGACGACGTCACGCTTTGGGCGGCGGACCTGCCAGGTTGCGGCCGATCGGAACGCCCGCGCGACATGAGCATGGACGCCGTCATGGAAGAGGTGGAACGTCTCGCGCTGCGGTTGCCTGCGCCGCTCAACGTGATTGGAATTTGCAGCGGCGCCATTCCGGGCTTGCTGTTAGCGCAGCGCCAGCCCACGGTGATCGCGCACCTCGCGATGATCGATGCGTTTGCGTTCGTGCCGTGGTACTTCCGCGTTTTCACCATGCCGGCGGGGAAGCTCGCTTACTTCACAGCATTTGCGAACCCTGTGGGCCGCCTCATCGCGAACCTCTCGCTTCGTGCAAAGCGAGCCGAGAACACCGACTTGACAGCAGGCTTCCGCGACACAGATCACGAGATGAACCTGGCTTACCTCCGCATGTTTGAACAGGCCGGAGATTCGATGCAGTGGAGCTTGATCGAAACGCCGGTGGACTTGCTCTATGGCGAGCGAACTTTCGCGGCAGTGCGCCAGAGCATTCCGCTGTTCCAAAGACGTTTGAATGTGCGGCGCGTAGATTGTTTGCGCGGAGCGGGCCATCTGCCGCTCCTCGAAGCGACAGAACAGATCGGCAGCTTGCTCTTCGCGAGCCAGCATTCAGGAGAGAACTTGTGGCCAACGCCTCACCCCTCAACCAATATCGCCAACTGATCGAAACCGGGTTGCGAACCCACCTGCCGCTGGGAGGTCCACGCTGCTCTCCGGCACTGAATGCTGCAATCGAGTACGCGATCTTTCCCGGCGGTAAGCGGCTGCGGCCCGCGCTCGCGCTGCTCAGTGCAGAGGCGGCGGGCGGCACTGCGCGGCAGGCTCTTCCGGCCGCATGCGCCATTGAGTATCTGCACACCAGTTCGCTGATCGTCGATGACTTGCCCGCAATGGACGACGCCGATCTGCGGCGCGGCCGCTTGTCGCTGCATCTGCGTTTTGGCGAAGACATTGCACTACTCGCGGCGCTGGCATTGTTGAACCGCGCCTATGCGATCTTCGGCTCGCGGCCTGCGCTCATTGCCGAAGCTGCGTCCTGCATCGGAGAGCGCGGCATGATCGGTGGGCAATCTGTCGACTTGCAGGAGAAAGCTACCGATTTCGAACGCCGCAACCAGAAGACAACGGCATTGATGCGGCTTACGCTGACTGCCGGAGCGCTCGCGAGCAATGCGGACTCCGTCGCGGTGAGTACGCTGGCTCATGTGGGTTCCGTACTTGGTGAGGCGTATCAGATTTACGACGACATGCTCGATGCGTTCAGCCCGCGCGAGGCAACGGGTAAGACTGCCGGGCAAGATGAACGGCATCATCGCCCCACTCATGTCGAGGCGCGTGAGCAGGGGAGTTGCACCGAACAAGTGCAACGCTTGCTCGATCATGCCAAGGCGAAGCTTCTGCATACGTTTGGTGCGACGCCCGCGGTGTGCGCATTGAACGCGGCAATCGATGCGCTGGTGCCCGCGTTGCCCGCTGTGCCGGCTATTGTTCGCAGCGCGGGCGCGTCATTGACTGCAACTGCGCGGCCTTGAAGCGCGCGGTCATCATTGGCGGCGGACTCGGCGGGCTTGCTGCGTCGCTGCGGTTATCGCGCGCTGGTTGGCACGTGACGGTCTGCGAGGCCGGCGAGCGCATGGGCGGCAAGATGAACCGCTGGTCTGCCGGTGGGTTCACGTTCGACACGGGCCCTTCGCTCATCACCATGCCCTGGGTCTTCGAAGAGACCTTCGCGCAAGCAGGTGGCGCGTTGCAGGACCACGCGCAACTGCTACCTCTTGAGACGCTCGCGGAATATCGTTACGACGATGGCACGCGCCTCACGCATTCGCCCCATTTGCCTGATTGGCTGGGAACCATTGATCGGGTCGCGCCGGAAGATCGCGGCGGCTTCTTCGATTTCATGCGGCTCGGCGCACGCCTTTACGAAGTCTCGCGCCGTACGTTCTTGACCAACACTCCTTATCAGCGGCCTACCCGCGAGAGCGCGGCAGTCTTTCGCGACTTCCCATTGCGGCACGCGTGGGGTAACTATCACGCTGCGGTGGCCGCGCATTTTAAAAGCCCTTACCTGACGCAGCTCTTTGACCGCTACCCGACGTACGTGGGGTCGTCGCCGTATCGTTCGCCCGCAACACTCGCGGTCATTCCTTACATCGAGTATGCGTTCGGCGGCTATGCGGTGCGCGGCGGGTTGTATCGCATTGTCGAAGGTTTGGTCGCGCTTGCTGAACGGAACGGTGTCGAACTTCGCACCAACGCACGAGTGTCAGCAATCGAGCATGCGCGTGGAGAGGTTTCGGGAGTGCGGCTGGAGTGCGGTGAAGGCATCGTCGCCGATGCAGTTGTGATGAACGGCGACGCCGCGCGTACCGGTCAGTTGCTGGGTGATCCCTCGGCCGCTGCGCCACAGAGTGCAACGCACAGGTCGATGTCGGGGTTCGTCATGCTTTGCGGTGTGGGCCGCAAGCTGCCTGACCTCACACAGCACACGGTCTGCTTCAGCGCAGATTACCGCAACGAGTTTGACACTCTATTCGCGAAGCAAAGCTTTCCGGAAGATCCGACCGTGTATGTGAACGCGCCCAGCCGCGGCGATGCATCGGTTGCGCCGCCGGGAGGCGAGACACTATTCATCATGGCCAATGCTCCGGCAACGGAAGAGCCGTGGGAGGCAGCGCAAATCGAAAGCGCGCGTTCGCGTGTGTTCGCACGGCTGCGCAAAAGCGGCTTCCCGGATATCACCAAAGACATTCGCGTGAGCGACGTATGGACGCCGCAGCGGATTGCCTCCACGTACGATGCGCCGGGCGGATCGATCTACGGAACCGATTCGCACGGATGGAAGAATGCGTTTCTGCGGCCGCCAAATCGCAACGCGCGAGTTCGCGGGCTTTATCATGTTGGCGGCAGCACGCACCCGGGAGGCGGTACTCCGACCGTTCTTCTCTCGGCCAAGATTACTTGCGAGTTGATTGCGCGTGACACGCGGTAGCCTCTCGCGCATCGTGCTGCGAGTGCTGATCACGATCTACGCCGTTCTATGGCTGGGCGCGATCGCGAATCACATCTTGAACGGCGGCAGCAACGCCGGAAGAGAGTGGGCGCCGCCCGCATTCCTGCTGATTGCTTCGTCGATCACGCTCATCGCCGGGCGGCGCGACCTTCGTGGGATGGCCGCTGCGTTTGGGATCGGCCTATTGGCGGAGATGATCGGCGTCCTCACCGGGTTCCCGTTTGGACCATATCGTTACAGCACGGTGCTGGGGCCGTCGCTCGCCAGCGTCCCGATTGTGATGGCGGGCGCCTGGATGATCCTGATCGGGTATGTGCGGCAGATGGGTTTGTCGATTCGCCTTGCCGCCATGTGGATGGCCTGTATTGACCTCATCATCGAGCCGCTCGCCGCGAACCAGCTTGCGTTCTGGCGATGGCAGGGTCAAGGCATCTGGTACGGCGCGCCCTACACAAATTTCATTGGTTGGTATCTGGTCAGCGTTGTCATCCTGCACGCTGCAGGCAAACCGGCTGCGCGCAACAGCATCGTGTTCGCGGTTGGTTTAACCATTCAACTGTTCTTCACCGTGCTCGCCGTGATCTACGGCCTGTACCCGGCGGTCGCTGTCGGCGTGGCGCTATGCGCGCTGGGACTAGCGCGATGGATGATGCTGGCCGAAGCGTAACGCCGCGCTGATTACTCGCTCCACACGGCGAGCGCGTTGCCGCTCGGATCGGTGAAGTGAAAGCGCTTGCCGCCGGGGAACGTGAATGTCGGTTTGATGATCTTGCCGCCGGCTTCCACCACCTTCACTTCCATGGCCGGCAGATTCGCGGAATAGATGACCACCAGCGGTCCATACCCTTGCATCTCCTGCACAGCGAAGAAGCCGCCGGAGATCCGCCCATCGTGAAAGCTGGTGTAGTCGGGCCCCCAGTCTTCAAACTTCCAGCCGAACACAGTGGAGTAGAACTCCTTGGTGCGCGGCAAGTCCTTTGACGGGAACTCGATGTAGTCGATACGGCGATCATTGGCGATGTTGCTCATGAGGGCTCCCGAACTTTCTATCGTAGCTTGGGCAAATCTCGGATATTATCGATCCGTATGAATCCCTTTGATCGTCGTCAGTTCCTGATGGCCAGCCTGGCTGCCACGGCTCTTCCGCAGCTTCGCGCGCAGACTCCGAAACGCTCCGATGATGGGCCGATACGCCTTAGCGTCGCGACCTACTCGATGCGTAAGTTTCCGCGCGACAAGACGATCGCAATGATCAAGCAGATCGGCGCGAAGTATGTCGACATCAAGGAATTCCATCTTCCTTACAAAGACTCGCCCGAGCAGCTTGCAGCGGGCCGCAAAGAGTTCGACGACGCCGGGCTGACTGTGGTCGGCGGCGGCAACATCTCGCTCCAGAAGAACGACGACGCCGATCTGCGCAAGTACTTCGATTACGCGAAAGCATGCCGGTTTCCGATGATGATCATCGCGCCCACGCCCGAGACGCTCCCCAAGATCGAAAAGCTGGTAAAGGAGTACAACATCAAAGTCGCTCTGCATAACCACGGGCCTGAAGATAAACACTTCCCCACGCCGCAAAGCGTGCTCGAAGCCGTAAAGAACATGGACCCGCGTGTTGGACTCTGCTGTGATCTGGGGCACACGGCGCGCACCGGAAAAGACGTTGTCGGTTCACTTGCGGAAGCTGGGCCGCGGCTGCTCGAGGTCCACATTAAAGACCTGGCGAACTTTGAATCGCGCGACAGTCAGGTCATCGTGGGAAAGGGCATCATGCCCATCCCTGCCATCTTCCGGCAACTCATAAAGATGAATTACCCGGGCGTCGTGTCGCTGGAGTACGAAATCGACGCGGATGACCCGCTGCCCGGCATGTTGCAATCGTTCGCTTATATGCGTGGCGTGATTGCCGGCATGAACGCATAAGAATGCCTCAGATCCACACCGGCGCGACGCGCGAAGAGGTGGTGGAGGTGGACGATCACAACGCGATCACCTTCCTCGGCTTGCCGGACGCGCGCGTTCTCTCTACACCGCACATGATCGGTTACATGGAGCGCGCCAGCCGCAATCTGCTGGCGCCGATGCTCGAGCCGGGGTTCGATTCGGTAGGCACGATCGTGAATATTGCGCATCTGGGTGGTGCGCCGTTGGGCGCGACGGTTACCTTTCGCGCGGAGATCGAAAGCGTCGACAACCGGAGGGTGAACTTTCGCGTGGACGCGTTTCATCGCGATGAAAAGATCGGCGAAGGCACGCACCAGCGGTTTATCGTCAATGTCGAGCGATTCGCGCAGAAGATGAAGGCGAAGCTCGAAGACCGCTCGTGAGCGTTACAACTTGCGCGCGATGATGGCGTAGTCCATCCCGCCGAAGAACTGCTCCACTACACTTCGCGGCAAGTCGTTCACTTGCGGAATGAGTTCCGATGCGGGCGAGAGGGCGTGACGCTCAAGCCGTCCGAAGCCGGCCTCTTCGAGATAGAAACCAAGCAGCGCTGGTGGGATTGGTTTGCGATGCGTCGGATCTAAATAAAAATGCGTTGCGAAGATGGCCAGGCACTCGGGGTTCGGTGTTTCAAGCGCAATCACACCGTCACGGTCCAGTTTCAGCGCGCAAAGCCGGATCATCTCCGGTAAGCGCTCGGGCGGTAAGTGCTCGATCACCTGGCTGCAGAATATGCCGTCTAGCTCGCCATCCGCCAGGCCGTTGAGATAAGTGAAGAGATCCGCAACTTCGGCGTCGACACCTTTCGAGCGGCAATAGGCAACCGATTCTGCGCTCAAGTCGATTCCTTTGGCGGGAATATTCTGCGCGCGCAGGTCCTCCAGCATTTCACCGCGGCCACAGCCGATGTCGAGTACGTTTCGACGTCCGGCAAAATAGCGCATATAGAGTTCCTGATTGCGGCGCACCCAATCTTCAGGTCCGCGAAACTTGTCTGCAAACTTCTGGTAATCGAAATCCGGCGCAGGCTCTTGTGTTGCCGGCTGTGCAGCCGCGGGGGGCGCAACCGCAGGACTGGAAGCCGCCTTCTGCCGAATCATGCGCAGTTCGGTGTGGATGATGCGCTCGTATTCACTACGGATCCGTTCCAGGTCCTGCCAAAGCTTTTGCTGCGTCGCGAGATTCGCCTTCTCAAGAGCCGCGAGGTAATCGGCGTGCTGCGCCCGGATGCTCTCACGAAAGCTGCTTTCGAGCTCGCTGCTGCGGCGCTGTTCCGCCAACTGCAGATCGGCAATCACACGCAAGAGCTGATGCTCCTTCTGCGCCGCATGCTCTTCCCACTGCGGGCGCCACGTGGCCCAATGCGCAGCCATGTCTTTCAAATCCGAGCGGTCCGCACGCATCTGCGAAACTTCTGCCTGCAAACGCTCCAGATGAGCGATGCCGGTCGAGAGGCCATGGATGACCTCTTGGTGCCGCTCGAATACTGCTGTGATCTGGCCGGCGAACGAGGTGAGCGCGAAGTTTACTTCGTTCAGCGCCTGCAGTGTGGCTTCCGTGCACATTACGGCTTCGCGATTGAAGACAACCTGGTCCCGGACAAACCAGTTGAGCGACCGGGCGATGGCGCGTTTTGAGAATTGAATGACGCGGTTGGCGATCCCGCCGGGCCGGGGATTCACCGAACCGATGGCAGCGATTTTGGCTTGCGCCGCGTCACGCGCGTGCACTAGCGGCATCAGGTCCGGGAGCGGCACCGTCACCGTGCCCGAGCCCGTTTGCGCGATTGCGTTGCCTAACGGATATTTCGACGCTACTCTGGCCCGCACTTCATTCAGCAGCGCCGCCAGCTCTTCGCGTTTCTGTGCGGGCGAACTCACGCCTTCGCCGCGCGCTCGTAACGCGCCGTAATGCGCGACTGCAAGCCGCCACGCGGTGTGAAGTTGCCGACCAGTGTCGCGTTCACGGGATGCAGCGCAGCCACGATGTCGCGCAGGAAGCGGTTCACCACGTTTTCATAGAAGATGCCCAGATCGCGATACGCCATCGTGTACATCTTGAGCGACTTCAATTCCAGGCAGAGCTGATCGGGCACATAGCGCAAGGTAAGCGTGCCAAAATCGGGCAGCCCCGTTTTAGGGCACACCGAAGTGAACTCAGGAATTTCTATTTCGATTTCGTAGCCCGGAAATTGGTTGGGCCAGGTTTCAATCGCAGGCAGCGGCGCATCAATGCCGGCCACTGCATGTTCATCACTGTAGCTTCGTTCCATCATTTTCCATTTCGTTCGCAAGCGCGGCGAGGAAGATGCCGACGTCGGTCACGATGCCGACCGCTTGCCCCGTGCCACGGTCGCTGACCTTTGTCGCCACCGCGGGATTGATATCGACGCACACGATCTTGACCCAGCTCGGCAGCATGTTCCCGGTAGCGATCGAATGCAGCATCGATCCCAGGCAGAGCACCACGCCCGCCCCTTCGAGCTCCTTCGCGTAAGCGTCTTGCGCCGCGTTCATATCAGTGATTGTCTCGGGCAGCGGACCGTCGTCGCGCAGACTGCCGGCGAGCACAAACGGAATTCGCTGCTTCACGCACTCATGCAGGATGCCGCTCTTCAGACAACCCTGCTGCACCGCGCCTTCGATGCCGCCGCAATTATAAATCGCGTTGATGGCGCGCATGTGGTTGCGGTGGCCGTGCTCTTCCTGGCGGCCATCAGCCAGACGCACGCCCAGCGAAGTGCCCAGCAACGCAGCTTCAACGTCATGCACGCCTAGCGCATTGCCGCTCAGCAATGCACTCACGGTTCCGTTGCGAATCAAGCGCGACAAGCTTGGGACACCCCCGGTGTGCACCACTACGGGACCCGCGACGACAACCACTTTCTGCCCTTGTTCGATCGCGTTCCGGATGAGCGCGGCAGTCTGCTTCACCGCCGTATCGACTTGCCGCTCGGAGGATATGCCGTTCGACATGAACGCGAAAGCGTGACGGTCGCGCTCTTTGGATTCCGGTACAACGCGAATGCCCCGCGTGCCCGTGACGATCTGGTCACCCGCTTTGATATCGCGTAAGCGGCGGCACGTTGCTGTGTTGTCTTTGACAACGATGGTCGCGTCCATGCGTTGCTTCTGCACTTCAAGCCATTGTTTGTCGACGCGCACGAACGTGCGGTGATTCGTGGTCGAGTAGAAGTCTTCCGGCGCGCACATATCGCGCTGGATCGTGGTGAGGTCGGCTTCGCCATCGTCCACGGGCGAGCAGCCCAGGTCCAGCAACTGTTGCAGCAGATGGCCCATGGCTTCGGCCGTGGGCGTTTCGACTCTTAATCGCAGATAAGAAGGCTCGCTGTTGGTGCGGCCGATGCGGAACTCCTCGACTTCGAAGCGTCCCTGATACTCGACAACCTTGTCGAATATCTGCTCCATGATGTGGGAGTCGACCAGGTGGCCCTGTGATTCGACCACTTCCTGAAATTGCATATGAACTAATAGTTTAGCTTCTACAGCGGTTTCGGCCCTACTTGCGCGCCATCCAGGCGAGGAACAGTCCGTCAGGCTGCACATCCTGCCAGTACGAGATCGGTTTGCTCGTCACGTGCCGGCAATGTTTGCGCAGGAGCGTAGTGAGCTCCTGACGGCTGAACCAACGCTCCCAGTCCGGCGTCTCCAGGCGGCCTTGCTGCTCGATGTTTTTGTCGATGATGACGAGGTTTCCATCGCGCTTGAGCACGCGGCAGAGCTCGCGGACAGCCAGCGGGATATCTACCGCATGTTCGAGCGACTCCGTTGCGTAGACGGCATCGAAATGATCGTCGGGGAAGGGAAGCGCCGTGAGGACACCCTGGCGCGTGTGAATGCCTTAGGCACGTGCGCCAGCATTTTCTCCGAGATATCGAGGCCCCAGATCTCAGCGCGCGCATTTCGCTCAAGCAACACACGTGCGAAGCGTCCCTTGCCGCAACCCGCGTCGAGCACGCGGCGATCGTTCAGATCGCCAAACGTTTCGAGCAGCAGTTGAACGTGGTAGATACGCGGATCGATGGTGGCCGGGAAGTGTTCGTCATCGGCGGAAGCTGCATCGAACGAATCGCGAATGCGCGCCTGCAGCTCCGGCGTCAGTGCTGCAGCGCGCTTCGCAAACCAGCGATGCCAGAACACTACGCGCGCGTGAGAAAGATCGGCAACCCGATCTTGTGCGTGTAAACGGGCCGGTAACGGTCCGTGTTGTACATGCTGGCGACGTCCACCCGGCGCGGCCCCAGCTTCGGATCGGGGATGGGCTCCACTGCGTAGCAACCGCCCGCGATGCCCATCATCACGCCATGCTGACCGCTGCGAATACAATCGATTGCCATGCCCGCGAAGGTGGACGCGACCATCTTGTCGACAAAGTCCGGGTTGCCGCTGCGCAGATCGTAAGTGAGATCGCTGACGATCGTCTCTTCGCCGGTCTGCTTCTGGATCGCGTCGTTCAGGTCTTCCGCGATGTTGCTCTTCTTGCGGTGCCCATACGCGTCGGCCTGACCGTACTCCTGCGTTTGATGGCCCACCCACTCGGCGCCTTCCGAAAGCACGATCAGCGCATAGTTGCTTGGCGACTGCTTCTTGTCGAACATGATCAAGCTGATCAGCTTATCGAGATCGAACTTGTGTTCCGGGATGCAGCAGCGCATGGATGTGACGTACGCGGTGTACAGCGCGGTATAGCCCGCATCACGTCCGAACACGCGGAAGATTCCGATGCGCTCGTGCGAGCCGACCGTTGTACGCTGCCGCTCGATGGCTTCGGTCGCGCGCGTAATCGCAGTCGAAAAACCGATGCAATATTCGGTGTTGCGCACATCGTTGTCCATCGTTTTCGGAATGGCGATGACCTTGATGCCCTTCCGATCCAGGTGCGCCGCATAGCTCAACGTGTCGTCGCCGCCGATTGCGATCAGATAATCGAGCTGCAGCTTTTCGATGTTGCGAATCACCTGCGGCGTCATATCGTAAACCGTGTTCGTAACGCCGTCTTTGGTGCTCTGCGATGTCTCGAACGTCTGCCCGGCAAGGAACTCGGGCAGTTTTTTCATCTTGCGCGGGTTCGTGCGCGAGCTATGCAGAAACGTGCCGCCGGTGCGATCGATGACGCGGGTGTTGTCGCGCGTGAGCGGCAAAATATAGCGGTGTGTGCTTTCCGGGTCGTCGAAGTTGACGTGCGTCAAGCCCTCCCATCCGCGGCGAATGCCGATGGTCTCGCTGCCGATTTCAGAACCGCGATACACGACAGTCTTGATCACAGAATTCAAACCCGGGACATCGCCGCCTCCCGTCAGAATTCCGATGCGTGTGGCTGCCATTCGTTCTCCTTGAGTGAGTGTGAGCTTTCAGTTTAGAGCATGGGCGAACCGGCTCGCGCCCGTAAGATGGTGAGCAGTGCATTGGGCTCAGGGTGTGACGTGGATCGTCGCTGCGATGGTGATCGTGCTGATCCTTTGGCGGCCGCGCAAGATTCCCGAAGCAGTGTGGGCCTGTGCCGGTGGGGCGATCTTAGTTATCACACGCATTCTCCCCTTGGCGAACGCCGGCCGTGCTGTATGGCGTGGACGCGATGTCTATTTCTTCCTGGCCGGCATGATGCTGCTTGCGGAACTGGCGCGGCGCGAAGGCTTCTTCGATTGGATCGCGGCGCGCGCGGTGCGGCATGCGCGCGGCTCAGCCTCGCGGCTATTTGGGCTCGTGTATCTGACCGGAACGGCCGTTACCGTGCTGCTCTCGAACGACGCAACCGCCGTGGTGTTGACGCCGGCAGTTTTCGCGGCTGCGCGCGCGGCAAAGGCCCCGCCGCTGCCGTTGTTGTTGATCTGCGCGTTCATTGCCAACGCGGCTAGTTTCGTCTTGCCGATCTCGAATCCCGCGAACCTGGTCGTCTATGGATCTCACCTGCCGTCGCTTGCGATCTGGCTGCGCACGTTCGCAGTCGCCTCGGTTGTCTCGATCGCCGCTACTTACTTTGTTCTGCGCTGGCTTTGCCGCGAAGAACTGCGCGCCCCGATCGAATCGAACGCTCCGCTTTCCGATCTGTCCGCTGCGGGACGGCTTGCGGCGTGGGGGATTGGCGGCGCCGCGCTGGTGTTGCTGGCCGCGTCGGCACTCAACTGGGACTTAGGTTTGCCGACCCTCGCGGCGGCGCTGGTGTGTGCCGTTGTCGTTTCGCTGAAGGATCGCGGCGCATTGGTGGGCTCGGCGAAAGAGATCTCGTGGACTGTTCTGTTGCTTGTCGCCGGACTCTTCGTGGTGTTGGAGGCGGTGAACCGGGCAGGCGCGGGCGAGGCCGGACGTTCAGCGCTTAAGTGGCTTTCTGCGCAATCCGCATGGTGGGGGAGTATGGCCGCGGCGTTCGGTGTTGCCGTGTTCTCCAACGTGGTCAACAATCTTCCAGCCGGGCTGCTGGTCTCCAACACCGTGCAGACAAGCGCGCCGCCGTCGTGGATTCGTGACGCATTGCTGATCGGCGTTGATGTGGGCCCGAACCTTTCCGTCACGGGTTCGTTAGCCACGATTCTGTGGCTGAGCGCATTAAGACGTGACGGGCAGGAAGTTACCTTCGGACAATTTCTGCGTTACGGGGTGGTGTTGATGCCAGCCGCTATGTTGCCGGCGGTGGCAGCGATGGTGATTGGATCTTCCCGTTAGATATGTGGGCCTTGGCCAGAACGGGCCGGCGACCAAGGCCGGTCAGTGATGATATTCCCAGCCGTCGCCAGCGATTGGGTTTGTAGTGGCCGATTACTGATCGGCCTTGGCCAGAAGCATCGACAACTGTCGGGTTTGTGCGGGCCGGCGACCAAGGCCGGTCAGTGACCGGCCACTACAACCGCGATTTCGTGGGTGAGCGCATAGCGGCGCGGGCGTGGCGAGCAAGGATGGTTAGTGACTTGGACTGAGCGCCATCTCTTCTTCGCTCAACTCAATTTGCATGCCCAGCATTGCTGCGCCGTACGTTTTGCCTTGTGCATCGACGCGCAGCGTCACCGTTCCGCCGCCGCCGAGTGCTTCGTGCAATAAAAAGTTCAGAGCACCGAGATTCGGCAACTCGAACCGCTCCACTGACCCTAACACTCGCCCGGCGAAATAACGCGCGACCTTTTCACAAGTCAGCTCGCGCACCAATGCCGGATAGAGCCGCTCGTCATAAGCGATCACCCCAACATTGGCGGTGTCGCCTTTGTCACCAGACCTTGTATGGGCCACGCGGCTGAGTGGAATCTTCATGCAAATAACTCCACGCGCGTATTGAATCTCTTCACGCGGAATGAGCGCCGACCAGTACGCCACAATTTCGCGCACCGGCGGACGCCCATCGCCAAAACCCGTCGCACCCGGCGGACCATTCAACACCAACGGAATCAACTCACGCGTGAATCGATCCACGGGCTTCTTCTGCGCGGCGCGCACGCCGATGCGCAGCTGCACTTCGGCGGGGTCGTTCACCGCTGGCGCAACGCCGCCAAGGCAAGCGTTCACTCCGAAGAACTCCGTGTAGATTTCATCGAAATGCAGCCCGAGATTTTCCAACCGTGCACGCACAATGCGATCGGCAGCCTGCGCTTTCTCAAGCGCTTCGGGCCAACTGTAAACCAGCGTCCCGATAGCTTTCCAACCGTCCGAGTAGCTGATCGAAAGCTTCAACGTCGGCGGCCGTTGCGCACCGCGAATGCCGGACACGCGCACGCGATCAGCTCCCACATCTTCCAGGCGGATTGACGTGAAATCCGCAACGCAGTCGGGCGTGATGTATTGTTTCGGGTTGCCCAGTTCGTAGAGTAGTTGTTCCTTGACCGTATCCGAATGCACGCGGCCGCCGGTGCCGTGGTGCTTCGTAATCACGAACGAACCATCAGCCTCGGCTTCGATGATGGGATACCCGACGTTCGCCATGTCCGGAATGTTCTGCCAGTCCACCTGGCAATTGCCCCCGCTGCATTGGGCGCCGCACTCGACGATGTGACCTGCGATGGTTCCGGCGGCGAGCTTGTTCCAATCCTCCGGGCCCCATCCGAAACGATGCACCATGGGCGCGAGTGCCAGCGCGGTGTCGGTTGAACGCCCGGCAATCACCACATCCGCGCCTGTCGCGAGCGCTTCGGCGAGCGGGAATGCGCCGATGTATGCGTTTGCGCTCAGGATGCGATCGCGAATGCCGGCGATCGGTTCGCCGGTATCCATGTCGCGCATCTCGTAGCCGCGCGCGAGGAAGTCATCGATGCGCGCGAGCACATCGTCGCCGGTAACCACCGCAACCTTCAGCTCCGGTGCAAGCTCCCGGACTTTCTCCGCGCAGGCTACTGGATTGACGCCGCCCGCGTTGGCGATGACCTTGATGTTCTTTTGTTTGAGCTGCGCCGCGAGCCTGCCGATGAGGGGAGGGAAGTCACTCGCATAGCCAAGCCGCGCATCCGCCTGCCGCTGCTTTTGCAGGATCGACATGGTGACCTCGGCCAGGTAGTCGAGGATCAGATAATCGATTGGGCCCTGCTCCACCAGCCGCACCGGTGCTTCGAGCCAGTCGCCCCAAAAGCCCTGGCCGTTGGCGATGCGAATCATTGCGAGGCGCTCTGGTGCGTCAAGCCTCGTTCGCGAACGGACTGCGCTTCAGCGCGTAGTCGATCGCTTCCTGCGGCACACTGAACGAGCCCAGCACCTGGTTCCCCATGAAGCCGACATCGGCAAAGCCTGCCGGGCTTGTGTAAAAACCATCCATCACCATGTTCTTCGCCCACGTAAAGAATTGGACGCCGGGAGCCAGTGCGGGATTGGTGTTATTCGAGCGATCGGAGATCTGATCGAGCAATGCGGTTTGTTGCGCAGCCGGCGAGTCAATGAATGTTTTTCCGCCGCGATGCATCATTGCCTGATCCATCCATGCGATGCCGCCGGTGAAAATCTGCGCAAGCTCCGCGTTGCGGCTGCACAGGAAATCGATGAACTCGGGAGCGCCGCCATCGAGCGCACCCTTCGAGTGGGTATCGGCTGGAATGATGATGTCGGCCAGCTTGCGCAGCGTCTGATACTCATGCGCGTTGAGCAGCTTCGGCGTGTATTTGCCGTTGCTGTCGAGCGACTTCACTTCACTCGTCGCATTGTGCACGTGCTGCGCGACGGCAGGCGTGACCACTCCTGCTCCAGCCGATGTGAGCACCATGGAGGTGCCCAGTATGTGAAATAGCTCGCGGCGTGAAACGTCGGAAACTTTAGACATTACCCTTCCTCATCTCTTCGGCCAGATACTCGGCTGCGCGCCATGCGTTCGCAACGATCGTCAACGTGACGTTCTTATCGGGATTGCCCAGGAACGGTGCAGCATCGGCCACAAACAGATTGTTGACCTCATGAGCCTGGCAGTATTTGTTCAGAACGCTGGTGGCGGGGTCACTACCCATGATGACCGTGCCGGCTTCGTGAATGATGCTTCCACCCACGGAGATGCCGCCGTCTTCGCGATTCGAGTTGCGGCCTTCGCTCGGCTTGCCGCCCATCGCGACGATCATGTCGTGGAACGTCTGGTGCATATGCTTGGCCTGGTTGATCTCGTGCTGGCTCCACTTGAAGTTGAAGCGCAACACCGGGATGCCCCACTGATCGACCTTGGCTGGATCGATCTCGCAATACGAATCCTTGTTGGGGATCATGTCGCCGCGGCCGGCAAGGCCGATGTAGCTGCCGTAGTACTGACGCACCTCGTCCTTGAGCTTCGTGCCGTATCCGGCATGACCACGGAAGCCGCCGAGCTGCGGCATACCGAACCCGCCGCCAATCTCGATGTGATATCCGCGCGGGAAGTTCTTTTTCTTATCGTCCAGCAGCCACCACGGCACATAAACGTGCATGCCACCGATGCCGTCGCAATTGTGCCGCGGCAGGTTTTCGAGCGCCGGAATCTGGCCGCTTAAGCTGTAGCCGACCGTGTCCGTCAGATTGCGCCCGACCTGGCCGGAGCTGTTCGCAATGCCGTTCGGGAAGCGACCCGACTTCGAGTTCAACAACAAGCGCGCCGACTCGCATGCGCTCGCGGCCACCACCACGGCCCGCGCGCGAATTTGCTGTTCCTGACGCGTGGCCTTATCGACATACGACACGCCCGTGACCTTGCCGTCGGGGCCAGTGATCAGTTCGCGCGCCATCGCGTTACAGATCACGTTGAGCTTGCCTGTCTTCATCGCAGGCAGCACCATCGCCTGGCTCGATGAAAACGCCGAGGCTGTGCGGCATCCGCGCCCGCACTGGCCGCAATAGTGGCAAGCCGCGCGGCCGTGATTGGGTTTGGTCAGCATCGCCATGCGCGATGGAATTACCGGGATGCCGAGCTTCTTGCCCGCCCTTTGTACCAGCACTTCGTGCACGCGCGGCGCGATGGGCGGGAGGAATTTGCCATCGGGCGCGGTGCGGATATTTTCTTTCGTTCCGGTGACGCCGATGAAGTCTTCGGCCTTGTCGTACCAGGGCGACATCTCTTCGTAAGTGACCGGCCAGTCATAGCCGAGGCCGTCGAACGAACGCGCCTTGAAATCGTAGTCGCTGAAGCGCAGTGAGATGCGTCCGTAGTGATTGGTGCGGCCGCCAAGAATGCGTGAACGGAACCACTGAAATTTCGAACCGTCTCCTACTGTGTAGGGCTCGCCCGGTGCGTCCCAGTAGCCGTTCGGCGCAGAGAAATAGCCCCACTGCTGTTTGCCGAAATAGAGTTCCGCATTGTCGCCCGCGCCGCGGTGATCTACTTCCCACGGGGTGACGTGTTCCTTGAAATCTTTGTTGGGATTCAACATCGGCCCGGCCTCGAGCAGCGTGACGTTGATTCCCATGTCAGTTAGAACTTTTACCGTCGTGCCGCCGCCCGCGCCGGAACCGATCACGACCACGTCATGCACCTGCGAACTACGCTGAACCTGGGCCATTTGAGACAGAGTCTATCAGAGCAGCGCGGGTGTAATGGCGGTGACAATCCACGCACGCGTCAGAGGCGCATGCATCGAGCTTTCGTATTGCCTACAAATACTCCGGTTCGGGTACGTCCGGCTCGAACTGCTCCTTCAAGAACGCGCGCAAGTAGCGAAACACGATGGCTGTCACAAAATACAGCAGCAGCCCGAACGTTAACCAGTTCAACGGCTCACTTAAAGCAAACAGTCTCGGTTCATTCGACGCGTAGACCGTCAGGAACATGCATGCTGACAAGACCATCGCGGGCCACGATTTCTCACGCGCCCAAATCAACGCCTGCGGCAGGATCAGCAAAAATAATCGGAACCGGTACACGTAGTTATTCCCGATTAAAAAGCAAATGATGAACATCGCCGCGCAAGCCAGAAACGCCGTGCCGAACCGGCCGCTATCAAGCTGTACTGAGTCCTTCACTCGCCAGCCGTACACCGATGCGGCAACGATCACCACCAGCGCCATACCGTACCCGTATGAACTGGGCAGTTCTTCGTTGTCCGTGAACACCCGCGCGCCGAACGAGTGACTCGCATCGCGCGACGTGTACTGATTCACGCGGCGCAGATCAGCACGGTCTACGTAGATGTAAGCCATGAACAGCATTGCGGCAAGAACCGCGGATATCGCGGCTTTCCACGATTTCAGCGACGCGGTAAGGCCAGCAATCGGGTAGATCTTCAACACTCCGCTAAAGAGAAAGAGCAGGTTGCCGACGATCTGCGGCACAATGCCGCGCATGGCAACAAGCGCGCAAGCAGCCACGATGAACAGGAAGATGAACAAGTCACCGTTGCCGCGTTCCACTCCGAGCATCAGCGATGGCGAAATGGTGATCAGCCCGTAGAGAAAGCCCTCCCACACGGTAAGCGGGCCCGCGAACAGCAACCATGCAAGCACGCAGGCGATGCTGGCCGCGAGGGTCATGGCGGCCGTGTTCTCTTCAGTCAAACCAAGAGGAGAGAAGATCATCCACGCTTCTGGGTACGTGAACGAGATTGCTTGCGAGCCGGGCGACGGGTTCTGGATTTCTTCCATCGGCACTCCGTCGCGATAGTTCTGGAAAGCGCCCAGCATGCCGCGCATGTCGAACATGGCTGGCGTCAGTCCTGCGACGCGCATGTGGCGCCAGGCATCGACCCAGCCGTCTTTCTGGTGGTAGTGGTTCCAGACCAGGCCGTATAGCGCGACGAGAATGATTACGATCCAGCGGCCATCGAAGAGGATGCGTTGTAAGCGCGAAGGGGGCAATGCCGCATTGTGCGGAGAATTCAAATTCATTGTCAATCAGCGTGTGTTGTTACAATGACAACTAAGGAGGGGGCGTCCCGGTTTCGACGGGATCGAATCGTAGTGGGAAGGCGCGCCGGGTTCCGAGCTCCCGTTAAACGATCGGAAAAACACAACTGCCAATACAAATCAGCAGTTTGCATACGCTGCTTAATTAATTAAGTAGCCGTTTCCACCGGTGAGTCCGCGCGCCGGTGAGTAAACGTCATTTTGCGGAATAGGGCATAAGCTTCGGTCCGGAGCAGAAGCCCGAGATCAATCGGACTAGGCTGTCGTTATTCTTGCCGCTTCTGAGGCGGCAGCCGAAACTACTGAAGCGGATACGCGCGTAGTTCTTTTCATTGCGGGCTTTTCCGGACGCGGGTTCAACTCCCGCCGCCTCCACCAGTTATTATCGCTTTTTCAATAAGTTACACGTAATCAACCGGACTTGTACAATGAGCTGCGGCATGATCTCGAAAAGAGACCTGCCGCACCATGTTGTCCTTGTACACGCGCCACTCTGCCGATTGTCCCAAGCGGGATGAACTGAACTGGCGCCGGTGCCGATGTCCAAAGTGGATCAACGGAACCCTCGACGGACAGTTCATCCGCAAGAGCGCGAAGACTCGAAGCTGGGAAAAAGCAGACGCGGTATTGCGCGGATGGGAGGCTTCAGCCAGCCCCTGTACCGCCAGGCCTGTCACCATCGCTGAAGCATTGTTTGGGCGATTCCTGCATTGATGATGACCACATCGGTAACTGGCGCCTGTTCGAACGCCCGCTCCAGTGAATTGCGGTCAGTGACGTCGGCGACGCATGCGTTCAGACCGGATGCAGCGGCCACGGAAGCAGGATTTTCCGCATAACCTGGAGTTAGCCGCGTGACAGTGATCGGCTATTTCTTAGCTGGGGCTATACGCATGATTCGGTCCGGCTGGTTGAAGACAACGTAAAGGTAACCATCTGGTCCGTTCACAATATCGCGCACCCGACCGATTCCCCTGAAGAGGATCTCCTGATGCGTGACGGCGGTGTGCTGCTGACCTCCAGTCGCCGCAGTTCCTGCGCCGCGAGCGACGCAACAAAGAGGTTGCCTTTCCACTCGGGAATGCGATCCCCCGTGTAAAAAGTGATGCCTGACGTAGCGATGGAAGGAACCCAGTTCGTCACGGGCTGCTCCATGCCTGGTCGGGAGGTTTCGTCGGTGATCGGAGTTCCGTCGTAATTCATCCCGTACGTAATCACGGGCCAGCCATAGTTACGACCGGCCCGGATGATGTTCAGCTCATCGCCGCCGCGCGGCCCGTGTTCGGATTCCCAAAGGTCCCCGGTCCCGGGGTTAAAAGCCAGCCCTTGCGGATTGCGATGTCCATAGGTCCAGATACTCGGCAGCGCGACCTTCTGATTCACGAACGGATTGTCCGTGGGAATACTTCCGTCGTCCATTACGCGGTGAATCTTGCCATTCGGGTGGGAGAGGTCCTGCTCGTCACCGGGGTGCGCCCGGTCGCCTTCGGAGAAGTAGAGATGTCCTTTCCCGTCGAACAACAAACGCGAACCGAACCGCTGTCCACCCTCGCGATAAGAAGCCGCATCCGCCTTGAAAATCGTTTGTTGCTCGACCAGTGCGCCCTCGCGCAAGTGACCGCGGATCACCGCTGCCATTCCTTTGCCATCTGCGCTCTTGTCGCCGTACGAGAGATAGATCCAATCCTGACCTGGCTGGGCATAGTTTGGATGTAGCTTGACATCCAGCAGGCCGCCCTCGCCGCCGAAGACCGCGGGTATGCCGTGAACCGGGTCCGGCGCTAACTTGCCGGCTTCGATTACGCGCAAGCGTCCCGGCCTCTCGGTTACGAGCTGGCGGCCATCGGGAAGAAACGCGATCGTCCACGGCTCGGATAAACCCGACTCGATCACCGGTTCCAGTTGGAACGATGCCTTCTCGGTTTTCACGGCAACGCCGCTGGTGGGGGCGTTATAACGGGTGTGTTCGTGTTCAAACTGCGCCCGCCGCTCACGAATCAGGATGACCAGGCCACGGATTTCGGGGCCATTCAAACTTTGAGCGAACCCGGTACTTGCATGTTTCTCGCGAATGCTGCGCGCCACGCTGAGATCATCACCACCATACCGCCAGGGACCGCTGATCAGATTGGGTGCCGCATGCGGGGCCGCTGACCCGCCCATGTCCACGCCATGACAACCCGCACAGTCCGCGGCATAAAGATTACTGACATTGCGGCCTCGGCTGGGTGGATCGTGCTGCGCCAGGCACGCGGGTACGGCGATCAACGCAATCAATAACAAACGGGAACTATTCGCAAACGCCGGCCTCATGCCCTCATCTCCGTAACCTGCATTCTACTGAGTCGCTGCTCTGACACGCCCGCGCGTTCGTGATGCACTACGCTGGTGCCCATGGAGTGTGGTCTCACAGTATGGCTGACCGGTCTGAGCTCGGCTGGAAAGACGACGATTTCTCAAGCGGTTTTTCAAAAGCTGCGGGCATCTGGCCGCCGCGTGGAGTGGCTCGATGGCGACGAAATGCGCCTGCATCTCGGCAAGGAACTGGGCTTCTCGAAAGAAGACCGCGACGAGAATGTGCGTCGCATCGGCTTCGTGGCGGAGTTGCTGACTCGTAACGGTGTCATCGTGCTGGTATCGGCCATTTCGCCCTATGCGGCAACGCGTGCCGAGATGCGACAGAAAATCGGCAACTTCGTGGAAGTCTTCGTGCATACGCCGCTCAGCGTCTGCGAACAGCGCGATGTGAAGGGCCTTTACAAACGCGTTCGCGCCGGGGACATTCATCATGTGAGCGGCGTTGACGATCCCTATGAAGCCCCGATCACCCCTGACGTGGAGTGCCGCACAGACCTGGAGCCGCTTTCGCAGAGCGTTGCGAGAGTACTGCTCGCGATTCACGATCGGCTCAGTCCGGGTAAAGCCTAAAACCCTGTACCACGCGCGTGATGACTCCGCCGGGACTTGGATGATCGGGGTCAAGACCGGCGCGCACACTCAGGTGATACGCCAGCATCTGCGCATACACGATGTCAAAGGGAGTTCGCAGATAATCGGGAAGCGACGCAGCCATCGTCGGAACCACTTCATCCACGATGGATGCATCGCAATTTTCCGGAATAATGCCGACGAGCTTGCCAAGCGTAGACAGCCAGGTCTCCGGCTGCTGGTGAACCTCAGCCCAGGTGGGGCCGGCGAAACGGCGTTCGTGGTTGCTCATTGCCTTGAGTCAGGATGTCGATGCGCGATTCAGAACCGCAAGCTGTCGAGGTAGCGCAGACTGCGCGGCAACTGGGCCGCCGCATCCACTGCCTCATCTTCGATGTAGAAATGGCGGACGCCGGTGTCTTTCGCGGCGCGCAACGCTGCCGGAATATCGACAATGCCTTCGCCCAGAGGCACGCTATCTTCTTCCCGCACATCGGCTGGAATGCCGCCCAGGGGCGTGCCTTTGCGAATGTCTTTGACGTGCATCAGAGGGAATCGGCCGGGATAGCGGTGCAGCATGGTGACTGGATCCTGGTAGCCGTAGACGATCCAGAAGATATCCATTTCAAAGTTGGCGTAGCGAGGATCGGTGCGTTTGGCGAGCACGTCGAACACGGTGCCGTCTTCAAATTTCTGAAACTCGGTTCCATGCGTGTGATAGCAGCAATGCAGTCCGGAGCGCGCCAGACGCTCTCCCCATTGATTCAAACGCGGTGCGGCATCGGCGCAATCTTCAAACGAGAAATACTTTCGACGATGCGGAAGAGTGGAACA
This sequence comes from Bryobacterales bacterium, assembly GCA_963792655.1. Lineage (GTDB taxonomy): Bacteria > Acidobacteriota > Terriglobia > Bryobacterales > Bryobacteraceae > DOZZ01. The sequence goes on from CAWBWU010000004.1 coordinate 200,388, forward strand.
GACCACGTATTCCGCACCGAGTGCATGCGCATCCGCGGCAACCGCGTCGACGTCTTGCGACAAGCGGTCGTACTCCGCCATCATCGATGTTGCCTGAATGCCATGCGCGTCCAGCATCGATCGAAACTCGCGCGGCGTGTGCCCATAGAGGCCTGATACCTCCACCTCGCGTATACCCAGCCTGCGGATAAGTGCGAGCGCGCCGGCAAGATCTTTCTCCGCTTGCTCGCGCAGTGAATAGATCTCGAGACCCAAAGAAACTCGCGGCTTCCGGGCCATGGCTGCCAGCGGCACTGCACCAGCGATGAATGTTCGTCTGGATATCATTGCCTCTTACTCCCGCTATAGAGATGTAGAATCAACGCCGTCACATCCTGAAGCCGCGCGGCGCTTCGGTCTTTCCGATTGCTGAAAAACACGCCGGGTACGCGCGCCGGATTGATGCAGTGGTCGCCGATCCAGGCATCGTCATTGTTCTCGATCTCGGCTTCCGGCAAGCTGCCAAGCGCGGTCTGCCATGAGCCGCGATACCCGGGCGCATAGCCCACAATCAGGTCGGGAGCCACCGCAGCGTTCTGAGCGGAGGGCGTAACTTCGCTCACCACTTCAATCACCTGCCGGCCGTTCGAGGGATCTTTCCATTGCGTCAACTGCTCGCGAAGATTGGCCAGCAGCGCCGCACGCTGTGGACCGAAGGGAACGGTGCCGTCGTGTTCGCGCCCCTTCATGTTGAGATATAGACCGTTCAGCCCGAGCGCGTATGCCTCAGTAGATGACCATTCAGCGCTCTCCAGAGTGGTCTGTGGCCCCGGAGCATTCCTGGTCGTGAGAAAGCCGCGATGGTTCAGCCAGGTGTTGAGGTGCACAGTGCGATCAAACGAGGTGAAGCCATGGTCGGACATCACCATCAGTTCGGCTTCCGGAACAGCGCGCCGCAGTTCGCCGATCGCATCATCCACCGCGCGATATACCTGCAGTAATTCGCGTTCATGCTTCCCCCACAGCATGTGGGAGTTCTGATCAATGGCGGAAAAGTAGAAAAACAGCAACCCACCATGGAAGTGCTGCAGCGAGTAGCGCAACAGCCGATGCTCTTCTTCAAACACGATGCGAGTCTGGGCGCGAAACTCATCTAACGAGAAAACTTCCTGCCGCAGCGCCGCCGTATCTTCGGGCGTGCCCATAGTGTAAAAGCGCCCGGTCTGTTGGGCGACGGTGCGGCTCCAATCGGCGGGATAACTGATTGGCAGCGCCGGTGACATGGGGTCAAGGTTGACAGGTGTGACGTAGACCTCTACGCGTGGATGCAGTTGCTTGACATAGACGCGAAAGATGCCGTGTACGGACGAGAGATGAGGAATCAACGGAAACTCAACCGGCAGCCACCCGGACCATTCGCCCTCGCGCAGAATGTAAAACCGGCCGTTTAGCGTAAACCTCGCAATGGACCGCTCCGGATCGACATCGATTGCGACTTCAGCCGTCACAACGCGGTGATCTCTCCGCAGCGTGTTCGGTGGTCCGGCGATCGCGAGCGCCGTGCGGCCTGCCGCCAATGCCACCTTCTCGATACGTCCACCCGCAACAGAACGCGTGTACTCTGTGGGATCGTCGGTGTAGAACGTGAAGGTGCCGAGCGTTCCGCCGAGATCCGGCACCCCCATCCCGCCGAGCGCATGTCCCGCTTCCACGGGCGGATAGTTGGTTGGCATGCGCAGGATGCTGACAGGTACCCCGTGGTCCGCCACCGTCTGCCAGAACGGCGTTCCGTGCCTCAACGAAGTCACACGCGATGGCGACAGCGGCAACGAATAGGGCCCCAGCGGCAGATGGAAGCGCGGCTCTTCGTTGCGCGACATCGATGAAAAGGGCTGCAACGTGTCGGGCATCGCGATGCACGAAGTCGTAGATGCCATGCTCCGCCGGGGCTTCACCGGTGATGAAGGTCGACCAGGCGACGGGGCTTTGCGGTGGGGTTGTAGTTGCCAGGCGATTGAAGTGCCCATCGGCCCGCAGGCGCGCGAAATGGGGCAACTCGTTCCAGTGGCGCTCCACAAAAGACGGGTCCATTCCATCCACGCCTATCACAATCAGTTTCGGAATCGCGGGAACGCGCGGATGGCGACAAGCCGCACAGAACACGAGAAGCGCCAGCGCGAGCAGGCGTTTGCTGCTTATTGCGATGGTCCCCCCAAATATCCCAGGCTTCGCATCTGTTCAATCGTTCGGGGATCCAGTGTTGTGGTGCCCGAGTGGCCAATTGCCCCACTGATCTTTTTCTGTGCCTCGAGCCATTGCCGCAACTGCGTCATCTTCTGTTCGACCTGCTCCGGATGCTGCGCGGAAATATCGTGGCGCTCCTCGCGGTCCGCTCGTCGATCGTAGAGCTCGACGCGTGGAATGCCGCTGCGTGCGGCTTTGTTGCGAAAGATGAACTTCCACTTCGAGTCAATGATCGCGAAACTGTCGGTCGCGTTCTCCGGCACCAGCCCCTCGGGCTTCACCGCGGCAAAGCGCGATGCCATCACCAGCCCGCGGCGTTGAAAGCTCTGCCCGCGCGCGAGCGGCAACAGGCTTTGACCCTCGACGATCGTCGGCGCTTTGAGGTTCAGCACATCGAGCACGGTGGGCATTACGTCAATCAGCTGCACCGGCTCACTGACCCGTCGCGGGGTCTTGAACAACAGCGGGTTCGACATCAGCAGCATCGTATGCGTGAGTTCCTGATAGACAGACTGTCCGTGGCCAGTCCATCCGTGATCCCAGAACTCTTCGCCATGATCGGAGAGCACGATGACGAGCGTATTCTGCAGGACACCAAGTTGTTTGAGCTTTTCCGTAAGCAGTTCGATGCTGTGATCGTTATGCAGAATTTCGCCATCATAACGGTCGATCGCCTGATGGATAAAGCGGTCAGGGTCGAGGCCAGCCTTGCGCGCAATCTCAGGACTCGCTACCGCGCCCCCGCCATACTGATGTTGGCCGTGCAGACTCGCATACGCGCGGTGGAATGCCGGTGTCTCGGCGGGATTGGCGAACCTGCTCTCAAACGACGGCGGCGGGTTGTAGGGCGCGTGCGGATCGGTGGCGTGAGCATAGAGGAAAAACGGTTCCGCGCGGTGTGCATCCAGCCACGGGAAGACCACGCGGTTCAACGCTTCCGAATCTGTATCGCGTTCTGTCTGTTGATTGTGTTCCCGCAGCACGACGGGATATTCGAGTAGATAATCGAAGCCGCGCTCGAGCCCCGTGGCTCGACCCACAAACGGAGTCGATACGATACTGGCCGTAACATAGCCCGCCTTCCTGAGTTGCTCAGCCAGCGTCGCGGCCCCCGGCGGGATCGTGTCGGAATCGCGCATGATGCCGTGCGTGAAAGAGTAGAGCGAAGTCATCAGCGAAGCGATAGAGGCTTTGGTCCACGTCGCCTGCGCCTGGCAATCTTCGAAGACGATGCCGGACGCGCCAAGCTTTTTCAGGAACGGCGTGGTGTCGCGCGAATAGCCATATACGCTCGCGTGATCCGCGCGCAGTGTGTCGCTCGTGTAGATCAGGACGTTCCATTTCGGATGCGGCAGTGCACTGGTGATCAGCGGATGGCTCCAGAGTGCAACGGCGCCATCGCCCGATTCTGTTTGCAACTGCACTTCGATGTCGCGGCCGCCCCACCGTGACAGATCTACGTCGCCATCTTCCCAACGATCAACATCCGCGATCTTCCGGCTGAAGACAGTTGCGCCATCCGCCAGGACGTGGAAGGTCACAGGCGCTTGTTTCGCGGTGATTCCCATTCCGAAATGCAGATGGCCATGCTGGGGAACGGCGACGCGGAACCCCAGTGTGGCGGGCGAGTGGACATACACCGTGTTGCGATATTCATCGCGCTTGCCGACATTCTCGATGCCTGCGCGCCTCTCAAACCCCGCCGCCTTCGGAATCAGTTTGATGGAGTGAATCGCGACCGCATCCGTCAGGCTGTCGGTCGGCATCACGCCCAGCACGCGGCTGCCTTTGGGAGCATCCACGTTCACATCGAAACGGTAGACATTGTACTGGCCAACAGGACCCAGCTTTTGCCGGGCTTCGAAATCACCAATCTTGATTTTCACCTCACGCCCGCCCTGTGCGGACATCCGAACCTCCACGGCGGAATAGAGCTTCCAATCAATGGCGGGTTGCTTGGGCGCGAAGATCACCGGTGTCGCACCTCCACCTTTTACCAGCAGGTCGCCGTTGTGCACATCCATGGTGCCGCGGATCAATTGCCAGGTGACGTCGGCTTTCGACAAAAAATTCTGCCACACGACGGGCTCAGCGGCATTTACGTTAGTGGTTTTGGAGCTGGCTTGAAGGGAAGCCGAGGAGAGTTGATCGTCCAGCCGAATCGCGCCGGACCCGTTCTGGGCACGGCCCGGGGTGATCCCCAGGGCCGCACACAAAACAATGCAAAGCAGGCAATTGAAACGCAAAACCTATGTTAGCCCGTGCTAAAACTCCAGGCGAGCGCCCACCTGAATGATGCGCGGGCTGTTGGGCTGCGAACTCAGATTGATCAGACCCGTTCGCCCATCGGGATTGTTGAGGTTCGGATGGTTGAACGCGTTGAAGAAATCGCCGCTCATGCGCAAGCGGACACTTTCGGTGAAGCGGAAATACTTGAAGATCGAAGCATCCTGATTCCACCCCGAGGGTCCGAGCATGAAGTTACGCGAATTCGAACTCACGTTATCCGTGATGTTGGTTGGCACCACACTACCGTTAGCGAGCGTTTGCAATACGCGGTTGTCAAAGCCGGGGCCGATCGGATGCAGAGCGCGCCCGCTGCGGTCAATCGGCACCAGGGCCTGCAGTGCAGAAGCACTGACGTTAGTTGCTTGCGTGGGATCGAAATCGCCAGCAAACCAGAGTTTCTGATTTTGACCGAATATGGATAGGTTGAGCCGTTGATCGCCGCTCAGGCTAGGATTGCGGGACAGATAGTCGCCGGCATTTACGCCCATCCAGAAGCCGCCTTCCCAGGTGCCGATGAAGCCGATTTGCCAGCCACCGACCAAGGCGTCGGTCAAACGTCCAGAATTGCCCATGTACTTTTTGCCTTTGCCGAAGGGCAGTTCGTAAACACCGTTCCAGGTAACCCGTTGCGCCGGCACTTGGCTCGAATTGGTATACAACAGCTTCAGCCGCTGACTGTCGCTTAGATTCGGATTGCCGAAAATTTCGCCGTTCGCCGGCACCGATCCCGATGTGCCGCCTCCCTGGTTACCCCCGCCCGTCGACGACGCGTTGATCCCGCCGGCTCCGCCGAAGCTGAAGCCGCCGCTATCGTTGGTGGTCAACGCCCGCGTGAACGCGTAGAACAACTGGAACGACAGGCCACCCGCCAGCCGGCGCTCAATTGAGGCCTGCAACGAGTTGTTGTTGGAGTAACCGTTGTGCCGCAGGACGCCGTCCGCACCGGTCAATCTCCAGTTCGGATCCAACTGTCGCTGTTGGGACAGCGAAGGCGCGATAGTACCCACCTGCGCCTGATAGTTGTAGCGCGAAAGCGGCGCGTTCACGTCCCAGTTCTGCTGCAGGTTGCTGCCATGGTTTCCCGTATAAGCGAACTTCACAACGACGTTGCGCATCAAGGCGCGCTCTACCGTGAAAGTCCACTCCTGCATGCGATTGTCGTTCCACTTGTGAACGTCCATCGCCAGGAAGCCCTGCGCGGCACTGCTTACGCCCCCCGCACTCACCGTCGCCGTACCGTTCGGACCGAGCATGTCACTCTGTGCCGGAACATTGGTTAGCGCGTAAGTGCCATTGGTCCCGTTCTGATCGTCCACGCTGTTCTCGTAACGAAGGTTCAGAGGAGGATTCACACGCGCTGACTGCAGCACCTGCGAAAGCGGCATGGGCCAGTAGTAAGTACCGTAACCCGCACGCACAACCCAGTTGTCTGTTAGGCGATAGGCTGCGGAAAGGTGCGGCGCGAAGTCCGTCCAGACGTTGGGCGTAAGGGCGCTAGGGAAGCCGATCGAGTTGGCGGACACCGCCGTTAACCCGCGCGCCGCCCAAGAACTGATCACCGCTTGTGGCAGCCCAGGAATCGTGTTCAGCGTCGTATTGTCGGGCAGCACCACCTGCATCGACGTGGGGCTCAATGAACTTAAATCGATGTTCACCAGCCGATTGTATTTCTCGCGGTACGGCGTCCAGAATTCCCAGCGCAAGCCCAAGCCCACCGTCAGCTTTGGCGTCACCTTCCAGCTGTCCTCGGCGAACACGCCGAACTCTTTTTGCTTGAAGTAGAAGTAACCGCGATTGTACTGGTTTGAAAGATAACCAGGGAGACCCAGCTCCAAACTGGCAAGTCCCGAACCGGTGAACGATGCAATGCCTTGTGCGGCCGGATCGTACAGGCCGGTCCAGGCGCTATCAAAGCCGTCTGAGCCTTGGGCCTGCTGCAGTTCTACCACGTTGTTGCGTTCCAAACGCCCCTTGACGCCGAACTTCATGGTGTGGCGGCCTTTGACCAGGGTGACGTTGTCGTCGAGTTGATAGTTCGTCAGGTTCTGCGCCTTCCGGTTATCGGAGTCCCAGCTGCCGTAATAGAACATGCTGTACGCGTCGGTATACACGGTCGGCCAACCCGTTGCGCCGAACGGATTCGGCAGACCGAGCTTGGCATCCCAGTTGATGTTGTCCGAATTTGTGCCCTGTCCGTTCGCCGCGCGATGCACCGCAACCTGGAAATCATTTAATAACGTCGGCGTGAACATGTGCGTGAGGTGCACTGTAGCGTTGTAAACGTGCGAGTTCTTTGCGCCCGTGCCCGTCGCGTTGCTCACACCTAGCGGGGGGTAGCCATACTGGCCGCCTGCCTGCAGGTAAGCAAACTTCGACTGCGTATAGCGTACCGACAGGTTATCTTTGCTCGAAAGGATCTGGTCGAAGCGGCCCGTGATCGAACTGGTATCGGTCGTCTTGGGATAGTAAGTCTGAAAGTTATTACCGAGCCAGGGGTTCGCCCCCGCGTTCGGACCCGACGGCTCCGGTGAAACGCCGCGAAAGCCCTTCACTACTTGTTGGTTCAGCAGGTTCTGCGGGATGATGTTACCCGGAAAAGGCTGGCGATTTCCTTTAGCGTCCGTGCTGTAGGGATTGTAAAGCGTAATTTTGTTGCCGCTCGAATCCACTGCATTGCTGAAGTCACCAGCCCACATCGCGTCTGTCGGGACGGCGGCCTGTGCGAAGACCTTCTCGCGCTGCCGCAGGAACTCCTGATCGAAGAAGAAGAAACTCTTATTGCGCTTGATGGGCCCGCCGACAAAGTAGCCGAACTCATTGCGGATCAGCTTGGCCGGCGTGTTCCCGTCCTGCACAGCGCGCGCGACCAGGCCGCCGTAATTATCGCGTAGCGTCTCGAATGCCCCGCCGTGAAACTGATTGGTGCCACTGCGGGTGACCAGTTCAATGGTGGAGGGACGATCGAATGCCGCGCCCGAGCCTGCCGTCTCCACGCGATATTCCTGAATGGTGTCGAGGCCCGGCTGCACGCGTGAAATGCCGCCACCGAAGCGGTCCACGTAGGACATGCCGTCGAGCAGAATCTCCGTGGAACCCACCATCATGCCGTTGGTGCGCGGACTGCCGCCGCCCTGCGTATTCTGCCCGCCTTCGACGCCGGGCGTCAGCGTGAAGAGATTGCTAATCTGCCGGCCGTTAAGCGGGAGGTCGTGGATGATCTTGGCCGTCTTGACGTCGCTGAGTTGCGACCCTTCGGTAGCGACTTCCGCTGCTGCGGCACTGACCTCCACTTTCGACTCCACGCTGCCGACGTTTATCTGGGCGTCGAGTGTAACGGTCTCGCCCGCTTCCACCCGAAAGTCGCCTTCCCAACGGCTGAAGCCGGGCGCATCCACAGCGAGGCGGTACGGACCCACCTGCAAACTGTTCAGCGAATAGACGCCCGAAGCGTTGGACGTTGCCTTGCGAACAGCGCCGGTTGCGGTGTTGGTCAACGTAATCGGCGCGTTGGGAATTGCTGAACGCGACGCATCCTGCACCGTGCCGGTGACGTTACCAAGCCCTGTCTGAGCAGCCAGTGGAAGGGCGGCGCACGCTACAGCCAGGAGTAGCTTTCTGATGACTGGCAAGAAACTAGGCATTGTGGTCGTTCCTCCACGAAGCTTGAATTAGCGCTGAGGATAACAGACGCTCGAAATCGATGTCAATCCAGTTACCCGACGCGGTCCACTTCTTTGTTGTGAATGACAGTTAAGGCTCATTTGACGGTGAAGCGGGCGGTCTGTCCCGAGCCCGTCAGAATGTCAGTCACATGCATCGTCCACTGTCCCGGTTGATCGTTCAGCGCGATGGGCAGCCGTTTTTCGGCGCTCCCACGAGGCCCGCGCAAATTGCCGGAGTAATACTCGATGAGTTGGCCGGCGGGGTTGCGAACTTCGACGTGGAAAATGTGCACCTTCGCGTCAGACCGGGCAGCCACCGTAATACCGAAACTGCCAGCCTCGCCGCGTACGATGGTTTCCGGCGCATGCAGCACAATAGCCGGCAGCGGCGTGCTGCTGTATGCAATCAGCCGGGGCTCGTAAGGATCCAGCGTCACCGAGACTTCCTTCACTTCCCCCAGCGCTTTGCTAGCGCGAATATCGACCGCGTTCTGTAACGCCGGGGCGATCAGTTTCAGCTTCTGCTTCTTCTCGAACCGCTGGTTTGAGCGGAACTCCGGCGGCCCCAGTTCATCCACCGATAGTTGGGGATTGCTCAGCAGACCGATGATGGTCACGCCTCCGTTGCGAAATTCGTGAATCTCGACGCCGGTTACGCTTTTTCCGTCCGCGCCCACCACCTGATATGTCGGCCGCACACCGGCTTGCCGAAGAGCTTCGCTCATCGCTTGCCGCAATGCGGTTTCCTTGCCCACCAGCCGCTGCTGATGGTAGTTCAGCGCGTCCATGCGTACCACGCGTCCGCGTCCCACTGCTCCGTTCAGAACGGCGGCCAATCCGGACTGCGGCAGCCTACGGCAATGATCATCGTAGGTGCCGGCATCGCCATCCACCACCAGCGTGCCGCCCTGTTGCACGAAGCTGGTGATGGCATTGGCCTCCGCGCTTGAGAGTGCGCTGGAGTGCGGGAGGATCAACATCCGGTAGCCGCTGCGCAGCAGTTCGCCGCCTTCCACCTGCCCGTAGGAGACAAAGTTGTATTGCAGTCCCTCATCCTCGATCAGCCGGCAATAGGATTCGCGCAGGCGCAGGAAGTCGCTATCCTTCCGCTCGGTCCAGGACATGCGCTCGATCCAGGCGTCCCCCTTTGGCTTCTGCACACGCATCCATTCAGAGCGCATACTGGCCTGGGAATAATGAATTGCGATGGGGCCCGCCTGCCGTTCGCTGTTGATCAACAACGCGCCGATGCCGTCGTGCAGTTCATTCCAGTAGGGCGCGACTTCTTTCCCTCTTGGACCGATGACCGCGTCCTTGCCCACGACCTCATATTTCTCATCCCAGATGATGTGGCCGCGAGCGCCGTGCAGCAACTCGTACCAGATGCGGTGCTTCTCCCAGGCGCCCTGCGCAAAGGCGGTGGTGACAAATGCCAACTCCGGGTTCAATGACCGGATGATCTCGATGTTGTCGCCGATGTCGTAGGGTTCCATCATCTGCAGGCTCGCTGCCAGCCGCGCATAGTCATAGCCGCCCCAGCCGGGCATCTGCGCGCCTTCAATGCCCACATAGGCGTGGGGATCCACGGAGCGGATTGCGTCGGCGCCCATTTTCAATGCGCTGGCAAAGGAGATATCCATCCACTCCTTGTGGTCTGACCACGACGAGTAGTTATCGTCGGCGCGCTTCATCGCTTCAGGCGTGGTGTCGGGTACCACGTCATGCCATTGCTCGAACTGTGTCTCCCATTGGTGGTTCAAAGCGTTCAGCGTGCCGTAACGTTCTTTGAGCCATTCGCGCATTCCGTCGAGAGCATAGTCGGAAAAGTCAAAATCCCAGAAGCCCGCGAGTTCCGCGATACCCGATTCATCGCCCAGGTTGTAGAACAAGGGACGGTAGGGAGCATACACGTGTGCTGATCTGATTGCTCTCTCACGAACGGTATTCAGCCATGCCGGATCCGAAAGGCTCGGCTCGCGCTTGAGGGCCTGCTTGCTCGTGCGATCGCTCTTATAGAGTTCCTTCGCTCGCAACAAATCGAAGTTGTAGGGACGATCGGCGCGGTAGCGGTGGTAAGCCGCGTAGAAATCCGTGGCGATGTTCTCCACATAAAACCGCAGGTCGCTTTGCAGCAGCGGGAAGGGCAGGGAAGCGGAGTGCTCCGGAGATTTGCCGGCATTGACGCCCAGGCTTTTCATCACGTCGAAGCTGGCTGCAGTGTTGTCCTGCCACATGATGGTCATGTAATCCCACCACGTCGAATCGCGCGGGGTTGCCAGCAGATTCGCTACGGCGTCTTCGTCACGCCTGTCGGGCTCGCCTTTGCGGTTCTTGCCCTCCAGGTGAAAATGAGCCTTGATCGTGTTCTGCGTCGCCACTGCTCGCCGCATGTCGAGTTCGAAACGAACCTCCGTTTCATCGACCAGATCGAGCTTCAGCGTACGGTGTTCGACGACGCGGCCGAGCACATCGGTCCACGATATTTGCAACTCCGCGCTCCCGGTGGCCTGCGGCGACGTTCGATAAACAGCAGTAACCGCCCCCGTGCGCTCCGCCGCGGCGGGCAAAATCAACTCGGCGGCCACGCCGCAAGGAATCATTGCCATAGCGAGGGCAGCACCCAACGGAAAGCCCAAATCAGAAGTCTTCATCGCGCAGACAACTCCTCCGGAACCACGTCACCGCGCAACTCGAGTCGCGCGGCCAGCAGGTCGGGGCTGGAGTTGAGGGCGTCAGCGAACAGCGCTTTTCCTTCCGCGACATGGCTGTGGCGCAGATCAATCAATCCCAGCAGGTAGCGAGCGGCCGAACGGTGCACCGGCTGCTTGTCATCCTTCTCGGCGGCAGCGAAGTTGGCGAAGTGAGTCTCCAGTCGATCCGCTTCCGGCTTGCGGCCCAGCCGGTCAAGCGCGAGGACCATGAAGTAGTTCTCACTGCTCCAGCTATCGCGATCGCCGGAAAGGCTTTGCATGCCCGTGAGGCTCTTTTCATAAGCAAGGCGGGCTTCCGCTGTCTTCCCCATTGCTTCCAGGCTGCGGCCAATGTAGTAGTTCAGGCGCGGAGACGGTTGCTGCTGGAAGTCATCAACGCCCAGGTTGACGGGCGGTTTCAGAGCCGATTGAAAATACTGGAGGGCATTCTGGTAATCGCCGCGAGCAAAGGACTGCGCGCCCATCCCGTAGCGCAGCACACGATACTTGTCGCGCAGCGTGTAGGTGCGATGGCGCGGCGCAAACGTATGGGTCTCGATCAGGCGTTCCGCGTCGTCATAGCGGCCCTTGTTCAGGTTTGCCGCGAGAATTCCCTCGGCCAGATCGTCATCATTCGGTGTGCGCTGCAACGCTTTGTTCAACACGGCGAGCTGGTCGTCGAAACGGCCCGCGCGGGCATACAGCGTGCTCAGATCATCCAGAGTCCGCACGTGCGACGGGTTAAGAGCGACCGCGCGTTCCAACTGCTCCGCCGCCTTTTCTACAGGACGCCCCTGTTCGGCGTAAGCCAGTCCCAATGCGCGGCGCGTTGCAAAGTCACCCGGTTCTATCGCAGCCGCAGCTTCCCATTGCGCGATGGCCTCTTGCTGCCTGCCACGGAAATACAAGAGGCACGCCAAATCGAAGCGCGCTGTTGCATCCTGCGGACGCAGGCGCACGGCTTCAAGCAGCGGCGCTTCACTTTCCAAACGATATGGAAAGCGATCTACGTGGCGGTTGGCATGAGCCGCTTTGTTCAAAGTCGCGTCGGCCGCTGCGACATCCCCGGCACGCCGTTGGCAGTACGCGAGCGTGTAATAGAACTCCGGCGTAGCGCGCTCGGCCGCGCTCGTCTGGCCGGCAAGACTGAGTAACTCTGCCGCCTGCTGCCAGCGCTCCAGGTTGCGGTAGAAAATCGTCAGGTTCAGAGCTTCTTCAGGCTGTCCGCCCAGCACGTCCAGCAACTGAGCACGGGTCTGGGGAGTGCGGGAGAGGAACCACCGCTCAGCCGCGGCAATCCTGTTGCCCGGGTCGAGTTTTTCCAGCCGCGTGAGATGCGACTCCGCGCCCGGGCGGTCGCCACGCTCGCGCAACGCGACTGCTAAAGCGGAGTGTGCGAGCAGGTCGTTCGCGTTCGCTGCGAGCGCGCTTTCAAAATGCGTCACTGCCGTGTCGAGCTGATGCTTTTGGAAATCAAGCCGGCCCAGGTGATATTCCCGTGCTCCGTAAAATGCGCTCTCCGGCCAGATGTAGTAAAGATTGCGCTCCGCCTCTGCATCTTTGTGCAACGCAAATTGCGACATCGCCAGATAGTAGTAAGCCGAGTCAGCGTAGGGATCACGCTCAATCGCTTTGCTCAACTGTTGGACGGCCTGTTCGTAGCGCCCGGCATTGAAATGCGCAATACCCAGCAGTAGGTGCGCGCGTGAATAGCCGGGATCGATCTGAAAGGCGCGATCGAACAACGCCTGCGCGCCGCTCTCATCCAGTTCCTTCAGGCGATACTCGGCTGCCAGCGTCAATTCCTCTGCGCTCATCTTCTCCGGCGGCGTGCGCGGCTGCTCCAGCGGCCTGGTGAACGGTGTGTACTCCTTGCGCCCCGGATTTTCATCGGGACGGACATAATCCAGCAACACATTTCCCGCAGCGTCGGTCACCTTCACAGTTAATTCGTGCAGCGCATCGCCGGAAGGAGCATTGTGAATCTCGAAATTCAAGGTGCGTGCGGGGTCCAGATCGGCCGACGTATGCAACAGTTCACCGGAACGCGCACTCACCGTCAGCACAGCTTTCGGCACCACGTGCGTGCTGGCCAGCGCCAATCTGACAACGTCGTCGGATACCGTCAGGTTCAATGCGATATCGCGCGTGAGGGTAGTGAGTCCCCTGGTCCGGGATACCGGAATCCACCATTCGCTCCAGCCTTCGTTGTGATGAGGCGCAACCCATTCATAGTGGCCATCCCACACGTGCCGGCCGCTCTGTACTTCCACGTAGGGCCCGGCGTTGTCCGTGTAGCCGCGTTCAAACGTCTTTGCCCCTGCGCCGTACCCGAAGGTCCACAGCTTCATGCCCTGCACCACGCGCCGGTCTCCGTAACGAAAGATTCCGTAATCGCGATCAAATTGATACGCGCCGTGAAAGTTGTCGTAGATGTCGATGCCGAACACTCCCAGCATGTTCTGGTTGTTGCGGTCGCGGCTGTAGTCGACGCCGTTGTAGATGGGCCAGTCAGCAATATCTGCCGTGGTATGCCCTACGGTGCGGCTCATGGGATAGAGGAAGCGCGTCTCCGGTGTGGCAGAAAGCGCGGTGTTGATCCAGAACATCTGGGGCTCGCGCACGTCGCGCGGGTTGAAGCACGACACTTTGATCTCGAGCGCCGCGATGCCCGGATGCAGCGTCGCCGATAAATCTACATTCATGCCATACACCGGATCGGTCTCGCTCAGCACCAGCGTGAGACTTCCGTCCGGTTGCCTGACCACGCGATGTGCCCAGAATGGTTCCCCATAAAGCGTGAGCGTGTGGACATCCTGCGGTCCCGTCAACTCCATACCCGATTGGGGCCAGCTATTGCGCGGATTGTAAGGCGCGGGCTTCACAACATCGTTGCGATAGAGCATCTCGCGCTTCCGCAGCTTGTCATAGACCGAGTAAATTCGCCCCCCGAACTCCGGGATGTAGGTCAGCTTGAGATATTCGTTCTCCACAAACACCGCTGCATATTCCTTAGGGTTCGGCCCCGGCTTATAGGGCATCAGGTATGTCGTAAACGGATACATCCCGGTGACGGTCGAATTGGAGAACAGCGGTGGCTCTGTCTCGCGAGCCGAATGTTCGTAAGTGGGAATGCTCAGTTTGCCTTCATAACTGCGCACGGCCGGTACATCCGCCGCACACGCAGTCGCAACTGCGGCGAGTGCTGTCCACAGCGTTCGCTTCATTTCACGTTCTCCCGGGGATCCTGGTCCTTCTGACTTACTACTTCGGCGACGGCAACGATATCGCCCAGACTATTGCGTACGGGCGCGAGTACCGACACCATGCCCCGCTTGCGGCTCACGCTGACCCTCTTGCCGCCGGAGATTACGCGCTGCATCTCCGCCGGCATCGCCTGCTCCAGATCTCCCCAGTTCCAGAACTGGCTCAACTCATGCACGTTGCGGATCACGATCTGCACGCGAACGGCATTCCCTGGCTCGGGCATCCACAGGTTCACATCACAAGGCGTTCCACAAAGATGCGCCAGGCGAATCAGCGTCTTCTTGGTCTCGATGAAAGGCGCGGCATTCACATCGTAGTTGTCACCGGCCCGCCAGGGATCGCGCCTGTCTTTCACGGTCAGGTAGTGGGCCGAGCGCGGGGTTTGGATGCGCAGGCAGGTATCGCCATCCAGCATGACGGAAGCCACGCGGGCAACCTGGTCCAGATCGCGCAGCATGGCTGAGTTCTCGCCCGAATTACCCGCGGCGAACACGCCGGAGGCGAAGAGCAATACAGCAATCGCTCTTCTCACCGGCTCTCCTTCGCCAGCTCAAATACATAAGTGCGCACGCGCTGCCACGCGGCGGAATCCAGCAGCGCGGCAAACTTTGGCGGAATCGGCGCGGCGTCTTCGACGTCGGCGTTCGACCAGTTTTCGGGATTCGAGTCGGCAAGCGCCGGGCGCGGCGTCCACCACTCGTCGGGCAATGTGCCGTTGAAGAGTTGCGCAACGCGGGCGCGGCTGTCCTCCCGTTTCGCAAGACTGGTCAGGAGCGCAAGATCCTGCACTGCATTGCGCTCGATCTTCAGCCGCACCGATGGCAGGGGTTCCGCAATACCGAAGCGGTCACCGGGGTAAACCAGCGTCTCAGCGCCGCCTTTGAAGTGAAACCACGGGTCAGCACCGGCCGCCACCGTCTGCCAGCGGACAAAGCCTTGCACGCCCTGCATCCAGGTGCGCACCACATCAAGCGTGATGTGGGAACTGGCTTCGGTCACCGGTGGAGTCCCGCCGTAAGTCCAGACTATGTCGCCGCGATCGCGCAACATCTTCGGTGCTGATGGATACCAGCTGAACATGCCTCCACCACATACCCAGAAGTTGAGCGTGCCTTGCAATTCGCGCCACTGGCGTTCCATCGTCCAACTCACGTCGGCGCGGAACACAAACCTGACGGGGGAGTCTGCCGGTACTGCCAGCCGAAGCAGTCGTGCGTAGACCGGAAAGGAGGCATAGTCGCCCGGAAAGCGCGTCTCGTCGCCATCCCACCAGAAACCCTTGTAGCGCTTCTTATGGTTGAAGAACATTTCGAAGTTTGTGTGAGTCCAGCCTTTCGCACGAAAGTGCTGTTCCATTTCGGACACGACGTTGACGAACTCGCGTTCGTACCCGGGTTCCCCCCACCACTCGAGCGATGCTGGCCATTCGGGGTTGATGGGCAGATACACGAATGGAATCGGCTGCGGCCCACGATGGGTTTGCGCAAACGCCGAACCATCCAGCAACGGGCCGTAGTGTTGGTCAAAGAACGACCAGTCGGCTACATGTTTTGTCTTGCCCGAGCCCGCCAGACGCGGAGCAAACTCCGGTCCCACTTTGCCGGCGTGCCCATAACCCAGTTGATGAAAAATGCCGCGGTGCTCGTAGAACATGCGGTGGTACGCATGAATCAGATCAAACGTTTTTGTGGAGTAGAACGCCTGTTCCCCCACGTGCCGCCGCAACTCGGGGTAGTCGCTGCTGAACCACGATGTGCCGTAGGAGTTGTGATCAATCAGTACGGGATCTTCCGCCGGAACGAGCGCGGGCAGCACGTGGAGATGCAGCGGAAGTGTGACGGTCTTCCCCTGGCTGGTCAGCGTCGCTCTGGTTTCAAAGTCTCCCGCGGTTGCGGCAGCGGGCACCCAGATATCAATCCAGAAGCTCTGCACGGTTTGCCCGGCGATGTGATTTGCGGCATCGGGCAAATGGGAAGAGTAAGGGGACTGTACCGGGATCAGGGCATCCGGAAAATAGGTTTTGGTTTCGGGGAGGAAGTGGAACCACTCGCGGTACAGTGCGAGTTCAACGCGTGTCGCCGGGGCGAACGGCGCCACGGTTAACTGGTAGGCGGCGGACTGATCGGATGTCACCAGCAGGTGGCACGAAGCATATCCGCCTCGTGCAGTTTCCAGAGGCAGCTGTTGCAGGGGAATGGCACCCGCGGTCCGGTCGGGGGCAACGATTCCGCCAAATGGGTCCGGGCGCAGGTGCTCGGGCAGCAGCGAAAGTGAAGCCGCCGGTGTGCAGATGCAGCAACAAACGGTCAGGACGCCCGCCGCGAGCGCCCGCCGGATCCGGACGTCTATAGCTTGACGGCCCATTGCGCGCGGGAATCCGGATGCAGCAGCGGTCTGGCTTCAGGTTGCTTCACCGTGTGGTGCGCTTCGTCCCAATCGAGCCGCAGCCGGCTGCGCAGCGATACATTGCCCAGAATGCTGGTGGCTGATGAGCGGACACACGTTTCGATATCGCTGTTCGGCTTCTCGCGGGTGCGAATGCACTTGACGAAATTCGCCCAGTGCAGCGGATGCGGGTCCGTGACACGCGGCATTTCGAAAGGCTCCAGGCCCATTCCCTTCTCCGGAGTCAGCCGACACAGCGAGCGGTCCACATACAAAGTCCCGCGCGTGCCGTGGAAAGTGATGCCCATCAGACGGTTCTTCGCGGCCTCCGTGTTGTTCGAACGGTGTTCCCACGAGCCGAGAAAACCCGGATATTCATAGACGACCTGCATCGTGTCAGGGGTCTCTGTGTCATCCGTGAACCAGTACTTGCCACCGAGCGCAGCGATCGCGAGCGGCATCTGCTCTCCGAACGCCATCTGCACGATATCGATCATGTGCACACCCGAATCCGTCAGTTGACCGCCCGCGTAATCCCAGAAATAGCGGAAGTAGGAATATGCGTTCGGGATACACGCCGAAGCGATTCGGATTAAACGGCCGCGCGGGTGCCGGCCCTTGCCACATTTCCCAGTTCAGGCCGGCCGGCACCGCGCTCGAGGGCGGATTGCCGATGCCTTCGCGAGGCTGGTTGCTGTAGATCCAGGTCTTGCACATGGTGACCTTGCCCAGCGTTCCGTCGCGCACCATCTCGCACGCCTTCTGAAAATGTTGACCGGAGCGTTGCCAGGTTCCTGCCTGCACTACCCGCTGGTGTTTGCGCGCGGCTTCCACCATCGGCCACCCATCGTCGATTGACACGCAGGCTGGTTTTTCGACGTAGACGTCTTTGCCGGCTTTGCATGCTTCGACAGTCATGTAGGGATGCCAGTGATCGGGAGTAGAGATGCACACCGCATCAATCGATCGATCCGCCAGCACTTCCCGGAAATCAGCAGTCTCTTTCGGAGTATTCCCGGTACGTTTTGCAACGGCCGCAGCCCGCTCGAGGTGTGGCTGATAGACGTCGCAGACGGCGCCCACGCGAACTCCCGACTGCGCCATGGCGGCAGTCAGGTTGTCGGTCCCCATGGTTCCCACTCCGATGAACCCCAGAGTGATCTGATCGCTGGGGGGCACAGCCGCGGCTGCCGGCGCCGAAGCCAACGCGGTGGCGGCTGCGGCTTTGAGAAATGCTCGGCGGTCCAGTTCAGTTTTTCCCATGAGGATAACTTTACCCCAACAAGAAAGGCTGTTCGAACAGAATTTGCGGGTGGCAGTTTGTGAAGGGCTTCTATATCGCGGTATCCTGCAGCGCGCTGATTTCCTTGGGAGCGTTGCGAAAACCCCGAGTCAGGAACGCGAGATAGAGAACGCCGATCAACAGCCAGACGAAGCCGGCAATTTTTGCCTTCGTGCTCAGGCTCATCCAGAGATACGTGCAGAAACAGGCGCCGAGGGCCGGGAAGATGAGGTTAGTGAAGAGGGCGCGCCCGGAGCGCATGCGCGCGCGAATGTAGAAATGGCGGATGACGCTCAAATTCACCAGAATGAAGCCCGCGAAGGCTCCGAAGTTCAACAGCTCCACCGCAATCTCAAAGCGCATGAATATGGACGCCACCATGGACAGACCACCGAGTAGATAGATACTGCGCGTGGGCGTCAGATGCTTCGGGTCGAGATGCGCGAAGATGCGGCGCGAGAGCACACCGTCGCGCCCCATGCCATACAGCAGCCGGGATGCGCCCGCCTGGCCGGTCAGCGCGCTCGCGAGTCCTGCCACGAGCAACACGAATGTCAGGCTCCCGAACATCCATGCACCTCCAATGCGCTGGCCGAGATCGAGAATGATCGTCTCGGGATCTCGAAAGGAGTGAAAGTCGGGCCATACCAGCGCAGCCAGATACACGGTGACGAAACAGATCAGCGTCTGCAAAACGCAGACCAACACAGTTGCGAAACCGATCTCTCTCTCGGGATTCACGGTGTCTTCAGCCAGCGTCGAAATCGCGTCGAAACCGATGTAAGAGATGGCGGCCACGCCGGCGCCCAGCATCAGAGGGCGAAGACCGAACGTCTGCGGCCGATAAATGGCGGACATGTCAAAGAGCCCGGCAAAACCGTGTTGGCTGACCACGTATCTGGCGGCAAGCAGAATGAAAGCCACTGCGCACAACCCCATTAGGGCCATCATGACTTCACTGGCGCGCGCGGTCACGCGGATACCCGGGATGTTGATGAGCGTGAGGCCCACCGAAAACAAAATCGCCCAGGCTTCATAGGGCACGACAGGAAGCAGGCGATGCGCTGTTAGCGCAGCATAGATGATGCTCACCAGCGGGATGAGCACGTAGTCCAGAATCATGGCCCAGCCAGCCAGAAAGCCAACATTCTCGTTCAAGGCACGCCTTGCGTAGGTGTACGTCGAACCGGCCGAAGGAAAGGCGCCCGACATCTTCCCGTAGCTCGCCGCGGTGAACAGCACGGCCACCATGGCGACGAGATATCCGAGCGCGGCATGGCCGCGCGAAAGTTGCTGCACAATGCCATACACGGGATAAGGCGCGGTGGGACCGAGAATCACCAGTCCATAGAGCACTAAATCCCGTCGTGAAAGAACGCGCTTCAGCGCCGGAGGGGCTTGACTCACCTGGACTCCGAGAGCACCGGGACCGGCGAGATCCCCGTGAAGATCCGGGCTAACGGCAGTGTGGCCGCTCCGATCAGCGCCGCTTCTCCGCCGAAAGCCGATGGCCGGATCTGCAGGCTGTGCCCGCCCAGCAGTTCACGCTCATCCGGCAACTGCTGGCGCAGGATCGGGCCAAACTGTGGCCATGCATCGGTGATCGCGGCGTCCACGACGACGGCATCGGCATCCAGTGCCCAGACCATATTCGAAACTCCGATGCCCAGGTAGCGCGATGCCTCAGCCACGATTTGTGTGGCGATCGGATCGCCGGCCATCGATAACGCCGCGATACGCCGCACGCGAGCCGATGTGTCGCCGCCGTTATTCTGCCGCCGGCTTCCGCTGACGTCGGAGTAGCGCTGGCACAGCGCTGGGTTGGAGATCAGGCGCTCCAGGCAACCCGCGCGATCGTGCCGTTCTTCGCCGGGCGCCGCCTCCACCACCATTTGCCCAAATTCACCCGCAGCCATGTGCGGCCCGGGGTAGAGCTTGCCATCGAAGAGGATACCCATGCCAACCCCTTCGTCTACTTTGACGAACAGGAAGCAGTGGCGTCCCGCAATGTCCGCTAAACCATAGGTGTATTCCGCGAGCGCAGCGGCGCGCACATTGTTCTCCACCATCACTGGCTCGCGCAGGCGCTGCTCCAGAAACCTGCGGACCGGAATTTCGCGCCATTCGGGCCGGCTGCCCTGTACCAGCACACCCGTATCACTATTGACGATTCCGCGTGCACAGATTCCCATGCCCGGCAGCCGCTCGGCACCCAGTTCTTTGCCGAAGGAAAGAAATGCGTCGGCTACCATTTCCAGCGTTTGTTCCGCTGACGCCGGTGTGCGGAAGCGATGGGTGCGGACGATGCGTCCCTGCATTGTACTGACCGCGCACCGAGTCTCCCAATTCTGAATTTCGGCGCCGAAGATGACGCGTCGCGGATCGAGCGTGAGGCGGCGTCCGGGGCGGCCGCCAGTGGAGTTCTCCGCGCCATCTTCCCTGATCAGACCTTCTTCCATCAGGTCCGTTACGATGCGGGAGATGGCACCTTCCGATAAACCGCTCTGGCGCGCGAGATCGGCACGGGACATGTAATCGTTCTGTTGAAGTAGCAGCAACACGGCGGCACGGTTGGCACCGCGCACCTCGGGCGGCCGGAGAACGCGCCTCGCTGCTACGCCTTGTTTGACCATATCTGCCTCAGCGTAAGAGTGCCTCCTGCCCGTCTTTCAACGTGTTCCAGCGAAGAGGTATATCACGTGCCGGCAGTGCATGCGCACGCGCATAGTCATTCCGAACCCGTTGTGTAGCCTGGTACCACGCTTCGAACGGCAACAGGAGTTCACGATACACGAGATAGCTCATGTCCACGGTGCGATCGGGAAGGTGATCTTTCACGTCGTCTACCTCATGCAGAAAGCGACGGCCACCAGCCTGCTGCACACGGGGCAGCCATGTCACGGACCAGGTGCTGACTGCATCCGCGAGCGCGCTGTTGCGGTCTTCGCGAATCTGCACCGCTGCGTCCAGTGCACGATCGAGAGAAGCGAGTGCTTCTGAGGCAGCGCCAGCGGTCGCGCTCTTGTCCGCCTCAGCCAGTGCGGAGTCGATGTTCTGCAAACTGCCAAGCATTGAGAGATTCTGGCGGCACAGGCGAGCAACGGAGAGTAGCACTTCCAGGTTGTAACGGTTCGTATTGGCGAGCAGCAGATTGCTTTGCAACAGGCCCATCAGTTCGTCGTTCTGCGCCGTCGCTTCTGCGGCGATCTGCAGACGCCGTGCGTTGGAGCCAGCCCAATTGCCGCTGCGATGCAGGTTGGTGCCTGGCACTTCGGGTAGGGGCAGCGTTGCGTCGTGCGCAGGCACCGCAGGAGTGAAGATCTTTTCGGAGTTGCCCCAGATCGGCTTGCGCACAGTGGAATTCATTGGCTCCCAGGTGTCCGTCCAGATCTGTGCCTGATAACTCAGTAGTTGATACGCGCGATCCATATTGGTGACGCGAGGGCCATAGAACAAGGGATAAAACGCACTCATCGATTGCTGGGCATCCGCACCGGGGTGCCAGCCCGAAGCGGTGATTGCCGCGTAACCCAGCCAGAACGTTTCCGGGTGCAGGCCCATGTCGCCCCAACCGGCAATCACCAGCCCGCTCAGATCGGCGGTGCGCCGGCCTGGATCGGTGGCAATCTTCTGCACCGCGTCGACCACACGTTGTTCGGACTCATGCAGGGGGTGCATGCGGCTGGTACCAGGCGCCAGATAATACTGCGGGAATAGTTGCTCTTCGCCTTCGGTAGAGTTGTAAATCATCTGACGGATGCCGCGGCGCTTGAAGAACGGATCGAATTTCTCGCCGTATGTTTCACCGTTCACGACATGCGCGGGCAGCGCGTCAATGTCTTCGGGCTTCAAAGGATATTCGCCCCAGAACACCACCGTGCGACCACGATCGTGCAGGTAATTCGCCGCGCTGGTCACAAATTCCGCAAGCAGTTTGCCACGCGACCCGAGTTGTTTTGTGCGGGTCGTCTCATCGCACTGCGCATTGTGGGCCCAGCCAATGTAGTAGGCCTCGTCCGTTGAAAGATAGAAGTACTGGACGCCCTTGTTCGCCGCGAGCAGGTCATCGTACATGCCGTACATCAGTTTCAGCGAGTCGGGATTCGTCGCGCACAACTCGTAGTTACTCTCGGGAAAAGAGCGCAGGCTGGCATACTCGGGGTGCTTTAAAATGAAGGCGATGTGGGCCGGGGCATCCAGATACGGAATCACCTGTACGTGGTACTTCAGTCCGTAATCGGTAAGCTCCTGAAACTCGGCTCGGCGTGAGCGCCTGCGGTTCGACGAGAGCGGGCGCGCTGCGGTACTGAAAGTGACCCTCCAGCTTGAGGATGAATCCGTTGATCTTGAAATAAGAAGCCTGTTTCACCGCGGCTTTCAGGTCTGAAAGATGTTCCAGATGATGTGCGTCGTCCCAATAAATCTGGCGCATCTGCAGGTCCGGCCAATCCGTGATTTCACCTTCCGGAAGACGCCGGGACATACCCGGCGCACCCAGCATCTGTAACAGGGTCTGCACCGCATAGAACAGACCAGGTTCCGCATTTGCGATCAGATGGATGCGCGATGGTGAAAATTCGATGCGGTAGGCCTGCGTTGCAAGCGCCGCGCGATCCTGATCCTGCGCGTTGCCCACTGGCACCGAACCGGAATTGATTTCGAGCAGCAACGTTGGCGCGCCTGTCGCGCCGTTCAACTTCATGTGATGCCGGTCATTCAACTCATCGGTCAAGCTCTTAAGCGCCATTGAATCCGCAGCGGTGCCAGGCCCGCGTTCCACGCGCCAGTTCGTTCCGAATAGGAAATCCGGTGCGCGCAGCGTGACCTGTTGCGGCTCCGGCAACACGGCATAGCCACGGTTGAATAGAGCCGACGTACCCGCAAAGCCCGCAGCAGAAAAGATCAGGAGACCGACAAAACCCTTCATGTTTGCGAAACCCTCCACAAGGTGAGCAGCGCGCCAACACACGCCGCGACGGAATAACAGACTAACCAGTGAAACCCGAATACCAGCGCGAGTGGATACTGGATGCGCACCCAGTCAATGTCGCGCCGGAAGAGCGGCCATTCTTGTGGGTGCAAGACGAATCCAGGCAGCGAACCGGAGCGCTGCGGAGCAATCCATTGCAGCCCGGAGCCGGTTCGGATACTCTTCTGCATCACCGCACCATGAGCGCTGATCTGCATGAGTCCGCTGACCGCATGCACCGATTTGATCCGCCAGCTTACCTGATGGACCGCCGGTGCACGCAATGCCGGCGTCTCAACGGTAATGCCTGTGGGAGTCTGTAAGCGTGCATCGTCCAGTGAGCCGGAAGCCTGCACGGTGACCACTCCTGCGACCCCCGCTTGCAAAGCGGTGTGTCCGAAGAATCCGTCCAGCAGGGCGAGAAGCGCGCCAAATGGAACCACGAGCAGCAGCGAGGGGCCCAGAAGCGCACGCAGCATCCGCGCGTTGGCCCGCAGCAGGTTCCATTGCGCCCGAACAATGAGCGAAGGCTCCTGCGCGAACAGACGAAACTCCATCAGGTGAGCCAGGATGCTGTTGATGGAGACGCGCAGCTGCTCCGTATCGGACCAGCGGCCCAAAGCCCAGACCGACGCGGCTCCCGAAATTGCTCCCGCGGCCAACACCCACAGTTGGGCCCCAGTTCCAAGATCGATCTCGTTCAATCGATGTAGCCCAGGCCTTTCAGCTTGCGAACCAGATCTTCCTTCGACTCCGACTGCTCAAGCCGTCCCAAGTCACGCTCCATGGCGTGCTCGATAAACTCTTCGAGAGAACTATAGCCGGCCTGTTCGACTACGGCGCGTGCTCGATCGCAGAGCTGCTTACTGAGTTTGAGGCTTACCTTGTCTGCCATCGATATCGATTGCTCATTGAGTGCATGCCAGTGTCTTTCCTTCCATCCACGCGGGGACCGGAACGCCGAATAATTTCAGAACAGTCGGCGCCATGTCTTCAATTCCGGGGTTATCGCCATGCACTTTGCAGTTCGAGAAAAGCACGCCCGGTACGGCCGCAGGGTCTACACAATGGTCGCCGCTCCAGCACTTTTCGTTGTCTTCAAACACATCTTTGGCGACCGCGCCAACCGCTGCGCTCCACGATGCGCGGTATCCCGGTGCATATCCCACCACCAGATCCGGCGCCGCATCGCGATAGGGACCGCTGTAGATATCCGCGGAGTCATAGACATGCTGAATGGCTGTCGACTCCTTGTCGGTGTCGGGAAGCGCCGTGAGTTTTGCGATCAATTCCCTGCGCAATGCTGCTGCTTCCTGCGGTGCAACGATACCCTGCGCTTCACGCCCGCGCAGATTCAGGTACAGCCCGCTGAGACCGAACGTATAGACACGAGTACGAGACCAATCGATGTTTTCCAGATACTCCGCGCCTTCCGCTGCACCGTCCCGCAGGAACAGATATCCATTCTGAAACAGCCAGGTGTTGAGGTTCACGCCTCGCCGGAATGAACAGAAGCCATGATCGGAGAGAACAAAGAGCGCAGTGTCGGAATCCACATGCTGCAGGGTGCGGCCGACAATACGATCCATATCGCGATACAGATCTTCGATCACGCCCGAGTGCCGAGAGATCGCGGTGCGCGACGCATCCAGATACCGATAGAACATATGCTGCACGCGATCGGTAGTATCGAACACGCACGCCACTACCCCGCGGCGCGTGTTGCTCAGAACGCTGAAGAACATCGCTTCCCGTTCGGATTGGATCAACTTCGATTGCGCCAGGAACGCGTCTTCGTCGATCACACCTTCGTTCAGCGCCCAGGTATCCTCCGCCATGCCCAGGGTCGCGAACGAACCCAGCAACTTTGCGAGATACATCGCGTAATAGCCGGGATGGCTGATCGGCAGCGCGGGATTTTCCGGATCGATCTCCACTGCCGTGCAGTAGAGAGACACGTGCGGCGCCGTGCTGGTGAGTAGAAATCGAATAATCCCGCGCGTCCTCGACCATCGTCCGGTTTTGAAGCTTAGCCGGATCCAGGGCGTGTATTCAGCCACCGTCAATGCGATCTTCTGACCGTCGATTTCGAGTATCCGTCGGTTTGGATCGCTGTCCTGCAACACCCGGAACGGAACCCGGGTCTCGCCCGGCCCGGGCAGGCTCGCGGTCAGAGCAGTGCCATCGTCCACAAACACAATGCGCATACCGCCTTCGCAGGCAGAGGCTTCCGGTCCGGTCGAGAAGAACGTAAAGCTGCCTTGCGTTCCGCGCAGGTCGGGAGTGGACATCGCGGAGAGCATGGTGCCTTCAAACGCATCCGGGGGGAACGTAATGGGAACGCGCAGGATCGAACTTCGGATGGCATTACGCCCGAGGATTTTCCAGAACGGTTCACTCTTGCGCCGCGTCTCGACGGACGCGCGGCGGTATGGAAACTTCCATTTGGCGAACCGCACAAAGCGCGTGACGGTGCGCACTCGTGCAGAGGATAGCTCGGGCGCATACGTGCGGAGATCACGATTCAGGAAGTCAAAGATATTGTGCTTAGCGGGGTTCACGCCCGTGGCAAATGTGGACCACGCTACCGGCGAAAGCGGTGGGAACGTCGTGCGCAGCTTCTGATAGCTACCCTGCTCGCGCAGTTTACTGAAGTTCGGCAGTTTGCCTTCGTCCATCCACTGTTCGGCAAGCTTCGGGTCGAGGCCATCCAGACCGAGGAAAATTACTTTTTTGAACTGCGCTTGTCCGAAACGTCCACGACGCCGCAATGCCAGCCACGCGATCCGGAAAGGCCAGATCAGAAATGACAACAGGCTGACGAGCAGCGAGAGAACGACCGTCAGGAATGATCCAAGAAAAGCAAAGCCCGCACCTGGTCCGATGTATGCCAGATGATCGAGAGGCACGTGCGTCATCGCAGCTTGCCTTCGACAAAGGGTACTTCGAGCACCTTTTCATGCTGGATCGGACCATGACCGAAATAGCCGTCTTCGCCAAAGAGTTCCCCATGATCGGACGTAATCGTCACGTAAGTGTTGGCCGGCAAAATGTCGAAGAGTTGTTCGACCACGCCGTCAAGATATCGGACTGCGCCGATCTGACGGTTGCGCAACTCGCGCAGCTTCGCGCTGTCGAAAGTCCTCTCACGCGTACGACGCAACTTTCCACCCACGATATGATCATCCAGATGCTTGAAGACGCCGTGCACGCCGCTGACGCGTGGCCAGTTCTCGGGTGATTCGGAGGGAAGGGCATATGGGTAATGCGTCTCGCCGACATTCAAAAGGTAGAACGTTGGCTGCTCCTCGCTGAAACTCATGTCTCTGATCATCGCGGCCATATCGTTATGGCGATCCATCAGCTTGTAGCTATCGAAGCCGCTGTTCAACAGAGTCATGGGGTTCAACACAGGCAAAGAGACCATCGCGTGCGTCGCATAGCCTAGGTTCTGCAGCAGGATGGGCAGGGAAAGCCGCGGCACAAACTTTTTGAATTCCAGGCCTTCTGCACCCAGACGCTCGTTGAATTTCAGAAAGTCGCGGCGGTAATAATCCGAGGCAAACACATTCCGCGGGCTGGTATGCGGCATCAGTCCCATCAGCAGGTTGTAGTGGGACGGCGCGGTCCACGATGCATAAGCCCAGCGTTTTTCGACCCGGCCGAGTTTTCGCATGGTCTTCGGTGCCGCTTTCACGAATGCATCGTAGCGGCAGCTGTCGAACACGATCAGCACGTAATTGTTTCCCGTCATTGAGCGTGGAAACCCATCATACGCGCTCCGGTTGACGAAACGCACGCGTGGACTTTAAACTTACTTGCAAGAGACAACTAATACGAGCCGTCCGCAATCTATGTCGACTCAGACCCACACACCGCCACGGGATCTGCAGCACCTGCTGATCCGCCATGTGGAAGAACGGAAAGACCGTCTGGTCGGTATTGCGCGTGACCTCATCCGACTGGATTCTCAAAACACCCCTCCGCGCGGATCGGAACGCGACTGCCAGTTGTGGCTGGACGCGCAGTTGCGGGCTTGCGGCCTGGAGCCGGATCTTTATCCGCTGAGCGAAGTCCCCGGCTTGCACGAACACCCGCTTTATCATTCGTCGCGAGACTATGGCGATCGGCCCAACCTCGCTGCGCGGCGAAAGGGCTCGGGAGGCGGACGCTCATTACTCCTCACGGGACACATCGATACGGTGCCGCGGGGAACCCAGAACTGGACCCACGACGCATTTGGCGCCGCGGTCGAAGGCAATCGTCTCTATGGGCGCGGCTCAAATGACATGAAGGCTGGCATCGCGACCAACCTGTTCGTCATCGAGTGCGTTGCTGAACTCGGATTGTCTTTGTCGGGCGACCTGATCTTTGAATCCGTCGTAGACGAGGAGTTCGGTGGCGCCAACGGCACGCTCGCGGGGCGGTTGCGCGGGTACAACGCCGACGCTGCAATTCTCTCGGAACCTTCCTCGCTTCGTATCTGTCCTGCCCAACGCGGAGGACGAACGGTTCACATTACGTTTCGCGCCAGCGGCGGTGTCCTGCGGGAAGAAGCCTTCCCGTCTGGCGTGATTGCGCAATTAACCGACTTCCTTTCCAACCTCCCCGTCTTTGCGAAGCAGCGCGCGCGCGTGACACGGCATGAGATGTATGCAAACCATTCCGATCATGTGCCTGTTTCCGTCACTAAGGTCATTACGGCCCCGTGGGGATTTAAAGAACCCATTACGATTCCCGAATCATGCCAGGTTGAGCTCTACTGGCAGTTGATGCCCGGCGAAACGCAGTCCGATGTGGAGCGAGAGTTTTTCGACTGGTTCCATCAACTGACCCAAAGTAAGCCGGAACTCTACACGCTTGCTCCGGAAGTGCGCATGCCGATTCGCTGGATGCCTGGTTCATCGACTCCTCGCACTGCGGCCGTGGTGCAGGAACTGTCGGAATGCGCGCGCCTCGTCACTGGGAAAGAACCGGTAATTACTGGCATTGAAGGTCCTTGCGATATGTTCATCCTGCAGGACGGATTCAAGATCCCGTCTGCCATCTGGGGTGCCAAGGGCGGTAATACCCACGGGGCGGATGAGTATGTCGAAATTGACTCCCTGATCCTGGCTGCTCAAACGTTGTTACTGTTTGTTGCGCAATGGTGTGCATGAAAAAATTAATGGTTGCGTTGTTGTTTGGTGCCTTGCTCCGTGCGCAGGTATACTCTCCCAAGTTGCTGCGCGAAAACCAGCCGGATACAAGCGACCTGGCGGCATTCGCCAACGCCATTTACACCGGTGCGCACGCGGAAACGCCGCGTCAGAAAGCTCAGGCGATCTGGCGATTCTTTCTTACCGATGGACGATTTGTGGAACCCGGCTTCTGGTATCACATCGCTGGATGGACTTATGAAGAGCCCACCGGAGAAGTGCTCGATCCCATCAAGTTAATCAATAGCTATGGCTTCGGCCTTTGCTATCACATCGCGCCATTGCTGGCAGCTACCTTCCGCGCCGGTGGTTTCGCCGATGCCCGTACCTGGTTTTTAACCGGGCATACCGTTACGGAAGTGTTTTATGAAGGGAAGTATCACTATTACGATTCCGACATGATGGGTTACAACGTGCCCGGCGAAGGTCACTTCTTTGGTAAGCCCGTGTCCAGTGTTCGCGACCTCGAACAGAATCGCGACATCATTCTGGGAAAGTTGCGCGCGCCCGACAAGGTGAAACCGGAGGTTGTGGATGATCCGTGGTATCCGGCCGACGTGCGCGCCAGTGCGATGAAGGGCCTCGCGGAACTCTTCACTACTACCTCAGATAACTATTTATTCCCGGAAGCGCGTTACGCGACGGGGCATTCAATGGACTTTGTGCTGCGGCCGGGAGAGAAGCTGGTCCGCTATTTCGAGCCCGAAGAGCCGGGGCTCTTCTATCTTCCGTACAAGTTTGATGGCACGCGTTGGACCGAGTTTCCCCAGGAACTCAGCGAATATGCGATTCGTACGCCGGATGGCCCGCGTAGTCAAAAGGACGCGCGCCGCTGGGCAACGGGACGTATCGAGTACGAACCCGAGGGTTTGCCCGATGATTCAGTAGTGACGATCGAGATGCCAAGCCCCTATGTCATCATCGATGCCCAATTCACGTTGAACGCGCGGTTGGGTGCGGCCTCTTCCCTGCGTGTCGAGACTTCGACCGACAGCGGCGCAACATGGCAACCTGCGGGAGAACTGCACGGGCCTCATGCGGGCGCATGGCAGATAGAGCCGCAGGTACTTGCCAAAACGGCACATGGGCGGCTTACAGCCGTTAGCGGTTCCTACGGATACTTAGTGAGAATCTCGAAGGGAGGGGACGTTCAGCCGGGAGCAGCGCGCTTTGTTTCGCGCATCCAGCTCAACCCGCGATCTCTCCCCACGTTACAGGCTGGGGGAAATCCGATGCATTTCACGACGGCTTTGCCACTTCGCCGCGTGCAGTTGAACGCAACTCTTGCGAGCGCTCCAGTGAAGGACCTGCGACTCGTGACCGAACACGGGCAAAGTTTCCTTGTGCCTATCACGGGCAAGACGGGAGTGATGAACTACACGCTGGAGTCGGCTGGTTCCGAACTGGCTTCCTTCGAAGTCGGGGCGCGCTTCCTGAATCTGAAGAATCACCTCGCGCCGGATAAACTCACTGCGGAAACGCGGCCGACAGCAGTCACAACGCAGGATGGGGTGGCGTCGATTGGCTGGGCTCTCACACCGGAGGGTCCGTTCCAAACTATCTATCGAACCACCGCGAAGCTCCAGTGGCTCGATAGCGACCCCATCGACCGTCTGCTGCAATGGCCGGAAGCGTTCAGGCAGGTCACTTTACCGGCGGGCACCACGCGCGTTTACGTGCGCATCGTGTCCGATGGGCCTGCAATCGATCACATCCGTCTGGCTCACTATGTACGCTCCGCACCTCCGAGCGGGAAACTCCAGATCACCCAGGTCTGGAAAGAAGGCGCGGACCGCCGGGAGCATACCGAGTTCATCGAAGCGGCAGAGAAGCATCACGAGTTCAATATTCATGCTGCGGGCGATGTAAGAAACCAGTCGATCACTTTCCTCCTACCCCGTGCCCGCTAACGCCCTGGTCATTCAGCGGTGGTGGTGAGCGATGCCGATTTTGATCGATCGGAGATGTATCCGGCAAGACCCGATTGTTTCCGGCGGAATGGATTCCTTTCCATCCGTCGCTCCCGTCGCGCGAGTTTGAGAAATCGCTGGAGCTGCTAATAAGATCGAGCGGCTCGGACGGTTCCTTTACTGATTACTTCGCTACATACTGGTCGTAGAGTGCCGGAATATTGGCGCTTTCCGTGCTGCCGGGATGAATTACAACGCGATACCGGAACGTCACGGACTTACCGGCCTCTACGGTCATGCTGCCGTTTTGATTCTTATCGGCGAGAAAATCGTGTAGTCCGAACGGATTCGCGGCAAATAACCCATAGGCGCGTGAGTGCCAATAGGTGGGATAGCGCGGATTGGCCGGATTGTCCATGATTGTCACGCCAACCGGCTGACCTTCCACCGTTCCGGCATAATCCACCCACTTGGAACGCTTGCCCCAGACGTTCTTTTCCGTTTGCGCGCCTTCTGCATTCGTCATTTTGCCGCCCTTGTCTTCCGAGAGCGCGGTTGCCAGACGAATGCCGAAGGTACCTTCCTTGGTGTCCCCGAATTTCAGCAGCCGCAGCGCTTTCACCGTTTCTACGAAGTCAATGATCCGGAGGTCCGGCCCACCGTGGAAGGTAATGGTGCGCGTTTCGGTCATCATGGGCTTGCCCTGTGGATCAAGTCCGTCGAAGACCGCCTTGATCGCACCCGATTTCGCGCCGCCCTCAGCCTGCACAATCTTTCGCAACACCATGCTGCCGTCGTTGGGAGTTCGGGTCTCTTTTTCCGTTGCCCAGAAGTTGATGCCGTTAATATCGCCGTGCGCGAAGAACAGGCCGCGATGATGCGGATGGTCATTGGTCTCGCCCGGATAAGTATCCATCGGAAAGTGGCGGGTCACCTGGATTCCCGATGCGGTGCGCAACGGATAGAGATAAGGCTTGTTCCCGTCGGCAGACATATAGTAAGTCGTAAATGGCTTACCGTCGATCTCTACCGTGAGCTTCCCCGTACCGCGCGTGATCTTGACTTGTGCGTTGACGGTGAAGATCGCCAGAGTTCCCAGAAGAACAAGTTCACGCAACTTACACCACCTCCGGTACAACATACGGAGCTCGATAGTTCCGTGTCAGCATACTGTTCGCGTCGCTATCGCCGGGAAACTTACCCGAGGAGGGATCGAACTTCAGAGAGCGCTTCAGCCGGTAGCTGATATTCGCCAGGTGGCAGAGGTCCGCCGACGTTACGCCGATCTGAACTTCTGCGTTCAGACTTTTCGAATTTCGGCTGCGCACCGCATGCCAGGAAATTCTGCATGTGGGGAGCGGCATCGCCTTTCCCCATGTTCTTCTCGGTCACCGAGGGAGTAGTCGCGTTTGTCGGGTAGATCCGGTATCCGGTCTCATCGAGCGACATCCAACCGTCGCTTCCGAAGAAGAGATTGCCCACTGTGTTGTGCCCGGAAATCGGCAGGTTGCCTTCCGAACCCGTGAAGATGCCGCGCACTTCGAAGACTAATTCCGCGTCACCATAGTCGAAGGTCGCGATCTGGGTGTTCGGCGTTTCCTGGTCATCGTCATACGCGAATTTCCCGCCGGTCGACACCACTGCTTGCGGAAGGTCTCTACCCAGTCCCCAGCGCGCGATGTCCATCTCATGGACCCCCTGGTTGCCGATATCGCCATTGCCGGTGTCCCAGAACCAGTGCCAGTTGTACTTGAAGCGGAGCTCGTTGAACGGGCGCATGGGCGCGGGGCCGAGGAACTTATCCCAGTCCACTCCCGGCGGCACCGGCGAATCGGGCTTGTGACCGATCGACGCGCGGCGCTTGTAGCAGAGGCCTTTCGCCATGTATACCTTGCCAATTGCACCTTGATGCAACAGATCGACGGCCTTGATCTTATGCGCCATGCTGCGGCCCTGTGAACCTACCTGCACCATGCGGTTGTATTTTCGCGCGGCTTCCACCATCTTCTGGCCTTCCCACGGGTTGTGGCAGGCAGGCTTCTCGATGTAGACGTCCTTGCCGGCCTGACATGCCCAGATGGTGGCCAGGGCGTGCCAGTGATTGGGCAGCGGCATGGAGACGGCCTGAATTTCCTTGTCGTCAAAGACCTGACGCATGTCCGAGTAACCCCTGGGCTTGGAACCCGTCAGCTTTTCCACCAACGCCTGCCCGCGTTCGAGCGCCGCCTGGTTCACATCGCACAGTGCCACGATTCGTGCGTCCGGTAAGCCGGCGAACTCCTGCATATGGTCGGTACCGCGTCCGCCGAGCCCGATAATCGCAAGGCTGACCTTGTCATCGGCCCCCCGCAACGGTCTGGCCGCGTTGACCGCCAGCGCAGCGGCCGCGGTGTAGATGAAGTGTCTTCTGCTCTGTTCTGCCACGAGTAATTCCCCCTGCAATTCGGTCTAGCGTTTGAAAGCGATCACCTTGCCATCCAGAATCGTCAACACGGGCTGGATATCCTTGATCTCTGATTCGGGACAGGTGAGGTAGTCACGATCGATCACGACCATGTCCGCCAGCTTGCCGCGTTCGATTGATCCCCGTTCCTTATCCGCGAATTGCAGGAATGCGGGCCAGATGGTATGCGTTTTCAGCGCCTCGGCTCGCGTGATGCGTTGTTCCGGATGCATGACCTTGCCGGTGTTCGTCAGCCGCGTGACCTCGGTCCACATACTTAGGAAAGGATTGTAAGGATTAATCGCGTAGTTTTTGTTGTGACCAATCATATGGTCGCTTCCGGCTGCCACCACGATACCCGCGTCCAGATAAGTCCGAAGCGGATAGAAGTAGCGCATCCCGTCATAACCGAAGACCTTCTCCAGCGCCGGACCGTCCAGGTATAACCACGGTGCCTGAACGTCTGCCAGAATGCCCATCTTCTTCATGCGCGCAATCGCTGCGGGACTCTGAAAGCTGGCATGCATCACGTGCGAGCGCGTCGGGCCGATCGGCTTCAGGCGGTCTAACTGTTCCAGCACGTCAAGGAAATTATCGACCGCGCCGCCGCCCTGGTCATGCGTGGTGAGCTGCCAGCCATGGTCGCGCGCGGATTCCATCACCGCCAGTAACTTGGCCGGCGGAATAAACAGTTGCCCTCGATCGTCGGGATTTGTCTTCCCGTACAACTGTTTCCCGAAAGCTCCATAAGGATAACGCTGGTAGGCCGTGCCGATTGTCATTCCGCCATCCAGCGTCAGCTTGAAGGTGCCGAACTTGAGCCAGGAATCACCGGTGTTCGTAGTGTAGGGCGCGCTGGCGATCTGCTGCTGCAGGGTCGCGGTCGGTTGCGCGGCGTCGGGCCGCCAAGTCATCACCACGCGCAGCGGCAAACGGCCGGCAGCCTTCAGCTTTTGATACAGATCAATCTGATGAGGATCGACGGCGCGATCGCCCACCGTCGTCAGCCCTGCGTCGACGTAGCGCTTCAACTGCTGTTCCAGGGCGTCCAGTTCTTCCGCCTCGCTATAGTGCTGCGTGCGATTCAGCCCAACGATCAGTTGGGGCGAATTCTTCAGGATTCCGTTCGGCTCACCCTGCGCATCCTTGACGATCTCGCCCGCCGGAGGGTTCGGCGTGTCGCGATTAATCCCGCACTTCCGCAGTCCGTATGAGTTCAGGATCAGCACATAGCTGGCGTCGAACAGAACTGGATGATCCTGTTCAACGTCCAGCAGTTCGCGAGTCGGCATCTGCAATTCCTTCAGCCGTGTGGGAAACGTGCGCGGTACAACGATCCATTCGCCTTTCGGCGTCCTGGCCGCCTGCTGGGCGATATACGCGCGCACCGCGGCAAAGGAATTCAGCGGTGCAAGCGGCCCACGAAACTCACTCAGCCCGGCCTCGAGTGCGTGCACATGCGAATCCACCAGGCCGGGCAGTACCATCTTTCCCTCCAGATCGATCACCCGCGTGTGGGGGCCGTGCTCGCTGTTCATCACGGCGGCATCGCTGCCAGTCGCAATAATCCTTCCGTCCTTTACTGCCACCGCCTGCACGACACGAAAGGTGGCATCCACCGTGACGATACGGCCGTGATTCAGGATGATGTCCGCATCAGCGGCGCTCAGCTTCACTGAGCCGGAACTCAGGAGGGCTAGGAGGCTGGAAACCCCGAGCACGAGGCGGCATTGAAAGCGCATGGGTATCTTCGTTTTTGAAATCCTATCAGAACGTATAGAGAAATTTCTGATGAGTGGAAACAATTCTCTCCCAGGTCGCGGCAAAAACCAGTTGATTGGCGTTTATTGGCGTCAAGAAATGTTTCTTGACACAGCTGTACACGCGTGGTTAACTCCAGAGCATCGGTTCCCGATTGAGATTGCTGGAGAGCTTCGGATGAAGAGGAGCAAGGCGACTTATCTGAGCGTTGCGAAACTCGCCAAGGTGAGCCCGGCGACGGTTTCCCGGGTGGCGGGTGGAAACACTACGGTTGCTCCCGCGCTTCGCGAGAAGATTCTGCGGGCCGCCAAGCAGGTGGGAGTAGATCTGAGTGAAAAGCTCAATGAACGCTCCCGGACAATTGCTTTTTTGCTGGCGAATCGTGACATTCTAAACAACTTCCATGCGCGCGTTTTAGTGGGTGCAGAGGCCTATTGCGCGGCTCACAACTGGGAGTTGCTGTTCCTTTCATTTCGGTATGCGGCAAATACGCCGATGAAGGAATTGCACCTCCCGCAAATTCTGAAGCGAAGCAGTACAGTGCGCGCGCTGATTCTTGGTGGCACCAACTCGGTCAACATGCTGGACGCGCTGAGCGACCGCGGTATTCCTTTTTCCGTGCTCGGCAACAATGTGATTGGGAACTGGGACCCCTCTTTGTTCGACACCGTTTATTCGGATGACCTGCAGGGCGCACGCGACCTGACCGAGGAACTCATCGGCAATGGCCACCGCGACATCTGGTTCTTCGGAAATCTGCAACTGCCGTGGTACGCACGATGCGGAGAAGGTTATCGTCTGGCCATGGAGGGCGCGGGTCTGAAACCGCAGTTCAGTCAGATCCACTCCGATGATCGTCAACTTGGGTATCTTGCCATGCGCTCACTACTCTCGCGTGGTGAGTCTGTCAGCGCGGTGTTTGCCGGCAGCGACCAGATCGCCGGCGGCGTCTACGAAGCGCTGCGTCAATCTGGCGTTTCGTTACCAAGAAACATCAGCGTGGCCGGCTTCAACGACACCGAAGCGGACTTGCTGCATCCAGCGCTCACCAGTGTTCGCGAGTTTCCAGGAGAGTTGGGAAAGCACCTGGCGGAATTCGTGATCCGGCGCATTGAAAATCCCCAAATGAAGTCACAGCACCTGACGATGCCGACCCAGTTAGTCGTGCGGGACTCGACTGGCCCGGTCCCCGAGGCTTCGTCCAAACACAGTGGTCCCGCGGCTAAAGAACAAGTTCTGGTCAGGTAAACTCGCCGTGCACCAAGCCCGGCGTGCGAGGAGGCAACTTTTGCAAACAAGATTGTTGAAGACAGGTTTCAACTTGAGCACCGTGTTATTCCTGGCGATCACTGTTGGCGCAGTGATCGCGCCGGCACAGATCGGCACAGGCGATATCACCGGCACCGTGTTTGATA
This sequence comes from Bryobacterales bacterium, assembly GCA_963792655.1. Lineage (GTDB taxonomy): Bacteria > Acidobacteriota > Terriglobia > Bryobacterales > Bryobacteraceae > DOZZ01. The sequence goes on from CAWBWU010000004.1 coordinate 235,882, forward strand.
AGTCCGGTTCGCAAGTGCCGGACGCCGTAATCACAGCAGCGAGCGTGGGAACCAACGCGCAACGTACCGCCAGGACCACTGCCTCCGGCGAGTATTCCATTCCGGGCTTGCGGCCTGGCCGCTACACCGTCGCGGTGGAGAAGGCTGGATTCAAACGGTCAGTGATTGCAGACTTCGTTCTCGAAGTCGATCAGAAGGCGCGCATCGACTTCAACCTGGAACTCGGCGAAGTGGCTCAGACCATCACGACTGAAGCTTCGGCAGCGTTGATCGAAACGGAATCGAGCACGGTCGGGCAGGTACTCGGCACGAAACAGGTGCAGGAACTACCGCTGAACGGACGTAACTTTCTGGACCTCGCCACGCTGACGCCGGGCGTAACGTTCGTTGACACGAAGCAGGACGGCAATGGTGCCTTCCAGGAAGTGCGTGAGTCCGGACGCCGCGCCAGTCTGCAGTATTCCATCGGCGGCAACCGGGCGCAGGACACCAACTTTCTGCTGAACGGATCGACCAACACGGCACCAAACTTCAATACGTTCGTGGCGGTGCCCTCCATCGATGAGATTCAGGAGTTCAAGGTCCAGACCAACTCGTACACAGCGGAGTTCGGCAGAGGCGCGGCGCAGATCAATGCCATCACGAAGTCGGGCACAAACCAGCTGCACGGCACTGCGTACGACTTTCTGCGCAACGATGCATTGGATGCTAAAAATTACTTCGATGACATCTTCAACGGACCGAATTCGAAGAAGCCCCCGTTTCGCCGGAATCAATTTGGCGCGACCAGCGGTGGCAAGATCTGGCGCGACAAGTTGTTCTTCTTTGCCAGCTACGAAGGCTTACGCGACCGCACCAACTCCACGCGCGCCGCTACTGTCCCGACCGCGCTTGCCAAGACAGGGAACTTCTCCGAATATGGCGTGACGATCTACCAACCCCACGCTGCGAGTTTTCGCGCCGGCAACGCTCTTCCGGCCGGTTGCGTCAACAGCAATCCAGCGACGGATGTTGTTTTTCCGAATGCCACGATTCCGGCCGCCTGCATTGATCCCGCGGTCGCGAAGTTTCTGACTTCCAGCTTTGTGCCCGCTCCTAACCAGCCCGGTTTGCGAAACAACTATGTGCAGGTTCGCGGCGCGCCGGTTGATTATGACCAGGGTGCCGGCAGGTTGGACTACCTTCTGAACGACAAGATGACGCTGTGGGGGCGTTACTCGTATGGCAAGGAAAACTCGTCCTCGTTTACCAGCGCTCTTCCGGGTACCGGCGTCGTGGACGTTGCAAACACAACACAGCGACACTGCATCACTCCTGGACTTTGTCGTCCACCATGTTGAATGAGGTGCGCGCCAATTTCATCCGCATCAACGGCGGCACGCTCGGTGAGAACACAGGCAAGACGGACATCGGGGCCAGCCTCGGCATCCCCGGTGTCTCGCATTCACCGCTCGATTTCGGTGCACCCTCTTTCGGCGGGGTCGGGCGATAGCTATCTGGGATCTGGGTTAAAACGCGTTCGGCCATCCTTTGCAGAATGTGCAGAACACGTTTGAGTACGGAGATGATATTTCGAAGATTATTGGTCGCCACACCATCAAGGTTGGCGTCAACCTTCGGCGGGAGCAGTTGAATTTGACTACCCACAACCTGGCCCGCGGCGCATTCAACTCGCCCGCCGTCGCTACCGGAGCCCTGGATGGAACGGTGGTCTGCCTGGCGAGTTTCCTACTTGGCGTGAGCAACGACTCAGAAGTGGCGGTGGGTGATTCCTACGTCCACATTCGCCGCTGGGCCCAAGCCTATTACGCGCAGGATGATATCAAGGTGAATCCGAAGCTGACCGTGAACATCGGTCTGCGTTATGAGTACGCTCCCTACTGGCACGACATCCGGGACGCGCTGGTGAATGTCGATTTCAGCGGCTCCATTCCGGTTGTTGTGCGTCCGGGCAGCGGCGATCCCTATCAGGGCTTTCCGCCGATCCGCCTCGACAACGATCCGAACTCCCCCACCTACCTGCCGTTTGTTCGCAGCAATCAACTTGGGCCGTCGCTGGTTTTTGCGGACAAGACCAACTTCGCGCCTCGCCTGGGGATCGCTTACAGCCTGAACGACAAAACGGTGATCCGTGCGGGCGGCGGTATTTTCTATTCGCCGGCCATCGCGAATTCGTGGTTCGATTTTGCGCGTAACGCACCGCGCGCCGGCAAGTTTATCCGGAAGGGCAGCTACGGCGTGATCGATCAGATCTTTGGCGACACGTCATCAGTGGTGAAACAGCCGTCGCTCTTCACGATCGAGCCACACCTGCAAACGCCGCGCATCCAACAGTGGAGCCTCGGTATCCAGCGTCAGCTGACGGGCGATCTCCTGCTGGATGTGAGCTATGTAGCCTCTGCTTCCTCTCACCTCTCGCATCTGACCGACCAGAATCAGAACCTGCCCGTCTTCACCGCAGATGGGAAAGTTGCGCAACCGGTGGTCTACCGCGATCCGAAATATCCCTCGCTGGCCGGCTACTTCAATCGTTTTGAAGACGCGACATCCGCGAACTACAACTCACTCCAGGTGAAATTGGAAAAGCGGTTTGCCAAGGGCTTCTCGTTCCTGACTTCTTACACTTGGTCGCACGCGCTCGACTCGGCGTCGTCCACCCGTGACGGAGGTCAGCAGGCCACGCCGCACGTCTACAACTACCGGCTGGACTACGGTCCGTCTACCTTCGACGTTCGCCAGAATCTGGTCAACAGCGCTCTATATGAGTTGCCGTTCGGGAGAGGCAAGCGCTACGCGAGCAACCTGGCAGGTCCTCTGAACACCTTCGTGAGTGGCTGGCAAATCGGCGGCATCAGTGTAGTGCGCACGGGTTTGCCGGCTTCCTGCGTGACGGGCAGCGATGCCGCGGTGAACAACGCCAATTTCGAAGTGGACAACTGCGATCTGATCGCAGGGCAGGATCCCAATGCCGGACCGAAGAACATTCTTCAGTATTGGAACCTGAACGCAGTTGCGCAGCCGACCGATTCCGAAGTCTTCGGAAATGCCAGCCGGAACGTTCTGCGTGGACCCAAGTACGTCACGTTCGATATGACGGCCACCAAGCTGACCAAGCTGACCGAACGCGTTGCGCTTCAGTTCCGCTTTGAAGCCTTCAACGTGCTGAACCATCCGGTCTTCGGTGTGCCCAACGCCTACCTGGATTCCTATCCGCTGGACGCCAACGGGCGTCCCGATAAATCCGTCAAGGTGACGAACGATCTGTTCGGAGCCTTCGGAACGATCACCAACACTGCCGCGGCCAACCGGCAACTGCAGTTTGCGTTGAAACTGATCTGGTAGCGCTGACAGCTTATGACGAGACGAACTTTTCTCTACACCGCGGCCGCTCCTGCACTACTGGGAGCGGCGACGGAGCCGCAACTGACGTTTCCGTCGAAGCCGATGGAACGGTTAAGCGTCACGTCGTGGCCTTTTCGATCCGTGCTCAGCGGCCCTCAGGCAACGATGAACCTGACGGAGTTTCCGAAAGTCATTGTGGATCGCTTCGGCGTCAGGAACATCAACCCTCTGGCCAGCCACTTCAAGGAAGTGACACCGCAGTACGTAAGTTTGCTCGCAGCCGCCGTGAACAAGGCCGGATCACACGTTGTAGATCTTGGTCTCGGGGGCGGCGCTTTCTTCGATCCCGATGCTTCGGTGCGGGACAAAGCGGTTGCCGAAGGCAGGAAGTGGATCGACATCGCGACGCAATTGGGTTCGCCTAGCGTGCGGCAGCATGTCAGCCGCAGAAGGAAAGACGAAGCAGCGGATGTCGATCGCGCTGCGCAAAGCCTCGGTGCCATGGCCGCGTATGGCGCCACCCGGAACATCGTCATCAATTTAGAGAACGATGCTCCGGTTGCCGAGGATCCGTTCTTTTTGGTCGCGGTCATCGAAAAGGTGAACAGTCCTTATTTGCGCGCATTGCCTGATATGGGCAATTCACTGCCGCCGACCGACGATGCGGCGCGCAATGAAAGGGCTGTTCGCGCGATGTTCCGGCACGTGTTCAACGTCTGCCACGTGAAGGATGCAATTCTGGAATCGGCAACCGGGAAGGTCTACACGGTGGACCTGCCCAAGATGTTCGCCATCGCGCACGAGAGCCACTTCAAGGGCTATTTCACAATGGAGCCCGATGTTCATGGAGATCCGTTCGAAGCCACGCAAAAGCTGATCGCGAAGGCTTTGCCGTATATCCGTTAGCGAATGATGGAACTGTGGCGCAGACTACCGCATGTCCGCGCCACAAGAAGTGAACTGCCAGACCTCAGCTGTCCATGCGTTTCAGGAACGTCAGAAATTTCCGCGCAGCCCGATCCAGATTTTCGATTGAACCGCCGCCCTTCAACACCGCACACATCTCATATGCAACTGGCCCGTCATAACCGGCGCGCCGCAAACCTGCGAAGAAGCTCTGGTAGTCGATCATGCCTTCACCCGCGGGAACTGCCCGTACGAGTGAGCTATCTTCCTGCACGTAGTTCACACGTTGCGGGTCGTAGTGAAATCGCATCTGCACCTCGTAATCGGCCACCGTGGTGAACTCCAGCCACGGACCCAACGCGTGCACCGCGTCTTCCAGTTGCGGACCCGTTACGCTCTGAAGGCAGGGTGCCCACGCGTCAAACGCCGCGCGCAGGTTTGTCGCGTTGATCTCCTCCAGCAACCAGGCGAACTGCTGATGATGAGCCGCGATGTCGTGATGATTCTGCAGCACCAGCGTAATGCCATGCAGTTCCGCTTCGCGCGCGGCCAGCCGCAGACCTTTCACCAGCTCTGCATATTGAGCGTCGTAAGCCACGCCCTGCCGTTCATAGCCGGTGAAGATGCGCAGGCGCCTGGTGCCGAGGTCCGCTGCCAGCTTCGAAAGCACGCCGACATAGGCCGCGTTCATTTCGGCTGAGGGGATACCGGCGCGATCCAGGCCCGCGGTGAAGTCGGTGTAGCCCATCAGGCAGGAAAGCTCGAGCCCCAGTTCCGCGAGACGCGCCTTCAACAGGCGGCGCGCCTCGGCATCGTAGTCGAGCGGGCTGACATGCGGACGCTTGGCCACCAGCGCGACGCTGGTGAATCCGAGTTCCACCGCCTTCAGCAGAAAATCATCTACGCTGAGCGCCGAGTGGCCCGGCCATACACCGGCGTAGCTGACCGAATGCAGAACCGGTTGCATCAGCTCCGGCTTGTTGCTGGCGCGTCAGCAGAGATGGTCTGCGTGTCCGCGTGCCAGTACATTTTGCGGCCTTCCCAATACGACCTGGTTGCCATAATGTCCGTCACGGAATGCGCGAATCCTTCACGCACGGTGGCATGGGGAGCCTTACGGCTGCGAACGCAGTCAAGAAAGTTGTCCATGTGATACGTCACGTTATCGTCAATGAACGTCGGCGGCACCACGGTGCTGCCCGGCAGTGTAACGAAGCGTTCCGCACGCTTGATGTACGGGTTGTCTTCGTGCGTGCCCTTTTCTTCAATGATCTTCCAGCGGGGGCTGCCTTCACCGCCGATATTCTCAAGCGTCGCCTTTTTGCCCATCAGGCGCGTAAAGCTGTCCGCGTCGTTGCCGAAGCTGGAGGAGAAGCTCGTCAGGTAACCCTTGTTCGATTCGATCAGTGTCTGGAAGGTGTCGGGGTTTTCGCGGCCGTCATGCCATGCGAACACGCCGCCGCCACTGACGACCGACCGCGGTTCCGCATCATCGAAGAAGTAGTTGATCAGATCGATCGCATGACACAACCATTGATCGGCCAGACCCGCCGAGAAGTCGCGGTATAAACGGAACTCGAAGTACGCGCGGGGGTCGAACGGGCGGTACGGCTTGTTTAACAGCCACTTCTTCCAGTCCGTATCCTGCTCGCGAATCTGCTTGACTTCAGGGCGTCCGCGCCAGCGCGGGCCGTGATAGTTCCAGACGATCTCCACCTTGCTCAAGTCGCCCAGTGCCCCTGTATTGATCAAGTCTTTCACTGCAATCTGGTAAGGCTCGGAACGGTGCTGCGTGCCGATCTGGCAGATTCTTCCGGTCTTCAGTACGGAGCGCGCGTGGCTTTGGCCTCGTCGAGGTTGTTCGCCATCGGCTTCTCGCAATAGACGTCTTTGCCGGCTTCCGCTGCAATGCGCAGGTGGGTCGCGTGTTGGAAGTCGGCGGTCGAGATGAGCACGACATCCACATTCTTCAATGCCAGCAAGTCGTCCATGTTCTGGAAGGCCTTCGGGGCGCGGCCATAAACGCCGGCAGCATTGGCAGCGGCAGCATCGCGATTCACCGTCCACAGATCACAGACGGCGGTCATCTCGAAGTTCTGTTTATCTTTCAGATGGGACGCGATCAGGGCAAGGCCGCGGCCACGCGATCCTATCCCAATGTGCCCCACGCCTAAACGGTCGTTGGCACCAGGGATGCGCGAGTAAGACAAGGCGGATGTAGCGGTGAGCGAACTGCCAATCGCCATCGCTGCTGTTGTCTGCAGAAAAGATCGGCGGGAACTGAGAGTGTCGGACATGGTGTCTTCCTTTTCGTAATGTTGGGGCTCGTTACATGCTCAGCTAAAAATCCAGCAACAACGGACTTGCGTCAGGACGCTTGGGAGCGCGGACCAGAGTGATCAGGATCACGGTCGCGATACAGGGAATGATCGAAGCCGCGATGATGATGGGTTGAAACGAAGATGAGTCGGCGACGCGGCCGATGATGTACGTCGTAAGCAAGGTGACGAGCCCGGCGCCGGTGCCGCTCAGGCCGCTGACGGATGCGACGGCACGGCTCTGAAACACATCCGCGGGCAAGGACAGAAACATTGTGGCGCAACAGGCATAGGCAAAGGTTGCGAAGGCGAACAACGCGATAACCAGCCAGTAGTTGGTGGTAAAGGTAGCCGGTATCAGCGCCAGCATGCAGGGTCCGAAGATAGCCAGTGTAGTGCGTCGCGCCGTGCCCACGCTCCAGCCTTTGCGAATCCAGTAACTGGAGAGTCCCGCGCCAAAGAAGTTTCCGATGTCGGCGGCCAGGAACGGAGCCCAGAAACCGAGTACGCTTTGCTCGATGCGGATACCACGGCTGACCAGGTAGATTCCGAACCACTCAGCCACCAGAAACCAGTAAGGATCCAGCAGCGCGCGTCCAAGAATGATGCCCCACGTCTGTTTGAGCCCAAGCAGTTCGCGCCACGTCGCAGGTTTCTGCGCTTCTGGCTCCGGCGCCTGCCCGCTCCGAATCAATTCCAATTCCTCAGCAGTGACTCGCGGATGCGATCGAGGCTTGTAGTAAAGCCACAGCCAAATGGCCACCCAGACGAATCCCAGCATGCCGGTAATTGCCATCACGGGACGCCAGCTATGGAAGTGGCGGTAGAAGTAGAGGAAGATCCACGGCGCGATGGCGCCGCCCAGGGATGAACCGCTGTCGAACAACGCCACGGCCCACGCCCGCTCGCGATCCGGGAACCACTCGGACGTCGCTTTTGCAGCACCCGGCCAGTTTGCCGCTTCGCCGCAGCCCAACAGGAATCGCGAAGCGCGAAAGCCCCACAAGCCGGACACCAGAGAACCCAACGCCGCTACTGAAGAATAGAAGGTGACGCTGATCGCGAGGCCTTTGCGTGTCCCCACGCGATCCATCAACTTTCCCGACACCATCTGCATGATCGTGTAAGAAAGCCGGAAAGCGATCAGGATGCTGGCGAAGTCACTGTTGGTCCAGTGATAGTCGGCCATCAGGAACGGCGCCAGGACGCTGAGCGTCTGACGATCCAGATAATTGATTACGGTGGAGCCCAGTAGCAGCCCGCCAATCCACCAGCGGAGATTCTTGATCTCTGTCCTGCGCGGCGTAGCGGTGGCTGGTGTCATTCGATCAAAGAACCAATGCGGGGGAGGAGCGCAGCGGGTTGGCAACCATGAACTCGCGCCCATCACTCGCCAGTGACAACCGTGCGGCTTCGATCACGCTTTCGTTATAGCGGCTATTCGAAGGCGTAGCCATGATGCCTTCGGAGTCCAGTGTGGTCAACAGCTTCCGCCGCCCGTCCAGGTCGGGGATCGCTGACGCGCGCAGGCATTGCGCAACCAGATAGCGAACGGAGCGAACTCCATAACCGACAGGCGTCAGGCCACCACCGCCCAGGTCCACGTACTGCATGTAGTCGGGACTGGGCTCCGCAAACTGCGTGCTGCCGGGACCTGCAGGCTTCACGCCATAGCTGTAGCGCAGTCCGCGATACTGGTCGTCGTGCTGCAGGTAAGCCCCGCCGGTTTCTCCCGAGAAGTACATGCGGATGCCCTGCGTGTTGGTGCCGGGCGCTTCATCGGGAAAGCCAAGACCATTCTGCACATTCAGAATGGCCCCGTTCTCCCAGCGCACGCGCGCGTCTGTCCACAGGTAGCCTTCATTGCCGTTCGGATACTTCTCGCGGATGCCGACCAGGCTGACGCTGGTGGGCAACAGACCGGTGATGAAGTGAACCAGGTCCACATAATGGCAGCCGATATAAGTGAACGCATCGCTGCGATCCGCCGTGCACCAGTTCTGAAAGTTGCTGTGCCGGTAATACCACTTCTCGAACAGCGCCGCGGTGCCCAGGCGGAAGTTGCCGAACATGCCTTCGCGGTACTTGCGGCGCGCCATCAGGCTGCGGTCGTCAAATCGTTTGTGATACTCGATGCCGACGACGAGACCGCGCTCGATCGATTCGCGTTCGATCTCGAGCGATTCACTCACGCTGAGCACCATCGGCTTCACTGTGATGACATGCTGATTGGCTCGCAGCGCAAACAGGATCACGGCGAAGTGCAAATGGTCGGGCAGCGCGATGATCACGATATTGCCCGGCTCAAGCTGCGCGATGACTTCGCGGTACAACTCCGGCTGCAGGCGGTCGTCGGCAGCGGCGGGCGGATAGGCGGTGAAGGAATGTCCCGGAAACGCTTCGGTCAGTTGAGGTGAATCGAGCAGCGTCTTCAGCGTGGAGTGGCGCTGCCCGCAGACAGCAATTTCACCAATCGTTCCCTCCCGCTGCAGTTGATACAACGAGGGCAGCAACTGATCATGAGTGATCATGCCACCGCCGATCACGGTGACGGAACGGACTGGGTTCTTCATGCTTTCACTTCCTGGTTTCGGCTGGTTTGGCTGCGGCTTGCACTGCCTCTTCGAAGGCTTCCGCAAAACCACGCAAGCTGTCTTCGAGCGCTTCCAGTGTGATCACGAGCGGTGGGCTGATCTTCACCGTGCCGCCTCCCAATCCGACCGGGCTGAACATCAGAATGCCCTTTTCGATCGATCGCTGCACCACGTCGAAGGCCAGGTCGCCATCGGGTTCGGTGGTGCCCGGGTAAACGCACGCGATGCCGGCCACCAGGCCTTTGCCCGCTACAAACCCAATCTGCGGATACTGGTTCTTCAACTCGTTTAAGCGCTGGTGCAGAACCGCTCCAAGGCATTCCGCGCGTGCCGCCAGGTTCTCTTGCAGCACGATATCGATAGACGCGAGCGCTGCAGCGCAGGAGATCGGGTTGCCGGTGTGAGTCGAAGTCATGCTACCCGGAAGATGCAGGTCCATCACATCCCTGCGGCCAATTACGGCGGAAATTGGCAGCGAGCTGGAGATGCCTTTGCCCCAGGTCGTCAGGTCGGGCTCAACCCCGTAGTGCAGGTAGCCCCACAGCTTGCCGGTGCGACCGAAGCCCGCCTGCACTTCGTCCAGCACCAGCAGCACATTGTGCCGATCGCACCACGCGCGCAGTTCCTGCATGTACTCGACGGGCGCAAAGGCCGCGCTGCCGCCCTGATATGTTTCCATCACCACGCCTGCAACCCGATCGGCGTCCAATCCGCTGTCACTCAGGCTGCGCAGGAACAGATCGAACGAGGTGTCGGTGACGCGGAAACCATCGGGGAAGGGAACCTGCACAAAGCCGGGATCGAGATTGACAATCCACGATTTCAGTGACGGAATTCCTCCGGCCTGCTGCGATCCGAGCGTGCGGCCGTGAAACGCGTTATTGAACGAGACAATGACGTTCTTCTCGTTTCCCCCAACCTGCTGCCCATGCGTGCGGCACAGTTTGATTGCGCACTCCACTGCTTCCGAGCCCGTTGTCAGGAGGAAGACCTTCTGCGGCGTCCCAGGGAAAAGGGAACTGAGGCGCTGCACCAGCTCGGCCCGGATTACGCTGGGGAAACAGTAGTTCGTCAGCAGCTTGTGGTTCGCCTGCTTCGTGATGGCTTCGATAATCTCCTGGCGGCCATGGCCGACGTTGGCCACCAGCACGCCGGATGACCAGTCCACCCAGCAATTGCCCCATGCGTCATAGACCTGAAAACCTTCCGCATGGTCCCAGACCACCGGGGGCTGGCCACCCATTGCGCGCGGTTCCACGATACGCAGTGTTTCCAGCGTCGGCAGCGATTCGGGAACAGGCCAGTCCGTCACAATCTTGCGGAACGGGGTGTCGACACGAGGGATAGATCTTGGAGAGAGACGGTACTCCCGGTTCATCGGAGCCATTCTAACGCAAAGAATCGGGTGCCACGGAAACATTTCTAAAGACTGAGAAATTTATTACGGCCTTGTCCTTAAGCGACAAAAGACGCTTCGGTTCCCGAGATGAAACGAGCCTGTGAAACGTTTCTGGGCTCCAGCGAGCCGCTTCTGATACGCTATTCCGGAATACGGAGGGGATGAGATGCCCAAGAACATGCTGGGAGCGTATGGCGACTGGGCTGCGCGACTGGTTGCTGATCCGCCGCGGCTGTCATTTCGGCATCCTGGTTGGGCGAGCCGTGCGGATTGGCAGCGTCAGGCGAGGCAGCGCTACGCCGACCTGTTGCTGCAGCCCCCCAGCGGTGGGACGCCGGCAGCAGCCGTTCAACACCACATTGATTTCGACGGCTTGTCGATCGAGCACCTGACGTGGCAGCTCCCGTATGGACCGCCTACCGAAGCGCTGCTGCTGAAGCCCGCCAATGCCACCGGCAAGTTGCCGGGCATTCTCGCGCTCCACGATCACGGCGGCAACAAGTATTTCGGTACGCGCAAGATCACTCGTATCAGCAAAGATCAGCATCCGCTCATGGTCCAGCATCAGCTGCATTACTACGAAGGAATGGCGTGGGCAAATGAGATGGCGCGCCGCGGTTACGTTGTGCTGGTCCATGACGCGTTTACGTTCGGCAGCCGCCGGGTTCGGCTGGCTGATCTTCCGGAATCGATCACCGGCGGTCTGGTGGAGCGGGAGCCCGAAGCGACGGAAGAGATTGAACGGTATAACCAGTTTGCCGGCAATTATGAGCACATTGTTGCGAAGAGCCTTTTCAGCGCAGGCACCACATGGCCCGGCGTCTTTGTTGGTGAAGACCAGCGGGCGCTGGACTATCTTTGTTCGCGTGCGGATGTGGACACGGCGCGCGTGGGTTGCTGCGGACTTTCGGGCGGCGGCCTGCGTACCGTGTTCCTGACAGGGCTGGACCCGCGCATCCGCTGTTCATCGGCTGTCGGCATGATGACCACGTGGGCGGACTTTCTCCTGAATAAGAGCTATACGCATACCTGGATGGCCTACGTCCCCGGGCTTCCGCGCGATATGGACTACCCGGAGATCTATGCGCTAAACATGCCGAATCCGATGCTGGTGCAGAGCAACCGCGATGACCAACTCTTCACGCTGCCCGAGATGCAGCGGGCAGATCGAATTCTAACGGACGTTTTCCACCGCGCGGGGCTGCCCGATCATTACCGCACGATGTTCTACGACGGGCCGCACAAGTTCGACAAACAGATGCAGAGCGACGCGTTTCAGTGGTTTGATCGCTGGTTGAAAACTTAGCTGTCTGTCTATACCGTGTCGTTTCCCCCTCGGGAACGGTACCGCTCATCGATCCGCGTGCCGGGCAGCGTTACTGGAGCATGCCCGGCCGTGGTCTGCTGCACGCGGTGGTTCCCGGACGCCCCACGCAAAGCTCAAGCGATACTTCCTCAGCGATTTCGAACAATCTACCAGTACCCTGATTACTTTGCTCGAACGCCATCCCGAAGATGCCGAAGGCGCATACATGCTGGGACGCATCTATTATCAGGAGGCGCATGTTGACCAGGCGATCGGCCAGTTCGAGCGCGCTGTGCGGCTCGATCCGAAGGCATATCAAAGCTTGGGACAACCTCGGTCTGTGCTGGGAAGCGAAGGGCGATGCAGAAGGCTACTGCGTACTTTCTCAAAGCCATCGATCTGGTGGAAAGACTGGAAAAGGCGGACCTCTGTATCAATTGGCTGCAGCGCTCCATTGCACTCGACCCGAACTACTCAGAGCCTGAGTATTTGCTGGCCCGCGTTTACGCCAAAGCAGGAGAGACAGAAAAAGCGCAGGCCGCGCGTCAACGATTCCTTGAGATCAAAGCACACGAGCCGGGGAAGCGCAGGTAATCAGGCCAGCCAGCGATCGAGATTTGCCGCAACGAACTCATCGTCGGTCAGATGCGGATAGGCCCGACAGACTCTGTCGATCTCGGCTGACTGACCAGGAGACAACTGCTCGCGCGGATCGAGGCACCACGCTCCTTCGAGCAAACCTTGACGGCGCAAAATTTCATGAATGCCGGCGATGCATCCCTTGAATCCATTCACCGCATCGAAAAGGGCCGCATTGGCATCCGTAGTTTCTTCGGCCAGCGTGAACCATTCGTCGCTCACCCCATTCTGCGACGCGCGGAGTGCGTGAATCTTTTCCAGTAAGATGACTGCTCGCGAAGTCCATGCGGCCCAATGGCCAAGCAGACCGCCAGCGAAGCGCAACACGTGACCGTCGACGGACCAGTTGCTCAACAGGTCGAGCACAATGTGGTCGTCATTGCCTGTATACAGCGCAATGGATGAAGCCCGCCCGGATTCGGCCACGCCGCGAATCACATCCAATGTCTGGTATCGGTTGAACGGCGCAATTTTGATGGCGACCAGCGCGTCCATGAGTGACAATTCGCGCCAGAACTGGCGAGGCAACACTCTTCCGCCCACTGCCGGCTGCAGGTAAAAGCCTACCAGCGGCAAAATTTCCCCGACGGCGCGCGCATGGTCGAGCAGCTCCGCGACGGACGCCTGGGGCAATGACGCCATCGACAGCAGAACGGCGTGATACCCGAGATCTCGCGCTAGCGACGCTTCAGCGACGGCCTGCCGCGTATAGCCGGACACTCCGGCGATGGCAACCACGTTACGTCCGCGCGTCTCCTCCGCCGCCAGCGCCAGCACCGGTTGGAACAATCCGATTTTCGGATCGCGAATCTGAAACTGCGTGGTGTGCACGCCGACCGCGATTCCGCCTGCTCCCGAATCCAGGTAATAACGCGAAAGCGCGCGTTGCCGCCGCTCATCGAGCTTGCGCTCGGCATTCAACGCCAGCGGGTGCGCGGGGATCACCACGCCTTTTTGTAGTTGCGTTCTCCAGTCAAACATCAGAACTTTCCGTTCCGTGTCTCGAAGTGCGTTGCCTTGCCCAGCGTTCCTCCGCCAGACGCGATCCAGTCGACAGTCATGCGCAGCACGTCATCGGTGCTCATCGAATGATCTCCAAACAACGCGCGGCAAGCCGACGCGTTGCTGAGCAGCGCCGTTTCCGCTTCCACGCCAGTAAACTTCGGCTCGACGCCGACCAACCTTCCAATGCGCTGCGATAATTCGCGCACAGAGTGAGTTTCCCATCCCGTGACATTCACGACGCGCGCGGGTGAACTGGCATAGTGCAGTGCGCGCAGACAAATGGAGTTCGCGTCACCTTGCCAGATTACGTTCACATAACCCATGGTGAGATCTACCGGGATGCCCTTCAGAATTTTTGTGGCGATGTCGACCAATACTCCGTATCGAGGTTCTACGGCATAGTTCAGTCGGATGATTGCGGTTTTCATCCGGTTCGCGATCGAGTAGTACTGGAATAGCCTCTCGCGCGCCAGCGCCGACTGTGCATACTCGCCCACCGGCGCAGTGGGCGAATCCTCCGTGGCACCGCCCGAGTCTACCGCCACATACGGGTAGACATTGCCCGTAGACAACGCCACGATGCGCGCATCCCGATAGCGTTCTGCAACCAGGACCGGTACGGCCGCATTCGTGGCCCAAGTCAGTGGTTCATTGCCAGTGGACCCAAACTTTCGCCCCACCATGTAAATGATGTTGGCCGCGTCAGGCAGCGCCTGTATTTCTGCGACGTTCAACAGATCTGCGGAGATATGCTGCACGCCTGCTGGGAAATTTCCTGAGCGCGCTACGGCGATGAGTTCTCGCTTCCGGCCGCTTTCCTGAATCGCCCGCCATGCGCGCTGCACCAACGTGGGGCCCATCTTGCCGCCGGCGCCGAGCACCAGTAAAGCGCCGTCCAGACGCGCTACCACTTCGATATCGGCCGCAGTGGGCTGGCTGAGTGCGTCTTCCAAAGCCTCGATTGCTGGCATCTCTCCTCTATCCACCCCTATCCGAATTCCGGTCCGAGGATTGCGTATTCACTCGCGTGCGGATGCTTCTCCGCAGCGGGTCCTCTCCTCATGCGGAGGAAGCCGCGCTGTTCGCGGAAGCCTAATGCTTCGAGTGCTGTAATCCAGTGTTGCTGATGCCGCGGAACATCTGTGATTACCGCGCGTCCGGGGTAAGCGTCAAGGCTGGCCTGGAGCAATTGCTGAGCAGCGCCTACGTCGGGCGCAACCAGCGGGCCAATGTGCGCGAAGTTTTCACCTGGCCTTACGAAAGCATACCCGGATTGTTCCGGCAGCACACAGCCGTTCGGCAGCCAGTTCAGGTGAAAACGCCGGTCGCCGCCGAATACTTTTCGATCCAGAGCAGCCAGCGCGCCTGTGTCCGCCAGCAGCATCACGTCGAGGGCGGGTTTGGAAACACCGGGGGACAAGCATTCCATGCGCGCCACGCTCGAATCTTCTACGAAACCGAATTTGCGATAAATCTCGTAGCCGGCAGGGGTTGCATCGAGCCACACGGTTGGCACATCCTGCAGCAGGCGAAGAGATTCCTCCAGGAGCGCAGTCCCGATGCCCCTGCCGCGTTGTTCCGGGTTCACCAACAGCATACCGACCCAAGCCAGCCCCGGCTGATACCGCACAGTGGTGACGGTTCCGGCGATGCGTCCGTCGATCTCGGCGCCTCGACAACCTGCAGGACTGAGTTGCAGAAGATGCTCCCAGTCGCGCTCCACCTGGTTCCAACGGCTGGCACGGCAAAGGCGCAGCCCTTGCGGTATGTCGGCACGTGTAAGATCGCGAAAAGTCACGGCCTTCACGCGCAGTTATTCCAGCCGTAGAATTCCGAAGGCTTCCGGCGTGTGGAACGTATCTTTCATCGGTGCGCGCCACGCGATCAGGTGCCTCTTGTTCGGTGGGCCCTGAGCGCGAAAGAAGTTCGCCCGCAACTCTTCGCCGGCGTAAGGTTCATTGGGCTGTAATGACTTCCACGGAATCTGCATTTCCGCATACCAGATATGATGTGCTTCATCGATTCGCGCGGACTTCACAAAACCGGAATTCCACTTCCAGCCGTTCTCATGGTCCGGACTGTTCAGGTCAATGTCGAGGTCCACCCACTCGCCGCGCGGAGACACCTCGAACTCCTTGTAACGTTTGATGTCTACGAAGTCCGTGCCCAGAAAGGCTTCAGCCACGTCCCAATCCCAGAGCCCAAACGTTTCTTCCGTCGGTTGTGCCATTCGGGCGCAGCGAGAGTTCTTCGTATGGACATTCGAAAAACAGGTATAGGTTCTGCTTCGTCCAGCGGGAACGAATGACGGTGCGGTGTCCCGGCACCACGCGTCCCATGTGATCGTGATCGGCGATAATCATTCCTCCTTTCTGCCAGAAGGACGACTTCACATCCAGACCGCCGCCCTCTGCGGAGGAGAACACACTTTTCATAACCGAATCAGTTTGAGCCACGGCTGTGCCCGTTAACCATATCAGGATAATCGCGAGTTTCATTTCGTCTCACTCTGCCATCAGGACAATCGAAATACCCAGCGTTGCGGGAAAACCGTTCTTTTCCGGAATTTCTATAAGCGCGCCCCAAACCCCTCAGAACAGAGTGGTCAGAATGGCATTAACCAGACCCGCGTCTTCAAGAGGCGTTCCGCGGAGCCGTGCGGCTATCTATCCATTGCGAGTGCGGGTTTGTTTTCTTCGCTGAGTTCAGCAATCTCAAAACACCCTATCACCCTTCCAATTGAGTTAGCCTTTCTCAAGGGAGATCTTTCCTAAATGACTCGTTCACGCCGTGATTTTCTTCGCTCCGGAGCCCTTACCGCTGTGACGGCAAAGTCCGTCCTGGCTGCCGCCACGGACAGCACCAAAGGCCTGCCCACGCGCGTCCTCGGACGCACGGGAGGGAAGGTTTCCATTCTCGCTTTCGGTTGTGGCAGCAGGTTTCTGCAGTATTCGGCAGAGAAAGGGATCGAGGCCTTGAACCATGCGCTGGATTTGGGCATCACGTATGTCGACACCGCGTATGGATACGGTGATGGCGAGAGTGAGCAACGCGTGGGGAAGGTGATGCAGACACGACGCAATCAGGTCTGGCTCACCACCAAGGTTCTCGACCGCAAAGGCGATCAGGCGATGCGCACCATCGAGGGCAGCCTCAAGCGGCTGCAGACCGATCATATCGATCTTATTCACGTTCACAGCCTCACCAACGCGGGCGACCTATCGCAGATCGAAGCCAAAGATGGCGTGCTGAGCCGTCTCTATCAACTGCGCGACCAGAAAGTAATTCGCGCGGTCGGCATCACCAGCCATACGGACCCGGCGGTGTTGCGCACAGCGCTCGACCGGAATGATTTCGATTGCACCCAGATGGCGTTGAATGCCGCACGCGCAGGTATGGCGCAACCCGCCGGCGGCTTCGGCATGAGCATGCTGGAGCAGAGCTTCGAGACACTTGCACTGCCGGTCGCGAAGCGAAAGAACATGGGCGTGATCGCGATGAAGGTCTTCGCGCAGGAAGGGCTGTCTGGCAAGGCGCCCGCCGAAAAGCTGATTCGCTATTCGCTCTCGCTGCCCGTCACGGCGGCAGTGATCGGAATGCCAACCCTGGACTTTATCAACCAGAACATCGCAGTTGCGAAGAACTTCCAGCCGCTCCCGGCAAACGAGATGCGCGATCTGTCGTACGAACTGGCAACGCAGCACAAAGCAAGACTGGACCAGCACTTCGCCGATCATTTCGACGCTTAGGCCGCGCGCAATCCAGCTACTGTCCCTCGGCCGTTATCCGGACGTTCTTAAACCAGGTAACGCAACTTGCTCTTCAAGCGTGCGCCCCGCATCGGTTATGGACTAACGGTATTCGTCTTCGCCTGCGCCTTGCGCACCAGGGTGGCTTGCGCCTCCAGTCCATTCAACTGCCGAAGGTCTTCTTCTACGAGCGCGATGGTGTTCTGAATACGCGTCAAATCCGGACCTGCTCTGAACGTTGAGTCCCGGTCACTTGGCGATGCGGATGAGGCGCCAAACGAGCGGTACTCATTGGCGAGTTCTCGATAGCGTCGCAGAATGGAATTGATGTAATTGTCGCGACGGCGGGTGATGTCCGCAAGCTGCGATTGGAGTTTCGCTTCTTCGGAGCTCGGAGAATGCAGCGTCTGCGGTGCCACCACTTTCTGAGCAGTTGCTTTGCTGGCCGCAAGCCGGTCGGCGCGGGCCTCAACCTCTTGCAATCGATTCTGCAGAGAAGTAACCGCTGCATTGGCGGCCGCCAATTGATTCTGGGTTTCCGCTCTCACGGCCGCTTCTGAATCCAGTTGCTGGCGCAGGCCTGCGCTCTCGCCCATCAGCTCCAGAATTCGCGAGTCGAGCGTTTCCATGGCTTTCTGTGTATCCGCCAGCTTCTTGCGGAGCGCTTCCTTCTCGGGATCGGCGGAAAACTCACGATGTTTGTGCGTCTGATGCGACACCCTGGGGTTGCCGGGAGGAGCCGCAGCGGCAAAGATCAAGAGTGCCAGAATCATGTTGCCGAGATACACGGTCTGATTACCTCTTCTTCAGAAGCAGTCTCGCACGATAAACCATGTCACCGGAATAGCCGGATGGCGGACCGGGCTCAATGCGAATCTGCAGCGCGGATGCCGCCCGGCCCGGCAAACCCACCGTCAGAGAGTATTCAGTCGAGATATTGAGGAAAGCCTCATGGATCGCTTGCGGGATTTCGGCCGGAGATGCGCAAAAGATTGACCAGCCTGCGGTGCTCTCCGCCAGCCGCTTCAAGCCGCCCTGATAAGCAGCATTCAGAGTCGTTGTCTGGTAGCGCAGATGAACGATAAAGATCGGCGCCTCGGACGACGCAATCGTCTTCGCGAGTTTGTCGATCTTCTCCTGAATCAGAGCCTCGGGAAAGCGCCGGCTGAGGTCATGCGGATCGCTCGAATTGATCACGGGGTTGGCGAAGTCCTCGCGGTAATTGCGAACGTTGCTGTCTGTTACGTAAAGCGTTGCGATGCGAACGTTGGCTGCCTTCGCGATGTTATCCGCCAGCGTGGCGACTGACGGAAGCACATCCAGCAATCCTGCCTTTCCGCTCACTGGATAATTCTGAATGGCGTCCGTAACGGGTGCTCGATTGGCGGTGGGGTCCACAAGCACTGTTGGGCCGTCCTGGGCGCGAATCACTGCGACCACTGAAGAGCCCGTGAGTTGCTCCAGTTCCACCGCGAGCGCGTCTTTGGCGGCTTGGGCATCCGTTACGTCGCCAGTCAGATCCAGCACCAGCAGGATCATCTGCCCATCGCGCGGCGTCTTCGCATTCAGTACTGCAGCGGCTTTGCCGTTGATGAGCACCCGGAAATCGCGAGCGCTCAGGATCTGTTCGGAAGGCGCCGCCGGGCGCAGCGCGAGGTGAATGGCGGAAGGCGCGTCACTGGGTGAGAATGCGAAGCAAAGGTTGCACAGCGCGATCGTTAAGAACGTGGCCGTGGCCGTCTCTCGGCGCATCAGAAGCTGAACCGGGCACCGATCTGCACGACGCGCCCGCCATGCGAACCGATGATTCTTCCGGCGTCCAGATTCGGTGCGGAAGCGGGCCCGATCACATTGTCCGGCTGATTCCAATCGGCATGATTGATGAAATCGAAAGCCGATACGTTCAGATCAAACGTGCGGTCTGCACTGAGCGAGAAGCGTTTCGAAATATTCATGTCGAAGCCATGCACGCCGGGGTTCGAAAGGTCGGGTAGCGTACGCGAAGCATTGCCCAGCGTGAAGTCGGGCGGTTGATCGAAAGCCGCGGGGTTAAACCACAGCGCGGGGCTTTGATTCTTCACGTGATCATCCACTCCGGGAACGACATTGACGTTGAGCGTGCTGATCACGCCACCTGTGTTATTGAATTCCGGATGCAGAGCGAGCGGAGTCCCCGACGCCAAATATACGTTGCCCGAAACCGACCAGCCATCCACCAGAAACCGGCGCCAGTCAGCATAGGGCAGAAACGACTTGTTGCTCCCCAGCGGCAACTCATAGACATAGTTCAGTTGCAGTTCCTGCGGACGGTTGTACGCGGACAGTGACCACTCGTTCCTGCGGTTGTAGAAGTCCTGCGCGCCGTACGGGCCAGAGTAGTCGTCCATCTCTTTTGAGAAGGTGTACACTGCCCCCATCGTCAATCCCCCCGAAGCGCGCTTCTCCAGGCGGACGCTCGCCGCGTCTCGTTCATAGCGTCCCAGCGGGTAGGAGTTGTTCAGTTCAAATCGCTTGAACTGCGGATACGGACGAAGTGACGCATTGAAGCTCTCATCGTTCAAGCGGTCCCGGTACTGCAGAGCACTCACCGGAATCGCGTTCGGGTTTGCCGAACTATTGCCCACCAGCAAGTCATGCCCAACCGAATGGTCTACCGAACCGGATACCAGAAACGATTTTGGAAGCTGGCGTTCGATGCTGAACGATGCGGATTGGATCACGGGAACCCGCCCACTTGAGTCGATGAGGTCCGCAATTGTGCCGTTTGCTGCATCGGGCGCAAGATTCGGAAGCGGAGTTCCAAGCGGTGGAATACCCTCGCTCAACAGCAAAGCAGGCATCAGCTGCACATTTGGGGAAAGAAATGTCTGGCGCGCGTTGAAGCCCTGAGTGCCCCATTGATTCGCGTAAATGGGCAAGGCGTAATGAATGCGGGAGAAACTTGCACGCACCACCGTGTCGGTACGATTCCCCGGATTCCAGGCAACCCCCAGGCTGGGATCTAATGAGGTGGTGGCAGGGCGGAACCCACGGCTGGCCCCGTCGACGCCGGCTGCGATCAACGCGCCAGGCAGGCCGTTGGCGGGATTGATCCGTTGCAGATCGATTGTCGACTGGCGGTTGTACTTCTCGGTACGAGGCGTGCGCACCACCACGGCTAGGCCGAGGCTCACGCTTAGCCCGCGCGCGACTTCGTACCTGTCGGCCATGGCGATCCGCGATGCGCTGCGCCTGAAATAGGAGGTATTCGCTACCAGGCTATGCTCTGCATATTCGGGCAGTCCCAACATGAAACTCGCGAACCCAAAACCGGTATCGATAATTCCCGGCAGGCTCGTGAGTCCCGGCGAGAAACGAAAGTATCCGTCGGGATATTGCGGGAGCAGCGTGTTGACCTGGTATGCCGTGTACTGCCCATTCAAGCGAAGCGCGTGCTTGCCGCGCCGCGTAGAGAAGCCATCGGAGAGATCGTAAGTGTTGTTCGCGGCCGAGGAAAATGGATAAGCACGTCCCAGCCCCAGATACGGGCCGATGCTGTAGCGCGGAAACACAGGCTGGTCGGCGCCGGCGTGAAACGTGTTGGATCTCGCCTGGAAAGTCAGCGTGTTGATGTTTTTTGCCGAGATGGTCCAGACGTCCTGTAAGGAGCCAAGGCGGCTTTGAAAATTGCGGTCAGCGGGACCCGGATTGGCCGCCGTCGTAAACCAGCGCGGCGCGCCGAGCAAGCCGTTGGAGTTGTCCACCTCGGCACTCAACCGGTGATGATCTTTCACCGGCGCATCCAATTTGCCGATGATGCCGTTCGCCGTGTTCGTCTCGGGTGAGTTGATGAAGAAATTGTTCTGAAAAAATGGTCCCGCGCTCGCGTTGGGAAGCGGGTACAACGCCATAGCTGCCTGAGCCACTGGATTCAGGCGCGATGCAGGAATGCGGTTACCGGGGAACCGGTCGCGCAGATATTGCAGATTGCCCGTGGAAACCGGTTGCGTGGGATCGAACGCTGGGTTCGGACGTGTGGTTTGAGGATCGAAAATTGGCAGCGGTTGCCCTGAGCTATCGACGGTTCCCGAAAAGTCGCCCATGCGTTCCGCGAGAGTTGGGACTGTCTGCAGATACGTTCGGGAGATGCGTTCCCGTACGCCTTCAAAGGAGAGCGAAAAGAACAGGTTCGCGGAGGGACTGACCAGATGCGGCACAATGACCGGGCCGCCTACATTAAATCCAAACTGATTGCGCCGCAGCAGGGAATTCTGCTGGCCGCGCTGTCGGATTTCGTGCGGGATCGCGTCGAGAGCATCATTGCGCAGGTTCTCAAACAGTCGGCCGTGCCACATGGGCCGCCGCTTGGATTCCGCTGACCGGGTGGAATCCAGCCGCATCCCTAACGAGTGAGTCTGCCGTTCGAATTCCTGCACGGCCCGCTGCATCTCAGGCTGACTTTTGGGTTGCTGGGCCTGTGCTTCTGTCGGCCAGAACAGAAGGAAGAAAAAGATCGCCGCCAAACCTTCAGTATAAGATGCGCCGCAGATCGACCCCGCAAAACGTCCTTTCTGCGCCCCTCAGCGGCACAGCTTCGCGCAGCGGAATTTGTGCAATTTTTGTACCAATCGAATCGGCTTGTTGGCTCTTTTTGACCATTATTGTCTGATAACTAAATTAACGTATCTGTTTTCTGCAACATAGGGTGGTTCAACTCCCGCCGCCTCCACCAAGAACTTCTCTTCAACTGCCGTTGCGGCCTATCCCGCACCCAATCTCATTTCTGTATCGTGGCCGGCTTTGGTCAGAACACGTGCAGTCACCATGGCCGATCAGTGATCGGCCACTACCGCTAACAGTTAAACTGTGGGAAAGGTGGAAAGTTGATGCACATCGTCACGATCAAGAACAAATTTCAAATTGTGATTCCGCAGCACGTCCGCGAGTTGGCTCATGTCGAGATCGGGGATGTGCTGGAGGCTGGCGTCGAAAACGGCAAAATAATTTTTACGCCCAAGAGCCTTGTGGACCGGCACATCGCCGAGGGGCTCGATCACGCGATGAAAGGCAGAACTCACGGTCCTTATTCCACAGCGAGCGAAGCCATCACCGCCTTGGAAGCGCGCGCTAAACGCCATACGAAGAAGCGACGTGCGTGAAGCTCAGGTTCACGGAGAAGGCCGACAAAGATTACGCGCGGATGCCTCCGGTAATACGCAAGGCGTTCGCAAAGCAATTGCGCTTTCTGCTGGCTAACTTAAACCACCCCTCCCTTCACGCAAAGAAATATAGCGAGACGCTCAACGTTTGGCAGGCTCGAGTCACCCGCGACTGGCGATTCTATTTCCAGATTGAGGCCGACGAATACGTTGTTATCTCAATCATTCCGCATCCCAAGTGAACAAGAGCACGGCGGACTGCGGGAAGTAAGAAGACAAACGCCCTCACAACAAGTCCGAACCCCCTTCAACAGGACTTTCAGCCCAGTCATAAATGGGGTACTCCTGAACCTTTCGCTCGCGCCCGGAAGCCGCTACTATAACGAGCGATGGATGTAGTCTTTCAGTGGATGGCGGCGTACCTGCTGCTGAGCGGTGTCGCGACTCTTATTGCCTGCCGGTTCCTGCGCGCCGGCAATGCACGGCAGTCGCGCTAGTACGCGCCTTCGCTGAGCACGACGGTTCTCACCGTTCGCGCCAGGATGTAGAGGTCCAGCCACACCGACCAGTTGCGCACGTAATACTCGTCATATCGCACGCGCTCTTCATAAGTTGTGTTGTTGCGGCCGGACACCTGCCATAGCCCTGTGATTCCGGGCCGCACGCTCAGATACGCGTCCAGATGTTCGCCGTAACGTGCCGTTTCCGCACGGACGATGGGGCGCGGGCCAACCAGGCTCATGTCACCGCGCGCGACGTTCCATAACTGCGGCAGCTCATCCATGCTCGTCTTGCGCAGCAACCGACCAATCCCGGTGACGCGCGGGTCATTCTTGAGCTTGTGGTCGCGCTCCCACTCTTCTTTCAGTTCAGGATTCGCGGCCAGATGGGCAGCCAACAATTCATCGGCGCGCGGGTGCATCGAACGAAATTTCCATGCCGTAAACTCTGCACCGTTCTTGCCGATGCGCCGTTGTCCATAGAACACCGGACCCGGTGAACTGATGCGCACCGCGAGCCACAGCGCGAACAGAGGAGGCAACAGGAGGAACATGGCGATGCTGGTCGACGCGCAATCGAATGCGCGTTTCAACGCGAGCCGGCTGCGTGATGCCGCGCCTTGCGTGATCTGTAGACCCAGCACGCCGTTCATGTCGCGCGACGCGACACCGAGCGACGAGAGGCCATCGAGATTCGGTATCACCAGCACGCGGCGGAAGTCACGTGCATGATTGCGTATCAACTGCGCGAGTTCGCTTCCTGCAAGATCCGGGAACGCAACGATCGCATGGTTGATGCCGTGCTCGCGTGCGATCACCGGAGCGGAGTTCAGAAACCCGGAGAATAGCCGCTGATGCGGCGCATGGTCGCTGCGTCCTCCGCAGCCTTCGCCCAGCACCGCGACCACACGCAGACCGAAGCTTGGATTGGCATCGAGCGTCTCGACAATCTGACGCGCGGGCTCACCGGCGCCGAGCACAATTGTTGGAGTACCCCACCATGAACATCGTCCGCAGCAACCGCGGATCACCGCGCGAAACAGTAGCGTAAAGGCAACCGCGAGCAGCCAATTCAGCAAGATGAGAAAGACAACATGCACCAGCCTGCTGTTCTGCCAGATCGCCACACCGCCGGCGGATAGCGACGAGACGCTGAGGCCCAGAAATACCTTGCGAAACTCTTCGGGTGGGCTCAACGTGCCGGCTGCATAAAGGTCAAGCACCGCGAACAGCATCACGGCCGAGAACACCGCAGCCAGTTCAGCCGCTGTCCCGCGGCGGGTGAATGCGATGCCGCCCAGTAGCTGCATCCAGATCAGCGCGGCGCTCAGGACCGCGACCACGTCGCACGCCAACAGACACGTGCTCGTATAACGCGGCCGCTGCGAGACTTCCAGAAGCGAACTGGCGGGCAGAACGTGAACGGCGGCTGCGCTCATAAATTAGAGGTGGAAGGTTCTCCCAACGCGGCGAGTGCCGGGCTTTCCGCCGTAACTTCACGGTAAGCCGCAAGCGTCGCCTGCATCATCGTTTCGATCCGGAAGTCGCGATCAAATCGCTTGCGTCCGGCAGCTCCCATCCGCGAGAGCAACTCTCGCGAGCCGATCATCTGTTGAATGCGGAAGCGCAGATCGTGAACGTCGCCGGGTGAGGTGAGGAAACCCGTCACGCCATCCGTCACCGCCTCCGCGACGCCGCCAACGCGGCTTGCGACGACGGGTAAGCCCGCGCGCATCGCTTCCAGAATGCTGAGCGGCAAGCCTTCCCACTTGGTCGACAACACGAACAGATCGGCTTCTGCAAGCAGGTGCGCCGTGTCGTCACGCGTGCGCAGAAATTCAACGCGAGAGGCAATGCCCAGCTCGCGCGCGGCAGCTTCGCACTCGGCGCGTAACGGACCGTCGCCCGCAAACTGCAATCGCCAGGAGCCAGCGACACCGGCCATCGCATGAATCAGGTTCAACTGATCTTTCTGCGAAGCGAAGCGGGCGACCATCAGGACATTGCGCGTACTATTTGTTCCAGGCTCCGCGCGTTCCGGAACGTCGGGAATGCCGTTCCAGATGGTTCGCACACGTTCGCCAGGCGCGATGGCCCGCGCCAGACACTGCTGCGCATTCGACTTTGAAACGGTAATGATGTGGCCGCCGCACTTCGCCGCCAGTTTTTCGAGCGGCACTGCGATGCGTTGTTGCAGCGCGCCGATGCCGTCAGCAAAGCTCCAGGTGTGTGCGGTGAACAGCGCGGGAGTACGCGTAAGAAACGCGGCAAAACGCCCGAGCAGTCCCGCCTTGGAAGTGTGGGCATGCACCAGGTCCGGCTTTTCGCGCCGGATGATGCGAACCAGTTGAAACAGACCAGCTACATCGTGAAGCGGCGCGAGCGGCTGGCGCAAGCACGACGCGATGTGCACGGGTACGCCAAGTTGCGCAGCGCGCTCCGTGAGAAAGCCTTCTTCACCGGTCGCCAGAATCGGCGTAATGTCCGCGGGCAGCCGTTCCAGCAGATCGAGCAAATGGACTTGCCCGCCGCCTTGATCCGCGCGCGTGATGATGTACAGGATTTTCACGGGCGTACACCTTCGGCGGGATCGTGGAGGGGGGCCAAGCACCGAAGTGCCGGGATGCCGCGTTTTTTCTCAGGCCATCAACTTTTCGCCAGCAGCAGACCTGGCCTGAACCATCGGACGTGCTCAATCGCGCGTCAGCCACCATGCCCAGACGATGAGCACCAACTGTAGCGGCAGCCGCCCCCAGTAAACCCACGGCGAGTCAGGAAGCCCGCTGAAACGGATGTGATGGGTCGCCATATAAAGATTTGCTGGGAACACGCCGATAAACAATAAGACGGAAAGCCACGCCGCGTAGCGCACTGTCGGAGGGTAGAGCAGCCCGATCGCGCAGACGAACTCGACCGCTCCACTTAGGTACACCAATGCAAGTGGATACGGGAGATAGTCCGGCACGATCTTAACGAACAGCGCTGGACGCCAGAAGTGCAGCGTGCCCGCGGTGAACAGCAGCAGAGAAAGGAGCAAGCGCAGAATCAGCGTCAATTAAACCCTGCCGGTATTGTAGTAGCAGCATGACGATTACTCCTGCCCGCTACACCTGCTACCGAGCCGCGGGTCCGATCGTGGTGGACGGGAAACTCGATGAGCCAAGCTGGCTGGCCGCTCCCCGATCACCGGCCTTTGCCGACATCGTGACAGGCGAACCGGCCTGGTTCGATACGCGTGTCGCACTGCTTTGGGATGATGACTATCTTTACTTCGGGTTCACTGCGCAGGAGACCGACGTCTGGAACACGCTGAGCGAGCGCGATTCAAAAATCTGGGAAGAGAACGACCTGGAACTTTTCATAGCTGGAGAGAATGCCTATTACGAGTTCGAGATCAACGCGCTCAACACCGATCTACGAAGTGTTCTGGATCTGGAAGGACGTGCATCATCCAGGAGGTCCGTATTTCGGACGGCCGGAATTTGATCCCGCGCACCAGCGCACTTTAGTGCTCGACGGAGTTGGCGGACATGTACACGAGCGTGGAGAGCGATGGGGCTTTCTCGATTGGGATCTCCCCGGCTTACGCCACGCCGTGCATGTCGATGGCGTATTGAACAGCCGCACGCACACAGATCAGGGCTGGACGGCCGAGATCGCGGTGCCGTGGACGAGTCTGCGTTTGCTCGCGGACGGCCGCTCACTGCCTCCTAAGTCCGGCGACGTCTGGCGCATCGACTGTTCGCGCTTCGAGAAGATCGGCCGCCACGGAGAAGTGCTCGACCCCTGCGCCGGGTGGACATGGAACAGACACGGGCATTACGATTCGCATATCCCGGAAGTGTTTCCATACATCACATTTTCGACCACACCTGTGAACCTGGTGCACGTTCCAAACCGCACAAACTAAAGGCAATATGTGAAACTCTGCGGAAGGTTGTCCATCTAACCGAAGTATGAAAGCTACGCTCGCTTTATTTTTCGTTCTTTGCCCAGTGGCATCCGCGCAATTCTTGTCGATCGGATTCAAAGGAGGCGTGCCGTTGAACGACGCGTACTCTTCAGTCAGTAATCCTCTCGCCGGCTTCAATCAGACCAGTACGGAGACGCATCACTATATTTTGGGAGCGTCGGTTGAGGTACGTCTGCCGGCGCGCTTCGCTGTCGAGGGCGATGCACTTTACCGAACATCGAATTACTCTTACAGCTATGCAGTATTGAACTCCGCGTTCAACATTCGAGAAACAGCGCGTAATCTCGAATTCCCGGTCCTGCTGAAGTGGTACGCTTTGCCCGGCCCGGTCCGTCCTTTTGTCGAAGCGGGACCAACTTTTCGACATGTGTTCTTGAGCAATGGTGACGCCTCGACTCCGAATACGGCAGGGGGAACGGTCGGCGCAGGGATTTCGTTCAAACTAGGCCCATTGAAAGTGGCGCCTGAGGTGCGTTATACGCGTTGGGGATCAGCGGCCATCACTGCGCCAAGCTTCGTCAGCGTGCGGAACCAGAGCGACTTCTTCCTCAACTTCCGCTTCTAACAAGGCATCGCGCTCTATTGATTCCGGCCAGAACGGACGATGATGCACAATGGACTCTGAATGAAAGCCATTGTCCGCGGCATCCTCGCCGTTCTGGCCTTTTCGAATACCTGCGCGTTCGCCGCAGGGGCCATCGATCCGTCGCTCTACTCGGGCTTGCGCTGGCGCATGATCGGTCCGTTCCGCGGCGGCCGCACGCCGATGGCAGTGGGCGTTCCCGGGCAGCCCAACGTCTTCTACATGGGCGTCAACAACGGCGGCGTCTGGAAATCAACCGACTTCGGCCGGGTCTGGAAACCCATCTTCGACGGCCAGCCAACGCAATCCATCGGCGCGCTTGCTGTTGCCCGTTTCGAATCCCAACATCCTCTATGTCGGCAGCGGCGAAGGACTGCAGCGCCCTGACCTCTCGGTCGGCGACGGCATGTACAAATCGACGGACGCCGGGGAAACCTGGACCCACCTCGGGCTGCGCGATGGCCAGCAGATCAGCGCGATCATCGTCGACCCGCATGATCCGAACCGCCTGTTCGTCGCGGTGCTCGGCCATCCTTACGGACCCAACGACCGAACGCGGCGTATTCCGCTCCACCGATGGCGGCCAAACCTTTCAGCGTGTTCTTTACAACGATGAAAACACCGGCGCCATCGATCTCGCGTTCGATCCGCGCAATCCGCAAATCGTCTATGCCGATCATGTGGGCTGCGCGCCAGGCCCCCTGGGAAGCGGCGCTTCGAACGGACCAGGCAGCGGATTGTTAAGTCAACCGATGGCGGCGAGACTGGCGTCAGCTTGACGCGCGGGCTTGCCGACGACTGCCGAGGGTCTGGGCCGCATCGGCATCGCCATTGCGCCCAACGACGGCAAGCCGCATGTACGCATTGGTCGATGCCAAACGCAATGGCGGACTCTATCCGATCCGACGATGCCGGCGAAAGCTGGGAGCGTGTCAACACGAGGAGCCGCGTCTGGGGCCGCGGCGGCGATTCGCCGGCGTGCGCGTCGATCCGCGAACACAAGACAGTATCTTACGTCGCCAACACCTCCACCTATCGCTCGCTCGATGGCGGCAAGACAGTTCACGGCGATCAAAGGCGCTCCGGGCGGCGACGATTATCACACCATCTGGATCAATCCGAACGACCCCGACATCATCATGCTCGGCGCTCGATCAGGGCGCCACCATCACCGTCAACGGCGGCCAGACCTGGAGTAGCTGGTACAACCAGCCCACCGCGCAGTTCTATCACGTCATCACCGACAATCGCTTTCCCTATTGGGTCTATGGCGGCCAGCAGGAAAGCGGCTCGGTCGGCATCGCCAGCCGCGGCGACGACGGCGCGATCACGCTTTCGCGACTGGCATCCGGTCGGCGTCGAAGAGTATGGCTACGTCGCGCCCGATCCCCTCAATCCCGAACCTGATCTATGGCGGCAAAGTCATCGCGCTACAACCAGACCACCGGCGACGTGCAGCAGGTCGCGCCCGACCGTGCTGCGCGGCGGCAAGTACCGCTTCGTGCGCACCATGCCGCTGCTCTTCTCGCCGGTCGATCCGCACACTTTGTATCCTCGGCGTCGAACGTGTTCTTCAAGACCATCAACGGCGGGCACAGCTGGCAGGAGATCAGTCCCGACCTCACGCGCGAGAAGTACGAAATGCCGCCCAGCGTTGGCATCTTCGCTCCGCAACGATCCGCGAAAAGGCCAGCATCGCGGCGTGATCTACACGATCGCGCCGTCCTATAAAGATGTCAACGTGATCTGGGCCGGCACCGACGATGGTCTGATTCACCTCACGCGCGATGGCGGCCGGCATTGGACGAACGTCACGCCGCCCGATCTCACGCCCTGGAGCAAAGTGTCCGTGATGGAGGCCTCGCATTTCGATGCCGGACGAGCTTACGCCGCCGTCAACCGCTTCCGCCTCGACGATCTCAGCCCGCACATCTACCGCACGCATGACTGCGGCAAAACGTGGACAGAAATCGTCAACGGCTTGCCCGACAACGTGGCGGTCAACACAGTCCGCGAAGATCCCGTGCGCAAAGGGCATGCTGTTCGCCGCAACCGAACGCGGCGTGTTCGTGTCGTTCGACGATGGCGATCACTGGCAGCCGCTGCAGCTCAATC
This sequence comes from Bryobacterales bacterium, assembly GCA_963792655.1. Taxonomy (GTDB): domain Bacteria; phylum Acidobacteriota; class Terriglobia; order Bryobacterales; family Bryobacteraceae; genus DOZZ01. Next base: position 265,449 of record CAWBWU010000004.1, read on the forward strand.
TTCCGCGCGACCTCGGTGCGCGACCTCGTCATCCACGGCGACGACCTGGTCGTCGGAACGCACGGGCGCGGCTTCTGGATTCTGGATGATATCAGCCCGCTGCGGCAGATCAACACCGCCGCTCCGGCCAACGCCTGCGCTGCTGTTCAAGCCGCAAGTCGCTATCGCGTGCGCCGCAATCAGAACACCGATACTCCGCTGCCGCCGGAAGAGCCCGCCGGCCAGAATCCTCCGGATGGCGCGATCGTGAACTACTGGCTGCAAGCCGACGCGAGTTCGCCCATCACGATCGAAGTACTGGATGCCGCAGGCAAACTGGTTCGCCGCTACAGCAGCAACGATCCTGCCGATGCTCCCGAGACCGACCTTAACGTTCCGACGTATTGGATTCGCCCACAGCGGCTGCCGTCCACGAAAGCCGGGATGCAGCGCTTCATCTGGGACTTACGTTCAGCTCCGCCGGACGCGTTGGCGCACGAGTATCCCATCTCTGCGATTTATGGCGACACGCCGCGTGAGCCGCTCGGCGTCTTAGTTCAGCCCGGCCAGTACCAAGTCCGGCTCACCGCAAACGGCCAGACTTATAACCAGCCGCTCACCGTCAAGATGGACCCGCGCGTCAAAACTCCCGCCGCAGGGCTCGCCGCGCAGTTCCATTACGCCACGTTGCTCCAGAGCATGATGCATCAGACCAAAGTAGCCCTCGACGATCTGAAAACTATGAGCGACAACAAGTCTGCGCCTGAGGATCAGGTTGCAGAACTGCGCGGTGTGGGAAGGCGTCGCGGCGCTCCGGCCGCGGGCGACAACTTCACCAGCGTGAATGGCGACTTGAGCACCGTTTATAACTTGATCGAATCGAGCGACTCCGCACCGACTAGCCAGGCTGTCGCCGCTGTTGCCACCTTGCAAGGTACGCTGAAGCGATTGCAGTCACGCTTGGCGACGCTCAAGACCGCGCACTAAGTTTCTCGATGCGCGTCCATGCCAAAATACACACATGAAATACGCCGTGGCCTTCCTGGCCTTTGCTGTTGCTCAAGCTTTTGCTGCCGGTCCCGGTCAAATGACTGATGCCGAGCGTGCATACCTCGTCAGCCAACTCGAAACCACCAAGCAGCAGGTGATCGACAGCCTCTCTGGCGTAACGCCGGCGCAGTGGCGTTTCAAGGCCGCGCCCGATCGCTGGTCCGTTGCCGAGTGCGCCGAACATCTGGTGCTTGCTGAAGATTTCATCTTTCAAGGTGCCCAAGGCGTGTTGAAGACGCCCGCGGTACCGCGTCCTGAAAAGTCCAACAGCGAAGTCGATCAGAAGCTGACCATGATGGTCACCGACCGGTCGCACAAGCTCACCGCGCCCGAGCCCATCGTGCCGCACGACAAAATCGACACTCCGGCCGAGGCCATTAAGCAGTTCACCGAGAAGCGCGATCGCAACATCGCCTACGCCAAGACCACGCAGGATGACCTGCGCGTTCACGTCGGTCCCGGTCCGGCTGGACCGATGGACTCCTACCAGTTCCTGTTGTTGCTATCGGCCCACTCGGCGCGCCACACCGCGCAGATTCGCGAAGTACAAGCCAGCCCGGGTTATCCCAAAGCCGCCGCTTCGCTGCGCTAAGGGATCGGCCGGACCATCACCGTCGACGCGCCGCACTGGCCGGCGCTCGCGGTACATGGGACGAACTTGAGGCCACCGCGCAGATCGCGCGAGACACAGGCTCGAACCTCCGACAACTCACCGCCGCGGCATTCCGCACGGAACGAAGTGGCGTTCGCATGATTGGCTTGCGCGAACGCCCGTTCGATATCGCGCGGCGCCATCTGCCCCTGCAACTGCGGCTTCTGGATGGACTTGATACCCGGCCACAATGTCGCTGAAGTAAGTTGCCGGGTCGAGTCCGCTGCACGTGCCATGCGTGCGCCATTCGTGTTGAATCAGTCCGGCGCTTGGCATAGCATCCAAAGTCGCGTTTACGATCTGACGGGCCACCGGACGCCCCGACCCGCAATTTTCCGGCGACGGTCCGTTCGCCAGTTGCGGCCAGAGTCCGTGCACAACGAAACCGCGATGCCGGCGCGGATCACACTCGATCGCCGTCTGTCCGGAGTGCGACGTCGCGCAAAATTCCGGCGCCCACGAGAGCGCAAAAAGGTAGTAGTCGAACGAAGCACCTTGTGGCAGCAGCGCCGCGGCGCCCAACAGAAACAGCAATACGATTCTCATCTTTCAGAGACTACCAGCACTCGACGATCAGGCACTTCAGGTACATCGTCTCGGGCACCGTCAGCAGGATGGGATGGTCGCGCGCCTGCGTACGCCGCTCCAGAATGCGCACGCGTCTTCTTCGCGTCCAACGCGCTCTGCGCCAGTACTTGCAGCAGATCCGCCTCGCTCACATGTTGTGAGCAGGAACAGGTAATCAGAACGCCGCCGGGCTTGAGCAAACGCATCCCGCGCTGGTTGATTTCGCGGTACGCTCGCAGCGCAGCGTCCAAATGCGCGCGCGACTTCGCGAACGCCGGCGGATCGAGCACGATCGTGTCGAACAGGCGCCGCGCCGACGCGTGACCCGCCAGCACATCGAATGTATCGGCTTCGCGAAAATCGATATTCGCGATGCCATTCACCTGCGCGTTGCGCCGTGCCGTATCGAGCGCGGCCTCGCTACTGTCAATCGCTTCGACCGAGTCGCACTTCGCGGCGAGATGCAACGCAAATCCGCCGGTCGATGTGAAGCAATCGAGCGCCTGCCCGCGCGCATAACTCGCCGCGGCCACATAGTTCTCGCGCTGATCGAGAAACACGCCGGTCTTCTGTCCATGCATCAAGTCGGCAAAAAGCGTGAGCCCGTTCATCTGCATCGTGAGCGACTTCGGAATTTCGCCGTGCAGAAGTGACCTCGCGCGGAAGCTCTTCCAGCGTCCGCACCGAAGCATCGTTGCGAGCCAGGATGCCCGCGGGAGCGAACAGATCAATCAGCGCTGCAACGATCAGGGGCAGGGAATTGTCCATGCCCTGATTCAAAGCCTGAACAGAGAAGTAGTCGCCGTAGCGATCGATTACAAGCGCCGGCAGCAGATCGCCTTCGGCAAACACCAGCCGATATGCCGTAGTGTCCTGGACCACCAGTTCGCGATGAGCCGCGGCCCTCGCGATTCGGTCGCGGAAAAAATCGGCGCTCAACGGTTCTGTACGCGAAGACAACATTCGCAGCGTGATCTGCGAGGCAGAACTATAGTGCGCGACGCCGAGCGCCTTGCCCGCCGGATCGATAACCCGCACTACGGTGCCGCGTTCCGCGCCGCCTTCGTCCAATATGTCGCTTTTGAAAATCCAGGGATGACCGGATGCGGTGCGCGCCGCACCTTTGCGGCTGACGCGCACTGTGGTTTGGTTCGCGTCAGAATGCGCTGGAAGCATGGCTCCAGCTTAGCGAGTCGGGTGGTCGCGCGTCGCAACCGTCACCCGGCATGTGCCTGGGGCCTTACCGAGCCGCGACAGCAATGGAGCGGGCGCCGCCGAATCTTCTAACCAACCGTCTGTACGGCGCACATGCCACGCGGGCGGTTGCTGAGCCGCAAATCTGTTACCTATGTCCTTGGACTGTTCTGTTACCTATGTGTTCGGAACATACCGAAACGGCCAGAGCCGGTCTTTTCACTCCCCAGCCCTTCCCATCGCCCGCAATCTCGCAATCCGGTCCGCCGTGCTCGGATGCGTCGAGAACATCTTCAGCAGCGACCCGCCCGTGAACGGTTTCATGATGTACAGATGCGCCGTGGCCGGGTTCACTTCCATCGGGATTCGCTGAGACCAGGTGTCCAGCTTGCCTAGTGCCGAGATCAACTCCTGCGGGTTCCCGGTAAACTTTGCCGACACGGCATCGGCCGCGTACTCGCGGGTACGTGAGATCGCCATCTGGATCAGCATGGCCGCGATCGGGCCCAGAATCAGCATGGCGATTGCTGCAATGCCGCCGCTGTCGCGCTCGTCATCGTCGCGCGTGCCCCCGAACCAGAAGGCCATGCGCGCCAGTGCCGTGATCGCCGCCGCAATCGTTGCCGCCACGGAACTGATCAGAATGTCGCGATTCAGCACATGCCCTAACTCATGCGCGACCACTCCCTCCAACTCGTCATTCGTCCATCAACTGCAGAATTCCCGCAGTAAACGCGAGCGACGAATGCGTTGGATTTCTGCCGGTCGCAAACGCGTTGGGCGATTCTTCAGGCGTGATGAACAGCTTCGGCATCGGCAATTGCATGCGCTGTGCAAAGGCTTTGCACCAGCGGCGCGATACGCCGGTAAATTTCAGGATTCTCCTGTTCCGTCAAAGGCTGCGCGCCCGACATCATCAGCGCCAGCTTGTCTGAAAAGAAGTAACTGAAAAAGTTTGTGAGCACGGCAAAGCCGAGCCCGAAGTAAAGGCCCTGGCGGCCGCCGAAGGCTGAACCTCCGGCGACCAGCAGGACACTCAATGCGCCCAGCAGTAAGACCGTCTTGATTCCATTGTGAAGATGCATGTTATGACCTTCGCCGCGCCCGTTTACTTACGAGCGCGGCTCGTGTTTCACCACTGCAAGCTTCAAGCGTGAACCGGCTCTTCTACGGGTACGACTTTCTCGAACTTCAGCTTGCCCAACTCGCCTGCGTCCACCACCACGGTGTCGCCTGCTGTGTAGTCGCCTTCGAGTAATTTGCAGCGCCAGCGGATCCTGAATCAGCCGCTGGATCGCACGCCGCATCGGCCGCGCGCCGTAGTTGGGGTCGTAGCCATCCGCGATAATCAACTCCTTCGCGGCTGGCGTGACATCCAGCTTCAGACCACGCTGCTCCAGCATGCCTTGTACGCGGCCCAACTGGATATCGATGATCTGGCTCAGGTGCTCCTTCGTCAGCGGGTTGAAGACAATAATGTCGTCGACGCGGTTCAGGAACTCCGGCCGGAACGTTTGCCGCAGCGTTTCGAGCAGCCGCTTGCGCCGGCTCCTGATTCTGCTTCGCATTCACCGAGAAGCCGATCGGACCCGTTTCGTGGATGATGCTCGAACCCACGTTCGACGTCATGATGATCACGGTGTTCTTGAAGTTCACCGTGCGGCCCTGGCCATCGGTCAAACGCCCGTCGTCCAGAATCTGCAGCATCGCGTTGAACACATCCGGGTGCGCCTTCTCGATCTCATCGAACAGCACCACCGAATACGGCTTGCGCCGTACATGCTCGGTAAGCTGCCCGCCTTCGTCATAACCGACATAGCCCGGAGGCGCGCCGATCATCCTCGACACCGCGTGCTTCTCCATGTACTCCGACATGTCGATGCGCACCATGCCCTTCTCGTCGTCGAAGAGAAACTCAGCAAGTGCACGCGCAAGCTCCGTCTTCCCAACGCCCGTCGGGCCCAGGAAAATAAAGCTGCCGATCGGCCGGTTCGGATCGCTCAACCCCGCGCGATTGCGGCGAATTGCGTTCGCGACCAACTGCACGGCTTCGTTCTGACCCACCACCCGCTCTTCGAGCCGCTTGTCCATCGTGGATCAGCTTCTGGACTTCGCCTTCCATCATGCGCGACACCGGCATCCCGGTCCACTTCGCCACGATCTTCGCAATGTCTTCCTCGTCGATCTCTTCCTTCAACAAGCGCCGATCCGGACTTGATCGTCTCCAGCTCCTTATCGGCAGTCGCGAGTTCTTTCTCGATCTCGCCAAGCTGGCCATAGCGCAACTGCGCGGCCTTCTCCCATTCGCCGCGGCGCGTCGCCTCTTCTTCTTCGAGGCGCATCTTTTCCTGCTTCTCTTTCAGCTCGCGCACGCGGCTGATCGCCGTCTTCTCGCGCTTCCAGCGTTCTTGCAGTCCGGCCGATTCCCCGCGCAGGCGCTCCAGTTCGCTCTCCAGCTGACGAAGGCGGTCGCGCGACGCGGAATCCTTCTCGCGATTCAACGCCTGCCGTTCGATCTCCAGGTGCGAAATGCGCCGCTCCAGGTTGTCGATCTCGATCGGCATGCTGCCAATCTGGATGCGCAGCGCGGAACCGGCTTCGTCGATCAGATCGATGGCTTTATCCGGAAGATGCCGGTCAGTGATGTAACGGTGCGGAAAGCACCGCCGCCGCCACAATGGCCGCATCCGGATGCGCACGCCGTGGTGGATCTCATACTTCTCTTTCAGGCCGCGCAGAATCGCAATGGTGTCATCGATGGACGATTGCCCCACCAGCACCGTCTGAAAACGGCGCGCCAGAGCCGCGTCCTTTTCTATGTATTTGCGGTACTCGCTCAGCGTCGTCGCGCCAATGCAGCGCAGTTCACCACGGGCCAGCGCCGGCTTCAACATATTGGCCGCGTCGATAGCGCCTTCCGCTGACCCGGCGCCTACCAGCGTGTGCAGCTCGTCGATGAAGCAGATGATTTCGCCCTGCGATTCGGTAATCTCTTTGAGCACTGCTTTCAAACGGTCTTCGAACTCGCCGCGAAACTTGGTGCCCGCCACCATCGAACCCAGGTCGATGGCGATCAGCCTCTTGTTGAGCAACTGCTCGGGCACGTCGCCCTTCACGATGCGTTGGGCCAGGCCTTCCACAATCGCCGTCTTGCCGACACCGGGCTCGCCGATCAGCACCGGATTGTTCTTGGTGCGCCGGCTGAGCACCTGCATGACACGGCGAATCTCTTCGTCCCGGCCAATCACCGGATCGAGCTTGCCGTTCTTCGCCTGTCCGGTCAAATCCGTCGCGTAGCGCTCAAGCGCCTGGTACTTTGATTCCGGATTCTGGTCGGTAATGCGCTGCGTCCCGCGAACCGCCACCAGCGCTTTCAAAATCGCCTCGTGCGTGGCGCCCGCCTTTTGCAGGATCATGCCCGCCGGGTCCTGCTTGTAATCGGACATGGCAAGCAACAGGTGCTCGGTCGAGACAAACTCGTCCTTGAAGTTCTCCGCTTCCTTGAACGCGCTCTCGAGCAACTGGTTCATGGCCGGCGAGACCATGATGGAAACCTGCGGACCGGCACTGGTGGTGACCTTGGGAATCGTTTGCAGGCCTCGTTGTGCGTCGGCAGTGACCGTGTCAGTCTGCACACCGCACTTCTCAAGTACCGCGCGTACTACTCCCTCGCGTTCGGCCGTCAGCGCCAGCAACAAATGCAGCGGGTGAACCGCTTGCTGGTGGTTCTGCTCGGCAACCGCTTGTGATTGCTGTAACGCTTCCTGCGCTTTTTGGGTGAGCTTATCGAACCGGAACATTTCTTTTTGTGATCCTTGCTTTCAGTGTTTCTCTCTTTACTGCAAACCGGCAGAGCCAAAAATAAACGCCGGTGCTCTGCCACACACCGGCGTTTCTAAATCGTCACTGCAACTGCTGGCGGATTAGGAGGCTGCGCCCTGTGAAACGGCGTTGTGCGTCGTCGCTCCGGACTGAATCTTGACCTGCCGCGGCTTGGCCGCTTCTTTCTTCTGCAGCCGGATGGTCAGCACGCCGTCCTCGAACTGCGCCGAAACCTTCTCGGTATCCACAGTCGAGGGCACCGTAAAGCTGCGCACGAACGAACCGTAGCTGCGCTCGATGCGGTGGTAGCCTTCCGCGTTCTGGTCTTTCTCGAACTTGCGCTCACCGCGCAGGGTCAGCGTCTGGCGCTCAACCTGAACATCGATATCGTCCTGCTTCACGCCCGGCAGATCTGCTTTCAGCACGAGTTCGTTCTCGCTCTCGATCACATCGACGGCGGGAGACCAGGGTCGCGAAGTCCGCGGTTCATTCATCATGCGGGTAACGGCATCTTCAAAGATGCGAAGTCCTTGGAAGGGGTCATGGGTGGTGCTCATGGGTTTATAGATTCCTTTCGTTAGATTCTGGATTCGGGGATCGTCACCGAATCTGTTCATGTCTGAATAATAAAATATGAGTGTGTAGCTGTCAAGCATGTGAGGAGAGAATTTTGGGGGAGGACCTCCAGTGCTTTGCCATTTGTTTTAAACCCTTGTAACCTAGTCACTTGCTGGCGCGCCTCCCTTGTTGCCAGCCACGATGGCAGTCGATTTCGAGCTCATCCGGCGGGCACAGTCTGGCGATGCTGCGGCTTTTAACGAAGTCGTGCAGTCGTATCGCCGTCGTATTCTGGGCACCGTTGCCCGGCTGATTAACCGTCCGGAAGAGGTCGAAGATGTTGGACAGGAAGTATTTCTACGGCTTTACTTCTCGCTCGACCAACTGCGGACGGCGGAAATGTTTGAGCCTTGGCTCTATCGTCTGACGGTGAATGCCTGTTACGACTTTCTCCGCAAGCATCGCCGGCGCCCGGAAGCGCGCATGGCCGACTTGTCGGAACAACAGATTGTGATGGCTGATGCGGCGGCCAGCTCGCGAGTCGACCATGAGCTGGGCCAGAAGCAGCAGGTGCGGGAAACGGTGGAAAGTTTATTAAGTGGATTGAGCGAGGCGGATCGCCTCTTGCTGGTGTTAAAAGAAGTGGAGGGCCTGTCTTTGCGCGAGATGGAAAAGATATACGATGTGAATGAGAACGCGCTAAAAGTCAGGCTGTTCCGCGCGCGGCAACGCGTGCTGAAAAACGTCGCGTCACAGCAGAAAACGGATCTATGAATCGAGAGCAGAACCACTCCGCCGAACTGGCGTTGGAAAACCTATGGGCCCGCTACCGCGAGGCCTGTGAAGCTCCGGGGCAAAACGCGAACTTCATGCCCCAGCTTTGGGAGAGCATCGAGAAGAAGCGCAACCGGTTTCAAGCCTTCGAGCACATCGGACGCGTTTTCATGAGCGCCGCAGCCGTGCTCACGCTTGTCTTTGGAGGCGTGCTTGCCTTTGAGAGCTTCGAACAGCAGCGGCAACTGCGTGGCGAAACCTACATCGACGTCTTGTCAGCGGAGCATGCCAGCTCCGATACTCCCGACATCGCGCCGTTCCATCTAGATTCCGCGCCAGTTCGCGGGCAGTCCAATCATTAATGACCAGTTCGCGGGTTTCCCCCTGGGTTTACATGTTTCTCGTGTTCGCCGGCGGCATCGCCACCGGTTTCTTCGGTGATCGTGTCGCCACTGCGCGTAGCGTCAGGGCCGACAACTCGCCGCGCACCGCTGAGGAATGGAAGCGCCATTACATAGACGACCTCAAGCGCCGCTGCAATCTCACGACGGAACAAACCGGCCGCGTGAACTCCATCCTCGATGCCACGCACGAACGCGCCGACGCCATCCGCTCGCGCATCACGCCCGAACTCGCCGCGCTACACGATCAGCAAGTCAAGGAAGTGCGCGACGTGATGACCGACTCCCAAAAGGTCGCCTACGACAAGTTCCGCGCCGAACGCGACGCACAAAGAAAAGCCGCAAAGCACTAGTCGGGGAACCAATCTCCCGATTGGCACAGCAAAAAGAAAGGGCCTGGATCACTCCAGGCCCTTTTGCGTTCGCGGTGGTAAGGTACGGGTCGAGCTAGACCGAAACGCGTTTGCCGACGCGCTGTTTCGCGTACTTCTTCTCGAACTTGTCTACGCGACCGGCGGTGTCAATCAGCTTTTGCTTGCCCGTGAAAAAGGGATGGCAGCTCGAACAAATTTCGACATGGATGTCGGCTTTGTTCGTGGTGCGGGTGGTGAACGTCGAACCGCAAGCGCACTTGACGGCCCGTTCTTCGTATTGAGGGTGAATTCCGGCTTTCATGGGGATTCCTTTTACTATAACAAATGCAAACCCCGCCGGTTCTCGCGAACGGGCGGGGCATTGTCGCCTTCGATAAAGCCTGAGGCAGTTGCACTTCGTATTAACAACGAAGCGACCGGTCCACAGGAACGTAACTTCCCGTCACTGAGCGGCGGGTAAAAGCTACGGTAGAACGGTCGACCTTAGGAGTCGGCCACCTCGTTGGTTTTACTTCCATCTGACATTAGATTGGACCACCTCCTTCTTCAGTGATGACTTCAATCTAATCCTGAACCGGAAAGCTGTCAAGTGGCGTTTTCCATAAAACACATATAAATCCTGCCATATGGTATGAGCACGTAAGCTGATATCTACAGATCGTAGAGCGGGCGTATGAGTGCGAGACCCAGCAGGCGTGGCCTTACACTGAAGAATCTACTCGTGATTCGTCTGCTTTCATTTGCGGGTCCTCGCGCCGCGTTCAGCGGTTTCATTGTGTCGGGCTTTCTTTTCGCTTTGCCAGGAGCACTTCTTCCGGTCTGGGATTTTCATCTGAGCAGCGCGTACGCTGTGGCCGGGACCTTCTTTCTGATGCTCGTCAGCGGGCTGGTTATTGCGTCCGCGCTGGCACGTCACGTCTTCCCCCGATACTCGATCCGGCACGTTCTCTTCACAGGCGCGGCGATCGCCACAACCGTCCTGTTCGGTATGGCGCTCCTGCCGGTGAACGCGAACGTGGCATGGCGGATGGCCGGCATGCTCCTGCTCGGCTTCGCTGCGGGCGCCATCAATCGGGGTTTGTTTCAGGCGCTGCTTCCGTTTTATGACGCGGAACCGGCAAAGGTCATTACTGCCGCGGGCATCTGCTTCGGAGCGGGTTCGTTGACCGCATCGCTTCTGGTCGCGATGACTTATGCTCCTGACTCGTACCTTCCCTCGTTATTACTTGCCTTCGTTCCGCTAACTTATGCGCTTTACTCGGCACGAACATCCCTTCCCACCGATCCGGGCGACCAGCCAGTCTGGATCCATGCAGCGCGCCAGTGGCGCACGTTGGGTGCGGTGGTGTTCGCGTTATTGCTCTTCTTCCAGTTTGCGAACGAGTGGTCGATCGCCGGCTGGCTTCCCCTTTATTTAATTGCCCGCCTGGGGCTGAGTCCGGCGAAAGCATTATGGCTGCTCGGGCTCTACTGGTTTGCGCTCACTACCGGACGCGTGGCCATGACTTACGTGACGCGCTTGCTGCGCCCGTCGCGTGTCTTGTTCGGTAGCGCGACGTCGGCACTGTTCGGGTGCCTGATTTTGGTGATGACGGACAATCCGTTCGGTGCGGTGATGGGCATCCTGTTTCTCGGTGGTGGCTTCGCATCGATCTATCCACTGGTGGCGGCACGCATCGGCAAGCGTTTTCCTGACTACCATCCGGGATTTTTCAATGGCGTGTTCTCGCTCGCACTGACCGGCGGTATGCTGGCTCCCTGGATGCTTGGTCTACTTGCTGCACAACATGGAATGCGCGTTGTGATTCTGATGCCTGCACTCGGCACATGCATGGTGGTGATGCTGCTGCTTGTGCTCTGGCTGGAGAGCCGCGTGACAGGGCGATGAAACTTCTCTGCTGTGTTCTGACAACGGCAGTGCTCGCGACGGCCGCGCCGCTCGCAAAGAGTATCCAGGCGATTACTTCATCAACAGCCGCAGCTCGTGGGGCCGAGTGGGGATTGGAACTCGCCGACAGCCATACCGGAAAAATTCTTTACTCCTACAACTCGCACAAACTTTTCACTCCCGCCTCCAACGTAAAGTTATTGACCACTGCTTTTGCGCTGACGAAGTTAGGTCCAACGTTTACAGTCGAGACCAAAGTGGTTCGTGAGGGCGCGAGCCTGGTGCTCTATGGCGCGGGTGACGCGAACTTATCGGGTCGCGCGATTCCCTATGACCCACATGACAAGCCCACGGAGCCGTTGCGCGCTATCGAAGCACTCGCGACGAAGATCGCCGCCACGGGTATCACGTCAATCGAAGGGGACGTCATCGGCGACGACACTGCCTTCGAATACGATCCGATCCCTGGCGGCTGGAGTTACGAAGATGCAATCGATGACGATGGCGCACCGGTCAGCGCTCTGTGTATCAACGACAACGTCGTGAAGCTGCGCATCAATGCTGCTGGCGCTACGTTCGAGCCGGACGTCCCGGTGTTCGACATTGTCAATGAAGTACATGCCGGTGACGTCAATCAAGTCAAGCTGTTCCGCGAGCCCGGTTCCTATCGCCTGCTGATCACCGGCACGCTCACTCCGAACGCCGTGCACGAGGAAGCATTATCTGTGGGCGACCCCGCGCGTTTTGCAGCCTTGGCGTTGAAGGGCGCGCTGATTCGTCATGGAGTCGCCGTTCGCGGCAATGCAATCGCGCGCCATCGCTATGCCGGAGAACCGCAAACGGCACCGGTCACGTCGCCCGTCCTGGCATCGGTGACGTCCGCGCCATTGATGGAAGACCATGCGGATCACCGACAAGGTCAGCCAGAATCTTCACGCCGAAATTTTGCTCCGAGAGCTCGGGCAGGGAAGCCTCACTGCCGGACTCGCGGCGATGAAAGAGTTTCTGCTCAGCATGAGCATTGCGCCAGAAGAGTTTGATCTGCATGACGGCTCGGGCCTCGCTCGCAACGATCTGATCACGCCCGATGCGCTGGTGCGCTTGTTGCGCGCGATGGATGCGTCGCCACAAAGCGAAGCATGGCGATCGCTGCTGCCCGTGTCGGGAACGGATGGCTCACTGCACGAGCGGCTCGCCGGCAAAGCAGCAGGCAAGGTGTGGGCAAAGACCGGGTCGCTTACGCATGTCAGCGCGCTCTCCGGTTATTTGCGTAACCGGCGCGGTGACGACCTGACCTTTTCGATTTTGGTGAACCACTTCAACGGCAAGACGGCCGAGATGCGCGCGCTCATCGACAAAGCGGTCCTGCTGATGATGCAATAGAGAGATGCCGATATTCGAATACCAATGCCAGTCGTGCGGCGACAAGTTTGAGAAGCTGGTGCGGCGCACCGAAGAAGCTGTGGCAGCAGGCTGCCCATCGTGCGGTGAGCATCATCTGGAACAGCAGTACTCCACCTTCGCGGCCCGCGCACAGGCTGGTAGCACTGCGCCCCAGAGCGGCGGTTGCCCGAGCGGGATGTGCCAGACGCCGGGAATGTGCGGCCGGAACTAAGCGTGAGTTCCGAACAAAGAATCCTCACCCCTGCGGCGAAAGATTTTCTTGTTGCGCTGCACGAGAAGTTCGATAAGCGGCGCCGAGAGCTGTTGGGCTTGCGTCAAGAGCGTCAGTTACGCTTGGACGCCGGCGAGCTTCCGGACTTCCTCGCCGAAACAGCCGGCGTGCGCAACAGTGCATGGAAGGTCGCGCCGATCCCGCCGGATCTGCTCGACCGCCGCGTCGAGATCACCGGCCCGGTCGATCGCAAGATGATCATCAACGCGTTGAACTCCGGCGCGAATGTGTTCATGGCGGATTTCGAAGATGCGAATTCGCCGACATGGTCGAACGTCATTGAAGGTCAGGCGAACCTGGCGGACGCGATTCGGCGCGAGATCGGATTCACAAGTCCTGAAGGCAAGAAGTATGAGCTGCAGGAGAAGACCGCGACGCTGTTCGTGCGTCCTCGCGGCTGGCATCTCGAAGAGAAGCACTTTCCGGTTGGCGGCGCGCTGATTTCAGGTTCGCTGTTCGACTTCGGTCTGTACCTGTTTCACAACGGCCGCGAGTTGTTGTCGCGAGGCAGTGGCCCTTACTTCTACTTGCCGAAGCTGGAGAGTCATCTCGAAGCGCGGCTATGGAACGACGTGTTTGTGTTCGCCCAGGATCAGCTCGGGCTGCCGCAGGGTTCAATTCGCGCGACAGTGTTGATCGAAACGATTGTCGCGGCATTCGAGATGGACGAAATTCTTTTTGAGCTGCGCGATCACTCGGCTGGGTTGAACTGCGGCCGATGGGATTACATCTTCAGCTTTATCAAGAAGTTCCGTAACCATGCCGGACCGCATGCTTCCGGACCGTGCGCAGGTCACGATGGACAAGGCATTTCTGAAAGCCTATGTCGACCTGCTGATTCAGACTTGTCATCGTCGCGGCATTCACGCGATGGGCGGTATGGCCGCGCAGATTCCCATCAAGAACGACCCCGAAGCGAATGACCGCGCGCTCGAAAAAGTGCGGCTCGATAAACTGCGGGAAGTGAAAGCAGGTCACGACGGCACGTGGGTGGCGCATCCCGCGCTGGTTCCGGTCGCGGATCAGGTGTTCGACAAACCGAATCAACTCAGCGTCATGCGTGAAGAGGTGAAGGTCACGCGCGATCAACTGCTGGAAATCCCGCCGGGTCAGATTACGCGCGAGGGGCTTCGTCTGAACATCGACGTCGGTATTCAGTATCTCGACGCATGGTTGAAAGGCAGCGGCGCGGTGCCGATCTACAACCTGATGGAAGATGCGGCGACCGCAGAGATCTGCCGAGCCCAAATCTGGCAGTGGTCTCACTACGGAGCGAAGCTAGCCGATGGCGAGACGGTTACGACGGACCTGGTGCGCAGCATGATTCCGCAGACCAGCGTCGCCGCCGAGCTCTTCACAAAGCTTGTGACCGCCGCGGAGTTCGAGGATTTTTTGACGCTGGGCGCTTACCAGTTGCTCTGACCTTTGCCAATCTGGAGATTGGCGTTCCCAAAAGCAGACACTTCGGCTGTGAGTGTGTGAAGCCAGCCGGTGCGCGTCTTTTCAGAAGGTACAACTCTCCTGTGAGACTGCACTGGGGGGCGCCCCCGGACCTTCTGCGCAAGGCAGAAGCTGGCAGTTGGTAAAAGGTGCAGAAAGCGACTATGGACTACCCAGCCTACTGAACCGGTGTTTCGCTGGCCTGTCACTTGCGCGTCCGCCACATTCTAAGCACCCGATGGCGGAACTTACTGGAGTGAAGGTAGCAGTGACGGTGCGTGAGTATGTTTCGACGGACGAGGTAAGTGGTTGAGGGGATGGGTGAAATTGTTTTTGATCGCGATGAATGAAGCCGGGTTCGGTTAGGACTGTTCTTTTAGTTGGACGTGGAGGTCGTCGAGTTCGCCGCGGAGCTGGTTCCAGTCTTGTTCGATTTTGGTGCGCTCGGCTTCGCTTTCGATCTCAGCGAGGAAGCGGACCAGGTTGGCATAACCGTCTTCAGCCACTTTGCCCCGTTTTTTAGCGGCTTCGGTACGGCCCGCATCGGCCTCGGCCTTGGCTTCGCGGAGGGAGGCGAAGCAGTTGGCTAGTTCCTGATTTAGATATTCGACACGGCTCGCCTGTGTCTTCGAACGCATGATGTCGAGAGGATCGAGCTGCGGCGTCATTCACAGATCATTCTAGGCGAGGCGGCCCGGAAACAGAAACCGCCGGTTCCCGCGGCCCGAAGGGCAACGAGAACCGGCGGCTTTTACCAGAACGGGCTAGAACGAGATTCTGAGCTGCAACCGCAACGTCCGGAAATCCTGATAGGCGCCGAAGTTGTGGTTGGTCGCGGAGAACGCGCTCGAGAGAGTGGTGCCCGGGCCGCCGCCTGCGCGGTAGCTCGCGCCCGGCAATCCGTAAATCGGATTGTAAGGAGCGTTCTTGTTGCCGGGGTACACGTACTTGTTCACGTCATAGCCGGCAAAGAACTGGCTGATCGGCAGTACAGCCGAAGAGATCGCACCCGAACGGTTCAACTGGGACGCACGCGAGATCACGGCGTCCTGGTTGAACAGATTCCAGATGTCGATACCGATGCGGGCCTTCACGCGTTCCTTGATGCTGAAATCGTGGAACACGGTCAGGTCAGTTTGGGTGTAGACCGGCGTGCGTGGGATGTCGCCGCGGCCCAGCGGGTAAGTCGGCGCCGAAAGATAGATGAACGTGGTGCTATCATTCGTGCCCTGGTAGACCAACTGGTTAACGCCGATGTTCGTCACGCCGAGCTTAGACTTCAGGTCGTAGCTCGCAAACATCTTGAACGTGTTCGGACGGTCCGTACCCAGGAGGCCATAGACGTTCTTCTGGCTGCCGGTTTGATCGAAGTAGTAGTACGGCAGATCGAAAGACCGGTTGTTATTGGGGTTCGAACGGCCGGATTCATCCGAGTTCCCTAGACCGGAGTAGTTTCCGTATAAGCGGCTCCAGGTGTAGCTCGGGATAATTAACAGCTTGCCGATGTTGCCGCGCAGGCGGAACTCCACGGCATCGTACTGCCGGACCGCCGGAGGAACCAGCCAGTTACCGTTGGGCGTCTTGCCCCCGAACACGGACGAGGTGTCGCGCGTCAGACCCCGGCCGGGGTTGCCGGTCAAGTAGACTTCGTTGTCCTGGCTGTCGAGAACGCCGATGTCTTCGATAGTCTGCAGCAGGTCTTTGCGCGTGTAACGCACGGACGCGATCAGGCGCGAAGCCAATTGATGTTCGACGTCAGCGCTGAAGTCGCGGGATTCGTAGGGCTTCAGGTTCGGCTCAATGCCGTCGATCTGGCCCTGTGCGTTGATCGGAATGGTGCGGTTGTCGTAGGAGATGATCTCTTTACCGAGCGTGCCGGGAGAACCCTTCGACAAGGACAGAACATTCGGACTATCCAAGGTATAGACGTGAGTTACCCAGTATTCGCCGCCGAAGGAGCCGCGCGCCAGGTTGTATTTGAGCGTGTCGAAGAACAGACCGAAGCTGCCGCTGACTTTCCACTTGCCGTCGCCCAACACATCCCAGGCAAGGCCCAGGCGAGGAGCAATCTTATCGCCCCAGTTGAAGCTGACGGGGTTGGCTACTTTCACGCCGCCCTGCTCGGCTTTATAGGGAGGCAGGTATTCGTTTTCAAGCCGAATGCCGGCATTGATGGTGACGCGCGGTGTGACACGCCAGGTGTCCTGAAAATAGACACCCTGGTTACGGCCGCTGACCTTTGAGTTCAGGCGCACGCCGTCTTCCCATGTGTAGTAGCCGTACGCTCCCTTGGCGCCCGTGACACTTCCGCGGGTGAAGCTGCCGCCCCAGAAGATGTTGAAGTCGCCGTTGGTGTAGTCGGTCGCCACGTCGTTCGATACGCGATTCAGGTCGTACCCAACCTTGAAGCTATGCTGGCCGTGGAAGTTCGCGATCCAGGTGCCGTCGAGGTAGAGGTTATGGCGAGTGGTGATGTCACGGAAAGTGGTGAGAGTACTGCTGACGTTGGAGTAGCCGTTGCCACCCGGGGTAGGAACAGGCATGCCGGCCTCTGACGATGCGGTGTTGTACACGACGTAGGGATCGCCGGGTACGCCGTAGTTGCCGTCTTTGTCATTCAGGTATTTGTAGCCGTAACGGGCGCTTACGGTCAGGCGGGGAGTAACCAGGTAAGTGGCGCCGCCGTTAACTGCCTGGTACGGGGTCCAGCCGCCAAGGACGCTCTGGTCGTTCGATGGCGCGGCGACGCGAATATCGCGGTTCGGAAGATTTCCGGTGCGACGCTGCGGAGACCACATCCATGAGCCGTAGAGCTGGAGTTTGTTGGAAGCCGAGTAGTCGAGACGGCTGACTGAGTAGTGGCGCAGCCGGTCTTGTGTGAAGGTGCGCGCGCCGCTCGCGTAATTGATGGTGCGATCGGTGTGTTCTACTTCAGGATCGTAGCCGATGAAGAAGAAGAGTTTGTCCTTGATGATGCGGCCGCCGAGAGTAGCGGTCGGATACCAGATGGAGTAGTCGTCTTCTTTCGGCTTGAAAAAGTCGGCAATGCTGGCGCCGAGAGGTGAACGCTGCCAGTAACCGCGATCGCTCGCGTTCAAGCCGGAACCGGTGTATTCGGTACCGACCGTTCCATGGAACGCATTCTGACCACTTTTGATCGCGACGTTCACTACGCCGCCGGTTGCGCCGCCGTATTCGGCGTTGAAACCGCCAGACGAAATTTGCAACTGAGTGATGAAGTCCAGCGGCACCGCGTTGCCAGAGCGAAGAGCGCCGCTGAGCACGTCGGATACTTCGACGCCGTCGAGGAAGTAGGTGTTCTCGAGCCCACTCGCGCCATCTACAGAGATGCCGCCGACGCCGGCGCTGCCGCCCTTGATCTCGGTGCGTACACCAGGAGCAATCGCCAGTATGGAGTTGAAGGTGCGTCCCTTCGAGAGCGTGTCGATGTCGCGCGCTCCCACAGTGGTCTCGTTGGCAGTCGCCGTCGTGTCGATCTGGACCGCGGTCGTGTTGACCTCTACGGTCTCGCTAACTTGTCCAACTTTGAGTCGCGGGCTAAACGTGACGGGGGTGCCCAGTTTGACTTCGAGGTCTTGAACCTTTGTAGTGGTGAAACCGGCGGCGGTGACTGTCACGGTGTACAGTCCAACCGGTAGGGCCGATGCGGTGTATTCACCGCTGCCGCCTGTGACGACTTCAATTCCACGGGGAAGTCGTTCGCCAATGAAAGTTACGGTGGCGTTAGGAATAGCGCCACCTGACGCGTCGGTAACGGTCCCAACGACGGTGCCGAAGTTTTCCTGGCCAAACGCGGTAAAGGCCAGTAACAGAAGCACCGCTAGAACCGAGTAAGCCCTCGAAATACTAGAGACTGCACTTGTTTTCATGTACTCTCCTCTATCGCAACGGGAAAGCAAGACAGAAATGTTTAGCCTTTGTAATCCCCGAGACAATCCAGCAATGTTAGCAAAAGCACATTGCGAAGAGTAGAAAAATGTAACCTTACTGATTTAAATACGTAGCGGGTTAGAAACCAGTTGTCTGTATCCAGAACGTTTCACGCCACTCAGCACCCGGCGCGACAGACTGCAGTTCGTTGTACTTGCCCGCGTGGTTCAGATTGAAACCATTGGTAATCGCGGTCATCGGCTCGAAGCAGATGAACTTGGCGCCAGGCGGAGCATAGGCCACTGCCACTTGATATTTCGGACCATAGATGACCGAGATTTGTTCCTTGCCGCCTTTGACCGAGAATTCCGAGTGACCGTTGGCGTCACGGCGCAGTCCGGTGAAGCCGTCGTCCAGTTGGTGGCCTTGCAGCGGATAGGGATCGGGCAGATCCATTTTGCGCCGCTCGCCGGTGGGCACGAGCTTCGGGTCGAGCGCCAGATGTTCATCGACCGGCAGGTGCACTTGCCATTCATCGCGCGGGGCATCATGAAGCGTGAAATAAGGATGGAAGCCGATGGCGAGCGGCATGGGGTCGGTGCTCAGGTTATGGATGACGGTCTCTACCGCGAGCCGCCCTTTTTGCAGGCGGTAAGTCATCTCAATGGTGTGCGCAAAGGGGAACTGCGCCATCAGGTCGGGGTATTTCCAGAACTCCAGACGGCTGGTGACGTGAGCGGAATCGGGTCCTGCCACTGCCTCGACTACCTTCCAGCGCTTCGAGTAATTGAGCAATCCATGAATCCACAACTGATCGCCGCCGCGCTGCAGATTGCCGAGATCGGGATTCAAGAGGTACTTCTTGCCGTTGGCATAGTAGCCCGAGGCGTCAATTCGGTTGGCCCACGGCCCTAAGAACGGGATGCCCGAGAAGGCAGGCTTTTTCGCGAAGTCGCCGACGGAAGCGAAGGGGAACCACAGCGCGTTCTTGCCGTTGACCTTAAATTCGTAAGCCATGTTGCCCACGGAGATGGCCACGGCGACATCGGTGTGCGACTGGGCGTCATGCAATTCAACGACGTCGACGCCGTCGATAGTTTTGGTTTCAGCGGCATAGCCCGCAGCGTGAAGGGTAGGTGTCATGAGCGAGAGCGTGGTGAGGGTCGCAAGTATCAGTTTCATTCAGGAAGATATTCGAGTTGAGCATATCGCATTGAGTTTGGGCGGGGAGCGGCGATGTCCTCTAGCGCGGTTGTGGTCAGAGACGCGACGGGAGGGAGCGCATGGGCGGACTCTCAGAGATCGGTACGCGGGTCGGGTTTGTTTCGACAGGGTTTTGATAGCATCGACACCATGTCGGGGCGCGTCTCTCTTTTTGTTACTTGTCTGGTGGATCAGATTTTTCCGCGAGTGGGTCTGGCGATGGCTGACGTGCTTGAGCGGTTGGGATATGCGATCGATTTTCCGGAAGCCCAGACTTGTTGCGGACAGCCGGCGTTCAACAGCGGATATGTGGACGATGCGCGCAAGGTGGCGAGGCATTTTCTGCGGGTGTTTGCGGATGCCGAGTATATTGTGGTGCCTTCGGGATCGTGCACCGCGATGGTGAGCCATCACTTCGCACAACTGTTTCAGGATTCACCTTCCGAGTTGAAGCAGGCTGAAGAGATCTCGAAGCGCGTCTTCGAGTTTTCTCAATTTCTGACGAATGTGGCCAGGGTGGACGACGTGGGAGCGAAGCTGGAACGCGTAGTGACGTATCACGATAGCTGTCACGCGTTGCGTGAACTGCGCATTCATGATGGACCGCGGCGTTTGCTTCGCAACGTGAAAGGTCTGGAACTGCGTGAGATGGATGCGGCGCAGGAATGCTGTGGTTTTGGCGGCACCTTCTCTGTGAAGTTTGCGCAGTTGTCGACGGCGATGGCGCAGACCAAAGTGGATTCGATCGCGCGGACGGGGGCGGCCACGGTGGTCTCGATCGACAGCAGTTGCCTGATGCAGCTGGCCGGAGTGCTGGAGCGGCAAAAGATGACCGTGAACACGATGCACCTGGCAGAAGTGCTGGCGAGCCGCTGACGTGACGCCCAAATTCGAAACGAAAATACATCGCACGCTGGAGGATGCCAACCTTCAGTTGAAGGTCTACGCGGCAACGGCGCGCGCGATCGAGCATCGCACCGAAGCGATCGACCCCGAACGGCTTCCCGATTACCAGGAATTGCGCACGCATGCGAACGCGCTGAAGCGCCATGCGATCGAACATCTGGATCATTATCTAGAGCAGTTCGAGGCCAATGTCACTCGCAACGGCGGCAAGGTGATCTGGTGTCGCGATGCCCGCGAAGCAGCCGACTTCGTGCTGAAGTTGGCGGCCGAACGTGAGGCCAAGCTGATCGTGAAATCGAAGTCGATGACGACGGAGGAGATCGATTTCAACTCGCGCGTAGAGCACCACGGCCTGACTTCCGTCGAAACGGATTTGGGTGAGTACATCATTCAGCTCAACCACGAACGCCCGTATCACATCGTCGCGCCGGCGCTCCACAAAACGCGTTACGACGTGGGCGAAATTTTCGCGCGCGAGTTGGGCGTGCCGTACGAGACGGAGCCCGAGAAGCTGACCATGACGGCGCGGGCGATCTTGCGCGACAAGTTTCTGACGGCGGACATCGGCGTGACCGGCGCGAACTTTCTCATCGCTGATTCGGGGGCGGTGACGATTGTCGAGAACGAAGGCAACGCGCGGCTGAGCACTACGCTGCCGAAGATTCACATCGCGATTGCGGGCATCGAGAAGATCATCCCGCGCGCCCAGGATTTGCCTGTGTTTTTGAAGCTGCTGACGTCGAGTTCGACCGGTCAGCGCATCACGGTCTACACGTCGTTTCTCTCTGGCCCGCGCCGCGCAAACGAGGTGGATGGGCCGGATGAGTTTTACGTGCTGCTTCTCGACAACGGCCGCACCAAGCTGCTGGCGGACCCAAGCAAACGCGAGTCGCTGTACTGCATTCGTTGCGGCGCGTGTCTGAACCATTGCCCCGTCTATCGCAAAATCGGCGGCCATAGTTTTCCGTGGGTGTATTCGGGGCCGATCGGGGCTGTGCTCACGCCGCAGTACAAGGGCATCGACCACGAACCCACACTCCCGTTCGCTTCGAGTCTGTGCGGTGCGTGCGGTGAAGTCTGTCCGGTGAAGATTGACCTGCCGCGCCTGCTGCTGGAACTCCGCGCTGACACGCAGGTGCACCACGCGGCGCTGGCGCACTCACAGTTCGAGCGCTGGGGCTTTCGCGCGTTCGCCTGGTTGATGACGCATCCGCGCCTATTCGCGTGGGCCGGCAGCATCGGTGCTCGCGTGCCTATGCCGATGCTGGCGCGATTTGCTCCGCCACTCGCAACATGGCTACGTGGCCGCACGCTGCCGCCGCTCGCGAAGCAGAGCTTTCGCAGCGCGTGGAAGCAGCGCGGGAGC
Source organism: Bryobacterales bacterium (assembly GCA_963792655.1). GTDB lineage: Bacteria > Acidobacteriota > Terriglobia > Bryobacterales > Bryobacteraceae > DOZZ01. Next base: position 287,189 of record CAWBWU010000004.1, read on the forward strand.
AAGCCATGAATGCGCGCGCGTCGATGCTACGCGATATCCGGCAGGCGCTTGGCCGGAGTTCGAACTCGCCAGTGCCTGAACCCCCGCCTGTTCGTCTGCGTTCAGCACCTGTTCCTGATCGCCTTGCGCTTTTCACGTTGCGGCTTGAGACGTTGTTAGGAACGGTTCATCCGGTGCGCGACTATCGCGAAGCCGGTGCTGAAGTGACCCGCCTGGTTGCCGGACGCAGCGCGGTCGCGAGCGGTTCGCCGCTGCTTTTGAAATGCGGCATCGAGGCAGACCGCACGGTTTTGCCCTCGCACGAAGTCGGCATCACCGGCGCGGAGTATGGCCTCGCCGCAACCGGCACATTAGTCATGCTGTCGAGTGCGACTGAAGCTCGCGCTAACTCTCTGCTGCCGCCGGTGCACATCGCGGTGCTCGAAGCCTCGCGTATCCTCGCCGATATCGAAGAGCTCTTCACGGTTCTGCCCGAACCTGCGCGCCAGACGAGTTCGATGGTACTCATCACAGGCCCGAGCCGCACCGGGGACATCGAGCAAATCTCGATTCGTGGTGTGCACGGACCCGGGCAAGTGCATGTCGTCCTCATTACGGAACAGTGAAGTTCGATTTAGTCGATGCTCTACAATGAGCAAGTGGGAACGGAAGCTTCGCTGCAGTCCGCTGCGGCGCGCCTAAATCAGGTTCGCGAAGAGATCGCAAAAGTCATTGTCGGCCAGGACGATGTGGTGCAGGGCGTATTGATCTGCCTCGTCGCCGGCGGTCACGTTTTGCTTGAAGGCGTACCTGGTCTGGGTAAGACAACACTGCTCCGCACACTGGCGCGCGCGCTGCACCTGCGTTACTCACGAATTCAGTTCACGCCTGACCTGATGCCCGCCGATATCGTCGGCAGCATGATCATGGAGAGCGACGAGCGCGGCGGCAAGAGCTTGCAATTTCAGCCGGGGCCGATCTTCGCGAATCTTGTGCTGGCCGACGAGATCAATCGCGCGACGCCGAAGACGCAGTCGGCGCTGCTCGAAGCCATGCAGGAGCGCACGGTTACCAGCGGCACCACCACGCATGAGCTCGAAGCGCCCTTCTTAGTGATGGCGACGCAGAACCCGATCGAGATGGAAGGCACGTACCCGCTGCCCGAAGCGCAGCTCGATCGCTTTCTGATGAAGATTCTGGTGACGTATCCCTCGCGTGCCGAACTTGCGCGCATTGTCGAACGCACCATTCAGCGCGAAGAAGCGCATCTGAACCCGGTGCTCGATCGCGACTCGATTTTCGAAGTGCGCAGCGTGTGCAAGCAGGTGCTGGTGGCGCCGCACGTGATCGAGTATGCAATTCAATTGGTGATGGCAACGCAGCCGGATCAAAAAGAAGCGCATGAGATGTCGCGCAAATACATCCGTTACGGAAGTTCGCCGCGCGGGGCACAGGCATTGGTCGAGTGCGGACGCGTGCTGGCGCTCATGCGCGGGCGCTTCCATCTGAGCACGGACGACGTCAAGACCATCGCGTCGAGCGTTCTGCGGCACCGCATCATCTTGAACTTTGACGCGCACGCGGACGGACAGACACCGGAGACGGTGCTCAGTTCGATCATCGGCGGCGTAACCGCGCGAGCCTCCGCGGCGTAACACGGGCATGCCGGAGCCGCTACTCGACCGCAAATTTCTCGAGCGGCTCGAACGCCTCACCATTCACTGGAAGAAGTCTTTCGCGGGACTGGTAGGCGGACATAATCTCTCGCGTTTCGCGGGCGGCGGCCAGGAATTCCTGGATCACCGGCACTTCCACCAGGGCGACGATCTGCGCGCGGTGAATTGGCGCGCTTACCTGCGGCTCGACAAGTTGTTTCTGAAGATGTTTCAGATTGAGCCGCGCGTGCCGGTGCACATGCTGCTCGATTGCAGCCGGTCGATGGCGGCCGGCGATGGTGACAAATTCGAGTACGCGCGTAAGCTGACCGCTGCGCTTACCTACGTGGGGCTGGTGCGTCTGGACACCATGGCGATTCATCCGTTCTCGTCGCACCTGCGCGAGGGCAAACGCTGCGGCGGCGGACGGCATCGCTTTACGCCGGTGATGGATTATCTTTCGTCGCTGACCGCCGATGGCGTTACGGATTTTCAGGGCATGGTGCGCGAGTTTTTGAGCACGCATCAGCAGCGCGGACTGGTGCTGGTGATCTCGGATTTTCTCGATGATGCGGATTGCCTGCGGCCTCTGCAGTACCTTGCGGACTTCGGACATGAGCTCTTGCTGATTCAGCTTTGGCGCGATGAAGACCGCACGCCGCCGTATACCGGTGAGCTGGACCTGACCGATATCGAAACGCAAAGCACGTTGCACATCGCAGTGGATGATGCAGCGCGCGCGGCCTACACGCGGCGGTTCGATGAGTACTGCGCCGCACTCAGCCAGCACGCTGTACGCAATGGAGGGCGCTATGTTGGCGTGCCCGTTTCCGTACCGCTCGAAGACCTGATTTTCGATTCGCTGGTGCGCGCCAGGGGCGTGGCCTGATGTTTCTGCTGAACCTCACGCTCGGGCAGTTGTTGTTAGTTGCGGGCTCGCTTGCGGCGCTCACCACGGTGCTGTATTTGATTGACCGCTCGCGCAAGCGACTGCAGGTTTCGACGCTTCGTTTCTGGTCCGATGCGGAAAAGCCTGTAGCGAGCCAGCGCCGTCGAAAAATCCAGCAGCCGGTCTCGCTGTTGCTTCAGTTGCTCGCTCTGCTTTTGTTGCTGCTGGCCATGGCGCAACCCCGGCTGGGGAGCCGTGATGCGTTGCCGGCGCAACACGTGCTGCTGCTCGATACATCGTCATGGATGGAGGCGCGCTCTCCGGCTTCAGCGGACCGGACGTTGATGGACGATGCGCGCGATCGCGCGGTGGCGTATGTGAACGCGTTGCCGGCAAGCGATGAAGTGATGCTGGTGCATGCAGACGCGTTAGCCTCGCCCGCCACTGCGTTTGTCGCATCGCGCCAGCAATTGATGCAGGCCATCGCCGATGCGCATCCCGAGGCGACGGCGCTGCGATTGCGCCCCGTTCTTGCGTTTGCGCAGAAGGTTCAGCAACTCGGCGGACGCCCGGGTGAAGTTGTTTATGTGGGCCCCGCGCGCATCCACGGCACTGCGGATGATTTTGTCCCGCCAGCGAACTTGCGCGTGATCCCGGTGAGCGATCGCGCGAACAATGCCGGGCTGGTACGCGTTTCGTTGAAGCGCTCCGAAGCAACGCCGGAGGTGTGGGACATCTTCGTCGTCGTCCGCAACTACAGCAGCATGCCGCGAACAGTGAGTCTGGTGCTCGGTTTCGACGGTGCGCCGATTGGCGGCAAACAGTTGACGCTCGCACCGGGGTCGGAGCAACAGGCTGTGTTCGCGCAACGGAGCAGTGCCCGCGGAGTGCTGGATGTTCGTCTGCTGGAGCCTGATGATTTTGCGGGCGACAACCGCGCAGAAATTGAAGCGCCCGCACTTGCGAGTTCAGCGATCACGGTTTACACCAATCAACCGGAAGCGTTGCGGCCGCTGTTTGCAAGCTCTCGCGTGAGCACCACGTTTCGGTCGCCTGCACAATATCAGGGCAGCGACAAGGGACTGGTCGTGTTGGATCGCTTCGCGCCGCCGGCTGCTCCCAACGCCGACACGGTGTGGATCGATCCGCCGCGTGGTGCGTCACCCGTTGCTGTTCACGGCGCAATTGCAAAAGCATCGGCGCTCACGTGGTCAACCACGCATTCGCTTGCCGCGGGATTGCGCGCGCACGATCTACGGCTTGATTCGGGAACAGTGTTCACGCCGTCGGCTGGCGATGAAGTGGTTGCATCGGTCGATGCAGGGCCTGTCATCGTCACGCGTAGTTCGCCGCATCGTATGGTGGTGATCGGTTTTGAACCGTCGGCCACAGCGCTGCGCTACGATCTTTCGACGCCGCTCTTTTTCGCGAACGTCCTGCGATGGGCATTGCCGGGCAGCTTCGGTTCAACGGAGATTGACGCGCAGCCGCCGGGCACGGTGACGCAAGAGCTGGACAGTAGCCTCACGCCTCAGGCAATCCGCGTGACGTCAGAAGATGGAACCGCGATTCCGTTCAGCATCCGCGATCGCTCACTGAATTTCTTTGCCGGCTGCGCGCGGCAAGATTCGCGTGCACGCAGGCGATCACGAAAGCCTCTACTCGCTCACACTGCCGGAGATGTGGGACGTGCGATGGACGCCGCCCGCCAATGTTCGCACCGGCATTCCGCGCAGCGGCGACGCAGGATCGCACAGCCGCTCGCGCGATGTATGGCAAGTTCTTGCGGTGCTTGGAACACTTTGTTTCGTGATTGAGTGGATTGCGTTCGGCAAAGCATCGCGCGCCATCCGGCGAGTTGCCGATGCCGTACCGTTGGCTAGTTTCCGGAAGGCGTCATGACGTTCACCCATCCGTGGTTCTTGCTTCTCTTGACGCTGCCGGTCGCATGGGCCGCGGTCGAGTGGCGCTATCGTCAACGCCGGCTCGCGCTTCTGCTGAAGGTGGGGGCCATTGCAGCGGCGATCGTTGCGCTGGCTGAACCTGTGCTGAACTTCGATCAGGGCAGAGTGGCGCTGGCCGTAGCTGTAGATACATCTGCCAGCGTGACCGCGCAAGACCTCGCGCGCGCGTCGGCGCTGCTCGACCAAATGGAAGCCAGGCGCGGGCGCAACACACTGCGGGTGATTCCGTTTGCGCGGGGCACGCGCGTTGCTGCGCCGGCTGAACAAACCAGAGGCAAGTGGCATCTGCAGCAGACGGCAGGCGATGCAGGCCGCGCGACCAATCTGGAAAGCGCAATCAATGAAGCCGTGGCGTCACTACCAGCAAACGCAGTGCGGCGTGTCGCCGTGATCAGCGACGGTCAGGAAAATCTCGGCCTGGCGACGCGTGCCGCGTGGCAAGCGCAACAGCTCGGAATTCCTGTAGACACGATTCCGCTTAGCGGGCAGCCGCAGCCGGGCTTGCGCATCACCGCCGTCTCGATGCCGCGCCAGGTGTTCAGCGGCGAGCGCTTCCCACTGGATCTCAGTCTGCAGGCGCCCACTGCCGGAGCAGCCAAAGTGGAATTGTTTGCCGAAGGACGTGACATCGGTTCCACTCCCGTCAACCTGCAAGCGGGCGACAATCACGTTCGCGTGCGCGCCAGTTTGAATGCCACGGGCTCGGTCAGTCTGTCGGGCCGCATCTCGAAGCAGACGCTGGGCAGCGCGCGTTTCGAAGAAGCCGTCAATGTTCGCCAGCCGCGACTGCTCCTGTTCTCTGACGATCCTCCTGAGAGCGAAACGCATTTCACGGATGTGCTTCGCGCAGGCCACTTTGAAATTTCGCGCCCTGCCGCGCTTCCGGCTGATCTGAAGCCTTACCAGTTGATCGTCTACAACAACTGGGACCTCGAACGCGTTTCGCCGGCTGACCAGGCGCGCCTCGAACAGTTCGAGAAGCAGGGCGGGGGACTGCTTTGGATTGCGGGCGAACACAACCAGTACGTCGATCATAAAGATGCACCGGAGACACCGCTCGCGCGCGCGTTACCGGCGAAGCTTGCACCTCCGAGAACACCGGAGGGCACTGCCGTGGTGCTCATCATCGATAAGTCGTCGTCGATGGAAGGCAAGAAGATTGAGCTCGCACGGCAAGCGGCCATCGGTGTGGTGGATCATCTGCGGCCGATCGATCAGGTGGCGGTACTGATCTTCGACAACTCATTTCAGTGGGCCGTGCAGATGCGCAAGGTGGACGATCGCGCGGCGATCAAGAAACTGATCAGCGGCATCGCGCCTGACGGGGGCACGCAGATCGCGCCCGCGCTCGCCGAGGCTTATCGGAAGGTGCAGCCGATCAATGCGATTTACAAACACATCGTGCTGCTGACGGATGGCATTTCAGAAGAAGGCGACAGCATGACGCTCTCGCGAGAAGCCGTGAAGAACCACGTCACCATCTCGACCGTGGGACTTGGACAGGATGTGAACCGTGCTTACTTAGAGAAGATTGCGGTCACCGCCAGCGGCAAATCATATTTCCTCAACGACCCCGCCGGTCTCGAACAAATTCTGCTCAAAGACGTGCAAGAGCACACCGGCACTTCGGCGATTGAGAAGCCGGTGAAGGTGCGTGTCGAGAAGCCTGCCGAGTTGCTCGAGAAGGTGGGCATGGAGAGCGCGCCCCCGCTCAAAGGCTACATCCGTTATGAGACGCGGCCCTCTGCGGAAGAGATCCTGGGCATCGACGCGAAGGATCCGCTGCTCGTGCGCTGGCAATACGGATTGGGCCGCGCCGGCGTCTTTACCTCCGACGCAAAAAGCAGGTGGGCGGCGGACTGGTTGAATTGGCCAGGCTATGACCGCTTGTGGTCCAACGTGGTGCGCGATCTGCTGCCGCAGGCCCCTCCCGCAGAAGTGACGGCTGCGATCGATCCGGCCGGCGAAGAATTGGTTGTGCGTTACCAGCTTGGATCGCAGGAAGCACCGGAGACCATACCGGACATCTTCGCCATCGGTCCGAACGGCTTCAAGCAGCCGATGCATGTGCGCAAAGTTGCGGCGGGCGCGTACGTGGCCAACGTTCGCATCGGAGCGAACCAAGGCCTCTTCCGTGTGCGGCCGCTCGAAGACTCGCGTGCGTTCCCGGAGATCGGCGTATACCGGCCTGAGCAGGAATTGGCGGACTTCGGCGCGAACGACTTTCTGTTACGCCAAGTGGCGCAGTCGACGGGCGGCAGATATCAGCCAGCGATCGAACAGTTGTTCGAGAGCGGCGGACGGCGCGAGCGTGCGACCATGCGGCTCTGGCCAGTGCTGCTGGGGATTGCGATCGCTTTGCATGTGCTCGAGCTGCTGACGCGCAAGTGGAGTGGTATCCGGTCGATGCTCACGCGTCCCGCAACGGCCTGAGGGATAGCTGTGAAGTTGTTCGTTACGATCGTCTGCGCTGCGCTTGTGCTTCCGGCACAACTGAGCCCGCTTGCATCGTGTGAGCGAAAATTCGCGGCGATCGAATCCGGCACGTCGCCGAACATCGTGACGCTGACCAGCACGGAGATCAATGCGTTTGTCGCGCAGGAGGCGAACACGTTCGGGAAGTCGGCGATTCGCAATGTTCAGACGCAGCTCTGGGCGGGGCATGCACGCTCCTCCGCGCGTATCGACCTGGTTGCACTGGCGGAAGTGCGCGGCCGGCCATTGAACTGGTTCTTCGCGCGGATGTTCGCGGGCGAACGTCAGGTGGCAGTGACGACGCGCCTCACAAGTTCTGCGGGGAAGGCGCGGGTAGATCTGGAGAAGCTGGAAGTGGACGGCCATGCTCTCGAAGGCCGTCCACTCGAATTTCTGGTTGAAGAGTTTGTGGAACCGGATTTTCCGGACGCACATCAGGGCCAGTGGTTCACACTGGCTTATCAGATTCGAACGATCCAACTACTGCCCGGCCGGGCACGCGTTCTAATCGCGCGCTAGTTGCATTCCTGCGCAAGGAATCCGAAGGCTACGGAGACGACGGCAAGCATCGCATTCAGCAGCATCAGGTCTAACATGCCGCCGTGTACAGCCAGGTTGACAGCCACAATACCGAACCACGTAGCGGCAAGCCAGGCGCCCGCGCGCGGACGAAACGCGATGCAGATTGCCAGCACCAGCTCCACTACGCCGGCAAACATGGTGATGAACTGGCCATGAAACGAGGTCATCCCCATCAACTGGGGTGCGACGTACTGATCCCAATTGGTCAGCAGGTGTAAAAACTTATCGAGGCCGATGGCACCCAGAAAAACGATATAGGCGAAATAGAGCGTTTGATAAGCGGCGTTGACTGAGCTGCTGATCTCGATGATCTCTTCAGGTGCTGAAGTTTCTTGTACGTGCGCAACTTCTTCTGCCGGGGCTAGTTCCTCCGGCATTTCCAGAATCCGCTCCATCTCGTCTTGCCTCGATGACTGAGGAGCAACTCTGTGGCCAAAGTTACGCTTTGTCAGTCGACTGTAACTTCAATTGATCCTACGCCGGAGCTGGCGTGCAAATGAATCGTTTTGGCGTTTGCAGAACCCTGATGGAAGTAGCGCCCGTCTTGCTGATCCATGCCTTTTACGTCGATACCGCCAATTCCTTTTGTCAGGTCGGCTTCGATGCGCGCGTCTGAGGGAAGGTGCACCCGCATCCGGCCGACGCCGCCTTCGAGCGTGGCCGTGCAGTCCTGCTTCAGCTTGCCGCGCATATCGATTTCCACGTCGCCCACGCCCAGATGGACATCGAGCCTTTGCAGGTTCAGTGAGCCGAGCGCCAGATGACCCGAACCCGCGCCGAATTCCAGTTTCAGGCGAGTTGCAACGGAATCGTTCAGCTTGACGGTCCAGTCATTGTGGCCGTGGCCTTGCGAGTTGCCGGATTGCTGCTCGATGCTCACGTTCGTGTCGGAAGCCGAAGCATTGCTGATGACCACGGGTTTCCAGGACGGCACGTTGTAGGTGAAGTCGCCATCCACCAGATCTGCCGCGCCGCCCGTGACGTGAAGATCGCCCGCGCCGATTTTCAGATTGATGGATGCGGTTTCGGCGTGTCCGAGAGGCACCTTCTCGCTTGAGTGCTCGTCCGGTCCAGTGGGCGTGCTTGAGTAACTACACGACCACATCAACAGCGCCGCGCAGGGTAGCAGGAGAGTTGCAATTCGTTGCATCGGGGAAATATAGCAAATGGGTTGCCCGCTTGCTACGCGCGCTGGCACGCTTGGTTTTCGGCATTGCGGGTTGTGAATTGTGTAGCTTGTAATGATGCAGGGATTCTTTGGGCATCCGCGAGGACTGGCCACGCTGTTCTTCACCGAGATGTGGGAGCGCTTCAGTTTTTACGGCATGCGCGCGATCCTGATTTTCTTTATGGTCGGCAGCGTCGCAAGCGGTGGACTCGGGTTTCCAGAAGGCAAGGCGGGCGCCGTGCTCGGGCTCTATCTTTCGATCAGCTACCTGCTCGCCATTCCTGGCGGCTGGCTGGCGGACCGCTTGATTGGCCAACGCACCGCAGTGCTGTGGGGCGGGGTTATCATCGCGCTCGGCAACTTTTCACTGGCGATGCCGTCGTTGACCAATTTTTATCTGGGCCTGGTAGCGGTTGCGATTGGCACCGGACTATTGAAGCCCAATGTCAGTACCATGGTCGGCCAACTCTACGCGCCCGGCGATAACCGCCGCGATGCGGGATTTTCCATCTTCTATGTCGGCATCAACCTCGGCGCGTTTCTTGCGCCGTTTGTGTGCGGCACGCTTGGCGAGCGCGTCAACTGGCACTACGGTTTTCTGGCGTCTGGTGTGGGGATGACGCTGGGCACGGTGCAGTACCTGCTGAGCCAGCGTCATTTGCGCGAGGTGGGCTTGCGGCCCGACAATCCGCCGGAAGAGCGCCGCAAGAGTTCACGCATTCTGATCTTTGCCGTCATCGCCGTCGTGGTTCTGGCCGCGCTGTTGATCTCGGGCGTGTTGAATCTGAGCGCTGAACTGCTCGCGAATGTTTTTGCGTTCAGCTTGACGGGCGTCGTGGTGCTGGTCTTTCTCGCGTTGATGCTGGATCGCAGTTACAACAAGGAAGAGAAGAACAGGATTCTTGCCATCTTCGTGTTGTTCTTCGGCGCAGCGCTGTTCTGGGCAGCCTATGAGCAGGCGGGATCGACGTTGAACCTGTTTGCCGAGCGCAGCACGCGTCTTTCCGTCTTCGGGCTTGCTTTCCCCGCAAGCTGGTTCCAGTCGATGAACTCGTTCTTCATCTTCATTCTGGCCCCGGCGTTTGCCTGGTTATGGATCTGGCTCGGACGCCGCAATCCGTCGAGCCCTGCGAAGTTTGCGACGGGTCTGGTGTTCGTCGGGTTAGGCTTTCTGATCCTGGTGCCGATCGCCGGCATGAAGAACGTCAGCCCGATGTGGCTTACCGCCACTTATTTTCTGCACACCGTGGGCGAGATGCTGCTGAGCCCGGTCGGCCTCAGTGCGATGACCAAACTTGCGCCCGCGCGCATTGCAGGCTTCGTGATGGGCGTATGGTTTCTGGCAACATCGGTTGGAGATTTCATCAGCGGCCGACTGGCATCGTTCTATTCGAGCTTCCCGCTGCCCGTTTTGTTCGGAGTGGTCGCGGGATTCGCGATCGCCGTGGGCCTGGTGATGGCGCTGCTGGTGAAGCCGATGAAGCGGCTGATGGGCGGCGTGAACTGAGCGGCGCTCAGACCGTCTGAGGTACGCGCGGGTTCCTGCGGAACAGGCCTTTCAGAGTGCGATAGATACGCGGAACGATCCACAGGGCGATGCCCACGAAGATCACCACGATGACCAGCACCACGACCGGATGGAAAGCCATCAGGAATGTGGAGCCGAATGCGATGGCGTCTTCAAACAAGCTGAGCAGGATGTTCGAAAACGGTTCGGGGCTCGCGTTCGCCGCCAGCCGCGTGGTTGCTTTCATGCCATGCGAACTCAGCGCCACACCGCCGCCCACCAGCATCGCCGCGAGGCGTACGCCGGGATCGAAGTGGCCGAACGCTGAGGCCGCGAGCACCGCGCCTGCGGGCACGCGAATAAAGGTATGGACCGCATCCCACGTGGAATCGATTGCGGGAATCTTATCGGCCAGGAATTCGATGGCGTACATCGCGCCCGCCAATCCGATGATCCACCACTGCGCAAGAAAGCCGAGGTCGCCTGGAAGGTGCACCACGTGAAAACGCTCGAGCAGGCCGAGCGTCAGCACCGAGGCATAGAGGTTGATTCCCGAGAGCCATGCCGAGCCCATCGCGAAGCCGAGCGTCGAAAGCGTGTTCACAATCTAATTATGGAGCGAATCAGATGACCCAAGCAGAGATGGTCGCCGCGGCGATGAAAAGTGTCGCGACAGCCATCCCGGATTTCGAGCGGCTGAGCCCGGGCGTGCAGCGTCAGTTGATGGAACTTGGCGAAGAGTATTTCCGCGAAGAGTTCGTCCCGCGGCTGATCGCCGTGCTGAACGTGACAAGGTACGAGGAGTCGATGGAAGAGTCAACCGCAGCCCAACGCGAGTACATCGATGACCATCGGGAATTCCTCGAGGCAAGCATCGGGAAAGCCCAGCGCGCCGCACAGGACCAATTGCGCGAGACGTATGACGCGAGTCCTTGCTTCGGGCCGCCGCTTCAACGCTTGATGTGAAAGAAGTGGTTGATCTCCGGCCGGTACTCATGCACCAGGCTGCGGACGACATAAGAACCGATGTTTTCGAGCCCGTACTCAAGCGTGTGTTTCGAGTCGCTGATCCGGTTGGGATACCAGGTAGAAGCAACGAAAGCGCTGCCTACTGCTCCCGCGAGACGCGCAACGGCCAGGCGCTCTTTGCCATCGTCGTAACGCGCAATGAAGGCATGCTCGACGGCAAACTTCACGCGCTCGGCATTGCTGCCTTTGCGCAACACCACGTAGCGCGGATCCTCATGAATGATCGCGCCGACCGCATAGGCGATGGTGTCGTCCGCAACTGACACACCAAGGCGCGAACCGTAGCGCTTGCCGAATGCTTCGCCGCCCTGGCCCCATTCGGGAGGCGTATTGCGTTCCTGGGCGATCGCGGCGCCTATCGCATTTGTCAGGAGCTTGCTGGGACGAAAGGCTTCGTGAAAGTAAAAGTAGGTTTTGCCGCTTGCACTGAGCGCGGGATCAGCACTGTCGTGGGTGAGCACAATAGCGTCGGTGGCCCACGCCGGTGCTGCGGAAACGAATACCGCGATCGCAATTCTGGTCAGGAAACGCATTGCACACCAGTGTGGCATGCGTCGCGATCTCTGTACACGTTGAATAGGTACACTGAAATATACATGCACAACCTGAATTCCTTCGGGTGCGCAGCCACGCTCTCTGTCGGCAGCGGCCAATTTCACTATTTTCGTCTGGCGACTCTAGAAGAGAAGGGAATTGCGAACGTATCGCGGCTGCCGTTCTCGACAAAGATCCTGCTCGAAAATCTGCTGCGCCACGAAGACGGGAAGAAGGTGCAGGCTGCCGACGTGGAGTACGTCGCGCGCGGGGTCGGGGGACCCAATCCCAAAGAGATCAGCTTCATGCCGGCGCGCGTGCTGCTGCAGGATTTCACGGGCGTGCCGGCGGTGGTCGATCTGGCGGCCATGCGCGACGCGCTGGCTGCGATGGGTGCGGACCCGGCCAAAGCCAACCCGCTGTTGCCCGCCGATCTGGTGATTGATCACTCGGTGCAGGTGGATCAGTTCGGCACCAAGGACGCCTTCAGCATCAACGCGCTGCTGGAGTTTCAGCGTAACCGCGAGCGGTACATCCTGCTGCGCTGGGGGCAGACGGCGTTCCAGAACTTTCGTGTGGTCCCGCCGGATACAGGCATCGTGCACCAGGTCAATCTGGAATATTTGGCGCCTGTTGTGTTCCGGCGCCAGACGAGCGAGGGCTGGCACGCGTACCCGGACACGCTGGTCGGCACCGATTCGCATACCACGATGGTCAACGGCTTAGGCGTAGTCGGTTGGGGCGTGGGTGGTATCGAGGCAGAGGCGTGCATGCTGGGCCAGCCCGTGTCGATGTTGCTGCCGCCCGTGATTGGGTTCAAGCTACACGGCAAGTTGCGCGAAGGCTGCACGGCGACGGACCTGGTGCTGACCGTTACGCAGATGCTCCGCAAACGTGGAGTGGTCGGCAAGTTCGTTGAATTCTATGGCGCCGGCCTGAGCGCGTTGAGTCTCGCCGATCGCGCGACCGTCGCCAACATGGCTCCCGAGTATGGCGCGACAATCGGTTTCTTCCCGGTGGACGCCGAGACGTTGAACTACCTGCGCATGAGCAATCGGGAACCTTCTCTGATCGAGTTGGTCGAGGCTTACAGCAAAGAGCAGGGCTTGTTCCGGACGGATGAGATGAAAGATCCGCTCTTCTCGGAATCGCTCGAACTGGATCTCGATACGGTTGTGCCGTCGATGGCCGGCCCCAAGCGCCCGCAGGACAGGCTGAACCTGCCCGATGTAAAGAGCAACTTCCTGACGGCGTTCAAAGATTCGCTGAAGAAGACGCCTGAAGTCGCTGGGGAAGGCGAGGCTGCGGAGCTGCCGTCCGGCGCCGTGGTGATTGCGGCGATCACGAGTTGTACCAACACTTCGAATCCTTCGGTGATGCTGGGCGCGGGCTTGCTCGCGAAGAAGGCCGTGGCGCGTGGTCTGCGTTCGCGCTCGTGGGTTAAGACCAGCCTTGCGCCGGGTTCCAAAGTGGTGCTCGACTATCTCAATAAGGCCGAGTTGATGCCATCGCTCGAGGCTTTGAATTTCCACCTGGTCGGCTACGGTTGCACCACGTGCATCGGGAACTCCGGACCTCTGTCGGAGCCGGTGTCTGCCGCGATCCAGAAGAACAATCTGGTGGTTGCGGCGGTTCTGAGCGGCAACCGTAACTTCGAAGGCCGCATCAATCCGCTGGTCAAGGCAAACTACCTGGCATCGCCGCCGCTGGTGGTGGCTTATGCGCTTGCGGGCCGGGTCGATATCGATCTGCAGAATGAACCTCTCGGTAATGACGATAGCGGCAACCCGGTCTATCTGCGCGAGATTTGGCCAAGCACTGCAAGAAGTGCAGGAAGCCATGCGCGGTATCGATGCGGAGATGTTTCGCGGCATCCTACGCGACGCTTTCCAAGGCGACCATAACTGGAGCACGCTGGCGGTTCCCGAAGGCCAGATCTATCACTGGGACGAGCAATCGACGTACATCAAGAAGCCGCCCTACTTCGACAAGATGCTGCCGCTCACCGACGACCGATCTGCCGACCTGTTCGGAATGCGCGTACTCGCGCTGCTGGGCGACTCCGTCACGACAGACCACATCTCGCCCGCCGGTATCATCGCGAAGGATTCCCGCCGGCAAGTATTTGATCTAGCAAGGCGTGAAGCCGGTGGACTTCAACTCCTACGGCGCACGCCGCGGCAACCATGAAGTGATGGTGCGCGGCACGCTCGCGAACATCCGTCTGAAGAACCAGCTTGCGCCCGGCACCGAAGGCGGCTGGACCGACGCATCAGCCTGATGGCGAGCATGTACATCTAGACGCCGCCGTTGCTTATGAAGCCGAAGGCGTGCCGTTGATGATCATCGCCGGCAAAGAATACGGCTCCGGCTCCTCGCGCGACTGGGCTGCGAAGGGCGTGAAGTTGTTGGGCGTGCGTGCCGTGATCGCCGAAAGCTTCGAACGCATCCACCGCACGAACCTGGTCGGCATGGGCGTGCTTCCGCTGCAATTTCTGCCCGGAGATACTCGCCGTCCACATTGAAGCTGAGCGGTAAAGAAACTTACTCGGTGCAGGGTGTCGACGCAGCGCTGCGGGGAAGCAACAAGGCCACGGTTACGGCGACCAATGCCGACGGTGTGTCGAAGAGCTTCGACGTCCTGGTTCGCGTCGATACGCCGCAGGAGGCCGAGTACTTCCGCAACGACGGCATCCTGCCTTTTGTTCTGCGCCAACTAGCGGCAGGTACGGCTGGCAACTAAGCTAAACTCCTAGGCGAGGTGTTCTGAAATGATCAGACTGCTGTTGCTTCCGGTGCTGTTTGTTTTTGCGCTGCTGGGCGCGTCTACCGCAGTCAATTTGACTGGCGCGTGGACCGGCACCATCGATGTGAAAGACACCGATAGTGGGTCCGTGATCAGCACTCCGGTGCGGCTCACCATCGATCAGAACAACGACATAATCTCGGGCAAGATCGGCCGCGATGGCGAATCTGACGTGACGCCGATTCAGCACGCGCGACTCGAAGGCAACAAGCTCTCGTTCGAAGCGGTCAACGCCGACGTGAATGGTCCCGTGAAGTTCGTACTGATCTTGCAGGACGATCACCTCGAAGGAGAGATGAAGGCTTCGGTCGATACCGGCGAGATTACCGGCCGCGTGAAGATCGCCAAAGAAAAGAAGTAGACGCTACTTCTTCAACTCGGCCTGCAGTTGCCGGAACGCTGTTTCTTCAAACGTTTGCTTTAATCGTTCGCGCCCCGTGGACTTCGGATCGCCATTCTGAGGCGGCTCTTTGCGTAAAGCACGGCCGAGAAAGATCGTAGCCTCGACGTCATCCGGCACTCGGGCCAGCACGGCGCGAAAACTTGCTTCGGCCGATTTAAAATCGCCTTGTTTCCAGAGCGCATAGCCCAGGTTGAACCAGTAGTCGGGATCAGCCTCATCGCCTTCCACAGCTTTGCGGAAATTGCCGGCTGCGGCGGGATCGTTCTTGCGCAATTGCGCTGCGCCTAGATTGTTGAATACTTCGTTCAGCGGAATTTTTTTCGCCACCTCTTGAAACAGTTGGCCGGCTGCTTCGAAATCGCCCGCTTCAAAACGGCAGATGCCGAGCAGGTACCGCGCTTCCATGAAGTGCGAATCGGGCGCGGTGACACGCGTGAGCCACGTCGCCGCTTCCTTGTAGTTTTTCTGATTGAAGTACATGCGCCCCAATTGAAATGCGGGCTGCGAGAAGCGCGAATCGAGCTGTGCGGCCTGGGTAAAGAAGCGGACCTGTTGCTCGGTCGCACGCGCCAGCAGTCCCCGCACGTAACTCTCGATCGCTTCGACGCGAACTGGGGGATGCGTCATCAAGAACATGTCCTGCGCCGGCGCCGACTTCGGAAGTAACTGATGGATCACCTGCCAGGCCAGCTTGCTCTGGATCATGCTGAGGTCGGCAAGCTGTCCAGTTTGGCGAAACTCGGGTCCAATCTTGCGATGCTTCAGATCCAGCAGGCGCGCGGTGATGGTGATCGTCCCTTTCACTGCGGCGCCGGTAGCTGCGGTTGACTGAACTTCATAGTCGCCGTAGACGACATCGCTTGCGTCGAGCGCTTCGCCGATCTTCATCACGGTTGCGCGCGTCAGTTGTGCTTCGGGCCGCACGGAGAGACGGCGGTACACTTCTACGCGGTCCTCGCGGTTGAGCGCCAGCACGCTTTGCGATGCCAGTGATTCGCGCAGCGTTTCTGCAATGCTTTCGCCGATCCAGCCGAAATTTCCGGCCGCGTGCGGATAGAACGGCAACACGGCAACGGTTTCAGCAGCGCCTTGAAGCACGCCTGCGCACAACACCAAATACAAAGCGACGACTGACCCTTGACGATTCACCGTAGGTATTCTAACGAACTGCTGCAACCCACTCGAGTGCGGCCGCGCGGATGTGAGGTTCGGAGCCGAAGCCCTCGAGCTGATGCAAATCGCGCTCACGGCGGAACCATGTCATCTGCCGCTTCGCGTAACGCCGTGTTTGCATTTGCATATCCGCGATGGCGTCTTCGCGTGAGATGGTTCCGGCAAGCACCTGCATTGCTTGCGCGTAGCCGATCGACTCGAACGGTTTGACCGAGGCCGGGTAGCCGCGCGCCAAAATGCTTTGGCACTCTTCGATCAGCCCGTGCTCGAACATTTGTTCACAACGTTTGTCCAGCCGCGCGTAGAGCTCAGCCCTTGGCGGAAATAAGCCGACTTTGCGGATGTGAAAACCTTCGATCGGCTGCGGCGCGGGTTGCGCCGAGGCGCGGCCGCGGCCACGAACGGCAATTTCGATGGCGCGAATCAGCTTCGGAATGTCGTTCGCGTGAATGCGTTGTGCCGAGAGCGCATCGAGCCGCCGCAACCTGCGGTGCAACAACCCGGGCCTGCGGTGTTCACGTTCGAGTCAGGCGCGCGCGCAAGTCTTCATCGCGCGGTGGTGCGGGAGACAGACCGTCGAGCATGGCCCGGAGGTAAAAACCGGTTCCCCCCGCCACGATTGGCACTTTGCCGCGAGCTGCAATCTGGTTCGCGATTTCCCGCGAGACGCGCGAAAAGTCTCCGGCGGTCACGGTCTGCTTCGGGTCGGCCCAATCGATCAGGTGGTGCGGTACGCCAAGCCACGCCTTCTCCGGCAGCTTCGCCGTGCCGACATCAAAAAATTTGAAGATCTGGAGCGAATCGCAACTGATGACTTCGCCGTCCAACGATTGAGCAAGATGGATCGCCAGGTCACTTTTCCCGGAACCCGTCGGTCCCATGATGGCCACGAGCAGAGGTAAAGCGGTCATGGATGGGCGATATACTGAGAAAAATGTTCGCCTGCGCCCGCCGTGTCACCCTGGCGCTTAAAGGAAGTCACAATTCATGATCCGTGTTGTACGGTTTTTTTCAACGGCTTTTCTGGCGGCATTGATTGCGGCGCCCGCGTTCTGCCAGGCGCCTGCAAATGCTGCGGCTGCAGCACCCGTCGCCTCCGATCGCGCTACCGCATATTACAACTACACGATGGGTCATATGTATTCGGAGCTTGCCGGCGCTTACGGCAATCGCTCTGACTACTTGACCAAGGCGATCGACTTTTACCGCCTGGCGCTGAAGCAGGACCCCACCGCGACCTTCCTTGCCGAAGAATTGGCAGATCTTTACATTCAGGCCGGCCAGTTGAATCGGGCGGTGACCGAAGCGGAAGACCTGCTCAAGTCACATCCCGACAACCTCGATGCGCGCCGCATTTTGGGCCGCGTGTATACGCGTTTGATTGGCGATCCGCAGGCCGGCAAAGTCGATGAAAAGATGCTGAAGCAGGCGATCGAGCAGTACCAGAAGATCAGCGAGAAAGAACCGAACGAGGCTGAGAACTGGGAAGTGCTGGGCCGCCTGTATCGCATCGACCGCAACTCCGTCGAAGCCGAGAAAGCCTATAAGAAGGCGCGCGCTCTCGATCCTGACAACGATGAAGCGATGCTCGGGCTGGCGATGGTCTACTCCGACATCGGCGATTCGAAGAGCGCCATCGATATGTTGAAGCAGGCGAGCGAGAAGACGCCAAGCGCACGTACGCTTGCCATGCTCGCCAGCTATTACGAACAGGCGCGTGACTATAAATCCGCGGCGGATGCATGGCAGAAGGCGCTGCCGTTCGCTCCGGACAACGACCGCATCAAACGCGCCCTGGCGCAGGATCTGTTGGCGAGCGATCGCGTCGATCAAGCCCGCGCGATCTTTGAAGAACTGGCGACGGCAAATCCGGGCGAAGCGCAATTGCGTGTGCGGCTGGCAGAAATCTATCGCCAGAAACATGATTACGTGCAGGCCCGCAAAGCACTGGATGACGCGCGCAAGATCGACGCCGATGGCATGGAAGGCCGCTTCGAAGAAGTGAACCTGCTCGAGGCCGAAGGCAAGACCGACGATGCGATCAAAGCTCTGAAAGCAATGCTCGATCAGACCGCGAAGCCGCAGTACAACGAGAACGAGAAGGCTGCGCGTAACATGCTGCTTGAAAAAGAAGGCCTGCTCTATCGCGTCAATAACAACCCAGCGCAGGCTGCGGCAGTGTTCCGTCAGATCGCTGAAGTAGATCCGACACTCGCGCCGCGCGTCGCCGCGCAGATTGTCGAGACGTATCGCTACGCCAAGGAATATCCGGCAGCGCGCAAAGAACTGGATGCCGCGTTGAGGAAGTACCCGAAAGACCGCACGCTCTTATTAGAGAGCTCATCGTTGTTGTCCGACACCGGGAAGACCGACGAAGCCGTTGCAGTACTTCGTGGGTTGATGACCGGCAAAGGCGATCGTGAGACGCTGCTCTCCATCGCGCAGACTTACGAGCGCGGCAAACGTTTCAACGATGAAATGCAAACGCTGAACGAAGCCGAGAAGGCGGGCAAGAGCCAGGCCGACCTACAGGGCGTGCAGTTCATGCGCGGTGCGTTGCTCGAGAAGATGAAAGACTACGATCGCGCCGAAGCAGAGTTCAAGAAGGTGTTGGCGAACGATCCTGAAAATGCGAGCGCGTTGAACTACCTCGGCTACATGCTTGCCGAGCGCAACGTGCGGCTCGATGAGGCGATGCAGTTGATCGCACATGCGCTAAAGGTGGACCCGGGTAACGGGGCTTATCTCGATAGTCTCGGTTGGGTTTACTACCGCCAGAATCAGCTCGATAAGGCGGAAGAGAATCTGCGATCAGCACTCGAGAAGATTGGGAGCGATCCTACCGTGCATGATCATCTTGGGGATGTGCTGGCCAAAGAAGGGCGCATGAAAGATGCGATCGCGCAGTGGCAGGCTTCGTTGAAGGAAATGGATAAGAACCCAGGCGCCGATCTCGACCAGAACGAACTTGCAGACATTAACCGCAAGCTGGAAGCTGCTGGGGTGCGGGTTGCGCGGCAGGGGACAACGACGGTAAAGCCGTAAGGTACACGGAGCGGGGCTGCCCTAAGCGGCCCCGCTCGAAGAATCTAGTTGGTCCGGACAACTTTCTTGTGAGTTGCCCGATCGTACACCAATCCACCGCCGCCACCGACTAAGGCTCCGATGGCCGCACCTTTACCGCCCCCAGCGAGCGCTCCGATTGCTGCACCGCCCGCAGCGCTTCCGGCCACGATTGCGACTGACTTCCGGCGGGAGCGGCGTCTTACAACGTAAGCTCTCCTGTAGCGCCTTCGCGCATAGTGCCGTCGGGCCACCACGGGTACAATCTGCGCACTTTCCCCCGGGTGATACACGGCGGGTTGCAGTTGGGCCTCCTGCTGTGCGCACAAACCACTTACAAAAAGAACTGCTACCGCAACGGCTTTTTTCATACCGTCCTCCGTCTTACGGTGAGCACGGGAGAGGCCAATTCTTTTGCTTTTCGGTTTTGTTTCAAAAACGAGACACCCGGGAGGAAAAATGTTGTGAGCACTAAGTCCCACTGTTGCCATAGGTTAGCGATTACACTTAGATGCAATGCGTCAGACCGGCGTCGCGGATATGCGATACTGAATCTGGAAGTAAAGTTCCTGCAATGTCGCAGTTAAACGAGGCGATTGCCCGTTACCATAAAATTTTAGAGTCTGAACCTCATCGAGACCTGAACTGGGTCCGGGAGCTACAGGAGCGCATGGAGGCCGAGAACCTCTCTCTCGGCGGAAGGCTGCTGTGTCCGTTCCTGCGGCCGAATTTTGTCACACAACGGCAGTACGACACCTTAGTCAAAGCCGGTGAGGCACTCATCTCGGCGATGCAGCGCATGCAGCAGATGGTGCTCGCTTCTCCCCAACTCATGGCGCGGATGGAGTTGCTGCCGGCCGAGAAGATGCTGGCCGCGATCGACCCCGGGTATCAGATCGCTGAAGTTGCGTCTAAGTTTGATCTGCAAATTCACAACGGTTCACTCCACGTGATGCAGTACAACTCGGATTCTTCGAACGGCGTTGCGTACTCCGAGGGCCTCGCCGACATGTTCTATGATACGCCGCCCATGGTCGAGTTCCGGCGGCGGTATAACCTCACGCGCGTTGGCGGCAAAAAGCCGTTTCTTTCGGCGCTCCAGGAAGCGTGGAAACAGTTTGGTAAGAAGCCGCGCAAACCGAATATCGCGATCCTTGAATTTCGCCAGGTCACAGGGCGCGAGCGAGTTCGAGTTATTCCGAGACTACTTCCGCAGTGAGGGCTATCAGGTCGAGATCGTATCGCCCGAACAGCTCGAATACCGTAACGGCGTTTTGCGCGCGAACGGTTTTCCGATTCACCTGATCTATCGCCGCATCAGCGTGCGCGAGTTTCTGGTGCGCTTCGACCTATCCCATCCGTTGGTGCAGGCCTATCGCGATAAGTCTGTCTGTGTGGTAAACAGCTTCCGGTCGGAACTGATGCACAAGAAGACGATGTTCGCGTTGTTGACGGACGAGTCGCTGACCGCAAAGTTCCCGCCCAATGAGCGCAAGGCAATTCGCGAGCACCTGCCCTGGACGCGTCTCGTGAAACCCGGGAAGACTGTGCACGCGGGCGAGATTGTCGACCTGCTCGATTTCATTCATCAGAATCGCGAGAACTTAGCACTGCGCCCGAATGATGACGATAGCGACGAGCCCAGTTTCTACGGCTCCGAACACGACCAGACGTCATGGGAGCGTGCCGTGCGCCAGGCGCAGCGCTCGCCCTATGTGGTGCAGGAACGCGTTCCCGAAGAGCGCTACTTGTTCCCGCTGATGAGTTACGGTCACCTGGAGTTCAAAGAAATGCATGTGGACGTTCATCCGCAGGCGTTTCTCGGTAAGGTGTCCGGCTGCTCCACGTTCTTATCGGCATCGAACGCAGGCGGCTTCTCGGCTTCGGCCGGCATCGCGCCCACGTTTATCATCGACTCGAAGACTTAACGGTCTACTTCGCCCAAGACAATATCCAGGGTACCGATGATCGCCACCACGTCGGCGATCATCACGCCCTGGATCATTTTTTCGAGCGCCTGCAGATTAATGAATGACGGCGGCCGCACGCGAACACGGTACGCCTGCAATCCGCCATCGCTCACCAGGTAATAACCGAGCTCGCCCTTAGGCGCCTCGATCGAAACATACACTTCGCCAGGCGGCGGCTTCAGAACCTTCGGTATCTTCGCCATGATGGCTCCCACCGGAATGTTCTCCACTGCCTGCCGGATGATCTTCACCGACTCTCGCATCTCCGCCATCCGCACCAGGTAGCGATCGAAGGTGTCGCCCTGCTTGCCAACCGGAATGTCGAATTCGTATTGTTCGTAGCCTGAGTAAGGTTGTGCCTTGCGCAGATCCCACGCAACGCCGGAAGCGCGCAGCACCGGCCCGGTCACGCCATAGCTCTTGCATTCTTCGGCGGTCAGAACGCCAATGCCTTTCAAGCGCGAGATCCAAATCCGATTGCCGGTCAGCAGCGCATCGTACTCATCGAGCCGCGGCAGAAACGATTCGCAGAAGGCGCGCACCTCGGCCTCGAAGCCGTCATAGAGTTCATACTGGGTGCCGCCGATGCGGAAGGCATGCGTGGTGAGCCGCGCTCCGCAGTATTTTTCGAAGATCGCCAGCACCATCTCGCGTTCGCGAAAACTGTAGAACAGCGGCGTCATCGCGCCCATGTCGATGGCATGCGTGCCGAGCCACAACAGGTGGCTCGCAATGCGGTTCAGCTCGGTCAGAATGACGCGGATGACCTGCGCCCGCGGCGGCGCCGTAACGTCTTGCAGCTTCTCCACTGCCAGACAATAGCCAAGACCATTCGACACTGCCGCCACATAATCCATGCGATCGACGTACGGCGCAAACTGGCCCCAGGTGCGGTTCTCGCCCAGCTTCTCGACGCCACGGTGCAGATACCCGATGACGCATTCAGAGCCCGTCACCTTCTCGCCATCGAGCTTCAGGATGACGCGCAGCACGCCGTGCGTTGAAGGGTGCTGCGGACCCATGTTGAGCGTGAGTTCAGTTGAATCGAGGAAGGAACTCACTGCCCGCTCTCGATGTGCAGATTCTGCTGCACCCAGGTTTCATCCTGCTGCAGGATTGAGTAGTCTTTGCGCAGCGGATGGCCTTCCCATTCGTCCGGCATCAGAATGCGCTTCATGTTGGGGTGGCCGGCGAAGCGGATGCCGAACATGTCGTAAACTTCCCGCTCCATCCAGTTCGCTCCAATGAAAGCAGTGGTTGCGGTAACCGGCGTCGAGCCTTCCGCAACACGCGTCACAATGCGCACGCGCTCATTCGAAGCGAAGCTGTACACGATGTACACCAGATCGAAACGGGGATCACGCTGAGGATAATCCACTGCGGTCAAATCGACCAGATAGTCGAACCCGTGCTGATCGCGCAGGTATGTCAGGATGTTCACAGCCGCTTCTGGCGCTACATTCAAGAAGTTCTGGCCAAGATAGCTGGCGGCTTCGAGGATGTGGCTGCCAAAGTGCCCTGACAGAGCGTCCGGAAGCGCGCCCGTCCACGAAACTGAATTCATTACCCTTTAGATTACGATGCCCGAATCTCTCCACTACGACGCGGTGATTGTCGGCGGCGGACCCGCTGGCTTGAGTTGTGCGCTGATCCTTGGCCGGTGCCGTCGCAAGGTTCTGATTTGCGATGCCGGCAAGCAGCGCAATCGCTTCTCGCATCACATGCACGGCTATTGACGCGCGACGGAGTACCCCCGGCAGAGTTCCTGGAGCTTGCGCGCGCCGACCTGAAGCCTTACGACGTCCGTCTCTGTAACAACGTTGTGAAGTCACTGCGTCCGGTGGGAGCGCGCTTCGAGGTGGAATTGGACACCGGCGAGATCGTCACTGGCCGCAAGGTGCTGCTCGCGACCGGAGTCTCGGACCAGATCCCGGCGATTCCCGGCATCGATGATTACTACGGCATCAGCATCCACCACTGCCCTTACTGCGATGGCTGGGAACATCGCGAGCAGCGCATCGCAGTGTACTCGAAAGGTGGGCGTGGCTTCGGCCTTGCCATTTCGCTTAAGACCTGGACGGATGATGTGATCTTGCTGACCGATGGCCCGGCGCGCTTTTCGGCGCGAGACCGGGAGCGCATGGAGCATGCGGGCGTCGTGATCCGGCGCGACCGCGTCACCGGACTTGAAGGCGCGAACGGACAACTGGAGCGCGTACTCTTCGCTGCCGGTGAAGCCCTCGAGTGCCAGGGGATGTTCTTCTCGAGTGGCCAGAATCAATCGTGCGAACTTGCGCGCAACCTGGGCTGTCAGTTTTCGCGCAAGGGTGCAGTGGAGACCAACCTCCTGCAGGAGAGCTGTGTGCGCGGTGTTTACGTTGCCGGTGATGCCGCCCGCGACGTGCAGTTGGTCATCGTCGCTGCGGCAGAGGGCGCCAAAGCCGGCTTCGCGATCAACACCGCGCTGCAAAAGCGCGAGGAGGGCCCGCGCGTGGACCCGCGCGTAGTCGAACCCGCATCGATCGTCGACAAAGAACAGCCGCCCGAGCCGCCACCCAGCGACTTAAAATAGTCTGCAGTTCCCAATCAGACTTTTTTGACGCGCATTGCGTCTTTCTCACAGGAGCCGGAGTTTGATCTTTCGGTCCGTCGAAGATGCCGACCTGATTTCGAAGACTCGACGCGGGGATGTGGAGGCTTATAACCTGCTCATCTCGCGCTGGGAGACGCGCGTTTACAGTTATCTTCTGCGGATTCTAGGCAGTCGTGAAGACGCGCTCGACATGAGTCAGGAAGTGTTTCTGAAGGCGTACCAGAACATCCGCAAGCTGGATGATCCGGCACGCTTCGGCCCGTGGCTGTTTCGGATCGCGCATAACGAAGCCTACTCGCTGTTCCGCAAACGGAAGCCGGAGAGCGGGGAAGCAGTCAATGCGGAGATACCGGCGGCGTCGTTTCCGATTGAGATGACGCTGGCAGTGACGGCGGCGTTGAACCGGCTCGGCGCCGATCAGCGCGAAGCGGTGGTGCTGAAGGTTTATCAGGGCTTCAAGTTCGAAGAGATCGCAGAGATTCTGGGCTGCCCGGTCTCCACAGTGAAGAGCCGCCTGTATACCGCGATGGAGTTGTTGAAGAACGAGCTTGCTCCGGCTCAAGCGAGGGGAACGCGATGAACGATTTGCAGGACTACTTCTTCGGCGAGATGAACGTCGAAGAACGCGCGGCGATGGAAAAGCGGCTGGCGGACTCAGCGGAGCTCCGTGCGGAGCTGCGGCGGCTTGAGATGACGTCGACTGCTTTGCGTATGCTGCCGGACGAAGAGCCTCCGCAGCGCATCGCGTTCGTCTCCGATAAAGTCTTCGCGCCCTCATGGCGAGGTTCGCTCGCGCGGTGGGCCTTCGGCGCGGGGCCGGTGCTCGCGTCGGGTCTTCTGTCGGGCCTGGTGGTGTATGCAGTGACTCAGCGGCAGCCCGCAGCACCGGCCGAGAAGCGCGTCGAAGTGGTCAAGAGTGTTCCCCAAGACTCTGCTCAAGTGCAGCAGATGATTCGCGCAGCGGTTGCCGAAGCGGAAGCGCGCAATATCGAGAAAACGCGCGCGCTGCTGGCCGAAGCCGATCGCAAACACGATCTCGAGCGCAAGCAGACTCTGCTTGATGTGCAGGACACCATCGCTTACATGCAGAAGAAGATGAATGTTCTGCAGGTAGCGAGCGCAGACCTGGGTGGACCGCGTTGAGGCCTCTGCTTTGCGCGGCGCTGTTGCTCGCCAGTGCCGCTGCCGCGTCCGAAGCCCCGAAGCGCCTGGCAGTTGCGGCGATGGAGCAACTGGCGGATAAGAAACTCGTGTCGCAAGACGATCCCTTCGAACTGCTCGGCAACACGCGCGGTGCTTATCTCGATGGCTACGGAGCTGTGTTCACCACCGAAGTGAGTCTGGCGTTCACGCCCAACGCGAGTCCGTTTCGCGGCCCGTTGACGAAGCAGGAGATTGCTGCGGTCCACGAACATAAGCGCCAGCGCTTGCCGGTGCTGCGTCAAAGCATGCAGGATTTCCTGCTGGCTGCCGGTTCGTCGCTCGACAACGTGGGCTCGAAAGAGAAGGTGGTCTATTTCGTGAATCTCTACTATCACAACTGGGAAGACACGTCGTGGCTTGCCGGCGCAGATCGTGATGGAGAGCGAGAAGCAGAAGTTGCTCGACGTGCAGAGTGGACGCGCGCCGCGGGCAAACCTGAATAGCTGGGTCAAGGTGAAGGAGCTTTGAGCATCGCGGCAGTCGCGCCGAAGTTAGGGCAGTTGCTGATCGAGCGCGGGCTCATCGATCCCGAAGATCTTGATCGCGCACTCGATCTGCAGAAAGAGCGCGGCGACAAACTGGGCAAGATCATCGTCGACATGGGCGTCATCGCTCAACGCGATCTGCTGCGAGTGCTGTCGGAGCAGAACGATATTCCCCTGGCGGTGCTCGATGGACCGCCGCCCGCCGCGCCTGAACTCGACGGGCTTTCGTTGCGCTTCATGCGCCAGGCGCGCTTCATTCCGTCGGGACTGACCGATACAGCGGTGACCATCGCGATGGCCGACCCGCTCGATTTTGAGACGATCGACGCGGTGCGCTCGTTCACGCGTTTGCGCGTGAAGTCGGAGCTCGCGAGTGAACAGGACATTCTCGATGCGCTCGACCGCTACTACGGCGAGAACGAAAAACAGACAACGGATCTCGGCGCCGATGCAGAGGATGGCGAGAATCTCGAGCATCTGCGCGACATGGCGAGCGAGGCGCCAGTCATTCGGCTGGTGAACGCCACCATTGCGCAAGCGGTCGAGATGCGCGCGAGCGATATCCACATCGAGCCGTTCGAGAAAGAGTTTCGCATTCGCTTCCGCGTGGATGGCGTGCTCTTCAATCAGGAAGCACCGCCGCGCGAAATGAAAGCCGCCATCGTGTCGCGCCTGAAGCTGATGGCGAAGCTCAACATCGCCGAGCGCCGCTTACCGCAGGATGGCCGAATCAAGCTGAAAATTCTGGGCCGCGACGTTGATCTGCGCGTCTCTACGTTGCCAACGCTCTACGGCGAGAGCGTTGTCATGCGTCTGCTCGATCGGTCGGCGGGTGATTTTTATGACCTGGGCAAGCTCGGCTTCGATGACTACATGCTGGCGAGGATGCAGCACTATACTTCGTTGCCGCATGGCATCTTCCTGGTGACAGGGCCAACCGGTAGCGGGAAATCGACCACGCTTTATTCGGCGCTGAAACGCATCAACACCACCGAGCGCAAGATCATCAGCATTGAAGACCCGGTTGAATATCAGATGGATGGGATCAATCAACTGCACGTCAATCCGCAGATCGGGCTTTCGTTCGCGTCGGGTCTGCGGCATATCGTGCGTCAGGATCCGGATGTCATCATGGTCGGGGAAATCCGCGATCGCGAAACAGCCGACGTTGCGATTCGCGCCGCATTGACCGGCCACTTCGTTTTTTCGACACTCCACACCAACGACGCGCCAAGCGCCGTGACGCGTTTGACGGATATGGGCGTGGAGAACTACCTCATCAACTCATCCGTTGTGGCGATACTGGCGCAGCGGCTGGTGCGCGTGATTTGCCGCAACTGCAGGCAGCCGGCAGGTACTGCACAATCCCCGACGGGTGAACAGGTTCCCGTGTTTCGCGGCGCAGGCTGCACGGTCTGTAACGGCACGGGTTACAAAACACGCGCGGGCATCTTCGAATTGATGGAGATGAATGAAGAGATTCGCGCGCTGGTGATGGCCAATGCGGATGCTTCGCGCATCACCGCTGCCGCGCGGCGCAACGGCATGCGTAATTTACGCGACGACGGCTGGATGAAGATTGCCTCGGGCCTGACCACCCCGGACGAAGTGTTGCGTGTGACACAGGAATTCTAAAGAGGAACTGTGACCACCTACTTTTTCCGCGCGGTCGCCCCGGATGGCAAAGTACGCTCCGGTAGCTTGACCGGCGAAACGGACAGTTCCGTTAAGCGCGAACTGCAGCGGCAGGGCCTCACGCCGGTTTATGTGGGCCTGCAGGCCACGGCGCGCCGCACGTGGAAGGTGCCGGGCATGGGCAACGCGGGCCGGCGACGCGATGTTCTCATGTTCACGCAGGGCTTATCGACGCTGCTGACTTCCGGCATTCCGGTGGATCGCGCGCTGGGTATCGCGGCCGAACTAACGGAGCGTCCGCAGTTCCGGCTGATCATCCTCGACGTGTTGCGCGTGCTGAAGACCGGCCGTTCCCTCGCCGACAGCCTGGAAGCACATCGCGAATACTTCTCCGACCTGTACCTGAACATGGTGCGCGCGGGCGAAGCGAGCGGCTCCCTTGCGGCAGTCTTCGAACGGCTCACGGAATTTGAGAAGTCGCGCGACGATCTGCGCAGCTACATCATCACGTCGATGATCTATCCCGCGCTGCTGATGTGCGTCGGGTTGGGATCGATCTTAGTCTTGCTGACGTTTGTCGTGCCGCGCTTCGCAACCGTGTTTCAGGAATCGCGCATTCATATTCCGACGCCAACGTTAATCATGCTCGAAACCAGCCGCATCATTAAAGCGTGGTGGTGGGCTGCGGCGCTCGTGATCGGCGTGGCGGTTGCGAGCTTTCGAGCTTACATCGCGAGCGGCGAAGGCCGGGTGTGGTGGCATCGCGCGCAGTTGCGGTTGCCCCTGCTGGGCGACGTTTTGCGCAAAGCCGATGCCGCGCGATTTGCGCGCGCGATGTCTACGCTGGTGGCGAACAACGTGCCGCTGGTGCAGTCGCTGGGCATCTCCGCGGCGATCCTCAGCAACGGCAGCATTGCGTCAGGTTTGCGCGATGTCGCGCAGGGTGTGAAGCGTGGCGAAGGCATCGCGGCTCCGCTGCGGCGTGCGGCTGTGTTCCCGCCGTTGGCCGCGCATCTGCTGACGGTAGGCGAAGAGACAGGCCGGCTTGATCAGATGTTCAACCGCATGGCTGAGATTTACGAGACGGATACTCGCGCCGCAGTGAAGCGCTTCACTTCGTTGTTCGAGCCGCTGATCATTCTCGTCATGGGCATTCTGGTCGGCGCTTTGATTTTGAGCATGCTGCTGGCAATCACCAGCATTAACGATGTTGCAGTTTAGGGAAGGATGAAGACGATGCAGAGGAAGAGAAGATCGCTCGAAGCCGGTGTCACGCTGATCGAAATGCTGGTGGTGGTCACCATCATCGCGCTGTTCGCAGCGCTGGTGGTTCCCAACATGTTGAAGCGCGCGGACACCGCACGCCAGACCGCCGCGAAAGCGCAGATCAGTTCGTTCATGACGGCGCTCGGAGCATACAAGCTGGACACCAGCACATACCCCTCTTCCGACATGGGCCTGGCTGCGCTGCGTCAGAAGCCTTCGAACCTGAACCAGTGGAACGGACCGTATCTGCCGCAGGATGTCCCGAACGATCCCTGGGGCCGCCCGTACATTTACAAGTATCCGGGTGAGCATGGCGATGAGCCGGACATCACCTCTTACGGCGCCGACGGGCAACCCGGCGGTGAAGGCATCAATGCGGACGTTGTGAACTGGAAGTGAAGCACCGCAGCACCCAGGCCGGCGTCACGCTGGTGGAGATGCTTGTGGTTGTCGCGATTGTTGCGATCGTTGCGGGCATCTCGTTTCCCTCGCTTGCGGGCGGGCTGGAAAGCATTCGTCTGAAGTCGGCTACGGATTCGACCGCATCCTTTCTGAACGGTGCGTTGAACCGTGTCGAGCGGCGGCAGGAAGTGCTCGAAGTGGTGATTGATCCAAAGCAGAATCTGATCCTGTTGCATTCGACTGAACCGGGTTTTGAACGCAAGCTGGAACTGCCGCAAGGGATCACCATCGCGGGCGACGAGCGGCACTTGATCCTGATGCCGGGGGGCACTGCACCGCGCGCTGCAATTACGCTGACGAATGCCAAAGGCCGCCGCAAGCTGGTCATGATCGACCCCATCACCGGAGTTCCGGTGATTCGCGATGAGGCGCCGCCCGCGTGAATCGCCGCGGCTTCACTCTGCTTGAAGTACTGATTGCGACGCTGATCATGGGCCTCGCGGTGGTTGGGTTGCTGACCGGCCTTTCTACTTCGATGCACAACGCGGCGCGCCTGACAGATTACGATCGGGCAGCATTGCTGGCGCGCAGCAAGCTGGATGAATTGATGGTTGAGCCCCGCCTGCCAATTGAGGGCAATCTTGAGGGGAACTTCGATCCCAGGTTAACCGGCGGCGATCCATCGGGCTGGGTTGCGGCCATGCATGTGGCCGAAGCTCCACCGCAAGCAGGGCCGGGAACGACAGTGTTGCAGGGCGTCGATCTCACCGTCTGGTGGCAGCGAGGATCAAAGCGCAGACAAGTAGATGTGCACGGCTATCGCCCCGCTCGTCTGCCGGCGGTGCAGCAATGAGCACACGCCATTCGCGTCAGGCAGGCATGACGCTGGTGGAGGTGATGATCTCGATCACGCTGCTCTCGCTGCTTTCGGTCGGCATGATGATGGCCTTGCGCATTGGCCTGAACGCGATGGACAAGACCAATACCAACTTGATGCAGAACCGCCGCATCGCGGGCACGCAGCGCATTGTCGAGCAGGAGTTTGCCGGGTTGGTACCGGTGACTGCGCTCTACCGGTCAATCGATGGAGCGCAGCAGGCCATCTTGTTCTTCCAAGGTGAGCCGCAGGTGATGCGCTTCGTCACGACCTACTCGCTGACTGAGGCCTCGCGCGGCGCGCCACAAATCCTGGAGCTCTTTGTGATTCCCGGTGAAAAGGAAGGCGTGCGTCTGGTGATGAATGAGGTGCCGTACAAAGGCCCCTTAAGCGCCGGAACATTCTCGCTCGGTCTCTTTCCGGACGCTTCCACGGGCGCCACGCTCCCGCGTTTCACCGGGGTACAGGCGCGCCCTGATTCGTTCGTGCTCGCCGACCGCCTTTCGTATTGCCACTTCACTTATCAGGAGAAAGTGCCGCCGCCGGATTTCACGTTGTGGCGTTCGCAGTGGATTCATCCGGTGTGGCCGCGCGCCGTGCGGATTGAGATGGCGTCGCTCGACTCCGATCAAGGTCATCTGCAGATGACAACGTTGACCATGCCTGTGCGCGTCACACGCGATCAATCGCGCGAGTACAACGATGCCTACTAGCCGCAAGCAGGATCCCCGGCGCGGCGCTGCACTGCTCGCAGTGCTGTGGCTCACCGCTGCGCTTTCGGCGATCGCCTTTGGTGTTGCCAGCACGGTCCGCAGCGAGACGGAACGCGCCGCGACCAATGTTGAAGATGTCAAAAGCCAGTACCTTGCACAAGGCGGCATCGAGCGCGCGCTGCTGCACATGCAGTGGGGACCGCAGTACACCAATGCCGACGGCACTTCGGCGTATTACCGCGCCGGTCAACCGCGCATGGAACTCGATTTTCCAGAGGGGCACGTCACGGTGGAAGTGATCCCTGAATCTTCACGGCTCAGCTTGAATTACACGCGCCCGGAAACACTCTACGCGTTGCTGATGAATCTGGGCACGACGCCCGAAGCGGCGAGCGAGGTCACCGCAGCGATTGTCGATTGGCGTCAGCCGGCAGTCGACGGTCAGATGAGCGTCTTCGACCAATATTATTTGTCGGCGACTCCGTCTTTTCACTCACGTCACGCGTCATTTCAGGAGACCGAGGAATTATTGTTGCTGCGCGGAATCACGCCGGACCTTTATTACGGAACGTACACCGACGAAGCGGATGCCAATGGCAAGCGCCGTCTGGTGCCGCGCGGCGGCTTGCGCGATTGCGTTTCGGCATATGGATCGCAGGGCCCGTTCGATGCCAACACCGTGCAACCAGCGGTTCTGTTGAGCATGGGGATGGCGGGGGAAGACGTCTCGGCATTGATCGCACGCCGCAACGTGCAGCCGTTTGTTCGCGCTGAGGAGTTGCAGGCGGCGGTGAGCGGCCAGGCATTGTCACTGTTGCGGCTTGGCGGCAACTCTATGTTTGTCTTGCGTGCGACGGCGCGCATGCGGCTGCCCGACGGCAAACTTTCGGACCTTCGCCGCACGGTAGCTGCGCAAGTGAAATTTCTGCGCGACTCGGATGTCGCTTACCAGGTGCTGAGGTGGTATGACCGCGGTTGACGAAAAGACCACGGCGCAAACGGCGGCGCCGGTTCGCAACTCGGTTGGCGGTTTTCGCAAGGCGCTCAGCTTCGGCACCGGGCTCGGCATTGCTGTCGGCACGCATCATCTGGACGCGGCGATCGTCACCGTCCGGCCGACAGGCGTGCGCATCGTCGATCAACTGACGATCGAAAACTATTCCGAATCGCCCGCTGCGGAATGGGGCGCGACCATTCGCAGCATGTTGCAACGGCACGGACAAAAAGGTTTGGGCGCGACAGTGCTGCTGCCGCGCAGCGATGTCTCGGTGAAGCAAATTGCCATGCCCGGAGTGACGGCGAAAGATCTCGCGGCCGCGGTCGGACTGCAGATGGACACACTGCATCCCTATGGCGACGAGAGCGCCGTTTCTGCATGGCGCGCTTTGCCCGGGCGCAACGGCGCAGTACTGGTAGGTGTTGCGCGTACCGCGGCGCTTGATCGCTTTTCAACGTTGTTTGCTGAGGCCGGGGTTCCCGTCGCATCATTCACTTTTCCCGCAGCGGCAGTTCATGCGGCACTGCGGCTGACCGGTGCGCCGCCTGCAAACCTGCTGGCCTATGCGACGAACGAGTTTGGACACGAAGTATACGGCGAGAGCGCCGCACGTCCGGTGTTCTCTGCTGAATTGGATGTGCCACTGCCGCGGGCATTGGCGCTGGCCGCTTCCGAGTTGCGTCTAAGCAGTGAAGACGCCACACCTCTGGCCGATGTGCTGCCAAAGCCGGTAGCCGGATCGCTCGACAATCCATTGCTCTACGCTACTGCCCTCGCAGGCGCGTGCCCGTGGCTCAGTTCCGCACTCAATCTGCTGCCACCAGAGCAACGAACCGTGCGCCGCAGGTTCTGGTTGATCCCTACCATTGCTTTCGGAACGCTGCTCCTGCTCGCCGGGGCCGGTCTCTTGCTGTTCCGCACGGTTGCCGATAAGCAATATCTCGAAACCCTGCACGGCGAAATCGCAAAGGTCGAACCAACGGCGCGGAAAGCGGCAGTCTATGACCGCAAGACCAACGAGGCGCTGAATCGCGCCCAGTCTCTTGATGCCTTTCATCGTCAGACACAAGCCGATCTCGACACCTTGAATGAACTGACCCACCTGCTCGCGCCGCCAACCTGGACTATCTCGACTGAGGTGTATCCGGACTCGGTCGTTATCTCCGGTGAAGCACCGCAGGCGGAGCCGCTGCTGAAGCTGCTGAACTCGTCACGCTATTTCCAGGGCGCGGAGTTCGTTATGTCGGTCACCAAAACACCAGCCGGAGCCGAACAGTTTCGGTTGAAGGCCATGCGGAGGCAGCCGCAATGAATAAGCGTGATCTCCGCGCGCTGGTGCTGTTGGGGCTCGCCGTCGGTGGCATCGTGATCTATCGAATGAGCTCCAGTGCGCCTGTTGTGGTCGCGACGAGCGAGACGGTGCCGATGGCTGAGATGCGTCTCGACCGCCTGCGGCGCATTGCCGCAACAGTGCCAGCGAAAGAAGCGGTCTGGAAGCAGGCGCAGGCGGAACTCGACTTACGCGAAAAGAATCTGCTGCACTCGAACACGGCGCCTGAAGCACAAGCGCAACTGCTCGCAACAGCGCGCCGCCTCGCGACAGCCGAACATATCGATCTGCGCTCTGCGGAGTTTGGCGAGCCGAAGGCCCTGGGCGAGCACTACGGTCAAGTGACGGCGGCGACAAACTTTGAATGCCATATCGAGCAGTTCGTGAACTTCATGGCTGCGCTGGCCCGCGAGTCGGATCTGGTTGCGCCTGTTGAAATTCGTATCGGAACGGGAGCACAACCGAAGTCGATTGCGGTTCGCATGGTGCTGGCAGGCGTGGTTCCGCGCAAGCTGGTGCCCGAGAAGAAAGGCTTCGGCGCGTTTTGAATCGCAAGATGCTGATGTTGAATGTGGTGCTTGCGGCGCTGCTGATCTTTGCAGGCGTACGGCTTCACGATGAATGGAGTTCCGCGCGTGCGCACCAGAACGCGGTGCTTAGCACGAAGATTACGCCAGTGCCTGCACCGGTGATGGCCGCGGCTCCCAAGCCGTCGCCCGTTACTGCGTCGAGCTATAGCGAGATCGCGGAGAAGATGCTGTATTCGAAAGATCGCAATCCGAACATCATCATTGCTCCTCCTGAAGTGAAGCCGCCCAAACCGATGCCGCCGCTGCCGGTTGTTTACGGCGTGATGGGAATTCCGAGCGGCGCCGTCGTGTTGATGAGCGAAGCACGCGGCAAAGCATCGAAGGGTTATCGCAAGGGCGACACCATCGGTGAATTCAAGATCGACGATTTGACCGTCAAGCAGATCACGCTGCATTGGGAAGACAAGACGGTGGTGAAGGACATCAATGATTTGATCGATCGCAGCAATGCAGAAACGGCAGCCGCGGCTCCGGCTCCTGCGGCGGCTGCAGCACCAGCCGCTGGTGCGCCATCGGTCACTTCCATCGCGCCACCGCCGGGCAAGATCGGAACGCCGGGCGTGCAGATGACAGAAGGCATTCGCGCGTGCCAGCCGGGAGACAACACGCCCGACGGCTCAGTTGTCGACGGCATGAAAAAGGTATCGGTCGCGACTCCATTTGGCAACGTTTGCCATTGGGAGTCGGTGAAGTAAATCGAAATTCTGACGAGGAGAAATTATGAAACTGGTAATGGCAACATTGCTGACGTTGAGCGTTTCGTTAGCGGCGCAGACGCACAAGACCGAGAAAAAGACTGTAACCAGGACGGTTCAGCCGACCGTGGTTCCGAAGGGTGCGGTCAAGACCGACGACGGTTATCGATACGTGGACGCGAAGGGCAAAGTGTGGATATATCGCGAGACCCCGTTCGGCGTGACGAAAGCTCCTTACATCGCGCCTGCGCCTAAGCCCGCTCCGGGAGCCAGCGATGAGCAGGTGGTTGCGACCGATGCAGGCGATTCAGTGAACTTCCGGCGCACCAGCCCGTTCGGTACCACGACGTGGAGCAAGAAGAAGGCGGAGCTCTCCCCGGACGAACTGGCCGTCTGGAATCGCCAGAAGAAATAGCGCATGATGCGATCTCGATTTCGTTTGTTCCGCGCGATCGTTGCGGGGCTCGTCACAGCCGCGCTTACTTTGGCTCAGACTCCCGCGACTGCGCCGCCCACAGCAGTACAGACAGCGCCGCCCGCCGCGCCTGCAAGTGCAGCCGCTCAGCCGCCAGCGCAGACGGCCCCCGCACAGACAGCTCCAGCACAGACCGCGCCAGTAACGATCCCCGGGGCCTTGAACCTGAACAACGCGTCACTGACTGAAGTGATCGATGTGCTCGCGCGAGATCTGCATATCAACTACATCCTTGACCCGCGCGTGAAAGGTTCCGTCACGGTCAACACCTATGGCGAGATCCGCGCCGTGGACATGCGCAACCTGCTCGAAACGATTCTGCGCATGAACAACTTCAGCATGGTGCAGGTCGGCAACATCTATCGCATCGTTCCCGCAGCCGATGCTTCGCGCTTGCCGATTGGCCCACAGTCCGGCGCCAAGGACTTTCCGGAAGACGAGCGCATGATGCTCAACCTGGTCTTTCTGAAGTACGTCACGTCGGCGGAGATGGCCAAGCTGCTTGAACCGTTCATTGGCGAAGGCGCGAAGCTGGTCGCTTACGATCCTGCGAACCTGCTGATCATCCAGGACAACGCGCGCAACATGAAGCGCACCGTGGATCTGATCAATATGTTCGACAGCCAGACGCTGGCCGGACAGCGTGTGCAGACTTACTCGCTCACAAATGCGCGTCCGACCGACATGGCGAAGGATCTCGATCGCATCTTCAAAGCCTACGCGTTCTCCGAGAAGACTTCTGCCGTTCGCTTTCTGCCTCTCGATCGCATCGGTACGCTTCTCGCGCTGGCGCCGAATGCCGGCACTTTTGAGGAGGTTGATCGATGGGTGAAGCAACTGGATGTGCCCGTGAAGCTGTCTGCCGGTGGCTCGGGCAACCATGTGTACCGGCTCAAGTTCGGGCGCGCGGAAGTGCTGGGCCAGGTGGTCTCACAATTATACGGTTTGCCAACTTCGCAATTCGGCGGCGGCGGTGTGAGTGGCGCTTATCCACAAGGCTTCGGCGCGGCGTTCCGCAATAGCGGCGTGGGCACGGGCGTGAATGGCGGATTTTCATCGCCGGGCATGAACAGCGGCGCATACGGATCTGGCGGTTTCGGCAACGGCGGGTATGGCGGCGGTGCTTATGGAAATGGCGCGTACGCAAATACCGGCGGCCAGTACGGCCAGCCAAACGGTTTCAGTAATGCGCAGCCCGCGGCACCGGCGGCTTCGCCCTTCGGTCCGGTGGCATCTGCGAACGCGCCTGCGGGAGCAACGACTGCCGCTGGTGCTGTACCGGGTGTCACGCCCGACCAGACCGGAACATTCCTCGGCGCGAATCCGCAAAACGCACCGGCGGGCGCTCCGCGCATCGTGCCGAATCCTGTCGACAACACACTGCTGGTGCAGGGAACCGCAGATCAGTGGGAGCAAATCTCTTCGCTGCTTCAGCAACTCGACATTGCCCCGCGCCAGGTTCTGATCGAAGCCAAGATCTTCGAAGTCGATCTCACCGGTGACTTCGCTGCCGGCGTTGAGGCTTATCTGCAGCGCAGGAGCAACGCCAATCGTCAGCTTACCGGCTCATCGAACTTTGGTTTCAACCCCGGCCTGATTCTCACCGCCGGAACGTTAGTCGGGCATAGCCGCGAACTGCTGGGCATGGTCACGGCGCAGGAAAGCAATGGCCGCACGAAAGTCATCTCCGCGCCATCGGTGATCGCGACCGACAGTATTCCCGCCGCAATCACCGTCGGCGATGATGTGCCGACGCTCACCGGACAAGCCGTTGACCCGGGCATCACCAGCGGTGGTACATCGCAGTTCACGCAGTCAATCAGCGCACGCAGTACCGGCGTCTCGTTGAACGTGCTGGCCCGAGTAAACGCGAGCGGCGTGGTCACGATGGTGATCGACCAATCGGTAAGCGCGCCGCAGCCGAACACGAGCAGCAGCATCCAGTCGCCTTCGTTCTCCCATCGCGACGTCAGCACGCAGGTGACGGTGGAGGATGGCGATACCATCGCGATCGGCGGAATCATCTCTGAGCACTACACGGTCGGAACATCGGGCATCCCCGGTCTGAGCAGGATCCCGGGGCTCGGCACTCTCTTCGGGAATCGCAACACGCACAAAGACCGCACGGAGTTGATCGTATTTTTGACGCCCAAGGTCATTTACGACACGACGCAAGTTGCCGAAGCTACTGAAGAGATCAAGTCGCGGCTCAAGGGTCTGACCAAGATTATGAAAGACAATTGATGTACTAACATTATCGGATTGACCAATCCTGATTGCCTCCCGGTTCAGGCGATGATCCTGATCGCTTGAGCGGGGAGCTTGTACTCCTGCGGTCCGCTCGACAACTACTCACTATGCGCGGACCCGCAGGGTTGCGGCGTGGTTCTGCGCTGCGTGAGATCGGAATAATTCCTGACGGCGCGCTGTTGATCCGCGATGGGTTGATAGCCGATGTGGGTCCCACGCGTCGCATCGAGAACCTCAGCGCGGCACGCAATGCTCAGGTGATCGAGGCCAGGGGCCGTGTGGTGATGCCGATTTTCTCAGACAGCGGCGTGCAACTGGTGGCGCCGCCGCCGCTTGACGAAGAGTCGCTATTTACTGCGGCCGACACTGCGAAAGAACAGTTGAACCGGCTGGCTCGCTACCTGACGGCCACTTCTGCCGACCGTCTCAAAGCGCGGGCGAGACAGATGGGCGAGCGCTTGTTGCGTCATGGCACGGGCGCCATGGAGGCGCCGGCTACGCCGGGGTCAAACGCCAGTGCTGCTTTGAAGGCGATGCGCGTCAGTGCCGAACTCGACCGCAGCCTCATGTCTGTCGCATCGACGCTCGTCGCGGAGGATTCAGAAAGTTCGACAGCCGTCGAGCGTGATGCCGCGTTCCAGCATTTCTTAAAAGAGACATTGCCCACCACAGCTCGCCGGCATCTCGCGTCGGCGCTGGCGCTGCCTGTCGGAGGCGAAACTTACGATCCGGAGCAGACCTGGGGGCTCGCCGAAACAGCGCGCTCGCTGGGCCTGGCGCTGAACATCGACGCGAGCGTGGGCAGTACGACGCAGGCGCTCGAAATCGCAAGCGAACTGGCGGCACGTGCGATCACCGGGTTGGGCATGCTCACCGAAGAACACTTGACGGTGCTGCAATCGATTCCCGCCGCGGTGGTCGTGAATCCCGCAAGCTCCACAGCGCCTCCTGTCTTGCGCACCATGGCCGACCAGGGCGTCGCGATTGCGCTCGGCACCGGCTTCTCCGCTTCCCAGCCAGGGACTTACAGCATGCAGGAAGTTGTTTACGAAGCGGCGGCCGTGCACGGATTGCTCTTGCGCGAAGCGTTGACGGCGGCTACTTTGAATGCGGCTTATGCGATTGGTCTTGGCAGCGAGGTGGGCTCGTTGGAACATGGAAAGCGTGCTGATCTGTTGGTGTTGAATATGCCTGACTATCGAGACCTCGGTACGCGCCGTGGCGTCAACTTTGTGCACCTGGTGCTCCGCCGGGGTGAAGTGATTTATCGCGAAGCACCGGTCAAGGGATCATGAGTGACGCGATTGTAGAATGCGTCCCCAACTTCTCTGAAGGGCGCGATGCGCGCGTGATCGACAAGCTATGCGCCGCGATCACCGCTGCCGGCGCGATCGTGCTCGATACGACGAGCGATCAGGATCATAACCGCTCGGTGATCACGTTCGCTGGCGAACCTGACGCGGTCTGCGCTGCTGCAATTGACGCCGTCGGTCTCGCGGCAGAGCTCATTGATTTACGGTCGCATGTGGGCGTGCATCCACGCATCGGTGCAGCCGATGTCGTTCCGTTTGTGCCGGTGCGTGGGGTCAGTCTTGCGGAGTGCGTGCAGCTCAGTAGAACCTGCGCCGCGGAAGTGTGGCGGCGCTTCGCTGTGCCGAGTTATTTTTATGAAGCGTCGGCCGTGCATCCGGAGCGCGTGCGGCTCGAAAACTTACGGCGCAACGGATTTGAAGGCACTCCCGACACAGGTACAGGCCGCCACCCCACAGCCGGCATTTCCGTGATCGGCGCAAGACCGTTTCTGATTGCGTGGAACGTGAACCTGCTGACCAGTGATGTGCGCGTCGCCAAAGCCATCGCGCGCGAGATTCGTGAGTCGAATGGCGGATTGCCCGGGGTGAAGGCGCTTGGCCTTGAGTTAATCTCCCAGGCGAAGACACAGGTCTCGATGAACCTCACCGCTTTCGAACGCACGCCGCTGCATGTGGTGTTCGACGCGATTGTGCGCCGTGCTGAGAATGCCGGCGTGGTCATTGAAGGCAGCGAGTTGATCGGTCTTGTGCCGCAGAAAGCGATTGATCTCTCACGCGGCCATGATCTGCATTGGCTGAACTTCACTCCGGACAGCGTGCTCGAAACGCGGCTGGCGCGGCTCAGCACGTTAACATAGAGGTACGTGCTCGTTACCATTGCTCCCAAGCTGGCCAGACCGGAATGGCTGCGCGCGCCCGCTCCCGTTGGAGACAACTACCGCGACCTGAAACAACTGATCACGCGGCTGAATCTGCACACGGTATGCGAGAGCGCAGCATGTCCGAACGTTGGCGAATGCTGGAACCGGCGCACCGCGACTTTCATGATCCTCGGCAATGTCTGCACGCGGCGCTGTGGTTTTTGCGCGGTGCAAAAAGGCGCGCCGCTCGCTGTCGACTACGATGAGCCGCGCCGTGTAGCAGAAGCGGTGGAAGCCATGGGGCTGCGCTACGCAGTCATCACCAGTGTCAATCGCGACGACCGCAAAGACGGCGGGGCCGAGCTATTCGCGCTGGTGCTCGACGCCATTCACGAGCGCATCCCGGGTTGCAAAGTCGAAGTGCTGGTTCCCGATTTTCAGGGCAAACATGAAGCCATGGAGATCGTCATGAACGCCGGCCCAGACGTGCTCAACCACAATACCGAAACAGTTCCGCGCCTGTATCGCCAGGTGCGGCTCGGTGCGCGTTACGAGCGTTCACTCGACATGCTCGCCTACGCGAAACAGCTATCTCCGGCGACTCCCGTGAAGTCCGGGCTGATGTTGGGCCTCGGCGAAACACAAGATGAAGTGACGCAGGTGATGCGCGACCTGCGCGCGCACAGTGTCGACATTCTCACGCTGGGGCAGTATCTGCGGCCTTCGCCGAAGCATCTGCCCATCGTGCGCTACATTCAACCGGGTGAGTTTGATGCCTATCGTACGCTAGGGCGCGAGATGGGTTTCGCGCATGTCGAAGCTGGTCCGCTGGTTCGCAGTTCCTACCACGCGGACGATTCGCACGCCGCCGCGCGCTGCTGACTCGGAACTCGCTCCAACGCTGTGCATCCCGGCACATTATCGCGCCTGCGCGTGACCACTGCACCAGAAACGTTCATATACAATAACGGTGCAAATGCGACTGCGCGTACTCGGACTCGTCCTGGCCGGTGGCAAGGGAACCCGGCTTTATCCGCTCACTAAAGAACGTGCGAAGCCCGCCGTACCATTCGGCGGCAAGTATCGCATCATTGATTTCGTCCTGAGCAACTTCATCAACTCAGGGATCTATTCGCTCTACGTGCTGACGCAGTTCCGCAGCCAGAGTCTCCTGCAGCATTTGAGCGAAGGCTGGCAGTTTGGCAGCATGCTCAAAAACCAATTCATCATCCCGGTGCCTGCGCAGATGCGCTCAGCGGGGGAGACCTGGTACCAGGGCACGGCGGACGCGATCTATCAGAACATCAATCTGATTGAACAGGCCGCGCCCCATGTGGTGGCGATCTTCGGCGCCGATCACATCTACCGCATGAACATCACGCAGATGATCGAGTTTCATGAGAACAAGAAAGCGGCCGCAACCGTCGCCGCGATTCCCGTGGATCGCAAACATGCGTTTGAGTTCGGCGTGATTGAGACCGACCCCGACAACCGCATCCTGAACTTCCACGAGAAGAATCCCGATGCGCCTTCGATACCGGGCGACCCCGGGCGCGTGTTCGCGTCGATGGGCAACTACGTTTTCTCGACGCGCACGCTGCTCGAAGAACTTTACCGGGATGCGGATGACGAGACGAGTACCCACGACTTCGGTCGCGACATTCTGCCGCGCCTGGTTCAGCAGTCGCACGTTTTCGCCTACGACTACCAGACCAACAAGATCCCCGGCGAACCGCCCGACCAGCCGGTGTACTGGCGTGACGTTGGCTCCATCGACGCTTACTACGAAGCGAACATGGACCTGCGCGCCGTAGCCCCTGCGCTCAATCTTTACAACCGGCAATGGCCGGTGAGAACGACCAGCTACCCCGACCCGCCGGCGAAGTTTGCATTCGACATGGAAGGCCGCCGCGGTACCGCAATCGACTCCATCGTCTCTGGCGGAAGCATCCTGTCGGGAGGATCGGTCAGGAACTCGATTCTCTTTCGCGGCGTGAAAGTGCACACCGGCGCGACAGTCGAAGATTCGCTCATCCTCGATAACTGCGACATTGGACGGCACGCGAAAGTGCGCAAAGCGATCCTCGACAAGAACGTGAGCATACCGCCTAATGCGGAGATCGGTTACAACCTGGAGCGCGATCGCGAACTGTATCATGTGACCGACACAGGTATCGTCGTGGTGCAGGGAAATCGATCGAGCGTCGACGTTGCGACGTTAATCGTGTAGCGGCTCAGACGGCGAAAAAGCAGTTAGTAGCAGGCCGGTCAGCACCACGATAATTGCGCCGATCACGTTGTACCAGAGGTAAGAAATGTTGGTGAAGCGCGCGACGCTCAGGATCGCGGCTTCGCCCACGGCCATGGCCCAAAACGCGGCTGTCCCGCGTACACGCTTGAACGCGAACGCCAACGTGAAGACGCCCAGCAGCGAACCGTAGAAAAGCGAGCCCACCATGTTTACGGCTTCTACGAGGGAGCCCAGGTTCTTGCCGTACTGCGCGAACACTACGGCGTACAGACCCCAAAACGCTGTTGCGACGCGCGATGCGAAAAGATAGTGACCGTCGCTTCCCGATTTGTGAATGTGCCGCTTGTAGATGTCGATGACGCTTACTGTAGCGAGAGAGTTTACTTCGCCGGAGCTGGCCGACATAGCGGCCGCGAAGATGACCGCGATGATCAGACCGACGACGCCAGCCGGCAGGTAGCGCGTCACGAACGAAAGAAAAACGTAGTTGTTGTCGTTGAATCCCTTTTTGCCTTGCGCTGTTTCAAACAGGGCGATCGCCTGGCTGCGGGCGGCGTTCAGGTCCTGTTGTGCGGCGCGGAAATCGCCGACCATCGCTCTGCGTTCACTCGCGCCCGGAGCATGACTGATCGCGAACGCTGCGGCCTTGCGGCGTTCGAATGCGCTGGCAAACTTTTGTTGAACACCGGCGTACTCCGGCGCGGTCGAGATCTGCTTCATGGCAGCAGGCTGAAACAGCACAGGAGGCGCAACGAACAGATAGAACACGAACACCATCGCGCCGACGAACAGAATGAAAAACTGCATCGGTACTTTGGCGATGGCGTTGAACAACAGGCTCAGCTTACTTTGCGCGATCGATTTGCCGGTCAGGTAACGCTGCACCTGCGACTGGTCGCAGCCGAAATAGCTGAGCGCCAGAAACGAGCCGCCCAGCAGCCCGCTCCAAAGGTTGTAGCGGTTGTTCCAGTCGAAGTGCGTGTCGACCGCATTCAGCTTGCCGACGGC
Source organism: Bryobacterales bacterium (assembly GCA_963792655.1). Classification (GTDB taxonomy): domain Bacteria; phylum Acidobacteriota; class Terriglobia; order Bryobacterales; family Bryobacteraceae; genus DOZZ01. The sequence continues at coordinate 329,329 of CAWBWU010000004.1, forward strand.
GCCTGCGAGGTAAACAGCGTCCAGCACTGAGACACCGGCCGGCAGCATGGACAGCACGAGCACCAGCGCCATGACGAGCCCGCAAAAGATGATGCTCATCTGCACGACGTCGGTCCACGTCACCGCCGGAATCCCGCCTGTCACCGTGTAGAGAATGACAAGTACGCCAATGAGCAGCGTTGTCATCTGATCGGGCCAGCCGAAGATGACGCTTAAGACCAGCGCCGGTGCATAGAGCGCAAGCCCCACGCCCAGGCCGCGCTGGATCAGAAAAATGGCGCTGGCGAGCGCGCGCGTTTTCGCGTCGAAGCGCTTTTCCAGATACTCGTACGCGGTGAAGACGCCCGCGCGATGAAAGATCGGAACTGCGGTAGCCGAAAGAATCACCATCGCGATCGGCAGGCCGAAATAGAACTGCACAAAACGCATGCCGTCCGCATAGGCCTGACCGGTGGTGGAGATAAACGTGATGGCGCTGGCCTGCGTTGCCATGATCGAGAGCCCCATGGCGTACCAGGGCATCGTCTTTCCTGCGAGCAGATACTGGCTGACGGTCTTGCTGGCGCGGCCCTTATAGAGACCGTAGGTGACAATCGCCACGAGCGTGACGACAAGCACGACCCAATCGAGCGGCCTCACCGTTCACCGCGCGTGCTGGCGCTCATGCGAAGTAGCGGGTGAAAAGCCAGAACACCGTGATGACGGCCGCGAGATACACGAGTACGAAAGCGTAAACGTTGCGCCAGGTTCCGAGCACCGGAGGCGCTTCGTCCGGCATCTCGCGGATCTCACCGGTCATGCTGTGGGAATGAGTTCTCCGCGTAGCACCGTCACGCCCTGGCCGCGCAGAATCACACGATCGCCGACAACGCGCACGCCGACTTCACCGCCGCGTGCCGACGCCTGGAAAGCGCGCATCTCCGTTTTGCCGAGTTTCTTTGCCCAGTACGGCGCCAGCGCACAATGCGCCGATCCGGTGACCGGGTCTTCGTCAACGCCTGCGCCGGGCGCAAAGAATCGCGACACGAAATCGTACTCGGTGCGAGCGCGAGGTCACGATGACGCCGCGTACCGGGAACTCACGCAGCCTGGAATGGTCGGGGTTCAACGCGCGCAACTCCTGCTCTGTTGCGACTTCGACCAGATAGTCAAACTGGTTCCGGCCGACGTAGACAGCCTTGCAGCCGAGAGCTTCGAGCAGCCCCGCAGGCGGTTCGGCCGGGCTTTCGAGTTTCGCGGGAAAGTCCATTTCGATGAAGCCGTCGCGCTGGTCTGAAGTCAGCAATCCGCTGCGTGTGTGGAAGCGCGCCTGCGCATCTTTCGCGAGCAGCCCGTCTTCCCAAAGAACATGTGCGCTCGCGAGTGTTGCGTGACCGCAGAGATCCACTTCTACCGTCGGAGTAAACCAGCGCAGGTCGAAACCATCTTCCTGCCGCACTAAAAACGCTGTCTCCGAAAGATTCATTTCACGCGCGACCTTCTGCATCCATTGCGCGTCGCCTGCTTCCGGCAGAACACAAACAGCCGCCGGATTACCGCCGAACGGCCGCGAGGTAAACGCATCAACCTGCACGATCCTGAGACCCATGCAGCAAGTGTAGCAACGCGCTACACGGCCTTCAGAATGTCGCGATGCGTAACCTTCGCAATGAAGCCGGCGCCGGCCAGGTTTTTGCGAATCTGATCGGCAATCATCACGGAACGATGGTGCCCGCCGGTGCAGCCGATGCCGATCGTCAGGTAACTCTTGCCTTCATGAATGTAGTGCGGCAGCAAGTAAGTCAGCAGGTCGGTGATGCGCTCCAGAAACTCCGACGTCTGCGGAAACGAACGGATATAGTGCGCCACTTCAGGATGCCGCCCCGTCAACTTCTTGAACTTTGGAATGTAGTTCGGGTTCGGCAGAAAGCGCACGTCGAACACCAGGTCACTATCCGGTGGAACGCCATGGCGGTATCCGAAGCTGGTGACGTACACCATGATCTTCGAATCGTGAGGCGATGTGCTGAACTTATCGCGAATGAAGTCGCGCAACTCATGCACATTGAACTTTGAAGTGTTGATGGTGAGATCCGCGAGATCGCGAATCGGCTTGAGCGCCTTGATCTCTGCGCGAATGTTCTCGGCGATCGATTGATCGGTGCCGAGCGGATGCGGCCGCCGTGTCTCACTGAAGCGGCGCATCAAGGCGTCGGGCTCGGCTTCCATAAAGACCAGGCGCGTCGGAATGCTCTGACGAACTTTGTTATAAATTTCCGGGAAGCGCTTGAGCCCCTCGCCTTCGCGGATATCGACCACGAGCGCGGCGCAGCGGAATGTCGCGGAATCGCGCGTCAGTTCCGCGAACTTCGGAATCAGATCGACGGGCAGATTATCGACCGCGTAATAGTCCAGGTCTTCGAGTGCTTTCAGAACGGAAGCTTTGCCGGAGCCGCTCATGCCGGTGATGATCACCAGCTCCGGCTTGCGTCCGTCCTCTGCTGGCCCGTCGGCTCCCTGCTTGGTCGTTTTCTTAGTGGCAGCTTTGCGAGGAGTGGTGCGCTTCGCCATCGTTCGTTTAGAGTTCCAGAAGATCGAGATGTCCGTCGCGGCGGCGCAGCAGCACGCGCGGGCACTTCGCTTCATGATCTTCAAAAATAATATAATGCCGATCGGATTCCATCGCCATGACCGCTTCATCCAGCGTCATCGGCTTTTGATGCGCGGGTACAGTTACGTGGAAGATCTTCTGCTCGGCCTGCTCAGGCTCCGCAGTTTCCTCGGGCGCGGGCTCAGGTTCCCCTTTACCGTTCGCCGCGCGATAGGAATCGCGCCACTTGGTACGCACCTTGACGGCCTGCTTTTCCAGCTTCTGGATCGCACCATGGATGGCCGTGAAGAGGTCCGCCTCAGCCGCGTGGCCCACCAACGGATGATCGTGATAGTTGAGCGTAACTTCGGCCTTGCACAGGTGGCGCTCGAGAGAGAGGATGACGCGCGCATCCTGTTCCGACTTTCCGTCCAGCAACTTTCCCAGCTTGGAAAACTGCTTCTCGATTCGGTTCCACTGAGCCGGTGCGAGGTCTACGTGCCGGCCCGTATAGGTGACCTTCATGCCTTCTAGTCTCGCACTCGGCGCTGGTGCGTAGAAGGGATCTTCATGTCCTCGCGATACTTCGCCACGGTTCTGCGCGTCACGTCGATTCCTTCGCCCTGCAGCAGCGACGTAATCTGCTCATCGGTCAGAGGGCGGCGCGGATTTTCATCCTCGATCATCTTCTTCACCTTGCGCTTCAAGAGCAGCAGCGGCAGATCGCTGCCGGACGGACCTTGAACGCTTTCCGAGAAGAAGTAGCGCAGCTCAAAGACGCCATGCGGCGTATGCGCATATTTATTGGCAACCGCGCGGCTGACCGTGGACGGGTGAACGCCGACTTCTTCAGCGATCTCCTTGATCATCATGGGCTTCAGGAAATCCAGGCCCATGCGCAGGAACTCGCCCTGGCGCTGCTTGATGTTCTCGCAGACGCGCTGAATGGTTTGCTTGCGCTGCTCGATATTCTTCATCAACTGAATCGCCGATGTATACCGGTCGCGCACGTAGTCGCGCACTTCTTTGGTTGCGCCGTTATCGCGGTTCAGCATGCTGCGATATTGCGCGTTGAGGCGTAACTGCGGCAGCTCTTCTTCGTTCATCTGGATGCGGAAATCGTCGCCATCTTTGATGAAGTAGACGTCAGGCTCCACCGAGCGCGCGCCGTTGGCCGAATAACGCAGGCCCGGACGCGGGTTCAAGTGCCGGATCACGCTCACTGCGATTTCGATATGCTCCTGCGGGCGTTGCATGGCTTTCGCCAGCTCTCGAAACTGACGGGTTTCGAGTAACCGCAGATGCTTCGAGATGATCTGCCATGCCACTCCGTTCTCAGCATTGCGGCTCGCCAGTTGGAGCAGGAGGCACTCACGCAGATCACGCGCGCCTACACCGGCTGGATCCAGACCCTGCACCGCTTTCAACGCGAGCGCCATGTCTTCGGGCGAGTGATTGCCCATGGCCGCAATCTCATCAAGCGGCGCAGTGATGTGGCCGTCTTCATCCAGGTTGCCGATGATCGACTCGGCCGCGTCGCGCGCGCTGTCGGACAAGCAGCAACACGCTGAGCTGCGTACGCAGATGGTCCGGCAGTGTGACTGGTTGGGAGAGAAAGGTTTCAAACGACGGCTTCTCGATGGACTCCGCCGCGGGACTCTTGTAACCAGGATCGAGGTAGTCGTCGAAGAACGATCCGAAATCGATCTCGTCGAAGGGATCGCTGGTCGGCGACTCGGTGAGCGCCGCGTCCGGGGCCACCGCCAGATCCATCGGATCTGTCGCGATCTGGCCGTCAACAGGCTCGGCGACCGGTTCGTTCAGCGCGTCGAGCATGCCCTTGTCGGCTCCGGGCCCGCCATCCACCCGTTCGACTTCGAGCAATTGAGCTAGTTCATCTGCAGAAATCTCTTCGCCATCAGCAGATTCCTCCAACAGCGGGTTGCTGTTGATCTCCTGGTTGATCATCTCCTTGAGCTCGAGCCGGTTGAGCTGGAGCACGGTGACCATCTGAACAAGGCCAGGCGTGAGGATCTGCTTTTGCGCGACCTTGAGGTGCAGTCCTTGCGAGAGCGAGCTCATCTGGTTTCATTATATGCACTGGCCCTTAGAATGCTATGGCTCTGAATGTCTCAAGGAATACATTCGTCTATTCGTAGCGGAGCACCTCCACCGGCGTGATCCGCGTGGCCTGCGTAGCGGGGTAGACGGTGGCGAGCAGACTCACCAGAAGTGCCGCCGCGCCGACCCAAAAACCATCCAGAATGCGCGGTTCAAACGGAACGAAACTGAGGGCATAGACCGTTTCGTCCAGGCGTACCCAATGATAGCGGTCGGCGAAGTAGCACAGGGTGTAGCCCACAATCAGACCCAAAACCGTTCCGGCGATTCCGATCAGAAGACCCTGGCGCATGAAGATGCCACGAATCTGGCCGCGCCTGGCACCCATCGCCATCAGCACCGCGATGTCCCGGTAGCGTTCCATGGCCATCATCACCAGGGTGATCAGAATATTCAGTGCGGCCACCAGTTCAATCAGGCCGATGGTGATGGACGTGACGATGCGCTCCATCTTCAGCGCGCTGAGCAGTTGCCGGTTCTGCTCCTGCCAGTTGGTTGCGGCGTAACGCGGACCCGCCATCTCCTCCGCTAACTTCGAGACTTCAGGTGCGAGGTAAAGATTGTCGAGCCTGAGCTCGATCGAGTTCACAACGTCCTGCACCGAGAGCAGGCGCTGCACGCTTTCCATCGAGGCGTAGGCCCAGTTATCGTCAATCTCGTAGAAGCCCGATTCAAAGATGCCGGTCACGCGGAACCGCCGCGTGTAAGGCACCGGGCCGAGCGGCGTCAGCTTGCCTTGCGGACTGGTCACGCTTACGATGCTGTTCAACGTGAGGCCAGTGTCGTCCGCCAGCTTCTTGCCAAGAACGATGGATGGCACGCTGCCCGAGGATTCCAGATTGGCAGTGGTGCCCGCGCGGAGATGCTTCAAGGTATCGCTGGTGCGCAACTCATCCTGAATATGAACGCCCTTGATGACCGCGGGGTGGCTGAGCTTCACGCCTGTTAGAAAGACCTGGCCATAGAGCACGGGCGCGGTCGCGATGACGTGCGGCAGTTTGGTCAGCTTCGCGTCGAGCGCACGCCAGTCCGCGATGCCTTCGCCCGGTTCCCGCTCGAGGATATTGACGTGCGCCGTGGCGCCCAACAGATCACGCTGCAGCGTGTTGCGGAAACCATTGTTGATTGCAAGTGAGATGACGAGCGCCATCACGCCCACTGCGACGCCCAGAACCGAGATCACGGTGATCACTGAGATAACCGCTTCTCTGCGACGCGCGCGCAGGTATCGCCCCGCCACGAACCACTCAAATTGTTGCAACAATCTTCAATGATATGCCGCGTCATGCATGAAGAAGAATGATCCGGTAGCGGCCGCGCTCGAGGAGATTGCGGAGCTCAGAACCGCTCCCGACGCGGCGCCGCGTCTGGCGGTGCTGCTCAATGGCAAGGTCAACATTGTGGTGGCGAAGGCAGCGCGCCTTGCGGGTGAACTGCGGCTGGTGGAACTTGTGCCGCAATTGAGCGCCGCTTTCCACCGGCTGATGAAAGACCCCGCGAAACTGGACAAAGGGTGCGCTGCTCTTACCGCAATAGTGCATGCCCTTTACGGAATGGATTGCGACGACACCGAAGTGTATTTGCGGGGCTTGCACCATGTGCAGCGTGAAGCATCGTTTGGCCCCCCGGTTGATGTCGCCGCCCCACTGCGCAGTGCCTGCGCGGCAGGCATGGTGCATTCACGTCATCCAAACGCTCTCTTCGAAGTCGAGCAGTTGCTGGTGGATCCGGAGGCAACTGTGAGAGCAGGCGCCGCCCGCGCAATTGCGACCTTGGGAAGCGAAGCCGCGGAGTTGCTGCTGCGATTGAAGCTACTCACCGGCGACGACGATACCGAAGTACTCGCCGAATGCTTCGCCGGGATCCTTGCATCCCATACGGACCGCGCATTGCGCTTCGTTGCACCGTATCTGGACAACGCGGATGAAGCTGTGGCCGAAGCCGCTGCGCTGGCGTTGGGCGAGAGCAGGTTCGATGCGGCGCTGGCCGTGCTTGAAGACAAGTGGAAGAGGACCGCGCGCGGTCCGATGCGGCGCGTGCTGCTGCTCGCGTTTGCGAGTGCGCGGCACGATCGCGGATTCGATTTCCTGCTGGGCCTGCTTGAAACCGAGAGCGAGAACACCGCGCTCGAAGTACTCACGGCGTTGCGCGTCTGCAAAAACAATGAACGAGTAATGGCACGCGTTCAGCAGATTCTGAGCGAGCGCGGCAACGCCGATCTCAGCGCTGCCTATCGCGCGGACTTCTGAGCGGCGCTACTCCGGTTTCACCGAATGCGCGATGGCAGGCGTCTCGCGCGCCGGGCTGTCGACATGCGGAGTGAGCGCTGCTGTCAGAAATTGCATCGCGTCTTCAGGCGTATCGGCGAAGGTGAATAGGTTCAGGTCCTCGGGCGAGATCATTCCATAGCGCACCAGCGCATCGAAATTGATGATCTCGTTCCAGTAGCTCTTGCCGTAAAGCAGAACCGAGATTTTCTTCGCGAGCTTCTTGGTCTGAACCAGCGTGAGCAGCTCGAACAACTCGTCAAGCGTTCCAAAGCCGCCGGGGAAGACCACCAGAGCTTTCGCCAGATACGCAAACCAGAACTTGCGCATGAAGAAGTAGTGGAACTCGAAATTCAGATCGGGCGTGATGAACTGGTTCGGAAACTGCTCAAACGGTAAGCCGATGTTGAGACCGATTGTCTTTCCCTTCGCCTCCATTGCGCCGCGATTCGCGGCTTCCATGATTCCCGGACCACCGCCTGAGGTCACCACAAACCGGTAACTGTCTTTCGTAAACTGCATCGCCCACTCGGTTACCAACCGCGCGATGGTTTGCGCATCGCGATAGTAGTTGCCGAGCGGTCCATCTTCGCGCACGCGTGCCGAGCCGAAGAACACCACGGTATCTTTCACGTGTTGTTTGCGGAAATGGGAAAGGGGCTCCAGATATTCCGAGATGATGCGCAGCGGCCTGGAATCGGAAGACTTCAGAAATGATTCGTTCTCGTAGGCGAGCGGCGCGCGCGAGACGAGCGGTTTGGTTTCGTTCATTTGGTTTCGAGCTTCTCGATTCTCTTCTTCAGATCGCGCAATGACTTCCAGAGTTCGGGAAGCTTGGGGAACGCGGTGATCGCACGCAGCCAGTCGGAGGCAGGGAAGGCCGGCGAACCAGACATGCGGCTGCCTGCGGGCACGTCACCCCCGATGCCGCTCTGCGCATAGACGATCGCGCCTTGATGGATCGTGAGATGTCCGGAGATGCCGACCTGTCCGGCAAGCAGCACATCGCGCTCCAGCACGGAACTTCCGGCGAGCCCGGTCTGCGCGCAGATGATGTTGTCTTCGCCAACGACACACGCGTGGCCGATCTGCACCAGGCTATCGATCTTCGCGCCGCGCTTCACGCGCGTTTCGCCAACGGTCGCGCGGTCGACCGACGTCAGCGATTGAATCTCTACATCGTCTTCGATTACCGTGATGCCTGACTGCACAATTTTGAAATGTGTGTTGTCGGCCAGCTTCGCAAAACCGAAGCCATCGCCGCCCACCACGACGCCATTTTGCAGGATGACGCGGTGCCCGATGCGGCAGAACTCGCGCACGCAACTATGCGCAGTGCGCAACAAAATCGTCGCCGATCTCAGCACCTTCATAGATCACGACATGCGGGTGCAGGATGGCATTGGCGCCCAACTTCACATGCTCACCGACAACAGCAAAGGGACCCACTGAACAATTCGGACCAAGCGTTGCCGATTTCGCAATCGACGCCAACGGATGAATACCCGGTTGTGGACGCGGCGGCTGGTAGAACAGAGCGAGCGCGCGTGCGAAGTCGGCGTAAGGATTCTTTGAGATCACGCTGGCCGCGTTCAAGCCCGGAATCACTTCGCTCGTAAGCACTGCGGATGCGCCGGTTTGCTTAACTTTTTGGACGTACTTCAAATTCGCTAAAAACGTAAGCTGCCCGGGGCCAGCCGTTTCAGCGCCTGCAACGGAATGGATCTCGACTGAACCATCGCCAACAACCTGGCAGCCTAGAGTGTCAGCGAGCGCCTGCAATCTCATCCGATAAACCAATGTTACCTACTTGACGATCCCTTTCGCCTCGTCGATCGTAACGAACTGGTTCACGGGAACATTCGCGAAACTCTGCCGCGTGCCGCTGGGCCACTCGACACTGAGCTTCCGGATCACGCCGTCTTGTCCCAGGCCGAAAGTAAGTGCCAGATCGCTCGCCGAACAATAGCTTCCGCCGCTGCGCAGCATGTTCCATTGCCGGCCCCCCGCCGATTCGATGCGCACGACTGCGCCGAGACCGCTGCGATTCGCGCGCGTGCCCGACAGGCGGATGTTGATCCAGTGATTGCGATTGCCACCATCGTTGCGCAGAAGCACAGGCGCGCCATCGTTCGTTGCAATCAGCACGTCCAGGTCACCATCGCGGTCGTAGTCGGCAAATGCGGCTCCACGCGCGAGCAGCGGCCGCCCGAAGTCAGGTCCAACCAAAGCACTGGCATTCTCAAACCGTCCTTTGCCGGAATTGTGAAACAGCAATGGCGCCTCCCGATATTGCACCTTTGGCTGAGTCTGGCCGATCTCCACTTCGGTGTGCCCGTTGGCGGCGAGGATGTCGGGATAGCCATCAAGATCGTAATCGAAAAAGAACGCTCCGAAGGTCAAACTGAGCTGGCTCGCGCGTCCCACATTCGATGACGGGGCTTCATCAACGAACAGGCCGTTCCCTTCGTTGTGATAAAGCCCGAGCATCTGATTTGAGAAGTTTCCGACCAGCAATGACGCGCGCCCCGAGCGATCGTAGTCCGCCCAATCGACGCCCATCGCGCCGCGCGCGACGCCATCTTCGCCAAAGGCAACGCCCGACGTAACGCCCTCTTCCGCGAACCGGCCGTTCTTCAAATTGCGATAGAGCTTGTTGGGCTGTGTATCGTTGGCGACGAAGAGATCGGGCCAGCCATCGTTGTTGTAATCGAGCACGGCGACGCCAAGCGATTTTGTCGTGCTGTCATAGAGACCTGCCTTGCGCGTAACATCTTCGAACTTGCCATTGCCCAGGTTGCGGTAGAGCTTGTTTGGTGATCCCTTCGACGATTCCGGCGTGCAATACGCTTTCGTGCGGCCATCGAGTGAGCACCACAAGTCGCGTCTCGGGCGTCCACTGAATGTAGTTGGCGACGAAGAGGTCGGCCTTGCCATCATTGTCGTAATCCAGCCAGGCCGCACCGGTGCCGAATGCCGCATTGCGAATGCCGGAGGCTTGCGTGACATCGCGGAACTTTCCGCCGCCCTCATTGTGAAAGAGCCGGTCACCATCGAGCGCCGTGATATATACGTCGGGCCGGCCATCGTTGTCATAGTCCGCGACAGCAATGCCCATCGCATACATCTCCACGTCGAGGCCGCTCCCGCTAATTACTGAGGTGAATGTGCCATCACGGTTGTTGTGAAAGTACCCGGGCAGATACCGTTTGCCGGTCGCTTTCCAATCTTTCCCGTTCAACAGGATGATGTCGGGATAGCCGTCGCCATCCAGATCGACAAACGCGCAGCCCGAGCCCATGGTCTCCGGCAGATACTTTTTTCCGAACGCGCCGGTGTGATGTTGAAACCGCAAACCCGCAGCCGCTGCCACGCTGGTGAAGTGAACTGTGCCCGCTGGCAGCGTGCCTGCGAGAGTCCACGCGGCTGCGAGCACCACGACAGCGGCCAGCAGGTACTTCATCAGGTAAGCGGACGGATCAAGCGCAGTGCCGGGCGGGTCAGGTAATCGTGGCGGTAGCGCTGATGATCCGCATCGTCCGGATAATGTTCGTTGCTCTTGTACGGGTAGGCGCTCATGCCATGAAACGGCAGCGGCTCCACCGATTGCGAGAACGCCGTATTGGCATCCGCATCCTTCGCCCATCCATCCACCAGCAAAAGAAAGTCGCGGCGCCAACCTTGCGGCAGCGCGGGAAGATCGGCCGGGTAGCGCAGCGTGAGTTCATCGCCCGAGCCCATGATCACCAGCTTGTCATCGATCCCCGTGACCAGTTCGCGCACATCGCCATAGCGCGTGTAGTTGCCCGGTGTAGGATTCCAGTTCGAGAGCGGCATCCACTCGTTGTACTGAAACTGTTCGGGCTGACGTCTCGACGCGTCAATCACCGGACGCGAAAAGCCGCGGAAGTGCAAGTCGGCACTGCGCGCATTCATGGGCGTCATGCGCACCGCGGGCGCGGCGCTCTCTTCCAATAGAAAATACTTCGTCCCAGTACACGCAGATGTTCGTGACGATGCGCACCTCGCGTGAGGCCGACAGAAACTTGCCGGTAAGATCGACCGACATCGTCTTCGGCTTGCCTGACGGGATGCCCATGTCTTCGACTACCGTCTTCCACTTGCCCTGCGCGTCCTTGACCTGCAGGTACGGAAACACCAGACCGCCCGGCCGTTCCTGCGCGGCGCCGAGAAACGTACTGCCATCCGCCCAGTCGACCCAGCCATTCAAAATCAGTACGGCGCGATTGCTCTTCGCTGCGGAGCCGAAGTCGAGATCGAGGGTGTGTAGTTCCGCGACACCGTCCAGATTGCGCGCGAAGCCATCGGGGTATTTGCGATCGCGATGCAGCAAAGCCGGGAGCACATCATGACGGGCGCCGTCATGCGCCGCAACCGGATAGACGCGCTGCTTCGAACCGAACAGACGGAACTCCGGGAAGGGCGGCGACTTGAACTTATCGTTCGTGAAAATCTCAACATCGCGCCGGATGATCCACCGCGATCAATTGCACCTGATCGAGGTACGAGACTTCATGCAACTCTTCGGTGATGCGCACCGGATAGTTCCATTTTCGCTTGCAATGCTTCGCCGGGAATCTGAATGTACTCGTCGTGATCGACCGGGAAATATTGCCATCGCCAGAGCTCGCGCCCAGCGGTGCGACGCCGAGCACATCGGTGATGAACTCAAAGCCGTGCCCGTTCCAGGTGAAGATCATCGGGCACGATCCCGATAGGCGCTGCGCTTCAGGATAGCTGTGGCTCTGATTCGTCTTTTGCCTGGGCTCGTTCTGGATCATGCCATTCGGCCAGGTGATGCGCACGGTATCTGCTTCGGCATACGTCTGCATGTTGAACCAAAGCGGCACGCCCTCGTAGATTTTGCGTTGATACAGAGCGCCCGCGCGTACTTCCACCACGGCGCCGACCGCACTCTTCAGGTTCTTGATTCCGGTGATCGCGACGCGCACGGTGCGGTCCTGACTCTTAACCGGTTCGTTGAGGATCAGCTCGCGTGCGGCGTTGACTGACGCATAACCGTTGTCGAAGGGAATGCCCGGCGGATCGGCCTCGCCAGCCGTCTTTTCAAACGTGCCGCTGCGGTTGATGGCGCGCAGGCCAACTCGGCGATGTCGAAGAAGCTATCGTGATTGAAATCTTCCGAACGAAGGCCCAGCGTTCCTGGAGTGATGGCCGCAATGTCTTCAGCAGTAAACGTACCGCCCAACTGATCGTGATAGACAACGCCGTTGCGATCGGCGTAGCTCACTATCAAGTCACGTGCCGGAGTCTCCGGCCGCAGCGCCGTGCGCACGGCGTCGATCGCTGCGCCTTTGACAAAAGGAAAGTGCGCGGTCTCGTCGCTGAATCCAGCCTCACCGTTATTGCGAGCCAGGGCATTCGTCGCGCCAAGCAGAATCAGATCCAGGTCGTTATCGTGGTCGATATCCAGCCAAATAGCCCGCGCGAAGTCGCCCTTCGGTAACGCTGCGCTCACCTCGGTATAGTGGCCTTTCGCATTCCGAAAAAGCTGAGCGCCCGATCTGGTGAGGACGCAAAGATCGGCAAGCCCATCGTTATCGAAGTCGCCGGCGGCAACGAAGATGACGTCGCGCAATTTTTCCAGGCCCGTCGTCTTCACCGCATCCGAGCCGTTCTTCAAGACTTGAATGCCGTTGGCCGACCAAGCGATCAGATCGGCTTTGCCGTCGCCATCGAAATCGGTTGTCAGCACGCCATCCACACCGGATGCGACCTTGCGTCCGGCATACTTCACCGGCACTGCTGCCGCGGCGGGTACGTCGATCGGATCGTAGATTTCGGAGTAGTCGTTCGCCTCCATGTTCTCAGCGATCGGCGCCCCTTCCTGTTGCTTCTTGAGTTCCTGGAACAGCGCAATCTCGCGCTTCGCATCGTCGGCGCGTCCCGCTGCGCGATAGGAGTTGAACAGTTGCAGACGTGGTGCGGCGAGCGTCGGCCCGAGTTTCGCGGCAAGTTCAAACTCGCGGCGTGCATCGTCCAGGCGTCCCGTCTGCTTGTACATGGTGCCCAGGTTGTAGTGCGAGATCGCATCGCCCGGAACGAGCTGCACCATCTTTTCGAACTGGACGGTGGCGCGTGCCGCATCGCCATCTTTCTTTGCGATCATGCCGAGGTTGAACCACGTGTGTGGCAGCGCGGGATCCTGCTGTTGAACTTTTTCGAGCTCCGCTACGCCTTGCTTTGTTTCACCGGCTTTGATCAGTGCCAGCCCATAGTTCAGGCGCTCGCGTGCCGACTTCGGTTCCATTGCCAGCGCCTTACGAAACTCCTCGACCGCTTCTTTTTGTGTCGTCGGATTTTCGTAAAAGGCCTTTCCCAGGTTGCGGTGATGCCACAGCAGATCGGCTTCTTGCAGCGTTGCGGACGCGCCCGTCAGCAGGTAAAGAGCAAGCGCGCTAAGCGCCAGTAACGCGATAACCACTCGCACGCGCGCGAACAAAATCGGATTCGTCACTTTTGACTAGCAGTTTATCGCTTGTCCAGCTACGTGAAACAATACGGCTCAAGTGGACCTTCGCTCTTTCCAGACCAACAGATCGCGAAGGATGCCTCGCGATCTTCGACTCGAATACTCCGCATTTCTTTGCGCCAGCCGAACGGCCGGGATTTGAACGCTTTCTCGACAACCCGCAGTGCACCTACTTCGTGATGGAGCACGAGAGCGAACTAATCGGTTGTGGCGGCTTTGACATCGCGCGAGGAGCTACGCCCGAACTGGTCTGGGGCATGGTGCACGCGGCACATCATGGCCAGGGACTTGGGCGCTACCTGCTGCTATTCCGGCTACGGGAGATCGGCCGTGCAGGCAATTTCGCGACTGTCGAGGTGGCGACGTCGCAAATGGCGTCGGGCTTCTTCCTGAAGCAAGGGTTTCGCCTCGGTGAAATCGTTCCAGATGGCTGGGCGCCCGGCTACGACCGCGTGCAGATGACCAAGAAGCTTGCCGTCTGCGAGTGAATCCCAGGCGCCTCACAAACGTCACGCGTTCTCTCATCGAATTTTCACCGAACTGTAATTGGCGAGAAAAGGCTCGGCTGTTAACCTCCGGAATCCGGAGAACCTGTGAGAACCCTGCTTAAACTTTCTTTGCTGCTGATCCCTTGCCTCACCTTTGACTTGCAAGCCCAATCGACCTTTGGCGCAATTGTCGGAACGCTGAAAGACCCTTCTCAGGCGAGCCTCGGGCAGGCCACCGTAAAAGTCACCAACGTTGATGAGCAGACCGTGCGCGCAGTTCAATCGAGCGACAACGGCGATTACGAAGTGCTGAACCTGAAGCCGGGCACTTACACCGTCTCTGTCGAGCGGGCCGGCTTCGAGACTTCACAAGTTAACGATCTCCATCTGTTGGCGCGGCAGACGATGCGCGTTGACCTTACTTTGCGAGTGGGCAGCACGGGGCAGACGGTCTCCGTGGAGGGGACCGCGGGGGTGGTGCAATCTGAAACCGACACCATTGCTTCGAGCTATGGCAGTGAGAAGATTCTGAGCCTGCCGGTTAATTTCCGCGCGTCGCAAAGCACCAGCCCGTACGATTTGCTGACGACGCTGCCCGGCGTGCAGTCCGACAACAATGGGCACGATTACGGCAAGAGCTATCTATCGATTCAAGGCGGCCTCCCCAATCAATCGGAATCGTCGATCGACGGTATCTCGTCGCAGAACGTGCGCTCGAATCGTCCGCTGGTCGAGATCTTCCCGTCCGTCGAAGGCATCGCTGAGTTGAAAGTGCAGGGCGTCGGCAATCCCGCCGAATATGGATCGGCTGGCGACATCACCACCATCACCAAAAGCGGCACGAATACCTTCCACGCGAGCGGCGCCTGGTATTACCAGAACGCGGATTTCGATTCGACTCCATTCGGATCAACCAGCAAACCCGAAAAGGAAGTGAACGATTACTCGTTCGCCGCGGGCGGGACCGGTGTGGATACCGAAAATTTACAAAGGCAAGGACAAGACGTTCTTCTACGCGGACTACGAGGGGCTGATGTATCCACGCACCTCAACTATTCAGAACTTTGTGCCGACCGCCGCGGAGCGAGCAGGAGACTTCTCGCATGAACCCGGCAAAGTCATCGACCCTCTGACCGGACAGCAGTTTGCGAACAACATGATTCCTGGTTCGCGAATCAGCTCGATTTCGGCTGCAGTGTTGACGCAGTTCTTCCCCTTGCCGAACGCAGGCGACACCACTGTTTCGCACGCCGCGAACTATATCGTGAATCGCCAATCCGATATTCAGTCGAAACAGTTCGACATCAGGGGCGATCACTACTTGACGTCGAAGCAGTCGGTGTTCACGCGCTTCAGTTTTAAGAACGCGACGTCGCTGAATCCCAATAATCTGTTGCAGCCGACCACCAGCAGTACACAGCAGGATCGCTCGCTGGTGGTTTCTTATAACTACAACATCACGCCCAGAATCCTGAATGAGTTTCGCTTGGGCTACACGCAGGATTCGCCAGGCTCGAATTTCAGCTACAACGGAAAGACTTTCGAAAAATCACTTGGCTTTGTGGGCCTTCCGAGTACGCCGTTTAATGGTCTTCCGGACTTCTCGTTCAACAATCTGAACGGACTTGATGTGGGCCGCGTTGAAGGCGCCGATCTCTATCGCACTTTCCAGATCAACAACAACACTACGTTTAACTACGGGCGGCACACGTTCAAAGCGGGCTTCGACATTCGCTTCCTGCGGTCCCGCACGGGCCTCGGGTTCATCGGAGCCGATAATTACGGCAACTTCAACTTCACCGGCGCATTCAGTGGTAATGATTTCGCAGACTTTCTGCTGGGACTTCCGTCCGACACTTCCTACGGCGATGTGCAGCACGACAATGACGGACGCGCGCGTCAGTACCACGCGTATGTGCAGGATAATTTTCGCGTCAGCTCACGCCTGACTCTTGAGCTTGGCGTCCGTTGGGACTATCAGCCGCCGTTCACCGATCAGGCCGGCAACATCGGGAACTTTGACCGCTCCATCCCAAAGACGGGAGCGGTGATTTATCCCTCGAGCCCGCAAGCCGCGGCACTGCTGTCGCCCGAGTTTGAGATAGCGGTGAACGCCTGCCCAGGCACGCCCAATCTGCCCGCACCCGGACCGGGTCTGCCCGGCGTGCCCTGCACGCCCTTTAAGACCGCCGCGCAGGCGGGGTTGCCCGAGGGACTGCGCAAAGACTACAAATTCAACTTCGTTCCGCGCATCGGAATTGCGTACCGGCCCTTCGGCAATGGCGACACGGTAATCCGAAGCGGTTTCGGCATCTACTGGGCTCCGGTATTAGGCGCTGCGTTTTATTCGCTCACCGGAACTTCCGGTACCGACGTGCGCACATTCAGCAACATATCGGCCACCGGCGCGCCGATCTTCCAGTTCCCCAACACCCGCACCGGAGGAGTCGGGCGTCTCTACAGACGATTACGGCACGGCGTACTTTGGCACCGCGAACCAGATCGACTTCAAGAATCCAAAAATGTATCAGTGGAACTTTTCGATCGATCGCAACATCGGCTTCAACACAGGCCTGCGCATCTCGTACATCGGCTCGCATTCCATTCAGCTCGGCTATGCGGTCAACCTTAATCAATCGGCGTACTCGACCACTTTCTATGCGCTGCAGCCACTGACGGCTAGGCCCTATCCTTACTGGTTTCGCATCGAGAGCCGCGAGTCGGGCGGCACCGCGCTCTACAACTCATTGCAGGTCGAACTGAACCGCCGTTTTCAGAATGGGCTCTCCTTCACCGGCGCATACACTCTGGCGAAGAACCTGACTGACATCGGTGGGCCAAATCCGGGCGAGTTCGGCGGTGAAACAGGCGACGGCCGCAATATGGACGCGCTCAATCGCAGCGAAAATCGCGGCAACAGTTACGGCACCCGGAGGCACCGCTTTATCGCCACGGCGGTATACGAACTGCCGTTCGGTCGAGGCCGCGCGTTCATGAATCACGGACCGGCCGCGGCGGACGCGATCCTTGGCGGCTGGCATCTCAGTTCCATTCTGCTGCTGCAAACTGGACCGTATCTGACCCCGTACTTCTCAGGCGGCGATCCGTCGGGCACCGGGTCGGGCTTCTATCGCAATCAGCGTCCCGACCGCATCGCTTCGGGTAGTGTCGCGTCGCCATCGCGCGATCAGTGGATTGATCCGAATGCCTTCGTGTGTCCCGGCCAGACAGTCGGCGCGAACCAGTTCAACTGTCACATCGGCATCAACCCGGCGACGGATCTGGCTCCGATCGGACGCTTCGGGAATTCGGGCATCGGCATCATCGAAGGTCCCGGCACTTTCAATCTGTCGATGGCGTTGGGCAAATCGTTCCGCATCACAGAACGTTTCGCCGCGAAGGTCGAAGGCTCGTTCACCAATCTGCCGAACCACACGAATTTAGCGGACCCGATCACCAACATCACCAATCGCTCTTTCGGGAAGATCACCAGCGCGCGCGATGCGGAGTTCGGCCGCGGAAGAACGGGCCAGGTCGGAGTCAGGCTCGAGTTTTAATTCCGGCTAGACCGTCTCGCCGCGGATGAGGTCTTCGAACTGCTCCCTCTTGCGCACTACGCGCCAGGTGTTGCCTTCGACCAGTACTTCCGCCGCGCGGCGACGTGAGTTGTAGTTCGAAGATTGCGCGAAGCCATAAGCGCCTGCCGTCTGCAAAGCAACGTAGTCACCGGAGCTGAGCGGCGGCAGTGCGCGATCGCGCGCGAGAAAATCGCCGGTCTCGCAAACAGGACCCACAACGTCGGCGATGAGGCTGCGGTCGGTGGTTTCGCGCAGCGGCAGTATCTGGTGCTGCGCCGAGTAAAGCGCAGGACGGATGAGATCGTTCATCGCGGCGTCCACCACCACGAATTCCTTCGTCGGGCTGCTCTTGCGCAGCAGCACTTGCGCCAGCAACACACCGGCAGGACCGACAATCGAGCGTCCCGGTTCGATCATGATCGCAAGATCTTTTCCGCGCACCATGTCACAAATCTTCCCGATCACCGAAGCGATGTCGGGCGGCTGATCGCCCTGGGTGTAGGCGATGCCTAATCCGCCGCCGAGATCGATCGACCGAATCGCATGGCCGCGCGATCGCAAACGCTCGACCAATAACAACACTTTCGCCACGGCTTCGAGCACGGGCGCGTCATCCAGAAGCTGCGAACCGATGTGGCAACTGACACTCTCTACACGCAAGTGGGGCAGGGAACGCGCGTAGTCGTACTCCTGTTCGGCGCGTTCGATGTCGATGCCGAACTTGTGGTCGCGCAGACCGGTGGAGATGTAAGGGTGAGTAGCGGCATCCACGTCAGGATTGACGCGCAGCGCGATGCAGGGCTGCTTGCCCATGCGGCCCGCGACTTCGTTGAGCAGTGTCAACTCCGCATGCGACTCACAATTAAAGCTGTGGATGTTGTGCTCGAGCGCGTACTCGATCTCATCACGCTGCTTACCGACGCCGGAGAACACCACCTTCGATGCGTCGCCGCCAGCACGCAGAACCCGGAACAATTCGCCGCCGGAAACGATATCGAATCCCGCACCTTCACGCGCGAGCAGCGCCAGAACAGCCAGATTCGAGTTGGCCTTTACCGCATAGCAGACGTGGTGCGGCAAGTCTCCGAACGCGCCATCGTACGCGCGGTAAGCGGCGACGATACTGTTCGCTGAATACACATAGCAGGGCGTGCCAACGGCATGGGCGATCTCTTCCAGGCTGGTTGCGTCGCAACGCAAGCCGCCTTCGTGATACGCGATCATTCTTCCGTCACCCGCAGCACGATGATGGTCTGATCGTCGAAGCGCACCGGGTTGAACGCGTCGAGATCGTCAAAGACCGCTTGCACAACTTGTTTCGCGCGGCAGACCACAGGAAGCGCGAATGACTTGCGCCAGACGGCCGCGCCCGTACTCTTCGCCTGAGGCACTCTGGTGTTCGGAGACGCCGTCGGAAAACAGAATGATCAAGTCCCCCTTTTTCGCCTGGAAGGTGGTGGGTTCGTACTCCTGATCCGGCAGCAAACCCACCGGTACGCCCTCGGCCTGCATCTGCAGAATTTCGGCGTCGCGGCAGACCATCGGCGCGGTGCCGCCTGCGTTCGCGAGCGTGAACTGTAACGAGTGCGGGTGCCACATCATCAGCAGCAGCGTCACGTAGCGCGCTTCCACCTTGCGTTCGAGCAGACTGTCATTCAGCGCGCGCATCAGCTCAGAAGGCTGGCGGCGTTTGATCATCAGCGTGCGCATCAGGCCATGCAGCACGGCTCCGTAGAGAGCCGCGGCAGCGCCTTTGCCACTCGAATCGCCGAACGCAATGACGACGTGCGGGTCGGGATGCGCATCGGTGCCGTATTCGTAGAATTCGTAAATGTCGCCGCTGATCTCGCGCGCGGGACGTAGTCCGATGCCCGCTTCGAGCTTCTCCATGTACGGCGCTTCCGCCGGCAACAGCACGGCTTGCAGATCACGTGCGGCGTGAAGGTCAGCCGCGATGGCTTCATACAAGCGCGCATTCTCAACCGAGCTGGCAATTTGCGGCGCAAGCAACAACAGCAGGCGCAGATGATCGTCGGTGAAGAAACGGAGTTGGCTGCTTTCAAGATCCATCACGCCAACCACGCGGTCCTGCACGATCAGCGGAATTGCAACCTCGGAACAGATGTCCGGATGCGACGCAATGTAACGCGGGTCGGCATTGACGTCGTGCACGCGCACGGCTTCCCGCGATTGCGCCGCAGCTCCGGTGATGCCGCTGCCAATCGGGATGTTGTCGATCTTGACGCGCTCGTCGTAGCGCATGCTGAATCGGTGACGGAGGGCGTTCTGTTCCTGATCCACCAGCAAGATGCTGAACGCGTCGTAGTTGATCAATGAACGTATGCTGGCCGCGATGGTGCTCAGCAGATCGTCGAGATCGAGAATCGCGCTGAACTCGCGCGAGGTATGCGCCAGCAAGCGCAGCGTTTTGTTTTGCCGGTCCACACGGCGGTAGAGCCGCGCGTTGTCAATTGCGGCCACTACGCGGTTCGCGATCAGCGTGAGCATCGCGCGATCGTACTCGTTGTACGCGCCGACACGCGTCGACTGCAGATCGATGACGCCTACCAAGCGGTTGCGCGCGATCATCGGCACCGCCAGTTCGGCGCGAACGGCATCGAGTGCGTTCAGATACCGCGGGTCAGTGCGCACGTCGGTCACCAGAATGGGTTCGCGATGCGCGGCGGCTGCACCGGTGATGCCTTCACCCATGGCGATCGCGACATTGCGCACAACTTCCAGGCGGTGGCCGACCGCATAGCGAATGCGCAGCTCCTGCTTGCGTTCGTTGAACAGCAGGATGGCGAACAACTCGTAGGGGAGCACTTTGCGGACGATCTGCGCGACGTTGGCTAGCAGTTCATCCAGATCAAGCGTCTGGCTCGTAGCCGCTGCAACTTCGAGCAGAAAGTCGAGAACTTCGGCCCGCTCGCGAAAGCGGTTCGCCGTCTTCCGGGGAACAGCCACGTTAACCGACCACGCTTCCGATGATCGCGACACTCGCACTCGCGCCCACGCGCGATGCTCCGGCAGCCACCATGCGCTCCAGATCATCGAGTGTGCGGATGCCGCCAGAAGCCTTCACCCCGGCGCGCTCACCGACGGTCTTGCGCATCAGCGCAATGTCTTCCACGGTTGCACCCGCGGCTGCAAAGCCGGTCGAGGTTTTCACAAAGCTTGCGCCCGCAGCCAGCGCGAGCTCACAGGCTTTCACCTTTTGCACGTCGTCGAGCAACGCTGTTTCAAGAATCACTTTGACGGTCGCGCCGCCCTGTTCCGCAGCCTTCACAACGGCGGCGATGTCTTCCTGTACGGCATCGAATTGCCCAGAACGCAGCGCGCCCACATTGAGCACCATGTCAATCTCACCCGCACCGTTCGCGACTGCCTCCGCCGCTTCAGCCGCCTTCGATGCAGTGGTCGTTGCACCCAACGGAAAACCCGCCACCGTGCACACCGTGACGTCGGAACCGGCAAGCTTCCGCTTGGCAAGCGGCACCCAATACGGATTCACGCAGACGCTGAAGAAATGGTAGTCAAGCGCCTCCGCACATAGCTTTCCAATTTGTTCCTCGGTCGCTTCCGGTTTCAAAAGAGTGTGGTCGATCAGGCGGGCGAGCGCACGCGCGTGCGGACTCAAAGTTGTCATGGGGAGCAAACCTCTATTGTAGTGAACCCGGCGTGCGCACTGGTGAACCTTACCCCGCCAATCTGGAGATTGGCGTTCCCAGGTTACAGCTTCAGTAACTCGCTTAGCCTTCTTGTCTGCACGCGGCTAACTGGTATCTCTGTGCCTTTCTTGTCGTCTACCTTCAGTTGGTAGCTCGAGTTGAACCAAGGCACCACTTCTTTGATCCGATTGATGTTCACCAAAAACGACCGGTGCGTGCGCCAGAAGATATCCGGGTCCAGGTTGGCTTGCAGATCTTCGAGCGTGCGATAGTTCGAGTGCCCTTCCACGTGTGCGGCTACCAGAGTGATGACGCCGCTATCGATCGTCGCGTAAATCAGTTCCTGCGGATCGATGATGATATTGCGGTCTCCCTTACGGATGAGCAGCTTCGCACGCTGCGTGGCGGATCGCACGGGCGCGGGTTCGGGCGGCTCTTCCTGCTGACCCTCGGTGATGTTCCGGCGCACCCGCTCGATTGTTTCCGCTAAGCGGCGTTTGTCGAACGGTTTCAGAATGTAGTCGAACGCTTCCAGCCGGAAGGCCTCCACGGCATACTGATCGAACGCCGTCGAAAACACGATGCGCGGCAGCGAAATCCTTCGCTCGCGCAAACGGCGCACAACGCCCATGCCGTCCAACCCCGGCATCTGCACATCGAGGAAAACAATTTCCGGATCGAGTTTCTCGATCAGGTCGACCGCGTGTAAGCCATTCGCGGCAGTGGCCACAACCTCAACTTCGGGGAAATCTTTTAAGAGCCAGAGCAGCTCTTCGCGGGCGAGTTGTTCGTCATCGGCGACGATTGCGGTTAGCATAGTGGTCGCGCGGCCTTGACTTGGAGTTGCTATCATAACAGGTCACGTCCTGCTCACCCATGCGCGCCGTTTTTCAGGCAGAATGCGAGTGAACCGACGCGATTGCGCGTGTAGTTCCCTATAAGGAGAAGTTTACTTGTCATCGACTGACACACCGAAGATTGCGCCTGCAGACGGGAAACTAGGAGTGTTGATTCCCGGGCTCGGCGCGGTCAGCACCACGCTGATTGCCGGAATCGAGGCGATCAAGCGGGACCTCGCCAAGCCGATCGGCTCCGTAACGCAGTTGAGCACGATTCGTCTCGGTAAGCGCACGGACAACAACAGTCCGAAAATTAAAGATTTCGTCCCGCTGGCCGGGATCAACGACCTGACATTTGGCGGCTGGGACATTTTCGACGACAACTGTTACGAAGCCGCAGTCCACGCCAAGGTGCTTGAACCCGAGATGCTCCGCCAGGTGCGTGAGCCGCTCGAGGCCATAAAGCCGATGCCGGCTTATTTCGACAAAGAATTTGTGAAGCGCATTGACGGGCCGAACGTGAAGCCTGCCGGCTCCAAAATGGATCAGGCCGAGCGCATCATGGACGACATCCGCACCTTCAAAGAGAACAGCGGTGCCAGCCGGCTTTCGATGATCTGGTGCGGATCGACTGAAGTGTTCCACAAGGCCGCCGCTGTACACGAATCGATCGAGTCCTTCGAAGCGGGGCTGCATAAGAACGACCCTGAAATCTCACCTAGCCAGATCTATGCCTATGCTGCGATCAAGATCCGGCGTGCCGTATGCCAACGGAGCGCCGCACCTGACGACCGACATGCCGGCGCTATTGAATCTGGCGCGCGATCGCAACGTACCGCTTTCCGGCAAAGACTTCAAGACCGGTCAGACATTCATGAAGACGCTGATTGCTCCGGGCTTGAAAGCGCGCGCGCTGGGGCTCTCCGGATGGTTTTCGACCAACATTCTGGGTAATCGTGACGGCGAGGTGCTGGATGACCCCGGCTCGTTCAAGAGCAAGGAAGAGTCGAAGCTGTCCGCGCTCGAACAGATTCTGCAGGCCGATCTGCAGCCGGAACTTTACAAGGACTTTTATCACAAGGTCCGCATTAACTATTACCCGCCGCGTGGTGATGCGAAAGAGGGTTGGGACAACATCGACATCTTCGGTTGGATGGGCTATCCGATGCAGATCAAGATCGATTTCCTCTGCCGCGATTCGATTCTTGCCGCGCCGCTCGTGCTCGATCTGGTCCTCTTTATGGATCTTGCCGCACGCGCCGGCATGCGCGGCGTGCAGGAATGGCTGTCTTTCTACTTCAAGGCGCCCATGACGGCTCCCGGTTTATACCCGGAACATGATATCTTCATCCAGCTGATGAAATTAAAGAACACGCTGCGCTGGATGCGCGGCGCGGAACTCATCACCCATCTCGGCCTTGAATACTACGACTAAACTGGTCAAACCGACCCCACAAATGAAAATCCTGGTGATCGGCGGGACGCTGTTCATCGGGAGACGGCTGGTGGCCGAACTGCTGAAGCAGGGCCACCAGGTTGCCGTTCTACATCGGAAAAAGACGCACACGCTCGGCAAGAAAGTCGAGAACCTGGTCGGGGACCGCAACGACGCGAACGCGCTTAAGCGTGCTCTCGACGGACGCCGCTTCGATGCGGTGTTCGACAACGTCTATGACTGGGAGCGCGGAACCACCGCGGCGCAGATCGAAGCGACGGTACAGGCCTGTGGCGATCGCATCGCGCGTTATATCTTCATGTCCAGCGTCGCGGCTTACGGCGATGGTCTGAACCACTACGAAGACGATCCGCTCGCGCCCGACGACCATCCGGACGCTTACGTGCGCAACAAAGCCATGTCGGAACGCATGCTGTTCCGGCTGCACCAGCGCACGGGCTTTCCGGTCGTGACGTTCAGGCCGCCGTTTGTCTATGGACCGGAGAATCCGTTCTACCGCGAGCAGTTCTTCTGGGACCGCATGCGCAAGGGCCGCCAGATTATCGTGCCGGGCGATGGCGGGCGGCTGATGCAGTTTGTTTACGTTCGGGATCTGGTAGCCGCCTGCGTGAAGTCGTTGACCGAAGCCAACGTGATCGGACACGCGTTTAACATCGGCAACGAACGCCCGGTGACGCAGCTCGAGATGGTGCAGGCGCTAGCGCGGGCGGCAAACAAGAAACCGGTGATCGCGCGAGTGCCGCGGGAGCGCATCATCGAATCCGGCGGCAACCCGATGGGCGAGCCGGCTTACTTCGGCTACTATTTCGACCTTCCGCCCATCACTGAGGCGATCGGCAAGGTGAAGCGCATGCTCAAGCTCGCGCCCACGCCGCTTGATGAAGGCTTGAAGGAAACCTATCGCTGGTATCTGCGCAACCATAAAGTGCCGCGGTTCAAGCCCGACTTCGAAGATAAGTTGATTGCGATGGGCCAGGAAAGCGGAAGTCTGCTGCATAGCCGGATTTAGGCTCTTGGGCCGGGCAGTCTGCTGCATAATTCGGTTCCCTCATTGCGCTCGGATGTTCGTGAAACGTACCGCATGTCACGAACATCTGAGCTATAATCGAATGAGTTCCACGCCTAGCTTTCAGGAAGCGGTCGCATTATGACGCATACTCGCCTGTCGATCCTTTGCATCTCCCTCTCTTCATTTCTTGTTGCAGGCATTGCTGCCGCGCAGGACAGTACTCCGGCCCCATCCCAAGACAAAACGGTCGCCAAGCCGCTGACCGACAAGCAGCGTAAGCGCAATGAAGCGAAGCTGCGCAAAGAGCTGGAGACGCCGTACAAGAAGTGGTTGACGGAAGATGTAACGTACATCATCACCGACGAAGAGCGGGCTGCGTTCCACCGTCTGAACACCGATGAAGAGCGCGAACAGTTCATCGAGCAGTTCTGGTTACGCCGCGATCCGACGCCTGACACGCAGGAGAACGAGTACAAGGAAGAGCACTATCGCCGTATCGCTTACGCGAACGAGCGTTTCGCGTCGGGCATTCCTGGCTGGAAGACGGACCGTGGCCGCATCTACATCACGTTCGGCCCGCCGGATGAAATCGAATCGCACCCCTCCGGCGGCAGCTATCAGCGTCCCTATGAAGAGGGCGGTGGCGAGACCTCGACCTATCCCTTTGAGAAGTGGCGTTACCGCTACATCGAAGATATCGGCAACGACATCAATATCGAGTTTGTCGATAAGTCGATGTCGGGCGAGTACCGAACTGACGATGGACCCGTCGGAAAAAGACGCGCTGCTCTATACGCCTGGCGCTGGTCTCACGATGTCGGAGCAGATGGGCATCACCAGCAAGAACGACCGCTTCAATCGGACCGACGGCACGCACCTGGGCATTCCGCAAAACCAGGAATCGGCCAACATGAACGAGTTCGAGCGTCTGGAGCAGTTTCGTGAAATTGCAGAAGCCGCCAGCCGCGAAGTTCCGCGACCTGGAGGCGATGGTGAACACGCACATTTCGTTTAACGTGCTGCCGATGCGCGTGCGCACCGACTTCATCCGCGTGACGAACTCATCGGTACTGATGAAAATCACGATGCAGTTCGATAACAAAGACCTGCAGTTTCAGTTGAAAGATGGCGTGCAGAAAGCGGTCGTCAACATCTATGGACGCGTCACGACGATGTCGCGCCGCGTCGTTAACACGTTCGAGCACACCGTCGACGTTTCGGCTCCTCCGGAGATGCTGAAAGATTTCGCCGGACGCCAGTCGATCTACGAAGAGACTATTCCGCTCCCTCCCGGCACTTACCGCATGAACGTGGTCGCCAAAGACGTCATCGCGGGAACGGTGAACAACGACGAGGAACGGGTCAGCGTTCCGCATTTCGATGATGACAAGCTTGCCGCCAGCAGCCTGATTCTGGCGGACGTGATGGAGAAGGTTCCGACGCGCAGCATCGGCGCCGGGCAATTTGTCGTCGGCACGACGAAAGTGCGGCCGCGCCTGAACGAGAGCTTCCGTCGCGACGAGAAGATGGGAATCTACGTCCAGCTTTACAATTTCGGGACGGACGAGAAGACGTCAAAGCCGAACGGGCAGATCGAGTACGAAGTAGCCAAGTTAGGCACCAACGAGAAAGTTCTCGAGTTCACAGAAGCGGTGAACCAGGGTTCTGCGAATCAGGTCACCGTCGAGAAGCTGCTGCCGCTCAAAGATATTGCGCCGGGCCAGTACACGTTGCGATTAAAAGTAACAGACAAGAATCGCAATCAGTCGCTGACCCCAACCACAACGTTTACGGTAACCTAGGATCAAATGCGCCGCGATGAACGGCGCCGCAAACTGTGCGAACAGACGCAACGACGATTTGCCGGCTTTCAGCGTCCCAGCGGTTGGGCGTTCGGCGGATTTCTGCCGTCGCGTCGTTAGCTTCCGTTCTGCTCCTGTTCCCTGGTTCAGCAGCGGCGATTTCGCCTCTGAAAATCTCAGGCAAACTTGGCGGATTCGTCACCGATTCCGAGCGGCACCCGCAGATGGGCGCGGCGGTTTTACTGCTCAACCGCCAGTCGCAAGTACTGCAGCGCGTGCTGACCGATGATCATGGCGCGTTCGCTTTCGGAGCGCTTCCTACCGACACGTACTCGGTCCGCGTCACGCTGAGCCGTTATTTGCCGGCATTTCTCGACCACATCTCCGTTCAGCCCGGCATCGATAAACTGCTGAACGTCAATCTCTCTTCATTATTCAGTTCCATTCAGATCACACCTGTCGTCAGCATGCCTTCGTCGCTGATGAACGATGAATGGAAGTGGGCATTGCGTACGTCGAGTGCATCGCGTCCGGTCACTCGCATATTGCCCGTTGGGCCTGTTCTGCGTGTGCAACGCGCTTCCACTTTGTTCCATGAGACGCGCGGCCTGGTGAATATCTCGGGCGGCGATGGCGGCTCTTCCGCACGCGGTGAAACGGACCTCGGTACAACGTTCGCTTTAGAGACGTCGTTGGCGGGAAGCAATCATCTGCAACTCGCCGGCAACGTGGGGTATGCGCGCGTTTCGGGTCTGCCGTCCGCTGCGTTTCGTGCGAGCTTCGCACGCGACTTCGGTGAGGTTGCGCCGGAGATCACCGTGACCATGCGCCAGATTTATCTGCCGGGCCACACGGGTGTCGCGACCGGCCCTGATAGCGATGGCTCACTGCCTCCGCTGCGCACGCTTTCCGCGAGCCTTCACGAAAAGACACAGATTACCGATTCGCTCCAGGCCGAATACGGCTTCGAATGGGACAACGTCTCGCTGATCGATCGCCTGCACTACTTCAGCCCTTACGCGCGGATGACCTTGTTGCTGCCCAAAGGCCAGATCGACGCGACCTACACTTCCGGCAACGCGCGGCCTGAACTCGGCATGAATACTACGGCCGAGGACCAAAGCCTGCTGGGTGATCTGCAGGCGCTGGCGCTGGTGCCGCGTGCTTCGAGACAGGCGGGGCGCTTCCGCGTGCAACGCGGTGACAACTATGAGATCGGCATCACGCAGCCGCTCGGTAAATCGCGCGAAGTCCGGATCTCGGCTTACCGCGAAGCTGTGAGCGATGCTGCGCTGACCATCGCGGGAAGCCCGATCGCCTCTCTCGGCGGGGATTTGCTGCCGGATTTCTTCTCGAACTCCGCCGTCTTCGATGCCGGGAATTATCACACGCAGGGTTATACGGCTTCTGTCAAACAACACCTGGGTGACAACTACGACGTGACGTTGATGTATGGCTCGGTCGGCGTGCTCACGACGCGCAGCCAGGTGCTGAACGAGGTGACCGCCGAACAGTTGCGCGGCTTGATTGAGGCACAGCGCCGCAACGCTCTGACGATTCAGACAACAGGCACCTTCCGGCATAGCGGCACGCATTACAAAGCCAGTTATCAGTGGCTCGACACCAGGGCCGCGACGTCGGCTCAGATGTACTCTACCGAAAGCGTGCGGCCCGAACCGGGATTAGACGTACTCATCCGGCAGCCCGTGCCCGCATTGATCAGCCTTCCGGGTCACATGCAGGTCACCGCTGAAGTGCGCAACCTACTGGCCGAGGGGTATCTTCCGATCGCGCTGCCCGATGGGCGCAGGCTGCTCCTGGTCAACACGCCGCGGAGCTTTCGCGGTGGCGTCAGCTTTTCGTTTTAACGCTGTCTTCCTGACGCGATCTTCACAGGCGTTGTAGAATTTCCGTTTGCAATCCAAAAAGTATTTTGTCGCCGCAGTCTCGCTGCTGTTCGCATCGTGCTCGCCCACGAAGACCGCTAACGTCGGAGGGCTGGTGGATGAGTTCGTCTACACCGTACTCTCGTTTTCGCCGTCAGCTGCAACGAGCCAGGGCTACCATCAACACCACGGGCGCAAGCTCGATAACGAGCTTGATGATTTCTCCTATCGCGCGCTGACCGAGCAGGGCAACTTTTTCGCCTCGTTCCATAAGAAGCTGGCCGCTATCGATCGCGAGAAGTTGAACGCGGAAGATCGTGCCGATATCGACGTGATGGAGCAGCAGATCGGGCTGAGTTTGCTGGACCTCGGCATCATTCGCAGCTACCAGCACAACCCGACTGTTTATGTAGAGTCGCTCGGTAACGCGCTGTTCAGCCCGCTGGTGCTTGAGTATGCGCCCAAGCCGGATCGTATGCGGTCGCTCTTAGCGCGCGTCAAAGCCGTTCCGGCTTACATCGAGACCGCGCGCAGAATGCTGATCAACAGCCCGGCTATCTGGCTGAAGGTGGCGGCGGAGGAAGACCAGGGCAACATCGACCTGATCGATCATCAGATACGCGAGGCCATGCCCGCCGATATGAAGGCGGACTACGCAGCCGCTGCGGAGCCTGCGCTCAACGCGCTCCATGGCTTCGACCGTTTTCTCGCTGACGAGATGCCACGTAGAACGCGGGGCCGCACACAGGACTGGCGGCTCGGTGCCGATCACTACGCGCTGAAGTTCAAGTTCGCGCTGGGCACCGACCGCAAGCCGGATGACGTGCTGCAGGAGGCCGAGAACGATGTGAAGCGCGTGCATGCCGACATGTTCAAGCTCGCCTCGCCACTGCATGCACAATGGTTTCCCGGTCATCATGAGAGCGAGCCGCTGACTGTGATTCGCGAAGTCCTGGGCCACATCGCGGAACAGCGCTCGACGCCCGCGTCATTCATGGACGACGCGCGTAAAGACCTGGACGAAGCGCGGCAGTTCACCGTGAGTCACAACCTGCTGACGATGCCACGCAGCTCAAACCTTGCAGTGATTCCTACGCCTGAGTTTATGCGCGGCATCTATTCGGTCGGTGGCTTCAATTCAGCACCGCCGCTGGAGCCACAGCTCGGCGCGTTTTATTGGATCACGCCGATCCCCGCATCGTGGGCTCCGGCGCGTGTCGAATCGAAGCTGCGCGAGTACAACTCTTACAACTTGAAGCTGCTGACCATTCACGAAGCGATGCCCGGCCATTATGTGCAGGCGGAGTTTGCCAATGCCATCGAGCCAAAGAGCCGCCGCGCGCTGCGCGCCGTGTTCGGCAACACGCCGTATGTGGAAGGGTGGGCTCAGTACGCCACGCAGATG
The DNA here is from genome assembly GCA_963792655.1 of Bryobacterales bacterium. Classification (GTDB taxonomy): domain Bacteria; phylum Acidobacteriota; class Terriglobia; order Bryobacterales; family Bryobacteraceae; genus DOZZ01. The sequence goes on from CAWBWU010000004.1 coordinate 358,934, forward strand.
TTGTTGGACGAAGGTTATCTCGATCACTCGCCTGAGCTGCGCCTGACCCTTCTGAAACAGGAGCTGCGCGTGCTGGGCAATGCCATCATCGATGTCCGCCTGCAAACCAATCGCATGACCGAAGAAGAATGCGTCGCGTTCATGGAAAAGGAAACTTTCCAGGAGCACGAAGAAGCTACGGGCAAGTTGCAGCGCGCCCAGTTAAGTTCGGCGCAACTGCCCGCGTACCTGGTGGGCTGGCGCGGCTGGAACAAAGTTCGCGAAGACTACAAGGCGCAGAAGGGCTCCGCTTTCAAGCTGCACGATTTCAACGACGCGGCGCTGAAAGAAGGCGCAGTGCCACTGCCCACGCTCGCCAAGCTGCTGGCCGGCAAGTAACCGGACCCTGACGATGCCCGTCACACGAATATACTTGAGCCATGCCGGATACTGAGCCAGCACGCATTCCGTCGCGCGCCCTGCATGTCAGCAGCCTGCTGCGCGATGTCATTCTGGCGTTGTTCCTGGCCGTTTTTCTGGTAGTGTTCCTTTACCAACCGGTACGCGTAGAGGGCACCAGCATGATGCCCGGCTTGCATGACCAGGAACACATCTTCATCAATAAGTTCACGTACAAATTCAACTCCATCGAACGCGGCGACACCGTGGTGTTCTGGTTTCCGCTCGATCGCAGCAAGGTGTACATCAAGCGCGTCATCGGCTTGCCCGGCGACACGGTGCAGGTGGACCGCGGTGAAGTGGTGTTGAACGGCAAGCATCTCGATGAGCCGTATGTGCCCGACGAGTATCGCGATCACGTCTCCGTCAGTTCTTTCCGCATCCCGCCCGATCAGTACTTCGTGCTGGGCGACCACCGCAGCTCTTCGAACGATAGCCGCAACTGGGGTACGGTCGAGCGCCGCTTCATCTACGGCAAGGCTGTTTTCGTTTACTGGCCGGTGGAGCGCATGGGCACGTTGCATTAGGCACGGAAGCTGATAGAACAGAGTGATGCGTTTCGTTGCCTCTGTTCTATGTTGTGCGTTGAGCCTGATGGCTCAGGAGAAACTTCCCAACCTGCAATGGGTCTCGTTGTTCAACGGCAAAGACCTGTCCGGATGGGAGACCGTCGGCCGCGAGAAATGGGAGGTCATCGACGGCGCCATTCACGGGCAGGGAATTACGAAGGACTACGGATACCTGCAGACCGCGAAAAAGTACAAGGACTTCCATCTCTCACTGCGCTTCAAGTGCGTGGGCGACGGCAATAGCGGCGTGTTCTTCCACACTGCCTTCAAACCGGGTACGGCCGACGTCTCGCAAGGCATGCAGTTTGAAATTGACCAAACTCTGTCGCATCACACCGGCGGTCTCTATGGTGACGGGCGTCAGTGGATTGCGTGGCCCGCGCCTGAGTTCGAGTTTGTGATCCACCAGAACGATTGGAACGACTACTTGCTCAAAGTGGAAGGCAATCACTTCGTTGCGCGTTTGAACGGCATCGTTGTAGTTGACTTCACCGATCCCGCGCCGCGTTCGTTCGACGGCACCATTGCGTTGCAACTGCACTCAGGCGGGCAGGGCAACATGATGTTCAAAGATATTTATGTTCGCGATCTTTCGCAGCGCTAGCGCTGCTTTCCGTCACCAGGAATAACTGCACGTCCATCACGTTGGTGCCCGTGGGTCCGGTCATCACGAGATCGTTCAGACGCGCGAAGTAAGGATAGGCATCGTGCGCCTGCAGGTGTTCCGCCGCATTCAGGCCCGCGCTGCACGGTGTCGCCGTCGGCGATGGCGCCTGCTGCGTCAGTGGGGCCGTCGCTTCCATCTGTGCCTGCGCTGAGAACCACCACGCCGCTGACGCCCGCCAGAGCGATGGCCGCCGATAGCGTGAACTCCTGATTGCGTCCGCCCTTGCCGTGTTGTTCACCGAGCGTGACTGTTGGTTCGCCACCGCTGATCAGGCAAGCGGGCGGTTGTGCGTCACGCGCGATGGCTGTCAGGACGCGAGCCGCTTCTTTGGCCTCGCCTTCCAAACGGCTGGTGAGAAGCACAGGGCGGTAACCAAGCTTCGCGGCCTCTGTTGCAGCCGCGGCAAGTGCCGTGCGATTGCTGCCGATGATGCGATTCTCGACGCGCTCGAAGAGAGGATCGCCGGGCTTGGGAGTTTCGAACGCTGCTTCACTAAGCCGCGAACGGACTGCCGCTGGAACCTGATTCGCAATCCCGTATTTGTCGAGCACACTCCGCGCGCTCTCGAACGTAGATAGATCGGGCGCAGTGGGGCCCGAGCCGATCACGTCAAGATCGTCACCGACCACATCGGACAGAATCAGGCTCAACACGCGCGAGGGCGCTGCGGCACGCGCCAATTGGCCGCCCTTGATTGCGGAGAGATGTTTGCGCACTGCGTTCATCTCGTGAATCGTTGCGCCCGATGCGAGCAGTAAACGCGTGGTCTCCTGCTTTTCTTCGAGAGTCACTGGCGCTGCCGGCAGTGGCATCAAAGCAGACGCACCGCCCGAGATCAGGCACAGCACCAGATCACCGTCATCCGCTTTGTTGCAGATGTCGAGGATCTTGCGCGCGCCCTCGACTCCGGCTGCGTCCGGTACCGGATGCCCGCATTCCGTGACAGAGCAGCGGCGCAGGCGAAGGCTGTACCCGTGCTTGACGTTGATCGCGCCGCCGGCGATGCGATCTCCAAGCACTTCTTCCGCGGCTTCGGCCATCGCTGCCGCTGCCTTCCCTGCGCCGACCAGCCAGATACGACGCGCATTCACTGCACGCAAAGCTTTGCGCACGGCCTCTCGCGGATCGGCACTGGCTAAAGCCGCGGCGAAGATCGCGCGCGCGTCGCTGCGAGGGTTCATTTGAACAGCGGGAGCTCTAAGAGTGCGGCGACGTTCTGTTTGGGCGCGCAGGAGCCGATCGTCACGCGGAAGTCGGCGAGCTCATAGCCCTTGCGGCGTTCGTCGTAGAGCTTACGCAAGGAGTCGAGATCGCGCGCGAGCGGCCGCGTACCATTCAGTTTCACGCGCGCAGCTATCAGATCGAACGGACAATCGAGCCACACCGATACGCCGTTGTTTTCGAGCAGCGCGTAGTTGTCAGGCTGCAGGAATGCGCCACCGCCCGAGAGCGAGCACGGCAGGCTGGCCGCGTTCGACCTTTCTTACGCAGGTGCGGATGGCTTCTCTTTCCATGCGGCGGAACTCGGACTCGCCTCGCGTTTCAAAGATGCGTGCGATCGGTTCCTGCTCCTGCCGTTCGATCTCTGCGTCAACATCAGTGAAGCTCCAGCCGATGTTGTCGGCAAGCAAGCGGCCGATGGTGGTCTTGCCGGAGCCCATGAAGCCCACCAGATAAATGCCAGGAGTACGTTTGAGCTTCAACAGCATGGCTCACACCGTGCGCGCTTCACCAGCTCGCACCATCCCTCCATTCATGCGGTTCAATCGCGCCTCAACGACGCGCGGCATCAACAAATTGATCGCCATGAACGCGCGCCCCCAGCGTGGCGTTACAACGGACGGCGCTCGACGGGCGATGCCGCGCAAAATATCTGCGGCGCAACGATCCGGAGTAATCGCAAAGCGCCTGCCGCTGACAATCACGGCCGGTGGATTCTCGCCAATCGCATGCTTGTGAAACTCCGTCTGCACGTAGCCCGGGTAGACCGACATGGCATGCACGTTATCGCGCGCGAGTTCCATGCGCAATCCGTCTGTGACCGTGGAAAGCGCCGATTTTGTTGCCGAGTACACCGTCATCCAGGGCAGCGTGATCTTGCCTGCAATCGAGCTGACGTTCACGATCGTTCCGGAGCGCCGCTCGCGCATGTGCGGGATGACGAGCCGTGCCAACGCATACGGCGCGAAGAAATTGAGTTCAAACAACCGCCGCGATTCTTCTTCCGGAGAAATCGAAGCCGGCCAGTAAATTCCCGCGCCCGCATTGTTGATCAGAATATCGATTCGGCCAAAGTCAGCGAGCGTCTGATTCACCAGTGTTTCGCGCGTGGATGCCATGGTGATGTCGCCAGCAACGATTCGCGCATCGGGCAATTGCAACGCTTGCAATCGTTCTTCACTGCGTGCATTCAAAACCAGCCGCGCCCCGCGAGCCGCAAAGGCCCGCGCACAGGCAGCGCCGATTCCTTCCGATGCTCCGGTCAAGATCACCACCGGTGTTGCTGTTGGTGAGGTCGCACCCTGTGCGGTTTGGCGCATGATTTCTAATTCGTGCGGCGACTGTGGTGCGCCGCGCGCAATTGCCCCGGCCGCTTCCGAAACGCAATAATATCACTATGGCCGAGTTGCTTCCGCTGTTCCCGTTGCGACTGGTGGCGTTCCCGCAAGTGCCGCTCGAGCTGCACATCTTCGAAGAGCGCTACAAACTGCTGGCCAACGAATGCATCGCGCAGGATAGTGAATTCGGCATCGCGTTGGTTCAAAAAGAGGGCATCGTGAATGCGGGCTGCGCGGTGCGGGTAACGACTGTCGTCACCAGGTATCCGGACGGCCGCTTCGATCTGATTGTGACAGGGACGCGTCGTTTCGAACTGCTCGAATTGCATCACGAGAAGCCGTATCTGCAGGGCACCGTGGAATTTTTCGAAGATGACCATGACGATCTGGTGCCGACCTCGCTGCGGGTCCAGGCCCTGCAGATGTTTCAACGCCTGGTACAAACCGGTCAGATCGGGGACAAGCCGCTGCCCGATGTGAACGACCCGCTGCTGAGCTTCCACATCGCCGCGGACGTGAACAATTTCGAGTTCCAAAGCATCATCCTGCGCGATCGTTCCGAAGGCAGCCGCCTACGGCAGATCGTGCAGTTTCTGGAGCAACATATCCCGAACATGCAACAAGCGTCGCGCATGAAACAGCTCGCGCCGAAGAACGGCTTCAGCTCGCTTCCGGCGGGCGCCTGAGCGCGCGGCTGAGCAGATGATCTTCTCCGGCCAGCCCATCGTTCAACGTCCGCGGTTTGGCCCGGTTGCGTTCTCGCTCTGCGTTCACTTCGCACTGTTGACACTGCTGATGGTGCGGGCCAATCTGCCGGCGCCGTCGAAGAACGCGTATCAGCAACTGATCGCCGGGAAAGAGCCGAGGCTGCTCTGGTACAAATTTCGCGAGAAGCTGCCCGACGTCAAGCCGGTGGAGCATCAGGGAGACAAGCGTCCACCGAAAGCCGATGTGAAGCTCGCGAAGCAGAACATCATCTCCTCGCCCAAAGACGCGCCCAAAGCGCGGCAGATGGTGTGGCAGCCTGCGCCCGAGTTGAAGCTGGACAAAGAAATTCCAGCGCCGAACATCCTGGCAGCCTTGCCCGATGTCGCGCCGCCGCAGAAGAAGCAGTTCACGCCTCCTGCGCCGAAGCAGGCACGCGTCGACGCACCGATCAATGTTCCGGATGCGCCAGAGTTGCAGGCTCGCGCCACGTCAACACAGCAATTCGATCTGCCGAAAGTGTACCGGCCGTTCGTTCCGCCAACTGTGGTTCGCTCGGTGCCGAAACAGTTGAGTGATCCTTTGCCCGAAGCACCCGCCCTTGCAGCGCAGGCGAACGCCAACATCGCTGGCCTTAGCGCAGGGTTGCAGAATGTGCGGCGCCCCTTCACACCGCCACCCGCCCGCAGCGGCAGCTCGCACGCGGCGGGCGCGCCTTCCGAGGTGCCCGCCGCGCCCCAAATCGCAGCAGCGCATGACAAATGGAATGGCGCAATTGTCGGACTCGATCCCGCTGAATTGCTGAACATTCCGAAGGGTTCGCGCGCGGCAGCGTTTTCGGCCGGACCGGTAGTGAACCCGAACGGCGGCACGCCTTCATCGGGCGCGGGCGTGATCTCAGTGCCTGATCTTTACGTGAAAGGCAGCGGCAAAGATCAAGACAAAGACACGCGGGCGACCATTGTTGCGCGTACCACTTTGCCTAAGCTGCCCACTTCCGTCATGTCCGATGAGACGCTGCGCGGCGCGAGCCGCTACACCACGACGAGAGAAGCGGGCCCACATGCAAGCGCCGGCACTCGCGTCACCAACGCGCCCGATTCGCACTTCGACGGCAAACACGTTTACACCATGGCCGTGCAGATGCCGAACATCACGAGCTATGTGGGTAGCTGGCTGATGTGGTATTCCGAGCGCGACCGCGCGCGGCCGATGGATGACGAGATCGGCGCTCCGGTGCCGCTGCATAAAGTGGACCCGAAATATATTGCCACCGCCGTTGAAGATCGCGTGCAGGGTTCGGTGCGGCTGTTCTGCGTACTCGATGCCAGCGGACACGTGACGCATGCCGAAGTGGTGCGCGGCCTGGATGACCGGCTCGACCTGAGCGCACTCGAAGCCTTCCGCAAGTGGGAGTTCACGCCAGCCACGCGCAACGGTGAAGCAGTGCCCGTGGACCTGCTGGTCGAGATCCCTTTTCGCCTTGCACCGCGCGCTCAGAAATGATGGACCGTCAACACTTGATACTGGACGCCGACGACACGTTGTGGGAGAACAACGTGTACTTCGAAGATGCGTTCGACCGCTTCTGCGAGTTCCTCGATCATTCGGCACTGACACCAGCCGAGGTACGGCTCGCGCTCGATCAGATCGAGATTGCCAACAACCGCGTGCATGGTTACGGCGCGCGCAACTTCGGCCGCAACCTGGTGCAATGTTTTGAAAAGCTGGCTGAACGCGCCGTGGAAGATGATCACCGCCACCACATCGCTTCGCTCGCGAATGGCATCTTCGATTGCCCGATGGAATTGATGCCCGGAGTACTGGAGACGCTGCCGGTTCTTGCGGCCCGCCATGAATTGACGCTGTTCACCAAGGGCGATCCGGATGAGCAGAACCGGAAGATTGACCGTTCGGGCCTGCGTGAGTTTTTCGATCACTGCGCCGTCGTGAAAGAGAAGAACGTCGCGGCTTATGTGGAACTGGGCGGCTTCGCGCAATTTCGATTACGACCGCACGTGGATGATCGGGAACAGTCCGAAGTCGGACATCAATCCTGCACTGCGCGCGGGCATGCGTGCGGTGTTCGTCCCCCACGCCCGCACGTGGGGATTGGAAAACGAAGCCATTGAAGAGGCGCCGGGCCGTCTGCTGCGAGTGAGCTCCTTTTCCGATCTGGCTAGTATCTTCGGGTGATAACGGCAACGCTATGGCGCGGTAATACAATACCGGGTTGGCTTCTAGCGATTCGCTTCCATTCAAGGACAAGTGCGTCCTCATCACCGGCGCAGGGCGCGGCATTGGGAAACGTCTCGCAATCGGCTTCGCGGCCGAAGGAGCGCGGGTAGGTTTACTCGCGCGCACGCAAGCCGAGCTGGATGCAACCAAATTCGAGATCGAACAGACGCCTTCGCCTTCAACGCTGCGTCTGCGTGGCGACGTGCGTAATCCCGAGCAGATGGAGATTGCGGTTGACCGCTTAAGCGCCGCGCTGGGTCCCATACACGTGCTGATCGCCTGCGCCGCCATCCAGGGCCCCGTCGCTCCGTTCATCGAAACACGATTGGCCCAATGGCGCGAGACGTTCGACACGAATCTGCTCGGCGTCATGAACTCTTGTCACGCGGTGTTGCCTTCGATGATCGGACGAAGGTCGGGCAAGATCATCGTGCTTACCGGCGATGGCGTGTCGGTGGGCAGGCCGAATTTTTCCCCATATGCAGCCGCATGTTCCGCGGTCGCGCGATTCGTGGAGTGCGTTGCCGAAGAGGTCCGCGAGCACAACGTGCAGATCAACTGCTTCAACCCCGGCGGAACCTACACGGTCATGACGGATGAAATTCTGAAAGCCGGTGAACGCGCCGGTGCTCAGGAGATCGAAAACGCCGAACAGATTCGCACCAGCGGCGGTACCGCGGCGAAGCAGCAGATCAAGGCTGCACTGTTCCTGGCCTCCGACCGCTCGAATCACATCAGCGGCAAGGTGATCTCCGTGCGAGATGACCTCAAGCGCCTGGCCGATGACAATATGCGGCCTGACTCCTACACACTGCGCCGATTGAAGACGTAGTTACCAGGTCTCTTGTGACAACGGCTGCTGCAGGATTGTGCTCGCGCTGGCCGGAAGCTTATCGGCGTTGGCCAGCAGCAGCGTAACTTGCCACATCTGGTCTTCAGTAAGCGAGCCTTTGAACCCCGGCATGCCCGTGAGCCGGATCCCGTTCGCTACCTTCCAATATGTTTCCGATGCAGGGTCGTCCGTGACGCCATGTTTGAAGAGCTGCGGCACTTTGGGAAACATACCCTTCGAGATCAGTGTCTCTGGCTGATTGGGCAGACCATGGCAAACCGCGCACTGCTGGCGGTAAACATGCGCGCCGGCGACGTAGTTTTCTTCGCTGGTTTGAATCGCGGGCTTGGACTGCGCCTCTTTCGCGATGCGTGCGTGCAGCGCCATCTTGGCCATCCTGCTCTCAAACATCATCGGCGCAGAGGCCGTAGCTACGGGTGCATAACCCATGGCGAAATATCCATACAGAACGCCGGCAACCAGAAGCAGCGCCACAATGAACCCGAGCAGAAATCTCATGTGTTTAGTTTGGCTGCCGCGACCGCGCGTCAACAGGCATCAGACACGATTCTAATCAACCCCTAAACAACATCCGCGTGCATCTGTGTCCATCGGCGGCCCCCCGTTGCTCTCAGTTCACGAAGACCGGTTCCGTGTCGTCGAAAAGGCAGGCTTCGAGCAGTTCGATCGGGAACAGGGCGGAGCCGCTTTCGGTGAACTCGCACATGTACTCCTGCTGGAACTGGTTGGCGGTGGAGGTGCGTTGTTCGTCGGCCAGGAACTCGGCGGAGATGCGCGGGCATTCCGTGGCGGGCACGCGGACGCGCTCCCACGGCAGCGGACTGTGCTCCCAGGTCTCCCAGAAGAAGCCGCGTTTTCCGAAAGGCGTGCTCATCATCCACAGTGCGCCGTTGCTGGCGGCCAGCATGGGCCGGACCGCCTGGTAGAGTTCATCGTCCACCCGCGACGCTTCGTCCACCAGCAGCAGGTTCACGCCCGAGAAGCCGCGCACCGTGCTCTCGGAGCAGGGCAGTCCCACGATGCGCGAGCCGTTGGGCAGCATCAGCGAAATTTCATTCACGCCATCGCCGCGCGGACGAATCCCCAGCCGCGTAGCAAAGCGCCGGCACTTGGCAACCAGCTCACCGCTCTGCCGCGCCGAGGGGCTGATGATGACGACAATGCTCTCCGGGACCGTCGCGGCCAGATGAATCGCCTTCGCCGCCGACACGGTGGACTTGCCCCACTGCCGCGTGCAGTTGAGGATGCCGTTCTTGACGGACGGGGCCAGCACACGCGCCTGATTGGCGTCGGGTTCGAAGCCAAGGTTCTGGCGAACCCACTCGACGGGGAGATGGTCAAGTGCGGGTGAGTGGAGACAGGCTTCGCCTGTCGCTGCGGCCGTACCCTGTGAGTTGGCCTGCGCAAAGGCTCGAAGTCGTCGTACAAAAGCGTTTCCCGTCAAACAGAATAACGGGCGAGCGCAAGCAAAAAACGGCTAACTGGAATCCCCTCAACGCAGAACCGGTTGTGACCGGCGGGACAGCATCCGCGTCCATCCCAGCAGTAAAGCCAATTACTCCGCCATCATCCCCCGCAATACTTCACTAAACGGCTCCGCAATTCTTTCTGGTCCAGAAGTCATCGGAACAGCCGTTAACCACACGTGAATGGCTCGTTGCGCCACCGTCAGTTCCGCGCGATGAATCAGCCGACCTCGCTCCCGCAGCGACACCCAGCTTTCGACCGAACAGGGATAGGCCAGACACACCACCACTCGCGGCGTGCGCGCCAGATTGGCGTAAGCCAGCACTTGCAGCATGTCGCTTCGATGCTGATTCCGTAATTCGTCTTCCACTCTCGTTAAGAATGCTGTTGCAATTCCTCCCAGTGCCGCTTGTACTTCGCGTCCACAATCAAGGTCATCGCATCCCATTCCAGCCAAATGTCAGGAGCCAACGATTTCTGCGAACCGAGGTACGGCGGATCCCATTGGATCGGATGCGTCGTCTCCCCGCTTCCGCCCAACCTTGATCTGCGCGCCCGTCCTCTGCGCGACTACACGGAAAATCGTTTCGACCCACACTTCGAAGAATCGGTCCATGGGCATCCGCCAGGGAATTCCTTCCAGATCACTGACTCCCGCGAGACCTCTCTCTTCAAGCGTCCACTCCATCGCCTGGAGCCCATTGCTGTAGTGCAGATTGCGCATCGGCCGTTGGAGCCACACGCCTAACTGCGTCGGCGATGGATGTAGACCGGCACATTCTGTACTCTGACCAGTAATTGCTGCCCGATCTCCATCAGCCGGTGAACAAACGCGCCATGTTCCTTCTGTGTTTCCAGCGCACGCAGTTGACGCTCCACCGCGTAGCGAACTGCGCCTCGGAGCAGGCGGTCCTCGCTTAAGTCCGGAAAGGTACACGGTATCGACAGGAACTCTCCGCGAGGTAAGCTCCGCGTGGCATATTCCGCCCAGTGCACAGTTCCGCGTGGAGCACGGCGCGCTTCGGTCCCGAGTTCAAATCTGGGATTCACGACATCGAGCAAGGCTTTCAGCCGCGCCAGGATCATCGATGCGAGCACCCATAAGGCACCCGGCGTTCGGACCGGACGCAACAGAGGTAGTCGGAGTGGGTCCGGAACAACACGCCAGCCCATATCAGCGAGCATCGGGCCGATCCCCGCCAGGGGAATCGCGGCTGGACCACCAGCCCGAAGTCGGGGCGTGCCGTGGTCGGAGAGAGCAACGGGACGGCACCCGCTGCATTTCCGGATTCAATCACCAGCCGCATGTCGTTCCCGTCATAATCGCGTTCAATGCGGACGTCCAGCAAGGCAGTCAACGCGCGATTTTGCCGAACGAATTGGTCGGCCAGGCGCGCGGCCTGACCGTGTGGGTCCCGCGTACCCTGAACATTGAAAAAGTTCACCGCCGAACGGCGAATGATTGAATTGTCGGCAACCTCCAGGCAAATTTCCGAAGTGCGTCGCAGTTGCGCGAGCGGCACTGTTTTGCGCGCGACAGAGGGCCTCGCCGGCTTCACTAACTTCGCAATCCTTGCAGGAAACCCCGAATGGGCTCAGCGAAGCCGGTGATGTACCCCTGCGCAAGATATTCCTCTAGTAGCGGTGCAAGGTTCACGGCTAAATTCGACTTTGCGCGTTCCTCGTCGGGCTCGAGGAAATAAGAATGGCCGGGAACCAGTTGAAACGCATCCTCCCCCGCATGTTCGACAAAGATCGAGACCAGATCCTTGAAAGCTTGTTGCATTGTCGGACAACCGTGCTGCTCCACCACACTCATACGGGGCCACAATGGCACGAAGGCAAACCGTCGCCGTACCGCGATATCCACAATCGCGATGCTGCGATCAGCACTGTTCATCGTCCCGAGAATGTGCAGATTCTTCGGGATAAAGAACGTGCGTCCGAATGGTTCACCGAAATCATAGGGCAGGCTGATCTTTCGCTCCGAATCCTTGGCTTCCAGTAAGAAGATCGCCTCTCCGAGCACCTTGCCCAGGTCGGCACGGTTGATTTCATCAATGTGCAAAAGATAATCGTGCGATGGATCCCGAAGCGCCTCGGCAGCGATGTCCATGAGGGCACCGGGCACTGGCGCGAAGCGAAAGCCCAGAGCCCCGGCGCTGCTGTCAGGGGCGAGGCCGCCGACAAAGTTTTCATACGTCGTGTTGGGATGAAACTGAATGGTCCTCCCGCGCCCGCCATAGTGTTGTGCGAGTATCTCCAGAGCCATTCTCGTTTTGCCGGTGCCCGGCGGGCCTTGAATGATCGCGTATCGACGATTCGCCAACAACTCGGCTACCGTGGGCGCTTCCGCCACCGGCATCAGATGGTCAAACCACGCGGCGCGCGTAGCCTGATAGCTAGTTTGAAACGCCGAGACTGGGTAGTAGCCGCGCTCCTCGAAAAACAGATCCAGAAACGCAGTCAGGGCGGCGTCGGTATCGCTTGCATCGTTGTTGGGGCAATACAGCGCATAAAGTTCTTTCCCGTACCGGTCAAAAACACTCTTGTAGGCTGGCCACTTCTTCGCCACGGAGTCAGGAATTTCCACATCCGTCCGCGTCGGATCTTGTTTCGCCCACGCGACCAACTCGCCGCTCCCAAACTGCCGGTTAAGCCACGAAGAGATGGCCAGCGCTTTGCGTGCATGTCCTGGCCGTCCCAGAATCGCCTCATCGGGGCTCAGCCCCTGAGTACCAACGATCAATCCGATCAATGCTGGCTTGTCAGGCACAGGGAAAATCGCAAAAGAGAGTCCGCTGTACGGTCCCGAAGGCGGATTCGAAGGATGGATATACGCCGCGAACGGCACACCGGATTCCGGATTCATTTCAGGAGCACGAAGCGTTGCCGCCTTGGCCGCCGCCTTCGGGTACCGGCCACCTGCAGATCCAAAAAGCCCGTCGAACGCTTTTCTGTTTCGCTCTGCCCATGCCTCAGTGTTCACGGAATGCACAATCTCGATTGACGTTGCCCCGCTAAACGAGTCCGATGAAAAATAGAGTTTCCCAGCGGCGAAGGGCCGCAGAAAGGGAGACCAATGAAGCGCAGTCGATTCACTGAGGAGCAGATCGTCGCCATCCTGAAGCAGGGCGAGGCGGGCATGAAAACGGTGGAGCTGTGCCGGCAAAGCGGCATCAGCGAAGCCACTTACTATAACTGGAAAGCGAAGTATGGCGGCCTCGCCGTAAGTGATGTGCAGAGGCTCAAGCGCCTCGAAGAAGAGAACAGCAAACTGAAGCGGGTCGTGGCGGATTTGACGCTCGACAACGTGGTGCTGAAGGACCTGTTAGGAAAAAACTTCTAACGCCTGTGAGCAAACGAGCCGCGGCCGCCACTGCCATTGAGCAGTACGGAACGAGTGAGCGCCGCGCTTGCAGGTTGACCCGGTTGGCTCGCTCGACGAGGCGGAGAAAGCTTCCTGAGAAGGTCGAGGATGGCGTTTCGCATCGTCTGCGCAAGATAGCGCATCAGCGGCAGCGCTTTGGCTATCGACGCCTGACAGCATTGCTGCAGCGCGAGGGGTACGCTGTGAACCATAAGAAGATTTACCGGCTGTATCGCCAGCAGGGCTTGGCGATGCGCCGCAAGAAGCGCCGCCATAGCGCACACCGCTGCGTGATATCGACCGAGCGGGCGGCGAAAGACCGAACCAGCGCTGGGCAATGGACTTCGTCAGCGATACTCTGGGCACCGGCCGGACCTTCCGCGCTCTAACAATTGTTGACGAATGCACACGCGAGAGCCCGGCGATCGAAGCCGACACAAGTCTACCTGGCAAGCGTGTGATCCGAGTTCTCGAAACTTGGCGGCGAGCCGTCAGTTACCGCAAGAGATTCGCGTTGACCACGGTCCCGAGTTCGTCTGCAGAGCACTGAGAAACTGGTGTGAGGAGCGCGGCATCCTGCTGCGCTACATCGAGCCGGGCCGACCAATGCAAAACGGCCACATGGAATCCTTCAACGGTCGCTTTCGCGATGAATGCTTGAATGCCAGTTGGTTTGAACGTTGCCCCGCTAAACGAGTCCGATGAAAAATAGAGTTTCCCAGCGGCGAAGGGCCGCAGAAAGGGAGACCAATGAAGCGCAGTCGATTCACTGAGGAGCAGATCGTCGCCATCCTGAAGCAGGGCGAGGCGGGCATGAAAACGGTGGAGCTGTGCCGGCAAAGCGGCATCAGCGAAGCCACTTACTATAACTGGAAAGCGAAGTATGGCGGCCTCGCCGTAAGTGATGTGCAGAGGCTCAAGCGCCTCGAAGAAGAGAACAGCAAACTGAAGCGGGTCGTGGCGGATTTGACGCTCGACAACGTGGTGCTGAAGGACCTGTTAGGAAAAAACTTCTAACGCCTGTGAGCAAACGAGCCGCGGCCGCCACTGCCATTGAGCAGTACGGAACGAGTGAGCGCCGCGCTTGCAGGTTGACCCGGTTGGCTCGCTCGACGAGGCGGAGAAAGCTTCCTGAGAAGGTCGAGGATGGCGTTTCGCATCGTCTGCGCAAGATAGCGCATCAGCGGCAGCGCTTTGGCTATCGACGCCTGACAGCATTGCTGCAGCGCGAGGGGTACGCTGTGAACCATAAGAAGATTTACCGGTTATATCGCGAGCAGGGGTTGGCGATGCGCCGCAAGAAGCGCCGCCATAGCGCACACCGCTGCGTGATATCGACCGAGCGGGCAGCAGAAAGACCGAACCAGCGCTGGGCAATGGACTTCGTCAGCGATACTCTGGGCACCGGCCGGACCTTCCGCGCTCTAACGATTGTTGACGAATGCACACGCGAGAGCCCGGCGATCGAAGCCGACACAAGTCTACCTGGCAAGCGTGTGATCCGAGTTCTCGAGAACTTGGCGGCGAGCCGTGAGTTACCGCAGGAGATTCGGGTTGACCACGGTCCCGAGTTCGTCTGCAGAGCACTGAGAACCTGGTGTGAGGAGCGCGGCATCCTGCTGCGCTACATCGAGCCGGGCCGACCAATGCAAAACGGCCACGTGGAATCCTTCAACGGTCGCTTTCGCGATGAATGCTTGAATGCCAGTTGGTTCACCAGCCTGGCCGATGCACGAAGAAAGATTGAAAACTGGCGAGCCGACTATAACCAACATCGTCCACACAGTTCCCTGAATTATCGAACTCCTTCGGAGTTCGCGGCGCTGCTCCGCGAGCAGCAGAAAGAACCAGCTAAGATGGGAAAACTCTACTTCTAAATGGACCTGCTAAGCGGGGCACATCA
>CAWBWU010000005.1:0-532868 GCA_963792655.1 Bryobacterales bacterium
CATCGATACGTTGATCCTGGGCTGCACGCATTACCCGGTGTTGCGCGCCGTGATTCAAGACGTGATGGGCGAGAACGTGACGTTGGTCGAGAGCACAGGTCACAGCCGAAGTGGTGAAGGCCGCGCTGCCGGAGAACGGCGATCAGTCACCCGGGAGAATCCAACATTTTGTTACTGGCAACCTCTTGGCGTACCAGCACTCCGCGCAAGTGATCGGCGGAGTCGAAGGGGAGATGCAGTGGCTGGATGTGACGAGTCTGTAGTTCTCAGTGATCGCAATCACAGGTCGGCTTTTGCGCGAGCGCTACTCACCCCTTATGCCCTGACTCCTGCATCGAGCCAGCTTTGTACTCTAGCCCGCGAAGATTGGTCGGGTTTAGAAATCGTGGTGTGTTCCAACATGCGCCAGATGCGAAGCTGTCCGTCACCGCCGTATAAGTGCGCTCTGCCGTGAATAGCAAAACACGAATCCGCCGCGCGCGATGACAGCGTAGCCGCAGCAAACAGGAGGATACGTCCGAGAAGTGGCACCTTTCAGCATAGGTCGGATTATGTCTCGAAACGAGACGTTATCCTTGGCGGCACTGCTTTGCTCGCGTGCGCGATACGCCACCCATCGTGAAGACACGAATTCCGCGCTACGAAGGTTCGATGCGACTGCCCGTTTGAAGCAGGTGCGCGACATTCGGGCGCTGGTAGTAAGCGCGAAGCAGGACGTCATCTTCCCGCAACGCTTGTGGAATCGCGCTAGCGGCCAGAATCAAGGGTTCGCCTATAGCGAGATTCCCGATGCCGCGCATGGAGTCACAATTCAATGCGCCGAAACGGTGAACCGGCTGTCCAGTGAGCACTTCGCAACTGCCGGGGGTCATAGGTCAGATGAGCCGTTGCGAATCTAAGGTTCATCGCCGCAAAAGCAGCGCAGAAGCGGCGGCTCGAATTCCAGTCGACTGCGGGTACGGCGTCATCATGGCGATCTGTGCGCGAAGAACGAATCACTCTCAACCACCCTCAGGGTTCCGCCACATCGAGGATGTCGGGTTGTATCATGTTGGCCATTCGATGAGCACGTCAGCTTCTCCGGTCACAGACGCACGGTTTGGTAGCTTGCCCCACAAGAGTTGGACGATCGCAGCTTGGGCAACGGTGGCGGCCTTCTCAGTAGTTTTCACGTATGTGTTCACGCTGGCGTTAGGTCTGGTGCTGGCCGGGTTCGGCTTGCTAGTGACAGTCGCCTCGCTCACCCAACTTTCCTTCTTAGGAATTCTACTCGGAGCGGCGGCATTGCTTCTCGGAGTGACGGTGCTTTGGTCGATGATTCCGCGCAGGCTTAAGGGAAGGGTGGAGCGGAGCTCTCATTGAACTCTCGTCTGAGAAGCGCTTCGCCGCAGAACTCGAGGCAATGGCGCGGTCAATGGGCGAGCGGTCCGACCGATGTGTATCTGATTGCGGCTCCCAACGCGGCGGTCGTGCAGTTCGGGTGCCAGCGGACAATGCTGCTGGGACTGCCGCTCATGCAATTGCTTACAGTTTCACAGTTTCGGGCCGTCATTGCGCATGAATTCGCCCCACTATTATGGAGGCGACACGCAACTGACCTGGGTGTTCAAAGCGCGGGATAACCTGGCGCGGGTGCTGGTGAATCTCACCAGTAATTCAGCGGTCGTCTCGCTACTTAAGAGTTCCGCGCTGGGCGCGCTGCTGCATATCGCAGTAACCCGTGGACTAACTTTGTATTGGAACTTGCTGGCCAAAGGCGCGCAATATGTCTCGCGACAGCAAGAGTTCCGGTGCGATGAGCTCGCGTGTTACGTAGCGGGGTCAGAAAATTTGGAACAAGGACTGTGCAGCGTACAACGGGCAGTAGCGGGCTGCACGCAGTACTGGAAGCAGGTCGGGGCAGCCATCGCGGATGGAGTGCGGCCGCCGCTAGCGGACGGATTCGCGCGTTTCATGGAAACGCCGGAGATCGCAGCGGCAGCCGAAGCGTATACGTTAGCCCAGGTAATCGAGCAAGAAAGGGGGATCGATCGGATTCACATCCGCCCTTGAGCGCGCGGTTACGCAAGATCCGACAGTTGGGCATTCGCACGGCCGACCAAGACGATCGGCCCGCTACGGCGCTGATTGTTGATCTGCCGAGGTTAGAGTCGGGCTTGCTGCAGGCGCTCGTCCCTGGCGCGAACGTCTGCGAGTTGAAAACCGCAAGTTGGGATACTCTCGGGAGGGAGGTCTACTTGCCTATATGGCGCCGGCAGATCGAACCTCTAGTGAGACACATCGAGCCCTGCACAATGACGGCGCTGCCCGTACTGGTGGGGGCATTGCCCGAACTCGCAAGCAGCATCCCCGACGAGCCAGGTAATCTGCCGACAAGGCAACAGAGGGTGATTCGGGCGGCTTACTTGCTGAAACTAGTACTCACTCTGGCGTTGATAGACAGCGGGTGGCAACTGCACTTTCAGCCGGGGCAATTCTACTTGACGCGAGACGTAGAGAGGCTCGACCCCGCTCGAGTGATCGTAGATATTCAGAGCGGAGCAATCACAGTTCCTGGTTGGGACGCCTACTGCGACAAGCTCGCAATCGCAAAGTGCGCATTGGTAGATAGTGAAAAGCGGCGGACGTCAGCGCCTTTGCACTAGGCATATAGAAAGGCCGATGACCTGTCGCGTGTTGAAGAGCCAATGAACACTGACCGTGTGCAATCCACAGCAACGGGCGGGCGCAAGAGCGGGGTTTACAGGAATATTTATCAGCGGCTTATCGTGATGTGAAAATCCCTGCTACCCACGCTGCAATAAGTTCCACCCTGACCCCGGTTTGTACTCGGCCAACACCGCCTTCGCCCTCTCCTCATCTTCCGGCAGCACATAGAAGAACGCGCCTACACGCTCTGTCCGGAACACGATGCCCGAAACATACTTATCCGGCTCGACCCCGTAGTCCACTCCGGCGTCGGTCAGGGCTTTCTCGAAGGCGAGTGCATCGTCCAGCCGTTTCGCGATGTGGATCAGTTGCGGCTCATGTCCTTCGAAGTAATCTGCTTCGCGCTTCATCTTGTGGGTGTGAGATTTCCGGCTTGAACGCCGCACCCACCATCTTAGGAGATCTATGCCCGCTGCCTGCCAGATGACCCGCGAAGAGGAACTGCACTGGCTCGCCCTGACCATGGTTCCGGCCTCGGGACGCGGCGAGCGAAGCATGCTGATCGGCAGTTCCGCGCGCCCGAAGCGATCTTCCGCGCTTCACCAGCGAGCTCGAAAGCGTCCGGGATCAGAGGGGCGGCTGGCCCGGAGCATCTCGAGCGGCTGCTCTTTTGAAGAGGCGGCGCAGCAACGGCAAAGAATGCTGAGACGCGGCAGCCGCGGTGATTCCACATCAGCAGCCCGCGCTACCCGCCGCGCTGCGCGAGATCTTCGATCCGCCGGTCCTGCTGTTCGCGCGCGGCAATGTGGCGATCTGCTCGCGCGTCCGGCTATTTCGCGGTCGTCGGGACACGCCGGCCGACACCTTACGGAATCGGCCGCTGCAGAGCGCTTTCGCGGCCGATCTGTGCGAAGCGCGGGACTCACCATTGTCAGCGGCATGGCACGCGGCATCGATACGGCCGCACACCGCGCGACGCTCGCCGCAGGCGGCAATACGGTTGCAGTGCTCGGCTGCGGCGTGGACATCGTGTATCCCTCGGAGAACCGTAGGCTGGCAGCCGAAATTGTAGCCAAAGGCTGATGCTCTCCGAATTCCCGATGGGCGCCATCGCGTTCCCGCAAAATTTTCCCATCCGCAACCGCATCATCAGCGGCATGAGCTGTCGGCGCTGCTGGTGGTCGAAGGTGCGCAGTACAGCGGCTCGTCCATCACCGCCAAGCTCGCGCTCGACCAGGGACGCGAGGTGTTCGCGGTGCCCGGCAACATCACCTCCAAGATGAGCTGGGGGCCCAATCTGCTCATCAAACAGGGCGCGCGGCTGGTTCAGGATTGGAACGACATCATGGTCGATCTGCCCTCGAAAGTCCGCCTTGCACTCATCGACGAAGGCCGTGCATCGCCTTTTGGATCAAGTCACTTACACCTGCGCCGAATCTTCTGACGACGGGCCTGCATCTTTACCGGTACGGTCCCCAGGCGGATGTCTGCAGGCGTCTTTTGCAGGAACTTCAGTTCGACGCGCCCGTACACATCTGGATACGCTCATGGAGACGGTGGACCGTTGTTCCCCGTCTGAGCTCATCGCCTGCTCTTTTCGAGCTGGAGATGTCCGGGCTGGTGCGACAGCCCCCGGAAAGAACTTTGTTAAAGTGTGGTGACCGAACGTTGGGTGAGGCAGTACTCCGGTGCTCATGGCTGGAATCTGCGAAAGTGGGTGTGAGCAGTCATGGCAAAGGCTCTGGTAATCGTGGAATCGCCTGCAAAGGCGAAGACCATCAACAAGTATCTGGGCAAGCAGTACATCGTCAAGGCTTCCCTCGGGCATATCAAGGACCTCCCGAAGAAGGATCTGGCGGTCGATGTGGACAACGGCTTCGAGCCGCGCTACGAAGTGATCGAGGGCAAGAAGAAGCTGATGCAGCGAACTGCGCGCCGCAGCGAAGAAGGTCGACTCCATCTACCTCGCGGCCGACCCTGATCGCGAAGGCGAGGCGATCTGCTACCACCTGCAGGAAGAGCTGAACGGCGGCGGCAAGAAGGGCAGCCCGCAGATCTTCCGCGTGATGTTCAACGAGATCACGAAGAACTCGATTCAGAAGGCGTTCGAAAAGCCCGAGCTGGTCAACGCCGCCTGGTGGATGCGCAGCAGGCGCGGCGCGTGCTCGACCGTCTGGTGGGTTACAAGATTTCGCCGCTGCTGTGGGACAAGGTGCGCCGCGGGCTTTCCGCGGGCCGCGTGCAGACGGTCGCGGTGCGCGTGATTGTCGAACGCGAACGCGAAATCCGCGCATTCATCAAGCAGGAATACTGGACGCTCGACGCTCGACCTGGCGGCGAAGAAGCCGCCCGCATTCGCCGCGCGCCTGTTCAAGATCCAGGACGCGAACTTCGAGATCAAAGATCAAGCCACAGCCGATGCGATCGCCGAGCGATCTCGCCGATGTCGAGTACATCGTCAAGAGCGTCTCGACGAGGGAAAAGCGCCGCAATCCGGTGGCGCCGTTCATCACCTCCACGCTGCAGCAGGAATCCTCGCGCAAGCTTCGCTTCAGCGTGAAGCGCACCATGATGCTCGCGCAGCGTCTCTATGAAGGCATCGAGCTCGGGCACGAAGGCGCAGTCGGTCTGATCACCTACATGCGTACCGATTCCACGCGTGTTTCGGACGATGCGTTGACCGAAGTGCGCGAGCTATATCGGCGAGCAGTACGGCCCGGATTATCTGCCTGCTGCGCCGAACGTTTATAAGACCAAGAAGGATGCGCAGGATGCGCACGAAGCGATCCGTCCCACGTCCGCGATGCGCGCCGCCGGACGAGATTGGCGACGCTATCTGGCCGAAGACGAGATGAAGCTGTACCGCCTGATCTGGATGCGCTTCGTCGCGTCGCAGATGATGCCGGCGGTGTTCGATCAGACCACGATCGACGTCGCCGCCAAGGGCAAGTCGGGCAACGAGTATATGTTCCGCGCCACCGGGTCGGTGCCGAAGTTCGACGGCTTCCTCAAGGTCTACGAAGAAGGCAAGGACCAGAGCGACGAAGACGATGAAGAGCTGAAGCACAAACTGCCGGTGGTCGACCGAAGGCGAGACGCTGCGCTTCAAGCAACTGCGTCCGGAACAGCATTTCACCGAACCGCCGCCCCGCTACAACGAAGCCACGCTGGTGAAGAAACTGGAGTCGGATGGCGTGGGCCGTCCGTCCACCTACGCGTCCATTCTTGTCCACCATTCAGGAACGCGAGTACGTCACCAAGGAAGGCGGCACGCTTCACGCCGACCGAACTGGGCATGGTGGTTTGCGACCTGCTGCTCGAGAGCTTCAACGACATCTTCGACGTGAGGTACACGGCGCGGATGGAAGAAGAGCTCGACGAGATCGAAGACGGCAAGCTCGACTGGCGTACCGCCATGGGCGAGTTCTACGACCGCTTCACGGAGGACATCGCTCACGCCGAAGAGCACATGACCGACATCAAGCGGATGGAGAAGCCCACCGACTTGATGTGCGAGAAGTGCGGCAAGCCGCTGGTCATCAAGTGGGGCAAGCACGGCAGTTTCATCGCCTGCACCGGGTATCCCGAATGCACCTACACGCGCGAGCTGACTGTTGAACTCCGATGATCGACAAAGCCGACCTAGCGAGCAGGGCGACGAGGAGTATTGCGAAAACTGCGGCCGCTCCGATGGTGCTGAAGAAGGGCCGCTTCGGTACGTTCTTCGCGTGTTCCGGCTATCCCGATTGCAAAACCACCAAGCAGATCGGCGGCACGCAGAAGAAGGCCGACGTTCCGCTCGACGAGAAGTGCCCGCAACTGCGACAACAACCTGGTGCAGAAGTACGGCCGCTTCGGCGAGTTCACGGCGTGCAGCAATTATCCGGCGTGCAAGTACGTGAAGCAGAAGACCATCGGCGTGAAGTGCCCCGAGTGTTCCGAAGGCGACATCAGCGAGCGGCGTTCAAAACGCGGCAAGACGTTCTACGGCTGCACGCGCTATCCGGACTGCAATTTCGTGGCCTGGGCCAAACCAGTCGCGGAGAAGTGTCCGGATTGCGGCGGCTCGTACCTGGTCGAGAAGTTCCTGAAGGCCGGTCCGGTTCTGCAATGCCCGAACGGGAGTGCAAGTTCAAGCGCGTGCTCGAAGCGGTGCCGGCTTAATCGTAAACCCGGTGCAGTAGCAGCTTCAGATCTTCCCACGCTTCGCGTTTTGCACTCTGGTTATACGGGCGCAGCAAATACGAAGGGTGGAAGGTCACCATCAACGGAATACCGTTCCACTGGTGCCAGCGCCCGCGTAGCTTGGTGACGCCGTCTTTACCACCCAACAGTGCTTTGGCGGCGGTGGAACCAAGCGCGCAGATCGCCGTGGGCTGAATCACCGAAAGCTGCCGGAACAGAAACGCGCCGCACGTCTCCATCTCATCCGTCTCGGGCGTGCGGTTCTCGGGCGGCCTGCACTTGACGACGTTGCAGATGTAAACCTGATCGCGTTTGATCGGGATGCCTTCTTTTTCCGAGGTGCCTTCGATCATCTGCGTCAGCAACTGCCCTGCCCGGCCAACGAACGGAAGCCCTTGCTCATCTTCGTCGGCGCCGGGGCCTTCACCCACGAACACCATCCGCGCGTGCTCGTCGCCGCTCCCGAACACAATCTTGTTGCGCTTCAGATGCAGACGGCAGCGCGTACAGTCGCCAATGTCTTCACGGATACGAAGGAGCGTGTCACCTGCAGGCGCCATGCTGGGCAACGGCTCTGCCGCCGCAGCCGCGACGGGCGCAATGGGAACTGCCGGCTCGGGCATTAAATACAGCTCCTTGATGCCGAGATCCCGATAGAACTCCAACTGCCGGCGCAGTTCTTCAGGACTCATCTGGCAGTGCGTGCCCCGCGCAACGCGGGAATCTGATCGAGGATCTTGCCTGCAATGCTGCGCTTGGAAGCGCGCGCGAGCTTTAGCGGCGCCACGCCATGGCGCACGAGCGTAACTTCGTTTTGTTCGACTGTCGAAACCTGTGCCCGCACCGCCAACGTGATTCGCCACGATCATGTCGCAATGCTTAGATTCCAGCTTGCGCAGCGCTTCGGCTTCCAGGTCATCCGTCTCCGCCGCAAACCCGATCAGCACGCGATCGCCTTTCAAACGCCCCACTTCCGCGAGGATGTCCGGTGCTGCTTCAAGTGCAAGCGTCATCGGCGCGCCCGACTTCTTGATCTTCTGTGTAGCAGGCACCGCAACGCGGTAGTCGGCAACAGCCGCGCATTTGATCACGATGGTTGCTTCACGCAAATGTTCGAGCACCGCCGTTCGCATCTCTTCGGCAGTGGTGACCGGTATAAACGAACACCGGCTGGCGGCTCTATCTGCACGGGGCCGGAGATCAGGATCACCTTCGCGCCGCGTGCTTGTGCTTCTTCGGCCAACGCATAGCCCATGCGTGCCCGCTCGAACGATTCGAGATGTATCGGACCGGATCTATGGCTTCGCGCGTGGGGCCCGCAGTCACGAGCACAGTCTCACCTGCCAGATCGTTCGAACGCGCAAGCAGTTCAAGCGCAGCACTCGCGATCTCCGCGGGCTCCGCCATGCGCCCGGGTCCAATCGTGCCGCAAGCGAGAAATCCCTGGCCCGGCTCGACAATGCTGTGCCCGCGCTCGCGCAGCAGCTTCATGTTGTGTTGGGTTGCCGTGTGACTCCACATCACGTCGTTCATCGCGGGCGCGAGCACCACGGGTCCGGCGAACGCGAGATACAGGGTAGAGAGGAAGTCGTCAGCGATGCCGTGAGCAAACTTCGCGAGCACGTTGGCTGTCGCCGGAGCAATCAGCAACAGGTCGTGATCTTTCGCGACGCGGATGTGCTCGACAGCGCTCGATAGCGTGCCTTCGGGAGTACTGGTCGAAAAAAGACTGGTGATGACTTTGCGGCCGGTGAGCGTAGCAAACGTCAGTGGCTGGATGAACTCGGTTGCGGCCGAGGTCATGACGCACTGCACTTCGGCGCCATTCTGAATCAGGATGCGCGTTAGTTCCGCAGCCTTATACGCTGCAATGCCGCCGCCGACACCGAGAACCACGCGCATGGCGTTCGCTGACGCTTAGACCGTTTCTTCTTCCGGCAGCACCAACTCCTCTTCGGTTCCGGGGATGTGGTACTTCACCAGACCGCGGCGCGCTTCTTCGACCGCGATTACCGTGGCCTTCTTCGACGAGGTCGGCAGGATCGGACGCTGCCCACCCTGCAACTGGCGCGCGCGTTTCGCGGCGACGATGATGAAACGGTAAGTGCTCTGTTCGGCGTCATCCGGCAGCGAGCAGTGGGCGTTGTTACGAACTCTTTCCATTTGTGACTTCCTCTTTCACTTCAAACGTCGATAAGATCGGCCGGATCTGGTCTTCGATCCGCTCACGGCGCGACCGCTCCGCAAGCACGATAGACGCCAGCGCACGCGATGCAAGATTCAGATCGCGATTGATCAGCACGTAATCGTAAGCCCGATAGTTTTGGATCTCCGACGCCGCATCGCGCAATCGCCGGTCGATCACTTCCGGCGGATCTTCACTACGAAGCCGCAGCCGCGCTTCCAACTCCTGCCTTGAAGGCGGCAGGATAAAAATGGAGACAGCACCCGGAATGCTTTTCTTCAATTGTGACGCACCTTGCACGTCTATGTCGAGCACCAGGTCCGCCCCATCGTTCTCAGCTCGCTGTAAAACGCTTGAGTGGGTTCCGTAATAGTTTCCGAATACGTTCGCGTGTTCCAGGAACTCGCCGGCTCGGATGCGGCATCTCGAACTCGTCACGCGTAGTGAAAACGTAGCTCTCCCCGTTGCGCTCGGTGCCTCGCGGCGCACGCGTCGTGTAGGACACGGAGAACTGCAGGTTGGGTACGTTTTCAAGCAGCCGTCCGACCAATGTCGATTTGCCTGAACCCGACGGCGCAGAGATGATAAAGACCGACGTCATTCGATATTCAGAGACTGTTCGCGAATCTTATCGATCTCGCTCTTAGCGGCCAACGCCAACTCAGTCATGGTCAGCCCGACGTCCCCTAAGCCGCTGGTTTTGGACAGAATCGTATTTGTTTCTCGATTCATTTCCTGCAATAGGAAATCGAGGCGCTTGCCCTTCTCGGTGTTTTCATCAAGCAGCACGTCGATCTGTGCGGCGTGCGTTTTGAGGCGCACCAGTTCTTCAGCGATGTCGCTGCGGTCGGCCAGAATGGCGGCTTCCTGCACCAGCCTCTGCGGCTCCACCATGCTGTTGCGCAATAGTTCGCCGAGGCGCTCCCGCAATCGTTTCTGAAACGCGACCGTCGCGGTGGCGCGAATCTTTTCCATCCGTTCGGCCAGTTCGCGAATGGCGACCGCGCGGCTGTAGATCTCCTCGCAGATCGCCGCGCCCTCGCGATCGCGAAACTGATTAAGCGCGGCAACGGCTTCCATCACCGCAGGCAGGACGAATTGCTCGATGCCCGATACAAGTTCCGCGCTGGCTGTAGTCTGCAACATCCCGGGCAGCCGCAGCGCCGCCCCAAGATCCGGATTGCGGTTCACGCCTGCTAACTCGCATGCCTCGTGATAAGCCGCAAGCCAACTGGTGAAGAGTTCTCGGTTGAGCGCGCCCGCTTCCGCGGCATTGCTACCACTGCGCGCAACGTTCACGATTACCTGCAAGTGTCCGCGCCCGACGCGCTTCTTCAGTTCCGCCCGAATGTCGGACTCCAAATGATCCAACTCCTGCGGGAGATGAAAATGCAGATCGAGCCCGCGATGATTCACGCTTTTCAAACTGACGCTGAGTTCGCCCGACGCAAGCTGGCGCCGCACCCGGGCGTACCCGGTCATGCTACGTACGCTCAAGAGAGTGCCGCCTCCAGGAATTGCAATTCATGTAGCCGCTGGTAGAGACCGCCGCGCCGCACCAGATCCTCATGCGACCCGGTTTCGGCGATACGTCCGCGATCCATCACCACAATCTTATCCGCACGCCGTACGGTCGAGAGGCGGTGGGCGATGACAATTGAAGTCCGTCCGGTCATCAGGTTCGCGATGGCTTGCTGCACCAGCATCTCGGATTCAGTGTCGAGGTGCGACGTGGCCTCGTCCAGAATCAACACCGGTGCGTTTTTCAGAATGGCGCGCGCGATTGCCAGCCGCTGCCGTTGTCCACCGCTCAGCTTGAGCCCGCGTTCGCCGATCACGGTATCGTAGCCGTTCGGCATGCGCTCGACAAATTCATGCGCAAGCGCCGCCACAGCAGCCGCTTCGATTTCGGAGCGCTTGACGTTGTCCTGCCGTACGCGATGTTGTTCGCGACCGTATCGTTGAACAGGAATGTATCTTGAGCGACGATCGCGACCTGCGAACGGATGGAAGCCAGGCGCACGTCACGAACGTCTTGCCCGTCGATCAGCACCGCTCCTTCCGTTACGTCGTGAAAGCGCGGCAGCAGACTCGCCAGCGTGCTCTTGCCTGCTCCGCTCGGCCCCACCAGCGCGACAATTTCACCGGCGCCGCACGGTCATGTTCAATCCATCGATGGCGTAAGTATCGGGCGCCGCGGGATACCGGAAGCTGACGTTACGAAATTCGATCGCACGCGAGAAGGGCGCAAGCGGCGGCGCATTTTCTCTCTCGGCAAGATCGGCGGGACGGTCAAGATAACCAAACACTTTCTGCGATGCGCCGAGCGCCTGCTGAAAAATGTTGTGAATGCCGGTCAGCCGCTTCACGGGCTCATAGAGCATGATCAGCGCGACGATGAACGTCGTGAACTGGCCTGCGGTCAATTCGCCCGAGGCGATGTGCGTGCGGGCATAAGAGACCAGACCCACGATCGTCAAAGCCGCGAAGAGTTCAATGAGCGGTGACGCCGCGGCTTGCTGCAACGTATAGCGCAGGTTCATCCGCAACAGCCGTTTGCCCGCCGCGCGAAAGCGGCCCAGCTCATATCCTTCCGTGTTGAACGCCTTCACGACAGCGTGCCCCGTGATGGCTTCCTGCATGATGCTGTTGATCTCGCCCGTATAGTCTTGCGTATGCCGGCTGGTGCGCCGGATGCGGCGGCCGATCTTGGCAGTGGGGATGAGCACGAACGGCAACACCGTCAAGCTCACCAGCGCGAGCTTCCAGTCTTTGTTGATGACCGCGAACAGCAGGGCAATCGCGACAAACAACTGGCGCAGGAAGTCCGCAAGCATGCTCGAGAGCGCCACCTGGATCTTGTCGATGTCGTTCAGGATCGACGACATCAACTGGCCTGTTGAATTGTTCTCGAAGAACTCCGCGCCGTGCGCCAGCACTTTGCGGAACACCGCATTCCGCATGTCGGTCACGGCGGAATAGCCGGCATAACTGATCAGGTAGTTCGCAAGATAGTCGAACAAACCCTTTGCAACGAAAACGCCGACTATGCCAATCGAAACCAGCGTCCACACGTCATGCAGTTCGCCCGGGATCAACTGGTTCAGGGTCACGGCGTGGCCAGACCAGGGAATGTGAAACAAGGTCACGGGCGCGCTTGGCTGGCCGGGTGAAAGCACGCGGTCGATCAAGGGGCCGATCAGCAGCACCATCAATCCGTGCGCCGCACCGGCGCACGCCATCAGCACTACTGAGATGGAAAGGATGGGCCAGTAGCGGCGCGAGTAACTGAGCAGCCGCAACCATTCATTCATTGCGCGTGAACCATCAGGCGATCGAGTGCCTGCCGCACGGCATCTTCACCGATCTCGTGCATCGAGCCACTGGCGACTAAAGTCTCAGCCGTCGTTCGCCACGGCGCCCACGTCACCGGATCGGACGCGCCAAACAGGACCACGCTGGGCACGCCGAAGGCAGCCGCCATGTGCGCGGGTCCCGAGTCGTTGCCGATAAACAAAGACGCATGGCGCATCAGGAGCTTCACGTGATTCAGAGGCGAGTTGGCAAACGTAGGCCACATCTGAAATGCGCTGACGTCTTCACCGGGGCCGCTGATGAACACCGGCGTCAACTGATGGTGACGCTTCAAATGTTGCGCGATGCTGCGAAAGAAACGGCGCCGGCCAGGCTTTGGACACGTGCGATGCCCCGGCGTGAATGATCGCGTAAGGTTCCAGGCTGCGAACTTTCTGCAGCATGTCCTCGGCCGCAGCCTGATCAACGAACAGCCGTGCTCTGGGAATTTCCGACTGCGGCACGCCGAGGAAGAACATCGCCGATGCCAGGTGCTCCGCTGTATGCACACGGCGCTCAACCTCAAGCACTTCTTCCGCACGCGGAATGCGAATGTTGTAGGCCCACTGATTGGAAAAGTGCGCAAAGCCGGCGCGGAAGTCCGCTCCCGAAAGCGCAGTCAGACGCGCACTGACCGGGCCGCCGTGCAGATTCAAACACAGCAGTCGGATCGAAGCGGCGCAAGCCCCAGAGTGTCGGTTCAATGATTGCGTCGACGTCCGGGTTGCTCTCGAACACCCCTGCAAAGCGCGGCTCGATGACGACGCCCACATGCAGATCGGGACGCGCGCGCTTCAGCAGATGAATCGCGGGTGTCGTCAGCACTGCGTCGCCAAGGGACCGCAGGCGGATGATCGCGACTCTGCTGCGCTGCGGCAGCTGATTCAGCACCAGGCTCAACGGCCATCCTCGCGCCGCGCGTCGCTCACCCGCATTCTTGGAATGTCATCGACCACCGGGTACACCAAACCGCATCCCGTGCAGCGCAAGCCGTCGCTCGCAGCCGTCAACTCCACTTTTGATCGGCAGGATGGGCAGATCAGAATGGCGAGCAGATCGGGACTGACTGGCATGTGTGATGTATTTGTAATTTTATCAGTTCGCCACTTTGCGCGCCTCTGCCACGGCTCGCCAGGTACTCACGCGAGAGCGTTTCGATGCGCTCATAATCGCCCGCGCCGATCAATTTCGGGTCCACCAGTTCGCTGCCGACAGCGACAGCGCAAGCGCCTGCCTTCAGAAACTCTCCCGTGGTCTGGAGGTTCACGCCACCGGTCGGAATCATCTCGATTTGAGGGAAAGGGCCTTTTAAAGCTTTAATGTATTTTGGTCCGCCCATCGCATTGGCAGGAAACACTTTAATGACATCAGCTCCGGCCTCCCACGCGGTCAGAATCTCGGTAGGCGTGAGTGCCCCGGGGCAGATGACTTTCGAATATCGATTCGCCATCTCAATGGTTTTCAGGTTGAGCGCAGGCGTCACGAAGAACTGTGCTCCGGCGAGCATGCAAGCTCGTGCGGTTTCGGGGTCCAGTACCGTACCGGCGCCGAGCATGATCCGATCGCCAAACTGATCGGCAATTCTCTCGAGCGCGCGAATCGCGCCGGGAACCGTCATCGTGATCTCCGCTGCGCGAATGCCGCCGCGGTACATCGCCTCGATCGCACGGATGGCGGTATCCGCTGAATTGGTGCGCACCACCGGCACAATACCGATATCTGTTAAGAAAGCCAGGATCTCCCGCGACGTCATCGCCACGAAGTATAACAACCGGGGTTGCCGCGTCGTCGTAAGGAATCGGACCGCCACCGCGTTTGAAAACGTCCCCTCTTAACCCTCCCCGCTAAGATTGAAGCTTGCGAGGACTCTGGCAGGTCATCCGGTTCCTAACCACCGATCGCTTGCGGTTGATGGAGAGCCTCGCTCGCGAGCATGGCGACTTCGGAAGAATTGCGATTCGCGACCGGCGTTTGATCCTCATCAACACGCCCGCCCTCGCGCAGGAATTGCTCGTCGAGCGCGGCGAGGATTACATCAAATCGCCCGGCCTCCGTGTCGTCGGCAAACCGCTCCTGGGCGAAGGCCTGCTGACCGCTGAAGGCGAGATTCATCGCCGGCAGCGGCGGCTGGTGGCACCGGCGTTCGCCCACCATCGCGTGATGCGCTATGCGGACTTGATGGCGCGGCATGCGCGCGAACATATTGGAACGTGGCGCGATGGCAGTCTCGACCTGCTGCCGGAGATGACGAGACTCACTCTCGGCATCGTTGGCGAAGCGCTGTTCCACGCCAATCTGCTGGGGGAAGCGGCGGAGCTTGGAAACGCGATTACGGAAGCAATTCGACACGGCACCTCGCAACTGCGCGTCGTGCATGTTCCTCCAAAGTGGAGAACGCCCGGCAACCTTCGCGCGGAGCGTGCGATCGAACGCTTGAATCAAACGATCTTTCGGTTGATCGAAGAACGCCGCGCGAGCGGTGAAGACCATGGCGACCTGCTCTCGATGTTGTTGCTCGCGAGCGAGGAAGATGAACACGGTCTGCGCAGCCTGACCGACAAACAGGTTCGTGACGAAGCCATGACGCTGTTTCTGGCCGGCCATGAGACGACGGCGAACGCGATCACGTGGTCTCTCTACCTGCTGGCGACCAACCCTGAGCTGCAGCAGCGGTTGCAGGCCGAAGTGGATTGCCTTCAGGGCAAGCCGGTCGAGTTCGCGGACTTGCCGCGCCTGCCCTTCGCACTGCAGGTGTTCAAGGAAGCGCTGCGGCTGTATCCTCCGGCTTACCTATTCGGGCGCGAGGCGATACGCAAGACGCGGCTTGGAACCCATGATGTGGAGGAAGGTGAGATCGTGCTCTTCTGTCCCTATGTGATGCATCGCAACCCGCGCTATTTCGATCGTCCGCTGGATGTGGAGCCCGATCGTTTCGTACCGGAAGCCGAGGCCCGCATTCCGAAGTTTGCCTACTTGCCGTTCGGCGGCGGACGGCGCGTGTGCATCGGCAATCAGTTCGCGCTGATGGAGGGGCAGATTCTGCTGTCGACCATTGCAGCGCAATGGTCGTTCACGCGCCATAGCAAGCGAGCACCGCGCTACGAGCCGCTGGTGACCTTGCGCCCGAAAGGCGGAATGTTACTTGAGTTACAGCGCAGACAACTGTGACGGATAGAACTATTCTGCTCGGCGCGATGCTCTTCAGCTCTTCAACTTTGGTGATCACGTGCCGATAAGCCTTCTAGAAACGAGATGGGCGGCGCGGCCACAATTCGCATGAGCTTCGAGAATCCGGTTTACGCGGAACCCGGCGTGCGGTCGCATTGCATCCGCGTTGCTGCCTTTGCGGAATACGCCGCAACAGCGCTTGATGTGAATCCGGACTTAAGAGCGATCCTGCTCGATTCGTGCCGCCTGCATCATCTGACGTACGGGTCGTTGAAGACCAGCGCGATGAACCGGCTGCTCACGGACATCACCGGCAAGCACGGCGAAGGCGATGTGGGCGTGAATCCGGATACAGCAGCCGTGCTGCGCGTGTGGGCGGGAAACGCCGAGAGCCGCGATCGCAACCAGGAGACGCTGCTGCTCGCGTCGATCCTAGATGCGTCCAACACGTTCGATGAATGCTTCGAGAGCTTGCCCTATGATCCCCGGCCTGCCGCCGAAGTGATTGACGAATACCTGAATGAGCTCATCGCAGCGCCACTCGCGAAAGTGTTCCGTACGTTGCGCTGTGTGGATGAACAGACACTGTCACTGGCAATCGAGCAGGCGAATGTCCCGCCGCCGTCAGTTCACGCGCTTGATGTCGCGGTGCGCGCGAGGCAGCTTGGCGAAGGTAGCGCGCTCGCCTACGACGCGGGGCTGTTGCATGATTGCGGCATGGCGGCGCGCGCTTCGTTCGGTGAGATCGCGCAAACGAACTTGATTCACTGGCAGCAAGCCGGCTTCCCGTCCGTCTATTGCGAACGCCTGATCACCGGATCCGATCACGCCGATTGGGGAGCGCGGATGCTCGAACGGATTGGGAAAGTAAGCAAAGACGTCGTCGATGCGGTTCGCGGACATCATCGTCCCGAAGCAAGCGACTCGAAGCTCGCAGCCGTGTTGTATCTGGCCGAAGAAGAAGCGGGCGGCGAAGAGGACTTGCCCTCCGCCGCCCGCGTTCACATCGCGACAAGATTGGTGAAAGGCGTTTAGCCTTCGGCCATCTTCTTCTTGATGACGCCAACGAGTTCTTCAACCGCGGCCGCGCTCTTATGCAGCGCCGCTGTCTCTTCAGCAGTCAACTTGATCTCGTAAATCTGCTCGATGCCCTTCGCGCCGAGTTTCACCGGAACGCCCACATAAAGGCCGTTCACACCGTACTCGCCTTCGAGATACGCCGCGCAGGGCAGAACCTTTTTCTTGTCTTTCAGGATCGATTCGGCCATCTCAACCGCAGCCGCGGAAGGAGCGTAGTAAGCGCTGCCCGTCTTGAGGTGCTTCACGATTTCCGCGCCGCCATTCTGCGTGCGCTCGACCATGGCCTGCAACTTTTCCGCGCTCAGCAGTTCAGTCAACGGAATGCCTGCGACATTGCTCAAGCGGACCAGCGGCACCATGGTGTCGCCGTGCCCGCCGAGCACCACAGCCGTGACGTTCTCGACCGAGACCTGCAACTCCTGCGCGATGAAGGTGCGGAAGCGCGCGGTATCGAGAATGCCGGCCATGCCGATCACGCGGTGCTTGGGGAAGCCCGACACCATCAGCGCGGTCTGCACCATCGCATCCAGCGGATTCGTGACGACGATCAGGATCGCGTTCGGTGAATGCTTCGCGGCGTTTTCCGTCGCGGTCTTCACGACCTCGTAGTTGGCGAGCAGCAAATCATCGCGGCTCATGCCAGGCTTGCGCGGAAAACCGGCGGTGATGATGACGATGTCGGAATTTGCGGTCGGCGCATAGTCGTTCGCACCGGTCACCGTGACGTCGTAGCTGTTGACAGGCCCCGCTTGCAGAAGGTCAAGGCCTTTGCCTTGCGGCACGCCTTCCATGATGTCCACCAGCACGACATCGGCAAGCTCTTTCGCGGCAATCCACATCGCGCAATTCGCGCCGACGTTCCCTGCCCCGACAACTGTAATCTTCTTTCTCAAGATCGAAGCTCCTCTATTTATATTGCTGACTAACTTGGTTTGACGCGCAGTGAAAGGCCGAGCTCGCGCAGTTGCCGCTCCGGCACTGTCGATGGCGCGTCGCACATCAGATCGGTACCGCGTGCGGTCTTCGGGAATGGAATCACGTCGCGGATCGATGTTTCGCCCGCGAGGATCATCACCATGCGATCGAGACCCAGCGCAATGCCGCCATGTGGCGGCGCACCGAACTCAAGACCTTCGAGTAAGAAGCCGAAACGCTTGCGGGCTTCTTCGAGCGTGAAGCCGAGCGCTTCGAAGACCTGATTCTGCACATCCTGACGATGAATTCGAATGGAACCCGAACCAAGCTCCACGCCATTCAGCACCAGGTCGTACGACTTGCGCACGGCAGCGCGCCGGGTTATTGCGCAAGCTTATCCAGATCTTCATCGAGCACCGACGTGAACGGATGGTGTGCTGCGACCCAGCGATCGTCTTCCTCGTTCCACTCGAACATCGGAAAATCGGTGACCCACAAGAATTCGAACTTCTTCGGATCGAGCAGTTGGTGCTTGTCGTTATACTTCTGCGCGATGTGCAGCCGCAGTTGCCCGGCGGCTTGAAACACGCTCTCTTCGGGCCGCTGGCCTTTCGGTTCGCCGATCCAGCCGGCAAGCATCAACAGGTCCTCTTCACCAATGCCCGCGCGGCGCCGAACCTCGGCGATGGCGGCAGCATCGAGCTTCGAAGGATCGTCCAGCACGCGCAGATTGCGCTCTTTGCCGAAGTCTTTGATGTCGTCGCGTTCCTTGCGGCTGAGCTTGCCGATGTTGGGCAGATGAATCGCAAGCAGCGGCAGCCCGTGCGCAGCAAAATCCGGGAACAAGTCTTCGACTGCGTGCATTTTGGGAATGCGCGTGTCGGGCTTATCGCTCCCGTAGCTGCGCATCGCTTCGGCGTAAGTGATCCGCGGAAAGCGCGCCGGCACATCGAATCCCGCGACTTTGCACACCTGCTGGATCATCGGCTCGATCACGCCGAAGATCGTCTCCTGCTGCGGAAACGACATCTCCAGATCGATCTGTGTGAACTCGGGTTGCCGGTCGGCGCGCAGATCTTCATCACGGAAGCAGCGGACAATCTGGAAGTAGCGGTCGAAGCCCGACACCATCAGCAGTTGCTTGAAGATTTGCGGCGACTGCGGCAGCGCATAGAAATTGCCAGGCTGCACGCGGCTGGGAACCAGATAATCGCGCGCGCCTTCAGGCGTGGAGCGCGTCATGAACGGCGTTTCGATTTCGAGAAAGCCTTGCGCCGTGAGCGTCTGGCGCACTGCAGTCGCAATCTGCGAACGCAGGATGATGTTGCGTTGCATGCGCGGCCGGCGCAAGTCGACGTAGCGATACTTCAGACGCGCGTCTTCAGAAACATCGGCCGACTCTTCCATCGGGAACGGCGGCGTGCGCGATTCGTTCAGGATCCAGATCTTGTCGGCATAGACTTCCACTTCGCCGGTGGGCAGTGCGGGATTGATCGTGTCAGCGGTGCGCAGACGCACTTCGCCTTCGACCGCGACAACGTACTCCGCGCGCAGCATCTCAGCACGTTCGTGGGTGGCCGCGCCCTCTTCAAACATGATCTGGGTGACGCCATAACGATCGCGCAGATGAATGAAGATTACTCCGCCTAAATCGCGACGCCGGTGTACCCAGCCCATCACCAACGCACGTTTACCCGCGTCACTCGCGCGCAAATCGCCGCACGTATGGGTACGTGTCAAATCTCCGAGAAAGTCTAGTTGCATCCCTGTCCTAACTGCTGAAATAAGGCCTCACGCGTGATGCGCGCCTGCTCGCCCGTGCGCATGTCCTTGAGCGAGTACTCGCCCGCGGCAATTTCATCGTCACCAATGATCAGCGTGCGGCGCGCGTTGGTTTTGTTGGCAATGTCGAGCGCTCGCTTGAGCTTCGAATCGGCACTCAATTCGACCGGCACACCACACCGGCGCAGGTCGCGCGCCAATACGCCAGCATGGCTCAGCGCAGCACTGCCCATGGCCGCGATGAACAGATCGACGCCGCTATTTTGCTGCTGTTCTTCAACGGCCATCACCAGACGATCTTCACCGATAGAGAAGCCGATGCCGGGCGATGCGACTTTGGAACCGAGCGATTCGGCGAGCCCGTCATAACGTCCGCCGCCGAGCACCGAGTTCTGCGCGCCAAGATTGCCGTGAACCACT
Source organism: Bryobacterales bacterium (assembly GCA_963792655.1). GTDB lineage: Bacteria > Acidobacteriota > Terriglobia > Bryobacterales > Bryobacteraceae > DOZZ01. Next base: position 19,739 of record CAWBWU010000005.1, read on the forward strand.
TCAAACGTGGTGCGCGTGTAGTAATCGAGACCACGCACCATGCGCGGCTTGACCGTAAATGCGATTCCGCGCTCGTTGAGAAACTGCTGCACCGAAGCAAAATGTTCGCGGCACGCCGCGCAGAGGTGATCGAGGATCGACGGTAATGTCTCGATGATCGCTTCATCTTCGGGCGCTTTGCTGTCGAGGACACGCAGCGGGTTCGTCTCCGCACGGCGGCGATTGTCTTCCGTGAGTTGCTCCGCGAACGGTTTCAGCGCGGCACGCAGCACTTCCACGTAAGCAGGGCGGCAGTTCGGGCATCCGACCGAGTTGATCAGCAGTTCAAAGCCGCTGAGTCCGGCTTTGGTCAGAAGCTCGATCACCATCTCGATCACTTCGGCGTCGATGAGTGGCGATTCGGAGCCGATCGCCTCCGCGCCAATCTGAAAGAACTGCCGGTAGCGGCCCTTCTGCGGCCGTTCGCGGCGAAACATCGGACCAATGTAATAAAGCTTCTGCACTCCGGGCAGCAGGTCCATGCGATGTTCGATCCACGCGCGCATCACCGATGCCGTGTTCTCCGGACGCAAAGTGAGCGAAGTACCGTCGCGGTCCTCGAACGTATACATTTCCTTGGTGACGATGTCGGTTTCCTGGCCGACGCCGCGCGCAAAAAGCTGCGTCTCTTCGAGGATCGGAGTACGGATTTCGTGGCAGTTATAAGCCGCGAAAACGTCACGGGCAGCCCGCTCGACGCGGTTCCACGCGGCGGTCGCAGGGGGCAGCAAGTCCCGTGTTCCTTTCACAGCTCGAATCATCTGGAGGGGAATAGTTAGGTTAACATGCAGGTGCGTTAGCCGCGGATGCACACAGATGCACGCGGATGAGATCTTATTGCGTGTATCTGTGTGCATCTGCGGCCCTCAGCCGTATAATCTCCTCGTATGCCAAAACTTTGGCTGGCTCTCGTATTCGCTCTCGTTATCCAGGCGCAGGTCACCGTTCCGGATTGGGCGCTGCCGGGCTCATCAACTCACAAGCAGGTGCCGCCGCCGGCTGACTTCCACCGTGCCAGCCGCAATTTTGCTGCGCCTCTTGGCATCTTCGAAGGGCAGTCCGACATCGGCGCCGCGCTTGTGCCGGGCAGCGCTTCCTATGATTCAGCCACGAAGCAGTACACGATCAACTCCGCCGGTTACAACATCTGGTATTCGCGGGATGAGTTCCGGTATCTGTGGAAGAAGGTGTCCGGCGATGTTTCGCTCGCGGCCGACGTGGCGTTCCCGAATGCCGAAGGTTATGGCGACCGCAAGGTCGTGCTGGTCATTCGTCAATCGCTCGACGACGATTCCAAAGAAGCGATGATCGGCCAGCACGGCGCGGGTATGGTTCACCTCGCCGAGCGTGCGACGCCCGGCGCCATGATGACGGACATGAGTTACCGCTTCGGAGGCGCACTCGCAAAGGTCACGCCGAAGCGCATCGGCATCGAGAAGCATGGCGACCAGGTCTCGATCTTCATCAGTTTGCAGGGTGAGCCGATCGTGCGGCTCGGACCACCAATCTCGCTGCACTTCGATGGTCCGTTCTATGTGGGCATCGGATTCTGCTCGCATCTTCCGGACAAATCGGATACGGGCATCGTGTCGAACGTCGTGTTTGAGAATGCGGCGGGGCGCGTTCGTTAGGTTCGCACCGGGAGTGCTAGTCACTCATAATAATGGCAATGTCGCGAGGCATACTGGCGTCACTGATCGTCTCCATCTCGATCTTTCCAGGTGCAGCCTTGCCGGCAGAGGGCAAGTCCGTGTTTGCAGGTTTAAGCGCACGCTCCAACTCCTCGTGCAAATGCATAGAGCTGACCTTCCTACGGCGCAATGACTCGAACGCGAGGACTCCGCAGGCAGGAGATCTGAAAATCGTAATCGACGGGAAGGACTTAACTGAGTCCGACCTCATCTTTGGCAACGGCATCAACGTTGAGGCGCGCTATCAACCCTTAGCACCCGGCCAGGAATACTCTTTTAATATCGGGCTTGATATAGCGCAGTACTTTCCCGAGCACCGCGATTATCGGGTGTCCTGGAAAGGCGCAGATTTTCAGAGTGAAGCGATTCTAGTCCGCGGCGGTTTGCCGCGCTAAGGTCACTGAAGTTTTATCTCGTCTGCCGCGCGAGAAACTTTGCCAGACGTTCCATTGCCGGCTCAAGCACCGAACGCTCAGCCGCGTAACAAATGCGGATGGAGCCTTCGCCGCCTTCGCCGAACGCTACCCCCGGTGCTATCCCCAGCTTCTCTTCGAGCAGCAGCCGCTTGCAGAACTCAAAGGAATCGGTCAGGCCTTCAACACGCGGAAACAGATAGAACGCGCCCTCGGGCTCCGGGATCGTCAGGCCCGGCATGGCGCGCATTTCTTCCAGGCAGTAATCACGATTCGCGCGCAGCCGTTCGAGCATTTTGCGCAGTTCAGGCTCGCCATCGCGCAGCGCGGTTTCAGCGGCTTTCTGTGTGAAGCTTGCCGCGTGCGAAATGATGAACTCGTTCATCTGGGTGCACTTCTGCGCCAAATCGCGGCGCGCGACGAGCCAACCCAGCCGCCAACCCGTCATGCAGTAACTCTTGGAGAACGAGTGCACCACAACAACCGCATCGTCGCGGGTGGCGAGTTGCAGAATCGATGGCGCGATTGCACCCAGTTCCCTGCCGCTATACCAGAGCCGGTCATACACTTCATCGGCCATCAACCATAGACCATGCCGCCGTGCGAAATCGAGCAGGCGGCGTTGATCATCAACAGTCGCCACCCAGCCCAGCGGATTCGAAGGCGACGTGTACAGCAGCAGCCTGGTACGCGGAGTGACCGCGCGCTCCAGAGCATCAAAGTCGACCTCATAATGCGAGCCCACCAGTGGCTGTGCGATTTGTGAAACCGTCGCGTTTGCCATCGTCGCAATCGCTGAACCGTTGGGCCATGCCGGCGTCAGTACAATGGCGTGATCGCCCGGATCGAGCACCACGCGAATGGCCACATTCAAGGCCTGTACACCGGACGCAGTCACGACCACTTCGCTCGCGGGATCAATCGCGACCCGCTGCTGCGCGGCATATTGATCGGCGATGGCCTGCCGCAACGAAGGCAAACCGGCGTTCTCCGTGTAGTAAGTGAAGCCGTCGGCCATGGCCTTTGCGGCGGCCTGCTTGATGTACTCGGGCGTGGGTAGATTCGATTCACCGAAGTAAAGACGCAGCACGCCCGGCATGCCCAGCGCGATTTCGGCAAGCTCGCGAATGCGCGAGTGCGGCACGGCAGCCGCGGACGAAGAAATCTGCGGATTCTTCAACGTTCGGACTTCTTCTTGATGTCGATGTTCAGCCGCTTGATTTTCTGGTTGAGCGTGGAGAGCGGCACGCGCAGCACGTCCGCAGTTTCCGTCTGACTCCAATTCCACTTTTCCAGGTTCTCGATGATCACGCGGCGCTCGAAGTCCGCAACGATCTCGAACAGCGAGGCATCGGCAGGTAAGGGACCACCGTCGTTCCGCCGCACGCGGCCGCTGGCAGCCAGCAGGTAATCGGGAAACACATCGATCGGCACCGATGTTTCGGTCGCCAGCACGACTGCGCGCTCGACAACATTTTCGAGTTCGCGCACATTGCCGGGCCAGGTGTGCTCGATCAACGCTTGCACTGCCTCAGGCTGGAATACAAGCTGGCTCTTGTTGCCGTTGTCGTCCAGAAATTTCTCGTTCTCGCGGCAATACTTCAGAAAGAAGAAATCGACCAGCAGCGGGATGTCTTCCTTGCGGTCGCGTAAGGGCGGCAGGTTGATGTTGATTACGTTGAGGCGATAGTAGAGGTCTTCGCGGAACTTGCCGTCTTCAACCAGCTTGCGCAAGTCCGCATTCGTCGCGGCCAGGATGCGCACATCCACTTTGATGGTTTCGTTCGAGCCGAGCGGTGTGAACTCTTTCTCCTGAATCACACGCAACAACTTGGCTTGTGTTTCCGCGCTGACCGTTCCGATCTCATCGAAAAAGATAGTGCCGTTATTGGCAACCTCGAATGAGCCCTTCTTGTTTGCGACAGCACTGGTGAACGCGCCTTTGACGTGGCCGAACAAAGTGGACTCGAGCAGGTCAGCGGGTAACGATCCACTATTCACCGCGACGAAAGCCTGCGTGGCGCGCGGCGAATTGGTGTGAATGGCCTTGGCGACCAACTCCTTGCCGGTGCCGGTTTCGCCGGTGATCAGAATCGTCGAGCGGCTCGACGCAACTTGTTCCACCAGATCCAGCAGCCGCAGCATGCGCTCGCTCTTGCCGACGATGTGCGGGAAGTTATAGCGCTGCTTCAGCGCCTTCTTGAGTTGAACGTTCTCACTCTGCAGCAGCGGGCCCGAGGTGATGCGTTCCACCTCGCGCAGCAACTTCGCGTTGTCCCACGGCTTAGTGACGAAGTGCGTTGCGCCGAGCTTGATCGCCTGCACGGCAACATCGACGGAACCGTACGCGGTCACCATGAACACCGGCGTCTCGGTATCGTACTCGCGCAGATCGCGCAGCACTTCCATGCCGGAGCGGTCGGGCATCATCAGGTCGAGCAGGACAAGGTCGTAAGGCTTCTGGCCCAGCTTGCGTTCACCCTCCGCAGCGTTCTGCGCGAGGTCGACCGCGTAGCCTTCCAGAGTCAGCAAGTCGGACAGACTCTCGCGGATTTCAAACTCGTCGTCGATGACGAGAATGCGGCCTTTCGCCGCAACGCTCTTCGGAGTTTCAGTGATGGTCATTAAACACGTATGCGGTGCCGCGCTTCACGCGAGCAGCGCAACCTATAGCATTTCACGAAACGCTCAGGCGTTTTGAACTTGTGCCGCGGCCGGAAGACCGGCACGGCGAGCGCCCACCGGTAGTTCCACCCGAAAGCGCGTGCCGCCGCCCGGCGCGGGTGACGCTTCGATGATGCCGTTATGCTCCTGCACGATGCCGTACGTCACTGCGAGCCCCAGGCCGGTGCCTTTGCGCGCGGCCTTCGTCGTGAAGAACGGATCGTAAATACGCGGGAGATTTTCAGGAGCGATGCCGTGCCCGGTATCGGTGATGTCGACGCACACCACATCGTCGTTCCGGAAGGTGCAGATCGAAAGACAATGTCCGCCGGCGCGCGACGGCCCATGTTCCATTGCATCGCGCGCATTGAGCAGCAGATTGAGAAACACCTGTTGCAACTTGCCCGGGTTGCCTTGCATGGCCGGAACGCCCGCCTCGAACTTGCGCTCGATCTGAATACCGGCCTTCTCGAACTGATGCTCCACCAGCGACAGCGTTTCCTGCACCAGTTTGTTCAGATCGAGGTCGCTGGCATCGGTCGGCGACGTACGCGAAAAATTTAAAAGTGAATTAACAATCTCGCTCGCACGGAACGTCTGGCGCGCGATCTTCTCGAGCATGCGTGACTTCTGTTCGTCGCCCGCAAGCTGCCGCGTCAACATCTGCGCGTAGTTGGAGATCACCGCCAGCGGCGTGTTTACTTCATGCGCCACGCCGGCCACCAGCAATCCGATGCTGCTCAGCTTGTCGGCTTGCACGAGGCGGCGTTCGAGTTCCGAACGATCCGTGATGTCGTCGAAAATCACCAGGCGGCCGATGCGTTCGAAATCGCGAGACACCAGCGGTGCAATAGCGACATTCAGCGTTGCTTCGCGTGACGTCTGGAATCCCGCGCCTTCCACTTCCGGACCCCACGAACGCAGCACCAGCTTATCCGCGTGATAGATACCGCTCTCGCCACGAGTGCGCTCAATGTGCTCCATCAACGCAGGCGGAAATAATTCTTCCAGCTTGCGGCCGAGCGCGTCTTCGCGGCGAATGGACGTGAGCTCTTCCATGCGCGTGTTCCAGCTCTCGACCCGATCTTCGAGGTCCGCGGCGAGAATTCCTACGCTGATCGATTCGACGATGTTTTCGCTGAACTCTTTTAGCCGCTCGTATTCGTGCACTTTGCGTTCGAGCGCACGGTAGAGGTTCGCATTCTCTAACGCAATGCCGACGTAGCCTGCCAGCGTCACCAACAGCTCGACGTCTTCGGTCGAGAGGAAGTCGCCGCTTTCCGAGCGGCTGACGCCAATGTACGCGATCGTCGTGCCCCGCACCGTGCATGGCACGTAGTAAGTCAGATCGAGCACCGCAACGGTATGGCGCACGGAGTGTGGCCACGTCTTGGCGAGCGCATCCAGCCGGTATCGCGTGCGGTCGAAGAACACGTAAGGCGTGTTGCGCTGCCAGTCGAGGAAGCTCAGGTCGAACGCCTCGCCCGAAAATGACCTTCCACTCGAACCGATGGACTTGCGCATTTCCCAGTCCTCGCCGGCACGAGTGAAGAACGCGACATGGCGGATCGACAACGTCTGCATCAGACGATCGCCCACGGACGTCAGCATTTTGTCGACGTCAGTTTCTGAGTTCAGCTCGCGCGCGAACTCGATCAAGGTGCGCCGGTAATCGTAACGGTCGCGATAGAAGAACTTGTCCAATCGCTCTTGAATCCAATTGCGGATGGGCTGAAACAGAAACGCCGCGACCAGCATGACCGCAATCAAGCCGGTCTCGCTCAGGTCTTTGAAGTTTTTCTGCACCATGCTGCCCAGCGCAAACACCACGGAGTAGAAGCCGCCCAGCACACAAACCGTTGCCAGCGTGTAAGCGAAGCCGCGCCGGAACAGGATGTCGACATCCATCAGGCGGTAGCGCGCAATCGAGTACGCGATGGTGAGCGGAATCAGCGGCATCGCGACCACTGCGAAGCGCGTCCAGGAGACCGCATCGTAGCCCGCCGCATAGGGGATGGCGTAGAAGAGCGCGAAGGGCAGAAAGCCGCAGACGGTTCCGTTTCTGAGCCACTTCAGCTGCTGGCGCGTGGTGGTGTCTTCCGTGGCGCGCGCTTCGCGATGCAGAACCCATGCGCTCGCGAGATACAGCGCAACCATCAGCAGCATTTCGATGCGATCGAGCCATTCGCGCACCAGCACCAGTGGTGTGGTGGAGTGCAGCCAACCGGAAGCGAACGCGACGTAGGCGGCCGTCAGCAGCGCCCCGGGGATGTACAGCAGCGGTGCATGCAACCGAGCGCGGAACCAGCGCGGCGGGTCGGGAAACGTCAGACTGAAATGCAGAAACAGCGTGGGCGCGAGCCAGGTGGCGATCACGTTCGCCCAATAGATACTCTTGTCGAAGGTGTTCAGCTTGCCGGTATAGTGCAGCGAGCAAAAGATGAACGACGCCAGGCAGTAAACATAAAAGTGCCGCGCCTTCGACGCGCTCCTGCGCCGCAGATATACGAACAGGCCGATGATCAGATAAGAAGCGCCCGTCAGGTATTGGAAATAGACGGCGCGATCGCGCGGCGCTTCCGCGATAATCACCGGCGTTTCAAACGCGACGCCCTTCCGGATGACGCGGTAATTCAACCGGCGCCACGCTTTGTCCGCGACAATTTCCGTCACGTTCATCGCGGTTTTGACTTCAGCACCACTGATCTGTGTGACCTGATCGCCGGCACGCAATCCGGCGCGATCGCCGACACTGCTGGGCACAACACGGTAGGCACGAACCGCGTTGCCGGCCGCCGTCGATTGATCTACCCAGGTGACGCCGTCATCGCCCAAATGGAAGCGGTGCAGGAGCTGAAAGTTCAAAATCCCAGCAACCAGCGCGGCAGCCGTAAGCACCGTGAGGAACGCTGTCGATAACTGGATCTTGAACTCTTGCAACATGGAGGCTCTACGCCAGCAGACACTTATCCCTAAGGACGGCTATTAGCAAGTAGATGGCCAGCGATTTTCTCGCCCGTTAAGCCCAGAATACGCTGTTTTTCAGACACTTAGGGCGGATTGGCTGCGCGTAATCCGGAATTTGGGAGATTACCTCTCCCGATTCGCGGAATTCGCTAGATGCCGCTGTGGGGCAAGCGCTTACGCATCCAGTCCGCAAAAGCAGCGGGCGCTTCCATGGTGGAGAGCCGACTTTGGCGAACCAGCGCCCAATCCTCAAAGAGACCGGATTCTTTGATCTCTTTCAGGGTGACCGGCTCTTCAAAGGTCGTAACGAACTCGAAATCGACGACGGTCAGCTTGGGGTCTTTCGAGTCCGGCCGCGGCTCCGAAGCCACTTTGGCCAAACCGACTACCGCAGCGTTGCTCATGCTGTGATAGACGAAGACCTTATCGCCGGGCCGCATGGCAGCGATCGCGCGGAGCGCCTGGGCATTGCGTACCCCATCCCAGGTAGTACGCTTTTCATTTGCAAATTGCTCGATTGAATACGTTTCAGGATCGGTTTTGGCAAGAAAGTAGCGCTGGTTAGACATGTAGGTATGAAGTGTTGGCCAGAGTATGACGATACAATAGAGGAGATTGGAAACGTATTGAGATCGTCTGCCAGCCGACCTATGCCCCGTTTGATTTCGACTTCACTGCTCTCGATTTTGCTGTTTTCGACCTGCGCCGCTGCGCAAACACAGGCGCCCGCTACGCCGCCTCAGGCAACATCCCAGCCGTCCGCTCCTCCTGCAGAGGAAGTGAAGCCCGACGCTGCGGCTACCGCGGCCGGCGACGCCACTGCCGCGCCCAAGCCGCACTCAATGCCCGAAGGAGCGCCGGACAAAACGGCTTATGTTATCGGGCCTGAAGATTCGCTCTACATCCGCGTGTGGCACGAACCCGATCTGAGCGGCACGCTCGATGTTCGGCCGGACGGCTATATTTCCATGCAGTTAATCGGTGAACTCAAAGCCGACGGTATGACGGTCTCGCAACTCGCGGCGGCCATCACGAAACGGTTGACGGAGTTCATCAAAACTCCCGAAGTAAACGTGCAGTTGCTGAAGGTAAATAGCAAGAAGTTTTCGATCCAGGGTGAGGTGAACCGCCCCGGCACGTACGCGCTCACCGGGCCGACCACCTTGCTCGAAGCGCTCGTGAATGCATCCGGCTTTCGCGATTTCGCGAATACCAAGAAGATCTATGTGCTGCGCGGCAATCAGCGTTTCTCGTTCAACTATAAGATGGTGAGCAAAGGCAAGAACATGGACGAGAACATCCTGATACAAAACGGCGACCAGATCTTCGTCCCGTAGCGCACCCGCTCTGTTATGTCGACGCCGGCACCTACCAGCTACGTCAGCATTTCACGGCGTGAGCTGGACGTTCAGGACTATTTCGATATCGTCCGACGCCATCTCGGCTGGATCCTGGGTCCGCTGTTTGCCGGGCTGGTCATTTCCTGCGTCGTCGCATTCCTGCTCCCGAACGTCTACGTTTCTCAAGCAGCGCTCCGCATTGCACCGTCGCAAATTTCAGAGCAGTTGATTCCGTCGGTCGTCAATCAACTGATGGTCGATCGCATCAACCAGATGCAGCAGGACATCCTGAGCCGCACCAGCCTCTCTGAGTTAATCCAGCGCCCCGACCTGAACCTCTACCGGTCGGAACTCGATCGCAAGCCTCTTGAAGACGTCATCGAGAAGATGCGAACGAAAGATATCAAGATCGGCATCATGGCCATGGCTGGGCAAGGCAATCGTCCGGCATCGGCGTTCAGCATTTCGTTTGCGTATCCGGATCGCGTGAAAGCACAGCGCGTCGTGCAGGCGCTCGTGACCAAGTTCACGGAATCGAACGTCTCGTCGCAGAGAACACAGACCGTTGTCACAACCGAGTTCCTCAGCGACGAACTGCAACAGGCCAAGGCCGCAATGGAGCGGACATCGGAGACGCTGACCCAGTTCCGTGTGCATAACTCCGGGCGCCTGCCGGAGCAGTCGCAGTACAACATCCAGGCTTTAACGGCACTGCAGAACGAGCGCAGCTCGCTCGATGGAGCGTTGAATCGAGACTCGCAGGAGAAGCTGCTGCTGGAGTCTCGCCTCGACACGTTGAAAAGCCAATACGCGACCATCGTCGCTACGGCGCCCGCCCCGGCAGAAGAACCGCAGGTGAGCGTTCGCAGCGAGCGGCTGAACGATTTGAACAAGCGCATTGCTGAGACACAATCGCGCTTGAACTCGCTGCGTGAAGTTTATAAAGACACGTATCCCGATATCCGCAATTTTGAGCAGCAGATCGGCGTGTGGACCAAAGAACGCGATGCTCTGCAGCGTGACATCGAAAAGGCCGACGCTCAGAATAAGAGCAACCCCAAGAAGAACCCGCAGCTCACGCGTTCTTTGAGCGATGTCACGGCCCAAACCGAGCAGACCAAAGCCGCCATCCGCGCGGTGGATCTCGATCGCTCTGAAAAGCTGAAGCAGATTGAGGCGATCAACAGCCAGGTGGCCGCTTATCAATCCCGTCTGGAAGCGGGCCCGGCGAACGAGCAGAAATACGCGCAACTCGTGAAGGACTACCAACTGGCGTCCGCTAAGTATCAGGACCTGCAACAGAAACAGGGCGTGGCCGACACTCACAAAGCGATGGTGACGCGGAAGGCGGGTGAGAACCTCGAAGTGCTCGACCCGGCTTCCCTGCCCGAGCAACCGACCAGCCCGAACCGCTGGCTGATCTGCAGCCTGGGTATCGCGGTAGGGTTGGTGGCCGGCATCTCCTTCGCGGCAGTTCGTGAATTGAAAGATACATCACTCAAGAATTTAAAAGACGTGCGCGCTTACACGCAGCTTCCGATTCTCAGCAGCATCCCGCTGCTGGAGAACGATTACCTGGTCCAACGCAGGCGGCGCCTCGCCTATGTCGGGTGGTCGGCGGCAGTGATTCTGGGCGTGCTCGCGTGCACGGTATCCATGTACTATCACTACAACGTGGCCCACACATGATTGACCGGAGACAACATTGAGCCGCGTCCACGATGCGCTGCGGCGTGCCGAACAACTTGGCGCGAATCCGCTGCCGCCGGTCGAACCGACGGATGTTCCGAGTCCTGCGCTCGGGCCTGAACGCCATGTAGATCTCACCGACCTGTTGATCCGCGTTCCCGAGATTCCGTTCAACATCTCGCCCGATGTTCATCTGATCGATGTGAATAACCCGCACGACATGCCTGGCGAAGAGTTTCGCTCGCTGCGCACGCGGCTCAATCACATGAAGCGGCAGCAGCAGCTCAATTCGCTCGTCGTGACGAGCGCCTCTCCAGCCGAGGGCAAGACGTTCACCGCGGTGAATCTGGCTCTCGTACAGGCACAGCTCTCTGAAAATTCCGTGCTGCTGGCCGATGTCGATCTGCGCCGTCCGACGATTCACTCCTTGTTCGAAACGGATCGCGCGCCAGGTTTTTCGGATTACCTGCTGGAGCAGGCGCCGCTCGAAGAGTGCCTCCGCAAGGTGGGCAATACAAATCTGTACTTCATGCCCGCCGGGTCGCCCGTCAAGAATCCTCTGGAACTGTTGAATCTGCGCCATGTGCGAACGTTCATCGAGGCGATGCCCAAGGTGTTCAACTGGTTCATCATCGACAGCCCGCCATTGCTGTTCTCGGCGGATGCGAATCTGCTTTCCACGCTGGCGGACGGAACGTTGATTGTTGTCAGAATCGGTGCGACCACTTTCGACAACATCACGCGTGCGATGCAGACGTTATGTGAAAACAACGTGCTGGGCATCGTCGTCAACGGCGCCCGTGCGACGGAACTCTACAGCAAGTACGCCTATTACTACAGCAAGCACGACTAAAGTGGACACGCTCTCGAGCCGTCTCGCAAACGCCCGCATCTTCGATCTCTCCCAACCTTACTTCGTCGGCATGCCGCATCATCCAGCGCATCCGCCATTTCTTTACAGCATGACGAAGCAGCATGGCGACTATCTCTCGCCAGGCGGTTACACGTCGGCTTCCGATGCGATCGCAACCGGCAGTCATTGCGGCACGCACATCGATGCGCTCTCGCACTTCTCCTGCGGCGGCTTTTTTTATGGTGGCCGGCCCGTGGAGCAGTCTTACGTGAAGGGTGTCGCGCATTATTCAGTCGACACCATCGGCGCGATCGTCAGGCCCGCCGTTTTGCTCGACATCTGCGCGCTGCACAACAATGCGCCCTTGGCAGAAGACGTGACCATTGCGCCTGAAGATCTGGATGCAGCCGTGGCACGCCAGAAGGTCACGATCCCGCCGGGCAGCATTGTTCTCCTGCGAACTGGCTGGGCGCAGTACTGGTCCGATGCTCGCCGCTTCATCAACCAGGTGCGGGGACCCGGCCCGGTGCTTGCGGGCGCAAAGTGGCTGAGTTCGCGCGGCATCTTCGCGGCCGGATCCGACACCGTTGCCTTTGAGCGCATGCCCGATGCAGACATGCCGGTACACATTCATCTGCTTGTCGAGTCGGGCATTCACATCATCGAGTGCCTGAATCTTGAAGAGCTTGCCGCGCGTAGTATCTGGAGTTTTACTTTTGCGTGCGCACCGCTGAAATTGGTCGGCGCTACCGGCGCGCCCATCGTACCGCTCGCGCTTTGCGAAGCTGTGTGACGGTCACGTTATCGACCGCTGGCTTACACCCGCGACTCGTATGCACGTCGTAAGTCGCGCCTCTGCCTTAATCAAGCGGCTGCTAAACTCCCATTGTGCCTGAACCTGGATACTTCCCCGTGCAGAGCGGCCGTCCGTTTCGCGCCCGGTGGATCACGTTCGCCGCGCTCTTTCTGATTCTGCTGTTCGCCGCACGCTGGCTGGCTGGCTTCGCCGTCGAATATGCGTGGTGGCAAGAGATGCATCAGGTGGAGACCTGGTTCAATCTCTTTATCTATGAGTACACGCCTCTCGCGGCTGCATGGCTGGTAGCATTTGCGCTGCTGTGGTTCACACACCGCCGCGGCATGCATTTCGGCGGCGCGGCGCCGCGCGAAGCGTTAGGCTATCGCCGCATCGTCGCGCTTGTGCTCGCCCTTCTGGCGTGGATCATTGCTTCGGCCACGCTCGAAAATTGGACGATCGTGCGGTTCATCGGCAGCCGCAACTTGCCGCCCGACACTTCCACATGGCACGACGCGATCTTTGGCAAGACGCTTGGGTTCTATCTGTTCGATCTGCCCTTCTACTCGTCGCTCAGAGCTTACCTGCTCACGATTCTGATCGTCGCAGCGCTGCTCTTCTGGTTGACCGCGCGCGGCTGGCAGCTTCGCTACCAGGCCGGCGAACTGCGCGAATTTCGCGAACTGGATTTTCGTTTTCTGCGTCTCTCGGGCGGCCTTGAGTCGCGCTTCCTCCGCACCCTTCTCGCGCTGATCTTCGTCGCGATCGCGGCCGGTTATCTTCTCGGCCGTTACCAGATGGCGTATCACGATCACGGCTTTATGGTCGGCGTCGACTACGTGGATGAGCATGTCGGTATCCCGCTGCAGTGGATGCTGTTCGCGGCAGCGTTGGGCGCGGCTGTGTTTGCCTGGCTTGGGCGCTGGATTCTGATCGTGTTCTTAGCGGTCACAATTCCCATCGCATGGCTGGTTCCCAAACTGATGTCGAGCCTGTATGTGAAGCCCAACGAAATTTCACTTGAGTCGCCTTACATCGACATGCACTTGCACGCGACGCGCAGCGCATACGGGCTTGAAAAGAACTTGCGCGAAGTCGAGTACAAGACACAGCCGGCGACATCCATCGACATTTCGAAGCACACGGCACTGTTGAGCAACGTGCGTCTATGGGACTGGCGACCTTTTCACGACACGGTCACGCAAAGTCAGGCATTGCGGCCTTACTACGTTTTTCACGACACCGATGTCGACCGCTATACCATTGACGGCCAACTGCGCGAGACACTGATCACGCCGCGCGAGCTCGACATCAGCAAGCTGCAGGGCGCGAGCGCAAGCTGGGTCAACCCGCGCTTCAGCTACACGCATGGATACGGCGTTGCAATGGCGGAGGTCAGCAAACTTACGCCTGAAGGGCTCCCGGTGTTTTTGATCCAGGACATGCCGCCTTTGGTGAAAACGCCGAGCCTGTCCATCACTCGTCCAGAGATCTACTACGGTGAAGTGCTGCATGAACCGGTGTTCGTGCGCACCGCGCAAGAAGAGTTTAACTACCCCTCGGGCGACGACAACAAAAAATCGCGTTACGACGGAGCGGGCGGTTTCCCGATCTCATCGCCGTTGATGCGGGCGCTCGCCGCGCTGCACTATGGCGACGCGAACATCCTGCTGACGAACTATTTGAAGCCGGAGAGCCGCATGATGATCCGGCGTCAAGTCATTCCGCGGCTGACCGAACTCGCGGGATTTCTTGAGTGGGATCACGATCCCTATCTCGTCATCACGCAAGCCGGGCGGCTGGTGTGGATGGTGGACGGTTACACGACGTCCGATTCGCATCCATTCGCGCGAGAGACCGGCACCTCGAGCGACTCGCTCAACTACATCCGCAACAGCGTCAAAGCAACCGTCGACGCGTATGACGGAACTACGAACCTGTACGTATTCGACGAGACCGACCCGCTCATCGGAGCGTACCGCCGCCTGTTTCCGCAGCTATTCCGGAATGCTTCAGAGATGCCCGCGGATTTGCGCGCGCATGCGCGTTTTCCGGAGACGTTGTTTCGCGTGCAGGCCAGCCTATACCGCCTGTATCACATGACCAATCCGCAGGCCTTCTACAACAAGGAGGATATCTGGGAGCTCTCGCGCAGTTCCGCCGGTCAGGCCGGAGACTCACAGCCTGCGACGCCGACCTACGTGGTCGCGACGCTGCCGGGTGAGGACACGCCTGAGTTCATGCTGATGACGACGTTCACTCCCTACTCGAAGGAGAACCTGATCGGCGTGATGCTCGCTCGCTGCGATGGTCCGCATCTTGGCGAACGCGTGGTGCTCGCGCTCTCGAAGCAGGAGTTAACGCTCGGTCCGATGCAGATCGGCGCCCGCATCAATCAGGATCAGAACATCTCGAAAGACCTGACGTTGTGGAATCAGCAAGGCTCGCAGGTCTTGCGCGGGCAACCGCTCGTGCTGCCTGTCGAGAACACGTTTCTTTTTGTTGAGCCCATTTATCTGCAGGCCAGCGAAGCGCGGATGCCGCAGTTGAAAAAGATTGTGCTCGCGATCGGCAATCGCTTGATCTATAGCGATTCGTATGAAGACGCTCTGGCGCAATTGGGACAAGGCCAGGGTGCGCGAACACCCACCGCCAGTCCGTCAACGATGACGACTAGCAGCGCGCCGGGCACTACTCCGCCGCCCGCGTCAACGGTGAGCGCGCCGGTGCTGTCGCAGATCAAAGCGCACCTGCAACGTTATCGTGAACTGACTTCTCAATCGCGCTACGTAGATGCCGCGCGCGAATTGGAAGCCATCGATAAAGCGCTAAATCAATAAAGATGTGTTGGTGGCGGCGCGCAGACTCGAACTGCGGACCTACGGATTATGAGACCGTCGCTCTAACCAGCTGAGCTACGCCGCCAAAGTTTTCATTCTAGCAAACCGGGTGATAAGCTGCGGTCGAAGGAAGCCCTCATGGAACGTAAACGCGCCTCTGAATTTCCTCAGGAACTGCTCAATCTGTTTGACAAATATGTTCACGGCGATATTCAGCGCCGTGACTTTCTGGACGGAGCGAAAAAGTTCGCTGTGGGCGGAATGACGGCTGCCACGATCCTGGAAGCGTTGCGGCCAAATTACGCGTGGGCAGAGCAGGTTCCGAAGGACGATGCGCGTATCCATACCGAACGTGTTGACGTGCCCTCGCCCGATGGCAATGGCAGTATCAAGAGCTATCTTGCGCGGCCCGCGCAAGCCGAGTGGAAAGCTGCCGGGCGTGCTTGTCGTGCATGAAAATCGTGGCCTGAACCCTTACATCGAGGATGTTGCGCGCCGCCTCGCGACCGAGAACTTCATTGCGCTTGCTCCAGATGGACTGACCAGTGTGGGCGGCTATCCGGGCGACGACGAGAAGGGTGCGGACGCGTTCAAGAAGGTCGATCGCCAGAAGATGAATGCGGACTTTGTGTCCGCCGCGCGCTGGCTGAAGGCGCAGCCAGGCGTGAACGGCAAAGTAGGCGTTGTGGGCTTCTGCTTCGGCGGCGGCATTGCGAACGCACTCGCTGTTCAGATGGGCTCGGACTTATCGGCAGCCGTGCCGTTCTATGGAGGTCAGCCGCCGGCGAGCGATGTCGCGAAGATCAAAGCGCCGCTGTTGCTGCAATACGCGGGGCTCGATACTCGCGTGAATGCCGGTTGGCCCGCTTACGAAGAGGCGTTGAAGGCGAATCACGTGACGTACACCGCGTACGTTTACGACGGCGTCAATCACGGCTTCCACAACGACACGACGCCCCGCTACGACGAGGCCGCCGCAAAACTTGCGTGGCAGCGGACACTCGAGTTTTTCAATAAGTATTTGCGTTAGCGGTTGGTGTCTGGACCCACACGCGACGTGATGTACGTATCGCGCGGCATTCCCGACGCCACCGCTTTGCGCCGGATGTTCGCGGCCTCGTCTTCGGACAAGTTGTGGCCGATCACAACAAGGTGCAACGGGCGCGAACCGGGCTCTTCCAAAATCTCGGGCCGGAACTTACGCCAGCGACGTTCCATCTTCTGCACCCGGCGCTCGGCTGATTTACGATCGGCATAACTCGCAACCACCACTGTCCAGCCGCCGGCGCGCCTTCCTGGGGCGGGCTCGTTCGCGACGCGAGACGGAACGGATTGCTCATGCACAACCGGCTCAGCGCGGGTGGGTGCCGGCACACTGGCGGGTACGTCCGTCGTTGCGGCAGCCGGATTAGCGGCGACCGCAGTCTGTTCTTTCTTGCGGCCCAATGCGTACATCAGGATGAGTGCAACCGCCACTGCCGCAATAACGGGGATGAGCCATTTGTTTTTGTTGGGGGGCGGATCATCCACATAAGACAACGGCGCGCGAGCAGCCTGGCGCAGCGGTTCCTGCGCACGTTCACGGATCGGCTCGGGCACGCGCTGCCGCACTGGCTCGGGAACAGGTTCACGGGTAATGGCGGGGGGCGCGACGGTTTGCTTGACCGCCTCCGGTTGCGGAATCGGTGTACGCGAAGAACCAGGCTTCAGGTGCTCCATCACCTCCGCCAGGCTCCAACGCTGTGCGGGATCGCTCGCCAGCGTGTGACGCGCGATTTCGGTGAATGCATCCGGAGCATTGCGCAGAATGTATGGCTCATCTTCGACAATCACCGGCGGCCGGCCGGTCAGCGCTTCGACAATCAACGCGCCGAGCATCCACACATCGTCCGCTGGCGTGGCGGTTTCACTCTGCGCTTGAACGGTGTGGGTTGCGAGCTTCAGCGTATCGCCGGCAGCCATCACATTCGACGGGTTCAAGCCCGCATGAACGAAGCCTTTGCTGTGCAAATAGCGCAGCGCTTCCGTCGCGGGCTGAAGCATCTCGCGCGTCTCGGTTTCAGAAAGCGGCCGCTCCGCGAGCACGCCGGCTAACGATTCATCCGCGCGCTCCATCACAACGTAGGCCACGCGTTTGTCGTCTAGTTCCTGCTCGCCCGCGTCGTAGATCTCGATCAGATTTGGGTGGCGCAAAGGCATGGCCGCGCGCCAGCGTTCGACTAAAGCTCGCTCTCCTTCGTGAAGCTCGATGACGGCGGGGCGCGGTGGCGCCCCAAACTCCGTCTCGTACGCTGCCGAGTCTGGCGAAGCGCTGAGGCAATCGCCCAACCGGTATGCGCCGGCATCCCGGCCTGTGTACCCGGCCAGGTTCGCCGTCATGCTTCGTTCACCATAACCTTCGCCGGCGTAAGTATGTCGATGCCGCCTTTGAAATACGCGCCATCTTCAATCACGATGCCTACCGTGCGTACATTGCCCACTAGCCGACCGCCCTTCTGTATGGAAATTTTTCCACTTGATTCTACATCGCCGGCAAGAGCGCCCTGCACATCCAGGTCGCGCGCGGTCGCGTTGGCGCGTGCCTTGCCGTTCGGCCCGATCGTCAAACGGCAGTTTGCGACTTCCAACTTGCCGGTCACCTCACCATCGACGTAGAGGTCTTGCGTACTTTCGATGTCACCTTTGATGATCATTGTCTTGCCGATCACGGTGACGCCCGTAGATGAAAACCCTGTTTGCTTGCGTTCTTCCCACATAATGAATGCCTCCTGGAGCTAACAACAGATGAAAGGATGAGGTGCATCCGCGATCGCAGCCGCCTGGACGCACCTCGGGTGTTCGGCAGCTCATTCCGTCTCCGCGTTCGGATCGCTCGATGGAGGCCGCTACCGCTAATGAATTTTCTTACTCGAATTCACGAGCACTTCACACGCCATACTGCTCGCCGGCGATTAAACTGGAAGACATGCAGCAGGCGACGGCATCGCAGCAGATCGATCAGTGGGACGACTTCGTCAAAACGCGTTATGCGGAAGGCAAGAGCGACGAAGAGTTTCGCAACTATCGCGCGGACGCTAACCCCGGCGTGACCGAGTTCTACCGTTTGAATCACGCGCTGCAGACACGCGACTTCGTGCAGAGCAAACAGGCTCAATACCGGCCGCTGCGCAAAAGCACAATGAGCGTCTGGGACGCCATGGAGTACCTCAACACGCTCGTTGACGATAGTGATCCCGATACCGATCTTTCACAGATCGAACACCTGATGCAAACGTCCGAAGCCATTCGTGCCGATGGCCATCCGCGGTGGATGATTCTCACGGGCTTGATTCACGATCTCGGTAAAGTGCTGTGCCTCTATGGCGAGCCGCAGTGGGCTGTGGTCGGTGACACGTTCCCGGTGGGCTGCGCCTATTCGGATCGCGTCGTGTTCCCGGAGTTTTTCGCGGCCAATCCTGATTCACGAGTGCCGCAATACCAATCCGAGTGCGGCGTCTACGCTGCCGGCTGCGGCTTGCGCCATGTGGATCTTTCATGGGGGCATGACGAATATCTCTACACGGTTGTCAAAGATTACCTGCCTGAGCCCGCGCAATACATGGTGCGCTATCACTCTTTTTATGCCGCGCATAAAGAGGGTGCCTACGCTCATCTGATGGACAGCCACGACCGCGAAATGTTCGAGTGGGTGAAGAAGTTCAACCCGTATGATCTCTACTCGAAAGGCGCGGCAAAGCCGGATGTGAAAGCATTGCGCCCCTACTACGAAGAACTGATCGCGGAGTTCTTTCCGGCGAAGCTGGCCTGGTAGTTAAGATTTGAAAACGACGGGGCCAATCTGGAGATTGGCGGTCCCAGGCTGAGTGACTACGGCTGCACGAAGGTGATGTGGCGTGACACCAGTTCCGCGTAAGGGAAGTCGATGCCCATCTCGCGCAGTGCCTGTTGATCTTCCGCACGAATCGCCGGCGGTGAATACACAGCCCAGAATTCGTAAACGCCCGGCCTCGTTTCTGCACAGTGCATCTGTTCGCGATTGCCCGTGAGCGTCATCGCCTCACCGGGATGAAGGATGGTCCACTGCTGGATGCGTGACGTAATGGATGGCCAATCGATAGCGATCACCGCCGCAGCCGCCACCGCTTGCACCGGGCCCACGTGTTGATGGGATGAAATGAAGCTGAAGCGATACAGAGCCATCGTAGCTATTGGAACAACCGATAGATGGCTTGGGGATCAGGAGATTGTGATTGGTCCGGTTCACCAGTTCGAACTTGAACTCCCGCGGAACAGCACCCGCTGCCGCAGCGCATCGAAGCGCAGTTCCAGGTTCGCAGAATCGTTAGCCGTCTGTGCGGCCATCAGCGTGAATGCAACAACGGTGAACAGCAGCATCGCAAGGGCCCGACACTCCGATATTAACCGACCGCGAAAGGTCAATAAGACTGCGTTGCTGAACATAGCCTGGGTCCGTCAGAGGCGCGACTGGAAGGAGTGCATTGGTCCGGGTTCGGCTATTCGGAATGCGTGAGCTTTCGGTTATGCGCTCCCTTTCGTCGCGCCTCTGACAACGGCGCGGAGGCCAGTGTTGCAAATTCGTCAACGCAGTTTTAGGGGGCTGGTGAAGGTGACCGGGGGTATCTCTGCATTGTCACCTGGTCATCCAGAGCCGTTACAAACTCGTGATAGAGTGACCCTCGGAGTTTCCTCAGGCCCTTATGCGTTTCCGGTTTCCCGTCCTTTTGTTCCCTCTGCTTGCCTTCGGTCAAACAAGCACACCAGTCATCAGCCCTGGCGGCATTGTCAATGCTGCCAGTTATACAGGTCCCGGCGCTCCCGGCAGCGGCATTGCTCAGGGCGCCTTGTTTACACTTTTCGGCACTGGTCTTGGTCCCTCGACCGGTGTCTCGGCGCAATCGTTCCCGCTCGGGAAGTCGCTGGCGGGAGTGACCGTTCAGGTCACCTCTGGCTCCACTGTCGTCGACGCAATCCCCGTCTTCGTTTCAGCCGGACAGATCAACGCCATTCTGCCGTCCAACACTCCGCTTGGCGCGGATAAAGTCACGGTCTCGTACAACGGTGGCGACTTCGCTCGCTCAGCCGATTTCCGTGGTCGCTCACAACATTGGGGTATTCAGCGTCAACAGTAGCGGCACAGGCCCGGCCGTGGTGCAGAACTACACCAGCCAGTGGGCTGCCGGTGAACGCGAAGAGCGCGCCGGCGAAGCCCGGGCAGGTGGTGATTTTGTACGGCACGGGTTTGGGAGCGGGCTTGAACGCCGACAACGTACCGCCGCAAGCAGGCGATCTGAACGTGCCGCTCGAAATCTTCGTCGGCGGCAAACCAGCGAGTAAATACTATGCGGGACGCAGCCCATGCTGTTCCGGCCTGGATCAAATTACGCTGACGCTGCCGAACGATGTGCCGCTCGGCTGCCATGTACCAGTGCAGTTGCGAACGAACGGAAGCGAGCCGAGCAACGTTGTGAGTATTGCGATCACAGCCGACGGCAGCGCGTGTTCCGAAAACGTTCAACCGTTCGGCGACACGACGAGTGGCATGTTCGGGTCAGTCTTGTTGGTTCGCGCCAGTCTGACGAGGCCCGTAGCAGGAATCCCGATCACCGCAGTGGTGGACGAAGCTGTCGCCACGTTCCGCAACGATGCGGTCGGGGACTTCGCGTACAACCCCTACTTCACGCCGCCGCCGGCCGGAACGTGCACAGCGTCTTCCGCTCCCGGAGATCTCTTCTCGACGCCAACGCTCCCCGGCTTTGCGCCCGTGGGCAAGGTTCTGAATGCTGGAACGCTTACTGTTTCGAATGGATCGAAACAGGTCACCGTTCCGTTCGGGAAACAGCAGTACAGCAAGCAGCTTGGCTACAGCCTTCCTACGCCGCTGCCATCGCCTGGCGGGCTGCTCGATTCAGGCCCGGTGCGCATCATGGGCGCAGGCGGCACGGACGTGGGGGCCTTCTCGGTATCGGTGAACCCCGCTCCGCAGATCAACATCACAAATCTGATGAGCTCGAGCTCGGTTCCCAGAAGTTCGGACCTGACCGTGACGTGGACTGTTTCCGGATCGGCGCCATCGAACGCGTTGATCATCGTGGCCGGCGGCACGCGTGATTCGGCATTGCGCAACAGCGCCGCGTTCCTTTGCAGCGCGAGCGCCAACTCTACCAGCTTGACAGTGCCTTCGGCGATTCTTGAGCGGCTGCCGGCAACGACGAGCGGCGTGGTGCTCGCGGGAATACTGCAGAACACTCCGCAAGCTACATTTCAGACGAGCGGCATCAAGGCAGGGTCGGCCACAACGGCGTCGATCAGCGCAGTTACGGTCAGCTTCAAGTAAGGGGACACAACATGAACCAGCAACAGAAAACTATCCAAGCTGTGCCCCACGAAAGCAATCTGCCGAAAACCGTTTTGCTTGTCACCGCAGTACTGTTGACGCTGACTGGTTGCGCGCAACAAGTTGTGCCTATGCCTAGCGGCTACGCGGCTGGTCCGGGATTCGTTTCCGCGTTTGCGGAAGGCGGGACGACGCTCTCACCGGTATCGGTCCCGGTACCGCAGAACCTGAACATCGACTACCTCGCGTATTGGCAGCAGGCGTCACCCAGCTTCCTGTTTGACAGCGTGCTGGATCCTTGCAGCGGCGGTCAGGACACCTGTTCCAAGCTCTTCTTTGCTGGAGAGCTCGACAAAGTTGTACAGGTGATGGATGCGCCATCGCCGGATACTCCAGGCACACCTGCCATTCGCCAGATCCCGTTGACCTATAACATCACGGACCTGGCAACGTCGGAGGCGGAAGACGGCGGATACGTTTTCGCGAGCCATGCTTATGCGGGCGGTATCTCCGTGATCCTGCCGGGGAGCGAAAAGTTGTACAAGTTCTGGTCGTCGCCGGCCGTGCCCGAGCCGGATGCACTCAGTGTGCATCGCGACTGGGGCTACGTTCTTTCCGGAAGCGTTCTGGCGCGCTTCCACGTAGAAGACGACACACCCGAAACCCTGGACCTCGGCGGCAATCCTGACCACCTCTCGGACGGTTACGGGGGCATTGTTGGCGTGACGGACTTTGGCGCCAACGTTGTTCATCTGGTGACAACGAGTGGCGTTTGGTACGACTCGCCCGTGACAGTGCCCAGCCCGGGGCGAATTACCGTCAGCAAGAATCAGTGGCTCGCCTTCGTCGCGACCGTTCCCAACACTGTGAATGGCGTGACGCCGACCGGCAGTGTCTATGTCATCGACACACGCAATAAACAAGTAATCAAGAGCATCCCGGTGGGGAATTGCGTGTCATCGATGAAGATCTTCCTGACCGGAGATTCGGACCCGCTCAGTTTGGACCAGAACATCACCGACGAAGCATTGATCGTGGCGAACCAGTGCGACGCCACGATCACGAAGATCGACCTGAGCACGCTTCAGGTCGTCGGAACTTATCCCGCCCGTGGACAACCACATGCACTAGCAGTGCAACCGTAGCGGGGTAACTTAAACCTTCAGGGCGCGACAGGTCATGGAGTCGCGCCCCTGAAGGTCGTTCCCGAAGGTTGCTGGTTCGCGTTCGACCGGAGCAGCAAGAGCGTCAGATCATCGCGAGCTTCCGGGTCGTGGGTCCACTGCTCCACGGTGGCCGTCACGATTTTGACGATCTCATCCAGGGGCTGCGCCGCGTTGGCAACGAGAAGTTCGGCCAGGCGATCTTCGCCGAACTCCTGCTGTTGCGCGTCTTCAGCTTCGGGAATTCCGTCAGAAAAAATAGCCAGCAGATCGCCGTGCTGCAGAACTATGTCTTGCTCCTCGTACTTGACGTTCGGCAGTAACCCCACTACCATCCCGTCCCCTTCGAGCGTTGTGGCTTGGCCGTTGCGCACCAGAATCGGTTTTAGATGTCCGCCGTTGGTGTAGGTGAGCCGCCCCGTGGCCTCGTCATAGATCGAAAGGAAAAACGTAGCGTACTTCTCGGGCGGCGTGTTCTCGTAAAGCTGCTGACCAATGAGCGCTGTCAAAGTCGCCGTCGACAACTCAGACCCTGAAGCGCTGTTGAACTTGAGTTGCGCATGCAGTGCCGATTGGATGCTCGCCATCAACAGTGCGGCCGACACTCCTTTTCCCGAAACGTCGCCGAGCGCGATAGCGGTGCGGCGATTCGTCAGCGGTACGGCATCGTAGTAGTCTCCGCTCACCACCCGGCCGGGCAAGCAGACGCCGGCCATCTTCAGCGTTTCGAGCTGCGGCAGCGACTTGGGAAACAGCCTTAGTTGCACCTGACGCGCAATTTCCAGTTCAGCGTCCAGCTTTTCTTTTCGCTTTACCTCACCGATGAGCGTGTGAATTCGCGTGGACATGCTGTTGAACGAAGTTGCCAGCTCGCTTAACTGGTGTTTGCCGCGAACCGGTATGGGATGTGTGAAATCGCCGCTGGCTACACGAAGCGTGCCGCGATGAAGATCATCGACGGAGCGCGTGATGGCTCGGGTAAGCGTCAGACTGGAAATGAGCGACGTCAGTTCCACCAGCACAAAGAAGCCGCCAACAATCCAGAGGATTGAAAGCACGATCGATGTCATCGGCCCCGTGAGCGTTCCCGCCAACAAGAGCGACGGGCGCGATGCGAGCGGCAGCAGCAGATCTTCTTCACCCGACGCGGTCTGAACCTTCCATGCAAGCATGCCGGCGATCGGAACATCCCACCATGCTTTGGACGGAGCAGGTTCGGTTAGCTCAAGTGGTTCGCCCGCGTTTTTCTGCGTGATCTTGACGGTGCTTCCGGACGGACCGAACGCAAAGTCATTGTTCGCGCTGCCTCCGGGCGCAGACGCTATAGAGATTGCGCCGGGCGCGAGTCCGGCCAACAGATGCTCATCCAGCAGAATGTAGGCGAACGTATCCGTATCGCCATCCCGCACGTGCGAGCCGACGTAGTGGCGCCCCTCAAACGTGAAGACTCCGCTGAATCGCGGAGCAAGCCACGCCGGAGTGGAGACAATGGGACCATCAGCGGGCAAACGCATGGTTTGTCCGTGTCTCTGAACGACAGCATCAAGGTTCGGCGTGCGCTGGCGTACCTGGTCGAGAAGTTCCGCGCTCTCCTGACGAGAAGCTAACAGTACTGAGATTCTCAGCAACTGAGGCAACTTCGGTTGTCTTCGCAACCAAGGCTTGCCGCACACGCTGGGCCGCGAATTGCCCCATGACCAGCTCGCTTGTCAGCATAAAAGAGAGCCAGATCAGGAAGATAGGAACGACTCCGAACAACAGATAGGTGATCAGTAGCCTCGTCCGGACGCGCCACAGCAGCTCCTTGCGGAATGCGATGATGCCGATGACCAGCGCCAGAACCAGCAGTTGCTCATGCCTGCCGCTGCCGCCAACCGGGAACAGAACCAGCCCGACGGCAACCAGCAATAGCGCCAGAGCGATGTACTGAAAGATCGTGCGGCCGCGCAGCCAACTCGTCATCGCTGTATCTTAGACGCTTGCGAACTCGACGGAACGCCGGGTTGTCGAGCGCGTCAGAATCGCCGGCAAATTTCTGGTTGTGCAAATCCGGCAAATCGAAGGACACTGACGTTAGGAGCCGACATAGAAATTGGAAAAGAATGGCCGGAAGGCCGCCGTGCTGGAACCGACGGAACGCTGGAGCACGATCGACGCCACTGAGTTGTACGACGTTGCCCGCTGGGGCAAGGGATATTTCTCGGTCGGCGAAAACGGCAACATCCTCGTTCACCCTGAAAAAGAACCGCACCGTTCGATCGACCTGAAAGAGCTGGTCGACAAACTCGTCCTGCGCGGAATCTCACTGCCCATACTGGTTCGCTTCGCTGAAATTTTGAAACACCGGCTGGGCGAGATCCATGCGGCGTTCGACACGGCGATTCAGGAACATAAGTATCAGGGCCGCTATTGCTGTGTGTACCCGATCAAGGTAAACCAGCAGCGCCAGGTGGTCGAAGAGGTTCTGGAGTTCGGTAAGCCGTTTCACTTCGGTTTGGAAGCCGGCTCGAAGCCGGAGCTGCTGGCGGTGATGGCGCTCGCGGACAACGACACGCCGATCATCTGCAACGGCTTCAAAGACGATGAGTACATCGAGATGGCAATGCTGGCGCAAAAGATGGGCCGCAACATCATCCCGGTGGTTGAGAAATATACAGAGCTGGCCCTGATTGCCAAGTATGCACAACGCGTGGGCGTGCGCCCGCAGATCGGTGTGCGCTGCAAGCTGGCGAGCCGCGGATCCGGCCGTTGGAAATCTTCAGGCGGCTACCGGTCGAAGTTCGGGCTGAGTACGACAGAGCTGATGCGCGTGCTGGAAGACCTGAAAAGCTGGGGCATGGGCGACTGCCTGAACCTGCTGCATTTTCACCTGGGAAGCCAGATCACCAACATCCGGCAAGTCAAGGGCGCAGTCAACGAAGCCGCGCGCCTCTATGCGGAACTCGCGAAGAACGGCGCGGGCATGAAGTACCTGGATGTCGGCGGCGGACTCGGCGTTGACTACGATGGCTCGCAAACGGATTTCGAGTCCAGTGTCAATTACACGCTGCAGGAATACGCGAACGACATCATCTATCACGCGCAAAACGTGTGCGATGACGCGGGCGTTCCTCATCCCACGATCATCACCGAGAGCGGACGCGCTATCGCGGCCTATCACAGCGTGTTGGTATTCAACGTTCTGGGCGTTTCCGGGCTTGGCGAAGACATCATCCCGGAAGTGACGAGCGAAGCCGAGCAACCCTTGATCGATCTGCAGGAGACCCTGCGCTCGATGAATGCGCGCAACCTGCTTGAGAGTTATCACGATGCTCAGCAGGCACTCGACTCCGCATTGAATCTGTTCAGCCTTGGTTATCTGACGCTCGAGCAACGCTGCAGTGCGGAAAATTTGTACTGGGCGATTTGCCGGCGCGTGCAGAAGTTTGCGCGCGAGCTGGAGTTCATCCCGGAAGATCTGGAAGCACTGGAAGTATCGCTATCGGATACCTATTTCTGCAACTTCTCTCTGTTCCAGAGCATGCCGGACAGTTGGGCCATCAAGCAGCTCTTCCCGATGATGCCCATTCACCGCCTGACCGAAAACCCGACGCATCGCGCTGTGCTGGGCGACATCACCTGCGACTCCGATGGCAAGGTAGATCAGTTTATCGATCGCCGCGACGTAAAGCGTACGCTGCCGCTCCATGAGTACAAGGGCGGCAACTATTACCTCGGCGCGTTCCTGGTGGGCGCTTACCAGGAAATCCTCGGTGACATGCACAACTTGTTCGGCGACACCAACGCCGTTCACGTGCGCCTGTCCGAGACCGGCGAAGTAATACTCGATGCGGTGATCAAGGGCGATACGGTGCGCGAGGTTTTGAACTACGTTCAGTTCAGCACCGAAAATCTGATCACGCGCCTCCGTCGCGATGTGGAACAGGCTGTCCGGGAAGGTCGTGTCGGCTACGAAGAGTCGGGCCGCCTTCTGCGCTTCTACGAAGAAGGCCTGCATGGCTACACCTATCTGGAGGAAGTCGAGGAAGGGTAGGCGCGGTGAAAACTCCCCGCCCCGAAGCGGTAATCGGGGTATCGGATCACGGCGGATGGGCGGTCCTGGTGACGGTCGCGGCTGGCGGGTCGTTTCTGGACCGCCGCCGCGTCGAGTTGGTTGACGATGGCCTGCCTAAGATTCCGCATCACAGCGAAGCGCAGAGGCTTCCGCTCGATGACGCGCTCGCACTGATTGAGCGCGTGCAAGCGTCCGCAGAAAAGCACGCCAGGCTTGTCCTCGATCAAGTCGCGACTACCGTTCACGCGCGCATCATCGGTATAGCGCTTCGCCAGTGTCCGGAATTGCCTCCCACAATTGCCGAGCGCATCAAGGATTACCGGGCGCAGAACGTTGCCGATTGGGTGATGTACCGCAGAGCACTTGCCGCGGCAGCCGAAGAGCGTGGCTGGCCAGTGCACTGGTTCGATAACAAAAAGGTATTCGGCTTAGCCAGTCAAGCACTCGGCATCCAAGACTTCGATATGCACTTTGCGCAGCTCCGAAGCTCTCTCGGCCCGCCGTGGACAAGCGACCACAAGCTCGCGATGGCCGCGGCGATCGTAAGCGCCTCAGACACTTTCATACGCAACCCGATTGTGACATCACAGTAATCAGATTGTAAGAGTCGGTTGCTATTCTGCCCTTTCCAGGTACATCACCTTGAGGGGTTTGCATTGAATAAACGTCAGAAGTGTGCCGGTGCTGTGTGGAGTCTCTGCAGCGCATTAGTGTGCCTGATTCTTGTCTCCGCGCAGCTCATCGCGCAAACTAATACCGCCGTTGTCGCCGGAACCGTTTTAGACCAATCCGGTCAGGTGCTACCGAGCGCAACAGTAACGATCAAGAACGAAGCTACCGGTTCTGTCAGAACTGCTGTTACCGGGCAGGACGGTCACTTCAAAGCCGACGGCGTGCCTACCGGGTACTACACCATCACGGTTGCCGCCGCGGGTTTTGCAACCGCCAATAAGGCCGAAGTAGAAGTTGCGCTCGGTAAGAGTGATGACCTTTCAATTGCTCTCGCGACCGGCACGTTAAGCCAGTCCATTGAAGTAACCGCTACGTCATCTCTTGCCGCGCACACCGCGCCCTCGCAAGGCTCGCTCGAAGCGTCGAGCCCGGTGTCACTCATCAGCCCTGAGTTCATTCAGAACTTCGTGTCGCCGGTTGGCGACTACTCCGACATGGTGCAGATGGCGCCCGCAACATTCAGCGTGAGCGCGAACGGTCCTGGTCTCGCCGATACCAAAATCTTCTTCCGCGGATTCAAAGACGGATTCTACAACATGACGTTCGACGGGCTGCCGTTCAACGACACGAACGATCCGACACATCACTCCTGGGTGTTCTTCCCCGGTCCTTTCATCGGAAGCACGCTGTTCGACCGCAGCCCGGGCGACGCGACGGTGATCGGCCCTGCGAATTCCGGCGGATCCATCAACCTGCTCTCGAAAGACCTGAGCTCGTCGATGCTGATTCAAGGCACCATCTCTTACGGGTCGTTCAACACCCGCCTGCTCGAGTTGGACTTCGACTCCGGTCCGTTCGGAGGAATTTCGAAGCGGTCGAATTTGCTCCTGGATGTTCATCAGCTTACTTCGGACGGCTACCAGACCTATAACTTTGTGAACCGCTGGGGCGGCGATGCAAAATATCAATACCGAATCAATGACCGCACCATTCTGACCGCTTACTCGGGCGTGATCGATCTAGCTTCAAATGCTCCCAACGTCAAAGGGCCGACACGCGCGGCGGTGGCGCAGTACGGCGATAACTACCTGTTGAATAACAACCCCGCGGACCCGCTCTATTACAAATATAGTTGGTACCAGATCCCGACGGACTTCGAGTATGTCGCGGTGAACTCCGAATTGGGCGGCGGTTGGAGAGTGGAAGACAAGGCTTACACCGACCGCTACTACAATCACCAGCAGTACAACGGCTCCACGATCACCAAGACCAGCGGAACGGACAAGCTCAACAGCTATCGCAAAGTGGGCGACTCACTGTCGTTTGCGCAGGACTCGCGTTGGGGCACGCTACGCACTGGATTCTGGTACGAAGCAGCCTATACTGATCGCTTCCAGACGCCCACGGACCCGCGCACCTGGATCGACGCCGCGGTGCCGAATTTCCATGAAAAGTTCGTCACGCAATCGGCTCAGCCTTTCGCGCAATATGAATACCGCGCAACAAGCAAACTGACGGTCACCGCCGGCTTCAAGTTCTCCAACTACCTGGTGCACCTGAACCAGTATGCCGACAACGGAAAAACAGTAGGCAATCTGGGCGGCGTCGCCTTCGTGACGCACGACGGAAACTACCACTCATTTGAGCCGACGGGCGCGCTCCGCTATCGCGTGCGAAACAACTGGACGTTGTATGCGCAGTACGCCACGGGCAACGTGATTCCCCCGAGCAGCGTGTTCGACGTAAAGAACGGGCAAGTGCTAACCACGCCGAAGCCCACCCAGACTAAGACCTTCCAGTTCGGCTCAGTAGTCAAGCTGAACCGCTTCACGCTCGACGCCGACGCGTTTTTCTTGAAGGCACAAGGGCCGTATGCTTCGACAGCAGATCCTGTTACCGGTGAGCCCGTTTACTATCTCTCGAGCAACACGATCTCGAAAGGCGTGGAGGCGGAAAGCAACGTGGTGCTCGGCTACGGCTTCAACATGTATCTGAACGGCACGCTGCTCAGCGCGAAGTACAAGGATTCGAATCTGTGGGTGGCGAACTCGCCGCACGATACCGAAACCGTTGGCTTGACGTACCTGCACCGGAACTGGGATCTCGGGTTCTTCAACAAGCGCATCGGCAGGATTTACAACGACAACGGCAGCATTAATCAGGCCGTGCCCATCGATCCGTTCAACATCACCAACCTGTTCTTCAACTACACGATCAAACAGGAGTCATGGCTGCGCGGCACAAAGCTTCGCTTCGGAGTGACGAACCTGTTCGATCAGCACAACATCATCGGTGTCACACCGGCTTCTTCGAAGACTTCATTGCCTCAGCCCGGCGACATCCTGACGTTGATGGCGGGGCGCAGCGTCTCGATGGCCGTGACGTTCGGGTTCGCGCCCAGACGGTAAACAGCCAATCAGGCGAAGGCGCGCTACATTGACCAGATGGTCCGCGCCTTTGCCTGCCTTGTTCTCTGCTGCTTTTCATTAACTGCGGCGGATCCTGTTCCGCCAGCGACGATCGCCTCAAAAACTGCCGGGATGACTGCCCTGCCCGGCTACTTCCCCATGTATCTGGATGACAGATCGGGGAAGCTGCTGCTGGAAATCCCGCGGTTTTCGACCGAGTTCCTCTACGTCAACACCCTGCCCGCCGGCATTGGCTCCAACGACATTGGTCTCGATCGTGGACAGATTGGCAATAGCCGCATCGTGCGGTTTGAGCGCAGCGGCAACAAGGTTTTGCTGGTTGAGCCGAACTATCGGTATCGCGCGCTGACATCCGATGAACAGGAGCGCCGCGCAGTCGAGCAATCATTCGCGCAATCAGTGATCTGGGGCTTCACCGTGGAGGCCGAAGCACCCGGACGAGTGCTGGTCGACGCCACCAATTTTTTCCTCCGCGACGCGCACCACATTCCCGAGACGCTCAGCCGAGAGAAGCAAGGCAGCTATCGCCTGGACCCGAGCCGCTCTGCGCTCTATCTGGCGCGCACGCGCAATTTCCCCAAAAACACTGATGTTGAGTCAACGCTCACGTTCGGCGGCGATCAGCCCGGAGCGTTCGTGCGCGAAGTTGTACCAAGCCCCGAATCGATCACGGTGCGCGAGCACCATTCGTTCGTGGAACTGCCCGATGGGAACTATCGGCCACGCGCGTTCGATCCACGCTCCAGTTACTTCGGAATTGCGTTTGCCGATTATGCGTCGCCGATCTCCGAACCAATCGAAAAGCGCTACATCGAACGGCATCGCCTCCGAAAGAAGGACCCCACGGCAGCAGTAAGCGATCCCGTGCAGCCCATCGTCTACTATCTCGATCCCGGCACGCCCGAGCCAATTCGTACGGCGCTGCTGACCGGCGCGCGCTGGTGGAACCAGGCATTTGAAGCAGCCGGTTACCGCAATGCATTCCAGGTGGAACTGCTGCCAGCCGATGCGGACCCGATGGACATTCGCTACAACATCATTCAGTGGGTGCACCGCTCGACGCGCGGATGGTCGTACGGCGCGACGATCTCCGACCCGCGTACTGGCGAAATCATCAAAGGTCAGGTGACTCTCGGATCACTGCGGGCGCGGCAGGATTTCCTGATTGCCGAGGGGCTGATCGCGGATTATCAACCCGGCAAGCCGATTGATCCGCGCATGGAACAGATGGTGCTCGCGCGCTTGCGGCAGCTAGCCGCGCATGAGGTCGGCCACACGCTTGGGCTTTCGCATAACTATGCCGCGAGTTCGCACGACCGTGCTTCCGTTCTCGACTATCCTCCGCCCGTAGTGCAGCTCAACGCGCAAGGTCAGATCGATCTCTCGAGCGCCTACGCAAGCGGCATCGGCGAATGGGATAAGGTCGCGATCGCCTACGGTTATCAGGACTTCGCTCCTGGGCAGGATGAACACGCCGGTCTTGACGCAATCATTCGCAGCTCACTCAGCCGCGGCCTGATGTTCATCTCGGATGTTGACGCGCGCTCGCCGGGCGGCGCACATCCACAGGCGCACTTGTGGGATTCAGGCGCCAACGCCGTCGACGAGCTCAATCGCCTGATGCAGGTTCGCGCGAAGGCTCTGGCGAATTTTGATCAGAACAAGATTCGTCCTGGCGCCCCAATGAGCACGCTCGAGAACGTGTTGGTGCCGATTTATCTGCTGCATCGTTACCAGATGGAAGCGGCCGTGAAGAGCATCGGTGGCCTGGACTACCGCTACGCGTTGCGTGGCGATGGGCAAGTGGTTGCGAATATTCTGCCGGCGGCGGAGCAACGGCGTGCGCTGAATGCTGTGCTCGCAACGCTAGATCCAGCGGCGCTGACATTGCCGGAGCGAATACTCCGTGAATTGCCGCCTCCAGCACATGCGTATGAACGGACCCGGGAGGATTTTCATCCTCGAACCGGTCTGACGTTTGACGCGCTGGCCGCCGCGGAAACAGCAGCGGATCTGACGTTGAGCTTACTTCTAAATCCGCAGCGCGCAACCAGACTGGTGGAATACCACGCGCGCGACGCGAAGCTACCCGGGTTGGACGAAGTGATTGCGCGGCTCTTGAAAGCCACATGGAAAACGGCGCGCCCGGCAGGCCTTGCAGGCGAAGTGAGCCGTACGGTGGATAGTGTCGCGTTGTACCGCTTGATGGCGCTCAGCGCTGACGAGAGTGCATCACCTCAAGCGCGCGCTATCGCTTTCCAGTCGCTCAGCGAACTAAGAAAATGGCTGAGCACGACCGCGACCGAAGATAGTGCCGATCGGGCGCACTTCGCCTACGGCGCGCAGCAGATCAAGCGCTTCACAGAAGATCCGCACCCGATGCCTCTTCCAGCCCCGGTGGCTCCGCCGGATGGTTCGCCGATCGGATCGGAACCAGAATTTTAATCGGGACTATACGTTCGCGCCCTGCGGGTAGCATCCCAGGACACGCAGGAAATCGGCGTACTCGCCCAGATGCTTGATTGCGTTTTGCGCGGGAACGCTATTCAACGGCGAGACGAAGTCAAGGTAGAAGAGATACTCCCACGGCTTACCGCGCAACGGCCGCGACTCAATCTTGGAGAGATCCAGATCGCGCAACGCGAACGCACCGAGCGCGCGAAACAAAGCCGCCGGCTGGTTGCGCGTAGTGAAAACGAGCGAAGTCTTCCAGAGCGTTCCGGGAAGTGCTTCGGGCGCGGCGGCATCCTCCGGCCTGCGCAGATGAAAGAAACGGGTGAAGTTGGCGCGATCGTCTTCAATCGAGCGCTGCAGAATGTTCGCGCCGTAAATCTCGGCGGCCACGGCGGAGGCAATCGCGCCTGCGTCGCGCAAACCTT
The DNA here is from genome assembly GCA_963792655.1 of Bryobacterales bacterium. Lineage (GTDB taxonomy): Bacteria > Acidobacteriota > Terriglobia > Bryobacterales > Bryobacteraceae > DOZZ01. Next base: position 52,583 of record CAWBWU010000005.1, read on the forward strand.
GCTCAATCACGGTCTTCACACTGCCGGCGGTGTCGTAGTGGCTGACCTTTTGAATCTCCGGATGGTCCACGAAGAACTGCAGACACTGGTTCAACGCGACCGGGTGTGAGTAAACCTTGCGGATCTGACCGAGTTCGACGCCTGGTGCGGCGATCAGATTGTGCACGATCTGCGAACTCGTCTCGCCTACGATCGCGAAGCCGAACTTCAGCAGGTGATCGTAATTTTCGTGAATCGACCCGTGCAGCGTGTTCTCAATCGGAATCACGGCGGAATCGACCTGATGGTTTTCCAGACTACGGAAAACATCTTCGAAGCGCTCGCATGGAACCATCTGCGAATCAGTTCCGGCGAGCCGCCGCGCTGCCTCCTCGCTGAAAGCTCCGCGCTCGCCCTGAAAGGCGACCCGGTTCGTCATTGTTTTGTCCCCGGTCCGTCCCAACGCTTAATCGCTGGATCGGAGATTTTTAGCAAATCCAGAACACGATCGACGCTGTGGTCCACAATATCCATAACGCTCTGCGGATTATTGTAAAAGCCGGGTATGGGTGGTGCTACGATGGCTCCCATTTCGGTCACCGCCGTCATGGCGCGCAAGTGCCCAAGATGAAAGGGCGTTTCCCGCACCATCAGAACCAGCAGGCGACGCTCCTTCAGCGTGACATCTGCTGCGCGCAACAGCAGGTTGGAAGATAAGCCCGACGCGATGGCTGCCAGGGTGTTCATCGAACACGGCGCAACGACCATGGCATCGCACCGAAACGAGCCGCTGGCGAGCCGCGCCGCGATGTCCTCATGCGCGTAGGTGTGAGAAGCCAGGGCGCGGAGGTCCGCCGCATATTTGCCTGTCTCCAGGAAAAGCGTCTTCTCTGCAGCCCTGCTTACAACGAGGTGCGTTTCTACTTCGAGCGCTCTCAGGCGGTCGAGAAGCCGCACTGCGTACACCGAGCCGCTTGCTCCCGATACCCCCACAATCAGCCTCAATGTATTCCCATCCTCCCAATCTCCGCGAGTCTTGTTCTGCAATCAGAACACAATCTTCGTCAAACCGTTGCCACCCGGTTCACAGCCCGTTAGACTGTTAGCGTGGTAAAGGTCACATCTTCTTGGCGCTCCCTGGCGTAAGCGACAGCCCGCGAGGCAGTTTACCTCGACCGGAAGATCCCGGGCAGAGGTTGAAGCGCGTTCGCGAGCGTTTGAATTTACGGTACAGGGATGTAGAAGAAGCAAGCATCCTGATTGCAAATCGCCATAAGAGCGATGAGTTCATTATGGCGCTAAGCCGCCTGTCTGATATCGAGAACAAGCGGACTATCCCCTCGCTCTACCGGTTGTATTCGCTGTGCGTCATCTACCGGCTCGATCTGAATGAAGTGCTCGATTGGTATGGCATCGAGATGTCCCAGCAGGCGCCCGACGCTGCGGCGATTCAGTTGGAAAAGACTCACCTGATTGGTTTTGGAAGCCAACCCGACGGCGAGGCGCAGGTGCCGTTGTCCCTCGACCCTGGCATCGACACCACCAAAACGACCTATCTGAGCCGAGTCATTCAACGTTGGGGCAAATTGCCTCTTTCATTGTTTTCAGGTCTCGATTTGAAGAACTATCGGTATGCGTTCATCGGGTCTGAAGACACCAGTATGTATCCGTTGCTGCAGCCCGGTTCCCTGCTCCTGATCGACGATTCGCAGCGCAAGATCGTAGATTCCGGGTGGACCAATGAGTTTGAGCGACCCATCTACTTCTTCGAGCACCGCAATGGCTACGCTTGTTCGTGGTGCACTCTGATGGATAAGACGCTGATTTTGCAGCCCCACCCGGGTTCGAATCGCAGCCCGGAGATGTTCAAGTATCCCGAAGAAATCGACTTGATCGGGCAAGTGGCCGGTGTCGCTATGCGTCTGGATCAGGGGAAGAAACGGCGTGCTCAAACTTAAGCATTTCCAGGATGCGGTGCAGGTCGGCGTTGAACAGATCGCGCTCGACTGTTCTGGTTCCCACGGGCATCGCTGACTGATAGGGCGTAAGGCGCACCCACGTCGCAATCACGGAAGCGATGTCGGTGTCCAGGCTGCCCAGGTATTCTTCCACGTCCAGTTTCTGTTCCTGCAACCCCATCGCTAGCCACTGATTGAAAACGCGGACATGGCTCTCGCGCAGAACCTGGTCTGCCTCCAGACTGTCGAAACGCTGAGCCAGGCCAAAGTGTTCGTACAGGCCCGTGTTCGCGTTGCGAAGGGAAGCAAGATAGCAGATGCGGCCGAATGTCGAGTCAATCTTCTCGAGCGTATGGCGCCATAGATTCGCCGCAGCCTGCAGATTGCTCTCGTCAAAACTTCCGGATCGCGCCATTGAGACCTCCTGTGTACCGTTTTGGGAAAAAACAAAACCCACAATATAGCGTTCTACAATCGTAAAAACTTAGCATCTAAGTGCTTTCCATAGGATTCACTACGTTATCGTCGGAATGCTCGTAAGAGCGAATCCCCCCAGGAGATAGAAACATTATGTTCCGCCGATTGACCGTATTAGCTGTCTTCGCATTCACCTGCATGGCGATCCCGACCGCCAGCAAAGCGTTCCCCCCGCTGCCCGACTGCGGCGGTCCCAAGAACCCTTGCCCCTGGGTTCGGTAGAATAGCGGCAAAACTTTAGGGCCGTGCCGGCCCGCACTCAACCGTGACGCTTCGTAGCGTTTCCGCCGTACTCGCCATCTCCATTCTGCCGGTGCTATTCCGGGTGATCACCGCGCAGCTGCCGAAACTCCGCGGACTTCTGATCACGTATTTAACGTTGCAACTGCTGGACGCTGCGCTGTTATTCGGCTTCTCAAGCAACACACGAGTGATGTTCTGGTGGTACGTGCTGAGTAGCCCGGTGCGTTGGGTGCTGTATGTTCTGCTCGTCAAAAGCCTCTACGGCGCGATCTTCCAGGATTACCCGGGGATCCAAACCGTCGGCAGGTGGTCTATGTATGGAGCCTTGCTTGTGGCAGGGCTCCTGTCATTGTCCGTGGCGACAGCCACCTACAGCACGCACAACCCGCACGTTGGCCATTTTTACGTCTTCATCCTGGCCCAGCGCACGATTCTGTCGGCTTTGGTTTTGTTTGTGGCGCTCCTCTTTCTCGCCGTGTCGCGGTATCCCATCCGAATTCCAAAAGCGATCTCGGTCAGCAGTGTGGCGTTCTGCTTTTTATTCAGCTTTGAAGTCGTCGCTCTTTTTTATGCCTGGCAATACCCCGGGCGCAACACCTATCAGCTTAATTATGCGGTGTCTCTACTAAGCGCTTTCTGTTATTTAGCTTGGGCTATTCTACTTACTAGGTCACCTGTTTATAGTACTTCCGCTCTATCCCGGCCCCATAATGGGGACAAAGAAGAGCGTCTTTTAAGCCAGCTCAACGCGATTAATATGACGCTACTTCGCGCCGTGAAAAAATAACTGCGAATCTGTATTGCATTCGATATTGGTTCTGCTATTCTCGATTTACGAGTATGTTACTGACACTCTCATTTGGAGTATTTCTGCTGCTGAGCGCGGCGATTCTACTGCTCAAGGCAGTTCACTTCCCCACACTTTTTCTTAGCCGCCCTGCGGAACAGCCTGCCAACGAAACACCGCTCGCTGACCGCTACCGGCCTATGCTGCGCTTGCTGTCTGCTGAGGACGTCGATGTTTACTCGTCTCATCCTGCTTGCTCATCTTCCGACTTGAAGTTCCTTCGTAGCGAGCGAATTCATTTCTTTCGGCGCTATTTGAAGCTACTGGTGAAAGACTTCTCCAGCAACCTTGGCGCGCTCGAAAGCATCATGATGCAGTCCAACATCGACCGGCCTGATCTCGCCCGCGCAATCAACACTAGCCGGCTCCGATTCGCCAGGACACTCGTCAACGTCGAGTTCCGCCTGGTACTCTACCGCTATAACTTGAGCTTGGTCGATGTTGCTCCGCTCGTGAATTGTCTATCGGCAATTCAGGACAACTTTGTTACTCCGGCTGCATATTCTGCGGCAGCATAAACGGCAGAAAAGCGGTCACATTTAACCGATCTGCTCGGCTAAATACACCTTAGATTTTCTTTAACAACGCTTTTGCTGCTGCTAGCTGCGGGAACTGCTTCTCCACGGCCTTGAATTCCGGCGTGTGGACGCATCTGCGCGCTCCACTGTGGTCGACAGGAAATCGCAGGTGCAGCATCTCGTGGAACATTACATACTCGAGCGCGAGCGGCGGCAACTCGGCCTGATCGAAAACGCGGCTAATAATAATTGCGTTATGCGAAGGGTCGAAATGGCCCAGCAGCGTGCGCGAAACCCGACGACTCCACCCGAGTTCCGGCTTGCCCATCAGCCCGCCGAAGAATTCGGCGTTTACCCGATCGAAAACCTTATCCAGGTCAACGTGCTCCCCAACCGGCCCGGAAAGAAACTTACGTCCGCGCAACTGCCGCACCAAATGCCGGCGCTGCCGGATGTCTTTGCGATTCAGATAGGTTCGGTAACGTCGCGAGTAAGTAGCGGGAACTGTGCGCCGCAGCAACTTGCCTAACAGCACGTAAGCGAGAGCCTCGATCACCGGCGCCGGCGCGCCTTCGAGGATGTCGGTGATGCGCACGCGAACAGCGCCGTCTCGCAACTCGATCCGGCTGCTGGCATTCGCAAACGCGTGGAACGTGACCTCGAAAACGGAGACGCGCCCGCCAGGATGGAGTAACCGGTACACTCGCTCGAAGATCTGACCGGGCGCTTCGAACAGCAGAGCGCTCTGCCACCCCGGGTCAACGCTCTGCAACTCGAACGGACCATCGTCTGAAGAGCCTTGCACTAGACTAAAATATCAATTCGCTTACGACTCCATGCAACTTTGCCAACCAGTGGTTACCGCTTTGGGCTGCTTCACGCCTGAGGGTGTCCTGACCAACGCCGACCTTGAAAAAATGGTCGATACCAACGACAAGTGGATTACCGAGCGCACCGGAATCGCGGAGCGCCGCATCGCGCCAGCCGAGATGGCGACCTCGCACATGGCGGCGCGCGCTGCACGGCAGTTGCTCGAACAGCGCGGCATCAGCGCTACTGAACTGGACGCCATTCTCATCTGCACGGTCACTCCTGACATGCTGTTCCCGTCGACCGCTTGCCTGGTGCAGCACGAGTTGGGCGCGACGCATGCCTGGGGGTTCGACATCTCTGCGGCTTGTTCGGGCTTCCTCTATGGCATGAATACAGGCGCGCACCTCGTCGCGGCAGGGACTCACAAAAAGGTTCTGGTGATCGGCGCCGATACGATGAGCCGCATCCTGGATTATCAGGACCGCTCCACGTGTATCCTTTTTGGCGACGGCGCGGGAGCCATGCTCATCGAATCCAGCGGGCCCCGTGAGGATATTCCGGCGCGCGAGCGCGTCGGTTACATCGACTTCATTGGAGTGATTGACGGGTCAGGCGCGGACTCCCTCAAAATGCCGGCTGGTGGCAGCCGTCTTCCGGCCAGTGCGGAAACGGTTGCCAACCGCCAGCATTACGTGAAGCAGGAAGGTCAGCAGGTATTCAAGTACGCGGTGAAGACGATGTACGATCTCTGCACGCAGCTTCTTACGCGCAACGGGCTTACTGTCGACGATGTAAGCATCCTGATTCCGCACCAGGCCAATCGCCGCATCATCGATGCGACTGGCGAGCGCCTCGGGCTCACGGGAGACCGCGTGATGATCAACATCCAGACTTACGGAAATACAACAGCCGCGACGCTTCCGCTCGCCACCGGCGACGCAATCGCGCAGGGCCGTTTGAAACGCGGAGACCTGGTTCTGTTTGCGACCGTCGGTGCGGGCTACACTGCGGGCGCCGCACTCTGGCGCTGGGCGTATTAGCTCACCGCGTGTTAGTCACGGCGTAGGGCTGCCCGTCGGCATGCAGGAACAATCGCATGCTCTCGCTGCGATTGAGCGGCCGCGACCCGCGCCGGTTGAACACAGCAAGCTGGTTGCCGCTTTCGTCCACCGCGCGATCCCGGTCGACGCCTTTTGAAATCGCCAGAGCCGCGCCCCTCGTACGGAACGTGGCGATCAGCTTCGGCGTCGGCCTGGGACTGAATCCCAGATAGTTCGGGTTCTCCGTGGGCGAAAAGATCTGCACGACGCGCATCCCGTTTACGCCATCGGCCACGTACGCAAAGGCGCTTGCCGCCGTCATGCCGATTTTCACATCACGCGTGTCGTTCAAGCGATCGTCTTTCGTGTCGCCGGTAAAAATCTGATCGATCACGGGATGCTCCGGGCGTTCGAGGTCGATGATGACAAGGCCCTGACGTCCGCCTGCTACATAGCCGTAGGTGCGCGCCACATAGATATTCCGAGCGTCTTCAAGCGCGAGAGTTGACGATGCGATCAGACGCGGGTGCGCCAGATCGCTGACGTCCAGTGTCTTAAGCCCTTGCCGGTCCACAACGAAGGCGTAGCGAAATTGAACAGCGATTCCTTGCGGTGCGTCCAATTGTGGCGCGCCAATCTGCGCGGTGACTCGCGGCTGCAACGGGTTTGCGATGTCCACCACAACCAGACCTTGCGCGCAAAGGATATACGCGTAGGAGCCGGCGATCGTGATACGCCGCGCGCCGGTGAGGATCCCGTTCGGATTGAAAGCCAGAGCGCGCTTCAGGAAGTTGTTCGACGGGTTGCCATCGAGCAGCGTCACCACTCCCGGCGTACGTCCATTGACGTTGGCGTCACCGATCACAACCAGCCCTTCGTGCAGGTCCGTCACATAGAGGTAGCCGTACATCGGTGCGACCCGGCCTTCTTCGTTCGCCGGATCGTGCTCGCGCGTAGGATCGAGCGCAAGGGTGGAGGGCGACGCGACTGCCGTTGCATACTGCGTCTTGACCGCCAGGCGTTGACCCAACGGTGAAACGGGTGCAGTGGTGACCTTCTCTGAGAAGTTCTTGTTATCGATGTTGGCGACATCGAACGCCCGGAAGCCGCCCTTGCCCATCGCGGCGTAAAGATACTCTCCGCGCAGTTGCACGTCGAGCACTTCGCCGGCGCGATGCTGCGCTTCCGTCAACTCCCGCGCGCGACTCTCGTGTTTCGCAAAATTGCGTGAATACACAATCTTCTGCAAATCGCTGCCGTAGACTGCCGGCGGATCGTCGTGCTCGGCGACCGTCACCGCGTCGAAGCCCTTGCTGCCCTCTGCCACATAGACGTAACGGCCCATCGCATTGACAAGGTTGGTCCCCTGCATCAGCAGCTGTGCCATCCAGGCGTTGTTGTCACCTTGCGCAGAGACGTGGCAGTCGGTGCACTGCTTGGTTTCTGTTGCGCGGACAGTATGCGGATAGTACGTGCTGAACGCAGTTCCCGCAAAGCCCTCAGAAGAAATCGTCTGCTGTTGATAGTAGAGCCAGTCGCGATTCGCGTTCTGCGAACTCACCACAACTGCACAACTGGAACGCGCCGGCGCGATGCGATGACCCGTCACCGTTCCATCGACCCCGAGCATGTAAGCATCGTCACGCAAAACTTCGAAGTTGTAGGCCGTGTAGTTGCGCGTCTCAAGCCCTTCGTTGTGCTGCATCTTCGCCTTCTGATTCGCGATCATCGGCAGGTGGCAACCGAAACAACTGGTCGTCCACGACGAATGGCAGGTGTAACAAGTCATGCGGCTGTTGGCGTGCGCGAGCCTGGTCTCCGCAGTGGTGGCGTCGCCGAACGTTTCGCCGTCTTTCAGCAGCATCTTCGCGCGCCGCGACTTCTCGCTGAAGTGAGGCCGCCCTGGCGTAATTGAGTCCACGACTTGCACTACTTCCCATGGCGCCCGATCCTTCTCGACACCGGAACGCTGGAAGAGCCGGCCCTCGTCCCAGTAGAAACGCTGTTGTCCCCACGGCGTCCGCAGCAGTTCCAGGTTGTGACCGCCGGCAGGCGCGGCGTTCGCAGAGGTATGCAGAGTTGCTTTCTGCTGGATGGTGCCGTGACAGTCGATGCAATCGATCTCGACGGCATTGCGCGTTTCACCGTAGAGATGGCCGTCGCCATGGTTGTCCTGTTCGAAATGACAATCGACGCAGTGCATGCCCTTTTCGAGATGGATATCTTTCAACTGCACGGCCTGATCGAAGCCTGCCGACGCTGGAAGTTTTTGATTCGCGGCATCGAGCAAGTTGCCTTTGCGATCGCGTTTATATACTGCGCGAAACACCCAGCCATGGCCGTGGAAGTCCCCAAACTGAGTGCGCTTCAGTTGTGCGTTGAACTCGGGCGTGCCAAGCTTTGCGAGAAATTCAAAGTTCGACCATTTGCCGCGAGCGGCAGCGCCCTCCGGATTGGCGGTCCACGAGCGGTAGCGCTCTTCATCCGAAGGGTCGTGCTGCTTCGCCGGATACATCACCTGGCCATCGGTTTCGTTGTCCCACCACGTGTAGCCCAGATACGAAGCAACCATGTTGGTGCCGGGGTGCACGTGGCAGACGATGCACTGGCTCGTAGGGATCGCGCGCGTGAATTGATGCTGGATGGGATGACCCGATTCATCGTGCGGAATCGTGGGATCAATTTGCGCGCTGTAGCCGCGGTTCCCGAACTTCGCGTACGGGCCCGAGTGCACGCTTGAACGATCGTTCGCGTATACGACGTGACATGCGGTGCAGCCGCTGGCGCGATAGTCGCCCGGATGATCGTTGGTGCCGGGCATCGACAAGAGTGGATCAAGCAATCTGGTCTTTTGCAATCCAAGAAACACCGGGTCCGTACGCAACAGCGTGCCGAAGCCGCGATCGCTCAACTTCTCATCCGGCCTGCCGGGCGATTCGTCCAGATTCGGTTCGGCGAGTTCGCCTCGCGCGCCGCCGCCGCGCTCGAAGACGCGCAACACATTACCGGGTTCCGATACTTCCCATCGCGCGAGCGGCCATAACGCCGGAAGATACCCCTTGAGCAACGTTTCGGTTTGCGACGGCGGCGGTACCTGGCGCAACATGCGGGGCTTGCCATCGGGCCCGTAGTTCTCGCCGAAGTGGGCATCTTTCAAAGGGAATGCGCCGTTGTTGTAAAGTGCAGCGGCCCACAGCATGCCACCGTGCGTCATCATCCCGGTACTCACGTTGCGCACTTCCGACGCATGGCATTGTGCTGAGCCGCAGGTCTTCTGCGCGACTCGCAAATCGCCGGGGTTCACGAACTGAATGTATGCCGCATCTTCCTTGAGCCAGGCTGCACCGGCGCGCACCGGGTTTGCAGAGCTCACCCAGAGATCGCGCACGCGCGGCTGCGGATGCGCGTCCTCTTGCGCCTTAAGATACCGAGCATCGTTGGGATTCGACGCTGCCGGCTTCTGCACTTGCGCGTTGCCGCCATGACAATCGACGCAGCTCAAGTGCACCGTACCGGTCGGGTGCATGGTGGCCGAATCTGTGAACCCGTGACAACTGATACAGCCTTCTTCGGCGCGCAGCGATACACGCAAAGCACAGCAACACGAGCGCGCGAGAAAGCATGGTCAAAACCGGAACCGGACGCTCGTGAACAGTGACAACAGTGTTTGCCCTGTGTAGATGTCACGAAAGCCGCGAAAGGGAAAGAACGCATTGAAGCCCGCGGTGATGCTGATGTTCTCCGAGAGCGGCGGACGGTAAGTGATGCCAATGCCCGAGTCCGCTCCTACGCCGTGGTGAATCGGGCGCTGGAAGAGAACGAACTCGAGCGGTTCCGTATGCGCGAACTTGACCAGGTTCAAATTCACGAATGCGCGCAGCTTCGGCGTAACATCGGCGTCTACGCCTGCATTGTAGAGATACAGGCCCGGGTTCACGAAGTTCGCCTGCCCTTGTGTTTTGCTGGCGCGGAGGCTGGGATTCAAACTGTCGTTGCTGACGAGCGCTACGCCGCTTCCAGTGAGGCGAATGCCCTCGCGGTTCCAGAAGCTGAAGATGCCGCCGGCGAAGTTGGGCGTGTCGAAGATCGCGTCGAAGCCACGGGCGGTTCCGTCATCCGGTTTGCTGTCGCCCGACGCATAGTAGAACGAAACGCGATAGCGCAGCCAGTCACGATCGAGCGAAAGTTCCGCAGCGGCCATCTGGGCGTTGATGTCTACGGGGCGGTCGGCCACTCCGTTCAACTTGTCGTGCCCGAGCACCTGATAAAAAGCATGTGTCAGGTTGAGCTTGCCGATATGTCCGTCGCCGGTGAGCCCGTAGTAGTAAGCGCGAATCGAGTGCGGCCGAACGGATCCGAGCGGCGCGGGCCGCACAAGGAAGTTGTTGGTGTCGTACTGAACGGTGGCGTCGTCTTTGTCGTAGTGAAAGCTCACCTGAATGGTGTAGCCGTGCGCCAGGAAATCCTGCCGGTACAAGTTGGCAATGTAGACCTGCTGATGCCGGTACTCGAAGGTGTTCAGGCCGCTGTTGGAATCTTTCTCGAGCATCGCAAACGCCGCGACATTGTATTGATACCGGTTCGATTTCAGGTTCCCGAATACGCGCAACCCAGGCTCCTGATCGTTGAAGATGAAGCCGCGAAAGTCGCTGCTGAAGCTTTGAATGCCCGCCCGCGCAGAGACGAAGTCGAACGCGTGGCCAAAGTCTTTCAGCTTCACCTCAGCAAAACCTTCCTGCAATCCAACATGCGAATCCAGGCGCCCGGTGCCAAATGCCGGATCGGCGTTGACGATTCCCAACTCCTGCGCGGCGAAGTAGTTCACGTTGATCTCGGGCGTGAAGCGAATCTGCCAGTCAATGGGCCGGAACGCAGTGTCGCCACGAAACAATGAAACGGAGAAGGCCAGATTCTGGCTGAGAAAAAATTGGCCGGGACGGCCGAAAAAATCATAACTGTCGGGCCGCTCCGAAGGGACGTTGCTGGGCGTCGGCAATTTGCGGCCGTCGAGAAACGTCGTGCTCACCAGATTGAAATTGAGGAACGTGCGGTTGCCGATGATCGGATAGTCGCCCTTCAAACGATTGCGGTGAAACGGATCGTAGAAGTGTCCCTTCGTGGAGCCTGCGCGTTCGGGAAAGCGGTAACGCCAGCGGTCGGGCATGGGGAAGAACACGCGCTCATCGCCCGGCAGCGGCTCGACGGGCACTGCGATGATCGTTGAGCCGCTCGAAGATCGCACCACGTTGCGCTTGTCGGCGGGCTCTGAAGTCACCTCGCCGGGGGCCGCGGGTTCGATACCGGGCGTAGGCAGCGCGCGTTCTTTCGTGTCCGGTGCCGGCGATGCTTTCAAGGTCAGGACCAGCGCCTGCACCTGACCAGCCTGCAGCGCGATTCCCGATTGCTCGGTCGCTTCGTAGCCGGCAAGTTCCGCACGCGCGGTATACACAGAGGGCGCGAGTTCGCCGATCAGGAACACACCATCGCCCGTAGTGACTTTCGTGGTGACGAATCCGCGCGCGTCGGTCAGCTTGACTTCCGCGCCGCTCAGACCGCGGCCAGCTTCATCTTGAACAACTCCTTGCAGCGCAGCCGTCGTTACCGTACGTTGTCGCGGCAGCCGCTGCGGCGGTACTTGCGGCAGCGCGGCTGGTGTGGACAGCGCCATCAACATCGCGGCTGAGGCGAACAGGACCATGCGATCAGTTCGTCGGATTGCGCGGGAACTTCCAGTAAGGAAGACGAATCCGGCGGATCATCACGCGGTCGGCGCGAATCGGTTCTGGAGCCGGGAACAGCGCGGCACCGGCGGCTGTCGCAAAGTCGTCTTGATCTACGCCATCGCCGCTCACACCCAACCCGCCGACCAGCACTCCGTCGCGATACAAAGGCGCGCTCCCCGGGAAGAACACGATGCCGCTCTGGTTCGGGTTTGCCGGTTGCCTTCCCTGTGTGCAGGGATGCGTAGTGTCGTACTGATACAGCTCGAAGAAAGGCCCAGGCGCGGTGAAGTTGATGCCGGGTGAGAACAGAGGCTGTGCGCCGAAGCTGATGGTTCGGTTAGTGACTGCAGTGTTCTCAGGAACACCTGGCAAGTCGATCGGGTCGCGATTTGGGCCGCTGAAGTAGATGACGTTTCGTGCTTTCGTCGCCGCCACGTCGACGCTAAACAGTGTTGCATCCGGCATTCGATAGAGCCCGATAATCGTGCCGTCGAGGTCCGCAACTGAGATCACAAATCTGGCGCGCGCTCCGATCGGCAATCGAATGACCGCGCGAATCTGATTGCCCACGTTGACGGCAGTCTGGATGATGCGGTCTACCTCACTCGCACTTAACCCACCTTGCGGACCATCGGCGGGAGCCACCAGGTAGCCTTCAGGAGCAGGACCCGGGCTATCCTTCGGCCCCACCGTGAACGCGCCGTCAAACTGCCCAGTGTTTACTCCGTCAGGCCGGGTTCTTTGATTGGCGAAGGGCAGATGGATGCCGGCAATGATGACAACGCCCGGGGCTGCCGGAGTCGGACCGAACCCCGCGCCGACCGCGCCCGTGAATGCAGCATACTCGTCAACTTCAGGCGTTCCGCCGACAACACCGACGCCGCCGACGAGCACGCCGTTTTTGAAGAGCGGAATGCCGCCCGGGTTGACTGCATTGGGATCGCTATCTACCAGATCTTTCTTGCCGGTGATGATACCCAGACCAGGCGCCGTGCCATCAATCGAAGTGGACGCGGGGAGCATCTGACCATCGATGTAGTTATTGCTGAGGGGACAGCCACGATTGGTGTTCTCGATTCCGTAGAGCGCAGCGTTCGGCGTGTAGTTGATGCCAGGCGGAAAGTGAATGCCGCTGATGAAGCGCACGGTTCGTGACGAAAGCGGGGCCTGATCGTTGCTGAAGAATGCTCCTGTGCGTGCAAGAGCAACCGCCAGTTCACCTGAATCGACCGACTGGCTGAAGTTGCCGACGGCTTGATCAGGAGCACCGGCTTTGCGGTAGATCGCGAGTATGTCGCCCTGACGGTCGGTCACTGCGATCACGAGCGGGGTGTCAACGGACTCGGCCGCTTGTTGCACAACGCTGCGTACATCGTCCTGGGTAAGTATCGTTTGTCCGGCGGCGCACGCCGGGATCATGATGGCAAGCAAACCAAGAAGCGGCTTCATAATTTCACCTCGGCAGCGCGGCAGCGACATTTCGCATCTGGCGCGCGAACGGTCCCGGTTGATACGACGACGGATTTTCGAGTAGAGGGAACAGCCCGCCGATCGCGCTCTTCAATTGCGCGCCGCCGCTTGACTGTCCCTCGTTCGAGTACGCGAGATAGAGCGCGTCCAACACCATGGCAGCCTGCTCGGCCGAGCGTTCACCTTGCGCAGCGATGCGATCTGCATCCGCAGCGATAGCGTGCATCAACTGAAGTGAACTCGCGCTATCGATCGGCGTGCCGGTCAACCGGCGTGCAACGCGGTCTGCGGCGTTTGCAGCCGCGTCGGCAGATGCCGCGATCTGTGCACTGTCGGCATGGATGTCGCTCACGAGTGCATTGACGCGCGAGACCTCTGCCGCAAGCTGTTGCGATTCATTGGAGTCAAGTTGGGCAGCAATCACTCGCAGTACTGCGAAACGTGACCCGTTCCAGGGCGGGCTGCCGGGCTTGCGGCCTGCGAAGCCACGTTCCTGACGCCAGCTATCTTTCGAGTTCGTCAAACTGTGATGGCAGGAAAAACAATCGAGATCTCCATACTCAGGCCATGCTCTCCGCGCATCGCGGGCAATGCGGCGCATGTTTTCTCGCAACTGCACCGCCTGACCGACGGCAAGCGTGCGAACGCGGATGCCAGGATCGTTCGCTGCGGGTTCCTTCCAATGACGCGGTTCAACGGCGGAGAAAGAATCCAGTTCGAAGTAAAGGTCAGGATGGCCGGCGGCGAGCATCTCGTGCGTCACGGCTCGGTTCGCATCACCCAGGTGGCACGATAGACACTTCTCACTGCGCTTGATCAGATCGCGGGTATCGTACATACCCGCACGGACCGATTTCGCGTAGTCCCATTTCTGGGTGGTGTGCGGGCCGAGCCAGTTCGAGGCCGCGCCATGACAGTTCTCACAGCTCACGCCATCGGTCACATCGAAGCTTCGGGCTTTCTCGTCCGGGGGAACGTCTAGTGCGTGGCACGTGAGGCAGCGAGCGGATTTCTCGGGCTCCACACCGAGGATTCGGCCGATGCGCCTGGATTGATCTCCGGCAAGTACGCGGAATGCTTTCGCATGGCGGTCCTGCAGAGCCCACGTGCTGTATTCGTTTTGTAGAACCGATGACGTGTTTCGCGGCTGCACGCCGCCGTGGCAACTGGACGAACTACACGATCCCGCTCCGGTATATCTGTTGTCGGGCGTTTGCGTGATGAGCTGCGCGCTCAACCGCGATAGCGTAATCACCGTAAGCAGCAACCAGCAGGTTGCGGCCAAACGCGGCAAGGCAATAACTTTCAAACCGGACCCAATAGCAGTTTGCTTAATGAGTCAAGCGGATGTCAACGCATCCGGCTTACTTCGATTAATGAGACGTCTCCAACAGCCTCGGATGAGCGCGAATCAGCTACACCCGGCTGAGCCGGTGTGGAACTCCCCAGTGCACGTTGAATCGACAGAAGTGATTGGCTGAACTCTTGATGATTCACCTTTTGCACCCCGGAGTCACGCGCCTTGAAAAACTGGCCGAGCGCGAAACCGGCGATCACGCTCACCACAACGTAGCCGAACAATCCCACGGCGATGGGGAAAACAACAAAATCGGGCAGGCTCACGCCACTCTATCGGCAGCAGCGCTCCAGAACTTTAGCCGGCCCTCGCAGTTTGCACCGGGCTCGCCGCGATGGTGAATTCGGAACTCTTCAAGGTGGTGACACGGCTGAGTGCCCCGTTGCGCAGGCGAAGTTCGGCCACTACTGACTCGATGGCATCGATCCGGCGGCTTTCCGGCCAATTCTTACGAATTCGTTCGGCAAAACGTAAGTCCTCCAGGAACTGCCCGAACGGCACACTACGATCGATCTGCACCTTATCGTTCGACAAGCCGAGAGCCGCTGCGACCTGCTGCTTCAGAATGCTCTGGTGGGACGCGCTCCTGACGCCCGCGTACAAACGGCGCAACTGCGAGCGCGTGGTGAAGAAGTTTTGCCAGAAAGCCCCGTTCTCGACACAGTGCCGCCCCTGGGTGCGGCTTTGACTTTTCCAGATTCGTAGTTGCCAGGCAAAACCGACGCTCGCCCGGCCCCGCAACCTACCGGCTGTCACAACCCTGACGTGAGTGCTATGGCGAAAACGAGCGTCGACTCGGACCAACGCATCGTAGAAGGCGACGTCTTCCAGCATTGGGGCAGCCGGCATCCCGCCGGCCTTCTCATAGGCAGCAGCTGTACAGCATAAGCTCGCGCCGAAGTGTTGATCGTGACGCGGCCACTCGTCCCAAGGCACGGGATCGAGCAATGTTTCCAGGCGCGACAACAGGGAATGGTATTCCTGATCGGCAAGGTAAGCCTGCTGCGTCAAACTATCCAGTCGGCGGCGATCTTCCCCGGCCATCTCGATTTGTCCGCCCACGGCATCAGCGCCCGCGTGAATTTCGCGCATATTCTGGGCGATCCAGTCCGGCGCAACTCGTGTGTCGGCATCGGTCGAAAGAATCAGCGCCTGCGGTCGGCCGATCGCAATCAGCCTTCGGTACGCCTCATCCATGAGCGCGCGCCGCGCCGTTCCTGCATGCGCCTCGGCTGCCGGAAACTGCCGCTCGATCAGTTTCAACGACAGTTGCGGGTGCTCCGCGCGAAAGCGTTGCGCGATGGCGACTGAACCGTCCGTGCAGTTGTTCAGCAAAAGCAAAACTTCATAGCTGCCGCGCGGCAACTGCTTGCCGTCCAAATCCCGCTGCGCCAGCAGAGAATGGAGAGCGCCGGCAAGCCGGGCCTGCTCATTTCGAACGGGAACGATTACACAGGCAGTACAGGATGGCGCAGGTAAATCCGCTGTTAACATCTGCCGCTCTCCCAAGGGAGCTGCGAGGCGCGGCGGTCCGTCTGGATTTTTACATGCGAGGTCACGCGCGACAAACAGCAGATAGAGCGCCATAAGCACTGGCTCTAGACACTCGTAATGTGCGGGCGGTAACTATAGCTCGTTTAAGACAAAAGACTTACCGCAGCAAATCGGCGGACGCTACAGATTCGCTACGATGACCATACGCATGATCTCGCGCCGTTCGATTCTTTGTTCAGCAGCATTGATTGCGTTGCCTCAGGCAAAGGGGGCCGCGGTTGCCGCAATTGCCGCGCTTCCGAACCGCCGCGCCGAAGCCAAGCCCATCACCACTGAAGAGCGTGGGGCACGTTTTGAGCGGGCGCGCCGTCTGATGCACGACAACAACCTCAACGCGATCTGCATTTCAGCGGGGACGTCTCTTTATTACTTCACCGGCATGCGCTGGTGGAGCAGCGAACGGCTCTTTCTGTTCGTGCTGCCGCAAACAGGAGCGCCCTTCTACGTAAGCCCGGCCTTCGAAGAGGAACGTGTGCGCGAACAACTGGCCCACGCTCCTGACGGTGCGAGTTCGCGCATTTACACGTGGCAGGAAGATGAGAGTCCCTACGCGCTGGTAGCCAAGGGTCTACGCGACGCGAAGGTGGCAACGGGCCGTCTCGGTCTCGATGAGCATGTGCCGTTTGTGTTTTCAAACGGCATCGCGCAAGCTGCGACCACGGTGGAGATGGTGAGTGCGACGCCCGTCACTGCCGGTTGCCGCGCACGCAAGAGCGCCGCTGAACTTGCACTCATGCAGTTGGCCAACAACATCACGTTGCAAGCGTACGAAGCGGCGTGGAGTTCTCTGCACGAGGGCATGACTACGCGCGATGCGAGCGCACTGATCGACAGCGCGTATCAGGCGCTTGGCTTTCCCGGCGGCGCGAGCGTTCAGACGGGTGAGTACTCTGCACTGCCGCACGGGTCCGCGCAGCCGCAACAACTTCGCTCGGGTTCGATTGTGATGATCGACGACGGATGCACTGTGGAAGGCTACCAGTCGGACATCACCCGCACCTTTGTGCTTGGCAAACCGACGAGCCGCATGAATCAGGTATTTGATGTGGTTCACCGTGCTCAGGCTGCGGCGCTCGCTGCAGCACGCCCTGGCGCGACATGCGGAAGCGTCGATGCTGCCGCGCGCGACGTCATCGACAAGGCGGGTTTCGGGCCAGGATACAGGACATTCACACACCGCGTGGGGCATGGCATCGGTCTCGATGGGCATGAGTGGCCGTATCTGGTGCGCGGCAACACGCAGAAGCTTGAACCCGGGATGACGTTCTCTGATGAACCCGGCGTTTATCTGCGCGGCGAATTCGGCGTGCGGCTCGAGGACGATATGTACATCACGGATGATGGCGCGCGACTGTTTACGCCGCAAAGTCCATCGCTCGAGCACCCGTTCGCACGCACCTAGAGTGGGACACTAAAGGGAGGCATGAGCTTCCTCGACAATCTCGAAAACTCACTCAAGGCACTCGAGGGCCGCGACAGCGATGGCATCGAAGATCGCAAGCGCCGCGACGCCGATGACGCGCGGGCGAAGGCTGCCGCGCCATGGGCCGACCGTCTCAAGAGTTCTCCTTACACGCAGGCGCTAATGTCGCAAGCAACGCGGGCCGGGTACCGGCTGCGAGCAAAGGTCACGTTGATGTGGCTCGATAGAACGCTGCGTTTTACACTGCGCGACAGCCGTCTCGAACTGCGCCCTATGCCAGATGGCGTCGAAGCGGTGTTCCTTCGCGATCGCGAGCAGGTCAGCACGCGCATGATCGACCTGTCGGGCGATCCTGCTGAGTTGCTCGACGAGTGGCTCGCCACCGTTCCGCCCGAGCCCGCCGCTTAGGCTAACAACGCATCTGCTGCGCATTCCGCGCCCCGCTCGCGGCGAACGCGTTCGCTGAGCGCTCCGGCTGCGGCGCTCTTCGACAAGACGTTGCTCAGCTTCGATGCGGCGCTCCTCGCGTTGTAGTCTGGCCTCGATAACGTCTCTGCAACGCCCAGTTTGCGCATCCGTTCAGCGTTGTCGTACTGATCGTGCGCAAAGGGGACCACCAGCATCGGCCGGCCGGAGCGCATCGCCTGCGCAGTAGTTCCTACACCACCCTGATGCACGATGGCAGAGGCGCGTTCAAAGACGAGCTGATGGGGTGCATACGGCACGCTGAGCATGCTCTCAGGAAGCGGGTCAGGCAAACCTTGCGCAAAATCGCCAGTAAGGAATAGAGCGCGGACCTGTAGCTGTTCAGCGGCTTCGAAGCTTGCGCGATAGAAGTCGCCGGCTGCGCCTGTTGCTGCCGAGCCGAGCGTGAAGACAACCGGGGCTGCGCCGCTCTCCAGAAATTGCTTTCACTCGTTCAGGCAGCCGCGGTTCCCCTTCAAAGAATGGAAACCCGGTCACCACGGTATGTGCCGGCCAGTCGCGCTGTGGCGCACCCAGTTCTGGCGAGAAGAGCCCCAGCACGCGCGAAGGCGACAGCATGCCTTCAAACAGCGGATGGCGATCGAGCGCGAGGCCAAGTTCTTTGCGCATCGCCACGATTTCTGGAACCCATGACCAACTCAGCCTGCGGCCCTGGCTATACACAAAACGGAACAGCGCCGGGCCAAGCAAGCTAAAGTGCTTTAACCAGGGCGCAGGCGCCAGCACAGGCGGGTCATACGCGGACAGGAAATTGATGGGCGAAAGTGTTGTCGATATCCACGGCACGCCGGTTTGCTCAGCAATGATGACCGCCGCATAACTGAGAGCATGGGTGACCAATAAGTCAGCTTCGCGAACCGCCGGAAGCGTGTCTTCGTAAGTCTGCCGGATGACGGCGGAGACGCCGCGCACGATCAGCTCCGTTCCTTTTCGTGGATCGAATGCCTTCGTAAGAAAATTGCGGTCTTCGAAATCGATGTCGGGCCGCACCGGATGAAAGTGAAGACCGCACGCTTCTACCTTTGTGCGATAAGCGGCGCTGGTTGCGATGGTCGCCTGATGACCGCGGCGCTGCAGTTCTACGCCAATTGCCAGGTAAGGATAAAGATCGCCCAGAGAACCGAACGTGCTGAAGAGGATCCGCCGGGGCTTCACTTCGCGCGCTGTTGAGTGCGCTTCTTATCGGCTCCGCGCGCTCGCGTTTTTACGACGATAGGAGTGCCCTCAAACCCGAACTGTTTCCGAATCTGGTTCGAGATATAACGTTCGTTCGAGAAGTGCAGCGGGACAGCTTTGTTTGTGAACAACACAAACGTAGGGGGGCGAATGGATGCTTGGGTAATGTAGAGAATCTTGCGCTCTTCAAAGTGCAGCGATTCTACGAAGCGATTCAGTTCGCCAGTGGTAACGCGGCGCGATGCTGCTTCATACACCTGCCGGATCAGCTTGAACAAAGGGCGCACATTGGTTCCCATTTGCGCTGAGAGAAATACGACATGCGCATACTCCAGGAACTTAAGCTCGTCGCGCAGGTCTTGCTCGAACTTGCGCTTGCCGCCTTCGGGCATCAGATCCCACTTATTGACGCAAATGATCAGTCCCCGGCCGCCTTCGTGAGCGTACCCGGCAATGGTCGCATCGAGAGCCACCACACCTTCGGTCGCATCGAGCACAAGCAACACGACATGTGCCATGCGAATGTTGCGCCGCGCCATCACCACGCTCAGCTTCTCGGCCATTAACTTCGTCTTGCCTTTGCGGCGAATGCCGGCGGTGTCGACAAACACGTACTCGACGCCGTTGTGCATCACCTTCTCGTCGACGGAGTCGCGCGTGGTCCCGGCGATGGGCGAAACGATGGAGCGTTCTTCGCCGGTGAGCGCATTGAGCAGCGTCGACTTGCCGACGTTTGGACGCCCAATAATCGCTACCTTGATCGACGAGATGTCTTCCACAGCTTCGCTCTCGGCGAAGTTCTGCGTCACTTGATCCAGCAGTTCACCCACACCGCGATTGTGTTCCGCGGAAACCGGAAACACATCCGAGATACCCAGCCCATAGAAAGCGTTTGCGACGTCTTCACGCGCGTCGGTATCGGCTTTATTCACGGCAAGAGCTACGGGCTTGCCGAGGCGCTTGAGCATCTGTGCCAGATCACGATCCGCACCGGTGATCTCAGCGCGGCCATCAACGAGGAAAATGATGTAACTGGCGCGTTCGAGTGCGACTTGAGCCTGCTTGAGTATCTGGCTCGGAATGTACTCTGCATCGTTCACGACGATGCCGCCGGTGTCGATCAGTTCGAAACGCTTGCCATCATGTTCGGCAGTGCCGTGGATTCGATCGCGCGTGATGCCTGGCTCGTCTCCAACGATCGAGCGACGTTCACCAGTGATGCGATTGAACAGCGTTGACTTCCCTACGTTGGGACGTCCGACGATGACGACCGTAGGGGTTGCTTCCGGCATACTGATCCACAGTACCATCGGAGAGGTGTCCACCACTTCCACGCGAATCAGCAGCGCACGGCAGTTTTTTGGCCGTGGTGGCGCGCTTTCGCAGTGGCATCCGCACTACGAATACAGGCCTGGCCAAGTGCAAATGGCGGAAGCCGTTGAAGCTGCTTTACGAGACCGCCGCCACCTGATCGTAGAAGCGGGAACCGGCACTGGCAAGACGCTCGCGTATCTGGTGCCGGCGTTATTGTCAGAGCGGCGAGTCATTGTTTCTACGGGCACCAAGAACCTGCAGGAACAACTCTTCTTTCAAGACATTCCGTTCCTGCAAAAACATTTCCCGCGCCCCCTGCAGGTGAGTTATATGAAAGGGCGCGGCAACTACGCGTGCCGCCAGAAGATCTACGACGCCGAATCAGAGCCGGTGCTCTCCGGGCTCGAAGAGGTGTCGGACTTTCAGATCATTCGCGAATGGGAAAAGACCACCGAGATCGGCGATCGCGCAGAGATCACTACGCTGCCGGAGAACAGCACGGCGTGGGCAAAAATCGATGCGCGGCGCGAGCTTTGCACCGGTCAGAAGTGCGCACAGTTTGAACGCTGCTTCATTACGAAGATGCACCAGCGTGCAGCAGCGAGCGACATCGTCATCGTCAATCACCACCTGTTCTTTGCGGATCTGGCGATCAAGGAAGACGCCTTCGGCGGTATCCTGCCCGAGTATCACGCGGTCATCTTCGATGAAGCGCATGAGTTGGAAGATACATCGGGGCAGTACTTCGGCGTGTCGCTCAGCAGCTATCAATTTCAAGAGGTGCGGCGCGATATCGCGGTGCTCTCGCGAATCAAGAAGTTCGGCACGCCCGAACTTGACCAGGCGCTCAATCGACTGGAGCAATTCTCATCGCGCTTCTTCGACACTATCAGCGGCAACGAAGGACGTACCGCATTCACTGGCCGTGCAGCGTTTCTCGATCGCAACCTGGAGTTGTACGACGACCTGAGTGTCACGATCGATCTGATCGCGGCTCTACTGAAGAATGCAGAAGACGCGACTGAAGACGTGCTGCCGCTTCATCGCCGCGTGGTGGCTCTGCGCGAATCGATGCGCTTCCTGCTCGAGAGTAACGAGGAGACCTACGTTTACTGGATCGAGAGGCGCAACCGCGGTGTGTTCCTGCAAGCCACGCCGATCAACGTGGCAGCGATTCTGAAGCATCGCCTGTTTGAAGTGACCGACACCATTATTCTGACGTCGGCGACGCTGGCGGTCAGCGAAAGCTTCGATTTTGTCGAGAAAAGGCTGGGCCTCGAGAACGCGCGCACGTTGCTGGTGCCCGGCCACTTCGATTACCAGAAGCAGGCGCTGCTTTATATCCCGCAGCAACTGCCGGACCCGCGCGACGCGTCGTTTGTGCGCAGCGCGTCGAACGAACTCACGCGCATCTTGATTGCAAGCCGCGGCCGGGCATTTGCGTTATTCACGAGCTATCAGCAGATGCGCCAGATCTACGATCGCGTATCGATGTCCGTAGAGTACCCGTGCCTGCTGCAAGGCACGGGTCCGAAGCGCGCTCTGCTGGATGAATTTCGCCGGACGCCGAATTGCATCCTCTTCGCGACAAGCTCGTTCTGGCAGGGCGTCGATGTGCCTGGTGAGCAGCTAAGCTGCGTGATCATCGACCGGTTGCCATTCGCGGTTCCCACCGATCCCGTGGTTGAAGCGCGCGTGCGGAGCGTTCGCGACGCCGGGGGAAATCCCTTTTACGACTATCAGATTCCGCAGGCGGCAATCGCGCTGAAACAGGGCTTCGGGCGTTTGATCCGGTCGGCGTCGGATCGCGGTGTCCTGGTTCTGCTGGATAATCGAATTACACGGCAGCGGTACGGCCAAATCTTTTTTGACAGTCTTCCCGATTATGGTTTTACAACCGAATTGCGGGATGTGGAGCGATTTTTCGATGTTTGAAGTGGCAGTGGAACAAACGTTCGCAGCGGCGCACTTTCTTCGCAATTACAAAGGCAAGTGCGAGAACCTTCACGGGCATAACTATAAAGTGAAAGTCACCTTCCGCGGTGAACAGTTAGACGGCGCGGGCATGTTGGTGGATTTTGGCGAGATCAAGCGCCGCATGCGCGATGTGACCGAGCGGCTAGACCATCGCAATCTGAATGACCTGACGCCGTTCGACACAGTCAACCCGTCGGCCGAGAATATTGCGAAGTATGTTTTCGATGAGGTGCGTGCGGGGCTAGCCGAGAGTCAAAAGGGTTTGCTGCGGGAAGTAAAAGTTTGGGAGACCGATATCCAGTACGCGGCTTACCAGTCTCCCGGAAACTGACTTAGTTGGTCCAATAGCTGGTGAGCACGCCTTCACCAGCGACATCGGAATCGATGTAATATTCCGACGGATGAATCTCGTCCGTTCCGTCCGCGACGCTCAGCACAAACTGATCGCTGATTCCGCCGTTCGGATTGGGCCACAAGATACGGCAAACGCCGGCCATGGTGGTCTTGTTCATCCCCTGCTTGCCAACATAGATCTTGCTGGTGAGTCCGGGAATCGTCTGAAGCAAAAGAATAGAAGCCGTTGCGGCGGTGCTGGTCGTGAGCGGCACCGGGGTACCGGGCACGGGCACGTTCACACGGCCCAGGGAATTCAAAGTCATGCGCTCTCCTCGACTGCACGCTACCTGGCGCACAATTCCGGGAGGCGCCAGAACCCGGCTATCTGCTTCAAAAGTATGCGAAAAGTTTTTTCTTGCGCGGAGTGATCGTTCTACGGTTGTTGGGCTGGAGGAAGCGTGTAGAAGTCGTACGTTAAACGCCATGTGGACTCCTCGCCCGGCGCAATTTTCATCTCAATGTACGGCTCGGGCGAGAGCACCGTACGAATGGACCAGAAGACAATGCGCGAGAGGGGGCGGTCTCCCGTCAGCCGCACGCCCGCACCGGTCTTGTGATTTTCAACGCGAATGTCGAAGTCGTTCGGACTCGCGCCGAAGCCAGTGATTTCAGTGAAAACGCTCTGCCCCGCCGGCAGTTCACGCAGATACGTCAGTTGGTGGCCGCGAATCTCTGCCAGGCCTTTCAGGTCGAGCGTCGCTTTGGGAACAAACGGGAAGGTCACAGTGAAGTCCGGACCCGAGGGTTGCTGGTCAATTACCCAGAAGTTATGGCTATAGACGTTCGTCTCGATCGCGCGTTTGCCAGTGTTCTTCAGCCGATGCTCCACAATCAGCCGCGGCAGGTCAGGGTCGAGCCGAACGACTTTGCGATAGGAATACGAGTAGCCCGAAGCAGGGTCGGTAACATCCTGGGTGGTCTCTACTGAAGTGGGCGTCGAATGCACGTTCCACTTGCCGGGATCGACGATTTCATAGGTCTTGAACTGTTCGAACTTCGCATCCGACTCCTTACGAAGAACCCCTACGCCGATGCGCAGAAACGTGCCGCCCGGTTTGGCTTCGTCGTAGCCCACGGCGCTCTCGCCGGTTCTGAACTCCTCGACCGGACCACTGATCGAGTCGTGAAGCTTCGGATCATAGCGTGGAAACCAGACTCCGAAGAAATGATGATCTCGATAGGTCAGGTCGCCAATGACACCGGACCAGTCGAATCGTGTTGCCCGGTAATAGCCTGATCCCGCATCCGGCAGGTAGATAAGCGCGTCGATCTTGCCATTGCTGATGTGTGTTTGAGGCGGCTCCGCGCCAGGCAGAGCAGCGGCCAGACAGAGAGCAGCCGCGCAGGCGGCCAGGCGAGCAGAACAAATCATGAATCAACAATAACGGTTTACTGCGTGTGCTGCTGCACGCGCTGGTCTTGCACTTTGAAGCCCTCGGGAAGATTGAACAGCGCAGGATCAGGCTCGCCCAATTTGAGGTCAGTCACGGTGAATGTCTGGGTCCCAAAGCGAGGATCCGAAACTTTGGACACCAGGTTCACGCCAAGACTTGGCGCAAACCAGAATTCGCGCGTGGTCACAATTGGGCGATCGTTTCCGATCACTCCGGGGTTAATCGTACGGGTGATGCGGGTGTGCTGTGTTTCGATACCCAGCGTGATGTCGCCGCCGAACGAGTCGACAGTCACAGAGCCTTCACCATTCGGGAGCGGTCCGGACGCAACGTGGGCGGGCATATAGCTGGCTGTCGTCGCACCGCCGTATGAGAGCACCGAACACACGTTGGGACCGAACGCGCAGGTGTGCAGGACGTGATCGTTTGGATCGGCGATCTGGATATGCGAAAGCAGCGACTGAACCTGTCCATTTTTGGGCACCAGCAGCCATCGTTCCTGATAGAAACGGCCGCTGCTCTGCCGTGCAATCCGCCGCTGATTGACAAGCGTTAGTGTCCCGCCGTCGGGCAAATTTTGCACCCATTCGGTGTGCAGCGTGAAGGTGAACGGCGCGTCCACCATGGGAGGGATGAAGATGCTCTCGAGCGTCTGCCGCGTGCCGCCATCCTGCACGTAAACCGGAGCTCGCTTGGTTTGGGCCGCAAGCGCCATGGTGACAAATACAATCAGGGCAACTTTCATCAGAGCCTCCGGCGCCGAAAAGCGATTTCCAGTGTCCCAGAGCGATTGGACGTTTACAAGGGGTGGATCATTCGTCGCGTCGAGCGGCACAGCGCGCTCGCTTTCGTTCAAGGCTTATTGTTCAGATAGGTACAATGCCACGTTGCCGAAACAAATTGGCATGGGTTTTGGCAGTTCCGGGTGTACTAGCATTGGGTTGGTAAACGCGCCCTGGACTTGGGCGCGCCTTGTGTCCAAGTGACACTCGGAGTCAGCCAGGATTCATTCTTACGTGACTGAGCAACCCTTACCCGCCGAACTGGAATGGCTTTTTGATCGCTGTAATGACCCGCTTTGCGCATTAACTCCGGACGGTCTATTCGAACGGGTAAATAGCGCGCTGGCGGACTTGCTGAAGTCGGCTGCGAGTGACTTATCGAGGCAATCGTTCTTGGGTTACGTTCACCCGGAGGACAGGCCCGTACTGATCCAGGCGCTTCATGGCTACGCTCCGGCCGACGGCTCGATCGAGCTTCGTCTTTTCGACGCCGAAGGTAGCCTGCACACACTGCGTTGGAGTTTCACACGTTGTGCGGATGATTTGATTTTAGGCGTAGCAACAATTGTCAACACGCCGGCCGTCGTCGCGGGCGACCGACTCCTGCGGCTCTTCGAAACTGCCAACTATGGGATCATCATTGCCGATGCGGAGACGTTGGCTATCGAGAACGTAAATGCCCATCTCCTCAACCTGATCAAGTGTGAGGGCCCCGAAGTAAGGATGCACACTCTGGAAACGTTGCCTGCCTTGCAGTTTGGCTCTTTCGGCAGCACACTCGTCAAAGAACTAAGAACGGCTTCCGTCTCCAGAATAGAGAGTTTCCTGATCGACAACGACGGCGCCCGCATTCCCGCTGAGATCATCGCACGCGTATACGACGAGGGCGCCCGGCGGGTCATCCAGTGCAATGTACGCGACACCTCTGATCGACGTGCCGCCCAACTAGCTTTGCAGGAGAGCGAGGAACGCTTTCGGCTTCTCGTCGAAGGAGTGCACGATTATGCGCTCTTCATGATCACCGTCACCGGCGAGATTGCGAGCTGGAACATTGGAGCGGAGCGGCTGCTGGGTTACAAGGAGTCGGAAGTGATTGGTAAAGACCTCGCAATCATTTTCACTCCTGAAGATCAGCAGGTCGGCGTGCCCCGTCTCGAGATTGAACGGGCCATCCGCGACGGCTACTCGGCCGACGATCGGTGGCACATTCGTAAAGACAGGACCCGGTTCTTTGTGAATGGGATGCTCACGAGCGTGCGCGGCCAGGACGGCGAGCTTCGCGGCTTCGGGAAGCTGATGCACGATGTTACAGAAAAGCGGCAAACGGAAGAGGCGCTGCGCCAGGCCGGCAAGCGCGAGAGCATCGGAATCATGGCAGGCGGGATAGCCCATGACTTCAACAACCTGCTGGTGGGGATCATGGGCGGCATCAGCTTTGTTCGGACTACCTTGGCCGAAGATCACCCGGCGTATAAGATGCTGCAACTGGCCGAGCAGTCGAGTGAACGCGCGGCAGACTTGACCCGTCAACTTCTGGCTTACGCGGGCAAGGCGCACATGATCATGGCGCCGTTGCATCTCGACCGTGAAGTGGAAGGCATCCTCGACCTGCTGCGCCTATCGATCCCGCGCAAGGTTGAACTCAAGCTCTCGCTGGCTAAAAATACACCGCTGTGTAGTCGCGTTGCGGCTGAGATCCAACAGATCGTCATGAACCTCGTGATCAATGCGACGGAAGAGTTCGGCGACAGCGGCGGAACAATTACCATCTCCACCGGGTCAACCACGCTCACAGCCCGCGAGATTAGCTCCGCCCTTGAGCTTGCTCAACTGAAGCCAGGCGAATACGTCTACTTAGAGGTCGCCAACAACTGCTCCGGCATGGATCCGGCTACAGCCGCAAAGATCTGCGACCCGTTTTTCAGCACGAAGTTTACTGGACGGGGGCTTGGACTGGCTATCGTGTCAGGTGTTGTACGAAGTCACAAAGGCGCAATGACAGTAAAGGCTTCGCCGGGCAACGGAAGTACCTTTCGCGTACTCTTCCCGGCAATACGCCGGCCAGTCAGTCAGAAGAAAGCTGCCGTGGTCGATCCCGACCTGCAGGGCAGCGGCACGGTATTGATCGTAGATGACGAATCATCAGTGCTAATGGTCGCGAGGACATCGCTTCAGCATTTTGGCTACACCGTTCTGGAGGCCTCCAGCGGCACGCAAGCGTTGGCAGTAGCCCGGGAACGCGGACCGGAGATTCGCGCCGTGGTGCTGGATCTCTCGATGCCCGGAATGGGTGGCGACGAAGTATTTCCCCTCCTGCGCACAGTTCTGCCGGACGTCCCCGTCGTAATTTCCAGCGGATTCAGCAACATGATTGCCGGGGAACGCTTCGGGTCGGAAAGCGAAGTACCGTTTCTTCAGAAACCTTACACTGCTGCCCAGTTAGGGCAAACTTTGAAGTCTCTGCTGCACGGCGGCCGCGAGCGGCGCGGGACGAAAGAAAATCCTAAAGACTAGAGGGCATCACTTTCCGACGCGTCAGGCGATGATGTCGTGAACTACCTTACCCGCGACATCCGTGAGACGGAAATCTCTTCCGCTAAACCGGTAAGTCAACTTAGTGTGATCGATTCCCATCAGGTGAAGGATAGTCGCATGTAAGTCGTGTACGTGGACGGGCTTCTCAACTGCCTTGAAGCCAAACTCATCCGTGGCGCCGTAAGTCATGCCGCCTTTCACTCCCCCGCCCGCCAGCCACATCGTAAACCCGAATGGATTGTGATCGCGTCCGTTTTGAACGCGCCCATCGGCATTGCCTCCTCCGACTTCCATAACCGGAGTGCGCCCAAACTCCGAGCCACAAACCACCAGAGTATCTTTGAACAGCCCGCGCGCTTTCAAATCTTTGATTACTGCGGCAAACGGCTGGTCAGAGTCTTTCGCGTTTTTGCGGTGGGCCTGGATATCCACGTGTGCATCCCACGGGTCGCCCTTCGCGTAGTACACCTGCACCATCCGTACTCCACGTTCCGCCAGGCGAACTGCCATCAGACAGCCGCGCGCGGTACTGCCGGGACCATACATCTTGAGCACAGCAGGCTTTTCTTTGCGAATGTCAAAAACGTCGGGCGCCTCGGTCTGCATGCGGTAAGCCACTTCCATCGACTTGATAGTGGACTCGACCTGTGGGTCCTGCTCCTGCTGGAGCTTAGTCAGTTTCTCCATCAGGTCCATCTCGCGGCGCTGCTCTGAAAGTGTAAACTTCTCGTTGTTGATGAACTGGACGAGCTTCTTGGGATCGAACTTCTCGTCAATCAGCTTGTCTTCAGTCTGCTTCTCAACGATCTTGTCGCCGATAAAGCTACCTTGGTTGATCGCGGGCAGGAACGCCGAGTCCCACAAGGGCGGTCCTACGGTCGTAGGGATGTCGGGACACAGGACGACGAACCCGGGCAGATTCTTATTTTCAGTCCCCAGCCCATAAGTAAGCCACGAGCCGAGCGCCGGACGACCCGCCTGGCTGAAGCCCGTGTTCATCATGAGCATCGAAGGCTCGTGATTCGGGATATCGGTGTACATGGAGCGAATGAAGCAGATGTCGTCAGACATCTCGCCAACATTCGGGAACAGCTCACTCACTTCCATCCCGCACTGGCCGTACTTTTTAAACGCAAACGGCGATTGCAGGAGAGCCCCGGTGCGGCGCTCTGTTTTGATAATCCCGCCAGGCAGCGGCTGACCGTTGTATTTCTCGAGAGCCGGTTTGTGGTCAAAGCTATCTACCTGCGAAAGCCCGCCGTTCATGAACAAGAAAATCACGCGCTTAGCTTTGGGCTCGTGATCGAGCTTACGCCCTTCGCTTTCACCGTTGATAACTCCGGCCGTGGCGAGCGATTGACTTACCATTCCGGCGAAGGCCATCATGCCGAAGCCGCCGCCCATCCGGCAGAGCGCTTCCCGCCTGGTTACTGGTTGTGATCCCTTATGTATTCCCATTTGTCTTGCGCCCTTAATTGATAAACGTAAATTCCGGAGAACTCATTAAGATCTTCGCGTAACGGCCAAAAATTGTAACCGGCGACATCGGCTTTGCTTCGCCCTTCTCACGCGAGCCCCCGTTCATGCCCGCCATCATTCCCTGACCCGGCTTCATCTCTTCTACCTTGGTATCGTCCTTGTCGCCCGCAGAAGCGGTCTCTGTCTCAGCGGTAGCTTCTGCTGCGGGCGGTGCTTCGACTTTGGCGACGACTGGCGCCGGATGTCCGCCGTCCACCTTGCCCGGAAGAGCTGCGCCTTTAGCAGGGTCTGGAACAGGCGCGGCTTTGGCCTTCAGCAGCGCGGCGTCCTTCTTTTCGCGATCTTCCTTTTCCTTCGCGGCTTTGGCGACCTTGCGCTCCTCGTATTCCTTCATCGGTTCGGCACGGAGATACTCGAGTGCGAGCTTCATCTCATCTGCGTTGGGTTCGCGGCCGAACAGGATCTTATAAGTCTTTGTAACGCGCGCCGTGTTATCCGGCGCATCCGACACCCGCTTGGCCAGCAGTTCGCCTTGCTCCTGAACAAAATCGCTATTCATGAAGAACAGGCGCTGTAGCGGAACATTCGTCGCAAACCGTTTCTCAGCGGAACTGGCGGGACTCGGGAAGTCGAACAGCGATAAGTAGTCGTCCAGATGGTAGCGGCTTACCTTGCCGTAGAGTGTCCGGCGTTTGAAGCTGGGCTTCAAGTCATCCGACGGCCCGTAGAGTTTCGGGTCCAGGCTACCTGACACCTGCAGGAGCGAATCACGGATCTGTTCAGCATCCATACGGCGTTTGTTGAAGCGCCAATACAACCGGTTAGCAGAATCTTTCGCGAAGTTCTCAGGATGGTCTTCACTGCTGAGTTGATAAGTCGCGCTCAACATGATGGCGCGGTGCAGCTTCTTAGTCGACATGCCCTCGTCTACGAACTGCTTGGCGAGATACTCCAATAACCCCGGATTACTCGGCCGCTCACCCGCAACGCCGAAGTTGCTGGGCGTATCCACCAGCCCCGTTCCGAAGTGCCCTTTCCAGATCCGGTTCACGTAAACACGCATCGCGATCGGCTGGCGCACAATGTCGTTCGCCAATTCCATGCGGCCGCTGCCGTGTGTGAACGCCTCCGGCTTACCGTCCGTCAGAATCGATAAGAAGTGGCGCTTCTCGATGTCGCCCAGATTATACGGGCTGCCGCGCTTGCTGACCGCAAGGTCTACCGGCTGCTCCGCATCTTCCACACCATGGACAAATGGATACTTTGCCGGCAGCGCTTTTCGCGTCTTCTCAATGTCTGCTCGAAGTACATCCAGATACGCCCGCTTCTCCGGGCTTAACTGCCGCTCCAGACTCCAACCGCGAAAACTGAGTAGTCCTGAACGGCGCGAGCGGAAATCCATATTCATTTCGTCTTCGCCCGTCAAATCGCGCTGAAACACGTCGGTCCAGAGATTCATGCGCTCTACAGCAAGCGTCTTCAATTCCAGCGCACAACCCGGACAGAAGTCCTCGTTTGTCACAAAGTCGCTTGGTTTGTTGTTGCGTTCTTTCGGTTTGTTCGAAGCGGGCAGCGATTTGGCGACAATCACCTCGTTGATGTCCTTCATCTCGCGCTTCTCAAACATCACTTCGACAACCGTCGCTTGAAATTCGTCCGCCAGCTTCTGTGCTTCCTTCGCCGTGCCTCCGCGCTGGATCATCGCCTGCCACTTGGTCAAATAGGGATAAAACTTTGGTGGCTTGGCAAGAAAGTGGGTGTAGCGTTCGAGCAATTCGTAGTCGAGCTTTTCGTTCTCGACGACAGTATTGATGGGTTCCTTTGGTTCACCCATGACGCGCCATGCCGCTTGCATGTACTTGGAGACCTGAAGCGCCAGCGTTTCAGCTAACTGAGCGCTTTCATTTTGCTGTATCTCACCCAGCAGTTTTTCTTTGCTTTTGACGCGCTTTTCCAACGTGTCGTACTCCGCTACTTTGCTCTTGGGCATCTGCGGGTACTCGTGATAAAGCGTGCTGGCAAATACCCCGGCAAGAGAGTAGTAATCTTTGGTAGGAATCGGATCGTACTTATGATCGTGGCAGCGGGCACATGCCACCGTGAGTCCCAAAAAGCCTCGTGTAACCGCGTCGACACGGTCGTGCCGCTCGTCCGCGTGAGTAACCTCTACTGCGCCGTTGTCGTAATACCACGGGCCCTGCCCAAGGAACCCGAGTGCCGGTAGCATGCGCACGCGATCTTTGGGATCCAACTGGTCGGCCGCCAACTGCGCTTTGACGAACTGATCGTACGGCATGTCGGCATTGAACGCCTTCACCGTCCAGTCGCGATAGAGATACGCGTTGGGATAAGGGTTGTAACCGCGACCCATGGGATCCAGACTGCGGTAATCATCTTCTCCATAGCGAGCGACATCCAGCCATAGCCGGCCCCAGCGCTCTCCGTAATGGGGAGACTCGAGTAAGCGATCCACCACCTTTGCAAACGCGTCGGGCGACTTATCGTTCTCGAACGCCTCGATCTCTTCGGTCGTTGGCGGTAGCCCGGTTAAGTCCAGCGTTGCGCGGCGAATCAAGTTCCGCTTACTCGCCGCACGCACCGGCTTCATGTTCTCTTTTTCAAGTCGCGCAAGAATAAACCGGTCGATATCTGAATGGGCCCACTGCGTCTCTTTGACCGGCGGGACCGTCACGGCTTTTAACGGTTGAAAGGACCAGAAGGCACGCTGTTCCGGCGTGATCGTATAAGCACTGGAGTTGGTCGAAACTACAGGCGCGGTCGCGCCCCACGTTCCGCCTGCTTTTACCCACTCGGTCAGGTCGTCAATCTGTTCCTTCTGAAGCTTTCCGCCTTTCGGCATCTTCAGCTCGCCCGTTTGTAAAATAGCTTGAATAAGTAAGCTCTTGGCGGAGTCGCCAGGCACCAGCGCAGGCCCCGTAGCGCCGCCCTTCAACATCGCCTCCCTGGAATCCAGGCGCAATCCGCCAAGCTGCGAATTGGTATGGCAAGGGTAACAATTGGTGGCTAAGACAGGCCGGATGCGCGACTCGAAGAATTCAGGAGTGCCTGCCGGTTGCGTTGCCGCCGTCAGCAGCGCGGTAAGAGCAAAAGGGGAGAGAATCAGGGCCGGACCGAAACGCATAACTACCTCATTCAGGATAGAGTTCCCTGCACAGGGCAAACGGCTGCCAGGTACAGTTCTACCAACGAGGTAGCGCTCGCCACGAATCACCGGGTGGAGACATAAAAGCGTATCATGCGCTCCGCTAAGTGGTCAATTCACGCTACTCTGAAAGCCTCCCTGCCCGGTCGCTGGAACGCCGTTCGCCGTGTTCGTGAACGCATCACAAATTCACAATTACGAAAGGCCATTCATGAAATTCAGAAGCGCGGCCGGTATCTTCTGCGCCGCCGCATCGATCGCCACCCCGCAGACGCCGCCAGTCAGCACGCCCGCAGCGCCCGCGGCGAAACCAGCGCGTCCGGTGCCCGCCCCGAAGCCCGGTGTGAAGGGCGTTCAGATTCCGATTACCGAGCTCAAACCGGAGGCGATCTTCCCTGTTCCCGGCTCACCGGACTGGATCGTGGTCGGCGAGTCCGTGTGGATCTCGAACAAGCCAAAAAACAGCGTGCATCGACTTGACCCGAAAATCAACAAAGCCGCTGAGGTGGTTACCGTGGGTTCCAAGCCTTGTTCCGGTCTGGCGATCGGATTTGGCAGTCTGTGGGTTCCGAACTGCGGCGACCACACCATTTCCCGAGTCGATCTGAAGACGTACAAGGTGACCGCTACCTTCCCTTCCGGCATCGGCGAGTCCGAAGGTTACATCGCCACAGGGGAAGGCAGCGTCTGGTTGATGACGGATAAGAATGGCACGCTGGCGCGCATCGATCCAGACACCAATCTACCCGTCGCAGAGATTTCTCTGCCGCCGCAATCTTTCTGCCCGATCTTCGCCGAAGGTTCGATATGGGTTACCAGCACCGGTGGGAACTCTCTGAGCCGTGTTGACCCACATACAAACCTGGTCACCGAAACGATTCCGGTGGGCAAGTCGCCTCGCTTCCTGACCGCGGGCGAGGGAGCCATCTGGACGCTGAATCAGGCTGATGGCAGCGTGACCCGAGTAGATCCCAAAACCAACAAGGTAGTTGCGACGATCGAGGTGGGTGTGCCGGGCGAAGGCGGCGATATTGCTGCCGGTGAAGGTTCGGTGTGGGTGACTTCTTTTGGGTTCCCATTGTCCCGCATCGATCCCGCTACGAATAAAGTAGTTCAACAGTTCACCGGTGAGGGTGGCGATGCACTTCGCGTCGGGCTCGGGTCCTTGTGGCTCTCGAACTTAGCCAAAGGTACCGTGTGGCGCATCGACCCCAAACGCGTCGAAGCAACGGTGGCTCCTTAATCTCAAATCGAAACACAGCAAAAAGGGCGGTCCATTTCGGACCGCCCACTTTTCCTGCCTAACTACTCTCCCTCAGAACTCATATCGCAAGCTTAGCTGGACGACTCTCGCCGCCTGCGCGGCCGAGAACTCTCCAAACTTCGCCGGAGAAGACAAGTTCAGACTTGGTGAGTAGAAGTTTACGTTGTTCAAAGCGTTGAATGCTTCCGCACGGAACTGCACCCGGTGGCCTTCCCACGGTAGCGGGAACGTCTTACCCAGGGTCATATCGAAGTTAGTCGTGCCCGGTCCACGGATAATGGCTCGGGTTCCGGTCTGGCCCGGGTACGCTTCGATAAAGTTACTCGCCGCATTCGTGTTCCCAAACAAGCTGGGCAACCCGTTCTGGTCGAAGCCAATCGAAGTGGTCGGGCTAGTGCCGGGCTTCGGAATGGCCAGTGCGCTGATCTCGTAATTCACCGGGTAGACGCCGCCGACGCCAATCGTAGTCGGCAGTCCCGAACGGTAGCGTCCCAGCACAGAAAGCTGCCAGCCGCCAATGATCTGATTCATCCACCCCGGCGCATTGTTGAAGAACATCGCGCCGTGGCCAAACGGCAGGCCCAGCAGGATATCCGTGGTGATCGTATGCCGCGCGTCAAAGTCCGATGATCCGCGGAACGCACTCGGGTTGAAGGCATCCTGCAGCACCGCACCGCGATCGCCTGCGCCCGACTCGACGCCAGATGAGTTATCGATCGAGTGCCCCAGCGTGTAGTTGAAGTCGAAGCCGATCCCATGCGAGAGCGGTCTCCGGATTGTCAGGGTAGCCGCGTGGTACGTCGAATAGCCCAAGTTCGTCCAGGTCGGCAATCCTGCGCTTTGCAGCGGGTAGAACGTGTTGCAACCCGTCTTGGTGATGCAGTTCGGGAATCCATCGTTCGTCCGGTCACGATCTACTTGATTCAGGGCATCCAGATCGCTTCCTGCGTTCTGGTTGTAGACGACGTCGAAGTAATTCGCCGCAGCGTTACCAGGGAAGTACAGGTTCGCCAGCCCGGGAAACTGGTTCGCGAAGAAGGCGACGTTCGGTACCAGGTTCGGGTTAGCCGCAACCATCGCGGGCGTGATTCCTTTGTCGTACAGCGAGCGAAGAATGCCCGCTGCTTGCGTAAAGGTCTGCCCGCTCCCCTGATCTTTGAAGTTAGTCAACGGCTGATTGAAGTCTGCTTCGATCAGGTTCTTGCGCGAAAGCCGTCCGGCATACCCAATTTCCATCGTGATCTTGCCGGGCAATTCTTTCGCGTAGTTGAGATTCAGCACAAACGAGTAAGGAGCCACCAGATTCGACGAGATACCTACCCCTTCGTCGAAGCCGCCCGTAATGGTCGGCGGAGTGTACGGAAACCCTCCTGCGGGAGCCGCCGGCAGCGCGGGCAGCGATGC
Source organism: Bryobacterales bacterium (assembly GCA_963792655.1). GTDB lineage: Bacteria > Acidobacteriota > Terriglobia > Bryobacterales > Bryobacteraceae > DOZZ01. Next base: position 87,355 of record CAWBWU010000005.1, read on the forward strand.
GACACCGCTATAACGCGCTGAACTTGTAAAGTTAGTGTTGCTCGGCTGCGTGACGCTGTTGGCCAGCCCCGGTGAACCGGTCTGATCAAAAGCCACTATCAAGTCACTACCATAGCGGTCGTACACCATAGCGGCCCCGCCGCGAATCACACTCCCCTTACCCAGCAGAGTACTCAACCACCCGCCTGACTTTTCCGGGCTATAAGCGAACGCGAGCCGCGGTCCAAAGTTATTGGTATCGCGGTGGTACCAACCAGGCTTGCCGTTCGCCGCGCCGGCCAGCACATACGTCAACGCAGCATCGGGAATCGAGTACGCGGGCAGCCCTGCATTTCCCGCCGCCACTCTCTCAGCGAAGTACTTCTCCAGCGGTGCAGTGGTCGTCACTTCAGTTCCCGTCGTCTCGTACGGTACGGAGAAGTTGCTGTACCGCAGCCCGGCAGTGATGGTCAGATCGCGCCTTACCCGCCAGCTATCCTGCACGTATCCTTCGTACTCGTTGGTTTTGAAGTTGCGCAGCGAAGGAGCGCCTACCGCGATCGCATGGCCTGTCTTGTCCAACTGGTAAGTGTTGTTGTACTGGTTGATGAGGCCCAGAATGTCGCCCAGCCCTCCCTGTACGTCCGTCGTATCGGCCAGCTTCAGAGTCGGATCGCCCGACCGTTGCCGGATGAAGTTCGTTACCAGCGCCGTCGCGTCACCGCCCAGTCCCTGCAGCGTATTGCGCGAGAAGCTATAGGATGCGAACGAGTTGGCGTAAGTTGACTTGTGATTCGTGATGAACCGGAAATTCACACCAGTGCTGATGGTGTGCTTGCCCTTAATCCACGTGAGGTCGTCCGCGAAATTATGCGTGGGGATTTGGGTCAGCGACGGCCGTATTGTGTAATTAACAGGCGATGTAATCGACTGAAACCCGATCGCCGTGCCCAGAGTACCCGACTCCGCCACACTATACCGCGTCAATCCATAACTGGCCACGTTGATTAACGTTGGCTTAATTACATACGTGTAGCTTGCCGAAATGCCGCGGCTGTTATTCAAGAGCTGTGAGACCGGTGAACCGCCCGGGAAAACCCCGACCGTGCTCGTCTGAGCGTCTCCCGCCAGCGTTCCCCTCACCGCCACGGTGTGCTTACGCGCTTTGTCGATATTGAAGTCCGACTTCGCCACGTAAGCGGAATCGTCTTGCGAGAACGGCGCATTGAAGCGCAATCCGGTGAAGTTCAAGCCCTTATCCGCGCCGATCGTAGGATCGTTCCCTGCCGGCAGCGCCGCGAAATATGCCTTCATTGCCGGGTTGAAGCCAAGATGAAGTGGGTCGATCTGCGCGATCTCAGCCGGCGAAAGCGTCTGCACCTGGCCATTGGTCAGCTTGAACGTTAAGATGCCTTGCCGTAAATTGTCACTGGGCAACGTGCGCGTGACCGTCTGTCCACTCGCATCGATCCGGCGTTCCCAATTTCCAAACAGGAAGATGCGGTTCTTGATGATCGGGCCACCCATCGACGCGCCGAACTGGTTACGCACCAGCGGTTGGCGTGCAATGCGCGCACGATTGCTGAACCAGTTATTGGCCGTAAGGTCTGTGTTCCTGTTGTACTCATAAAATGACCCGTGCAGGCTATTGGTGCCGCTCTTGGTCACTAAGCTCACCTGCCCGCCCGAAGACCGGCCCTGGTTGGCGCCAAAGCCCGCCACAGTAACCCGGAACTCTTCGACTGAGTCAAGCGGTACCGGCAGCGCCGCATTGAAGCCTGATACGGTGCTACTGACCGATGTATCTCCCGCGCCGACCGCGCCATTCGAGTTAGGCCCAGCGGCAACCCCGGAGTCCTGATTCTGATTGACGTCCACACCGTCGAGCGTGATGTTGTTCTGATCGCGCCGTCCGCCCAGCACTTCGCCCGTCGCAGTTACGCCGGGTTGAATACTTAGCAGTTCCACCACGTTGCGTGTCTGCAGCGGCAACTGTCTTACCTGCTGTTGTTGGAACGCGTTACCTACCGTCGCGTCAACGGTATTGATTTGCTCTGCATCCGCCTCGACGCTGACTGTCTCGGTTGTATTTCCTACCTTCAAGGTGAAGTCGAGAGTAGCCGGTACATTTACTTCTAGTAGTAGTTCACTTTTCGAGTAAACGCTGAACCCCGGCTTCTGCACCACAACCGTATAAGTGCCGGGTGGTATCTGTGCAAACTCGTAACTCCCGGTCTTTCCGGATAAGACTCTTCGTTCGCCGCCGCTGGCGGACCCCGAGAGCGTCACCGCTGCATCCGCCACCGCGGATCCTTGCGGGTCAGTGATGGTTCCACGTAAAGACGTACTGGCCTGTCCCCAAAGCATAGACACGGATGCCAACAGGAGGACGGCACCTTTTTTTAACATTCGCAAACCCCTTTTGATTTGATTGAAACTGTTGGGTTCTGCGCGGACAAGGCTACAGATTGGGTCTTCTGGGAAGGCTCTGCGTAGAGCGGGTTTCCGCCAAGTATAGCGCGCCGCTTTGAGCGCGCAGCAACAAATCATTTGATTTCCCGGATAGGCGTTGGCATCATAAGAGTTCGGTTCCGAACCCGGCTCGCGCACCCCCATCACCCTGCCTGTGATGTGCGCCGTTCTGCCTGGAACTGCTCTTACTTCCTTCTTCATCAGGTGAAATTTTGAACGCTACAGACATACTTTGGGAGGAAACTATTCCCGGCGGGTCAGCCTGGTCGCATGTGTTGAAGCGCGGCACGGCGCTCCGCATCGTCGACCTTGAAGGCGGCGCCAACGCCGGTGCGCTTTTCTTCAACGCGGAGTTTCCGGCTGAGCGTTACAACATGCCGGACACTTTGAAGGCGCAGCACACCGGACGCCTTACCGCGAATCACGCACTGTACTCCGACATGGGCCGCGTCCTGGTGTCGATCACCGGCGATACCTGCGGCTGGCATGACACGATCTGCGGCTATGCAGACGAGCGCGCCGTACTAGCGCAATTCGGTCCTGCGACTTACCAGCAGCACCGTAACAAATTCCATCGCAATGCCTACGACAACTTCCTGATGGAGCTGCAGAAATATGGTCTGAGCGAACGCGATCTTCCGGCCAACGTTAACTTCTTCAGCAAGGTTTCAGTCGATGCGAATGGCGCGATGCACTTCCACGATGCAAACTCGAAGCCTGGCGCAACTGTTGAGCTGCGCGCCGAGATGAACGTGCTGACCGTGATCGATACGTGCCAGCATCCACTCGATCCCGCCTCGGCGTACAATCCAAAGCCCGTCCACATTGAGATCCGGCGTGCCGCGCCCGTAGCGGACCACGACCCGTGCCGCACCGCTTGCCCTGAGAACCAGCGCGGCTTCATCAACACCGATCGCTATTTCCTTTAGCCAAATCCCATGTCCCTACAGCTTCTGAGCGCCAGCTCTCTGTCACCTGCCACTGCTTCGTTTCGCGCCACAGTGCCGGCCGGTGATCCTTTCCTGCATACGATTCGCAAGGGCCAGACACTTCGCATCGTTGATCTCGAAGGCAATCAGGCCGTCGACACGTTGTTCTACAGCGCCGATGACCTCTCGGAGCGCTACAGCGCTACTGCCACCATCACCGCCCAGCGCAATATCTATCTCGCGGCGGGAACGAAGCTGATGTCGAACCGAGGCAATGTAATGCTGACCATCACCGCCGACACCTGCGGCCGTCACGACACGCTCGGCGGTGCTTGCTCCTGCGAGAGCAACACCGTGCGCTACGCGCTCGACAAGCGTTACATGCACGCGTGCCGTCAAAGCTTTTTGAAGGCGATTAGCGAATGGGAAGGTGGCCTCGAAAAGCGCGACATCACCAGCAACATCAACTTCTTCATGAACGTCCCCGTCACTCCCGAGGGCAAGCTGACGTTTGAAGACGGCGTCTCTGAAGCCGGCAAGTATGTCGAGTTGGTGGCCGCGATGGACGTGGTCATCTTGATCAGCAATTGTCCTCAGCTCAACAACCCCTGCAACGCGTACAATCCCACACCCATTGAAGTTCTCCTTTGGGACGCGGCGTAGATGTTTGACAAAGTTCTGATTGCCAACCGCGGCGCGATCGCCTGCCGGATCATCCGCACGCTTGCGCGCGATGAACGTTGCGCCCATCGCGATCTACTCTGAAGCTGACGTGCAATCACTGCACGTTTCGCAAGCGGCGCAGGCCATTTGCGTTGGTCCGGCAAGCGCCGCGCAGAGCTATCTCGACGTCAGTGCTGTTCTAAACGCGGCAAGACAGAGCGGCGCACAGGCCATTCACCCCGGCTATGGGTTTCTCAGCGAGAACGCTGACTTCGCCGAAGCCTGTGAAGCAGCGGGGCTCGCGTTCATCGGCCCCACGCCTCAACAGATGCGGCAGTTCGGTCTGAAACACACCGCGCGAGACCTCGCCAAAGCCGCTGGTGTGCCGCTCTTGCCTGGCACCGGCATCCTGACTGATGTTGAAGACGCCATCGCCCAGGCCGCAACCATCCGCTACCCCGTGATGTTGAAGAGCACCGCGGGCGGCGGTGGCATCGGCATGCGTCTCTGCCGCAATGAATCAGAGCTGCTCGATGCGTTCGATGCCGTCACGCGCCTGAGTCAAAGCAATTTCAAGCAGGGCGGACTGTTTCTCGAAAAGTTTGTCGAGCGCGCCCGCCACATCGAAGTGCAGATCTTTGGCGATGGAGCAGGCGGCGTGATCGATTGGGGCGAACGCGATTGCTCCGTGCAGCGCCGCAATCAGAAGGTCATCGAAGAGACACCAGCGCCCGGTCTCGCCGCGAATGTGCGCGAGGAACTACGCGCAGCCGCTGTCGCGCTTGCCAAAACTGTTAACTATCGCTCAGCCGGCACCGTCGAGTTTGTTTACGACAGCGATGCACAACGCGCGTACTTCCTCGAAGTGAACACGCGCCTGCAGGTCGAACATGGCGTCACCGAAGAAGTCACCGGACTCGATCTCGTTGCTTGCATGGTGCGGCTTGCCGCGCATGAATTGCCCGCGCTTGAAACACTGAAGCGAACTCCGCGTGGTCATTCGCTGCAAGTCCGCGTCTATGCAGAAGACCCGGCAAAAAACTTTCAGCCCAGCGCCGGACTGTTGACAGAAGTTCGTCTGCCGCAACACGCGCGTTGCGAAACATGGGTGGAGACCGGTACAGAGGTCACTTCTTACTACGATCCGCTGCTCGCAAAAATCATCGTGCATGGCGACTCGCGCGAGCATTCGATTGCGTTGATGCAAGCCGCGCTCAGCGAAGCATCTTTCGCAGGGCTCGAAAGCAATCTCGATTACCTCCGCTTCATCGCGGAACAGCCCGAGTTCGCTGCGGGCGGCGTGACGACGAAGTATCTCAGCACGCTGGAATACCAGACGCGCGCACTGCAGATCGTCGAGCCCGGCACCATGACGACGGTGCAGGATTATCCAGGCCGCACTGGTTATTGGAACGTGGGCGTGCCTCCGTCGGGACCGATGGACAGCGTTGCGTTTCGCGCGGCCAACACACTGCTCGGCAATCCTGCATCGGCAGCGGCGCTCGAGTGCACGTTGTCCGGCCCTTCGATTCGCTTCACGTCCGGCACGGCCATTGCGATTACCGGCGCTGCGATGCACGCCGACATCGATGGCGTGGCCGTACCGCATTGGACACGCGTGCCGGTGGCTGCAGGTTCTCTATTGCGCATGGGCTCGATCGATGGCTCAGGCACACGAAGTATCTCGCGGTCGAAGGCGGCGTCGAGGTTCCCGCGTACCTCAACAGCAAAAGCACTTTCACGCTTGGCAGGTTTGGCGGTCATGGCGGTCGCGCGCTGCGCACCGGCGACGTACTCCACACCGGGCAGGCACGACGAGCAGAAACGAAACCTTCGCTCGCCGCACCGGTTTACACAAAGGACTGGCGCATCGGCGTCATCTACGGTCCGCACGGTGCGCCCGATTTTTTCACGCCCGCAGATATCGACACGTTCTTCACGACGCGCGTGGCGCGTGCATTACAACTCGAGCCGCACCGGCGTGCGTCTCATCGGTCCGAAGCCCGCAGTGGGCGCGTCGCGATGGTGGTGAGGCGGGCCTGCACCCTTCTAACATTCACGACAACGCGTACGCCATCGGCGCGATCGACTTCACCGGTGACATGCCCGTCATCCTCGGCCCCGATGGTCCGAGCCTCGGCGGGTTCGTGTGTCCCGCAACCGTCGTCGATGCAGAGCTCTGGAAGATCGGTCAGCTTCATCCGGATGACACGGTGCAGTTCGTGCCGCTCACTCTCGCTCAGGCTGAACGTCTCGACGCCGGTATCGATGCATGGCTGCATGAAGCAGCACCTTTCCCGCAGCTACCGCAGCCGGCACCGGTCGACACGGCGGTGGTCCATGCCGCGGAAGGCACGGTCTGTCGTGCTGCCGGCGATAAATATCTGTTGATTGAGTTCGGCGATGCCGTACTCGATCTCGGTCTTCGCTTGCGAGCGCATGCACTGATGCAGTGGCTCGAAGCGCAGCAACTCGCCGGCGTCATCGACCTCACGCCTGGTATTCGTTCGCTGCAGATCCATTACGACAACCGTGTGCTGCCGCGCGAAGAGTTGCTGCGCATCATTCAGCGCGGCGAGACGCAACTGCCCGATCTCGACGAACTCGAACTGCCGAGCCGCATCGTTCATCTGCCGCTCTCGTGGGACGATCCGGCCACACGCTTAGCGATCGAGAAGTACATGAAGTCGGTGCGTGCCGACGCGCCGTGGTGTCCAAGCAACATCGAATTTATCCGCCGCATCAACGGCCTTGCGTCGGTCGACGACGTGTACCGCACTGTCTTCGATGCGAGCTATCTCGTGCATGGGTCTGGGCGACGTGTATCTTGGCGCGCCGGTTGCAACACCGCTCGACCCGCGTCATCGTCTGGTCACCACAAAATACAATCCCGCGCGTACATGGACTCCCGAGAACGCGGTCGGCATCGGCGGCGCATACCTTTGTGTCTACGGCATGGAAGGGCCCGGCGGCTATCAATTTGTCGGTCGCACAGTGCAGATGTGGAACACCTGGCGCACTACAAAACAGTTTCCGCAAGGCCACCCGTGGCTGCTCTCCTTCTTCGATCAGATTCGCTTTCAACCGGTCTCAGCAAAAGAATTGCTCGAGATGCGCGAAGCCTTTCCGCTGGGCCGCATGGAACTCGACATCACACCGGCCACACTCAGCTATCGCGCGTATCGCGAAGAACTCGCGCGCAATCAGGAATCGATCGCTGCATTCAAGACCACGCAGCAACAAGCGTTCGAAGAAGAGCGCGAACGTTGGGCTGCAGCGGGCGTCAGCAACTTTGAGGAAGCGCTCGCCGTTGACGAACAGCCCCGTGAAGATGCTGTTCCCGAAGGTTCGATTGCGCTACGCTCGCCGGCCTCTGGCAGCATCTGGAACGTGACTGTCGAACCGGGCCAGAGCGTCGAAAGCGGCCAATTGGTCATCATCGTTGAAGCCATGAAGATGGAGATTGCGATCACCGCGCCAGGCGCGGGAATCGTCGCTGAACTGCGTTGCGTTCCGGGCTCGACCGTAACCGCCGGACAGATCGTCGGCGTGCTGCGCGCGTGTTAGACTGACGCAATAGTTCCTCGGCCTTGTCCGCCGCTTCCATAAGCCACCGTCCGGCTTGTTTCCAAACGCTGTTTTCATTCGAAACAACACAGGTGCATGCGGACTCTTCTACTCTTTTTCTTTTGCTGTCTCACCTCGTTGGCGCAATTCCCGCAGCCAAACGGCGGTACCCTGCGTGCCGGCACCTTGCCCGCGCGATGGATCACCGGCGGCCCGCGCTGCATGGAAGTACCCAAGTGGCAGGTGCATGAGTACAACCCCGACCTCTTCATCATTCGCGAATCCGGCTGCGTAAATTACGAAAAGCCGTTCCTCTATCTCCTCTTCGGAACGACACGCGCGCTGTTGATCGATACCGGCGCGGGCGACACGGACGTCGCGCGCATCATCACCGACGTGGCTTCCGGGTGGATGGCGCGCAACAACAAATCGGCACTGGAGTTGGTGGTCGCGCATTCGCATTCACACGGCGATCATCACAGCGGCGACGCGCAGCTTGTAAACATTGGTCACCAGATCACAACGAAGGTCGTTCCACTCACGCTCGACGCAACGAAGCAAATGTTTCAAATTGCATCGTGGCCCGATGGTGTTGGCTCAATCGCGCTCGATGATCGCATCATCGATGTGGTTCCGATTCCCGGGCACGACAAGATCGGCGTCGCTTACTACGACCGCCAAACCGGAATTCTCTTCACAGGCGACACGCTCTACCCGGGCCGGCTCTACGTTGCCGATTTTCCCGAGTTCGCTCGCAGCGTTGCACGCCTGACAGCCTTCACCGAAGGCAAGCCAGTCGCGCACGTGCTTGGCTGCCACATTGAACAGAGCAGCACGCCCTTTCTCGATTACCCGATCGGTTCGTTCTATCAACCGCATGAACATGAGCTGGCACTCGGCCGGGCACATCTGCTCGAGCTGAACGCGGCAGTGCAGGCAATGCACGGTGAGCCGGTGCGTCTGGCATTGCGCGACTTCACCATCTTCCCCACCAATCCCACAGTCTGGAAGGAACTCGACAGCGTGAGCAAAGCAACGCAGCAGAAACTGCAGAGCACGATGTGGGGGCAGCCCGAATGAAACGCGCAGCGCTGTTGTTGCTTTGCGTGGCCTGTTTGCAGGCCGCTGATAGGCCAAGCTTCACCGTCGGCTGGTCGATCTACGTCGGCTGGAATCCGTATCAGTACATGGCGAAGTCGGGAATCCTGAAGAAGTGGGCCGACAAATACAACGTTGCGATCAAGGTGCAGCGCTTTGATTACGCACCATCGCTCGAAGCGTTCGTCGCGAAGAATATCGACGCATGCACCATGACCAACATGGAAGCGCTCGATATGCCCGCAGCGGCCGGTGTTGACTCCACCGCGATTGTGATCGGCGATTACTCGAACGGCAACGACGCCCTGATGGTGCGCAACGGGCTCACCTTCCCTTCCCTCGCCGGTAAGCAACTGATGCTCGTGCAGAAGACAGTTTCGGAGTATCTGTTCGAACGCGGCATGGTGTTGAACGGCCAGCAAGACCAGATCAAGAAGGTTCACCTGGTGAACACTTCGGATTCCGATATTGTGACCGCATTCACGAGCCAGCAATCGAATCAGGCCGTGGTCACGTGGAAGCCGCTGGTGTCGCAGATTCGTAAGAGCAAAGGCGTCACGACCTTGTTCGACTCGTCGAAGATTCCGGGCGAGATTCTCGATCTCTTAGTTGTACGCAGCGAAGTTCTGAATCGTGCTGATGGTTCCGGCGCGCGCTTTGCGAAGGCGCTCACCGGGGCATGGTATGAAACGATGGCGCAATTCAAGAGCGGCGCCAAAGCAGCGCTGACCGGGAGCGCGGAAGCATCGGGCGACTCGCTTGCCTCGTACGAAGAGCAGTTGCAGACAACGCACCTGTTCTACACGCCACAGTCCGCGGTCGAGTATGCGACATCGAAAGAACTGCGCGACAAGATGGAACTCGTTCGCCAGTTTTGTTTTCGGCATCAGCTGTTAGGCGATAAGACGGGCTCAGCCGATGACGTTGCGATCCTGTATCCCGACAAAAGCGTACAGGGCAAAAAGGATCGCGTGCGCATGCGCTTCGATGCGAGCTACATGCAGATGGCGATGCAGGGGAAGCTCTGATGATCGGCGCGCTTCGATTGGAAGCAACGCCTGGCCGATTCTGGCGTTCTACGCTGCCCTGGCTGTTGTTTCTTACCGGCATTGCGCTCTATCTGGCAACGGCGGTGAACCGGCATCGTGAGAACCCCGACGACAAAGTGGTGCCGACAGTTTCGCAGTTGCGCCATGGATTCGCCGATGCCCTGCTGAAGCCTCCGGCCGATGAAGATGATGGATCGTTCGCCAATCAGAATCTGTGGACGCGGGTCTCTCACGGCATGCTTTGGAAAGATACCGCCGCGAGTTTCAAGCGCTTCTTCATCAGCTTGCTGCTGCTGATTCCGGCAGTGCTGCTCGGCTTGCACATCGGACTGTTCCCGTATATCGGTGCATTTCTTTCGCGCTTCGTCTTGTTCTTTGACAAGATCATCGCGCTCTCGCTGCTGCCCATCTTGTTCATCGCGTTCGGCATCGACGAGTTGTCGAAGATCATGCTGATGGTCGTTGGCGTGGCGCCGACGATCATTCTCGACACAATCAATCTTTCGCGCGCGGTGCCTCGCGAACAGGTGGTGAAAGCATTCACGCTCGGCGCTCGCGATACAAACGTCGCGTACGGGATCGTGTTGAAGCAGATCCTGCCGCGCGTTCTGGATAGCATCCGGTTGAACTTGAAGCCGTTGATGCTCTTTCTCTTTGCGGGCGAGATGATCGCGTCTACAGATGGCCTGGCTTATCGCATCGCGCTTGCGCGCCGCAACATGGGCATGGATACGATCATTCCCTACGTGTTGTGGGTCGCGCTGTTGCTGTATATTGCCGATGCCAGCCTGCGCTACTTCAATCACAAGCTGCATCCGTGGTGGCAGGAGGAAGCATGATCGTCCTCGACGATGTTCGCGTGCAGTACTCGTCGGCGAAGATGACGCGGACCGTGATCGACGGCGTGTCGCTTGCGATTCCCGCCGGTGAGTTCGTTTCGGTTCTGGGTGAGACGGGCTGCGGCAAATCGACGCTGCTGCGTCTGGTGTTGGGCGAAGAGCGTCCAAGCAGCGGGAAGGTGTTTGCTGACGATAAGGAAGTCACCGGACTCGGGCGCGATCGCGGCTACGTGCCGCAGCGCTACGCCTTGTTCCCCGATCGCACGGTGCTCGAGAACGTAACGTACGGGCCGGCAATCGAGCGCGTCGGGTGGGCGGAGCGGTTGTCGTTCAAGTCGCGCGTGATCAAGCGTGAACTCGCGCAGGAAGCTCTGACGAGCCTGCGGCACATGGGCTTGCAGGCCTCGGATGCATCGAAGTATCCGCACCAACTCTCGGGCGGCATGCAGCAGCGCGTGGCGATTGCGCAGGCATTGATCATGCGGCCTAAGATTCTGCTGATGGATGAGGCGTTCAGCGCGCTCGATCCGGCGACGCGATCGAGCATGCAAGCGCTGATCCGCATGTTGTGGCAGGAACAGGGCACGACCATTCTGTTTGTCACGCACAATTTGAGCGAAGCCGTGATGCTGAGCACGCGAATGGTGATGCTCAAGCGCGCCGGTGAGATGGATTCAGAGCGCGGCGGCTCACGCGTGGCACTTGATCTCGAACTTCCGTTGCGCGCACGCGCCAATAGAAGAACGCCGTCAATCGCGTGAGTTGCGCGAGGTGTTGCGTTCTCTCGAAGATCACGCGCATGGACGCGTCGAGGCCGAGTACCAGGTGGCTGTGACGGCCTGACGATTTTGCAATTCGACATTCGATCTCTTCAGTCCGCGTACACCGCGGGAACACTGCGCCCAGTCGATGTGGTGGCAGAGGTGTATGCGCGCATCCGTCAGCACGGCGAGCGGCCGGTGTGGATTACTCTCGTGCCTGAAGCCGAAGCATTGGCGTGCGCGAACGCGCTGCCGAGCGAACCAGGAACACTGCCGTTGTGGGGCATTCCGTTCGCCGTAAAAGACAACATCGATGTTGCCGGGTTGCCCACGACGGCGGCATGTCCTGATTTCGCGCGAGTGCCGCAAGAGAGCGCAGCGGTCATCGAGAAGCTACGCGATGCCGGAGCGATTCTGATTGGCAAAACCAACATGGATCAGTTCGCAACTGGGTTGGTGGGAACGCGTTCCCCGTATGGTGCATGCAGCAGCGTGTTCGATGAACGTTACATCTCAGGCGGGTCGAGTTCAGGTTCAGCGGTCGCCGTTGCGCAGCAATTGGTGAGCTTCGCGTTGGGAACAGATACGGCGGGGTCGGGCCGCGTACCTGCGGCTTTCAATAACCTCGTCGGTGTGAAACCGACACGCGGGATCGTGAGCACGCGGGGCGTGTTGCCGGCCTGTCGCACGCTCGACTGCGTATCGATCTTTGCGGCGTCGTGCGAGGATGCGGCGCTGGTGCTCGATGTAGTGAAAGGCTTCGATGCTACTGATCCATATTCGCGCGAAGCGCAGCAACCACCGTTGTTTATTGGATCGTCGTTCCGGTTCGGCGTGCCCAAGCAGTTGGAGTTTTTTGGAGATGAGGCGGCGCGCACGTTGTATGACGGCGGCGGTCGAGCGCATGGAAGCGGCTGGCGGTGCGCGCGTCGAGATCGACTTCAGCGTGTTTCATGAAGCAGCTTCGCTGCTGTATTCGGGACCGTGGGTTGCTGAAAGGCTTGCGGCTGTTCAAGAGTTCGTCGCGTCGCATGCAGAAAGCTTGCATCCTGTGTTCCGGCAGATCATCGCAGGCGCCGACAAGTACAGTGCGGTGGATGCGTTTCGTGCGATGTATCGTTTGCAGGAATTGAAGCGGAAGGCTGAAGCGCAGTGGGCGTTAATGGATGTGCTGTTGGTGCCGACGACGGGCACGATCTACACACACGAGCAGGTCGCGGCGGAACCGATCGCGCTGAATACCAATCTTGGTTACTACACGAACTTTGTGAACCTGATGGACCTTGCTGCCGTCGCTGTACCGGCGGGCTTTCGCGAGAACGGATTGCCGTTCGGCGTTTCGATCATTTCGCACGCGTTCATGGATGATGCGCTGCTGTCGTTAGGATCGCGCTTCATGGGCGGCCGCCTCATCGAGCAGCGTGGATTTATTCCGCTTGCGGTGGTTGGCGCGCACTTGAACGGTCAGCCTCTGAATCATCAGCTGACTAGCCGTGGCGCGAAGTTGTTGCGTGCTACGAAGACCGCGCCCGATTACCGGCTCTATGCGTTGAGCAACACGGCGCCACCCAAGCCGGGACTGATTCGCGAGCCGGGCTTTGCGGGGACTGGCATCGAAGTCGAAGTATGGGCGATGCCTGCCGCTGAACTCGGCACCTTTGTGCAGGGTGTTCCATCGCCATTGGGCATTGGCAAGTGCGTGCTGGAAGACGGGAGCGAAGTGGTTTCGTTCATCTGCGAACCATGGGCGGTTGCCGACGCGAAAGAGATCACACACTTCGGCGGGTGGCGAGCTTTTCGAGCGGCGATGGCCGGTCGTTGACCAATATTCACTGAGCTTTCGGGTGGCTTTGGTCGTAGACCTTCATGAGTTCGGTGAGGGAGACTTGCGTGTATTTCTGCGTTGTGGACAGGCGCGCGTGGCCCAGGAGTTCCTGGATGGCGCGGAGGTCGGCGCCGTCGCTGAGGAGGTGGGTGGCGAATGCGTGGCGGAAGCTGTGCGGGTGAATTTCGGAGTCGCCGACGAGATGTGTCGCGTACATCTTGACCATGCCGCGCACACCGCGGTCGGTGAGGCGCTTGCCGCGGTGGTTCAGGAAGAGCGCTGTTTCTTTGGTTGGTTCGCGTTCGGAAAGATAGCTATCGAGTGCGGTTGTGCATTGTGAGGTGATGGGCACCTGACGTTCTTTGCGGCCTTTGCCGCGAACGCGCACCCACTGTTCGGAGCGGTCGAGATCTTCGATGTTCAACCCCACCAGTTCACTGATGCGCAAGCCAGAGCCATAAAGCATTTCGAGCATTGCCAGATCGCGTTTCGGGTGTGCGCGATCGAGAGTGTTCGCGGAAACGCCGTCGATCAGTTGATTGGTGAGTTCCGCGCTCATCACCGGCGGCAGTTGCTTCGGCGCTTTCGGTAAGCGCAGCCGGCGCGCGGGATTGGATTCGATCAAGCGCTCGCGTACGAGGAACTGGAAGAACATGCGAAGGCATGCGATCTTGCGGCGGATGCTGACAGCCGAGAGTTCGCGCTCGTGTTGATGCGCCAGCCATTCACGCAGCAGAAGCAGATCGATCTTTGCGACTGCCAGGGCGGGTTGTCCGGGGACGTGGAAGTAAGCAGCGAACTCGGCGAGATCGGAACTGTAGGCGCGGATCGTTTGCGGTGATGCGTTGCTGCGCTCCAACTCTTCGCGAAAGCTGGAGATGTGGATGGAAAGTTCAGACAACCGCAGTCTCTTCCTGTTGCAACAAGTGCTGCGAAAGGCTTTCGGCTGCGCGGCGGCAGATCTCGCGCATGACGAGCTTTCTTGTCGTGGCGGAAGCGCTGCGCAGCGTTTTCGTCGAGCGCGGGGAAGAGATCGAACGCAATGTTCGCGGGCTGATAGTTCTTCGGGTCGGCGGCGCTGATGTAATGACACAACGCGCCGAGCGCGGTTTCGCGCGGGAGTGGCTCGGGTGTGCTGCCCAATGCAAGTGCAGCGGCATTACGCGCCTGCGAGTAAACCCGTGGCGATCGATTCGACATAGCCTTCGACGCCAGAGATCTGTCCGGCGAAGAAGATGTTGGGCTGTGCTTTCCACTGCAGAGTTGCGGTGAGCAGAGAGGGAGCGTTGATGTAAGTGTTGCGATGGATCTGGCCGAAGCGCAGGAACTCGGCGTTCTCAAGACCGGGAATCAAACGGAGAATGCGTTTCTGTTCGGAGAACTTGAGATGGTTCTGAAAGCCGACGAGGTTCCAGCTATCGGCACGCAGGTTTTCCTGCCGGAGTTGTACGCAGGCGTAAGGACGGCGGCCGGTGCGCGGGTCGAGCAAGCCCATCGGCTTCATCGGACCGAAGCGCAATGTGTCTCGGCCGCGGCGTGCGATCTCTTCAATGGGAAGACACGCTTCAAAGTAGGGAACATCATCGGGGATGTGCGAGTCGACGGCTTGCGCAGCGATGATGGCGTCGATGAAGCGATCGTACTCGTCTTTGGTGAAGGGGCAGTTCAGATAGTCGCCAGTGCCATCGAGGGACTTGTCGTAACGAGAAGCGCGGAAGGCGATGTTGGTATCTACTGTGTGCGCATCGACGATGGGGCTGATGCTGTCGTAGAAGAAGAGGCGATCGGAGCCGGTCAGGCGCGCGATCTCGGCGGCGAGGGCATCACTGGTGAGCGGGCCCGTGGCAATGATGACGATGCCCTCTGGCAGTTGCGACACTTCGCCGCGCTCGACGTGAATGCGTGGGTTGGCTTCGATGGCTCGCGTGATTTCTTCAGCAAAGGTGATGCGATCGACGGTGAGCGCCTGGCCGCCAGGAACTCTGGCCGTTGCGGCGGCTTGCATGGAGAGGCAACCCAGACGGCGCAATTCTTCTTTGAGCAGCCACGATGCAGACGGGTGTGAGTCGCTCTTGAGCGAGTTGCTGCAGACGAGTTCAGCAAAGCGATCGGTCTGGTGGGCGGGCGTGCAGGTGATGGGACGCATCTCATGCAAGGTGACGTCGAGATTGCGTTGCGTGATTTGGTAGGCGGCTTCGGAGCCGGCCAGGCCTGCTCCGATGATGTGGATGGGCGGGGGCAAGTTTCATTTTACGGTTTGTGGGACTCGCTGCGCGTGGGATACTGAGCGGCCATATGCGGGTGTTGATTGGTTTCGTTTTCGCTTGTGGGTTGTGGGCACAGAGCGTTGATTACGATGCGATGGGCCGAGAGGCTTCGGATTGGCTGAGTCAGTATTTGCGGGTCGATACGGTAAATCCGCCGGGGAACGAGACGGCTGGTGCGCTGTGGTTGAAGCAGGTGCTCGAGCGCAATGGGATTGCGGCGCAATTGATCGAGCAGGAGCCGGGCCGATCGAACTTGATTGCGCGCTGAAGGGCAATGGATCGAAGCGGCCGTTGATTTTGCTGAACCATATCGATGTGGTGCCGGCAACTGCGAGTGAGTGGACACATCCGCCGCTGTCCGGATTGCGAGTGAACGGAGAGATCTGGGGACGCGGCGCGCTCGATATGAAGAGCACAGCGATTTTGCAACTCGAGACGTTGATTGCTTTGAAGCGCAACAATGTGGCGCTGTCGCGCGACATCATCTTTCCTGGCGAACATCGGCGAAGAGGTGGATTCGGCTGGTGCGCGATTCATTGTGGAGAAGCATCCCGAGTTGGTCAAAGATGCAGAGTTTCTGCTCAATGAAGGCGGCGCGAACGTTCAGATGGATGCAGCGGGCAAGTATCTGCTGGCGGGCTTTGGTGTTGGCGAGAAAGCGCCGTTCTGGTTGCGGCTGACAGCGCATGGCACGCCGGGACATGCGTCGATTCCAACGCAGAGCAATCCGTCTTTAAGATTGGTCCGCACGTTGGCGAAGGTGGATGCATGGCAACAGCCGGAGAAGATGACGCCGGTTGCGGCGGATTACCTGGGCGCAGTGAAAGCGTTGGCGGAAGCGGCGGGTGTGCCGGGTGGTGCGGCACGGTTCGAGAATCTTTCGTATGCGCTCACGCACAACACGATTTCGATCACGGTGTTGACGGGATCGAACAAGACGAATGTGATTCCGCCGATGGCATCTGCAGAGTTGGATGTGCGGCTCTTGCCTGGTGAGGATCGCGAGGCCTTTGAAGCGGCGTTGAAGAAGGTGATCAACGATCCACAGGTGGAGATCACACGGTTGTCGCCGCCGCGCGGAGCAAACAGTTCGCCTGCGGATACGGAGCCTTTGCGCGTGGCGCGCTCGGTGTTACTGAGCATGAAGCCACAGGCGAAGACAACAACGTTCTTGTCGGCTGGGTATACCGATAGCTACTACTACCGCACGATTGGAATTGCGTCATATGGCTTGGGAGCGTTCTTCACAAGCGGGACGCAATCGAGCGGGGTGCACGGCAACAATGAGCACGTGACGGATGAGCAGATGCGGTTTGGCGCGGAGTATTACTACAGAGTTGTCGAAGCGCTGGTGCGGTGAGGGCGTGCGATGCCGCGGCGGCTGGATTGAATGAAAGCGATGAGTTGTTTGACTTCGTCGCCGGGGAGTTCTTCGATTTGTTTCAAAGCTTCAGTGAGCCGCAGGTTGGCGCGGTAGAGAAGCTGGTAAGCATTCTTCAGCGTGGAGATTTGCGACGTGGTGAAACCGGCGCGGCGCAGACCGACTACGTTGAGGCCGACCGGTTCGATGTCGAAGCTGGAGTAAAGGAAGAACGGCGGCGCATCGAGGTTTACGCGCGTGTTGCCGCCAATCATCGACGAGTCTTCCGATTTGCGAGTGCTGGTGAATGACGACGCCGCCCGAGATGAAAGCCTGGTCGTCGATTTGAACGTGGCCGGCAACGAGAGCGCAACTAGCGATGACGATGTCGTTGCCGATGATGCAGTTATGCGCGATGTGGCCGGACGTCATGATGTAGTTGCGATCGCCAATGGTGGTGATGCTTTCCGGCGCAGTGCCACGCGAAACGGTGTAGTGTTCGCGAATCTTGTTGTTGTTGCCGATGCGCAGGTAGCTGCGTTCACCGCGAAAGTTTTTGTCGAGGGGATCGGTGCCGAGCACGGTGCCTGCTGAGATTTCGTTATAGCCCCCTAGGGTGGTCCAACGTTTTACGTAGACGTGGGGCTCGAGACGGCAGTGCGCGCCGATGATGACGTCATCTTCGACTACGCAGTACTCGCCGATATGAGTGCCTTCGCCGATGACCGCACGGGGGTGGATGCGCGCCGTTGCGGCGATCGCGATAGACATGAATCCACATGATAATAGAGGCGTCTTGACAGCGCGTGAACTTGCCCAACAGCTTGGTGTTGCGATCGAAGGCCCTGCAGATCGTGAGTTAACCGGCGCTGCTGCATTAGAGGATGCAGGGCCGGAAGAACTCTCATTCGCGAGCGGAGCTGCGTTCGCGGCGCTCGCGCAAACGTCGGGCGCCGGTTGTTTGATTGTGGCTTTGGAGTATCCGAACACCGGGCAGTGTTTGATGCGGGCTGCGGAGCCTCGTGCTTTGTTCGCGCGTGCGCTGGGGTTGTTGTATCCGGCTGAAGCGCTGGGCTTTGGCGTGCATCCGACGGCCGTGGTCGCGAGCGATGCGGTTGTTGGTGAAGGCACGCGGATCGGAGCGGGTTGTTCGATTGGGGCGCGCGCGATCATCGGACGCGATTGCGTTCTGCATCCACGAGTCACGATCTATCCGGGCGTGCGTATTGGCGATCACGTGATTCTGCATGCAGGCGTGGTGATTGGCGCGGACGGGTTCGGGTTCGCGATGCAGCATGGGCGATGGATCAAGTTTCCGCAAGTGGGGACCGTCGAGATTGGCGATCACGTGGAGATTGGCGCGCAAAGTTGTGTGGATCGTGCGGCTTTGGGTGTGACTTCAATCGGCGAGGGCACCAAGATCGATAATCTCGTCCACATCGCGCATAACTGCCGCATCGGCAGGCATGTGGTGATTGCTGCTCAGACCGGTTTGTCCGGTGGAGTCACAGTTGGAGATTACGCGGTGATCGGCGGGCAGGTGGGAGTTGGGGACAAAGCGCGGATCGAAGCGCGGGCAGTCGTCGGGTCGGGGAGCGGCATTCTCACTTCGAAGATTGTGCGCGCGGGTGAGCCGGTGTGGGGCACTCCGGCGCGACCGTTGAAGAAGTATCTGAAGCAGCTTGCGGCTCTGGCAAGACTGGCGAAGTGAACGCAGCATGTTGATTGTGGTCGGCGGTCATTCGCGCAACGTGGGGAAGACTTCGGTGGTGGCGGGGATCGTTGCCGCTACGCCGGAGAAGCAGTGGACGGCGATCAAGGTCACGCAGTACGGGCATGGCATCTGCAGCGACCATGGCGGCGAGTGTGGGTGTGCAGACCCGGTGCACCCGTTTGTGATTGAGGAAGAACTGGAGCGCGGGTCGGGTACGGACACGAGCCGCTTTTTAGATGCGGGAGCGGCGCGCGTGTATTGGGCGCGCACGGCGATGGGGCAACTTGGTGAGGCCTGGCCTGAGCTTGAGCCTTTGCTGAAGAACGGCAATGTGATTTGCGAGTCGAATAGCCTGCTGCAGTTTGTGCGGCCGGACTTGTACGTGGTGGTGCTGGATTTGGGTGTGGCTGATTTCAAGGAGTCGTCTTTGCGCTACCTGGATCGAGCGGACATTTTGCTGGTGCGCTCGGATTCGGGTCGACAAGTCTGGGATGGAGTGTCCCGGAAGCTGTTCGTCGGGAAGAGAGTGGTGCGATTCAGGCCGCCAGAGTATGTAGGGCCCGAGTTGATCGAGGCGATCACCAGCCGTTAAATTTTTCTTTGCTGAATGGACTCAGGGAGTTGGCGGGAAATCGAGGCCAACGAAATTGATCAGCTAGCGTACAGTCCTGAGTGGGAGCTAGAGCGTTGCGGTTTCTTGGACCCGGCATATTGCCGGGTCTTTTCTTTTTTGGGGCGGGGGGGCGATGGCGACTGGCGGTAATCCACCGGTTAAGACGAAGAGGTCTGCGACGAAGAAGGCGGTGGCGAAGAAGGCCGTAGCGAAGAAGGTTGCGCCGTCCCCCAGACTCAAAACGAAACCGGGAACGAGAGCGAGAGAAGGTGAGCTGATCGCGCGCGCCATCAAGAGCGTGGAGGAGCGGCTCAAGAGCGCGAAACTGACGCCGAGTATTGGGGACTACATCCGCTTGGTACAGCTCCAAAAAGATATGGGCTTTCAGCAGCCGAGACAGGTCACCGTCACATGGATCGAACCCGAAAAGAACTTGTTGAAAATCGACGGATAGTCTACGAGCCGCTGTTTTCGCAAAAGAGATTTCATAACTGTAGTGAGCGGTTCAAAGGCTTCTCGGGCCCGATCGGTTCCGGTAAGAGCCAGGCGCTGTGCCAGGAAGCAATCCGGCTCAGTTATTTGAACCCGGGCCGATTGGGGCTGATTGGCGCGCCGACGTTTCCGATGCTGCGGGACGCGACGCAGGCGGCGCTGTTTGAAGTGCTGCAGGAGAACGCGATTCCGTTCGAGTTCAATCGCGCGGAAAACGTGTTGACCATGCACGACAGCGGGTCGCGCATTCTGTTTCGTTCGCTTGACGATTTCGAGCGGCTGCGCGGTACGAACCTGGCGTGGTTCGGCGTAGACGAGCTGACATACACGGCTGAAGAGGCGTGGCTACGGCTTGAGGGACGTTTGCGCGATCCGAAGGCGAAGCGGCTGACGGGGTTCGCGGTGTGGACACCGAAGGGCTACGACTGGGTGTACCGGAAGTTCATCGAGTCTCCGCCGCGCGGCTATGCAGCCATTTTGGCGCAGCCGCATGAAAACAAGTTTTTGTTGAACCAGATACCGGATTTTTACGAGCGGCTGAAGGGCAGCTACGATCCGAGCTTCTATCAACAGGAAGTGCTGGGCGAGTACATCAATGCGCAAGGCGGGCTGGTGTATTGCTCATTCGACCGCAAGGTGCATGTTGCGGAGTTGGAGTTGGATCCGAGCGAGCGGCTGTTGTGGGCACTGGATTTCAACGTAGACCCGATGAGTTCCGTGATTGCGCAGAAGCACGGCGACATGGTGCGGGTGCTCGATGAGATTGTGCTGAGGCGTTCGACGACGCTCGAGGCGTGCGAGGTCTTCTGCTCGCGATACGGCAAGTACGAGATGCCGCTGACGATTTACGGCGACGCGTCGGGAAATCATCAGCAGACCACGGGGTCTTCGGACTACGAAATTGTGCAGGCGTATTTCGCGGAACATTATCGCGGGCGGGTGAAGCTACTGGTGCCGAACTCGAACCCGGGCGTGCGCGACCGCGTGAGTCTGATGAACACGGCGCTGAAGACGCATAGCGGAGCGGTGGAATTGCAGATCGGCGCGGGATGCAAAGAACTGCTGAAGGACTTCGAGCAGGTGAGCTACAAGCCGGACACGATGGTCATCGATAAAGACAAAGATCACGACCGGACACACCTGAGCGATGCGCTGGGCTATTTGATGTGGCAGGAGCGCAAGAGTGGCGTGGCGATTGGACCGCGGGCGAAGCGGCTGTTATGAGAGCGGCACGGAGGGGACGGCTTTGACGATTGGGCAGATCGACCGCGAGCATCCGGAGTTCCAGGTAAACCGGAGGCTATGGAAGCAGTATCAGGACCTGTACGCGGGCGGCGAAAGACTTCGTACGAATGCGGCAGAGTATCTGATGCAGCGAAGCAAAGAGCCGGCCGATGTTTATGGCGAGCGCCTGGGGCGCGTGTTCTATGAGAACTACATCGGCTCAATCATCGACTGGTATTCCGCGACGCTGATGCGGCGCGAGCCGGCGGTCATGTTCGAGGGACATGACGAGCGAGCCCGGCAGTTCTTCGGCGCCTTCATCACCGACTGCGACATGAAGGGTTCGACGCTATCGGAATTTTTCCGGCGGCAGTTGACGCAGGTGATGGTGTGCGGACGTTCGTTCATCGTGGTTGATTTTCCACGCGGTGAAGGCGTGGCGACCACGAGGGCGGAAGAGGACGCGTCGGGCCGATCGCGGGCGTTCCTGACGGAGTATTCGCCGGAAGAGGCGATCAACTGGAGCCACGATCAATCGGGCTTGCTTGAGTGGATTGTGCTGCGGACGTCGACGCTGCGGCAGAACAGTGTTACGGACTCGGGCTGGCGGCGGGTGACGCGGTGGATCTATTACGATCGCGAGCACTTCCAGATTTTCGAGCGCGACGCGAAGCCGATCGGCGGTGGTGTTCCGGCACTGGAGTTGGTGGCGGAAGGCCGGCACGGGTTTGCGGCGCAGAAACGCGTGCCGGTGTTCGAGTTGAAAGTCAGCGAAGGCTTGTGGCTGATGAACAAGGCCGCGCTGCTGCAGCTAGAGCACTTCAACAAATCCAACGCGCTGGCGTGGGCGCTCACGATGGGGCTGTTCGCGACGCCGGTAATCTACTCCGACAAAGAGTGGAACCAGATTGTCGGCGAGAGCTACTACATCCAGCTTGGGAAGGAAGACCGGTTTGGATGGACGGAGCCGACCGGGAGCGTGTTTCAGATCGCGTCGGACAACCTGGTGCGGTTGAAGGACGAGATCTATCGCGTGTCGTACCTGGTTAACCAGACCAGTGGACGGCTCGAGTCGGGCGCGGGGCAATCAGGGCTGAGCAAGCGTTTCGATTTCAGCGTGACGCAGGACATTCTGCGGGCGTACGGCGACGTGATCAAAGAGATGATGCTGCGAGTACTGACCAGCATCTCGATCGCACGGCAGGATGCGTTAACGATCGACGTCTCCGGCCTGAATGAGTTCGACATCGAGGATTTCGGTGTGGAGCTGGCGAATGCGAAGCAGCTCCTAGAGCTGGGCATTGCGAGCCCGACGTTGAAGCGGCAGCTTTTCAAGAAGATCGCGTTGAAGTACTTCTGCGATTCACGGCAGGAGATCAAAAACATGATCGCGGATGAGATCGACGCGAGCTTGAGGGAGTAGGGAGGGTGAATGGACGATAAGCAACAGCAAGGCGACAACTCCATGAATGTGGATGTTCAGTCGCTGGTGCAACAGGCCGTACAGGAGTACATGCGGCAGGACAACACACGCCGCGAGCCAGCCTACAAGGTGGAGTTGCAGGAAGAGCGACGGCGCCGGGAACAGCTCGAGCGGCGCATGAACACGCTGATCGAAGAGAACAAGAAGTCGCGGCAGATTGCGGAAGAAGCGGAGCGCAGTACGGCGATTCGCAATGAGCTGCAACAGAACGGCGTGGTCAAAGTCGACCTGGCTTACAAAGCGGTGCAGGACGGCGTGCAGCGTGGCGAAGACGGGCGGCTGACAGCAAAGACCGAGCAGGGCGAAGTTCCTCTGCGCGAGTTCATTGCGGACTTTGTTTCCCAGAATCCTGAGTTTCTTCCTGCGCGCATTTCGGGAGGATCGGGCGTAACGGCGGCACAGAAGAGTCCAGTATCAGCGCCGAGCTCAGTGGATTACGACAAGATCGGCCCGTCGATGTCGAAGGACGAATTGGAACGGGCGAGACAAGAGATTTTACGGGTAGCGTCGCAGACTTTGCGGGGCGCGTAGGACAGAGCAAGCGACTGAGTCGTTTGCCCGTTGAAGGAGACGAAGGAAAAACATGGCAGCAATTACTTCAGCAAATGTAGCGAATGCGATCGTCAAGCTGGTGGCGGCGGATGCATTGCCGGCGCTGGTCGGGAACCTGGTGATGGGAAACCTGGTGAACCGCGATTACGAACCCGTTCTGGCGCAGGCAGGCGACACGGTCAACGTGCCGATCCCCCCAACGCTGGTTGCTAATAACCTGGCGGAGGGCGGCTCGGTACAGACGCAGAATCCGAGTCTCGGGAATGCGCAGATTGTTCTGAACACGCACGCAGAAGCCACGTTCCAGATTCCGGACGTGACGCGTGTTCTGGCGGTGCCGGACCTGCTCAAGCTGTACATGCAGCCGGCGGTTGTGGCGATTGCCGAGCGCATCGAGAGCGACCTTCTGAACCTGTACGCGGGTTTCACGGCGAACGCTCCGGTGGGCACGGCAGGCACCGCCATCAACGAAGCAGCGATCGACGCGGCGGAGACGGCTCTGTTCGCGGCGAAGGTTCCGATGAGCGAAGCGAAGTACCTGGTCGTTGACGCGAACACCTACTCGCAGATGCGCCAGATTCCGCGCTTCAGCGAATTCCAGACCGCCGGCGAAGCTGGTCTGCGTGCGATGGTCGACGGTAGCTTCGGCAAGATCAAGGACTTCTATGTGTTCCGCTCGCAGTATGTCCCGAAGACGGGCAGCTCGCCGCTGAATACGCATAACCTTGCGTTCTGCAGAAACGGTATCGGCCTTGTGGTGCGCCGGCTGCCGCAGCCTCTGCCGGGCACGGGCGCCATTGCCGAGTACGCGGACTTCGGCAACTTCGGCTTGCGCGTCACGATGAGCTACCAGCCGAACACGCTGGCGCAGCAGTTCACCGTGGATGTGCTGTACGGCGCGGCGATTCTGCGAAACAGCTTCGGCGTGCAGGTAAACAGCTAAGACGAGCTGAGTCGTGCGACTTATGGCGCGGTTACGCGAGAGCGTACCGCGCCATTTGATTTCAGCAGGGTTGGTTTAAGGGGATCGGCAATGGACCTGAGAAGCTACTACCGGAAGTTATACGACGTACAGAGTACGATTCACGCGGAGTACGTCGTGGTGTCGAGCCTAAGCACCGCCGAGGGCGGGAGAGCAGGCGTGCTGACCGAAGTGCCTAAGGCGCTGGCAGCCCGGCTGATCGCGGAAGGGCGCGCGGAGTTGGCAACCGTGGAGCAGACGGCTGCTTTTCATGAGAACGCTCGCGCGGCTAAAGAAGAGGCGGAAGCAATCGCAGACGCGGCCAAGCTACGGGTAGTAGTGATGCCGAGCGAGACCCGGCGGCCGCGCAAGAACGCGGAGTAACGCAAGAGCGCCATGCCCCTTTTTTGCGACGGCGACATAAGTACAATCAGCGACCTGACAGACCAGGACAGCGCGCTGCTGGACACGGTTGCGAACGAGAACATCGACCTAACGCAGAAGCTGCGCCTGGCACAAAGCGAAGTGCGCGTCGAGCTCGAGAGCTACATGGAACGCTCAAAGACGAATTACTGGTACAGCACTACAGCGAGCGGGCTTGACGTTCAGCATGTGGTGGTGACGCTGCCGCTGAAGATGTGGCATACCTATCGCACGCTCTCGGCGGTGTATCGCGACGCGTATTGCAGTCAGTTGAACGACCGGTATCAGGGTAAGTGGCGGTTGTTCGAAAGTATGGCGGGAACGGCGCTGTCGCGACTGCTTGAAGCGGGCGTGGGTCTGGTGAACGATCCGGTGCCGCAGGCGACTGCGCCGCTGTTGTCTATGGTTCCGGGCGTGCAGCCAGGCGGCGAGTTCTATGCGGCGGTAAGTTACGTAAACCGCGCGGGAGAAGAAGGAATGCCCTCCTCCATGGCTGATATCACTCTGGCCGACGGGACGGATCTAACAGTCGTTCCACAGAGCATACCCGACAACGCGACGGGATGGAACCTGTACGTGGGAAGTCAGCCGACGCAACTTACGCTGCAGAATCCAACTCCGATGCCTGATTTTCAACCCCTGGTGTGGTTACTGCGGGTGACGGACGGCCGGCCCGCAGGTTGTGGGCAGGTGCCGAACCGGCTGCGCCCGCTCCCCCGGCGCTGGCAGAGAGGATGAGCATGCTCGGAGTTTGCAACGCGGTGAGCTCGACGGTACTGGGGGTTTTGACAACCACCGGCGCGGGCGGGCTGAAGCTCAATGAAATCGCAGCTCAGAGCGGGGCTACTGCCACTATCGCGCCTCATTCCATTTCGGTCATGAACAGCGCGCCGGAGTTGGTGGAGCGCACCGCACGGGCGAAGTATCCGTCGGTATCGATCTACTGCGACAAACTGACGAACTCTCTCAAAGAGAAGTTTCGGACGATGTCCGGCACGGTGCACGTGGTTGTTGAAGTGAGGTACTCGCAAGACCGGCTCGAGTTGATGGAGAAAGGTCTGCAAGCCCTTGCTGACGCCGTGTGCACTTTGCTCGACGGGGCGCGAGGCGACTGGGGCAGCGGCCTCTTTTATGGCGGCCGCTATGAGGCGACGTTCGGAGCCGTGAAAGCTGGGGGGCTTGGCTTTCTGCAGATCGGCAAAGTCGGATTCGAAGTTGAAGTGAGCAGATAAGGAAGCGAGACAAAGCATGTCATCGTACATTTCGTCGAACGCAAACCGCTGGTATTGCGGGCTCGAGACCAATTACGGGCAGGTGCCGGCGGTAAGTGCCGTAAACCGGATTCCAGCAGTCAAGATGACCACAAAGGTTGAAATTGAGACTGCGGAGCGTAAGGACAAGACCGGCAGTCGCACATTTATGGGCAGCCCGACAGGCGGCCGGCAAAAGACTACGTTCGACCTGAAGACTTACATGGCAGGCGGCATTGATGGGTCGGTTCCTCCGGCGTATGGTCCGCTTTTCCAAGCTGCATTGGGCGGTGCTCCCCAGGTGTTTGGCGGCGGGACCGCCAGCGCGGCATCGACGAGCGCGGGCCAGCTCGGATTTACAGCCCCGCATGGCTTGTCGGCGAATCAAGCGGTCACGTTTAACGGTGAGTTGCGATTCGTAGCGGCGGTGATTGACGGTTCGACAGTCCAGTTAAACGCGCCATTCGCGACAACGCCAACGCAGGGGACGGCGATTGGGCCGACGGTCACATATGGGCTTGCGACTAGTCTTCCGAGCGTGAGCTTATTCGATTACTGGAGTCCGGCAACAGCGGTTCAGAGAGTATTGACTGGCGCGGCAGTGGACCAGTTCAGCGTGAAGCTGAACGGCGACTTTCATGAATTCGAGTTTCAAGGCATCGCCCGCGACCTGATCGATTCGGCGAGCTTTGTGAGCGGCTCGGCAGCTTTGAACGCGTTTCCGACGGAACCGCCGGTTAGCTCGCCGGCGTATTCGATCGTCCCGGGCAATTTAGGCCAGGTTTGGCTGGGCAGTTCATCGTCGAAGTTTCTTACCGTAACCGACGGCGAAATCAGCTTGCACAACGATCTCGATACACGCTCAAAGGAGTTTGGCAGTTCCCTGCCCGCAGGTGTGGTTGCGGGTACGCGCAAAGTGCTCCTGGACGTAGACCTATTCGGTCAAGACGATGCTGCCACAACGGAGCTTTATCAGGCCGCACGGCAGCGCTCACCGATCAGTGCGGCGTTCCAGTTGGGACAGTCGCAGGGACAACTCGCGGGGATCTACTTAAAGAGCGTGGTTCCTGAAGTACCGGAGTTCGATGACTCGGAGCGCCGGCTGCAGTGGCGTTTCAAGAACTCTCGCGCGCAGGGAACGGTGGATGACGAAATCGTGGTGGCCTTCGGATGAGATACGAGAGCACTGCTGAGATTGAGTCAGAGCTTCAGCCTGGTGTGGTGTACGAGATCGCGAAGATCTCGTTCGGCAGGCGGATCGAGCTAATTCGACGGCTTCGTGAGCTCGCGCCGCAGATCGAGTTCTTAAGCGCCAGTGGAACGGAGCGCGACGATATTGACGCCGGGTTGCTCACGGCGGAGATTGAGCGGCTTTATATCCGATGGGGACTGCGGGGCATTCGCGGGCTGACCATTGACGGGGAGCCGGCTACCGCTGAGTCGCTGGCTGAGAGTGGCCCCGAGGACTTGTTCAAAGAGGCGCTCGCAGCGGTAAAGGCAGCCTGCCGCCTCTCCGAGGAAGAAAGAAAAAACTAATCGTCGCACTCCATTTTCAGTTCTCCGACCATACCGGTTGGGGGTGCGACCGATGCCGGAGAGACGGATTGGAACAAAAGCGGCGATGCGGCTTCCTGCGCTTGCCGCCTAGCGATGAAGCGCCGGTGTGGGCACGCCGGAGAGTGATTTGCATGTCCTGCCCAAAGTCTTACATCTCAGCCCAGAGCCTGGCTTGGATCGAAGAGTACGGCGTGTGGCAGAGGTACCGCGAGAGCGAGTACACGGGCATCGAGGCGAAGAAGCTGGATGCATTCTTATTGATCGAGGCGGAAATTGCGGCACAGAAAACAGAGCGCTGAAACAATCGGAAGACTGGTACGGCATCACTTGCCGCGGCATGCACACGGCTCTCTCAGCGAGTTGACGGCCGGCTTGCCGCAAGGCGGCGGCCAACTCGGGGTCACCTCAACCATCAACGGCAACACCACTGCACTATCTGGGAACCAACAGAACAGTGCTTTGAGCGACACCATCAAGGAAGCAGCTACGCAGATACAACAGTGGCGGGCAACCACTCAGTCTCAGCAGGAGCTGCTAAATCAGAACACGTCCGCGCTGCAACAAAATACATCGGCCCAGTCAAAGGGGTCGAGTGCGGGTGGGCTGCTGAAGGGCATAACTGGTTTCCTGGGGGGCGGGCTGGGCTCGATTCCCCTACTTTCGGGAATTCTGGGTTTGTTCGGCGGCGGAAGCAAGGCTGCGCCGACACCTTTGACGTACAGTGTTGCACCTCCGTCGATTCAGTTCGATCAAGCTGTCGGAAGCGCCGGCTCGAGCGCTACCAGTTACGACCAGTACGGTGCTCCTCGCTCCGCGGCGACAGCGACGCAGCAGACAGCGCCTAGTCAGAACATCACGGTCAACGTGCAAGCGATGGATAGCCGAGGCTTTCTGGATCACAGCGCTGAAATTGCCCTCGCGGTGAAGGACGCGATGCTGAATTTGCATTCCATCAATGACGTGGTGAACGAGCTTTAACATGGCTGCCTTTCCGATTCTGAAAACCGGTGCCTATGCGCAATACCCAGCAGAGCGGCGTACACAGTTCAGCAACGTCGTCTTGCGGTTTCTTGACGGGAGCGAACAGAAGTACAGAAACTTTGCCACCGGCCGACGCGAGTGGACGCTTCACCTTGAATTGCTAAATGAGCAGGAGGTGATGGCCCTGCAACAGTTCTTTAGCCAACAGCAGGGTACCGCGCAGCTATTTGCCTTCACTGATCCGTGGGACGGAACGATCTATCCGTCATGCCGATTGAAGGGTGACTCGTTCGAGGCAATGATGGACAACGAGACTCCGGAGCGGCGCAACGATCACGGTCAGCGAGGTACTGCCGTGAACGCTTATTTTCCTCAACTGCAGACCGGCAGTATGACGCAGTTTCCGGTCAAGAGAACACAGCGCCTCCGATCGATTACCAATGAACTCGAAGACGGTACTTCTATAGTTCTCGCGGATTCTGGCGCGAACACCCTGGAGTGGGAGTTGAACTTCGACGGGATCAGCGATGCGGAAGCTGATGCTCTGCGTTCCTTCTTTGAAGCGATGGAAGGAAGCTCTGGGTACGTTCTGTTTTGCAGATCCCGGCGCCAATTTGTTGGCATGGAGCGAAGCATTGCAGAATCCGGCATGGGTGAGCGCGAGCCCTTTGGTCGTGCTGGGGCAAGTGGCCGATCCGTTCGGCGGTAATTCCGCAACAACACTGACGAACACAAGTGCGGCTCCGCTAACGATTCAGCAAAATGTCGCGATCCCGGGTTCGATGGTCGCGACATTTGGCCTTTATGCGCGTGGAGCCGCGACGCACGGGCGCTTGCTGTTGAGCCGGCAGGATGGCTCAGCGTCGAGTGTGCAGGCGTTTTCTGTTGACAACACGTGGCGCCAGCTTCATCTCAGCAGCAGTCTCGCGGGAGCCCACGGCACGTCGGTGTTTAGCCTAACCATCGCCTCAGGGACGCAGGTGACGTTGTACGGGCTGTCCGTATTGGCTCAGCCCGCCGTCTCTTTATACGTAGCAACACAGGCCAGAACAGGGCTTTACGCGTCCACCAGATTCGCGTCCGACGAGTTGGGCATCACTCGCACGAGCGTCAATCAGAACAAATGTCAGGTGAAGTTAGTCTCAGCCGCCTAGTTGCTAAAAGCCATGCAAAGTTATCTCACGCTCAAAGAACAGCCCATTGCCGAGACACCGCTCTTGCTATTCGACTGCCAGCTTCCGGACGGCACCGTCGAGCGGTGGAGCACTCACTCTGTAACAGTCAACTCACTTCGTTACAGCGCCCGGCTCATTCAGCACAACGTGTTCGAACTTCAAGTTGCGGCCGAACAGGGGGTTGACGGCATTCCCAAGATTAGCTTTGAACTTGCCAACGCCGACTCTCATTTTTCTGAGATCGAACGTCAGACCGGCTGGAAGGGGTCACGGCTTTCAGTTCAGTTTGTTTTCTTTGACCTTCGGAACCACACTGCAGCGTCGGATGCCATTACGCTGTTTAAAGGCGTGGTTAACGCCCCAGAGTTGATCACCGAGAGCCGTTTCCGTCTGAGCGCAGTGAACCGGCTAGCTCTGCAGCGCGTCGTGTTACCGCCGGTGAGAATTCAAAGACGGTGCCCATGGACTTTTCCTGCGAACGTGTCTCAGCGACAAGAAGCGCTAATGGGGGGGACAGAAGGAGCCTACTCGCGATTCTATAAGTGTGGCTACTCGGCGGATGTAGCTGGCGGCGTCGGCAACTTGCAGGCGGGGAATGCCTTCCAGAGTTGTAGCTATACTCGATCTGACTGTACTGCTCGGGGTATGTTCGACAGGGACAGCTCGGGCCACGACACGGCCCGGTTTGGCGGCGAGGAGTACGTACCTTCGTCGATCCTGGTGCGGAGTGCGGGCGAAAGTGGCTTTCACACGTCCGCGTTGACCAACAATGAGTCCCGCTACAACGACTTCGTTCCGCTGGTCTATGGGACAGCCTTTATGCGGCCGAGTATCGTGTTCGCTCGCAACGATGGCAATCTCACGCGCATGGAAGTCGTCCTGGGCATGGGCCCGATTCAAGGTGTTCTGAAAGTCGTTGTGAACGGTATCGAGATCCCGCAAGGCGTCTCGGGACAAAACATGACGGGGACCGGGTGGTTCAACGTCATTAGCACGGGTCAACGGCAAGGCGCATTTAATCCAGACTTCACTGACAAAGCCGGTAAAGCGCTTGGCGACCCTTACGGCAGCATCAGTTACCTTTCGGTGGTGATTCCCAACAGGATCAACGACGGTCAAAGCACGCCAAGTGTCGAGGTGCTTTTGCAGGGCCTGCAGATTCCCTTGTTCGACAGCGCGGGCCAGCCCCAAGGAACGACGTTTTCGAACAACCCCGCGTGGGTGATTCTGGACTTGCTGAGACGTAGCGGCTGGACCTTGGCGGAGTTCGACTTGTCATCTTTCGCCCGGGCTGCCGCATTCTGCGATGAGACAATTTCCGCCCAAGACCTAAACGGAAACCTAATGCAAATTCCGCGCTTCAGTTGCAACCTGGTGCTGAAGGCGAGGCGCAGCGCGGGAGACGTCATTCGCGGGATTCGAAATTCGTCCCGGTTGTTCCTAAGCTTTGGGCCCACCGGGCTCTTAAAGCTTACGCCGGAAAACTCGATCGACAAACAGCAGCCTTCCATTCCGCCCGGTAGCAATGCCACTTCGGCCATCAACGGAGGGTATCCAGCCTACGAGTTCGGCGACGGCAGCAATGGTTTCGGGGGAATCCTGCGCGGTACGGATGGAGGTTCGAGCGTTCGCCTTTCATCTAGGACTGCGGCGGATGCGCCAAATCGCTATAACGTTGAGTTTCAAGATTCACTGAACGATTTTCAGCAAGATAGCTATTCCGTTGTGAACGTCGACGATGTGGCGGCAATGGGCCAGGAGGTGACCCAAACGGTCAACGCGCTTGGACTTCCACACTACGATCAAGCGGCTCGAGTGCTTCAGCTCTTTCTCAACAAGAGTATCGCGGGGAACACATTCATCGAGTTCGATACGAGTGTGAAGAGCGCTGGGTTGACGCCGGGGGACATCATCAGCATCACCTACGCAAAGGAAGGTCTGATCAGACAACTCTTTCGCGTTCAGAAAGTCGCGCTGAACACGAATTACCGAACTAGCCGAATCACAGCGCAGTGGCACGATGACGCATGGTACTCAGACCTGGCGGCGAGAGACGTTGGCGACTCGACCGCGCGGCGCCACGGCAATTATGCTTTGACGGCTCCGAGGCCTATCGGAGGCACGAATCTCTCACCAGATGGAGCTTTGAGTTTCGGCGTGACCGAGTCGTTTCACCAGACGCCGGATGGAACGTCGGTTCTGACTGCGGCAGTAGCGTTCCAAGCGCCGAATGCAGTGAGCAAAGACGCACCTGGTATTCCCCTCGTCAACTTGGCGCCCTCTATCGATGCACAAGGGGGAACACTGAGCGGCCCGGGTCTGTACTACGGAGTGACTTGTACAAATGCAGACGGCTCAGAAAGCGCTCTTTCGTTCATTGTCTCGGCAACGCAACTCCAAGGGCAGACGAACGCAGTCACGCTCACTCAGCTGAGCTTCCCGGCAACGGCGAGTACTTTCAGTGTTTACCGAGGGATTAATCCGACTGAGTTGGCGCAGATTGCAACGGGTTTGTCGCTTAGTGGTACTTTCACGGATTCCGGCTTTGCGCAAAGTACATCACTACCGCCCGATATGAACTTCGACCATGTCGTCTTCTACTGGCGGAAAGAGCTACAGCCAGAAGCGACGGTGACGCAGGTGTCTGAGAGTTCCGTTGGCAATGCGATTCTGCAGATGCCGATCAATCGCTATGTTGGCAAACTGCTAAGAATCTCACAAGGGATCGGGGCGGGCCAGGAGCGACTGATCGTTTCTAACACCAACACGGTCGTGTTCTGCTCGGGTCCATGGTCTATCTTGCCAGACACGAGCAGTAAGTTTACGATCTCGGACGCAAGTTACCAAATAGGGTCAAAGGCAAAGTTCAGCCCGATTAGTTTTTCCATACCGAATGAACCCGGTGCAGTGATACAGATTTCGGGTCGAAGCGTGAACGCAAACGATGTTGAGTGTACGTACGAACTGTGCCCGCTCACGCGATGGACGGTCGGTGGTGGTGGCCCACAATTGGTTGACAAAGACATTCCAGGAACGCCTACCTTCGCCATTGATGCTCCAAAAACACCAGGCGGCACGTTGATATTGAGCGGAATCGGATTTGAGTCGTTGGAAAATACCGAGACAATCACCGCAGCCACCCTGACACTCTATTACGTAGATGAGACGGAGAGCGTGCCGACCAGCACCCTGGCCACTACAGTCGGTCCCAGTGAAGGTGTGTTAACCGTTACTTCGCCTTTCCAGGACGGGTTGTCGGGGTTCGTTCAGGTGGACAGCGAAGTCCTGGCTGTGGTCCAAATGGTTGGGGGTTCATCTCTCCAGGTGAGCCGCGCTCAACTAGGAACCGGCTCGATGATACATCCCGCTGGGGCGACCATAGTTCCCTTGCAAGCCAAAGCGGTGGTCATCCCTCTTCTCAGGGGCTTTTACGGCTCCCCGGCGAGTGGGAACTGGAGCTATCCAGTTAGCCTTCCCAATGTGCGCGTGAGTTGTGCGACATTGACGCTCAGCAATTCGCAGGGTGAAAGTGCACCCGCTTTTCTACCACTCACCCGACAGAAGAACGGTGGCTTGCGAACGCTATCCGGGGGACAGTATTCGTTCCAGATCTCCGGGTATCTCGCCGTCCAGACCAGTGCGGCTCCAGAGATCGTGGTGGATGCCCCGAGAGTCGTGCGGGATGTTTATGCGCTCGTGAACGGTGCCCCCGTAGGGAACACCATCACAGTAAACCTGACGCTTAACGGCTCCCCGTACTGTTCGCTCGCGATTCCCGACGGCAGCACGAGTCCCACTGCTGCTCTGGATGGATTCGGATTACCTGCCTTGAAAGAGCAAGACCGGTTAGGCATCGATATCGCGAGCGTAGGGGAGTCGGTACCCGGAAGCGACCTGACCGTTATCTTGAGGGTTTGAAGATGGCAGAAACACTCTCCAAGCTTCGCCCGGACCGCGATCTGTTGTGCTACTTCTTGAGACCGTCGGCAGTTGCAGCATTGAGCGACGCCAGCGAAACCGGATTCACGGTGTCTGGGAGTTGGCGGCAACAGTTCGATTGGGCAGTGGTCGAATGGAATCGCGACAACACCTTTGAGCATCCTGCCCTGCGCAACTTGCCTGATGGTGACCTGAGCGGAATTACGCTCAGTTATCAAGAGACGCGCGACAATTGCATTCCGTTCGACTCCGATCTTTACCCGACCGTCGATTGGCCTTTTCTGAGACTTTGGATCGATACGCCATCGGGCGATGAGTTTCACCGCGTTCGTCTGTCCTCTTATGCGGTTCCCGTGCTTGGAAGCTATCAGCCGGCTTCAGCCGCGTTCACGTTAACGGGAACCGTTACACCTGGCGACTATGTCGAAATCGCGTGGGATCCGTTCGCTTCCAGGCACTTCAATTATTTGGTTGTCGACGGCGATACGATCTCAACAGTTGTGACGAATCTCGCCGCAGTGATAAACCAGTTTCCATACGGAAAAGCGCAAGCAAACGGGGCGGTCCTCACACTCACGATGAGTAACGCAAGTGGGGGTGCAAACACGAATCGTACTGGTATCTACGGCACAGTCTCCGGTACACGTAGTTCGTCCTGGCAACCCGCGTTCCAGACGTTCTCCGGCGGAACATCACCTTCGAAATGGCTCGTCACTCTTCCGTTTAGCAACTTGATCGATGCCGATACGCAGCAGGTGATTCCAACAACAAGTGTGCGGAAAATGCGTTGGACCTACGCGGCGGGTGAGCAGACATCGTCATTTGTGCGGTCTGAGTTTGCGGTGAAAGTAACGGGGTGGCAGGTAACCGGAAATAACCTGGGGTATTTAGTTCCCGGACCGGGATCCAGACGAATCGAAAGCGACGACTCTGCAGTAGAAGAAACGGGGAATTGGACTAAACGCCTCGGTAACTACTCTGGTGGCAGTATTCTCGAATCAACAGTAACTGGCAGCAAGCTGACGATTCGATATGACTCCCCTTCGGCACACACGCTGCTGGTAGGAACTCGGCGCGCGCCCAATATATCCTCGGTCGCGATCTCCGTAAACGGGCAGAATGCGGTCACGAAACCCCTACAAGTACACTCCGAAGACCTACTGGTCCGGTTGAGCATCGGGGAATTCCCGAGCGGGACCTACGTCACCACAATCACCCACCTGGGACCGGACGGCGATTCGCTGTACTTTGACTTCCTCGAACTAGCTATTCCGAGCAGCACGCTTACCGGATTTTCCGCTTAACTCCAGAACAACGCTCGCAACGGACTGGGACACCGACCACTCGATAAGTTTACCGCCTGAGCGCACAGCCTGGATGATTAACAAACTTGGCTATACTGGACGAGCAAACCACTATACTGGCGCCCTCTGGTTTTTCGAACTTTATAGAGCTGGCACGGTTTATGCGTCAGCTACGGTGCTTTTCAATGGCACAGCGGCCCCGAACGCGATCACGACTATCACAATCGATGGTACTGCCTACGTTCATCTTCACCTCCTCGGCGACACGATCGCGAGTATAGCTCAAGCCTTTGCCTTGCAGATAAACAACGGTTCAACGGGTGTCTGGGCCAACGCGGTACAGGGCTCCCTGACGGTTACGGCGCGCGCTATGGGCACTGACGGGAACGCAATCAATATAGCCGGCTCAACAACCCAGGCAACTGCTGGATACGGCCTTATAGTGAGCTCCGCGACACTGTCAGGCGGTGTTGATGGCAGTCCTACCGGAATTGATTTTCAGGACGTAGCTCCTACTGGTTACCTGGGTTGGCGAACAGACTTGCAGAGCGTACCCCGAATGAACCGCGCAGCGCGCGATTGGTCTCGAAGTTTCTACCGGGCGCTGCTAGGCTACGGCATAACGGCCACCGCGGCCTTCAGCACCGAACTTCAGTTTGCAGATCCTTCTCAGGCGACGGCGCTCGCCCAACGTTATCCGGACCAGTCACCGGTTTCGCTCAATACGCCAGCGATCCAAACTAATTTTTCGCCCGTGAGCGCGTCCTATTGGGAGCAGGTGTATGCCGAGATGGCGACACTCATGTCGGAAGCCGGACAAACTCCCTATCTCCAGTTCGGAGAAGTGCAGTGGTGGTATTTCGGGAACACCTCCGGCTTGCCTTTGTACGATGCGTACACAACACAAACGTTTTCCGCTCAATACGGTGCTTTACTCCCCGTCATGGACGCAACATCGAACCCGAACTCTCTCGGCCGGGAGACTTCGTTTCTCTCAGGCTTGCTTGGAAACTACACGAATCGAATTATGCAATTTGTTCGCGGTTTCCATCCTTCGGCGAAATTCGAAGTCTTGTATCCGCTGGATGTGAATAGCAGTGCGATAAACAAAGCGATCAATTACGCCGCAAACGACTGGACACCGACTACCCTGACCTGCCTCAAGACCGAGAGCTTCGGCTTCACGGGTGCGCGCGATCTCGATTCGGCGCTTCGGTCGATTATGTTTCCGATCGGAATCAACTTCCCCCGCAATCAAACAAGCCACCTGGTGGGAATCTCTGACCCTACGACGCCCTGGGTAAAAGAATCGGATTTGGCATTAGGACAGAACATCGAGTCCGTAGTGCTTTTTGCTCTCGATCAATTTTGCCTTGTCGGCTACACGGCTCAGACTCGCACGCGTGGCCGTAGAAGTTTCTACTCCGTTTAACCCAAGTTGGCCCGCAGTCGACACTGACGTTATGGTGGAGGTTGGTGCTATCCGTTCAGAACATCTCTAAGCGATATCAGCTTTACGACCGTCCTGCCGATCGACTTCGGGAAATGGTCTACATGAGCAACACTCCACTCCACAGAGATTTTTGGGCGCTCACAGACATTTCGTTCGATGTGGAACGCGGTGAGATTGTCAGTCTTGTGGGCCCTAACGGTTGCGGCAAAAGCACTTTGCTTCAGATTGTCAGCGGCATACTGCAGCCGACGAGCGGACGCGTCACGAAACACGGTCGAGTAGCTGCTCTGCTCGAACTGGGAACTGGCTTCAATCCAGAATTCACCGGACGTGAAAACGTTTTTGTAAACGGCGAGTTGCTGGGAGTGAGCCGTAAGCAAATGCGGACTCAACTTCCCGCGATACAAGCGTTCGCGGACATCGGTGCCTTCATCGACCGTCCCGTCAAGGAATACTCCAGCGGCATGTACGTTCGCCTTGCGTTCGCAACCGCGATACACGTTGACCCAGAAATCCTGATCGTCGACGAAGCACTCGCTGTCGGTGACGCCATGTTCGCAAACCGCTGCGTGCGCAAGTTCAAAGAACTAAGAGCACAAAAAGTGACAACGCTTTTCGTCTCGCACGATCTCGGACTGGTAAAGCTCCTCTCGGACCGAGCCATTTTCCTGCTCAACGGGAAGATCCAGGCCTCGGGTGACCCGAAGATGGTTACAGACAAATACATTGCCACTGTGTCGGCGCGCGAAGCAGGAGAGAACGTCGAAACTACTCAGCCAAGCAGCATAAAAACGACGCGCGGATTGGCGCAGGTAACCGCAGTCGAAATTCTAGACCACCTCAGAAATCCGATCTCCGTCGTCGTGAGCGGGCAGTCAATCACGATCCGCATCCAAGGCCTGGCGAGCCAATCACAAAACAGGATAATGGCTGGGATCCTCATTCGGGACCGCATCGGTGTTGAAATCTACGGCACGAACACGCGCATCGAGGGCGTCGAAATGAGTGCTCTCGACGCCGGCCAGAAATTCGCCGTTGAGTTCACGTTTGCTTGCTGGCTGACGCCGCAACAGTATTCCCTTACGGCTGCTCTTCAACATAGACGACGGCTCGCGCCTCGACTGGCAGGAAGACGTTGCAGCATTCGACGTCATCGGAGACCGAGTAGCGGCTGGAGTGATTGACTTGCGCGCACAGGTCGAGTGGAACAAATTCTGACGCTCGAGTTTCGCAACGATCACCGATCAATCGGAATATTTCCTCGACGTTGCTAAGCTTCTTGCAATGAATGTTCTAGAGATACAGGAGCAATTGCTTCAGCAGGATCTTGACGGTTGGCTATTCTTCGATCACCATCGACGCGATCCGCTTGCCTACCGCATTCTGGGCTTTGATCCGCAGCAGCATATCACCCGCCGCTGGTATTACTTCATCCCTGCAAAAGGTGAGCCGGTCGGTTTGGTGCATAGGATTGAAGCCGGGATGCTCGATTCATTGCCAGGTGATCGCATTCAGTACTCAAGCTGGCCGGAACAGGTGAACGGAATTCGTTCGCTGCTTGGCAATCGCAAAAAGGTAGCTATGCAGTTCTCGCCGCTGTGCGCGATTCCATATGTGTCTCTGGTGGACGGCGGGACCATCGACCTTGTGCGCAGCGCGGGGGTTGAGGTGGTGACCTCTGCGGAACTGGTCCAGCACTTCGAAGCACGGTTGAGTCAGGCTGGGTTCGATACGCACATGGAAGCCGGCAAGCGCGTTGATCAGATCCGGTCACAGGCTTTTCAGTTGATCGCAAGTCGAATCGCAAATAACGGAAGCATCGGCGAATTCGAGGTCCAGCAGTTTATTCGAAACCGCTTTGCCGAAGCAGGATTGATTACTGACAGCGGCCCAATCGTCGGAGCAGACGAAAATGCAGGGAACCCGCATTATGAGCCAAACGAGCACAAAAGCGCCACAATCCGTCAGGGAAGTTTTGTGCTGCTCGATATGTGGGCAAAGCTCGACCACCCGGGTGCAGTCTTTTACGACATCACGTGGACGGGTTATTGCGGCGATGCGCCGACGGCCGCAATCCGTCACGTCTTTGATGTCGTCACCAGCGGTCGCGACGCTGCAATCGCTACGGTGCAGAAGGGCATCGCCGAGGGCCTCGACCTCCGCGGATTTCAAGTAGATGATGCGGCCAGGTCTGTCATCACCGCCGCAGGCCTTGGCGACAAGTTCACCCATCGTACCGGCCATTCTATTGGAACCGATATCCACGGTAATGGCGCAAACATGGACAACCTGGAAACGCACGACGAACGACGCATCATTCCCTGGACATGCTTTTCGATCGAACCCGGCGTTTACCTGCCAGAGTTCGGCGTGCGTTCTGAGGTCAATATGTTCGTGCTCGATAACTCCGCCGTTGTGACCGGCGAGATCCAGCGCGAACTAGTCAGGATCGCCTGAGCTATTTATCTGTCAGAGCCGTCACTCCGGGCAAGGTCATGCCCGAGAGGAATTCGAGTGAGGCGCCGCCGCCAGTGGAGATGTGCGTGATCTTGCTGGCGACGCCCGCGTTTTTCACGGCTTTCTCGGAGTCCCCTCCCCCGACGAGCGTGACAGCGCCAGAATTCGCCACAGCCTGAGCAATCGCGACCGTGCCGCGATCGAAGGGAGGCATTTCGAACACGCCCATCGGGCCGTTCCAGATTACCGTCTTTGCGTTTGCGATCTCGCGCGAAAACGCTTCAACCGTTTTAGGACCGATATCAAGTCCCATCAACCCGTCCGGAACATGATCGAGCGTTTGATTTTCAGCGCCTGCTTTGAATTCTGCGGAGACCACGTGATCTACGGGCAACATGATTTTGTCGCCGAGTTGGGCTAGTAGGTTGCGCGCGAGCTCAAGCTTGTCCTCTTCAACAAGAGACTTGCCGGTTTGCTCCCCTCGTGACTTCAGAAACGTGTATGCCATCGCTCCCCCGATCAGCAATCGATCAACGATCTTCGCTAAATTCTGAATGACTTCTATCTTGTCCGAGACCTTGGCTCCTCCCAGAATCGACACGCAGGGGCGTTCAGGATCATGCGTCACCATCGACAAATAGCGAAGTTCCTGCTCCATCAACAAGCCTGCCGCGGCCTGCGGCACAAATTGAATGATCCCGACGGTTGATGCATGCGCGCGGTGTGCGGTGCCGAATGCATCGTTGACGTAGACATCGCAGAGCTTCGCAAGCTGACGAGAGAACGTCGGATCATTCCCCTCCTCTTCGGGGTGAAATCGCAGGTTCTCAAGCAACAGCACCTCGCCCGGCGCGGGCAGCATCGACTCTGTTTCAGCGCCCACGCAATCAGGAGCCATCTTCACCTCTCGTCCGAGTAGCTGGCTCAAACGCGCGGCCACGGGACGCAAACTCATTTCCGGATTCCGCTTGCCTTTGGGACGGCCAAGGTGCGATGCAAGCACGACGCCAGCGCCGTGGTTCAACGCATATTGGATCGTGGGAACTGCGGATACAATGCGTTTATCGCTGGTGATCTCCTTCCCTCCTGGCGCAAGCGGAACGTTGAAGTCCACGCGAATAAACACACGCTTGCCCGAGAGCTTAAGATCCTCGATCGAAAGTTTTGACATGGAATTCTTGAGCTTAACAGGAAGCGCTAGAAGTCCGGGATAGAGGACAAAGCAACCACTCGTCCGGCGGCGCGCAGGGCTTCGATCAACGCACCGGCTACGGGCTGAAACGCCGCTCGTATCGGCTGCAGGATGCCAGTCGCGTTGCAATTCTCCTCAAAGTGTCGCTGCACGATCGCACTCTGAAACGTTCCGCCGATACCGGCTACTCGAATTCGATGGTCAGGAGCCACCCATCTGTTCGCGATCACGGCTGCCAATTGCGCCAACTGCACGGCCGCAGCTTTAAGAATGTCTCGCGCGATCGCGTCGCCGCCTTCCGCTGTGGCATCCACGTGTGCAGCCAGTGTCGCTACTCGCGACCGCGGCCAGGCGGATGTGTAGAACGCGTGCAGCATCGAATTCGCGTCTTGCATCTCACTCGCGCTCAGCAACGCTTTCGTCAGCGCAGTTGCCGTGCCCCAGCCTTCCTCGGCCCGAAGCATGGCGCGTGTAGCTTGTCGCACGATGTCGAACGCACCCCCTTCATCGCCAAACACATACCCCCATCCACCAGCTCTCGCTTCCAGGCCTTCTGCATTCCGCCCGAATGCGATCGATCCTGTGCCCGAGATCACCACAATGCCCGGCTCTCCTGCAGTCGCGCCGGTAAGCGCGATCGCCGCGTCGTGCGTCACAAGAAGGCGCCGCGTACGCAACACCTTATGCAATACGTCGCTCTTATCGTCGGGACCGCCGCTCATTCCGAAGCATGCCGATTCAAACGCAGCGGTTTCAACATTCAGACCGCACGACGCGAGTGTCGCGTCAACACATTCCCGAACAGCGCTGGCAAGCTTCTGCCGGCCCTCGGCTTGGGAGTTGACGTGATTGCATGGACCCGCTCGACCCGCCCCGAGTATGCGCCCCGACTCATCCGCGATCAGCGCCTTCGTGCTCGATTGACCGCCATCCACTCCCAGGAACAGCATGGCTACTTTACAAATCCGGCTGAAAACAGGATGACGCCATAATCTCCACCATCGACTGGCGACTTCCAGGTCTTGTCAGGTTCGATGGAAATCGTATTCACCGAATCTGCATACAACGAACTCGCAGGAGCGGGAATGCGTATCTCGCGCCGTCCAGGCGACGTCACAAGCTCTTTCCCAAGCAACGTCGTGTTGGCATAGACCGACAGCGTCACTGGTCCCGTTTCTTTCAGCGTGTCGTTTGGAATGTCGTACTCCACCTTCACCGAGAGGTTGCGGTTGGTACGCAATCCGAAGCGCATTTCTGGATGTTTGAAGCCCCAGCGCCAAGCGCCGCTTTGCAGGTTGGGGCTGATATCGCGCACCAGGTATGCACCTACCCGGCTATCGTTCATCTGAACGAAAGCGTCGAGGCGCTTAGCTCCGTATCCGGAAAGGGGCTCGCGCGGAAAAGGCGGGGTGAAAACGTCAGGACCACTATGGCAGGCGGCAAAAAGAAGGAAAAGAACGGCGGGAACAAACCTCACGAGCAGTGAGTATTGCAGATTCCGTAACACTCGGCAAAACACAAAAGGGCAGGCTCACCGGGAGTCTGCCCTCTTGCACATTATGCCTTCGGCTTAGACGGGTTCTCTACGCGTAGGTGGTTCGTCACCATCCCAAAGCTCATCCCAGCACCGTTGGCCCGAATCGCCGCGACGTTGCGCTCCATCTCAGTGTTCACGATGCCCTCCAGAGTCACATGACCGTTGTCGACAATGATGTGAATCGGGGGAACCGCCTGTAAGGAGTACCCCGACAGCACCGGATCACGAAAGATCGCGCGCGCCACTTGCAACCGCAGACGGTCGTCCATAAACGACGCCGGCAGCACGCGAAGTTCGTTCTCAACCGACGTCACGCCGGGGATTCGTTGTACGATCCGCTGCAGATCGGATTTCTTGTAAGGCTGGCTGACCTCACCCGTCAACGCGACTGTCCCGTTTACCGTCTGGACGTTAATGTTGTCCCACAGGGTGTATCGCGAATACATCCGGACCTCGTGCACCGCCCGCTTTGTAATATCGACATCAGAGGCGGAACCTGTAGCAAACGCCGACGCAGCACTCAAAGCCGTAGCCAGGAAAATCTTTGCCATTGAACTAAGTCTCATAACTCTCCCTTTATCCACTGAATAAGATGCGTAGAGGGCGGGTTAAGTTGCGTCAGGCCTGTTCAGACGGTCTTATCGGCGGCGTAGCAGAGTGGCTCAATACGGCATTCAGCACATCGCGGATTACGTGCCACGCATAGCGCACGCCCATGGTTGATCAACTGGTGCGAGAAGAGTATCCAACGCGATTGCGGGACAATCTTCTGCAGGTCCAGTTCTATCTTTACGGGCTCGTCGTGGCGCGTGAAATCCAGGCGTCGCGACAGCCGTTGTACATGCGTGTCGACGACGACTCCGCTTGCGATACCGAATGCCGACCCGAGCACCACGTTTGCGGTTTTACGTGCGGCCCCCGGCACCGTAAGCAGCTCTGCCATGGTGCGCGGCACCTCTCCGTGGAACTCTTCGACCACGCGCTTCGCAGCTCCGACCACGGACTTCGCCTTGTTGTTAAAGAAACCGGTCGAACGAATGTCGTCAGCCAGAACCTCGGGCCGAACCGCCGCGAAGTCTTCGGGCGTTGGATATTTCTGAAACAAACCCGGGGTAACCTCGTTAACTCGTTTGTCGGTGCATTGCGCGGAGAGGATCGTGGCGACCAGCAACTCCCAAGGCGAACGATGCAGCAGCGCGCAAGTCGCGTCTGGATACATTTCGTTCAGCAGGTTCAAGATCTCTGCGTAACGCGCTTTCTTCTCACTAGCCGTCTTCGGCTTCACTACCTTGCGGGGCACGTGATTAGCTTAGCCTGTCGTACGATGAGCCTTGCGCGCACACCTCATCGTGGCACTGGTTGCCCTCGCTGCATTCGGAGCGTCGCTGCTTCACGGCTTTCACTTCGATGACGCCGCGCTTCTTTCGGACCCGGCGATCACAAGTTCCGCGGGGTTCCACGCTATTGCCACATGGCTGCAGACGCGCCCGTTAACATGGCTTTCGTTCTGGTTGAACTATCAGGCAAGCGGCGCGCACCCACTCGCCTGGCATGCCGTAAGCCTGCTCCTCCATGCGGTGAATGCCGCGCTCGTTTATGAAGTGCTGAAACGTCTGGTCGGCATTCCTGCCGCCCTGATGGCAGCCCTGTTCTTTGCAGTCCACCCTATCCAAGCCGAGTCCGTAGCCTACGTATTCTCCCGCGGAACCGAACTGTGCACACTTTTCTGCCTGTTGACATGGATTGCGTGGACCCGGGGCCGCCCATGGCTTGCTGTGGCACTATTTGCGCTGGCACTTATGGCGAAAGAAGAGTGTGCTGCATTTCCGTTGTTTCTCGCGTTCGTCGACTGGCGCCATGAAAAGAGCGTTAACAACAAACAGTGCCTCGCGGCCATGCTCGCCCTTTCACTCGCAGCCGGACTGCGCGTTCTCGCTGCTACGGCTCACGC
Organism: Bryobacterales bacterium; assembly: GCA_963792655.1. Classification (GTDB taxonomy): domain Bacteria; phylum Acidobacteriota; class Terriglobia; order Bryobacterales; family Bryobacteraceae; genus DOZZ01. The sequence continues at coordinate 130,422 of CAWBWU010000005.1, forward strand.
TCCGCATTCCGGTGCTGGGTTTAGTGCAGGCGTTGCTCCGCTCGCCTATCTTTCGGAACAGGGTTACGCGGTGTTGCGCTACCTGCAATTGATCCGTTGTTCCGTGGGGCTTCACGATCGACCCTCAACTCCCCACAGCTCCCTGGATTCTTGCGGCGGCGTGGGTCGCGCTCATCGTCGTAATCGCAATCGCGGCGTGGGCCACCCGGCGTTCGCAAGCGGCAACGTACTTCATCGGCGGACTGCTTTTGCTATTACCTAGCTCCTCCATCTTTCCTGCTGCCGATTTCGCCGCCGACCATCGCATGTATCTGCCGTTCGTTGCGTTTTCCGCTGCCGTCGCTCTCATGGCGGAACGCGTACCGAGATGGGTGCCGGTGGCCTGCGGGATTGTGCTCTTGCTGATTACTTGGGCCCGCATGCCAGTATGGGCTTCCGACCGCGCTCTCTGGACCGAAGCAGTCCAGCGGGCGCCAAGAAAGGTGCGGCCGATACTGCAACTGTCGCGGGCGAGCGGGGACACCGAAGCTCTAGAACTTCTCGATCGCGCAGGCCAACTTGAGCCCAACAATCCTGATGTCCCTACCGAGCGCGGACGCATCTATCTGGCAGCAGGCCAGCCCGCACAAGCGCTCTCAGAGTTCGGACGCGCCCTCGCGCTCAATCCGAATGACGCGCACGCTCTAAACAACCGCGGCGTCGCACTGCAGAAGCTGGGCCAAGCCGCTGCCGCGCACGCGGACTTCGAACGCGCGCTTCGCTCCGACCCGTGTTTGGTAGAAGGCCGGCGCAATCTGGGCCTGCCTCCCTGCCCGCCTACTGCGCGTTGATCTGTAGATCGGCGTTCATGTTCTGCCAATCAGGAATCTCGTAGATCTTCAGTTTGGTCTTGAACGGCTCCGTCAGTTCCTTCGATTCGTTCGGACCCAGCCGGCCGATTTTGAACGGGAACGTTCCGACAGGTTCTTCTTCTGACTTCGCCGTGCTCGCCCAAAGGGTCACATTCGCAGTCACGTCCGACAATTCCGTGGAAGAGTGATTCACGACAACGAAGCGCGCCTGCATCTTCTTGGCGGGATCCTGAAACACGCGGATACCGATCACTTCGACGTATTTCTGCAGCGGGTTCGAAACCTTGTTGGTGCGTGCTACTCCGTTATTCACCACCGCGGTGGCAGCCGCGCTTGGGCGATTCGAGAAATATTGAATGCCGTAGTAGATGCCGTATCCGAGCACCAGAAAACCGATGGCGAACAGCAGACCCATGAGCCACGTGGGCATCCCCGAATGCGCGCCTTCGCGACGCGGAGCCGCAGCAGGCGGATCATAGCGCGGGGGCAGTGGTGGAACAGCAGCCGGCCTTTGTGCCGATACAGCCGGTGCCGCTGGTGTTGAACGCGCCGCCACCGGTGGCGTTACAGGCGGCACAATGATCGGCTCGGGAGCTGCTGGCGGGATAGCAACGGGTTCCGGTTCGGTGTGCTGCGGCGTTAGGCCCTCTGCTTCAGCTTCTAAATCGGCCGTCTCAGAGGTGCCGCACGAAAGACACCGGGAAGCCGACGGAGGATTATCGCGGCCGCACTTTGAACATACCCAGGAGAACATGTACTTCTAATCTACCCTCTAGTGCGCATAGCTTGCATAGAGATCCGCGATCTTCGCGTCGGCCACGTTGCCCGGATGAATCACCACGCGATAGCGAAAATGCAGTTTCTCACCAGGCGCGAGTTTCAGGCTGCCATCTTTCGTTTTGTCGTTCGTAAAGGCGCGCTCACCAAAGATGTTGTTTGCAAACAGACCATAGCCGCGCGCGTGCCAGTATGTCGGATGGCGCGGGTTATCGGGGTTGTCAAAGATCGCGATGCCGTACTTCTTGCCGTCTGGAGCTTGCCCCGAATAATCCACCCAGTTTGAACGCTTGCCCCAGATCTGCTTCTCTCCTGTTGCACCTTCGGCATTGGTCATGACCAGTGTGCGTGCCGGCTCCGTTGGCTGATTCTTCTCGCCGGGGCTCTCTAGCCACGGCGCCAACCGGATCCCGAATACGCCGTCTTTCTCATCGCCGAACGTGACGGGCTGCAACGCGGTGAGCGTAAACTCGAAATCGACTACGCGATTTTGGTCGCGCTCAGAAAAGACCATCTGCCGGTCTTCACGCAATAGCGCTGCGCCTTTCGGGTCGCGCCACTCCAGTTGCGCGTCGACTTCACCGGCATCCTTACCGCTCTGAAGCTTTGTGATCCGGGTCACCTGGATGGTTCCCATGTTGTTCTTTTTATATGAGGGCTCGTTATTCCAGAAGTCGAAACCATTCACATCACTGTGAGCGAACCAAACTCCGCGATGGTGCAGGTGATCGGTGCTCTCGCCCTCGACCTTCTCCATCGGGAACCCGCGCGTGATGATTGTGCCATCCATGGCGCGCAGCGGAAAAAGGTACGCCTTCATCACACCGGGCCCATAGACGAACGTCGAGTATGGCTTGCCATCCATCTCGATACGTACTTCGTTCTGGCCTTGCGTGACCTTGACCTCTGCTTGCAACGTGGCCGTGACGGTCAAAAGGATGATTGCGGCTGCCAATGCATGCGTTCGCATGGCAACCAGTTTAATCATTCCGGCGCAGAGGAGGCTTGCTTCTTAAGCCGCCCACGCAGCAGGCGTTCTGTCGTAGAGACATGCTTCGGCTCAAACTGCTCGGCCGCGCCCTTCAGGTACGGTCGAAACTCTCGCGCCCAATACTGGGCAAAACCTTCACGCTGGATGTCTTCCAGAGCCTGGCTGTAATGCGTGAGCAGCGCTCCGCCAAGCACCTTGCCTGTCGTACGCGCAGCAGAACCAGCCGCCCGCGATAACCACCACAAATTCGCCGGTAAATGCGCAACGGACGAAACCGCCATCAGCGAGGAGACCACGAACACGGGCCGCTGCTGCTCAGCCGCCGACTCGCGCAATCGCTCCCAGATCGATTCCAGCCGTTCGAGCGCCGGAACATTGCCCGCCGGAATCCGCGGCAGTTCTTCCTGGAGCACCTCCCACTCGCGTCGCAACTCGGCTGTGTTTACCGGTGGCAGGTTCAGTGTCTGCGCCAGGTGCCCGCTGGTCTTCTCCAAGCCATCCAGTAATTGATCCATCGTTTCGAAGCGCGACTCCGGATCGAGCAATCCCTCTTCCTTCAACGCGCCGGAAATTTCGGAGATCAGCTTGTGGCCGCCACCGGTGATGTCAGCCAGTGCCGCAAGCACCCAGACCGGCGAAACGTGGAATGCAAAGATTCCCAACAGCTCCACGCCGTGACTCGCTGTCCGGCGCAGAAGGAAGTTGCTCGATATCTGGCCTTCGGAGGGAAACACGCCTTCCACTTGCCCGACTTGCTCGATGAGGAATCGCAGCGTGACTTCCACCATCGTGCGGTACAGCGCTGTTCGCCGCAGGCGCCTGGGAATCACGACTTCGCCCAATTCCTGCAGCAGCCCGCCCGAAAGCGCGCTGAGTGAACGGATCACGCGCTCCGGTAACGAGATCAGATATCCGTAGCTCACTGGCTCACCGCAGTGTCTTCAGGAAGTCGGAAGCAACGTCATCGGCGCTGCGGTGCTTGCCGTCAATCTGATAGTTGAGCCGTTGCATGGTGGCGGTGTCGAGTTTGCCAGACAGCGCGGATAGCGCCTCGCGCATTCCCGCGTTGGCGTCCAATGCTGCCTTGCGCACAACCAGTGCTGCCTGATACGGCGGAAAGTAGTGTTTGTCGTCGTCCAACACCGTGAACGGTTTCACTGAGAGCAATCCGTCTGTCGAGTTGCCCGCGACCATGTCCACTTGATGCTGCTCCAACGCGGCGTAAAGCAAGCCCAGATCCATCTGCTTCACGGAACCTTTGAACGGAATCTGATACGTCTGCTCCAGGCCGCTCAGTCCGTCCGCGCGCTGCACGAACTCGTAGCCCACGCCCAGCTTCCAGCCTTTCTCAAACCCCGCGGCCTCACTGAGCGTCTTCACGGAACGTTCCTGCGCGTCTTCTTTGCGAACCACCATGGCGAATGTGTTGTTGAACCCGAGTGGTTCCAGCCATTCGAGATTCCATGGACGGTAGCCCGCTCGCACATTGAGCAGCACCACTTCAGGAGCAGGGTTCGGCGGCTGCTTCAGAATCGCGGTGAGCGCAGTTCCGGTGTATTCGGGATACACATCGATCTGGCCGTTACGGATCGCTTCGTGCGCTACGAGCGTACCGCCCAGATCTAAACGGCGCTCCACGCGCGCATTCAGTTTTCGCTCTAACTGCTGCGCAACGATCTCACCCAACACGAGCTGCTCGGTGAAATTCTTTGAGCCGACGACGATCTTCGGTCCGCGATGACACGCGCTCGTCAGGAGCACCGTAACTAAGCAGCCGGCGTAAAACGCTTTTCGATCCATCCCAATCCTCCATCGGCAATAAGCGCCAGGGCAGCGGCCGGAATTGCACCGGCTAGTATCTGCGTTGTGTCAACCGAACTGATCCCGCGAAACAGGTAGACGCCGAGTCCCCCGCCCCCGATCGCCGCCGCAATCGTCGCCGTACCGATCGTACTCACCGTCGCCAGACGCACGCCCGCCAGAATAGTGCGCGCGGCAAGCGGAAGTTCTACCTCGCGCAGAATTTGTTTCGACGTCATACCCATGGCCACAGCGGACTCGCGAACGGCGGGGTCAATGCCAGTGATTCCAACCAGCGTGTTGCGCAGCATCGGCAGCAGCGCATACAAAACAAGCGCAACGATCGCCGTAGTCTTGCCGATGCCGCCAATGAATGGAATCGGAATCAAAAACCCAAACAACGCCAGGCTCGGGATTGTCTGCAGTACGTTGGCGAGGCCCACCGAGGCGCGCCTGAATGGTTCGCTGCGCGTGGCCAGCACTCCTGCGGGCAACGCTATCGCCGCTGCAATCACGATCGCGATGGCCACCAACTCAATGTGTTCGAGCGTGAGCTCGCCGAGTTCCATCCACATGCGCTGGCTCATTCGAGAGACTCCAGAAACGCCCGCGCTTCCGGATGATCACAGCTTCGAAACTCGTTCGGCGTAGCCGTGAGCACCACTCGTCCGGCACTCACGAGCGCGATGCGTGTTGCCAGCTTCAGCGCTTCACGAACATCGTGCGTGACGAAGAGCGCTGTCTTGTGCAAGGTATCGCGCAAGCGTAAGAACTCGCGTTGCAGCTCAACGCGTGTGATCGGATCGAGTGCTCCAAATGGTTCATCGAAGAGCAGCAGTGCCGGGTCACCAGCGAGCGCCCGCGCCACGCCCACGCGCTGCCGCTGACCACCGGATAATTGACGCGGATACCGGTTCAGGTACTCGCGCGACGGCATGCCAACAAGCGTGAGCAGTTCCTCGACACGTTCCCGGATGCGCGCAGGCTCCCAGCCCAGCAGGCGCGGCACCAGACCAATGTTGCGCTCCACCGTGAAATGCGGAAACAGACCTGACTCCTGAATCACATAGCCAATGCGACGCTTGAGAGCGATCGGGTCCCAATCACGGACTGCCCGGTTCTCCACCATTACTGATCCCGCACTCGCCTGATTCAGTCCGTTGACCAGCTTGAGCGCGGTGGTCTTGCCCGAGCCGCTTCTTCCCAGCAGTACGATCGTTTCGCCAGGCTCGACGTTCAGGTCAAAGTGATCGAGTATCGTGCGGCCGCCCGCCCGGAAGCCGCTGTCACGAAACTCGATGGCACTCATTCATGCGCCAGCAGCAGACTCTCGGCAAAGCCCCAGCCGCTGTCAAGCCATTGTTGTGCGCACGCGAAGCCACATTCCTGCGCGAGGCGTTGAACGCCGGCGGCTTCGAATTTATGCGAGCACTCCGTCCAAATGGTCTCGCCTGCAAGGAATTGCACGTCGAGGTCTAGCGACTCGATGCGCACGACCTGATCTTCGGTTGATGCGAGGTGCATCTCCACCCGCGAGTGCGCCTTCGACCAACGCGCCTCATGACGAAAGCGCCGCAAATCGAAATTGCCGCCCAGTTCGCGATTGATGCGCGCGAGCAGATTCAGATTGAATGCCGCCGTCACGCCTAACGGATCATCATAGGCCAGCAGCAGTTGCGATTCGGGCTTCACGAGATCGGTGCCCAGCAGCAGACCATCGCCGGGCGCGAGCGTATCGCGCACGGATTTCAAAAATGCACGCGTCTCATCTGCTTTGAAATTTCCGATCGTGCTGCCGAGAAAGAGCACCAGCAGTGGCTCGCGTCCTTCGCGCCGTGAGACAGCCTCACGCAGCCCGTCGAGATAGGAAAGATGCAGCTCCGAAATTGAGACATTCGCGATGTTCTCTAACGCCTCGCGGCAGTGTGCGAGTGCCGACGCCGAGACGTCGATCGGGAAATAGCGAACCGGTCCGCCACTGCTTGCGGCTTCGAGCAGATGACGCGTCTTGCCGCCGCTCCCGCTGCCCAACTCCACCATCAGGCTACACGGTCCGAAGCGAGCCAGTATCTCTTTCGAATGCTGCGCGAGCAATGCTTCGTCTGCGCGCGTGAGCCCGTATTCGGGAAGCAGTGTGATCACTTCAAACAGAGCCGAACCCACGCTGTCGTAAAAATACTGCGGTGGAATCGCCTTGCCACACCGCACGGCGAGCCCGCGATACACATCTTCTGCAAACTGGCGGCGCATGACGGAATCCAGGCGCTGCGGCGTCATCGCACGTTCTCAACCAGCCGGAACCCCGCATAGAGATACGGGTAATCGGGCCGAAACCAGTTCCGCAACGATCGTCGGGTGAGATTAAGCGCAGTACGCGGTGACGCGCCCTTGATCACGAAGTGCTTGTCGTCGAAGAAATTCGCGGAATAACCGGGATAATATTCGGACGGTGCAAATCCGGGCAGCGGTGCGAAAGGCGTCTGCGTCCACTCCCACCCGTTGCCTTGCAACTGAGCCACACCGAACGGACTCTCGCTTTCAGGACGAGCCGTCACCGGCTCAGGCTCCCAACGTCGATATCCGCAGTTTGCAGGAGTCAGATCACTGGCCTCGCCGCCACCTGGTAGTCCGTAAGCCGCACGGTGGTACTGCGTCTCAGTCGGAAGTTGTGCTCCCGCCCAGCGTGCATACTCGCGTGCTTGCTCGAGCGTCACGTACACGGGCCAGTTCATTGGCAGTGGAATCGATTCGAACATGCCGCGGTAGTGCCACTCACCGTTGACTTGCGTCCAGAAGTGCGGCGCAGGCGCGCCCGTGGCCTGCATGAACTTCAGGTAGTCCGCATTGCTTGTCTTGAACTTCTGAATTCGAAAGCCAGGGACCTCGACGCGCGTTTGATTGAACTCGTTGTCCCATCCGAACGCGCCGCTGTTCTCATTCTGACCAAGCGTTGCGGAACCCGCGGGAATGCTCACCCACTGCTGTTCGGCGTAAGGTGCAGGCACAATTTCGTCTGCACTGTCTCGCGACTTCGCACTATGCGGCAGATTGTGCAGCATGTAAGCCAACGTCTCCGCATGCATGTGGCGATGCTCGATCACCATCTGGCGCCGCTCAAGCGGATACTCTTCCCATGAGTTGTCGATGCATTCGCGAACGCGCGCCACGTAGTCGCGCACTGCACCAAAAGCCGGCCAGTCAGACGGCACGTCTGCAGGCAACTGTCCTTTGGGCGGGTCGATCCCGGCCTCGAATAGCCGATCGAATTCCGGGTTGAACGCGTCACGCCCGCCGATTGATCGCCAGAGCTGGTTCCAGTCGAACGCCTCCACGTGCCCCACGTAAAAAATGGTGCGGTTGCGTTGCCCGATAGGCCGCTCGTACATCATTGACGGATCTTGTATTTTGAACAGGAGGTCGGTCTGACGCCTCGCTTCCTGCAACTGATCCAACGTTCCGACAGTACTCTGCATAGCCCAGTTTCAGTTTATCAATCACTCTCGAATGAGATTGGCGCCCCTGCGGAAGAGTTGAATCGACCTCGTGATCCTCGCTCGGAGCCGACCTAAACACTTCCGTTTCAATCTGGCGCTTACTGCTTCTGATCACCTTGATGATTCGAGAGTCAGCGCGGGCGCACGATATCACGGTATTTATCAGCGCGGGCGGGCGATCAATACTTGTCCTAGGCAGCGTAATAAGATAGACAGTAGTGTTCCGGAATCATGTTCTGTTGTTCTTCGCCGCCGCGGTGGGCGTTGCGCAGGCCCAAGGTGTGCCTGCCATCAATGCCAATGGCGGTGTGGTTAATGCGGCGACGTTAACAGGCTCCATTGCTCCCGGCGCATGGGTCACCATCTTCGGCAGTAATCTCTCTTCAACCACTCGCACGTGGACTCCTTCCGATTTTGTCGGCGGCAGCTTGCCGGTTGCGCTGGATGGCGTCAGCGTCACCATTGATGGGCTGCCGGCCTATGTCTATTACGTAAGCCCGACGCAGTTGAATGTGTTGGCTCCGGCCGGGGGTTCCATCGGTTTCGTCAACGTTCAGGTCACTAACGCCGCAGGTGTATCCGCACCCGCGCAGGCACTCGAAACGGTAGCGTCGCCGGGCCTTTTCCAGTTCAGCCCTCAGTCGGGCCGCTATGTTGCCGCGGAATACAACGACGGCACTTTCGCGGGGCCCGCAGGACTTTATGGCTCGGCTCTGACAACCCGCGCCGCAAATCCAGGCGAAGTGATCGAGCTGTTTGCAACGGGCCTAGGTGCGACGTCGCCACAGTACCCCGACGGGAGAATCCTGACTCAGAGTTATCCGGTAGCAGCAGCGCCTCAGGTCACCATCGGCGGTCAACGCGCAACAGTGAATTTCGCGGGACTCGTCAGCCCCGGTCTCTACCAGCTCAACGTTGTGGTGCCCGCGGTCAGCGGCGGCGATCAAAGCGTGACGATCGACCTGGGCGGCGGCGTCACTTCGCCAGCCTCGAAATCTTACATAGCGATAGCCGGGGCAGTGAAACAGTCGGCTTCGTGGACCCAGTTTTATCAACTCGCCGAAGAGGTTCGGTTCGCTTCATTAAGCCCCAACGAATTGTTCATCTCGCTCCGCAAGTTCGGCGTGATGCACTCGCTCGATCGTGGTGTGACGTGGGCATCCGTTACGCCTGCGCCCGGCCTGGACTGCCGCAATTGGGTGCAGACGCCAACTCAGCTATTTCTCGGCTGTTCAGGGGCCGGCGGCGGAGTCTTTCGATGGAACGGCTCAGCGTTCGTCGCTGGCGTGAACTCACCGGCAACGCCGGTCGAGCTGGTGGCCCGGCACGACGGCGCGATCGTTGCACTGCTCACGACGCAAGCACGAACGGCAATCTCCGCCGATGGAGTGAACTGGACTTACTCGCAACTTCCGAACGGCCTTGGTCTGCTGCAGGTGTTCCAACACAACCCGGTCACGGACGACATCTGGTTGGGAACGGAAGGAGTCGGCCTGTACCGTTCGAGTGACGGCGGCCAGACGTTTGCGTTCGCGGGCTATAAGCAGGGCCAGCCTGGATCGCCCGTCAACGGGAACACATTCATCTTTGCGCAGGATGGCACCACAATGTATGCCGAACACAACGCGGTGTATCGATGGCTGCCGTCTTCGAACTCCTGGATCTCGCTCGCGACCGGAGCAGATGGAGTACCCGGAATCCCCTATGCTCGCCAGGTGGAAACGGCGCTGCTGGCGCCTGATGGAACGATCTTCGTGGGAACGGTGCACTCCTATGCTTTTGGAGACAGCTACGTTTACGAGTCTCACGACAACGGCGCTTCTTACTCGCTCGCGACGGTACCGGGCCTTCCAACGAACGCTCGCGTAGCGGACCTCAAGATGGACTCGCTCGGATTTCTGTGGGCTGGCCTTGCCAGCAGCGGTTTGTGGGGAGCGTTCGTCCGCTAGCTAAAGGCTCTTCACACCGAGAGCCATCACGTCGTCGATCTTCATCGTCTCTTTCACCACGAACGGCTCGCCGTACTTCACGCCGATCTGGTTGCCGTAAAAGCGGCTGATGGATGCCAGGCGATCGCGAATCTCCGACTCGTTTGGAAATAAGTCGCTTCCTGTTTCCGACGCTCCGTACTGCGAGCGGTAAGCGAAAAGTGATTCCATGCGCCGCTCGAACTGCGCCGTGATGTCGACCACGAACGAAGGCTTCACGTTCGCGTACAGCGATGCATACAGAATCTGCTGCGGCCGGTGCGGCTCGGTATACTGGTCGAGCTTCTTCAACCCGGCGAGAAAGCACGCCTCGAAGCTCATCTCGCATGCGCGGTAATGATCGGGATGCCGCGCTTCCCAGTAAGGCAGGATCACCGACGCGCGGGCGTAACTCGCGAATACGGGAGGCAATGGTCATGCGTCCGGCGAGCGAGTTCTCAAGACGCGCATCGGGAAAGCGCAGATTTTCACGGTGCCCCGCAAGCAGCAAAGCCGCGGCGGCTTCCGATTCCTGAATTCGCAGCTCGGGGCGTTCCGCGCGTCCCCATATCGCCCGCGGTCAGATCGATGATGCCGGTGCGATAGCCCGCCTGCGCCATACGCAACAACGTGCCGCCACAGGTTTGCTCGACATCGTCGGGATGCGCTGCGATGGCCAGAAGGTCGATGCTCACCACGTGACCCTGCGCCGCATCTGATGGAAGTCTTCGATACCCAAAACTTTTACCGCCACAATGCCCGTGAGAAAACCGCCGATGTGCGCAAACCAGGCAGTGCCGCCGCCTTGCGACACGTGCGAATAACCCACGCTCCCGACGCTATTGAAAAGCTGCGTCACAAACCAATAACCGAGGATGAACACCGCCGGTATCTCCGTCTTGAAGATGAAGATCATGAAGAACAGCGTGACGATGCGCGCTCGTGGGAACGTCACAAAGTAGGCGCCCATAATGCCCGCAATCGCACCGCTCGCGCCCACTGTGGGCACGCGCGAATCAGGATTGAGATAGATCTGCGTAAGCCCGGCTGCGAGTCCGCACAAGATATAAAACAGCAGATACTTGCCGCGCCCCATCCCGTCTTCGAGCGAGCGGCCAAACGCCCACAGGAACAGCATGTTGCCCCCGATGTGCGCCCAGCCGCCGTGCAAGAACATGTAGGTGAGCAGTGTGATGGGCCGAAAGATTTCGCTGTCGGGAATGACTCCCCATAGTGAGAGGAACTCGTCGCGAGCGCCCGGCGGCAGAAAAATTTCGTACAGGAACACGATCACGTTAATGACGATCAGGCTGATCGTCACCACCGAGGGCGAGAAGTGCGGGCGATCGTCGTGCAGCGGAAACATCAGTTCACCCGCGCGGCAATGCCGGTCTGGATGCGGCGCTCCGCACGCGCCATCAGTTGGTGCACTGCTTCAATCGGCGCAATGCCCCCGCGCGCGCCGAAGGCCGTACAGTTCAAAGCAGCCATCGCGTTGGAGAACTCCAGTGCTTCGCCGATCGCCATTTTCTGGACCACAGCGTAGCAGAACGCCCCGTGAAACACGTCCCCGGCGCCGGTGGTGTCCATGCAGTTCACTACGTATCCGGGCGAGTAGTGGAAGCGCCCGCCGCACAGCGCCAGCGCACCGTGCGCTCCAAGCGTCATGGCTGCCACCTGCATCCCGTACTCTTTTTGCAGAGCACGCAAGGCGTCGAGCGGGTCGGCAATCTTCGTCCAGTGCGCGGGAAAATCCTGGCTTGCGATGAGGTAGTCCACGTTGGGCAGCACGCGTTCGAAGCCCGGGTAGATCGTATCGACATCGACCGTCACGGGAATACCGTTCTCGCGTGCAATCGCCGCCGCATGCGCCACGGCAGGGGTGTCGTGCCCATCGATGTGCAGCAATGAAGCGCAGGTGATCTGTTCGGGAGCAATCTCTTCGGGTGCAATGGCGAGGCACGCCGGCCGGCTCCACAGTACCGTCCGTTCACCAGTGGATTCGTCGATCACGATGTACGCTGACTGGTTCGGGCAGTTGCTTCTGATCTGCACATGTTCCAGATCGACGCCTGAACCCTGCAGGCTCGCGATCTGAATCTTGCCACGTTCATCATCGCCAATGGTCCCGATGTATTTCGTGCGAAGGCCGAGGCTCGCGCACGTGACCATGGCACTCGCCACCTGGCCACCCGGGCTCAGCACCTCATGATGAAACGGCACCTTACCGCCGTAAGCGGGAAAGTGCGGAACCACCAGCATGGTGTCGGTCGCGTTGAGGCCTACGCCGACCACATCGAAGCGAGCGCTCATTGCGGTGGTTTGAAGTGCTTGCTGAGCGCAAGCCCCTGACTCTGATACGAAGAGCCGATGCCGCGGCCGTAGAGAATATCCGGAACCCCCATCAGCCTTTCAAAGGTCAGGCGCCCCACGCGCTGGCCATCTTCGAGCAGGAACGGCACTTCGTGCGACCGGACCTCAAGTACCGCACGCGTGCCCTTAATGTCGTCGGTGCCGTAGCCAAAGCCTGGATCGAAGAAGCCAGCATAGTGGATGCGGAACTCGCCGACTGACGGATCGTAAGGCACCATCTCGGCTGCGTACTGCGGCGGGATACGAACCTTCTCGCGCGAAGCAAGAATGTAGAACTCCTCAGGATTGAGGACAAGGTCGCGGCGCGGCGACTTTTGAATCGGCACCCAGAAATGCGAGGGATCGTAGTGACCGATTCGAGACAGGTCGATCACCGGCGCGCCTTTCTTCGCGCGATACCCGATCACCGATGCGTTCTGAATGCCCGCGAGATCGACCGAGAACACCAGCCCGCGGTCGATCAATGCCTCGACCGGTTCTTCTTCCGAATAGACCAGGCGCTCTTGCTGATCGAGTTCCGTCAGCCGCGCGTCCGATGCGCCGGGCAAACCGCGCGAGAGCCGCAACTGATTGAGCCTGTCATTCTGGCGCACGATGATGTGGAACGTGCCCGGCACGATCTCCACATAGAGACGCCCCCGGTACCCCGCCGGCACTGTTTCAAACTCGTGACCATAGTCGGTGATCAGGCGTGTGAAGATGTCGAGCCGGCCGGTGGTGCTTTTCGGATTGGCGCGCCCGCTGATGTGCCCGGGCAAGTTGACCTCTTCCTGCAGGGGCACAACATAGACCGAGCCTTTCGACAGTTGCTGCGGGGAATCGAGCGGCAGGATTTCTTCGGTGTAGGCGTCGAGCTTCGCTGCCACGGTCGAACTGGAACCAGGTAAAAAACTGGCGCGAACGCGGTGAGCTTGTTTGCCCAGCCGCAGGTCCAGGCTCGATGGCTGAATTTGACCCGGTTCAATCGGCAGATCGCCACGCACATAGCCGCCTTCGATCAGATCGCGCAGCTTCTGTGAAGGAAGAATGCCTGTTGAGTGCAGCGTGTCCGGCGATTGATCCAGTTCGGGAAACAGGCTCAGCGCGTGACGGCTCAATCCGTCAGGATACCAAGCTAGTGAGCTTTGATTTCGTAGAGATAAATAGTATGCGGACGGCCCATGACAGTCAGGCGGTCCGTGACCTTCGGCTGCCAGCCGCGAATCTCGTAATCGTGGGAGACGACACGCGAGCCCACACGCAAATCGTGTTCAAGTCGTGGGCGAAGTCTGTCGTTTGAACTTGTTAACAAATAAAGAGTTACTACGTCCGCCTTGCTGAGATCGGCATGCAGCGCGTTGCCATGGATGATGGTGACGCGATCTTGTAGATTCAAGGCCAACACGCGCGCGGATGTACTCTCGAAAATGTCGCGCGCCATCTCAATGCCAACAGCGCGGGCATTAAATTTCTGCGCCGCCATGATGACAATGCGGCCATCGCCACACCCCAGGTCGTACACCATTTCGTTCGGGCGAACCTTGGCCAGCTCAAGCATGCGGCTCACCACCATTTCTGGTGTCGGCAGGGGCGGCCCTAGATTGTCGGGGTTCTTAAATTGCTGCTGCAACGGCGTCGAAGCAGCCAGGTAGGCGACAAGAACCAGTAGGGGTGGCGTCAGCATCTCTTATTGAGAGGACGTCGCGGAGGTCCTCCCGAGTTTCAATCTTACAATACGGCTCATGATATCTGTCCACGCGGCCCACACGTCCCGCGGACGCGAGATGGTGTACTCCACGCCCTTTAAGTGCTTGACCGCATTGCCGATCGTGTCGCGCCACGGCATTGCCTGCGGGTTCAAGTTGTAGTTCATGTAAAAAACGGGATAGCTCAGATCGGTGAGCTGTTTCAATGATTCGGTCGGGATACCCTGATCGGTCATCACCTTGGGGCCGGCGAAAATCAGCGCGTCGGGATTATCCTTGCCTACTTCTTTTTGAAAGAGCGAAGCCAGGAACTCCGTGTCGCCGTGTTTTTGTTCCAGCCGTGCGACGTCCACCGTTCCCAGGTTGAGCGAGTTCAAACTTTCGCCAAGCGCCGGGAAGTCGATCTTCTCTGACTCCTGCCGGTAGAGCACCCGCTGCTCTTGCATGTTGAAAGCAACGACGGTGAATTTGCAGATCCGCGGCTCGCGCGAAATACTGCGCAGGATCGAAACAAGCGCGGCCGTGTCCATCGGCTGCAACGTCGCCGAGAGCCGGCGCTGCGGAGCGAAGTTCACCATCACTTTCACGTTCAGCGGCGCCGAAGCATCGCGTGGCACCGGCGGCTCTTCGCGAAAAGGCTCCGGATCCACCGGCAGCACGGCGCTGCTCGCAATGCTCAGCTTGATGCCTTTGTCGCGTGCCGGGATCACCGCTTCGGAATCCCAATAGAAGGAACAGACACGCTCTGCGCGGTCGCGCATCAACCAGTCAACGTGGTAATTGCCTTCGCCCAGATCAAAGCCCCCTTGCAGGTAGGCGTCACCATGCGCGTCATCATCAATGCGGGGAACGTTGATGTGCTGCGTGAAGTACACCGGCTTGTCGGGGTGATCGGCGGGCGTCACGCGGAACACCGTCGTCAACAGGTTCTCTTGACCCACAAGGTCTTTGAGCGGAATGGCAACCTCGTAGCCGCCGTGAAATCGCAGATCAAAACCAAGCGCAGGTTTGACGGGAGTAACCGTACAAGGTAGATCCTTGCGGACGTCCTGTGCCTCCAGCACTGCGGTGTCCGTCCCAAAGGTCCGCACTGCTCCCGAAGGACCTGGCGGAATCAGAAGCTGACTTGCGGCGGGAGAACAGAAGAGCAGAAAGGATAAGGACAGAACTCCAGTGGCGACACGCGAAGCCGCGGTGGGCCGAGCCTCCCAACTGCCAATCACCGTGTACAAGCCCGGCTCCTTGTTTCGTATTATGCGCGGAATTTAAGAAAGCGCAACTGGCCCGCCGCGCATTTTGGGACTAGATACGCCATTTAAGCCGCAATCATCCGGGTTTGCACATCGAAGTATGCGTTTGCAGACAGTCAGGTACAATGGGCCACAATCTTTTACTGGTTTCGACCGCGCAAATGCCGACAAAATCGATGAACACAACGGAATCAAAGAGCATGCTGCCTCAGCTCTTAAAGGATCGAGAAGCAGTCATTCTGAAAGGCTGGCTTGCAGATCAAATGCGGGACCGGGCATCGATGCAGCCCGGCGCACGCGAAGATCTGACGCGTCAAAGCAGGTCATTTTTACAGGCCTTTCAAGTCTCTTCACAATCGGGCGAACTCGATGACATTGAGGGCGCGCACTGGGAGCCCACCCGCGAGGCATTGATCGACATTTCCAGAGAGCAGTCGAAGAAGGGGATATCTCCTTCGGAAATCGCCACCTTCATCTTCTCTTTGAAGGAGTCTCTGTTTAATGTCTTCAGCAGGAGACACACGGCAATGCCGAGCTGTTCGCGCGTGAACTCTTGAACGCCAGCGCCGTGCTCGACAAGTTAGGACTCTTCACCACTACCCAGGCCCTTAAGGATCGCGAACAAACGATCACCCGCCAGCAGACGGAAATGCTGGAACTCTCCACTCCCGTCGTCAAGCTTTGGGACGGCATTCTGGCGCTCCCGCTGATCGGCACCCTGGACAGCGAACGCACGCAGGTCGTGATGGAGAACCTGCTGCAAGAGATCGTGCGCACGGGCGCGGGCATCGCGATCATCGACATCACTGGCGTACCGACCGTGGACACGCTGGTTGCGCAGCACCTGCTCAAGACGGTTGCCGCGGCGCGGCTGATGGGCGCGGAGTGCATCATCAGCGGCATCCGTCCGCAGATTGCCGCAACGATTGTTCACCTGGGCGTGGATCTCGGCAACGTGATCACGAAGGCAACGCTGGCCGACGCATTCCTGGTCGCTCTGCGCCGCAACAGACTCGCCGTTGTCTCGTCAAGACGCACCCCGGTACACCAACGGCAGTCGAATACCTATGGAACGCATACCGATTCTGAAGATGGGCGAGTTCCTGCTCGTCACCGTGCAGGTGGACATGCACGACAGCCTTGCCATGCAACTGCAGGACGACTTGACCGAAACGATCGTCTCCGCGCACTGCGCAGGTGTGCTGATCGACATCTCCGCTCTCGACATTGTGGATTCCTTCATCGGCCGAATGCTGGGGAACATCGCCTCCATGTCACGTGTGCTGGACGCCGTGACCGTGGTCGTCGGCATGCAGCCTGCGGTAGCAATCACTCTGGTCGAGCTCGGCATGTCGCTGCCGGGTGTCCGCACTGCATTGAATGTGGAAAAGGGCATGGAGCTACTGCAAGGCGAAGACTGCGTCCGACAGGCTTGAAGATTTGACCGTCCGTGTCGAGTGAAACCTTACAGGTCCGCAGTTCAGAAGACGTCGTAGCCGTACGCCAGGCTGTGCGCAAACTCGCCGAGAAAGAGCGCTTCAAGCTGGTTGACCAAACCAAAATCGTAACGGCTGCGAGCGAACTGGCGCGCAACACGATCATATACGGCGGAGGCGGCACGGCCCGCATCGAGACGATTCAACAGGGCGCTCGCCTGGGCATCCGCGTGGAGTTTGTGGATCACGGGCCTGGAATTGCTGACATCGAAAGTTAGCAATGACAGATGGGTGGACCAGCGGCGCTGGTTTGGGCCTTGGCTTGAGCGGTGCCAAGCGGCTCTCGAACGAGTTCGAGATCGACAGTAAACCTGGGGAAGGCACGCGCGTCAGTATTACGCGCTGGCGATAGGTCAAGAAGTTTGGAAGCCGGAGTTTCGGTCACTGTTCGCACCAGCACGGACGTGTCGGCAGGGAGGCGCGCCATGCAGCAGATTGCCGAAGCAGCAGGGTTTGGCCAGGAGCGCTCCGGAGCGGCGGCAATCGTCGCTACCGAGGCCGCCTCAAATTTGCTGAAGCATGCCGGCGGTGGCGAACTGATTCTGCGCCGGACCGAAACCGATGGTGGTCTGGGCGTTGAACTGACCGCGATCGACAACGGGCCCGGCCTCGGCAATCAGGCGCGCTGCCTGGAAGACGGCTACTCCACGGCAGGCAGTTCGGGTAACGGCCTGGGCGCGATCGCGCGGCTTTCCCGGTTCTACGACATCTACTCCACGCCCAACAAAGGGACAGTGCTGGTGGCACATCTGGGGGCGGAAGCCCGGTGTAAAGGCCGGCGTTGAAATCGGTCTTGTCAGCATTCCTTACCCGGGCGAAGATGTCTGTGGAGACACCGCCGCGGTTCACAATTTTGTTGATAAATTCAGCGTTATGGTGGCCGATGGATTGGGTCACGGAGTACACGCGGCGGAAGCTTCGCGAGCAGCCGTGAGTCATCTCGGCGAGTCCAGGCTAAGCTCTCCCGCTGATGTGCTGCAGGCCGCGCACTTGCGCTTAAAGGCCACACGGGGGGCCGCCGCCTCTCTGGCTGAGATGGATCGAGTGCTCGGAACGGTGACTTTCGCCGGCATCGGGAATGTATCGGGCGCGATTATTTCGGCCGCCGACAGCAGCGGCAAATGGTCTCGATGAACGGCACGCTCGGGCACGTGATGGGCAAGGTCCAGCAATACCGCTATCCTTGCCCCACTGGATCGCTGTTGATTTTGCACTCGGATGGGCTGAGCGCAAATTGGGGGCTCGACAAATACCCTGGGCCTGTTTCAGCGCCACCCCAGCGTAATCGCAGGGGTTCTGTTCCGAGACCACCGGCCGTACGCGTGACGACGCGACAGTGATGGTCATTCGAGCGCGGGAAGTTACCGCAATGAGCCTCCCGCTATTGTCGGTCCGCATCCAATATGAGCATGACGTGGTCGCGGCACGCCAACGAACGCGCGAACTTGCCGAGGCGCTCGGTTTCGATACGCAGCAGCAGACGCGCCTCGCGACGGCTGTTTCGGAGATCGCGCGGAACGCGTTCAGTTATGCAGGCTCCGGCAAAGTAGAGTTCAGCCTGAACGGCAATACAGCTCCGCAATTGCTCTCGATCCGCGTTGTTGATAACGGTCCGGGCATTCGCAACCTCGATGAGATTCAAGCAGGGACGTACCGTTCAAAGACGGGCATGGGCCTGGGCATCATCGGCTCGCAACGGCTGATCGACCGGTTCTTTATCGAAAGTTCTCCAGGCAAAGGAACGACTGTTGTAGCTCGGCAAGTTGCTGCCTCGTCGCGCTCCACTGATCACCGCGCCGTCATTGCCTGCCCTGCTGGATCGCATCGGGCAGCAAAAACCGCAAAACCGTTCTGGAAGAGTTTCGTGAGCAGAACCAGGAGCTTCTGCGCACGATGGAGGAACTTCGCAGGCGGCAGGAAGATCTGATGGCGCTCAATCGCGAGTTGGAGGATACGAACCGGGGCGTTGTGGCGCTTTATGCCGAGCTCGACGAGAAGGCGAACCACTCTGCGCCGCGCCGACGAGATGAAATCGCGGTTCCTGTCGAACATGAGCCATGAGTTCCGCACGCCGTTGAACTCGATCCAGGCTCTCTCGCGGCTGCTTCTGGACCGTACCGATGGAGACCTCACGTCGGAGCAGGCGGTTCAGGTGTCCTATATCCGCAAGTCGGCGGAGAGCCTTTCGGAACTGGTGAACGATCTATCTAGACATCGCCAAAGTGGAGGCTGGAAAGATCGAAGTCCGTCCCACTGAATTTGAAACTACGAACTTATTCGGCGCTCTGCGCGGCATGCTGAAGCCGCTTCTGGTTGGCAATTCTCTGAAGCTGGTGTTTGAGGACCCGCTGCAAGTTCCCCCTGTTTTCTCCGATGAAGCGAAGGTGTCGCAGATACTCCGGAACTTCATTTCTAACGCTCTGAAGTTCACGGATGCAGGCGAGGTCCGCGTAGCAGCGGAGTATATCGAGGCCGAGGACGTAGTGAAGTTCGAGGTTTCGGATACCGGAATCGGTATTGCACCGGAGCACCGGGAACATGTGTTTCAGGAATTTACACAGCTCGATAGTCGGCTGCAACGGAAGGTAAAAGGCACCGGGCTAGGCCTGCCGCTTTCACGAAAACTCGCGCAACTGTTAGGTGGTGATGTCGGGTTGCAGAGTGAAGTCGGGGTGGGGTCTACTTTCTGGTTGCGCATCCCACGGCTGTTTGCACGCGACGAGCAACTCGCGGCTTCACCGATAGCGCCGATTGTTGTGACCCCGGATACAGACTTCGTGCTGCTGGTCGAAGATCACTACGAAACACGCCTGGCTTACGAAAAGTACTTGCGCGGATCGCGGTGGACGACAGTTTCCGCGCGTTCCGTGCGCGAAACCCAAGCCGCGCTTGTACAACTAACACCTGTAGCGATCGTCCTCGATATTGGTTTGCAAGGTGAAGACACTTGGGATCTCCTCGTGAAACTCAAGTCTGATGCCTCCACGCGTGACATTCCGATCATTGTTGTAACAAGCCTGGACGATCGTTCCAAGTCGCTGGCTCTCGGAGCTGATGAGTTCTTACTTAAACCTGTGATAAAAGAAGACCTGTTAGCTATTCTGCAGCGGGTCGCCCGGCGCAAACAGCGCACGGTGCTGCTGGTCGACGATGAAGAAGCTTCGCGCTACCTCGCCAAGCAGCTCTTCGGCGGGCTAAATGTACGGTTTGCGGAAGCGCAAGACGGAAACGAGGCTCTTCACGCGCTACGCACAGACCGTCCGGACCTTGTCATCATGGACCTCGCCATGCCGCGGATGAACGGGTTCCAGACGATCGAGGCGATACAGGGAGACCCGCACTTGAAGGACATCCCGGTAGTGATCTCGACGTCGGGAGTGCTTCCACCAGCAGAGATCGAGTACCTTTCGTCGCGTGCAATCGCCATCATCTTCAAAAGCAAGTTGCTGGAGCCGGAAACGGACGAAAGACTGGGTAGTGCGCTGGCCGCCGCCGGATTGGCCGACCTGAACGCCGGACGGCAACTGAGTGCGAGGACGACGTGATCGACGGAAAGCCGCTTATCCTGAACGTGGATGATGACGAGGCTGGTCGTTATGCCGTTGGCCGCACGTTGCGACAGGCCGGTTTCGAGGTTCAGGATGCCGGCACGGGTCAAGATGGCATCCACTTAGCCATCGCGAACAAGCCCGACCTGATTCTGCTCGACATTCGTCTCCCTGATATTGATGGATTCGAAGTCTGCCGCCGGATTCGTGCCGCTCCGGACATCGCCGGTACACCGATCATTCAGATGTCCGCTTCGTACCTGGACATCAACTCTCACGTGAAGGGACTGGATAGCGGCGCTGACGCTTATCTTACGGAACCTACTGAGCCCTCGATCCTGGTTGCCACCGTCAATTCCATGCTGCGTCTGCGGCGCGCTGAGCAGAAGGTCATCAGAGCGGCACAAAGCTGGCAGAGTACATTCGACTCTATTCGCGACGGCATCGCCGTTCTTGACTTAGACGGCCGCATCGCTCAAAGTAACCCGACTTTCCGCTCGATTAAGGGTACCGAACCCGGCATTGCAGCCGCGTTCGCACGGATGCGTGTGACCTGCTCCCGGACAGTCGAGGAAGTCAAAATTGGTGACGCTTACTTTGTCATCACTCTTGATCCGACGTTCGGCGAGACAGACAACCTGACAGGCGCAGTCTGCGTCGTGTCCGATATAACGGAAAAGAAGCGACTCAACGACCAGTTACAGCAGAAGGCACGGCTGGAAAGTATCGGCGTGCTGGCGGGCGGCATCGCGCACGATTTCAATAACTTGTTGACGGGAATTCTTGGCAACGCCAGTCTGGTGCTCGACGAACTACCTCGCTCGTCAGAGCTTCGCGTGCTCATGGAAGAAGTGGTGAAGGCCAGTAAAAGCGCGGCTGATCTGACCAGCCAGATTCTGGCTTACTCAGGCAAGGGGCGGTTTGTGATGAAGAGCCTCGACCTGAATGCTATCGCCCAGGATGTACGTTCTTTTGTGAAGCGGTTAGTGCCGCCCCAGGTTGTACTGAGCTTCGAATACCAGCCTGATCTGCCGCTCATTCTTGCTGATAAGGGTCAGATCCAGCAGGTAGTCATGAACTTAGTGACCAATGCTGTTGAGTCTTTTCCAAAAGATACGCCGGGTCAAGTACAGGTAAGTACCGATACTCTGACGCTAAAAAGCGAGTTCTTCGGCGCAGCAGAAACAAATGCACCGGGCGAATACGTTACGTTGACCGTTTCAGACAACGGCAGCGGGATGGATCAGCAGACGCTCGATCGAATTTTCGACCCGTTCTTTACTACTAAGTTCACGGGCCGGGGACTCGGGCTCTCCGCTGTGCGCGGCATTGTCCAGGGCCACTCCGGCGTCCTGCGAGTGAAAAGTCAGCCGGGAGAGGGCACTACTTTTCAAGTTTACCTTCCGGTGGCGGCGCCCCGCTTCGAGCCTGCCCTCCCCGTGCCGGTAAACGCTGAACCCGTGCGACAGTCTTACACCGTACTGATTGCAGAGGATGAACCCTCGGTGCGGCAGTTCTTGAGCGTAGCTCTGGTCAGGTTTGGCTACAGGGTACTCACTGCACACGATGGGCAGGAGGCAGTCGAGATGTTTCGCAAGTACGGCCCCTCCATCGATATCGTCATCATGGACTTCACGATGCCGGTCATGAACGGGGAGGAGGCCTCCACGCACCTTTTGGCAATGCGACCCGACGTTCCGATCATCCTATCCAGCGGCTTCAGCCACGAAACCGCCGCCGAACGCTTCCGAGGCAAACCACTGGCCGGTTTCTTAGGTAAACCGTACACCGTTCAGAGACTCGACGACGTCGTGCGCTCCGCACTCGCCAGAAGAGTAACCGAGAGTTAAAGGCTGAAAGGGCTCTTTCGGCTCGTCCTACTGCTTCGCCAAAGCGTAACCCAGCGATGCACGCAACCACTCTTCGTTCCCTGCTACATCGGTGCGCAACTTACTGACAAGCTCAGTGCGTTGCTCATACAGTCGGTACCCTTCACGCTTACGCAGGTACCCGGCTGACTCCGGATGCTTGGCGCGTTCCGCTTCGCTCATCTGTTCAAAGCGCGCGCGGTTCTCCAGCAGAGCTTTGACGATGATGGGCATCACCATCGAGTAGTCAGCCTGCATGCTCTCGGTCGATTTCAGGTAAGTGTCTTTATCGACCTTGCCCCAGGTCACCGCTTCCGCAGGAGGACACGAGCTCAATGACCCATCCGTTACCGGGGCCGTCACGATCTGTACATCGAACTCGTACCCGCGGACGTCAGGCAACCCCAGGATCTGCCCCAGCGCGGGCTCTGGCTGCAGGTTGTAATTTTTCGGCACGCCGCCGCCCAGGATCAACGTTCCCAATGCATGCACCGGATTGTCGAAAAGTCCCCAGCGGTGATAGGCGCACGCTTCGAACACCTCGGCATGCAAGTCCAGTTCGAACGCATAGTCTGGCAACAGCCCCGCTTCACGCATTGCCCACAGCTTCATCGAGTTCAGGAACACACTTCCATCCGCAGGGGCGCCGACAAACACCGGAATTCCCAAACGGGTGCAGGTCGCCAGCAGTCCGGGCCGCACCTGATTGCGCCGCTCCTGTTCGGCATAAAACGCGCCCAACAGATAGCGCAATTCGGTGCCGGTCATCTTGCGCTGGAATTGTGGCAACTGCAGCATCGCCGTAAGGAAGCGGTCCTGATCGAGCAGCACGTCTTCGTCGAACGCCATGTCGGTCACGCGGATGGTCTTCTCATCGCGCAGCGCGGCATCGTCTCCGAAAATCGGCACTTCGTGAATGGGATGACCGCCATGCTCATCGAGACTGCGATGGCCGTCGTGATAACAGACAGCGTCGGTCGTGCTCAGATACGCGACCCAACCGGTTTCGAGCAGCGGAATCAGCCACGCATGGTGCTGTCCCGATACCGTAACAGGACCGGCCACCGCCAGCGTCAGCGGGCATCCCATGCCAATCGCGCGGTCAAGAATCGTATAAATGCGCCGCAGGTAAGCGCCCCCAAACGCGGGGAAACAGTTGCGCAGAAGATCATCGAGCGAGGCGCACTCGTCAACGCGTTTGACGTGAACAGTCTGCCGGTTTTGAGCCATTCAAAACCAGTCTTACACGCGTTCGATTACGGCTTGTAGGCGAAGTCCCAGATCTGCGGGTCCATCTTGCCGGGCGTGTACTGAATTACGGCGTACTCACCAGGCGTGAGCGGCTTTTGCGGCCAGAGTTTGAAGAGTCCGCTTTCGGTGAGCTGCTTCTTGAAGATCTCTACTTCGTCCACTTCCTCGACGTACTCTTTCACGACAGGCAAGATGCCAATGCGCTCGGCGATGCGCACGTCATGATGCGGAGTGAGCTTGATCAGCGCGAAGTGCTCCTCTTTGTCGAGTTGCAGATAGAGGTCGGGGCGTTCCGCTTTGGTGATGTTCAACGAGTGCGGCTGCTCGAGTTCGACAGTGGCCTTGCCTGGCACGAGCGGCACCGGGACTGCCGCCTTCAGCACCGCGCGGCCTTTGCTCGTGTGGACTTTCGATTCGGCAAGTTTGAAAATATGCAGCGTGCCGCCTTCGAGCGAATACACCCCCGGGTCTTGCGGGATCTTCATCACTTCATCGTCGAGCGCCCGCTTGGCTTTGTCTTCTTCGGTGATGAGCTTCACCTCTTCATCACGCGTCAGTTTGCGCTCCGCGGCTTCGCTTTCGGTGCGTTTCAGGTCGACGAGGTCGAGCGGCATCTCTTCCCAGTCGCTGCGTTCGACGGTATAGAACTTCACGCGATCGCCTTCGACCTTGTACTCCTTGACCATGTGGAACGTGCCGTCTTTCAGATACAGCTTGAGATTGACAGAAGCCGCCAGAGTGCCGAGTAGCAGGAGCGCACAGAGCAGAACGCGCATTGATCTGATTGTAATCCGCGTGAGCGTGCGGATCAGAACGGCGCACCGGCACGCTCACGTGTTTTAATCTTGAACGGATGCTCTACCGCAAACTTGGCAGGACGAACTTCGAAGTCAGCGAAATCGGATACGGTGCTTGGGGAATCGGCGGCAAGCAGTGGCTCGGCGCTTCCGATCAAGGCTCACTAAAAGCAATTGAGCTGGCGGTCGAGCGCGGAGTTAACTTCTTCGACACGGCGCTTGCCTATAACGAAGGTCACAGCGAGCGCCTGCTCGCGCGCGTGCTGGAACGCGCGCCGCGTCAGGTCTACATCGCGACGAAGGTGCCGCCGAAGAATCAATTGTGGCCGGCTCGCCCCGGCATCGGCATCCAGGATGTGTTTCCCTACGATCACATTATGGAGTCGACGGAGCGCAGCTTACGTCATCTGCGCCGCGACACGCTCGACCTGCAACAGTTGCACGTGTGGAATCCCGAGTGGATCGGCAACGATGAATGGAAGCGCGCTTTCGAAGATCTGAAAAAGTCGGGAAAGGCCCGCTTCGTCGGTGTGTCGATCAACGACCATCAGCCTGATAGCGCGATCGACCTCATCAAGACCGGCCTCATCGATACCGTGCAGGTGATCTACAACATCTTCGATCAGTCGGCCGAACGCAACCTGCTGCCGTTGTGCAAAGAGAAGAACATCGGCGTGATCGCGCGGGTACCTTTCGACGAAGGCGCTCTGACCGGCAACATCACCGAAGAGACAACGTTCCCCGAAGGTGACTTCCGCGCCGAGTATTTCAAGGGCGACCGCAAGCGCCAAGTGGTCGAGCATGTCGAGGCGCTCTGCGAAGAGCTGGGTACGAGGCCTGACGGGCTCGCGTCGCTCGCACTTCGCTTCTGCATCTCGCACCCCGCAGTGTCGACCGTGATCCCGGGCATGCGCTCAGTAAACAGCGTCGATGAAAACACGACGGCGCCCGGGCTGGGGCCGCTTCCGCCGCACGTGCTCGAGATTATGCGACGGCACGGCTGGGATCGAAACTTCTACTCCGCCTAGGGACGCAGAATATTCAGGTGCAGCACGCCGCGAAGCTCGCTATCGAGCTTCATGGTGAGGTCGGGGTTGCTCTTCAGGAACAAGCGCGCGTTTTCCCTACCCTGCCCGATTCGCTCGCCCTTATAGCTGAACCATGAGCCGCTTTTGTCGACCAGGTTCTGAGTAACGGCGGTGTCGAGCAGATCGGCTTCGCGTGACGTTCCTTCGCCATACAGAATGTCGAACTCGGCTTCGCGAAACGGCGAGGCAACTTTGTTCTTCACGATCTTCACGCGGGTGCGGTTGCCGATGGTCTTCTCGCCATCTTTGATTGCGCCCGTGCGGCGAATCTCAGCGCGCACCGAGGCATAGAATTTCAATGCGCGTCCTCCGGTGGTCGTCTCCGGATTACCGAACATCACACCGATCTTTTCGCGAACCTGGTTGATGAACACCAGCAGCGTATTGGTGCGCGAAACCATTCCGGTGAGCTTACGCAAAGCTTGTGACATCAGGCGCGCGTGCAATCCCATGTGGCTGTCGCCCATCTCGCCTTCGAGTTCCGCCTTGGGCACCAGCGCCGCGACCGAGTCGACCACAATCACATCGAGCGCGCCGGACTGCACGAGCGCGGCCACGATTTCAAGCGCCTGCTCACCGTTGTCGGGCTGAGAGACAAGCAACGCATCGACGTCAACGCCCAGCTTCTTCGCATAAGTCGGATCGAGCGCGTGCTCCGCATCGATGAACGCGGCGGTGCCTCCGAGCTTCTGGGCCTCCGCAATGACCTGCAGCGTGATCGTCGTTTTGCCAGATGATTCCGGTCCGTAGATTTCAACGACACGGCCGCGCGGGAAACCGCCAACACCGAGAGCATTGTCGATCGAAATGGTGCCGGATGAGATGACCGACACCGGTTCTACCGCTCCCCCGCCCATGCGGATGACCGCCCCTTTTCCAAACTGCTTGTCCATCTGAACCAATGCCAAATCGATGGCGCGCTGCCGCTCGCGGATTTCCATAGTTATGCCTCTGCGGTGCATAGTGGCAACCGCGCTCCAGATTTCTCAACTGTGTTAACGTTCATCGGTGGACGTGCCCCGATGACAACCGCATTTCTCTTCGACGTCGATAACACGCTGCTCGACCACGACCGCGTCACTGCTGACATGCGGCGCTATCTGGACGCGGCTATCGGCGCGGACCGCTCGAAAATTTATTGGGAACTGTTTGAAAAGCTGCGGAACGAGTTGGGCTATGCCGACTATCTGGGAGCGCTCCAGGCCTACCGCCAGCGATTCCTAGATGAACCCTCGCTGCTCCAGGTCTCTCAATTTCTGCTGCTCTATCCCTTCGCCAATCGACTGTTCCCGGGTTCTCTGGATGCAGTGGAGTATGCCAAGAAAGCGGGAACCGCCGCGATCCTGTCTGACGGCGACGTGATCTTTCAGCCGCAGAAAGTGTATCGTTCCGGTCTGTTCGAAGTCTTTGACGGCAACGTACTGATCTACATCCACAAAGAGCAGGAACTTGCGAGCGTGGAGCAGCGCGTGCCGGCCGATCACTACGTGATGATCGACGACAAGCTACGCATCCTGGACGCGATGAAAAAAGGCTGGGGGAAACGCCTGACGACGATTTTTGTTCGCCAGGGCCACTACGCTCTCGATCCGAAAGCGATCGAGGGATACCCGCCGGCTGACTACACGCTCGAGCGCATCGCAGATTTCAACGCGCTCGACTTGAGTGCGCTTCGTTCCTGAAGCGGTTCGGGTATGCTGACTGGGTATGGTTTCTGAGAGCGAAGGAGCGGCGTTTTGAATTTGCTTGATATCGGAATCGCGCTCATTCTGCTGCTCTCGGTTATCACCAGTTTCCGCTCGGGCTTCTCGCGCGAAATCATCGGCCTGGTGGCCGTGGTCGTCGCGGCGATTTGCGGCTTGTGGTTCTACGGTTTGGCGGGCGCATGGCTCCAGCCGTATGTCAGTTCTGTGCAGGTGGCCAATTTCGCCGGGTTCGTGCTGGTCTTTCTCGGCGTGATGCTGTGTGGCGCGCTGGCCGGAGTAATTGTGAGCCGAGTCCTGCGCACGGTCGGGCTTAGCTGGTTTGATCGGCTTTTGGGCGCTGCATTCGGTTTGGTTCGCGGTATCCTGATCTGCGTCGTCCTGGTGATGGCGCTCGTGGCGTTTGCACCCGGCCGAGCTGGCGGCGGTCCGCCCTCGTCAGTCGTATCATCGCGTTTGGCTCCCCACGTTATTGAGGCGTCCCGCATCATTGTGGCGGCCGCTCCGCGCGAGATGAAAGACGGTTTCCGGTCCCATTACGATCAGGTCCGGCGTGCCTGGGACCATGCTTTAGGTCGCGAGGGCACATCCCGCGATTTGTAGTTAAAAACGAAGAAAGCTGCACGTAGAAGATGAAAGCGAACCTTGCGGAACTAGTGGACTATTTAGTCGCCAACGACATTTTTATGGAGGAGGCAGTCGAACTGCTCGAACGGATGCTGATCGAGCGAACGCTCGAGAAGACCGGCGGGAACCAGTTGCAGGCTGCCAAGCTGCTGGGAATCCATCGCAATACGCTCCGTCGCAAGGTCGAAAGCTTCCAGGCTCAGCCGAAGCGCACGCAGGCAAAGCCACCCGCGCGAGCGGGACGTGTGGTCAAGAGGCGCGCCTCCTGACGTCCGTGCCATCGCTGCTGATCTTTGATCTGGACGGCACATTGATCGATTCGCGTCTCGATCTTTCGCATTCGGTGAACGCGATGCTGGCGCATATGAAGCGCGAGCCTCTGTCGCCTGAGGTCGTTTCGTCCTATGTCGGCAACGGCGCGCCGGTGCTGGTGAAACGCGCTCTGGGCGATACTGCCAGCGCAGACGATGTGCAGCGCGCGCTCGAGTTCTTCCTGGCCTACTACGCGGATCATAAACTGGACTACACCACGCTTTACGATGGCGTAGCCGAAGCGCTCGCGCAGTTCCATCAGTCAGGCGACGTGTTGGGCGTGCTGACCAATAAGCCGGTGCGCATCAGTAACGCAATACTGGAGGGGCTCGGATTGTCCCACTTGTTCTTCCGCGTGTACGGCGGGAACAGCTTCGAGCAGAAGAAGCCCCATGCGATCGGTATTGAGACACTGATGCAGGAATCCGGTATCGGACCGGAACGTACCGTAATGGTTGGCGACAGTTCGGTCGATGTGCAGACAGCACGCAACGCAGGCGT
This sequence comes from Bryobacterales bacterium, assembly GCA_963792655.1. Lineage (GTDB taxonomy): Bacteria > Acidobacteriota > Terriglobia > Bryobacterales > Bryobacteraceae > DOZZ01. The sequence goes on from CAWBWU010000005.1 coordinate 158,801, forward strand.
GCGCTGTTGCGGCGTGACTTACGGGTTTCAGCCGGAGACCTTTGCCGATCATCCGCCCGATATCCTGGTGGACCGGCTGGTCGAGTTAGCAAAACACCTATGAGCGATTGCATCTTTTGCCGCATCATCAGCGGCGAAATCCCAGCGGACACTGTGTACAGCGACAAGCACGTTGTCGTGTTTCTGGATGCCAAGCCGCTGTTTCCGGGTCATGTCTTGATCGTGCCCCGAGTTCACTACGAGACACTGACCGATCTGCCGCGTGAACTACTCGAACCGGTTTATGGATGCGTGCAGCGCGTCGCGACCGTGATGGAAACGGCTCTTGGCGCGGAAGGCAGCTTCACTTGCAATAACAACAAGATCAGCCAGACCGTTGCCCACCTTCACATCCATGTAATCCCCCGCAAAAAGGGCGACGGGATGAGCGGCTTTTTCTGGCCGCGTCATGGATACACTGGCGACGCACACCGGGCCGAAGTTGTCGAGGCACTGCGGAAAGCGCTGGCCTGAAGTCCGCGCGTTAAAAAGCACCTAGCGCCTCTCAAGTTTTCCACCCATCCCGCCGATGAACCAGCAGCAATGTTCTCTCTCATCGGAATCGTCGTTGTCATCGCTGCCATCGCCGGTGGCTATTTGTTGGAAAAGGGCAATTTTCTTGTCCTGCTGCAGCCTGCTGAACTGTTGATTATCGTGGGTTCCGCGATCGGCACGCTTGTCATCGCGAACCCCTTGCCTGCGCTGCTGAAAATCTTCAAGAGCCTGCTTGGCGTGTTCACCGGCAGCCGCATCTCGGCGAAATTCTATCTGCAGAATCTGCAAATGCTCTATGACGTCTTCCAGTTCGCCCGCAAAAACGGGATGGCCAAGCTCGAGCAGCAAGTCGAGTCGCCGAACGAGAGCCAGATCTTCCAAAAGTATCCGGCGTTCCTGAAAGATCACCACGCGCGCGACTTTGTCTGCGACACCCTGCGTATGTCTCTGTCGGGCGTCGTCGGGCCGTTCGATCTCGACAACATGATGGAGATCGACATGGACGTTCATCAGCAAGACATGGAGATGACCGTCGCCGCATTGCAGACCGTCGCCGACGCGCTTCCAGGCTTGGGCATTGTGGCAGCCGTGCTTGGCATTGTCATCACCATGGGCGCGCTCGGCGGGCCGCCGGAAGAGATCGGACACAAAGTGGCCGCGGCTCTGGTCGGCACGTTCTTGGGCATCCTGCTTTGCTACGGCTTTGTGAGTCCCATCGCCAACATGTTGAGTAAGCAAAATGAAGCCGAGCATCATTACTACAACTGTCTGCGCACCGCCCTCATCGCTTTCGCCAAGGGTGTTGCGCCGATCCTCGCCATTGAGTTTGCACGCCGCTCGATACCGTCCGACCACCGGCCGAGCTTCCGCCAGATGGAAGAGAGCTGCAAGAATCCTGCCGCAGCAGCGGGAGCCGCAGCATAATGGCCGCCGAAAATTCAGTTCAACCGATGGTGATCATTCGCCGCAAAAAGAAGCACGCGAAACACCATCACGGCGGATCGTGGAAGGTGGCGTACGCCGACTTCGTGACGGCAATGATGTCGCTCTTCATCGTGCTGTGGTTGCTCAACAGCAGTGAACAAGTGAAGAAAGCGATCGGTGGTTATTTTCAGGATCCGACCGGCAGCGGCCGCCAAGTTGGCAGCGACATGTTCGGCAGCGGCGAGGCGCTTGGCTTGCGCGAGCAGGATCTGAACCAATTGAAAGACAAACTGACCGCGGCGATGAAGCAGTTGAACGATTTCAAAGTGATGAAGGATCAAGTCTCGATGACCGTCACCGGCGAAGGTCTGCGCATCGAACTGCTTGAAACGGACAAGGGCATGTTCTTTCAGAGCGGCCGGCCCGAGCCAAGCAAGTTCGGGGAAGTGCTGCTGACCAAATTGGCGCAAGAGCTCGGAAAAATTCCGAACCGTATCCTGATCGAAGGCCATACGGATTCCAAACCGTATGCGGGGGAAGGCGGCTACAGCAACTGGGAACTCTCGGCCGACAGGGCCAACTCAGCACGGCGGCTAATGGAAGCACAAGGTGTCCGCCCTGGGCAGGTGGGACAGGTGCGAGGCTTTGCGGATCAGAATTTGAGAAAGCCCAAAAATCCAGGTGACTCATCGAACCGGCGGATTTCGCTCATCGTCGAATACCAAACGTCGAAGCCGGCGGTGAAGGCGATGATTGCGGCCGCGTCGGCACACCCGAAAGGTTAAGCCATCGCGCCGCAAGCCGTTCACGGCATGGCAGCAGTTTTTCTCTGTTTAGTTTGAGCGACTTACAAAGACGCCCGGTACTTTCCGTCAACCCAAGCCGATACTTTCAATCTGGGCAGAGGGAGCGCGGTCCAGCCAACAAATTTCCCCTTGTTGACCTCACTATCCGCCTTCACCCCCCACCCGCTTCTCGGAAGCGTTCTTCCATCGAAGCCGGCTCTCTCTGTTTAACTTCTTCGCACGCCATCCAAAGTTATTGCGCGATTGCCGGACGGCTCAGATTGTAAAGTCCGGTTTGCGCAATTTGGAGGTCCGCTCCCACTCCCTGGACCTGCGCGTACACGTTGATGAACGTGGTTCCCTGCGGCACTGTGAACTCATGAAAAATCTTGTGCTCGGCAACGGTCTGCGTCCAGTTATCGACAAAAGCAAGCACTTGCTGTGCTCCGTTGACGAACTGCATGGTTACCGAATAGGAAGATCCGGGCGCGGCCTGCGAGAGATCTGCTTTGAATCGCGTCACAAAGGCCATGCGGTCTCCTGGGGTGAACGTCCCCGCACCTGCGCTGAGATACAGCCTGCCGATCTGAAATGCATCCGTACCTGCTGCCGTGATCGCGTGCCACGCAAAGCCGCGATCATCCTGAATGGTGTTGGCGCTGCCGCTCCCGCTCATTCTCACCCATCCGTTTTCCAGCGAAGCCGGCGATCTGTTGAGTGTCCCCGCTGGGTCGGCCAGCAAGTTCCCGTCAACCACGCCAGCTGAGGGCAGAAACGATGCCACCGGAATAAACAGTCTCTGCGTCTGCGCTAAGAACTGCTCCGCCATCAACTGCGCGCCGCGGTCAGAGGGGTGAATGCCATCCACCGAGTTGCCGGCCGCATAACTGCCCGTCGCCGGATCGGCCAGCACAGAGTAGAAGTCGACTGCCTTCAGGTTCTTTCCGTCGGCATAGTTCTGGATTGCTCGATTCAACGCCTGCACCAGACCGACCGCGCCATCTCGCGGCGGCACTAACGCCAAAATGGGGCGAATTCCCGCAGCTTGCAGAGTGCCTGCAATCTCATCAAGATGCGCAACGATTGTGGCCGGGTCCACTGACGAAAGATCGTTCGTCCCGCCCAGGATCACGCAGTTTGCCGGGTGAATCGCGAGCACGTCCTCGATGCGGGCCAGCATCATGGCCGTGGTGTTGCCTGGAACGCCCGCATCGCCTGACTTCAGAACCTCGGCGTCGGAACGAATCCAGACTTGCGACGGCCACGGTTCATTGACGTAATCCTGATTGGTCAGGCTGATCGAGTCTCCGAGGAAGACGGTCGAGTTGTTGGCCTTGGCGATGCGGTTGTAGAGACCAGGCAGGCTCACGTTAATCGCGTCACCAACGCTGAGATAGACCTCGGTCTGAGCGTGCTGGCCTGCAACTGTGACGTCAACCGGATAGTCGCCATCGGGCAGCGAAGGCACCACTACATCGATTTGATCCAATCCCGGACTCACCCGCCCCGCGAACAAAACTTGCGCCGTTTGTCCGCCGACCAACACTGCCGCAGAATTCAACGCGTCGTAGGCACCGGTGAAGACACTGTCGGTTGACGGCAGGGGCTTGGTGGCGCCGAGTCCCGTCAACGCGAGCGAGACGATTTCACCGGCATGCACCGCACCTGCGGATCCTGAGTTGCCATACAGCGCGTCGGGCGCAGCGAGCCTTGAGGATCCATCTGCGTTGTGGACACGAGCGGCCACGTAACGGCCGCCGTTTGCCTGCAATCGAAAAAGCGCCGGGGCGATAGCGGAGCAGATGAGTTGCGCCACGCTGCTGGTCCCCAACTGGTTGGTGACAATCACCGGCTGGGGGCCGGCGCTCAAACCAGCCGGGAGAAGTACATTGAGCTGGTTCGGGCTCACATAAGAAATCGCCGCGGGTATTCCTCCCACGCTGACGGTTACCGCGTCCAGCGTCACGGGCATCCGTCCACCCACGAAATCCGCGTCCGCCCACGTTCGGGAAGTCTGCGATAACTGCGTTCCGAAGATGGAAACCCACGAACCAGGCGCAACAGAAGTCGATAGACTCGCCGCGTTCACGATTCCATTCGTATTGATCGCTGGGCCCGGCACTCTGTGCCATGCAGATCGCACTGACCTGCACAAGAAGTACTGCTTTCCAAAACGCAATGCGGGCCAAGCCCGTATCTTAGCTTGTGTTCACAGTTTCGCTAAGGCCGAGACTTGTTCGTTAGTCTGCATTGGCACAAGTCGTAAGCGAGCATGGCCCGGCCACTACGCCGGAGCGCATTAGCCTTCAGTTAGCGCACCTCGCCATAAACTTGCATCAGCTCGCGGAGCGCGTCTAAATCCTGCGCGCGGCATTCAGCCAATGGCGGGCGCACCGGCCCGGCTGTCATGCCCAGCATTTCCATGGCGGCCTTCATCACGGTCACCTCGTAGCCCTTCATCCGCTCGCGCAGAGCATAGAGGGGATGGACGTAACGATTCATCAGGTGCGTCAGGCGCGCGAAGTCGTGCTTCTCTCCGGCATCGGCTAACTCCAGGCTAAGCTTCGGGGCAATGTTCGAAATGCTCGACGTGTAAGCCTGCACGCCCACGGCGTAGTACGAGGGCACGCAGTCGTCACCTAATCCGCCTAGCCACGCGAGGCGGTCTCCGTTGCGCAACATGATGCGCTGGTACTTCTTCACATCACCCTGACCGTCCTTCCAGAACGTCAACTGCGGTACGCGATCGGCAAGCCGCGCGACCATCTCCGGAGTGAAGACCGCCCAATCGCGGCTATAGACCATCAGCGGCAGCGACGTCGCCGCGCCAATCGCCTGGTAGTAGGCAAACAGCCCTTCCTCCGGGGCATTGATGTAATAAGGCGGCAGCGCCAGAATGCACTCCGCCCCGGCACGTTCAGCGCGGCGCGCCATGTCGCAGCCGATGGAAACATTGATACCGGTGCCTGCGACGACCGGCATCCTCCCAGCGGCAGCCTGCGTTGTGACGCGCACGACCTGCTCGACTTCGTCCGGGGTCAGCGAGTACAGCTCTCCTGTGCCGCCCGCTGCAACCAGCGCGCAGAACGGGTGGCTCGCCATCTCATCGACATTGCGGGCGAGCGCATCGAGATCAAGCGATAGATCCTTCCGAAAAGGAGTGATAGGGAAACCAAGACAGCCGGTGATGCGCTTTCGCAGCGCAGAATGAGTCACCAACATTTCTTAACACAGCCGTGAGAACTGTTCCGGCCCGCGGCGACTTCTCTCCTTCATGCCGGTCTTAGTCGAGTGGCACACAGACGCGAGCGCGCCCATGCTCAAGCAGCGTTTGCTACGCGGTCATTACGATCAGAGACTCTACCTGCTACGCTCTTTCGTGATTCTGAATGACCGCGTCACCGTGCTGCTGGACCCGCTCAGCAAGGTTTCGAGCATCCTCGCAAAGTGGGATGTGCCGCAAGCCGTGAACCGCTGGGTGCCAGCGTCGGAAACAGCGGAAGTGATCAGAATGATCGAGAGCGGTCCCGTGCTCGCGGGTCTCGCATCGCGCCCGGAACAGTGGCGCTGGTCGAGCGCGTGGTCCGACTAGCGGTTTAACTCTTTGACCAGCGGTGGCAGGAAACGGCGAACGCCATAATCGTACGCGGCGGTGCCGATGATACCGCCCAGTATTGGACCCACGATGGGAACCCAGAACACGCGACTGCCATCGGTCAGACCGTTGTTCTTGAAGCCCGCCAGCACCGTGAACAGACGCGGTCCGAAATCTCTCGCAGGGTTGATCGCATAGCCGTGGATGCCGCCAAAGCCCATTCCAATCACCACGACGACCAGCCCGACAAAAAGAGGTGCGAGGTTCGCTTGCGGCGGTTGATTGCGCTCGTCGGTAATCGCCATGATCATGAACAGGAGTAGCGCCGTGCCGATTGTCTGATCGAGCAAGCCCGCGAACACCACCTGCGGGAACTGCGGGAACGTGGTGAAGATGCCAGCAGTGTGGTCCAGATTCGGATCAGCCTGGTGAAACGCGGGCAGGTAATTCCAGAACACAAGCGCAGCGCCACAGAACGCGCCGGCAAGCTGCGCCAGAATGTACGGCGCCACTTTGCGCCACGCGAAACCGCGGTAGATCGCGAGTGAAATCGTCACTGCGGGGTTCAGGTGCGCGCCGGATATTCTGCCCGCCACATACACGCCCATGGTGACGGCCAATCCCCACCCGATGGTGATGTTGGTGTAACCGCCGTGAACAATCTCGCCTGGTGCTCCGGTGCCAAACAGCACCACCATGGCAACGACGCCGTTGCCGAACAGCAAGATGATCAGCGTCCCGATAAACTCTGCGACCAGTTCGCCCAACATTTACTCGGTCAATGCTTTCGGCTCATCCGCAGAGATGACTTCGGCGTCTGAATGGTTTACCACGTCTTTCAGTTCTTTGCTCGGCTTGAAGTAAGGGATCTTCTTGGCCGGCACCTCAACTCGTGTTCCTGTTTTGGGATTGCGGCCGACGCGTGGCTGGCGCTGGCGAGTCCGGAAGCTCCCGAAGCCGCGAATTTCGATTTTGTCGCCCGAGCGGAGAGAGCGCACGATGCTGTCGAAAATGGCCTCGACGATCACTTCAGACTCTTTGCGGGTCATTTGAACTACGCGTGATACTTCTTCGATCAGATCCGCCTTAGTCATCCGAGGCCTTCCATAAAACGATATGTCTCAAGCGATTACAGAGATTCACAGTATCTCAATGCCAGTCGCGATTTTGCAAATAGAAAAGTAATTGTAGCGCCGCAGATCGCTAACGTTTTACAGAATCTGACGTTGCGGAGTTCGCCGGGAGCAATTTGAGAACTGCCGCGGACTGTGCCAGTTTGCCTTCATGCAACAAAGTATCGGAGAGCCCCTGAATCGCGTCCTCGCTCCTTGGTGCGGCTTGCATCGCCTCGCGATAGAGACCTTCGGCTTTCGCGTAGTCCTGATGTGCCGCGGCCTCACGCGCCCGGTCAAGCAATTTCGCTTCGACCACTGGCGAAGGACGCTGTGGAGCATTGGCTGCGGCGGTCACGCTCTCGCCCAATACTCCCTTCGCAAATTGCCAGCCTGCGATAGCGACTAACGCAACGAGCATGGCGGCCAGCAAAGGCCAGATCACCTTGCGCATCGAAGCGAATCGAGGCGTTTTGCGAGCCGTAGCAAACAGCGGCACTTCTTGCTTCACTGCCGGGGCTGCCGGTGCAGGCGGAGGTGGAACCGCAACGACAGGGGCCACAGCGCGCGCCTTCTCGACTTCCGCCGTGAGCGTCGCAATGCTCTCGAGCAAGGTGCCCAGGTGCGCGCGGGTCGTGTTGGAGTTCTCCTGAAGCTTCCCGAGAGCGGTGCGATGTTCGTTTAACGCAGCTTCAAACTCACGCGTCTTCGATGCAAGGCCGCTCTCGACAGCTTTTGCAAATGCTGCCTGGCGTTCCTGATCCAGCTTTTGCAATTGCGCGCGCAGATCGCGTTCGACTGCCGCCACACGCGCGTTCACCTCGTCACGCCATCATCGCGGGCACGCGGCGCCAGAAATCGTCAAACGCCGAAAGCAGACGTTCGCCCCGGCCCGCATGTTCCTGCTCCAGCGCTTGCAAGGCAGCGCGAGCCGCTTCGACTTCCGCATCATGCTGGCTCAGCGTTTCGCGCAGACTATCGAGGCTACTGAGGATTTTCTCTTCGGGGAATACCGCCGAAGTATTGCGCTGTTCCTGGACGGCACAGGCCTCGCGCAACTGCGCCGCGACTTCTTCGGCGCGTTCAAGACGGGCGATCAAATCGTTCATGATCCTGCCTCAGCTATTCTATGCCGCCCGACGGCAGCGCAAATTTCACGCGGCGGGAGGGTACACCAATAGAGCATCAAGCGCCGCGCCGATGATCGCAATCTCTCGGCTGGTGGGGATTACTTCAAACACACTGCCTTGCAAGGGCGTGAGCTTCACCATCTCGTGCAGCAACTGGCTGAGTTGCGGAACGTCGATGTAGCCTGCGTTCGGTCCCGACACGAAGAATTTTCCGGGCCCATCGATGTGGATATGCGTCGCCGTCGCAGCGGCCAGCGCGCGATGCCACAGCCGCACAAAGTCTGCGCAGCGCCTGTCGCCCGCCTTCGCTTCGACAAAGATCTCTTCCGGTTCCATGTCGAGAAAGCGCAGCCGCATCGCGCGATGGCCCATGATGCCTTCGAGATGGCCGACGCCTCCGCAGCCGCAGTACGTCTCTTTCGGATCGAGCGTCACCACGCTATGGCCACCCTCGTATGCACCGTCGCTCTGCGGGTAACGGCCCAGGCCGATACCGTTGCCCAGGGTCCAAACGCGAATCACTTTTTCGAGATGCCCCAGCGTTGCCGCAATTCCGGCAGCCATCGCATCCGCGTCATTGACCACCAACACCGGCGCTTTCGAGTGCTGCGATTCGAGCACCGAGCGCAAAGACACTTGCAGGTTGAGTCCTTTGACCTGCTGCAAGTTTGGCGAGTCCTGCACGATGCCGTCGCGCACAATGCCTGGGAAGCCGATGCCTACCGCTTGCAAGTCCGAGGGATCGACACCCGCACTGCGGCAGACCTGAGAGATCAGCCGGTAGATCATCGGCGCGATGGCTTCCGCCGGAAGACTCATCAACTCTTCAGAAGCGATGACGTCGCCTTGTATCTTGTGGCCTTCCACCAGGCCAACGGCTATTTTTTCGGACGCGATGACGCCAATTGCAGCACCCATGGTGAGCGCTCCTTTAATTTAGCTTCGCCAACTTATTCAGGCCGTTAAACGCGGCCGCCTTGTAGCACTCGGCGAGAGTCGGATAGTTGAAAACCGTGTTCACAAAATAATCCATCGTGCCGTCCAGAATAAAAACGGCCTGCCCGATGTGCAGCAGCTCGCTCGCGCCCTCGCCGATGATGTGAACACCTAACAGTTTTCTGGTTTCGCGATGGAAGATCAGCTTGAGCCGGCCGGTAGTGTCGCCGCGAATCTGTCCGCGCGCAATCTCGCGGTAGTAAGCGACTCCCACTTCATAGGGAACATCTTCGTCGGTGAGCTGTTCTTCTGTTTTCCCGATGAATGAAATTTCGGGGATGGTGTAGATGCCGTAGGGATAGTACGCGGGATTCGAGTGCTCTGCCCCGCCGAATGCAGTCGATGCCGCAAGCCTGCCTTGCTCCATCGAAACCGAGGCCAGGCTGGGGAAGCCGATCACATCACCCGCCGCGAAGATGTGCGGCTGGGACGTTCGGAAATCGGCGTCCACGTGGATGCGGCCGCGCGCGTCGGCGGTGAGACCCGCCGCGCCCAGGTTGAGATCGTCCACATTGCCCTGACGCCCGACGGCAAAGAGCAGCGCATCGCCCGACAGTCTCTTATTGCTCATCAACGTGGCAACCACACCACCGGCGGGCGCTTCTTCGACCCGGTCGACCTCTTCGTTCAGGCGCATGGTGACGCGGTGATCGCGCAGATGATAAGAGAGCGCTTCCACCATTTCAGCGTCGGCAAACTCAAGCAGACGCGGACGCTTCTCAACCAGGATGACACGCACGCCCAGCGTCGCGAACATGCACGTATACTCAACGCCGATCACGCCGCCACCTACAACGATCATGGATTTCGGGACATCCTGCATTTGCAGAATCTGATCGCTGTTGATGATGCTGCGCCCGTTGAGCGGCACGCGATCCGATGATGCCGGCTTCGTGCCGGTCGCAATGACAAAGAACTTGCTCTCGTATTCCGAGATGCCGCGCGAGTTCTCGACCTTGATTTGCGTGGGGCTGACGAAACTGGCCGCACCGGTGATCAGTTCGATGTTGTTGCGGGAGAGCTGCGCCTGGGTCACGTCGACTTCCGTCTTGATGACGTGCTGCACGCGGAACGAAAGATCGGCCATCGAGATCTTCTCTTTGACCTTGTAGTTGATGCCGTAGATGCTCTGGTAATGAAAGCCCGACAGATGCAGCACGGCCTCGCGCATCGTCTTGCTCGGAATGGTCCCGGTGCTGATGCAAGCGCCACCGACGACTTCGCGACGCTCTACCAGAGCCACGCGCTTCCCGGCTTTGGCCCCCTGGATTGCGGCACGCTGGCCCGCAGGTCCGGAGCCAATCACGATCAGGTCATAGCTCTGCATGCGATTTGGCTATTTTACGGGATTCGCCCGAACAGTTCTAATTTTTACTCTTAGTTCTTGGACAACGTGAGGTCGTCATCCAAAACTGCGCGAATTTTGCGCAGCAGGTGTTCCGGCGTGAAAGGTTTCTGTAGATAACCGCAGCCCGCATCTATTCCGCGGTCCGCAAGTTGCGCAGGCTCGTAGCCCGACATGAATAAGCAACGGACCTGACCGTACTTGCGCCGAACTTCATGCACCAGATCAGGGCCACTGAGATCGGGCATCACAACGTCGGTCAGTACGAGGTCGACTTTGTCCGTCTTGTCGAACGCTTCGAGAGCCTCCTGGCCGTTCGGCGCCGCAACTACCCGGTACCCGTAACGCCCGAGAACTGCAGTCGCGTAGGACAACACGACCGGCTCATCATCGGCCACCAGAATCTGTTCGTTCCCCCGCAAGTTACTCAATCTACTCGTTCTGGCTTCTAACAAAGTCAAACCGGCCTTTGGATATACAAGTGGCGTAGCCCTGCTGCGAAATGTGGTTTTAAACCCTTAAGGTAACATAGGGATTGTGAAAATCTTCATCCCCTTTGTATCCCTCGCGTTCGGCGTCGCTGGCGCTTTCACCGCCGCGGCCCAGACGGCTCCGGTTACCAAAGCTCCCGCACCGGCGCGACCCGCTGCACCCATGAATGGAACGGCCAATGGAACCGCTCCCGTCCCTTCGAGTATCGCCGCACCACCTGCGGTCGATCCGAATAAGGTTGTTCTTATCGTTGGCGACCAGAAGTTGACGGCAAGCCAGTTTGAAGATCTGTTGCAGGCATTTCCGCCGCAGGTACAGGCTGCCGCGCGTGGACCCCAGCGCCGCGACTTCGCCGAACAGTTTGTGCAGTTGAAGATCATGGCGCAGGAAGCCGAGCGACGCAAGCTCGACCAGCAGCCGAAGGTGAAACAGCAGATCGAAATCCAGCGGGAGAACCTGCTGGCAGGCATGGTCTTCCAGGATCTATCGGCAAACGCACAGGTCGATGAAGCTACTGAGCGCCGCTACTACGACGCGCATAAAGGTGAGTTTGAAGATGCCAAAGCGCACCACATCCTGATCCGCTTCAAGGGCTCACGCGTACCTCTTGGCGCGGGCAAGAAGGATCTCACTGACGCGGAAGCGCTCGCCAAGGCACAGCAGGTACGCAAAGAATTGCTGGCGGGCAAGGATTTTGCGACCGTGGCAAAGGCTGAGTCCGACGATTCGGGTTCCGCGGCAAACGGCGGCGATCTCGGCTCTTTCGATCGCTCATCCATGGTGAAAGAGTTCGCCGATGCGGCTTTCACGCTCCCTATCGGACAAGTCAGCGAGCCGATCAAGACTGAGTTCGGCTATCACCTGATCAAAGTGGATTCACGCGAAGCGAAGACGTTCGACCAGGTCAAGGCTGACATCGAGAAGAAGGTGCGGCCCGACGCAGTGAAGGCACAGATGGACGCCTTACGAGCCAAGTCGAATGTAGTGATTGACGACGCATTCTTCGGCCCGGCCAAAGCGCCCGTTACCAAGTAGTTCAAATCCGTTCGCAAGATCGAGAAGCGCGTGCCGGTTGGTGCGCGCTTTGTTTTTTTGGGGAGAGCTTACCCGCCGGCCTTCAGAAATCCGCGGCCTTCATCGATAGTGGGAAAGGTTTTGGACATGCGGTCGTGCCAGCCAAGATCTTCTTCATCGACAAGGGCCCAGAACAGTCCGAGTCCGCCTGAACAGAACCCGAGAATCGTTCCGCACAGACGCATTGCGCGACTGCGGCCATCGGGCGGAAAGCCATCGAAGTTGATGAGCTTCAACTGCAGCGTGCGCATACCGGCGCTCTCGCGGCCGGCGATCGCCCAGATCAAACCGTAGAACAAAGCCACGATGCCAAACGCGGCAGCGAAGATGGTGATCGATATCTTGTTCCACAGCACTGGCCCCGCAACAAAATGGACCAACACTGCAAACACACCGAAAGCGATCAGGATAATTCCAGCGTCGAGCGCTCCCGCCAACGCGCGATGTATCGGAGACGCCACCGGTGCAGCGCAGTAAATGACCGCTTCGACGGTGGTCTTCAACATCCGCGCGCTCTGCGTTCCGGCGGAGTGGAAGTTCATTGCCGTCTGTAAGTTCTCTACGGCCGGCTGAGCCTTCGCCTTACGCGGCGCTGTACGCACAGCAGCGGGGCGCGGCATCTCCAGCGTTGGCTCTACGAGTTCGTTTAAAGGTGGAGGCGCAGCCGGGATAACAGCTTTTCTCGGTGCTTCAAACGGGATCACATTGGGATCGCCGAACAAGGAAGGTTGCGCATTGATGGCGGCGCGCGGTGCGGGCGCAGTCACCGTAGTGGGCGCGGTGGTGACGCGAGCTTCTGCCTGAGGCGCCAATGCATTCGCGCCATCCTGAGGAAACCCTGTGGGCGCGGTCGAGTGGACGGGACCGGCTAGACGGCGGCCGCATCTTCGACAGCGGTGTTCATCATGCGTATTTGAAAAGCGGCAGTAGTTGCAGATCATGCGCGCGTCAAGTTGCGACCGACTAGATGCCGTGCTACGGTTGGCCGTTGAAGCCTTTCCGAGACCAGCATGCTCTACTTTGGAGTAACATAAGGCTGGTGCAATGTCACGGGAATTTTTCTCGAAGTGCCCGTCTTTTCACCATTTTGGGCCTTGTTATCGCAAGTCTCGCGTTACCTCAAATATGCCGAGCCCAGGTAGCCACGCAATTACCTGCTGCGCCACCCTCCTCACCCAGTGAACTGACTCCTGACTTCCCTGCCCGTGTCTTGCGGCCGGGCGCTCCCGCGCGCGGCGATTACAAGATATCGGCCGTCACGCAGGAGGTAACGAACGGCGTTTACCATCTGCGCGGGCATGCCGTGCTCGAAATGCCCGACATGATCCTCAAAGCCGACGAGATGGACTATAACGAGGACACCGGCGAGGCGGATGCGCGCGGCCATGTCTTCTTCCAACACTTCGTTCGCAATGAGAAAGTCACCTGTGAGCGCCTGACCTATAACACCGACAACGACACGGGCAAGTTCTACGACGTGGCTGGCTATATGAAAACGCGCGTCGTTGCCCGCCCCGGCATACTGACGTCAAACAATCCCTTTTACTTCGAGGCCAAGTGGGCCGAGCGCATCGGCGAAAAGTACGTGCTCCACGAGGGCATGATCACGGATTGCAAAATGCCAAACCCCTGGTGGACGCTGCGCGGGCCGAAGTTCGACGTTATCCCGGATAACCGCGCGCTCGCTTACAAAGCGGTCTACCGGTTGCGCAAAATCCCTCTTTTCTACACTCCGTTCTTCTACAAGTCACTCGAGAAGGAGCCGCGCCACAGCGGGTTCCTCACGCCGAACATCGGGCACAGTTCCGTTCGCGGTTACATGGTCGGCCTCGGTTATTACTGGGCCATCAACCGCAGCTACGACGTGATTTATCGGTTGCAGGACTTCACGTCCCGCGGCCTTGCGCATCACGTCGACTTTCGCGGCAAGCCGACCGAAACCTCCGACTTCGACGCAATCATCTACGGCGTGCAGGATAAAGGCCAGGACCTTGGCAACGGCCAGCGCCTAAAGGAAGGCGGCTTCAGCATCTACGCCACGGGCCGTGCGCTACTGCCTTACGGCTTCGAGGCACGCGGTTCACTCGATTACCTGAGCAGCCTTCTGTTCAGGCAATCGTTCACCGAAACGTTCAACGAAGCGGTGTTCTCGGAATCGCATTCGAGCGGCATCATCTCCAAGCATTGGGACGCTTACACGTTCAACATCGAGTTCTCAAGGCAGCAGAACTTTCAGGACGCTACGCCGGGAAACTACATCATCATCCGCAAGCTGCCGGAGTTCGACCTGAATGAGCGCGACAAGCAGGTGAGCGACAAGTTGCCGCTATGGGTGTCCTTCGACTCGTCAGCGTCCTTCCTGCATCGCACGCAGCCCGCGTTTCAAACGGCACAGTTCGTCGAGCGGGCCGACATCGAGCCGCGAGTGATGACGGCCTTCAGCTTCGCCGGCATTCGGTTAATACCCAGTTTCACGCTGCACGAAACCAACTGGAGCGAGAGCTTCCGCAACGGCAGTGTAATCAGCCACGGCACTGTTCGGAACGCGCGCGAGTTCGATGTGGATCTGGTGCTGCCTTCGGTTGAGCGAATCTATACGCGTAAGACCATCTTCGGCGACAAGCTGAAGCACGTGATCGAACCGCGCGCCACCTTCCGTTACGTCTCAGGCGTAACGGACTTCGATCGGCTGATCCGTTTTGACGACACTGAGATCCTGAACAACACCAGGAACTGGAGCTCTCGGCTTACCAATCGCGTGTATGCCAAGCGCGGCGACAACGTGAACGAAGTGCTTACGTGGGAGCTGTCGCAGCGGCGCTACTTCGACCCGACGTTCGGCGGGCGCTCGTGCCGGCCAGCGCAACGTGCTGTTCAGCACGCGGACATCACCGGCGTATGCATTCCTCGATCGGCCCCGCAACTACTCGCCCGTCATCTCTGAACTGCGGTTGCAGTCCGCTGAACGGCGTGGGCGTCGAGTGGCGCACGCGATTACGATCCGCTGCGCTCTGGAGTTGTGAATAGTGGTCTGAGCGGACGTGCACGTGCAGAAGTGGTTCGTGTCGGCAGGTCACAACCAGGTCCACAGCGTGACCCGATCTCTCGCCTCCTGCGAATCAATTGCGTGGCACGGCGGGCTATTGGCGACCAGAACCGGCGCGGATGGAATGTCGCGATCGACCGGTATCTACGATTACCGGAAGGCCATTCTGCAGTTCGCGACGACGCAAGTCACTTACAACACCGACTGCTGCGGTTTCAGCTTGCAATACCGCCGGTTTAACTTCGGCACCCGCAACGACACGCAATATCGAGTCGCGTTCACCATCGCCAACATCGGCACCTTCGGCACGTTGAAGAAGCAGGAACGGCTGTTCTAAGATGAGTGGCTCATGAGCCAGGTAACTACCGAACACGCCAACTTGATCTTGCGCCTGTACGACATGCGGCGCGAATCGCGCTTGCGGGAGGCACGCCAGTGGTTTGGCGCGCACTACAAGCATGTCAAGACGATGGCCGATCACGAAAAGCTTTGCCCCGCACCCTCTGAACAAGATGCGTCGTTCCGCATGGTCTCGACATACTGGGACATGGTGGGGAGCTTCGTCAACTCGGGCGCACTCGATGCCGATCTGTTCTATCGCAGCGGACTCGAATTGCTCTTCGTATGGGAGCGGCTCCGCGACGTGATCCCTTCCATTCGCGACAAGCGGAAAAATCCTTTGTTCCTGGGTGATCTGGAACAGACCGCGAACGGCATGATCGCGTGGATGAACGGACGCGCGCCTGAGGCCTACAAGGCGTTCTCCGAACGTGTTCGCGGCTGATCGACCCTCGAGTCCGCTTACAAAGCGACGGCAGACAATGCCGACTCTTCCGCAGGCGGCGGAGCCTGCGGGGCGCGCCCATTGCGTTTCAATCGCATCAGTCCCTTGAACGCGATGCCGCGAATCGCGGGGTCATCATCCCGCAAGCGGCCGCGCAGTGTTTCAAAAAACGTCTGGTCATCGGTCTGACCCATCGCCCACAAGGCAGAGCATTGCATGGCGGGTGTACCTTGGCGTTCTAATCGTTTGAGCGAGCGGATGCCGTCTGCGGGTCGGGCTTTGTAAAGCCCAAGCGCGGCATTCGCCGCAACGCGAGGTTCCGGATCTTCTACCGCGTCCCGGAAGATGTCACACGCAGCTGGCGAATCGGATTGCCATAAGGCTTCGATGATGTTGGCACGAATGCGCGGCTCGCCTTCCCGCAAGCAGCGCTGCGTCCAATCGAGGTTGCGCACGCGCCGTCCAAGCAGTAGCGCAGCCTTGGAGCGGAGTTTGTGATCGGGCGACTGCATCAGCCCGGCCAGTGTCACCACGAGCCGCGTGCCCGGCGAGATGACGTCCAGTATCTCGAGCGCTCGCTGCGCCTTCGCACCTTCCAGCAAACTATCGGGATTGCTCGACGCGGGAAGCTGTTTTGCCAGAAATACATCGAACATCGGCTGCACTTCCATCCGGCTTTGTGCAAGCTCGATGCACTCGGCGAGCGGCGCCGTTTCATCGCAGATGGCAAGGCAGAATGATACTGCATCATCACCCTCAGTTTTGTGGGGTGCGTTGAACGTTGTCTGGTCGATATTCACGCGCGGCCTCTTCCGCATTTTTATCGGTTGAGACAGGCGAATACTTTAGGCCGGACCGAAAAAACACAGGTGCTGGACGCACGACACACGCATGGTAAACTAATCAGATGAATTAGCCTTTATCACCCGCCAGGACGCTCCTGCTTGATTGGAGCCGGTTATAAAACCTATTGCATAGTGACAGTGCAGAGGCCAAATTCAAACCCTAGAGGACTATCCGGATGAGAAAACTCTTTTCCCACGGTCTCTTTCTATTTGCTGGTGTAGTCGCGATTCCCGCAGCCGTCACGCACATAGATACCAGAGATCAGGACATGAGGAAGCACCAGGCCGCCGACCCTCGCCTGAAATTGTTAAAACGGTTTTTCAAAGGAAAACTCTGCCCGGCCGCAGATTTGACTGAAGCATTTCTGGCCGAAGCCGATAAGTATAAGCTGGACTGGCGCCTGTTACCGAGTCTCTCCATCATCGAGAGCGGAGGCGGTAAGTCTTGCAAACGCAACAACATGTTCGGTTGGGACAACGGCTCTGCCGCGTTCCCTTCGTTTCGCGCGGGCATCCATCACGTGGCCTTTACCTTAGGCAGGGCGAACTATTACCGCGGAAAGACGCTCGATAATCTGTTGCTCACGTACAACCACAGCGAACGCTATGCGGCGAATGTAAAGGCTTTGATGAAAAGCATTTATCCGTCGCCCGCCGTTTCAGCCGTCGCCCTTTAGGCCAAATTACTCTCGTAGTGCGCGGCGCCTCCAAGAGCCGCGCACTACGAGAGCGCGTTGGGCCGTTCGGCAATGCGGAATCCACCCTGGCTATCTGCATTCGCAAATTCGCTTACGATTTGACACGTTTAGGTGTGTCCGCTATATTGGCTTGACATACTGCCTCATCAGTGGCGTACTGTTGTCAATTTTCGCCTGCTACGGTGAACGGTTGTAACCCTGGAGCGTTGGTAAATGCCCGAAGACCCGATTGAATCCAGCTTGGAAGTGGAAAGCCCGAGGCCTCCGGAGAGCGATTACGAACACCTCCTGGAAGATTACAGCCACTTTGTCCCACCCTCAGAAAACGAGATCCTCCGCGGGCGCGTCCTGAAAGTTACGGCCAAAGAGGTGATCGTCGATTTCGGCTCCAAATCCGAGGGGCTGGTCCCGCTCGAACAGTTCCAAAACGCGTCCGGTGAAGTCAAGGTGCAGGCGGGCGACGAAATCGACGTGATGATCGATCACGGCGAAGCGGTCGAAGGCTACGTGCTGCTCTCGCATCAGAAGGCTGCACGTGTACGCGTCTGGGACGATCTCGAAAAAGCTTACGAACAGCAGTTGGTGATCCTCGGCCGCGTGCTCGAACGCGTGAAAGGTGGCCTCTCTGTCGACGTGGGGGTGCCGGCGTTTATGCCGGGTTCGCAGCTCGACGCGCGGCCGATCAGAAACATCGACCAGTATCTCAACACCGATGTGCCCGTAAAGGTGATCAAGCTGAACCGCCGGCGCGGCAACGTTGTGGTCTCCCGCAAATCCGCCGTGGAAGAGCAGGTCACACACATGCGGCAGGTGACGCTCGAGCACGTTCGCGAGGGCAGCGTCCTCACCGGCACGGTCAAGAACCTAACTGACTACGGCGCGTTCGTGGATCTGGGCGGAATCGACGGACTCCTGCACGTCACCGACATGTCATACGGCCGGGTCGCGCATCCCTCCGAGATGGTCAGCCCTGGCGATCCTGTGACGGTCATCGTGCTCAAATACGAGCCGGGCAAGGACCGCATTTCGCTCGGCATGAAGCAACTGGTCCCCGATCCGTGGGAGGGCATAGGTGCACGCTACGGCAAGAACAGCCGGGTCGTGGGGCGTGTCGTAAACGTTGCGGATTACGGGGCTTTCGTTGAACTGGAGCCTGGCGTCGAAGGCCTCATCCACGTCAGCGAGATGACGTGGTCGCGCCGCATGAAACATCCGTCCAAGGTGGTCAAGCCAGGCGATCAGGTCGAGGCCGTTGTGCTTGAGGTACACGCACAGGAGCGGCGCATTTCGCTCGGGCTGAAACAACTCGAAGCGAACCCCTGGAGCACCATCGATCAGCGTTATAGCGTCGGCTCAGTTGTCGAAGGGCGCGTGCGCAATATGACCGACTTCGGGGCGTTCATCGAAATTGAAGAAGGTATCGACGGGCTCGTGCACGTGTCGGACCTGTCGTGGACCAAACGCGTCAAGCACCCGTCTGAAGTGCTGCGTAAAGGTTCTATTGTGCAGGCGGTCATTCTTGCGATCGACGCCTCGAACAAGCGGCTCTCGCTCGGGATCAAACAACTGCAGCCCGATGCCTGGGACGTTTTCTTCCAGACCCATAACGTGAATGATCTGGTGGAAGGCACGGTTTGCCGGCTGGCAAGTTTCGGCGCGTTCGTAACGCTGGCCGAGGGCGTGGAAGGTCTGTGCCACTTCTCCGAAGTGCAGGGTTTCAGCGGCCGCAAGCAGGACGCTGCGCCGTTGCAAGTCGGTCAACAGCTCACGTTCCAGATCATCCGCATGAACGAAGCGGAGAAGAAGATTGGCCTCAGTCTCAAATCCGTCACAGGTGAAGGCGAGCGTGCGCGATTCGGCGATTACCAGCGTCATGCGGCTGCTGCGACTTCCGGTCTCGAGTCCTACATCACACCTGGCGAGCATAAGCGCTGAACCAGCGCGACCAATTTCACAATCCGCCTAAAGTTCCCGCTTGCTGTTGTCGATAAGCAAGCGAGGAACAATGCCGTTCAAACATCTGACCCTTCTAGCCCTGCCAGCGTTGCTCTCCTGCGCGGGCCTCTTACAGGCCGTTACCGTTTCGCCCCTCACGGCGAACGCTGCCGCTGTGAGCATGACTTATCAAAAGCCTAGCAACGCGAACGCGGCCGCCGTGCCTGTCGTCCACGTGACTGCCGTGGCACCCACGTACTTCACCATCGATCCGGCTTCAATGCCGATCTGGTTGAACGTCGACAACATGGACGGCACCGCGAACTCAACCGGCGCATCCCTCAACTTTTCGGCCAGCGCAGTTAGCGCAACCCTCGCATCAGGCACGTATACCGCAAGCGTGAAGTTGAAAGTAACGGGTTCGCCTGATCTTTCGCTTCCCGTGACGCTGACCGTGAAGAGCGCAGCGGCTACTTTGTCCGTTCGCGAAAACACGACTCAGACCCTGACATGGACTCAGGGCGCCGCGTATCCCACGGTGACGCTCAATGCGCTGTCGAGCAGCGACCCGATCGCGTTTACGGCGGCAGCGGCCTCCACGGCTAACTCACCGACGCCTTCCGGCTGGCTCAAGATCGATAAGACCAGCGGCGTTGCTTATAGCTGGGGCACTCCGATTACGGTGACCTTCCTGCCTCAGGTATTTCAGCAGGCGCACGTTGAAGACGTTCTGACAGGCTCCGTTACACTGACGCCCGCCAGCGGTTCTGCGGTAGTCGTGAACTTCTCGATCACCGTAGCATCGGCAAGCGCAACTTTGACCAAGATGTTCCCGGCCGAGACCCCGGTTCAAGCGAACGCCCAATCGTCCGACCCCGCGCTGCAGATTGTGTTGACCGGTACCGGCTTTGTCGCTTCTCCCGCTCAGGACAAGACCGTCGTAAGCGTCGGCAGTACGCCCGACGTCCTCGATACGACTGCTGTCACGGTTGTGAACAGCACGACCATGATCATCCAGCTGCCCGCGACGTATCTGACCAGCGCGGGTCCTTTCGCGATCAGCGTTGCCAATGGTTCGCAGACCGCGGCTTCGGCATCGTTAAGCGTCACCAGCAACCCCATCATCTACTCGGTGGTGAACAGCGCGAGCTACGTGGAACCCTCCGGCGCCCCGACGTTTGCGCCCTATGAAACGATCAGCATCTTCGGCGCGAACTTCGGCGCCGACCCGGTAACACCGACACTCGCAACGCTCGACAGCTACTCGCGCTATCCCACTCAGCTGACGGCGAACTCGCACAACATGCAGGTCAGCTTCTATCGCGCGGACGGCACGACGCTCATCGCCAACGCTTACCTGCTGTTTGCGACTGAGAACCAGATCAATGCGCTGGTTCCGTCCGGTGTCGTGGGACAGGCCACGGTGAAGATCAAGGTCACGTACAACTCGAATTCGAGCACTGCGTTCAGCGCGAACGTCGGTACGGCGGACCCTGGAATCTTTACGACGGCATCGTCCGGCGTCGGACAGGGCGCGATCCTGTTGTCTGACTACTCAGTCAACAGCGCCACCAATCGCGCTGCAAAGAGCTCGACGGTTCTGATTTACCTGACTGGGCTTGGCGCTCCGAACAGCACTGGCCTGAACACGGCTGGTACAAGCGCGACGTATCCCGCGGCTTGCATTTCGACCGCGGCTTATATGTCGACGATGAACGCGGCGCCGGTCAGCGCTTCCCCGGCATGGACGACGATCGACGGTGCGGTTGTGCTGAGCAGCCACCTGGCCGCGAACAAGCTGCCGCCTTGCTTCACCTCAACGGCGGGGATCACGGTGACGATCGATGGCAAACCGGCAACCGTTTCTTACGCCGGTATGGTCGCCGATTCACTCACGGGTCTGTATCAAATCAATGCCGTGGTACCTTCCACTTCGACGTCCGGCACGGCCATCCCGGTCGTTGTCTCGGTCGGTGCGGTTGCAAGTCCCACAGTCACCATGGCGGTTCAGTAGCCAGTACTGCTAAGTAAACAGAACGCCCGGCTCGAGAGCAATCTCACGCCGGGCGTTTTCTTGCGTTAAAAGCGAACTACGGGGTAATGGTGAGATTGGCCGTTTTACTCACGCCACCGTTGTAGGCCGCTGAAATCGTAGCCGTCGTGTTGGTAGTGACGCTTGTAGTCACGATGTTGAACTTAGCCGAAGTCAGGCCAGCCGGAATCGTAACGCCCGAGGGAACCACGGCCGAAGGGCTTGAACTGCTCAATGCCACGAACAGCCCGCCAGCAGGCGCCGCGGCATTGATGGTGACCGTGTTGATTGTTGTGGTGATCCCGCCCTGGACCGTTGTGGGCGAAAGAACAAGAGAAGACACCAGCAGCGGTGTAACAGTCAGCACACCGGACTTCGTCGCACCGCCGGCAGATGCCGAAATCGTAGCCGCTGTCGACGTCGAGACCTGTGCCGTCACGATCGTGAACTTCACTGACGTAGCCCCTTGCGGAACTGTAACAGTTGCGGGGACCGACGCTGATGGATCTGAACTCGCCAGCGAAACCGCGAAACCACCCACCGGAGCCGCAGCATTGATCGTGAGGTAACTCCCGCTCGTCGTATTGCCACCCACGGTAGTCGCAGGAGACAGCACAATACCCGAGACAATAATCGGGTTCACGTTCAACACGGCTGACTTCGTGCTGGCGCCGTAAGTCGCGGTGATGGTTGCCGGAGTGGCCGAAGACACCAACGTCGTAGTGATCGGGAATGTGACCGAGGTCGCACCCGCGGCAATCGTCACGGAAGCTGGCACGCTCGCCGCAGCATTCGAACTACTCAAAGCGATAGTGAGACCCCCGCCAGGAGCGGGAGCATTCACCGTCACAGTATTCGCCGTCGTCGTGTTGCCGCCGATGGTCGCTGTGGGAGATAGCGTGAGGCCGGTGATCGCCACTGGATTGACCGTCAGCACCGCCGTTTTCGTGACGGTGCCGTACACGCCGGTAATGGTGACTTGCGTCGCCGCCGAGACCCCGCTGGTGACGATGCTGAATTTCGCGGTTGTTGCGCCAGCCGGAATGGTGACGCTGGCCGGAACCGAGGCGGCCACGCCAGAGCTGCTGAGCGTAACCACGCCTCCACCGGAGGGCGCCGGAGCATCAATGGTGACGTAGCTATTGGTCGTTGTGTTGCCGCCCGCCACTGATGTCGGCGAAAGCACCAGCGCCGTCAGTACAGAGGGGTTGAGCGTAAGCGTCGCGCTTTTGGACACGCCTCCGTAGTTCGCGGAAATAGTGAGTTGTTTCGATGCGCTTACCGTAGAAGTCGTAATCGTGAACTTCGCTGTGGTCGTGCCTGCTGCAACGGTCAGGTTGGCGGGCACGACTGCAGAGGGGTCGGAGCTCAAAAGCGAAACAACCGCGCCTGCCCGCCGGAGCCGGGCCGTTTAGCGTTACATAGCTAGCTGTGGTCGTATTGCCGCCCGCCGTGGAAGCCGGTGACAAGGTCAAGCCGGAGAGAATAATCGGCGCTACCGTCAGCGTTGCCGTCTTCGTGACGCTGCCATAGCTTGCAGTAATCGTCACCGCAGTAGATGCTGCGACGGTGCTGGTCGTGATCGTGAACTTGGCCGAGGTCGCGCCCGCAGCGACGGTCACGCTGGCTGGCGTAACGGCCGAAGGATCGGAACTGGTCAGCGTCACAACAGCGCCGCCCGCCGGCGCCGCCGCGTTCAGCGTCACGGTGTTCGCTGTACTCGAACTACCTCCGGCCAGCGCATTGGGCGATAAAGCGAGCGACGAAAGCACGGCGGCATTGATGTTCAGCACCGCGCTTGCAGACTTACCCGAAACCGTTGCCGTAATCGTCACCGCTTTGGCTGCCGCAACTGCAGACGTGGCGACGGCGAACGTCGCCGAAGTGCTCCCCTGCGCAACAACAACGCTCGCCGGCACCGAAGCCGAGGTATCCGCGCTGGCCAGCGCCACGGTAACGCCTCCCGCCGGGGCCGCGCCTGACAGCCGGACAGTACCGGTAGACGAAGCACCGCCGTTGACCGTTGCCGGGCTCAAGCTTACGCTGGAGAGTCCTACTGCAAGCTGAAAATTCGCCGTCGCTGTTGCATCTGCCGCGACTGTCACAGGCACTGCTGCTGACATGCCAATGCCATTCGCTGAAGCCGTCGCACTATAGTTCCCGGCGACAAGGCCGATGCTGGTGAAGTGCCCTGAGGCATCGGTGATCGCTCCGGCGGATTGCGGCCCGGTGAAGCTCACCTGCGCCGAAGCGACAGGCACTCCGTTACCATCCGTCACCATACCCGTGACCGTACCGCTCCGTGACAACGAGAGGTTCTGATAGACCGTGCCCGCGGCGCTCACCACCACTCCCGGCACTGGCGTGCCGCTTGCCGCCAAGGTACCCGCGTTCAGACTATAAGTGCCCGCCGGTAGCCACAACGTGTAAGCGCCGTTGCTGTCAGTCGTTGCCGATCCATTCACGGCACCCGATACGGAAGCCTGAACGATCGCGCCCGCCACGGGACTTCCCAGATCGCTCACCGAGCCGGTAACCTGCCCGAGCGCGACGCCCATCGGAACGTCGATCGCCGTGTCGGCGCCGGCAACAATCGTCACCGTCAGAGCCTGCATGCTGAATCCCGCAGCACTGCTCAGCAACTGATACGTGCCCACCGGAATGTTCGAGAAGCGAAAGAGTCCATCGGCGGCCGTCGTGAACGACTGACCGTTGATGGACACTGTCGCGGAGCCGACCGGCAAGTTCGTCGCGTCCACCACCTGGCCTGTGACACCGCCGACCGTCGACGTTCTCAGCAAACCGGCAACGGCCGTGTAGGCGTCGAGAATGCCATAACCCAGGTATTGTCCCCAGCCACCGTTGGGCGCTGAAGAGGAAGCCGATTGCTGCAGCCGCTGCGCGACCGCCATGCTGGGCGCCGCGGGATTCGTCAAAGCCAACAGACCGGCAACAGCCGCTACATGGGGCGTAGCCATGGAGGTGCCCGAAAGGTTTCCATAGTTCTGTCCGCCGATCGGGCTTGCGTACGTCGGCAAGGTCGAAAGGATCGACACGCCGGGCGCGGCAATGTCCACAGAGTTTCCGAAGTTGGAAAAGCTTGCCCGGTTGTTGGAGCTATCGGTCGCGGCAACACCAATCGCAAAATTAGCGCCCGCCGGAAAAAACAGGCTGTTCGTGCTTGAGTTTCCCGCAGCCGCGACTACCACCACATTCCGGTTCCACGCATATCTCACTGCGTCTTGCAGCGACTGCGAATAACCCGCGCCACCGAGGCTCATCGACACCACGCGTGCACCCGCGTCCGTTGCTGCCATGATGGCTTGCGCAATGTTCGCGTCGGTACCCGACCCGGTCGAGTCAAGAATCTTGTAGGTAACGACTTCCACCGGATAACCGAGTCCTGCTACCCCCAGCGCATTCTGCGTCGCCGCGGCAACAATTCCGGCAACGTGCGTACCGTGACCGTAATCGTCTTGCCATGCGCACGCCGCGGGGCTCCTGGTGGTAGGAACGATGGCGCTGCTCAGCGCAAACGAGAGTTGGCCTCCCGCGGCAGCATCGGTCGATGTCGCCCCCGAGTTCATGAAATCCGGATGCGTGCAATCGGTACCGGTATCGAGTATCGCGATCTTGATTCTGCCCGCCTCGGGTGAGGCGCCCGTCAGAAAAACGTTCGGCACGATCGACCAGGCCTTCACTGCTTCCACGGTAGTGAGCGCCCATTGCGAGGCGTAACTCGGATCCGACGGCGCACTTACCTGCGTGTACCGCACGCGGTTCGGTTCAAACCAGTCGACGAATTTGCTTTGCAGTAAGGCATTGCGCGCCTGCACCGCTGCCCCTGGTTGTGTCTTCAGCAAGTGCAGCGTGGCCGTGCGATTCAGCGCAACAGACGATGCGCCCGGCCCGCCGACCGCCATCAACAGGCCAGGAGGTGCACCCGGCGCCAGCTTGACGATGATCTCACCGGATACCGTCGTTTCATTGGCCAGTGGAGGAAATTCGCGGCCAGCAAACAGCGATGTTGTCGCGAGGGAAAAGAGGAGAAGGCAATGCAGGAGGGCAAGACGTCTAGGATTCATTCGTAACCTGTTCAGGCTGATGGAAACGCTGGCGACAGGTCAGGAAAGCCGCAGCAACGCTCAGCCGGAAACCGCTTTCAAACTGTGTTGTGTATTAAACGTAACATAGCTTGCAGCAGAGCCGATTAGTCAATTCCGGTCGTGCCACTCCCCGTTTGCGAAGCGAATTGGGTTTGATCGGGTTCGCTTTGGCTTTGCTTCTGGCTTCGTTTCGATGAGCTGCCGCGCGGCTACCTGGCGATTGGCGGAGGGTTGAGCCATTTTGGCCAGGGAAATTCCGAAATGTGAATTTACGAAACGAACCCAATTTTCTTGATGCGCTCCCACTCGCGCAAGGCGCGGTAATAGGAGCGTTCCAGTTCGGATTGGTACCGGGCGAGTTTGGTGACGGTGTTACCGCGTTCGCTGTCGCGCATATAGGCACACGCGACGGGGTCGTCCGGGGGTTCGGGTGGGGTGGTGGAACTGATGTCCTGGCCCATGAGGCCCTTAATAGAGGAGACCATTCCGTGGGCCCACTCGGAGTGATCGTGGGAAGTACGGTCATGTGCGGAGATGACGCGGATTTCGAGACCATCGAGACGGTCGAGACGCCAGGCCGCGAGAGCCATGCGGTCCACAATGAACCGCTCGGTGTGGTTGGCGGGGCGATAGAGGGCGAGATACTTCTGGTGATGCGCGTTGTAAGCCGCGGCGCTTTCGCCGGGGAGCAGCGCGGCGTTGGAACAGGCACCGTGGCGGAGAGAATTGGCGGTATACCCGGAAGCAAACCTCCCAAGTGAAGACGGCAGCATTGAATGTTGGTAAACCGGTGACAGACGGAACATCTTGTTTTCTCGAGGGAATGGATTGCGCACTCAGTCAGTAAATGTCTGGCCCCAAGGAATCACGGGTTTCAAAGAACTCGTTGACGAAGTCTTGGGGGTAAACCGGTGACAGACGGAACGAATCCTGTGTTCTTCGAGCGAGAAGAATGATGGATCGCGCACTCGGTCAGTAAATGTCCCGCCTCGCTCGCGCCGTGGTTCCCTTTCATCCTCATCATGTTAGGCAGCGCGGGGCCGCCCGCTTGCTCACGCGCGCGGCTCGTGGTGAAGGCGGCACCTAGGACAAGGGCGGGTGTGGTCGCTCGGGCTGTGGTGAATGAGTGCGGAAAATCGGAAATGTTCCGGCTGCACCGAATTACCTTTCGAAAAGCTGTACCTCAAGGCAGTCGAAGTCAGGGCCGATGCACTTTTCCGCATCACGTCACACAACGTGGAAATCACCGTGAAACGGTTTTCCGCTCTGACGAAGACCGCCGCATTTACCTCACTCTACTCCGCGAGAAGTCCCGCCGCTACGGGCTCAGATTGCAGGGATTTTGTCTGATGTCGAATCACGTGCACCTGATGGCCGTGCGGGAGCGAGAGGACTCGCTGGCCCGCGCTTTAGGCCGCACGCATGCCGACTTCGCGCGTTGGATGCATGTTCAACAGGGCTGACGGGACACCTCTGAGGTTGCCCCGCTCTGCCCCCGCTCTTGCCAACTAATTCACGCTGATGGTCGTCATGGCTGTCGTCGCGACAGTACCGGACTGCAGAGTTACCGGTACCTGCCCTGGAGCGATGCCTGCCGGGATCAACACTTCCACCGCCATGACGCCGGCCAGATAGCCCGGAGCTGTACCGGCATACATCACCGTCGTGGGAACGCCCCCGACTGTGACTGTTTCCGGCAACACCGGTTCGCGCGGGAAGAAGTTTTGGACCATGCCCTCCGTTCCCGGAGGCGCGACCAGGCCCTCACCCGTCGCGAAGAACAACACCGAGGTGCCGCGGGCTGCCGGGTTAGTCGACGAATTGATCGTGCCGTCCTGGTTGAGCGCGACGATCTCGCCTTTGCCGGTGTAGTCGTACGTGAAGATACCTGGCGCGCTCGCCGCCAAAGGCGCCTGGATGGTGAGCGGCGATTGCGCGCCGTTGGTCAGCACGATGTTCGCCGTGGCCGCGCCGGCAACCCCGTAGGGAATCTCGAACGAAGTCTGCGTCGCGCTCGCGTACAGGATGGGCGCCGCGAGACCGTTCACGGTCACCGAAGTACCTCCCAGCGTCGTTGCAATCTTCCCGGATGCAGGCACCGTTGCCGAGACCAGCGCATCCGGCCCCAGGCCATGTCCCAGCACCGTCACGATCTCACCCGGCGCAACCGGCCCTGAAACTCCGCTCGCCGCATTCATCACGGACGTCAGCACGGGAGTCACTTCCTGAATCGTCACCAGCGCGATCTGCCCCGGGAAGTTCATTTGAGTGAAGGTATTCAGTTTGCCGCCGAACATATTGCTGCCGTTCAGAATGTTGCTTCCGAACGGGTCGTGAACGTGAATCACCGCGTTGGTATCGGGGTGCGTGCCGGTGCCGCCAACAGCCTGTCCCAGGAACGCCGTGTCCGCGGCGCTCTCGGTGTTCACTTCCGTGCCCGCATCCAGAATGTCCGAGAACTTGACCGGAATCGTGATGGGCCCATTGCCCCCGTTGAACTGGCCGTTTTTGAAGAGCTGAATGGGGTGCGCTGTGTCGCTGCCGAAGAAGGCATCGTTGCTGGGGATGATCATCACCAGGTAGCTCAGGAACTGGCTGTTCAGATCGCTCGTACTGACCGACGCCGTCCAGGAAAGACTGCCCCCGGGAGGAGTGGGATTTCCGAGCGACGCCTGCGCCCCGTGGTTGGCATAGTTATTGAACACCGTGAACTGGCAGGGCAGCGAAGAGTTGTAGACGCTGGGTACGCCGGTGCAGGC
Organism: Bryobacterales bacterium; assembly: GCA_963792655.1. Classification (GTDB taxonomy): domain Bacteria; phylum Acidobacteriota; class Terriglobia; order Bryobacterales; family Bryobacteraceae; genus DOZZ01. Next base: position 186,993 of record CAWBWU010000005.1, read on the forward strand.
ATTCGACGGCGGCAGGGTGTTGGCCGGATCGCCGGTGATGCCGTCTTCGGCGATGTGCTGGACGCCCGACGCGGCCGGCTGCCCGACCGTGAACGTGGTCAGCTTGCCATCGTGCAGCCCGACCCACGGACGCATGATCCACGGTCCGCCTGCCGGAGCCGTGTCCGTGACCGTGAACTGGATCTGTTTCACTTCCTGAATCGTGATGAGCGCGATCTGTCCTGGGTAGTTCATCATGCCAAAGGTGTTGAGCATGCCGCCGAACATATTGCTGCCGTTCAGAATGTTGCTGCCGAAGGCATCGTGGACGTGAATCACCGAATTCGTATCCGGGTGCGTTCCTGTACCGGGTACGGACTGGCCCAGAAAAGCCGTGTCGGAGGAAGTTTCAGTATTCACCTCGGTTCCCGAGTCAAGGATGTCGGAGAACTTCACCGGAATCGTGATGGGCCCGTTCCCGCCATTGAACACGCCATTTTTGAATAGCTGAATCGGATGCGCCGTGTCGCTGCCGAAAAAGGCATCGTTACTGGGAACGATCATCACCAGATAACTCAAATACTGGCTGTTCGGATCGTTGGGATTTACCGTGAACGTTTTGGAAAGCGACCCGCCGGGCGCGGTGGGATTACCGAGAGATGCCTGCTGTCCATGTTTGCCATAGCTGTTGAAAATCGCATACTGACAAGGCATCGACGCGTTATAAACCGTCGGAACCCCCACGCACGCATTCGAGGGCGGCAAGGTATTCGCCGGATCGCCCGTGATTCCGTCTTCCGCTATATGCTGCACGCCGGAAGCGGCAGGTTGTCCCACGGTAAAGGTGGAAAAGGCACCGTCATGCAGCCCGATCCAGGGCCGCATAATCCAGGCGCCGCCGGTGGGGCCGGTATTCGTGATCGTAATCTGGACCTGTGTATTCTGAGCAACGGCCGACGTGAATAGCCCGGCTAACAGTCCCGCTAAAATGACTTTTGCTTTAACTTTCATTAGGGAATCTCTCCGCAACAGCGCTGGCTGACAAGGACAAAATTATATACGAATCCAGCGCCTGGTCGGTGAAGTTCGTCGAACGCTGGGAGCTCAATGACAGGAGTCTCAGGGAGAGCATACCCCCGAGACTCCCGTAAATCGTACGTTTCGAGACTCGCCGCCTGCCCGACGCAACGGCCGTGGTTAACTCTATTGAGATCACATGCGCAAAAAAATCGTGCTGCTTGTCCTGAGTATTGCGGCCTCAGCCATGAGTAAAGATGTCATGCTGATGAACCGCATTGGGCCATCACAGTCCGAACTATATGTCGCAAACCCGGATGGAAGCGGCGAACATAAACTGCTGCCGGGCTCCGGTTTTGACTATCACGCTTCCTACTCATATGACGGGAAATGGATCGTGTTCACTTCGGAGAAAAACGGCTATGGGCAGGCTGACATTTACCGCGTACACCCCGACGCTTCGGGGCTTGAGCGCCTGACAGATGATCCGGCTCTGGACGATCAAGGTGTTCTATCGCCTGATGGCATGCATCTCGCATTCGTCTCGACTCGAGAAACGCACCGAGCGAATATCTGGATTCTCGATCTAAAAACAAAGCAGCTTCGGAATCTAACGGGGCAGCCCGGGATTCAGGGCGACCCCATGAAGCCCGATGCCTTTTTGCGACCGGCCTGGTCGCCGGACGGCCAGTGGATCGCGTTCACTTCTGACCGCAACACGGAATGGACAGACCACGGCAATCATACTGGCTGGGAGCATCTGCAGGAGCTCAGAGTTTACATCGTGCATCCCGACGGCACGGGACTTCGTTCCATCACGGCCCCGGAATCTGTTCGGGCTCGCCCAAGTGGTCAGCAGACTCAAAGCAGCTCGTCTTCTCCGAAATGGCGGTTGAAACCACGTGGGACGCGCGTATCTTCGCTCGATCGGCGCGCGCTACATCTCAGATCGTCTCCATAGATCTCAAGACGGGGAAACGCACTGAGCACACATCCGGGCCCGGCCTGAAACTCATGCCACAATTTCTCCCGGATGGGCGAATTGGGTTCCTCACAAAGGCGGGTAAGAACGAGGGAGTGGGATATACAAACGTTGAAGGTAGTTCTGCCGCCCGCAGCGGTGAACCAAAGTTTCCTGGCAGCCTTCGCTCGCCGGCTTGGTCCCCCGATGGCAAGCAGGTGGTCTACGAAAAAGTGGATTACGCGCCTCGTCCTCAGAATCAGCTGATGTACAGTTGGGATCCCAAGTACGAATATCGATACACCGACGTGTTCCCGAGCTTCTCGAAAGATGGAACGCTCCTGATTACCAACAAGGATGTCGATTCTTCTCTCGTCACGATGAAGGCGGATGGCAGCAATCAGAAGGTTGTCTATAAAGCTGTCGATGGCGCTGCATTTGCGCCGGCGTGGTCGCCAGATGGCGACTGGATTGTGTTCGGATTTGGAAGCTTTCTGCAGGGACGCCGCACGGGTGGCGCGAAGATTATGCTGATGCGCCGCGACGGGACGGAATTGCAAGAACTCACCCCAGCGATGCCCAACGCTGGCTTCCCGAGCTGGTCTGCCGATGGCAAGGAAATTGTTTTTCGGTCGTGGGGGCCAGATTCGATGGGCCTGCGAATTCTCAACCGCACGAGCAATCAGACTCGCGTGCTCACGAATGGCCCGGATAATCTCCCTTACTGGTCTCCCGACGGCAGCCGCATCGTGTTTACCCGGGGGCAAGAGAAGAATTTCGACATCTACACGATCAAGCCTGACGGGACCGAACTACGCCGGCTGACAACCTTCCCAGCCAATGACGCGCATGCGGTCTGGACTGCGGATGGCCGCATCTTGTGGAACAGCGGCGAGTACGGATTCAAAGATGAAGCGGCACTGTACGATCAATCGTTCCAGCCCTATGGCTCGATCTGGATCATGAATGCCGATGGGACGGGAAAGAGGCAACTCACTGATAGCCATTGGGAGGATTCCATGCCCTGTTTCGTGCCCACGGGAAGCACCCAATAGTCGAGACTGCCAAGGGTTCACATTGGGTAAGTTTCGGGACGGCACTAACATGCCGGGAAATCAATGATCTGTCGGTCCCGGGTAGTTTCGGGGAGTTGCGGGGACGTCACCCAGCGTGGAAATCACCGTGAAACGGTTTTTCCAACTGACGACGACCGGCGCATTTGCCTCACCCTGCCCGACTTCGCGCGTTGGATGCATGTCCAAAAAGGGCTGACGGGATATCTCTGGCAGAATCGCTTCTACTCGTGCGTGCTCGACGGCGCGCATTGTTGGGCCGCGCTTCGCTATGTCCGAGGGCAACCCGCATCCAATCGGCACACTGCGGGGACGCCCACTGGGCAAGGCAGACTTCCCGGCGACATTAGAACGACTGCCGGGCAGCTCGTTGCTGGTCATCGAGACACCCGTTGGTGACGCTTCCTCATTTCGAAGCTTTTGGAAACGATTCAAAATTTTCGAGGTCTTTTTCGTACAATTCGTTTCGTTTAATTAAATCCGACTCGGCTTCCACGACGTTAAGGATGCAAGTAGAGAGTTGCTGCCCGTAGTTCCCGAAGATCCGACTTACTTCGAAATTGCGGTCGCGAATCGCTACTCGTGGCTGCGCCCAACGCATGTTGCGACCGAGGAGGAGCATGAAGAAGGTCGGATTATTATTGCTTGCGTGGCTTGGTACCGCGCAAATCGTTGCAGCTGCGCCATGCGTAGCTGGAACCCTTGCCAGTTATGCGGCGCTTGGGACAGGAGGTTGCACGATTGGCAATAATGTCCTGGCCAATTTCAGTCAAGGGAGCGCGCTGGATGGAACAGTTAATATTCCTCCGGGCAGCTTGAAGATCGTCCCCGCTGGTGGCGCCGCCAGTCCCGGCATTATTGTCACCGCAAATCTTACTGCGTCCGCTGGTCAGGCATTTTCAACTCTGATCAACTACACGATCAGCGGCAGCAACTTTACCAGCGACACCATCACACTCTCGAATGCCAGTTCTTCCGGCAGCGGGACCGTGACGGACATCCAGAATTTCTGCCGCAATGGTAATTTTCAGGCGCCGACGTTCGCCGCTCAATGCCCTGGTGGCGAAGGCCCCGGGTCGCCCCTGGTAGTGATTGGCAATGGCAGCGCTACCGCGAGTGTGAGCGCGACGACGCTAGGAATCACACACAATCTGGTGATCGACGCCGGCAGCAACGGTACGGCCTCAGGCGCCGTGATTATCGATCAGTTCGGTACCTCGGGAAGCTCCGGGCAAACCACGATTACCAGCGTCTCGGGAGGCAGCTGGTTGCCGACCGTGGCGCCGAACTCGATTGCGTCTGGTTTCGGAACCGGTTTCGCTAGTTCCACTTCATCAGCGAGTACTCTCCCGCTGCCGACAACTCTGGGTGGCGTCACGGTCACGATTACAGATAGTGCCGGCACCACCGCTACCGCTCCGCTTTTCATGGTCTCCGCGGGTCAGATCAACTATCTGGTTCCGGCAAATCTAGCGGTTGGCACTGCTTCGGTAAACGTCTCGAGCGGCGCCAGCAGTTACACGGGAACTTTGCAGATTGCCAATATCGCGCCCGCGCTCTTTACCGCGGATGGTTCCGGCTCCGGACCGCCCGCCGCGCAGGTGGTTCGAAATTCCGGCGGCGTTAACTCCTTTGACCCCTCACCTTTTACGGTTGGGTTAAACGGAGCACCCGCGACGCCTTCCCCCATTAAGCTGGGCCCCGCGACCGACGGTATTTATCTGATGTTATACGGCACCGGAATACAGCGCCATACCGGACCTGTGACAGCGACCATCGGTGGCATCCCGGTTCCGGTCACTTACGCCGGCGCGCAGGGAACGTTGGCTGGCCTGGATCAGATCAACATCGGCCCTCTACCCTCGTCGCTCGCGGGTAAGAGTTCGGTGCTTCTCGTCATTACCGTCGATGGCGCGACGACCAACCCAGTAACACTTAGCTTCCAGTAAAGGAAAGCATGAAGACAAGAGGTAATACGAGGACAACATGCGAAATTTGAAGCCGTTGCTATGCACCGTCATGGCGTCGCTTATGGCGACGCCTTCCATAACCTTCGGGGCCAGTCACCGCGAAGCCCCGATCACCGCGCTCGATCGAACAGCAGACATAACAGACTTTTTCGCGTTCGTCAGTTACGACGATCCAACCAAAGTCACAATCATTCTCAATGTCGATCCCCTGCTCGAACCGGGGAACGGACCGAATTACTTCCCCTTCGACGACAACGTTCTGTACCAGATTCACGTCGATAACAACAACACCGCTACCGATGGCGTGGTCTTCAACTTTCAGTTCACCACCGAGATCCGCGCTCCTCAGGTTTTCACTGGCTTTGTCGGCGCTGGAGCGGGCATCAACGCTCCTGCCAACTCGCCTGCGCCGGTCGCCCCCGGTACCCCGATCGTTCCTCCGGCGATCACGGCACTGGACGGCGCCGGTTCCGCGGGCCTCAGCCTCCGTCAGCATTACAGCGTATCGATGACGAAAGGTGGTGCGACCACTCAGCTCACGAACGCCAACGGCCAGCCGCTTTTCGCGGTTCCATCCAATGTGGGCCCGCGCACCATGCCGAATTATCCGGCACTCGCGGCGCAGGGTATTTACAGCCTGGGCAGCGGCATCCGGGTCTTCGCCGGCACGGTGGATGATCCTTTCTATATCGATCTCGGCGCCGCATTCGACTCTTTGAATTTCCGGAGCCAGGCGGGTGGCGGTGTGTTATCAGCGGCGCAGGACGCTGACGATAATGTCAACACGGCCCCTGATACGGTCTCCGGCTACAACGTCAACACCATCGCCATCGAAGTGCCAATTTCTTCTGCTGACCAGCACTGGTACGATGCCGAAGGTCACCGACACCGCCGCCGCGCTCGGCTTCTGGGGCACCACATCCCGGCCGCGCATTACGGTTCGCCGCTCGCCGCTACCTGCCGCGCAATCGGGCTCCTTCTCGCAGATTCAGCGCATGGGAAATCCTCTGATCAACGAACTCATCATCGGCACGGGTTCCAAGGATTTCTGGAGCATGAGCAAGCCGTCAAATGACTCCCAGTTCGCCGCGTTCGCTCTCGATCCGCTGCTTGCCCGCGTGTTCAACGCGGTCTATGGCATCAACATTCCGGCTCCCCCGCGCAAAGACTTGTTACCGCTTCTCACTTACGCTGCTCCCATCGCGGCCCCCGGTACCCCCGCAGGGCCGGTAGCCGACCTGCTTCGCCTCAACGTGGCTATACCACCCACGCCAGCAGGTAGCCGCAAGCGCCTGGGCGTCCTTGCCGGTGATCTCGGGGGCTTCCCCAACGGCCGCCGCGTTTCCGATGACGTCACGGACATCGCTGCCCGTGCTGTTGCCGGCGTTCTGTGCGGCATCACGGCGCCGTGCACGGACTCAACCGGAGCCACTTTCTCCGGCACTTCGGTGCCCCGGATTGGAGACGGCGTGAACACCAACGACGTCCCTTATCAGGAGACGTTCCCTTACGTCGCGTTCGCTCAGAGCGGTCGCGACCGGCGCCACGTCGATCCGGGCGACGCCAGTTGCTCGCCGAACTCGTTCACTGCTTGTCCAATTAACTAGTCGAAACGGGGGCAGTCCGCGCACCGGGCTGCCCTCGATCTGAAATTTCTGTGTTGCTTTACTCACGATGAAAACAGTCAGCCGATTCCGCCACACGCTTCACGGTCTTTCACCGCTCGCAGCCGCTCCGCTGGTCCTGCTCCTCTGCGCTTTCGCCCCACCCGTAACCTCACCTCAAACCGATATTGAGCAGGCTGCCAGGTTGATTCGACAGGCGCGAGACACGCAAAACCCGGCGGATTTTCGTCAAGCTGGCGTCGCGGCCGCCAAGGTAATGGCGGGCGAACCGGAAAATTTTGACGCCCAGCGCTTACAAGGCAATGGCCTTGCTGGGCCAGGGTGATTTGTCAGCGGCGCTGGCGCTCGCGTCCAAACTCAACAAGCGGTTGCCTGACGATATCGGAATATGGGCGCTTCTATCAGAGATTCAGGCGGCGCGCGGAAACTATGCGGAAGCGGAGCGGTGCTCCCAGTGGGTGCTCGATCTGCGCCGCAATAACCCAATCGGCTTCAGCACGGCGGCTCGCCTTCGCGAAATCTACGGCGACTATGATGGCGCCGCCGAGTTCTACTCCGAAGCACTTCGCCGTACGCCTCAGTCGGACACCCAGGAACGCTCCTGGCTGATGGTGCAGAACGCGCGGCTGCTGCTGCGGGCGAAAAACCCCAGCGCCGCGGCTGCCACCCTCGACGAGGCTGAAAAACTTTTCCCGAACTCTCTGCAGGTGATTGAGCAGCGAGCAGAACTGGCGCGAACGAAAGGCGAGTTTGAGCAGGCCGCTTCGCTTCTCGCAAAGGAATCGCGAGAGTCTCCGAGCGCTGCGCATCTCTATGCGTACGCGCGAGCCCTTGACAGGGCAGGTAAACCCGCTGAAGCGCGGGCCATCTATCAAAAGTTCGAGGCAGATCCGCCTGCCGCGGGATCGGCTTTGATCCTTTACTATGCCGACCGGAAGGATACGGAAAAAGCGCTTGCGCTCGCCAACGGGCAAATCGCCGACCGGCAGGATGTGGCGACACTAGATGCTTATGCCTGGGCTTTGTATCGCGCGGGCAAGTTCACCGAGGCGCGAACTCAGATCGATAAACTTCTTGCACTCGGCGCGCGCGATGCAGGTTACGTCTGCCATGCTCGCCAGATCGCGGCCCAAACCGGGAAGCTGGATTCGGCCACATCGCCCCTGCCTGAAGGGACGTGCGAGGCACTGCCATGAGGACCGCGCTCTTACTCCTGTTGGCATCAGGTCTCGCGTTTGCGCAGCGCGTCAACCCGTCCGCTGTCAAAGCCGAGAGCACGGATGACAAGATCCAAAGAAACCAAAAGGCTCTTGCCGCGAATCCCAAGAGACCTCGCTGCCGAATCGGAACTGACTGCCGCCTATCTTCAAAAACTTCGCGAAAATGGCGACAGCAGCTATCTCGACCGCGCCTCCGCTTTGGTGGAACGGATGCTGACTCAGGACCCCGGCAACTACGAGGCCATGCGCTTTCAGAATGAGATTGATCTTCAGAAGCACGACTTCAGGGCCGTGGAGGATCGCGCGCGCGATCTTCTGCGCTTCGAACCCTCCGACGCGGGAGCATGGGGCAATCTCGGCGACGCATTGATGGAATTGGGAAAGTATGAAGCGGCTGGCGAGGCGTACGCGAAGATGTTCGCCATCCGGCCGAGCCTGGCCAGCTACAACCGGATCGCATGGTTCCGGTTTGTGACGGGCGATGCCGCAAGCGCGATTTCATTTATGCTCGCGGCGGTTGAAGCTGGCACCGGCGCACCGGAAAATACGGCGTGGTGCACGGCTGAGCTGGGTGATCTGTATTTCAAGACGGGCCACATCGATCAGGCAAGGGACGCTTACGACTCCGCGCTTACTCTATTCCCGAGTCTGCATCGCGCGCTTGCGGGAAAAGGCAGAGTGGAGGCGGCTCGCGGCAACACTGCCACGGCGATCAAGAATTATGAGCGGGCTCAAGCGATCGTGCCGATGATCGAATACGCGGGCGCACTCGAGGATCTCTACACCAGCGCGGGGATGGCAGCGAAGGCCAGTCAGCAGCGGGAGATGATCGACGTTATCGACCGGCTTGGCGCCGCGAGAGGCGAATCGGCCAACCGCAACCTCGCGCTCATTCTGGCGGATCATCATCGCAACATGCCTCGCGCGGTCGCACTGGTTCAGAGCGGAGATTGTTTCCAGGCCCGATGTCTACACCTGGGACGCGCTGTCCTGGGTACTTTTTCAGAGCGGGCATATCGAAGAGGCCAAGGCGGCTAGCGTAAAGGCCATGAGGTTCAATACGCCGGAGCCGAAATTCCGCGAGCATGCGGAGGCGATCGCTGCCACACGGCAACGTGAAAGTGCAGCGATGACGTCTATAGCGAATGCGCCCAAGCTCAACGCGGCGCGAAATGAAGATGCTCTCGCTCCGTGCTTGTCTGGTGGCTCTCGTAACGGCGCGGCCCCCTGTTACGCCCATCCGATGGGCAACTTCAGCATCAATCATTATTCGAAGCTGAACATCGGCCAGAATGCGGTTCAGATCAAGTATGTGATCGATATGGCTGAGATCCCTACGTTTCAGGCGATGCGGGAATCCAACCTGCAGCCCGATCCCGCGGACCCGGCGGTTTCGCAATACCTCAAGGCGCAGCAGGGCAAGCTGGCATCGGGTCTCTCACTACTGATTGACGGCAACCCGGTCCGGCTGACTTCGCGTGGACGTCGCGTGCAGTTCGCCGAAGGCGCAGGAGGGCTCAGCACGATGAAAATCGAGCTTGCCTTTCGCGGCGAAATCGACGCTTCGCGTGGCGCGCGCCAACTCGTCTGGACCGACCATAACTTTCCCGATCGCGCCGGATGGAAGGAAATTGTTGTCGTTGGCGATGGAGTTCGCCTGCTGAACAGTTCGGCGCCGGCCACGCGACAGGAGCAATGAACTTAGTTACTTACTCAACGGATGCAATCGCGAGCCCGCCGCAGGATCTCTCAGCGGAAGTCACATTCGAGCAAACCAATCCACCCGTCCTGCTGACCGGATCTGTGCCTAGGGCACGGAAAGCTGACCCTCAAGTCGCAAGCCAGTTCCGAACGCCGGCGAGAAGCGGAACGGTAACAAAGGAAGTACCCACGCCTCAGATCGCCCCCTCGGTTTCTCCTGTTCCGCAGTCACATGCCGCAGCTGAGTCTCATCCCGGAGCCCAAAACACCCCGCGCAATCGTTTCACTCAGCTGATTTCGAACCAGAGCGAACTGAGCTTTTGGGTGTTGCTTTCCGCTGGGTTAATCGCCGCCGGTCTCGGCGCTCTGCACGCTCTGGAGCCTGGCCATGGAAAAACCATCGTGGCCGCTTACCTCGTTGGCTCTCGCGGCACTGCGGCACACGCCGGGCTGCTCGGCCTGGTAGTTACGGCATCTCACATGGCCGGTGTTTATCTGCTGGGAATCGCAACGCTCTACGCTTCGCGCTATATCGTTCCCGACCAACTCTATCCGTGGCTGGGGCTTATCTCGGGCCTGAGCGTTGCAGCGATCGGCATCATCGTGTTTCTGCGGCACTGGACAGGGGCAAGCGGAGACCATTCTCACGCCTCCGGGGGAAACCATTCGCACTGGTTCTCTCGAGTAAAGGCTAACGAGAGTCCCGCGGCCTCGCCGAAGCAAGAGCGGCCGCTTTCCATGCGCGAGCTCTGCATCCTCGGCATCACGGGCGGAATCGTGCCGTGTCCAGCCGCGCTGGTGGTTCTGCTCAGCGCCTTTTCGCTTCACCGGATCGGTTTCGGCTTGTTTCTCATCACCGCATTCAGCGCCGGCCTGGCATTTGTCCTGGTGGGGGCGGGACTGATCGTGGTGTACGCGAAACGCGCCGTCAGTTCACGGTTTCGCCTCGAAAACCGGATGGTCCGCAATCTGCCGCTCTTGTCTTCCGCGTTCATGATTGCGATGGGCATCGGTCTCGTTCTTTCCTCGGGAGTGTCTCCCGGCGTTTGGCAGGCGTTCCATTTCGGGGACAAACTGGTTCCGTTCGTCGGTGTGGTGCTGCTGGGGCTCTTTCTCGGAATCAGGCACTCCACCGATCCCGATCACGTGGTGGCGGTATCAACCATCGTGGCGCGGCAGGGTACGATACGAAGCTCGGCATCGATCGGTATGATGTGGGGCCTGGGCCATACAATCACCATCTTCATCGTGGGGTCCGCGATTATCGTTTTTCGCATGGCGATACCGCCCCGCCTGGGTTTATCGATGGAGTTTTGCGTCGCCTGCATGCTGATCCTGCTGGGCGTGGTCAATATCACGAGGCGGCGAGGCTCCGTCGCCGTTGCCGATCAAGCCGCGGTTCCAGCGAGGCCGTCCAGCGCGTCGGCGCCTCTCTCGGCTGCCGGCCGTTTGGCCCTCATTCGCGCCAAACATTTTCGAGGACTATCCACGTACCAGACGTTAAGGCCGCTCATGATCGGACTGGTCCATGGTCTGGCGGGCTCGGCGGCCGTCGCTCTACTGGTGCTCTCCACGATCAAGAGCCCGATGTGGAGCACTGCTTACCTCTTGGTTTTTGGTTTCGGAACCATGCTGGGAATGATGCTGATGACTACGGCGATGTCGATTCCAATGATCTATGCAGGAAAGAGATTCTTCCGGTTCAACCACTGGCTGGTAACTCTCTCCGGAACCGCGAGCGTCGCGTTTGGAGTCTTCCTCGTTTACCAAATTGGCTTCGTTGATGGCCTGTTCAGATCGACCATGCACTGGACGCCGCAGTAAGAAGAACGGGAAAAGTACGCCAGCAACGAGAAGAATGACGCATCGCGCACCCAGTCAGTAACTGTGCCGCTTCGCTCGCGCCTCGTCCTCATCAAGTTACTTAGCGCGGGAACGGCAGGCGCGCGGTCTCTTTCTTCCCTGCTGATCGGAAGGTATACCTCGGGTTGCTCGGGCAGTACTCGCGGTTCTATTCCCTGCGTTTCCGGGCTACTCACTGATGACGACCCATGTCCACTGAGTGCTGGTTGCGGAGTATCCGGATTCTAGTAGAATCGATTTGCAAAGCAGCCAGTTCAGGGTTCTCGAGGATAATTGAATGCCCCGTTGCGTTCGTCGCAAAAGAATTTTCAGATGTCTATTCTCGGCCGCAATTGCGGTCTCTTTGTGCATGGCACAGGAGTTTCGCAGTACGGTGAGCGGTGTAGTCCGCGATCCGCAAGGCGCCCTGATCCCCGGCGCCACGGTCATCGCGACGAGTGCCGATACCGGTGCAAACTTCAAGACCGTATCCGAGACGGATGGGCAATACTCGATTCCGTTCGTTCCGCCCGGAACCTATAACTTCAACGTAACAGCGCCCGGGTTCAAGACCTACGCCCGGACTGGCATCGTGGTAAACGCGAACGAACGCCTACCGCTCGATGTCACGCTCGAAGTAGGCCAGGTAAGCGAAACCATGTCGGTGAGTGCGGATGCGGCCATGCTGGAAACGTCCACCGCATCTTCAGGCCAGGTCATCAACTCGCGCCAGATCGAGAACATTCCTTTGAATGGCCGCACACCGCTGACACTGGCGCAGTTGGCGTTCGGTGTAATTCCCAACAGCGACCCACGGTTCAACCGGCCATTCGATAACGGAGGGCCTTCCGGATTCTCGATCGGCGGCGCACCTTCGCAGACCAATGAGATTCTGCTCGATGGAGCGCCGGACGTAACCAGTAATGATCGTGTTTCCTATAACCCTCCGGTCGACGCTGTACAGGAAGTCAAGGTCGAGATCTTTCAGGCGGACGCAGCGTATGGTCACACCGGCGGCGGCACGGTTAACCAGATCACGAAGAGCGGCACGAACCAGTTGCACGGTACAGCATATGAGTTCAACCAGACGTCAGCCCTCGAGTCGCGCAACTTTTTCCTGAGCCGTTCCGGACAGAAGCTGCCGGTTGGGCGATTTAATCAATACGGAACGACAGTGGGTGGGCCGTGGTGTTGCCGCATGTGTTCGATGGGCGAACCGACTCTTCTTTTTCTTTGGATACGAAGGCATCAAGGATTCCTATCCCGAGACGATCGTAACTACAGTGCCGACGGTTGCCGAACGCAAGGGCGACTTCTCGCAACTGCTCAGTGTGGGATCGAACTATCAGATCTACAACCCGTTCACGGGTGTCGTGAAAGGGTCGCGTATCTCGCGGCAGCCGTTTGACGGAACCTTATTCCTTCGTCGCTATTGAACCCCGTTGCCTTGAACTACCTGCAGTTCTTTCCCGATCCGAATGCACCGGGCAATGCAGACGGCGCGAACAACTACGTGGCGAACTCGGTTCGCTCGGATACTTTCGGATCTTACTTCGGGCGGCTTGATTACACCATCAACGATAACCACAAGATCTTTGGGACCATCCACTGGAACGATCGCGTTGAGAACCGCGGCAACCGGTTCTTCAACATCGCATCGGGCAACTTCCTCACCCGGGCGAACCGCGGCGCCAACATCGATGACGTGTATACATTCACTCCGACAACGTTGTTGAACACGCGCGTGAGCTGGAACCGCTTCATCGAAGCAAACGCGAAGCCCAGCAGCGGTTTTGACTTCAGCAAGTTGGGCATTCCCGTCATCGCTGGTGGCGGCGAGCACTGCTCTGGTGCTGCCGGTCGTAGATATTGGCGGGTACAACCAGCTCGGCGATAACGCAGGCAACGTTACGCCATTCGATATCTTCCAGGTTTTCTCAAGCCTCAACAAGATTGTGGGCAGACACAATCTAAAGGTCGGCGGTGATGTGCGCCAATACCGCGAAAGTAACATCGGATTCGGGAACTCTTCCGGCGCGTATCAGTTCCGCACGCAGTTCACTAATGGTCCACTCGACAACTCATCGAGCGCGCCTCTGGGTCAGGCGCTCGCAGCTTTCCTGTTGGGCTTGCCGACTTCGGGCGGTGGCGGTTTCGATATCAATGCAGCGCGGACCAATCAGGCCAACTACCTCGGTGTTTATGTGCAGGATGATTTTCGGGCGCGCCCCAGCCTGGTGCTGAATTTCGGTCTGCGTTACGACAAGGATTTCGACACAACCGAGCGCTATAACCGTTCAGTCAATGGCTTCGACACCACCAGCCCGAATCCGGTAGCGGCAGCTGCACAAGCGGCGTATGCGGCGAAGCCCATCCCGGAACTGGCACCCGGTCAGTTCAGTGTGCCCGGCGGACTGTTGTTTGCGAACAGCGATCACCAGAGCATCTACAGCACGAACTCCCACTACTTCAGCCCGCGTGCCGGCTTTGCGTGGACACCGGACTTCGGGAAAGGCAAGCTGGTGATTCGCGGTGGATATAGCATCTTCGTGTTTCCGATCAGTACCACGGGCGTGAACCAGACGGGCTTCAGTCAGACGACTTCCGTGGTGTCCACCAACAATGGCTATCTGACTCCGAGCGCCACACTGAGCAATCCATTCCCTGCCGGCATCCTGCAACCGACTGGGTCTTCGCTGGGGCTGGGCACCTTCAACGGCAAAAGCCTCGCGTTCTACAATCCGCATCCGTTGAACCCGTACTCGAGCCGCTGGACGATCGGCGTGCAGCGTCAGTTCTCTGGCAACACGGTGGTGGAGGTTGGATACATCGGCAATCACGCGGTGCATCTACCGTTCGATCAGCAGCTCAACTTTCTTCCTCGCCAATATTTGAGTGCGCTGCCAACCCGCGATCAGCCAGTGATCGACCGAAACACAGCGAACGTCGCAAATCCATTCCAGGGCTTGCTGCCTGGTACCACGCTCAACGGCAGCACGATCCAAAGGGCATCGCTTTTGGTGCCCTATCCGGAGTTTACGAGTGTGACGGAGCAGCAGGTAAACTCGGGAAGTTCCTACTTCCATATGCTCGAAGCCCGCGTTGAGAAGCGTTTCTCGCAGGGCCTGCAGTTTCTTGCGAACTATAGCTACTCGCGCCTGATGGAAAAGCGCAGCCTGCTCAATGATTCCGATACAAAGCTTGAGAAGCGCGTCTCCGCGGACGATCGGCCGCAGCGCTTTGTGATCAGCGGAAATTATGAGCTGCCCTTCGGACGTGGCAAACGCTTTGTGGGAAACAGCTCATCCATCACAAATAAGTTGATTGGCGGATGGGTGCTGAGCAGTGTCTATACGCTACAGAGCGGCGCACCTGTGAACTGGGGTAACGTGATCTATCTGGGCGGCGACCTGCAATGGAATTCGCACAATGCCGATCATGCGTTCGACACGACGCGCTTCGTCACCAACTCGAAGCAGCAACTCTCGAATAACATCAGAACCTTTCCTACGCGGTTCAACAATCTACGTCAGGATGGCTCCAACACAATGGATGCATCGCTGCTGAAGAACACACAGATCACGGAGCGTGTGAAGCTACAGTTCCGAGTGGAGTTCTTCAACGTTCTGAACCATCCGGAGTTCAATGCGCCGGACGTGAACCCGACCAGCAGCACGTTTGGTCAGATCACCAGCCAGGCAAACGATATCGGACGGGTCGGCCAGCTTGGTCTGCGTCTGATCTTCTGATTTGGTAAACCGGGCAGACCAAGCGCAGACTGTAGTGGAGTGCACCCCGGAACTGCGGGTTGTCACGAATTACCTTTTCAGGGCATCGGGCATGCTATGATCCCGACGTGGCACATCCTGCTCACGGCGCTGTTTCTGTGTCTGCCGTGAACGAGACTGCGCAGCACCCGCGCCACACAGCGTTCGTTCGGGTCACGCACTGGATCACCGCTATTTGCTTCTTCGCTCTGCTGCTCACCGGCGTGGAAATTCTGATTTCTCACCCTCGGTTCTACTGGGGTGAAGCGGGCAATGTGTTGACGCGGCCGTTGTTCGTGCTGCCCATTCCGGCGTCGCGAGGCTCGGTCCCCACCGGCTATGGTTTCGTCTTGCCCGATCAGAATGGCTGGAGCCGCTATCTTCACTTTCAAGCGGCGTGGGTAACGGTGCTCACCGGTCTTTTTTATGTTGCGGCGGGGTTGCTGACCCGCCATTTCGCGAAGCATCTGCTTCCGGCGCGTGCCGACCTGCGGTGGCGCGAGATCGCAAGAGTCGCGTCAAACCACCTGCGTCTCCGGGCACCCGGTGAAGCGGAGGCGTGGCGCTACAACTTTTTCCAGAGGCTTACCTATCTGTCCGTGATCTTTGTCTTGTTCCCGCTGATCATCTGGACGGGACTGGCGATGTCTCCCGCGATCGCGTCCGCTGTTCCGATGCTGGTCAGTGTGCTGGGCGGGCAGCAATCGGCGCGAACCATTCATTTCTTCGTCACCATCCTGCTGGTGATTTTTGTCATTGTGCATATCGTGATGATCGGCCTGGCTGGATTTAGGAATCGCATGCGCGCGATGATCACAGGCCGCGCCGCTGCAACGAAGGAGCAAATATGAACCGGATCTCACGTCGCCACTGGATCACCGCGGGGCTAGGGGCGACAGCTGGCGCGACGGGTCTGGCAATGGCGGCGCGGCTGGCGGACCGTTATGGTCTGATCCCGCCGGATCACAAGGGCATCTACGGCGCTGGCGAAACGTTGACGTATGCTTCGCAGCGTCTGCTCACGCGTCACTCCCTGGCGCGTGAGTTTTCCCGCAGCCAGATTTCGCCGTTACCGTTCGCGAATGGAAGACCACCGAAGCTGGACGAATATCAGCGCCTGCAGGCGGGCGCGTTCGCGGACTGGCGGCTGGTGGTGGATGGCATGGTGGCGCGTCCGGCATCTTTCTCACTGGCACAACTGAAGAGCTATCCTTCGCGCAGTCAGATCACCCATTTGGCTTGTGAAGAAGGCTGGTCCTTCATAGCGGAGTGGACGGGCGTACCGTTATCGCACGTTTTGGATGTCGCCGGCATTCTTCCGCAGGCCAGGTATGTGGTGTATTTTTCGATCGACCCGGAGTGGTGGGACAGCGTGGATATGGCGGATGCACTGCACCCGCAAACATTGCTCACCTATGGAATGAACGGTGGGGAACTTCCCTTGGGCAACGGCGGTCCGCTGCGGATGCGGGTGCCGCGGCAACTGGGATATAAAAGCGTCAAATACATCACGCGGCTGACCGTAACAGATAGCCTGAAAGGCTTCGGCAAAGGGCTGGGGTCGGCTTCACCCGAAGGCGGCTATGCATGGTACGCGGGGATGTGACGGTGACGCACTCTCGAGAGCCACTGCGATAGCGTTTTCGTGAACCGCATTGATTGTATATCTCAGCCGCGAATGGACACGAATGGGTTGGTGTTTAAGGATATCGCTTAAACTGCGGCGGCCGCGGCGAAGAACACTGGTTGATTACGTACGCGACCCTCCGCTTGCTCACGCGCGCGGCTCGTGGGTTGTCCGGAACTGATCTTCGAGCCGGCAATTGTCAGAGGCGCGACTGGATGGAGCGCATAGCCGAAAGCTCACGCATTCCGAATTCTCGAACCCGGACATCGGCGCGCCTCGCGCTATCGTGAAACTATGCGGATCGCACTTTGTTCTGTATTGCTTCTCGCCGGTTGTGCGGCTGATGACCAGCGGGCTCGCGACGAGCACGCGGCGGCATACAACGCGGGGCGTGCCGCACACAAAGTCGCGCGCGAGAGCGGGCGGATTGCTGAAAAAGCCGCACGCAAAATCGGCCAGGAAGCGAAAGCAGCCGGGCAGGGCTGGAAGGAACAGTCCCGGGAAGATAAAGCTAAAGCGCGGGAGAATCGCTGAGCGCTTTCAGCAGACTGCGGTGCAGTTCCTCCGCATTGCGGTCAGAAGCCAGCGCTTCGCGATACTTTTCCGTGAAGGAAGTTGCGCTCGCGCCCGTTAGCAACTCTCGCGTTTTGGACATTAGCGCCTCGCCTTCCTCAGCCGTTGCCGGCTTACGTAGCGACAACGCTTCATCAAACTGAACAATCAATCCCGACAACTCACGTAGCCAGGCGAATTGCTCGTTCCCTAGAACAAGTTGAAGAAAAGCGCCAGGCGACCCAATCGGTTCGTGCTCGCGTTCATATTTAGCGCGCTCGCCATCGAGCAACAACTTGTGCAGATCAAGAAGCTGCTGGCGTACTGACTTCCATGTGTCGCGTTGATCCATCGACTCTCATGATGTCACCAACGACTGGCGCAGTTTTTGCGACAGTGCCGATGCTGCCTCATCACTCAGTCGCTCGCCGTTCTTCGTCACATAGAAAACGTCGATCGCGCGATGCGCTTTGGTGTCGATCAACGCAATCTCCACGTTGCACTCCTCGCCCGAGAAACACGCGGCCAGATCATAAAGCAAACCGGGCCGGTCGTCGGCAGTGATCTCGAAAAGGGTTGCGCGCGGAGAAGCCGCGTTGTCCACACCGATGGCTGGAGGCGTGCGTTTGTCCCGCTTCGGGTTGGGGCGGCCGCGCAGCAGGTCGCGTGCTTTCTTGCGCTCCGTTGCAACATCTTCGATGACGTGCGCGAGCCGGTCCATCTCGCTGGGATTCAACTCGAGCGTTCGCAAAGGATCTTCAACACAAAGCGAATCGAGCGCACTGCCCGCTTCCGCAGCGAAGGCCTCGGCTTTGAGGATGTTCAGGCCAAAGCTCGAAATCGCGCCCGCGAGATCCGCGAACAGGAACATGTGGTCGCGCGCCGCGATTGTGATCTCGTAAATACCCGGCGCTTTGCGAGCGAACGCCACCGAGGCGCCCCGAACCTTGCTGATCTCGACAAGGCGCCGGTGCGCGGCAATCTCTTCCGGAGTATGTGTGCGCGCATACCGCGCCGGTACCAGCGACGCACCCAACTCGCGCGTCAGTTCCTGATACGTCGCCGTGTACAGCTGCCAGAGCAAGCTGGAGCGCCACGGAGTCATCGCGCCTGGATGTACGCTGCTGATGTCGCAGTAAGTCAGCAGCGTCAGCATGCGCAAGCGTTCCACGGTGCCGATCGATTGCGCGATCTGCTGCGCGGTGCTGACGTCCGAGAGGTCGCGCGAGGTCATCGCCGACGAGAGTTCCAGGTGCGCGCGGATCAGAAACGCGACGGTCGTGAGATCGGCTTGCGGCATACCAATCCGCGCCAGCGCTGATTCCGCAAGCACCGCCGAAGACTCCGCATGCGACTCGCCGCCGCCTTTGCCCGCGTCATGAAAGAGCAGCGCGATCAGCAGCAGACAGCGATTCTCGATCTCTCGCGTGAGCCCTTCGAAAGGCTCTTCCTTGCGGCTGACCGCGTTATCGATAGTGACCAGCGTGTGTTCGTCAACGGTATAGCGGTGATAGAAGTCCCGCACCACCATGCCGTTGATCGGTGTCAGCTCGGGGAAAACCTGTTCGAGCAAGCCGGTGGTGTGCATCACGCGCAGCGCTTTGTGCGGCTGCGGCAGTTCCAGCAGACCGCGCAGTTCCGGCCAGCGCATCTGGTAGCCGCGGAAGGCGGTGAGCCGATCTTCCAGATCGGGCGACAGCGGCAATCCATGCCGGCCCACAAAAAACAGTAACTGCGTAACCAGCGCCGCGTTCAGTTGCGGCGCACGCAAAAACACGCACCCGCGCACCACGGAGAAATCGCCGTTCGACAGCTTGGAGCTGCGGTTCCGAAACTGTGAAAGCAGTCCGCTGCGCCGTGTTTCCGCGGCATCCAGTTCGCGCAGGCAATAACGGTGAATGATGTTGGCGCTCTGGAAATAATCACGCATCAGCGCCGAAGCATCATGGTTTCCGGCAAGCTCATCCTGCATGGCGAAGCTCAGGATGTTCTGGTCGCGGCCGGCAGCACGGTGCAGTGCCGAGCGGATGCGCGACAGCATCTCGAACGCTGCGGGAGCGGGATTACGCCCCGATAGCCACCGGATGACCTGGACGTCGCGCAGACCGCCGGGCGCGTCTTTGACGTTCGGCTCCAGATGAAAAATGGTGTTTTGAAATTTGTGATGCCGCTGGCGGGTGAGTGCGGCGAGGTGGGTTCCGAGTTTCTCGGGGGACGGCGTTACGAGCGATGCGAACAGATCTTTGTCGCCACTCAGGAAGCGCCGGTCCAGAAGACTGACGGCAAGCTCTACGTTGGTCAGATCCAGCCCTGCGCACTCTTCGCGCGTTCTGACCGACTGACTTACGCGCAATCCAAAATCCCAGAGCGTGCGAAGAAATTCCGACAGCTCCTCGCCCAATTCGTCGCGCGCCTGCACATTCGCGCAAAGAATCAGCAGGTCCACATCCGAGTAAGGGAACAGCTCCCGGCGCCCATAACCACCAACGGCCAGCAGCGCTACGCCGGGCGGCGGATGAAAGTGCGAGGTAACAAGTGCATCGATAGCTGCGGTGCGGGCCGCCAAAGTGCAAGGCGGAAGTGGGACCGTTGGCAAGAGGGCTTCTTGGACCGCTTCGGTAGTCAGAGTAGTCAACCCTTACATAAGATGCCGCACCCAGAGGCCGAGCGGAAGGGTCGTGAACTGTATGGGCGCTATCAATTTTGTTTATTTCACATCAATGACTGTTACCAACCCCTGTCTTTGCTGTAGTTGGGGAACGCGGGGCGCTTGAGCGAGGGAAGCGGGTGGGCCTTTAATTCGTCCATCACCACCTGTACTGCTTTCTCTAACTGAGGATCATGCCCCTGCCGGACCTGGGCCGGGTCGAGCTCGACCTCGATATCGGGCTCGATACCGCGATTCTCCACATCGTATTCGCCACTGATGTTCCAGATGCCCAGATTGGGCGACGTCACGGAGCCGCCATCCACCAGGTCGGGCGTGCCGCCAATACCAACCAGGCCGCCCCACGTTCGCTTGCCGACCAGTTTGCCCAAGCCCGCGCGGCGAAACAGCCAGGGCATCGCATCTCCGCCCGAGCCGGCAAATTCGTTCGTGATCATCACCTTCGGCCCGAAGATGCCGCCCACAGGAAACACCTGGTCCGCTCCATCGCGCGTGGTGCCGACGCCCAGCGGCTTGCGGCTGAGGTACTCGATGATGTCGCTCGCGAGCATGCCGCCGTGGTTGAAACGCTCATCGATAATCGCGCCTTCTTTACCGACCTGCGCGAAGAAGTAGCGATTGAAGCTGGTCAGACCGCCGAAGCCGGTGTCGGGCATATAGATGTACGCCACGCGCCCATTCGTCATCTGGTCGACCTTGCGCCGATTGCCTTCGATCCACGCAAGATTGCGCAGCCTGCCCTCGTCGGCAAGCGGCACCACGACTACTTCCCGCGCACCCGCCCCGCTCGGATTGGGGCCCACCTTCAGAACCGTCGACTTGCCTGCTGCGCCCTCGAAGAAACTGTAGATCTCATCGGTGCTGCGCAGATCGCGTCCATTGACCGCCAACAGGTATTCGCCTTCCGCAACGTTCACGCCCGGCTGCGTGAGAGGAGCGCGCAAGTCTCGATTCCAGTTTTCGCCGTTATAGATCCGCGCCAGCCGGTAGCGGCCGTTCTCAATCTTGTAATCTACGCCGAGCAGTCCTGTCTGAACTTTCTTTACTTCTGGATTGTCGCCGCCGTGGATGAACATATGCCCCACGGTCATCTCGCCGAGCGATTCGGTAAACAGGTAGTTCAGGTCGCGCCGCGAACCGAGTTGCTCGACATACGGCGTATACTTCTTCTCCACTGCTTTGAGATCGAGCCCGTGATAGTTGGGGTCGTAGAAGAAGTCGCGCTCGATGCGCCATGCCTCGCGGTACATCTCCTTCCATTCCTGCTGCGGGTCGACGCGGACTTCCAGTTCCTGCGTCTTCAACACGCCTTCATCGGCGGCCGGCGGAGGAACCGGCGGTGCAGTCGGCGAGTCCGGCATCGGCTTGAATGCGGCAATGGCCCACTTATCGCCTTGCTGGTATAAGAACTTGTCGCCCTTCGCCGCAGTCCGGAAATTACGCACGCCAGCGATGACCACATCTGCGCGGCGCTTCGACATATCGAACCGGTGGACAATGCGGCTTGGCTCTTCGCCGGGGACCTGCTGATTTCCTTCGATTGCTAACAGCACACCCGCCTTGCCAGCTTCGAGCGTTTCGTAGCGGCGAGCCGGCATGGGCAACGCCAGAATGCGCTGGCCGATGTTGTCGAGGTCGATATGCATCGCGACCGGCTCAGCGCTTGCTTTCTTCTCGTCCGCTTTGGCGTTGTCCTTCTTCTCCTGCTCGATCTTCTCGTCGTCGCTCTCGGGCGCAAGCGGTGAGGCTTCGCTCTTCGGCAACACCGCCACATAGATGCTGCGCGAAACGGGGCGCGTCAGCGCGTGCAGGTCGAACTCCATCGACGCGCCCGAATCCGTGCTCGCCGTGAAGTAAAGATACTTGCCGTTCTGATCGAACACCGGCGATTCCACGTCGCTCATGCCATCGGTAACTTGCGTCCTGGCGCCGGTTGCCAGCGAGTAGAGCCAGATCGCCGACATATGACTCTTCAACTGTTGCGAGTACGCGAGCCACTTACTGTCGGGTGACCAGGACGGCGCGTGCCCGCGATCGGACTGGTAATAGTCGGTGTCGACCAGAATGCATTTCTTCGTAGCCACATCGACATACCAGACGTGATTATGGTTATCGAGCAGCGCGATCTTCTGGCTATCCGGCGACCAGCGAGGCGCTAAATAGAAGGCGGGCTTCGTACCCAGGCTGATCTTACGCACGTCGCCCATGCCGTTCTGTTCGCGCAAGTGCAGCGCATATTCGCCTGACTCATCGGATAAGTACGCGATGGTCTTCCCATCTGGCGACCACACCGGCTCGCGCTCGTGCACGCCCGGAGAATTCGTCAGATTGCGCGGATCGCCCTTTTCAGCGGGAACCGTAATGATCTCGCCACGAGCTTCAAAGACCGCGCGCGCTCCGTTCGGCGAAATGTCCGGCGTGTTCAAACGCTTGGCAACGCTTGTGAAGTGCGGCCGCACCTCGGGCAGATCGCCCGAGAGCCGCACCGGCACGCGCGTCGCCTTGGCGCTGGCGAGGTTATACAGATACAGCGCGCCGAACTGCTCATAGACGATCGCGCCGGGCCCAGCCGATGCCGATTTCAGATCGAGTCCATGGTTCTCGACCAACTGCTGCACCTTCTTCGATGCGATGTCATAGCTGAACAACGTGACCGGCCCATTGCGATCAGACAGGAAGTAGATCTTCTCACCGATCCACATGGGGTTGAAGTCGTTCGCGTTCTTTTCGCGCGGCAGTTGCGTGACCTGCGAGTTGGAAAGATCCGCCATCCAGATCCGGCGCGTTTGGCCGCCACGGTAACGTTTCCATGCTTCCTGCCATTGGAAGAGAGGCACATAAGCCAGGTGCTTGCCATCCGGCGAGTACGAGCCTTCGAGCGCAATCGGCAGCGGCAACGTTTCGGGGAAGCCGCCCGATGTCGGCACGGTGAACAGCTTCGCGCCATCCGCTTCGGTGCTGCGCGACGAGGCAAACAATATTCGCGTGCCGTCGGGAGTCCAGCCGGCGGCATAATCGGCCGCGGGATGCCACGTCAGCCGCTTGGGCACGCCGCCATCCGCCGGCATCACGAAGACGTCGGTGTTGCCGTCATACTCACCCGTGAACGCAAGCTGCGAGCCGTCGGGCGAGAAGAAAGGATCGGTCTCCTCCCCCGCCCCAGTCGTGAGCCGCACTGCATCGCCGCCTTCCCGCGGAACGCTCCACAAATCGCCCGCATAAGAAAACACAATGTGCGTCTTGTTGAGCGTCGGCTTACGGAGCAATAACAACGGCGCTTCGTCAGCCAGAAGCGAGGTGACGGTGAGACTAAACAAAGCAAGCAGAACGGGTCTCATACTGATGGCTCAGTATACATTCGGAGCTGCGCAAGGCTCTTCCGGGAACGCCAATCTCCAGATTGGCGAACGTGAGACCTGAGCGAGATTGGGAGTTACTGACGGAGTATTGCGGGTATAACATCAAAGGTAGATATGATCCGCGCATTATTTTGCGTGTTGCTCCTGCTGCCGGTGGTTGCGATGTTCGCATCGTCCGGTGATCCGGTAGAGCGACTGGCGGCCGTCAAAGTCTTTGCGATTGGCGGCGTGGGCTTTGCCGGGACGATTTCGCCCGGTGAGAATGACCTGCTCGCGATAATTGGCAGGCCGACCGCCGAATCGGATTTCGAGAAGCTGATGTCTTCCGGCAACCCACAGGCGCAATCGTATGCACTGCTGGGCCTGCATCGTTTAGGGTCAAGCAAGTTTGCCAGCTACGCTGCGCCGCTGCGCGCGTCGAAGCAAAATGTGACGACAATCCACGGCTGCATCATGGGACAGCAAACAATGGCGTCCATGATTCAGGATCTTGAGCACGGCTTCTACGCTCACTAGATCGGGGCACGGCCCTGTACAATCGACCACTATGAGCCAACCAGGTCGCATCCTCGGCATCGGCGGCATCTTTTTCAAGTCCGCCAATCAACAGCAGATGAAGGATTGGTACGGTAAGCATCTGGGTCTGGCGGATAGCGGCCATGGCGTAATGCTGCCCTGGCGTGAGAAGGACAATCCGGAGAATGAGCAGATGACAATCTGGAGCGTCTTCCCCGACAGTACGAAGTACTTCGAGCCAAGCCAGGCGTCATTCATGGTGAACTACATCGTCGACGATCTGGATGCGCTGCTCGAGCGCCTCAAGAACGAAGGCGTGCGCATCGACCCGAAGCGCCAGGACGAAAGCTACGGCCGCTTTGCGTGGATTTACGATGTTGATGGAAATAAAGTCGAGTTATGGCAGCCGGTGGCCTAACGCGACTGCGCAGCGCTGCAGTGCATCTCCAGACCTAACGCCCACCGGCGCTGAAAGCCCTTCCAGTAAGTCTGCTGCCACTGGCCTTCGTTCGACTTCTCCGTAGGCGTGTGCAGGTAGGCGCGCCGCGATTCGTCGCCCTTCAGTGTTAAATCCAGGAACGCCGTAATGAAGTGCTGGTTGATGGCCATGATGCGGTCTTTACGCCACACTGGCTCCTCGAAAAACTCACGCGTTTGGAAACTGCCGAGCGCTTCCGGAGGCGCGGGGTTGCCGCCCACGTTGTGCCGCGCGTTCTCATATACCAACAGGCAACGTTCAGAGTTCACAGCACTTTGAAACGCGGGCAGAATGCCCTGGCGGTAATCGGAGATGTCGTCCTGATCGCCTGCGATGAAGAGCGCCGGAATGTGAATGCCTGCGAACGCTGCGGAATCCCACGCGTGTTGAGCGGGCTGATTGCCCCATGGTGAGATGGCAACCACCGCTTTCAGTGCGTCGCGATGGCGCTCGGCGAAGCCTGGACTCGCGGCAGTTTGAGAGTCGATGTAGTCTCCCGGTATCGCTTTGCCTTCCACACCGGCCTTGCTGTACCCCGCTCCTGCTGTCGCAAGCGCGCCGTAGCCGCCCATCGAATAGCCGATGACCGCAGCGCGAGAAGCATCGACAACGTTATGCAAGAAGTGGTCAGGCTGTTGAGAGAGCTTCGCAATGCTGTCGAGCGTGAACAGTTGATCGTTGGACCGGTTGAGCAGCGTGCTTGGGAAAGCCTTCACGTTCCCGAGCACCGAGTCAGTGTGGTCGATCGCCGCAACCACATATCCTTTGGAGGCAAGGTTCTCGGTCAGATAGCTCAGGAAAAAGCGTGAGCCAGGGTACCCGTGTGAGACCACGACCAGTGGAAACTGCTTGCCGGTGACGGGCGGAGCGTCGCGCAGTGCTTTACCGGCAAACGTGAACGACGTTTTGGCCGGTCCGCTGAGGATCATGGAGTACATCACACGCTCGACCGCGCCGGGCGGCAGCGCTGCCGGATACCAGACCTCCAGCGTGAGCGCGCGCGGAGTCAATGGCGCTTTGCCCGTCGCTTTATCGAACTGCAGAATGTCGGGCTGTTGCGGGTTGACCACTTCCAGAGTGCGAACACCCACGGCGTATGGCCCACGTGCTGCTAAGTCCGGCGCGTCCGCGGGAGGCACGCTGTAGAAGGTATCGACCTGGGCGCCCGCAATCGCGGCGAACGCGAGAGCAGTAAGTGTGAGACGGCAGAATGACACCTCATCATGTTGCCACGTCGCAACGCGGTGTCAGTGCGGCGTGCAGGGCTCAAGTGAATTGCCCGCTTGCTTACGCGCGCGGCACGTATGCGGATGGAGGAAGCGCATTGGCCCTGCGTCGAACCCTCACGTCTATCAATGCCGCGTGCCGGGACAGATGAACGCGGTCATCGCTTCGGCGTTGACGATGCCTTGTGCCGCGTACCACGCGTCGCTCTCTGCACGATGCGTTTGACCCTCGTCGCCGCCCATCGTTTGGCTTAGCCTGCGTTGAACAGCGGCGATGGCGAGACCCATACCCGCTTGCCGGTATAAGTCCAGCGCGTTCTTGTAATGGGTAATGGCGTCGTCCGTGCGTCCTTCTACTGCGGCGATTGCGGCGAGCGTGTTTTGCGCGTGCGCTCGTGCCCACGGCACGTTCTCAGCGGTCGACCTTTGCCGCAGCTTTTCGCGCTGCGTTCAACATTGCCGCGCGGCTTTCGTTCTTCGCGGCCAGGTCGACCATGTTTTGTGCGCGCACGAAATTCCATTGCACGCGCACCATTTGCGAACGATCGTGAAAGCTCGAGCGCAACTTGGGCAGTGAACGCTCCACCAGGTCGAGGCTCTCGCGATGGCGCAATTCGTAGCGGAGACTGAGCGCCTCAACCAGCGAGGCCATCATCTCCTGCAGCGTGGAAAAGCCTTCTTGCCACTCGCTCCGGATTTGCGCAAGCATCTCGAATGCTTCCCGCGGTTGATCACGAACCAGCGCGCCCACACTCTCCACGGCCACTGCGATATTCGTTGCCGCGAGAAGATTGCCGCGCTCTTTCGCGTCGCGCTTGAGCGTGCGTGCGAGTGGCATCAACACCGAGAACTGCCCCAGGTTATTCAGTGTCCAAAGATGGAAGGTGGTCGCGGCCAGCAGTTCCCAATTGGCGCCGCTGCATTGCTCACGGAAGATCTGTTCCGCACGCAGCAAGGGTTCGCGAGCCCGCGTGAAATCGCCCATGCCGAAATGGCGCGATCCTTCAGCCATCGCAAGCAAGCCAAGCAGGTAAGGATCGCCACTTTGTTCGGCCATCTGCCGCGCCACGCCGGTCAGCTTTTCGATGCGCTTCTGTACGGAAGCACCGGCGGGAGCCGTTACCGTGACTTCCCAGCCAAGCGCGCGCGCAAGCCGGTATTGATCGCCGGCCCTCAATGAGAGCAGAAGATTTCGTGACTGCAACTCGGCGGCGCGAATGGGCTCCACGAAACCGAGACCGGTGGCGGCAGACCAGATCACGTCGAGGCGCCGCGAGAGGTGTGCAGGGATTTGCGCACTGGCTTGTGCGCGTAGCCCGAGACCGCGCGCACGGATACGCACCTGATGAAAGACCAGCGACGCAATGGCCTGCCCCTCTGTACGCGGCCACCAGATTCCGGACTGGCGCACCACTTCTTCCAAAGCCGTGCGACCTTTGGCCATGTGGCCGGTAATGCAATATTGATACGCAGCCTGGCGGCGCAGCTCTAACGCTTCGTCGCCTTGCGCATCCTTCGCGAGTTCGGAAAAGAGTTCAGCCGCCTGTTCGCCACGCCCGCCATCTGCAAGTGCGCTGGCCAGCTTGCGGCGTAACCGGCGGCGTTCCACATCATCCAGCGCTGCAAGATCGAGCGCGAGCTTGAATAACTTCGCGGCGCGATCGAACGCGAGCGCGGCTGCCGCACGATCAGCAGCACGTGCATAGTAGCCGCCGGCCTTCTCTGTTTCGCCCGCGCCTGCAAAGTGCACCGCGACAGTTTCGAAATTCGGATTCTCGTTGGCTTCCAGAACAGTCGCCAGGCTGCGGTGGCCGCGCCGTCGCTGCTCGGGTGTTAACTGCTGGCCGGCAGCTTCGCGAATGCGGTCATGATACGTGTCGACGTCGGCTTCGCGCGACCATCCGCTACTGCGAATCAATCGTTCGGCGCGCAGCTCAGTCAGGTACGCGGGGTCGGCCGGCAGTCCGGCGGCAGCGAACAGTTCGCTTTGGCGTAACGGCTGCGCTGCGATCGCCATCACTTCAATCAAGCGACGGCACTCCGGCGACAAGCGCTGGATGTTGCGCCGCAGCAATTCATCGAGAGATGAGAAATTCCCGGCGGCC
This sequence comes from Bryobacterales bacterium, assembly GCA_963792655.1. Taxonomy (GTDB): domain Bacteria; phylum Acidobacteriota; class Terriglobia; order Bryobacterales; family Bryobacteraceae; genus DOZZ01. The sequence continues at coordinate 214,679 of CAWBWU010000005.1, forward strand.
ACTTGCGACGACTGCTGCTTCGCGATGGTCGCCAGCTCAATTACAAAGAAAGGGCTGCCTTCGCACTCGACGGCGATGCGCTGCGCGATCTGCCGTGAAGCGGCGTCGTTCGAATTAAGAATCGCCTGGGCCAGTGCTTCGGCCTGTGCGCGGCTGAGCGGATTGACCGGCACGTCCAACACGTCTGCGCCCGCGCGCTGCTCAAGCAGGTACTGCAGACAGGCGCTGGTCTCGACATTTTCGCGGCGGTAACCGAACACAAACATGAGCCGCGGATGATCGGGCGGACGTAGTAGCTCGACGAGCAACTGCGCGCTATCGAGATCGCCCCACTGCACGTCGTCGATATGCAGAACCAATGTTCGGCGGCGCGCCAGATTATCCAGCAACGTGCGCAACACCGATGCGGCTCGCCGGCGCACTGTCTGCGCATCGGCGGTATTGCGCTGTTCGCGATACGACTCGGCGATGATGTCCACAGTACGCAGTACCGGAAACAACACGGCAAGCGCCCACGATCCTGGGGGAATCACTTCCGCGGCTTCCGCATCGTCCAGATCGCGCAAAGCCTGGCTCAGCTGATCGAGCAAACTGTCGAATGCTTTGAAGGGCACCGACTCCTGTTCGTAACAACGTCCGGAGATGACCAAGGCGCCCGGAAGTTTGCGCACGCGATCGAGGAAGCTTTCCACCAGCATGCTCTTGCCCATGCCGGAGAAGCCGTGAACAAAAGCCGAGATGGCACGCCCGCGCTCGATGCCATCAAACGCATTGTGCAACTTGGCCAGTTCCTCTTCGCGGCCCAGCAGAGTTTCGGGGCCTGCTGTTTCGTGTGCCCACGACCGTTTCCCTGCTCCGAGTTGGGCAAGGATATGGTCCGCATGAGGACGAAGCAGCGGATCAGGATTTAATAGCGCCAGGCAAAGACGGCGCAGATCGTCGGGCACATTCGGATATTGCGCAGCGTTCAGCTCCACCAGACGCCGCGTGCGCTTACCGACAATGTTGTCGCGATAGGCAGGACCATAGGGCAACGTACCGGTCATCGCTTCATACAGAACCGCGCCCACGCTGTACCAGTCGCCCGAAGCGGTCATCGTGTGCCCGTCCAACTGCTCGGGCGCCATGAACATCGGCGTGCCTCCGAAGAAGCGCGGGCCGGTGTCGCGATCGAGATTGACCACCAGGCCGAAATCCAGAATGACGACGCGGCCTTCGTTCGTCACCAGAATATTCGACGGCTTGATGTCGCGGTGAATTTTACCTGCGCTGTGCAGTGCGGAGATGCCTTGCACCAGCTGCACCAGCGACTCACGCACACGCCGCCACTGTTCTGGCGTTTGCAAGCGGATTGGAGTGCGGCTCGTCTGAATCCTGGCGTGTGGGCGTTTCGATCAGCGTGGTCGTGAGCTGATTACCGAAAGGCAACGACGGCCCGCCAGGCTTTGGCGGCTGCATGCGCACGTAGCGCAGCAGGTCGTTGCCGGGGATCAACTCCATCGTGAAGAACCACTGATCATCTACGGACAGCAGCTCATAGAGGCCCACCAGGTTGCGATGCGTGGTGCCCGTAAGAGAACGAAATTCGTTTTTGAAAAGCAGCAGGTTCTGCCCGGTCACTTTGGGCAGCGTCTTCAGCGCGACGCGAATGCCGCGCTCCAGATCCTCGGCTTCGTACACCACGCCCATGCCGCCGCGGCCCAGTTCACGGACGAGCCGGAAGCGGGGCGAAAGATACGCGAGAGCCTCGGCCGGTGCACCGCTCATATCTGTTGGGGGCGTTGATTTGATTCTACGCCCGGCGCACAATGCGGTTCAGAACGTAAAGCGCAGCGCGAGTTGAATCTGGCGTGGATCGTAGGCCGAAGTAAACGCCAGTGGAGAGGTGGTAACTCCCTCATGGCCGGTTAACGGATGCGGCAACTGAGCCAGCGTGAGAGCGCCGACATTGTTGTTGAGCGTTTTGAAATTCGTGTGATTGGTGATGTTGAACGCTTCCGCGATCACTTCGAGCCGCTTCGACTCGGAGCCAAGCGGGATGCGCCGCGAGACGCGCAGATCCGCGTCATAGTAAGCCGGCCCACGTCCGATGTTGCGGCCCGCGCCAATGGGGCGCTTGGTGTCCGGATGATTATCGCCCAGATTATCGAAGCCCGTCAGTATGTTGAACGGCTGAAACGAGCGCGCCTGGAAGATTGGTGCGATCACCCAATCACCCAAAACGTTGTGACGCAGCGACTCGCCGCGGCCTGCATGAAATGGAGACTCGGCCACAGCATTCATCACCACGCGATGCCCAACATGAAAGGCGGAGAGCGCCCATTCGGCGCGCGCGTTGGTCTGGTCCATCGGTTGATAGTCGCTGTTGAAGTCTGTCGTGTCGTCCATCGCCTTGCTCCACGTGTAATGCGCCTGCAGAGTGAAGTGACTCCGGAAGCGACGGTTGAACTGCATGATCATGGCGTGGTACGTGGAGTTCGCCGTCGACTCGAAAACATTGTTCTGCAGCACCAGCGGATTGTAGAAACCGAAGATGGGCAGCCCCGCGGCATTCACGCCTGCCTTGTAGATATTGCGATCGAGCGAGCGCGGCGCATGTAGTCCGCGGTTGAAGTTGTAAGCAATCGACACGGTGTTCGCGCCAAACGCCTGTTCAATTTCCAAGCTCGCCTGATGACTGACGGGATCGCGAAAGTTCTTATCGATCCCGAACTCAATAGCAAAGGGCAAATTCCTGCCCGGCATAATTCCGAACTGCGCGAGATCACCGGCATTGATCGGCCGCTTCCCGATAACCCCTTCCGCGGCGAGCGTCTGATACAGGCTGACCGACGTTACTGCCAATCCGGGGAAGCCGGTGATGGGTACGAATACTGTGCTGATATCGGATGAAAACTTTTCACCCAGGTACGCCATCGAGTTGTTCACGGTGCCGTAGTACATGCCATATCCGCCGCGCACAACTAAAGTGCGGGAGCGGTTCGCCGTCCACGCGAAGCCAAGCCGCGGCGCGATGTTCTTGTAGTCCGGCCGGAAGTATTTCGATTTGCCTTCGAACTGATAACGCACGCCAAGGTCAAGCGTGAGGTTCGGAGTAACCTTCCAACTGTCTTCTGCGAATGCACCGAAGCGCCGGAACCAGCCCGACCAGTTTGGGTCGCCGTAGCTCTGCTGGTAGAAGATCGGCAACCCCAGATCGAACGATTGCAATGCGGTAATCGGAGCAAACAGATTTGCGGCAAGCGCCGTCTGTCCAAGCGCAGTCAACTGCGACGCAAGCGCGACCGATGTGTTCGGCACGCCGGCGGCTTGATCGATCAAACTCGAAAGCGGGATCGCGGCCGCGAAATCGAAACGCGAGCCGAACGCAACGCTCGCGCCCGAACGGTTGTGCACCGGGTTGATCTCGGCGCCGAACTTGAACGTGTGATGCCCGTGGAAACGCGTAAACGTCTGGTTCAACAGAAAGTGATCTTCGACCGCGTCGGCCGGCAAGAAGATGTCCCGGCCGAAGAAACCATAGCCGGCGACGTTCAGTTCCGGTCCGTTCGGCTCGTTGGGGTGAATTTTCAGGTTGTAGCGTCCCGCCGAGACAAGTGTCTGACTGAGGAACGAAGGCGTAATCACGACCGTGTCGTTGATGGTCACGGTACGGTCGAACGCGTTGGTCTGGCGTCCGCGCGTGACTGCGATGAGCGAACCGAAATTCGAATTGGCGATATCGGCTGTGCTCAGATTGCCGCGGACGAATAAGTTGTGCCGATCGTTGAAGCGATGATCCACGCGGAGGCTGAACTGATTCGTGTCGCCGCTGAAGGGAAAGGCGCCGCTATTGGCTGCAAACAACGAGGTCGTCGCCGGGAAATTCGCGGGTGTCAGCGCTGCTTGCAACGCCGCGGCCAACCCTTGCAATTGCGGCACACCGGACGCCTGGAAAAAGTTGACGAGTTGCTGCTGCCCAGGCGTTAACTGCGTGAAGGCACTGCGGTCGCGCAGGATCGGAACGAATGCCGTTTCTCGCCGCTGCAATCGTTCAAAAGCCGCGAAGAAGAATGTGCGATCGCGGCGTATGGGTCCGCCAAGACTTAGGCCCGATTGCGTGCGCGTGAAGGCAGACTTCGCCGGATCGAAGTAGTTGCGCGCCTGAAACGCACGGTCGCGAACAAATCCAAACGCGCTGCCATGCCAATCGTTGCTGCCTGACTTCGACACGATGCTGACGACCCCGCCCGTGGCCCATCCAACTTCAGCGGTAAAGCTGTTGCGATTCACCTGGAACTCCTGAATCGCTTCCTGGCTGATGGAAGGCCGCACACCGCCGGAGTTATAGTTGTTCTCCGCGCCATCCAACAGAAATGTGTTGCTACGGCCATTGTTGCCGGCGAAGCTGAACCCCGAATCGGGATTCGAAGCGACACGAAGGTCAATGTCATCCGGCAAGTTCGCGGTGGGAACCACGCCCGGCGTCAGCACCGCGAGGTCCAGAAAATTGCGCAGATTCAATGGCAGGTTCTGTATCTGCTGTTGCTCAATGCTGCTTGATTGTTGCGTTCGTTCGACTTCAATTACGGGTTGGTGGCTCGCGACGTCGACTTGAAAAATCGGCGCGGTCGGATCGCGCTGCTCATCAGCAACGGTAACGAGGCGCGTGACCTCTCCGACTCGCACTTCAATATCGGCAAGTGTTCCGATCTTCTGTCCGTTGCGCTCGAAGACGATTTCATACACCGCCGCGGGAAGACGTGCAACGCGATAGCTGCCGTCTTGATCAGTGACGGCCTCGCGATGCGTGCCCCGCGCCGGGTCCGTAATCAACACTTTCACGCCGGGCAGCAGAACGCCTGACGCGCTTACAGTTCCAGCGATGTCGCCGGAATCCGTTTCGACCTGCGCGAACAGCATCGAAGAGAAAGCCAATGCGGCAATGAGAAGCGCGCGATGCATCATCATGCGGCAGGCAAAGGGTATTTGCGTCCGAGGATCATGTTGGGCCGGCCCATCTTAAACAACTCGAGGTCAATCGCTTGCGCGAGTTGGATTCCTTCAGGGATATAGAACGTGAACAGTTGACACGGCGTGGCGGTCGAACCCGATACGTTCAAAATCGCATTCGTTGCGCGGCGCGCGGCTTCGTTCGCACCTTCCATGGTCGCGAGGTCGGTATAGGTGCGCACATAGTCCGAAGCCAGAAACAGCCGGTCGATTTCAATCTGCGCATCGGGACGGTATTGCAGCGAGCCCGCAGTGTTGATCAGCAACGGCTCCAGATTGGTGGTGCCGGTTGGATTGGGCAACTGAATGTCAGGATCGAGAAACCACGACACCCGGTTGCTGTCTTCAATCTGCTGCGAGCCGTCCACATCCAATGCGCACTTCAATTGCGCCCATACTTCCAGCGCGATCTCTTCGCGTGTGGCGCAATCTTTCGCGGCCTTGTTGTTGAAGTTGCCCTTCGCCACCCAGTTCGAGATGTCGACAGAAAGGATGCCGCCCACATCGCCCGCGCCGAACTTCGTGAAATCGTAAGAGCTCCAGAACTGCCGCTGCGAAATCGACGTGAGCGCCCAGTTGGAATCGAGATAGATGGCATGGCCGTTGGTGAGCGGCTCATCTGTCTTCAAATAAAACTGAATGCCGTTCATCCAGGCCGTCTGCAGTTTGTCGAGGTTCGCAATCGATGGCGCAATGGCTTTCATCGGAGCCGTCACGAGCGTCTGCATGATCTCGATCGGCATCGCGGCCACATAGTAGTCCGCTGTCACAATGCCCGCGACGCCATCGATCTCAACAGTCGCCCCGGTCATCTCCTGGCCCACGATGTTGAAGGCCAGCGTCTTGGCATTCGGCACCAGGCGCACGTTCAGCGCGTGGGTAAGATAGGTGACCCAGGGCTGTATCCACACGTCGTTGGTGGGCCCGTTAAGCAGGCGGTCAAAGACTCTGCCGGGAATCATGAAGCCATAGAAGAGCTGCCAAAGAATGCGTCCCACGGTGCGCGTGCTGCCGATCTCCGCCTGCATGGCAACAAGCGATCGCGTAAAACCCTGCGCCAGATATTTTTGATAGTTCTCCGTCATGCGCCCGGCTTCCATGAAGTCCCAGAACGAAATGTCTTCGAACTCTGCCAGATAGCGTGCGTCGCAACTGGTGGCAAGCCCGAGCATCTGATTGATGAAGAAGTGCGTCTGTTCCGGCGGGATCTCCAGATTGGTGAACATCTCTTTCAGCACCACTTCCCAATCGGAGAGCGTCTGCGGAAACAGCCCGGCCCAGATCGTCTCCGCTTTCCCGGCACGCGCAAGCAGAATGCGTGTCGCGACCACCAGGTTTTCGTAGCACGTACGCCCGTTGCCGAAGGGGATACGCTGCATGGTGTCGGTGATGTGCTGGTAGAAGCCGGGGAAAAAACGAAAGCCATGTTCGCCGGGCAGATCCTGGCGTCCATCAGTGCCGCTGCCGGGGACGCTCATGCTGCGCGCTTTGCCGCCAAAGACGCTGCGCTGCTCATAGACCGTCACGGTGAAACCACGCTGCGCCAACTCATGAGCGGCGCTAAGCCCTGCAACGCCACCACCTAACACCGCTACACTCGGCATGTCGTCTCCAAGTCTTTCATTGTGCTACAAGCGTTGAGCTTGGGAGCGGCTACTTCTCGGGCGCGCATAAGAAAAAGCGCGGGCGCCTCAAGGACGCCCGCGCCAAATTACACCCCGAAGCTACCTACTTCGCGCGCAGGCAGAAACCAACCGCAGTGTTGTTCGCGTTATGGCTGCCCGGATAGCTATTGACGATCGAGCGATCCGAAACATCCAGGCGAACTACGTATCCGCATGGCTTCATGGCGACTGGCGTGTTTGTATGCAGCAACCACGCGTGACCTGCTGGCCATGGCGCGGGATCCGTTGCAGCAAGCCCGAGAACGATCGGCTGGTTGGATGGCGTCGACAAAGTGTTGGGCTCTGTCGAGAGGCTCCACGCGCCGAAATAAGCGTCGTCCGCGATAAAGTCGCCGTTCACGTCCGCCGCTTGGGTGACATCCGTGCAATCACCGCCTCCGGTCAGGATGTGAATGTCGATCGTCGGCGGGAAGGCCGGCGGGGGAAGCGGCCGCGTGTTATCCAACTGAACGCGATACCACGGACTCGTAGTAAAGATGTCGACATCGGCCGGAGCCGTCGCGATCTGCAGCTGAATGTCCCACTCGGCATCGCCCACTGAATCCCATACAGCCAGGATCCGGTCGAAATGCGTCAGTGGGTCCAAATAGGAGAAGAAACCACCAATCGAGATCTGCGTGTCGAAACCCGGGCCAGTTCTCTCGACGTCGAAGCTGGTTCCCAGTACGGTGAACGAACTGTACGGATCACCAAGCTTGTGGGCCACGACGCGGTAGAAGAAGCCTGGGTAGTAGTTGCCCTCCATGACCAGCCGACCGCCAAATGGGCAGGGCCGTCCCAATCCCCAGCCATCTGCCGAAACCCACGGATAGTGAGCGAATACTGCTGTCGAAATGGTGAGTCCGGTGGCTGAGGTGTCGATGTCCTCGATCGGGATTCCGCCAATGTTGCGCAGCGTGGCATCTGGCTCGCCGGGATCCATTACTTCGCCCGGCTCAATGACGACATGCCGGTCGACGCGGTTGCCCCACGTGTTCAGAGCATCCGGATCTACCGTCGAAGGCAGTGATTCCCACGAGAGCACCGCCCTGATCCGCGCAATCTTCGGACTGTCGCAAGGCCGCCTGTGATAAGTCAGGTCCACGGGAAGAATCGCGGAGTAACACAGCCCCCCAGGAGGGAACGGAGTGAAGTCGTGAACGTTTACCTTTGCCGTCCCGAGATATGACCATTCGCAGGTGTTATCCCAGTCTGCCCAGAACGCCACGTACTCTGTACTGCCGTTTTGACAAAGCGTCCCCGAATAGCCCGAGGACTTCTTCACGCGGAACGTTGCCACTAATCGTTCCGGAAAGGTCTCATCGAGCCCGAGACATTCGAGCTCCTCATAAGTAACATTTGCTTTCGTATCATCGAGCGCTTTCAGCAGAGCACCTAAGTCGATGCCAGCGTACTTGAGTTGCGCGACTTGCCCTTCGACTTGCGCCTGATTGAATCCACTTGCCGACGTGATCGACTGCAGGTAAGGTAGCGCGAACCGATGCGGCTCCACGCTGAACACCGCCTGCTTCGCGGCTTTCGCTTCCGATGCCTGCCCGCCGTACAGCTTAGCCACCTGCCCTAAGGTGAAGGGGGGCGGATCTGGAATTGGTATGGGGTTGTTGGCGATGGCCTTCAGGTTCGCTGGCAACTCCAGCTTCTGGCCAATTGTGGCACCGATCTCCTCGATCAAACACAGCAGGTCCCATGGCCGCGGCTTGATCTGAATGTTGCAATCCATCGTGTTGCCCCACGGCTGGTGCCAGCCGGCGTTCGCGCCACCAGGAGGAGGCTGGACTTGCCAGGATAGGATCGCGCGCAGCTTCGGCAACACCGCATGCGTGCAGCATTCTGCTTTAGGCGAGTACTTCAGTGTGGCTACGTAACTTAGCGGCTTCGTTCCTTGTTGCGCGCAGTCGAGGCCATCCGGAACGTCGTTCACTTGAACTCCGGTTAAGCCCGCGTCTTCCCAGCCGCTCCCGTAATCCACGAAGAACCGAACGAACTCTGTGGAGCCCAGTTGGCACAGGGAGCCGCCGTAACCATAAGACAGCTTGATAGCGATCGTTGCTTCCAGGTTCTGGCTCTCGGGGTTGTACCCGACGCAGGTTAATTCCTCAAACTCAACGTTCGCAATGATTTTCTTGACGGGCTTCAGGTCGGAATTGGTTAAATTGCCAAAGTAATTCGCATTCTCAGCTAACAGCAGCTTAAGGTGCGATCTCTCTTTCGGTACATTGTGCGCTTGCTTCTCGGGCATAAGTCTCCTTTCATCTCGCTAGGGGCTCGTATCCGAAACATGGGGCATACAACCGGTCCTGTATATCAGCTAAATAAACCCGGACTCGTTGACCAAATGCCGAGGTGATTGGGAAGGGAAAACCTGGAAATATCCCCGGCACGCCGGAGTATATACCTGTTGGTTTTCGCGCGCACGGGTATTCCGCTGCTGACACGCCCGCGGCAAACTTGGCCCTGCCGAGAGGGTGTCATGATCTCTCCGGTTGGCGCTCCCAACCAGAATTCCTGTACAGTCATTGGAGTTTGGAAACCACCTGAACTCATGAAAATCTTCATCTTGTCGCTGCTTGTTCTTTCTGCTGCGTTTGCGCAGATGCCGTCTGTGCCTTGCATCGCGCCTCCTACTCCGCCGCCGGCAAACGCGGCTAACCAAGCGCCCCGCCCCGGCCAGGCGCCGCGTCGAACGCCTCCAGCGCCGCTCAGTGCCGGCGATACTGCCGAGATCGCGAAACTGATGGACCTCCCCGCATGGGGACAGAACCTGTCTGACGGCGATTACTCACACGGACCTGCCTACCCTACGGCGCCCGAACTGGCGAAGCGCACCGGCGTTCCGGAAGGCAAGGTGGTCGAGTTCGTCATGAACTCTGCCGAGAGCAAGTTCTACCCCGGAATCAAACGGCGCGTTCCAGCGGCACGTCTGCGTCTATGTTCCGGCTAACTATGTCGCGGGAACCGAAGTGCCGGTGATCGTGGCCGCAGACGCTTACGGCATGCGCTATAACTTGCCAACGATTCTCGACAACATGATTTACGACCAGCGGCTGCCTGCGATGGCTGCCGTGATGATCGACAACGGCGGGGCTGAACGGAGCCTGGAGTACGACACCGTCTCATCCAAATACGCGGATTTCGTCGAAGCAGAAGTATTGCCGCGCGCGGAGAAGGAAGCGAACATCAAGCTCTCGAAGAACCCCGATGCGCGCATGACACTGGGTGGCAGTTCAGGCGCAGCAGTCGCGATGACGATGGCGTGGTTTCACCCGGAGCTGTACCACCGTGTGCTCAGCTACTCCGGAACGTTTGTGAATCTCCGCAACGGCCCGGAAGCTCCGCTCGGGGCATACGAATATATCGAGCACCTGTTCCCGGGAAGTGAGAAGAAGCCGTTTCGAATCTGGATCCAGGTATCTGAGAACGACAATGGCTCAAAGACCGCATCGGAAGGGCGGCGCAATTGGGTCATCGCCAATTCGCGGTTGGCGAAAGTCCTGAAGGATAAGGGCTACGCTTATCAATTTGTGTATTCGAAGGGTGCGGGACATACGCAGAGGAAGGTGATTAACAACTCTCTCCCGCAGGCGCTTGAATACGTGTGGCTGGGTTACACGCGATAGCCGGTATTCAATTGCAATAGTGAAATGGTCGGGGCGGTGGGATTTGAACTCACGACCCCCTGCGCCCAAGGCAGGTGCGCTACCAGGCTGCGCTACGCCCCGACGTTTTTGGCTGGTTCTTCTATTCTAGACCAAGCGGATGGCTCACGCGCTCTCGTCGTGAAACTCCACTTGCTCACGCGCGTGGCACGTAGGGCGGCCCGTCAGAGGCGCGGACGCCAGCACTGCACATTCGTCAAACGCAGTTTTAGGAAACTACGGTTTGCTGCGCGCGGCTATTTCGAATTGGTGTGCGTCTCCGCCCGCTGGGACCACTTCTTCCATATCGCCGGGTTCTCCAGCATTTTGATGTAGACGCCGCCGACAACTGAGCGCGCCTGGAAGCCCTGCTGTTTGCCGTCGAGGGTGCCGTACCAGTCGGAGAGGGGCACGCGTGTGGGCGTTTCGTTGGCGAATTTGTAGGCAGGGTCGGAGATCGCGAGGAAGTCGGGCTGGTTGTCGGCTAGCGTGGCCGTCCAGATCACCCAATCGAGTTTCGTGTAGCGTTCGCGGTTGTCGAGGGGCAGCCCGAAGGCATTTTGCTTTGTTTTGTAGAACGCGATCTCCTGCGTCGCTACCTGCTTCGGAAAAACGTGAAAGCCGAGCAGTTTGTCCCAGACCAGGTTGTACTTCTGGCTCCAGGAGCCCGGCTGATTGAACGCCAGGCGGTAGTGGCCGGACTCTTCCGCAGCGGCCGTCCAGTCTTTGGCCATCACGGTTGCTTCGCGCTTGCCCTTGTCGCCCATCTCGTCATAACTTGCAATACCCAGAATCGCCTTAATTGCTAAGTTGCTGTTATCGGCTAAGTGGCCGGCAAAATCGTCTGTACTGAGCTGGTTGCCCGGGCGGAGACCATACTTAGCCAGATAGTCTTTCCACTTAGTGAGAACTGGCCAGTAGTGATGAGCGAATGACGTGTCGCCGCTGGCCATTTCGAGTGCGCGCAGCAGGATGAGCATGTTCCCACTCTCCTCGACGGGCATTTGATTCTCTTCGCTCTTCTCACCACCTCCATAAAGCTGCCCATTCGCCAGCGGATACTTGCCAAGGTCGTGGGGTGCGTACGGCCACGGCCAGCGCGGCAGCGACGAGTAGTCGAGAATGGGCCGGAGTTGCGCGCGTAACAGTTCGGGGTTCAGCAGCAAGAAGAACGGCGAGGAAGGATAAGTCACGTCGACGGTATCGATCGAACCGTTGCTGAAGTTTTCTTTGGAGAAGTAGAGAGGCGTATTATCCAGGTCCGCCACTAACTTATGTGCGCCCAAGGTTTGTCTGTACGCCAGGATCGCTAGGGCGGCGTACTTATCGCCACCGGCGGCTACTAAGTCGGCAGTTAAGTCGCGGATCGAACGTTTGGCAGCGCGCCCGCAACTCACCAAACTGGGCTTCGGCCGTAGTTAGCAACGTTGCCGCGGTCATCCCTTTGCGGCGCCACCACGGACGCAGGCGGCGCTGGAAATACTCGACCGAGAAGCCATCGTCATAGGCCAACAGGAAGTGACGCTCGGCCACTGACGTCCCCACCGGCCCGAGATCGAACATTCCGGCTGCCGTCGGTCCATCATTGTTTGCTGCGCGCGGTGTGTCCAGATCGTCTGCCGCCGGGAATGCGCCGCTCGCAGCAAACTGCATGCGCGCATCGCGATTGCCCGCTGCTACTTGTCCGCCCGGCGCGGCCAGGTAGAAGTAGCCCCAATCGATCCTCAGATTGTCACCAGACTTGCCAAGCACTGGCTGTTCGGCCGAGCCCAGCCGAACCGTTTGCATGCCGGCAATCTGGTATCGCGCCGAAACTACTTTCTGTTCGCCGCTATTCACCGCCAATTGCGAACCGGCATCCAGAAACACAGAGACGTTGTGCGTGCGGCTATCCGTCGCATTCGCGCCGACGATCAGATACGTCACGGGCCGCGACACCAGGTCCATATCCGATGCGATTACCGGGGTCAGAAAAGTAACCGCAAGATGCACGCCCGCAGCATCGAAGCCGTATGCCGTTTGCGTCGGCGTGACGACGCGCGAAACCTGTTTCATCGGGGCAGCCTCGCGCGGTTGAGTGCCCATGAAGCGGTACGTCGCGCCATCGATGCGCACGAGACCGTTCAGCGGCTGATCCGTTCCGGTCCAGTGTTTGGTGGGCGATCCGGTCAGTTCATCGCCCATCGACCAGACGCTGAAATAGGGATCATGCACAATCAACGGCACAGCCGGCGGGCGCAGCGGAGCCTGCGCACACAACGTGTAACTGACCAGCACGAGCGCGGACGCCCGAACCCCAGAACAGATCGCTCGAATACTCAACCTTGGCCTCACTTGATCGTTTGCGTTGGCGCCGTCGCGGTCGACTGCCGGACCACCAGGCTCGTCTCCACGCGGTACTCTTTCCCGCTTAATTGCGGATTCGAAATCATATCCCACAGTGCGCGGAACGCAAGCCGACCGATCTCTTCCCGCGGAACCGCAACCGTCGTAAGCGCCGGCTGCGTGTACTGTGCGAAGGAGATGTCGTCGAAGCCCACGACGGAAACTTGCGAAGGAACAGCGATTCCGCGATCGTATAAACAATGCAGTGCACCGATCGCCGTCAGATCGTTGCCCGCCACAATCGCAGTCTGACAGGCGCCGCTTCCAAGCAGCTTCGAGCACGCATAGTAACCGCCGCGAACGGAAAAATCGGAGTCGATCGCGCCCTGTACCTGCAAATCGCGCGCACGCGCACAGTCGAGAAAAGCTTGCTTGCGGCGGCGCGCAGAGTGCAGGTGCAGCGGTCCGCCAATGAACGACACACGGCGATGGCCAGACTGGGTAATGTGATCGAGAGCCTCGGCAATCCCGTGTTCGTAGTCGATCGTGATGTTGCTGACGTAACGGTCGATGCGGCCCAAGTCCAGGTAGACGGCGGCAATCTGTTTCGCCACCAGCAACTCGGACACGGACGCTTCGATCTGCGATGTCAGAATAGCCACGCCCGGCACCTGCAGGCTGATCATGCGCTTGACGCAGTGCAGCGTGCGTTGAATATCGTAGTTCGTATTGAGAACCACCGGTTCCATCTCGTGCGAAAGCGCCTGGTCCTGAAACATCGAAGTGATCTCAGGAAAAAACGGGTTCCGCATATCGGAGATGATCAGGCCCAGGAAACTGCTGCGGCCGGCCGCCAGGTTGCGCGCTGTCTGGTTGGTTGAATATCCCAGTTCGCGAATGGCGGAACGGACGCGCTCTTCGGTTTCTGCGCGAGTAGGCCGCGTCCCGTTCACGACGTGCGATACCGTCGCCACCGACAGGCCAGCCTTCTTCGCAACGTCCCGGATACTTGCCATGAGGACTCGACGGTCAGAATAGTACAAACGGTTACGGTTGCTCGTAAAAGTCAGAGCGAACTGTTGACAAGCATACTCCTTTAACGCTACATGTAACGTTACGTAAACGTTTCACGGGTCTTGCTGTTTCGAAATCTGGGATCGAGGTGTTCCTTTGTCGAAGCAACCTTTTTTCCGCGCGATTCACATCTTTCTTCTGGCGTCGGTAAGTGCAGTTCCACTTTCGGCGCAATACACCAGCAACATACAAGGCACAGTTCAGGATCAGTCTGGCGGCGTGCTGCCAGGCGTGAGTCTGCGCCTGCGCAACCTACAGACGGGCGTGACGTCGTCGGCGCAGTCGAACAGCTCCGGCACCTACCGCTTCTCGAGTCTTCCGCCGGGCGATTACGAGGTGACGGCGGAGCAGGCTGGCTTCACGGCTGCAACGTCGCGGTTAACCGTTTTAACCGAACAGAGCGCGGCTCTGAATCTGACGCTTACGGTTGCCGGCGCAAACACACAAGTTTCGGTGACCGCAGAAGCGCCTCCCATCGCCACGGAGGACGCGCGTCTTGAGACGACCATCCGCACGCAACAGCTACAGGATTTGCCTGTACAGGGGCGAAATTTTCTTAGCCTTGTTGCCGTGGCTCCCGGCATTACCGGACACGGCGCCGTGGGCGATGGCGCGCCAGGCGACGCGCCGGATAACTTCTCGACGGAGAAGACGGTCGATGCCAGCGGTAATGGACGCAATCAGAGCGGCAATCAGTTCACGATCGACGGTCTGAACATCACGAGCAACATCTTACAGGGCACTGCAAACCTGACGCCGAACCCCGACTCGGTGCAGGAGATGTCGATCCAGACCAACACGTTCAACGTGGAGCACGGCCGCGGCAGTTCCGTTCAGATTGCGATTACGACGAAGTCGGGCACGAACGGCTTTCACGGCACCGGTGCTTACTTCTTCAACAACCAGGATCTGCGCGCGCGTACCGAATTTACCAGCAAGTACCAGCCGTTTAAGAAGCACGACATCTCCGCCACCTTCGGCGGCCCGATCATCAAGAACCACACGTTCTTCTTCGCGTCGGTCGAGCCGCTGCGTTCGCAGGTGTCACAACGCAACCTCTGTGCATGTGTTTGAAAGCCCGCAGTTCATCTCCTTTGCGCAGCAGGCATTCCCCAACACGCTGGGGACAAAGCTTCTCACCGCTTATCCTTTGACCAACGTCGGAATTCTAAGCACCAACGAAACGGCGCAACAGGCGTTTGGTTCCGCCTGCGGTACCGCGGCATCCGGAAACATCCCGTGCAACCTGCCGGTGCTGGTGAACGGGACGTTTCAGACAAGCCCTTTCCGTAACGCGCTGCAGTATAACTTCCGCTTCGATCAATACTTCGAGAAAGACCGCTTCTACTTCAGCCTGTACAAGGTGAACCTCGACACCGAGAACATTGCTATCCGCAAAGGCTTCTACGACGTTGGCAACAACAATACCAACGCCTATCAAGCCGCGTGGACACACATCTTCAACCCTTCGCTGTTGAACGAAGTCAGCTATGGACAGATTCGTGTTCAAGGCAGCAGCGGCGCAACCACAGGCATTCCATTCCACGTGCCGGACATCGGCATCAACGGTTCCGAAGGCATCAACGGACCCTGGGGTCCGGCCACGTTTATTCAGCACAACTACAACTGGCGCGACGTAGTGAGTGCGGTGCGCGGGCGCCACTCGCTGAAATTCGGCGTGGAGTATTGGACTGGTGACGATGACGCGCAGTTCGGCGGCGCATACTATCGCCCGCACTTTCAGTTCAACAGCCTGCTCGATCTTGATTCGCGATCAACCCTATTCGGAAAGCGGCGTGAACTTCAATCCGCTGACAGGAAAACCGGCCGACGGCGCGTATCGACATCTGCTCGACACCTACGGTGCGTTCGTGCAGGATGAGTGGCGCGCAAATCCGCGGCTCACCATCACCGCCGGGATTCGCTGGGATGATTACGGCAATCCGCATCCTGACACCAAGACCGGCCCCGAAGGCAACGTGTTTCTGGGTTCCGGCAGCGACCTGAATACGCAAGTCTCGAACGCGGTGATCAAGACCGTCAGCCATACTTATGCGGGCCGGTTGAACAACAACTGGAGCCCTCGTGTTGGCTTCGCTTACAACCCGGATGGCGAAGGACGCATGTTGTTCCGCGGCGGCGTGGGGCTTTATCACAACTGGATTCCGCTCGGCGAGGATAACCGCATTCGCCAGAACCCTCCCGGCCTGATCACGCCGACGTTCCTGCGTGGGCGATAAAATCCCACCGAACTTCGCACTCGGGACGAGCGATGTTTCTCCGTTCGGCTTCCCTACTCCCACGCTGACCGCCGGTGCGCTCGACGCGCGTGGTGGACTTGCTGGCGTGCGCGCGAACGCGGGTGGCATCGACCCGCACATCAAAGCCGATAGCACCGTGATCTACACCGCAGGCGTCGAACGGCAATTGCCATGGCGCATGGTTGCGGGCGCAACTTATAGCGGCTCTTACACGTACAACGGCTTGATCGGCACTGACATCAATCGCTTTCCCGGCGATCTGCTGGATGGTACGTTGAACCGCTTGAACCCGAGCTTCGGGACCATCTACTACGAGTTCAACGGCAACACCATCAAGTACAACGCGGGCATTTTCACGTTGCGCCAGAACCTGGGCCGCACATCGTGGCAGGCGTCCTACACGCTTTCGAAGGTGACGGATTACGGGCAGGCCGGCTCGCGCATCAATCGTGACCCTGGCTACGCGGTGCCCACGCAGTACAACTTGAGCCAATACGAAGCCCCGGCCGATTGGGATGCGCGCCATCGCTTCTCGCTCTCGGCAACGTGGGAGATTCCGGGTCCGAGCCATGGCTTGGCCAAGATGGCTTTGGGCGGATGGGAATTGGGATCGGTGACGATTCTGCAATCCGGTAACCCGATCACGATCTTCAACGGTGCGCCGTTTGCTCCGCAACTGGATGCCAACGGAAAGGTTGTCGGGTTCGCACCGGGCAGCGGCGATTACAATGCCGACGGCGTCAACTTCGATTTCCCGAACGCGCCGAGCGGCTTGCCTACCAGCTTCAGCCGTCAGCAGTACATCAACGGCATTGCACCGGCGTCAGCTTTCCCGCTGCCTGCGTTGGGCACCGAAGGCAACTTGAAGCGCGGCACATTCCGCAACCCGGGCTTCATCAACGTGGATGCGAGCATGATCAAGAACAATCGTGTGGAGATGTTCCACGACACGGTTAACCTTCAGCTTCGCTTTGAGTTCTTCAACGTGCTCAACCGCGTCAACCTGCAAGGCATCCATACGGATCTGAACGATCCAAACTTCGGCAAGTCCACCAGCACCTACGATCCGCGGATTATCCAACTGGGTGCGCGACTGGTTTTCTAATACACTGTGGGCAGGCGGGAATGGTCTCGCCTGCCCTTTTCAGCGTTTGCTCCGTGTGGCTTCTCCTTCTGCTTGTCTTGTCCGGCTCCGCAGCACAAACGGCTCCTTCTGCCGGTGATCCCAAGCGCGTGCTGGAGCGAGTCGATTCTCTGTTGCACAACGATCCTGCGAATCCGCAACTGCTCACGGTGCGCGGTGCGGCGCTTGAGACATTAGGCCGCCGCAGCGAAGCGCTGCAGAGTTTCGAAAAAGCGCTCGCGATCTCGCCTAAGTATCTGGCTGCACTTGAGGGCGCGGCAGACATCACCTACCAGATGCATTCCGCTCGCGCGACGAATTTTCTGGCGCGCATCTTAGAGTTGGACAAGTCAAATGTGCCGGCTCATGCAATGTCCGGAGCACTGGCCTTTGAGTCGCACAACTGCGCGGCTGCTAGTAATCACTTCCAGGCAGCAGCGGAAATGGTCCGCACTGATTCCGTCGCGCTCGCGCAATGGGGCGAGTGTCTCGTCGTCCCTGAATCAGCTCGATGCCGGCATCCAACACCTTCAGGAATCTCTCGCATTGCGCGGAGATGAGAAGGTCCGCTACAACCTTGCGCTTGCGCTGCACCTTGCCACGCGAGATGCAGAAGCTCTTCCGCTTGCGCGCGCGCTCAGGCCCGATGCCGATGCTCTCAACTTACTCGGCTCCATCTACGCGGCGCAAAATCAAGTTCCGGAGGCCATCGCCGCATTGCGCAAAGCGACGGAGCTCGCACCCCGCGATGAGCAGAACTATATCGATCTCGCCTCTGTATGTCTCGATCACCAGTCGTTCGATGTCGCAGAGGATGTAGTGAACGCCGGCCTTCACAACATTCCGGATTCAGCGGCGCTCTATACGCTGCGTGGCGCAATCGCTGCTCAGACATCCGATATCGAACGCTCCGCAGCCGACTTCGAACACGCCAGGCGCTTGCAACCGGACCGCAGTTATGGCGACGTCGGACTCTCGTTACTATTACGCCAGCAGGACCAGGTCGACGCAGCCATCGCCGTGATCCGGCCGCGTCTGAAACAGAATCCCGATGACGCAACGCTGAATTTTCTGTTGGCCGACCTGCTCACCCGCAAGTCCGGCGAGATCGCGCCATCCGATTTGCAGGAAGCACGACGATTACTGACCAACGCAATTCGGCTTCAACCGAATATGGCGAAGGCGCATGCGGCGCTCGGCAAGTTGCTCTTTCAATCGGGCAATGCGCCGGATGCAGCTCGGGAGCTGAAGCGTGCGCTCGATTTGGACGCCTCCGATCGCGTCGCATTGAATCAATACATTCTGGTGCTGCGCCGTTTGAATCGAAACGACGAAGCAACCGCGGCGGCACAACGGTTGAGAGATGTACTTGCTGATGCGCGCAGGAGCGAGGTCGAGACGAATCGCTTTCGCCTGGTGCGTCTGAATCCTCCAGTGCAATGACGTTCACCCGTAGACATTTACTCGGCCTGCTTGCGGTTCCCGGTTTGCGAGCGCAAGGCGTCACTGCGCGCGAGGTGACCGCTCAGCCGCGCGGCAAGGCTTCGGGACGACCCTTTCTTGCCGAGTTCACCGACATTGGCAAACAAGCGGGACTGAAGTATCCAACCGTCTACGGCCACATCGACCACAAAGACTACATCATCGAAACGGTCGGCTGCGGCTGCGCGTTCATCGACTACGACAACGATGGCTGGATGGATCTGCTGGTGCTCAGCGGCACTCGTGTAACGGGCGCCCCGGCCGGCGCGAGCAACCGGCTGTACAAGAACAATCGCGACGGCACATTCACGGACGTCACTGAAAAGGCGGGCCTGCTGCGCACCGGTTGGGCATCGGCGGTGACAGTCGGCGACTACAACAACGACGGCTTCGACGATCTCTTCATCACGCAGTTCGGCCAGAATGTGCTGTATCGCAACAACGGCGATGGCACCTTCACCGACGTGACGAAACAAGCGGGCCTGCTCGATGCGCAAACGCGCTGGGGCGCGGGCTGCTCGTTGGATCGACTACAACCGCGACGGCCATCTCGATCTCTTCGTATCGAACTATCTGCAGTTCGATTTCGAGCACGCGCCAGAAGCCCGGCGAGAATAGCAACTGCACCTGGAAAGGCATCCCCGTCAACTGCGGGCCGCGCGGTCTGCCCTTCTCCCGCCACTCTCTCTATCGCAACAACGGCGACGGCACGTTCACCGATGTCAGCCGTGAAGCCGGGCATCTCCAAAGCACAGCCTGGCTACGGCATGACCGTGGTCGCCGCCGATTTCGACAATGACGGCTGGCCCGACATCTATGTCGCGTGCGATTCCACGCCGAGCCTACTTTTTCGCAACAACCACGACGGCACGTTTGAAGAGGTGGGACTGGTGAGCGGCGCGGCGCTCAGCGAAGACGGCATGGAACAGGCGGGCATGGGCGTGGGCGTCGGCGATGTGCGCCTCAAGGGGCGGCTCGATCTGTTCAAGACGCATTTCGCGGATGACACCAACGTTCTCTATCTGAACGACGGCAAGGGCAACTTCGAAGACAGCACGATTCGCACCGGCATCGGCGTGGAGAATCGCTATGTCAGCTGGGGCGCGGGCATTGTGGATCTCGATAACGACGGCAACCCCGACCTGTTCTTCGTCACGGGCAACGTGTATCCGGAAGTCGAAGCGAAGTTGCCGCGCTATCCATTCAAAACGCCGCGCGTGATCTTTCGCAATCTGGGCGACGGAAAATTTGAGGAGCTCAATGGCCAGGGCGGACCGGCCGTTGCGGAACCGCATTCCAGCCGCGGCTGCGCGTTTGGCGATTTCGATAACGATGGCGACATCGACATCCTCATCGTCAACCTGAATGAGCCGCCCTCGCTGTTGCGCAATGACCTCAAGGGCAACAACCACTGGCTCAAGCTGAAGCTGGTGGGCACCCAATCGAACCGCAGCGCCATCGGTGCGCGTGTGACCTGTACTTATGGAAGCAACCGGCAGGTGCAAGAGGTGCTCGCACAATCGAGCTTCTACTCCTGCAATGATCCAAGGCTCCATTTCGGGCTCGGCGCGATCGATACCGTCGATCTGGAAATTCGCTGGCCCAACGGATTGAAGCAGTCACTCACTCGGGTTCGCGCAGACCAGATCCTCACCGTTCGTGAACCTGGAAAGGCGAAACAATCATGACGCATTCCACTCGCGTTGTACTTCTGATCGCGACCCTCCCGCTCCTTCTGGCTGCGGCTCCCGCTGCACCGCAACAAAATCGGGCTCCGCTTGCTCCCGTTGCGTTTCCCTTGCTGCCGCTGACCTCGGTCAAGCCGACCGGCTGGCTGCGCGATCAGCTGATCATTCAAGCCAATGGTCTGAGCGGCCACCTGGATGAGTTCTGGCCCGATCTGGTGAACAGCGCCTGGATCGGCGGCCCGGGCGAAGGGTGGGAGCGCGGACCTTACTATCTCGATGGCCTGGTTCCACTCGCCTACGAGTTGGATGATCCGAAGCTCATCGCCAAAGTGAAGAAGTGGATTGACTGGACACTGAACAATCAGCAACCGGATGGCATGCTGGGTCCGAAGGGCAACACCGACTGGTGGCCGAACTACGTGATGCTCAAGGCCATGACGCAGTATCAGGAAGCCACTGGCGACTTCCGCGTTATCCCGGCGATGCAGAAGTACTTCGCGTATCAAGCGTCGCAGCTCGATGCGCGGCCGTTGAAGGAATGGGCCATCTATCGCTGGCACGATGAAGTCGTCAGCATCCTGTGGCTGTACAACCGCGCGCCCGATCCCAAGCTGCTGGACCTTGCACGAAAGCTGCATCAGCAGGGCCACGATTGGGAAGCGCAGTATGCGAACTTCGGCTTTACAGACAAGACGCAAGCGCCGAATATCAACCTTGCTTCGCATGGTGTGAACAATGGCATGGGGCTGAAGGCTGCGGCGGTATGGTCTGAGATCACAAACCAACAGACGGATCGCGATGCTGCGCTGCACATGCTCGCGATGCTCGACGAGTATCACGGCCAGCCCAATGGCATGTTCAGTTGCGATGAACACCTGGCGGGCAAAGACCCATCACAAGGCACTGAACTCTGCACCGTCGTCGAAACCATGTATTCGCTCGAGACGGAGATTTCCGTGCTTGGCTCAGCGATGCTCGGTGATCGGCTGGAGAAGATCACATTCAACTCGCTCCCGGGCACGTTTTCGCCCGACATGTGGGGCCACCAATACGATCAGCAAGCCAATCAGGTGCTGGTGAGTCTTTCGAAGCGCGACTGGTCGAGCAATGGACCCGAGTCGAATCTGTTCGGCCTTGAACCAAACTTCGGATGCTGTACGGCGAACCTGCATCAGGGCTGGCCCAAATTCGTGTCAAGCCTTTGGATGGCGGCGCCGGGTGACGGCGTCGTGGCAATCGCGTATGGGCCGAATGAATTGCACACCGCGGTGAAGAACAACGTGGCGCTATCGATTTCAGAGCAGACTGAATATCCATTTCGCGATTCGATTCACATGACGGTCAATCCTTCCGCGGCCGTATCGTTTCCACTGCAATTGCGCGTTCCCGCATGGACGCAATCACCCGAAGTGAAGGTGAACGGAACTGCTGTTAACGGCGTGCGCGCTGGAGCTTTTCTGACCATCGACCGCACGTGGAAGGCGGGAGATCGTGTGGACCTTCGCTTTCCGATGCAGGTGAACCTTACGCACGGATATCACAACTCCGTCGCGGTGGAACGCGGACCACTGGTCTACTCGCTGAAGATCGGCGAGCAATGGAGCAAGGAGAAGCAGACGGGCCCCGCTGCGGATTTCGAGGTGTTCCCGACGACGCCATGGAATTATGCGCTGGTGCTCGACGCGAACAATCCCGCCAGCGCTTTCCATGTGGAGGAGAAGCCAGTCGGCAAACAACCGTTCAGCGCGGACGGTGCACCGGTAATGATCACAGCGCCCGCCCGGCGTCTCCCCGAGTGGCAGTTGGACGGAAGTTCTGCCGCGCCGCTGCCGGTCAGTCCGGTCGAGAGCAAGCAGCCGATCCAAACGGTGACACTCATTCCGTATGGCTCAGCAAAGCTCCGGCTAACCGCAATGCCTTATTTGAACCATTGACTCCATGGGCCTGAAGGCCCGCCGATCTGAGACACTGTGTCTGAATCGGAGCGCCGTCACCGCCATGAAGATTGTTTTCGCTTTCGCCGCGGCACTAGCTACACTCGCCGCGCAGCCCATCACGCAATTGCCTTACTCACCCAGCCTCGACCGTAGTTCCATGGACACCTCGGTCAGCGCCTGCACCGATTTTTACCGTTACGCTTGCGGCGGCTGGAACAAAAACAATCCCATCCCAGCGGACCAGTCGTCATGGAACGTGTACTCCAAGCTGGGCTTCGACAACGAGCGCTTCCTGTGGGGAATTCTCGACGAGGCCGCAAAGCCGTCGCCGACGCGCACCGCAGCGCAACAGAAGATCGGCGACTTCTATCACGCGTGCATGGACGAGGCAGCTATCGAGCGTGCGGGAATAAAGCCGATTCAGCCGGCTCTCGATGCGATTGCGCACATCCACAACCTTTCTGACGTCTCGCGTTTTCTGAATCAGCAGCACGATGAAGGCACCGGCTCCGCGATCCTGTGGAGCATTGAATCCAATCAGGACTTCGCCGATGCGCAGAGCGTGATTACGTTCGCCGGCCGCGGTGCGCTGGGCCTGCCCGATCGCGACTACTACACGAAGACCGATGCGAAGTCCGTCGAGATTCGCGGCCGCTACGTGCAGCACATGCAGCAGATGTTCCAGATGCTCGGCGACGCCGCGACCGATGCGAAGAAGCATGCCGATCAAGTGATGTCGATCGAGACGGCGCTCGCTAAGTCGG
This sequence comes from Bryobacterales bacterium, assembly GCA_963792655.1. Lineage (GTDB taxonomy): Bacteria > Acidobacteriota > Terriglobia > Bryobacterales > Bryobacteraceae > DOZZ01. The sequence goes on from CAWBWU010000005.1 coordinate 237,645, forward strand.
AGCTGACCCGCGTCGAACTGCGCGATCCACACAAGCTGTTCCACAAGATGTCACGTGCCGAATTTAAAGCACTCGCGCCGGCGCTCGATTGGGACACTTACCTGCAAACAGTGGGGCTGCGCAACATCAACGTGGTCAATGTGACCGAGCCCGCTTATTACCAGACCGTACAGAAGGAGCTGACCTCGCGCGGCATCGAAGAGTGGCAGAGTTTCCTGCGTTGGAACATCGTGCGCAATGCCGCGCCCTACCTTTCCTCGGCTTTCGTGAAGGCCAATTTCGATTTCTTTCGTCACTACCTGCGCGGCACGCCGGAGATGCAGCCCCGCTGGCGCAAGTGCGTGCAGTGGGTCGATCGCGATCTGGGCGAAGCGCTCGGCGAGGTGTTCGTAGCCAAGACGTTCACGCCGGAGACGAAGGCGCGCACGGTGGCGATGACGAAGGAGATCGAAGCGGCGATGGAGCGCGACCTGCGTGATCTGCCGTGGATGGGCGAGGCCACGCGGCAGCAGGCGCTGCTCAAGCTGCACTCGATCGTCAACAAGATCGGCTACCCCGACCGCTGGCGCGACTACAGTTCCGTCCAGATTCGGCCCGATGATTTCGAGACCGATGTGAAGAATGCAGTCCGCTTCGAATACCATCGCGAGCTGGCCAAGATCGGTAAGCCTCTCGATCGCGGCGAGTGGGGCATGACGCCGCCGACAGTCAATGCCTACTACGACCCGCAGATGAACGACATCAACTTCCCCGCCGGCGTACTGCAGCCCCCGTTGTTTGATCCGAAGATGGATGACGCGCCGAACTACGGCAACACCGGGTCCACCATTGGCCACGAGCTCACGCATGGCTTCGATGATGAAGGCCGTCAGTTCGATGCCAAAGGCAACCTGAAAGACTGGTGGACTCCGAAGGACGCGGACGAATTTCAGACACGCGCGGATTGCATCTCGACGCAATACTCGGGCTACACAGTGGTGGACGATCTGAAGATCAACGGCAAGCTGACGCTCGGCGAAGATGTCGCGGACCTGGGTGGCACGATCCTGGCTTACTACGCCTGGCAGCACGCGACCGCGGGACAGAAACTGGCATCGGTGGATGGATTCACGCCGGATCAGCGCTTCTTCATCGGCCTGGCGCAATGGGCTTGCGGCGATATGCGACCGGAGCTGAAGCGCGAAATGGTGCTCACCAATCCGCACTCGCCGGAAGAGTACCGGATCAACGGCGTGGTCTCAAACATGCCGCAGTTTGCAAATGCATTTGGATGCAAGGTGGGGCAGCCGATGGTAAGAGAGAAGCCCTGTAGAGTCTGGTAATGGCAAGGTGGCCGGTCATTGACCGGCCACCTTCTTTGAAACGAAGACTACTGCTGTTGCGATTTGAAGAACACCTGGTGCGCGGGGCCGTCGGTGACGGTGTAGCTTGCCGGAACACTGAAGAGCGCTGCATCCGGTTCGCCCTTGCGAATGTTCGTCAGCTTGTGGACCGTTTCGCCAAAACGTGGGTCCACATGCCGCGTCAGAATCACCATTTGCAGCTCTGGCGAGAACCAGGTCTCAGTGGTCGCTACGATCGGCCGTTCGTTGCCAAACGCGCCCGCCGCGAACGTCTGTGTTGAACGCGTGCCCTGCGCGGTGACGCCCTCGATGGTTTGCGTGCCCAATGCATCCTTCGCAAACTCCGGCGTCACTTTTTTCATCGCCATATTGTGTTCTGAAGCGCCGCTCGCTGCCGCTTCGGCCTTCATCTTCGCAATATGCTGACGAACTTGATCCAGACCCTCCACGGGCGCGTTCAACGCAAACTTGTGTGCTTCCCTGGCGTTCGAGTGGAAGCTGTACGATAAGCCGCCCACCGGGTCGATGATCGCAATCATGCTCGCCTTGTCGCCCGCGCTCGAGCCTGGCCCCAACATCGAATGTTCTACGCGCGTTCGCCCTTCGCTGTCACGATAGTAGGCGCCTTGCTGCCGGTTCACGATGCGATTGCCATCTGCCAGTGTCTGTGTGGTCTCGGTCACCTCATCGGCAGAGAACGGCGCTCCTTTGACGTTAGTTGCCGGACCGAACGCGAACTCCTTCCCCACCATTTCGATGAGTTGGGCGTGCGCCGCGACCGGCATGCCTCCGTCCGGCACCGGCGCGTACATGATGTCAGTGCGAATCTCCTGGCCGAATAGTGGAGCAGCCAGTAGGGTGAGAGCCAATACGTTACGTGCGTTCATGTTCATCTTCCTTTCGAGAAACTATTGAATAAAACGAATCGCGCGGGGCTGTCCGTCGGCGCCCACGATGACATCCGCCTGCACCATCTCCGCGGCACGAGCGGGGTTCACGGCAACTCCAAAACTGGCCATCGCTGCGCGCGGAAGTTTGACCCGCCAGACTTCACCGGAGTCGTCGGCGGCGAGCGGCGTCGAGAACGGGATCGGGAAAAACGGAGTGCCCGTATTGGCTGCAAGCTCCGAACTTGACGCGGGCCGGCTGCTCGCCGCGTGGATGCGATGCAACTTTGCCTTCGCTTTGACGACGTGCGGTGTCACGACCGCCGGAACTGGAGCGACCGGAATCGAAACGGCACTGGCCGGAATAGCGAGCGGGGTACTCACACTCTTTCGCGAGCCATCCGATTTGTCATTCGTCACACGGCCGCTGTTAGCGACTTGAAAAGCGATAAACACCAAGGCCGCTGCCGCCGCGATCACTGGCCAGGCTCTCCGCGCGGTGCTGCCTGAACGAGGGAGCGCTGCCAGTAACGCCGCTTCGACATTTTGCGACGCGCTCAGACCACGCTGGTTCGCGGCCATCTCCCGCAGGCCCGCAGTCAATGCAAGCTGGTTCGCAGAACGATCGCTACAAACTTTGCAATGCCCGAGATGCTCGATCAACGCCGCGTCAGCCAGCCGCGCCGAACCACTGTCGGCGCGCATTCTCCATCAGAGCGGTGTCCCACTGTCTGCAAGTCATGCCATGCACCTCAACGTCACCTTCAGCTTCTCCACTAACAACGCGCGGCCCCGGTGCAAGCGCGAGCGCACGGTACCCACGGCGCAACCAATCGCCTTCGCCGCGTCTTCGTAACTCATCTCCTGCAACTCACACAGGACCACCGTCTCCCGATAATTCGCAGGAAGCGCAAGAATGGCCTGCCGGACGCTCTCGATCGTCTCTCTACGCGTCAGGTCGCCAAGCGTGTCGCAGTCACCTGCCGTTTCGTATTGCTCTTCGTCCAGATCGTCGAACGCAACTTCGTGGCCGGCAAACAAGCGGCGGCGCACATGGTTTCGTGTGACTCCAAACAAGAAGTTCTGCAGTGTGCCGCGCGTCGCATCGAACAACACATCGCTTCTCAACAACGCGAGGAAAACGTCGTGAACAACCTCTTCCGCCAGCCGCTCATCGCCGCTCATCTGATACGCGAATCGGTACAGCGCAGCCTGGTTCGTCCGGTAGATTCTGGAGAACGCCTCCGCATCACCGGCGCGCATGCGCTTCACGGCCAAAGTCTCGTCAGCGGCACTTGGCGGAATTCGCATCACGCGTCTGATCTGCATTCGCTTGGAACTGCCGGAAAGTTCCATGATCTTTGGCGAATTGATAGCATGCAACTCTGTAGACCTATGCAAACGCGTCGATCTCTGTTCGTGCTCGGCCTTGCCGCCGCGCAGGCCCCCGCTCAAAAGTCGTTTGCGGTACGCAGACCGGTGGAGAAATTCTACGGCGCCTGGCAGCTTCTGGAATATCCGCAGATGGGACCTTCGCCGCTGGGACGCCTGGCTTACGACGCGTTGGGCCGCATGTATCTGCAGGTGGTGAGGCGCGGCGTGCCTGCTTTTGTATCCGGCAAACGCGAGGGCACGCCGCAGGAGATTCACGACGCCTGGATGGGCTCACTCAGTTACTACGGCGCTTACTTCATCAACACCGATCACAAAGTTCTGCTGCACCGCATTGAAGCCAGTTCCTTCCCGAACTGGATCAAGACCGATCTTGAAGTGAAGTACGAATTCACCAGCGATGATGAACTGGTGCAAACGGCGACGATTGACGGCGAAGACCATCGCTCCGTGTGGCAGCGCGGGCGATAGGAGCCTGAAATGCCCGGCCGCCTGCTGCTGACTTTGTTCTTCTGCTTCGGCATCTTCGCCCAGGACACAACGTTCCGCGTAGGAACAGATCAAGTCCTACTCGACTTTGTGGTGCGTGACAAGCATCAGAAGATCGTCAAAGACCTGACTGTCGCCGACATTACTGTCTTGGAAGACGGCGTACCTCAGAAGATACTCTCGTTTGATTACCGCGGTGGAAAAGTGACGGCCGATTCCGGAACACGCTTAACGCCGAGTCAGACCGGGACTGCTGCTTACGATCCATCGCGAGAAGTGAACATCGTTACCATCGTCTACGAAAACATGTCCGTGGCCGGGAGACGGCGCGCAGCGGAGATTGTGAACGATTTTGTGAAGAACGAGATCGTCTCCAACACCTATGTGGGCATGTTCATGATGGGTTATCACCTGGTGATGCTGCAAGGCTATACCAACGAACCCAAATTGTTGCTGAATGCAGCGCACGACGCATCGGCTCACGGCTTCGAGGATTTGCAGAAGCGTTCGCAACAGGAACTCGCATCGTTGACTCAACTGCAGTATGCCCCGGCACGGGGCTCCGGCGGAACGTTAAATCCCACTACGTTCCAGAGCGTTCACCCTGGATCGGCTGAAGAGCAGGGTCCCGCGTCCGACTCAGCGCTGGCGGGCGCCCGTAAGAACGCGCTGATCATGGAAATCCGAATGATGAACCAGGTCCTTGGCAGTCAGTCCATGGATCAACTCCAGGCGCTGATTGCGGAGCAAGCCAGATTGCCGGGCCGGAAAGTGGTGCTCTATCTTTCTGAAGGACTTAACGTGCCGGCGGAGATGCCCGAGCGCTTGCGGCATGTGATCAGTGCGGCGAATCGGGCCAACGTCACGTTCTACACGGCCGATTGCACGGGCCTCACACCCGTCGACACGATGCAGATTGCCGCGAGCACGAATGCGGCAATCGAAGGCGGCACGGTCGGTGACCCGAGCCACCGATACAACTCACAGCAGAATATGGCGGAACTGGCCGAAGGCACCGGGGGGATCGCCATGCTCAACAGCAACGACCTGCGAGCACCGCTGCAGCACATCATGGAAGAGGTCCGGTCGCATTACGAACTGACTTACCGCCCGGTGTCTGAAAACTATGACGGGCATTTTCGTACTATCTCTCTCAAGATCAACCGGCCCGGCACCAAGGTGCAAAGCCGCCGGGGATACTACGCGCTTCCGGCTTTGGGCGGACAAGGACTGCAGCCGTTTGAAGTCGCAGGAATGAAAGCACTGGCCGGGCGATCGCTTCCGAATGCATTCACTATGCGCAGCGCCGCGCTATGGTTCCCGGCGGCGTCGGGTGCTGGCGACGTCGTAGTGGCGTTCGAAGTACCCACACACGACCTGCAGCCCGAGACCATTGCAGGAGGATCGTTCCGGATTCATCCCGCGTTCTTCGGCTTAGTGAAAAACGCGAAGGGCGAAGTAGTGGCAAAGGTTAGCCGCGACCTTCCGTTTCAAGCTCCTCAGGACAAACTGGAAGCGTTTCGCGCCGGCTCCGTGTCGGTAGCGCTGCCGATGGCGCTGGAGCCTGGCCGCTACACTCTGGAGACTGCCGCGATCGATCAGGTTGCGCTCAGCGCGTCAGCGCGGCGTGCGGTCCTGTTAGTTCCTGAGCGTGAATCGTTCGGACTGAGTGACATTGTTCTGGTACGGCGAACAGAAGCAGCCACCGCTACTGACAATCAGGATGACCTGGTTACCGATGGCCAACGCATCACGCCGGCGCTCAGTAATGCTTTGCCGTTTGCGGCCAACGGAGTAATCTCGGTGTTCTTCCGCGTCTATGGCGGCGATAGTAAAGACGCGAACACTGCGTTGGCCGTCGAACTCAAGCGCGACGGCAGGCTTGTGCACACCTATCAGCCTGCACAAGGAACAGCTTCCGACACGCGAGGCTATCTTTTGGGTATACCCATGGAAGGTTTACAGCCGGGCGATTACCAGGTCGAGGTCGTGCTTCGACAGGGTACAAAAGCAATCCGGCACACCGCCGGTCTCACGCTGCAGTAACAAGCCCGCAGGTGGCGCTCGCGGCTGTACAATGCTCTAGTCGCCGCGGAGACTACTCAGCATGTTTATTCCACTCACTACCTTGCGCTGTCTGCATCGCGCTGTCGATCTTTACGGCAGCAAGGAGGGAGTGATTTGCGGGGCCAAGCGGTTCACCTACGCGCAGTTCGGTGCGCGCTGCGGACAGCTCGCGGCGGCTCTGCGACAAGCTGGAACAAAACCTGGCGATCGCGTCGCGTATCTCAGCTTCAACACACATCAGCTTCTGGAAGGCTACTACGGGGTCGCCCCAAGCGCGCGCGATCGTGATGCCGTTGAACGTGCGGCTCACGCCTGGCGAGTTGCTCACAATACTGAATCACTCCGGCGCCCGCGTATTGCTCTTCGAAGATGACTTCGCGCCGCTGGTAGAGCAGTTGCGCAAAGGCTGTCCGCACATTGAACGCTATATCGGTCTGAGCGGTCACGGACCACAAGCCGACATCGGCTATGAAGAGTTCATCGGCGCACAGGATCCCGATCCGCTCGACATCATGGCGTACGACGAGACCGCCATTGCTGAACTCTTCTACACCAGCGGCAGCACCGGCACTCCGAAGGGCGTCACGCTTGCGCACCGCACGCTGTATCTCCATGCGATGTCGGTGGCCGCGGTATTCATGCGCGACGAAGAGCCGATCGATCTGCATACCATTCCGCTGTTTCACGCCAACGGTTGGGGACGTCCGCAGGCCTGCACCTTGATGGGTACGCGACAGGTAATGGTGCGGCGCTTCGACCCGAAGTCCGTATTCCATCTGATCCAGACCGAGCGCGCGACCACCATGACGTTGGTGCCTACAATGGCCAATGCTCTGCTGCAGTGCCCCGACCGCGCATCCTACGATGTCACCAGCATGCGGTCGATTCATGATGGGCGGGGCTGCGGCTTCACCCGAGTTGATCGACCGCATGGAGAAGGCATTTCTCTGCACCGTCAGCGCCGGTTACGGATTGACTGAGACGTCGCCGGTGATCTCGTCCTCGCGCCGCAAAGACACAGTGCGTTATCGCGACGCCGAGGATCGCGCGCACCGCCAGGCAATGGCCGGCTGGTCTGTACCCGGGGGCCGAGATTCGCGTCGTGGACAGCAAGATGGCCGATGTTCCTCGCGACATGAACAGCATCGGCGAGATCATCGTGCGCGGCGATCACGTGATGGAAGGCTACTATCGCGAACCCGAAGCGACCGCCGCGGTCATCACCAACGGCTGGCTGCATACGGGCGACATGGCGGTGTGGGATGACGATAGCTACATCCACATCGTCGATCGACAAGAAGGACATCATCATCAGCGGCGGCGAGAACATCTCCTCCATCGAAGTCGAGCGCGCCATCGCTGCGCACCCGGCCGTGTTCGAGTGCGCAGTGGTTGCCGCTCCTGATGTGAAGTGGGGCGAAGTGCCCGTGGCGTTTATCTTCCTGAAAGAGGGCCAGAGCCTCACGGCCGAAGAGATGCTGGCGTATCTGGAGCCGCGGCTTGCGCAGTTCAAGACTCCGCGCGCTTTCTATTTCGTCTCCAACCCCCTCCCGAAAACCGGGACCGGCAAAATCCTGAAGCGCGAGTTGCGCGAACAGTTCTGGACCGGCAAAGCCGAACGTGTGCAAGGCTAGACAGAATGGCCCAACAACAGCCGTTCACTGTTCTTTGTCTTGCGAGTTACGAAAAGGGCCAGGCATTCCTGCGGCAGTTGAAGCAGCAGGGCTGCCGCGTCTATCTGATTACCTCGCTGAGCCTCAAAGACAAAGCAGAGTGGCCGCAGGAGAGCATTGACGAAATTTTCTACATGCCCGATGAGGAGCATGTCTGGAATCGCGAGCACACGCTTGAAGCCGTTGCGCACCTGATGCGCCACCAGCGTATCGATCGTATCGTTGCTCTCGATGAATTCGATCTCGAGCTAGCGGCGTGGCTCCGAGCGCACCTGGCGGTGAGCGGCATGGACGAATCCACCACGCGCGGTTTTCGGGACAAGCTCACCATGCGCATGCGGGCGAGAGACTCAGGCATCGCCGTGCCGCCATTTACCGGCGCGTTGAATCATTCTGACGTTGAGGCTTATATCGAAAGCGTGCCTGCACCCTGGGTGCTCAAGCCGCGCTTCATGGCCGGAGCTATTGGCATTCAGAAGATTCATTCCGCCGCGCAACTCTGGGCTGCGCTCGAAGCGCTGGGTGACCGCCAATCGTTTCATCTGATCGAGCAATACATTCCCGGCGATGTCTTTCATGTTGACTCAATCGTCGTGGGCAACGATGTTCAGTTTGCGATCGCGAGTTCCTATGGCCGCCCGCCGCTCGACGTTTCGCACGGTGGCGGCATCTTCACAACCCGTACATTGGCCGACGAGGAAGGCGTTGCGCCGGACTTGCTTGCGATGAACAAGCGCGTGCTGGCGGGCTTGGGTTTGACACTGGGCGTCGCGCACACGGAGTTCATTCGCGCACACGATGGCGGCAAGTTGTACTTCCTCGAAAGCGCCGCGCGTGTTGGCGGCGCACACATCTCGGACCTGATCGAGGCCGCGACTGGCGTGAACCTGTGGGCCGAGTGGGCGCGCATCGAAAGCGGCGACCATTATACATTGCCTGCCGTTACGCGTGAACATGCAGGCTTGCTGGTGGCGCTCGCGCGGCAGGAGTGGCCGGATATGAGTGGCTTCGCTGATCCTGAAGTCGTCTGGCGCATGCACGAGCCGCATCATGTCGGTCTCATCGTGCGTTCCCCAAATGCAATGCGGGTCCAAGAACTGCTTGATGCTTATGCGCAGCGCGTGGAACAGGAACACCTCGCGACTCTGCCGCCGCAGGACCGTCCTTCGCACTAAGTATGCTCGCGCGCATCGCAGACGGCCGTACCGATCTGGTGTTCGAATACCTGGCAGCAGGCCATCGCGCGGATGAGCAGGATGCCAATGGAGTGTCGCTGTTGCAGTGGTGCGCGTACTACGGTGACGTGAGCGCGATGCGCTATTTGCTTACGCAAGGTGCGGCGCTTGCTTCACTTGGCGACAACTTCGATCTGAACGGAGCCGCTTTTCACGGTCATTGGCAGCTTTGCGAATTCCTGTTGGAGCAAGGCGCGAACCCCAATTCTGCGGACCCGAGCACAGGTGAGACACCGCTGCATTCAGCGCTTTCGAAGGGCGGCCACGCAGTCCGGCTAGTTACTCAGGTGCTGCTCGCCCACGGGGCGAATCCGAACGTGCACACGAACCACGGAGCTGAAACGGGCGCCTTCATGCGCGATTGCCGCACCAAAGGCGAAACGCCGCTGCACCGTGCAGCGGCATTTGCGGACGGCGAGACGATCACTTTGTTACTGGCTTCCGGTGCGCAGATCGATGCGCGCGATATGCATGGCGACACGCCTCTTTCGTGGGGTAGCTGGTATGGAAGGCCGGCCAGTGTGTTGCGCCTGCTTTGTTACAACGGGTTCCACATTCGCGCGGAAAACCAGCCGATGGATGTTAACCTGCGCGGCAAACCGCACGTAAAATAGTCATATGTGCAGAAGCATCAAGGTGCTGACGAAGCTCGATCATCCCGCCAATAGCGAGGACATCGGCGGCGCGGCCCTGCAGTTCGTGCGGAAGATCAGCGGCTATCACAAGCCCGCGCGTATGCATCAGGAAGCGTTTGATCTTGCGGTGGCTGAGGTCTCGGCTTCCTGCGAGCGCCTGCTGCAGTCGATCGCGAGTGCGCGCGCGGCTCGCGAACGTACCTTGGTATCCTGACACTCGCCATGCCTGGATCTCAATCGGAACTCGCGCCGGTCTCGGAAGCAGTAACCAAAGGCGTCCGCGTGGAAGTTCTGGCGCGCTACTCGCCCGAGAATTCGCGTCCTGCGCAGAACGCGTGGATTTTCGAGTACACGGTGCGCATCACCAACGAATCGACACAGACGGTGCAGTTGCTGAACCGTCATTGGATCATCACCGACGCGCTCGAACAGATACGCGAAGTCAAAGGCGAAGGCGTGGTTGGAAAGCAGCCTGAGCTCGCGCCTGGCGAATCGTTCAAGTACTCATCCTGGTGCCCGCTGCCTACACCGACCGGCAGTATGCACGGCACTTACGAAATGCAGAGCGCACAGGGCGACCGCTTCGAAGCGGAAATTGCTGCGTTCGGGTTACGCGCGCCCTACACCGTTCACTAAGCCGCGACGGCTTGCCGGGCTTTTCGCTGCAGATCGTCGGCCCGCTCCACCTTCGAACGCAACTGCAGTAGCTGTTGCAAAGCTCCGTACCAGAACGGTGCACCCATGCTCAGCAATAGCGTCGTGAAGACAATGCCGGTCAGATGCCGCAGGTCACCCAACTTTTGAAAGTCGGCCGGGTACTGTGGGATGGACACTACGCCCAAGGCGATCAACTTGTCGTAACTCAGTGTCCGGCGGGCTCACCTTGTTCGCTTGAGCAACCAGCGAGTCGCGCATCGCATCGTCGACAGACAGGCGGTTCACCAGCGCGATGGTGTCCAGTTGCAACACAAGCGCCAGTAGCAGACCGCCGCAAAACGTGATCACACGCGCCGAAAGAGTGAAGCGGGCGCTCACGCGATCCATCGTTTGATCGAACCAGCTATTGATCTTCGCTACCAGCGCAGTTTCGGCTTCCTGCAGAATGGCGGCGCTGGCGCGGTCCATGTTCGACAGCTCGGGACGCGATTTCTCGAGCGAGAGCGCGGCATTGCGAATGCGGTCAAGCGTTTCGGCCGGCTGTGCGATGCCGTTTGCCGCCAACGTTTTCACCAGCGCGGCTTGCGCTTCTTTATCGAGGGTCTGCGGTCCGGCATCCGGTGCCTAACTCGATCAGCAGCTTGGTCAGTTCTTCACGGTGGATCACCGCGCCCATGCGCCGCTGTCCATCGCGGATGAGAGGATGGGTGAGGATTGCGCGTGCGATGCCGTTGACTACCGGCAGCGCCAGCGCCGGATCGATCAGGCGCAACAGGTCGGCAATGCCCTGGTGCAGATTGCGGCCGCGGCTGTTGCGCACGTGATTCACAAAGCCAGTCATGACGGTCACGGCCATACTGGCCACAAGCATCACGACAGAAAGACCAATCAGAATATCGATCGACTTCAGCATCCGGTGTAGTTAATCCGAAAACGAATGTGAAGTCAAGACGCAACAAGCCGCTGCGACCGAGACTATGATGCATCTATGATGCAAAATCCGAACGCCCGTCTGTCCATCGTTTCTTACAAGCCAAAGCCTGGCAGGGACGAAGAACTTCTGGCTTTAACGCGCGAGCATGTGCCGTATCTGAGAAGCATCGGCTGCGCTACGGAACGTCCGCACGTCATTGCGACCGCGGGTGACGGCACTGTTGTCGAAGTCTTCGAGTGGACCGAAGACGGACTCGAGAAAGCTCACTCGCACTCCGGCCTGATGCAACTGTGGACGCGCTTCCAGGAGCTTTGCGATTACGTGCCGCTCCGAACGCTCGATGAAACGGGCATGATGTTCGCGAACTTCACCGCGAAGAACTGAACCTACTCGGCGCCGATGGATCGCGCAGAGTGCGCGAAACACGAGCGAACACGCGCGTCCAACTGCGGCGGCGTAAACGGCTTGCTCAGGAAATCCGTCGCGCCAAAATCGAAGCTTTTGCGCGCGCTGTCTTCATCGCCCGCCGCGGTCAGCACCACCACGGGCAGTGTCCGCGTCTGCTCCTGCGAGCGCAGCGTACGCAACACATCGAAGCCATCGGGCGCCGGCATAAACAGATCGAGCAGCACCAGGTCAGGACGCTGGTCGGCTACCATCTGCAACGCCTCCGCTCCAGTTACGGCCTCGATCACGTCATGTCCGCTCTTGGTCAGCGCGCGCTTGGCGATGATGCGCAGATCCTCATCGTCATCCACAATCAAAATGCGCAGCGAACGGCCGAACCCGGGATCCGAAGCGTAGACCTGATTCACTTGCCGCGCGTGAACGGCGCTTTTTTCGAAGACCTCTTCAAACCCTTCGTTCGCGAGAGAGACCTGCATTGGCGAGCCCAGGTCTCGCGCGACCTGTTGCGCTCGCGCTTCGAGATCGCGCAGAAACGTATCGTTGTGCGTGGGATCGTGATGCGTCAACAGCAGGCGCTTCACATTCGCCGCGGCGGCGATGCTGGTGACATACGTATAGGTACTGTGGCCCCAGTTCTTCTTCGTGACGTACTCTTCGGGCGTGTACTGCGCATCGTGAATCACCAGGTCGGCATTCTCCATGAACGCAGCGTGGAAGCGATCGCCATCGTGCAGGATCGAATCGATCTTGCCGGGCGGCGCATCGGAACGCCACAGCCCTTCCCAGAACGGCTCGTGATCGCAAAGGTAGAGAACCGTCACGCCATCGGCTTCGATGCGGTAGCCCAGCGTGATCGCAGGATGATTCAGGAACTGCGTCGTGATGCGCACGCCGTTGATGTCGTGGGTGCCTTCCGCCAGGTCGCGGTACTCGATGCCGGCGCCCAGTTGGCCAAGCTCAACCGGGAAATAGGTGTACTCCATTTGCCCGGCGAGCACTTCGGGTAACGTCTGTTTCGCGCCTTGTGGACCGCACACGGTGATGTGGTTGCCAGGCACGAACAGCGGCGCAAAAAACGGGAATCCCTGAATATGGTCCCAATGCGTGTGGCTCAGCAGAATGGTCGCGGTGATCGGCTTTGGAGCATGCGCCATCCACTCTGCCCCCAATGCGCGAGCACCTGTTCCGCAATCGATGACGAAGCGTTGTCCGGCTTTCGTTACCACTTCGACGCAAGAGGTGTTGCCGCCGAAATGACTGGTGTCTACGCCGGGGGTTGCGATCGAACCGCGAGTGCCCCAGAACCGCAGTAACAAATGTGGTCTCCTCAGAGCCTCAGAAGGTCAATGTCTAACTAATGTACTCCAATACGACGCGGCTTACGTAGCTTTCGAACTTCTGAATTGAGTCACCGGCCGCAGAAGCTTCGCACTCGACCGCGCTCTCCTCGATTTTCGCAGCTAACTCGGTCAGATACGGAAAGCCGTAAGCGGTGCCCGTGCCCTTCATCTTGTGCGCCAGATTGCGGATCTTGGTGAAGTCGCCTGCGGAAAGGGCGTCGCGGAAGCGAGCAACGTCAGCGCGGCGCTTGGCGAGATACGCCGGAACGACATCTTCGAGACCATCTTCCACCCGCACGGAGAATAGGCTTACGTGTCATCGGATGCCGGTGCAGAAGTTGTTTGTTTGTAATCTGATCTGCCCGAATACTCAACCAGTGCTTGGAGGAGATCTGCCTTGCGAATCGGTTTCGTCAGGACCGCAGTGAAGCCCGCCTCTGCACTCTTCGTTGCCATATCGGAAGCGGCATGCGCGGTCAACGCCAGCACCGGCGTCGCGCTCTGATTGCGCGTTCTTTCTAATTTGCGAATCTCCCGGGTCGCGTCGAGACCGTCCATCAGGGGCATCTCAACATCCATCAGAACCACGTCGAAGGGCGCTCCGGCAAAGCGCTCGAGAGCCTCTTCTCCGTTCTCTGCCGTCACGATTTCGCATTTGGATTTCTTCAGGTAAGACAAAATCAGAAAGCGATTATCGTCCGCGTCTTCGGCAAGCAGAATCTTCAATCCCGCGAGCCGGCGCTCCATCTCGTTCACTGGAACGGTAGGAGCAATTTTCGGAACCGTGATCGGGCTTTTCGCGGGCTCAAGCGCAACCGTAAAGTAGAACGTGCTGCCGACGCCAACAGTGCTCTCGACCCATATCCTGCCGCCCATCAGTTCGACGAGCTGACGCGAAATGGTCAGGCCAAGCCCAGCGCCGCTATGCCTTCGGGTGGTCGAGTGCTGCGGGTGAACGAACCCATCGAAGATCGTGCCAAGTCGGTCTGCAGGAATGCCGATGCCCGTGTCGCGCACGGCGAAACGCAACGTACCGCTCGGGGCGCCCGGTTCGTCTTCGACTTCAATCGAGAGGCTTCCTTTGTCGGTGAACTTGATCGCGTTACTGAGCAGATTCACGATGACTTGACGCAGGCGGTTCGCATCGCCCGTAAGCCTGCGCGGAACGCCGGGCGCGATGGCGTGATGCAGGTCCAAAGCTTTGGCCGCGGCACGTGCTTGAACTACTTCTTGCGCGCGCAACAGCATCTCCTGCAGATCGAACTCGGTCCGCTCGAGCGCCGTCTTGCCTGCTTCAACGATTGCGAGGTCCAAAATGTTGTTGATCAGGTTAACGAGGCCCGCGCCGTTGCGCTGAAATACTTCCACACACTTGGTCTGATCGGGCGAGAGGCCGGTGGACGCAAGAATGTCGGCCATGCCGATGATCGCGTTCAGCGGCGTGCGGATCTCATGACTCATGGTGGCGAGAAAGTCGCTTTGCGCGCGGCGGGCACGCTCGGCTTCGACGCGCTTGGCTTCGAGTTCCGCACTGACCGCGGCGAGCATCTGGCCCATGCGTGCTACCTTCTCCTTCTCTGCAGCCAGGTCACGCACCGTGGACGACTGCGGCACGCTGCGCAACAACAACAGCGAGCGCCCTTCGGCGCGCAACGCGACCGCCTGCAAATAGCGCTCGCCTTCGAGCCAGATTTCGGAAGCTTTGCGCGCGGGCGATGCGCTCTCCCAGACGGCGCCGCATTCGTTCAGGAACGCCTCCAGATGCGGGAAGCGCAGAGCGGCTTGGAGCACGCCGGTATCTAAAGACAACCACTCCGGCACTGCGCCACTGGCCTGGAATGTGACGTTGTCGATTCGTTCGAACACGCCACATTCGAGTGCTGCGAGCAACTCGCGCGTGAGATGGGTCGGCGTGTTGGAGCTGAAGTCCGGCATCCTCGGTCACTATAGCGCGGCGCGTTGTTTACTATATGAGGTTCAGACATGCAACCTATGCTGCTCGGAAAGAACCGTCTCGAAGCGCTCAGCGACGGCGTTTTCGCGATCGCCATGACACTCCTGGTTCTTGACTTGAAAGTGCCGGAGCGAACGCACCACATGAACGGCGCGGAGATGGTGCACCAGCTTTCCGCCATGTGGCCGGCGTTCCTGAGTTACGCAATCACATTCCTTCTGGCGGGCACCTTCTGGTACACGCACCACGTGATCTCGCACTTCGTTCAACACACCGACAAAGGTTTCCTGTGGCTGAACCTGCTGTTTCTGATGATGGTGTCGCTGCTGCCTTTTTCAGCGGGGTTGCTGACCCACATGAGCGTGCATCCCGTGTCGCAGCTTTTTTATTACGGCAATCAACTCTCGATCGCAGTGCTGCTTCTGGCGCAGTGGGAATATGCGCGCGCTCGCAAGATGCTCGCCCCGAACGCCCGGCCAGAAGACCTGCAGAACGTCACGTGGCGGCTGCGGACCGCGTTCGGAGCATTCCTCAGCGCCGTCGTCACTGGCATGTTCCGGCCCGAATGGACGAGCTATGCACTCATCGGCGGATTCGCATTGGGCCGCATCATGATTCGCATCGCTCAGAGGAGACGGACCGTGACAAGCGTGGTCTCGACGAGCGTATGAGTTCGTTACAGAGCCGCGACAGCGATGGAGCGGGCTGGCCGGATAACATCAACGGCCCGCTCCATTGCTGTCGCGGCTCTGTTCATGCTGGTTGAGGAGCACCGACAACCTTCGAGCTCTACACCATCAAATCCGTTACTACTTGCCCTGCCACATCCGTCAACCGGAAGTGACGGCCCTGGAATTGGAATGTCAGCCGTTTGTGGTCGATTCCCAAGCACCGCAGCATGGTGGCTTGTAAGTCGTGAACATGCACCGGATCGGACACCACGTTGTAGGAATAGTCGTCCGTTTCGCCGTACAGTAATGCCGGGCTTGATGCCGCCGCCGGCCATCCAGACGGTGAAGCAGCGCGGGTGATGGTCGCGGCCGTAGTTGGTGTCCATCAGCTTGCCCTGGCAGTAAACGGTGCGGCCGAATTCGCCGCCCCAGAGCACCAGCGTGTCGTCCAGCAAGCCCGCGCTGTTTCAGGTCCTGTCACCAGTGCGGCGGAAGGCTGGTCGACGCTCTTGGCATTGCAGCGCGAGATCGCGCGGAAGATCGTTGTGCTGGTCCCAGCCGCGCTTATAGAGCTGGATGAAGCGCACGCCGCGTTCGGCCAGGCGCCGCGCCAGCAGGCAGTTCGCCGCATAGGTGCCGGGCTTGCGCGCATCGGGGCCGTACATTTCAAACGTGCTCTCCGGCTCCTTCGAAAGATCCATCAGTTCGGGCACGCGAGGTTTGCATCCGGTACGCCATCTCATACTGCGAGATGCGCGTTTCGATTTCGGGATCGCCGTAGGCTTCGGCGTTCATCTGGTTCAGCTTGCGCGATGCCGTCGAGCATGCGGCGGCGCGTCGCCTTATCGATGCCCGGAGGATCGGAGAGATACAGCACCGGGTCGCCCCCGCGCGGAACTTCACGCCCTGGTAATTGGAGGGAAGAAAGCCGCTGCCCCACAGCCGCGAGAACAGCGGCTGATCGGTGTTGATCGCGCTCGATTGCGCAGATCAGCACGACAAACGCCGGCAGATTCTGGTTCTCGCTGCCCAGTCCATAGCTGACCCACGCGCCCATGCTGGGGCGCCCGGGCTGCTGGCTGCCGGTCTGAATAAACGTGATGGCCGGATCGTGATTGATGGCTTCGGTGTTGGTGGTCTTGATGATCGCGATGTCGTCCGACGATCTTGCCGTGATGCGGCAGCAGTTCGCTGAACCATGCGCCGGACTTGCCCGTGCTGGCTGAACTTGAAACAGCGAGCGCGCGACCGGGAACGAGCTTTGGCCCGAGGTCATGCCGGTGATGCGCTGGCCCTGCCGAATCGGATGCGGGCAGTTCGGTGCCGTGCAGCTGCTTGCAGCTTCGGCTTGTAATCGAACAGCTCGATCTGCGAGGGCGCGCCGGACTGGTGCAGATAGATGACGCGCTTGGCTTTCGGCGCGAAGTGGGGCAGCCCGGGCAGGCCGCCAGTTGCGGTCGCCGGCGAACAGCTGCGGATTGCAGCAGCGAAGCAAGCGCCGCGCCGCCAATGCCGGCAGCTGTCCTTGCCGAAGAAATGCCGGCGGGTAAACGCAAGTGCTTCGGCCCGTTCCTGCGCTGGCTGTAAATGTTCTGTCGGCTCAGTTCCATGCTTATTCCTTGGTGATCGGTTTCGTCCAGATTCAGGATCATGCTGGCGACCGTGGTCCAGGCCGCCAGTTCCAGTCTTGTTCAGCTTGGGATCGACCGGCGATTCGCCCACCTTGCAACAGCTTCTGCGGCCTGGTCTTCGTGCTTTTTGTAATCGCCGCAGTTCGGCGCTCGTAGCGCTTCGCGCAGGATGCTGACTTCTCGCGGCTGCCGGCTTGTCGCGCGGTGGCAAGCCGGAAGCCGTAACGAATGCGCGTTGTCGGGATTCGCGCCGGCCTTCAGTCAGCATGCGTTGCGCAAGCGCGCGAGCGCTTCCACATAGGTGGGATCGTTCAGCAACACCAGCGCCTGCAGCGGCGTGTTGGTATCAGTCCGGCGCGCGGTGCATTTCTCGCGGTCGGGCGCATCGAACGTGATCATCTCCGGCGGAGGGCTGGTGCGCTTCCAGAACGTGTACATGCTGCGGCGATAAAGATCGTCGCCGTGGCCCTGCTTGTAGGTCTGCGCGGAGAAGCCATCGCCAAATGCGATCTCTTCCCACAAGCCCTTTCGGCTGATACGGGATTCACGCCCGGGCCCGCCGACTGCGTCTCTTCAAGCAGACCGCTCATGCCAGCGCGCCATCGCGGACCATTTCGGCGGGCAGGCGGAAGCGCGGACCGCGCGCGAGCAGACGGTTCTCCGGGTCGCGTTCTTCAGCAGTTCCGGCGTGACTCGCGACGACTGGCGATAGGTTGCGGAGGTGACGATCAGGCGCTGCATGGCTTTCACGTCCCAGCCCGTGCGGACGAACTCGGTTGCCAGCCAATCGAGCAGTTCGGGATGGCTGGGCGCTTCGCCCTGCGAGCCGAAATTCTCGGCCGTTTTCACGATGCCGGTGCCGAAGTACATCTGCCAGTAGCGATTCACCGCAACGCGCGCGGTCAGCGGATTCTGCGGGCTCGACCAGCCACTTCGCGAGCGTGAGCCGGTTCGGCGGAGCATCCTGCGGGCAGCGGCGGCAAGAACTGAGGGCACGCCGGGCGTGACTTTCTCGGTCTGGTTGCGGTAGTCGCCGCGCGCCAGAACAAAGGTGTCGCGCGGCTTCGTCCATTTCCGACATCACCATGGTGGTCGGGATCGCGTGCCTCCAGTTGCTTCTGCTGCGCTTCGCAGCGCTTTCAGTTCGATGCCAGGCCGTGCTGGTCTGCTTCGGGCGCACGCGTTGGTCAGGTAGTAGTTGCGAATCCAATCCTTCTGCTGCTTGGTGCGCTTGTCGGCAAGCGTGTTCAGAGTGGATCGCAGCGGCTCCTGCGAGTCGAAGTTCGGCGATTTCAGCTGGCGTGAGCTTGCGCGAGTAGATGCGAAGATCGTCGAGCTTGCCCTTGTATGGCAAGATCGAGCAGCTTGTTGCCGATCGGCCAGCGGCGCGTCGGCAGTGATCGGACCCGCGAGAGAATCCTTCAGTGTCTCGAGCGTGACCGGCTTGCCATCCACATAGATCGCGATGCCTTCGGCCTTGCCGGAGCCGTCGTAGTTCACCACGATGTGGCGCATCGGATCTTCCGGGCTTGATCGATGTCCTTGGTGCGCATTCGATCGCTTCTGCGGCCAGGCGTTCGCCAACCGCACATACATGCGCGGGCTGCGCTGCTGGATTGCGGTCAGAGTCGAAGTCGTCGAAGTAGATTTCCAAATCCGCGGCGTCTCGCGACATCGCTCACCTGCTGAAGAAAGGCGATGCGCTGCTTGCCATCGACCTTCATCCACCACGCAATCGCGAATGGCGTGTCGCGTTTCGAGTGCGGGCGATGCGCCGAAGTTGACCTCGGTCTCGCCATCGAAGTCGGCAGCCTTGCCCACTGGCCCGCTCGAGTAGGTCAGATCGCCTGTCGCTACAGCGCGCCCATAACTGATAGTGGCCGGAAGCGTCGCTCAAAGATTGCCATCGAATTCATAATGTGCGAGCAGCCCGTCGCGCGGAGGCTGCGGACACGCTGCAGTTCCTGCTTGCTTCCCATGCGGCTTGCTCGCTTGCAATCCTGTCTTCCGGCAAGAGCCTTCTCGTGTGCTTCGATGGCCTGCTTCAGTTGCTCGCTCGCGCGCCTGCTGTTCTCCGACGGCAGTTGCAGATAGGCTCGGCGTTGCCGTTGCGGCCGTCGAGCCCCTTCTCGGAGACGTTGTTGAAGAAGGCGAAGAAGCTGGTAAAAATCTTTCTGCTTAATGGGATCGTACTTATGATCGTGGCAGCGCGCGCAGCCCATGGTCAGGCCCATCCAGGTGGTGGATGTCGCTTCCAGCGCGATCCACCACGTACTCCACCTGATACTCTTCGGGGATCGCGCCGCCCTCGAAGTTGATCATGTGATTGCGGTTGAATCCGCTGGCCAACTTCTGTGTCCGGTGTCGCGTTGGGCAGCAGGTCGCCCGGCGAGTTGCTCGATGGTGAACTGGTCGTACGGCATGTTCTGGTTGAACGCGTTGATCACCCAATCGCGCCAGTGCCACATTCGCGGTGGCTGTCGATGTGGTAGCCGTGCGTATCCGCATAGCGCGCCAGATCGAGCCATTGCATGGCCATGCGCTCGCCATAGCGCGGCGAGTGCAACAGCGATCCACGCGCTTTTCATAAGCGTCGGGAGATTGTCGGCCAGAAACGAATTCAGATCTCTGCGGGCGTCGGCGGCAGGCCGGTCAGGTCGAAGGTGACACGCCGAAGCAGCGTGGCTTTATCCGCTTCGGGCGAGGGCTTCAGGTCTTCTTTCTGCAGACGCGCGAGGACAAAATGATCGATCGCATTACGCGCGCCGGGATCGTTAATCTGCCGGCGGTGTGGTTGCGGTTGGCGCAACAAAAGCCCAATGCACCTCCCACTTGGCGCCCTGGTCGATCCACTGCTTGAGCAGGTCGATCTGATGCTGGTTCAGCGTCGTGGTCGACGTTGCTGGCGGCATCCGCTAGGACTTATCGCTCGCACTCACGCGTTGGAATAAGCGGCTGTTCTTTGAATCGCCCGGAACAATGATCTGGTAGCTGCCGCGTTTCGAGAACGCGCCACCATCGGGCGTATCCAGGCGCAAGTTAGCCATGCGCTTTTTTTCGTCAGGCCCGTGGCAGGTAAAGCAGTTATCGGAAAGGATGGGGCGAATTTCGCGATCGAAATTGATGGGGCGCTGCGGTGTTTCGGCGCTCAACGCGGGGAAAGAAGCCAGCACGAAAAGAAGCGCCGGAGAAACGAGCTCACGAGCTTTCGTCATTGTTCGCGGGTAGATATTGATTATCCCGCAAAAATGGCCCGGAATTTACTCGCGAGTTACTGTCGCGCCTTCCACCGGGAACCCGAGTTGCAGCCACAATTCGAAGCCGCCCTCGAGCGGCCGCACGCGCTGTACTCCCTGCCGTCTGAGCTTGAGCGCCGCACGGGCACTCGAGATTTCGTTTGGTCAAGAACAGTAGAGGATCAGCTCACCCGATTTCAAGAGCTCCGGCGCGCGCGATTCGAGTTCGTCGCCCGCAATCTGTAAGGAGCCCGGAATCTTGCCCATGTCCCATTCGAGCGAATGGCGCAGGTCGACGACTACGAGATCTTCCCCGGCCTCCATGCGTTCTTTCAACTCAAGCGGAGTGATGCGAGCAATGCGGAGTTCGCGGATGATGCGCCTGCGCTGCCAGTACTTATAGCCGATGTAAGCGGCGAGCGCAGCGCCAATGCCGATCAGTACGCGGAAGCCGAAGTTCGACAAATATTCGGCCGCGACCTCGATCTGCGTCCGGAAGAGCCAGCCGCCGAAAACAAAGGCTCCTGCCCAGATGGCCGATCCGGCCGCGTCGAACAACAGGAAGCGCCCCGGCGAAACCTGAAAGATGCCGGCCATAGGCGGCGCCACGGTGCTCAATCCGGGCACGAATTTGGCAAACAGCAGCGATGTTACGCCATAGCGCGAATACGCCGTCTCCGTCTGCTTGACGCAGTTGTCTGGTTCGAGCGAAATCTTGCACAAGGTATGCAGGATGGACGAGCCGCGCAGCACGCCCAGGCGGTACCAAAACCCGTCGGCGGCAACGGACGCAACAACGGCCAACAGCATCACCAGCGCCAGACTCATATGACCGGTCCCGGCGAGCGCGCCTGCCGCGAGCAGGACAGGAGTGGCGGGCAGCGGCAGTCCCATCTGTTCAGCCAGTACGTTGGCGAACAGCACCAGGTAGCCATAATGCAGCAGGAATGCGGTTACGCCCTTCATCCGTTAGGTCATACGATGCCACACTTGTGGCGGAAGTTTCGCGCGTATTACGCCGCGCCGATCGACATGGACTCAACGGCCGCTTGCACGTCGAGAACTGTCGCACTGGACGAGAGCGGCTCGCCAAAGGAGATGGTGACCGGATAGGGAATCGCACGCGGCCATTTCTTCAGAACCTTGCCGCCCGAGAAGCTGAAGATACTGCCCCACATGCCCGAGATACGCACGGGAATGACGGGCACCGGCAAACCGTCGGTGATGCGCTCGAATCCACGTTTGAACGGCTGCATCTCTCCCACGCGCGTGATGCCGCCCTCGGCAAAGATGCAGACGACATGCCCGGCTTCCACCTCGCGCCGCGCCATGCGCAGCGACTCAATCGTGTCCCGGCGTCCGCCATCGCTGACGGGAATTGCGTGCGCCAGCTTGAAGAACCAGAGTGCCCCCCGGTGTTCGTAATAAGGCCGCCAGATCATGTAACGAACGAAGCGTTGGATGCAGGCTGCGATCAGGAAGCCATCGACGAAAGAGACGTGATTCGAAACCAGCAGTGCCGCGCCTCGCTGGGGAATATTCTGGCGGCCTTCGATGCGAATGCGATAAATCGTGTGGAAGGCGAGCCAGAGCAGGAAGCGCAGCAGAAACTCCGGGATCACTTTGACGATGTACGCCGTTGCCGCCAGCGTCAGCAGCCCAAAGATCAGGATCAGCTTATCGGGCGTGACGTGCAGCCGGTCGTGAAAGATCCAGAGCGTGCCGGATGCGAGCAGCATGCCCACCGTGTTGTAGAAGTTATTCGTTCCGAGCGCGCGGCCTTTCTCTTTCGCGCCTGCGTGCTGTTGTAAGAACGCGTTCAGCGGCACGATGAAGATACCGCTCGAGATTCCAAGCATCGCCAGCACCACGACAGACCCGATATAGGAAGTGCGCGTGAAATAAAGCGCGACCGAGAATACGGCCATCAGGAATGAGCCGATCGGCACCAGGCCAAGTTCGACCTTGTCGCCCGAAAGACGTCCCGAGAGCATGCTGCCGACGCCGATCCCGATCGCGAGACTGGTGATCAAAAGACTGACGTTCAGATCGCTTGCTTTCAGAACTTCACTGCCGAACAACAACAGGTCAAGTTGAAACAGAGCGCCGAGAAACCAGAAGTAGGAGATGGCAACCACGCAAAGCCACAGCATGCGATGGCGCCACAGTGCCTTGGTACCAACAATAACCTCACCAAACGGGTTCCAACGAAACGTTTCTTTCGCACCCGAAGGCGCGACGCGCGGAATACGAAAGCTGGTGAGCAATCCGGCCACCGCGATAGCGAGCGTGACGAGACCCATCTTCCATGGCTCCTGCTTCCAAAGCGTGAACAGCAGGCCGCCAATGGCGGTGCCGAGCACAATCGCGACGAAGGTGCTCATCTCGAGCAACGCGTTCGCACGCGAGAGGTCTTGCGCCGGCAGCATCTCTGGCACGATGCCGTACTTGGCTGGACTGAAGATCGTGGAATGCAGCGCCATCAGGAACAGCACGACGAGCATGAGTTCGATACGCGTCGAGAAGAAAGCTGCGAGACCAAACAGCATCACGGCGATCTCGAACACCTTGATCGCAACCAGCACCGATCGTTTGCTGATGGTGTCGGCGAGATGCCCCGAGTAGCCGGAGAACAACAGAAACGGGATCACAAACACCGCGCCGGCGAGCGACAAGTACTCACTGCCGGTGCCGGTCGTTGCGGCGATGTGCACCGCGCGCATGGAGACGATGATTTTGTAGACGTTGTCGTTGAACGCGCCCAGGAACTGCGTCCAAAGAAAAGATTGGAAGCCGCCGTTGCGGCAGAGTTGCCCGAAGGTAGAGACCGGCTGCGACGTGCCGGTTGGTGTGGCAGCGGCTTGCACTAGCGAAGGGCCGGGTAAAACGTGGGGTGCGCTTCCAGCATGGCGCGACTGGATTCCATGGCGTCCGCGATCTGCACCAGTTCGCCTTGTCCGATTCCCGGGCAATAGTTCGCGGTATCGCTCAACGTTTTCGCATCGTGCAGGATATCCGGCCAGAACGGAAATGTCCGGCACTGCACCGGCTTCACGGCATGCACCGAACATCCGGCGCTGCTCAAGAATTGGCAATTGGACTTACGGGGAATACGGAGGCGGATCAAATGCCTGGTGCGATAGACATGGCGCTGTTCGAATTCAGCCGGGGTCAATCCGACATACGCTGCAATCCGCACAATGTCGTCTTCGCAGAGGTACACGAAGCCTTTGCGCTCACAACATTTGATACAGCCGGGCTGGCACGCAAAACGAATCGCGCGATCTCCTCTTTAGATCAGTCTAACCGCGAAACTTATTCTCGACCTTGAACGCTTCCATGGTGTTGTAGACGATCGGGCAGTAAGTCGCGCGATCGATAAACTCCCACATACGGCTGCCAAGCGTGCCGTTGCCGCGCACCACGTGCGGAAACTTCTGACAGGTCTCGGGACGCGCCTCATAAATGGAGCAGAGCTTGCCCTCAAGGAAAACGCATCCCGTTTCGCGGCTGCGCTTCAGGATGACGCCTTCTTCTTCACTCTGGATCGTGTATTGGGAGAGAAACTCCGAGGGCTTGATGCGGAAGTACGCGGCGAGGTGCTCAATATCGCGCTTCGAAATTTTGGTGGTCGCCACGCGGCAGCAGTTCCCGCACTCGCGGCAATCGATCTGCTCCTCGACGTCCTCCGCAATGCGGCGCATGATGCGCTCGGAGTAGCCGTGGCTCTTAATGTGTTTGCGGAATTTCTCGTTCTCCGGACGCTTCTTATCGCCGAGCATCCGAATCTGCACGAGGTCGGTGATCACATTTCAGGTTAACAAGCACGGGGAAACGCCGGCTTTACGACGCTTCCCCGCTTCCTGCGTTAGTGGCTGGAGGGGCTGAGGGTGGATGAACTGGTGCTGCTGGTTGCGGCGGAGATGGCGGCAGCGGAACCGGCGGCGGCAACGGCAACACCGGCGATCACTACGGTGGTAGTCGAGATCGCCGCGGCGGAACCCGCGGCAGCCGCACCGGTTGCTGCACCTGCGGCGGCTTTCTTCTTTTTCTTCGACGGCGCCGGCGTTCCGGAAGAGTCCTGGTCCTGCGTGAAGTTGTTTGCTTTGCCTTCCTCGATCTTCGCGAGCAGCACGCCGTTGCGATCGAGCACGTTCACTTCACCCTTCAGCGCGCCTACGGTCAGCGTGGAACCATCCACCAGCAAACGGCTGACCGCCTGCGATGACGTAGGCACCACCTGCAACGAGAGCGCGTCGACATGGAAAGCGTTGGCCGCGTGAAAATCCGCGCCGCCCGCGCTCAGCAGAACGCGGTCATGATAAACGGCGCCACGCGCCGAAGCTGCCAGGTGAACACCTGCGCCGCCCCGAATGGTGAGGTCAACCTCGCTCTTGCCCGAGTCGAACGTGTTGCCTTCGAACAAGGTCGCGTTGTCGCGAACCTCAACACTGTTCAATGTGAATTGGCCGGTGGCCTTGGCAACGCCTACCACGGGAGCCGCCGTCATCATCAAAGGCATGACCAGCACTGCCGCGGCAGTAAGATACACGTTTCGCATAATAGTTCCCTTCTGTTGGCGCAACGTATACCGCCGCGCATTCTCTTTAAGACTGTGTAGTGGTGAGCAGCGAGCGAAACTTCTCACCGGCACTACGCGATTTACTGGCCCGTTCCGAGGACCATCCGCTTGGCCGCCAACACTGCGGCTTGCGGCAATAACATGGCGGTGACGGTGCGCATCACGCCGTAATAGCTGGCCCATACCCGCGGCGCGAAGTAGCGCAACTGCAGGCTCAGCCGTTCACGCTGTTGCCGGTGACGGCGCACCACGGAGATACCGCGCTCATTGTGTTCGCAAATGGTCAGAGCTTCCGGGATGATAGCCGCTCCGCCAATGCGGATCATGCGCAGAAAGAGATCGTAGTCTTCACTGGTGGCGCACTCGGAGCGATAAGCGCCGGCTTTCCGGATGGACGACGTACGCATCATGACGCCCGAATGAATGAGACAGTTCTCGATGCGCATCCGCTCGGCGATTTCTTCGCGCGATGTAGGCGGCGAATAACGAAAGAGCCGTTGCCCGCTGGTCGAACAGAAGTCGATGAACGATCCCACGAGCGAAAGCTCCTGATCGTCTTCAAGCAACTCCCGCTGCAGTTCCAGGCGGTGCGGCAGAATCACATCGCCCGAGTCCAGCCGCGCGATCAGCGGGTACCCGATCTCAAATGCGACTTCGAGCCCGCGGTTCAGTGCTTTCGTGATGCCGCGATTCGTCACGCAGCGATGAATCGTGACGCGATGCGAACCCGCTGCTCCCTCGCGAAGAGTTAGCGCCGGCGTGCTGCCGTCATCAACAATCAGCACATCGAACTTGCCTTCTGCTTTCGCGAGGCTCTCGCACGTCCTTTCAAGACCGCTCTGGTTGTTGTAACAGGGGATCAGAACGCAGATGTCCGGTCTCATGATTCGGCTCCGGCGATGTTAGGCGTAGCGGTGAGCGCTGTCTCTATTCGCAACAGAGCAGCCAGTGAAACCAGAGGGTGAGGCATGCGTGCGGCCACCGTCGAGCGCACGGCCGGCATCCACGCGAAGGCGCAAAGCAACCAGAAATGCCGCCAGTGCATCGTGTCGATGACGACACTGTTCACAAATTGAGCAATCAATAAGGCGGTGATCGCGCAGAAGTACAGGCGCGTCTCCACATCTTTCGCCGCGCGGATCTGCAGCGCTGACCGGATACAGGTAAGCAGGAGGAACGCCGCCAGGCCAAACAGGGCAACCGCTCCGTTCTCCGCAAAGATATGCAGAGGCAGGCTGTGCGGTGCGATGTGATAGGCCGGGATGTACTGCGCGGCGCCGATGCCCAGCAGTGGGTTGTCCATGCCAAGCTGCAGTGCGTTGGCGTGACTTGCGAAGCGCTCCTGATCGTAGTTCTGCAGGCGTGAACGGCTGCGCGCAACATCGGCGAACTCGTCGCGGCTCGAGAACACCATGTACAGCGCTCCCGCGCAGACCATTAACCCAAGCAGCAGAATCGCCGTGCGTTTGAACAGGTGGCTCGCGGCACGCGTTGAGATCGCCATCAGGATCATCAGGAATGTGACGCTGATTGCGGCGTTGATCCATGCCCCGCGCGAGAAGCTGCTGAATACTCCGGCGCTGGTAACCAGCGCGACGATGATCCAGTACCAGACGTTCTTCAATTTTTGAGCCAGCACGATGCGGCACAGCGCATAGACCAGGACAACCACCAGCGATGGTCCGAACACGTTTGCATCAACGTAGAGACCCTTCGGCCGGTCGTTGTACAGAAATTGTTCGCGCCAGGCGAAGTGAGTCGTGAAGACGAAAAATCCGAAGGAGACACCCACGAGCGACGTGATGGAGTAACCCAGCATGACGGTGTGGAACGCAGGCATCCCGTAGCGGGTGAGCACGTTCGTGTAGAACAACCACATGAGCGCGCAGAAGGTTGTCAGCGAGGCGTACCAGAGCGAAGAGCCGATCTCGGTGGCGCGCGTGACCGATAGCCAGTAGAAGCTCACATAGAGCAGCAGGCACCCCAATGGCGCGATCAGACGGCTGTTGATGCCGAAGCCGCGCACCGCGAACCAATAGAACATGGTGACCGTCAGGAGGATGTCGTATAGCGGCGGCTTGAACACCAACACGCCGCTGATGCTAAGCAGAAAGAGCAGCAGGTAGCGGAAAGGTTTTGACATGAGTAGATGAGTCCGGTGAGAGATTCGAGAAGTGCGAAAGATAGGACGATGCAATTGCCGGCGCGCGAAATTGGTTCAGCCAGCTTTCGGTGGAACGGCTATACACCGGCGCGGAACTTTCGAGGAAGTTGCGCACGCGCCGAACGTCAGTGACCGACGGGATTGGCGTCTGCACCACAGTCAACGCGCCCGGATAAGACTGCAGAAACCGCGCAGAGCTGTCGGCACTATGCGGCGCGATATTCAGAATGCGCTTGCGCGCGGCAGCGTATTCGACGAGCTTGCTCGGCAGTTGGTGAGCGCTGGTGTTGCCGATGTTGACCAGAACGCCCGCTTGCCGCAAAGCCTGTAACGCGACAGCTCGTGGCTGCTTGCCATGCACGTGGATAGCGCCTTCCGCGCGTGCGGCGGCTGCGCTCACTTGTTCCGCGCATTCGGAGACATCGCCCATGAAGTGCAATTCATAAGCGCCGCCCGAGATTGCCTGCAACCGTTCGAAGAGCGCAAGCAGATAGGCAGGGTTGCGAATGGAGCGATAGAGCGAACCTAAGAAGAGGAGCCGCTGCGGTGCCGGGTCGTTCGCGCCAACGCTGTTGTTCAGGTCCTGTGCAATGAGCGGCGGCATGACGGCGATTTTGCGTTTGCACTCCGGGAACGAGTTCCCGTAAACGTCGCGCATGAGCTCCGTCGTGACGCTGATGTGGTCGGCGGCAGCGAAGATGCGGCGCTCCCAGCGGCGGTTCCGTGCGGCATGCAGGCGTACGTTGTTCGGCGCGGACTGATCTTGAAACGAGAATGGGTCGCCGTTGTCCACCATCCAGGTGAGCTCCGGGTGTGAGCGCTTCACTCGCAGCGCAGCGACGTGCGCGCTGAACGGCAACGAGACGGAGATCATGCCGTCGTAAGCGCGTTCATCTGCAAGCTGGCATGCTTTGCGCGCGGCAGGCAGAATCCATGTGCAAGCTTTATCCGGCCAGTAAAGGCGCTTCCAGGTTGCCCGGTGCACGCTTCGCAACAGCGAAGCTGCCATATTGCGAGCGCCGCCGTTCGGTTGTTGTGGTGTTTTGCTCAGCGACGCGGCGCGTGAAAACAAGGTAGAACCGCAACGGAAGATTCGGAGTTTGCCTCTGACTTCGGTGTTTGGCAAGCCCGGTTCCGCGGCCGTCACTACATCTACTTCGTAGCCTTTCTCGAGAAACTCCGCGACCAGACTGCGCCAGCGGATGGCACGCGGCGTCGCGTGCGGCTCAAACAGCCACGTCAAGATAAGAAGGCGCATATTTCTGTTTCGCAGCGTCGACGCGTCCACCAGTTACCAGCTCGCTACTTTGCTTGCCATAGCCGGGTGAGTAGGGCAGTGTGTCCGCTTGGAGCGCAGGTGGTTTCTCCGCATACGAGTCGACCACTTCGAGTAGGCCATCAGAAAAGATCAGGTGCCGTTCTACCGTATTTGTTCTTAGAAAAATCCCGCGGCCTGCGAAACCATAAGGACCGAAGTACAGGCATTCAGAAGATGCGGTTTCCGGAGCCGCGAAAACAGGCTCATTCTGCGTTGCGGGGAATGGAAACGGTACCGCATGCGCGGCGAGCGCACGATAGCGGCGGCGCATCTGTGGATCGGACGTATACACAAACGTGCCGGGATCGCGAAACAACACCTCACCGCGATAATGCAGCTCGATTGAAAGGTGGTCATGATGCGCGTGATGGCCGCGCGGATAAGGCCGGGCGCTGCAACGAATCGCAAGGTAGAGCTCAGGGCTCTTGAAGACGAACAGACCGAAGTCAGGGTACGCGTAACGCTCAACAGGAAAGCCAAGCCGCAAAGTACAGACTGTCGAGAGATGTCCCGATAGTGGCGGCCGCATGCTGCGGACCTGTAACTCACCCGGCGTTCTGACTGGCTCTGCCATCGCATGGCCTTTCGCCAGCGAATGGACCAGTGAAGCGTATAAGCATGTGGGCTTCACCTGGCCAAACAGCGCGTCGATGGCTGCGGCGAATTCAGAGTGGTCCAGCTCATTCGTCCCGGGCAGCAGGTGAAAGAAACGTCCCGCGTCGTTGTCGCCGATCTGCGGAACTGTGCCGTCATTGGCTGTGATGTTGCGCGTGAACGCTCCCATCGCGGTGAGCCGTTCTCTGTACCATCGCGGGAATTGTGTTTGGGGATCTGCGCCGAGCAGGAGAGCCGTCGCGAAAACCACCATCTCGGCAGACAAGCGATGGTACGCTGTCGACCCCTCAACGTTCGACCCGTCCGGATGAAACTGCAGCTTGGTTTGCCGCACCAGTTCGGCGCGCGCGAACGCCAGCCATTTGGCCGTCTCTGCGTCCTGCGGCAAATAGATCGCAAGAAACAGCAACCCTGCAATTCCCGCCAGCAGATGGTTATTCGGCTCGCCACGTCCCCATTCCAGATGGGTACGAATGTGGCGGGCGTGTTCGCGCATAGCGGTGACGACGGCTTTGGTGAACCATTCTTCAAACGTCGCGCCCGCCGCGCAGAACCAGTCGAACGCAAGCAGAATATTGGCCGCGCGAATTCCGCAATCCATCGCGCAGAACCAGTTCACGCCAAAGCGCGGCGGGTTGGCGCTCAGGAAATCAAGGGTCTGATTTTGAAACTCAACGCGCCACTCTTCATCGGGCGACGCGGCATAAGCAAGCGCCAGTCGCGGCAGGTGCTGCAGGCGCGAGAGTTCCCATGGCACCTTGACGTCAACGCCGCTGCGCTCACCGAAGCGGATGTGATTGTGCCAGCGGCGCTCGCTCCATCGGAAACCGGACTTCGCGTCCAACTGCCAGTCGATGCGTTCGTAGCCTTCGCCGATATGTTGTGCAAGCGCAGTCGCCCGCGCGCGGTTCGTACTGTTGATGATGAGCGGCTGTCGAGGTTCGAACAGGAGCGCATCTTTGCCCAGGAGTTCGAAGCGATGCATGGCGGCCTGGCGAGCGGCGCAGGCGAGCTCCGCTGCATGCTCCTGGAGCGCGGCGCTGTCCGGCAACGCAGCCACGCGTGCAAGTGCGCCCGCACACTCCGGCAGGTACGTGCCCAAGGCCGCATCGCGAGCAAACCGGAAGGCATCTCGGGTATGCCGTCCGGCATAGCCCAGTGCGCGCGAACAGAACCGTTTCATGACATCACCAACACGGCGGGAAGCTCTCGGTAACGCGTTGACCGAAGGTAGCCTGAGATGTTGAGGATGGCTGTCGAGAGCAGCACGCTGAAGGCGGTTCCGAGCGCGCCGCACGAACGCGCGAGCAACACGTTGGCCACTGCGCCCGCTACCAGCGCCACACACAACACACGAAACAGAAATTCAAAATCTTCGAAGCGCATGTTGTAGTTCAGATAAGGACTAAACACGAGCGACAGGATCGACGAGACGGCGAGCACATAAAACACGGCCGGCGCGCCCGGGTACTTCGACTGATCGACCATCGGCATTACGGTGTGCGCCAGACCCATGCAGACAATCACACCCGGAATGAAGATGGTCATTGCCGAACGATGTGTGCGCTTGAGCTCGCTCGTGTCGTCCATCGAACGGATGCGCTGCACCGCAGGGAACAGAACGGTGTTGATTGCATTTAACGCCAGCAGCAGGATGTTGTAGTAACGATAGGCCGATGCGTACGTCGCCACGTCATGCTCGCGCCCGACGATTCTGAGCAGCAGCAGATCGGCCTGGCCGAACACTGCCAGCGCGCAGAAGTAGGCGAACAGATGCCGGTATGGCCCGCGCGCGAGTTGCGTCGCGAACGTCTTGATGCGCGAGAGAGTCTCGCGGGTCAGCCGTGACAATCGCGGCCAGCGGTTCATGCTCACGACTGCGGCGACCGCCACAAGATTGATCAACTGCATATGCGCGGCGTGCAGGTGTTGACGATGCCAGATCACGAGTGCGCACACGGCCGCGCAGGTCAGCACAGCACGGCCAAATTCGACCAGCGAGAAACGCTGGAAGCGAAGGTCGCGCTGGAAGCGGCTCTTGGAAAACTCAGCGCAGCAGCATACCAACAGTGATGCTGCACACACCCAGGCAAGTTCTTTGCGCGGCCCAATCATGATGACCATCACGGGAATGGCCGCGCATACCAGAAGGAACTGCGTCCACACGAAAGTGGAGAGATCTTCCTCCGCGCTGAATGTTTCGTGTCCCACAACCATGATGCGGTTCAAACATCCCGAACAGATTTGCACGAAAACCATCAGCAGCGAGTACGCAACGGAATAGGCCACGTATTCGGGCTGCGACATGTAGCGGATGAGCAATGCGCCGGTGAAGGCAAGCAGTGCCTTCCCCGCCACATCGAAGCTCAGCACCTGCAGAATGTTTTTCACTGGTGGCAGGCTTCGGCTACGGGAACGGTGTGCGCGGCAAGATCGGACTCGATATGTCCCACCCAGCCCGGGTGCGGCTCGAACTTACAACCATCGAAGGGCCACTCGGGGTCGCCATAGTTCCACTCGGAGCCCTCGCAGCGGATAGTGATGCTCTCGGGATTGCGATACATCGCGGATGCCGGAAAGAACGCCGGGGAGAACTGCCTGAGCGCGCGCGGGCTGATGCCCATCATGCGCGTGGTGACCAGATCCACACATAACGGGTCGCAGCCTGCCGTCAGTATTCCGGAATGGATCGCATCGGGTGACAGTGGGCCATCGCCCTCGCCGCCGACGATGCCATCCGTTACGCAGAATATCTGGCGCTGCGGTGTGTCATGCAGCGTGCCTTCACTATCGGCAAAGTACAAAACCTGTGCAAGGTCGGCGGTCATGCGCCATGCGGAATCGTTGCCGTGCCAGTTACCGGAATCGCGCGTGGCGGTACCGCGATCGACTGCGCGCAACGGCTTGAGCAGCGCGCGGTAGAGATTCAGCAAAGAACGATAAGCGCGGTCACCGGGACCCGATTGCTGGGCCAGAAAGTGGTCATAGCACCAGCGCTGTGCGCGGATGACTCTACGGTCCATCGGATTGGTGCTGTCGGGAAGTTGATCGCCGCCTTCCGAAGGCGTACCGATGCGGTAATGCACCAGATAGTTTTTATCCGTGTTGATGCCGACCAGCCCCTTGCAATTCAACGTCACGCCGACCTTCTTATGCACCTTCATCTTGGGGACCGAGATCACGGTGTCCGCGGAGAGGATGGTGCGCGAAACTTTGTATTCGTGAGTGTCGCCATGGTGATGGCGAATGGTTGCCTGGCGATCGTAGTCCGCGCCGTAGAAGTTGTCGCTGCGCAGCCCTGCAAAGTAACTACGCTCACCAAGGTTGACCACCACGCTGCCCAGCGGGTCACTATTCAGTTCGTTCCGATTGCCGGCATACGCGGGGGCCAGGGGGTCGCGCAGTTCAAAGTTGCGCAAGTCGTAAACTTCGATGGGGAAGCGGAAGCGCTTCCAGTAGAAATCCTGAATGGCCTCGATCCGCTGCAGCCGCATCAGTTCGCGCCAGTCGCAGTTCATCTGCGGCGCGTCAGCGATGATGATCTTGCCCTGCCCTTTCAGCGCAACGTACGTGTAGTCCACCAGCGCACGCAGAATCGAAGGATGCGTGATGACCGCGAACGGATCGCTGCCCTCCTTGTTGGTGTGCATCACGAAGTTAGGCTTCAGCACGACCGAGTTGCCTGGCCGCACCACAGTCTTCAGCGGGTTCCAACGGCTGCCACCTGCGGCTGGAGCATCGAATTCGAGTTCCGCCAGGAGCGAGCGCAACAACGCGTAAGGACGGTTCGGCTGCGACGACGTTTCGCTGAATGGCAGTTCGGGATAGGCAATATCGGGATGAAACGGGGCGTCTTCGTTGTAAACGCCGCGCGTAGTTCCAACGGCAACCAGGCGGTCAGCGTTCGACTGCTTCGTCATAGGGAATCTCCAAATGCTGATCGAGGAAGCGAAACTTTCCGGCTTTGGTGCGTTTGATCTCTTCGACCGCTTGCATGCTGAGATCAACATCGCTGCCCAATTTCTTAGACAGTCCGGCTCGTACAAACTGCTCGTCGACCGCGGTCAATGCTGTGCGCGGCACGTAGCGGAACGTCACCTTGCCACGCTCAGTCTGGTGAAACTGGAACTGCGTGATGCGATCGAAAAGACGGTCGTGCATATTCATCGCGGTCATGGAAATGAATCGTCCAGTGCCGGTCACGATCACTTCGTGACTGCGACCCGTAAGCGCCGCGAGCGTGTCCCACTGCCGCCCGCAATCGCCGCAACCGGAAGCGCCGCGCGTTGCGGTGTCCATAGTTTCGTAGCGGATAAACGGCGTAGCGCGATTGTGGAAGCTCGTGCCAACCAGCGTCCCGGTAGATCCTGCGTCCACCGGAGAATTGCGATTCAACAGCTCGGTGACGCCGTAAAACGGATTCACGTGATACTGGCGCGACTGTTTACACCACGCGGCGAAGATCACGCGCTCGCTCTGGCCGTAGAAATCGAACAGCGTTACGCCCGGCAGTACGCCGGCGGCCTTCTCCAGCAGCCAACCGTACGAGTTCTCAGAGGCAAGAAAGATCGCCTCAAAGCCAAACGGATTTTGTAGATTCGATTGCGCCAGGATGTCGCTCAGGATATTCAGGCTCGACGGGTAGCACTGCAGTATGGTGATGCCGTACTCACGAACTTTGCGGACATAGAGCGGCAGCGTCTGAGCAGACAAGTGATAAGTCGAGAGGTGCAGCTCACGCCGGTAGGGATCGTACATCCACGGCTTCGATTGCGTGCCGACGTACCCGCCGCGCAACACTGCGGTACGCGCGCCGGTGTTCCAACCGAAGGGCGACCAGGCATGATGAACGAATGCCTGCTCAATCTGGCGTAGCTCCGGGAAGTTGTAAAAGCCGAACGGGATTCCTGTGGAACCGCCGGTTGTGAGATAAGAACGGCGCGGGCCTTTGACGCTGAACGCGTCGAGATCATTTTGGAAAAGCTGTTTGTTGGTGAAAGGCAGGAAGCGAATGTCGTCAAGACGTTGGATATCCTGCGGCTTGACGCCCGCTTTGCGGTAAAGCTCGCGATAGCCTTCAGTGTTTTCGAACGCGTAGGTCACGATCGACTGCAATTGCGCCAGTTGCCAGGCTTCGATACGATCGCGCGACCACGTGTCCCCATCGCGCAGGAACTTGCTCCAGGTGACGTAAACCGAACTTTGCCGCAAAGCGGAGGGCACCATGGAAAGTGCCCTCCGCCCGCAACTCTTCATGAAAGGGTGCATGGCCGCTTAGCTGGCTAATTCGGTGTAACCGTATTTGCCGTACTTGCCGTACTGCTCCGAGTAGTAGTAGTTGTCGACCACATCACGGTGCACCTGGTTGAGCACGACGCCGAGCACGTTCACACGGAGCCGCTTCAGTGTTCCGAGCAATGCGGCCAGCGATTTTTGCTTGGTCTCGCCGGCGCGCATGATGACGACGACACCGTCCACCGCGCTCGCCATCTGCATCGGTTCAGCGAAGCCGATCGCCGGAGGACCATCGAGCACCACCAGATCGTATTCGTTCTCGAACTCTTCCATGAGCTGCGCGATGCTCTTGCCGATCAACTCCGAAGCGCCTCGCGTCGCATGGCCGGCAGGCAGCAGGTCGAACTGCGGGTAACCTTCGACGTTGATGAGCGCATCCTTCCAGGGCACAGAACCTTCAAGAACGGCAGACAAACCTTGCGATCCGGAGACATTGAAGCGCTTGTGCAGATTCGGGCGGCGCAAGTCGCCGTCGATCAACAGCGTGCGCTTGCCTTGCTCAGCATGAGCGAGAGCCAGGTGCGATGCCGCGGTCGATTTGCCTTCGCTCGATGACGCGCTTGTCACCAGAATCGAACGCAGCTTGCGGTCGAAGTCGGCCAACAGAATCGAACTGTGCAGCGTGCGCACAGCTTCTTTGAAGACGCTCAGGTGCGGCGCCGAGAACGAATGCGTAGGCGCCAGTGCATTCTCGTCGACTGCGCCGGAGATGCGCGTGCGCCAGTTGCGCACGCTTGGCAGGCTGCCGAGCACAACTGTGTGCATGTCGCGTGTGATCTGTTCGGGGTCGCGCACGGTGTTGTCGAGAACATCGCCCACCACGCACCAGGCCATCGAGATCAGCAGTGAACAACCAACGGCGATCAGCATGTTAAGTGGCGTGTTGGGAAACACCGGACGATTGGCAGGACGCGCCAGGTCCGCAATGCGCACTGCGCTGTTCTGAAAGCTGGTGTTGATGGTGGCTTCTTTGATTTTGCGGATCAGTTCTTCGTAGAGGCTCTTATCGGCATCGGCTTCGCGCTTGGCCGATTGGTATTCGAACGATCGCGCGTTGAGCCGGTCCGATTCACTCTTCACCTGCTCAACGGCTTTGCGCATCATCGATTCACGATTGACAGCCTCGTTGTACTCGATACCGGCGCGCTGCGAGATCTTGTCGCGCGTGTTCTGGATGTTCTGCTTGATCTCGGTAATCTGCGCGGCCAGGCGGCGGTTATCAGGATGGTTGATACCGAACCGCGCCGAGACGTCAGCGTACTTTTCTTCGGCATCGCTGAGGCGCTCCGATAAGCGCCGCAGCGACTCGCCTTGCGCGGAGACCTGTGCGGCTTCCATCGAGCCGTTCTTTACCGACTCGTAAGCAGCCTGCTTCTTGACCCGGTCGCCTTGCGCGTTAGTGTAATCGGCGTTGAGCTGCAGCAGCCGCGAGGCGAGGATACTGGTCTTCTCATCCGGGTTGATCACGTTGAGCTGACGTTCCCAACCGACCATTGCGGCGCTGGATCGCTCCATCTTCGCCTTGAGCTCTTCCAGTTGCTTCTCCATGTAGGTGGAAAGGCTGGCTGATGAGTTGTAGCGAATCTCGTAGGTGTGCTGCAGGTAAGTCTGCGCCACGCTGTTCGCCACGGCGGCCGAGAGTTCAGCGTCCGGCGACTGATACGTGATCATCAGCAGGTAAGTATTGGGCGGGCGGCTGACGTGAATGTTCTTCAGCATCACCGGCGCTTTCTTGTTCACCGCGGCGGCCGAACCGAACGAGAGGAAGTGATGCTGCTTTTCCACCTCAAGCAGGTGATACTTCTCGGCTACGGGACGCAGCACCGCATCCGAAGTCACAATGCGCATCTGCGTCGCCAGGAACTGATCGGCGTCGTTGATCGAAGTGCGCGTCGTTGAGTCCTGGCCGATGAGAGCAGCCGGCGTCTGGCGGTCGATGTCGACCACAGCGGTGGCATCGTACATCGGCGTGAGCCGCTGCGAGATGACGAACGTCGCGATCGCGAAGACACCCACGGTGGTGAGGATTCTCCAACGATTGCGGCGGATCAGCCATAAGTAGTGCGAGAGCGGGATCGAAGGCTCGTCGGACTGCTGCTCGCGATTCTGGTTCGCGGCTGAGTAGAGCTCAGTCAGGATACTCAGACTGTTGTTCAGGCTTGTTTCAGGTGCGGTAAGTTGTTTCAAAATCTCTGTCTCTCCAAATGGATGTGACTTCGGTTGCTGTTAGTGCTTCCAGATCAGAAGACCGGAAGCCGTGGAGGTGCTGAAGCCGAGCGCGCGTTCGAGAGCGCCAACGGTGTTGCGCTTGGTGACGTTGTCCGGAACGTACAGAATGTCGTTGGGCAACAGTGCGACATCTTCCGTCTTGCGCGTCATGATCTGCTTGAGTTCAACAACGATTTCCTGTTTCGCGCCCTTGTCGTCTTTGCGATAGATGTAGGCGCTGTTCGATGCGTACGGCATCAGGCCCTCGGCATACGCCAAAGCTTTCAGGATGGTGGCGTCGGTTTTGCCTCCGGCCGGAAATGCGCCGGGCTTTTTCACGTTCCCGACCACAAAGACCTTGCCCGCTTCTGGCACGCGAATTTCTTCACCGCCGGTGAGCGTCACGTTCAGCGTGGGGTCCGCATCGTCAATGAGGCTCTTAATAGAGATGCGCGTGGTGAGCGGAGCACTCGCGGGGTCGGCCGATGCGGAACGCGATGTCAGCAGCACCGAGTCGCCGACTTCCGGCGTTAATCCACCGGCGCGCGCGATTGCTTCCAGGAGAGTGATGTTGCCGATAGCCTGAAAGGTTGTGGGGTTCTTCACCGCGCCCGATACGCTGATGGGCCGGCTGGCATACTCCGCCACAGTCACGGTCACGACGGGCTTGACCATGATGTTCTCTTTCTCTAACGCTGCGGCGATCTGCTCTTCGAGATCAGCAGGGAAGAGTCCGTCGGCATCGATGCGCGTTGCCAGCATCGGGATACGGATTTTTCCGTTCGTGCCCACGCGGTACGTGCGGCTCAGTTCGGGCGCGTCGAAGATGGAGATCGAAACAAGATCGTTGCGGCCGATCCGCTGCGCCGGCAAATTGGCAGCCGCGGCGGGCGACACCGCGCTCGCATGGGTATCTTCAGCCCAGGCGGGCAGCAGGCAGATGAGTCCGGCGGCTATTACGAGGAACAGCTTTTGAGTCGGCAAGGGTATCACTTTCCGTTGGAGTTCCACTTTGGGATTTCAGAAGTGGGGTGCGCCAAAAAAGAAATACTTCTCTGCGGAAAAGGTAGATTATTCGCGCCCTTTTCCACTTCATTTCTGGATGCGAGCAAGGCGAATTTCCGGCGCAGTGTACTGCAAACGTATTGGCGTTTGTCTGGCGTGCCTTGGCCTGCCGTTAGCGCTGTACAGTTCGCTTCGACATGGAGTCGCCGCGCTGCTGGTGAATTCTCAATCGAGTGAAGAGATCAGCCGGGCTGCCGGGATGGAGCCCGGTAATGCAGCCGCCTGGAAGCGTCTGGCGCAAGTGAAACCAGCCGAGCATGACGACGCTATACGTCACGCGCTCGCCGCGAACCCGCACGACGCGCTGTTGTGGGTTGATGCGGGCTTGCGTTACGAAGCGCAGGGCGATGACACCAACGCGCGGAAATATCTGGTGCGCGCGATGGAGAATGATCGCGGTTTTCTTCCGGCCTGGACACTCGCAAACTACGCGGTTCGTCATAATGACCCGGAGTTCTGGAACTTTGCGCGGCGAAGTCTGGAGATCGCGCTGGCAGGCGGCCAGGATCCCGCGCCGATCTATTCGCTTGCGGCAGACGTCGCCAAACCTC
This sequence comes from Bryobacterales bacterium, assembly GCA_963792655.1. GTDB lineage: Bacteria > Acidobacteriota > Terriglobia > Bryobacterales > Bryobacteraceae > DOZZ01. Next base: position 275,995 of record CAWBWU010000005.1, read on the forward strand.
ATGAATTGCTGTCGCGACTGGTCGGCGCCAATCCCTCAGCACTGCGCACCTATCTGACATTTCTGCTAAACGGAAAAGTGGACAGCGACATCGAAGGTGCGTCGATGGCGCTTGCGCCCCAGTCTTGCGCGGACGATTTGCGCAGCCTTCTGAGCGCGTGCGAACGCTTGCGTTCTGCGCAGAGCGATGCCGCTGCCTGGAAGCTCTGGTCGGCAATCGCCGCGCGTAAGCTGCTGCCCTTCCCTGCTCCCGCCGAAGGTGAGTGGATCAGCAACGGCACATTGGCACAGCCTCTTCAGACCGGCTATGACTGGCGCTACAACTCAACGCCCGGCAGTCCGCTGCGCTTCACCGGCGATGAAGTCTCCATCGACTTTACCGGCAATCAGCCCGAGCGCCTGGAACTGATCTTCCAGCCTCTGGCAGCGCTACCCGCGCGCAACTTGACCTTGCGCTGGCAGGCGCAGTGCACGGCAGTGAAATCTCGCGCGGGCCTGTTCTGGATGGTGATGGATCTCGACTCGCAAGCAGTTCTGTTTCGCGTGCCCTTGCGAACGCCAGAGAGCTGGCGTGAACAGCGCGCCACGTTCTCGCTTCCCTCAGGTGTACGGCGCGCGCGGCTGGTGTTGCAGGAAGAGCGGCTGCCTGGTGAGCAGCGCTTCGAAGGGACCGTAGCGGTCAAGAACGTGAGCTTGCGCGCGATATGAAAATGCAATCATTGCGAGTCGCGACGTGGAGCACCTGGGCGATCATGGGCATCGCGCTGTACAGCGTCACTACAGCGTTCGCTCCGGAGTTCTGGTCGGTCACGATTCCTCAGGCAGCGCTGTTCGCACTGGGCATCGCATGGGCGGTGTGGCTGCTGCGGCGTCCGGAAACACTGACGTTTGGCCTCGCCGCAGCCGTGCCTGCTTTGCTTGCGCTGTTTGGGCTTTTGCAAATCACGCTGCACCGCAGCCAGTATCCGTTCGCGACTGAACTGTCGTGTCTGGCGTGGGCGTCGGCTGCGGTTATGGCGTTCGTCGCGCAGCAGTGTTCGCGGCAGGCTGAACACCGCGATCGCATCCTCGCAGCGCTTTGCTATCTCGGTGGCGTGTTGAGCGTGATCTCGATCGCCGGCAACTTCACCTCGCACTTTCGTGTGTTCTGGTTCATTCCGGTGCAGTACGAACGCGTCTTCGGCCCTTACGTCTATCGCAACCATTTCGCCGCGTTCGCGGAACTGGTGCTTGCGCCATGTCTCTTCCTTGCCGTGCGCCGCCGCGGGCAGCGCGCGTTCTTCGCGTCCGTCGCTGCACTGTTGCTCGCAGCCGTAGTTGTGAGCGAGTCGCGTGCTGGTGTCATTCTGTGCGTTGCTGAGATGCTTGCGGTGCTCGCCATCGTCGCCCGGCGCGGCCTGTTACCGGCGCGATCGTTCTGGCTATTTGCAGTTGCGGTGAGTGTCGGCGTGGTTGCCGCTGCGGGAATGGTGGGTTGGGATGGTGTGGTGCGGCGCTTCCACGAACGCAACGCGTATCACGTGCGCTGGGAGATTGTGCGCTCGTCGCTTGATATGGTCCGCGATCATCCGTTCTTCGGAAATGGGCTGGGTACCTGGCGGGTGATGTATCCCACCTATGCGCGCATCGACCCGGGCGTGATCGTCAACGAAGCACACAACGATTGGGTGCAGTTGGCGTGCGATGCGGGCGTTGGCGGATTCGTGCTTGCCGTGGTGCTGTTTGGCTGGTGTCTCAGAAGAGGTCTGCGCTCGATCTGGGGTTTGGGCACTGCATTCGTTCTGATGCACGCGCTGATCGACTATCCGCTGGCCGAACCTTCGCTCACACTGCTGATCCTGTTGCTCGCGGGGATGATGTGCAACGCCGGACCGCGTCCAGCGTTTCGCACGCGCGCTTCGATCGAAGTACCTCGCGTGATCAGAGTTGAAGCCGTCGAGTGCAGCTAACTCAGGGCCTTGCCCAGTAACGATTCCGCGACTGTACGGCGAGACTGCCATCCTTCGTCGTGAGGCGCAGTTGACGGAATTCCGAGATGGTGACCGGCTTGTCTGAAACGTAGCCGAGGCTGTACTGGCTGCGCAGCTCCGCTTCGATGGTCTCGAACGTCTTGTCGATGCTCTGCTTCTTTGAGACCTCGAAGAAGCCGCCGCCCGTTTCCTTCGCGAGCCGCAGCAAGGCATTGCGCCCATCGTGATGTCCGCCGAAAATTCCATACGCGCCGGAATCGGAAAACAGAATGGAATAGATGATAGTGTCCGAACGCTGTGCTGCCTCGATCGCATCGTTCAGGCTGGCCTCGCTGCCGGTGTCGACGCCGTCCGATAGGATGATCAGCGCTTTGCGGCCCTGCCGGTCATGCATGATGTCTTTCGATGCTTTGATGACGGCGTCGTAGAGCAGTGTGCCTCCGCCGCTTTGCAGCCGCAGCTCATTGCGGGTCGGAGTATCCACGTACGAGAGTGCATCGTCCAGCTTGCTGCGTGAGTCGGTCAGAGCTTGCCGGACCTGCACCGACATATCGAACTGCATCACGAAAATCTGGTCCTTGCGCTCGCGCAGCACGCGATCGAGGAAGCGGTAACTGGCGCCGCGTTCGGCGTCGAGCACCTTTTGCTGGCTCATGCTGGTATCGACCATCAAGCCAAGGGTCAGTGGCAGATCGGACTCGCGCGAGAAATAGCGGATCACCTGGGGACGGCCATCTTCGGTCAGGATGAAGTCGTCTTTGCCGAGCTGGTTATTCAATGCGCCGCCGCGATTCATCACGTTCGCGAGAACGTTGACGACTTTGACGTTGCTCGTGAAGGTGGTCGAGTCGTCCTGTGCAAGACCCCTGTTGCACATCGCGAGTAAGCCGCAAACAAGAAGCAGCGCGTGGCTGAAATGCACCGTTGCTGGTGCGAATCGCGCACTGTGATCTGTTGCGTAACTTCTCTGTTTTGTTGTTCTTAGGTTTGGCATAGGAGTTGCATTAAGAGAGCGCTAGATACCTCATGTGAGGGGGAGGAACCAACATGAAAACGAAACTACTGGCACTCATTCTTTTGACGGGCAGCTCGCTGTTTGCAAGGTCCCACGTTTTCGTCGGCATCGGCATCGGTGGCGGCTACCCCTATAGCTACGGCTACGCACCGAGTTATGGGTACTACGCACCGCCTGCCGTGTATGCAGCGCCCGCCCCGGGACCCGGCTATAGCTGGGTGGATGGCTACTACTACCCGTACGGATACCGCCGCGTATGGCGTCCGGGTTACTGGGCTCGCCCGCCGTACTACGGCGCGTATTGGGTTCGCCCGCGATGGGAAGGCCGGCGTTACTACGGCGGCTACTGGCGGCGATAACTAGCAAGTTGGCGGCTGCTTCGTAACGGAGCAGCCGCCTTTACTTTTTAGGCCGCCATTTTTTCCAGTTGCTGCAGGTGATTCAGGTCGTGGCCGCCCATGGTTTCGACAATCGTCTGCACAGTCATCTCACCGCGCTCGGGATGCGTCACACGCAGCGCGAAATCCTGCGGCTTCAAACTGGTAATCAGGGCGATGTTCCAGTTCCTGACCGCGCCGAAAGCCGCAAGAGCGGCGTCGGCATCCAGTGCTGCGTAAGGCCTTGACCACTTCTCCTGATCAAACGGCTGGACGACGTGGTTCGGTTCCGCCAACGCCTGCCTCAAACGAAAACCAAACCCGATCTCACAGTCGGCAAGATGGCACAGAATGTCGCGTGCGCTCCACTTGCCTGGCGCCGGATTGACAAGCATGCGCTCCGCGCCAATCTTCTTCGCAAGTTCGGTCAGTGCTCCAGGTGTGGCGGCAATTACGTCGAGCGGTGAACGGTCACCGAGAAATGATGCATAGGGGTTCATCACGTGAAGCTACCACGGGGATTGAGGATCTCGAACAATCGTGGGCGCGCTGACTTTTGTTACTGCAGCGACGTCCAGTCGAGAATAACCTTGCCGGAGTTCCCGGAGCGCATGACTTCAAAGCCGCGCTCGAAATCGTCATAGTTGAAGCGATGCGTGATGACCGGCGTGATGTCGAGGCCGGAATCAATCATAACTGTCATCTTGTACCAGGTCTCATACATCTCACGGCCGTAGATGCCCTTGATGGTGAGCATGTTGAAGATGACGTCGTGCCAGTTGAGGCCCATCTCGCCCGCTGGGATGCCCAGCATCGCAATCTTTCCACCATGGCTCATGTTGGCGATCATTTCCCGGAAGGCTGAAGGGTTGCCCGACATCTCGAGTCCAACGTCGAAGCCCTCGAGCATCCCAAGCTGCTTCTGAACTTCCTTGACCGGAGTCCTGGTGGGATCTGCCGCGACGGTTACGCCTACTTTGCGCGCGAGCTCCAAACGGAAGGGATTCACATCGGTGATGACGACGTGGCGCGCGGCAGCGTGGCGCACCACAGCTGCCGCCATAATCCCGATCGGGCCTGCGCCCGTGATCAGCACATCCTCACCCAGAACCGGGAATGACAACGCCGTATGCACCGCGTTGCCGAGCGGGTCGAAGATGGCGGCGACTTCTTCATTGACGCCCGGGTGGTGCCGCCAGATGTTGCTCATGGGCAGCACAATGTACTCAGCGAAAGCTCCGGGGCGGTTCACGCCCACACCCTGGCTGTGCGCACAGAGATGACGCCGTCCCGCGAGGCAGTTGCGGCAGCGTCCACAGACGACGTGTCCTTCGCCGCTGACCAGTTCGCCCGCGTGAAAGTCATTCACATTTGAGCCGGTCGCCACAATCTCTCCGACAAACTCGTGGCCGATGACCATGGGCACCGGAATCGTGCGGCGCGCCCAATCGTCCCACTGGTAGATGTGAAGATCGGTGCCGCAAATTCCCGTACGCCGCACTCGAATCAGAACATCGTTGATGCCGTATTCCGGCTCAGGAACATCTTCCAACCACAGACCCGGTGCATTCTGGCTTTTAACAATCGCTTTCAGGGGAAGGACCTCGCTCGAAGAGAATTATCGCGCAACGTGCGAACCCGCCGGACAGCGTATATATTGGCAAGCATGCCAGTGACAAGACGTGCTCTGATGGGCGGGCTGGTAGCCGCCGCAGCTGCCGCCCAACAGCGAAAGCAACAAGTGGAATGGAAGCCGCGGCTCGGCATCCTGGGGCCTTACACCGAAAACAACGTTCAGTTTGCGAAGAACGAGGGCTTCACCAACATGATCCTGGGAGTGGGCCGGAAAGGAACGCTCGATCCCGAAGCAGTGACACCGCAACAAATCGACGCTGCGAAATCCGTGCTCGCGAAACATTCGATGAATGTCTCGGCGTTGCAGGCCACGCAGAATCACATCAACCCCGATCTCGACAAGCGCAAACAAGAGAATGACTTCTTCGTGAAAGTGATCGAGCTTGCCGGCAAGCTAGGCGTTCCGTATATCGGCACCGCATCCGGCAAAGATCCGGCCAAGCCCATGCAGGCGCAGGTGGATGAGATCGTGCGCGTCTATAACGAACGCTACTTCCCCGCCTGCCAGGCAAACAAGGTGCGCATCCTATGGGAGCCGTGGCCGGGTGGCCCCAACGTAGCCACGAGCCCGGGTGGCTTCGAAGCGTTGTTCAAAGGCTTCGGAGACTCGCCTTACGTCGGACTACAGTACGATCCGTCGCATCTTGTTTGGCAGATGATGGATCCAATTCAGACCGCACGCGATTTCGCCGACAAGATTTATGATGTCCACCTGAAAGACACCGAGGTGCGCTGGGACGTGGTGAAGCGATACGGGATCAATCCGATCGACCGGCACGAATGGTATTTGTACCGGCTGCCCGGCTTAGGCTCGATCGACTGGCCCGCGTTCTTTACGGTGTTGCAACGCGCAGGGTATCAAGGTGCGATGAGCGTCGAGCATGAGGATCCGCTGTACGGTTCACCCAATCGCGGCGGCCCCGATTTTTCAGCCGACTACGCGATGGGCTTCAAGATGGCGCATCGTTATTTACGGCAGTACGTCCCGGAGTAAAGCGGCTAGTTCAAAGACCTGTTACAAAAAAAGAGGCTCCCGTCGAGGGAGCCTCTTTGAATCCTTAGAATGATTGTTTGTTAGTGCTATTTGCGCGAACGCCGCCGAAGCAGAGCCAACCCACCCAGACCAGAGATCATGAACGCCATGGTCGTCGGTTCCGGCACCGCAGCGCCAGGAGTTGTAGGAGGCGTCGGTGCTGGGGGAGTCACGACGGGCGTCGGCGAGTTGCTGATGCGGCTTGCAGATGCATCGATGCTGACCTGGCTGAAGTTCACCTGGCCTCCACCGTTTGAAACCAGCGCGAACGAGACCGGGCTGCCAACGACGTTCGGACTGGTCGTGGTGTCGAACGTCAAGCTCGCCAGACTAAAGCTGCCCGGCGCCGGAGTGACCGGATTGTTCAACGTTCCAATCACTGTGCCGTTGGACAACAACAGAACGCTATAAGTCGACGGCAGCGGCACATCAAAGCGCTGACCGACTTCTACGTTAAGCGTGTAAACGGTATTTGCGGAATATGAGCTGGTGAGCGTCTGCATGATGACGCCACCGTTGATAAAGGCCGTCTGCGTAATTCCTGAAGGAAGATTAAACTCCGCCGGTCCAGGGGCCGCAGTGCCCGCCGTTCCATAAACTGAATAACCCGGTACGTTGCCCAAAACGCTATAGTTGCCGAGCGCTCCACCGTTTATGGGTGTTGCTGCCGCGGTAAAATCGCTGTTGCTGATGGGCAGCAGAGAACCGAATGCTGAGACGCAGGCTGCCGCGCCCAACACTAGATACCTGACAAACACCTTCATTCTGTATCCTCCGATACTTGTCCTACAGAACACTTAGTCAATATCCCTCAATGACGACAACTTCGATTTCAAACCATGGGGGTAGGTAAGTCAAATGGATATACCTCCCATACGTACGCTAGCCAACAGTTTCGACTGTCTTACGTTTCGTATCGATGACGAACCGGCGGTCTGACCCGGTAAGCATCGGCCGCTCCAGGTTGAAACCAGCGGTCGGGCGCGCGACAATAGCGGCACATGTTCGGGCCTCTGCCACTCCGTCGCCGATGGGCGGCACTCCAGTATGAAGTGCTTCATAAAGCAGGGGTTAAGACCGTTACTCAGCGCCTGCTGAACGGGGCCAAAATGCGCGTTCCGACGGGGGATGAACTAGCCCAGAGGATCGCCTGCGAGGCCGCTTTTGAGGCTCCGCTGCGGGAAGAATTTCTCCGGCTCGCCCCGGCCTGCGAGCATATTTTGGATATCGGCGCGCACTTCGGCTATTACACCCTTCTGGCCGCCGCTGCCGCGAAAGGCGCCCGGATCTACGCCTTTGAACCCCAGCCCGCCGTCCTTAGATTGTTAAAAGAAAATGTTGCTTTGAATCACGTCTCAAGCGCGCAAGTTTTCGATTGTGCGCTGTCCTCCTCGGAGGGCACGACGGAATTCTTCGTCCCGAACGCCGGCCAGCACGCTTACGGCAGTATGCGCGCTAACGGTCGGTTTGCCGTGAAGGAATCGATTCAGGTCCAAACCCGAACGGTCGACGGCGTTCTCGCCAGTCTCGGGCATCCCCCGATCGGTTTGATCAAGATGGATGTAGAGGGCGCGGAGAAACTGGTGTTCGAAGGCGCGACGGAACTGCTCCGGTCTCCACGCCGGCCCGCGATTTTATTTGAGGCTTTGGAAGAAAACACCGCCCCGTTCGGTTACACGGTGTTTGACGTGCTCAACATGTTGCATGGATTTGGCTACACTCTGCGCCAGCTCGATTACGAGAACTGGCTCGCCTCGCCCCAACCCGCGCGGGCGTAAAGAGTTGTATGAAAGTCCGTTAATTGATTGGGTGGAAACCACTTAGCTCAGGTTTCCATCAAAGACAACGTGCGGAGGAATCAAAAATGAAGCGAGCTTTCTGGTTCGCATTGCTCACTGCGGCGGCTGCCTTCGGGCAGGACCCGCCTTCCCGTGTAGCCCGTCTCAATCTGGTGCAAGGCCCTGTGTCGTTTCAGCCGGGCGGCCTGGATGAGTGGACTGCCGCAAGCCTTAACTACCCCTTGACCACCGGCGACCACCTCTACACCGGAGGCGGCGCGCGCGCCGAACTCCAGGTAGGCGGCGCCTCGGTGCGGCTCGATGCCGACACTAACTTCGCCGTGCTGAACCTGGATGACCAGACGATGCAGATCAGCATCACGTCGGGCGCCGTGAATGTTCGCGTGCGCCGCTTCAATCCGGGCCAGATATATGAGATCGACACTCCGAACGGCGCTGTTACGCTGGTGCAGCCGGGCGAGTACCGTGTCGATAGCGATCCTCAGCGGAATGCCACGATGGTCACGGCGTTCAGCGGGGATGCAGAAGTGTTTAGCAACGGCGCGAGTTACCCGGTGCATCCGCGCGAGACCGCGTACTTCTCTGAAGACGGCGGCGCGCAGTTGAATGCGGCGAACGCGCCCGACAACTTCGATCGCTTTGCGTTTGCGCGCGACCGGCGCGAGGATGTTCCGCCGCCGCAGTACGTCTCGCGCGACATGATCGGTTACCAGGATCTGGCGGACTACGGTTCGTGGCGCGATGTTCCTGAATATGGTCCGGTCTGGACCCCGCGCGTGAATGCCGGCTGGGCTCCGTACCGCGACGGACATTGGGCTTGGGTTTCACCTTGGGGATGGACTTGGGTTGACGACGCACCATGGGGCTTTGCGCCGTTCCACTACGGACGTTGGGCACACCTCGGCGATAGCTGGGGATGGTTGCCCGGGCCGGTTTCCGTGCGTCCGGTGTATGCGCCCGCGCTGGTTGCTTTCGTCGGCGGAAGCAGCTGGAGCGCATCGCTCAGCTTCGGCGGCGGTGGTGGGGGCGTCGGCTGGTTCCCGCTCGGTCCGCGTGAAGTTTACTATCCGTCCTATCACGTGTCGCGGAATTACGTGAACCAGGTCAACATCACCAACGTTCGCAACATCAACGTCACGAACATCAATGTGACCAACGTGCAGAACGTGAATTACGTGAACCGCGGCATACCCGGTGCAGTCACGGCCGTTTCGCGCCAGGACTTCGCGTCTGCTCGCTCTGTGCGTCAGGCCGCCGTGCCGATTCCGGTTCAGGCCCTGGCCAACTCGCAAGTAATCAATACCGCGCCGCTTGCTCCGCAGCGCGCCAGCCTACTCGGCCGGCCGATCAATGCGAACGCCGCAATGCCGCGTCCTCCGGCCCCGGTTGCCGCACGCCCGGTGTTCGTGCGCAATACGCCGCCGCCCGCTCCGGTTCCCTTTGCGGTACGGCAGCAGGCGGAAGCCGCCACACCCGGCCGCCCGGTCGACCCGGCAACGTTGCAGCGCTTACGTCAGCAGAGTGCGCCTGCTCCGAATGCGGTTCAGTTCCGCTCGGCGGTCGCGCCGAATGGCCGTCCGCAGCAGGCCGCTCCTCAGCAAGGTACCTTCACGCGGCAGAACCAAGCCCCGGTGAACGGTGCAGTGCCGCAGAACGCCCCATACAACCGGCCGATGCAAGGTCAGCAAAATCCGAATGTGAACGGCGCGGCGCAGCCGAACGTTCCGTTTAACCGCCAGGTACAGGGGCAGCCGAACAGCCCTAACAACAGGCCTCAGCAGCCTCCGGTGCAGCAGCAAAATCAGGCTCCGGTGAATGGTGCTCCGCAGCCGAATACGCCGTATACGAGGCCGCAGGGTCAAACGCCGCAGAACCCGAATTTCGATCGCCAGCGGCAGATGCAGCAGCAGCCGCAGCAACAGCCTGTTGATCCGAACATTGAACGTCAGCGGCAGTTGCAGATGCAGCAGGATCGCCAGCGGCAAATGCAACAGCAGCAGGACACGCAACGCCAGACGCAGCAGCAACAACAGTTGCAGTTACAACAAGAGCGCCAGCGCCAGGCACAGCAGCAGCAGGACGCACAACGCCCGGCTCAACAGCAACAACAGCAGCAGTTACAACAAGAGCGCCAGCGCCAGGCTCAGCAACAGCAGGACGCACAACGCCAGACGCAGCAGCAACAACAGCAGCAGTTACAACAAGAGCGCCAGCGTCAGGCTCAGCAACAGCAGGACGCACAACACCAGGCTCAACAGCAACAACAGCAGCAGTTACAGCAAGAGCGCCAGCGCCAGGCACAGCAGCAGCAGGACGCACAGCGCCAGGCTCAACAGCAACAACAGCAGCAGTTGCAACAAGAGCGTCAGCGCCAGGCACAGCAACAAGCGGACGCACAGCGCCAGGCGCAGCAGCAACAACAGCAGCAGTTACAGCAAGAGCGCCAGCGTCAGGCTCAGCAACAAGCGGACGCACAACGCCAGGCCCAACAGCAACAGTTGCAGCAGGATCGTCAGCGCCAAATGCAGCAACAGCAGGAAGCGCAACGGCAGGCGCAACAGCAACAACAGTTGCAGCTACAGCAAGAGCGTCAACGTCAGGCTCAGCAGCAGCCAGACAACAGCAGCAGCAACGCCAGGCGCCTCCCCCGCCCCAACGGCAGGTAGAACGCCAGGCACCCCCGCAGCAGGCGCGTCCAAAACCTGCTGAGGAGAAGCCGAAGGAAGAAAAGAAGCCGAACCAGTAACAACCAGCCCGGTCACTGTTCCGTTCAGTGGCCGGGCTTTTTCACTTCCGCGTCAAAGTTCCCGCGCGCGACCCGCACCTTCACCAACTCCCCTGCACTTACCTCTGCTTCACTTTTCACGACTTCCCCGCCGGGCTTACTGACAATGGCGTAGCCGCGCTCCAGAATGCGCAACGGGCTCATCTGATCGAGCTTGGTCGCACGCTGATCGAGAGCGCGCGCCTGCTGGTGGAGTTGCTTGCGAATGCATTCGGCCATCGCACGATCGGCTCGCTCCAGACGTGCGTGAGCGCGTTCGAGCCGTGGCCGTAAATCGTGTTCTCGCAACTGCGCAGTTAACGTTTGCACCTTGCGCAACTGCGCTGCGACGCGCGATCGCACACATTCGCGCAGCCGGTAATCGAGATCATCGGTCTGCTGCAGCCGCTTGCCGACATTGCGCTGCAACAACGACAACGCCCGTGCGACTGCCTGCTGCTCCAGGCGGCGGTGCAGCATCGCCAGCCGGTAGCGCGCGAATTGTGAAGCACGGTGTTCCAACTCCGCCAGACGATCCATCACTTCCTGCTTGGTGCAGATGACGAGTTCGGCCGCGGCCGAAGGTGTTGGCGCACGCAAGTCCGCGACGAAGTCGGCAATGGTGACGTCGGTCTCGTGACCGATGGCGGATACCACTGGAATCTCACACGCAACAATGGCGCGCGCCACGGCCTCTTCGTTGAAGGTCCACAGATCTTCGAGCGAGCCGCCGCCCCGCGCCACGATGACGATGTCGGCCCACGCTCCGCTTGAGAAGTGCCGGATGCCGCGGCACACCTCGTCGACCGAACCCGCGCCCTGCACGAGTGCCGGATACAGACGCACGTGCAGGCCAGGGAAGCGGCGCTCGAGAATCTGCAGCATGTCCGCGATCACAGCGCCGCGCGGCGATGTCACGATGCCAATGCGCTTCGGAAACTTGGGCAGTTCCCGCTTGCGCGAGCTCTCAAACAAACCTTCTTCGAGCAAGCGCTGCTTCAGTTGCTCGAAGGCAAGCTGCAGCGCGCCGTGCCCTTGCGGCTCGATCGTTTCAACCAGCAACTGATACTCGCCGCGTGCTTCGAATACATCCAGGCGTCCGCGCGCGAGAATGGCAAGTCCGTCTTGAGGCTTGCAGCGCAGATAGCGGTAGCTGCTCTTGAAACAGACGCAGCGAATCTGCGAATCACGTTCCTTCAGCGTGAAATAGCAGTGTCCGCTCGGCTGCACACGCACGCCGGAGATCTCGCCCGCGACCCACACATCGTCGAACGTATCGGCCAGCGTGGTGCGAATCTCCGCATTCAGTTCGCTGACGGTAAACGTGCGACGGCGCGGCCGAGCGACGGGCGGCGGCTCGGGCTCGGGCGCACCGAAGAAGTCGAGGTCGAATTGATCCAAAACTTATTTTAGTGCCGGTGTCGCGTAGCCTTCCGCCCGGAAGATTGCTTGCGCGGCTGGCGACGTCAGAAAATGCGCGAACTGTTCGGCCTCTGCTGGCATCCTGGTCCGCGTGAGAACGCAGCCTGCCTGCAGCAAAGGAGTGTAGAGGTGCTGATCAACTTCGGCCGCACCGGGCGCGAGCGACAACGCAGTGAGCCCGGCATCGGCGTTCCCGGTATCGACGTAGGTTTTCACGTCAGCGATATTGGGGGCGTAAACGATTCGGGGCTGCAACGCCTCCCACAAGCCCGCGCGATGCAGCGCTTCGATACTTGCCTGTCCGAAGGGAGCGAGCGCCGGATTGGCGATGGCAATGGTGCGAAACTCCGGCGACCGCAGGTCTGCAAGCGTGTGAGCCTGCTTCGAGTAAAGGGCCAGACGCCCCTGAGCATACGTAAAGATTGTCGCGGCTTGCTTTGCGTTCACAAGTTGCGTCGCGTGCGCTGCATCGGCGCCCAAAAACACGTCGAAGGGTGCGCCGTTCACGATTTGTTGCGTGAGTTGCGCGGTTGCACCGAATGAACCTACCACGTGCTTCGCTGCATGGTCACCGGCTCCATAACGAGCAATCAATTTCGGGAAAACAGTCGAAAGGTTCGCCGCGCAGGCAACGCGAAGGTCGTTATCAGGCGCAGGTTTGGAACACGCAACCAGCAGCACGAGCGCCAAGGCCGCCACGATTCGCATGGCTCTAGTTTCCCCCGCGTAGCGCACTTATGCTCGGGGCATGTGAAAACATCATACGTGCCGCGCACGTAAGTAAGCGGAATGTTCAATCCGTGTCATAGGCGCGACTCAAACGCACAGCCAAGGAGTGGTATCCAAGTGCCCACAACTCACCGGCTTGTTCTTTGCGCTCGGATTGTACTAAAATCAGGAGTTACTAGTTTTCGATCCCTCCCTCGCTGGCGTGAGTTCGCTCATCTCCGGCAAACCGGAAGGGTCTCAAAAAGGCAAAGATCATGTACGCAATTGTGGAGACCGGCGGCAAGCAGTTTCGCGTCACATCAGGAGATGTGGTTCGCGTGCCGAAGCTGGCGGGTGATGTGGGTTCGGAATTTGAGCTCGGTAAGGTCCTCGGCGTGTTCAACGGCGAGAACGAAACGAAGCTCGGTTCGGGCGTTGGCAGCGCAGTGGTGAAGGCAACCATCGCGGGCAATGGCCGTGGCAAAAAGGTGCTGGTGTTCAAGTTCAAGCGCAAAAAGCAGTACAAGCGCACCCAAGGCCACCGGCAGGACTACACCGAAGTCAAGATCGGCGACATCGTCGTCTAAGCAGGCAATCGAATGGCACACAAAAAAGGTCTAGGCAGTTCTAAAAACGGGCGCGACTCGAATGCCCAGCGGCTGGGTGTGAAGGTATTTGCGGGCCAGGTGGTTACCGGCGGCTCCATCATCGTGCGGCAGCGCGGCACACCGATGAAGGCGGGCGAAAATGTCGGCCGCGGCAGCGACGACACGCTGTTCGCGAAGATCGGCGGCACGGTAGTTTTCAAAAATCGCGGCAGTATGGGCAAGTTCGTCAGCGTTACGCCCGCCGCTTAATTCAGAAAGTAGATTGCAGTTAACCGCTGATCTGCCCCGCAGGTCAGCGGTTTTTCTTTTCCTCCCATGTTTATCGATGACGTTCGCATTCTCGTAAAAGCCGGCGACGGCGGCAATGGCTGCATGGCATTCCGCCGCGAGAAGTTTGTGCCGCGCGGTGGTCCGAGTGGCGGCGATGGCGGCCGCGGCGGCGACATCTTCATGGAATCGAGCGAGCATTACAACACGCTGCTCCACTTCCGCTTCAACCCCGAACACAAAGCCCAGCGCGGACGCCACGGAGAAGGCAGCGACTGTCACGGCAAGACCGGTGAGTCGATTACGCTTCCGGTGCCCGTCGGAACCGTTGTCTACGATCAGGAGTCTGGCGCAATGCTGGCCGACTTCACCGCTGCCGGCCAAAAGGTGCGGATTGCACGGGGCGGACGCGGGGGCAAAGGCAATGCGCGGTTCAAGTCCTCCACGCATCAGGCGCCGACCGAGCATGAAGATGGCCGGCCAGGCGAAGAGAAGCGGCTTCGTCTCGAACTGAAGCTGCTGGCAGATGTGGGCCTGGTCGGATTTCCCAACGCGGGCAAATCCACGTTGATCTCGCGCATCTCAGCGGCAAAGCCGAAGATTGCCGACTATCCGTTCACAACGCTCGAGCCGAACTTAGGCGTGGTGCAGATGGCGGACTACCGCACCTTCGTGGTCGCAGATATTCCTGGACTGATCGAGGGCGCGCATGAGGGCCACGGACTCGGCATTCAGTTCCTGAAACACATTGAACGCTGCAAGCTGCTGGTGCACCTTGTCGACGTGTCGGAGACGCAGCGCGAGCCCGTGCAGGACTTCGAAATTATCATGCGCGAGCTAGCCAGTTTTAGCGACGAGCTCGCTGCAAAGCCGATGCTGGTGGTCGCGACCAAGCTCGATACGGCTCCCGCAACGGAGCGCGTTGAAGCGCTCCGCGAAGTTGCGGCTGAACACCATCTGCCGTTTTTTGAAATCTCCAGTGCTACCGGAGCGGGAATCGAAGAGCTGAAATTTGCAATGGCCGATCGCGTGTTCGCTGAGCCAGCAAATAGCACCGCGTCGCCCGCTTAGGCTTTTACAAATTTCAGCGAAGCGGAGTTCATGCAGTAGCGCAAACCGGTCGGCTTCGGCCCGTCGTCGAATACGTGGCCAAGGTGCGCGTCGCACTGTGTACAGACCACTTCGTTCCGCACCATGCCGTACTTGGTGTCTGTCTTGGTCTGCACGTTCTCTTTCGCGATCGGCTCATAAAAGCTCGGCCAACCGGTGCCTGACTCAAACTTCGTATCTGACGTAAACAGCGCATTGCCGCAGCAGATACAACGATAGAGTCCCTTCTCATGGTTGTTCCAGAGCTTGCCGGTGAAAGCGCGCTCGGTGCCGGCCTTACGGGTAACTTCGAACTCTTCCGGAGTCAGCTTCTTCTTCCACTCCGCATCGTCCATCACAACTTTGTCCACTTGAACCTTACCTTCCTTCGTCCCATCATCTTTGAACCGGACGATCGTTACGGGGCGGCCTTTCATGCCAGCCGCCAAGGCTGCGGTTGCCCAGGAGCCACAAGCCAATGCAAAGAATGTACGTCGAGTGTGATTCACTTTATCAACCTGCCTGAAGCGTTAGATGCACCGAAGCACTGCAAAATTCACACCCGGCGCAATTTTGTGACGCGCCCGACCTCTACCCACTCGACCACGAAGATGTTGCCCTTGTGGTCATAACAGGCGCCATGCGGAGCGACGAATTTGCCGGGCGTGAAATGATCGCGCGATAGCTTCCGCGTCTCCTTCCAGTTCGAACCGGAATCATCTCCCAGGTGCGTGATCACCTTGTTATTGCGATCGAGCAGGGTCACACGCGCGCCCAGATCGGGAATCACCGTCTCGCCGGCTTTGTTGAAATCGAAGTGGCAGGGCAGCTTCGTGCCGTCGACATAGTCGATGTGTTTGCCATCGAGGGTGAAGCGCTGCAGACGCGCGTTGCCGCGATCGGCAACGATCAGGTTCGGTGTGGCGCCGCGCTTGTCGAGAATCAGACCATGCGGGCAATTCAACTGGCCGGCTTCTTTCCCCAACCCGCCGAACGTGCGGATGTATTTGCCATCGCGCGTGTACTGATTGATGTAGCTGGAACCGTAGCCATCGCCCACGTAGACATCGCCGTTGGGCGCAATGGCAACGTTGGTGGGGCTGTACTTTTTCTTCTTGCCATCGTCGCCGGGTTTGTATGCTTCGGACTCCTCGGGATAGCCGACCGTCCACACATGCTCGCCGTTCAAGCGTGGCCTTGGTGACCAGGGCCTTCGCCGTGTCGCAAAGGTACAGGAACTGCTGCTTGCCTTCGTTATGGATGTGGAGCCCGTGCGCGCCGCCCTGAAACTCACTGCCCCAGGATTTGATGAACTTGCCCTTGGCATCGAACACCACCATGGAGTCATGCGACTCGCTGGCTTTGTTCACCGTGTGGTGGATGTAGATGTTGCCGTGCGCATCCTCGCAAACGCCATGCGTGTTGCCGTACTGGATGCTGGCCGGTAGTTCTCCCCAGTCGTGAGTGGCCTCGAACTTGTGCGCGCCCTCGCCCAGAATGGGCTTAGCACTGCCTGATTTGTTCGTTGCTCCAAGGATTAGCGGAGCGGCAAGGCCCGTGAAGAACGTGCGCCGCGTAGATGACATGCGCACAGGCTATCACAGAGAACGCGGGGAGCATTTAGCGCGCAGCGGTGCACGGAATGCCCACCGAACCGCGAAAGCGATGGAGCGGGCATGCGATTCGGTGCGCAAGAGATTGTGGAGGGCTTTGCAGTGCGGGCATGCGCGTAAATCTGAGACGATCCCTCTGAAATTGGCACTCTTCTTGCACTATGCATGGCGTGAGAGATCTGTCAGCGGTATCCTTCACCGTTTCCGACGAGCCGAATGCCGATGGCTTGTACGTTGCAGAGTGTAATGATCTGCCGTTTTGCGTGGCCGAAGGCGCGACGCCGGAAGAGGCTTGGACGAACGCCAGGCAGGCGGCTAACCGTTGCCTTGCCATGCTGTCTGAGCCGGTCGTTGTCGGACGTCGGCATTACCCGCGCGCTGCGTAGCTAGGGGTTCTTGGCTTCGGGAGCCTTGACCGCGTCGGCTTCTTTAGCCTTGACTGGGTCTGGTTCTTTCTTGCGCGGAAAACGCGGCTGGCGCGGGACTGGCTTGGCGCTTGAGAGCTGCGTATAAGCCTCGATCACACGGTCATGCTGTGCTGGATCCGCAGCCAAGCGTCTGGTGCTTGCCCGCCGCACTAGCTTTCCACTCGAGCTTTCCATCCGGCATGATTGACAACGTGCCCGGTCCCGACAACTTAAAGTAGTTTTCCTTTGGACGAATTGCGTACAACACCGCCGCCATGTCGGGAGCGGGAGCGTCGTACGGCATCGGGTGAAACGCCTCGTAAGCTTTGACAATCGGATGCGCGGGGGACCAGGAGTAGTCTTTCGCAATACTCGCGCCCGGGTACGGCAGCGCCGCGCCTAGGTCGGCGGAGGCGGTAACGATCGGCGTCGGCCATTTCGCTAGTAGTTCTTTCGCCGCGGCCACGTCTGTCTTCACGTTGAAGTCGCTCGTCACCCAGCACAACAGACGTACCTTGCGCCCGATCAAATCGAGAGCGCCTGTCAACTCCATGACTTTCACCAGGTTGGTTGCGGGTCCGGCCAGGATGACGATCGAGTTGTCGTCATATTGCGCGGTGAGCGCGTTGCGGATCAGCGCCGTGGGTTCGGCCGTGTCGTTGAGCTTGACGATGTCGCTCTTGGCCGTAGTCGCGGCAAGCGCGGCCTTCAACATCGGTACATCGCCATCAGCCGGCACTTTGCGATCGGTCGACAATCCCACCGGCAGTGTGTGGACGAAACCGCTCGGAGACAGATCGCCCGAGCTCGCATAGAAACGGCCAATCACATCGCAGAATGCCGCCGCCTGCAGATCAGGATTGATGACGCTGACCGAAGCCAGTCGCATCTCATTCTTGCCTTCGAGACCGTGCAGGAGTGCGAGCGCAAGCGCTTCGTCGATGCTGCGCCCCATCGTGGTGTCGAACACGACACCAACCGGCGGCTTCTTCTCTTCGGGAAACTGCAGCATCGTTAGGTGATGTCGAGCCCTTCGAGTTTGCCGGTGGAATCACCGAAGTGCTCCGTCGGCACGCCCATGCGATCCATCATGGTGAGGAACAGGTTGCACATCGGCGTTTCTTTGCGCGTCACCATGCGGCGGCCGGTCTTGATGTAGTTGCCGCCCTTGCCGACCATGATCGTCGGCAGATCTTCATGGCTGTGGCGGTTGCCATCGGACATGCCCGCGCCATAGACGATCATGCAGTTGTCGAGCAGCGTGGCATCGCCTTCCTTGATCGACTTCAGCTTCTCGACCCAGCCGGCGAATTGCTTCATGTGATACTCGTTGATCTTCGCGACCTTCTCGATCAGATCGGGAATGTTGCGGTGGTGCGTCAACGGATGGTGGCCGTCCGGAATGCCGATCTCGCGATACGAGCGCGACGTGCCTTCATGCGTGACAAGGAACGTCATGACGCGCGTGAGATCGGCCTGCAGCGCGATGGTCATCATGTCGGTCATCAGCTTGAAGTGCTCAGCAAAATCCGCGGGCACGCCGTATGGCTTCTCCATGTGCGGATCGATCTGCTTGTTGGTCTTCTCGGCGCGTTCGAGCTGCCGCTCCACTTCGCGAATCGAGGAAAGATACTCTTCGAGCTTGCGCTTGTCCGTCGGTCCCAGGCTGGATTCGAGCTTCTGTGTGTCGCTGGTGACGAAGTCCAGAATGCTGCGGCGATAACGCCCTTGCCGCGCGCGCGCTTCGGGACTGAGCACCACGCCATTGCCGAAGAGACGCTCGAACAGCGCACGCGGATCGAGCACCGGAGGCAGCGGCTGCGTCTCGCTGCGCCACGCCAGATTGTTCGTGTACGCGCAGGAGTAGCCCGAATCGCAATCGCCCGCCTGCCGCGCATCTTCCATGCCGAGTTCGAGCGAGGGAAACGCCGTCTGGCTGCCGATCTGGTTCGCGACGATCTGATCGAAAGACACGCCGGACTTGATATCGACCAGCGTCTTCTTCGGCTGCACGCCAGTGAGATACGACGCGCAGCAGCGGCCATGATCGCCCGCGCCATCGAGCAGCGCGCGGCCGCCGTTGTGCGTCAGGTTGCCGAGCACCAGCATGTCGTCTTTGAACGGCGTCGAGCGGTTTCAGCGTGCGCGAAAGTTCGCCGAGCTTGCCTTCGTAGTCCATCTGCCAGGCACGCGAATCGACCCCGTTCGGAACATAGACGAAAGCCATGCGTACCGGCGGCTTCTTCGCCGTTCCGGCAAGCGCCATGGCAGGCACCATCGCTTCCAGGAACGGCAACGCAACAGTGGTGCCGACACCTCTCAGGAAGGTTCTTCTATCGAGCGCTTTGCGCGTGATCATCATTGTGCGGGGTCCTTATGTTCTGGCTGATAACTACTTCGCCGCGCCGCGATTGGAACGGCAGGCTCTGAACGACTTCCTGAATCAGTGTCTGGAACGGATAACCTGCCGTTGCGAGGCGTTCATTGATGCCCTCAACGGTCTTGCGATCGTAGCGCTCGAGGCCGCGCCCGAGTGCATACGTCATCATCTTCTCGATCAGGCAATGCGAAAACTCGGGGAGCTGCGCGGTCAGAATGGTCTTCATCTCCGCGGGCGTTTTGAAGCTGCGTCCATCGGGCAGCGTGCCGCTGGAATCGATCGGGAAACGTGCCGTCCATCGTGCGCCAGCGGCCAAGCGCGTCATAATTTTCGAGTCCGAAGCCAAGCGGGTCCATGCGGCTGTGGCACGACGCGCACGTTGCGTTGGCGCGATGCTTTTCGAGCTGCTGCCGCATGGAGCCCTTCGCGACCGCAGCTTCATCGAGCGCCGGCACGTCGGGCGGCGGAGGGCGGCGGCGGCGTTCCGAGAATATTCTGCAGCACGTACTTGCCGCGAATGACGGGCGACGTACGGGTGGGATAACTCGATACGGTCAGCACTGCGGCTTGGGTCAGCAGGCCGCCGCGCTGATCGCCCGTCAATTCGACGCGGCGGAAGTCAGGACCTTTGACGCCGTCAATGCCATAGTGCTTCGCGAGACGCTCATTGAGGAACGTATACTTCGCGTTCAGAAAATCCGATAGCGGACGGTTCTCGCGCAGCATCGCTTCGAAGAAGAGACGCGTCTCGGTCTTCATGGCATCGCGCAGTTCCGGATCCCACTCAGGAAATTTCTGCGGGTCGGGCTTGATGGAATCGAGGTTGCGCGTTTCAAGCCATTGCCCGGCGAAGTTCGATGCAAACGCAGCCGATCGCTCATCCGCCAGCATGCGCTTGACCTGCGCTTGCAGGACATCGTTGTCGTGCAGCTTTCCCTTTTCCGCGAGATCCAACAGTTGATCGTCAGGCATCGAGCTCCACAGGAAGTAGCTGATGCGCGTGGCAAGTTCGAAATCGGAGACGCGATGGATGGCAGTCGCATCGGTCGCGTTCGGATCGTGCTCGACGCGGAACAGGAAGTGCGGCGAAACCAGCATCGCCTCGATGGCGAGCTGAATGCCCTGCTCCGGCGTCTGCCCTTCCTTCTGCGCCATCGCCACAAACTTCATGAGCGAAGCAACTTCGGTCTTGGTTACCGGGCGCCGATAAGCATGCCGCGCAAGCGTGCTGACGATGTTCGTCACGCACGCGGTACCCGTCTTGGGATCGCAGATCAGAATCTTTTTGCGGCTGGCCTTCTCGACGGTTGACGGGTAAGGGCCAACAAACGTGATCGAGTCCAGATACTTGTTCTTCTTGTTGTTGTAAGCGTCCTTCGCGTTCAGATCCTTGACGAACGGATCGTCGATGAACGCGACACGGAACACGTGATCGCCTTCAGGCAGGTAGAGCTTGACCTGCTCTTCCGAATAAGGATTGAAGTACACCAGCTTCGAAGGCTTCGTCTCGACGGGCATGGTGTGCAACAGCTTGCCATCCATCCAAATGCCCATCTGTACCGGCTTGGCATCGGCGCCGCGTTCACCGGGCAAGCCGATGGTGATGTTGTAATCGCCATCGAACTCCACGCGATGCGACGCTTCGATCGTGCTGTAATCGAGCCGCTGAATGCGCTTGTCTTTCGCGTGATACTGCACCGAAAGCGGCTTCGGCATGACGTCGCCGCCGATCGCGCGCGCGGAGATGCGTTCCGCAGCCGCGATGTACTTCTCCATCAAAATCGGCGAGATGGTCAGGATGTCGCTGATGTTGTCGAAACCGAATCCGGAGTCGTCGGTGGGGAAATCTTTCTCTGCACGAAAATCGACGGCGAGCAGATCGCGGATGGTGTTGGTGTACTCGTTGCGATTGAGCCTGCGTGCTGTGACGCGGCCGGGGTCAGGTTTGATCTTCGCGTCGGCTGCATCGAATTCGGATTGCACGAATTTCGAGAGCGCATCGATTTGTTCCTGTGGCGGTCTGGGGATGCCACGCGGCGGCATCTCGCCACTACGAATTTTGCGCATGATGCGCTCCCAACCATCGCGGTTTGTGTTGAGCGAGGTGGGCGCAAGGTAAGGCGTGATGTTCAATCCGCCCGAGGTGAGTTGTTCGTTATGACAGGGAAAGCAGGTTTTTGAGAAAACAGGTTTAACGGCTTGTTGAAACGCTGCAGGATCCGCGGCGAACGCAACGCCGGCACTCAAAATGACACTGGTTAGGAATCGCATCGGACGGCAAAGTTCGTAGCTGATACTTTATCATCCACGCGAGGGTGGCGTTGCAGTGCGCGTCAGTTTGCAATCTCATCAGGCTGAACAGTGGCGCGAACAATAACGAGCGCAAAGCGGTCTGGTTTGCATGACCGCTTTGCGCTCGCTGGTGTTCCGTGTTACCGAGTGCTTGCTTAGAACGTGTAAAGCGCGACGCCCGGCGCTGGTTCGGCTACTGCTACTTCGCCCGCGCCGACCGGCTGTTCCTGATTCAACAAGCGGTAGAAGATGCCTGTGTCGCCCAGGTACACTTCCAACTCCGCGGGCTTCGGCAGATGACCTTGAATCAAGGCCTCGGAGAGCGGATCTTCGATGTACTTCTGCAGCGCACGACGCAAGGGACGTGCACCGTAGCTGCGGTCCACCAAGGTCTTCTCCATGATGTAGCGCGCGGCTTCCGGGGTCAGCTTGAGCGTGATTTCCTTTTGCACCAGGTTGGCGTTAATGCCGTTCACCAGCAGACTGATAATCTTCAACAGATCGTCATCGGTCAGCGAAGTAAACAGGATCACGTCATCCAGGCGGTTCAGGAACTCGGGGTTGAAAGCCTTCTTCACTTCCGAGCGCACCATGTCTTCAATCTTCGAAGGCACGCCTTCACCAGCAGGAGCCGAGAAGCCCAGGTGACCGCGCTTCTCGAGGAAGCGGGCTCCGAGGTTCGACGTCATGATGATGATCGTGTTCTTGAAGTCCACCGTGTTGCCCAGACCATCGGTCAACTGGCCGTCTTCGAACACCTGCAACAGGATGTTGTAGATGTCCGGGTGAGCCTTCTCGATCTCATCGAGCAGGATGATCGAGTACGGCGAACGCTTCACGCGCTCCGTCAACTGCCCGCCCTCCTCGTAACCCACGTATCCGGGAGGCGAACCGATCAGCTTCGAGACCGAATGCTTCTCCATGTACTCCGACATGTCAAAGCGAATCAGGCTTTTCTCGCTGCCGAACAGGAATGACGCGAGTGCGCGGGCGACCTCGGTCTTACCGACACCAGTCGGACCAAGGAACAGGAACGAACCAGCGGGGCGGCTGCTGGCTTTGAGTCCAGCCCGCGAACGGCGAATGGCACGCGCCAGAACGGAGATGGCTTTTTCCTGACTGATGATGCGCTTGTGCAGCTCTTCTTCGATGCGCAGAAGCTTGTTGATTTCTTCTTCCTTGATCGAAGTCATCGGGACGCCGGTCCAGCGCGCCACCACATCTTCAATGTCGTCTTTGGTGACGACGCCGGTCGACGTGTCGTCAAGGTTGTACTTCTCGCGCAACTGGCGCATATTCTCGCGCTCTTTGCGTTCTTCGTCCGAATAGAAGCGCGCCTTCTCGAACTCATGGTTCGCAATCGCGTTTTCCATGCGGTGCACGATGAACTTGATGCGCTTTTGAATGTCAGCGAGATCGCTCGGAAGCGTGGTCTGCCGCAGCTTCACGCGCGCGCCCGCTTCGTCGATCAGATCGATCGCCTTGTCGGGCAGGAAACGATCCGGAATATAGCGGCTCGATGTCGACACCGCCGCTTCGATCGCTTCATCGGTATAGCTGACGGCGTGGAACTTCTCGTAACGGTCTTTGATTCCGAACAGAATCTTCACCGCATCAGACTCGGAAGGCGGCGGAACTTTCACCGCCTGGAAGCGGCGTTCGAGTGAACGATCTTTCTCGATCGACTTACGAAACTCCGCAGGAGTGGTGGCGCCAATGCACTGAATTTCCCCGCGTGACAGAGCCGGCTTCAGAATGTTGGCGGCATCGAGGGAACCTTCCGCCGAACCCGCGCCAACCAGCGTGTGCAACTCATCGATGAAGATGATGGCGTTCTGGTTTTCCATCAACTCCTTCATGATGGTCTTCAGACGCTCTTCGAATTGCCCGCGATACTTGGTGCCCGCCACGATTAACGAAAGGTCGAGCGCAAGGATTCTCTTGTCGGCCAGGAACGACGGAACATCGCCTTCGGCAATCCGCTGGGCCAAACCTTCGACGATCGCAGTCTTACCAACACCGGGCTCACCAATCAGAACCGGGTTGTTCTTCGTGCGCCGGCACAGAATCTGCACCACGCGTTCGAGTTCGTAGTCGCGCCCGATCAGCGGATCGAGCGAACTGTCCATCGCGGACTGGGTGAGATCGCGGCTGAACTCCGCGAGCAGCGAGCTTTCCTTGGGCCGGTTCGCCGCCGTCTTCTCGGACTGCGAACGTTGCAGCTCTTCGCGAATGGTCGCCAGGCGCAGGCCGCGTTCATGCAAGATCTCCGCCGCAAAACATTTTTCTTCGCGCAACAGACCGAGCAGCAAGTGCTCGGTGCCAATGTGCTTGTGGCTCAACCGCTCGGCTTCTTCAGCGCCGAACGCAAGGACGCGTTTGCACTCGTGGCTCAGGGGCAGGTCGACCGAAGTCGAAACCTTCTCCCGAATGGTTGTGTGTCCTTCAATCTGCTTGCGAATACTATCGACCGCCGCGTGCGAACGCAGAAACCGGTTAGCAAGCGTTTTATCTTCACGCAGCAGACCGAGCAACAGGTGCTCAGTCTCGATGTACGGGCTGCCAAACTGGCTGGCCTCATACCGGGCAAAGAAGATCACCCGCCGCGCTTTCTCCGTATATCGCTCAAACATGTAGTAAAGCCCCCAGAACAGCCGCTCAAATAGCGCCGAGCCAGAATCTCGCTATCTCTAAAGATTCCCACGATGTCACAACGGTTGCAAAGCCTCCGAAATTAGCCGGAGGTAGGTTGAACAACTCCCCCGCCGATCCGGAGAACCCGATCGCATCTGTTCGCAAACCCCATATTGTGCGTAACCAGCACGGAAGTGAGGCCGTGCCGGCTGTGCAATGCCTCAAGAAGACTGAATACCGTCTCGCTCGTCTTCTCATCCAGATTTCCCGTCGGCTCGTCCGCCAGCAGCACCGCCGGCTCATTCACCAGCGCCCGCGCCACCGAGACGCGCTGTTGCTCGCCGCCCGACATTTCTCCGGGACGGTGTGAAGCGCGCGCCTTGAGGCCGACCTCGTCGAGCAAACCGAGCGCGCGCCGGGATGCGGCAGCGTGCGAACTGCCGTGCACCAGCATAGGCATCATCACGTTCTCAAGCGCGGAAAATTCAGGGAGCAGGTAGTGCACCTGCCATACAAAGCCGATGTGGCGATTGCGAAATTGAGCCAGCGACTTTTCATCCAGCGTTTCGAGACCGGTATTTTCGAAGTACACCCGCCCAGCGGTAGGCCGATCCAAGCCGCCGAGCAAATGAAGTAGACTGCTCTTCCCCGCACCCGATTCGCCGACCAGCGCCAGCCGTTCTCCGCGCGCCACCGCGAGGTCCAGCCCGGAAAATATCGTGAGGCGTTCCGGCCCCGAGCGATAGCTCTTCTCGAGTTGCTCGACGCGCAGGATGGGCGCTTGGTCCATGTTGGGTGGCGTTTGTTACAGTATCCCCCATGCGTCTGGTGGTGCTTCTGCTTTGCTCGGTGGTTCTGTGGGCTGCGCCTGCAACTGTTTTGCGCTCAGCGCGCATGTTCGATGCACGCGCCGGCCGCATCGCGACACCTGGCCTGGTTGTGGTGGATGCCGGTCGCATCGTGGGCGTGGGAGCTACGGCGAACATTCCCGCCGGTGCGGTGACGATCGACCTCGGCGATGCGACGCTCTTGCCAGGTTTCATCGACGCTCACACGCACCTTTCGGACAACTATCACGACGATTACAACAAGGCAGTGCTCGATTCGTTGCACAAGCCCGTTTCGGAAATCACGCTCGACGCCATTCAGAACCTGAAGGTGACTCTGATGGCAGGCTTCACGACGGTGCGCGATGTGGGCTCCGCGCAATTCGTGGATGTGGGGCTGCGCAATGGAGTGCGCAGCGGGGCAATTATTGGTCCGCGTATGCAGGTCTCCGTACACGCGATCGGGTCCACGGGCGGCCACTGCGATGACTCCGCGGGTTATCGCGAAGGGTTATTCGGCCGCGAGTCTGATCCCTCGATCGGCGTAATCAACGGCCCCGATGAAGCGCGGAAGGCAGTGCGCCTGAACGTGAAGTATGGCGCCGATGTGATCAAAACTTGTGCCACGGGAGGCGTGCTTTCGTTGACTGACGATGTCGACACGCCGCAACTCACGCAGGAAGAACTCAACGCGCTTGTGGATGAAGCCCACGCACTCCGGCGCAAGACGGCGGCTCATGCCCACGGTGCAACCGGAGCGAAGCGCGCGATCCGTGCCGGTATCGATTCGATTGAGCACGGCTCCTTTCTGGACGACGAAGCGCTCGACATGATGAAGGCGCGCGGCACGGTGTTCATTCCGACGTTGATGGCGACATGGTGGATCAGCGATCGTCTAGAGCGCGGCGTTTATTACCCGCCGGCGGTGGCCGCTAAGGCGCGGCTTGCGATTGCCAGCGTGAATGCCACGGTGCGCAAAGCGGTTGCGAAAGGCGTGATCATTGGACTCGGAACCGACGCGCAGGTGTATCCGCACGGCAAGAACCCTCACGAATTTCAATTGCTGGTGAACGATGGGCTGACACCCACAAAGGCGCTGCAGGCCGGCACCGTTGTGGATGCGGAGTTACTTGGGCTGTCGAAAGAAATCGGCACGCTCGAACCGGGGAAATTTGCGGATGTGGTGGCCGTACCGGGCGACCCGACGAAAGACATCGCGCAGACCGAAAAAGTGTTCTTTGTCATGCGTGAAGGCGTGATCTACCGGAATGATCAGGCGCGCACGCGTTGAGTGCGGTTGCGAATCAAACCGGCAGTCGGTTACGATAGTTGCTGCACGTCCCCGAAGCGCCCGTAGCTCAGTTGGATAGAGCGTCTGGCTACGAACCAGAAGGTCGCATGTTCGAGTCATGCCGGGCGCACCATGTTATAGATCGGGGTTGCGGAATGCCCGATGATCCCGTCCAGCCAGTACGTCGAAATCCGGAACCCCGGTTGTTATGTGGCTGGCACCCGCATCGGTCTTGACATCATCGTTCGCGAGTTTCGCGACGGGCGGTCCCCGGAAGAAATCTTCGAAGCCTACCCGTCGATCGGGTCCCTCGCCAAAACCTACGGCGTGCTTACTTTCATCCTTGAACACGCCGGCGACGTGGATTCTTATCTGAAAGAACAGGATGAGAGGTGGGAAGACTTCAAGTCGAGCCATCCGCTGCCGCGCGGCATGTCGGAGCGTTTTGAACGCGCAAAGCGCGACCTGCCGATTGGAGCTTGAGCCTCCGCTTTCAGGCAGACGCAAATGTAAATCCCGCAATCATCCGGGGTTTACGGCGTCGTGAACCGTCAATAGATTTCCGACCTGCTTCGGGTGTGATTGCAGATGGCACATCTGATCCGGAGGTGCTTCAGATTGCAGCCGAAGCAGGACGCGTGCTGGTTTCATGTGACATCGCAACAATGCCGGTTCACTTCGCGCATTTTATCGAGCAGCAGCAATCGCCAGGACTTCTGCTGGTCAATTCGCGCCGGAGCATTGGAAGCGTCATCGATGACTTGCTTTTAGTCTGGATGACGTGGACGGAAGAAGATTTTCGAAATGAGGTTCGATGGTTAGCCTAGTGGAACTTCGTGTACATGAGCGGCCTGGGTCTTGTAGACCTATTTGCCTGATGAATTTCGAACGCCCTCTAAACTAAATAAATGTCCCCGTGGACCCCGCAGTCCTGGCGCTCGAAGTCTGCCTTGCAGCAAGTTGGTTACGCGTCTGAACCGGAACTCACCCGATGTCTCACGCAACTGCAGCAGCTTCCGCCGCTCGTCACTTCATGGGAAGTCGAATCCCTGAAATCGCAACTGGCTGATGCTGCCGCGGGCAAGCGCTTTCTTCTGCAGGGCGGTGACTGCGCGGAGTCGTTTGACGATTGCACATCCGCCAACATCACCAATAAGCTCAAAATCTTACTGCAGATGAGCCTGGTGCTCGTGCAGGGCAGCCGCAAGCCGGTAATTCGCGTCGGGCGCATTGCGGGCCAGTATGCGAAGCCGCGTTCGGAGAACACGGAAACGCGCGATGGCGTGACGCTCCCCAGCTATCGCGGCGACCTGGTGAATCGTTCCGCCTTCAATGCAGCCGATCGCGAGCCCGATCCCCAGTTGCTGCTGCGCGCCTACGAACGCTCCGCTATGACGCTGAATTTCATACGCGCGCTCGCACGCGGCGGCTTTGCCGATTTGCATCACCCCGAGAATTGGGACCTCGACTTCGCTCACCACTCACCCCTGGCCAACGAATACCGCGCCATCGTGCGCCGCGTTACCGGCTCGATGCAGTTCATGGAAAACATTCTGGGTCTACACACGACGGACATGGCCTGGGTGGATTTCTTTACGAGCCATGAAGCGCTTCACTTGCCTTACGAGGAGGCGCAAACGCGCACCGTGCCGCGGCGCGACGGCTCCTACAATCTCTCGACGCATTTCCCCTGGCTCGGTATGCGTACAGCCGATCCAGCGAAGGCGCACGTCGAGTATTTCCGCGGCATTGCTAATCCGATCGGGCTCAAAGTGGGCGCCGCGATGACGCCTGCTACGGTGACGGACTTATTGAACGTTTTGCACCCGCACAACGAACCCGGCCGTTTCACGCTCATTCACCGCTTCGGCGTCGCAAAGATCGCGGAGTGCCTGCCGCCAATGATCAAGGCCGTGAGAGATTCCGGGAAAACTGTTTTGTGGTGCTGCGATCCAATGCACGGGAATACTCGTAGTACCAGTGATGGGATCAAAACACGCCACTTTGACGACATCCGCAGCGAGTTGGAGCAAGCTTTCGCGATCCACCGCCAGTACGGCAGCTTCCTCGGTGGCGTCCACATCGAGTTAACCGGCGAAGACGTCACCGAGTGTCTGGGTGGCGCGCGCAATTTGATCGATCACGATTTGAAGCGTGCGTACCGCTCCGAAGTCGATCCGCGCCTCAATTATGAGCAGGCCCTGGAAATGGCCATGCTGATTGCACGTGCTCCGCTGATGGGCTCTGAGTAACCCGGCCCTTAATTAGAATTGCTGCTATTCCTGGACTGATCCTGCTGCGATCGCTTTCCGTAAAGCTCTCTTGGGAATGCGTTCCAATGATTCCGCGGGAACTCCATCCCGCTTCACTAACCCATCCACCTGCGCAAGGCGCTCAAATACAACAATTGCTTCGTTTAAGGCGTCTCGCTTGCTCTGCAACTGACGAATCATCGAATCCAAATCCACTCGCTACTCCTGTCTGTTAGATGCGGTTGGCCTGAGTTAGAAAACCCAGCCACCCCTCCTAAATGTTATATCAGCACCTTATGAAAAACAGAAGAATAGTAACCTATGTATTCTATTTCGCGCCACGCATCGCGCGCAGTAGCTTGCTCGCCGACCACGACACCGTGGCGAAAAAACCGAGGAAGCTCAGGAGCAAGGTGACCATTCGGCGCTGGTCTGACAAATAGCGCGGAGTTGGACCCGCGATGCGCGGCGCGAACTCCTCTGCGACGAACAAATGGATCTGCGTTGGCTTCGGCAGCGCAGAGCCGTTAATCATCAGCACGGCGTATTCGCCGGGTTCTCGAATCTCCACCGGCAAAGTTCCGTTCGAGGCTTCAGGGCTCGCGCGCAGGAAGCCGTTGGCCTGGTTTCTGGCAAACTGTTGCAGATCGCTTTTGGAAAGCACAACCAGGCGCACTTTGCCTTCCGGAGAGATGCTTTGGAAGGTGCACTTCAACTGCATCGGAACATGCGTGACGGTGAAGTTGAACGGGCGCCATTCGGACGGCTGTATCTCGACCACGTCATTAGTCAGCACCACTTCGGGCACCGGAGCGGCGGCCAGCAACAGCCATAAAGCAAAAATCATGGTTGCCTGTAAACGATCTGTCCGCCGAGCACTGTCATGGTGACTCGGGTCTGCCAGATTTGTGACTGCGGGGACGGTCATGATGTCGTCCGAAAGCAAAACGAAGTCGGCCAGTTTGCCGGCTTCCAGCGAACCTTTGTCGTTTTCCTGGAAGGCCGCGTAGGCTGGCTCCCAGGTCCAACTTCGCAGGGCCTCTTCGCGGCTCATGCGCTGTGCGGGATACCAGCCGCCGGGCGGGTTCCCCGAATGATCTTGTCGTGTCACGGCGGAATAGAAACCCCAGAGCGGATTAGGGTTCTCGACCGGAAAATCCGAACCGGAGGGCACATGCACGCCCGCTTTCATCAGCGTTTGCCAGGCGTAAGCACCAACGATGCGGTCGGCGCCGACGCGCGTTGCGGCCCACGGCATATCGCTCGTCGCGTGCGTAGGTTGCATCGACGCAATGATGGAATACTTCTTGAACAACTGGAAATCATCAGGCGCGATGATCTGAGCATGTTCCACGCGAAAGCGGTGGTTGTTCGGGCCTTTCAGCACTGCGCCATAAGCGCTCAGAACATTATGATTGGCACGGTCGCCGATCGCGTGCGTGTTCACTTGAAACCCGGCTTCCAACGCTTCCGCGGCAATCTTGCGGATGAAGGCTTCATCGGAGATCACCAGACCGCGATTGCCCGGGTCATCTGAATAAGGAGCAAGCATCGCCGCGCCACGCGAGCCAAGCGCACCGTCGGCATACAACTTCACGCTGCGCAGCGTCAGAAACTCGCCGTTCTCCGGACCGCGCTGCCGGTACTTCTCCCACAGCGCTGTGTTGGACGGAGCAACGCCGAGCATCGCGTAGACACGCACCGGAAGTCTGTGATGAGCGATCAGATTCCGGTCCGCTGCGATCTCCATCTCACCCACGCCCGCGTCAGCAACGCTGGTCAGGCCGACGCGTGCGCACTCCCGCGCGGCGCGTTCCATTCGCCGTTCCATTTCAACCGGCGTCGGAGTGGGAACCTTCGATGCAACTAACGACTGTGCGACGTCGACCAGTACGCCCGCAGGTTTGCGGTCGGCTGTACGCAGCACTTTGCCGCCGGACGGATCAGGAGTGGCAGCGTTTACATCAGCGAGATCCAGCGCTTTCTGGTTGACCCAGATCGCGTGCCCATCCACGCGGCGCAGCAACACAGGATTGTTTGGCGCGGCCGCTGTCAACGATTCTTTCGTCGGGAACTGCTGACCGGCGAAAAGGTTCTGGTCCCAGCCGGAGCCACGAATCCACTCGCCCGGTTGATGCTGATTCGCTGCGTCGCGCACTTTAGCAGCGATTGCCGCTTCGGAACTCATCCCACGGAGGTCGAGTATTTCGAGAGCGTCGCCGAGCGACGCGAGATGCACATGGGCGTCGTAGAGCCCGGGGATGAGCGCTGCGCCATGTGCATCGATCGTTTGCGTTGTGGAACCGATGAAAGGAGCCGGATCGTCGCCAACATAAACGATTCGGTCCGCTTTGACCGCGATTGCGGACGCGCGGGGCTGCGCAGCGTTCTCGGTATAGATACGCGCGTGAGTCACTACTAAGTCCGCAGTCTTCTGTCCCGCTAAAGCCGCCGGCAGCAGCAGCGCCGCGAGCGCGGTCCGCTTGAACATGGAGTCAGTATAGCGGGAGGGGGTAAGATGGATTCAAATGGAACAGAGTCTGCCAATGACCGGCGGGATCGATCGCGCCGCCTGGAAAAGCGCAGTTAGCTGGACAGCGGCCGTATTGATCGCGATCGTATTTCTCGTCGCCGGATTGTGGAAGGTGACTGATCCGATTGGCGCCGGTGTGCGTCTCGCTCAGGCCAAAGTGCCCCAGAACTTAAGCGTGCTCTCGGCAATTCTGCTGGGCACCGTCGAGACACTGGCAGGCGTACTCGTTCTGATTCCTCGATACCGGCGGTGGGGCAGCATCCTTGCGACACTGCTGCTCTTCGTTTTCATGGTTTACATTGCATTCTTCTACAACGATTTGCGCGGGCAGGAATGCAGTTGCTTTCCGTGGGTGAAGCGAGCGGTGGGTCCGGGTTTCTTCATCGGCGACGCGATCATGATGGCGCTGGCGATTGCAGCCGGCCTCTGGACGCGCAGACCTTCCGGTCTCCGCACGCCCGCACTAATCCTCGCCGGGGTGGCGCTGGTTGCGGGTATCTCTTTCGGCGCTTCGCAGATGATGCAGCATGGTACGCCCGCTCCCGCGAGCGTGATGGTGGATGGCAAACCTTATTCGCTCGAACAGGGCAAGGTTTTTGTGTACTACTTCGATCCGGAATGTTTGCATTGCCTGGATGCGGGACGGCGGATGTCGAAGTTGAATTGGGGCGATACCAAGTTTGTCGGTGTTCCGATTGTCAGACCTTATCTAGCTAAAGGCTTTATGGAACACGCCGGATTACACGGTGTAGTTTCCACCGATGTCGACCTGCTCAAGAAGACTTTTCCGTTTACTTCCGCGCCAGCAGGTGTGGCAATTGAGAACGGTCACGAAGTACAGTTCATTCCGGCGATGGACGAACCGGAGCCCGAAACAACTTTGCGCAAGCTGAATTTCGCCAAGTAATCTCAGCTTCGCCCTTACAAATCTATGCCCGCAGAGTATCGCCCGATATTTCTGTTCCTGATTCTCGCGTTGGCCCTGCCCGTGCTGTCTCTGCTTATGCTGCGGTTAGTCAGACCGTCATCGCCTTCGAAGACAAAGCAAGAGCCCTATGAGTGCGGGATTGAACCTGTATCTAGTGCACGCGGCAGGTATACAGTTCGTTTCTATCTGCTGGCTATTTTGTTTGTGGTCTTTGAAGCGGAAACCGTATTTTTATTTCCGTGGGCGGTTCGGTATCGCGTGCTGGGATGGTTCGGCCTGGCAGAAGCCACAGTGTTTCTCGGCGTTCTCGTAGTCGGATATCTCTGGGCTTGGAAAAAGGGTGCATTCGAATGGATTTAAGACGCAAACTTACGGTTACTACTTTATTTCTCGCGACGAGTGGACTGCTCGCCGCAGCACCGATCTTGCGGTTGTCACAAACAACGATTGGTCCCGTCGGCATCAGCACCGGGACAACCGGAACGGCGCAGACCATCTACGCCTATAACATCGGCGACGGCACGCTCAACATTACTTCGTCTACTACTTCGCCGTGGCTGTCATCGTCGGTAGGTTCACCGGTACCTTGTCCCTCGGGCATCGGATCGGGAACGTGTGTTCCGATTCAGGTAGCCCTCAACACTTCCGCTTTAGCGAACGGCACTTACACTGACTTTGTCACGGTGAGTGATCCTCATGCCGTGGACGCACCGCAGACAGTAGCCGTCACCGTAGTCGCAGGCGGCGTTCCTTCGTCACTGGACCTCTATGTCAGCCCGAACAACGGCGGCGCCACGATCAAGAGCACCACGCAGACCGTTACCGTTCAGACCCGGAGCGCCACCAATGCAGTCGCCAGCACGCAATCGGGCGGCAACTGGCTTTCCGTAACAGGCGGCGGTAGCTTTGGCTTCTTCTCTCCGTTCCAGGTGACCGGTACTTCTCAACCGGGCCAGGCGGTGGGTGACTATAACGGTACTGTCACGTTCAGCGGGTCATCCTATGCTCCCGACAACACGGCGTTGCCGGTCCACCTGCATATAACCTCGCAACCGATCCTGCAACTCACAGGCACCCAACCGTCGCTTTCGGCGGTGCAAGGCTCCTCTGCGACGACCAGCAACCTGATGTTCCAGAACATTGGAACGGGGAACGCGGCAATCACCGGTGTCACCACCAACGGCGGCTTCCTGACTGCAACCGTAACGGACAATTCCAATGTCGCTATTACGGCAACGCCAGGCTCTCTTGCGCCCGGAACCTACACAGGCTCAGTAACTCTCACCAGCAATTCGGCGAATCCGATTACAGTACCGGTAATGTTTACGGTGCGCGCGACATCCGCGCCGGCAGCGTTCTTCGGCGGAGTTGTCGATAACGCAGTTGGCACAACCACTGTTGCGCCGGGCGACATCGCTTCGATCTATGGCGATCAGTTCACCAATCAGTCGGCTGCTCCGGCCACAACTCTTCCCTTACCTACTGTGCTCGGCCAAACCCGGGTATTAGTCAATGGCGTGCCCGCGCCGCTGTACTACGCCTCTAACGGACAGATTAACTTCGAGGTCCCGATTGCGACTACTCCGGGACTGGCGACAGTAACGGTAGAACGCAACGGTCAGACTGGTAACCAGGTGACGGTCAATGTACAGGCACGTGCGCCGCGCATTCTGAATTTCCAGCCACCTTACAACACGACGCCGATCATCGTGAATCAGGATGGTTCGGTAGCGGTGACGGGTCCCACGGTACTTCCGAGTCATGCTGCCAAGTTAGGCGATACTCTCACCATCTATATGATCGGGCTTGGCTCCACTAACCCGGTGGTTGCGGATGGCGTGGGCGCGCCGGCGGCAGAACCTCTCGCGCGTGTGGACAGTCCCGTGACTGTCACGATGGGCGGCGGCTTTACGAAAACGGTGACACCTCCGGTGCTGTTTGCCGGCCTGACTCCGAACTTCGTCGGCCTCTATCAAGTGAACTTCACGATTCCGCAGGATGCGCCTGTCGGCACTCACATTCCGCTGATGGTTGCGGTGGGTGGCGCCAGCAGCAATCCCGTGTACATCGATATTACGCAGTAACTAAGTCGCGCGGTTCAAAGGGCGCAATCGCGGAGTTCGCGGTTGCGCCCTTTTTGTTTGCCTAAGTGCCGGCGTTCTCGCGGCGTTCGGCGCTGGCATCGAGCACCATGCGCACCTTCTGCAAGAGCTGGTTCGGCGTAAACGGCTTCTGGAGAAAATCCAGATTGGCGATCGAACGCGTTCGCTGAATGGAACGGTCGGTATAGCCGGACATACACAAAACACCAATACCTGGCCGGCTACGACGCATCCGCTTCGCTACTTCCGCGCCGCCCATCTGCGGCATCACCAGGTCAGTAATCAGCAGGTGAATAGTGCCATCGTAGTTGCGCGCGTGATGGATTGCTTCGACGCCGCTCGATGCCATGAGCACGCGGTATCCGCGCCGCTCGAGGGTAGCCAAAACCAGTTTGCGCACGGCTTCTTCGTCTTCCACCACCAGCACCGTCTCGTAGCAGCTATTGGTAGCAGAAGACGGCAGTTCTTCCGCGGCTTCGGAGTCCCCCGCGGGCAATACTTCCGCCGAATCTACTCGAGGCAAATAGACCTTCACCGAAGTCCCGCGTCCGGGTTCGCTATAGAGGTCGATCGAGCCACCGCTCTGCTTGAGAATTCCGTGCACGGTAGACAGCCCGAGCCCCGTTCCCTGCCCTTTGCCCTTGGTGGTGAAGAACGGATCAAACACTTGCTCGGCGGTCTTGGGATCCATACCCACGCCCGTATCGGTGACGGCCAGCATCACGTATTGACCAGCCTTGGCCGGCATGCGGGTGGTGAGATTCGCGTCATCCAATTCAACGTTGGAAGTTTCGATCACGAGCGTGCCACCGTTGGCCATCGCGTCGCGCGCGTTGACCACCAGGTTCATGATGATCTGTTCAATCTGGCCTAAGTCCGCGTGCACAGCACCCGCATCCGGGGCCTGCTCCAGGCGCACGTCGATGTGTTCGCCGATCAGACGCCGCAGCATCGGACTCAGATCGTTCACAACTTCGTTCAGGTTGAGAACGCGCGGCTGGAGTTCCTGACGCCGGCTGTACGCAAGCAGTTGCCTGGTCAATCCCGCGGCACGATCGCTGGCCTTCAGCAACTGTTCCATCGCCGACTGATCGTGCTCCGAAAGACCTGGCATCAAGAGCTGCCCGTAGCCGGAAATGATGGTCAGCAAGTTGTTGAAGTCGTGCGCGATGCCTCCCGCCAGCATGCCCACCGACTCCAACTTCTTCGACTGGCGCAGTTGCTCTTCAAGTGTCTGGCGCCCGGTTGCGCTCAGGGGCATGAGCACCAACGCAGGCTGATCCTGATAATTCGTCGCGGACATCGAAACGTCGACAGAGGCCGTCGAGCCATCCCGGCAGCGCACCACCCAGCCGAGCAGTTCGTACATGTCGGGCTTGGCGCTCCCGACTGCGGAATTGAAGCGCTTGATGTCGCGGTCCTGCAACAAATCTTCCACCCGCAGGCCAAGGAACTCCTTGCGCGAATACTTCAGTTGACCCACTGCCGCATCGTTCACAAACAGAAAACGGTGGTCGTCTCGGCGAACGACCCATACAGGCTCGGGGAGCGCATTCAGCAGTTGAGTGGCAATGGATAGAGGCAAGAGTTTCCTAGGTTAATGAGCCGATTGCTCGAAGATCGGCGGTCCGGTCGCGGCCGCTTATAGTGCACTCGCGAATCGTGTCCCAAACGGAGAGTGGGATCGTAAGAAAACGGTCGACAACCTCGGGATCAAACTGAGTTCCTGCGTGCCGCTGAATTTCGTCGCGGGCCTCCTGAGTAGAACGGGGTCGCTGATACGGGCGCGCGGAGGTGATGGCGTCCAGCGTGTCAGCGACGGAGAACACCCGCGCGCCGAGCGGAATCTCAAGCCCTCGCAAGTTGCGCGGATAGCCCGTGCCGTCAAACTTCTCGTGATGCGCCAGAACGATGTTCGCTGCGCCCTTGAGCGATGGGACGCCTTCCACGATCCAGCCGCCGATCAGCGGGTGCTGCCGCATCTCCGTCCACTCTTCCGCGGTGAGTGCGCCGGGCTTGAGCAGGATCGAGTCAGAGATTCCGATCTTGCCGATGTCGTGAAGCATCGCACCTTTTCGGATCACTTCCAGTTCTTCGCCACGCACCCCTAACGATTCGGCGAGCCGCATTGTGAACTGACTGACGCGTTCGGAATGCGCCAGCGTTTCATGTTCGCGCGCGTCGAGCGCGGTGACCAGCGCTTCCAGTGTTCCTTCAGACGCTTCCTGCAATTGCGTCAGGCTCTCGCGCAACTCTTCCGCCTTGACCCGCAGTTGAGCCTCGAGCGCAACCAGTTGGTGTGCTTTGTCCAGGCGCTCGCGATGACGGCGCAGTGCTTCGTGCAGCGTCTGCACCACGTCTGGAATTTGAAACGGCTTCTGCAGATAATCGAGTGCGCCCATGCGCATGGCTTCCACCGCCTGCCGCAGATCGTCGCAGCCACTCAGCATGATGACGCCCGTGTCGCGGTGGTGCGCGGCCGTCCAACGTAACAGCTCGATTCCGTCAATCCCCGGCATCCGTACGTCTGAGATAACGATGTCAAAGTGCTGCTGATCAAGCAGCGTCATCGCCTCTTTCGCACTGGCGGAAATGGAAGTATCGAAGCCACAGTGTCGTACGCACTCGCCTAACAGCGTGCGGATAGCGGGTTCGTCATCGACGATGAGCACTTTGGCAATAGCCATGAAAATAGTACGTATCTGCCCATGCGCGCCCCAGGATGCACGATGAGTTCCTTACGATTCTAGTGGATGGAAAGAGGGTTTCTCTTGTAAAAAATGAGAAGGGAATACGGTTGTACGTACTTTTTCTAACTTAAAAGAAAAGGTACTTGCGCCACTGTTCATCGCTCTTGCCTAATAGACGCATCAGATGCCGGCTTGTATGCAAACTAAATGGGCGCGGCTGGCGCGCCAGCTTCATCCCGGCTTCTTCCGGAGTGCGGTTGCCCTTACGGTTGTTGCACTGATGGCAGCACGCCACCAGATTCTCCCAAGCCGATTCGCCGGCGCGCGAACGTGGGATCACGTGATCCAGCGTCATCTCGGACGACGGCATCATCTTGTGGCAGTACTGGCACGTATACCGGTCGCGCATCAGAATGTTCTTGCGCGAAAGCGCGCGCGTCTGATGCGGGATGCGGCGGTACTCGAGCAGCCGGATGACGGAAGGCAATTCCATGGTGCGGCGTGACGAATGCACCGGGTGCGTGGAGGTCTCTTCGGTAGCAGCTACGCCCTTGAGCACGAGCACCAGCGCGCGGCGCGCGGCACACACGTTGATCGGCTCGTAGCTCGCGTTCAACACCAGCACGGGTTTCTGCAACTTGCTCGTCGATGTCATGGCGAATACTCCCATCGGTTTCATTCGTCAGCGCCTCCGGTCAGGCGCCTGTCCACGCGCGCCAGGGTCAACAGCACAACAGAAGTCGCACCGGCGCGCCGCAAGGCTGCACCGCAGGCGTCAGCAGTCGCACCCGTCGTCATCACGTCGTCGATCAGCAGTACTCGTTTGCCGCGTACATCAGCCGTGTCTTTGACGCGGAAGGCGCCCGCTACATTCGTGCGCCGTTGCGCATCGGTGAGCGAAGCCTGCGCTTCTCTGGCCTTCGCACGCTTCAACGCCGGCACATACTGCGCGCCGGTTCGGCGTGCCGTCTCGCGCGCCAGCAGTTCGGCCTGATTGAAGCCGCGCTGCCACTTTTTGCGCCAGTGCATCGGCACGCACACCACAGCGTCGAAGCGCTCGGTGCGCGGCAACGCGCGCAGCAGCATCCGGCTCAAAGGCTTGTAAAGAGGCTGGAAGCGGGAGTACTTGAACAGATGAACGAGTTTGCGGAGGTTGCCTTGGTAATCACCAAAGCAGTACGCGGCATCGAACCCGCGCACGCTGTTCCGGCACGCGGTGCACAGCCCCGCATCATCGAGCGGAAAGGCATTCTGAAACGGAGTCTGACAAAGCCGGCAAAAGAACTCGGCGGTAAGCGGCTCGGGTCCTTTGAGGCACGCATCGCACACTGGCACGCGAGTCCAGCGCTGCAAGTGTTCACCGCAAACGCGGCAGTCATCAGGGAATAAAGCCGAAAAAAGGCCGTGAGGGATCTGGGAAAGAGAACTAAGAGAACGGCTCGCCGCAGTACTAGGGAAGGCGCACCCCTGTGGGCTGCGCGTCAACAGCAGCCTGGAACACTTCGCGGGTTAAACAGCTCCACCGCCGCAGGTCCATTTGGATTTGAGTGTAGAAGCACACGCACGTGGTTGTCAATTCGGCCGCCTGGTCTGCTACAACCGGAAATATGCAATATGTGAGGCTCGGCGCGACCGGGCTCAAGGTTTCCCGACTTGTGCCTCGGCACCATGACGTACGGCTCAAAGAAGTGGCGCGAGTGGGTACTCGAGGATGCTGAGAGCCGCCCTTTCATTCAACGCGCGCTCGAACACGGCATCAATTTCTTCGATACCGCGGACATGTATTCCGTCGGCGTCAGCGAAGAGATCCTCGGCCGTGCGCTGCGCGATTTCGGCCCCTCGCGCGACAAGGTCGTGATCGCGACCAAAGTTTACAACCCCATGGGCGACGATCCGAACCAGAAAGGGCTATCGCGCAAACACATCCATCACGCGATTGACGATAGCTTGATGCGGCTCGGCACCGACTATGTCGACCTCTATCAGATTCATCGGTTCGACTATGAAACGCCTATCGAAGAGACGCTCGAGGCGTTGGACGACATCGTCAAGATGGGCAAGGCCCTGTACATCGGTGCCTCATCGATGTTCGCGTGGCAGTTCGCGAAGATGCTCTACAAATCGGACGAGATGGGCGTGTCGCGATTCGCCACGATGCAGAACCACTACAACCTGGTCTATCGCGAAGAAGAGCGCGAGATGCTGCCGTTGTGCCGTGAAGAGAAGATCGGTGTCATTCCCTGGAGTCCGCTCGCGCGCGGCTTTCTCGCGGGGAATCGCACCAAACAGGATCACGGTGAGACAGTCCGCGCGAAGACGGACGACTACGCGCAGAAGCTTTACTATCAGCCTTCAGACTTCACGGTCGTCGAGCGCGTCACGGAAGTAGCGCAACGGCATGGAGTCTCAAACGCGCAGATTGCGCTGGCATGGGTTCTCGCTCAGCCTGGAATCACATCGCCCATCGTTGGCGCCAGCAAGATGCCGCAGTTGGACGAAGCGATCGCGGCGCTGGATGTGAAGTTGAGTGAGGAAGATCTGCGCTTGCTGGCGGAGCCGTATCAACCGCACGCGATCTTAGGGCACCAGTAGCAACGGACTGATGGACGCGGATGCACGCGAATGATTCGTGTGCATCTGCGTGAGTCGCTACCTCCTGAATAACCGCGGCGCGAAGTCGTTCATGTCGCGGCGCCAGGTTTGCCACTCGTGTGACGTACCGGGTGATTCATAAAAGATGTGCTGAACCTTTGCGCCTTCGAGCGAGGTGTGGAGTTTCTCGATACCCGTCTTCATCTGCGCCGGCTCTTCGGTTCCTACGCCAAGCCAGAGCAGGTGCACGCGCCTGGCGAACGCGTCCGGGTCGGCCAGAGCGCCGTTGTAGGCCGTCTTCGTATCAAGGCTGCCGTTGCCTCCGGCGAACGCGTTCCCCGCTCCGCTAAACCCGCCAATGTACGAGAACAGTTCCAGGTGATCGAAGGTCACATGAAACGTTTGCATGCCGCCCATTGAAAGACCGGCCATCGCGCGGTGGTCGCGATCCTTCAGCGTGCGATAGGTCGTGTCGATGAACGGAATCAGAGCTTGCGTCATGTCGTCCTCGAACGCGGACATCATGTCGTCCATTGCCTTCCGCATTTCGGGCGAACCAAATCCTTTGCCCGCGAGATTCGGAAGCGCCTGCCCTGCGCGGCGCGCATAACCATTCGCCATCACAACAATCATGGGCTTCGCTTTTCCGCTCGCGATCAGGTTGTCCATGATGAAGTTGACGCGTCCCTGCCGCACCCATCCCGTTTCGTTTTCGCCACCGCCGTGCTGCAGATAAAGGACGGGATAGCGCTCTGCCGGATGCGAATCATAAGATGGCGGCGTATACACAATGGCCGGACGCCATGAGCCGGTCACTGCCGAGTGGTACCAAACGTCGCGGACCTGTCCGTGCGGAACATCCAGCGGCTCATAATAGGTCGCGCCCGCCTCGGGAACCTCAACCGCGCTCGCCCATTTGCTTCCTCCGAAATACGCAGTACTACCGGGATCACTCATTTCAGAGCCGTCAACGATCACGGTGTAGTAATGCAGACCAGGAGCCATGGGCCCGGTCGTGAAACTCCAAAAGCCGTCGGCCTCCTTTTGCATGTCGGCCTTGGGCCCGCTCCAGAAGTTCAGACGTACCTTCGCTGCATCCGGCGCCTTGATGCGGACCTGAACACGTGAGCTCGCGTCAACGCGCGGATACTGCGCATCGAGCACGTTCGATGATGCGGGTTTGAAATCACCCGCATCCTGTGCGAGGCAGAAACTCGCCGCGGTCAGCATTGTTACTGCAATTCGTCGCATGATCATGTTTGCCGCAGACGAGCATATCGCGCGAGTTTTCGAAGCGCAAACGCGCAGACGCGTGGGACGCGTTGAAGGCTCTAGCCGCGGATGGACGCGAATGCACGCGGATGAAACGGCTCGCGATCGTGCCACCAATCTCACGAGGCCAAGGGTTTTAGAGTGTTCTGCCGAATTTGCAAATGATTGCGCAAACGAGCACGTTACTCGATTGCGGCTTCCAACGCCTTTTGCAGAGTCTCTTTGTCCATGCCCGTGCTGATGAAGATCTCCTGACGCGCGCCGCCGCTTAGTCCGATGGCCTTCCAGCCATTCTGCGTCGGGACGGTCACGTGCACTTTCACTTTGCCCTTCGCGTCGCGCACCGGACGAATCACACCCGGCACCACGACGCGAATCTCAGGGTTCTGCTCGATCAACCGCACGAGAACATCGCGCACACCATCGATGATGCTGTGCTCGATCTTTAACTTGCCTTGCGCGGTGCGCAGGCGGAACGACATCAGTCGCGCCAGTGCTCGGCAAGACGCACAAAAGTTCGCAGGCCCACGGCGGTTGGCCCCTTCGCCATGTAAGGCTTCGCCTCTTCAAACCAGGCAGTGCCCGCGATGTCCAAATGCACCCACGGTGTCGGGTCGGCAAACTCCTTAAGGAATGCGGCTGCAGTCGATGCTCCGCCATAGCGGCCCCCGCTGATGTTGGCGATGTCCGCAAACGCGCTCTTCATCATTTCGCGGTACTCGTCTTCCACCGGCATGTGCCACATCTTCTCGCCCTCGGCTTTGGCCGCGTGCATCAAGCGATCGAGCAGCGCGTCGTCGTTCGCGAAGACTCCGCTATAAAGAAAACCGAGCGCGACAGCGATAGCGCCCGTGAGCGTCGCGGCATCCACCAAATGCGTACAGCCCTGCTGCTTCGCATAGGTGATTGCATCGCAAAGAATCAGCCGCCCTTCCGCGTCGGTGTTGAGCACCTCAACGGTTTTGCCGGAAAGAGTCTTGACGATGTCGCCCGGCCGCTGCGCCTTATCGCCGGGCATATTCTCCACCGCGGGAATCAGCGCCATGACGGGCAGCGCAGGCTTCAACTGCGCAATGGCCTGCATTGCACCCAGCACGGCAGCGCCTCCGCACATGTCGTACTTCATCTTGTCCATGTTGTCCGACGGCTTGATCGAGATGCCGCCGGTGTCGAAGGTGACGCCCTTCCCGATTAGCGCCAGATGCGTTTTGCCCTTTGGCTTCTCGGCCGGCTCGTAGCGGAGGATGATCAGCGCCGGAGGCGCCGCGCTGCCCATCGCCACACCGAGCAGCGCGCCCATGCCCAGTTCCCGCATCTTCGCTTCATCGAACACTTCGCACGCGAGACCATTCGCCGCTGCCATCGTCTTCGCGTGCTCCGCGAGGCGCATCGGATTCTGGATGTTCGGCGGCTCGTTGGCAACCTCACGCGCAAAATTCATCGCGTCTCCGATTGCGACACCGCGCCGCAACGCCTGGTCCAGGTCCGGACTTCCCGCGCCGACCGCAATGCGCACCGCATCGAGCGATTGGCTGCCGGTCTTGTCGCTCTTGAAATGATCCAGTTCGAAGTTGCCCGCAAGCGCGCCTTCCGCTACGGCCATGACGTGGTCGGGCACCGGCTCGATCACGAATACGACCTGCTTCGCCGCTTTCGACTTCAGATGGCGCACCGCTGCTCCGGCCAGGTGCCGCAGCGCCGCGCTGTCGAACTTCTCGGGTTTGCCCACACCCGCCACCAGAACGCGCCGCGCTTTTACGCCTTCCACTTTGTGAAGCAGCGTGAGTTCGCCAGGCTTGCCGGTAATCTCGCCCGCGTCGCGGTACTCCTGCAGCGCCGGAAGTTCGTTCGGCCGTCCTTCGAATTCGACCAGCACCAGCACGTCGGTTTCGATTGCGTTCAGCGGCTGGTGCTCCAGGGTAATTTGCATGTTTGGCTTTGTCCTCTACCGGTCTTGCCGGGCCTTGCTCTGGCGGATGGCGTCGCGCGCTTCGTTCTCGGCGGTACGCGCCCGGTCAGCTTCACGTTTGTCGTGCATTTTCTTACCTTTAGCTACGGCAAACTCACATTTCACTTTACCGTTCTTCAGGTATACTTTTGTGGGGATCAGCGACAGCCCGCGCTCCCGCGTTTCGCCGATCAGCTTGTCGATCTCTTTGCGATGCAACAGCAACTTGCGTACCCGCATGGGCATATGGTTCTCGCGGTTGCCGTGCGTGTACTCGCTGATATGCGCGTTGAGCAGCCACGCCTCGTTCTTTTCGACGGTGGCATAGGCTTCGCGCAATTGCATCTTCCCGTCTTTAATGGCCTTCACTTCCGTGCCCGTGAGGACCATACCGGCCTCAAACTTTTCGAGCAGAAAGTAGTTGTGGCCGGCCTGGCGGTTCTCGCTTAATATCTGGAATTCTGACTTCTTGGCAGCCAAGGCGTTTTCCTATCAACGCCGGAAGGGCCCAGCGCGTCACATTTCTTAGATGATAATGCACTGCGCCCAGCCGCCGTCCGCAGCTTGCGCGCTTCCGAACTCCCTAAGATGACGACCAGCAAACAGTTAACTGCCCTGCTCGGGGTGGCGTTGTTGATTCAGCCGGCGTTTTCGCCGCTTCTGGCGCGCAGCCGCAAGAGCGACAAGTTGCTGTCGCAAGCCAAGGAGGCGGAGTCGAAGGGGAATTACGATCAGGCGGCTACCCTTGCGGAGCAGGCGGTCAGCAACGATCCGTCAGACCCGGCGTACATGCTGGAACTGCGGCGCGTGCGTTTTGAAGCCGGCAATGCCCACGTCAAGAACGGCCAGAAGATTCGAGCCGCCGGGCACCTTGCCGAAGCTCTCGCCGAGTTCGAAAAGGCTTATGCCGCCGACCCGGCGAACGACAACGCGGAGCAGGAGATTCGCCGCACGCGCCAGATGATCGATCGCGAGACGAATCGCGGCGCCTCCGCCAATCCACAGGAAGCCGGAATGACGCCCGCGGAGCTCGCAAAAAAGGAAAACGAAAAGCGCTTCGAGGCTATGCTGCCTGTGCCGGTGCTGAAGCCGCTCAATCCGCTGCCGCTGAATCTGAAGATGAACAATCAGAAGCCGCGGGTTCTGTACGACACCATCGGCAAGCTCGCGGGCGTCAACGTTCTGTTCGATCCGGACTACGAAGCGCAGCAGCAACCCAAGCCGACATCGATCGATCTGAACAACTCGACGCTCGAAGAAGCGCTCGATTATGTTTCGATCGCAACGCGTTCTTTCTGGAAGCCGCTCTCGCCGAACAC
Source organism: Bryobacterales bacterium (assembly GCA_963792655.1). Taxonomy (GTDB): domain Bacteria; phylum Acidobacteriota; class Terriglobia; order Bryobacterales; family Bryobacteraceae; genus DOZZ01. The sequence goes on from CAWBWU010000005.1 coordinate 319,761, forward strand.
CATCTTCGTCACCGTCGAGAACCCAGGCAAGCATCGCGACTACGACGAGCAACTGGTCAAAGTCTTCTACCTCAGCAACGTCACGGGACCCACCGAACTAAACGAAATCGTCACCATGCTGCGCACCGTCGCAGACATCACGAAACTCTTTCAAAGTACTGCGCAGAACGCGCTGGTGGTGCGCGCGCAAGCCGACCGCATGGCGCTTGCCGAAAAGATCATTGCGGATCTGGATCGTCCGCGGCCTGAAGTCGTTATCGATGTACTGGTGATGGAAGTCAACAGCGTGCACATGCGCAACCTGACTGCGGCGTTCGCGCCGAATGGCATCACGTCGCAGCTTCTGTTTACACCGCGCAATTCGATTCTGACGAACAACGCAAACTCGACAACCACTACGACCGCGACATCTGGTGGGACCGGGTCCGGTGGTGTGGTTACGCCGATCACCGGCGGCACGACAGGAACCGGGACGGGAACCACCACTACAACCACAACGACCGGCGCGGTGCCGCTCGCCAATATCAAACACATCAGCTTGAAGGACTACTCGCTGACGAACGTGCCCAACGGGCTGCTCGAAGCAGTGCTCAATGACACGGGCACGCGAGTTCTACAAAATCCGCAGATTCGCGCCGTCGACAATTACAAAGCCACATTGAAGATCGGTGATAAGGTTCCGACTGCGACCGGCAGCTTCGGCGGCGGCGGTGTGGGCGGCGTTGGAAACAGCCTGCTGGTCAACACGCAGTTCACGTTTCTCGACACCGGCGTCAATCTCGAGATCACACCGCGCGTTCACGAAAACAAAGAAGTCTCGTTGCACGTTGACGTCGACATCTCGCAAGTAAAAGATCACATCGATCTGGGCGGCATCTCGCAGCCGATCATCGGTCAGCGCCGCGCAACGGTGGATGTGCGTTTGCGTGATGGCGAGATCAACGTCATCGGCGGACTGATCCAGAAGCAGGACAGCAAAGTGACCAGCGGCGTTCCGGGTCTCGGGAACATACCGGTGCTGCGGCGTCTCTTCACGAGCGAGAAGCTCGAGAAAGACAATACCGAGCTGTTGATCACGATGATTCCGCACATTGTGCGCTCTGCCGAGGTGAATCCCTCGAACCTGAAGGCTGTCGAGACCGGCAGTGAAGCGAACGTGAAGCTGCACTATGAGCCGGTGAAATCCGTTGTGGTGGACGGTGTACCTCCGTCGCCCGGCCAGAACCCGCCGGCCACAGCGCCGATAGCCGCGCCCCCTGCAACGGCTCCCGCGGCCCCGCCGGTTGAGACCCCGGCTGGAGCTCCGGTCGCTCTCAGCTTTTCGCCCGCAGCCGCCGAGACCACGCTCGGTTCCGCCGTAACCGTCAACTTGCGCGTTGAAAATGCGGCTGACCTGGTGGGCGTCCAGTCGCGCTTGAAATACGATCCGGCAATCCTAAACGTGGTCAGCGTGGTGAGTGGCGAACTTCTGCAGCGCGAAGGACCGCCGCTGGTTCCGTCGAAGAACATCTCCAACAGCGCGGGCGAAACTTCGGTGGGCCTGACGCGCGATCCAGCGGGCAAAGGTGTCACCGGTTCAGGCAACCTGGTGACCGTAATCTTCCAGGCGGTTGGTCGCGGCTCGACTACTGTGACACTTCCGGATGTGACGCTGCGCAAGAGCAGCGGCGTAGTTCCCGTCGCCGAGAAGCCTTCTATCACTGTCCACGTGCAATAACGTATGCGACCGCAATCATCACCGCAGCGCGGCTTCACACTGGTCGAACTCATCGTCGCGTTCACGATCCTGATGCTGCTGACCGGCATGGCCGTGCCGATGGCGCGCTCGCGAGTCCGCAAGATCAAGGAACGCGAGTTGCGCCTTGCGCTGGTGGAGATGCGCAACGCGATCGACAAGTACAAAGACAAAGCCGACAACCACGAGCTCGCGCCAGGCAAGCTCGATGCATTCGGCTATCCCGAGTCGCTGCAAGTGCTGGTTGACGGCGTGAAGGGCACCGGCGCCGCGGCAGACACCAAAGTCAAATTCCTGCGGCACATTCCGATCGACCCCATGACGAACACGCGCGACTGGGGCACGCGCAGTATGCAGGACGATCCCAAAGGCAGCGGCGGTGGCGGCCAGAACGTGTTCGACGTATTCACCAAAAGCTATGCCAAAGCTCCGGACGGGACGCCGTACTCAGAATGGTGAAGCGTTCAAGACGCGGTTTCACGCTGGTGGAACTGATGATCGTGATGGCGATCATCATCATCCTCATCGGGCTTGCCGTGCCGTACTATCAGAAGTCCATCATTCGGACCCGCGAGACCGTGCTGCGCAGCAACCTCTTCTCACTGCGCTCCATGATCGACGAGTACAGCTTCGATAAACAGAAAGCGCCGCAGAGCCTGCAGGACCTGGTCCAGGACGGCTACCTGCGCGAAATGCCCAAAGATCCCATCACCGGCGCGGCTGATACATGGCGCGTCGTAATGGAAGATCCGGGCCAGAGCGTCAACCAGAACGAGCCCGGAATCTTCGACGTCCATAGCGGATCGGATAAAATCGGTCTCGATGGCACTCCTTACTCTGACTGGTAAGAGGCACTCGCTCTTACTTGCCTTACTCACATTACTCCTCATAGCCGCGAGCCCGCTCAGCGCTCAAGCGGTTCTTTGTATCGTCACTTCTTCGCCACAATTACTGCGCCCTGAAGGTCTGGCCGAACGTTCGGGCGACATCGTTCTGAATTGTTCCGGCAACCCGGGTCAGACCGTAACGGTCAACCTGACGCTGAACTCTTCGGCCAATATCACCAACCGCTTGCTCGCGAACAACTCTATTGACCTGCAGGTCAGCGAGGACGGCGTGCCGGCGACGGGGGTGATTCAACTCAATTCAAACAACGGCGTGAATATCAACGGGCTCACGCTCACTATTCCTTCCTCCGGCACCACCGTGTTGGACATCAGCAATCTGCGCGTGAACGCATCGCAACTGGCGGGCTCCGCCGAGCGGATCACCATCGGCGCTTCAAACGGCGCACTCAGCTTGAATCAAAACACGGTGACGGTCGGACTCACCAACCAGCCTTCTCTGTTTGCAACCATCGCGACGCTGAACGCAACCCAGGCGATCAACGTGCCGGGAGCGACCGATATCGGCAGCTTTTTCGGCAACCAGAATCCCTACTTCTCAACGCGCATTACCGAGGGTTTCCCCACTGCCTTCACGCCGCGCGATGCGACCAGCAGCAATGGCGTGCGTTTCATTATTCAGTACGGCGGGTATCCTGCCGGCGCGCGAGTGTTCGTGCCCGATGCGATCGCGGGCAGCAGCGCGACCACTCCCACCACGGCCAGTGACTTTGGCGGACCACAGACTGGCGGCATCTACACGCCAACACCTGGCGGCACGCTGCTGTTGTCGCGCGTGAATGGTGCTGACATCAACGGCGTAGGTGGCACGCTTGCCTTTCCTGCGCCCGCCGGCAGTGCTCCGGTGAGTTTGACGACCACGAACGAGGTCACGCTCAGCAACGGCGCGGGTTACGTGGTCTATGAAGTGGTGGACGCGAACAATTCGGTGCAGGAGAGCGCACAGATTCCGACGTTCATCGCGATCCCACCGGGGACGCCGAATGCTTCGCCGACCGCGTCTGTCACGCTCGCCCCGCTCTCGAACGTGAACGTAGCGAGCGCCACCGATCCTATTCCCCGCTTCGTTCCGAGTACGCCCGCGCCCGATTGCACGCTGCTGGGTGACTGCGCGGCAGGTTACTTCCCCCATCTTGGCGTGAGCGCCATGTCGTTCCAGTTCAATGGCAATTCGAACGGGCCGGCGCCGGTGCAGCAGTATCTCAATGTGATCAACACAGGCGGCGGCGTGCTGCAGTTCAAAGTCACGACGACCTATCAAAGCGGTGCAGGCTTCCTGACCGTTGATCCACCGGCAGGCGTCAACGACACGCAACTACGGCTCACCGCGAACCCGGCCAATCTGGCGCCCGGCACCTACATGGCGACAGTGACGATCGACGCCGGACCCGCTGCAGGCAGCAAGAGCATTCCGGTCACGTTCACCGTTGCGTCGCCGGTTCCGGTCATCACTGCAATCACCAACGCGGCGGACTTCAAACCGAATGCGCCGCTGGCTCCGGGCGAGATCGCCACGGCCTTCGGTTCGCTGCTGAATGGTCCGAGCCCGATGTTGTATCTGAGCGGTTTCGGAGCGACGATCCTCTACGACTCCGCCGGACAGATCAACTTTCATCGTGCCGCCGGCCCTGGCTGGTATGACCTCTGCGCAGGCAACAGTCATCATCAATGGGCAGGCAAGCACGCCCATCACAATTCAGTTAGCTCCGGTTGCTCCCGCGATTTTCAGGCCGGGCATCTTGAATCAGGACAGCTCTGTGAATTCGTTGAGCAACCCGGCTGTGACTGGAACGATCGTGCAAGTCTTCGCAACGGGAGTTCTGCCTCCGAGCGGTGCGGGCACCGTGACCGCGAAGATCCACGACCGCGATTTCCTGGTGCCGACCTACGCTGGGCCCGCACCTGGCTTCCCCGGCCTGCAGCAGATCAACGTTCTGATTCCGATCGACCTGCCGACTACGGTTTCGGAGATCAAGATCTGCACGCAGCTAACGAGTGACCCGGCATCGCGCGTCTGCAGTGCGCCCGCGCCGTTCCCGATTCAACACCATCCGTAAGCACTGCTGCCCGGCATTCTCTCGCTTGCGAGTGAGGCCGGGCAGCTTTTCTATTTCGCGCGGCCCTCGATCAACGGCGCCAATTTTTTGAACGCGCCTTCGAAGGCTCTGGGGCTTCTTCAACACCTCGGCAAACAGATCGCCCACTTTGTCGAAGCGCTCCGGGGCCGTTTTGATCGTGAACTGCTGCGGCGCAAGGCCCGGCTTCACTTCATCCCACTTGAGCGGCGTCGCGACGGGCGCGTGATCGTATGCGCGGGGCACATAGGGCGCAGCTATCGTCTTCCCTTCTCCGTTCTGAAGGTAATCAAAATAGACTCGCCCCTTCTCGCGTTTGGAGACGGAGCGCGGCGTGGTGAACATCTCGGGCTTGCGCTTCACCACGATGCGGGAGATCACTTCCGCAAATTGTCGCGTCTGTTCGTAGGTGTAGACGGGCTTGACCGGGATGTAGACGTGCATGCCATCGCCGCCGGTCATCTTCGGATACCCGCGCAGCCCAATCTGCTCCAGAACGTCGCGAACCATCAACGCGGCTTCGATGATCATGTCGAACGGGCAGTCAACCGGGTCCAGGTCAATCAGGATCCAGTCCGGATTGTGAATGGTCTGGAAGCGGCTCTGGTAAGGATTTTGATCGATGCAGCCGAGGTTAGTGAGGTACAACAAGCTCGCGCGATCTTCGGCAAACACATAGCGGATGTCGTCGACGATTTCAAAGCGCAGCCACGACGGGTACTCATCGGGTGAATTCTTCTGGAAGAAGAATGGATGGTCAATGCCGTTCGGGTAGCGCTTCAGCGAGAGCGGCCGGTCTTTCAAGTGAGCCAATACCAGCGGCGCGACGCGATCATAGTAAGTCAACAGATCGCGCTTGGTGTAACCATCGCGCGGATAGAATATTTTGGGCAGGTTGGTGAGCTTCAGTTCCTGCCCGTCCACGCTGATCAATTGCTCTTTGGCATCAGGCGAGATGGCCGATTCGCTCTTCGCCGCAGTTTTCTTCCTGGTGGCCGCGCGCTTCGGCTCGGGCTTCACCTTCGCCGGATCTTTGGCTACTTCGCGAACGCAAGCCTCAGGTTCTTTATCGGTGCGAAGCCCCAGGTACACCGGCGCACGCAGAATGTTCTCGCGCGTGAAGTTCGCAAACTTGATCTCAGCAACCAGCTTCGGCTTCAGAAACACCGACCCCTTCGGCAGCTTGGGCGGCTTCTCAGCAAAGGGCGACTTATCCGTTACAAGCGGCTGCATGGTTTCATGCAGCGACTTCAACGTCTTGTTGTCGAAGCCGGTGCCCACGTTGCCGCTGTAAACAAGCTTGCCGTTTTCATAGAGCCCCAGAATGAGCGAGCCGAAATAATCGCGTTCACCAGGCGTATATCCGCAGATCACAAATTCCTGCTGCGAGACCACCTTCCACTTCAGCCAGTCGGCACTGCGCCGCGCCTGGTAAGTGCTGGTCAAACATTTCGCGACCAGGCCTTCGAGGCCGTGCTCCCGCGCGACAGTCAACAGTTCCGGCGAATTGTCATAGAGCGTCGACAACGTCACCGGTTCTTTCGCGTCGAGCGTTGCTTCGAGCAATTTGCGGCGTTCGGCAAACGGGACTTCGCGGAGATCATAGCCGTCCAGATACAGCAGATCGAACAGGAACAAACGCACCGGACGCTCACGCGACATGTGGGCGATCGATGCCGCGCTCGAATTCATGATGCGCGGTTGAATCAACTCGAAGCTCGCCACGCCCTGATCGTTGAGCACTGCGATCTCGCCGTCGAAGACCGCCTGCTGCGCTTTCACGTAGCGGGGCAGGATCGAAAGTTCGGGATACTGCCGCTCGCAGCGATTGCCGTTGCGCGTGATGATGCTCAGTTCGCCTTGATCGACAAAGCAGATGGCGCGCACGCCATCCCATTTGATTTCGATCTTCCAGTTATCCCCTTGGGGCAATTCCGTGACGAGACTCGCGCCCATCGGCGTCAGCGTCGTGGGCATGGCAGACTTTACCGCGCCTGGCGCTGGTGCTTTCGCCGCAACTTTGACGGCCTTCGGTTTTGCTGCTTTCGACTCCGCCTTGGCCACTTTCACTGGCGGCATATCCTGCGCGATCTCTTGCTGCGTGCGGCCGGTGAGCACGCTACGCGCGTGCGCTTCTACATCCCAACCGGGCTGTGCGGCCTCGTCTTTCTTCTTGATCAGCAGCCACTCGTTGCCTTTACCCCGGCCCTTCATCAGCACGAGTGCGAATTCGCCGTTGAGCTTCTCGCCATGTAAGCGAAACTTGAAGTCACCGCGCTTAAGCTGTTGATCCGCAGGCAGATCGTAGAGCATCTCGAACGTGCCGCGATCCCACAGCATCACGCTACCGCCGCCGTAGTTGCCCATCGGGATATTGCCTTCGAAATTGCCATAGTCGAGCGGGTGATCTTCCACCATCGCGGCGAAGTGCTTTACACCCGGGTCGAGCGTCGGTCCTTTGGGCACCGCCCAGCTCTTCAGCGTTCCATCGATCTCGAGCCGGAAGTCGTAGTGCAGGTGGCTGGCGTGGTGCCGCTGCACGAAAAATCGGGGATTCGGGTTCTTCCCCTTCGGAATCTCGCCCGGGCGCGGCTCCGGTGTGTCCTCAAAGTGCCGCTTTCGCTCGTACTCTTTCAAAGACATGACGGGATGGAAATGTTCTTGCTTGAATGATATACGTAGTTAGCACAAGTGAAAAATCCGCGAAGGTGAAGGAGCTTACATGGCAGGCAGCGTTTGGAAAGGTCACATCACGTTCGGGTTGGTGTCGTTCCCGGTCAGGCTTTCGGTTGCGGCGCGCGGCGAAACGGTAGGCTTCAACCAACTGCACAAGGCCGATGGCTCTCGCATCAAGCAGGTGCTCTACTGCCAGAAGGAAGACAAGCCTGTCCCGCGCAGCGAAATCGTCAAGGGCTACGAGTATGAGAAGGATCACTACGTGGTCGTCGACGATGAGGATATTAAGAAGGTCGCGCCCAAGACCGCGAAGGTCATGGAGATTCTCGAGTTCGTGAAGGGCTCAGAAGTCGACCCGGTGTTTCTTGAGAGCTCCTATTATCTGGCGCCCGAAGACGGAGGCGACAAGCCTTACGCGCTGCTGTTCGAAGCCATGAAGGAGACCGGCTACTACGGCATCGCCAAAGTTGCGATGCATAATCGCGAGCACATCGTCATCATCCGCCCCGCGCAGAAGGGCATGATGCTGCACACGATGTACTATCGCGATGAGATTCGCGCCGCGGATGAATTCCGCACCGATGTTTCAGAGCTGAAAGACAAAGAGCTCGCGCTCGCGCGCAATCTGATTGAAGCGTTGACCGAGCCGTTCCAGCCAGAGAAGTATCACGATACGTACCGCGCCAACCTCGAACAGATGATCAAGGACAAGATCGAGGGCCACAAGATTGTGGAGACACCGCAGCAGCATATCGCGCCCGTGATCGACATCATGGAAGCGCTGAAGAAAAGTCTGGAGCAGAAGAAGCCGGCCAGGACCGCAACGGCTGCCTCAGCCGAAGCAGAGGACGCGGATGCCGAAGCAGCACCGGTGAAACGTCGCGCGGGTCAGAAGCGCGCCAGCAGATCCTCCGCATAAAGCGCGCCATGCGGATCTTCTTCGTGCTTGAAGAAGAGAAATAGATCGCGGCCACCGGCGAGCAGTTCCTTCGCGCGCTCTGCGATAGCGGCGATATCCGTCTCCTGATACTCGGGCTTGCGCAGACGGTAGTACACGAAGTCCGCCGTGATGACTTCGGGCACTTCGAGCTTCTCCGATTCGGCCACGCACAGGCTCACGTTGTGCTTTCGCAGAAGATCGTACACTTCATCCGTCAGCCATGACGGGTGACGAAACTCAAACGCAAAACGAAAGTCTGCGGGCAGCAGTGCGAGGTAGTCGCGCAGGCGTTCGACATCAACCTTGAACGAGGGCGCGAGCTGGAACAAAATGGGCCCGATGCGCCGCACGCTGCGTAACGGGTCCACGGTTTTTAGAAACAGGTCTGTGAACTCGCCCGCATCCTTCAACTTCAAAATGTGCGTGAGGCGCATCGGAGCTTTCAGCGCGAAGACAAATCCTTCCGGCGTGCAGGCCACCCACTTCTCAAGCACTGCGCGCGAGGGCAGCCGGCGAAACGTATAGTTGACTTCGACGCAGTTCAACCGCGATGCATAGTGCGGCAGGAACTGCGCCGTGGGCAGTTTCGCAGGATAGAAATCAGGCTTCCAGGACGGGTACGCAAACCCGGACGAACCAGCATAGAGACGCGGCATAAAAGGGGGCTTGGACGATTATGGCCCTTGTTACAATCAGAATCCATGCTTCGATTACTCCTGCATTGGGTACTCAGCGCTGTGGCGTTGATATTGGTCTCGAACTTGATCCGCGGGTTTCGCATCAACGGCTTCGGAGCCGCACTGATTGCAGCGATCGTCATTGGCTTGGTCAACGTGCTGATCGGTATCCCGCTGAAGTTGATTACGCTGCCGCTGTCGATCTTGACCCTGGGAATCTTCTACCTGTTTCTGAATGCCGTGCTGCTCAAAATAGCCGCGGCGTTCGTGCCGAACTTCGAAATCGACGGTTTGATGCCGGCGTTCTGGGGCTCGATTGTACTGAGCCTGATCAACATGCTGTTCCGCTGGATCGCACCGTGACGGCTTCTCTGCTTGCCGAGCGCGAAGGCTTACGATTACAGGTTCCGGAGTGCGAGTTTGGTATCGGCTCGCTGATTCTTTCGCCCACTTCGGACAAGCTCATCGATGGAGTGAAGGTGCAGCCGTTTGCGCTGTGGCCGGACGATCGCGGAGCGTTTCTGGAAATACTGCGTGTGGGTGGCGGGCTCGCGGCGAACTTCCCGACGGCATCAACACAGGTCTCCGCGGCGATGAGCTATGCGGGCTCGATCAAAGCGTTTCACTATCATCTGCACCAAACCGACTGCTGGACGCCTGCGTTCGGCATGTTCCAGTTTGTTCTGGCCGACTTTCGCGTAGGCTCACCCACATTTGGACAGCGCAATACGATGTACGTGGGGACAATGCGGCCGTGGCAGATTCTGATCCCGCCTGGCGTAGGTCACGGCTATAAAGTGATCGGCACTGAACCCGCGACGCTGATCTATGTGACAGACCGCTTTTACAATCCTGCCGATGAAGGCCGCGTGGCCTACAACGACAAACAGATCAACTACGATTGGGAACTACAGCACAAGTAGGAGCAGCGAGTTAGGATTCGATGGCTTGGTCGAGCAGCAGCGCGAACTCTTCGCTTTTGCTGTTGATTTCGTTGATGTAGCGTTCGCGCGCGCGTAGCCGGTCGGCCAGATGCATACAACCGAGCACAGCAATGCGCGTGCTGTCGGACGTGCCGGCTTTGGTGCCGATGTTGTGGAGTAGCTCGTCTACTTCCTGCGCGAGGTTTTCGACTTCGTGCGCATCGCCAGCCGCCAGCAACGTGTAGTTCTGGTTAAGGATGTTGACGCGTACCGGCTGTTTGTCCATGCGGACGTTCGCCTTTAGAGACTGAGCTGATCAAGCTGCCCGAGCAGCTTTTCGATGCGGCTGCGCACTTGCGTGCGTTCGGCGCGCATGGTTTCGAGCTCTTCTTTGGCATCGTGCAGTTCTTTTTGCAAACTGTCGCGCTCTGCCTTCAAGCGCGACACAGTTTGCACAGCTTTCACGATGCGGTCTTCAAGACCGTTCAACGTATCGGGACTGGTGTCTGCAGCCGCCAACTTAAGCCGCCTTCGGTTCCAGTGCCGTCTTCGCCTGCGCTACGATTTGCGCAAAGCCCGTCGGATCATCGTAAGCGACCTCGGCCAGCACCTTGCGATCGAGCGTGATGCCCGCCAGCTTCAGGCCATGCATGAACTGGCTATAGGTCAAGCCCAACTCGCGCGAGGCGGCGCCGATGCGGACGATCCACAACGAACGGAAGTCGCGCTTCTTGCGCTTACGACCCGTGTAGGCAAATTTGAGCGCGCGCTCTACCGCTTCCTGCGCGGAACGATGCAGCTTGCTCTTAGTGAGAAAATAACCGGATGCGAGGTCAAGAGTTTTTGCTCTTGATGCCCGGCGTTTACTACCGCGTTTAACTCTCGGCACGTTTCAACTCCTAATATAGTTTTGTGTTTGCGGCTGACGGGCACGTGCGGTGGCGCCGTTGGCTCGCTGTGCGGCCCTTTTTAGTAGGGCAGCATGCGTCTCAATACGGGCTGGTCCGCGTCCGCGGCAACAACCGTAGTATGGAGATTATTCTTGCGTTTCCGTCCCTTGCTGGTCAGAAGATGGCGCGCAAAGGCATGAGCACGAACCACTTTGCCCGTACCGGTCTTCTTGAACCGCTTGGCGGCCCCGCGATGGGTTTTCAGCTTTGGCATTGGAGAAATCCTGAATACAACTTCACGATTGTAGCAGAGTTGAGGCCGCGAATGGACGCGAATAGATGACGCGTTTCCACTCGCACCTTCGGTCGCTGGAAGTTGACCAGTAAGCCGAGCTCATAACCAGTTGCTTTCAAATAGTTTAGGCACTGCGCGATGTGCTGCGGTGAGAACTGATCGACGCACTTCAGTTCCACAATCAAGCGGCCTTCAACTAGCAGATCGGCGGCATACTCACCGACTGAATGCGCCCTTGTAGTGAACCGGCAATGCTACTTGAGTCTGCGCGCCGATGCCGCGGGCCATCAACTCCCGAGCCAACGCACGCTCATAGACCTTTTCGAAGAATCCAGGCCCAAGTACGTTGCCGACCTCATAAGCAGCTCCCAGATGACAGAGCGCACCAAATGCATCTAATTCGATTCGCGTACCATTCGCGGCAAAGAATATCGTGCCGCAGCGGCGTGCAGACGTCTCACTTGTCCTGGTATTCCTCCAGCCACGCCATCTGGATCGCCTCCAGCTTTCCCTCGGTGGACTTCAGCGGGTCATCGTTGAAGTCGGGCAGGTCGATGATGGCTTTGTGCAGGTCTGTGAAGCGCATGGCTAGCGGGTCCTGATCGGGGTGTGCTTCGTGGAGGGCGTAGGCGATGTCGTCGATGTTGTTCCAGGTGAGTGCAGGCATCAGATCTTGGTTCCTTTCAGTGCGCCGCGCACGGCTGCGTTCATCATATTGCCGGCCAGGTTCTTCGTGACTTCGTTCAGATGATCGATCCGCGCGCGGATCAAACGGTGGTCGTCGCCATGATAAACCTGCTGCAGTTCATTGACGGACTGCGCAATCGCGGTGCGCTCTTCTTCGCTGATTTCCCGATACGCATCATTCTGCTTGGCCTTTTCAATCGCGTGCAGAATCGTATCGGCATCCACCCGCGCTTCGGCTACCTGGCGTGCGCGGAAGTCGGGCTCGGCGTTGGCGATCGACGACTCGATCATCGCTTCGACTTGCTCGTCGCTCAAACCATACGTCGGCTTCACATCCATCGACTGTTCTTTGCCCGTCCGCGCGTCGCGCGCCGTGACGTTCAAGATCCCGTTCGCATCAATGAGAAAGCGCACTTCAATGCGCGCCATACCTGCAGGCAGCGGGTCCAGGTCTTTCAGATCGAACACCAGCAGCGAACGGTTGTCTTTCGCCAACTCACGTTCACCTTGCAGCACATGAATGCGCACGTTGCGCTGGCCTTCGACCGAAGTGGTGAAGGTTTCGCTTGCGCTTGCCGGCACAGTGGAGTTGCGATGGATGATTTTCGCGACAACGCCGCCCATGGTTTCGATTCCAAGCGAGAGCGGCGTCACATCGAGCAGCAGTTGATCTTCAACCGAACCCGACAGAATCCCTGCCTGCACCGCAGCGCCGAGCGCCACAACTTCATCGGGGTTGAGGTCAGTGTGCGGCTTCGCGCGAAACAAAACTTCCACTGCGCTGCGCACCATCGGGATGCGTGTGGAGCCCCCAACCAGAACCACTTCATCGATTTGCTCGGCACTGACGCCCGCGTCCTTCATGCATTGCCGGCACGGCCCGAGCGTGCGATCGACGATGTCGCGGATCAGATTTTCAAACAGCTCGCGCGTGATCTCGCGCTGATAGGTTTTGCCGTGCCACTCAAAATGCAGAGCAACCGACGGCACGAACGACAACTGCTCCTTCGCACCGACAACGACACGCCGCAAGGTTTGCACGGCTGAGCCATCGTGCGACAGGTCTTCACCCCACTCGCTTGCGATGTCTTCGAGTGCGATGTGCATCAGGCGGTTGTCGATATCATCGCCGCCCAGGTGCGTGTCGCCATTGGTCGCGAGCACTTCGAAGATGCCTTCGTGCAGCTTCAGGATCGAAATGTCGAACGTGCCACCGCCCAGATCGTAGACTGCTACGACGCCATCTTTGCGCTTGTCTAGCCCATACGCGAGTGCCGCGGCCGTCGGCTCATTCACAAGCCGCAACACTTCGAGACCGGCAATGCGCCCGGCATCTTTCGTCGCCTGGCGCTGCGCATCATTGAAGTAAGCAGGCACAGTGATGACGGCCTTCGTCACAGAGTTGCCAAGGTCCGCTTCGGCATTCATCTTCAGTTGCCGCAGCACCATCGCACCAATCTCGGGCGGCGTAAAGATGCGGTCCGCCACTTTCATTCGGATGACCGTCTCGCTGCCCGGCTCGATGTGAAACGGGAACAGCTTCAGCTCATCCTGCACGTCCGCAGCGCCACGCCCCATCAGGCGCTTCGCTGAATACACCGAACGCTCCGGATGTTCGATGAGCAGCGTGCGCGCCGGTTCGCCCACGACGATTTCGCCCGATTGCCCGACGCTCACAATGCTCGGCACCAGCCGCTCGCCGGCCGCACCTTCAATCACGCGCGGACCATCGAAGTCCATCACGGCAACCAGGCTGTTGGTGGTGCCGAGGTCGATGCCGACAACGGTGTCGTCGTTCTTCCCAAAGTCGATCTGAAACATAGTTAGTTGGCTTTCGATTCAAGCGCGGCGTCTACATCGCGCACCAGGTTGCGGATGTAGCGGCGGCGGTTCAGCAACGCGCGAACAGGGGCCAGCGCTTCTTTGCCCGGCGCGGCATCGTACGCCGCGAAGTGAGTCTGCAGCTCGCGATCAATCTCGTCTTGCATCGCGGCAAATTTCTTCTGGGACTCTCGCAACTGCGGCACGGCATCGTCGTCGCCCATGCGCAGTTCTTCGAGCGCCATGTTCAACTCGAACACTTCTTCGAGCAACTCAGGCGGCACGTCCTTCGACTGCTGCTCGCCAATCACGAAGCCGTTTTCATTGAGCACGTATTCCGCGCGGCGCAGCGGATCACGCAACGTGCGATATGCATCGTTGAGGATGGCCGAAGCGTCGGTCGAGTAGTCTTGTTCGGGCTTACTCTTGCGTGAGTAAAGGTCGGGATGCAGCTTGCGGCTCAGCGCGTAGAAGCGCTGTTCGAGATCGCTCTCATTGAGCACGAGCGTATGCGGCAGCTCAAAAAAATCGAAGTAGTTGGAGACGGGTGGCTGGATCGATTTGCAGGAGGGACAGAAGCGCGCAGAGGTCTCCTGCCCGCACTTCCAACACGATGGCATTCGGCTAACCGGCGAACGACGTGCCGCAGCCGCAGCTTTTTTGCGCGTTGGGGTTATCGAATTCGAAGCCCGATTGCATCAGCGTCTCTTTGTAATCGAGCGTGAGCCCGCGCAAGTAGAGCAGGCTCTTCGGATCGATCAGAATCTTGACACCGTCGAATTCGAGTACGTTGTCGTTCGGCCGCTGCCGTGTTTCAAATTTGAATTGATAACTCAAACCGGAACACCCGCCGCCCAGCACGCCCAGACGCAGAAAGCCAAGCACACCTTCTCTCTCGAAGGTCTGCCTGATCTTCTGGATCGCCTTGGGCGTGACCTGGATGACAGCGGTTTCAGTCATTAGGCAACCGCAGCTTCAGCGGGCGTACGCGTGGTCTGTTTCTTTTTGTAATCGGAGATCGCGGCTTTAATCGCGTCTTCCGCCAGCACCGAGCAGTGAATCTTCACCGGCGGCAAAGCCAGTTCCTGCACGATGGCAGTGTTCTTGATCTGCAGCGCTTCGTCGACCGTCTTGCCCATCAGCCACTCGGTAGCAAGCGATGAGCTTGCGATCGCGCTGCCGCAGCCGAACGTCTTGAACTTGGCGTCTTCAATAATGCCAGACTCTTCGTTTACCTTCAGTTGCAGTTTCATCACATCGCCGCACTCCGGTGCGCCGACCATCCCGGTGCCGACGTTGGGGTCGCTCTTATCGAGTGAACCGACGTTCCTGGGATTGTTGTAGTGGTCCAGAACCTTATCTGAATAAGCCATGATCTATTCTCCCTGATTCGATGCTGTCGTTCTTTAATGCGATTCGGCGGCCCACTCCACCTTGCTCAAATCGATGCCTTCTTTCGCCATTTCGTACAACGGAGAAAGTTCCCGCAATTTCCTGACCGTGGTGATCATCCGCTCGGCCACGTAGTCGATTTCTTCTTCGGTATTAAAGCGACCGATACCGAAACGAATCGAGGAGTGCGCCAGGTCGTCGCCCATGCCCAGAGCTTTCAAAACGTAGCTCGGTTCGAGCGTTGCCGACGTGCACGCCGAGCCGCTCGAAACCGCAATATCGTTGATGCCCATCAGCAGGCTCTCGCCTTCCACGTACGCAAAGCTCATGTTCAGGTTGTTCGGCAGACGATGCTCCATCGAACCGTTGATGAACACTTCGTCGAGTTCGCTTTCGAGCTTCGCCCGCAGTTTGTCACGCAGGAACGCACTGCGTTTGGCTTCTTCCGCCATCTCGGCGTGTGCAATCGCGCAAGCTTTGCCGAGACCCACGATGCCCGGCACATTCAGCGTGCCCGAACGCATGCCGCGCTCATGACCGCCGCCGTCCATTTGTGCCGTGATCTGCACGCGCGGACCTTTGCGCCGAACATACAAAGCGCCGCACGCCCTTCGGACCATAAATCTTATGACCGGTCAGCGAGAGGATGTCGATGTTATCGGCAATCACGTTCACCGGAACTTTACCGACTGCCTGCACCGCATCCGTGTGAAACAGAACGCCGCGTTCTTTGCAGATTTTGCCGATCTCCGCAACCGGTTGCAGCACGCCGATTTCATTGTTGGCGTACATGATGCTGACCAGGATCGTCTTGTCGGTGATCGCTTCGCGCAGCATGTCGAGATCGATCAAGCCATCCGCTTTGAGCGGCAGGTAGGTCACGCGGCAGCCGTGCTTCTCGAGGTTCTTGCAGGTATCGAGCACTGCTTTGTGCTCAGTGGCGGCAGTGATGATGTGATTGCCCTTTTCGGCATACATCTCGGCCACGCCTTTGAGCGCCAGGTTGTTGGATTCCGTCGCGCCGCTGGTGAAGATGATCTCTTTCGCGGTTGCGCCAATCAGATCCGCAATCTGCTTGCGGGCAACGTCGACGGCCTTCTCAGCTTCCCATCCGAACGCGTGATTGCGGCTCGCCGGGTTTCCGAAGTACTCCGTGAAATAGGGCAGCATCGCTTCGAGAACCCGTGGGTCCATGCGCGTGGTTGCGTGATTATCCAGATAAATGGGCGTCTTCATATTTTCTTTTCCGTTCACAAACTCAACAACTGCGACAACGGCTGACTGCGGCTCGCAAAACCTTCGTCATCGCCCGGCGTATCGTGCATCGGCTGCGACAACTGCCAGATCGTCATGTTCGCGAGCAAACTGAGAATCGCTTCCTGCACGCGCCGCAATGGCTCACGCACGGTACAACGATCGGATTGATCGCACACGCCGTGCGATGTAAAACAGCTCGCCAGAATCGTCGGCCCGTCGATCGCGTGAATCACCTCAAGCGCATTAATCAGCCGCGGATCGCGCGACAACTTGTAGCCACCATTGGTGCCCGACACCGACCGCAACAGCCCGGCCTTCGTTAATTTCTGCAGTACCTTGGCCAACAACGGCAGCGGAATGTGATAACCATCCGCAATCTCCTTGGCGCTCGCCGCGGCACGCGGACTGACCGTAATGTGACGCAGGGCGATGAGCCCATAATCGGCTTTCTTGGTCAGCTTCAGCATGGAGGATCCGATGTCGGACTAAATTAGTCCAAATTCAGTGTAGCTGGGCAAAAATGTGGCGTCAACCGCAGGCGCAAGAGTTCGGCAGGCGTGCGTACTCGGTTCCGCTCACAGCATCTTTGCGTACTGGCTGTGAGGGTTTGCTGATAGCATTAGCGTGGCAGCGTGCGCCTGGACCATTCAGCTGCTTCGGTCATTTTGGACAGGACGGACTTTGAATCTCACCCACATCGGTGCTGCCCCATCACAGGGCAGTATGAAACTACCCGCAGGAATGCGTGTTCACCTGGTGAATCCCAGTGACATGTCGTTCGGCACTGCCGTTATCACTCCGCGCTGGCTTTACGTACTTGCAGCCGCCACGCCTGGCGAATTTGGAGACGCGGTCATCTGCGATGAAACGCTGGAGCAATTAGTCCCAGAGAATATTCGAGAGGGCGATATCGTCGGGATCGGCATTCATACCGGCAATGCGCTGCGGGGGTACGAGGTCGGGAAAATTGCGCGTGCCCGCGGTGCGTCCGTGATCTACGGCGGCATTCACGCAACGCTTTATCCCGACGAGCCGATGGAACTCGGGCAAGCCCACGCCGTGGTGAAGGGCGATGGCGATGTGGTGTGGGCCGAGGCTCTCTACGATTGTGTGCGCGGCTCGTTGCGTCAAACGTACGAGGGCGGGCGCATCGAAGCGGATCAGTTCCTGCCTGCGCGTTGGGATCTGATGCCGGACAACGCCTATATGTGGGCGTCCGTGCAAACAGTGCGAGGATGCGCCAAGCACTGCTCGTTCTGTTCAGTCTGGCGAACGGATGGACAACGTCCCCGGCAACGCGCATCGGATGGCGTTATTGAAGAGATCGTTGCGCTGCGCCGCAAAGGGTTCCGCTTCATCGCACTGGCCGACGACAATTTCTATCCCGTGACCAAGACTGACTTGCGCCTCGCCAAACAACAAGGCAACGCAGCGCGCGTGGCTCAGTTGGAAGCGCTTCGCGCGGAACGTTTCAACCTGATGGCACGCCTGGCTGAACTGCCGAAGGACATGGTGTTCTTCACCCAGATCACCATGGAAGCGGCAGAGGACATCGAGTTTCTGGATGCCATGCAGAAAGCTCGCATCCGTGGCGCGCTGGTGGGCGTCGAAGCGGT
Organism: Bryobacterales bacterium; assembly: GCA_963792655.1. Classification (GTDB taxonomy): domain Bacteria; phylum Acidobacteriota; class Terriglobia; order Bryobacterales; family Bryobacteraceae; genus DOZZ01. The sequence continues at coordinate 337,650 of CAWBWU010000005.1, forward strand.
AACGGCAGAAGGTCTGAAAGCCGTGTTCAAGGATTTCAACTACTCTGGCGACGGGCTTGTGAAGCAGTTGCAGACCTTCCGCGAGCACGGCGTGCATGTGCTGGGCTCGTTCATTTTCGGCCTGCCGACCGACAAGCCGGATACGTTTGACGCGACGGCTGCGCTGGCGAAAGAAGCCGACGTTACGTTTGCGCAATTCGTGATGATGACGCCGTTCCCCGGCACGGTTGATTTTCAGAAGTGGGAAAAGCTGCAGGAGCAAGACCCGCAAACTGTCGCGGGCGTTCCGCTTACTCGCTATTGGCTCATTCCGCCGCAGAACCGGCCGAAGATGCTGACACCGCACCCGGTGATGAGTTCGGATGAGATCCGTGAACGCACGCAAGGCGTTTGGGATAGCTTCTACAGCATGGCCTCCATCTGGCATCGCTCGCGCTGTGTGAATTCGTTGCGAGGACGCCTGGCGTTCGTGTTGATCTCGCGTTTGTATCGCCAGATGTACGCAAAAACGGGCATCTCGGCCGATAGCGCGCGCAAAGCAAACTGGGTGGCACGCGCGATCGCGAAGCCATGCAGACGGCTGTTTCAAGCCAAGCCGATGCCGGAGCTGCAAGTGCCGCTAAGTAAAGATCTAGCGCACGGGGTTCTCGCGCCGACAGTCTGACTCGACAGAGGAGATTCCATGCAAGCAACGATGCTCTACGGCCCGCGCGACATTCGCTTTGAAAGCCGCCCGGACCCTACCATCACGAACCCAACCGACGCGATTCTTCGCCTCTCGGCAACTTGTATCTGCGGATCGGATCTCTGGCCATACCGCGGCATCGCCAATGTGAAAGAGCCGACCCCCATGGGTCACGAATATTGCGGCGTCGTAGAAGAGGTCGGCAAGGAAGTCAGGAACGTTAAGCGCGGTCAGTTCGTGGTCGGCTCGTTTGCTACGTCGGACAACACTTGTGTCATCTGCCGCGACGGCTATCAATCGTCCTGCGTGCAGCGCGAATTCGTGAACCGGGCGCAAGCTCCGCTGCTGCGCGTGCCCCTCGCCGATGGCACGCTGGTTCCTACACGTGAGCTTCCTTCGAAAGAGATGATCGCGAGCCTGCTCGCAACGTCCGACGTGTTGGGCACAGGTTGGTTCGCAGCGGACGCGGCGAACGTAAAGCCTGGCGCGACGGCTGTCGTCGTGGGCGATGGCGCGGTCGGCTTGCTGGCCGTGTTATCCGCGAAACAGATGGGCGCCGAGCGCATCATCGCGATGAGCCGTCATGAGGCGCGGCAGAAGCTCGCGCGAGAGTTCGGCGCGACGGACATCGTCTCCGAACGTGGCGACGCGGGCATCGAACGCGTGAAAGAGCTGACCAAAGGGATTGGCGCCGATTCCGTGCTGGAATGTGTGGGCACTCAGGAATCCATGCAGCAGGCAATTCGTTCGGCACGCCCCGGCGGGTATGTAAGTTATGTCGGCGTCCCGCACGGAGTTGAACTTGACGGAGCCGGCCTCTTTTTCGCGAGCGTGCATCTGCAGGGCGGCCCGGCTCCGGTTCGCCGGTACCTGCCCGACCTGATTGAACTGGTGCTGAACGGCAAGATCAATCCAGGCAAGGTCTTTGACCTGACGCTGCCCCTCGACCAAGTTGCGGAAGGCTACCGCGCGATGGACGAGCGCCGGGCAATCAAGACGCTGCTGCGTACGGAATAGTGTGGAGCGCCAATCGGGAGATTGGCGCTCTCAGGTTTACTTGACCAGAGCTTTGATTTGCGGCGGCAGATCGAATGTTTGGGCTGGAATGGTCGTGTTCGCCGCGTACTTGTCGAGCGTGATTGAGAACTGCTGGCCCGCTGCACTCTGCATCAGCTTGTGGGGCACCATCATGCCGTTCTCGGGCCGGTAGTCGGACATCTTGCTCTCGACCGGTACCTCGCCCATCGGCGAAGCCATGGTCATCGTCTTCTTCAGCAGCAGGCCGCTCTCTTTGTCGTAGTACTCGGTTTCGGGCTTGCCTTCTTTGGGCGTCAGCAACACAACCCATGCGGCCTTGCCGTCCACCGTATCGGACCCGGTAGTCTCGACCGATTTGTAGTGCTTGTGCCAGTCAAGATGCGACCGGATGTCGGCCTCGCGCAACGAAGCGGCGCGCTCTTCGCCGGTCTTGATACGCGCTCCCTGCAGAGCGGAGAGCTGCCATGCCACAGTTCCGTTCACGCCCTCTTCGATCTTGCCGACGCCGGCCAGGTCCACCACGGAATAGAGCTTATCCGGCTCCTGGTTGTAGATCTTCACCGAACCCTGAATGCCGGCGGCGGGCATTTCGAAGGTGCCCGATGCTTCCGTGCTGTGCACTTTCTCAAGTAGCGCACGGCCGCCCGTGGCTTGCGTGAACTTGTCGAAGATGCTGTCGGGCGTGGGCAAGCCTTCGGCTGCAAAGGCAGGCGCAAGCGCCGTGCAGGCGAGGAAGCAATAGGCGGGGAGACGGCGGAGACTAATCATGTTTTTCCTTCTGTGTATGGATCCATGCTAGCGCGGCGTCGAGTGCCGGGTCGTGTCCGGCAAGCAGCGCGTTGCGGTCCCAATCGGCCTTGACGTCGGGCTGCACGCCGTGGCCTTCTAACGTTTCGCCGCCTTCAGAAATGTAATTGGCCACAGCGTATTGGAACGCGTCGCCATTCGGTAACCGCTCGATGATGGAAGGGAGCGCCGCGCCCGCAGTCTTGCTACCGAAGACCCGCGCGCGGTGCAGATCCTGCAAGCCGCCCGCGAAGATCTCCGAGGTCGACGCCGACAACCCATCCACCAGCACCGCGAGCGGACCGTGAAAAACCGGCGGGCGCGGGTTGATGACGAATTTCAACGCCAGATTGCGCATCTTCATAACGCCCAGGCGGTCATCCGGCGCGTCTATGAAAAATCCCGCGATGCCCATCGCCATGATGCCGATCCCGCCAGGGTTGCCGCGCAGATCGACGATGAAGCCATCGCAATCGCCGCACGCGCGCACTGCCGTTTCAAAGGCGGGCACAATGCGAGCGGGGTCGAGAAACATGTTGAAGCCGAAGTAGCCGCTATGGCCAACGCGCCTGGTGTCGTACCAGACGTGCATGGCGGGAAGATTTCCGAAACCAGTCATTTCGCCGCGCGGCATTGCGCGTGGGATCTCCCGTTCGATTATCTTTTCGCTCGCATCCGCAAAGCGCACCCGCACCGGCTGCGACACGCTCCCGGAAAGCCGCGCTTCAACAGCGCGCGCGAGCATCAGTTGCTGCAGCGTGGAGTTCGCGAACTCTGCGGTGAGCTTGGCGATCATAGGCCGCAGCTCGACACCGTTGATTGCGCGCACCTCCCAACCGGGTTGAATGTGCTGCGCAGCGGCCGGCGAATTCGGCTCGATTTGCGTGACCAGCGCGGTTCCGTTGACGACGCGAACGTCAAAGCCCGGCTCACCTTCGCCCCTCGTTGGATGCGCGTCGTTGCCGTCGCCTAACGATTCGTAGACTTCATCCGGAATCAAGCCAAAGTGGGTCAGGTGGACCTCCGCAATCATGTCGGTCATCGCTTTGCGCGCGACGGTCATGTTCGGAGCGGCTTCCACCTGGGGCTCGTACCGGTCGTGAACCTTTTGCCACTGCGCCGAGGCAAAGGAGTCGTCCCAATGCTTATCGCGAATGGTCGTCCAGATCTTCTCGAATGAAGCGATGTTGAGCCGCTTTTGCTCGGGCGTGAGCTGACCGAACAGCGGCAGGGCGAAAGACAGAATCAGCAGAAATCGTCGCAATGCCTTAGTGTAGCCTTCCCGAATCTTCACGCGGCCAGTTACCCACCACGCTTAAGTGGTGTTACGATGTATCTGAAATGCCTCTCGTGCCTCCCGCCATCAGCGCCATGAAGCCTTACGAGGCTGGGCGCAGTGTGGACGATGTACGGCGCCAGTATGGCCTGACGGACATCGTCAAGCTCGGTTCGAACGAAAACCCGCTCGGTCCGTCGCCTGCCGCGCAGGAGGCAATCCGGCGCGAGATCGCGACGTTGAATATCTATCCCACCGGTGGTCTCGACCTGCGGCGCGTACTCGCGCATGAGTTTGACCTGAAGATCGAAAATGTTATTGCCGGCGCGGGTTCAGAGAACATCATGGCCAGCATCATGCGCACCTTTCTGTGCGATGACGACGAGGTGCTGACGACGGAAGGCGCCTTCATCGGCTTTCAGGTGCTGGCGCGCTCACGCGGCGGCGCTTACAAAACCGTGCCGCTGCGCAATTGGCACTACGATCTGCCGGGACTCGCGCGCCAGATCAACGACCGTACCAAGATCATCTACCTGGCAAACCCGAACAACCCGACCGGGACTATCTTCACCAGGCAGGAGTTCGATGCGTTCTATGCGCAGGTGCCCGAGCGCGTGCTGGTCATTCTCGATGAAGCGTATTTCGAGTACGCCAAAGACACGCCGCGTTACCCGGACTCGATGCACTATCGCTACGACAACGTCATCACCCTGCGCAGCTTCTCGAAAGTGTATGGCTTGGCCGGCGCGCGCATTGGCTACGGCTTTGCGCATGAAGAGCTGATCGCGAACCTGCTCAAAGTGAAGCTGCCGTTCGAGCCCGGGACGATGGGCCAGGCCGCGGGCATCGCCGCATTGTCCGATCGCTCATTCCTGCACAGCTCGCTCGAAGCAAACGCGCGCGGCATGCAGTTGCTGACGCGCAGCTTGAGCGAAATGGAAATCGAGTGGGTGCCCTCGAACGCAAACTTCGTCATGACCGTGTGGCCTACTGCGGAGCAGGCATCGGAGCTGGTGGAAGGACTACTGCGTCAAGGCGTGATCGTGCGTCCGCTCGCCGCGTGGGGACTGCCGCGCTGCGTGCGGATTACAATCGGGTCCGAACCACAGCTTCGCCGCTGCGTTGAAGCTTTGCAAAAAGTCATCTTGACCTTACCGAAAGGGGAGTTGCATGCCGCAAACTCTTGATCAACCCGTTGCTACGCCAGCCGTAGATTTTCTGCCGTTGAATGGCACCGACTATGTCGAGTTCTACGTTGGCAATGCGCGCCAGGCCGCTTATTACTACCGCGCCGCTTTTGGCTTTCGTCTGACGGCATACCGCGGGCCCGAAACCGGCACCCGCGACCGTGCCTCTTATGTGCTGGAGCAAGGCAAGATCCGCTTCGTGCTGACTACGCCGCTGCGTTCTTCAGACGCCATCTCCGAACACATCCATCGCCATGGCGACGGCGTGCGTGATGTGGCGCTGTGGGTGGATGATGCCGAACAGGCGTGGCGGGAGACAACGAAGCGCGGCGCGCGCAGCGTGCAGGAACCGCGGACGATGGAAGACGAACATGGACACGTCAAGACCGCCGCGATCGGCATTTATGGCGACACGATCCATACGTTCGTCGAGCGCCGCAACTACAACGGTCCGTTCCTGCCGGGCTTTCGCGCGGAGTCTGAAGCAGATCGCGTTGCGCGTCCGGTGGGCTTACTGCACGTCGATCATATGGTGGGCAACGTCGGCTGGGGCGCGATGAATCAATGGGTCAACTTCTATCGCGACATCCTGGGCTTTCGCGAATACCAGCACTTCGACGATCGCGACATCAGCACGGAATATTCGGCGCTCATGTCGAAGGTGATGGCGAACGGCAACGATCGCGTGAAGTTTCCAATCAACGAGCCGGCTGAGGGCAAGCGCCGCTCGCAGATCGAAGAGTACCTGGATTTTTATGGCGGCCCCGGCGTGCAACATATCGCGATGGCCACGCACGATATCGTCAGCACCGTAACGCAGCTTCGCAATCAGGGCGTCGACTTTTTACGCGTGCCGCACACTTACTATCGAGATCTGACCGCGCGTATCGGCAAGATCGATGAGCCGCTGGAACAGCTTGAGGACCTCGGCATTCTGGTTGATCGCGACGACGAAGGCTACATGTTGCAGATCTTCACCAAGCCCGTGGAAGACCGGCCTACGTTGTTCTACGAAATCATTCAGCGCAAAGGCAGCCGCAGCTTCGGCAAGGGCAACTTCAAGGCCCTGTTCGAAGCGATCGAGCGCGAGCAGGACGCGCGCGGCAATCTGTGAAGCTGGCGACCTTCGAGGTCTCCACTGTTCTGGGACGGCATCAGCGCCTGGGCGCGGTTACTGATAACGGCATCGTCGACTTGAACTTCGCGTACGCTGCCTGGCTGGCAACGCAAGGTGAACGGCGTCCGCATGTTGTCGCGAACGCGCTGCTGCCGGCCAACATGCTTGAGTTCCTCGACGCGGGCGCACACACGCGTGCCGTTCAAGCTTTGGATTGCGCAAGCCGTACCGAGTGCGGTCCCAACGGCGAACGGCTGGTACACGATCACGATGAAGTGCGCCTGCTCACACCGCTGCCGAACCCTCGCTCATTGCGCGACTTCTATGCATTCGAAGCGCATGTGAAAACGGGCTTCGAGAAGCGCGGCGAGCCCATGCCCGCCGAGTGGTATCAGATGCCGGTCTATTACAAGAGCGGACACCATTCCATCATCGGCACGGGCGCCGATGTGTTGTGGCCGTCGTTTACCGAGAAGTTCGATTACGAGTTGGAACTCGCCGCAGTTATCGGCAAACAAGGCCGCAATGTTCCCGTTTCTGAAGCAAGCCAATACATCGCGGGCTACATGGTGATGAACGATTTCAGCGCGCGCGATATTCAGAAGCGCGAGATGAAAGTGCGGCTGGGACCCGCGAAGGGCAAGGACTGGTGCACGGCGCTGGGGCCTTACCTGGTCACTACCGACGAAATCGCGAACCCTTACGACTTGCGCATGACGGCGCGCGTCAATGGCGAACTCTGGTCAGAGGGAAACTCGTCGTCGCTGCACTATTCTTTCGAAGAGATGATCGCGTTTCTCACGCAAGATGACACGATCTATCCCGGCGACGTCATCGGCTCCGGCACCGTTGGCACGGGCTGCGGGTTGGAACTCGATCGCTGGGTGAAGCCGGGCGATGTGTTGGAACTCGAGATCGCAGGCATCGGTAAATTGATTAACCGCGTGGTTCGCTAGGCATTTCTGGGCGCGTGGTACATTCTGGGGACGTGTTGCCCGGACGCCACCGTCACCCCACCATCTCTGATGTGGCGCGAGCCGCGGGAGTTGCTGCGATGACGGTCTCGCGCGTCATCAACGGCAAAGGCTACGTGAGTGCCGGTCTGCGCGAGAAAGTTGAACTTGCGATTCGTGAGCTTGACTACTCACCCAACCGTTTAGCGCGCAGCCTCAAAGCGGAGCGCACGCAGGTTGTCGGCATACTGCTTCCCGATCTCGCGAATCCATTCTCGGCGATGATCGCGCGCGGCGTAGAAGACGTGCTGATCAAGCATGGCTACAGCGCATTCATCAGCAGCACCGACCAGAGCAGCACCAACGAAGAAGCAGCGGTGCAGAAGTTTTCGGATCATCGCGTGGACGGCATCGTTGTTGCCACGAGAGGTTCCGATGCCGGGGATCACGCGCTTCGCAAGCTCGCACAGCGTGAGATTCCAATGGTGGCGATCGGGCGCACGTTTCCCGCGGCCACTACGGACCACGTGACTGCGGATTACCGCAAGGGCGGCTACCTGGCGACGCAGCACTTGATAGAGCTGGGGCATCGTGCCATAGGCTTTGTGGGCGTGAGCCTGGCGAATGGCGCAACGCTGCTGCGCTTTCAAGGCTTCCTTGATGCACTGCGCGACGCCGGCATCGAAGCACGCAACGAGTGGATCGTGGGACCGGAACCGGGCGGCCGCTCCATCTACTCAACGCAGCAAGACGGGTATGCGGCGATGCAGCAGTTCATGCACCTGGACGAGCGCCCGACCGCGATCTTTACGCGCAACGATTACACCGCGATCGGCGTGCTCTGCGGCGCGCGAGATGCAGGGCTCAGCACGCCGGGCGACCTATCCATCGTCGGCTTCGACAACGTTCCGCTCAGTGCGTACATCTGGCCGCCACTCACTACGATCGATCAGAAGATTGTGGAGCAGGGCGCGGCGGCCGCACAACTCTTACTGGATCGAATGAACAGCAGCGGGCTGGCCAGCCGCGTTGTCGAGTTCGATTGCAACCTGGTAGTGCGTGCGTCGACCGCACCCACCACCGGTCATTTGGATTTGCTTAAGCGCCGGAAGTATTCCGCGACCGCATCGCCGTAACCCTGCGGCACGGGCGAGGGCGCTGCGCTGCGCACAGTGGTGCCTTGCTTCTCATCCACTTTGCGGCGCAGCATCAGCTCGACTTCTTCACTCTTCGCCAGCAACTGCGCTTCGATCTGTTGCAGCAGGCGCGGGTTGGCCGGCATGCGGCGCGGATCGATCATCCCCAAATCGCGCGCGATGCTGTTCAGCTCCGTCGTGAGTTCGCGGTTCTCACGGCTCATCTGTTGCAGCTGTTGCAACTGGCGCGTGAGAGCGTCGTAATCCTGCTGGGTCAGCGGGCGAACGTCGCCACCGCGTGCACCGCCGTATTCGCCGATCGTCGGAGCACCGCCGCCGAGCGAACCGAAACCGCGCGTGCCACGATTCGGAGAACCGCCAGCATTGGCTTGTCCCGATTGGCCGTCCTGGCCTTGCTCGCCCGATTGACCTTCCTGCCCTGGCTCGCCGCTCTGACCCGGTGATTGTCCGGGATTCTGTCCGGGCGCCTGACCCTTTTGCTGAGAACCGCCCCGCGCCTGCTGTTGACCAGCTTGTTGACCAGGCTGCTGTCCGGCTTGTTGACCCTGTTGCTGACCGGGCTGCCGACCGGCTTGTTGACCGGGCTGTTGCTGACCAGGCTGTTGGCCGGTTTGTTTGCCGCGGCCTTGCTGATTTGGCGTGGTCATGCGCTCCAGGCTCTGCCGCATCTTTTCGGCTTGCGCGAGCGCCTGCTCAAGCGATTGATCGTTCTTCTGCGGCCCGGTCATTGCCTCTTGTGCTTGCGCCAACTTGTCGCGCACGTCATTCAATGAGCGCATCACCATGGCTTCGGACATCACCGCGTAGGGCGCTCTGCCGCGGCGGATCATGTCTTCCGCGCGCTTCATACGCGACTCGACTTCGTCCTGCTGCAGAGTTGAGAGCGCGTCGCGCATCTTGGAGGACGCGCCCGGCTGCGTGGACGCCATGTCGCGCGCCGTCTGTTGCATGCCGCGCTCCATCTGCTTCATCTGTTCACGCAGGCGCTGCTTCTCGTTGGCCATCTGCTCGCTGACTCTGCGGTTCTCATCGTCGGAGCGGTCCGCGCCAGCTTCGCCGCCGAACTTCTGACGCAGGCGATTCTGGAAGTCTTCTTCGTCCTGCGCAAGCTTCGTCGCCTGACGCGCGAGATCGTCGACGGCAGAACCGGATTGCTTCTGGCGCATGCGCGAAAGCATGTCGCCGGCTTCCTGCAGACGTTCAGCCGCGCGGCGCGCATCGGCTTGCGACTGCGAACTGTTAGCTTGCGGGCGGCCTGCCGCCGAAGCCGCATCGCCCATCTCGCGCGTCGCTTCGTTCAACCGGTCCAGCGCCTGCTGCAGAGTCTGCTGATTACCGAGTTGCCGGTTGCGCGCAACTTGCGGATCGCTCTGTTGCTTTCCATTCTGCTGCTGGTTCTGTTGTTGCTGCTGCTGGCGCGATTGCTGCTGCCCCTGCTGTTGCGAAGATGAACTCGACTGCCCAGATTGGCCGGACTGCTGCGAAGACTGTTGAGAGGACTGCGGCGAAGATTGCTGGCCTTGCTGATTCTGCGCCATCTGCTGCATCTCGCGGCGCAGTTGTTCCGCTTCGCGGCGCAACATCTCCTGTTCCCAGCGCTGCTGGAAGTTCTGCGGATTGCGCTGCTGCTGCTCAGCAAGTTGCTGTTGACGTTTCGCCAGTTCTTTCAAACGTGCGAGCGCATCGTCAACTTTCTTCTGTTGATCGTCTTCGGCTGACTGCCTGCCGCTCTCGTACTGATTCTTGTTGGTGTCGAGCTCCAGCTCCGAGAGGTTCTCCATGTCGCGCGAACCGCCTGCGCTGCCGCTGCCTCCATTACTGTTACTTTGCGTAATCTGGATGTCGCGGAAGATCGATTCGGCGCGGAGCAAATACTGCAACGCTTTCTGCTCTGGCGATAACGCAGGCTGCCACTGCGCGCTCTTCAACTGTTCCGCCGCGGGCACCATCTGCTCCACTGCCTTGTCGATGTTCTGAACAAACGCGGCAGTACCTGCGTCGGCGCTGCCCAGAGCACGGCTCTTCATACGATCGGCAAGGCTCTTGGCCTGTTCGCGAAGCTTCGATTGCACATCGGCCAGATACTTCGCGTTATCCTGCGCAGTGCTCTTGTTCTTGTCGCCGCGCAATTGGTTGAACGTCGCGGCGATGATCTCCTGCTGGCGTTCGCTGATCTTCTGCGCGGGATCGCCGCTGCCTCCTGCCTGTTGGCCTTTTTCCTGCGACTGCGAATAGTTGTACTCAAAGGGCTTGGCCTGCACGAACATGATGTCCGAACGGCTCGTCGAAATCGCGTCCTTCGCCGTTGCGTAGAGGCTCACGATGTCGCCCGGCACAACTTTGAAATCTTCCATCGCGAGCAGCATCGAACCGTCGCTCGTTTTTGCACCGCGCGCGCTCAACAGCGGCTTCACCTGCTCCGGACCACCGTTGACCGAGTAGTGCAGTTCGACCGCTTGCAGCCCGTAATCATCGCGCGCTTCGATCTTCACCGGCACTTCCTCAACCGGCGAAACCTTTGCGTCGCGTCCAGGCCGCACAATGGTGATCTGCGGCGGCGAGTCTTTGCGAGCTTCGATAAAGTAGTCTTCGCTGATGCGTACCAGCGTGCCGTGATCCATCGCGGCCACGTGATACATGCCGTCGTGGCGGATCGGGATACGTGCACTCAGCGCGGCGCCTGAGAGCGGGAACGATTCACCGGAATCGAGCACCAGGCTTCCGCCACTCAACGGCTTGGCAGTAGTCACCTGCACCTCGGCGATGGTGCCTTCGACGGCGCGCAGGTCACCGCCCGGATCTTCCGTGACGTCCTTCATGCCGTAGTAAGCAGGGAAATGATAGGTGACGGTAAGCTTCTTCACTTCAGGCAAGTCGCTGACGGTCAACTTATAAACGGAAGACCGAACGCCGGCCGATTCCACGTAGTATTCAAGGTTCTCGGGCAGCGCTGCAAAGACAAATTCAAACGCCGGCCCCTTGGCCTGATGCTGCATTGGCGCCTGTTCCCACTTAGCGGAGCTTGCATAACGCGCGAACACCGAAGCCTGCGGATCGTCAAAGCCTTGCAGCGTTGCGAACACCGGCTGGTCCATACGCCGCCGGAGAGTTGCGTCGCCGGGTTGAACCAGCACGGCACGGAACGGCTTGCGCTCGGCTTTGGGATTGCCGCCCCACAACAGCGCCGTGCCATAACCGAGAAAGCCGGGGCCGGAGATCGCAAGCCACAACAGCACCGCACCGGCAGTGGCGGCAACAGAAGCAAAGCCAGCGGTGTGCGCGGGACTTGCCACTTCGCGCGGCGTCGCATGTTCTGCGACATTCAGCGCATCTTCAGCAAGCAGCGGCAGAAACGGATCGTTCGGATGCGAACGCTGCCGCTCGGTGAACGTCAGCAAGCGGTCTCCGAACGCAGGGAACTTCTTCTCGGCAAGACGCGCGCTGCGACGGCGATTCATTGCCAGCAGGGGCATCACCAGACCGATGGTGAACGCAGCGGCCAGGCCGAGGAACAACGTCATGCGCGCCCAAAACAGCGCCGTCGCCGGGAAGGCAAGCTTGTTCAGCAGAATCACCAGTGCGAGCGTCACGACCAACGCCACGCCCGCGAGCAGCGCCACGCCACGGCTGACGGTCAGCCATCGCAAGCCGCGTTCCAGCCGCCGAAGATATTCAGATATGCGGTCGAGTGGGTTCATGCGACGTTCCTCCGCGCGTTCTCCTGCGATTTCACCACAACCGGCCTTGCGGCCAGATAGCCGTTGCCCACAATCGATTCCGCAAGCGCCAACACCAGCGCCATTGCCAGCACATACCACCACAGCGAAACCTTTGCCGGCTCGACCGGCGCACCCGGTGCGGTGTTTCGCGTGCCCTGCCCCGTAGCTTTCCAAAGAGACAACGTTTCGGCAGGCGCCAGAGCAAAATCAGATTCACGCGGGTCCGGGTTCACAGCAGCCAGTTCATGTTTTCCGTTCGCGCGGCGTACATCGTAGTAACCCGCGCGTGACAATTGCAGCGACTGTGCGCGCGTCGTGTCGGCCAGCGACAAAGCACGCTGCCCGTCGGGCCCGACAACTTCCGCCGGAGCCGACGATGATTTCGAAGCACGCAGGTCGAGCGATGCGCCCACGGCGAAGTTTGGACTCTCGCTCGAGATGCCGCCCAGATACTGCGTTACGCGCTGCACGAACGCGACGTAAGCCGGTTGCAGCGGCAGATCGTTCGCAATGTTATCGAGCGCTGACGTCATCACCATCACGCGCCCTTCACCTACCGGCTGATCCAGCAACAGCGGCGTGCCGTCATTGAGCTTCGCGACCACGCGCGCGTTCGACGGCTGCACCTGCGCCGCCTGGAACACACGCACGTTCGACCACACAACGCCGGGTCCAATTGCGGGATGGCCCGCATCGGCAGACGCGGTCAGGAAGCGATCGCGCTCGGGCGCGGCATAGCGCGCGTTGCTGATGGTCAGATTGGCGACCGGCACTTTCGAACCAGGCGTGCTGCGGGTGCCCAGCACCGCGAGCACAGCGCCACCGCTCTGAACATACTTTTCGAGATTGCCTTCGAGCGCCGCGGGCACACGCCCCGTGTCGGACAACACCACGAATGCGTAGCGCGCCAGATCGCGTGAAGACGCCTGTTCCGATGTCAGCGACTCTAAACGGAACGGGCTCACACCCGCGGCGTCGAGCGCATTTTGAAAGTAGAGCAGGCTGCGCGTTTCGCTCGCGTCGTGAACGAACAACCCGGGCCGCGGGTCGTCGCGCTCCACCGAGAAGTTGAAGTGGTCGTCGTTCGGAAATGCATCGCCGCCATTGATCCGAATCTCTCCGCGGCTCAAGCCATAGGGCGCATCGAGGCTGGTGAACTCCGCGATTGCGCGGCCGTTTGCCGGAACGTCGACTGCTTTGTCGGCAACTACTCTGTTGTTGACGACGAGCGACACGCGTTGTTGCGCGGCCGGTGTGCCATGGCCGGCAACCGTCGCGACAATGCGCAGGCGTTTGGGATCGTAGATGCGGCGCGGAGCCTGTACGCTTTCGACGGTGAAGTTCGGGACGTCGTGATCCGCCGCAGCATGGAACTCGAGTGTGATGCCTTCATTCAGCTTCAAGTCGGAGAACGATACCGGCACGGAACTCTTCTGCATGTCGGAGAAGAGATGCCCTTCAATCGGCTTGTTCGCGGACTTCTGCATCGCGTTGAGCGCGCGCGACACTTCGGCGTATGCGCTCGCGCCATCGCCTGCGTTGATCGATTCCACCGCTGTGCGCAGCGTTTGCGTATCGTTGGTCAGAGCCGTCATCACACGTGAGCCCGGACCACCGACTGCGATGACTTGCGCCTGGTCGCCCGATTTCAGCGTGCCGATCACTTGTTGCGCCTGCTGCTTCGCGCGCGTCATGCGGTCGCCCTGGCGCATGCTGAACGAATCGTCGATACACAGCGCCACAATGCGCTCGCCTGAATGCGCAATGGTCGATGCCGTTTTGAAAAAAGGTTTGGCAAACGCGAGCATGATTAAAAACAGCAGCGCGCAGCGAAGCGCAAGCAACAACAGATGTTGCAGGCGGCGGTGTTGAATCGAGCTTTGCGTGCGCCGCTCGAAGAACATGAGCGAAGCAAACGGAATGGGCGTCGTCTTGTGCCGCTTCAGCAGATGCAGGTAAACGGGCAGGCCGATCGCGAGCAAGCCACCCAGGAACCACGGTGCGAGCAGACCCAACTATGGCCTCCTCTGGCGCAGGCGGAAGTATTCGCGCAAGCCTTCGTCCAGCGGACGCGCGGTGTTCATCAGGCAGTAATCAAGGCCCGCGCCGCGCGCGCGATCTTTCAGATCTTCGAGATGCTTGCCGATCTTGCCGCGATATTCAGAGCGCGCATACTCGGGCGTAACTTCAAGCGACGTGTCGTCTTCCAGGTCGAGCAGCAACACGGGTCGATCGAAGTACGGTTCGATTTCATGCGGATCGAGCACATGGAACAGCACCACTTCGTTGCCGCGAAAACGCAGCGGCTCGATCATCTTCATGATGCTGGCGGGTTCGTCGTAGAAATCCGAGATGACCACCGTAATGCCGCGCCGCCGCAGAAATTGCTGGAAGTGATGGAACGGCTTGGCGAAGTCTGTGCGTTTGCCGGAGAGCGGCGTCTCCATCGCGTGCAGCAGCCGATGCAACTGCCCTGCGCGCGTTGAGGGCGGCACATAAGCGCGCACCTCGTCGTCGAAGACGAATCAGTCCGGCCGCATCGCGCTGCACATTGCGCCAGGTAGGCCAGCGATGCGGCCAGGAATCGCGCATAATCGCAGCTTCGTCATCTTGCCCGATCCGTAAGTTCATCGACGCGCTGGAATCGAGCAGGATCAGTAACTGCGAATTCGTCTCGCCGCGATAGCGCTTCAGAAACGCGCGTTCGGTGCGCGCAAAAACGTTCCAATCGACGTGCCGCAGATCGTCGCCCGGAGTGTAGGCGCGGTACTCGGCAAACTCCTGGCTGAAGCCGAAATCGGGCGAGCGATGCAGTCCCGCGACGAAGCCATCGACCACGGTCTTCGCGACCAGATCGAGTCCGGAGATAGCCGGCGAGAGTCGCCGGATCTAGGAAGCGCTGCAGCATTGAACTCTACGCCTTCGGGCGCGGGCTTAGCCTCCAGCAACTTCTTCAGGATGTCGTCCTGCGTCAGCCGGTCCGACTCCGCCTGGAAGTTGAGCAGAATGCGATGGCGCAGAATCGGGATGTCGCCAGCGCGCGGATATCTTCATAGGTCACGTGATAGCGGCCCTTCATCAACGCCCGCGCTTTCGCCGCCAGCACCAGGAACTGCGCGGCGCGCACGCTGGCGCCGAAGTTGACGTACTTCTTGACGAAGTCGGGCGCACTCGGCATCGCGTGACGCGCGTCGCGCGCACCAGGTCCACCGCATAGCGCGCGACCGATTCGCCGATCGGCACCATGCGCACCAGTTGCTGGAAATCCAGAATCTCTTCCGCGGTGGTCACCGGTCGATGCCGCGGCGCACGTGTGTGGTCGTCGTGAGGTCGACCACCTTCAATTCGTCTTCCGCCGGCAGGTAATCGAGCAGCGTGTTGAACAGGAAGCGGTCGAGCTGCGCTTCGGGCAGCGGATAGGTGCCTTCGAGCTCGATCGGGTTCTGCGTCGCCAGCACGAAGAACGGCGCGGGCAGCTTGTATTGATGGCCGCGCACCGTGCAGGAGCGCTCCTGCATCGCTTCGAGCAGCGCCGATTGCGTCTTGGGAGGCGTGCGGTTGATTTCGTCGGCCAGCAGCACGTTCGCGAAAATCGGGCCTGGCACGAACGTCCACGTGCGGCGGCCGGTGGCGGGATCTTCTTCGATGATGTCGGTGCCGGTGATGTCGGAAGGCATCAGGTCGGGCGTGAACTGGATGCGTTTGAACTCGAGGCCGAGCGTCTGCGCCATGGTGCGCACCAGCAGCGTTTTGGCGGTGCCGGGCAATCCGGTGATCAGGCAGTGGCCGCCCACGAACAGCGCGATCAGCACCTGCTCGATCACTTCCTCCTGCCCGACGATGACCTGCCGCACCTGCTTGACGATGTTCGCTTCGGCTTCGCGGAAACGCCCGATGCGCTGCTTCAGTACTTCCGGCTCCATTTGTGTGAGGGCTATGGTCGACATGTTTTCCTTGTAACGAGATTAGCGGGCGGGCACACCCTCGGTTTCGAGCAGCATCTTCTGAGCGGGGCGGAAGCCGGGCGCAATTTCCAGCGCAGCAACCAGTTCGTCGCGCGAGAGCGCAGGCTTGCCGGCGAGTTTGTAAGCCTGCGCCAGATGGAAATGCGCGCCTGCTTCATCGATTGGCTTCCCTGCAAGCACGGCCTGGAATTCGCGCACGGAGCGATCGCTGTTCTTCTGCGCGAGGTAGAGTTCCCCTAACTTCACGTGCAGTTCCTGATCGAGCGGCGCGATGTAGATGAGCGATTCGAGCACCTTCGCGGCTTCCGGACCGCGCTGCGCTTTCGTCAACAGATCGGCAAGCTGCTTGAGCACCGCGGGGGAACGCCCGCCCGCCTTCCAGTAACGCGTGAGCTCCGCTGCGGCGCCCGCATCATCATTGCGCGACGTGTACGCCTTGGCGATCAATTCATAGACGCTGTTGTCTTCCACGTAATCGGGATATAAGTCGCGAATGGCGGGCCCGCGCGCGATCACCTCATCGTACTTTTGCTGCTTGGCGAGTTGCATCAGCTCGCCGGTCTGCTTCTTCCACTTGTCGAAGTTGTCGACGACGTTCTTCGTGGAGGCTTCGACATACTCGAGATAGCGCTTGTCGAACTCGGTATCCGAGATGCCAAGCGTCTTCTGAATCACTTGTGCCGTGGTTGCGGTGCCGGAGAACGCGTGAATCATCTCGGTCAGCTTCGGCTCGCCCCACTGTTTGGCGATGAAGTCGCAGATCGTTCCACCCTGGAAATAAGAGACCAGCACCTGTTCCGAATTCTTCGGATGCACGAAGCCGCGATCCAGGTCCGATACTTTCAGTAGCTGTTTATTTTTGATCGCCAGAATAATGCCCGGTGTCACGCGATCGCCCCAGTCCGGAGATGCGGCCGTCTCTTCATGCACCGCAACACCTTCAGTGAACCAGCGCGGCACATGGAAGTTGGTCATCGAGAGCGTATAGACATGGCTCAGCTCGTGCCACATCACGCTTGCCCAATGGAAGCTGCCGGGCACGCGGCCTGAAGGACTATCCATCGCGACCACATTGCCGAAGGTGACGCCGAGCGCGCCGAGACCGGGGATGCCGGTGGTGCGCACCGCGAAGTCTTCGTGATCCGGGAAGACTTCGAATTGGACGGGGCCCTTCAGCTTGTAGTTGTACTTCTTCTCGTAGACCGCCATCGCGCGCTTCAATTCCGTTTCGAAGTAAGGACGCAGCACCGCGCCTTCGGTTTTGTTGAAACGCAGGATGGTATCACCGCTGCGAAACGTTTCGAATTTCGCGTAGCTATCCATCAATCGCAGCGCGTTCACGACAGGACTACTGGTGTAGTGATTCTTATATGCAAGGTCCAGCTCCTTGCGGGCCTGCGCTTCGTAACCGAGCCGCATGTCATTGAGGCCCAGTTCCGCGTGCGCGCTCCACAACGAGGGCTGCACCGCAACGGCTTTCTGGTAGAACTGTATCCCCTGCTCGTAGCGGCGATTGATAACCAGAAAATGCGCGACCGTCTCGAGCGGCTTGCCATTCTTCGGTGCCCGCGCAGAGGCTTTATCGAGCCACTGCTTCGCATCGTGATCGTCGAGCAGATCGATGGCGGCATGCACCGCGAGCGCGTCGAGTGCATCCGGTGAAATCGCGAGCGCTTCGTCCGCTTCTTTCGTAGCGGTCGCCACATCGTTGTCTTCCAGCCCGATGCGCGCCAGAAGTTCGTGCGCCTGATACAGCTTCGGGTCCTTGGTCAACGCCAGTCTGGCGTGCTTGACGGCTTCGGAGGAAAAGCTATCTTCAAGCACTTCCCCCATGGCTAGCTCGGCTTCGGCATTGCCTGGATCGAGCTCCAGCGCTTCGGTAAACAGCTTGCGTGCTTCGCTCGGGTCGAAGCGCTCGAGAAACAACCGGCCCCAGCGCACGCGCGAATGCACGTCCTTCGGATGCTGTGACGTGAACGCGCGAAAGGCATCGTTCGCGCCCTGGTAGTTCTGCTCGGACCACAGACGCTCGGCGAGATCGGGTTTGGGAGCCTGGCCCCACAAGACCGACGCAACGCAGATCAGGAGGACGGCACGCATCACTTATCGATATCCTCCTGCACGCGCGCCAACTGCACCAGGAGCATCGTCAGCCGCTGCTTGTACTGATCGGGAGGCAAAGAAGATTTCTCGAATTTGAGTTGATCGATCTGATTCTCGATGCCTTCCTTCTGCTGCACCAGAGCTTTCTTCGCGGGATTATCCATCGCTTGCGCCAGAGTGCCTCGGCGCAGCAGGACAAACTGTGCGGCGCGCGCCTGATCGTCCACTTGCGAGTGTTCGCTCAGCAGCCGCTTCTGTTCCGTGAAGAAACTTTTCGTCTTGCGCTCGGCATAGTTATAAGCTTCGAGCGCGGTGATGGCGTCGTTCTTATCAACGTCGGCCGCACTGTCGCGTAGCGCCTCGACCCAGAAGCGAGCGAATGTGGTCGCGTTCTTCTCCTGACCAGAGCGCGTAGCAGTAATGACCACGCGGTTCGGATGCTTCAACACTGCTTCCGATGCACCGCTCGCGCTGGTCATGTTGACCACTAACTGACGGCCCGCATGCACCTGATTGAGAAGCCCCGCGAGTTCGCCCGCAGTCATATCAGGACCGGGCAGGTTGATTTTGTAATCGGTACCGTCGAAGCTGCCGTGACCGATCAGCATCAGCACGAATGAGTCGTCCGGCTTGGCTTGCTGCGCAACGTGTTCGAGGGCCGACTTCACTGCGGCGCGAGTGGCCGCCGGGCCTTCGAGCGTCTGCACCTGAGCGCCGCCGCTCTTGAGCGACTTGTCGGCATCGGAGGCCCACAGCTGAAAGCGTTGCTCGTAATCGGGCTCGCCGCCGATACCGGCCACCGTCAGGTAGTAAGTTGTGGCGGAGAGCGCCGGCGCGAACAACAACGCCGCCAACACGAGAGCGCGCTTCAAACTGCACCCCATCTGCGGCGCAGCAGCCACTCCGCGGAACGAATCACCAGTGCGGCCAGCAAAATGAATGGCATGTCCCAGAGATCCAGCGTCTCCTGCATGGTGACGCCGGCCTCGGAGTACGCGATCTCATCCGGCAACTTCGCCGCATCGCGTGCAGGCCGGTAGCGGCCGCCGGTTTCTTCGCTCAGCTTTTGCAGCAGGTCGCGATTCTGTTCGGTGTGGAAGTGTTCGGCGACGCCGTTCTCGCGGCGGAATGTCACGATGTCGCGGCCTAGTTCTTTACCGCCGCGCGTTGCCGTCGTTTCGGCCAGATAGTCGCCTGCGCGCAAGGCCTTCCACTCCGCCGTGTAGACGCCCTCTTCGGTCGGTGAAGGCGTGAGCTGCACGATCTCGGGCGCACCATCAGAACTGGTGATGCGCGCTTCGACCACCGCGTCGCTCACCGGCTGGTACTCTTCATTCCGAACTTCGGCGCGCAGCGGCACGCGGGACTCATCACTCAAAACCTGCTGCGGTGTAGACGACAGGACGCGGCCTGTGGTTTCGCCCGCAAGCCAGCGCAGCATTTGCCGCCAGAACGTCTCCTGGCTGCGATCGTTGTGATCCTGCTGCATCTTCCAGCGCCACGTGCCTGCTGTTGCATTCACGGCAACGCGACCCCTGCCGAAGTTTTGGGTGACCAGCATGGGCGCGCGGCGGCGGCCCGGCGCAGTCACGTCGAGCAGCGTCACGGCGCCTGGCTTCACCTCGCCAATGGCTTGCGAGTTGGCGATCTGCGGCATCTTCTTCCAGCGCGCATCGTTCTTCTCGGGCGTGTCTTCGAGCCGGCAGATTACGCTGTCGCGGCCGGCTTGAGTCACATCGACGGTCGAGTATTCGCGCAGAAACGTGGGCGACTTTTCAGGAAGGGTCACCGGCATCATCTCAGCCATCGGCGTACGCGCGTAGCCGCCGTCACTCAAGCCAAAACGTCCACCCAGAAACAGCACGCCCCCGCCGCGGCGGCTGGCAAATTCGTGGATCAACTGTTGCTGCACCGGCGTGAAGTAGTTGGCTTCGATGCTGCCGATGATCAGGCCGTCGTAGGCGAACAAATCCTCGGCTTTGGTGGGGAAGCCGGCGGCGAGTTCGTCTTTACCCGAAATGCCCTGCCGGTAGATCTTGTTCTGCGTTGTACGCAGCATGCTGACAAGGTCGATGCTGCGGTCGTCGTCGGCAGCGCGGCGAATGAATTTATATTCCCAGCGGGGCTCGCCTTCGAAGTACAGAATGCGCGGACGCCGGGCCGAAACGTTCACCACGCGGGTAAGCGCGTTGTTGTCGATGTTGGTTTCGCCGGGCAGTGGATCGATACGCACCTGAACCACGCGCGCGCCCGCCGCCCCGGCGTTGAACAGAACCGTTTCACTTTGCGTGGCCCCGTCGGGCGGCAACGTGATGTCTTTGGTCGCGAGAATCGAGTTCGCATCGCGCACCACCAGTTTCGCCGCGCGGCCTCCAAAGCCAGCCTGGTGGAAACGCGCCGTCGCACTCAGGCGTGAGCCGGCGAGCGCGCGCTGCGGAAGACTGACGTCATCGATTTCCAGGTCGTGGTCGTTGCGCTCGCGCCCATAACCAATGGTGTGCACGGGAATGCGTTGCGCGCGCAAGCGGCCGAGCGTCTCGCGGCTCACGCCACCCGAGTTGTCCGCGCCGTCCGAGAGAAGCACAATTGCGCCCAGCGGGAGCCCCGATGATTCGGCCACTACACGATCGAGGCTTTCGCCCAGATGCGTTGCGGGTATGTCCGCCTGCACCGCCTTCACATCCTGCACGCGTTCCGCAGTGTCGCCAAAACGGTATTCCCGCAACTGAAACTGTTTGCGCAAGCCGTCCAGCAGACCGCTCTCGAGCGAGCGTTGTGCATCCGCGAGGCGGGTGCGGCCGTCATCAACCAGGCTCATGCTCTTCGAAGTGTCGAGCAGCACCGCCACGATGTTCTGCTGCGGCCGCAATCGCGCGACGCTCAACGCGGGGTGCCAGAGCAGGAACAGGATGAGCGCAAGAAAGAGTGTTTCCAGCCCAAGCACAGTCGCTTTGCGCACCAGCGGCATGCGCGACGTGCCTCGCGCAGCCTGCCAGTAGAGAAAGCAACCCGCGGCCGCCACCAGCAGTAAGCCGAGCCACCACGGCCATGCTGCTAGCAGTACAAACTTGCCGCGAGCGAAAGTAGACGCCGGATACTTGAACAGAAATTCGAACATGAGGCTGTGGGTCCGGCTCTCGTTTCTCTAAACAGCTGAGACGGTGTGGAGGGGGCGTTTGGTTAGCAGCCTGTCCCGATTCCTCACGCGCGGTTCCAGGCGGTCGCTTCCGCTGGCATTTAAGCGCAGCATATCACGCGCCCTGAAGACGCTCCGAAGCGCATCGTTACGCCTGCAGGCTTTTGCAGCGCTGTGGGATACGATACTCGCCTTTCCCCGGAACCCGTCATTTTGGAGAAAAATTTGCAGTCCTGAATTTGAGGATTCGATATGAAGATTATCTGCATTTCACCAGCTGTCGCGTGTCTACTCTTGGCTTCAGCGGCTCCGGTGTTCGCTCAGGGCAATTACACGAACGCCCGCTTGACGAAAGAAGTAAGGCATGAGCTTGTGACCCTTCCGTATTACAACGTGTTCGATGACCTGGCTTACAAGGTCGACGGCAGCACCGTGACTTTGTTTGGCGCGGTGACGCGGCCCACATTGAAATCGGATGCCGCCAACGCAGTGCGGCATATCGAGGGTGTGACTGATGTCATCAACAACATTGAAGTGCTGCCGCTGTCGCCGGATGACGACCGCATCCGGATCGCGGTGTACCGGGCAATCTACGGCTCACCCGCGCTGGCCGACCGTTACGGATTTCGCGCCGTGCCGTCCATTCACATCATCGTGAAGAACGGCCATGTCACGTTGACCGGCGTGGTTGCCAACCAGGGCGACAAAAACATCGCCAACATTCAGGCTAACGGCGTGGGTGGCGTGTTCTCCGTGACCAACAATCTTGTCGTAGAGAAGTGAGCACGTTGGTAGAAGTGGTGCAGCACATAAAACGAGCACCCGAGCGCCACGGCAAGCACTGCATTTGATACAAGAGCCGCAACGGATGTCGTCAGAAATGCGGCGGCATCCAGCAAGCGCATCTTGTGCAGGCGAGACCAGGTGCTCCATTCCATTAGCCGCACGCCCATCCACGCCGTTACACCTGCCAGCGCCGCGATCGGGATGTGCGCGATGATCTGAGCGCCCTGCATAACAAACAGCACCAGGAAGCCCGCGTGAACCAAGTTCGACATACGGGTAGTGCCGCCGCACTGCACGTTCGCCAGGCTGCGCGCCGGGATGCCCACGCTCATGGGCGCACCGAACGCGGCGGCTGCCAGGTTGGCAATGCCGTAGGCGCCCAGTTCACGGTCCGCGTCCACCGGCTTCATCGCTTTGTGACGGCCGCGGAAATGCTCCACGACGCGCGATGTCACCAGCAGGTTGACAGAGGTAACGAATGCCAGCCCCATGCCCGCTGGAAGCACGGTGTAAACATCTTTCGGCGACCACGTGAAGCCAGCGAAGTCTGGAATCGAAGATGGCAGCCAGCCGACTTCCTTGGAACTCCACCCCAGCGAGCGCGAAACAACAATCGCGAGCAAAATCCCGAGCAGCGGCGCCGGGAGTTTCGGTGAGAGCTTCGCGGCCAGTGTTGCCGTGGCGATCACCAATACGGCGGTGGCGAGCGTCTGCCACTGCATCAAAGGAATCGATGCAATCGCATCCACAAGCTGCCGCAGCACCGATGCGTCGCCTACCGGGCCCTTGAGCCCCATCATCACTTTGAGTTGCGAGACCACCATCATCCCGCCGATACCGCAAGAGAACCCTGCCATGACGGTGTGCGGGACCATCGCGACGTAACGGCCCAGACGCTGCGTGCTGAACACCAGCATCAACACGGCGGCCACCAGAGAAACTTTGGCGGCGCCGCCGATTCCTTGCGCACGTACGGCGACCAAAATGAACGGCACCGTGACCGAAGAGACGCCTCCGATCAGCACCGGATTCCGCCCGAGGATGGCGGTGATCGGGGCCGTGAGGATGGAGGTGAAGACGCCAAGGATGGGCGGCAAGCCCATCAATGCTGCCATCGCCAGGCCATACGGAAATGCGATCAGCGAAGCGATGAAGCCGCCGAACGTATCGCCGCTCAGCTCGCGCCAGCTATAGCGAATTGATCGAATCCCCAGCATGGGCCTTGAAGACGAGGCTCGGGCGCAGCGGTCCTGTGCCGCGCCTTACGCGTCGCTATTGAGTCGATAGACGGTCAGCGATGGCGCTTACGCCATCACCTTGGCTACAGCCTGATTGAACTTCGCCATCTCCGCCGCCGTGCCCACCGTGATGCGACTATAGTTCGGCATCGCGGGCCACGAACGGCCAACGTAGATCTTCTGTGCCTGCATGGCCGCCATGAATTCGCGCGCGGGGCGCTTGGCATTCAGCAGGAAGCAGTTGCTGTCGGATGGAATGAACTCGATGTTCTTCGATGCGAGGAAGTTGAACGTATCGGTGCGGATCGCGCGCATGTTTTTCTTACGCTCGGCCACCAGGGTCGGTACCTTCAGGCTCGTCGTCGCGCCCACCATGCCGGTGATCGGCATCATGCCCGCGCCGTAGCCTTGCATCCTGGCCAGCAGGTCGGGCCGCGCAATCGCTGCGCCGGCACGCAAGCCAGCCATACCGTAGAGCTTTGAAAAGGTGCGCAGGATCATCACATCTTTATCCGCCGCTACCAGATCCGAACCAGGCTGCGCATCGGAGAAGTGGATGTACGCTTCATCGAGCAGCACAATCGAACCGGCAGGCTTGTTGGCCACCAGCCATTCGATATCCGCGCGCGGCGTGAGGGTGCCGCTCGGGTTGTTGGGGTTGCAGATGTAGAAGACGCCCGCGTCCGGCGCGGCCGCCACCATAGCCTTCACGTCATGCGCATAGGTGCTGGTCAGCGGAACCTTGATGGTCTTCGCGCCAATGAATTTCGCCGCGCGTTCCGCAGCTTCGTAACCGGGATCGCCAATGACCAGCGGCTTCGACGGCGTGGCGAATGCCAGCACTGCACGATGCAGCGGATCGCTTGAGCCGGCAAACGGAATTACGTAGTCGGGCTTCACGCCTTCGATTGAAGCTAGCGTCGTTGCCAGTCCCGCAGAGAACTCATAGTGATAACGGCCGCCCTTCTGCACCACGCTGTGGATGGCATCGGCAGCTTGCGCGCAAGGCCCCAGCGGATTCTCATTCGCATCGATCTTGACTGCGTCTTCCGGCACCGGTCCACGATTCGAAAGCTGTGCCAGAGCAGCCTCGTTATAGAACGGCAGGGCCGCGCCCGCCGTCAGGACCGTTGCGAATTTACCAAACGATCGCCGGGAGAAACCCTTCTTGAGAATCTCGTTCTTTACTTCCGCGCTGAGTGTTTCCATCGTTCGCCCCTTAGTTCGTAAGTTCGAAAGTTGATTGCCTCTGCCGAACAAAACGGCCGCTGCGAGCCCATTTTGTTGAACACGATTGTACTCCTCCGGCAACAGGGCGCACGTAGAGTACGGCGGGCAGTAACATCCTGGGAGTAGTCAAGATTTTGCCTCCTGAAGCTGGATCTGGCCGGAATAGCCAGTCGAAACAGGAAACGCACGGGGGTTCCAACAGCACTGCCGATCGCGGACGATGCGAACGAGTACCTCATGACCGGCTTGCACCAATCATGATTCCACATAGTACCCCTGTGCGACAGTACGCGCAAGAAAAGATTTTGATTTTGTAACGTGCGGCGCGGCAGTTATTCCCGCAAATCGGTCGCGGGTTCCTCAACGACGGCAGCGGGCCGCCGCTTCGATTCCAGCAGGACCCGGATCTCTTCAGGATCGAAACGAAATTCTTTGGGCGACGCAAGCTCACGAACCGAATGCGCCGGACGCGCCACGCCGGCATGACCGTGCTCCCGAGTGGCGGCGAACATGTGAAACATCTCGTGCGAAAGTACACGGCCCAATGCACGGCCGAGGAGAGCCGATTGCTCCTGCTGCCTTTGCGCGTTCAAGGCTTGAGAAATAAAGCGCCGGACCTCGCCGCAGCGCACTTCGGTAAAGGGCAGCACCTGCCCATCGGAAATGGCAGTTTTCGCGAGGGCTTCTCCGTTCAGCACGGGGCGCAACTCAGGCGTACCTTCGCAGTCGCCCGTGAAGTGCACAACGACTAAGTCAGAGTACTCTCGCAGTTCGGTATCTGGGGTCTGGAGGATCCAGACGAACTCATAGCCGGCAGGGCGCAAAATAGTGCCAACCTCGGCCTTCATGTGTTCAAGTGCGGCTTCGTGGATAGGGTGGTCGAACTGAAGAAACACCGCGACCTGACCCGCGGACGGCGCGTCCTGTGGTGCACAAACGGCTGGCGTTATCACCGCCAGCCCCGAGATGAGGGCAAAGATAACCGGAACGTGGGTCATCACCAACTCGCTTCTCTGACAAGGAGAATCGATCAGCTTCGATGACTACACTATTCCTGTTTTACAGTTTTGCCAAGGGGACGGGCGCAGAAAAGGTATGGAAGGAGTCGGAATGTTTGGTCGAGGGTATGGGCCGATCATTGATCGGCCCGCGCGCCGAAGCTATCGCAAATCGGCTATTGCGATGAGCCGCCTAACCAGTAGCCCGGTCTGGTGCGTACATTCAAACCCGGCTCATCGACTGTCACGCGAATCTCATGCCAGCCGCCTTCGTCGCGATTGTTCGGGCGGTAGCTCACCATGTATTGGCTGTGCAGTTCCTGGCTGATCGTTTCGATTGCGGCTTCCAGACCGCGCTGTTTCACGAAACTGAACTGCGTACCGCCGGTCGCTTTCGCGAAACGCCTCCGGAGGACTGTCGATGAACGCGCCCTTCACACCTTTAAAGACCTGCACCATCAGCGGTACGAACTCCGCGCGACTGCCCAGGCCTGTGATGTTCGCGCGTGAGGTCGGCGTCTCCGGGTACCCGCCAATCGGTCCGTACGCTGCCGGCGGCAACGGATCGGGACGCGGCGGCTGCGGCTTGGCAGTCAGATTGGTCACCACGCGCGAGATGTCTACGGTGTAGATCGAAACATTCGCCAACTGTGCGTCGATCAATGCCTCGCGCAAGCGGCCTTCGCTCGCTACGTCCTGCTTTTCACTGATCAGCAGGATCACGCGGCGACGCTTCGGATCGCGATTGCGCAAGAGAAAGACTCCGCGATCGACCGCATCGATCATGCGGCTGGAGCTGCTGCCGGCATGGATCTTCGCGATGGCGTCTTTAATCTTTGTCGTGTCGTTCGTGAAAGTCTGCAGCTCGCGGATGCGGCTATCGAACGCGATGACCGACGCTTCGCCTTCTTCGCCAATCACCATCGGCTCAATCAGCGAGCCGACTTTCTGAATTTGCCCCAGCACAGCTTCCACGCGATCGCTGGCCTGAATCGCAATCACCAGTGAAATCGGCTGGAAGGCCACGTCGACGTGGACATCCTGCGGCTTGTTGTTGTCGAAAAGATGGAAACGCGCCGGCTCCAGGCCGTTGACGATCAAGCCGTCGCGGGTCTGCACGGTCACCGGCGCGATCACCTGTTCCGTGCGGCTGACCGCGATCGGTTTGTCGCCAGTCTCCACCGGAAGCGGCGGAGTGGTTTGTGCCGAAAGCGAGGCGGCTAAAACTCCCAGAATGATGGTTCGCATATAGTCCAGACGCATGCGGATCGGTTCACGATCCACTCTCGCGGCGGTAGTCTCCACTTTTGCCTCCCGTCTTCTCCAGCAAGTAAAGGTCCTGTATTTCAATTCCCTTGTCGAGCGCCTTGGTCATGTCGTAGATAGTCAGGGCCGCCACACTCGCGGCCGTCAGTGCTTCCATTTCGACACCGGTGGGCGCAGTCGTCACAGCCGACGTCGTGATCCGAATCCCACCGGCCTCGGTTTCCAGATGCACGTCCACCTTCGAAAGCATCAACGGATGGCAGAGCGGTATCAACTCCGACGTTCTTTTGGCCGCCATAATTCCCGCGATTCGCGCGACCTCCAGCGGATTGCCCTTAGGATTCGATGGCAGCGCTTCGAGCACAGCGGCCGACAGCTTCACGAACGCGTGAGCCTTCGCCATGCGCCGTGTTTCGGCTTTACCCGAAACATCCACCATGCGCGCATCCCCTGCGGCATCGAAATGCGAAAGCTTGCTCATGAGTGGGTTATAGCAGGATCACGGGCATCGCATCGCCCGCGGCCCAGGCTTCGCGTTCCACATCGACCACCATCCAGGCGTTCGCACGGGCAAGTGCCGGGATGTCGCCCGAGCCGTGGGACTGCACCGGAGTCAGCTTGCCTTGCGCGTCAACCGTGGCGGGCAGGAAGCGCGTGAGGCCGGGCTTGTGACGGTACGGCGAGGCCAGAACAGCGGAAGTGAGCGGCGCGTCTGGTACTTCGACGCCACTCAACAGCTCTAACGCCAGCCTGGCGAATATTTCGAAAGTAACCATGGTCGAGCCGGGATTGCCCGGCAATCCGAAAAAGAATGTGCCGCGTGCTTTACCGAAGACTAGTGGCGCGCCGGGCTGGATGGCGACTCGGTCAAAGAAGAATTCGGCTCCCGCCTTCTTCAGCGCCTCCTCCACGACGTCGTACTTGCCGGCTGAGACGCCGCCCGAAAGCAGCAAGAGCCCCGATGAGAGTCCCCGATCGACCAGCGCATACGTGGCGTCCAGTTCGTCGCGCGCAACACCGAGTACTTGCGCTTCCCCGCCCGCGCGCTGCACCTGCGCCGCAACCGAGTACGCGTTTGAATTGCGAATCTGATGCGGGAGGGGCGTTTCGTCAACAGCGCAAAGCTCATCGCCCGTAGCAACAATCGCCACGTTTACTTTGGCGTACACGTTCACGATCGCGCGGCCTGTTGCGGCCAGCAAGTTGATTTGCGGAAAATTGAGCCGCGTTCCTTTGCGCAGTACCGTGCCGCCGCGCTGCGCTTCTTCCGCCTGGCGGCTCAGGTACTGTCCCGACTTTGACTCGGGAACCGCAACGTTGTCGCCGTCCCGGGTGCAATGTTCGACCATCACGACGGCATCCGCTCCGGCGGGCAACGGGGCGCCGGTCATGATCTCAACCGCCTCGCCTGGTTCTACTTCTCTGTTGAAAGCGTCGCCGGCTTTGACTTCGCCAATCAGGCGCAACGTTTGCGCCGCGCCTGCTCTGACCGCAAACCCATCGCGGACCGAGCGCGTCACTGCGGGGAAGTCGCGGTCGGCCGCAACGTCCTCGGCGAGCACACGCCCAAAGGCGGCTTCGAGAGCAATGCTCTCCGTCTCGGGCGGCCGTAATTGTGCTCTGATTTCGCGCAGAACGCAGGCGCGCGCCTCGTCATAGCTCAGCGTCATAGGTCACCATGGGCACGCTGGTATTCTAGCGGACGATGCCGGTCCACTCGTCGCTTTGTCTGATGGCCCAGATGGTGCGCGATCGCGAAATTTCACCCGTCGAACTAGTGGATGAACACCTGAAACAGATCGCGGTGCACAACCCGAAACTGAACGCTTTTGTCACGGTTCTCGAAGAGGCGGCTCGCGCCAGCGCACGGCAAGCCGAGCTCTCCGTCATGCGCGGCGAGCCGCTCGGCCTGCTGCATGGCGTTCCGGTCACGGTGAAGGACAGCATGGATATGGCGGGCTACCCGACATACTGCGGCAGCAACTTCCGGTTGGACCATCGCGCGCAGCAGGATTCCACTGTGGCGCGACGCTTTCGTGAGCACGGGGCCGTCATCCTCGGCAAAACAAATTGCCCGGAGTTTCTGGCGAATTACGAAACCGACAATCACATCACGGGTCGCACCAACAACCCGTGGGATCTGGACCGCACCGCAGGCGGTTCGAGTGGTGGAGAGTCAGCCGCGATCAGTTCGTACTGCTCCGCAGGTGGGATTGGCAGCGATGGCGGTGGATCGATCCGCATCCCGGCGGCATTTTGCGGCATCGCCGGTCTGAAACCGACGCCGGGTCGCGTTCCCGCAGCAGGGCACTTCCCTGAGATTTCGCACCCCGGCGGGTTGCTGGGCGTTGTGGGACCCATGGCCCGCACCGCCCAGGACGTGCGTCTGCTTTTCGCGGCGCTGGCCGGGCATGATGATCAGGACCCGTTCTCTGCTCCCGTGCCGCTCTCGACGCCGCGCGTGAGCAACACGCGGATCGGCGTCTGGCCACAGTTCTACAACGTGCCCGTCGATCCGGAAATCACGGCGGTAGTGCACCGGGCAGCAGCGGTGTTGAATGAACTGGCCTTTCACGCGGAGCCGTTCGAACCGCAAGGCATCGAGAACGCGACGGAACTCTGGTGGTTCTTCTTTACGCGCATCTGGGCGCCCTACACGCGCGAGCGCATTGCCAACCCCGATATTGAGTCGCACTGGACGGGGCTTGAGTTATTCAACATGGTCAAGGACGAGCCGGAGCCGAGTGCGATCGATATCCTGAACAACCTTGCCGAACGTGACCGATTGCGGGCACATCTATTCAGGCAGATGGAGAAGTACCCGGTCCTGTTGATGCCCGCCTGCGGCACCGTTGCCTGGCCGCACCGGCAGCGCCCCGTCCCGTTACTGGAGGCAATGTCGGTCGTAACGCCATGGAATCTTTTAGGTATGCCGGGCATGGTCATTCCGTTCGGCATGCACTCCAGCGGAGTGCCCATCGGGATTCAGTTAGTGGGTAAGCCGTACAGCGAAGAGTTACTCATGGAGATAGCTGTGCAATTGGAGTCGGCGCGGGGAGTCTTCGAGGGGCCGGCAGGATACTAAAGCGGGTACAGTTCGTGTTAGTCACGCGGCCGCGAAGGCTGGCCTCTTACGCCAGCCACTTATAGAAATAGAACAGCAGCGGTACTTTCCCCGTGTTCTCTACACTGTGCAGCTTATTGCCTGCACAATACATCATCGACCCCGGCCCGACCTGCGTCGTCTTCCCGTCGCACATGATCTCGCCGGTGCCTTCCGTCACCACCATAAACTCCTCTTCGGGATGCTGGTGTGGCGGATGCGGGCTCATACCCGGATTCAGCAACAAGCTGCCGGCCGTCATCGAGCTGAGCAAGTCGGTGCGCCCTTCGAAGTAAAAGCGGAGCACGCCGGATGCGTCGGGCACCACCTTCGTCTCATCGATCGAGAGCGTCACATTAGGCAGATAACTGGATTCCATGGAAGGAGCATAACTCACCGGACCGTGACCCGGCGACGGCTCCACATGTACCAACGTGTCGTATACCCAGGGCAGCTTCTGGCGCAGGCGCACGCGCACGCCGCGCGCAATTTCGTGCGACTCTCGCACCGTGATTTCCGAGTCCACCTCGATGTGAATGTCCACGTGGTATTGCAAGCCAGTCTTGCGCGCGTAGAGCTTCTCGACACCGCGTATTCCAGGGACCGCGAGCGCCTCGTTGCGGATCTGTTCGAGCAGCGCGGGCTCGGGCATGGTGTCCATCAACTGGGTGCCGGTGTCACGCACCACCCGGAATCCGGTAACCGACATAATCACGCCGATCACGCCCGCGCCGTAATGATCTGCATTCAAGAAGCGAACGGGATCGAGCAGTGACAGGCCAACAGCGGCGATCGCCACCAGCGCCGACAGCATATCGATCGCATCGTTCCAGGCGTCCGCGATCAGCGCGGAACTGCCGCTGCGCCGCCCTTCTTTGAGCTTGAGGCTGACCATTACGGCTTTGACCGCAATGGAAATCAGCAGAGGGAAAATCGCGTACCCGGCGGGAGTGTGCCGCAGATCGCCAACACCCAACACAGCATGCCACGCGATGGCGACGCCGCCGGCAAACAACAGCAAACCGAGCAGAAACCCGCTGAGCGTCTCGGCGCGGCCATGCCCATAGGGATGATTGACGTCGGCCGGTTTCGCCGCCACCGTCAAGCCAACAAAGACAAGGCCGCTCGCCAACACATCGCCCGCGGACTCAAAGCCGTCGGCCAGTACGGCGGTGGAACCCGCAATCCAGCCAACGACGATTTTGAGCGCCGCAAGCGCGGCACTCACGACCATCCCAAGTAATGAAACGCGGCGGCTGGCTTCCATCTCCTTTAGTTTATCGGCGTTCGGCTTTTGATAAACTAATGCGTTGAATCGGTTTCGATTGCAACCGGTGCTGACGGCACTGGACCTTCCTGAGGTTTCTCATCATGTCTGGCCACTCTAAATGGGCGACGATCAAACACAAAAAAGCCGCCACTGACGCAAAACGCGGAAAGACTTTCACGCGCATCATCAAGGAAATTCAGATTGCCGCGCGCGGGGGTGGCGGCGACGTGGACGCTAATCCGCGCCTGCGCACTGCCGTGGCTGCGGCGAAGGCCGTGAGTATGCCGGCGGACAACATCAAGAAAGCGATCATGCGCGGCACCGGCGAGCTGGAAGGCGGCCTCATCGACGAAGTGATGTTCGAAGGCTACGGTCCCGGCGGCGCGGCCGTGCTGGTCAACGTTGCGACCGATAACCGCAACCGCACCGTCAGCGACATCCGGCATATGTTCGGCAAGAACGGCGGCAACCTTGGCGAGCAAGGCAGTGTTGCGTGGATGTTTGAGCGCAAGAGCCAGATCATGATTGCCGAAGAAAACGCGACCGAAGAGCAATTGATGAATCTGGTGATCGACGCCGGCGCGGACGATATTCGTAACGAAGGCGGCTGGGAAATTCTTTCCCCCGTCGAAGCTCACGAAGCCGTGCTGGCCGCTTTGGCGACAGCGAAGATTCCGACTGAGTCTGCTGAGATCGCAATGATCCCCAAGAATCTGGTTCAGGTGGAAGGCAAGAATGCCACAGCCATGATTCGCCTGACGGATGCGCTTGAAGAGCACGATGACGTGCAAAGCGTCTATTCCAACTTCGATATCGACGAGAGCGAACTCGGAGCCTCGGCGTAAACGCGCCGGCAGCATGCGCATCCTGGGTATCGACTGCGGTACCGAACGCACCGGCTACGGTGTGATCGATAGCGATGGACGCGCGCACACCATGGTGGATGCCGGAGTGATTCGCACCAGTCCACGCGAGCCGCTCGAAGCGCGGCTGCTGACGATTTCCACGAAGCTGCGCGAATGCTGCCAGGAGCATCGTCCAGAAACGGTCGCGGTGGAGGAAGTCTTCTTTGCCGTGAATGCCCGGACTGCCATCAAGCTGGCGCATGTGCGCGGAGTGGCGCTGCTGGCCGTTGCGGAATCGAAGCTGGTGCTGGCCGAATACTCGCCGCTTGAGGTGAAGATGAGCGTTGTCGGTTATGGCCGCGCAGAAAAACATCAGGTGCAGCAGATGGTCGCTTCCCTGCTTCGTTTAACCGCCATCATCGAATCCGAAGATGCGTCGGACGCGCTGGCGATCGCGATCTGCCACGCGAACCACGCGTCGACCCAGGCGCGGATCGGAGCGCGGGCATGAAGGCCCCTGCGCTTCTCGCGCTGCTCTGCTTGGCACAACTGCTGCCTGCGCTGGAACGCGTTACCTTCATCAAGATTTTTCCGAAGAGCGTTCCCGAGTACGTGCAAGTGACGGTCGACTCAACTGGTGCGGCAGATTACCGTGAAGCTGCCGACGATGACCGCCCTTTGCGCTTCACACTGCCCAAAGCAGACATCGATGAAGTCTTCGCCAAGGCAGCCAAGCTGAATCATTTCCAGGACAAGCTCGAGTCGCCCGCGAGAGTCGCGAACATGGGCATGAAGACGCTGCGTTACGAGAGCGGCGCCGATAAGCACGAGACCTCTTTCAACTACAGCGACAACACCGATGCTCGCGATTTGACCGACTGGTTTGAGCGGGCGTCGGAAACCGCGCGTGCGCGATCGCTGCTCGAGAGCGCGACGAAGTACGACAAACTGGGAGTCAACCAGGCGCTGCTCTATGTGCAGGCGTGCTGGGAAAAGAAGCGCCTGATTGCGGGCGCTCAGCTACTTCCGCTGCTTGATCGCATCGCGAAGAACGAGACACTCGTGAACATGGCGCGCACCCGCGCTGCCATGCTGGCCACGCAATTGCGTGCGGAAGAAACTGCTCAGGGAGAAGTGAAACCGGCCCCATGAAAGCATTGCTGCGCGGAGTTCTTTGTTGCGCGCTGATGGTTCTGCCCGTTGCGGCACAAAACAAAGCCGGCCAAAGTGCCAAGCCCGCTGCCGCGCCTTCGCCCGAACCGGAAGAGGACGCTGAAAAGCTGGAGCTCAACACGGCTGTGCGCGAGGCCGGCGCCAGCCCCGTCGACTTCATTCACTCTCTCGAAGCGCATCTAAAGAAGCACCCCAATTCGACTCGGCGCAAGGAGATCGAGCAGGCTATTTTCCGCGCTGCGATCGATGCGAAGGACACTCCGCGCATCATCGAATATGGCGAGCGCGTCCTGTCGCACGAAGAGGGGGACGTGCAGACACTGGACAAAGTCGCGCGTGCATTGCTGCTGACGGATGACAATGCGAGCGCCACCAAAGCACTGCCTTATCTCAAGCGCCTGGAGACGTTGATCAATCGTCTGCGTGACCAGACGCCACCGTCGCGTGTGAATCCCGGGCAGTATCAACTCGAAGTCGATAAAGCACTGGCGCGTGTTTATGCGCTCGAAGCGCGAGCCAATGGCAACTTGGGCAAAGTCGATGAAGCACTTGCGCTTGCCGATCGCGGTTACCAGGACTTCCCGACTGCCGAAGGCGCTCGCGAATCAGCGCGGTGGCTTCTCAAAAAGGGCGACACTCAAAAAGCAATCGAACGCCTGGCCGAAGCCTTCACCGTTGCCGATTCGCGCGTCACCGAAGACGAGCGCGGCAAGGATCGCATGCGCATGGGCGAGTTGTATCGCAAGCTGAACGGGACCGAAAAAGGTCTTGGTGACATCATCCTCGCGGCTTACGATCGCACCAAGGCCGAAGTCAGCGAACGTACGGCTCTCGCCAAAGCGCATGACCCGAATGCGGACGCCACGGCCATTCTCGATTTCACGCTGCCCAGCGTGCATGGCCAACCTCTGAAACTGGCATCGCTCAAAGGCAAGACGGTGGTCTTTGATTTCTGGGCCACCTGGTGCGGCCCGTGCCGCGTGCAGCATCCGCTCTATGAAGAAGTGCAAAAGCGCTTTCGCAAAGACGGCAACGTTCTGTTCCTGAGCATCAACACCGACGAGGATCGCTCACTGGTTGCGCCGTTCCTCAAAGAGAACAAGTGGGACGCGTCGCGCGTCTACTTCGATGCCGGTCTGGCGAACTCGCTCACGGTCGCATCCATACCGACCACGATCATCGTCGACCCCAAAGGCGGCGTCGCGAGCCGGATGAACGGCTTCATCCCCGATCGCTTTGTCGACCTGCTGACCGAGCGCATCAAAGACGCACA
This sequence comes from Bryobacterales bacterium, assembly GCA_963792655.1. Taxonomy (GTDB): domain Bacteria; phylum Acidobacteriota; class Terriglobia; order Bryobacterales; family Bryobacteraceae; genus DOZZ01. Next base: position 371,954 of record CAWBWU010000005.1, read on the forward strand.
ACAAAACTAAATCGCTCGCGTTACGCTGGAGGATTCCAACATGCAGAAACTCCTCGCGTTGAACCGCGGTGAAATCGCGATTCGCATCATGCGCGCCGCTACGGAACTGGGCCTGCGCACGGTCGCGATCTATTCAAAGGAAGACCGGCTGAGCCTGCATCGCTTCAAGGCGGATGAAGCCTATCAGGTCGGCGACAACCTGGGCCCGGTGCAGGCTTATCTGGATGTCGATGGCATCGTAGAACTTGCGCGCGAGAAGGGCGTTGACTTCATTCATCCGGGCTACGGCTTTCTGTCAGAGAACCCGGCTTTGCCGCGTGCGTGTGAGCAGGCGGGCATTACCTTCGTCGGTCCGAATGCGGGCTTGCTGGAATTGCTCGGCGACAAGACTGCCGCGCGCGTGCTGGCTCAAAAGGCGAAGGTGCCGGTTGTGCCCGGCACGCTGGAGCCCGTAACAACTGCGGAAGAAGCCACGCGGCTTGCGCGCGAGATTGGCTTCCCGCTCATCGTCAAAGCGGCTTTCGGCGGTGGCGGACGCGGCATGCGCGTGGTGGAAGATGAGGCGCAGTTCGCGGGCAAGTTGGAAGAAGCGCGCAAAGAGGCCGGTGCTGCATTCGGCAACGACGCGGTCTTCCTCGAGCGCTATGTGCGCCGCGCCAAGCACATCGAAGTGCAAATTCTCGGCGACCGCCATGGCAACTTACTGCATCTGCATGAGCGCGATTGCTCCGTGCAGCGGCGGCATCAGAAAGTAGTCGAGGTCGCACCTGCGGTGAACCTTCCCGAGCGAACACGAGCCGCAATTGCGGACGCTGCCGTGCGCATTGCTCGCGAAGCCGGTTACTACAACGCGGGTACGGTCGAGTTTCTGGTCGATGCCGATTCGGGTGAGTTCTACTTCATCGAAGTCAACCCGCGCGTGCAGGTCGAGCACACCGTAACAGAGATGGTGACCGGCATCGACATCGTGCGCAGCCAGATCCTGATCGCGCAGGGTGTGCGCCTGCATGAAGAGCCGCTCTCGCTGCCGAAGCAGCAGGACGTCACGATCAGCGGCTTCGCGCTGCAATGCCGCATCACCACGGAAGACCCCGCGCAGAACTTCACGCCGGACTACGGCAAGATGCACACGTACCGCTCATCAGGTGGCTTCGGCATTCGTCTTGATGGTGGTTCGGCATACGGCGGCGCGACGATCACGCCGTTCTATGATTCGCTGCTCGTGAAAGTAACGGCATCGGGCCGGGACTTTCCGCAAGCCTGCAAGCGCATGGATCGCGCACTGCGCGAGTTTCGCATTCGCGGCGTGAAGACCAACATTCCGTTCCTGGAGAATGTGGTTAATCATCCGACGTTCGTCGCTGGCGATGTCACGACGCGCTTCCTCGATGAAACGTCGGAGTTGTTCGAGTTCACCGTCCGCCGCGATCGCGCGACGAAGCTGCTGACCTATCTCGGCGAAGTCGCGGTAAACGGCAACCCAGAGATTGGTGAGAAGCCTCGCCCGTTGTATTTGCCGCAGCCGCATGTGCCGCAAGCATCGGGAGACATCCCGAAAGGCACGCGGCAGCTTCTGGATGAACTAGGCCCGCAGAAGTTTGCCGAGTGGACGCATTCGCAACAGCGGCTGCTGCTGACCGATACGACGTTTCGCGATGCGCATCAATCGCTACTCGCGACACGCATGCGCACATACGACATTGCTGCCATTGCGCCGTTTGTCGCGCGCAAGCTGTCGAATCTTTACAGTCTCGAGATGTGGGGCGGCGCGACGTTCGATGTGACGATGCGCTTTCTACTCGAAGATCCGTGGCAGCGCTTGCGCAAGTTGCGTGAGCTGGTTCCGAACATCTGTTTTCAGATGCTCCTGCGCGCATCGAACGCCGTGGGCTATACCGCGTACCCGGACAACGCGGTGCGCGAGTTCATCCACGAAGCAGCGAAGCAAGGCATCGACATCTTCCGCATCTTTGACTCGTTGAACTGGCTCCCCAACATGGAAGTGGCCATGCAAGCCGTGCGCGAGACGGGCAAAGTCTGCGAAGCGGCCATCTGCTACACGGGTGACATTCTCGATCCGCAGCGTCAGAAGTATTCGCTCGATTACTATCTGCGCATGGCGCGCCAGCTCGAGCAGATGGGCGCGCACGTTCTTGCGATCAAAGACATGGCGGGCCTGCTGCGGCCATACGCTGCTGAAAAGCTCGTGACCGCGTTGCGCAACGAAGTCGGCATTCCGATTCACTTCCACACGCACGACACCAGCGGCATCAACGCGGCTTCGATCCTGAAGTCGGCTGATGCAGGCGTGCATGTGGCCGACGCGGCGATCGGCGCGATGAGCGGCCAGACCAGCCAGCCGAATCTGAATTCAGTGGTAGCTGCACTGCGCAACACGCCGCGCGATACGCAGTTGGATCTCGACGCACTCAACTTGTGTTCAGACTATTGGGAATCGGTGCGAATGGCTTACAAGCCCTTCGATACGAGCCCTCCGGGAGGCACTGCGGAGGTGTATCTGCATGAGATGCCCGGCGGCCAGTTCACGAACCTCAAAGAGCAGGCATTTGCGTTGGGCCTTGCGGAGCGCTGGCCCGAAGTCGCGCGCACTTACGCGGACGTGAACATGGCTTTCGGCGACATCGTGAAAGTCACGCCTTCGAGCAAGGTCGTTGGCGATCTCGCGATCTTTCTTGTCAATCACGGTATGACCGTTGCTGAGCTCGAGAAGCTCGGACCCGATCATCAGTTGGCGATACCGAATTCTGTAGTCGATATGTTTGAAGGTTCACTCGGCGTGCCCGAGGGTGGGTGGCCGAAGCGAATTCAAGACGTGATTCTGCACGGCAAACCGCCGCGCGAAGGACGGCCCGGCGCGCAGCTTCCGCCGATTGACTTCGACCAGGTCAAGCAGAAAATCGCTGCCGAGCTCGAGCGCGAACCGGCGCACGATGAAGTGCTCAGCTACGTGATGTACCCGGAAGTGTTTCTGAAGTTCGCGAAGGCGCAGCAGGCGTTTGGCGATGTGGAAGCGCTTCCCAGCGTCCCGTTTTTTTACGGCATGGAGCGCGGCGAAGAGATCACCGTCGAAATCGAACCGGGCAAGGTTCTGATCATCAAGTTCCTCACCATCGGAGAGCCGCACCCGGATGGCTATCGTACGGTTTTCTTCGAGTTGAACGGCCGACCGCGCGAAGTCGACATTCGTGACAAGGGTCTGAAGGTGGAAGGCGATCAGCGCGAGAAAGCGAACGCGGCGAATCCCAATCACATCGGGGCGCCGCTACCCGGCATGGTCACGACCGTCGCGGTTCACGAAGGCCAGACCGTGCAACGCAATGAGCGGCTTCTGGTGATCGAAGCCATGAAGATGCAGAGCACAGTGTACGCGCCGCATGCGGGAAAAATCGTCAAGCTCTACGCTGAAGCGGGCAAGCAGGTGGACTCGAAGGATTTGCTGGTGGTGATGGAGAGTGCGTAACAGAACCGGCCGCGTGGCCGAAAAAGGGCTTTGGCGCATCCTGAACGCGCGCACTTCGAGCCGGGTTCGCGTCGTATGGCTTCGGCCATACTCAGATTGATCTATCGCTTTAAGGAGATTTTCCACTTACCGTGATCGCCAGAACCGTCGGGACCGGCGCTCGTGTAGGTGCCCTCGATGGATTGGTCGTCCACTGCCGTTCCTGTCAACTTCGCGTGCACAGAAGTGCCTTCTGTGTCGAAGTCAAACTCCGTGGAAAACTTGTCATTCTCTATGGAGCACGGGCCGGGTTTGGTCACCACCTCCTCGCCGCCGTGGGCGAAGAAGACTCTGCAGGACCAGACATTGTCAGCACTTTTCTGCACCACGACACGCAGTTGCCCGGAATCGTCCCCATCGGTGCTGCTGAATGTGCCGACGTATTCGCCAGAGCGATCGGCCGCGATCGCCGAGACGCCCAAAAGGAGCAATGTTGATACGAGTAGGCGGATCATGAACACCAATACGTTCGCATTGGCGCGGTGTTCCGAAAAAACACTGGTTCCTGTGGGTGAAGGTCAAATCTGCAGCGCAATGAACGCCTGCTGGTGATCAAGCCATGAAGATGCTAAGCACGGTGTACGCGTCGAATACGCGCAAAATATCAAGCTTTATAGGGAATCCGGCAGTGGAGTACAAGGATTTGCCGGTAGTGACGAAGCTAACGTAGATACTCCCTCAGCTCCTCCCGGCGTCCGACGGGTCACTTTCCGCCCCGGGCCGCTGGCTCTCGGCTGTCTTGCGGATAGCGTCCGCGTCCGCGAGGTCTTGCGGTCTGCCTGACGCCAATTTCGACGCGATAAGGTCTGCAGCTGAAATGAAATTTGCCTTCAGGCCTGTGATTGGGTCAACCAGGATCTCAACACGCCGTTCCCACGCGGCGTGAAAATCCACGCCCGGAATGTCCGGAAGAATATCGAAGCCTTTCGGATCACGGCCGAAACGAAAAAAGCTGTTGCGGTCGGCGAAATCGTTCGGGCTGATGCCTTCAAGTGGTGCCCCAAACTCCGCAAGCGCCGCATAGATTGCCCTGGCGTTGGCGTGGTCGGCTTGTATGAAGAGGTCCATGTCCCTCGTGAAACGAGGCTGCGAGTGATAGATTACTGCGAAACCGCCGACAACGAGGTACTTAACGCCATGGGCATGGAAGGCGGACAAAAGGTCTTTGTAATCTTGGAACATCCGGCTCGATCTCCCAACCCTTGAGCGTATACGCCGTTTCTACCATCTCCTCGACGGCATCCAGCCGTTCATGCCCTGGCCGGCTTTGCCAGTAACGGTATTCGTCGGCCTTCATTTCCTGGAAGTCGGTGTATCTGCGAACGGTAATCGGCGTCTCATCCATGACGTTCTGTGATTAGCATACGGCAGCAAGGCTCACATTGTATGGTTCTGGTTTCGCAGAGTCCCAACAAGAAACTTACCAAAAACCTGGTTACACGAGGGGCGTATGGGTATCTCTGGGAATCGGGCGGAAGGCACCAGATAAGGATTGACACGCGCCAATCCCGCTTTTTAGCGGTCGCGTTGCTCTGGACTGGCGGCGGCTGCGATGTATTCAATCCGAATCCACAGATCGAAAGTCTCTAGTCAACCCGCGTGGTCACGCCCGACCCGATATTCCAGAATCGCGAATGACTCTCACCAAAAGCCAATCTAATCCATCAGTGTTGCCATGGTCGCGCTCACTCCTCGACTTAGCCTTGACGATAGATGGAGTCACACATATCAACGGCGCTCGTCTCAACGCGAACCGCGCTTCGCCATCCATAAGATTCCGCCGATGATTGCGAAAGGCGGGATCAACAACAAGAGAATGCCGTGATTCAACACTGCCGAGCGTGCGCCCTGTTGTGCTGCGGCGGTGCGCTGGCACATCACGCATTGGCCGTAGAGCGATGCAGCAAACAGCACCACCACTAGAACTTTCATAAGCCCTGCAGATCGATTGCGCTAAGCACTAGCGCGGGAAACAGAATCAGCCACAGGAAATTACAGAAGTGAACGAACATTGCCGCGATCGCGAGATCGTGGCGGCGTACGCGCGCCGCAACCGAAGCCAGGTAGAAAGTCCCGATGAAAACGTGCAGGAACTGAAAGGCGGTGAGCGAGAAATACGTTTGCCCGAACTGCGGCAGGCCCCACGGGTTTGCGGATAACCAGACATGATCGACCACGATTAACCGCAGCCACTCCATCGCCGCGAGCACACCGTAGGTGAACCAGCACGCAATGGCGAGCGCCACCATCCGCGATGCCAGCAGCCAGTCCTGCTTCTCGCCGAAGTGCAACGCAACAACCATGAGAAAGCTCGCGGCCAGAGCGAACATGGTCATCGACATCGTCATCAGCCCCGAAGGGAAATGAAACGCCTTGGGCCAGAACGGCGCATGCACACGCAGATAGATGTAGGCCGCAAACAAAGCCAGGAACACAACAAAGTCCGCACTCAACAGCAGCACGAACAGACGGCGCTGCCGCGTCGGCTGAGTCAACAGTAGAGTGGGGCTCATGCTTCGTAGATGAAGAGCAGCATCAGGCAGATCCACAGCACATCAAGGAAGTGCCAGAATGCTACGCTCACGACCACAGCGGTACGTTTGCCCGGACCAAGCCTGTACTGAAATGCCTGCCAGCACACGTACAGCAGTGCAATCAAACCTCCGATCGCGTGCGCTGCGTGAACCCACGTCAACACGTAGAAAAACGAGTGGCTCGGATTGGTCGCCACGTAGATGCCCTGCGCGCGCAACTGCATCCACGCGTAGGTCTGGCCCGCGAGGAAGCCAATACCCAGCAGCGTGCCCGCCGACCACCACCAATTGAATGCGGTGCGTCTTCCCTTCTTCAGCATGCGCCGCGCAACATCGAGTGCGATGCTGCTGGCGATCAGCATCGCGGTGTTGGGATAGAGCACCGCGGGCACCGCCATCTGCTTCCAATCGTTCCCGAGCCCGCGCCGCACAACGAGCGCACTGACCAACGCGAGGAACGTCATGGAACTCGCCATCATCAGCACGACGATTCCGATCACCGATGTTCTGCGATCGCCGCCACGATCGCGCGAGTTGTCATCCCCTCCGCCACCGCCGCCGCGCGGAAAGTCGTCTTCTATCGGAGGAAGGCCGCCCTGGTCAGATTCGGTGAGGCTGGTCGTGCGCGGCATAGTCCTATTTTAGTTGTTGCGCTTCATTCGAGACTTCATGCTGCATACGGAAGTCACGCGCGCCTTCGAGCCCGTACTCACACGGCCCGCAATACACTTGCTCAACGGCACCCACAGCCCACTCAAGAGTAGTCGCGTGCCATGGGTTGAGAACGGCGCGTTTGCCCCGCCGCATGCTTACGAACAGGTTGTAGAGGAAGAGCACTTGTGCTGCCGCCGTAAAGTACGCAAAGCCGGTCACCGCGTTGTGCAACGTCGTGAGCGGCGCAAGAAAATCGAACGTAGTCAGGTCCGCATAGCGTCTCGGATTGCCTGCGATCCCGAGTAAGTGCATCGGTAAAAAGATACCGTGCACCCCGATGAAGGTAAGCGCAAAATGCCACTTGCCGAGCGCGTCGTTCATCATGCGGCCGAACATCAGCGGGAACCAATAGTGCGTCGCGGCGAAGATGGAAAAGAGCGCGGCCACGCCCATAATCATGTGGAAGTGCGCCACCACGAAGTACGTATCGTGGAAGTATTGATCCATCAGGGGCTGGCCCAGCACCATCCCGCTCAGGCCGCCGGTGACGAACACCGACACGAAGCCGAGACAATACAGCATCGGTGTAGGGAACGTGAGGTGTCCGCCCCAGATGGTGCCCAGCCATCCGAATGTCTTCACCGCCGAGGGCACACCGATCGCAAGTGTCAGCACAGAAAACGCGAGCACCGAATAAGGACTCAGTCCGCTGATGAACATATGGTGTCCCCACACCAGCAGGCCGATGAATGCAATGGCGAGTGTGGACAACACCATCGCGAGATAACCAAAGACCGGCTTGCGTGCGAAGTTCGCGAGCAACTGCGTGACGATGCCCATGCCCGGCAGAATCGCGATGTAAACCTCCGGGTGGCCGAAGAACCAGAACAGGTGCTGCCACAACAACGGCGAACCACCCTGATGCGCTAACGTCTGATCACCGATCATCAGCCCCGCAGGAAGGAAGAAGCTCGTTCCAGCAAGCCGGTCAAGCAGGATCAGCCCACACGCCGGAAGCAGCACCGAAAACGCAAGCAACGCCAGAATGGCAGTGGCGAACCAGTTCCAGCAAGTCAGCGGCATGCGCATCAGCGTCATGCCCGGCGCGCGCAGATCGATCACAGTCGCGATGAAGTTGATGGCGCCCATCAGCGAGGCTATGCAGAACACCGCAATGCTGCAGAACCACAGCGTCTGTCCTAAGCCTTCACCGGGTCCGGCAATCGCGCCCGCTGCGCTCAGAGGTGGATATGCTGTCCAGCCGGATAGAGGACCGCCGCCTTGCGCCAGGAATGATGCGATCAGCAAAGCGAACGACAGCACCGTCGTCCAGAACGACAGCATGTTGAGCCGCGGGAACGCCATCTCTTGCGCGCCGAGTTGCGGAGCCAGGAACAGATTGCCGAACGCACTTTGCGGCGCGAGCGTCAGCACGAAGAAGATCATCAACGTGCCATGCAACGTCATCAACGAGAGATACAGCTCGGGCGTCATTACCCCGCCCGCAGCGCCCGTGGGCCACAAGCTTTCAAACCAGCCGACCTTAGCGCCGGGATGCACCAGATGAAAGCGCATCAGCAGCGACAGCAGCGTCCCCGCAAGCACAGCGACAAGAGAAAGAAAGAAATACTGCTTACCGATGACGCGATGGTCTGTGCTGAACACCCGGCGCAGGCCGGTGCTCACGGCCGGGTCTGTGCGCGCTTCCATGCCTGGTATTCGTCTTCGCGCATCACCTGCATCACTCCGCGCATCTGGCTGTGGCCTAATCCGCAAAGTTCGGCGCAAGCGATCTCGTAGGTTCCCACGCGATCTGCCTGGAAGCGGTAAGGAATCTCCATGCCCGGCACGATGTCCTGCTTCAGCCGCAGTTCGCGCACGAAGAAGTCGTGGATCACATCGCGCGAGTGCATGACGAGCGACACCGGCCGGCCTACGGGCACCCGCAGCAATGCGGTGACGATGTCGTCGCTGCCGGCAGGGTCATCCGGCACGAGCCCAAGCGGATTCATTGCGGCGTCGTTGATCTGCGCGATGTCTGTTTTGCCGAATTTGCCGTCCGGGCCGGGATAGCGGAAGTTCCATGCGAACTGATGCGCGTACACCTCAATGACCTCGGGTTGCAGGGGAGGCGCCAGATGCCCTCCAGTCCACCCGCGAGCGCCAGTAATTCCGAGCAGCGCGAACACCATGGCCATTAACGCCGCCCACCCCAGCTCAATGCGAGATGCAGCGTGCGCGTTACGCAACCCGCGCTTGCGCCGCAACACCGCCCAGGCGATCAACGCCTGCGCAGCTACGAACAGAACACCAAGCACGATCAGATTGAGATGGAACTGCGCGTCGTAGAGAACGGCTTCAGGAGATATCGCGAGAGGAAACCAGGCGGGAGGAAAAACAAACAGAAGCACGGCCGTCAATGCGGCTGCAAAGATGAGAAGAGCGGCCAGCATGTTGCGCCCTACCAGTATAGATACCGGCGAGGGCGCAACCGCGGTATCTTCTGTTTACCCAATCGGCGGTAAGGTAAGCGCCGCTTTGGAAAGCGACTTCTGCAACACCGCCGTTGCAGATTCTTGATCGACCCCTCTCGCGATCGAGATCTCCGACACGAGCATGTGGCGCGCCCGGTCCAGCATCTTCTTTTCGCGGAACGATAACGGTTTGTCGGATTGCAGGATCAGCAATCCCTTCATGACCTCTGCGATCTTCAGCAGATTGCCGCTTTGCATTTTGTCGCTGTTGATCTTGAACCGGCATTTCCAGTCACTGCAGTTGACGCAGATACCAGTGGCCATGTAGGTCAAGACGCGGTTGATTTCCGGATTTTGTGTGATCCGCCGCAGACCGATGTTGTCCACGTTTGAAACCGGGACCATCACGGTCATGCTGGAGTAGGCTAACCGAAGCTGATAAAACTGCTCGAACTGATTGCCGAAATTCCGAATGCTGATGTTCTCGATGATCCCAACCCCTTGGTTAGGATAGACAACTTTCTCACCGATTTCGAAGGTCATACGAGGTCCCCTCCCAGCTCTAACACCCGTCCCGAGTTTGTGTGCTTTCACGCACGCAGAAAGCTCCTCAGCTTAAACCTCAAGGCTTTTTAATGTCAATACCCATCGTAAGCAGTTGAGCCCGCTAGGTTTTATGCACCCCAAAAGAATCTTTTATTCGAGAGTGCTACTAAATTGTCACACTTTTGGCCTAAGTAGCACCACCGGGTGGTGTCTAGAAACCAGGCCTAGGAGGAGTAGTGACACTCGATTTTTGCAGTGATAGAATTTGCCTGCCCCGGAATCTCAATTCGAAAGGCGAGACATACTATGTCCACAACGTTCAATAACCCGGCTGAATTCCCCGAGGGGAGTGAAGGCGGCGGCAGCGGTCCCATCCGATGGCGTCCAGGACGCGGTCCCAACCCGGCTGAGATGCCTACGTTTTCCAACGTCTCTCACAACGCTCTGATAAACGAGATCCTTCATCTGACGCAGCGTGTTCAGGGCTTGGAAATGCAGATGCAGATGCACCGGCTCAGCGGTCATGTCCGGCATGTCCATGGCCCACACGAATTCCCGCAGTTCAGCGAGTTTCAGCGCGGGCGAGCAGGCGGCCCGCAAGAACTCGAGATGGAGGGCGGCACGGGCACTGGCGGCGGCAGTGGACTAGGTCTTGGTCACATCCCGCATGAGATTCACGAGATCCAGGAAATCTCCGCGTCCCACGCATCACGGCTTCTACAAATGATCCAGCAGGTGTTGGAGCGCATCACTGCGCTCGAAGGGCGTGTCGTCGCAGCAGTCGAAAAAGGCGAACGCTAGGACTCCGATTGGCGATTCCTGCCACCCCCGCTATCGGCCCCGCGCCGGTAGCGGGCGACCTTCGCGAAGCGCTCCGGCAAGTCTTGAAAACGTCGGGCATTCTCTACTCGACTCCCTCACAACCGATTCGCCACCGCAACGGCGACATCTCACCCTGGGCGTTCTATAGCTGGAACGCGAGCCTTACATCGGAAGGTCTGCGTCTGGCGGCCCTGGTGATTCTCGATCGTCTGCGGTCGTATGAAGCAACTCAACTGGTGAGCTTTGGCTACACCGCGATGCCGCTGCTGTCGGCCGTGGTGCTGCTGGGCGAAGGGCGCTACACGGGCGCGGCAATCCGCGAGAAGCGCAAGACGTATCTATCGTGCCGCCGGATTGAAGGGCCGTTCGATCCTTCTCGTCCCTCGATCGTGATTGACGATTCGCTCAGCTCCGGCAAGTCGCTCAACAATGCCATTCAAGCCGTAGAGGATGAAGGCGGCGAAGTAGAAGGCTCCATCGCGCTGGTGCATTTCCCTTTTCGTGGAGGCATCGAGTTCGGCAACTCGCACGGCTATCGCGCCGAGACGATCTTCGACATCTGGCGAGATTTAGAGATGACGCCGGAGGAGCCGCCATCGGACCGGCACTACGCTGCCATCATGCGCAGTGAACGCTTTCCGGACGGCCTGCATCCGGCTGTGCTCGCGCGCAAGGTTGCCGAGTGCTATCTCACGACCGGGAGTGTGCCACAACCCCCGCGCGCGCTCGATCGGGAGTACGACGCCCGCGGCGGAACCTTCGTGAGCATTCGCCGCAAGCTCGATGATTTCAGATTGGCGCGCGATGGCGATTGGCATTTTGATCCATCTCGCGCGAATGCGCCCCGCGATGTAGTGACGGCCGTGATCGACACCATGCGCAGTGGCGCAGGACAATTTGACGCGCGTTCACTTACGCATCTGAAGTTTGCGGTCACGTTCTTCGGCGCGCTTGAGCCGATCACTCCGCGGCAGCTCGACTTCGACCGTTACGGCATTGTGGTTCGCGGCAAGGTGCTGCCCAACAAGCGCGGTGGCGCGCTGCCCAACACCGAAGTCTTCATTAGCGAGATCGAACAGTACCGGCACGCGCGCGTCGTCAACGCGAAGATCGAAATGTACGAGCCGCACGAACTGTACCGGCACACCATCGAGAAATTCGCTGAACCGGGCGAGCCCTGGTTGCCCTACGGAGTGCCGGAAGGGCCGCAGAGACAGATTGGTGGCGCGACAGCACCATCGGCGCGAAGCTCACTGACGCGGCGCGCGCTGTTCTCGGCAAAATGGGGAGCGCGGAGGTGGAGGCCGGCCTGATTCCTTGCGCGATTTACGGCGTGGGCGTCAGGTTCTACCGAGCCGGCGTGCTGATCGGCTACGGTCTGGCGCTCGGGAATGATCTGAATGCGTGTCTGCAGCAGGCTGTCCAAATCGCGCGATCAGAGAAGCGCTTTCAGCAGGCGCAGGCGAGCGCGCAAGAGGTGGACATCTCGGTATCGGTGCTGCATCATCCTGAGCCGCTCGGCAATTCGCCGTTGCATGACGTGGCGAAGAAGCTGAGGCGCGGGTTGGATGCGCTGGGGTTGACGACCTCCACTGGAACCACCATCCTGCTCCCGGGCGCGCTGACTTATAACAACTGGTCGCGCGAACAATTTGTTGACGCGGTGCTGCGCAAAGCCGCACCACGTACGCCAGCAGTGGAGTGGACCACGTATCAGTGCGCGGAATGGGTCAACCAGACGCGCGGTGTCTGGCCTTTGCGTTTCGGTTTTCCGCAGCGCGCGCCGGTGGTGTTCGATCTTGCGAACACAACGGCCGCGATCCGTCTGCTGGGAAGCTATGTTTACAACTCGCTCGGCAGTGACTCTCTGCCGTGCTATTACTTTGCGCCTGCCACGGGCGAGCGTCAGCACGCTGGCACATCGGCGCGGAGCTTGCATGCGCTGCATACGCTCGACGCGGCCGGCGAATTCCTGGGCCAACCAGATTGGTGCGCCGCAGCTCACCGCGGTTTCCGCTACGCCCTGCAATTCGTGCATGAAGGCGTTGTTGATCTGCCTGATCGCAGTGGCGGGCAGTTGGCAGATTGCGTCTTGCTGATCGGGCTTGCACGTAGCAACTCCCGGCTTGTTTACTCGGAACCGGCACGTCAGATCGCTAATCGACTGCTGGGGATGATGCGCCCCGATGGCCGCATCAGCAGCGTACCGAAGCGGCTTGCGTATCCTGACGATCAGGATTATCTGCCGGGCGCGGTGCTGCTGGCGTTGGGTGAATATTGTCGCGCGACAGGGTTCTCACTTCCTGACTTGACCCGGCAGTTGCATTGGTACCAGCGGCGCTTTCAGACCGTTCCCAACTGGGGCATGGCTGGATGGCAGCCGCAGGGGTGGCGTGCAGTCTACGAGTTGTCGGGCAATAGCGAGCAAGCGGAGCTCGCGTACGCTGCCGCGGATTGGGCCATCGCGCAACAGCTTGAAAAGAACGGCGCGTTCCTCGAAGACCTCAGCCCCGATGAGCCAAGCTTCGACACCGGCTTCATTGCTGAAGGCATTGCCGCAGCGTGGGCGATCGCTCGCAAACAGAACAATGCCGTGCGCAAGGCGAAGTATCAACAGTCGTGGCGCGAGGCCATGCGGTTCATGAACACGCTGTTCCTTTATCCGGAAGACACGTTCGGATTTGCAGATGGACACCGCGCTGTGGGCGGCGTGCGCTGCACCGTTTCGCGTTCAGACATCCGCATCGATCAAGTGAGCCACTGCCTGAATGCATTGATCACCGGCGCGCGAGTAGCGTCCTAAGACTGCTGAAGTCGCTCGAGGTTCCCGCGCCCCCGTCGCGAATCACCGCGTGCTAAAGCGCGCGGCACACAGGGCCGGCTCCGTCAGAGGCGCGACTGGAGGGAGCGCATCGGCCTGGGCTTCGGACTATCGGAATGCTTGAGCTTTCGGCTGTGCGCTCCCTCCAGTCGCGCCTCTGACAACTGCGCGGACGCCACACTGCACATTCGTCAACGCAGGTTGAGGACACTACCTAAGGAGCTCGGTCGCGCACGCGCGTCGGCTCAATTCTCCGACGATTGCTTTTCAGCCCGGCGCAGGACCTCTGTGGCGTCCTGATGTTCGGAATACGTTTGCGAGAACGTGTGCGTACCAGACCCGTCGCCCTTCGCGACGAAGTAGAGGTAATTCGCATCAGCAGGGTTCAGCGCGGCTTTGAGAGAACTTAAACCGGGGCTCGCGATAGGTCCCGGCGGCAACCCTGAAGAGACATACGTATTCCACGGGCTTGCGCGCTCAAGGTCGCTGCGGTAAATCTTGCCTCGATAATCACCAGCTAACAATGCGGCATACACCACCGTCGGATCGCACCCAAGACGCATCCCGTTATCAAGCCGGTTGCGAAACACGGAAGCGATCAGCGGACGCTCCGCGGGAACACGCGCTTCACGCTCCACCAGCGATGCCAGCGTCACTGTCTGGTGAATGTCGTGGCCTTTCAACCCGGCCCATTCAGCGCGGAAACGATCGGTCATCATCAGGCACAACTGGTGCGCGGTAGTGGTGCGCTTCAAGTGATAGGTGTCGGGGAACAGATAACCTTCAAGCGTCGGCGCTTTCGGATCCAGATCTTTGATGAGCGATGTATCCTTCACGGCTTTCAGAAAATCGGCCCCCGTGATCGTGCCCAACTTCGCCACCACGGGCGCCATGTCGTAGGTATTGAACCCTTCGGGGATCACCAGCTTCAGGAAATAAGTGTCGCCGCGCCCGATGCGGCTGAGCACTTCGGCTGCGGACGCGGGGCGCGAAAACTCGTACTCGCCGGCTTGCAGCGTCACGCTATCGTTCATCGCTCGGGCGATCAGAAAAGAGTACGGATCGCGCACCACGCCCTTGTTCGCGAGCAAGTTCGCGATGAAGCGAGTACTGGCACCGCGCGGGATATCGACGAACGCTGAATCGCTAAAGCCTTGATACGGACTGGTCACTCGCCAATAGACGAACGCACCGGCAATCAGGCCGAACACCACGATCAACAGCAGAAATCGCAAGAACTTCAAGGTTTCGCCTCCGGTGTTTCGAATGCCCTGGAATCAAGGTAGCTCTGCAGCAGGATAGAAGCGGAAAGCCGGTCGATAGCTGCTTTGCGATCTTCCTGAGCAACGCCGCTGCCGCGCAGTGTGCGTTCGGCTTCGCGGCTGGTCCACCGCTCATCGCGTAAGATGACGCGTACGCCGGTGTACTGCTCCAGCTTCTCGGCAAAATCGCGCGCCCAGTCGGCCTGCGCACCGGCTTCACCGCTCATATGCAGAGGAAGCCCGACTAAGATCAGGTTGACGCCATGTTCGCGCACTATACGATGCAGTCCATCGAGGTCGGCACGTTTGTTCTTGCGGACGAAGGTTTCGAGACCCTGCGCCGTGAGACCAAGTTCATCGCTCAGGGCGAGGCCGATGCGCCGCGTACCAAGGTCGAGCGCCAGGATACGTTGAGGGCTCTGCTGCATTCGTGTGTCGCGCGCGCCCTCTCATTATAGACAGGGACATACTGGAGACTCGGCTTGGCATGACCGATCAACCGAACGCTTTAGCACTCTTGCCGGACTCTGCCAGTGACCTGGTCGACCGTTTGCGGCAGCGTGCTCACAAACTGCGGCGAACACTTGTTTTTCCGGAGGGCGATGACCCACGCGTGGTTGCCGCAGCGCACCGTTTAGACGAGGAAAAGCTTGCGGAGACGATCCTGCTGAAGAGTCCTCTTGATCCGAAGCGAGTCGAGCGTTACGCAGAGCTCTACTTCAACTTGCGCGCGCACAAGGGCATCACCGAAGAGGACGCTGTGGGCATCGCGCGGCAGCCGTTGCATCACGCAGCGTTGATGGTAGCCGCGGGCGATGCCGATGGTTGCGTTGCCGGCGCCGTGCATTCGACTAGTGACACGGTTCGCGCCGCGCTGCAGGCAATCGGCATAGCGCCGGGCGTGGATGTGGTGTCAAGCGCGTTTCTCATGGCGCTTCAGAACAGCGACTTCGGTGAACGCGGCATGCTGACGTTTGCTGATTGCGGCGTAATCGTTGAACCCGACGCAGCGCAACTCGCGTCGATTGCGATTGCAGCCGCGCATACGACACGTCGTCTTCTGGAAGCCGAGCCGCGGGTGGCAATGCTCTCGTTCTCGACACATGGCAGCGCGCAGCACGCAAGCATTGCAACGATTCACGACGCAGTGCGGCTGGTGCGCGAGCGACAACCCGGCTTGCTGATCGATGGCGAGATGCAAGCCGATGCGGCGCTGATTGACGCCGTTGCTCAGCGCAAGGCGCCGGCGTCGCTGATTGCAGGACGTGCGAACACGCTGGTGTTCCCCAATCTGGCGGCAGGCAACATCGCGTACAAATTGGTTGAGCGTCTGGCTGGTGCGATGGCGCTCGGTCCTCTGCTGCAAGGACTCGCGAAACCCATGAACGATCTTTCGCGCGGCTGCTCAGCCGGCGACATCTATCTGGTGGCCCTGCTCACCGCGTGCCAGGAGGCGTAAGCGATGCATTTCGTTTATCACACGGGTTATGACCTGAACATCGGCGCGCATGTCTTCCCTGCTCAGAAGTTCCGTCTGATTCGGGAAGCGTTGTTACAGGAACGGCTGGCCGTGGAAAGCGACTTTCTACGTCCGGAACCGGCCACGCGCGCGCAGTTGGAACTCGCGCATGATCCGCAATGGATCGACAAACTGGAGAACGGCACGCTTACTCGTCACGATGTACAGCGCCTGGAGATTCCGTACTCGCGCCAGATGGCCGACGCATTTTTCCTGGCCGCCGGGGGAAGCATTCTGGCCGCGCGAACGTCGTTGAGAGAACGTGTCTGTTACAACATCGGCGGCGGTTTCCATCACGCGTTCCGAGGTCACGGAGAAGGCTTCTGCGCGATCAACGACATCGCCGTTGCGATTCGCACGTTGCAGCGTGAACGTCTGATTGAGAAAGCGATGGTGGTCGATTGCGATGTGCACCACGGTAACGGCACCGCCTCGATCTTCGCGGGCGACCATTCCGTCTTCACGCTGTCTGTTCAGCAGTTCAACAACTACCCGGCGATCAAACCTTCGTCAGATCGCGATGTGCATCTGGAAGACGCGGTTGGTGATGACGAATATCTGGAGGCGCTCAACACCGCACTGGTGGAATCGTTCGCGGCGTTTCGCCCCGAACTGGTAGTCTATGTCGCGGGCGCCGACCCTTATGGAGAGGATCAACTGGGTGGCCTCGATCTCACCATGAGAGGGCTTCAGCGCCGCGATGAACTGGTGCTGCAAACGGCTCGCGCGCGGGGCGCATCCGTCACCGTCGTGCTGGCGGGCGGCTATGCGAGGAAGGTTGCCGACACCGTCGCCATCCACGTCAACACGGCTCGCGCCGCTATGTCAGCAGCCCTTTAACGCGGCTCTCGATCGCCGTCTTGACCTTTGCGGACGCAAGCAATTTTTCGAGCAATCCCAGGTCGGCATCGATGGTGAGATCCGTTGCGGTCACAACGACTGTGCCGCTCATCGGATTCGCAAGAAAGCCCACCTTCGCCACGAACGAAAATGAGAGCACGTCGCCCGACCAGCTCCGTTTCTCTTCCGCAAGCGCAATCGGAAAGCCGGCGACGCCGCGGAACAGATCGTCAAAGGAGAGATCAACCGCCCGCTTCACTTCTTCTTTGGACTTGTTGTGCGAGACCGTGACTCGCATCGCTCTACCTACGCTTCGGCTTCCGGCGACTTATCGTCCGTCGCAGGATTCATCAGAGTCGCCAGCTCCTTGCCAGGCTTGAATACGGCCGTCTTCTTGGCCGGTATGTTGACCACGGCGCCGGTGCTTGGGTTGCGGCCTTGACGCGCTTTGCTTTCGCGCACTTTGAAAACACCGAGCCCGCGAATGTCCACCTTTTCGCCGCTCTGGAGGGCTTGCTTCAGGGCTTCGACAACCGCCTCCAATGCTCGTTCACTCTCCGTTTTAGTCTGGCCGAGAGTGGTGGCCAGATGATCCAGCAGCTGCGCGCGTGTCATTCCTCCCTACTTTACCCGGTTCCAGCCCCCGCTGCAGTCAGCTAAGCTTAACCTTTCGTTATGGCCAGCATTGCAACCTCTGCCGAGCACCGCGCGGTGCGGGTGCCCTGGTACATCTGGACTGCCGTCGCAGCCGTCACGTCTGCGATGATCGGCATCCACTGGGACATCTCCTGGCACCGGTCCGTCGGCCGTGATTCGTTCCTGACTCCGGCGCACGTCGCCATCTATCTTTGCGGCGTGCTGGCCGCGATTGCCTGCGGATATCTGATCCTGTCGACCACATTTGCTAACTCGGGCTTGCGCGCCGTATCGGTCAATGTCTGGGGATTGCGCGGGCCACTGGGCGCCTTCATCGCGGCCTGGGGCGGCTGCATGATGCTCACCTCCGCGCCGTTTGATGACTGGTGGCACGGAGCGTACGGACTGGACGTAAAGATTTTGAGTCCGCCGCACATCGTGCTCGCGAGCGGCATGATCGCGGTGGAATTCGGAGCGCTCGTGCTCATCGCCG
The DNA here is from genome assembly GCA_963792655.1 of Bryobacterales bacterium. GTDB lineage: Bacteria > Acidobacteriota > Terriglobia > Bryobacterales > Bryobacteraceae > DOZZ01. The sequence goes on from CAWBWU010000005.1 coordinate 390,075, forward strand.
GAGCGATGAATCGCGCACGGGAAGCGTCGCGCGTGCGGCTGGAGCGCTTGTTCCTGTATGTCGCGGCGATGATCCTGGTGGCCCTGATGATCCTCACGCTCGAGTACTCGACGAGGATCTGGATGCACACCGCAACGTTTTACTGCGTGATCTGTTTGATGGCGCCGCCGGTGCTCTCGCTCGCCTCGCGCGGAAGCGGGTCGCGCTGGGGAGCTACCGTCGTCGCGTTGATCTATACAGCCTTCCTGCTCGCGTTTCTCTACGTGCTGCCGCTTTTTCCCGCCGAACCGAAACTGGGACCGGTGTATCAGCTTGTCGGCAAGTTCATTCCGGCGGGCTTTCCGTTGCTACTGATCATTCCGGCCATCGCGCTCGATTTCTTCTGGCAGCGTACGCGCTCGTGGAACGCCTGGGCAATGGCGCTCGGTTCCGGTGCGATATTTCTCGCGCTGCTCATCGCGGTGCAATGGCCCTTCGGCACGTTTCTGATGACCCCCGCGGCTCATGGCGTGCTGTTCGGCTCCGGTTACATCGACTATCAGGCGGGCCCGAAATCGTTCGCGGTGCGGAATTTGTTCATCCCCGCGGAGCCACAGTTCTGGCAGTTGCTGGCGCTGGCGTATGTGCTCGCGGTGCTTTCGGTTCGAGGCGGGTGGGGAGCGGGTAACTGGATTCGGAATGTGCGCCGGTAAACTGCGCATCGCTGCCCTGCTCTGGTGTGGCGCGGTGTCGGCTCTGGCTCATGTCGGCAGTCCCGACATATTCACAAACGCGCAGGCCGGCCCTTACTCGCTGCTGATTGCCGTACGCCCGCCTGCAGTCATCCCGGGCGTCGCTCAGATCGAAGTGCAAGTGCTCAGCGGGTCTGTCGACGGCATTCAGGTGGTGCCCTTACCGCTGGTCGGGCCCGGCAAGAACAACCCGCCGACTCCCGACGTCGCCGTGCGGGACAAGAGCGATCCGCGCCGCTTCACCGCTTCGTTGTGGCTAATGGCATTCGGCTCGTATGAAGTGCGGCTCGATCTGTCGGGCACGCAAGGGAAAGCGCGCTATGCGGTTCCCGTGCCGGCGCTTTCGCGACAGGTCAGCGGCATGCAGCAGAAGACCGGCCGCATCCTTTTCGGCTTGATGATCTTTCTCCTGGTCGGCATTGTCAGCATTGCGGGAGCTGCGGTTCGCGATGCCCAGCTCGAGCCGGGTCTTGATGCTGCGCCCGCGCAACGCAGATCCGCATGGCTTGTGATGCTTTGCGCGCTGGTGTTTTGCGTTTTGATTTTGTGGCTCGGCAACCGGTGGTGGGTTGCGGAAGACCGGAACTATCGCAACAACATTTACAAGCCCTTGAACCTTTCCGCACGGCTCGATGGGCATCGTCTCGACCTGGTCTTGTCCGATCCGGGCTGGCTCAAGCTGCGTAAGCTCGACGATCTCACGCCTGATCATGACCATCTGATGCACCTGTTCCTGGTGCGCAAAGCGGGGCTGGATCGCATGGCTCACCTGCACCCCGACATGACCGCCACCGGAAGGTTCAGCGTCGACTTACCAGCGATGGATGCCGGACACTACCTTGCCTACGCCGACATTGTGCATGACAACGGTCTGGCAGAAACGGCCACGTGCGAAATGGATTTACCGGCGGTTCAGGGCGGCGCGATCACGGGCGACGACAGCGAAGTGAACACGCTCGGTCTGCAGAGCAGCGGAGACAACAGCGAGTTTGTTCTGGAACCGGGCATTCGCATGACGTGGGAGTCGCCCTCGGGGGCTGTGGTCACCGGCCGCGCTGAGCTTTTCAAATTTGCGATTCACAATGCCGAAGGCGAGCGCGTCGACGACCTGCAGCCCTACATGGGTATGAGCGCACACGCGGAGTTCGTTCGCTCAGACGGGAAAGTGTTCGCGCACATTCATCCCGCAGGCTCTGCAGCCATGGCCGCTATGATGCTGGCGCAACCGGCCACAATGAATATGGATATGCCGATGGGCGATCATACGCTGCCCGGCGAAGTTTCATTTCCTTACGGCATCCCCGCGCCTGGACGCTATCGGGTGTTCGTGCAGGTGCGGCGGCACGGAATTGTACAGACGGGAGTGTTTGATTTCACGGCTCTCGATAAGAGTGCGGGCCGGAATTAGTTCACCCGCTTACCGCACCGTAGCTCACGATTTTGCGCCCGCCGGCGTTCACCCATCCGGCGAGAACTTTCATCATCTTCACACCTTCTGACTTGCCGCTATCGCGCGAAAGTAGACGGACGCCAGCGCCGTCGCGAGCAACTGGACCACGGGCGCCGCATCCGGACGATCCATGAAGTTAACCTGCAATAAAAGCGGACGAATGGCAGCGGGACGCGTAGACGCGAACATCGGTTCGAGCGGGCTCGAAACGAAAAAGTCCAACATCTGGCGATCGGATTCCTCGTCGTTGCCCGAGAGCAACACGCCCATGGAGACGGGCGCGTCGGATTCGTAGAACGTGGCGAACGCGCTGCCGCCTGCCGCAGCGGCCCACTCGAGTTCATAGTTGCCGCGGTTCAAGAACGGCAACTTCTCGCGAAAGCCCGCGGGATGTCCTGCCAGGAAGTCGGCGAACAACGCACACACCTTCTCGGCTTCTTCGTTGGGCTTCAGCGGCAGCTCGTGCGCATCACTCTTCGCGCCGTCGGCATAGATGTTCTGAATGGTGAAGTGGCTGTGCATAGGAACGCCGATTCGGCATCGGGCGCGCCAATCTAGTGATTGGCGTTCCCAAGCCGCACAATCAATATAGCGAAGCCGTTCTGTTCGTCTTGAGACAACACTTCCCCGTCAGAAAACTGCGCGCGCAACTCGTCCAAGCTGGCGGCAAAGCGCCCTGTCATCTTGGTTGCCGTCGCGAAAATGCCTCCCGGCTTCAACTGTTTTCGGATAGCCGGAAACAAGCTGGCTTGGTAGTAGCGCCAGGCAACGATTAACTCGAAGCTGCCAAAAGCCTCGATCGAATCGTGCTCCAGATCCATCTGCCGCTTGGATAAGCGCGGATGCGCTGGAATCTGGGCCAGCGCTGCAGCATCGCGATCAACAGCCACGACATCCCAGCCGCGCTCCGCCAGGTACAGCGCGCTTTCACCACGGCCACACGCCAGGTCAAGCGCACGCCCCGGCGACAAGCCTTCCAGCACGCGATACAACACGTCAGCCGGCAAGGCTATTTGCCTGTTTGTTCCAGGCGCAGGATCATGCCGGTATCGGTCGCAATGAACACGTGCGCGGAATCGGGACCGGCGAGAATGCAGCGATGCGCGGCGGCTTTGTAGTCCACCGGAATCTCTTTCCAGTTTTCCAGATCTTCGCTGAACAACACTTTCACAGGCCCTGGAATTGGACTGCGCCTTACTTCCCCTTCGGCTTCGTAGCCCGCGAGGTAGCCCGAGTTGCCAGTGACCAGAACGTCAGTGATGACGCGGTTCCTCATGCGGAAGACGCGCGTAGGTTTTCCGGTCGAGAGGTCGAAGCGATAGATTTCCGCCGGCCACTCGAAGCGGTCGGAGAACTCGATCAACGCCAGTGCCTTTTTTTCGGAGCCGAGCGAGACGCGCGTCATCCGGCCTAACAGCGAAGCCGCACTGGCCCGCCACGTCTTCCCGCCGTTCCGTGTTTCGAAGAACAGCGCCATGCTTGGCAGGTCGCTGCGCCAGTGTGAATCCTGCGGGTCGGCCCAGTCGGGAATGCGGCGTGGCGAAGGCGGTGTGCTCCAACCGGTGACCACTCCATCCAAAGCGTTCGCAAAGCCAATGCTGCCGTACGTTGTGTAATCCGGCGTTCCCGGCGCGGAAGCTACTTCAGGCACCGCCGTCCAAGATGCTCCGCCATCATCAGTCACAGAGAAATGTTTGTGCACCCCGATAGCGAATCCGTGCTGCTCGTCGGTGAACCACACCGACAAGGTTTCCTTCGGCGAACTTGGAAGCTTGCGCCAGTTGCGGCCCGACTCTTCCGTCTTCCAGATGGCCTTCTCGCTCACTAACCAGCCGCGTGAATCGTCGAGGAAGAAAATCGAGAGCGGAATTTGCGGAAACGATTCTTCCGTCCACGACTTGCCTCCATCGCGGGTCAGCAGAATCACGCCCTTTTCTTTCGCCTTCTCCTCAGTGAACCCGACCGCAATGCCGCGTTGCAGCGAAGGAAACTTGAAGTCGACCAGTGTGAGGTGCGTACGCGTACCCGCGTATTCGTAAATAGTTCGGAAGCGCGGCTGCGGTTCTGCGGGAGTTTGCGCCGCCAGAAACAAGCAAGCCAAGGCTGCAACAAGCAACGGCATTCGTTTGGAGTTGTTTCAGCCTCTGCGGCGAGCCGGCCCGGATGACAGGACAAGCTCGGCGTGTGTGAAGTCGTTTGCTGCCGGATCGAGCCGCGCAAGCTCGAGCACGCACCCCACCTGTTCGCCAATCGTAGTGAGCATCTCCATCTCACTACCTGAATGCGGATGGGCGTGACGGTGCTGCACATTGATCACACCCACCACACGATTGCGCGCGATCACCGGTGCGGACAGAAAAGCTTCAAACGAGTCTTCCGGAAGATCGCCGAAGAACTTGAAGCGCGGGTCTTTGTAAGCTTCGCGCGGAATGGATAACAGCCTGCGCTCCCGAGCCACCCAACCGGTGAGGCCCTCTTCCATGTGCAAGCGAATCTTGCCGATTGCGGACGGGTGAGGATTGTTTGACGCGCAGAGAACCAGCTCTTTGCGGTCTCCTTCCTGCGCAATCAAGTAGACCAGGCAGGCATCGCACTCCGAGTACTCGACGATCAGGGAAACCACGCCTTGCAGCACTTCCGACAGGCTCATCTCCCGAACCATAAAACGGCTGATCTTCTGAAACAGCCTTAGCTGCTGCTCCGTTTGCTGCAGGCGAAGCTCCAGATCCCGGGCTTTTGGCACGCCTATATTATGCTCTAGAATCAAAGGTTGATTCCATCCGAGTCGGCCTTCAGCACAGCATGAGCACGGGTTTTAATGAGGCGCGGCGCATCAGTTGGGAAGTGCCGCAATGCCCTTTTCGCATCGAGGCCACGGTCGGCGTCATCGATGAGATTCGGCTGGCCGTGGTCGAAGGCTTTTTTTCGGTTCCGCGCGGCGGAGTAGAGATTGGCGGCGTATTGTTTGGCGACCGTCAGGCACATCGCATCATCATTCGCAGTTACCGCCGCATTGAGTGCCGGTACGAGTCTGGTCCGTCGTTCGTTTTGTCGCCTGCGGATCGGGAGAAGCTTGCCGCGCTTCTGCAGGAGTGCGCTGCTGATCCCGCGTTGAAAGGTCAGGAGCGTCTCGGTTGGTTTCACTCGCACACGCGTAGCGACATTTCGCTGACGGCAGCCGACCTTGAGATTTACCGCGATTTCTTCCCTGGCCCGCAGGAAGTCGCGCTGGTGCTGAAACCAGCGCAGTTGCAGCCGACCAATGCGGGTTTCTTCTTTCGCGAGCCCGATGGCACCGTCTACTCGGAAGCGACTTATCACGAGTTCATTACTGATCCGGCGTTCCTGCAATCGTTCGTTCCGGATGACATCCCGGTAACGCCGCCAGCGTTCGCCGAGGTTGCTGTGCAGCGTAAGCCACAGTTGCTTCCATTGTTGTTGTTCGTGCTGTTGGGAATGACGATCGGTACCGCGGGGGTTGCGTTCTGGCCCTATGTGCATGGGTCGCCCGCAACTCCGCTTGGGCTTGAAGCGGCTGAAGTAAACAATGAAATCGTGCTGCGCTGGAACCGCCAGGCACGCGCTGTTCGCAATGCCTCCGGCGGTTTGCTCGAGATTACCGACGGCGGTGAGAAGCTCTCGCAGCCACTGGCCGTCCAGGATATCCAACTTGGGCTAGCAACTTATCACCGGAGAACAGACCATGCCGAGTTCCGGCTATCTGTGCAGCAACCCCAAGCCGCACCGGTGGCAGAGAGCGTGATGGTGAGTGGGCCGCTGCCCGACGCGCAACGAAGCGGACCGGCTAACGCGCAGTAGTTTATTCGCTCACGGGCGGCTCAAGGATTCCCGCGGCAATGAATCTACATCCTCATTGCGGGCCTTGAGCACGTGAATCCGGTGATGCCCATCAAGAATTGTTCCGTCGGGTCTCGTTTTCAGGCAGTGCTCGCCCGGCGGCGCGAGGGAACGCGTGATTGCGTCAGAAGACATCTTCTCGAAGGTCAATAGTTTCACGCGACTCAAGGAGCTCTCCGCATGCAGCGGTCTCAGAGGCCGTTGGCGATTCATTCGTGGCGGGCAAAGTTCTCGGCGTAACGGCTGATCCACGTCAACTGCTGCTTCGTCTCTGGAACCTGCACGCCTCGGGCTGTCACTGATCGGATCGCCGCAGAGTAGTCGAACCCCGGTCGAGCAGGACGCATATGGCCACCATCCCGGCTCTGCCTACTCCTTGCCTGCAATGGACCACGATGCTTTCCCCTGCGGCAAGACGGCGCTCCAGCTCTTCGATCGCATTAGGAAAGCGGAGCGGGAAGGAGGCACGTCGCGATCTGGAATTGGCAAAGAGAGGAACGTCATACCGTGTGTCCTCGCCTCAGTCGCTTCGTTACTTAGTTCGAGATCGACTTCTTCGTCGGGGGTCAGAAGCGACAGTACAGTAGAAATTCCGCTATGCTGCCAGTCGTCTATTTCGTCGGCAAGCCAGTCACCACCACGAGGACGGGCAGAAATCGCCAAGCCGCCAGACCAAGGTCCGTCCACCCAGTACAACGGGGTTGCGTGCATCTATATCAGTTTGGCACAAGCCTCATCTGGCAGACTTTACTTCAAAGCCGAATCGAAAAAGTCAGCCATCGTCTCATTCAAATGTCTGCGTAGCGGACCCGATACACCGTGCGCCTTCTGCGGATAGATCACCATGCGAAATTGCTTGTCGGCTTTTTCTAAAGCTTCGGCCATCTGCATCGTGTTCTGAAAATGTACGTTGTCGTCTTCGACGTTATGTAGGATCAACAGTTTTGCCGTCAGGTCCCCAGCATGCGTCACCGGCGATGTAGATTCGTATGCCTTTTCGTTCGCCTCCGGCAATCCCATATAGCGTTCGGTATAGATCGAGTCGTAATTGCGCCAGCTAGTTACTGGAGCCCCGGCAGCACCCGCCTTGAAGAGACCGGGGGCATTGGTGAGTGAGTACAGCGTCATGTACCCGCCATAACTCCAACCGTAGATGCCCATGCGCGACGTGTCCGCGTAAGGGAGCGTCTTCAGGTACTCAATGCCGGCTTTCTGATCCGCTAATTCCGTCGCGCCCAGATTGCGGTAGACGGCCGACTCCCAGGTATGCCCGCGCCCAAACGATCCCCGGTTGTCTACCTGCCAGATCAGGTAGCCCTTGTTGGCCATCACTTGATCGAAGCTTGCGCCGGTCCAGGAGTCGCGAACCGTTTGCGCATGGGGGCCTCCGTACACCGCTACCAACACGGGATACTTATGATCGGGAGAGAAGTTAGCCGGCTTGATCATCCGGGCGTACATATCCTGCCCATCGGCGCTCTTCACCTTCACAATTTCGGTCGGGAGCACTTCATATGTATCGAGCAGCGACCGGTCCGCCGGAATATAGGTGGCAATCTCTGCACCGTCGATCTTGCGCAAGGTGCGCACCGGCGGCTGTGTCAGGCTGCTGAAAGTTTCCAGCATTGCATCGTAAGAGGGCGCGATAGACACCGAGTAAGTGCCCTTGCCGGCTGTAATCCGATGTTTCTTCTTGCCGTCCAAACCAATTGAATAAAGCTGCCGTTCAAGAGGGCTGTCTTCTGTCGACAAATAGTAAATCTGGCGCCTTTCTTCGTCCACGCCCGCTACTTCCTCCACATCCCAATCGCCCTTAGTAATTGCATGCTGCAGTTCCCCATTGGCGCGATACAGATATAAATGGCGATGCCCGGTCCGCTCGCTCGGCCACAGAAACTCTTTCCCGTCATTTAGAAAATGGAAGGAATCATCGACGTTGATCCAATACTTATCTTCTTCGTGCAGCATGACACTGGAATCGCCCGTCCGGATGTCGGAAGCAAGCAGATCAATTTTGTCCTGCACCCGGTTGAGCCGCATGATCGCGAGCTTGCTCGAATCGGGGAACCAATAAACGCGGGCCAGTAAATGACCGCGCGGTTCGCCGGCATCCATCCACTTCGTCGGGCCGCCGGTTGCATCGATGACCCCTACCCGCACTTCCGCGTTGGGATCACCGGCTTTCGGATAGCGCTCGGTTTCGAGCACTCCGCGAGACTTGCGTAAGTCGACTTGCGGAAACACCGGTTCTTTACTTGTGTCGAACTGCAGGTACGCGATGTGGCGGCTGTCGGGAGACCACCAGTGCGCCGTGCCCAGGTCCAACTCTTCCGGGTAGACCCAGTCGAGGCGGCCATTCATCAGGGTCGCCGTACCGTCGCTGGTAAGTCGTGTTTCCTTTTTTGAATTTACTTCGATGACATACAAGTCATTGCCGCGCCGGAAGGAGACGCGCTGGTTATCCGGCGACAGCTTCGGGTCAAACTCGCCCGTGTCGGTGGCCGTCAACTGGTCGATCACCCCGCTGCCCAGATGCACAACAAAAAGATCGCCGCGAGCCTGCACCAGCAGCCTGTCGCCATCTTTAAACCACTGCATCGGCTGCTCACCGACGCGGCGGTTCGTCCAGTCGAACGTTGCAGCTTCGGGCACATTGCGCGCCAGGTCTTCGATCTTACTCATCGGCATTACATCGCGCTGTTGCTTCCCCGCAACGTCATAGAGGATAAGTTTTTTGTCCTGCACCGCGACAAAACGGTGGCCGTCCGGAGACCACACGATGGCGGAGTCACCGCGGCGCGCCCCAGGCTCCATGAGCGTGTCGATCGTGATTGGCTTCTTCGCCGCCGTCGATAACGCAGGCAAAAAAATGAGCAGCAGGATGATTCGAAGCTTGCTGGCGTATATCATCAGTGAACATGAGATTAGCACTCGCGTTCTGCCTCCTCGCGTCACTTCCACTCAGCGCGCAAGACAACAAGTTGGTGAAGCTGTTGTCCAGCCACTGGGCCACTACCAGCACTTACACGCTTGCCGTAGCTCAACAGATGCCCGAAGACCAATACGGTTTCAAGCCCACTGATGCGCAAATGACGTTCGGGCAGCAGATGATGCACATCGCCAACGCAAACGGTTATTTCTTCGGAAAGATGACCGGCGTGAAGGGTCCCGCTTTGGGTGATCCCAAGGCGCCGATCACCAAGGCCGGAGTGATCAGCGCGTTGAAGTCCTCATTCGATTTCGCGCAGGCGCAATTGGACAAAGCGACTGATGCGAGCCTCATGTCAATCGTCGACACGGGCGACGGAAAGATGACGATGTTCGAAGGCGTCTTGCTGGGTCTCGACCACACTGCGCATCATCGCGCGCAGACGCTGGTGTATCTGCGCCTCAAAGGCATCGTGCCGACCGAATACAAGTTCTGAGATATGGCAACCGATCTGGTCTGCGGGATGGGTGTCGACGAGAGCGACGCTCGCCATTTCAGTGACTATGACAACAAGCAGTATTTTTTCTGTTCCGCTGAATGCAAGCGGAAGTTCGACGACCATCCCGATCAATTCATTCAACAGAAGGCGCACGAAGACCTGCCGAAGTAGTTGAGCGAACACGTTGGCAGAGCACGTGCTGTTGCACGGTTTGCCAATGACGAAAGCCAGCGAAATCGAGAAGGTGGCGCGCCGCGAACTGCACTTCGCAAAGCTGCGGCCGGGGCAGGCGGAAGCAATGCAATCCGCCGTGAATGGGCGCGACACCCTCGTCGTGCAGCCGACCGGTTCGGGTAAGTCTGCGATCTACCAGGTGGCGGGGTTGATGATCGACGGCGCCACAGTCGTTGTCTCACCGTTGATCGCATTGCAAAAAGATCAGGTCGATACGATTCAGCAGCAGATCTCGGCCGATGCTGCTTTGGTCAACTCCACACAAGCCGCGCGTGAGAACCGGGGGGTGCTGGAGAAGCTGCAGGCCGGTGAGCTGGAGTTCATCTTTCTCGCGCCCGAGCAGTTACGCAATGCAGAGACGCTCGACACGTTAAAGGCTTCGAACATCTCGCTTTTCGTGGTGGATGAGGCGCACTGTGTCAGTTCGTGGGGGCACGACTTTCGACCGGATTACCTGCGGCTTGCGCCAGTGATCGAAGCGTTAGGACATCCGGTGGTGCTGGCTCTGACGGCGACCGCAACGCCCGAAGTTCGTGAAGAGATCGTGTCGCGGCTTGGCATGCGCAATGCGGCTGTGTTCGTGAGCGGCTTCGACCGTCCCAACATCAATCTGGCGGTTCAGCACTTGCGCACTGAAGAAGAAAAGGTCGCCGCGCTTGCGCATCGCGTGCGCTGGGCGGAGCGCCCGGGGATTGTTTACGTCTCGACACGCAAGAACGCCGAGCAGATTATGCGCGCGCTCGCCGAAGAAGATATCTCGGCGGTCTACTATCATGCCGGCATGAAAGCGCCGGAGCGGCATGCGGTGCAAGATCGATTCATGAACGGCGAAGCGGAGGTCATCGTCGCTACGAATGCTTTTGGCATGGGCATCGACAAAGAGAACGTCCGCTTCGTGTACCATTTCGACATCAGCGACTCGCTCGATTCCTACTATCAGGAGATCGGCCGCGCAGGACGCGATGGCGAACCCGCCGAAGCTGTGCTGTTTTACCGCCACCAGAACATCGGTATTCGCAAGTTTCAAGCGGGAGTGAAATCCGTCGATCCGGAAGCGCTTGAACAGGTGACGCAGGTGCTGCGCGAGGCGGGCACCGCGGACCTTGCGACGCTGGCAAGCGAGACCGAGATGAACCAGCGCAAGGTCATCAGCACTGTGCAGAAGTTGGAAGACGCAGGCGTCGTGGAGACACTGCCTTCAGGCGAAGTGCGGCTGGATGAGTCAGCAGACTTAGACACGGTCGCCGAAACGGCCGCGCAACAGCAGGAGCAGCAGGCCGAACATCAACAGCATCTTCTCGAACAGATGTGGCGTTACGCCGAGAACACCGGATGCCGCCGTGAATTCCTACTGCGCTACTTCGGCGACGATTTCACCGGACCCTGCGGCAACTGCGACAACTGCAAGAAGCAAGATGGAGTGAGGCGCGAAGTCGTCTAATAGTGATATCGCGCCTGCAAGAAGTCGATCCGTTCATCGGTCACCCGATAAATCAATCGATGTTCTTGCGTCACTCGTCGCGACCAGCAGCCCGACAGCACATATCTCAACGGCTCGGGCTTGCCCACGCCTTCAAACGGGTCGCGAAGCACGGCCTCAATAAGATCCAGCAATTTAAGTGCGGTAGCCCGATCCGACTTAACCCAATAGCGAAGGTCTTCGCGAAACTCCGGCTGAAAGACCGCAACCCGCTTACTCGGCTTTGACACCGAGGATTTCACGTCGCAGGTCGCTGGTCCGCGTTGCCTTTCCTTGGCCCCGTTCTGCACGGTGCAGAGCGGCCAACAGGCGGCGAGCATTCTTCGGTGAGCGCAGCAGGTGCGCCGTTTCCTGTAGTCCGGCAAGCTCCGTCGCGGGTACGAGCGCAACGTCCGGCGAACCGCGCCGGCGAACGATCACGGTCTCCTGGTTATCGGTTACCTGACTCAATACGGCAGCCAAATTCGCTCTCAAACTGCTATAGGTCGTTTCGCTCGGCACATGAACATTGTACAGCAAAGCTGTACTCACGAGATGGAATGAGACGGCCGATGCGTACGGGTGACTGCGGCCGCGCGGCGGAACGCACCGTTTCCAAAATCAGGCCAAGCGGAGCTGCGGACGACCCATGAACGTAGGGCCAGAACGCAACGCCCTGATCGACCGGCCACTATCGAAGGACGAGTTCCTCGCGCCGGAGTCACGCCTCTTCGGGCTGACTGTGAAAGGCAAGTTCGGTACTCACGAAGACTTCGGCCAGACCATCTTCCGGCTTAGCTATCGCGCACAATAGCGCGGGTTAGGGCAGCTTCGTTGCCTGCCGCTGCACTAGTTGCCAGCCGCCATTCTGCTTCACCCAGACGTGCGTGACGTATAGATTGGCTTCGCCGGTCTGTTCCGTGACGATCTTCGCATTGTGCGTCACGATTACGGTGTTGCCGTATTGACGGAAACGCGGATTACTGAAACTGATTTCCTTGTAAGTGAGAGACTTGGTCTGCATGACCTTGATCAGGTCGTCCTTTGTCTCGGTCTTGTTGCTCGAATGTGTGTAGAGCAGATCGTCGCCGAGCAGTTTGCGAAGTGCAGCGTCGTCCTGATGAGTCAGAGCCTGGATGTACTGATCTTCAGCGGCCTGAATCGCCTTCTCGACTGCGGGTGATGCGGTGCCTGCAATACCCGCTGCGGCACAGAGGAAAAGGGCAAGAAGTGTTTTCATCGCCCATCATCTTATCCGCAAACGGGTAAAGTTGAGAGGACATGCGGCTGCTCACACCTATTCTCATTGTGCTGGCGACGGCACATGCGGCCGTTGCTCAGGTGCCGGTGCATATCAAGGTGAACGCGGCAAGAACCATTGGCGCGTTCCCCCCGCTCTTCGCCTACTTCGGATACGACGAGCCGAATTACACGTACACGAAGAACGGACAGAAGCTGGTGAGCGAACTGGCCGCCGTGAGTGCCGCGCCTACGTTTATCCGCACCCACTTTCTGCTCGCAACGGGCGATGGCACCGCGAGCCTCAAGTGGGGCTCAACCAACGCCTACACGGTGGATACCGCCGGCAGGGCTGTCTATGACTGGACCATTACGGACCGCATCTTCGATACCTACCTTCAGGCCGGTGCAAAGCCTTTCGTGGAGATCGGCTTCATGCCCAAAGCACTTTCCAGCCGGCCGGAACCTTACAACACAACATGGGTGCCTGGCGCGAAGAACGAGTTCTATAGCGGCGGCTGGAGTTACCCCCCAAACGACTACGCCAAGTGGGGCGAACTGGTGCATCAATGGGTGCTGCATGCCGTCGCGAAGTATGGTGCGCGCGAAGTGGCGAGTTGGTATTGGGAGATCTGGAACGAGCCCGACATCAGCTATTGGCACGGCACGCCTGAAGAGTACGACAAGCTATATGACTATGCCGCCGATGGATTGAAACGCGCTTTGCCTGCGGCGCGCGTCGGAGGTCCGGCAACCACTGGTCCGGCAAGCACGAAAGCAGCGGCGTTTCTGCGCCAGTTTCTGGAGCATTGTGCGACAGGGAAGAATTTCGCTACCGGTGCAGTGGGCGCGCCGCTCGACTTCATCACGTTCCATGCGAAAGGCCGGCCCGAAGTGGCCGCTGGTCATGTACGGATGGGGATCGCAAAGAACCTGCAGGATGTGCAGCGCGGCTTCGAGATCGTGGCTGAGTTCGAACGTTTTCGTCAGTTGCCGATTGTGCTGAGCGAGTCCGATCCCGAAGGCTGCGCGGCTTGCTCGGCGCGCGTGTACCCGCCGAATGCCTACCGCAACGGCACGCTGTACCCGGTGTACACCGCGGTGATGATGAAACACATTCTGGAGCTTGCGGATCAGGCGAAGACGAACATCGCCGGCATGATGACGTGGGCATTCGAGTTCGAAGGGCAGCCTTATTTCGATGGGTTTCGCACGCTGGCAACCAACGGTATCGACAAGCCCGTACTGAACATTTTCCGCATGGACGGACTACTGCAAGGCGAACGTGTAGAAGTGCTGAGCGACGGCGCAGTCCGCCTGGCCGACATGGTGCGGGATGGCGTACGCGGCGCCCCGAGTGTTGATGCATTGGCTGTGCGGTCTTCGCAGAATGTCTCGCTGCTGGCGTGGAACTATCATGATGATGACCTCGCGGCCGGCGACGCCTCCGTCAGTATCGATGTTTCAGGATTGACCGCGGGCACGCATCGCGTATTGTTGCGGCACTATCGCATCGACCAGACACACAGCAACGCTTATGCGGCCTGGAAGCAAATGGGCAGCCCGCAGGCGCCAACGCCCGAGCAGTATGCAGCACTCGAAGCGTCGGGCCAGTTGCAACTCTTCGAGAGCCCGCGGTGGATCACGGTGGGGAATGGCAATGTGACTTTGCCATTGCGACTGCCGCGGCAAAGCGTCTCTCTGTTGCAGTTGAGCTGGTAGCTAAGATTCGAGTTGCCGGCCGTACCACCAGAGCGACGCCGCGTAACCCAGCACACAGGGGATGAGCCAAAGCACGTTACCGCGAAATACGGCGGTGCCCGCACCAAACATCAGCACGACTTGCGCAATGGAAACCGGCAGCGCTGCGCCGCCTGTGAAGCGCCACTTCGCTTGTGCGGCGGGCTGCATCACGGACGCGTGATGCCCGACCGCCAGTACGGCCAGCGCCGCGGCGAGGCCCGTCAAGGGAGCAAGCGGCAACACCAACGCCAACGCAACGATCAGGAACGCGACATCTTTCGCCAGCAGCACCTGCCAGCCGCGCAGCGGCAGCAGCCGATAGCGGTTGTGCAGTTCTTCCGAGTCAAACGCGAATAGCCGTTGCGCGTACGTGCTTAGTGAAAGGATTGTGAGCAGTGCGAGCATCATCAGCGCATCCGGCTCCGGTTTGCGCGATATGCGGTAGATGACCCCGACGATGGTCAACACGAGCCCAGGGTAAAGATCGAGCACCTGCAACATCTCGCGCAGGTTCTTGCGGATCAACCCGCCGAGCCGGCCCGGCATGGCCGGCACGAAACGCAGCACGTTGAACCTGGGCAGCCGTTTCGGTATTTCTGCGAACACAGCATTCAACATCAAGCACGGCACGGCGATCAGCGCGAACGAACCGCCCATCACGTTGCGCGATCCCCAAACCAGCAATCCGAGCGTGATCCAAAGCGCCGGGCTCAGTGCAAGGCTTCCGAGCCGCAGTTGCACACGCTCGCTCGAATTCAAGGGCCACAACGCCAGACGCGTCTTCGGGATTTTTGCAAGTGGGTCAACGGTGAGTGGAAAGAGCAGCACTAAGCCGAGGATCAGTTGCAGAAAGCCGCCCGCCTGCCCGAGCAGGAGGAAGCAAAACAGGAAGAAGTTATTCGAAGCGACCGTGCCTAGGTTGCGGAGATCCCGCCAGACCATGCTGGCAAGGCCACTCAGGATTGAGGCAAGCCCAGCCAAGTCAAATCCTCTTCTGCGCGTTCGCCGATCAGTTCCAGGTACAGTTCTTCGAGCGGCTTGGGCAATTTATCGAGAGCCGAATCCCATGCCACGCGCCCGTTCTGGATGATGATCACCTGCGAAGCCAGACGTTCGACGACGGTCAAGATGTGCGAAGTCAGAAAAATCGTGACGCCCGTTTTTGCAAGCCGCAGCAACAGATTCAGAATGGTGCGCGACGTGACCGGATCGATCCCTTCGAACGGCTCATCCAGAAACAGGACGGAAGGATTATGCAACAGTGCGAGCGCCAGCGCAGTCTTCTTGCGCATGCCGTATGAGCACTCGCCCAGGAAGCGATCGCGCGTTTCATCAAGCACGAGCGTGCGCAGCAACTGGTCCGAGCGCTCGCGCGTTTCGTTCTTCGTGAGGCCGTAAATGGGCCCGCTCATCGCAAGGTGTTCTTCGATGGTCAGCGAATCGAAAAGGCCCAGGTCTTCGGGGAGCACTCCGATCGCACGGCGCAGCGGAACGCTGTCGACCGTAACGGGAATGTTCGCGACACTGGCACTCCCCGACGACCAGCGCATGGCGCCGGTCAACAACTTCACAGTGGTCGACTTCCCCGCCCCGTTCGGTCCAAGGAAAGCGCAGATCGCGCCGGCTGCGACATCGATGCTCACGTCGTCGACCGCGCGGAACTCTCCGAACGACTTACTCAGGTTGCGTGTTGAAATCATTTGGCGTCGCGCCAGTTGTCGCCGATGCCGGTATCGACCAGCAGCGGCACGGCGAGGGGATGTACGCGTTCCATTTCGCGCTTCACCATGGCCGCCGTCTCTTCCGCTTCATCGGGTGGCGCTTCGAGCACCAACTCGTCGTGCACCTGCAACAGCAAACGTCCGCGCCGCTTTTGCAATTCGCGATCGATGCGAATCATCGCCAGCTTGATCAGATCTGCCGCGGTACCTTGCAGCGGCGAGTTGACAGCGGTGCGTTCCGCGAAGCCGCGTGCATTCGGATTGCGGCTGTTCATGTCGGGTATGGGACGCTCGCGCCCGAGGAGCGTGCGCGTGATGCCCGATTTTCGAACCTGTTCAATGGTGATGTCGATGAACTTGCGCACGCCGGCATAGCGGTCGAAGTAGTTCATGATGTACTGCTCGGCCTCTTTGCGCGAGATGCCGAGTTGCGCAGCGAGCCCGAACGGGCTGATGCCATACACGATGCCGAAGTTGACGGCCTTCGCGCTGTTGCGCTGCTCGCGCGTGATCATCAGCGGAGGGATGCCGAGCACCTCGGCCGCCGTGCGCGTGTGAATGTCCTCGCCGTTTAGAAACGCGTCGAGCAGTACAGGGTCTTGCGAGAAATGCGCCAGCAGCCGCAGTTCGATCTGCGAGTAATCTGCGACGATCAGCTTCCAGCCTTCCTGCGGCACAAACGCCGCGCGAATCTCACGGCCAAGATCGGTCTTGATCGGAATGTTCTGAAGGTTCGGATCGGATGACGAGAGGCGGCCTGTTGCGGCGCCCGTTTGGTTGAAGCGCGTGTGAATGCGTCCGCTGCGTGGATCGATCAACGCAGGCAGCGCATCGACGTACGTTCCCTTCAGTTTCGTTAGAGAGCGATACTCGAGCACCTTGCGCGCGACGGGATGATCGGCGGCCAACTCTTCGAGTACATCCGCTGCAGTTGAGATCGTCTTGCCTCGGCCGTAACGCACGGGTGCCGGGAGGTTCATCTCCTCAAACAGCACTTTCCCTAATTGCTGTGGCGATGCGATGTTGAACTCGCGCCCGGCCATCTCGTGGATGTCTGCGGTGAGGCGCTGAATGCCGCTGTCCATGAGTTCTGACAGACGGCCCAGTTCGCGATGATCGACGCGAATGCCGTGGTGTTCCATGCGCGCGAGCACCGGTGCAAGCGGCAGTTCCAGCTCTTCGTAAAAACGGTGCAGACCACGAGTCTCGAGTTCGGGCCGCAACGTGGTGAGCAGCTCAAGCAGGTACAACGCGTGATGCCCGGCTGATTCGTCGAGCTTCAGGTCCAGCCGTCGCTGCACCAACTGTTCCAGCGAACAACCTGACGGATCGGCATCGAGCAGGAACGCATACAGTGAAACGTCGTGTGCGAAGCCGGCGGCTTGCACATTGCTCGTGAGCCCTTCGCGAAATTCCGATTTGATCGAAGACGTGACCTTCAGCAACCGTTCGTTTTCAAAAAGCGGCTTCAGCTCAGACGAAAGCCGCGCGGGAACTTCGTACGCCTGTCCATCATGCGCAAAGGCCAGCATGCCGCCGTGCCGCGCGAGGGCGATCGTTGCACCTTCCGGTATGCGTGCGATCGCAGCAGCGATCTCTTCCGCTTGTTCGAGCTGAGTAACCTGGCGTGCGCGCTCGTCCTGCGCGGGTCCGAGTTCGCGCAGCATGCTGTGAAACTCGAGCTCTTTGAGCAGGGTGCGCAGTTGTTGAACGTCCGGTCCGTCGGCGGCAAGCTTTTCGGGCTCAAACGGTATGGGCACATCGCAGTGAATGGTCGCGAGCCGTTTGCTCATCAGGATGCGTTCGCGATTTTGCTGCAGGCTCTCGCGGTACATCTTGCGATCGACTTCGCCTGCACGATCGAGCGCAGCTTCGACGGAACCGAACTTGTCGATCAGGTCCTTCGCACCCTTGTCGCCGATGCCGGGCGCGCCAGGAATGTTGTCGACCGCGTCGCCTTTCAACGCCAATAGGTCCGCCACCTGTCCGGGTTCCACGCCCATGAATGTCTTGACGGCTGCCGGGTCATACCATGTGTCATCTTTGGCCGGGTTGAGCATACTGACCCGGTCCGTGACAAGTTGCATCATGTCTTTGTCGCTCGACACGATGACTACTTCAAATCCGTCCTCCGCGGCTTTTCGAGCTAACGTTCCGATGACGTCGTCCGCCTCAAATCCGGCGTACTCCAGAATAGGAATGCGCATGGCTTCGAGCACCCGCCGAACATAGGGAATCTGTTCACCCAGATCGTGCGGCATCTCGGTGCGGTTTGCCTTGTACTCTGCGAATTCCTGATCGCGAAAGGTCGGGCCAAGACTCTCGAAGACGGCGGCAATGTGGCGCGGTTCAAACGTCTTCTGAAGCTTACGCACCATGTTGGTGAAAATGTAGACCGCTTCAGTCGATAGACCCGTGCTAGTGCGCATGGGTGGGGCACCGGTGCGTGCACGCGCGTGATACGCCCGGAAGATGAAGCCGTAGGTGTCGATCAGGAAAAGACGCGGCTGCAGAGTGGGGCGAAGAGCCAAAGCAATATCATAGCGTCACTGGCTGCAAACTGGCAGAAAAGCCGCGCGGTGTGGCTGATTTACCACACGCAAGTTTCTGTAAATAGTGCAAGGAATGAGGTTGGAGCGCCGCGCACGTTGGTAATCTGAAAGAGATGAATTGCGAATCTACCGTCGCAAAGGCGGTTGTGGCATCCGGAGTAGGTCTTCACAGTGGCGTGCCGGTCAATATTCGCATCACCCCGGCGCCGGCAGGCACCGGCATTGTTTTCCTTCGGACCGATCTGAGTAACTTCGCTGTTCAAGCACTTTGGGAGCACGTGGCACGCGTCAGCTACGCAACGAGCCTGATGCATCGCGGCGTTTTGATTTCGACGACCGAACATCTGCTCAGCACCTTTTACAGCCTCGGAATCGATAACGCCTTCATCGAAATAGACAACCTCGAAGTGCCGATTCTCGATGGCAGCGGGTTAGTGTTCGTAAAGCTGATTCAAGCGGCAGGAATTCGACAGCAGCGCAAGCGGCGGCGCTACCTAAGCGTGATGCGCCGTGTGACTGTCGAAGACAAAGGCAAGCGGATCACGATTGAGCCGGACGACAAGTTTCGCCTCACCTGCGAGATCGATTTCCCGCATCCGATGGTAGGGCGACAGAAGCTCGCATTCGAAGTAACGCCTGAGCAATATGCGAGCAAGATCGCTGCGGCGCGCACGTTTGGTTTTGATTATGAGCTTGACCAAATGCGCGACATGGGGCTGATTCGAGGCGCGTCGCTCGACAACGCAGTTTGTTTCACCCGGGAAGGTGTGTTGAACCCGGGCGGTCTGCGCTCTCCTGACGAGTGCTGCCGGCATAAAGCGCTCGATCTGATCGGCGATTTAGCATTGCTCGGGCGCCCGCTGCTGGGTCACGTGATTGCCGAACGCGCGGGCCATGCGATGCATGCGGCGCTCGTTGCAAAGATCATGTCCGACACGTCGCTTTATCGCGTACTGACGCTCGAAGAAGTGACGGGTACACGATCGACTGCGGTGGCGTGATGGCTCGCAAGAAAAAACAAGTATTCGATGCGAATAAAGAAATTCGCGCGATTGCGCGTGAGCGTGTCGGAACTGTTAAGCCCGTGAAGCCGATCGAGCCGAAAGAGCGGCGGAAGCCGAAGTACAAGACGAAGCTGGAGGAGTCGGTTTAGAAGTTTGGTTGACGCATAAACGGATCAAGCATCGAAGCGGTAAAAATCGACCCTCGAACGTTGCTAAGGTCTGTTTCATCGCAGAGGCGCATGGATTGCATCTCGGTTGGCGAGGCAATCGAATGCGACGACTTTTACTGATCTCTTCCACTGTCCTGCTGAGCACGCTGGCGGCATGCAACAGCGGTCACAGCAGTACCGCGAACACCACGCCAGGCTCCAATACAAATGGAACGGTGAATGCGCCGAACAGCAACGCGCAGAACACCAATAACCGGTCGAGCAACACGCCTGCCGCAAACACCGGCAATGGTCAAGGGTCCGCCACACCAGCCAAATAGCAGCGGGTATAAAATACCCGCATGAAAATCTCTGCCTCTCGTTTTTCCCGCCGCGCGTTACTAGGCGGCACTGCCGCAGCCGCCGCCACGTTCTGGGCGGATGAAACGCTCGAGGCATACCAGGGAAACGTCAGCACCAACTCCAAACCTTCGGATCTGAAGATCACTGATCTGCGCATCGCAACGATCTGGAAGGCGCCGATGATCTGCCCGGTGATCCGCATCGATACCAACCAGGGCATCTACGGTTTGGGTGAAGTGCGCGACGGCGCGAGCAAGACTTATGCGCTGATGCTGAAGAGCCGCCTGCTCGGCGAGAACCCCTGCAACGTCGATAAGGTGTTCCGCAAAATCAAGCAGTTCGGCGGAAGCTCGCGGCAGGCGGGCGGCGTGTGCGGTATCGAGATGGCTTTGTGGGATCTTGCGGGCAAGGCTTACAACGCGCCGGTGTACCAGATGCTCGGTGGCAAGTTTCGCGACACGATTCGCTGCTACGCGGACACCACGGAATCGAACGATCCGCAAGATTTACGGAGCACGGCTGCGCGCGAGGCGCGATCAGGGCTTCACCTGGTTGAAGATGGACCTCGGCATTGATCTGATGGAAAACGTTCCCGGCACGATTACCGCGCCAAAGGGCACATCGATCGCGCAGGGCGATCGCACGCAGCACATGTTCACCGGTATCGAGCTGACAGACAAGGGCATCGACACAATGGTGCAGTTCGTGGCAACCGTGCGTGAACAAGTGGGCATGGAGATCCCGCTGTCAGCCGACCACTTCGGGCACATCGGCGTGAACTCCTGCATCCGGCTCGGCAAGGCGCTCGAGAAGTACAACATGGCCTGGCTGGAGGACATGATCCCGTGGAATTACACGGAACTGTTGAAGAAGATCTCCGATGCCGTGAACATCCCTCTTGCGACCGGTGAAGACATCTACCTGAAAGAGGGCTTCGCGGAACTGCGCGCAAGCGCACGCAGTTGATATTCTGCATCCGGATCTGGCGACGTCTGGCGGCATTCTGGAAACCAAGAAGATCGGCGACATGGCGCAGGAGTACGGCCTGCCGATGGCAATGCACTTTGCGGGATCGCCGGTGTCGCTGCATGGCAAACGTGCATTGCGCAGCGGCGACGGAAAATTTCCTGGTGCTGGAAAACCACTCCGTGGATGTGCCCTGGTGGAGCGACCTGGTGGAGGGCGTCGAAAAGCCGATCGTGAACAAAGGCTTCATCACGCGTTCCGGACAAGCCGGGCCTGGGCATCACGCTCAACGATGCTGTCATGAAGCAGCATCTGATGGAGCCGGGCTATTTCGAGCCTACGCCGGAATGGGACAAAGAGCGCTCAAGCGACCGGTTGTGGAGCTAGGAATCGAGAGACGGTAGGCGCAGGGAGTTGCCGATCACCGCCCGGCATCACCTCGTATACTTTTTTCTGCCGTTGACGCAGTGCGGCGCCCAGCACACGCGGGCTACTAACCATTGCAGCTGCCGTCAAACCAGGGCCTCAGCGGACCGGCCGCGCGGCCTAAGTTAATGGGTTTAGGTTCTTCGCGCCCCAGCACTCGCAAGTTTCTTCCGATCACGGTTACTAGCTGCAAAGATTATTGTCATGTTGCCGCGCGACTTAAACTTCGCATTGACGTAGTCGTTTGAAATCGTTAGAATTGCTGCACGTAAAACCAATGGCCCACAGCGATAGCCGGGAAGTCTGCCGGGTCGCGGTGGTGATCTCTGTTCTTAAGGAGTAACGCTTTCTCCCACGTAGGCGAGGCGCTGCCGCACTGGCTGCGCGTCAGGCATCCACGAAACCGCACCGGTTTCTTAACTTGGCGTCGAACGCCTAATGGAATTCATTCATGACATTTCGTTTCATCAGTTTGGCGGTTACAGCTCTAGCCGCGGCTCCGATACTTTGCTTCGCACAGCTCAACGTCTCGCTTGTATCGAATGTGAGTTCCCCGCAAATAGTGGGAACGACAATTAATTTTACTGCCACTGCAAGCGGCGGAATGGGCCCCTATGACTCATCAATACACAATTGCAGCTCCTGGCGGCTCCGCGAGGGTGAAGCAAGATTTCACCGTGTTGAACTCATATGCCTGGACGCCGATCGCAAAAGAAGGGAACTACACGATCACCGTAACCGCCAGAGACTTGACCCATACCACCCTGCGCGGCACGACAAGTAAGTCCTTTGTGATCTCGACGGCTCTCATCAGTGGCGCTCAAGCTGTTCACACGACCAACAATTCTATGGTGGCTCTTTTCAGTGCGCCGCCGTGTCCAGCCAGTCTCAGTTGGCGCGTGGTGTTCTTCCAGGAAGGTTCGACGGTCCCCAAATCGGCAACCAATGATCTAAAGTGCGATGGATCAACTACCATGAACGTACTGGTAGCAGGGATGTATGCGAACTCGCAGTACTCCATGTTCTGGCAGACTCGCAACGGCAACACCAGCGTAAGCGTAGGAAAGACTCTGAAGTTCACGACCGGTGGCATACCGGCTGGAGTTTCGTTTCCTCCAACTTTTGCACCCGCCCCAACATCTCCTTTCCCGGCACCGCCAGCTAATGACCCGTATCCAGTGGTTATTGAGGGCATAATTGCCCCGGGTGGAAACTATACGATCTCCGCAACTGACGTGCTTGGCAAACCAATCTGGGTGCTGCCTTATGTCGCATCACTCTTCAACCGCACAGCTCCGGGCGGCGAAATTCTCTACATGCAGACTCCGCTGGTGCAAACTAACCCGGTAACACCGAACGCCTGGGCGCAACAGCTGGTGGTCGCCGATTTAGCTGGCAATCAAACGCAGCAAACAAACGCCTCGATCATGAGTGAGCAACTAGTCGCGATGGGCAAGCACCCCATCACTGGTTTTCACCACGAGTCGATTAAGCTGCCGAATGGCGGCTTTCTAACTCTCGGAAACTCTGAGCAATTGGTTACGAACGCCAACCAGTGCGGCACGGGACCTTCTGGCCCGAACACCTGCGATGTTCTCGGCGACACCGTCATGGTTCTCGACAATAATCTCCAGTTGTTGTGGGCCTGGGATGTATTTAAACAGGGAACGTACACCACGCCCTTGGGAACATTCAATCTGTTAGATACGCCAGCCGTGTTGGGCGAGACGTGCGCTGTGAACGGCTCAGGATGCCCGCCCTTTTTCCTGGCGCCGACTTCGAACGATTGGATGCACACGAACGCGCTGCAGATGACTGCGGATGGAAACATCCTGGTGGCGGTTCGACACATCGACCAAATTCTGAAGATCAATTATGGCAATGGGACGGGAGACGGCCACATCATGTGGCGAATGGGCAAAGGCGGCGATTTCGCACTGACCACAATCTCCACTGTAGGATCCACGGCCGATCCGGATTTCACAACCTATCCCTGGTTCTCACACTCCCACGACGCCGGCTTCTCTTTCGGAGATACCTTAGTGAATGGCGTGCAAATCCTGACGTTGTGGGATAACGGAAACACGCGGATACAGAATACCGATCCTAACGGGCACAGTCGGATTCAGGTCTATGCGGTAAACGAGGCGGCGCTGCAGATGAACCTTAATACCGACATCGATTCCGGCTACTATTCGTTCGCGCTCGGCACAGCGCAGTTCCTACCAAACGGCAACCTATGGGGCGATGCCGGTGCGGTTGGGCCAAAAGCTGGCCCGTGGGCTGGCTACAGTGTTGAAGCAGATAGTACAAACGGGTCCATACTGTACGTGCTGCAAATGGCGAGCGGTGGCACCAGGGGTCCAAATAGCTTTCTGACATACAGGACCTTCCGCTTGCCGTCTCTTTACGCGGCTAGTTTCTAACTTTTGGGAAAGAGCGAGGCATCCGGCCGCGCTGTTTTCCACATTCACTTATACGAGAGTCGGGCAGATCCGTTGAGATCTGTCCAGACTCTCGAATAATTTTTTCCGGTCGTCGCCACCGGCTTGACTGCTATTTACCTGGTGGGTATCGACCGTCAACGAGTTCGCCGACTCTTTACCACCAGGCGATAGGAGCAAGTCATGAGTACAAGCAATCTTTTCTGCATGTCGAAGGCGCTGCTGGTGTTTTTGGCAGGCGCGTGTTTGGCCTCCGCTGCAAACCCTACGATCAACCTGGCGCCGAATCTGGCTAGCCCTCAACTAATAGGAATTCCGATCACATGGACTGCTACTGCAACCGGCGGGAATCCAGGTGACGTTTATGACTACCGGTTTTCGATTGGTCCTCAGGGTAAGCCGCTGCAGATTCTCCGAGACTTTTCACCCGGCAACACGTTCACCTGGGCGCCTCACGATACGGAAGGCAACTTCGCAGTTCGCGTTGTGGTACGAAACCGTTCAACCTCTCCGTTTACAATCTTTCCCCCGGTAACTCTGGTGTATGGAATCCAAGCTCGGATTCCACTGGGCGGACCAGCCGCAGTATCCTCAACAAACCACCCACTGGTGGCTCTGTTCAGCGCTCCCGCCTGCGCTGTGGGGAATTTCCGAATCGTGCGGTTCCAGTTGTCTGGCGCGGCAGCGTCTTCGAAGACCGCGCCGCTGGCATGCACGGGAACGACAACTGAGAACTTCCTCGTGGCGGGTATGCTTCCGAGTAGTACATATCAGATGCACTCGGATGTGCTCGATTCGACGGGGGCCCTGGTGCGCAGCGGCCAGACGGTGTCCTATACAACCGGTGCGATCCCTTCGAGTGTTCCGTTTCCGAGCTTTACGGTCGTCAAGCCAGCGTCCACGCTGGGGCAGGCCTTCCCTGTCGTATTTCATGCTTTCCTAAATGTGGGCGCTCTTTTCGGTAAGCCAGCTTACGTACCAACAGCAACTGACCTCTCCGGAAATGTGATCTGGTATTACCCAGTTCCCGCGTCGGTCGGCCGTCTCGAACGCGTCGGTGGCGTGTGGGTACAGCTCACAGTAGGCAATTCATCTTTGGCATCGAGTCAAGTGACTCGAGAGATTGATCTCGCGGGCAACACGATTCGCGAAACAAACGCAAGGGTGGTGAGCGATCAACTCATCGCGATGGGCGGTCCGGCGATCAGTGATTTCCACCATGAGACGCGGCGGATGCCGAACGGTGACATCCTCGTTCTCGCCGCTCGTGACATGTCGGTGACGGACGCAAGGCAGTGCCAAGCCTCCGGTTCCATCACTTGTGATGTGATCGGCGACTTGATACTGGTCCTCGATCCCAACATGCAATTGAAGTGGTATTGGGATGCTTTTACGAAACTGACCCCCAGCAATCTCGTGAACGTCAGCCGACCTGCCATCTTAGGCGAAACATGCAAGGCGAACGGCGCGGGTTGTTCACCGATTACGGCGATCGACCCGTCGACGGGGATGACCTACACCGTTGCGAACGATTGGATGCACGCCAATTCGGCTCAGTTCACCAACGACGGCAACATCGTCATTTCGGTGCGTAACCAAGATGTGGCGATGAAAATAAACTATAGCAACGGTACCGGAGACGGGCGAGTCCTTTGGACGATGGGTAATGGTGGCGACTTCAGGTTTACCACCCTGACGAGCCCTTGCGACTCAGCCGACGGGACCACCTATATCGGGCTGCTGAATTGGTTTACCCATCAGCATGACGCGGAGTTCAACCCGGACGGATCGTTCACGATCTTCGATGATGGCAATACGCGAAAACTCTATTGCGATCCTAACGGGAATAGTCGCGGGCAGGCGTATACAGTTGACGAAGCGGAGAAGACTGTTACACCGATTCTGAACGGTGACCTGGGCGGCTATTCTTTTGCGATCGGCAGTGCCCAGGTAGTTAATTACGGGACACAAACAACCTACAGCTTCGACAACGGGCTCATCAACGGCTTCACGCCGTCAGGGTTCTCGCAAACGTCTGAGGTTGACGGCGCAGGAAACCTGCTGTTTAGAATCCAGGCGCCCACGCTTACATACCGCACGTTCCGAATGGCCGATCTCTATACTCCGCCAGAGCCCTAAACGTTCGCGAACGTTCACCGAAGGATGCGCCGCAGCCGCGGGGCGGTCGCGTCCTTACCTTGTACTCGGCCTAATGTGACTATTATCGCGAGAATGACGTCTTCCGAGGTAGTAATCGCAACAGGCCGAGTCTTAGAATAACTATTATGATTTGCAGCGGGACTGCGGGCCGACCCCGTTTTACTCCTGAAGTGAAGGCAGTTTGCTTTCGTGTGATGCGCACGGCGACCCTTACAATCGTCACGGTATTCGGCTTGATCTCTTCTCGGGCAAGCGCAGTGCTGGTACCGAGCCCGGATGGAAAGACGGTATATGACACGGCAACGAACGTCACCTGGCTTGCCGATGCGAACCTGAGCGCGACAGCCACATTCGGTCTGCCGGTTTGCAACGGCGCCAGCGCGCAACCTTGCATCAACCCAAGCGGCTCAATGACCTATCCATCCGCAGTCGCCTGGGTGAACGCGATGAACACCGCGACCTATCTGGGACATTCCAATTGGCAGCTTCCAACCAATCCGACAAACGATCCGGGTTGTCTGCTGAACAACAATCTTTCCTTTGGATTCAATTGCTCCGCCAGCGCGCTTGGGTCACTCTACTACAGTGCCCTCGCACTCCGGGCGCCAGACACGGCTGTTCCCGGTGTAGGAAGTAACGCTGGCCCTTTCGCCAACTTTCAACCTTACCTATATTGGTCGCAAACGGTCGACGCCAAGGTCCCTCGTAGCTATCACACTTTTTCGTTTCGCCACCGGGTTCTCGGGTAGCAATGCTATGCGGAACTATCTTTACCTGCTTCCTATGATCCCGGGGAAGATACCGGGCACACCGGCGGCCACGGGCAACAGCCTCGAGATCAACCCGGGGGGCCGAACAATCTACGACCCCGTCGCTAATGTGACTTGGCTTGCTGACGCAAACATTGCGGCATCAAACACCTTCGGTCTTCCGCTTTGCACTGGTCCAGCAAGTCAGGTAGCTTGCGTAAATTCGGACGGAGCGCTGACCTGGGATTCGGCAGTCCAGCTGGTCTCGAATATGAACAGCACGGCATACCTCGGGCAGACAAATTGGGAATTGCCCCCGATCGATGCGAACTGCGTTGGTTTGAACTGCGGTAGCAGCACGAACCCTTTGGGTGAGTTGTACTATGCGCAGCTAAATCTAAAGGCTGGCGATTCTGTGGTCCCCGTTAGCCATACTTTGGTGGGCCCCTTCAAAAATATCCAGCCATATCTGTACTGGGCTTGTCTTGCGCCGACCGTCCAGAGCCCTTGCGATCCGACGGGTCCGGCTCCAAATTTCCAATGGAGCTTCTCGTTTGGGAATGGGTTTGAAGGAACCGACCTTCTACAGAATGATCTGTACGCAACAGCATATTTTGTCGGTCCCCGTGCAACCTCCCTCACGCCAGTCATCAGCAGCGTTCAAGACGCGGAGAGCGCCCGCACGACTCTGGTTCCAGGCGCTTGGAGCGCGATCTATGGGATGAACCTGGCGGCTCCGGGAACTCCGTGCGCCGGGGCCACAATTCGGATCTGGTGCGCACCGCAGGACTTTCCAGGCGGCATTGCTGTGGGCAGTCCGCTACCGACCAATCTGGATGGCACGAGCGTAAGTTTCAACGGACAACCGGCTGCGATCTACTACATCTTGTCAACGCAAATTGGACTTCAAGTGCCAGCGCTTTCTCCGGGTTCAGCCTCGGTTGTTGTCACGACGAATGGCGTTTCAAGCGCGCCGTTCACGGTCAATATCGTTCCATCTGCCCCGTCATTCTTCATCAATCCTGTTGGTGGCGTGACGTACCCGGCTGCGGTCCATAACGTCCAGCCGATCACGTACGTCGGCGATCCGGCAATCGCGGGCGGGGCATACCAGAAAGCGCATCCAGGAGAGGTGATCATCCTCTACGTCAATGGGCTGACGTCGTCCCCGGCTGGGCAAGTTGTTGGGACCGGCCCGGATCTCTCACCAGGCGTCACGGTGATGGCCGGTACAACGCCCCTGAATGTCTTTTTCGCTGGTTTAGTCGCGCCAGGGGAGTTTCAGTTGAACGTGACAATCCCGCCAACATTGGCGCCAGGAAACTATCCACTGACGGTCAGCTACCAAGGCAATTCGTCGCCTGCGGGCGTGACACTGCCGGTGGGACCGTGATCGCTCAGTTCGCGATTCTGAATTCGGCTTACTGATCGAACTTGCTGGAGGGAGTGCTACTACGCTGACCTATGAAGTAGGCCGTAGTATAAAGAGCGTTGTGCAACAGATCAGTACCTTCGAAGCCATTGCCAAAAGAGAAACTCCACTCAAAATTCGGCGCTGGACCGACCACGTCACAAGGTCTTCTGATCGCAGCACCCTGGCACGCCCAATATAGATAGGGCTGAAAGTTCTTGAAAGGCCCGACACGGTCATTGGCGACCGCAACCACAGGTTCGCCCTGCTTCAATTTCAATTGCCCATAGAATAATTCCCCCATGGGATTTTCGCTACCGCCGCAATTGTACCCACGACATCCTTCATCAATCACGGGCAATTCCCAGTTCGCCTGACGTAGATAGCCAACGCCATTGTAGGTGTTCATGTTCGAAATAAACTGGACCGCAGAGTCACGGGTCATCGAGCCGTTCGAGTTGACGCACAATGCAGAACTGTCCGCCCTGGTACAGCGCGGGAGTCCGAACGTATTGGTTAACGCGAGATTCGCGTTGGTCAGCCAGGTGACATTCGCAACCGGATCAAAAGCGGTTTGGCCACTGGCGTCCACCTGGAGACCTGTGCCGACTGATGACGCTGTACCCGGAACTCTACCCTTGAAGAGGGGAAGTACGAAAAGGAAATTTCGTCTTGCATTGCTCCCGGAAAAGCCTGTGTTGAAGGAGAACGTGTGGTAACTATGAATGACTCTTCTGTTTCCAGTTTGTGACCAGTAGAGATAAGGCTGAAAGTTAGTAAAGGGGCCGATTGCGCCGCCGTGGACTTGAATCGCGGGATTGGGTGCGTGAAGAGCTAGTCCTCGATAGTACAAGGAGCCTAGTGCGCTGGCTGAGCAGCCGAATCCGAACGAAACATTGCGGTTCAACTGGCAACCGCCATCTCTGACCGGGTTCGTCGGAAGCTGCCAGTCGGAATGGCCCAAGTAGTTTGCCCGATTCATCGCCGCTACCCAGGCGACTGCACTCGTGTAGCTCATTGAGCCACTACGGTTCAGACAGGGTTCGCGCGCCGACGCTCCGCAAGCCGGGAGGCCGAACGTGGCAGTGGCGCCCAGATTTGCATCAGCAAGCCATGTGACGTCGTTTACCGTGTCGTAAACGGTTTTCCCATCGGAGCTAAGAACCAGCGCGGCGTGAGCACTGGTTGAAGTCAACACATACGCAATGAGCAGCACGCGCAGGAAGATACCGTGACTCTGGCGATAGACGTCGTCGCCGCCTGGCGAATAGGCAGAATTTTTCAGGTAACAAGTGTAACAGTACTTGGAAGGAACTTACATCAAAGGAGCGGAAGGTGCTTTCAACTTCGCCCTGGGCCTCGTTTTAGATGATAGACTCGTGAGGTGTCATTTGGGTCATCGCTGTTGCGGCCCTCAGCTGCATCGGAGAACCCGCGCAGCACGTACGAATCTTCTCGCGTTTTGTTGTGCTCCCCACTTCTGATCGGGCTCGTTCTGCTCGGGGTCGTCACATTTCTTCAATGCCGAGCGGGAGCCTTTCAAGCTGAGTTCGGCGGGGCTTCCGATGAACCGGCGCACTATGTCACCGGGCTGATGATTCATGACTACCTGGTCAGCGGCTTACATACCAGTCCTCAGACTTTCGGCCGCGAGTTCTACCTGCACTATCCCAAAGTGGCGTTCGGTGCCTGGCCGCCCGGCTTCCACGTGGTCGAAAGCATTTGGATGCTGCTGTTCTCGCCTGCTCGACTTTCAGTTCTGCTATTTGTCGCTTCCATCACCACGATTTGGGCGACTACGACCTACTGCGTGGCTCGCGCGGAATTTGGCGCGTTCATTGGAGCCAGCGCCGCTGCATTGCTTGTTCTGAACGTTGCAGTTCAAATATCCAGCGCCTCAGTGATGGCCGATGGGCTGGTTGCTCTCTTCGATCTCTGGGCGATGCTCGCGTTCGCGAGGTATTGGGACGAGCCGACCACTCGTAGGGCAATCTTGTTCGGCGTGCTCGCGACATGCAGCAGCCTCACGAAGGAGAATGGACTCGCATTGCTCTTGGTCCCCTGGGTGTCGGTGGTCGTGACGTCGGATTACCGCCGCTTGCGGACAGCGAACTTCTGGTACCCGATGTTGATGGTCTTAGTGATTGCAGGGCCTTGGGCGGTATACTCTGCCTTTCTGATGAAGGGTCAAATCGCAGGAAGCATGTTTGGTCCTGGGCTAGTTGCTCGCCACACTGTTCAATATGCGGCTAAGTTTTTGAAGATGCTTGGATGGGGTATCACGCCGTTCGCTGTACTTGGACTTTATCGCGAGGTCGTGGTGCGAAAACAACTCCGGCGCGGCAGCGGATTATGGATCGCTACCTTTTCTTTGTTGGTGGCGGTCTTACTCTTCCACTTTCTCCTGCCTCAAGGCGACACTGCTAAGCCGCGATACCTTTTAGCGGCACTCCCGCCTGCGATTCTCTTTTTCTGCGCGGGCGTGCAATGGGTTGGAACCATATTCATACAGCACTGAATAGCGCCTTCGCACGGGAGGCTCTCTGCATAGCCGTGGCGTTTGTCTTATTCTTTTCGACCGGATTCACTGTTTATCATCGAACGACCTTTGGCTTGATTGAGATTGCACAATATCTACAGCGTCCGGGGTTTGAGAAGTCGACAGTCTTGGTTGCCGCCCGGGCAGTGATTGAAGGCGTCACCGTTTCAGAAATCGCGATGCGTGACACTCGCCCGGGCCATACCGTTGTGCGCGCCAGCAAGGCGGTAGGTAGCAGCGATTGGGACGGCAGCAACTATCGCGCACGTTTAAACACACCGGCAGAGCTGATGGCCTATCTGCAATCTGTTCCGGTGGACTTTATCGTCCTCGATCTTATTCAACCCGATGCCGGCGCAATCAAACCGCATGCGCTTATGTTGGAGGCGCTCGCAGCGTACCCGCAGAACTTTCAGTCTTTAGGCGTTTACCCCACCAACCGTCGGAGCGGCGACACGGCTCAAGTCAAGCTATACCGCGCGATCGGGCGATCTCCATTAAGCGCGGCTCCAGCGAGTTCCCAATGAACCGACACGCCAGCGCGCCTCGTCACCCAAGACCAAATGTCGCAGACGCTGATCCGCAATTCGTGGGAACTTCGCGGCTTGCGCTATGCGCTTTCGCCGGACTTCTGCTGCTGGCAAGCTGTCGTAACCCGGCGAAAATCAGTGCTGATTACGTTTCTAAAGCGAACGAGATGTTCAAAAAGGGCAATTACGCCCAGGCTCGTGACCTTTACACCAGCGCGCTCTCGGCAAACTCGCACTCGAGTGCGGCATGGTATGGGCTCGGGCTGACACACGAAGCTTTGCATATGCAAGGCGATGCTCGATCCGATTACGCGGCCGCTTTCAAAGCGAACAATGGAAATCTTCAAGCCGCGGCAAAGCTGGCGGAGATGGATTTGTATTTTTACTTCCTGTATCCGCAACGTTTCAAGGCTCTTGAAGATCAGGCGGTCACGGCGATCGAAGCAATTGCGGCTAAAGATCCGAATGCATTCGAAGTTTTCAGTCTTTCCGGT
The DNA here is from genome assembly GCA_963792655.1 of Bryobacterales bacterium. GTDB lineage: Bacteria > Acidobacteriota > Terriglobia > Bryobacterales > Bryobacteraceae > DOZZ01. The sequence goes on from CAWBWU010000005.1 coordinate 421,725, forward strand.
GCGATCGCTGCCCACGATCAGCACTACGCGGCGGCCATAGACAAGTACACCCGCGCAATTCAAATTCGCCCTGCGGATATTGGTTTGAAGCTAACCTTAGCGCAAGTTCTATTTGCGGCAAATAGGCCGGACGAAGCAATCCGGCTGTGCTATCAAGTGATCGATCAGGACAAAACCTATGCCCCGATGTATGACTTGCTGTTCTCAGTGTATATGGCCAGCAAGCAGGTCCCCAGGGCGGAAGAGATACTGAAGCGCAAGTTAGCGAATAACCCTGGGCATATAGAGTACCAAGTACAACTAAGCGATTTTTACCGCACGACGAACCGTGAAAAGCAGGCAGAGGCTCTGATTGCCACCTTGGCCGCGCAGCCCAATCAGTCAGCTCAGTCCCACGCACTTCTCGGCGCCTACTATGGACGGGCTCACCGCTACGATGAAGCGATCATTCAATATGCGGCCCTCGAAAACTCCGGCGATCGCAATCTCGTGTTGCTCTCGCGCAAGAAAATCATAGAAATGCTGGTGGAGCAAGACCGCTGCACCGAAGCTACCCCCTTCCTGGAGCGTCTGCGAGCCAGCGATCCGCGGGACACCGACCTCCCCGGCCTGAACACGGCAGTACTGTTTTGCCGGCCAAGCAAAGCCGACACCACTGTACAATAACAGCTCATGCGAGCTTTGATAACCGGGATCACCGGTATGATTGGGATACATTGCGCGAACGCGACTCGTGCAGCGGGCTGGGAGACTTTCGGCATCGCCCGAAATAGCGCATCGAGTCGAATGGCAGCGACTCCGGACCCGCGCATTCTGCCCTGCGACATCCAGGACTACGCTGCGCTAGAAGATGTGTTTCGCGCCGTACGCCCGGATGTTGTGATGCACATGGCCGCCCAGGCTTTCAATGGAACATCCTGGAAAACAGAGTGGTCCACGCATCAGCTAAATTACATCGGAACGACTAACGTGCTGCGATGTTGCCGTGTGATAGTTCCCGAGAGCAAGGTCTTACTCGCGTGCAGCAGCGCCGAATATGGCGATGTTACTCCCGCAGACTGTCCTTTACAGGAGAACCGTGCCTTACGCCCAATTAGCCCTTACGGTGTAAGTAAGGTCGCGACTGAGTGCCTGGGCTTTCAACACTTCCATAACTACCGAATGCCGGTTTATCTGCCACGTCTGTTCATCCATGTGGGCACTGGACATCCGCCCGCTACCGCGATTCAGAACTTCGCCCGGCAGCTTGCCCTGATTGCGAAAGGCCGGTTGGAACCTGTGGTGCGAGTTGGAAATCTCGAGACGGCTCGCGATTTCATTGACGTGAGAGATGGCGTGGCCGGGATGATGCTGCTTATGGAGAAAGGAAATCCAGGAGAACCGGTCAACATCTGCACGGGCGAGGCCGTCAATATCGGCGACGTTCTTCGTTTGCTGATCGAGATCTCTGGTCAGAAGGTAGAAGTCCTGGCAGACGCTGCCCTAAGCAGACCTTCCGATGAACCATTGCTGCTCGGTGACAATACAAAACTGCGCCAGCTTGGATGGAAGCGTCAACACACAATTCGAGAGACGCTGGAAGCCGTCTACAACGACTGGATCACTCGGGTTTGAACTGCGTCTATTGACCGGACGCCGCTGACGCTCCGGTCCAGGCTCGCCACGCTGGCTTGGGGCGAGCGTCACTGTCAAAGAACCCGAAGCTCGCCCGGATATCCCACGGCACGTCGGGAAGGTCCTTCGCGTCGTAAAGCTGCCACCAGCAAATGCCCGCCAGGAACGGCTCCTTCCGGAGCGCCTCGAACAGCATTTCGACATAGCGGGCCTGTACTGCAGAAATGTCTTTACCTGTCTTCGGGTGCGTAGAAAAGCAGGAGGTCTCGATGATGTACAGCTTCTTGCCTGGCGCCATGGAATGCAGTTGCGTTAGCACCTCCTGAAGCCGCTGAGCGTTGAAATTTTTGAAATCTTCACCGAAATAGACATTAGTGATGAAGTAAAACACGAGTCCGATCAGGTCGTCGTGAGACTGAGCGAAAAACGAAATATATTTTCGAAGAAGCTCGGGCTGTTCGAAGAACTGCGCACCGGGCGTGATGTCGGCGACCACAAGTGTTCCTGGAGCTGCGGTGTGAATGGCATCGACAATCGAGTCGTAACACTTTACGAAGCCGTCCCATTGATTGGGATTCAATTCGAAGTATTTGTTGACTGTGTTTCCGACCGCTACATACCTCACAGAGCCTTTGTACCGTTCGGCAACTTGCCGGTAGAACTCAACCGACCGCTGCTGAAACTCTTTGGACCGCATGTCCTGGTTATAGAAGCGAGGAATTCTTGACACCGCGACTTGTTGCTTATGCGCGTCGTTGCCGCATAAAACAACCTGAATTCTCAGTCCAACCTGGAAGCCGTTCTGGCGGGCCTGACTCAATTGAAAATCCAGACTCGTCCAGTCATATTGTCCTGGCGCGGTCTCGATGTCGCTCCAACTCTCCAGAATCCAAACTACAGCCGCATGCCCGCGCAGGGTTTTCAGCGCTTCTGAGTAGCTGGTAGTGAACCTTTGATCGTTGTCGGTGGCGGGAGTGACATAGACTCCCAGTTGATCGAACAATTGGGAGCTCGCGCCCCAACTTTGCGGCGCCTGAAGTATAACGATCAGAAGTAACGCCGCTCTTTTGATCAAGCGCATGAGTTTCACTGTTTTCCAGCCTGCTGCGAGCCAGGGCTCATGACCGAAGCAACCACAGGGGAGCGAGCGAGACGACCGAATTGACAGGGCCGCGCCACCCGACTAAACTGTGCACGTCTCTTTACCTCGGCATGATCCCAGATTACCGCACCACTGCTCGCGCATCGGGGATTACCACTGACGCGGAACGCTCTAGAATCGCCAAGGCACTTGAAGCGTTTCTGCTGCGTCTCGACAACTCTCGCCGGCTAAGCCTTGCCGTGCTCGGGATGATCATTGTGTTCTCGGTGAGTCTTTCCACTGGGGTGGCGCTCACCAGGCGGCCGTGGTGCGACGAGGGTTGGTTCGCAAGCCCCGCCTATAACCTGATCCACCACGGGTACATGGGAATGACTATCCTTGACCCGCACGGATTCGTGTTCGCTCCGTTTGTACAAGGTATCGAGCGCTTCACTTACTGGGTCATGCCGGGGTATCTGTTGATGCAGGCGCTTTGGTACGAAATCTTCGGCTTAAGCCTGTTCTCGATGCGCGCCATATCGGTCGCCTGGAGTGTGGTCGCCCTGCTTGCATGGTTCAAGGTCATCCATGCGCTGACTGGCAACCGCCGCGTTGCAACACTCGCAGTGCTGCTCCTGGGAACGGAACAGCATTTCGTGCTCTCTGCCGCCTCAGCTCGTATGGACATGATGTGCTCCGCGATGGGCCTTGCCTCGATCGCGCTCTACCTTAGCTTGCGTCAACATTTTCTGCGCGCGGTTGCCGCCGCCAGTCTGGTCTTGTCATGCGCCGTTTTTACGCATCCAAACGCCTTATTCGGCTTTTTAGCTTTGCTCATCCTGGTCTTGGTGCTGGATCGCCGGCGGATTACCATACGGGCTGTCCTGATTGCGTCGGTACCGTTCCTGGCGTGTTCCATGCTCTGGGGCCTTTACGTCGCACGATCGCCGGGCGCGTTCTTTTCACAGATGGCCGCCCAGGGGAAGATTCCGCACCGTTTTGAAGTGTCGCTGAATGTTTTAGCGATGCTGAAAAATGAGTTCCTTCTCCGCTATGCCAATGCCTATGGCTTCAACTCCCACTTTCCGATCTCATTGACGGCCTTTATCGTCGTGGTCTACGTGACGGCGATCGCGGCCGTCACCGTCTTACCCCAGCTTCGTCACCGAAGGGGCGTCGCACTCTTGATCGGAATGTTCCTGGTTACGCTCGCCTTGCTGACCTGTCTTCAGAAGAACTGGTATTACCTGGTCTACATTCTTCCCTTTTACGCCGCCCTGGCAGCGGTGTTCCTGGTTTGGCTTTACGAAAAGTCGCTCCCACTGCGGGTAGTCGCAATGCTGACGCTGGCGGCTGTCATCTGTTTGCATGTTGCCATTCTGGGAGCCAGAATCTGGCACAACGACTATTCGCATCGCTACCTCGCCGTCACCAAATATTTGAAAGACCATGTCGCGCCCGGAGAACTGGTAATGGGAAGTGGCGAACTCGGATTCCAGCTAGGGTTCGACGGTCAGGTGCTTGACGACTGCCGCTTGGGCCGCCTGAGCGGCCGCACACCTGATTACGTAGTGCTGGAGGCGCAATACGTTGTTTTCTGGTGGAGTTGGTTTCACACCAATGAGCCCGACAGCTCTAAGTACGTTTTAGAGTTACTGCGCGACAAGTACACGGTTGCGTACGATCAAGCGGGCGATAAGTATCCGGTACTTGGTTTTTCTGATCAGCCCTATAAGGTTTACCGGCGGGTTAGAAAACGGCCAGGCGACAAAGTATCACAAACCGCAGCCGGGGCTCTCTGACATCAGGCAGGCAGAACATTTGCCGACGGACCCAGCACACGGAGTTCGCCTGACCATACTGAAGTTCCTAAGTTTTTCCAAATATCCCTTTAATCATCAATTTCTGGTGCGTTGAAGGCCCTATGGCCCCGTGTTTTCAGTCAGTATACGTTGGCGATGAAACTGCCTAAAAGAGTATCTAATCAGCAAAGCTCGCAACCGCGTTAGGGAGTGACGATGCGTACGTCGGTAGTGGATAGCAAAAGCGCCGCTGGAGAGGTTCAGCCTTGCGCAGCGGCAAGCGCCCTCTGCTTGTCGGTCGTAGTCACGGTGTTCTCCGAAACATTCTCGGTCGTCGAAACCGTCGACCGCCTGATAAAAAGCAATACTGGGGCGCTGCGGGAGATCATCCTCACAGTGTCGCCGCGTTCTTCTGCGGAGTGTTTGCGCATTTGCAGGCAGCTGGCTGAAGACCATGAGCTGGTTCGCTTTCATCTGCAACAGCAGACCCCCGGCGTCGGCTGGGCTCTGCGTGAAGGCATGGCGCTCGCGAAATACGACTGCGTCGCGATTATGTCCGGTGATCTCGAAACCGAACCGGAAGCAGTGGAGCGCATGTATCAGAAAATGGTGGAGACCGGCGCTGACGTGATCGTCGGCAACCGCTGGGCCAAAGGCGGTGGTTTCCAGAACTACGGGCGGGTGAAGTTCGTTTGCAATTGGGTGTTCCAGAAAGCATTCAAGGTCGTTTACGGTACCCATATTGGCGACCTCAGCTACGGTTTCAAGATCCTTCGCAGACATGTAATCGACGCGATCGACTGGGAGTCTACCCTTCACGAGATCTACATCGAAACCACGGTAAAGCCGCTGAAGAGCGGGTACCGTTTCGAGCAAGTACCCACGGTCTGGATCGGCCGGCGCGAAGGCAAAAGCGTGAACAAGTTTCACCGCAACTTCGGCTACGTCAAGCTGGCCATCAAGGTAAAGACGCACCGTGCAGCGCCGAAACCACAAATCGACGGGGCGACCGTTTGCTAGCCGTCCTGACGACCATTCAAAGTCCTACCTCGAGCGTTCACGACCTGATCCAAAAGCTACAAGCAGTTGGTTCTGAATTAATTGCGATCGGGGATAAGAAGGGACCTTCAGAGTTTGCCATACCGGCAACGCGCTTCTTTTCACTGGAACAGCAGCTTGCGCTGCCGTTTGAGCTCGCTCGCGCCCTGCCCGTAGGGCACTACGCCCGCAAGAACCTGGGGTATCTGCTCGCGATTCGCGAAAAAGCGGATTGCATTTATGAGACCGATGACGACAACGCGCCGAATGCGCGGTGGGCGCTGCGCACACGCCTGACGAGCGCTCGCCAGCCTGTTCCCCGCCAATGGGTGAACGTTTACCGGCTTTTTACCAACGATGTAATCTGGCCCCGCGGCTTTCCGTTGGAGTTAGTCACAGATCAGGCCGGATACCAGGAAAGCGACACGGGTGTCCACTCAAGGGAATGCCCGATTCAGCAAGGCCTGGCCGATCTCTCGCCCGACGTGGACGCAGTTTGGCGGCTAACGCAGGACCGTGAGTTCCGTTTTGAAGACCGCCCCAGCGTTTGGCTCCCCCCCGGAGCTTGGTGCCCATTTAACAGCCAGACCACCTGGTGGTGGCCGGAAGCATATCCTCTGCTGTACCTACCGAGTTACTGTTCCTTCCGCATGACAGATATCTGGCGCAGCTTTATCGCGCAGCGATGCCTGTGGGAGATGGGTTTGGGGATCGTGTTCCATGCGCCGGAGGCTCTCCAGGAGCGAAACCCTCACAACCTTCTGCGCGACTTCGAGGAAGAAGTGCCGGGGTACTTGCAAAACCAGAAGATCGTCGTGGCATTAGAACGACTTGCGCTTCGCTCTGGTCAAGAGAACGTCGAGGCAAACGTTTACGCGTGCTATGAGGAATTAGTGCGGATCGGCGTACTGGAAGCGCGCGAGTTGCCGCTCGTCACGGCGTGGCTTTCCGACCTCAGAGCTGCCGACCGCGAACGATCGGCCGCTGTGTAGTATAGACTCCACACCTACCTACGACCGGGGTGCCGGTCACCGGCGGTGCCTAACCGCCCGGTCAATGGCGTACCTATAAGGTGCACTCGCGCGTAAAGTTATGCGCCTGTAGAGTACGGCCACTGAATTACTGAATCTAGCTCGTTTTTTAATGATACTGACGCCTTATTGAGCGCGTTACTTTCTCTCTTCTGTTGGGTGATTGGTACTCCTGCGTAAGCCGTTCCCGATGCCGTTGTTGCGCATTCAGAAAGTTATAGCTTTACTTCCGGTTTCAGTGTAGTCTAGCTTGGAGTCTGCAACAACGGTTACCGCCGCGCAGACATAGGAGCAACATGACAAACATTGCAAGACTTTCCGCCCTGGCTGTTGCGGGGCTCTCACTAAGTAGCGCACTCTTTGCGCAAACCGAAGAACCGTTCCGCCTTACTGGCGGTGCGCCGGGTCAGGCTCGGTACGTGACCGTTCCGAATAACTTTTTGACCTTTTCGGGCGATATGAGTTCGCCTGAGGCTGCTACTGCTGCGGCGCTTCCTTCGTGGACCGGCAGTTCGAACGGCGTCACTTATACGATGTTGGGCGCTGATCCGTCGAGCGGTGTCGCTACTACCCTGCCCGTAGTTTTCATCCCCTTGATTTTCAAGATCGGCAGCGCTACCTTCGACCCTACGTTGCCCGTGGCCGGCAGCACAAAATCGGCGGTAACGCTGATGAGACAGTCACCGATCTTTCAACCCGTGGATCTAACGGCTGGTCCGTTTGACCTCGGCGCGAACCAGTGGATCGACAACTTCTCGCGGGCAAACTTCTGGACCCAGACCGGCTCCGGCACCAATGGCTATCACTTGAGGTTAAGCGCGCCCGTCGTGAAGGCTGCGAATACCCTCACCGTCCCTCCCGGACAAGGCATCACAATCAACACGGGGGGCGGATTGATCGGCGACGTTAACATTGCGTATTTCCAGGCGGCGTTAAACAAAATCCTCGCAGTTAAGCAGGGCATCAACCCCGGGCAACTCGTGATATTTGTTTACTACAATGTGTTCTTCTACCAGGGCAACTCCAGCAACTGCTGCATTCTGGGTTTTCACGGCGAAGTCACTACGCCCCTGCACAACAACCACTTGATCTATTCCGCGTCGGCCTTCAACAACTCCGGGATCTTCAACGTGCCCCCTGGCCAGTTCCTCGAAGACGTAACGGTCATCACGCATGAAATCGGTGAAGCGGTGGACGATCCATACATCAGCAGCAACGTGAACGTCGTGCCTGCCTTCGGACACATAGGCCAAGTTTCCGGATGCCAGGGAAATCTGGAAGTAGGCGACCCCGTGACTGGCATGGCGAAAGCAGTGGCTATGCCGAATGGGTTCACTTATCATCCCGAGGACCTTGTGTTCCACGGTTGGTTCAGCCGCGAAACCCACTCGACCTCGGTAAATGGCTGGTATACCCTACTAAACACCTTCCACGGCAACGCGAAACCCTGCCCGCCCGGCGGGACAAACTAGAAGGTTTCGATCTTACCGAACCTTACATGAAGAGCTGCTTGCTCCGGCAAGCAGCTCTTTTTCATTACAGAGCAACAAGTCAGTTAGATACCCACCGAAATTGCGCTTACTGTAATGACGACAGCGCGGACCGTAGTGCCTTTCGGCGAGCGGATAAGTTCGACGCGGCTGAGGTATCCACGATCAGTGCAGCCCGGATAGTCTGATTCCGTTCGTGCACTCGTGCGAGCATCCAACGTGCGGCCTCACCAACCCGCCAATACGGGTTGGATCGAAGGAAGTCATTGCGCGCCACTAAGATCTCACGTCGTAAGAAGCGCTGCCACGGTCCGCCTCTAGGAAATTGCTGCGAGGGCTCAGATTCATCAGCGAACGACGGTCGCGTAGAACACTGGTTTATACGTATGACGGCAATTCGGCCGTCAGTGAAAATGGCGGTGCCGGTACCGCTTCGGGCGGTGCCAGACAGCTGGCTCCGTTCGATCCATCGAATGGGAGTGGCGCAGGACGTGAACGCCAGGTCATAAGCTACCTTCTCGCGTTCGTCATCGATCGCCGGGTCGATTCTGTGACTAAAGGTTCGGCCAGGACGAAGGTATGCGAAGTCTACGTCGTGAGTTGCGGCGGCTAGCCACAACTGTTTACCTTTCCAGAGACCAGGCTGCTTCCACAAACGAATGTGGTGACGCTTAGAAACGTCGTTCAGGCCTTTCTGCCAGCACATATCTGCTTCCACGCCGTTCAGCAATAGCGAGCTCATTGGTGCCGCGTAACCGTGCACCTCGGCAGCAGCGCGGATATAACGGATTCGTGTGCGTATGGAGAGAGGTTGGGCGAGCGTCCAACCCGCGCGACGAAATGCCGCTGTGATCTCACTTCCTGATCCGGCCAGCAGAACATTTGTCAGGTCCGAGGGGCGGCTCGATGCGGGGTCGCTGGTGCGAGTCGGCATGGCGGCGATCAACACTTGAAGCTCGGCTAAGTCCGTTCCCGCCAAACTTTCGGCGTCTCCGGATTCCCGCGCGGCACCAGGCACAGTCAATGCCTTAGCGACATTTAGTGTGAGCTCGGTGCCAGTTGGGAAATAGATCTCAGGTTCAGGAAGCTGAACGACCAGAGATTTGACCGCCCACTCCGCAAGTTCCGCGTGAAGCGACCACATCAGCATGAGCTTCAGATACCCGCTAACCCGGTACGAAATGCTGCTCGTCGCGCGTACACCCTGAATTACGCCTTCGGAGAGTACACGCTCGCGCGCGTTGTCGACGCTGATGACTCGTGCATCAAGCGGCACCGTCCAGCGATTCGCGATCGTCAGATTACTGAAGTCGAGTGTGATCGATGCTCTTTCATGGCGAATTCCTAACCCAACTCGCGTGACCGATCCGACGTGGCCCGTGAGCTGAGACCCCGCCGGAAGGACGACTTGGCCATCCACAATTACCGGCGCAATGAGCACGGCGCTGATCGGAGTGCCGACCCGGCTGGACCAGGACGCAACCGGGTTCTGCAGTCGAATTTGAAGATGAGAACCAGCCGGAATTCGCGCTTCAGGCAGCAGGCAGAGGAATGGCAGCAGGTAAGAAAAGAGGGCGCTCATCCCCGCGCCGCCGGCCGCGGTCCAAAATGAAGAACGGAGGGCCGCTCGTGCTCACAAGCCGCACGTCCCATCAGATAATTCTTCGCTGGCAACCGACGCCGCGCGGTGCGCGATCAACAACGAGATAGTTTGGCGCGGCCTGCATGCGAGAAATCATCTCATAGCAAGCCGCAATTACTTGGGCGATTGCAGAACGTTTAGTCAGTTAAGGTACATGCGGCATGCGCACCGCGCAATCCGGCCGCTAAAACGTACGATACGTCGCGCGTAGCGATCCTTTTCAGCGCGCATCATCCGGCGCTGATCGGGATCACCAGATTCGGCTTGTCGCTAGTTGTCTGCGGGATCGAGCGGTTGAAGCCGTTCTTCGCAAAATAGGTGCCCGAGTACGAGTACGACATGTGCGCGGGATCGTGCACCTGATAGGAGAAGATCGACGTATCGCCCAGCGAGCGGAGCACCACATTCAAAGTTTGCGGCGCGCCTCCGTCGGCGTAAGCGAGGCTGAGTTCCACGCGGTCAATGCCGGCCGTATCGAAGTCGTCGCCGCTCGCGCTCACCACTACGTTCATGCTGCGGCTGAAAGTGTCGGTGATGTCGAGCACCTGATCGGAACTTGGGATCGGCGGAAACGACTTGACGGTGTGGTCGGCGTACATGAGCGTGACGCCATAGGTGTAGGTGCGCCTGGTCTTGTCAACGATGGGATGCGCCCATGTCAAAAAGTTCGCCGTCGCCGTAAGGCGAAGTACATCGTTATAGACCAGGTTGTTCGCCGGGTCGTCGTAGTGCATCGTCACCAGGATGTTCGGAATCTTGGCGAAGTCGAGATCCGTTGCAACCATCACGCTAAGCGTATCGGTGTGCAGATCGGTGATCAGGATCTCCGGGCCTGTCGAATCGGTCCAATCGACGAGTACCGGCGGCGCACTGACGGGGATGTACGTTTTGCGAAACCGGTAACCGGATTTTGCTCCGCCGGCGGGCCGGTAAACCCACGACGCTTTCGCCGAGTTGCTGGTGAGATTGAAGCTCTGGCCGCTAACACCCGTTGCGTCGTCCGCGCCGATGATCTCCACCACAATCAATGAATAGTTTTTCCAAAGGTCCGCGCCCGTCGCCTCGATATCTACCGCGACAAGGTTGTAATACTGCTCAGGGGCGATGCTGATTTTCGGCGCAACGCTTGTCTGCACGGGACTGACGACGTTAGTCATGTCCCCAACAAACGCGCCGGGCTTGAAGACCACCAGAACCGTGTAGGAGTACGTCATGCCCACATCTGGATCCAGTTCCCAGGATGCGCTGCCCGTAAGCGAAGAAGCGTTCAAGGAAAGTCCGATCGGCTGCGCGTTTTTGCCCTCGTAATTCAGATTGACGATCACGCTGTCTACGTGCCCCGCCGCGAACCCGCTGGCAACACTCACATCTACCCGGACCCGCTGGAAGAACGGATCATTGAGGTCGACCTCGCGATAGTAATTTTCCTTCGGTTGTTTTTTCAAAACATCCATCAACCCCGCAAGGTGGCCCTGCGGCACAATGCGCACCTCGGAGGCGTCCTGTTCTGTGATGTTGACGTTCAGGTTCTTCATGTCGGTTTCACTCAGGCTCTTCAGTGAATAGCCGACATTCGCGGGCGAAGTTGCTTGTTTGACGGTTTGCGCCGCTTGCCCCACTTTGTTACCGGCCGCGTCGCCACTGAGTCCATGGGGGTTGACCGATGGCTTGAAGAACGCGTCAGTGACCATCTTCTGGACCCAGTCCACCGCTGCAGCCTTCTGTTTGGTGATGTCGGCGTCGGCCGCTCCCGCGGCGTAACTTACGACAGTCAACTCGATCACGCGCTGTTCTACCAACTTCTCCGTAGCCACGTCAATATCCGACTGAATCGTGACGAACGGCACCTGCGCCGATTCGTGAAATTGGTTTTCCAGGAAGTCATAAACCTGATGCCAATCCACTTTCAGCGTGACGTGAAAGGCAGGCCGGAGCCCGACGAAGGTCAGGTCATAAACTACTGCGGCGAGGGAAGTCGGAGCATCCATGCAAGCCTCGACAAGGGTGGCTCCTTGCGGCGAAAGCGCTACCGAGAAAGCTGAGCGATTGTCGCCATACAGTGAAGGCGTAGCGGCATACGAGGCGCTCTCGACGAACCGGATCGCCGGCGCCGCATTCGGGTTTGCGGGCGTTGCGGGGTTAGCCGGAGTCGCGGGCGTGGTGGGAGTACCGCCGGGTGTGGCGGGCGGCGCTGCCGCATCCAGAAAGATCAGGCGAGTAGTGCCGTTGCGGTACTGCAACGGAGCAAGCCGCGGATCCGAATCCAGATTCATCTGCGATCGTATCTGGCGCTTAGCCTCGTCGAGCGCATCAGGATCGACACGCAAATCTACGTCGAAGTTGAGGAATCCGCCTCCCGATTCAACCCCCACTGGAACCGGTGCGTTGCTCTTGAACTTCACAAACAGAAAGGTGGGTGTACCGTCCGGGTTCAAAGCGAGCTGCGGATTATTTGGGTAGTAGTAATACTGCTGCTTGTCACTGTCATCCCGCATAATCGTGAGACCGTTGATCGTAAAGATCGGAGCTGCAAGATAAATCATCGTGGGCCTCCTGCCGCTACGGCGGCCGTGTTGTCTAAAAGAATCATCGGGTCGGACGTGGTCGTCACAGGAATACTTGCCTGAGTTGAGTCGGTATTGTAGAACGTGACGGAGTACTGAAAAGCTCGCTTGGTTGCGTCCTTAATTGGGGTTGACCAAGTCTGCGGCAATGGCTTGGCGCTGTTGAAGATCAATTCGTCCTCCTCCGCGATGCTGTTACCTGGGTCGGTATACTGAATCTTCACTAACACAAGGCGCACCTTCGTCCAATCGATCAGATCGGCACGGAACGTGACGTTGAGCGTGGCGCTGAAGACTTCTCCTACGGTAAGTGACCCGGAACCGGTCTGAGGCGTCCAATCGCTCTGAGTGCTGTGACCGTCTTTGTAGGCGACCAGGGTCCGGTACCGGTAAGAATTGGGACCGCCGGGCCACGTCGGAACCAGCCACAGTTGCTTATCATCGATCCTGCTGAATTGATAAGTAGTCTGCTGCGAATACTGATGAGCTGGATCCTCATAGTCCAGGTCCACGACGATGTGAGATATCTGGTCGAGGTTCCCAGCTGGCAGCACGGTCACCGCCAGCAGACCCCCGAAGATGTCGTTTACGTTGAGGCTGGTGGCACGCGACGGCTGGTACTCGACTGTCGTGCGCTGCTCATTCTTCAGGTAAAAGTCTACTGCGTAATAATACGGCTGGGTTACCGGTGAGTAGATCATGCGCGAGTACTGCTGGCTGGCCGAGGTTGGCCCGAGAGGGATCACGTCCTCCTGTTCCGGGATACCGTTCGCCGCGTCGGAATACTTGATGCGGACCTGCGCGGAATCAATCACGCTCCAATTGAACTTGATGGCTGTGACCTGTAGCTTGAGATAGCCCATGTCAGCAACGCTGATCGTGAGCGCGTCACCTGATCCCTTCAACAACGGTTCCGATTTCAACGAGCGGTCAGTGCCTTTGTAGTACACCACATATGAGTAGGTCCAGTTCTTACCCAACGACTTATCGATGTAGGCGCGAAAGGTTGTATCCGGCTGAGTGGCCGTGAGCCGGAAATCGGCCACGTTTGACCCGTAGACGACGTGCACGACAACCGAGTCGATGGGGTCTTTCTCGAAATCGCAGATGCAGTGGATGCGAAGCTGAAGCAGTTTGAAGAAATCGTCATCCAGGCTGATCTCTTTGAAGAAGTCGGACTTGTTTGGGATCCTGCCTTTGTGCGGTTGGGTAAGGATGCCTTGCAGCGACCCCTGCGGATTCATTGGCCACGGAATAACGTCTTTGTCCTTGAAGTAAACGTCAAGGTCCTGGGAGAACGCTTCCAGGTAGTCACGAACGGTATTTTTGTAATCCCCCTCAGCGCCTCGATTGCTGGCCGGCGTTGCGAGGAACTTATCCTTCATATCGTCCTGCAGAGTCTGCTCCATCATGGCCCAGCCCTGCTCTTCCATGTCCTTCTTAATCTTGGCGAAGTCGTCGGAACTGTCGCCCGAACCAGGATCGAAGCCCGTTACGTCTACCCCGCCGACCGCATACTTCGAGAAGATCTCCTGCATGTTGTCCGTGTACTGTTGGTCGGTGTCACCCCATACGCTGGAATCGATGTCTTTATTGATCTGTTCCGTGAATTGGTGCACTTGGCCGGCATGCAGCCACACGTGCATGCTGACCGTCGGAATCTGCGCCATAACCTCAAGGCGATAGACCACCGAAACGGGCATTACGGCCATTTGAAACGCATTCCACAACAGCGTCGCGCCGTGCTGGCTCAGCTCGGCAGCGAAGGTCGCGATATTCGATCCCAACAATGACGGCTTGGCCGAAGCGGCGATGTTGTTGATAAAGCCGCTGCCATCCGGTTTCGCGGGGAAGGTAATCAGCGTTACTCCCACCTTGTTCGAATCGTGCCATGTGGGCGGCGCGATGTTGACGGGAATAGTGCTGAGCCCTCGCGCCCGGCGGCTCTTGTCCAAGACGGATTGCATGTCAGTCGCGATTACCTTGGTCTGATCGGGAGTCAGCGAAAGCTCACAATCGAACTGCACGTAACCGCCGCCCAGATTGTCCTGGTTGGGGTCATTCCCACCTGAGCGCACAGGTTCCGAGAACTTGAGGAACGTGAATGCAGGCGTGTTGTCATCAATCCATCGCAGGCGCGGGATGTTCGGAATGGCATAGAACATCGCCTCGTTATCGCTGTCGGAGTAGAGTGTGGCCCAGTCGTCGTACTGTTTGATGGCGGGTAGCTGGAGCATGATTTGTCCTTTCTCTAAACGGGGGTCACTTCGACGATGCCGCCGGTCTGTGGAATCCAGTCGCCGAATGCAGCTGTGTGGTCAGTGAAAACTGGTTTGACGCGGTACTGAAACGTCGGCTCACTGAGCGACGCACCGGCCAGAAACTCGGCAAAGCTATAGGGAATCGGGGCATCGAGCGACGGTGTGTCTCTCGTGAGCGGCACCGTGAGAGTCGGAGCTCCCTCCGTATGTTTTACTTCAATCTGTACGCCGATCAAGTTCGCCAGCGCGGGCGGAATCTGGTCCGGGTGTTTGAGCAGATAGCAATTGAAATGTGCAACGGCTTTGAGCCCGGAAGTCGAAACCAGACTCTGGTAATGGTTGAGCACGCCTGAGGGATCGAACTTGGGAGTAAAGCTTCCAAAGTCGACCGCCAGCGATGTATAGGGTGGCAGGTTGCCGCCGCCTGGTTTCGTGAGTGCGATCGATTTTTGTTCCGCCGGCGCGAGCGTCAATTGAGTCACCGCTGGCGTCAGAAGCGTCGCGCCCGTTGTGATCCCGAGTTCGGGGTCGGTGGTCATCAGTGTCGGATAAACGCCGTTCACGGTCAGCGGCGATGAAAGAGGATTAGCGACGTCGACAGTCAGAGAGGCGGGATCAACAGCCGCAGAGGTATCCATCGTTGCCGCTAACTTCAGCGGACACGGACCCTGGAAGCTGAGCGCCACCGGAACGTCAACGGTAAGAGTCGTATCGACCGGCGGAGTCGAGTCGACGTGCGACGTGACAACCTTAAATTGAACTTTGCCCTGTAAGCCGTCCGCAGACGTAAGCATTTTGGCAAGCAGACTGTAGAACTCGAGCGAGCAATCGAGAACCAACTCGAAGCCGTTGGCGGCGTCGACTCCAGCCGCCGCGTCGGCACTCAGGACGGAGCTGTGAAAGCCTGGAAGTTCGGAAAAGATCGCGCTCAACACGAAGGCGGCGGAGGTGTAGCCGCCGATCGCGAGTTGCGGGTACAAGATGTTCTGCGACGCACGCAGCGATTCGCGCATCTTTTCGAGCCTTCCTCCGTCGAGCACCGGAGCAACGCCCAGGCGCACGCGCAGGGTGAACGCAGTGCTGCCACCCGGTGTAGCCGGGGGCGTTTCGATGAGTAGCAGGCTCATAGCTGGGAGGCCCGAGTTCGCATCGAGCGCGAGACGATAACTATCGGGCAGCACATAGTAAGCATCGGAGCCGGACGATGGGCGTGAATAGCCTTGTCCGGTTTGCTGACTCCAGACCGTGCCGTCCGAATCCGATCCCATAATGACCGCGTAGATCGGCTTGAAGTCCATTAAGCCTGGATCGAAGTGGGCAGCGATCGCGCCCAGGGTCTGATTTGCCGTAATCCCTTCGGTGATGGTTTGGGTGATCGGGTGACCAAGCTGTGCTCCGCCTGGATTGAACACCATTTCCTCTTTGAGCGCCGCTGTATCCACGGTGTCGGCCCGAAACAAGGGCGCGATTCTCTCCTGTTCCAAAGGGCGGTGCGGGAACATTGGGTGTGGCGGAAACGGAGGGTGCGGCGGCATCGGATGCGGCTCGGGGTAGATCGTGCGCGTGTACGTATGGCGGTAGCTCAGGCTGCCAGTGACGGTAATGCGCGCGTTTACCTTATCGCGCAACAGAGTCAGGGCGAGCGTCTCGTCGATGGCGCCTTCGGCCTTCAGAATTCCCGTAACGTCCGTTGAGCCATCGGGCGCATTGAAAGGCGTGATGGTCGGAAACGTGAACCCAGCCGAAGAATCGCCCGAGTCAATGGAGATGTGATGGCTGTCCATCAATAGCGGAATGGCAGCAGCGTCCGCCCCCGCGGGCCGGAATAGTTGAATGACTGCGGTAATCTTCCAACTGCTGCCGTCCGAGGTAAAGGCGATTTCGGGAGTGCGCGGAAGGTTAGCACGATACGCAAGGCGCGCAGATGGTACCAGATAAGTCTTTCCATCTGTTCCACCGTAAACTCCCGGACCGTTAACGACAGTGTTGAGCGCAGGCGCGCTCGCCTGTTGCGCGGTCAGCGCCTGCTGATAGCTCTGTTGCAGATTTACTGATTGCTGGCCCACCATCGTGGCCAACATCGCGCTGCGATTGAACGAGAGCGTGTTGAACTGCATCCGAGCGAGTTGAACCGGTGCGGTACTCATAGTTCGATCACCAAAGCTGAGTTATCGGTCGGCAAAGGCCCGAGAACCTTCCTCTGCGCAGGGTCGATGCCGTAAGCATCGATTTCGTACACGTACGTTTTGTGCTTCTGATCTTTTACCGGGAATCGCCAAGTAAGTGGGACGCTCGCATTTTGAGCGGATATCTGGAACGTCTGTTCCTGGTCGACGCCGTTGGCGTCATCAATGTACTTAAGCTTGACGATCACCAGCTTCCAGGTCTTGGTAAAGTCGATCAGCGAAGAGATCACATCGACTTCAAGGATCTTCTGCGCCAGTTGCCCTACCAGAATCGTGCCCTCCGCGCCATCCTTCCACTCTCCCGTATCGGAGGAGCCGTCTGTGAAGGTGGTGTCCACCTTGTACTTGAACGTGCGCATCGTCTTGTCCCGCAGCCGCACTTGCCACGCCCAGGTGTCGCGGAGCGAGGTGAAAGAATGGCCCGATGTCTCGCGATATCCCTCCGGGTCAACGTAGACAGTGGACACCACGATCTGCTGGGTTGGCGGGAATTGGCCTTGGGGGACGAAAGTAACATTGAGAGTATCCGCAAACGGGGCTGAGATAGCGCAGGTTCCGGAACTCGAGCGTTGCACTTCGCTCTGAATCGTTTCACCATTCGTCAGAAAGTAAGTGCACTGATACGTGTACTCGACAGACGGGTTGTTGCCGGTGAAAGTGAACCAACTGTCGTGCGGGTTTTCCGGGCTCAGGAAAATATCTTTCGTTTTGCTGGGAATCTTCAAGTTCGGGTCAGGGTACTCGAAGTGCACCTGCACCCGCGCAACTGTATCGACGGGAACGGAGCCCAACACAGCGGCAACCCGAACGCAGCTCAGGTTGTTATACCCCAGGAAAAGTTCGCGCGTGTTCGTGGTCACCGGCGGATTGTTCACCGGCTCCGCCGAAAACTTGTAGATGAGTTGCGTTGAGTACGTATATTGGTCTTTCGGCGTGCCGTCCTTGGCCTTGGCCATAAACGCTTGAAAACGGAACTGCTCCTGGCCCGTCGTGAACTTGAAATCGTCGGAGTGCTGCCGCACTTCGCCGGTCAATTCGTCCGTCTGTTTGTATTCACAATGGACGATGATGGCTGCAATTGGATCATTGACGAAATCGGCGGTAACGGCAATTGCCGCGTCGAGTATCTGGAAGTAAGGGACTGAAAGATCTGCTTCCAGAATGGAAGCCTGGTAATCCTCCTTGCTGATCATGCCCTCGAGCGTCGCGCTCGGATTTTTGGTCACAACGAAGTTCTTGTTGTAAGTGGCGCTGAATCCAAAGCTGCCTTCCATGTCCTGAGTGAAATTCTTTAGCCAGAACTGGTTAGCGACCGCCGCGGGGGCCGATTGGTCCTTCCACGGATTATGCGCCATCGGATCGGTGCCCAATTCGCCCGACGGCACGCCGGGAGTGAACGGCGGTGCGAAAAATATGTTCTGTATGTAATTCGTGGCGGTAGTGAAGATAAAGTTTTCGATCTGCTTCTCGATATCCGTTGCGCCGCCCGCAGCCTGCGTGAAATCGCCGTCATCAAACTGGATATGGAGCGACGACGAGACCGTTTTCAACTGGTTGAGGTCGCTGATCTGCGGGTATGACCACGAGCCGCTCCTATCGCCCGAGTAATGCTCCTGAACCTGAATGTAGTTCTTGATGTCCTTGTACACGTTTGATGCATCACCGGAAATCGTGATGTTGATCGCCGGCATGCGCGCCACAAACGAAACCTGGTACCAAACGCTGGCTGCCGAATAACCCTTGGCGAGCGCTTGCCGCAACAGTTCGACACCTTCCTGCCCGAGCGTGGCCTGGTAATTGGCCGTGCAGTCAGTAAGTAAGGACGGTGCGTCGCTCCCCGTGGCAGTCTTGATGAAGGTATCTCCTGCGCCCTGCCCCGCGATGCTGAATGTCACTTTCGCCGGAGTAGTCCACTCCGGGTAAGTCAGCTTGATCTGCGCCGCGCTCGGTCCCGCAGCAGCAACCTGGAACCGGACACGGCCGCCCATGAAGTACGGACGTGCATAGTTTCGCAGCGAAGCCAGGTAGTTGCGAATCTTATCCTGATCCGATTGTGAAACCTCAAGCGCCGTAGTCATATTGAACACGCCCAACTCGGTTTCGGCAGAATTGAGATCCTGAGCCTTATCCTTGAACAGATAAAAGTCGCGTCCAATAACGAGGAGGCGCAGCATCGGCTTTCCGTCCACGCCGGTCTTGAAGACTGGCATGTTCGAAATCATGTAGAAGAGGTTGCTGTCGGAGTCGTCGTGGTACAGGGTGACGTTTTCCACTCCCGGAACCGTCACACTTGGGAATATGTTGAGCATGAGTTACTCCTCGTTGAGATAGCTGTTGGTTCGAAAACTCCCGGCATCCTTGCGAACCCTCCGGCGTGGCCGTAAAGGCGCATTGAGGTGGTGCCGTTAGCTGCCACGGTGAAGCCGATCAAAGAGCGGACGCGTTCCGCGGGCCTGTCAAGCAGCCGCGAGGACGCGCGATAAGTGTTTGTGTTCCAACCGAATTTCTCTGCCAGCCTGAGCGCGAAGGTCCGCAGTTGTTCGTCGTCGCGGAAGTAAGGTGCTGCATAGTGATAAACCGTCAGCCCTGATGGGTTGCCCTGCGCGTCGCATGCAAGCGCCAGGCCGCAACGCGTCATTCGCCAGCCGCCGCGCCGCGGATCGAGCAAATGCATGTAAGTGCGCAAAGGTTCATAGGGCACGCCGCATTGGCCAGCCAGTGCTTCGAGTGGGCCCTGCTCGAGCGGGTGCTGAAAGGCGACCTTCGGTCCCGCAGAAAAAGCGGGAATACTCCACGCAGCCACGCGTAGCGCTCCTCTTTGCAGAAGCTCACTGACGATCCGCTGCGTCACGGGTGACAACCGGAGTCCCGCGAGCAGCAGCGTTTCGGCCGACGTATCTGGATGCAAGTGACAATAGATGCGAACTCCGCAAGGACTGCGCGAAGTCGACACCTATCCAGTACGTCTTCACTCGACCGTCAATCCGCTCGAGTCTCAGGCGCGTTTCATTTAAATCCTGCTCTGAAGCCGTCTCGCGCAGCGCACGGCAGAGCGCGTCTAATTGAGAGTGCCCCTCCCACTCGGGCACCTCAAGGGTGAATGCGGGCGCTTGCGGCTTAACGCTGATGCGCTCACAAAGTTCGAGAGGCGAACCATCCGTGCATAATCCGCCACTTGCCAATGCGCCGTCATCGAAATCCGGCAGCACGCGCGCCAGCAGGCCCATCCGCGGATCTTGGGCGATGCGGCCGCTCACTCCGGCCAGCAGCGCCCAATCGCGCAGCAACTCGATCGCGCTTTGAGAATAGGTATTCGTCGCCGGCATTCAACAGCCTCAACGTCTCGCGTCAGTTTTAGAGAGCAACCGAAAATCAGGAATCGAGGGCGTCAGGAAGGCCTACGTCGATAGTGCCGGACTCGGTCACATCAGCAACTCCGGGCAGCGCCTTGGCCTTTTCCGCCAAGGTCGCGGAGCCCCGTACCTCTAACCCGCCCAGCTCATCGAAGACGCGCACGATCACAAAGCCAAGGTGCTTCAGTTCCGCCTCAACTGCTTTGAGTGATGCGTGCGCGTCAATCGTGACGATCCATTCCTGTTCGCTTTCAATGCCCGTCACGTCGTGGATACCGGCGGCATCGTGGGCGCCTGCACCACCCCGGACCCGACGTCGGTTGCCGGATAAGGGATTGCTTTCGCCGTCGCGACAAGCTTGTCCCACAACGCCTGACCGCGGAGCGATGAATCGGTCTCAGCCCAGAGCGCAGCTATGCCGGACACATGTGGCGTGGCCATGCTCGTGCCGGTTTTGTTGCCATAGAGCGACCCAGGTACTGACGATAAGACGCCCACACCCGGCCCGGCGATCTCAACTTTTCCGCCGTTCGATTTCACGTACATGTCGAGCTTTGAATCGATTCCACCCACGGCCATGATCGTCGGCGAGTTGGCGGGCGAACCGGTCGACGCGATCGTTCCCGGGCGCGCGCTATCGTTGCCCGATGCGGCAATGAACAGGATGCCCTTGTCTAATGCTTTCTGCCCCGCCTTGGTGTAGAGCGCCGAGGGCCCTCCGCGGCTGCTAAGTGACATCGAAACTACGTCGCACTTATTCGCGATTGCCCAGTTCATACCGGCGAGCACGGTCCCGTCTGCGCCCTTACCCGAGTTAGCGAGCGACTTGGCGATGTACAGCGAAGCGCCATAGGCAATCCCATACCGCGGCACGGCCCCGGCCGGCTTTAATGGGCCGCATGCAGTTCCTGCTGTGTGCGTGCCATGGCTATGGCCATCCTGCACTGTCTCGCCGGGAATAAAGCTCGCCTTAACAATCACGCGCCCAGCGAAGTCCGCGTGGTTCAGGTCGATCCCGGTATCGATAATGCACACCTTGATGTCGTTGCCCATCCAGCCTGAGAGGTCCACTGCAGTCAGGCTCAGGCCATAGGTCGTCGCACCCGCCGCCGGGGCCGTCGCTGTTCCCGTTCCGTCGGCTGTGACCGTATCCTCATCGTCGATCGCATAGACAAACGCCTCAGGAATTAGTGCTTCGATCGGGCTATCGGGATCCAGTGCCGGTGTGGGAGGCGGGGCGCCAGGCTCGGCCGCAACCGCGACGGCATCGGAAGGCGGGAACATCGCTGCGTATGCCTCGCCCGAGACAAGTGCCGCGTTGAGTTCAGGAAAAACGAGAACCTCGGCGTCGGTCAAGTTATCGAACTGAACTGCGGATCCTTCGGCGTCGCTGGCAGTCGCCACGCTCAAATTGTGCGTGTCTTTGAAATTGCTGATCGCGGCGCTGCTCGCATCATCTTTGAAAATAGCGATGTACCGGCCGGTATACACAAGCGGGGTTTCGTTGTCTTCGTTAGCGGCCGCTACATTCTGCGAAGCGGCAGCGTATAAATCGTCAAGCGATTGGTTTAACGGCACGAGTTTCTCCTTGCGGCGTACTCAATTCGGAGGCCCTTAATACAACTGCACCATCGTACATTCAAGCTGCGTGATGCGCCATACATATCGCTCAAGACAAACGGTCTGTACTACAACGGTGTATTGCGCATGTGGAATTGTTTAAGAGAGCGCGACAGGGAACATCGGTATTGCTGAGCATTTTCGAGAATAGAATGGTCGCGTGAACAATCAATTTCCGCGCCGTCAATTTCTCCAGAGTGCTACTGGCCTCGCCTTGATGCAATCGGAAAAAGCCCCTGCCGCATCGGTCAAGCGAGTACGGTTCGGCATAATTGGCGTCGGAATGCAGGGGTCTGGCCTGCTCGCCGCCGCGATTGGGCTTCCGAATGTGGAGTGCGTCGGCGCTGCGGATTTATACGACGGCCGGCACACTCTGGCTAGAGAGATAACCGGTAACGCGAGCCTCCCGGTGACCCGGCGTTACCAGGAACTTCTCGATCGCAAAGACATCGATTGCATTATCGCCGCAGTTCCTGATTTCTGGCACCGGCGCGTGGTCGTTGACGCTTGCAACGCTGGAAAAGATATCTACTGCGAGAAGCCCATGTCGCATACCGCACCCGAAGGATTCGACATGGTGGATGCGGCTGCAAAGAATCATCGCATTGTTCAGATCGGATCGCAGCGCGTAAGTTCCGCGCTCTGCGCGAAGGCTCGTGAACTTTACCATGGCGGTGCGATTGGCGAGGTCACCATGGTGGAACTGAGCCTTGGCCGTAACAGCCCGAATGGTGCCTGGCAGTATCCACCGCCCCTCGACTTATCTCCGCAGAATCTCGACTGGGACACGTGGTTATACGACACTCCCAAAATTCCCTTCGACCCCGTGCGCTTTGCGCGGTGGCGCTGTTGGAAGGAGTACGGCACCGGTGTGGGCGGCGATCTGATGGTGCACTTACTCAGCGGCATGCTGTACACACTCGGCTGGAACGAACCGCCGCGCTCTGCATCAGCGCTGGGCGGGATCTACCGGTGGAAGGACGGCCGCAACATGCCGGACCTGCATGTCGTGCTGTTCGACTATCACGGTATCCCGGTGTACGTGCGTCTGGGATTGCAAACCGCTACGCCCGAACTGGCTCGCTTCATGGGGCCCAAGGGAATTCTGGACGCTACGGGTGGCGACCTTCGTCACTCACCGCAGAATGGTGTGGACACTTCGCCCAGCTATTACAGTGGCGGGTTTCCAGCCAAGATGCGTCAGGACTACGTGCGGCAATGGCATGCAGCGCATCCCGAAGAGCCGCGGCGCACTTCCCTCAGTGAAGAGGCTATTTATCGCGGTGATGATTGGGACGATATCCGCCCGCACTTATGGAATTTCTTTGAGGCGGTTCGCACCAGAAAGCCCGTTGCAGAGGACGCCGTGTTCGGCAATCACGCGGCCATCGCTTGTCACATGGCGAACGAATCGTACTTCCAGAAGAAGCCCGTATATTGGGACGCGGCCTCGCGCACGATAAAGACATAGTAGGTTCGAAACACATGAACCCAGGCAAAGTGAAGGTCGGGATTATCGGTTCACAGTTCCAGGCCGATATCCACGCAGCCTCGTTTCAGATGATGCCGGAGGAAGCCGAAGTAGTGGCGGTCTCCTCTCCCACTCACCCGCACGCCGAAGACTTGGCACGCCGCTATGGGATCCCCCGCGTGTTCCGCGATTATCGCGACTTGCTTGCGGAGCGCGACATCGAGATGGTCACGATCACGGCGCCGAACGCATTGCACAAGCAGATCGCGTGCGACGCAGCGCGCGCCGGCAAGCATGTGGTTTGCGAGAAGCCGATGGCCATGACACTGGCCGAAGCCGACGAGATGATTCATGTTTGCCGCGAGGCCGGCGTGCTGTTGTTCTATGCAGAGGAGTTGTTCTTCACTCCAAAATATGTCAAAGCCAAAGAAATGGCCGACCAAGGCGCGTTCGGCAAAGTTCATCTGGTTAAGCAGAGCGAGAAACACTTCGGCCCGCACAGCGACTGGTTTTGGGATGTAAGCCGGTCGGGCGGTGGAGTCTGGATGGACATGGGCTGTCATAGCATCGCGTTCTGCTACTGGTTTCTGGGGCGGCCCAAGATCGAATCAGTGTATTGCCAGATGGGGACGTACGTTCACCGCGATAAGACGGAAGGCGAGGACGAAGTGATCGGCATCATCGAGTTCGCTGGTGGCGCGCTGGGTGTCATGGAGAATAGCTGGGCGCGTCGTGGCGGGATGGATGACCGTATCGAGATCTATGGCAGCGAAGGCGTGACATACGCGAATTTGCACATGGGGAATGCGCTGCCCACGTACAGCGAACGCGGCTATGGCTACGCGGTGGAGAAGGCCCCGACCACCAGCGGATGGAGCTATCCCGTGTTTGAGGAACTGTGGAACTATGGCTTCCCTCAAGAGATGCGGCACTTCGCGCGTTGCGTGCGCGGCAAGGAAACGCCGCAGGCGACCGGCGAAGATGGCCGCGTCGTGCTGGAGGCCTTGTGTGCCGGTTATGCCTCGGCCGGGCGCGGATCGAAAGTGGCGCTGCCGTTTTCCTGTCCGGAATGGAAGAAGCCGATCGACGGATGGCGGGGCACATCGAGTCGATGAAGACGTCGATGCTCGACGACATCCAGGGCCAGCCGGAATCTCTGCGTCGAGTCACTGCTTATCAGTTTGGTGACGGCGAAGCAGCGCTGTTGAGTGCCGCCGCTGCGATCCGCAAAGCGCGCAGGGTAGTCTTCGCCGGGATGGGAAGCTCACTCTATGCCGCGATTCCGGCTGCAGCGTACCTGACGTCGCGCGGCTTCCCCGCGATTACCGTCGAGGCCTCTGAGCTATTGCATTTCAGTAGCGCGTCCGCACACGATGACGCCGTCCTTGTGTTGGTGTCCCGCTCCGGCGAAACGATAGAGATCAAGATGCTGCTGGAGCGGTTCGGCAAGCGGCGCAACGCGATCATCGGCGTGACGAACGAGCGCGCGAGCCATCTGGACCGCAACGCCGGCATCTCAGTTTTGGTGAACAGCCTTTCGGATCGGATGATTGCTGTACAGACCTACACAGGCACTCTGACGGTACTCCTGTTACTTGCGTCCGCAGTGCTGGAAGAGTCTATCGGCGTAGATGTGATGAATCAGGTAATCGACGCAGTGTCGGGCTCGATCGAGAACGCCCTCACGCAGCGAGGAGATTGGGACCAATTTCTCGCTGACGCGCAGGTGGTCTACTTGCTGGGCCGTGGTCCCTCGCTCGCTTCCGTTTACGAGGGTGCACTCCTGATGAATGAGGCAGCCCGGCTCCCTTCCGTCGCGATGTCAGCTGCGGAGTTCCGGCATGGGCCAGCCGAGATAGTCGACACCAACTTCCGTGCCATCGTGTTTGTATCTCAAGAACAGACGCGCGAACTCGACCGCGCACTGGCAAGCGACTTGAACTCGATAGGTGGCAGCATTCGCGTGTGTGATGGATTGCGTTGCCCTGCGCCATTCGAACCGATTTCAGAGATCATTCCCGTGCAGGTGGCCGCCTGTTCGCTTGCCTTACATCGCGGCATTGACCCTGGCGCATTCCGCTATTCCGCGCAGGTAACATCGGCGGAGACAGGCTTTCAAAAGCCATGACGTTCACCACGCGTAGCCATCTCGCAAGCCGAGCTAGGCTGGCGAGCAGCTCTGATCGGAGCTGCGGCGCCACTCCTGACGTAGCTGGGCTAGGCCCACGCTCCTCGTCTTCGAACGTGGATGAGAAACCCCACGATACCCGCAATCACCGTCCCCAGCCCCGCCAGAATATAAGCGCTCCCGCTTGATGCAAGGATGAGCACCCATCCCACCAGAGCAATCGCCGCCGGCAACGGGTAGAGCGCCATTGAGAACGGTCTGCGAATATCGGTGCGGTACTTGCGAATCAACACCACCGCGATACACTGCGCGATGAATTGAGTCAGGATCTGAATTACCAGTAACGCTTTGATCAACTCGTCGAGCGAGAGAAAGCAAGCCGCAGCCGACGCAAGGCCCATCGTCAAGACTGAGAAGGACGGAAATCCTCCCGTTCGATGCACGCGAGCAAAGACCGCGAAAAACTCACCTTGCCGCGCGGCCGCGAACGGCACCCGCGTATAACCGAGCAGCACGCTATAAACGGAACCGAACGCGGCAATCAGAATCATGATCGTGACCATGCGGGCCGACGCCGCACCCGAGATGCGCAACATGAAATCCGACACGATCGCTTTCGATTGCATCGCTTCGCGCCACGGCAGCACGCCGATGATCGACGTGCTCATTGCTGCGTAACAACAGCCCAGAAAAAGAATTGAAATCAGAATGCAGCGCGGGATGGTGCGAGCCGGCTCCTTCACTTCATCGCCGATCAGACAAACGTTCCAGTAGCCGCTGTAGTCGTACATAGCGATGAGCGTCGCCGCGCCAAGTCCCAGGAAGAACTCGCGAGAGAACTGAAATGCGCCGGCAGGGAAATCAAACGCGCGGTGTGCATCGAAGTGAGTGGCGCCGGCGAAGATGATCCACGCCATCGTCGCAATGAGGACAGCGGACATCGCGATCGATAGCTTGCCCACGTCTCGAATATTCCGATACAGCAGGAACGTGGCAACGAGGCAGATGAAAACGGCCAGCGCCTTCGCTGCCCAGAATGAGAGTGAGGGCACCAGGAAGTGCGCGTACTCGGCAAATCCAACCGCGCCCGAAGCTGCCGTGAGTGGTCCTGCAATCACCGTCTGTGCGAGAAACAGAAAGCTCATCAGACGGCCCCAACGCTCAGGACCATACGCTTCGCGAAGATAGTGGTAGGAACCACCGGACCCCGGCATCGCTGCGCCTAGCTCCGCCCACACCAAGCCATCGCACAACGCGATCAGCGCGCCAGCCGCCCAGCCCAGCATCGCTTGTGGACCGCCCATGGCGCCGATGACCAGTGGCACCGTCAGGAACGGGCCTACCCCGACCATGTTGAGTAAATTGGCCGCGAGCGCCGGAATCAACCCGATGCGCCCGGTTAATTGAGCTTGCGGTTGTTCCGTCAATCAAAACGGCTCGGGAGCTTCGGCTGCCTCGCTGATCTTCCTGCCACTAATTTTGCGTTCCAGATCATCGTGGACGGAATTCTGCATCTGCTGCACCAGCGCCATCTCTCGCTTCGCTTCCACCTGCCGGGAGAGTTTGAGCAGCACCTGGCCTTTCAGGTAGTGAATGCTGGTGCTTTGCGTATCCAGGCGCTCGGCCTCATTTAACTCGGATAGTGCTGCCGAATAGCGTGCCTGCTGCTTCAAAACTTTCGCCAAGCCGTAGTGCGACGCGGCAAGGCGATGGTCGATCTGCAACGCGCGCCGGAAGTTTGCTTCCGCATTTGTGAGATCGTCGGCCATCAGACTCATTTCGCCCAACTGCTCATAATTGAACGCAACATCGGGCTCCACTGCACAATCACGCCGGAAAGCTTCTTCGGCTTTTTTGTTCTCGTTCAACTTGCGCCAGGCCGCACCGAGATAAAAGTTCACAAACGGCAGACGCGGATTCTGAGCAGCAGCCCTTTGCAATTCGGAAATCGCTTCTTGCCCTTGTTCACGCGCAAGATACGCCTTCCCCCGTAGAAGGTGCATCTCCGGGGAATCCTCGTTGCCTGCAAGCAGCCTCTCCATCGCACGCTTTTCCAAATCATCGCGGTGTACCTCGCCCGCCGCAATTCCAAGCGAGTACAGATATTGCATGTTATTCGCCTGGTCACTCCAGAGCGGCTCCAGCATCTTCACCGCGTTCGCGTACGCTTCGGTCAGAAAATAACAGATCCCCAGCAGATAGCGCGCTTGATTCGAAGCAGGCGCGAGACGAACTACCTTCTCGAACGGCACTATAGCGCTCGCGAAGTCGTTCTTCCGGTAATAAGCTAAGCCCAGGTTGAGACTTACACCCGGCAAGTTCGGCTTCAAGTGTTCGGCAATTTGAAATTGCTGGATCGCGCTCGCCCATTGTTTGCGGCGCATGTGAATGACGCCTAAATTGATATGCGCGCCTGGGTCATTCGGCGACGCTTTTAGACCTGTGCGAAATAGTTGCTCCGCCGCATCCAGGTCACCTGCACGGAGCGCCTGCTCGCCGCGAACGAACGCTGCGGATGCATCGCCATCCGGTGAGGTTTGTGCGCTTGTTGTACACGCTATGGCGACGATGAACGGCACAGTCGCGGCCCAAATTCTCACCACCCGAATGTACAACGAACTCTGACTTGCTAAGAAATTTCGAAGCGGATAGGATGCTTGCAAACGCCATTACGGATCGATTTCAGCTTTTCTCGAGGAGGCCAGCCGAAATGAATTTCACGAGTATTCGCGCCTACGTTCTATTGCTGAGTTTCGCGGCTCTTGCCTTTGGGCAGGACACGGCCACGATGAGCGGTACCGTCCGCGATAACAGCGGCGCGGTGATCACGCAAGCCGAGGTCACCGTTACCAGCACCGCGACGAACGCCGCACGCAAGACTCAAACCAACACCGACGGTGATTACCTGATAGCCGGCTTGCCGCCAGGCGTATACAGCCTCACCATCTCGGCACCCGGATTCAAGCGCTACCAGGCGAACGATCTGGTACTGCGCATTGCCCAGCAGGCGCGTGTCGATGCCGCACTCCTGGTCGGGGACGTTGCGTCGGAAGTAACCGTCGCGGGCGGAGCCGAGCAGGTCGAAACTGACTCCTCGGAACTCGCGGGCGTGATCACAACCAAGCAGATCAATCAGTTGGTTTTGAATGGCCGCAACTTCACACAACTGGTCACGTTGGTTCCCGGCGTCAGCAACCAAACGGGCCAGGACGAAGGGCAGGTCGGTGTGAACGGCAGCGTCGCGATGAGTATCAACGGAGGCCGCACCGAATACAACAACTGGGAGATCGACGGCGGCGACAACATGGACAACGGCAGCAACGGCACGCTCAACGTGTATCCGAACGTGGATGCGATCGCCGAAGTCCGTGTGCTCACTTCCAGCTATGGCGCGCAGTACGGCCGCAACGGGTCGGGCACCGTTGAGACCATCACAAAATCAGGAACGCGTGATTTTCACGGCGACCTGTTTGAATTCGTGCGGAACGATATCTTCAACGCCCGCAATTTCTTCGAAACCGATCGCTCTTCTTACAAAAAGAATGACTACGGCTTCACCATCGGAGGCCCGCTGTTCATTCCTCGCCATTTCAATTCAGGCCGCGAGAAAACGTTCTTCTTCTTCAGCGAAGATTGGCGCAAGGAACGTGTGCCAGGCCAGGTATTCAACCAGCAGTTGCCGTCGGTCGCAGAACGCGCGGGCGACTTCTCCGATCTGTGCCCCGGGCCCGATTGCCCGCACGACGCAAACAATAATCCGTTCCCCGGAAACAAGGTTCCGGTCGACCCGAATGCGGCCGCAATTCTGAACGCTTTAATTCCCGTCCCCAACTCGGGCAGCGGATCTTCTTCGTTCTACAAGGCGGCTCCGAACTCGCCAACCGACTGGCGCGAGGAGTTGATCCGCGTCGATCAGAACATTACCGACAATCACCGCGTGTTCTTCCGGTTCATTCACGATTCGTGGAAAACGATCACGCCCACGCCCCTCTGGAGCGGCACTTCCAGCTTTTCTACGGTAAAGACCAATTTCGTCGGTCCTGGCGTCAGCCTGGTTGCGCATATGACAGACAGCGTGTCTCCGTCGCTGCTCAACGAGTTTATCTTCAGCTACACCACAGACCATATCTTTCTGAATGCGCTCGGCAATGTGAACCGCCCGTCTACACTGACTTCCACGACAATCTTCAACAACGGATCGGGAGGTCTGCTTCCGAGCATTAACCTATGCTGCAACGCAGCCTATGGCGGCGGCTTCGGACAGGACACCGGTTACTTTCCCTGGGTGAACTCGAATCCGACTTACACCTTCCGAGATCAGGTTTCCAAGAACGCGGGGTCACATAATCTGTTCTTTGGGTTCTACTTCGCAGCGCGCCAAAAGAACGAACAGAACAGCCCGCACCTGCAGGGAACGTTGAATTTTTCGGACACTGCCAGCGGGAGTACAGGCAACGCGTTTGCCGACTTCCTGACCGGTCAGATTCAGTCGTTTTCACAGACTACTGCGAAAATCAAATACTACAATCGCGCCAAGAGTCTCGAGCCATACATTCAAGACGACTGGCGAGTTACCAAGCGACTGACTCTGAACTTAGGTTTACGCATAAGCCTCTTCAATACCTATCACGAGAAATACTTGCGGGCTTATAACTTCGATCCCCGCCGCTATGATCCATCGAAGGCGCCTCTGATCGATACCGACGGGTCGATCACCGGCGCCGCCGGTAATCTGATCCCGGGCACCGGAGATCCCTTCACCGGTCTAGTGCAGTGCGGCGCAGGCGGCGTGCCCTCCGGCTGTATGACTGGCCACATCTTCAATCCGGCGCCGCGGTTCGGGTTCGCGTACGATCCCTTCGGCGACGGGAAGACGGCCATTCGGGGCGCATACGGCATGTTCTTCGAAATGACGAATGGCAATGAGTCCAATACCGAGTCTCTCGAGGGCAGCCCGCCTCTCGTGCTGAGCGCTACGCAATACAACATCTCCGGATATACAAATATTGGCGGTGGCGGAGTGGCATCCTACCCTCCCCTGACCCCAACGTCCATCCAGACGAAAGTTCGCTGGCCCTATATGCAACAGTGGCACCTTGACGTTCAGCGCGAGCTGGCCAGGGATACCGTCGCGACCGTCTCTTATGTAGGAAGTAAAGGTACGCACCTGACCGATCAGCGCGACCTGAATCAGCTTCAGGCTACGCCTATTTCGCAAAACCCCTACTTGCCCGGCCAAGCGATGACCGCCGCCGACTGCTCGAACGGCACCGTCAATGGTGTGACGCCTGCCGGTCAAGCAGCTATCAACTTCAACGTCGCATGCGGCGCGGATCCCAACCCATATCGCTCCTTCCGAGGGTTCGGGACCATAGTCGGCTTGGAAGATCAGGCAAACTCAAGCTACAACGCCTTACAGGTTTCGGTCCGCCGGACCGCGGGACGAGCCCAGTTGAGCCTGGCCTATACGCTGAGCCACTCGATTGACGATTCATCCGATCGCGGCGACGCCAACTTCGTAAATTCGTTCAACCTGGCGCAGACACGCGCCAGTTCTAACTTCGATCAGCGCCACTTGCTGAACATCAGCGGCATCTATGACCTGCCGCTCTTCCAGCACACCGGTTTCCTGCACAGTGCTTTGGGCGGGTGGCAGGTTTCGGGATTGCTGACATTCCAAACCGGAACGCCCTTCAGCGTCTTGAACGGTGCGTACGGGCCTGGCGTCGGAAATGGCGTAGGGACGGGATCGTTTGTAGACATCATCGGCGATCCTAATGCCAGTCCATCTGTTCGCGAAGTCAACGGCATTTCTGGACCGCTGCTGTATAACCCCGCCGCATTTGCAGCGCCGCGCGGGCTTACGTTCGGCGATGCCGGCCGCAACATTCTGCGCAACCCCTCGAGGACCAATATAGACATGGGGTTATTCAAGCGATTCGCGATTCACGAGCAACGGGCGGTTGAGTTCCGTGCGGAAGGATTCAACGTCTTGAACCACACTCAGTTCAAGAGCGTGAACAATACGGCATCTTGTTACGCCGGTGCCAATAACTCGGCCGGCGACGCGAGCTGTCTGGATGGCAACAGTTTCTTACATCCGACCAGCGCACATAATCCCCGCATCCTTCAGTTCGGGGCTAAGTTAATTTTCTAACTTAGCATTAACCAGCAGTGCCTGAGCGAGCCATCAGGCACTGCTGGAGCCTAAGGGTGCTTTAGACGGTCAATCCGCGTAGATAAGGCACGCTAGCCTTCATCAGCGGCAGATCCATCTCAACGAAATAGTTCTTTACTCCGCCCGTTTTTGCGGCGCGGAATATCTTCTTCCAATCGAGATCGTCCTGGCCCACGGCGACGACTTTCTTCTCTTTCGATGACCAGCCTTGCACATGCATGGAGATGAAGCGGCCCGGGTACTTCATGAAGTACTCAGCCGCATCGAAGCCATCGCTGATGGTTGAGACCTGGAACTGGAACTTCACCAGTTTGGGATCAAGAAGATGAAACAGGACATCGTACGTGCGCTGGCCATCTACTTTACTGACTTCGAAATCTTCATTGTGCAAACCGAGTTGGATTCCTTCTCTCGATGTAGCAGCAGCGATCTTGTTGAACTCATCTGCAGCACGCTTCACATCGTCCATCGTTGGGTTCTTTGGACCGTCGAGACTCGGCACAAACATCTGCGTCATGCCCGCGTCTTTGGCCCAGCCGAGGCTTCTCGCTAGATCTTTCCGGAGCTCGTTAATATCAAAATGGGAACTGAAACACTGGACACCCATACCGCCCAAGAGCTTGCGCAACTCGGCGCCGCTATATTTCCCGACCGGCGCAAATCCTGCGTCGGCATAGCCCCACGGCGAGCACAGTTCGATACTTTGGAAGCCGGCGGAGGCTAGAAGCTTGACCGTACCCGGAAAGTCTTTCGCAATCAGATCCCGTACTGGATAGGTCTGGCAGCCGATCGGAAGCCCCAAGGGTCTGGCAGCCAGCGGCGATGCTGCCAAGGCACCAGCCGCCATGCTCTTCAAGAGTTCTCTGCGCGTCGCCATGAAAACCTCTCAGTAAAGAACAAACGCCCAGATCGCATCGTTGGTAGCGGCGATCACGTACTGGCGTCCGTCTAGCAGATACGTCTGCGGCGGATTGCTAATCTCCCCGATACGGGTATTCCAGAGCGGCTTTCCGTTACTCGCGTCCATCGCCATTAAACTGCCCGCACCGTCGCCCGCAAACAATAAGCCTCCCGCAGTGGTCAGCAGTCCGCCGCCACCGAGTCCCTCACAGTAGAGGGAATGGCGCCAGGCTACCTTACCCGTCCTGTAGTCGATAGCCGTGATGTAACTGGAAACAGATCCGACTTCGGCCTCTTCCTTTCCTCCTAATCCCATCGACCCCCGCGGGTCCACGTCGGTGAGATAGAAGAGTGAATACTGATTACTCTCCTGCACATAAAGCAAGCCGGTATCCGGCGAATAAGCAGGCGGTTCCCAATTGACCGTGCCGTCGGAGTTCGGCGATACCAGTGAACCCGGCACCGTGGCATTCTTCTTCGGGTCGAACTTGGGCCCGCCGAATTTGTTCAGACCATTTGCCCAGTTCGTGAACATCCCGTACTTGCTGGTGACCAGATGTTCACCCGTCACACGATCTAAGGTGAAGTAATAACCGTTGCGGGCCGCGGTCAACGCAAGCTTACGCATCTTGCCGTTAAACATTGCGTCGACCAGGACAGGAGTCTGCGCTGAATCGTAATCGTGCATGTCGTGCGGAGAGGTTTGGAAGTACCACGCCATCTTCCCCGTATCGACATTGAGCGCGATCAGCGAACAGGTAAACAAGTTGTCACCCTTACCGCGCGTGTCGGTGAATGCCGGGGTCGGGTTACCGGTGCCGAAAATGTAGAGATGCGTCTCCGGGTCGTACGCACCGGGAATCCATGTCTGCGCCCCGCCATGACGCGCCGCATCCAAATTGGCCCAGGTCTCTAAACCGGGGTCGCCCTTCTGTTGCGGCACAGTAAAGAACTTCCACTGGAGCGCTCCTGTCTCCGGATCGAATGACTGTAGAAAGCCGGGTGAATCGATGTCGTTGCCGGTCCCAACCAGCACATGATTGCCGGTAACCACAGGCGCCGGCGTAGAAAAGTAGCCTTGTGCAAGATCCGCGATCGGTTTGTGCCAGCGCTCCTTACCGGTCTTAGCTTCGAGAGAGACCAGATAGTTATCCGGCGTCTCCATAAACAGGTAGTTGTTCCACATCGCTAACCCGCGATTACCGATGTGCGTGCCACCTTTGGTCTTCCAGAAATAATGCCAAAGCTCGCGGCCATCGTGCGCGTCCATTGCCCATGCGTTATCGGGCATCGTGAAATACAGCGTGCCGTCGACCTGCAATACCGACGCCTTGATATTGCCGCCAGAGCCGCCCAAATCACCTGGCCCCTCACCGCCGACAATCACCTCAGGCGCTTCGGCTGCGCGGCGCCTTCGGTTTCCATCCGCGCGTCCATCGCCCGGAGTCACTCGGCTCATCCACGCCAGCGTAAGGTGCTGAACGTTAGAACGGTCCACCAACTTAAGCGCGCTATAACGCCGGCCCGTGTAATCGCCGCTATAAGTCGGCCACGAGTCTTTGAGCGGCTTTAGAATCTCTTCTGGCGTTACGCCCTTACCTTGACCCCAGACAATCGGCGTCAGCACTAAGGGAGCGATCAATATCAGGTAAGTGAGCTTCATTTGAGGGTCGTGAGAAATGCTGTTACGTCGTGAATGTCGCGATCCGTGTATTGTGTCAACAAGTCACGATGTCCCTTCATCGGATCGTGAACTTCCACATGCGGATCATCCCCGTTGCGGCGGAAAGAACGGATGGTGCGATCGCTCAGTTGCACCGAAACCAAGAAGTCATCGATGTGCACCAAACGGCCTTCAACCTTCTCTCCGGCAACGGTGTTGATTGAGGCGGTGACCGCGCGGGGGTCAAGGGCACCCGCGTCCATCTGGGCGCGCCGCCGGCGCTGGCTCTCCCCACGAACCCAGGCAGTCTGCAGATCTTTCGGGTCCGGAATTTTTGTTGCGATCCCCTGCATATCGCCAGTCACGGAATGGCAGCTACTGCATTTCGCAGAGAAGTAAGCCTGGCCCTCTTTCGCGTTGCCAACCACCACGTTCAGACTCGCACGGCCCGTTTCGGGCGGCTTTCCCTGAACCCCAATCGTCTCCATGACGCTTCGCACGTACGCCGCGACCATCAGGCCATCTTCCTGACTGATGGGTATCGCGGGCATGCCCGCAGCTTTGCGGCTGCCCTGAATGATCGGCAGAATTAATTCACCGTGCTGATCGCTCAGCGCGACCTGCGAGCGCAGCAGATTCGGCCCGCCCATGTCACCGCCGCGAAGGTCCGCCCCGTGACAGATGGCGCACTGAATTCCGTACACCGCTTTCCCGCGCGCAATCTGCGCCGGATCACCCGGCTCCCTATGCTGCCCCGGAACGAAACCGCCGCTGCGAACCCTCGGCTCCGGCGGCGTCTGCGCAGAGAGCGTAGAGCCCAGACTGAAGACCGCGATGAAAGTTGCAACACCGAAACTCTGAATTCTCAATGATTGCCTCACCACAAAATGTATCAATGTCCGAGCGGGTCAGGCGTCGAGTAGTGGCCCGAATGGCTGAATCCGGTCCAATGAAGAGCCGCGTGCGTGCCGCACGCGCAGCAGGCTGTGGTGCAAGACAAATTTGAAATTCCGAGGGAGCCGTGCGTCGCGGGACAGCGCTAAGAAGGTAGTACAAAATTCAGAACATGGTTTTTTGAAGGGAGAAACTGTAAGGGCAGAAATACGCTGCGCTTAAAGGTGGTTTTGCCCCGCAATGCCGGGGCGATCGCATTCCTACACCGCGGGGCTATTGATCTCGGACGAATAAAACTTCAGAAAGGGTTGCACTTCACGAAAATGGCGGGCACCGTTAGGACGCCCGCCGTTCCATTCACTCAGGCTGTTTTGCGCCGAAACTTGGAAACGCAAACGCCTACACAGAGCAGAAAACCAGTACCCAGCAGAGTTGCGCTCTGGGGTTCCGGAACGGCACTGACGGTCGTGCCTTCACACCCAAGAGTGTCGATGGAGACAACGTTCGAATCCAGGGTCACCGCACCGTTGCGAGCTAGCGCGCGCCCGCAGTCAATGGTCGCACCCGTGTTCAACGTGATGCTGGTTAGCGCCAGGATATTACCGGCGAAGGAAGTTGTGGTGCCCAGTGTAGCGGAGCTGCCTACCTGAAAGAAGACACTGTCACCATTTCCGGCGCCGGTGAACACGACCGAAGAAGCACTGGCCGTGGTTAACGTGCTCCCGATCTGGAATACAAAAGTGAGTTCGGGTTGCCCAGAGCATTGAGCGTGAGCATTCCCGTAAGTTGCGCTGACGAGTTGAAGCAGTAGACGCCCGGGAGCAGTGTCAGGCCACCCAGGTTTTGGCCACTCAAGTTGGTGCTGCAGGGGAGGCCTGCCGCGGTGTTGTAGGCCGTCGTCAAGTCTATCTGAGCTTGCTGAGCAACGGCATCGGCCGAGTGCATCGTTCCGGTCACGGTTCCAGGAGGAAATCCGGTGATCGCCGTACCCGGCCACACACCCAGGTTTCCGTTGATCACGGTTGGTCCGGTGTTTGTGACAGTACTTCCCGCGAGCACTGCAAAGGGATCTGCGGCGCCCAGATTAATCGCAAATGGATCGGCAAATGCGCTGGGGGCCAAAACTGACAGTAATACAACGAATTTGGTGCACAACTTCATGTGTTCCTCGTCTTTTCAGGTTGAAATTGAAGTACCCGTCGGGAACCGAAGCCAAACTACACGGGCAGCCTGGGAATAATCCTTGCCACCGGTTTTGCAAAACACCTTGCGGATTTCTCCGCAAATGCTCTATTTGGCCGTACAGAGTGTGCGTCTAGAATATCCAATTCGCTCGAATTACCTAGAACAATTTGCGTTACGGGGCAGAAATCTCCCAGTCCGAGTACTTTTGTTCACACTTTCGAAGCAAATTGCCCTACATAGCACCGCTCGACTCTGCAAAAGCAAGCCTATAAAAACACGCTCGCGCCGCAATTAGGGGATTTCCGAATGTTTTAAGGGAATTGGTGGTCGGAAGCGAGCGCCCCCTTCAGGTAGCTAGTTTTCAAAGGTCAACGCGCGCGGAAATCTTCCGCGGCCTGTCCCGATTCTCCTGCTGACAGCATCATTCGTCAGGCCTTAGACCCACGAGAGACCAGAGACCATACAGAATCTCATCTACGAAAATAGACGCTGCAATGAACGCGCGGAATAGCGCGCGCGACGGTCGCGATTAAGCTGGAAAGTTCGGCTACTCGGAGGACGTGAGAGGTGATTTCCGGCCCGAGAGTCTCTACTACTTTGGCCATGGCCAAGTCTTTGCGGCGTACGTCGTAAGCTGCAAAGACAGGGAATTCCTGATCGGGTGGAATGCCCACTAAATCAAAGAGTGTTGCGGTCAGTCGATCCGAAAAGATCTCGTTCAGTAGCCCTAATGGCGAGCCAGTGGGAGCCGATACTTCGCGGATGTTCGAGCGCAGTTAACCAGAAAAGCTTGTCTGAACCGAGACGAAGAAAGGCTTTTAAAAAGGCAGGTGAGATCTGGCCGAAAAAAATTACCCGCAAATCATGACTGAGCAGAGAGGCCGACTTGCAAAAAGTGTTTCCAGTTTGCGCGATTTCTGCTGACTTGCAGTGCACCGAAAGAGCTGGAAGTAGGAGAGAGGCAGACCGACGAAGAGCCGACCAGATTTCGCTCCCCAATCATTCGGCGAGTTCGAACGCTTTTGCTGAGAGGCCGCCGTACTCCGCAGATGGCGTCAGAGCGTCAGCTTGTTTACTCGGCCACCGATCAAGCGCAAGATGGTCTTGGTAGAGGATGAAGTGGCCGCTTTATTTCTTTGAGGGCGCGGAACTCGCGATCTTTATGATCGCGGCTTGTGTCTCAACGGTATTGTTATTCGATCCCGCTTTGCCGATCGTTCATATGGTTCCGAGTGCGGCGGTCCGCCGGATTCTCATGGGAATTGCGATGGGAGTCACCGCGATCCTGATCATCCGTTCGCCCATGGGGAAGAGGTCCGGCGCGCACTTTAATCCCGCAATTACCCTCACCTACCTTCGGCTGGGCAAAATTGCCGCTGCCGATTCGCTGTTCTACATCATTTTTCAGTTTGCCGGCGGCATTGTTCGGTGTCGGGATTTCGGCGCTTATTCTGGGGAGCCGAATCGCGGACCCAACAGTCGATTATGCGGTCACGGTTCCAGGCGTGTACGGGCACCGTTGCAGCATTCTTCGCGGAGTTCGTTATGTCAATCGTTCTGATGGGCGTCGTTCTCTGGATGTCGAACCGGCCCAAGATCGCAAATTACACCAGCTACTGGGTCGGCGGCTTGATCGGGCTCTACATTTTCTTTTTCGCGCCCGTATCGGGCTTCAGTATCAACCCTGCCCGAACCACTGGATCGGCTATCTTTGCGCACGTCTGGACCGCTTGGTGGGTATACTTCACCGCACCGCTTCTCGGGATGCTGGCCGCTGCGGAACTCTATCTTCTCGCCTTCGGTCGTGATCGGGTTCTCTGTGCGAAATTGCACCCGGAATCAGAATACCCATGTCCGTTTTTATGTCAGTATCCGTTTCACCGGCGCCTGTGACTGTATGGTTGGTGAATGCCCTCTGTCTACGACGCGATCATAATCGGAACAGGCGCGGGGGGCGGAGCTGTTGCGCTTCACCTTGCCAAGGCCGGCAAAAACATCCTCATCCTGGAACGTGGCCCGTTCATGCCTCAAGAGAAGTTGAACTGGGACACGAACGCGGTGTTCATAGACAACCGCTATCACACCAAAGAGACTTGGCAGGATAAAGACGGCAAAGATCTGCATCCCCAGCAGGCCTATTTCGTCGGTGGGCAAACGAAGGTCTATGGTGCGGCCTTATTCCGCATGCGTGCGGAAGACTTCGGCTTGATTCAGCACAAGGGCGGTGTGTCTCCCGCATGGCCCATCACCTACGCCGACATGGAACCGTTCTATACAAAGGCTGAGGAGCTTTACCATGTGCACGGCGATTTGGGCTCGGCGCCTCAGATTACCGGTGGTTACGGTTCTTCCTTCGACCCGACGGAGCCTTTTCACTCCAGGAAGTACCCTTATCCAGCGCTTCCCAATGAACCTCATATGCAGAGCATTGAGGATGACGTGCGTAAGCTGGGAATCAACACCTTTCCCATGCCTTTGGGACTGAAACGGAATGACGCGGACCCGCTCGCGTCGAAGTGCATCCGTTGCGACACTTGCGATGCCTATCCCTGTCTGATTCATGCCAAATCCGATGCCGATATCAATTGCATTCGGGAGATTCTTGGCATGCCCAACGTGACGCTGATGACTAACTCGCGTGTCACTCGCCTCTTGACCAACGGCACCGGTACCGCGGTAACGGAAGTCGAGGTCGTTCACTGCGGCTCAGGCCTCGAGAGCAGCCACACTGCGAGGTATACGGCTGGCATTTTCGCACTTTGCGCCGGCGCTGTGAATTCGGCCGTGGTCCTGCTTGCTTCAGCCAACGATAAGCATCCCAACGGACTCGCCAACCGGTCGGATCAAGTGGGGCGAAACTTCATGTACCACCAGGCGGACGCGCTTTTAGCTCTCACGACCCAACGGAATGAGGACAGCTACACGAAAACCTGGGGCACCAATGATTTCTATCTCAAGGACTCTGATCCCTCATATCCGTTCCCGTTAGGTCAGGTGCAGCCGATCGGCAGCTTCCACCACGAGATGATGAAGAGCGACGCCCCTGGTCTCACGCCTGGTTTCGTTCTTGAAGGCCTCAAACACTACGCTATGCCGTGGTGGCTCACCACCGAGGATTTACCTGACCCGGAGAATCGGGTAACGATTCACGACACAACGCCGCTGAGCGTTGACAACAATCAACCCGGAGTTTCTGGTCCGCATCCGTCGGGAGACACAGGTCGCGCGAATGAATCCGATTTTGTAACAGACGCGGCCCCAAAGCGGATTCAACTTTCGTACACGCCCAACAATGTGGAATCGTTCGAACGTTTGAAAGACCGCTGGGTAGACGTGCTAAAAAGGGCAGGCCACGCCAATACATCTTTGCCCCTGAGCGCGTATTTTAAAAAGCGCATCCCGATTGAAGGCGTGGGGCACCAGAACGGTACGTGCCGCATGGGCGTCGATCCTCGGTCGAGCGTCTTGGATGTGAACTGTAAGGCTCACGATCTGGACAATCTGTATGTAGTCGACGCCTCCTTCTTTGTTTCAGCGAGCGCCGTCAATCCATCGCTCACGATTATTGCGAACGGCATCCGAATCGCTGAACACATCTTGTCGGAAAGGCTCAAGTGAACAGCCGGTTTAGAAACTCGCTTTCGAACTGCGGGTGTTCCAACCTGAAATCGTCAATGAAGTTCGGCGTGCGACAAACTGGGCAGTCGATGCACCAGCTTCGATGAAACGACAAAGCCGAACTACGGCAGAGAGGCCGAATTCACCAAGTATTGGCCAGTTTGCGCGTTTCTGGAGCGGTCGCAGTCGACCCGAAGAGAGGAGCAGTGTGTTTGGCTCCTCAGGTAGGATTCGAACCTACAACCCTTCGGTTAACAGCCGAATGCTCTACCATTGAGCTACTGAGGAGCAAGGTGGGACTCTCAGATCATAGCACGCGGTTACGCTTCGTTGATGGCCCGTGCGAGATGCAGAAAGTGGGCCAGGCCTTCGCTGTAGCGCGGGCCGATTTCGTAGTGGATTTGATGGCGAAGGTAGGTTGCGACTACGTCGTGGGGGAAGTGTCGCGCGGTTGCTTCGCGTTCGATAATCTCGGCGAGATGCTGTTGGCCTGCGTTGTAGGAGTTGCGCAAAATGGGCGCGAGACCGGCGGCTCCAGCGAACGTTTCGGGCGACGCCCAGATTGCGAAAACCATAGGAAGCCCGGTCCATTCCGTCCAGGCTTGTCCCAGATCGAGCGTGTGATAGGGAAGTGTGGCGGGTTCAACACGTAAGGCGCTATCGCCAATGAGCAACGCCGCATCGTGCTCGCGCAGCATCGAGTCGAGATCTGGTGAGAACGCGGTGAGTTCGGGCCGGCAGCCGTAGCGGTGCTGCAGCACGAGTTGAGCAAGGACGACGGACGTTCTCGAACTGCGATCGACCGCCAGCGTGCGAATCTGTGAAAACGGCACGCGGCTGATCAGCAGTATGCTGCGGACCGCTCCATCCGCAGCAATTCCCAGATCGCCGACCTGCCGCAACTTCTGGCGCGCGAACTCAATCACCGGGACGAGCCCAACGTCCGCCCGTCCGTCAGCCAGCCTCGCGGCGCACTCGGACGGAATCGCCAAGCTAAGATCAATGAGCTCCCGCTCGGGCCCGTGCTGAAGGCCCCAAATCAGAGGGGTGGTGTTGAGAAAACTAACAGCACAGACCGCAGGCTTCAACTTCCAGTGTAAGGGTTAGCTGCCAATGCTGTGACGAGTGCGCGGAGTCGGCTTATCACTGGTTCCAAAATCGGCTTCGGCCTCGGAGGTCGTCGCGACGTCTTCTGCGCCGGTGCTCTTCAGCATTTCAACCGCGCGCTTAGACCATTCCTCGTTGTCACAGTGAACAGAAAGCAAAATGCCGCCGTGTTTCAACCGGCCCTCGTAGCGTTTTGCCTCATACTCCGGCATTCCTGCGCCAACCAGCGCACCGGTAATGCCGCCGAGCGTGCCTACGGCGCCGATACCAGCCAGTGCCGCAACGATTGGACCCGCCGCGATAAACGGTCCGATCCCGGGAATCGCCAGCGCGCCAATCCCAACCAGCCAGCCGAGTGCGCCACCCAGAACTGCGCCAGAGCTGGCTCCCGTTGCGGCGCCTTCGGGCGCTTTCGAGTGGCGTTCATGCGCCAGGTCGTTAGTTCCAGCATTTTCGGGGAGCAAAACGGAAACGTCGGCTCCGCGGAAGCCCGCGTCGCGGAAGCGCGCAACCGCCTCTTCCACAGCGGCCTGCGAAGGGTAGAGTCCAAAGGCTGCAATATTCTTGTCCGGCATGAGCAATTTTCTCCTGAGCAATTGCAAAGG
Organism: Bryobacterales bacterium; assembly: GCA_963792655.1. GTDB lineage: Bacteria > Acidobacteriota > Terriglobia > Bryobacterales > Bryobacteraceae > DOZZ01. Next base: position 463,156 of record CAWBWU010000005.1, read on the forward strand.
CAATACACCTGCCAAACCAGGAGTGACCATGGAACCCCGCGTGCGTAGAGATTCCAAGCTCCTATGCTCCTTCGTCATACATTTTTACTGCTGACTATATCGGTCGCGGTCGCCAGCGCTCAGCCGGTAGCGCTCAATTCGAACCCCAGCCGCGTGATCGGGCAGGACACACTTACGATCAACACGGTCAATCCAAATCTGGTGGAAGGCCGCGAGTTCTATCAGCCGCAGGGCATTGCAATCGATAGCAGCACCAACCCGCCGGGCTTATATGTTGCGGACACGCTCAATAACCGGGTGCTCGGTTTCCGCAATGCCGCCAGTTTCACGGGCGGGCAAAAAGCCGATATCGTGCTGGGCCAGCCTGACTTTGTGACCACGCTCCCCGAGGGACCCGGGCGCAACAGCAACAGCTTCACGATGGGTTTCGCCACGCCCGTGGGCGTTGCTGTCGACGCAAACGGTAATGTTTACGTTGTGGACGCGGGGAATAACCGCATCATTCGCTTCCCCACCCCGTTCAACCACACGACCCAAACTGCTGACCTGGTGATTGGGCAGCCCGGGTTTGCGACGTCCGCGGCGAACCAGGGCGGCTTGTCAGCTTCATCACTCGCGTTTGCGATCAACAACCAGGCCCTGAGCGCGGGCATCACCTTCGACGCTTCAGGAAATCTGTGGGTGGCCGACGCCGCCAACTACCGCGTGTTGCGCTTTCCGGCAAGCTCGTTGACTTCCGGCGCAAGCAGCGCGCCCGCTGCCGATCTGGTTCTTGGGCAGCCGAACTTCTCGACCGCAGGACCGCCGTCAACCGATCCGACGAACTTGACCGGAACCGATCTGCCTTCGAGCCTGGTGTTCGATTCGGCAGGCCACCTTTTCGTCATGGAGGCTGTCAATGGATTGCGCGGGCGTGTGCTGGTTTTCAATCCACCCTTCACGTCGTCGCAGCCCGCGTCACGCATCCTCGGTTACGACAATTCGATAGTGCAAGCGCAGATCAGCGGCACACAGTTTTCGCAGAGCCCGACCGGCCTTTTTGTAACTGCCAATGACAATCTGGGCGTTGTCGACACCCAGAACAACCGCATTCTGATCTTCAATCCGGTCTCTCAATGGACCACCGGTTTGCCGTTCACGCAAAATGCAATTGCCGTGATCGGCCAGCCGGACTTCAACAGCGGGCAGCCGAACAAGGGCAAGGGCGATGCCGCGCCGGACCGTCTGTTCGTTCCATCCTCAGCAGTGGCGTTCGGCAACGAACTCTACGTTGCGGACGCCGGCAACCAACGCGTGATCGTACTGCCCGCAATGGGCAACACGTTTGGCCCTGCGACTCGCGTGCTGGGTCAGCTCGGAATGCAGTACAACGCACCCAATTTGGTTGAGGGCCGCGAGGTTGATTTCTCGACCCTCACCTCGCAAGGCGTTGCAGGGGATGCAGGCGTTGCCATTGACACCCATTCGAGCCCCACGCACCTCTACATTGCCGATACTTACAACAATCGTGTGCTGGTCTATGCCGATGTGCGCGGAATCCAGAACGGAGCGAAAGCAACCTTTGCCCTCGGCCAGCCTGATCTCCTCCACACCTCGATCAACTATCCTCTGGGCACAACGGGAACGCCGACAGCCGGCGGGCTCTATCAGCCGGTCGGCATTGCAGTGGCGCCGAATGGCGATGTGTATGTCGCCGATCGCGGAAATGGTCGCGTGGTGCGCTATCCATCGCCGTTTGATCATCAGGGCGGCCTGCAGCTTCCCGATCTCGTGCTTGGTCAGCAGAACTTCACGACACTGTCGAAAACGGCTTCCGCTACCAACCTGACCGCACCGACCGGCGTGGCCATCGCGAGTGACGGAACCGTGGTGGTGTCCGATATTCTGCAGAACCGCGTCGTTGCGTTCCCCGGCCCCGCCGCAAACCTCACGAATGGTATGGCCGCAAGCACTGTGTATGGCCAGGCCGATTTCACCAGCACGGGCGGCGGCACCGCCGACAACCAGTTCAGCAGCCCGTATGAGATCGCGGTCGATAGTTCCGACCGCGTCTACGTCGCGGATGCCGGCAACAACCGGGTGCTGATTTTCGATAGCCCTTCAAAAGCCGGCACGAACCCACATGCGCTTACCACCATCGGCAACTTGAATGTCCCTCGCGATGTGTACGTGAATCAGGCAACCGGCGATATCTGGGTGGCCGATACGGGGAACGATGCGGTGCTGCGCTTTCCCGCATTCAGTGCACTCGCGGCAGCCGGCAATATGCCTTCCGCGCGCTTCTCAAGCTATAGTCCGCGCGCCGCGACGGTCGACCAGTTGGGCAACCTCTACGTCGCCGATCTTGCTAACCGCGTGTTGATCTACTACCGGTCGCTTGGGATTGCGAATGGCGCAAACTTCCTCTCCACTTCTTACGGTCCTGGGACGTTCCTTTCCATCTTCGGCAGCAACGGACAATTTGCCTCGTCTGCCCAAAGCTTTTCGACGGTCCCGGTTCCGACCGATCTGAATAATGTCCAGGTATTGATCAATGGCAAACCCGCGCCCGTGTACTACGTGCAAGGCAACCAGATCAACTTCCTGCTGCCGATGTCGACACCCACCACAGGCTTCGCGGACGTTCAGGTAGTGCGCCTCGACACCGGTGAGATTCTGGGTGGAACCAGCATTCCGCTCAACGTCGCATCGCCCGGGCTATTCACCTTGAACGCGAGCGGCAGCGGCCAGGTGGCGGCACTGAATCAGGACAATACGGTGAACGGGCCGAACAACCCTGCAGCCGTGGGGAGCGTCATCCAAATGTTCGGCACTGGGCAAGGCTTCGTGCCCGGAGCGCCGCCGGATGGAACGCCACCATCTGGCCCGGTACCGACGCCCACGAAACCGACCGTCATCATGTATACCAGCCAGGTGCCCCCTGCGAATATTCAATACTCGGGTCTGGCACCGGGCCTGGTCGGCATCTGGCAAATCAACATTGCGATTCCGCTCAGCGCGATCCCTGCGGGGCAGAACTCTGGTTCGGTCGACGTTGTTCTGACGCAAGACAACATACCGAGCGGAGGTCCGGTCGTGGGACGCCGCACCACTATCTGGGTGAAGAAGTAACCAGCTACGAGCCAGCGCCGCGCACGTGTCCGCGTTCGCGTTTGCTGGTGTACATCTGGTGGTCAGCTTCATCAAGCGCGAGGCGTAGCGGACGGCCATGACCTTCCGCCGCGCCCCAGCTGAAGTGAATTTGCAGTCCGCCGAAGCCGCGTACGCGGAAGTCGTCGAAGCGTTCGGAGATCGACGTCATTCGCTTTTGACCGACTTGCAGCATCTGGTTGTGGAACAGCACCACGAACTCATCGCCGCCCCAGCGGAATGCTTCGTCTTCCTCGCGAATTGAACTGAGGAGCAGATGTCCAAGGTTGCGTAGAATCTCATCGCCGGTAAGGTGCCCGTAGTGATCGTTGACCAGCTTGAATTCATCCACATCGCAAACCGCGACGACACCATCGAACGGCTGATCCATGCGGCGCGAAAGCGTGGCCTGGTTCGATAATCCGGTCAGGTGATCCAAATCCTTGCGGCTGGTCTCGCGCCGCAGAGTGTCGAGTTCCTTTGCGATTTCTTCTACGCGGTTCTGCTGATGCTCAATCCACATCGCCAGCGCCGAGAACGCGAGCAACGTCTGCAAGGCCAGCGTGTAGAAATGCAGGTAGTTGAGATACGTCAGCCACCACGGCCTCGGTCCGCTGCCTTGCATATAAAAATAAGCGCCGGCGTGATGCAGAAAAAGCAGTCCAAGCCCCAGCAGCGTGAAGCGAAATAGATTCGCGGCGACAGTGCGCTTCGTGCCGGTCTCCGAGCTGAACGCGAAGAAGCTAACCAGAAAGATCACCGCGACGGCCAGCGAATGCACAGCCTGGAAAACTGCGTAGCGCCCAATGCCGTCCAACAGTTCCGTCACCAGCAGGAAAGCGGGAAACAGGAACAGCATCTTGAGCCACTTGCCCCAGTTGCTGTTGGCGCGCGGCGTTGCGGCGCGCGCGGCGGCTACTAACGAAAGTGCAAACCCGAATTCAAAGAGAGCATGGGGCACCAGCCACCCCGGCGATTTGCTGACACGCGCAATCGCAGTGAACAGAATCGCCAGCGACTCCGCGCCCCACGCCAGACACCAGAACTTGAAGAAGATGACGCCCGACTGGCGCCAAAGAAAAAGGAAGACGATGCAGAACAGCAGGTTTCCCAGGATCTGGACGTACAACCCGTCGACCACCGCTCAATCTCCCTGTATCGTGTGGCGTTGAATAGACCTTGCGAGACCGGTCTCCTCGTTTACATCCACGATGACGGCGTGCAACTCCACCATACCCTTCGCAGCCTCCATTCGCGCGGGCATGCCGGTCAGGAACCGTTGCAGAATCGTCTGTTTTTCCACACCTATGACCGAATCGTAGGGTCCGGTCATCCCCACATCCGTCTGGTACGCCGTGCCGCCCGGCAACACGCGCGTATCGGCGGTGGGGATGTGCGTATGCGTTCCGACCACCACCGACACGCGTCCATCCAGATGCCAGCCCATCGCAACTTTTTCGCTGGTTACCTCTGCGTGGAAATCTAAGAAGCGCACGCGCACAGCGGAATCGATCGCACCGAGTAGTTCATCCGCTTTCCGGAACGGGCAGTCGGAAGATGCCATATAAGTGCGCCCCTGCAGGTTCAACACTGCGCACGCGACTCCGTTGCGCGCAGTCACCAGAGCGAGTCCGCTGCCCGGTGCGCCTGGCGCCAGATTCGCCGGACGCAAGAGCCGGGGCTGCCGGCCCATGTAGTCGTAGATCTCGCGCTTGTCAAAGCTGTGGTTGCCTCCCGTCAGCACATCGACGCCAAGCGCGAACAACTCCTCTGCAATTTGCGGCGTGATCCCGAAACCGCCAGCGGAGTTTTCGCCGTTCGCGATCACAAGATCAATGCCCTGTGTTTTGCGAATATCCTGCAAGTGATCGGCGACAATGCGGCGGCCCGGCGACGCGAAGATGTCCCCGATGAAGAGAATCTTCACGGCTTGGACGTAATCGCGCCTTCAGAAGCGGATTGCACCAGCTTGACGTATTTCGCGAAAACTCCTGTTGTGTAGCGGGGCTGCGGCGCTTTCCATGCTGCGCGCCGCGAGTTCAACTCGTCCGCGTTGACTTCAAGATTCATCTCCCGCGCATCCACATCGACCGAGATCGTGTCGCCTTCCTTCACCAGCGCGATCGGACCACAGTTCACTGCTTCGGGCGCGACGTGCGCAATCATGAACCCGCGTGTCGCTCCGCTGAAGCGGCCATCGGTAATCAGCGTGACGGTATCGGATAGACCCGCTCCGACGATTGCGCTGGTCACTCCGAGCATCTCGCGCATGCCCGGGCCGCCGCGCGGACCTTCGTAGCGAATCACCACGACATCATTAGGTTGAATCTTTCCGGCCTGCACGGCTGCCATCGCATCTTCTTCGCGGTCGAACACACGCGCTGGTCCGCGGTGCTGCTTCTTGGTATGCCCGGCGAGCTTAATCACACAGCCATCCGGCGCGAGAGAGCCGCGCAGGATCGCCAGACCGCCGGTAGGTTTCAATGGCTGGTCAAGGGGACGAATCACCTCTTGTCCCGGAGTCTCCTGCGCCAGCGCGGCTTCTTCGGCGAACGTCTTTCCCGTGCATGTCAGCACCGACGAATCGACATAGCCGCCATCCACAAGTCGCTTTGCGATCACCGGAATGCCGCCCGCGTGATCGACATCCACCGCAACAAAACGCCCACCCGGTTTCAGGTCAACAAACAGCGGAGTGCGATTGCTGATGGTCTGGAAGTCATCCATCTCCAGCGGTATGTTCGCTTCCCGCGCCATCGCGAGTAAGTGCAGCACCGCGTTTGTCGATCCGCCGGTTGCCGCGACTCCGGCGATTGCATTCTCGAGCGACGCGCGCGTCATGATGTCCAGCGGCTTGCGCTCGTTGCGTACGCAGTCGAGGACAATTTCACCGCACCGCCGCGCGACCGCTTGTTTGCGCACATCGACCTGCGGTACCGAGGCAGTGCCCATCGGCGATAGTCCGATCAGTTCCATCACCGTCGCCATCGTGTTGGCCGTGAACTGCCCGCCGCATGCACCTGCGCCGGGGCATGCGTTATTTTCGATTTCGAGGAGTTCCGCGTCACTGATGCGGCCCGCGGCGTTCGCGCCCACCGCTTCAAATACTTCGAGTACGGTGATGTCTTTGCCCTTGTGACGGCCGGGCAGGATCGAACCGCCATACAAAATGACCGATGGAATATTCAGCCGCAACAACGCCATCGCTGCACCGGGAATCGTCTTGTCGCAGGCGACCAGCGCCACGATGCCATCGAACATGTGCCCACGCGCGACCAGCTCAATCGAGTCTGCAATGACTTCGCGGCTGACGAGCGAAGTCTTCATGCCCTCGGTGCCCATCGTGATGCCGTCGCTGATGGCGATCGTGTTGAACTCCATCGGCGTGCCGCCCGCCGCACGAATTCCTTCTTTCACAAAGACCGCGAGATCGCGCAGCTTGTAATTGCAGTTCATCGTCTCGGTCCACGTGTTGGCGATGCCGATGATCGGCTTGCGCAAATCCTCGTCCGTGAAGCCGATAGCCTTCAGATAGCTGCGTGCGGGCGCACGGTCCCTGCCCTGCGTGATGGTGGCGCTATTCAATTTCATGTTTGTTTCAGTCTAACTTGCTTACGCGCGAGGCACGTATGCGGCTCCCCGCACAGTGCTCGCATGTCAGAGCCGCGACTGAAGGGAGCGGATTGGCCGTCGCATGGATAAATCCGCTCCCTTTAGTCGCGGCTCTGAACGCATGCCGGCAGGTAATCGGAATGGGTCAGGATCAGTGATATTGTCTTGTGTCATGCAACGTCTCGCCGCGCTCATCTTTATTGCGTTACCGCTTCTCGCACAGAATGCCCCACCGGTCCAGGTTGTCTCACCGGAAGTTACAGCCGATCGTCACATCACCTTCCGCCTGCTCGCGCCCAAAGCTGAGGCGGTGAAGGTAAGTGCCAGCGACATCCCTGGCGGCCAGGGCGGAACGCCCATGGTCAAAGGCGAAAACGGTATCTGGGAAGCGACGCTGGGCCCCGTCGTTCCCGGCGCTTTCCGCTACAACTTCAATGTCGATGGCATTCCCGTTGTCGATCCGCGCAACCCGCTCACCAGCGAATCAAACACCAATACGTGGAGCCTTGTTGCCGTTCCGGGCTCCGACTGGATGGACACCCGCGACGTGCCGCACGGCGCAGTCGCTGCCGTGACGTATCACTCGAGTGCGCTCGGGCGCTTCCGCCGCATGCACATCTACACGCCGCCGGGTTATGAGAACAACTCGCAGAAATACCCCGTGTTCTACCTGCTGCACGGCGCCGGTGATTCGGATGACTCGTGGAGCTCTGTCGGCCGCGCCGGTTTCATTCTGGACAATCTGATCGCCAGCGGGAAGGCGAAGCCGATGATCATCGTGATGCCTGCTGGTCACACGCGCGCTGGTTTTGCACGTACGCCAAGCGCCAACCAGGAATTCCCGGATGACTTCACGAAAGACATCATGCCCTACGTGGAGCATCACTACCGCATCATCAACGATCGTGCACACCGCGCGATTGCAGGCCTTTCGATGGGGGGCAGCCAGACGTTGAACATCGCAGTCCCTCACCTGAACCAGTTCGCGTACATCGGCGTGTTCAGCTCCGGTTTGATCGGTAGTTTCCCAAATCCGAATCCTGCTCCGGGTGCTCCTGCCGCTGGCTCCGCCGTCCGGTCCGAGCTGGGAAGAACAGCACAAAGCCGAGCTGGATGACGCCGCCGCTCGCAAAGGGCTGAAGCTCTTCTGGTTCAGCACCGGCACGGATGACCGCTTGATCGACACCACGCGCAAGAGTGTCGAACTGTTCAAAAACCATGGTTTCCAACCTGTGCTGAAAGAAAGCGCGGGCGGTCATACCTGGCTCAACTGGCGCGACTACCTGGACGAGTTTGCGCCCCAGCTATTCCAATAGGAGCCCAATGAGCATCAGCAGCCGTAACGGCAAAATCTGCTACGTGCAAATTCCGTCTACCGACGTCGCGCGGTCGGCCAAATTCTACGAAACGGTGTTCGGCTGGGAGGTCCGGCGGCGCGATAACGGAGAGCTGACCTTTCACGACGGCGTAGAGGTGAGCGGCGCGTGGATCACGGACCGGCCTCCCTCCGCCAGCGGGCTGGTGATTTCGATCATGGTAGACGATATCAAAGCTACGATCGCCAAAGTGGAGGCAAACGGCGGCGAAATCGTCCGGCCGCTCGGCGCCGATGCACCCGAACTGACCGCCCACTTCCGCGATCCGGGCGGCAGTTACATGGGGTTGTACCAGGAGCCAGTCCAGAGTTGACGCAAGCTGGATAATCATACTAATCTCTATCTACATGATGGAGATTCGGTATGTATCCAAGCTCGTCACCTTCTTCCTTTCCGTTTCTCTCGCGCTTTGCCAGAGCGGTTCGGGTGCAATCTCCGGCTCGGTTAAGGATGCTGCGGGTTTGCCTGTCGTCAATGCCTCGGTCCGCATCGTGAATGTATCGACCGGGGTGGCCCAGGCTACCCAAACGACCGAAGCGGGCGACTTCCGCGTTGCATCACTCCCGCCGGGCGAATACCGCGCCGACATCGAAAGCCCTGGTTTCCAGCGGCTCGCGAGAGGCCCCGTCAAGCTCGAAGTGGAACAGGTGTTGAACCTGGATCTCGTTCTTCAGATTGGCAGTTCAAACGAAACGATAACGGTGGCGGAGGCTGCTCCGCTTGTCGAATCACAAACCTCGAATGTCGGGCAGGTGGTTGACCGGCAGATGCTCGACGGCATGCCCCTGCCGAACCGTGCCGCCTCGTCGCTAGCCATGTTGGCGCCCGGCGTAGTCATGATCGACACCGGAGCCGGGACTGCTGAGAACTATCCGGTCTTCAGCGTAGCGGGAGGCCGAGCACGCAATCAGAACTTCACGCTTGATGGTGGCAACGTCTCGAACGCGGTCGGACTCACGCGCCCACAGCAGTTGACCAGCTTGCCGGTGGACGCCATGCAGGAGTTCAAAGTCATTGCCAACAACTACTCCGCCGAGTACGGGCATTCGACCGGCGGCATCGTCACGATGACCACGCGGATGGGTACCAATCAGTATCACGGCAGCCTGTTCGAATCGCTCCAGAACGATGCGTTGAACGCGCGGAACTACTTCGCGGAACATCGCTCGCCGGTGCGCCTCAATCAGTTCGGCGCCAGCGCCGGGCGGGCCGATCGTGCGCAATAAGACGCACTTCTTCGTCGCCTGGGAGCAAACGCGGCAACTCACCAGTTTTGAGATTGCCTCCACCGTACCAACGCTGTTGAACCGCGCGGGCGACTTTTCAGATCTTCGCAATAGCGCCGGGAAGGCGATTCAGATCTACGATCCGTCGACCGGTTCTACTAGCGCAACGCGCCAGCCGTTCGCCGGGAATCGTATCCCGGCTTCGCGCCTCGATACGGTCGCGATAGCGGCGCTGAATTACTTCCCCTTGCCCAACCGGGCTGGAACAGGAACTAACGCCAACAATTTCATTGGCGCGAGCCGCAATGAGTCTGAATCGAAACATTGTTGTTGGACGGCTGGATCACCAATTAGGAACATCAGACTTACTAACTGCGCGCTACTACATCAACGACGCCAATACGAACAATACTGGCACTTACGGAACTCCCGCGGCGGACCCTCTGGCCGACATAACGGATGTGCGTATCCAAAGCTTTCTTGTCTCCGACACACATATCTTCACTCCCACCTTGACCAACGACCTCCGCTACACTTATCTTCGCCGTAAGTTCCTCGAGACGCGGCCTGGATACGGCGAAGACTACGCAGCGAAGATAGGTTTGACTGGCGTGAGCGATGCCGCTTTCCCGGCGTTCACCATTCCCGGTTACGGCGTACCCGCAGGTTATGTGGCCGGAAACGTCACGGTCCCGGCAACTGGCGCGGCATTAGGAAATCCAACCGTCGTGTACCGTTTTCAGACGCCCATAACGGACCAGCAGTACACCGATGCCGTCTCCTGGACGCACGGGCGGCACGCGTGGAAATTCGGTGCGGAGTTCCGCAAGGGAACAAACGATGAGATTCGCGATCGCGCGTCAGCCGGCAATTTCACAGTCAGCCCCTTGCTGACAGGATTGCCGGGCTCGGCTGCGACAACGGGCAACGCGCTGGCAAGTTTTCTGTTGGGTGACGTTAGCTCGGCAAGTGTGCAAGCTTCCGACAAGATTCCTTCGCGTGCCGCATATTCCGGAGTCTATGTGCAGGATGACTGGCGCGTTTCCGAGCGGCTGACCCTGAACCTCGGCCTGCGCTGGGACGTGGAGATTCCAAGGTCGGTCGTCGGGAACCGCATGAACTCGTTCGACCCACTTGCGATCAACCCGGTATCAGGCACTCCGGGCGTGGTCACGTTCGCAGGAGTCAACGGAGTGTCCACGCGGGCTTACCAGATGGACTGGAACAACTTCGGACCTCGCGCTCGGTTTTGCTTATCGCGTTTCAGAGGAGCTCGCGCCACTGTGGTGCGTGGCGGCGCGGGCGTTTTCTACGGGCCAAGCGTCAGCAACACCATCGGCGACGCTGCGGCGTTGGGTTTCTCGACATCGGCTTCATATACGGTCGCGCAAGCGGATACGCAGAGTGTTTTGGAGCTCCGGAATGGGTTCCCGGCCGTTACTCGCCAGGCCCTCACTCCCGGGTTTGGCGCCGTGCCTCCGGGTCAGAAGCCGAACACGTCTGTTTCGTTTTTCGATCCACACCAGGTTGCGCCCATCTCTTATCAATACAACTTCGGCATTCAGCGCGAATTCCTTGCCGATACTCTGTTCGAAGTCGGCTACATCGGTAATGTCAGCCATCACCTGACTGCGAATGACTGATCTCTGAACCAGGTGCCGCCGCAGCTAATGGGCAGTAAAGACGCCCAGGCCGGCGCGGCCTTTCCCGCAGTTCAGCAACGTGAGTTTGATCAATCCGTCCATTGGCAATTCGACTTACCATGCTGGGCTTTCATCCGGGCACAGAAACGCATGAGTCGGTCTTTCACTTACTCGCGCACTATACGTTCTCTAAGTTCCTGGACGATGTCGAAGCATCTAAGGAATTCGGCTCCACCGGGAGCTATATGGACGCGTATAACCGGCGCTTGGATAAGGGGCGGAGCGGAAGCGATGTACCGCAGCGGCTGGTAGTGTCGGCCCTCGTGCAACTGCCCCAACTGCAGGGCAATCGCCTGACTCGCACGGCTCTGGGAGGCTGGAAGTTCGGTGTGCTCGAGACTGCTGAGTCGGGTCCGACCTTTACAGTCGTCACGTCTGCAAACACCACCAGTGCATTTCCCGCCGGCTTGCTGCGGCCGGATCTGATTGATGACCCGACGCTAGCGTCCGATCAGCGGACGGCAAATCGCTGGTTCAACACGGCTGCTTTCGTAAATCCTCCGGCGCTGATTTTTGGCAACTCTCCGCGCGGCGGTCTGCGTGCAGCCCCGGTCATCATGACCGACGCGACTATTGAAAAGAGTTTTGCGTTGCGTGAGGCAGTTCGCCTGGAAGTGCGTGGCGAGTTTTATAACCTGCTGAACCACGCAATTTTCAATATTCCCGGCTTCACTCTGGGGGCAGCTGATTTCGGCGTCGTATCGAGCGCTCGCTCGCCACGCACAGCACAGATTGCAGCAAAGCTCAGCTTCTGAAGGCACAATAGCAGCAGATGCCGGACGCAATAGAACTGGGTGCACGCCCGCTCTCGATTTCTGATCTGATTGCTGTCAGCCGCAACGGGGCGGCTGTTTCGCTGGGCTCTGCAGCGATGGAACGCGTCGCTCGGGGCCGCGCGGCTCTGGAGTCGCGCCTCGCACAGGGCGAGAAGATCTACGGCGTGAATACCGGCGTCGGAGGCAATCAGCGCTTCGAACTTGGCGCGGCAGATGCCGAACGCCTGCAAGCCAACTTGATGCGTCACCTCTCGTGCGCTACGGGTCAGCCGTTACCTGCGGAGGTGGTGCGCGGCGCCATGCTGTTACGCATCGCGACATTCGCAACCGGCACGTCTGCCGTGCGCCCGGAGTTGGTGCAAGCGCTGACAGATCTCCTGAACAGCGGCATTACTCCCGTGGTGCCGCGTTATGGCTCCGTTGGCGCGAGTGGCGATCTGATGCCGTCGGCTTACATCGGCCGGGTGCTGATCGGCATTGGGGACGTCGAGTACCGCGGCCAGCGCATGCCGGCGGACGCAGCACTCGAAAAGGCTGGGCTCAAGCCCATTACGTTCGCGCCCAAGGAAGGGCTCGCGCTGATCAACGGCACGACGATGATGACCTCGGTCGCAGCCCTGTTGTTCGACGATCTGACGCAGCAGTTGCATGCTTTGCTCGCAGCCGTGACGCTTGCAGTCGAGGCGGTCGGCGTTCCGCAGGAGCCCTACGACGCCTGGGTGCACGAGCAGAAAGGTCACCCCGGACAGATCGCCGTCGCGGAGTACTGCCGCGCTCAGTTTGCGAACTCGGGCAATCAGGTGAACCCGGCCGTACAGAGTTGCTACTCGCTGCGTTGTGCGCCACAAGGGCTCGGCCAAGTCTGGGAAGCGCTTGAATTCGGGCGTGCGGTGATCGAACGCGAGATGAACTCGGCAAACGATAACCCGTTGATCGATCCGGACACCGGGACGATCTACCGCGCGGGAAACTTTTATGGCGGCCACATCTCGCGGCTCCTCGATGGCTGGAAGCTCGACATCGCTGCGATGGGCAACTGGGCGAATGCGCTGATGGCCGTGCTGGTGGATGACCGCTTCAACAACGGCCTGCCGGCGAATCTGGTGCGCGAGCCCGGCGTCAACTCCGGACTGAAGGGCATGCAATTGAGCGTGACGAGCCTGGCCTGTGCCATCCGGCAGATGGCCGGCCCCAGTTCGATTCACTCGCTGCCGACCGAGCAGTACAACCAGGATGTCGTGAGCCTTGGGATGCACTCCGCCGTGAGCGCGATGGATGCTGCCGAATGTCTGCGTAGCGAGATCGCGATGGTGTTGATCGCTGCGGCACAAGCGGCGGAACTGCGCGGCAACACCTCCAAGCTCGGCGCCGGCAATCGAGCGTACGTTCGCCATGGTGCGCAGGTTTGCTCCGTTTCTCGATGCTGATCGTCCGCAGGAAAACGAAGTGGCCGGACTTGCCGCGGCACATCGCCGACGGCTACAGGCGCGGCGAGAGCTGATAGAGCGCGTGCACCGTTTCGAAACTCAGCGTCGAAATCCAGGTCCCGAAATTGGTGAACTGAAAAACCAGCAGCAGCCCTAAAATCGAGAAGCGCGAGATTTCGTTATACCAGCTGATGGGCAGCCCGAGCGGGATCAGCAGCTTCGACCCATCGAGAGGCGGAAACGGCAGCATATTCAGCAGCGCCAGATAGAGGCTAAAGTTGGCCGCCATCAGGAAAAAGTCGGTTCCCTGCCCGAACCAGCCGATCGAAACACTGGCGAGCAACACCAGCAGGACCATTAGCGCCACATTCATCAACGGTCCGGCAAACGCGACCAGCACGCTGCCCCACGCGCCGTAGCGCAGCCGCGCAGGATTGGTATAGACCGGTTTGCCCCATCCGAAGAAGGCGCCCGAGAGCACTGAAGACACGAACGGGAAGATGATGGTGCCCAGTAGATCGATATGCGCCGGCGGATACAGCGTGACGCGCCCCTGGCGCTCAGGCGTGTCGTCGCCAAGTCTATCCGCAACCCACGCATGCGCAAATTCATGCGGAACGGTGAGCATGCAGAACACGCCCACGTTAATGAGCGCCTGCTCAATATCAAGAGAAATCATTGTTTGCGTTGCTTCAGGATGAACGACCAGAGAACGATCAGAACCAGCACGGCCAACGCCGCGCCCAACTTTCGCACCGCTTGATGGTAGCGCGTCGATGTACGTTTCTCCCCATCGGCTGGACGTTTGCATGTGTAAGCGAGGAGAAGACTATGTCCAAACACACTGCTGTTTTTGGGATCTATCCGACGCGCGTCCATGCTGAAGAAGCAGTGGACTCGCTACGCCAAGCTGGCTTTCGCAACACCGATATTTCCGCACTGTTCCCCGATAATCAGGGCTCGAAGGATTTCGCGCACGAGAAAAACACGAAAGCACCGGAGGGCACCACCACCGGCGCGGCATCGGGAGTGGTGGTCGGTGGCGTTCTCGGATGGCTCGCCGGCATCGGTATGCTTGCGATTCCGGGCATCGGTCCCCTTCTCGCGGCGGGACCCATTGTTGCCGCTCTTGCCGGTGCGGGCGCAGTCGGTGTGGTGGGAGGCATCGTCGGCGCACTCGTCGGTCTGGGCATTCCGGAGTACGAAGCCAAGCGCTACGAAGGGCGCATCAAAAGCGGCGGCATTTTGCTGAGCGTGCATTGCGAGTCGTCGGACTGGGTCGCGCGTGCGGAGAAGATTCTGAAGAACACCGGAGCGGAAGACATCGCATCAGCCGGCGAAGCTAAAGCAGATTACGGAATGGACCACAAACATCCACGACAGTGTGCCGGTCGCGGAGCATCCGGTGCGCGAGACAGTCGCAGAAGAACGGCTGCGGGAACACGAGGCTCGCGAGAGTGTGCGCGAGCAGGCTGTCCGTGAAGACCTGAACGACACCGCCGAAGTCGACACCACGCACCTGAACATTCCGCGTCGCCCGAATCCGTAAACCAAAAAAGAAATGGCCGGTACAAGACCGGCCGTTCTCATTCAATCTGGTGCGGATAAGAGGAGTCGAACCTCCACGTCATTGCTGACACATGGACCTGAACCATGCGCGTCTGCCAGTTCCGCCATATCCGCGGGGAAGCAGAACTTTTATCCTTTCAGGTAGTTCACGATAAGTCAAATATACTGGCGGGATGCCTCGCGGACGATTGCGTTACAAGCTATGACGCAGCGGCGGTGGGCTGTTCTGCTGACGACACTGGTAGTTCTGGGCGCGGTCTTTCGCCTGGCGCTTTACCTGCGTAACTATTCTTTCTTCCTCGATGAGTGCGCGCTCGCGCTGAACCTGGGAACTGCAGACTGGGGCGCGCTGACGCGACAACTTCGCTACGACCAGGCCGCGCCGGTTGGTTTCTTGTTGCTCGAAAACACGCTCGCGCGTTGGATGGGAACGGGCGAGAGGGTGCTGCGGCTCATTCCCCTTCTCTCTGGCATGCTTTCGGTCGCGGCGATGTGGTGGGCTTGCAGAAAGAAGCTCTCGCAACCCGCACTCGCGGCAGTTGTGGCACTGATCGCGGCGAACCATAGCCTGGTTGCGTACAGCGCGCAGGCCAAACAATACTCGGTCGAAGTACTGGCTGCGGTGTTGGCCATCGGCTTATGCTGGCCGTTGTTCGATGACGGTGTCGGCGCGCGTTCATTCTGGACACGCGTCATAGCTGCCGGGCTGTTGTTGTGGTTCTCGTACTCGGCTTTGTTTGTTCTGGCCGGAATGCTGGTGGCCCTGGCGGCACAAGCAGCGTTTCAAAAGCGCTCACTGTGGCGTGTCGTGGGCGCAGCGTTTGTGTGGCTCGCGATCACCGTTCCGGTCTTTGTGTTCTCGATGCGCGGCGGCTTGTCGAACACAGCTTTGCAAGCGATGTGGAATGCCGACTACCTTCCGTGGCGGACGCCTGCGAAGTGGATTCCCTGGACTCTCGCGCATGGCGCAGAACTCTGCATCCTGCTCTTCAATCAGAGGCTCTGGGTGCTTGCCGCGCTCGCCGTGTTCGCAGGGTTCTGGTGCGCGATACGAACTGCGCAGTGGATTACGCTGGCTACTGTCGCCGCGCTGCTCGCGTGTTTGGGCGCCAGCGCTCTCGGGGTTTATCCATTTCACGGGCGGCTGCTCTTATTTCTGATCCCCGGCCTGGCCATTGCAATGGTGCAAGGCGGCGAGTTCATTCCGCAGATAGTTCGTGCGGTGCGGCCCGTTTGGACTTGCGTCGCCATCGCCGCGCTGGTCTGGAGCATCGTTTCAACGGCGCGTTACAGCTTCTTCCCCGGGGGCTATGTGGATGAGCCGCGTGAAGCACTGCGCCTTCTCCAGTCGGAACAACTCGCCGGCGACGAAGTATACGTCACGCACCTCGCGACGCCTTGCTTCATCTACTACCGCCCGCGCCTGAACTTGCAAGCCCACGCAACCCTCGAGCGCGATCATCCGCAAGATACGCCGCATGGAAGGCAATGGCTGGTGGCGATGCGCACTCCCTGGGAACCGCACGGCGAAGCTATCGTCGCGCAGGAACATTTTGCCGCGCGGGTGCATGAAGTGAAGCGGCGCGAAGCGGAATGGACGTCAGTCGTCCTCTACGAGCCCGTCGCGCCGCGATGAAGTAACACTAATAAGGCCCTCAGAATGCAATCAAATCTGCTGAGGTCCTTATGACGAATCGCTTCTTTTTGGCTACGACTTTTCTGGTTGGTGCATCGACCGCCCTGTATGCGCAGGACGTGCGGCGTGCCGACATTCGCGGAGGGGGCGAACCCGGACGAGGGAAATGCACGGCCGAAGTGGTGGTGGACGGAGCTGCCGAAGTAGAGATTCGAGGTGACAGCGCCGTGCTGCGAACGCTGAATGGCCGTCCCGCGCAGTGGCGCCGTTTCGAGTGCAATGCCCCGATGCCGAGAAATCCGGCGGAATTCCGTTTTGCCGGAGTGGACGGACGTGGGCGTCAGGAGCTGGTGCGGCAGCCTGATCAGGGCGGCGGTCCAGTGATTCGCATTGAAGATCCGCAGGGCGGAGCGGAAGCCTATACCTTCGACATATTCTGGAGCACGGGCTATAACGGCGGCGCACCGCAGGGCTACCCTCAAGGCGCCCCGATGACCCGCGACCGCGGCTACGATCAGCCTCAGGGCCGCGATCGCAACCGTGAGCAGGCGCTGCAGGTGTGCCAGGACAGCGTGCGCCAACAGGCGGGCCGCCGCTATGGTGCGCGTCAGATCAACTTCGGCAACACCAGCTTCGACAACGGGCCCGGACGCGGCAATTGGGTCATCGGCGTTTTCGAAAATGCCGGGCGCGGAGACACGTATCGGTTTTCGTGCGCGATGAATTTCAACACCATGCGAGTGACTTCGGTCAATGTCGATCGCATGTCGCGCGATGAGTTCAACCGCTACGGTGCACCTGCCGGCCCCCGTTACGGACAGCAGCAGTCGGGTAACAACCGCGCCGTGGAAGGTTGCCAGCGCGCCGTCGCAGAAAGATTGCGCAACGATGGTTACGGCCGCGTTGATTTCCGTTCGATCAATGTGAACGATCGCCCCGGGCAAAATGATCAGGTAGTCGGTGTGGCCAGAGTGGAAGGCCAGGGCGGCCCGGGTATCGTGGACTTCTCCTGCGCGGTGGAGTTGCGCGACGGCGATGTGCGTTCGGTCGACGTGCGCCCGCGGCAGTAGCTAAGACGCTAGCGGTTTCGAGTTCTCTCGTCGTGAAGCGGGAATTGCATTCCTTCCCTCGCTACGACGACGTTCTCGAAACCGCGCTGCGCCTGTTCACCCATGTTCCGCAAGAACCTGTCCTGATGCGACGGATCGTGGTGGAACAGCACCAGCTTTTTCACCCCGCAGTCGCGAGCCACGCTCGACGCTTCTTCCCACGTCGTGTGTCCCCAACCCCGGAACTTTGGATACTCTTCAGGCGTGTACTGCGCGTCGTGAATCAGTAGGTCTGCGCCCTGTGCGAAGTCGCGAAGCGCGCTGTCCAGCTTTGGATCGCCATGCTCGCGGTCGGGTGCGTACACGATAGTTGCACCGCCCGTTTCGATGCGCAGACCGCCCGCGCCTTGCGGGTGATGAAGCGCGAAGGTGTGCACCTGGACCCCGCCGATCTGGACTGCGTGGCTATCCAGATCAACCAGTTCTTTCCGGCTCGGAGCACTCTCAAAGTTCACCGGGAAATAAGGATTGCTCAGGCCGGTCGTGAGTGTTCCGATCGATTCCGAATAGCGCGACGCGTAAAAACAAATCTCCTGGTCCGGGTCATAAAGCGGCCCGAAAAACGGCAGCCCCTGAATGTGATCCCAGTGATAGTGCGACAGGAAGATATGGATTTTGCGTTTGCCGTTCAATGCGGCGCGTTCGCGCAGCCGCAGACCAAGCCCGCGGATCCCGCTGCCTGCGTCCAGTATCAGCAGCTCGCCATTCGGTAAGTCCACCTCGACACACGAAGTGTTGCCGCCAAATCCGAGGTTCTCTGCGTCGGGAGTCGGGATCGACCCGCGCACTCCCCACAGGGTGAGCTGAAGTGTTCCGGGCCCGTCCAGCACGGCCTCAGCACCTTGCGCGGTGGGTGTCAGCTTGGACAGTGAACGTGGCGCTCCATCCGCGTCGAAGTGCCTAACATGTTATCGCGTCTGTGCGGTCTTCAGCTTGTTCCGCAAACGCTTTTTTACCGTACCGTCGGTGGTGTTCTGCACGGCCTTTTGATACGACGCCGCAGCGGCGGAATGATTCCCGCTGCGTTCCTGCACATCGCCCAGCGTTTCGAGCACTTGCGGATTGTCGGGCTCCTGCTGCGCCGCCGTCGTTACTTCGCCGAGCGCGCCGGCATTGTCTCCGGATTTGCCGAGGCTTTCCGCGAGGGCGAGGCGTGCAGCGATGTACTCGGGCTTGCGGCGCAGAATCTCGCGATATTGTTCGATGGCTCCGGCGTTGTTACCGGACGCAGCCATCGTCTCCGCAAGACTGATGCGCGATGGCAGATATTCGGGGTCGCGCCGGAGGTTCTCATTCCAGAGCACGGTGGCTTCGTTCTCGCGGCCGCGCTCGCCCGCCAACAGCAGCGCCAGATTGTGCCGCGCGGGAAGCAGCGCGTCGTTGCGTTGCAAGGCATCGCGGTAAAGCTGTTCCGCTTCCTGCGACTTGCCTTCCGAAGCTTTCAGCGAGCCAAGAGCGTTGTAAGGTTCGGGCGAAGCCGGCGCGAGCGCCATCGCTTGCCGGTAAGCACCTTCGGCTTCTTTGCGGCGATTCAGGCGCTGATAAACCAGGCCAAGGTTGTATGGCAGATAGCTAAACTGCGGCGTCAGCTTGATCGCTTGTTGATAACTGCGAATCGCTCCGCGATAATCGCCGGCTTCCATGTATGAGAGCGCCAGGTTATGCAACGGATACGACCAGTGCTGAGCGCGCTGCGCAGCATCGCGGAAGGCGGGGATCGCTTTGTCGAACTGTGCCTGCTCCAGATACGCGATACCCAGCGCGTTGTAACCATATGCCGCTGTCGGATCGATGCGAATGGCGGATTCGAGGTAGTTCGCCGCTTCCGGATATTTCTTATCGAACAGCATCGTGCGGCCGGTGAAGAAATCGTTGCGGGCTTCGAGATATAACGACTCGCGCGTGAGCCGTTGCGCGGCGCGCATGTACTGCCCCGCGGTGTCGAAGTCGCCATGCGTCTGCGGATTCTGATCGCCCGCCAGATACTTCAGCACCGTTTGTTGCGCGCGATCTTCAAGCGCAACGCGCAGTTCATTCACACGTTGGAAGTAAGTCTCGGCGCTCAGTTCCGCTTGCAATTTTGGCAACAGATCAAACGCACTGCGCGGTTGATTCGGAAGAATGTTCGCGTTGCGAATCGCGGTAGCAAAGTCGTCCAGATCCTGCGCCGTTTGCGGAGTTGCCGGCGGTACTGCGCCTTGCTGCGAGGCCATGTAGGCGGGCTCGCCATCGCGCGAGTCGTACATGATCTGCCACGGCCGCGCCATTTGAATGCCAGGCTTCGTCAAGTCAGACAGCTTCGAAGTGTTCTCGTAATTGCCAAACTCGCGTGGGTGCTGTTTACCCTTCGTCGCGTTCTTTACTTGTTCGGTAACGTAGTCGACTAGCTCCGCCGCGTCGACGGTCTTGTCGCCATTCGCATCCGCGCCGCCGATCAAGCCCTTGACAACGAAATAGCTGAAGGCGCCGTGACCACCGCCGAACTCCGGTCCTTCGAGCGATGCCTCGCGCGGGCGGCTCGCGACCAGGCCGAGCAGTTGCCCCGGCACTTCACCCAGGTGCTGTACATCGTTGCTGACGGTGTCGATCTTCACCGGGCTTCCATTGATCTGTCCGGCTTTGCAGATATCCACCAGCAGCACCACGCGCCCGACCTTGGCGAGTTGCTCGGAAAATAACGCTTGCAGGTCGGCCATCGGAATGGCGGTCGTCTTCAGATCTTGCGGATCGGAATCATACGTCAACACATAGGCGCTCTTGCCATCCGCCGTGCCATGGCCCGCGACGAGGATGAAGACCGTGTCGTTCTTTCCCGCGCGGCGTTTCAGAAAGTCTTCGAAGCCATTGCGAACAGCGGCGGTGGTAGCCTTCTCGTTCGTCAACACCAGAATGTTTTCGGAAGGCACGGCGCCGCCACGACCGGATAGCAAATGCGCATCGAGTGAGGTCGCATCGCGATCGGCGTACTGCAAATTCAACTCGGGCTTGCCGTACTTCGAAACGCCGATCAGCAGCGCATAGGTGTTGCCGCCCTCGGTCGCCGCCGCGGCTGCCGCTGCTGCCTGCACTGCCAGCGCATTTTCCTGATCGAAAATCTTGCGCTTGACCCATTCCGCTTCAGGCCACACGGCGCGCAACTTGAAGTATTCCGCCAGCGAGTTCGCCTGCAGTTGGTGCTTTTCGTAAACCGCCGCTGTGGCGGCAATTGCGGAAACGTCGCGCGGGTCTGCCGCGAGCGCGGCTTCCGGTTCACGCAGATCGTTCAGCGTACTGGCATCCAACTGATCGTGGGGAACCGGCGGGAAATCGGTCGACACACCGCGCGTCATGGTGACCCCGTAATGCTGCTGGCTTGCCGTCGCCAGTCGCACCGCAGAGGGCAGATAGCAGGACGCGACGGGCTTCTGCTGATCGAGTTTGCCGATCTTGATTTTGGTCTGTTTGGCGTCGAGGCGAATTTCGGAATCGACCGCGAGCGTCTGCGATTCCTTCGCGGGGCAAAACAGATAAGTGACCGCGGATTTTTCCGAGCGCAGACCATCGCCCGCGAACAGCAAATCTCCCGCTCGCGCCGCCAGCGCGGTCTGCGTATTCGCGCGCAAGAGTTTGCCGTTGCCTGCGTTCAAGATGAGGCCGACGGGCTGCTCGCCGATGTCCGCGCGCACCGATGGCGCCAGTGCGAGGAGTGGAAGGCCGACCGCGAGTAAGCACTTCCAAGGTTTCAATGTGAAGCTCCTATGCTGTTCTGGCAGTTGCAATTGATCCTACGAGTGAGGCGGCCGTATAGATTTTCACGGGCTCTATTTGGCCACGGACCGGCACTGAACCGAGACAAACGGCTTCCACCTGACCTTCGAGCAGCGCGTAAGTGGAGTCTGACATGAGCAGCTTCGTCTTATTCTCCTTGTTCATGCTCTCCAAACGCGAGGCCAGATTCACAGTACCGCCCAGTACCGTGAACTCCATCTTGTCCGGCGACCCGATGTTGCCTACGATGCCCACGCCGGAGTTCAGACCGGCGCCGGTACTGAACTCGTCGAATTGCTCATTTACCATTTCAATCGCGCAACGCACCGCACGCAGAGCGTGGTTGCCCTGCTGACTTCCGTCAGTATCGGAGAAGATTGCCAGAATACCATCTCCGATGAACTTATTCACATGACCGTCATAGCGGACGATGATATCCACCATTTTCGTGAGGTATAAATTCAACTCCTGCACCACGACGGCCGGGTCGCGCGCTTCACACCACGCGGTGAAGCCGCGGATATCCGTGAAGAGGATCGTGACCTGCTGCCGCGAGCCCGTGCGAAGAATTGCTTCCGACTGGTCCAGATCGTTCGCGACGCTCTTGCCCACGAACACCGACACCGCATTCCTGAACAAATTGCCGCGCTTCTCGGCCGTCGCGTAGCGGTACGTTGCGCTGCCGAGTAAGGCCAGCAGCATCGAGAGCAAAAGTTCCGACGTCGAGAGCAGCGTGCCGTGATCAAACAGCTCGTGCGTTCCAATCAGAATGCCGGCGGCTTCGGCCAGCAATAGCCACAGAGCGCGCGAGAGCGGAAATGCCGCGTAGATCAATGCCGTCAGCGAAGCGACGAGGAACACAGCGAAAAGCCGCTCGTAGTCCGGGATCGGCTCCAGGTACTGGTGACGCAGCAACGTCTGGACGGTGTTCGCGTGGATCTCGACCCCCGCCGTCGTCCAGCGCGGCCCATCGAAAAGCGTGAAGAATGGCGTCGCGTAACGGTCGTCGCCGGCACTGCTGTCTGTTCCCAGCAGGACGATTTTGCCCGCCACCCACTGCCGCAATTGTGCCTTGTTGCCTTTGCGCGCGGCATCCAGAAACGTCGCGAGCGAAACGCGCGGGAACGTATCCGGCGGGCCGGCATAGTTGATCACCACCGTCCGGTCGCCCGAGACCGGAATCCGGTGCCCTTCGAAGTAGAGACTGCCCTTCTCGAATTTGGCTTCTTCGCCCCGATACTTCTCGGCAATGCGGAGTGGAAAGCTCCGCGCCAAAGGACGGTCGGCGGTCTGACCCGTAGGGTTCTCGATCAGCTCCTGGCGGCGCACAAAGTCATCCGAGTCCGCCGTCAAGTTTGAAAATGCCGAGAGACCCAGCGCGGCGGATGCCATGTTGATCGGCACTGTCCATTGGGAATCCTGCTGGTTATTCTCGAGCGCCGGAACGTAGCCCGTAATTACCGGAATCGGAGCAGTCGTGACTGCTTCCGCCAGCGCGCGGTCATAGTCGGGAGCCCACTTATCGACCGGGACGGCGAAAGCGAGATCGAGCCCCATCACTTTCGCGCCATTTTCACCGGCGGCGCGAATCGCTTCGGCATAATACGGATGCCAGAACATCCGCAGTTCGCGAAATGTGTCGAGCGCTTTCTGGTCGATTGTGATCAGGACGATGTCGAACGGCGGCTCTTGCCGGTGCAGCGCGCGAGTGGCCACCTTACGAATCACAAAGTGCGTATCAAGAGCTTTCAGATGAATCAACTGAAAGATTCTGAGCCTGCCCAGAAGCTCTGTGGAAAGGCCGCTGACCAGCACAATAGCCGTCCAGAAGATCCAGCGTTTCCAGCGGTTGCGCATGGTAGTCTGGATCATACTACGCGCCCAGAGCCGTCCGCGAACCCGCGTTCGCTGTGATCATATGTCACTTAGCCGCATTGTCTTACTGCTGGCCGTAGTGACCGCATCCCTTTGCGCTCAGACTACTCAGGGGCTGATCTCGGGCCGCTTAGTGGACTCGGTGAGCGGCCGCGCTATTCCTCTGGCCAGCGTTGAGTACACCGGCGACAGCCTGACTTCGAGCGGTGTTGCGCAGTCTGATATCGGTGGTACTTTCTTTCTTCCGTTGTTGTCGCCCGGTATCTATCGCGTGCGCGTCGTCGCGCCCAAGTATCAGGCGCAGGAAGTTCAGGAATTGGAGTTACCGGTCGCGGGCCGGATCGAGATCGACTTTCGTCTGCGCCCGTTGAGCGACGTGTGGGAAGCGGGCCAGTACAAGAGCGTGTTCTTTCCGGGCTCCAAGACGATCGTCACATTCTACGGGCCGGACGTGGACAGCAGCCGCTCAGGCAACTTCGAATCGCAGAAAGGCCGCGTCGCGCCGCTCGAATCGACCATCTCGCATGTAATCGATCGCGGGCAGATCGAGAACTTACCGCTCGAAGGTCGCGACGTTTTCGCGATGCTGGTCACGCTGCCGGGAGTGACGTCGGACTCGGGCACGTCGCGCGGTCTGGGCCTGGCAGTCAACGGCCAACGGCCTTCCGCTTCGAACTTTCTGCTCGATGGCGTGGAGAACAACAATTACCTGATCACCGGGCCGCTGTTGACCGTCTCGCCCGAAGCGATTCAGGAGTATCGCATCTCGACGAATAACTTCTCCGCCGAGTATGGCCGTACTTCAGGCTTTCTCGCCAATGCGATTACTGTCACCGGCGGGAATCAGTTTCATGGCGAGGCCTACGTCTACTTACAGAACGATGCGTTGAACGCCACCGGCTTCCAGGAAAATTTAAACGGGATGCCCCGCAACCCGAGCAAGTTTCTGCAGCCCGGCGTACGCGTGAGCGGCCCCGTGTTGCGCGACAAGCTTTGGTTCACGAGCGCATTCGAGCACCTGCGTTCGCGCAGCTTGTCGGACCCGATCGATTTTCAACTGCCCTCGACCGCGTTCGTGAACTATGCACGCGCGGTCGGCGGCGACACGTCGGAAGCCGCGGCGCTGCTGACGAAGTATCCCGCGCCCGCAGTAGTCAACGGCACGCGGCCGGTTGGGACGCTCGCGCTGTCGCCGCCGAATGCGCTGGATCAGTCGCTCTATCTCGAACGCCTGGATTACGCAAACCCGAGCGGCAAAGATCACCTGATGTTGCGCGGCATTGGAGTGCAGTTAGGCAAGCCTGACTTTATCTGGACGCCGTACAAAGACTTCATCACGCCGCTGCACCAGAGCGTGTATGGCGTGGCGCTCAGCCATACGCACACCTTCCGGCCCACGCTCACCAACGAAGCGCGCCTGAGCTACACCGACGACAACCTGCACTGGGATCGTCCGCATCCGGAGATTCCCACTCTGGTGGCGAATGACAATACAGCACTCCCCGGAAGTCCGGCGTTCTATTCGTACAAGAATCACAACCGCACCGGCGAGGCCATCGAAAACCTGATCTGGAATCACGGCCGGCACATCGTTACAGCCGGCGCTGGCGCGTTGTTCCGCGCATCCGATGGGTACCTTACCGCAGGCCGCGATGGCGAATATTCGTTCTTCAACACGACCGCATTTGCCACGGGACGACCGCTCTTCTTCAGCATCGCGATTGACCGCGCGTCGGCCGACACGCAGTTAGTGCAGCCCGACTACAACCGCGCCTATCGCTACAACCAGTACTTCGCGTTTGCGCAGGATACTTTCCGCATCAGCCAGCGCCTGACCGTCAACTATGGCGTTCGTTATGAACTCTTCGGCGCGCCTTCGAATACCGGCACGACGAAAGATTTGTTGGTGCAGCTTGGTTCCGGCGCGGATCTCGCGGCGCGCGTGGCGACCGCTACACTGCTGAATCCCGCAAGCGGCAGCCAGCAGGTGTTCGGCACGGATCCCAACGACTGGGCTGTGCGCCTGGGCATGGCTTACGACCTGTTTGGAACCGGCAAAACGTTGTTGCGCGGCGCCTACGGCATCTTCTACGACCGGCCTTACGACAACCTGTGGCAGAACGTGCGGAGCAACAATATTGCGGTCCCGCTTTACACCTTGCACGGGGCGACGGATTTTCTGGCACCGGTAACCAGCACGCTGCAGATGCAAAAGCCCGCCCCTGCGCTGAGCGACTTCCCGGCTTTGACCGCCGTGCAGAAAGACCTGCGCAACGGCCGCATCCAAAGCTACTTCGCGGGCGTGCAACAACGGCTGCCCGGCAACTGGACGCTCGACGTCAACGGTCAGGGCACGTACGGCTCGAGGCTGGTCGCAACCGACGTGATCAACCGGGAATTTACAACCAGCGTGGGCGATGGCCGGATCAATCCGAATCTGCCGGACATCGCGTACCGCAACGATCTGGGCTACTCCAACTACAACGCGTTGACCGCCTTGCTGCGTTATCGCGCGGCGCGCGGCCAGGTTCAGGTGGCTTACACGTGGAGCCACACGATCGATAACCAGAGCGAACCGCTCGCCGGTGACTTTTTCAACCTGACCTTCACCGGTAACAACGCGGCTGCTGGTTCAAACAGCCGTGCGGCATTCTCACAGCAGTTCAATCCCAATTCCGATCGCGGCAACTCCGACTTCGATCAGCGTCACAACCTGGTGATGTTCGCTTACTGGTACGTGCCTGCTCTGCTTCGTGAGCATCGCGCGGGCTTGCTGTTGAAAGAGTGGAGCATCTCCGGCCTGGCTGCATTTCGTTCAGGCTTTCCCTACACGCTGGTCAGTCAGAACTTCGCCTTCCCTGGAGAGGGCTTGATCCTCAACAGCCGGCCGGATTTGATCGACCCCGCGCACGTATACCTGTCGTCGTCCGTCACCGGCGGCAGACTGCTGTTGAACTCGGCCGCCTTTGCGACGCCCGCACCCAGTACGCTCGGCACGCTGGGACGCAATGCATTGACAGGGCCGGGCCTATACAATTTCGACCTGTCGCTGGCGCGCACCGTCGCGCTGAAATGGCGTGAAGGCATGCAGGTGGTGCTGCGCGCGGACGCCTTCAACGTTCTGAACCACTCCAATCTCAACAACCCCAACACGCTGTTGACCGAGGGCTCCGGTTTCGGGATTGCTTCGTATGGGCGTAACGGAACGCAGTCCGGATTCCCTGCGGTTGTACCGTTCAGCGAGACGGGGCGGATCGTGCAACTCTCGCTCAAACTTCAGTTTTGACCGGCCGCCCGGCGTCATAGCACCAGTACGACAAGGGGCTCGCGCGCTTTATTTTGCGTTGCTCGCGTGAGATGATTTATGAATTCTTTTGAACCAGTAGTGCGTCGGGCCTAGCTGCCGATGCCGGAAGAGAAACTATGAAAAGCATCGCCGCCTATACCGGTTTACTCTTGCTATGGCTCGTCCAGCTTCTGCCCGCGCAGACTGCCCCGCTGGTAATCACTACGACGTCTGTACCGAACGGAGCTGTCGGACAGTTCTACAACGTCCAGATCAACGTGACGGGCGGCGTTCAGCCTTACATCTTCTCCGCCACGAATAACATTCCGCCTGGGCTTTCGATGAGCACCGGCGGCATTCTCTCCGGCACGCCGCTCCAGCCCGGCAACTACCGGTTAGTCGCGGTCGTTCACGACAGTGCGCAGCACTCAGCCAGTCAGATCTATCAGATCAGCATCGGTCAAGTACCGTTGACGGTTCCGGTGACCACCTTGCCCACGGCCACCATTGGAGTGCCTTACAGCACGACGGTGAACGCGTCCGGCGGAACTCCGCCTTACACATACAGCAGTCAAGGCAACGTGGGGCTGTCGATTCAAAGCAACGGACAGATCACCGGCACGGTTCCGGCGGGCACTGCTCCCGGAACCTACCCGATCGATGTGACCGTAACGGATAACGCCGGTGCGAGTTACGCCACCGTGTTGCAACTTCCGGTAGTTGCATCCCTGCGCTTCCTGACTACGTCACCGCTGCCGCCCGCATTCGAAGGCAGCGCCTACAGCACATCGTTTCAGGCGACCGGCGGTACCGGCACTTATACTTATTCCGCAACGGGTCTGCCGGCGTACCTGACCTTGAGCCCGCAGGGCGTGCTGAGCGGAACGCCGCCTTCGGGCGCCGCGGCGAACGTACCGATCACCGTCACCGT
Source organism: Bryobacterales bacterium (assembly GCA_963792655.1). GTDB lineage: Bacteria > Acidobacteriota > Terriglobia > Bryobacterales > Bryobacteraceae > DOZZ01. The sequence goes on from CAWBWU010000005.1 coordinate 490,558, forward strand.
CACGAGCGGCAACGTCTCGGCCAGCGCGAACTTCATCGTTCCGGTGCAGCCTCCGCAAATTTCGTTTCAAACGACCGCGCTCCCGAACGGCATGGAGACAGTGCCGTACTCGGCCACACTGCAGGCGGGCGGCGGAACCGGGCCCTACACATTTACGGCAACCGGCGCGCCCTCCTGGCTGATGGTCAGTTCCGCCGGCGTACTGAGCGGAACGCCGCCGATTGGGAGTGCAGGCGCAACGAACATCGCGTTCACAGCGACCGATGCGCGCGGGGCCACCAAGACTGCGGTGTTGACGCTGCTCATCACGGCAGTGCATGGCAACCTGACCATCTCGTCTCCGACGCCGCTGCCCGGTGCGACCGTTGGCGTTCCCTACGCCTTTGCGCTTTCGGCAATCGGCGGCGCGGGTCCTTACACGTGGAGCGGCACGGGATTACCATCCGGCCTCAACATCACCAGCAGAACGGGCCTGCTGGTTGGAACACCAACCGCGCCCGGAGATTACTTCATCACCGTACAAGCGACGGATAAGAACCAGAACGTTGCTTTCGCTGCCCTCGAGCTTGTCGTTTCTCCCGGCCAGGTCACGATCCTGACGACGTCGCCCCTCGCGACCGGTCAGTTGATGACGGCTTATCTGCTGCAGTTCGATGCTACCGGCGCCGATCCTAAAACCTGGTCAATCGTTGGCGGCTCGCTGCCCGCGGGGCTCACGTTTTCATCCGACGGCATCCTGAGCGGCACGCCCACCAGCGCCGGCAACTCAACGTTCACGGTCAAAGTAGTGGACGCCAACGGGCTCACCGCCAGCATGCTCTTCCAGATGACGGTGAACGGAGCCGGCGGCTTCCTGGTGTTGTCTGAGGGCAGTCTCGCATTTCAAGCAGTCGCCAACGGCAGCGCGCCCACTCCGCAAAACATCGCGGCGATCTCAACCGCTCCAAACCAGTTGAACTTCACCGTCACGTCGCACGCGCCGTGGATCAGCGTGAACCCGGTCAGCAGCATCACTCCGTCGAAGATCACCGTCTCTGTCGACCAGACGGGGCTCGGGGTCGGCACCTACATGGACACGCTGGTGGTTACCAGTCCCGGTCAGGTCCAGAACATTCCCGTGGTTCTGAATGTCACAGCGCTCGGCGGTGGGTTGATTGTGGAGCCGGCCTCGGTCGACTTGATTGGCGATGTCACTTCATCGCTGACCCAGACTCTTTTCATTCGCAACACGAGCGGTGCGCCGGTTGACTTCACCGTCAGCGCAGACCAGCCCTGGATTAACCTGGACCAACTGAGCGGCACCGTCCCCGCGACTGGCACGTCGGCAGTCACCTTGACCATTCCTGCCGGTGCTCTGCCCGTTGGCGGATACAGCGGGCTCATTCACGTAGATTCGAGCATCTCGGCAATCACCGTACCGGTTTCTGTCCTTCTCTCGGGCGAGCCGCAGATTTACCTCGAGACGCAAGGCGTACTGCTCGAGTCGCGGTCCGGCAACGGTGTCTCGGGACCCAAGGTGCGCACGTTCCGCGTGCTGACATCGACGGTGAATAGCCTGAGCTACACGGTGAAACAGATTGGCGGCGCGCCTTGGCTCACGTTACAGACACCGACAGGCACGACATCCTTACAGCAGCCCGGCGTCCTGGCGTTCACGACAGACGCAGCGGCGCTGAGCCCTGGCGCTTATTACGCGCGTTTCGAAGTCACGTCTCCGGGAGCGGTCAATTCCCCGCAGGAGTTCGTCGTCATCCTGAACGTGATGCCGGCGGGCGCGTCCTTACCCACGCCGAACCCCTTCCCTGCCGGCCTGGTCTTTGCGCCGAAAAACGGCTTTCCGTCTTCGCAGCCCACTCAAGTCTTTACCAGCTCCGATACTCCGCTCTCGTTCCAGGCGTCTACCAGCACGGTAACGGGCGGTAACTGGCTCACGACCGACATCACCGCGGGCACGGTCTCAACCTACATGCCGGCGGTGCTGCAGGTGACGGCTGACCCCACTGGGCTCGCGCCCGGCGTCTACCGCGGCGGCGTGCACCTCTCGATCAACAATCTGGCGGTGCGTACGGTGAACGTGACGCTGATCGTGCCCAGGATCACTTCGGCCGGCGGAGCCTTTACGCGTCCTGCCGATGCCTCGTGCAAACCCGCGAACCTGGTGGTGACGCAGACCGGGTTGCCCGGAAACTTCTCGACGCCCGCTTCGTGGCCGCGATCGATCTCGGTCCGGCTCTTCGACGACTGCGGCAACGTGGTGCCCAACGGGCAAGTGGTCGCCGAGTTCTCGAACGGCGACGTGCCGCAGTTCCTGCGCGTCAACGATGCGATCAACGGCGTGTACGCGAACGACTGGGTGCCGGTGCATCCCTTGTCGCAGATCACCATCACCACGCGCGCGGTCGCGCCGGGTCTGGCGAACGGTACTGCCCAGGTAACCGGGTCCGTCACGCCCAACAATGCCCCGACGCTGGCCCAGAACGGAACGCTGCATAACCTGAATCCGGTGGTCGGTGGACCGCTCGCGCCCGGAACCATCGTTCAGATTTTCGGGACGAACCTGGCCGCAGCCGCGACGCAGGCGACCATGCTGCCGCTGCCGTTGGACCTCGACAACACGTCCGTGCTGATTCAAGGCCAGTCCGTGCCGCTCTATTACGTGAGCCCGAATCAGATCAACGCGCAGTTGCCCACCAATCTGGTGCCCGGCCGCCAGTATCAAATTCTGGTGACCGCGAATGGCGCGCTTACCGAACCGCGGCCGTTCAACACGCAGACCGTGACGCCCGGCGTCGCTCGTTTCGCGAACGGCGAAATCATCGCGCAGCATAGCGACTTCTCACTGGTGACACCGCAGAATCCGGCCAAGCCCGGCGAGTTTCTGGTCATCTACCTCGCCGGTCTGGGACCCACGAATCAGAACGTTCCGGACGGTTCCGCGTCGCCCGCGACACCACTGGCGACGATCACGGGAACGCCGATGGTCGCGGTCAACAATGAGCCGGCTCTGGTCATCTTCGCGGGACTCACGCCCGGGTTGGTTGGTCTCTATCAGATCAACTTCCAGGTGCCTACCGATGCGCCGAGCGGATCGCTCAAAATCGAGATCACCGAGAACGGTGCGTCGGCACAAACCAGCGTGCTGGTGGTCAGCCCTTAGCAAAATGGCGCATCATCGCGCCACTTTGAAGCGATAGCGCAGTTGCACGTAGACTTGTCGCGGCTCGGCGTAATGTGTGCCGCCGAAGGTCAGACTGTTGTCGAGCAAGTAGCGCCGGTTCAGTGCATTTAACGCCGTTAACGAAACCGTATAGCGGTGCGCAAATGTCTTTCCGGCAGACCAGTCGAACGTCGTGTGACTTTCCAGATGCGCAGGGAATGCGCTCTCCCCGTCGGTGAAGCCCGAGCCATAGTAAAGATTGCCGCCCGTGGTGATGCCTCCGGGCAGCAGCCAGCTTAAGGTGACGTGCAAGGTGTGGCGCTGATCGTGATCGAGTTGGAAATACCCCGCCGGCGGCGGAGAAAAATCGCTCAACCCGCCCGTCACACCGCCGGACGCGAGAGCGTGGGCATAGGCGTAGGCGATCGATACTTCGCCGCGATGCAGTAGCTGGGGCGAGTGCAGGGTGAACTCCCAGCCATAGAGGCGCGCGTTGTCGATCGTGACCGGAAAGAACACGTTCGAATTGGCGATCGCGTTGTGATCGAAATAGTTGTGGGCACGCTGATGATAGTTGTTCACTTCAAGCGCCCAGCCACGTACCGGAACAGTCAGGCCGAACTGATGCTCCTGATCGCGTTCGCCCCGCAGCGGAATGAACCCGGTACCGGCAAGGTCAAGCAAAGCCGGCGTAACGCTCGATAGCGGAGGCGCCTGATAGTAGGTGCCCCAGAAGCCGCGCAGTGTCCAGTTCAGATGCGGGATGCGCAGCGACCCTCCCAGGCGCGGGTTCACCGCATTCTCCGCGATCAGTCCCGAGAAGTGTGTGGCGCGCAGACCCGCCGTGAGCGTCAGCCACGAGAACGCCTTGAACTGGTCTTCCGCGAACACGGCTTCCAGGTGACCGCTGGCGATCAGGCTCTGTTGAACATCGCCCAGCGCCACTTGTTCGCTATCGTGCTGGCCGAAGCCGTAGACTCCCAGCCGCGCGTTATGGTGCTGTGACGTGGTGGACAAGGCGATCTGTGCGCCGCCATATTGCGAGTCGCGATGTTGTTGTTCGCCGCTGCCGTCAAAGCGCGTCGTGCTCTGGTGATAGAACGGCGAGGCGGTCAACAGCGTAGTGCGCGAGAACGAATGCAGCCAGGAAAAGTTGGCCAGCGTGTCACGCTCGCGCTCGGTGGCGCCGTTCGCCTCATCGGGAGTATCCGGCACCTGATAGTCATCGCGGCGCACCGACGTCACAAAGCGAAACTGATTGTTCGCGTCGCGATTGAACAACAGGGTCGCGGCGCCGCCCAGTCCCCAGACCCGGTCATGCAGAACTTCCGGGCCCGGCGTCTCCAATCCATAGTCGGAGCGGTTGCCGTTCAGGCTCGCGAAGTACGCGAACTTCTCTGTGTGGCTGCCGAAGTTGACCTGGTCGTTGGTCTGATGAAAGCTGCCGAAGGTGGTGTACAACTCGCCTTCATTGTTGCGTTCGAACCCGGTGCGCGGCACCACGTTGAACACACCATAGGTGCGGTCGCCGCTTTCTGATGAGTAGCCGCCGCGCTGCACTTCCAGATAGTCAATGTCTTTGGGATCGATCTGCGGCCCCACGCTGCTGGCAATGTTGGTGTTCGGCACCGGCACGCCATCTACTTCCCATGTCACCTGATGTCCGCCGCGCACATGCAGTTGATCATGCGTAATCCAGGCGCCGGGCACGAATGCCGTGATCATCGTCAGGCTGTTACTCAGGTCCGCGCCGGGCGTTGCTTCGATAGCGTGGCGGCTCACCAGCGTCGCGGGCGTCATCGATTCGGGATTGACCGGGACCGCATCTTCCTTCACCGTCACGGACTCGCGGCTCGAGGCGAGCGCAAGCTGAAAGTGCACTACCGGCGTACCGCTCGAGACGACGGCAACTTTCTGCTGCGCGGTATCGAAGCCGTCGTGAGCAACGGTTACCTGGTAGAGTCCGGGCGTAAGGCTGGTGCTCTCGAAGGTTCCCTCGGCATCGGTCAGAAGCGCTTGAGAGTAATCCGATGCCGCTGCTTTCACGGTCACACTCGCGCGTGCGACAGGGCGATGATCCGGGTCATGAACAATGCCGCGCAACGCACCCACGACGGCGCTCTGCGCGTGATCGGGCGCGAAGAGGAATAAAAAAATGGCGAACAAATAGACGTGCTTCTTCACAGACGAATGCTCCTTTGAGGGTTCTTTGGAAAAAAGAAAGACCTACGCGAAGCAGACAGGTGGTCCGCGCTTCGGCACCGCCATGCCGAACAGCGGAGTGAAGAAGAAAGTGCGGCGGAGATGAATGACGCGGTTCGCAGCCGCGAGTCCGAAAAATACCGTGTACGCAACCAGCAGGGCTAAGATCAGCGGCAGCACTGATGCCGGCAGTTGCTGGTAGAGCGGGCACGTTCCGCCGTTCGATTGGAACCCGGCGCCGTGAACCCCGCTGGCATTGGTAAGCGAGCAGTGGTGCACGCCCTTGGCGCGGCAACACGCCGGAAGCGAAGAACCGGGATGCTGGGCGACAACGACCGGCAGCAGCGTGAGTACGCTGATGATCGCGATCACCGCAATAGCAAAGAGCCGCCGCATTCCCACGATGATTATAGCCGGGTTGACCTTTTCGCCTGCTTCTGCAAAAGTAGAGTTCAGGCGAATAAAAGGCGAATATGTCGGCTGCCGCTCAGCTTCGTTCCCAGGTTACCAATGCGCTGGGCTCCCGGTTCGAAGTCTCGTTCCAGATTGGCCGGCACGCGCACAAAGAGACGCTGCCTACCGGCATTGCCGCTGTCGATCAACTGACCGGCGGGCTGCCGCGCGGCGCGCTCACTGAAATCAGCGGCACTGTATCCTGCGGGCGGACAACCATCGCCATTGCTGCTCTCTCGAGCGCTTCGAAGCGTGGCGAGTTCTGCGCACTGATCGATGCTTCCGATGCATTTGACCCGGTGTCAGCCGGCGCCGCTGGGGTTCGTTTGGAAAAAGTGCTGTGGGTCCGCTGCGGCCAGAACGGGGCCGAGTCGGCATTGAAAGCCACGGACTTGCTGGTGCAGGCGGGCGGCTTCGGTCTGATCGTGATGGACCTGGGCGATACGCCGCCAGTTGCGGCGCGGCGCATTTCGCTTGCGTCCTGGTTCCGGCTGCGGCATGCGGTGGAGCGCACCAACTCGGTGCTGCTCGCTGTAGAGCAACAGATCAACGCGCGCTCGTGCTCCACGCTGCAGATCGAAATGCGGCAACAGCATCCGTTGTGGAGCGGGCAGGGGTACGGCTCGCGCTTCGAAGGGCTCGCGGTCGAGTTGGAGAACCGCAAGCATTTCCGCTCGGAGCGCGCGCAGTTCGAGGCCCGGTGGTAAGCCATGTTCGCCTGTCTGCATGCCCCCGGCAATTTGCCTCTGTTGATCGAATGCGCGGAGCAGTTTTCGCCGCGCGTTGAACAACTCCCGCCGGACACCGTGCTCTTCGACGTTCATGGTTTGCAGTCGCTGATTGGAACTCCTCACCAGATTGCCCAATCCATCGCAAACCGCGCCGGCATTCCCGCCAGCATCGCCATCGCGCCCGATCCCGATACGGCAAGCTTTGCGGTATTGGGCAAACCTGGCATCACCGTGATCGCCCGCGGCGAAGAGGCCGCCGCACTTGCTCCGCTGCCTGTCAATCTGTTGATGGCTTCGCCCGAGATCTGCGAAACATTCGACCAGTGGGGTATTCGCACCTTCGGCGAACTGGCCAGGTTGCCCCCGCTTGGCATTGCCGCGCGGCTGGGCGATGAGGGCGTGCGGCTCTGGCGCTTAAGCCGCGGCGAAGGGCGTCGCTTATTGCGGCCGGAACTGGAACCCGTCGAATACCGCGAGGTGATGGAACTGGAGCACCCCGTGGAGTTGCTCGAGCCATTGTCGTTTCTGCTCTCGCGCATGCTGACTGATCTTTGTGCACGTTTGACACAGCGCTCGCTTGCGACCGACCGGCTCTGCCTGCAACTGGCGCTCGAAAATGCGCCGGAACACTCCACCACGCTGCGCTTCCCCGTGCCCTTGCGCGATTCCAAAACACTGCTCAAATTGCTGCAACTCGAACTGCACGACCATCCGCCTGCAGCGCCCGTGATTGCCATTCGCCTGCAAGCCGAGCCGGTGAAGCCGCGCATCGAGCAGCACGGGTTATTCGTGCCGCTCTCGCCCGAACCGCGGCAGATGGAGATTACCCTCGCGCGCTTAACTGCGGTGGTGGGAGAAGGCCGCGTGGGTACGCCGGAGTTGCTCGATGCGCATCGGCCCGATGCATTTCAACTGGTCCGCTTCACCTCTGCGGCGGTTGCGAATGCTCCAGTCGCAGCGCCCGGCACTGCACCTCCGGCACTGCGCCGCATTCGCCCGCCGTGGCACGCGCAAGTGCAGTTGCGCAACGGCAAGCCGGTTCGCGTCTCCGCATTGCAAGTGCAAGGCACGGTCGAGCATTGCGCCGGGCCCTGGAATACATCTGGCGAATGGTGGAAGCCCACAGCCTGGGATCACGATGAGTGGGATGTAGCGTTGAGTACAGGAGGGATGTACAGAATCTACTGCGACCGGCAGACGAACCGCTGGTTCGTGGAAGGCACCTACGATTAAGCCGCGAAGCAACACTGGTAAGTGTCGCCCCGCGGCTTCACCGTGTAATCAGAACGAGAAGCGCATCGCCATCTGCAACTGCCGCGAGAAGTTCGCCTGCGAAGTGATCTTCCCGAAGCTGCCGCTGCCGAACGAAGTGTTCGGACCATAGAACAGCGGCGTGTTGGTTGCGTTCAAAGCCTCAAAGCGGAACTGGCCCTTGAAGCGTTCGGTGATGACGAAGTTCTTGAACAACGAAGCATCCCAGTTGACCTGTCCCGGACCGCGCAGGCTGATCGTACGAGCAAGGTTGCCGAACGTGCCGCGCGTTGCGGTCGAGAATGCCGCCGCGTTGATGTAGTTGTTCAAGCGGTCTTCAAGGCTGCCGCTCGTTGCCGGGTCCACACCGGTTGCGTTCGGACGCTGGCTCGCATAACCGAAGATCGAGTTGTTGTTGGTCGCTTGCGAAATCTGCAGCGGGAACCCGGTGCGTATTACGCCGATGGTGTTGAACGACCATCCGCCCACCGCGTAATCGACGATTCGTCCGGAGCTGCCGAGGAACGGCTTGCCCTTGCCAACCGGTAGTTCATAAGTGATTGCAGTGGCAAAGTTCCAAGGCGTGTTGATGTTCGACAAGCTGTACTCTGCACCTACGTTGTAAGGATTCTGCGGGCCCTTGGCGCCGCCGTTCAACGTGTTCCCCGGGCCGCCCCCACTTGCATCCAGATTGCGGGAGAACGTCACTGTCGTCAGGAACGTGAGGCCTTGGCTGAAGCGCTTCTGCACCTTCACGATGGCCGAATCGTAGCGAGCATGGTTGTAGCTGGAGTACAACACGTTGATCGCTCCGTAAGTCGGATACGGCAGCAGCAATTGATATTGTCCCACCGTTTTGCCACCGATGATGCCCGTGCCTCCGTTCTGATAGAACGGATTGGCGACAGAGCTGGTAAGCCCTGGCGTGTTCAGCAGGCTCGGGTCAAGCGCGTTGATATTCAAGCTCGGTGCATTCAACCCGAGGTGCGCGGAACGCGATCCGACATAGCCAGTTTCCAGTGCGATGCCGAACGGTAGTTCGCGCTGCACGTCCACTGAAAACTGCTGCACCCGAGGTGACTTCGCTTTCGGGTCAACCAGTGAAAAGCTCTGACCGATGGCCGTCGAAGGTCCAAGTGAACTGCCGAGCGGCGCAGTGAGCCCGTTCGGGAATGGATTGCTCAAAGAACCGCCCGGCGTTTTGTACCCGTCGTTTGTCGCGATGTAGCTGGTTTCCGACGTGTAGCCCGGAGGCGAGATCGGCGCCCCCAGCGCAAACTGCGGCGCATAAAAGATGCCATAACCAGCGCGCAGGATCGTCTTCGGAGTCAACTGGTAAGCCAGACCAACGCGAGGGCCGAACTTGCTGCCGGAGAAATCGCCGACATTGGTCGGGGCGCCACCCTGACCCGCGAACTGCACATAGCCCTTCGGCGTGATGCCGCTGACGTTTGCGGCAAGCGGGTTCGCCTGTGTCGTCGCGAAGTTGGTGATCAGCCCGTTGTGCACTTCCTGCAAGCCCAGCTCCCGCTCCCAGCGCAAGCCATAGTTCAAAGTCAGCTTCGGAGTGATGCGGAAGTCGTCCTGCACATACAAGCCGTAGTAGTTCGCGTAGTCGTTCAGCTTATTCGCGAGATATCCGTCGCCTGCGTACGGATAGCCCGTCAACAGGTCACCCAGTTCGTTGCCGGTGAAAGTCCCGTTGAACGTGAAAGCCAGCTGGCCGTCGCCGCCATCCAGATCGTTACCCGCGGCCGAGATGCGCCGGTAATCGAAGCCGGCCTTCAGACTATGTTTGCCGATATACTTCGCCACGCTGGTCGAAAAGTTCTTCGACGAGTGAACGTAGAAGAAGTTGTTGTTGGTGCTGAGCGAGTACGCCGTACTGAAGTTGACGATCGGGAACGTCGGATTCTGAATCGCGTTCACGACAGACGCGGGGAAGCCCAGCGATCCAAGGTTATAACCCTGGCTCGCTTTGTACCCGTAGTTCGGAAAGCGATTAAAGCCATAACGCACGGAGAGCACTGTCGTCGGCGACAAGGTGAAGCTGTTGTTGATCGCGGTCGCATCCACGCGGCGTTGCAGGCGCCACTGATCGGGCGAAGAGATGGACGTGAACCAGCTATTGCCCGGCTCGAGCGAATAGTAGCGGGCGTAGCTCGCGCTTGCGCGCCACCACTGAGCGAAGTTTTCGTCGAGCTTGAACACCTTCTGCGCTGCGTGCGATTTCAGCGAGGCCGACGCCGTCAGGTCTTGATCGCCGTAGTAAGCAGGCGTGCTAATCGGCGAAACCAGTGTGTTCGCGATAGCAACACCGATGGGGTTCAGCGCGCTCGCCGGAATCTTGTTGCCGGGATACGGAACGTGCGTGAAGGGATCGGACACCACGACCAGCGAGCCATTCTTGTTGAACGTTTTGGAGAAGTCACCCGCGCGCTCGAGTGCGGTCGGAGCATAGAACGTCGACGAGCCCGACTGCGTATCGTCGTACTGCTCTACTGCTGCCGAGAAGAAGGTCTTGTTGCGTCCATCGTAAAGTTTGGGGATCACCACCGGACCGGTAAGGCTTGCGCCCCACGTGCTGTTCGGCTGCTCCGTAATAGGAATGCCCGCAGCGTTATTGAAGAAGCTGTTCGCGTCCCAGCTCGTGCGCCGCAGGTGGCCATAGAGGCTGCCATGCACCAGATTGCCGCCCGAACGAATCAGCGTGTTGAACATACCGCCGCCGGTGCGCGCCATCTCCGCATCGTACGTGTTGGCCTGCACCTTCACTTCCTGCACTGCTTCCACCGACGGAATGATGATGGCGCGGTTATTGGCGTCGGTAATCGGTACGCCGTCGAGCAGATAGTTATTGCCGCGCACCGGACCGCCTGCGATAGAGATCTGCGAGGAGCCGCTCTGATCCTGCATGCGGTTGTAAGCCGGGTTGCCGACTTGAATCACGTTCTGCACAAGCTTCGACAAGATGAACGGGTTGCGGCCCAGGTTCGGCAGTTCCACCAGCTTCTGGTTATCGAGCACCTGACCCTGCGATGCGTTGGCGACTTCGATCAGCGGAACCTCTTCGGTAACCATCACGCTTTCCGAGACGGAACCAACTTCGAGCGCCATGTCGACGGATAAGAATTCCTGCGTGCCGACGACTACGTTCTTCCTTTCGAACTTTTTGAAGCTCGGGCTCTCGGCGACCAGCATGTAAGTCGCGGGAACCAGTGAAGCAAACTCGTATCCGCCGCCTTCGTTGGTCAGCACCGAGCGGGCTTCGCTGGTCTGGCTATTGACCAGCGTCACTTTCGCATTGGCCACAGCGGCGCCCTGTTGGTCGGTAACGGAGCCTCTTACTCCGCCCTGATAAGACTGTCCCCACATCGTGACCGCGGCAAGCAGCGCGATTAGCGCGGCTGCGCCGGTCCGGCGGGCTAGGCCTGGAAACTGCTCAAATGTCTTTGAAAAGTTCATCCGTCTCTCCTCGTTGTTGATCAGACACGCGTTGGCGTGAACAGCCGGACACTGGCTGAATCTGCTCGATACGAAGAGCACGGCCCTGACGAGAAGGGCGTTGGAGCTGTGGTTCGCGATCGCTCGCGAAAGGAACCCGGAACGGCGCAGCAGGATGAAAGAGCTGCGCTGAGCTCATACACTGAGCCCGGAGAAAACAAACACTCTTGGAATACTAAGAGCTGAAACTAGTCCTGAACGGTATGCACGAGAGTGTAACACTCCGGCGTAAGCGTTCACCAATAGATTTGCAATTAAAAAGTTTTATCCTTTAGTTAACGCATCTCTTTCACGTCGCGATGCATTCACGTGATCGCGGTTTTGCTCTCATGTTCGTTCCAGAACTTACGGCAAGCATCACGGACGGCATCGCCCTCTTGGACGCGCAAGGCCGCTACCTGTACGTCAACGCCGCAGCCGAAGCTCTCACCGGAACGTCTGCTGCGGACCTGATCGGCCGCCACTACAGTGAGTGCTTCCCCGATCTGGTCGGTACGCCTTTCGAAGCGATCTATCAGGACGCAGCCAAAACGCGCGAAAAACGTGGAGCCCGCCTGCCCATCGGCCCGCTCTGGTTTGAGTTCCGGTTCTATCCGATGCCTGACGGCGGCATGTTTGTTCTGTTCGAAGACGCCACCGCACGCGTGAAGACAGGCATGCAGCGCCGCGCGCAAGCCGAGCGCGCACTACGGGCGAGTGAAGAGCGTTTCCGCCGCATCGTCGAGACGGCTGCGGAGGGAATCTGGATCGTCGACGAAAACGGCGCTACGTCGTTCGTGAATGCGAAGATGACGGAGTTACTGGGCTACACGCAGGAAGAGTTTTTCAGATCGTGCTTCCGCGATTTTCTGCACCCGGAAGATGTCGACCGCGGGGTAGCCGGATTTGCTTCGCGCCTGCGCGGCGACGTCTCGCCGCATGAGTATCGCTTCCGTCATAAAGACGGCAGCATCAAATGGTTCTCTATCTCCGCAAACCGCGTGGACGATGAACAAGGCGCCTTCCTCGGCCTGCTGGGGATGTTCACCGACGTCACCGAGCGCAAGCAGCGCGAATTCGAACACGCCGAACGCGAAGTGCGCATGAGTCTTGCATTGCACGCGGGCAAGATGGGCACCTGGATGCACGATCTCGAGACCAAAGAGACCCTCTGGTCCGAAACTCACTTTCGTGTGTTCGGGCTCGAGCCCGAGTTGAAGGGGCCGACTCACGACCAGTGGATCAAGATGCTCCACCCGGAGGACGTTCGCGGCGTGCTCGATGCGCTCGACCGCTCCGCTCGCGATCGTTCGCTATTCGCAAAGGAGTACCGCATAGTGCTGCCGGATGACAGCATTCGCTGGCTCGAGGCACGCGGCCAGTATGTGTACGATCAGAGCGGGCGGCCGGTGAAGATGTCGGGCGTCGTCATGGACGTGACCGAGCGCAAGCAAACCGAAGAGGCGATGCGCAACCGGCAGCGGCTCGAAAGCATCGGGTTGCTCGCCGGCGGCATCGCGCATGACTTCAATAACCTGCTCACCGGAATCATTGGAGGCACGACGTTTGCGCTTGACGCGCTGCCCGAGGATCACCCGGCGTATCCGATGCTGCGCGTTGCTTCCAGTGCGAGCGAACGCGCCGCGCACCTTACCCGCCAGATGCTGGCTTACTCGGGCCGTGGCCGCTTCCTGATCGAATCGATCGATCTCGGATTGCTGGTGACCGAGACGTGCGCGCTGATCTCCGCATCGTTGCGCACCGGCGTGACGATCGACAATCAAACGACCCCCGGAACAGTACGCATCAACGGAGATTCAGGCCAGGTACAGCAGGTCGTATTGAACCTGCTGTTGAATGCGGTGGAGTCAATTGCGCCGCCAGCTGCAGGCCGCGTTACCGCGCGCATCTCTCACCAGACGCTGCAAGCCGTGGAGGACGAGCTCATTGCCTTTGACGTGGAGCCGGGAGATTTTGTGTGTCTTGAAGTAAGCGACACCGGGACCGGCATGAGTGAAGAAACCCGCCGGCGCATCTTCGAACCGTTCTTCACCACCAAGTTTACCGGCCGGGGCTTGGGCCTTGCGGCAGTGATCGGCATCGTGCGTGGACACAAAGGCGCCCTTCGGGTGATCAGCGCGCCGGGAGAGGGCACCACTTTTCGCGTGTGGTTTCCGGCTCATGCTGCCGCCGGTGTGCCTGTCGCGCCCGCATCCGTGCCCGGCCGCGTACAACGCGGAACCATACTGATCATTGACGATGAAGATGTCGTGCGCCGCGCTGGTGGCGCCGCCCTGCGCCGCGCCGGCTTCGTAGTGGTCGAAGCTTCGGAAGGCACCGAAGGGCTTGCCATCCTGGAACGTGACGATCGTGAAATTTCTCTGGTGCTGCTCGACCTGAGCATGCCCGGGATGGACGGCATTGAAACGCTTGCTTACATTCGCCGCATCCGCAAAGATCTGCCGGTGGTCATTTGCAGCGGGTTCAGTGAGTTTGAGGTGGCGAACCGGTTCTCCGAAACCGACATCTCCGGCGTGCTCGAAAAGCCTTTCACTGCGCAACAGATCGTGCGCCAGGTACAGAGCGTACTGTCCAAAGCCGCCAGCGCTTAGGACATGAAGTAGTAACACATCATGTGACAGATCACCATGTGCGCGTCTTCGATCCTGCCCATGTGCGAAGACGGAATGTGGATGTTCAATTGGCCTAGGCCGGCGAGTTTGCCGCCACTGCACCCGGTGAGCGCGATGGTTTTGCAGCCTGCCTGATTGGCGTACTCGATCGCCTTCCACACATTCGGTGAGTTGCCGGAACCGCTGAGGCCGATCACCAGATCACCCGGAGTAGCGAAGTTTCGCAAAGGCTCGATGAACACGCTGTCGTAGTGAACATCGTTGGCATAAGCGGTCATAGTCGGAATCTGGTCGGTGAGCGCCATGATGCGGAAGCGCGGATCGAGCTTTGAGCTCGCGCCTTTGATCATGTCGACCACAAAGTGCGACGACGTCGCCGCGCTGCCGCCATTACCGCAGATGAAGATATGCCGGCCGGCAAGACGCGCCTGCTCCATCCAATCAATAGCCTGCTGAACTTTGGCAGTATCGATGGCGTCGATGGCGTGGTGCAGTTCAGCGCGGTAGTGATCCGCAAAATCGGCGGGTGTTCGAGTGCTCATAGCTTGGCGTACCTTCCGCGATTGACCTCTTCTAAAATTTGGCTGGCGGCCTCCGCGAACGTGTTGTTCTCGCTCATCGCGAAGTAGCGAATATGGGCAGCGTCTGCGGCCTGCTTATCCTCAGGCGAGTCGCCGACGAAATAACAGTGCTCACGCGCAACAGCATCATCTTTCAGCACCTGTTCCAGCATTGCAGGTTGCGGCTTGCGGCATTCGCAGTCATCCGCCATCGAATGCGGGCAGAACAGGATTTTCGAGATGCGCACGCCGAACGTTGCAAGCTGACGCAGCATTGCCCGATTGACCGCGATGAACTCGTCGTAGCTGAAGTACCCCAGCCCGATACCTTGCTGGTTCGTCACGACAACGAGCCGCATTCCCGCGTCCTGCAGAGATCGTAAGGCAGGGCCCACACCCTCGATCAGCTCAACACGCGACGGATCGTTCAGGAACGGCACATTGCGGATCAGCGTTCCGTCGCGATCGAGAAACACGATGCCCGTGAATGTTGCGCCAGCATGCGGAACCGTCGCGTGTAGTTGCAGTTCTGCGATGCGCTCCATCAATGCGGATGTGCTGGTCGCAAAGCGTACAGGGATGCGCACGACACGGCCGCCATATGCTTCGACATCCGCTGCAGAACGCAGGCGCGCGGCATCGTAATCACCGCCTTTGATATACAGGTCCGGCTTCCAGCGGCGAATGAGTTCTACGGGACGATCGTCATCGAGGAGCGTGACGGCATCCACTGACTTGAGTGCGGAGACTACCCGCATCCGTTGCGCCTGCGGCACGATTGGACGCAGCGGGCTTTTATAGCGCCGGATCGATGCATCGGAATTCACCGCGACCAGCAGTGCATCGCACTCGGCCCGCGCTTGCTCCAGGTAATCGACGTGTCCTGCATGCAGCAAGTCAAAAGCCCCGCAAGTGAAGCCGATGGTGTGTCCCGCAGCACGCTGCGCCCGCACCCATTCATCCACCTGCTCGTGCTCCCACATTGCTCTTCTATTATCGGCGCGCAAGAGCGGCTTCGAGCTCTTCCCGCGTGATAGCGCTGGTGCCGGTCTTCCCTACAGCAATGCCCGCGGCCACGTTACCGAGAGTGGCCGCTTCGGTTAGCGTGCTGCCCGCGGCAAGCGCCAGAGTCAAGGCTGCCACCACCGTATCGCCGGCGCCGGTAACGTCGAACACCTGACGCGATTGCGCGGGAATGTGCACCGGCGTCTCTGTAAGCCCTGCGACCGTCATCCCTTCAGCACCCCGCGTGATGACCACGCTTGCGCCGGACGCACTGCGCAACAAGGCTGCAACGTGTTCGATGTGCAGCGACGAATCGTCATCGCCAACCGGTTCGCCTCCGATCTTCTGTGCCGCGGCAAACGCCTCCTGCAGATTCGGAGTGATGACGGTCGCGCCACGATAGCGCGTGAAGTCGGACGTCTTGGGATCAACCACCAAAGGTACCCGGCGCTCTTGCGCAAGGCCGATGATTTCACGGCAGAGGCGAAGCGTGAGTACACCCTTCGCGTAGTCGGACATTACAAAGCCATCCACATGACCAGCGTTTCGAATCGCGGCAATCAACAAGTCTTCGGTATTTTCCGAAACACCGTTACGCGTCTCTTGATCGAAGCGGACAATCTGATGGCTGCCCGCGAGAACGCGCGCTTTGCAAGTCGTGGCGCGCCCCGGTTCGCAAACGAGTGCACTGGTATCGACATGGCGCCCATGCAGTTCATCGCGCAACCGCTGCGCGGCGTCATCCTCGCCGACCACGCCTGCAATGATCGCGGTGCCGCCGAGACTCGCAATGTTCGCCGCGACGTTGGCGGCACCGCCCGGAAAATATGTGCGGCCTTCGATTTCGACAACAGGCACCGGCGCTTCAGGAGAGATGCGCCTCGCGACACCGCGAAGGTACTCGTCGAGCATCACATCGCCGACCACCAGAATGCGCCCGCCGCGCGGGAAGAGCGTCGTCAAGCGAGTTCGAGTTCCACCTGATCGATGAAGCACCAGCCCCACGATTCGCCCGGCTCAATCGATCGCATAATCGGATGCTTCACCGAATGGAAGTGCTTTGTCGCGTGCTTGTTTTTCGATGAGTCACAGCAGCCGACGTGGCCACACGTCAGGCACAGCCGCAAGTGCACCCAGTGATCGCCCATCTTGAGGCATTCCTCGCAGCCCTTCGTGTGCGGATGAACGTCGCGAATCTGATCAGTATGCGTGCATTCCTGCGTGGCGGGCATTTGTCTATTATCAGCCGTTAGAGCCCGGCAAGCACGCGATGCACCAGATGGACACTGATGGAGCCTTCACCCACCGATGAAGCTACGCGCTTCACGTTACCCGACCGCACATCACCAACTGCGAACACGCCCGGCAAACTGGTCTCCAGCATCAGGGGATCGCGCTTCAAAGGCCAGCGCGGGTTGCCGGGCAATGGCTCATCCAGATCGCGCCCGGTAAGAATGAATCCTTTGCTGTCCATCGCGAGACAGCCTTGCAGCCACGAGGTTCCGGGTGAGGCGCCAGCCATAATGAACACGTGTTGGATGCTGTGAGTTTCAGACTCACCGGTGACTTTGTTCTGCCATGAGACGCTCTCCAGTTGGCCGTCTCCGTCGAGAGCAGTGATCTCCGTGTTCAAACGCAAATCGATGCGCGGGTTCTCCGCGATGCGCTGTATCAGATAGCGCGACATGGTGCTCGACAACTCTTCAGACCGCACCAGCATGTGCACTTTGGCGGCGGTCTGGGAGAGAAATACCGCTGCCTGACCCGCAGAGTTCCCGCCACCGACGACGATGACTTCGCGCGGCCCGCACAATTGCGATTCAATGTACGTCGCACCGTAGTAAATACCAAGGCCCTGGAAGCGCTCGAGATTAGCGAGCCGCGGCTTGTTGTAGTAAGCTCCGGTCGCGATGATCACGGCGCGGGTGTGCAGGACTTCCTCGCTATCGAGCACAAGCGCGTATGGATTGCTTCCGCAGTTCAACTTCTTCACAGTGCGGGCGATCATCATGTGCGCCCCAAACTTCTGCGCCTGATTCGTGGCTCGCGCAGCCAGTTCCTGCCCGGAGATGCCGGTCGGAAAGCCAAGATAGTTTTCAATCTTGGAACTCGAGCCGGCCTGGCCGCCCGGCGCACGCGACTCGACCATCAGTACGTCGAGCCCCTCCGAAGCTGCATAGACAGCGGCTGCGAGGCCTGCCGGGCCAGCGCCGACGATGATCAGATCGCGCGTTTGATTGGGCTCGATGTTGTTGTTGAACCCGAGACATTTTGCAAGCTGCTGAATCGACGGGCTGCGTAGAACGTTGGTCCCGTTACAAATGACAACCGGAACCTGCGATGCCTCCACATTGAAACGATCCAGCAGCGCTTGCGAACCGTGATCGCTGTCCAGGTCCACATAGTTGTACGGATGACCGTTGCGGCTCAGGAACTCTCGCAGCTCAAGTGTTTGAGCCGAGTGGCGCGAACCGAGGATGATCACGTTGCCGTAGCCGCCGCTAATGAGCGCAAGGCGTCTCAGAATAAACGCGCGCATCAGAACTTCACTGAGCTCGGCATCTCTGGCGATGACCGCGCGAAGTTCGTCGGGGATCAGTTGCAAAAACTCGCCGGCTTCGGTCACACGGCCCCGTACCAGCGCGCCCTCGCCTGAGATCATCGTTAACTCACCGGTGAAATCGCCTGGCCCATGACGGACCACAAAACGTTCGCCATCGAGCGTGGGTTGCACAATCTCCATCGCGCCCGACATCAAAACGAAAAACGGCACGCCCGTATCGTTCGGCTCAAAAAGTATTTCGCCGGGTTGCACGTTCCGCACGTGTCCGTAAGAACGAAAGCGCTCAATCTGGGCAGCGGTCAGCTTCGGAAAGGCCTGTGTCTTTGAGTCGAGGGCGCTCGGCGGTGACATGCTTCATTTTGACTGACAAACAGAACATTTGTGCAGCGAGCGATAAAGCGTCACATCCCGCAGTGTTTTTGGAGGCGCGACTCGAAGAAGCGCGTGCTGCCGCTTGTTGAACGATGAAGTTCTAATCATTGCCGCGCCGAATCTTCCAGCGCGTTGGATCACGTCGACCGTGCATGCATGCGATGACAACGATCCGAGTGCGCTCCACCTTGAAGAAAAGGCCATACGGAAAACGCTTCACTCCTACGCGCCGGATATCCGAAATGCACAATCTGATATCCAAGAGGCTGGCGGCACATCAGGTTTACCGACGCATCCAGAGCCGAAGCGAAACGCATGCCTAGGTCAGGATTGATGCTGTCGTACCAAGCGCGTGCGTCTGCGGCGTCTTGCTCCGCGTCTGGAATCCAGACGGCGGGCAACATCAGTGCTTTTTCAGAAGGCCAGCTCTGACTTGCTCCCAAGCAATGACGTCGTCGGGATTGCGATTGTACTGATCAAGGCGATAGTTCAACTCATTGCGCTGGCTGTCACTCAGCGTTACTTCATCCGCTTCGATGCTTTCCCACAACACGTCTAGTAAGTCAAACTTTTCAGCGGATGACAGATCACGAATTTGACCGCGAAGATCGCTCATTCAATGCGCCTCCAAATCTCATTATCAGCGAGAAAGGTGAAAGGATGTGACGGCTTGGGGCTTTGAAACGATGGTGGCCAGGGACGGAATCGAACCGCCGACGCCAGCCTTTTCAGGGCTGCGCTCTACCGACTGAGCTACCTGGCCGTGTGAAGCTTCAGTTTACCATTACGTTGTTTGCAGCGTCGCGAGGCGCTCGCCCGTTTCTTCCTGCACATCGGCGTGAAGACTGTTGCCGTGGGCGTCCATCGTGACGATCGCGATGAAGTCCCGGGCCTGCAGATGCCACATCGCTTCGGGCACCCCAAACTCCATCAGATGCACGTCCAGCACCTTCTCAATGGAGCGCGCGTAGTACTGCGCCGCGCCACCAATCGCATTCAGGTACACCGCACCATGCTCCTGCAATGCGGCCAGCGTCTTCGCGCCCATGCCGCCCTTACCGATGACCGCGCGCACACCAAACTTGCCGATGACGTGAGCCTGATACGGTTCCTCACGAATGCTCGTGGTCGGACCCGCCGCCGTCACCTTCCACTCATCGCCATTTTTCTGCATCACCGGACCGCAGTGATACAGCGCAGCGCCGTGCAAATCAACCGGCGATTCATTCTTCATCAGGTACGCGTGCACTTCGTCGCGCCCGGTGTACATGTCGCCCGAGAGCAGCACGACATCGCCGACCTTCAACGCGCGCACGGCCTCTTCGGACAGCGGCGTTTTCAAAATTACCTCGCGCCCGGTGCGTGGAAACTCGGTGGTCTCCGACATGCGTTGCACCGGCATCGACGGATCGCGATAGAGCCACTTCGTGATCGCGCCATCGTTCGCGTCAACGCGGATACCCAGGCGCCGATACGCCCAGCAATCGTACGCGACAGAAACGTAGAAGCTGGCAGGCAGCCGGTTCGCCGCCATGATCTTGCACCCGATCAGCGAGACACGTCCGCCGAAACCCATAGTGCCGACACCAATCTCATTCGCCTCGCGCATGATGCGCTCTTCCAGTTCCGCCAGGACCGGATTGGGATTCGTATCGTCGAGCGTGCGAAACAGTTGCTGCTTCGCGAGATCATAACCATGCGCGCGATCGCTGCCGATGCAAACTCCAATCGCACCGGGCGCACATCCTTGCCCCTGGGCCTGCCACACTGCGTGCAGAATACAGCGGCGTACACCTTCAAGCGTGCGGTCCGCGCGGCCTAAGTGATCCAGGTTGGTGGGAACCGCGTACTGAATGTTCTTGTTCTCGCAGCCGCCGCCCTTCAGGATGAGCTTGATTTCAATCTCATCTTCTTCCCACTGCTCGAAGTGGATCACGGGAGTCTCTACACCCAGGTTGTCGCCAGAATTTTTTCCGGTGAGCGAGTCTACCGAGTTGGGCCGCAGCTTGCCCCGCCGTGTCGCTTCAGCGATGGCCTCCCGGATCGCCGCGCGTATCTTGATCTGGTTCACCCCGACCGGTGTGTGCACATAGAACGTGGGCATACCGGTGTCCTGGCAGATAGCGCCTGAGTCATCCGACGCCATGTCCACGTTGGTCAGGATGATATTCAACGCTTGCGAAGCTTGCGTCTTCGGCGTTTCATTCACCCCCGCCGCGGCCATCGCAGCGCGCACGTCGGGAGGCAGGTTGGTGGACGTTTGGGTGATCAGTTCAACCAGGCTGTTTTGCAGAAATTGCATCGCTTCTACTAGGTTAAGCCTGCGCGGGCTAAGCTAGGGCGATGCTGCATGGTGAGCCCGAGCTTTGCCCGCATTGGACGCGGGTCGACGGGCGCCGCATGTTCGCGCGAGTGAGTGCTGAACGCACTCCAGATAAGGCGCACGTCATTCTGCTGCATGGGCTGGGCGTGTCGAGCAGCTACATGGCCCCGCTCGGCAAAATGCTTGCGCGAAACTACAATGTTTGGGCGCCCGATCTCCCCGGCTATGGCCGCAGCGAGAAACCGCGGCGCACCTTCGATATTCCGCAACTGGCAACGGCTCTGCTGCACTGGATGGATCAGTGCGCGATTGATTGCGCGTTGATCTGTGCGAACTCGATGGGGTGCCAGGTTGCCGTTGAACTCGCGGCTCGCGAGCCCGCGCGTGTTGCCGCATTAACTCTGATTGGCCCGACGTTCGATCATTCAACGGAAAGCTTGTTCCGCAATGCCGTTCATCTTTTTCAGGACGCGGTCCGGGAGCCGCTGAGCTTGATTCCGCTGCAGACCTACGACTACCTGCACAACGGCCCGTTCAAAACGATTAAAGCTTTCTTCTACGCGCGTGCGCATCCCATCGCGCAGCGCTTGGCCGCGATAACCGCGCCTACTGTCGTGATGTGGGGCGAGCGAGATCCTATCGTGTCTCGCGGCTGGGCTGAGCAGGTGGCCGCGGCACTACCTAACGCAAGTCTGGTGGTGGTACCCGAGGCCGCTCACGCGGTGAACTACAACACGCCGGAAGTGGTGGCGCAAACGCTCGAAGCCTCGCTTCAGAAAAGCCCGCGCTAACGTTTCAATATTGATTCGTCGTACCGTGCCAGAAGGTCCGCGGGGTCGCGATAGATCTCCTGGGCGCCGGCATCCCGCAGCTCGGCTTCAGCGAATCCGCCGCCAAGAAAGCCGACTGAGCGCAAACCTGCTTTGGCCGCCGCAATCATGTCCCACGGAGAGTCGCCGATCACCACCACGCGCTCCTTCGGTATGCCCGGCATCTTTTTTAACGCGGCAAGAAAGATGTCCGGCTCCGGTTTGCTCTTTTTGGCGTCTTCCGAAGAGGTGCCATCATCGATCAGGTCTTCGCATTGCAGGATTTTCTTGTGCCATTCGGATTCGGGGCCTGAGGCAGAAGAGCCGAGCACAATGCGCTGCCCTTCACCCTTGATCCGCTCAAGCAGCTCTCGCACTTGCGGGAAGGCTTTGGCGCGCGGCAGATAATCTTCTACGCCCACTTCCGTGCGGCGCTTCTTCAGCTTCTCGCCGAGCGTCTGCAACTGTTCCGGCGACAGAAAATCCTGGAGAAACTGGTCGCCTCCCTTGCCAATTCCGTGGCGGATCTTTTCACGCGGGAAGCTCAGGCCGAATTCCCGAAAGGTTTCGACCCATGCGTCCGTGTGAAGGTCAACAGAGTCAATCAAGGTTCCGTCGACGTCGAAGATAACTGCATCACTCATGGATGATCAAAACGCAGGTCAGTGGCCAAATCGAACGCCAGCAAAGTTGCGCAAATCGTGTGTACGATAGAAAACGTACCGATGGATGGACAGCCGAGCGCTTATACGCGAGTTGAAGCTTGACGGATGGTATGAGGTGGGCCAGGCCGGCAGCCACAAACAATTCAAGCATCCAGTGAAGACCGGCCGCGTTACGGTTCCCTATCCGAAACGTGACATCCCGTTAGGCACGCTGAAGAGCATCGAAAAACAGGCGGGCCTGAAGTTCAGGAGTTGAAAATGGAGTATATCGCCTACCTGCATAAGGATCGTAATTCCGATTTCGGCGTGAGCTTTCCAGACCTACCAGGATGCGTCACCGCTGGCCGCAGCTTAGAAGAGGCGCGCCGTCTTGCGAGCGAAGCGCTACGTTTGCACCTGTCCGGCATTGTCGATGACGGCGGGAAGGTACCTCGTCCTTCAACACTGGACGAACTTGCCAACGACCCGGCTCTGAAGACCTCGGTGGCCTTCCTGGTCGAAGCAAAAACGGCTTAAAGAGAAAACGGTGCGAGTCAACATCGCTGCCCGGGACAGCCAACTGAAAAAAATTGATGCACGCGCGAGGCGTTCAGGCCTCAGCCGGTCCGCTTATCTCGTACAGGCAGGGCTGGGGCAATTAGACAAGCCGAGTCGCAAGGTTTAACAACGAACGGCTTACTTCGCGAACTCCTGGCCGATTTCCCGCACGATCACGCGCTCGCCAGCGGCATCGATCAACCGACTGATCGGCTCGGCGAGCGGCTCGCTGCTCAATGAGAAAGTTTGATGATGCAAGGGTAGAATCGCGTCAGCACCGGCGTCATTAGCCATGGCGACCGCTTGTTCCGGATTGCAGTGCATGCGGATCCAAGGGTCATACGCGCCAATCGGCATCATCGCTAAATCGTAAGGCCGCGAAGAACGCAATTGACGGAAGCTCTGTGTATACGCGGTGTCGCCGCCGAACAGAACGCGATAGCCGTTCGCCTCGATGATGTAACCGTTATAGCCGCGATACGTGTCGCTCTGCATCCGCGCGCCCCAATGGTTCACTTCAAATGCTCGCACCGTTGCGGGACCGACTTGCACGCTCTGATTCCACCCAAGTTCGTGCACTTCGCTGTAGCGTCTGGTCCGCAGCAGATCGCTTGTCTTGGATGCCGTGACGACCGTCACACCACGATTCTCGAGCGCCCGCAGGCTCGGAATGTCGAAGTGGTCCATGTGCGCGTGCGAGAGCAGAATCAGATCGGGCTGTGGAACGGTGACGAGCGGCGTCGCGGGTTCCACCAACCTCTTGAGCCCCAGCGTGACCGGTCCTACGTTGATGCCAATGCGCGTACTGAACACCGGGTCCGTCAGAACGGTGAAGCCGCCCAGATTCAGGAACACGGTGCTGTGCCCGATCCATGCTGCCCGCAAGCCCTGTCCTGTCCAACGGGTGAAGTCCGGGCGGTGCGGCGCGGGCAGTACACGACGCTTCCAATCCGCCGAAACCCGCTGGTAAAACGCGGGAGCCATCCTCAGGGCGAAGCCGGCCATCCGGCTCGCATCATCCAGCGTTCGCACACTCACAACTGATTGGATGCAGACACACCGCGAATGTTTCAGAACGGGCTAATCTGAGGATCGGTGAAAACATACAAATCGGCTCCGGCGCGTTCGGCTGGCCTGTACCTGATCGGTTTATACAAGCTGTTTGAAGGGTTGCTGCTGCTGGCGGCAGCGATCGGTGCATTGCGCATGCTGCATCGCGATCTGGCAGCATCGGCGATGCATTGGATCCACATCCTGCGCCTCGATCCCGACAATCACTACATCCACAAGTTGCTGGTCAAGGTATTCAACGTCACGCCGCACCAGTTGGAGTTGATGAGCGCAGGCACGTTTTTCTATGCGGGCCTGCGCATCATCGAAGGCGTTGGCCTCATCCTGCGCAAACGTTGGGCCGAATACCTGGTGGTGATCGCAACCGCGATCTTCATCCCGCTCGAAATCTATGAACTGGCGCGGCGCTTCACGTGGATTCGCTTAGCACTGCTGGTGCTGAATGTGTTGATCGTCATTTACCTCGCGCGGGGCTTGCGGAAGGGCGGAAAGAGGCGCTAAGTACTTAGCCGCGGATGCGCAGATACACACGGACCTTATCCGCGTGTATCTGCCTGCATGTGCGGCCCTACGAATTCTTACGAGTGCCCTTCGCTCGGCGCGGTGGCGGCGAACGAGGTCTCTCCCCCGCCCCACTCCTTCTTCGCGTCGGCTGCGCGGCCCAGTAACTTCAGTGCTTCGGAGGTGACATGCTCCG
This sequence comes from Bryobacterales bacterium, assembly GCA_963792655.1. Classification (GTDB taxonomy): domain Bacteria; phylum Acidobacteriota; class Terriglobia; order Bryobacterales; family Bryobacteraceae; genus DOZZ01. The sequence continues at coordinate 515,070 of CAWBWU010000005.1, forward strand.
CAGTAAATCCGAAGTTCTTCATGATCTCGTCGCCCGGTGCCGATGCCCCGTAGTGATCGATGCCGATCACCGTGCCCTCGTCGCCCGCCCAGCGGTGCCAGCCCATGGGACTCGCCGCCTCCACGGTGACGCGCTTCTTCACTGCGCGCGGCAGAACGCTTTCGCGATACGCGTCGTCCTGCGCCGCAAACAAGATTCCAACTCGGCATGCTGACCACCCGCGCTTTCACGCCATAGCCCTTCAGCTTCTCCTGCGCCTTCACGCACAGAGCGACTTCCGAACCCGTGCCGATCAGAATCACTTCCGGCGCGCCGCCTTCGGCCTCCGACAAGATATAAGCGCCCTTCGTGCCACAGTGCCTTGCGCCTTGCTGCGGTCCAGGTGTGCCACGTTCTGCCGCGTGAGCGCGAACAGGGTCGGCCCATTGTGCTGCATCGCAAACGCCCAGCGCTTCCGCCGTTTCGTTGGCATCGGCCGGACGCATCACATTCAGGCCGGGAATCGCGCGCAATCCGGCCAATTGCTCGACCGGCTCATGCGTGGGCCCATCTTCGCCCACCGCCATGCTGTCATGCGTGAACACATAGAACGCCTTCAGCTTGCTGAGCGCACCCAGGCGCACCGACGGCTTCATGTAATCGGAGAACACCAGGAACGTCGCGCTGAACGGCAGCACCCCGCCATGCGCCGCCATTCCGTTCACAGCCGCGCCCATGGCATGTTCGCGAACGCCGAACGCGACGTTGTTGCCTGCATAGCTCCACGCACCGCCCACCGCGCCCATGCGTGCCGGGCCCGGCAAATTCGGCAGGCTGGAAATCGCCCAGCCCTTTGAGCGCCGTGTTGGTCGAAGGATTCAAATCGGCCGAGCCGCCCACCAGATTCGGAATGTGCTTGGCAAGCGCGTTCAACACTTCGCCGCCCGCCGCACGCGTGGCGATCGGCTTGTCGGACGGCTTCCACTTCGGCAGATCGGCCGCCCAGTCCTCCGGCAGCTTGCCCGCTCATGATCATGCTCGAACTCCGCGCCTCTTTTGGGAAATGCCTGCTTGTAGGCATCGAAGCTTCTGCTGCCACTCCTGCTGGGCTTTCGCGCCCCGCTCAACGGCCTGCGCGGAAGTGCTCAACAGCATCTTCGGGCAGATAGAACTTCTCGGTCGTCGTGGGCCAGCCCAGCGCCTTCTTCGATGCGGCCAGTTCGTCTTCGCCCAGCGGATTGCCATGCGCCGAAAAGTTGTCCTGCTTCTTCGGGCTGCCGTAGCCGATATGCGTGTGCACCAGAATCAGCGACGGCCGCCCGTCTCCGCGCGTGCCTCTTCACGAATGGCCGCAACGATCGCTTCGGTGTCGTTGCCTTCCGGCACATGCACGGTATGCCAGCCGTAGGCCTCAAAGCGCTTGCGCCACATCTTCGGTGAAGGACAGGTCGGTGCCGCCCGCCAGCGAGATGTGGTTCTGGTCGTAGAGGTAAATCAGCTTGCCCAAGCGCAGATGGCCCGCCAGCGACGCCGCTTCCTGCGTCACGCCTTCCATCAGATCGCCATCCCCGCAGATCGAATAGGTGTAGTGATCGACAATCGTGTGGCCCGGCCGGTTGTAGCGCGCGGCCAGCCACGCCTCCGCGATCGCCATGCCCACGCCGTTGCCGAAGCCTTGACCCAGCGGCCCCGTCGCAACTTCCACGCCAGGCGTGTGGCCGCGCTCCGGATGCCCCGGCGTCTTGCTGCCCCATTGCCGGAAGCGCTTCAACTCGTCCAGCGGCAGATCGTAGCCGGTCAGATGCAGCAAGCTGTAGAGCAGCATCGAACCGTGGCCGGCCGAGAGCACGAAGCGGTCGCGATCGAACCATTGCGGATCTTTGGGATTGTGCTTCAGAAACCGATTCCACAGCGTGTAGGCCATGGCCGCCGCGCCCATCGGCATGCCGGGATGCCCGGAGTTCGCCTGCTGTACGGCATCCGCCGAAAGGATGCGAATGGTGTTGATGCAAAGGTCTTCGAGAGCTGTCTGATCGATCGTAGTTGTCATCTGGTTCCCCAACAGTATCCCAAGTTTTATCTAGCGTCTCTGTTACTGCAAAGCGACGGTGGCGGTACTCTGGCTGGACGCGCCGTTCACCGAAAACGAAATGGGCACGCTCGCGCCCGCCGGTGCATTCGCCGGCACCACTGCGTTGATTTGAACGACGCCTGCCACCAACCCCGGCGCAGCACCTGCATATTGCACTACCGCGTTTTGGCCGCCGATGGTGACGACCGGCGTCGCGATCACATGGCTTGCATCCGCCACCACATCGCCGTCGTTCGAAGCGGGCGTAGTCACGCCGCCGCCCGTTGCGTAGATCACGATGACATTGCCGCGCAGCGCAGGCTTCAACGCCGAGTTCACCGTACCGTCCTGATTCAGAATCGCTCCGGGGCCAGAGCCCGTTGAATCGAGCGTGAAAATTCCCGGCACTGCGCTCACCACAGGGACCGTAACGGGCGCTGATTGGATGCCGTTGAATTCGTACACCACCTGCGTACTCGGCGGCTTGACGCTCATGGGCACCACGACGCTCGACTGCCGCACGAGTGAGTAGATGACCGGTGCGGGCGTGCCATCAAAAAGCACGCGCATCCCTGCAAGTGAAGACGCGACGCGCCCATTGCTATCGATCGTTAACCCGGTGATGCTGGCCGGGCCGAAGTTTGGTCCGAACCACGTCACAATTTCTCCGGGTGCAACGGCGCCGCCCTGATAATCTGCAGCGTTCACGATGCCGTTGGCGCTGACTGCTGGGGGCGCTGACGTCAGCGTGTTGATCATCGCGGTGTATGCCGGCTTCGGCTGATAAGCAGCATCGAACGGCAACGCCGCTCCGAAGCCAGCGAAAGTGCCGGGAATCCACGAGTACGCGTCGGTAAAGCCCCACGTCTGGTATGCAGTACACGCCGAATATTTCAGACAGATCGAGAGGATCGCCTGATAGCGCGCGGCTTGCGCGGCCAGGCTGCTCGGGCTCGCCGGCGTCGGAATGCGCACGTCGAGTTCTGTGATGTGCACCTGCAAGCCGAGTGCAGTCAGGCGCGCGATGTTGGCGTCGATGTCGGAATTTCTAGGGAAGCCGTTGCCATCGGACTGCACATGCATTTGCAGGCCGATGCCATCGAGCGGCACGCCCCGCGCTTTGAAGTCTTTCGCCATGTTGTAAACCAGGTCGGACTTCTGGCCGAGGCCTTCGCTGTTGTACTCGTTGTAGAACAGCAGCGCCGCGGGATCCGCAGCATGCGCCCAGCGGAATGCCTGCTCGATGTAAGCGGTGCCTTGTCCGGCCAAACCGATGCCCGGCTTGTTGTACCAGAGCGAGTCGCGCGGTCCGTTTGAAGAATCGGAGAACGCCTCGTTCACCACATCCCACGCGAACACTTTGCCTGCAAAGTGTTGCGCGACCGTGGTGATGTACGTCTGCATGATCTGCGATAACTGTGCGGGCGTGAAGTTGCTCTTCGCGCTGCCATCGGAGTTCATCAGCCACGACGGGTTGTACGCATGCCACAACAAGTTATGACCGCGCACCTTCATGCCATGCTGCTGCGCGAAGTTGACAAGCGCATCGCCTCCGCTGAAGTCGAAGACGCCCTGTTGATTCTCAATCGCGCCCCACTTCATATCGTTCTCGGCTTCAAGCATGTTGTACTCGCGCGCGAGCACCGACGTGTATGTGGGGTCGTTCAGCAATGCAGCCTGTGCTGCGGTTCCAACCAGAAGCCCGCGCTGATCGGCCGCTTGCCGTAGCGTCTGAGCGGATAGCGCTGCTAATGAAATGAAAATGAGGACGACGGACCGGGTCACTTTTCTCTCCTGTACCGCGCGGATCGCTTACCAAACGTGTGTTTCAGCGCGCGCGGCAACGCACCATACAACTTCAGCATTCCACGATATCGCCAACCCGGAATCACAAATAACCGGTTGCGCGGCAATGCCGCCAGTGATTCGTTCACAACGAATTCCGCCGTCATCCACATCCAGCGTGGGATGCCGGCGCGATCGACGCCAAGCGTGTCGTGAAATTCCGACATTGTGTAGCCGGGGCACAAAGCCTGCACGCGCACCGGCGACTTCACTGCATTCAACTCAAGCCAGAGGCCTTCCGTGAAGCTGTTCATCCAGTGCTTCGTGGCGCAGTAGCTCACATTGCCCACCGTCTGCAAGAAGCCCGCGACGGACGCGACGTTGACGATGCTGCCATGGCCGCGCCGAATCATGGCGGGAAGTGCGGCGTGCGTCAGGCGCATCGGTGCGAGCACATGCACGCGGTGCATCTGATCCTGCGAAGCGAGCGTTGCATCGGCGAACATACCCAGCGTGCCGAAGCCCGCGTTGTTGATCAGGACTTCGATGTTCTCATCGCTACGGAGCCGCTGCTCGATCGCCTCACGTTGTTGATCGTCGGCCAAATCACAAACCAGAATCTCGACGCGGCATGCATGCTCCGCTTCGATTTCATGCGCAACTTGTTCGAGCTTGTCTTGCCTGCGCGCCACCAGCAGCAGATCGTGGCCGCGCGCCGCAAGCGCTCGAGCGAACACAACACCAATGCCGCTGGAGGCGCCGGTGATGACGGCCAGTGGCTTCACTGTTGCAATTTGCCGCCGCGCCGCATCGACGCATGCACCTTCAAGATGCACGTATCCATCACGACCAGCAATCCGGCCTGGCGCGCGCGCTCCGCAGCCTCTTCATGCACCACGCCTTCTTGCATCCAAACGCCTTTCGCGCCTTTGCGAATGGCCGATTCGACGATCGGCGGCACGTAGTTCGAAGCGCGAAACACGTTGACGATATCGACTGCATCCGGCACATCGTCGAGCGTGCGGTAACAAGGTTCGCCGAGGATTTCGGTCTCCTGCGGGTTCACCGGAATGATGCGGTAGCCAGCGTCCTGCATGTACGCCGAGACGCCATGGCTCGGGCGCATCTCGTTGTTCGAGAGGCCAACCACGGCGATTGTTTTGGCAGTGCGCAACAGATCTTCGGCAGCGCTCATGGCTTCTTCACCGCAACCGGTTTGCTCACGCGCGGCTTGGTACCGCGGATGAGCCGCGCGACTTCGTCTTCTTTCAGAAAGCGGAACTCGCCCGGCTTCAGCGAGCCGAGCGTCACATCGCCAATGCGCACGCGCTTCAACTTCTCGACTAACAGACCGGAATGCTTGAACATCATGCGGATCTGATTCTTGCGACCTTCAATCAGCCGCACCTCATACCAGGGGTTCTCCGCGCGCCGCAACAGCTTCAAGCCCGCGGGCGCGGTCCGGCGTCCTTCGATCGGCAGCCCCTCGCGAAAGGCCTCTTCCTGCGCTTGTGTCAGCGTCCCGGTGACCTTCACGAGGTATGTTTTCGGCACGTGGTTCGCTGCAGACGTGATGGTGTTGGCGAAATCCCCATCGTTTGTCATCAACAGCAAGCCTTCACTGTGATAGTCGAGCCGGCCCACGGGATAGACGCGGTGCTTGATGCCGCGCACCAGGTCCATCACGGTGTCGCGGCCTTGCGGATCGTCCACCGTCGTGACGAAATTGTTGGGCTTGTACAGCGCCAGATAAACGAGATTGCGCGGCCGCCGCAGCAGCTTGCCGTCCACCTTGATGTGGTCGCGATCGATGTCGGCCTTCGAGCCGAGCTCCACCACGATGGTGCCGTTCACCGCGACGCGCCCGTCGACGATCAGTTGCTCGGCATGCCGCCGCGACGCGATGCCCGCTTGCGAAACAATTTTCTGGAGACGCTCGAGCGCCATGATTAGAACTCCTCGCCCGAGCGGCCGCTACCGGACTCTGTTTCCACGCCGCCAGACCCGCCGCCCGCGCGCGTTTCAACCGATTCTGTTTCGCCAGCCGCGGGTGTCTCTTCGCTCGCGTGCGAAGTTTGCGCGACCGGCGCTGTTTCGGTCTCGCCCGCAGTCGGGGTTTCGCTTGCAATCGGCTCTGCGCGGCTTCGGCTCTGCCGGTTGATCTACACTTTCGGTCGCTGGTTCCGGTTCGTTGACAGACATGCGGCGCAACTCCTCGAACTCTTTGAGTGATGGCAGCTCGTTCAAATCGCGTAGGCCAAACTGCACCAGAAACTCGCGCGTAGTTTTGTACAAGATCGGTTTGCCGATGACGTTCTTGCGGCCGGCCGCGGCGATCAGCTTGCGATCGAGCAGCGTCTTCAACACGCCCGCACCCTGCACGCCGCGAATCTCCAGAATCTCCGGCGCGGTAATCGGCTGCTTGTAAGCCACCACAGCCAACGTCTCAAGAGCGGGAAGCGAGAGCTTCATCGGCGGCTTCAGATTGCGCACGAACGCGCGCACCGCATCGTGATGCTCAGCCTTGGTCGCCATCTTGAAGCCGCCCGCGATCTCCTGAATTCCGATGCCGTGCTCAGGCTTCAGAAACTCGGCGGTCAACGCCTTCAGTTGCGCGATCACGCGGTCTTTGGGTTGACCCAGCGCGGCTGAAATCTGATCAACAGTCAGCGGCTCTTCGGTGACGTACACCACCGCTTCGAGCATGGCGCGCAGTTGTTCGTCTTCGAGCTCGCGCGCCGTTTGCGGCGTCTCCGCATCGGGCAGCAACTCTTCCGTCGAGACACGCTCGAGCAATTGCCCGTAGGAGCGTTGCGCCTGCGGGTCGCCGTCATCGCCCGCCGCGCGCTCTTCGGCTGCAAGCTGTTCGAGCGCGGCAGTCTCCTGCTCCGCGGTCTGCTCTTCCGTTGGCTCTTGCGCGGTGTTGTCCGGGGCCGGTGTTTCGGTTGTTTCCATCTCTCGTTCTACTTGTAATCGTCTTCGAGCGACCCGGCCTCAACCGGTGTAATCACGGCGAGCCCCTCGCGTTTGCGCAAGGCAATCTCGCCGAACAGATCCTTCTGCACGATCTCGACCGCCTGCATTTTCACCAACTCCAGTACGGCGAGAAACAAACAGATCATGGCGCGTACCGTGCGCTGCTGTTCCATCACCTGCAAGATGAACAAGGGCCGGTCGCGCCGTGTGTTCTCGAGCAGCCGCCGCAAGTGCACCACCATGTCGGCGACGGAGATCTCATCGTTGTTGATCTCGTAGACCGGCCGTTTGCGCGCGCGCTCGATCACCTGATCGAACGCCTTCATCAAGTCGAACAGGTTTACTTCAAGGCCCGGGTCTTCGTCTTCCGCGACAAAGCGCTTGATCTGCGGATTCGACCAGACGTTCTCTTCAATCAGCCGCTTCTGCTGCAGCATCTCGGCGGCATTCTTAAAGCGCTCGTGTTCCAGCAGCCGTTCAACCAGCTCCTGGCGCGGGTCCTCATCGACCCCGGTCTCGTTCAACTCCGGGTCGCTCGGCAGCAGCATGCGCGACTTGATATGGATCAACGTCGCGGCCATAAAAACAAACTCCGCGCCGAGATCAATATCCATCTCGCGAGCACGATCGAGCGCCTCTAAGTATTGAGACGTAATCTGCGCAATCGGAATGTCGCGGATGTCGATTTTCTGGCTGCGGATCAGGTCCAGAAGAAGATCAAGCGGGCCCTCATACTGCTCGAGGTGCACTTTCAAGGGCGAGCTCACAAACAGTTTAGGTTATCACGCGGAGGTGTTCGTGTAGTCCAATAGCAGTTTGGGCCGCATCCGCGTTCTGTCCGACAACATCGCCAACAAAATCGCCGCGGGCGAGGTGGTGGAGCGCCCCGCGTCGGTGGTGAAAGAGCTGCTCGAGAACTCGCTCGACGCAGGCGCGACGGACTTCCGCATCGAAGTTGAAAACGCCGGCCGCCGCATGCTGCGCATCGCCGATAACGGATGTGGCATGTTGCGCGACGATGCGCTGCTCGCCTTCGAACGCCACGCCACCAGCAAACTGCACGACGTGAAGGATCTGGATTCGATCGCCACCCTCGGCTTCCGCGGTGAAGCGCTGCCTTCGATTGCTTCTGTATCGCGCTTAGTGCTCGAGACGCGGGCAGCGGGCGAGACCACGGGCACGCGGGTCGAGATTGCGGGTGGCAAGCTGTTAAATTGCGTCGAGACCGGCGCGCCTCCGGGCACGGTGATCACCGTGCGCGATCTGTTTTTCAATGTGCCGGCGCGCAAAAAGTTTTTGCGTTCGGAGCAGACGGAGCTTGCGCACATCGCATCGCTCGTCACGCATTACAGCCTGGCGCATCCGGCGTGCTCCTTCGAACTGCGCAACGGCGCGGCAGAGTTGCTGAGCGTCACGCCGGTTACCTCATTACAGGAACGCGTCTTCCAAGTGTTCGGCAGCCAGACCCTCGAAGAACTGATTGATTTGGGCGCGCCTGAGAAAGAGGTCCTCTTCAACCCCGAAGAGCCTCCCGCGCGTTTTCGTCTGGAAGGCTTTGTCTCGCGTCCGCAGATTCAGAAGAACAATCGCAATTCCATTTTTGTTTTCGTCAACGGCCGCCTGATTCGCGACAAGGTGCTGCTGCACGCGCTTTCGTCGGCTTACTACAACCTTATGCCTGCAGGGTGTTTTCCCTTCGCGCTGCTGTTCGTCAGTTGCGATCCCGGCCAGGTAGACGTAAATGTGCACCCCGCCAAAACAGAGGTTCGCTTCCATCATCAGACCGTAGTGCATGATTTCGTTCGCGATGCGATCCGCGACCGGCTGATGGAGACGCGTCCCGCGCCGGCGTTCGCGGTGACGCCTTCGGTGCAACCCGCCGCGCGCATGCCGTTCTCGGAATTCAGCCAGGTGCTCCAGAACGAAGCTCTACCGTCGCTCATTCCGGAACCGGAAATGGCGCGGGCTGCCGCGGCGATGCCTGAGTTCGCGCTGCGTCCTCCCGCAGCGCCCGCGCCGCGCTTTGAGTTCACCGACCTGCCGCCTGAAGAACGCAAAGAGCCCGCACGTTTGAAGGTGCCGGACACGCATGGCGCATTCCCCGTGGACGCGTTGGGCAACGCACCGGCCTCACTTACTTCGCTGCAGGATCTGCGGCCGCTCGGTCAACTGCACAACAGCTTCATCCTGGCGGTAGGGCGCGATGGCCTCTGGATCATCGACCAGCACGTGGCGCATGAGCGAATTCTCTTTGAAAAGGTGTTGAGGCAGATGGCTGCGGGGCGCGTTGAGGTGCAACGTTTGCTCATGCCCGTCGTGTTGCAGCTTACGGCCGGTCAGCAGATCGAGTACGCGCGCATTGCACATGAACTCAACGCAGCGGGTTTCGAGACCGAGCCATTCGGCAACCGCACCATCGCAGTGAAGTCTGCTCCGGCCGCAGTACCGGCGGCTTGCCTGGAGCAAGTCATTTTCGAAATCCTCGAGATCGCCGAGAGCGAGATGCGCAAGACCAACCTTGACGATTTCCGGCGCGGCATGGCTGCCTCGATCGCATGCCGCGCTGCGATCAAAATCAACATGCCGCTCGACCACAGCAAGATGGAATGGATGATCCGCGAACTCGCCGCAACGGATTACCCGATGGCGTGTCCGCATGGCCGGCCGATCGCGCTGCAGTACTCAACCCACGAGATTCTGAAAGCGTTCCATCGCATTTAGCTCGATAGCGCTTCGATCCAACTGACCACCGCCTGGTCCACCCAGAAACGATAGCCGCGCTTTTGAAGAAAGCCGAGGTGGCCGCCATGTTTCGTCGTGACTAATCGAATGAATGGATTCGCGCCGATCGCCGGGTCGGCAAACATCGAGAACGGGATGAACGTGTCGTCTTCAGCCTGGATGAGTAGCGTGGGCACTTTGATCGCACTCAGAAAACGCTTGCTCGATTGCGTGGCGTAGTAGTTGTCGGCGGTGCCGAAGCCAAAGCTCGGCGCTGTGACAGCATCGTCAATCGCGTAGATGCTGCGGTGCTGGGCAACGTCGTTCGCGGTGTAACGGCCGGTCGCGATCATGCGCTCGTGCATGCGCGACACGAACCGCCGTTCATAGAGCCGGTTGTCGCGCTTGCGAATGCGTTGCGTAGCCGCCGCGAGATCAATCGGAGTCGACACAGCGCAAACGCCCTTGAGCCACTCCGACGCGCTCTCACCCAACTCGCCCGCGAGCTTGAGACACACGTTGCCGCCCAGCGAGAAGCCGGTGAGAAAAACGGATCCCGTCAGACTCTCCAGAAAAATTCGCAGGTCCGAGGTAAGCCCTGCGTGATACAACGTGCCACACAGATGCGCCGTGTTGCCGCACGTACGCATGTGAAAACGGTGCACGCTGAAGCCGGCGCGCAGTGCACAATGCGCGAGACTCACCATGTAACCGGCCGCTGCGCCGCCTTCGAGCCCGTGCACCAGCACCAGGTGCCCGCGTTCGCCGGCGGCTGGTTTCTGGCTGTGTACCAACACCTGCGTGCCGGGTTCTGTTTGGATCAGCCGTTCTTCGACCGGGAACGTTGAGAAATCGAACTTGCGCGGCCAGAAGTTTCCCATGATTGTCGCGACATGCGGGTTGCGAAATAACGGTTGGAAGACGGGCGGTCGCCACGTCTGATTGCGCTGAGCAGGAGTCACGCCGGGGGTCGAATGGCGATTATACGCATGGATTTCGCGACGCGACTGGCCTCTCGATTGCAACCAGAACACGCAGGAGAAAATGATGTCCTTAGAAACCAAAGAAGTGTGCTCGATTCTGAACGATCTCGTGGAAACCTGCAAAGACGGCGAGGAGGGGTTCCGCACCGCGTCGGAGCACGTGAAGAGCTCGAACCTGAAGGCTCTGTTCAGCGAGTTTTCGGCTCAGCGCGCCAAGTTCGCGAGCGAACTGCAGATCGAAGTGACACGGCTGGGCGGCGAAGCGCAGAAATCGGGCAGCGTCAGCGGCGCGGCGCATCGCGGTTGGGTGGACCTCAAGTCAGCCGTCACGGGCGGCGAGGATAACGCGATTGTGGCTGAGTGCGAACGCGGCGAAGACAATGCCAAGAAGCACTATCGCGAAGCGCTGGCGAAAGACCTTCCGGGCGAAGTACGCAAGATCGTCGAGAAGCAGGCGCGCACGGTGCAGGAAACGCACGACAAGGTTCGCTCGCTCGAGGTCAGAACCTCAGACGCAAAGATGTAACTGGGCAAGTGGCCGGGCCAACCCGGCCACTACCTCGCGTCGGTGAGTTTGCCGGGCATGTCGGCTAAGACATAGCTCAACACTGCAAGTGCCGCGGTGTTCTTGCGGAATTCGGCCGGGTCGATCTTGTCGAACGTGTCGGCCTCCGTGTGATGCCAGTCGAAGTAGTGCGCGCCCGTAGTACGCAGCCCAAAGCCAGGCACGCCTGCTTCGATCAATGGCTCGATATCGGAGCCTCCGAAGCCTGCAGTCATGGCATTGCCATCAATCGGCTCTAACAAGCGGCCAATCTGCTTTGCGAGCGAAAGCGCCGCTTCCGAAGGTTTGGAACCTGCAGCACCACCCATCGCAAGATCGAAGCCGACTAACTTTTCGGCCCCTCCATCCATCTCGATCGATGCGACGTGGTTCTTCAGATTGTTGCCAGCCCAATCGCGATAAGCTCTGCCGCCCGCCCCGCCATTCTCTTCATTGGTCCAGAACACGACGCGGATCGTGCGCCTGGGCCGCAGCCCCAACTTTCGCAACACGGCCACCGCTTCAAAACTGGCGAACATGCCTGACCCATCATCCTGAGCCCCTTGCCCTACATCCCACGAGTCGATGTGCCCGCCGAGCACCACGACTTCGTCGGGCTTCTCTGACCCGGTGATCTCGCCCATCACGTCAGCAGAAGGCGCGGGAGCCTCCATGTGGGCTTCCATCTGCAATCGCACGGTCACGCGGTTGCCCGCCTTGAGCAGGCGAGTGATCGACATGGCATCTTCTACCGTGATTGCCGCGCCGGGAATCTGAGCATGACCCTCGGGATAAACAGTGACGCCGGTATGCGGGCTGCGCACGCTGTGCGGTGTTACTGAACGAACCAGCACCGCCACGGCGCCCAGTTCGGCCGCGCGCGCCGGACCCGTAGTGCGGTAAGTGACCGTCTGCCCGTAGCCCGTGTAAGGCACGTCAAAGAGAACGATCTTCCCCGCAACACCGGCTTTCCCCATCCGGTTCATCTCATCAAATGACGTGAAGCTGACCACGTCGGCAGTAATCCCCGCGGCCGGCGTGCCTGCGCTGTTGCCTAAGCCCAGCATCACGATGGGACGTTTCAGAGGCGCGAGCATCATCGCGGATTCCGCGCCGCGCACCCAGTGAGGCACTGTGACGGGAATGGTGCGGACGTTATCAAAGCCGGCCCGCTTCATCTCGGACGCTGCCCAGTCAATCGCATTCTCGAGCGCGGGCGATCCGCTGACGCGATTCCCGATGCGGTCGCAGAGGTACGCGAGGCGCTCCAGGCCCTGATCATCCTTCAGTGCGGCGTTGAGAATGCGCTTGGATGTTTCGGAGTAGCGGGCAGTAAGGTCTCCGGCAACTTGGGCACTCAGCATGCCCGCGATAGCAGATAGGCAAAGTAGTTTGGGTATCAAGGTATTCCCTGGCGAGTAAGTCAGGATAGCACCCCGCGGAAACCTCTTAGAAGACCGAAGCCGAGCGTGTGCAATTGTATGCGCCAAACGGCCCGGGGTTTTCTTATAATCTTCATTTGCCTTCATTCCCCATCTTGAGTAGCGAAGCGCGAAGTATTCTGAGCCCAGCCTCGGGATTTATCGCGGCTGCAGGCTTTACGCACTCGCTGTCACCAGCGCGTAACTGTACTTTTGCGTGTAGTTATTGCTATGTTCCGACACTCGGAATTTACGGGGGATTAAAACCGGAAGACGTTCGTAAATGGGGCGCATTTACCACTTATAAGAGCAATTCGGCGGACCTATTGAGGCGCGAACTGCGGCCTTACCAGGCTATCTATTGTTCGCCGCTGGTAGACCCGTATCAGCCGGCAGAAGCTACGGCGCGAGTGATGCCGAATCTCTTAGCGACGCTCGCCGCTGCTCCTCCACGCGCTCTTGCGCTGCAGACGCGCGGGCCACTCGTCTTGAATGACATCGAGGCGTTGCAGAAACTGCACCGGGTGACCAGGCTGCGCGTCGGCTTCAGCATCTCGACGAATCGCGATGAGGTGCGCCGCTGTTACGAATCGCGCTGCGACTCGATTGAAGAGCGTTGGCGGACGATCCGTGAACTTCGCGCAGCAGGCATTGAGACTTACGCGACGTTGGCACCACTGCTGCCATGTGACCCCGAGGAACTGGTCGAGCAGGCAATCGATGCAACAGGCAATGACGTGATTGCTGACCCACTCCATGTGCGCGCGGTGAAGACGCGCGGTGCAACAACCCGCGACGCGGCGCGCAAGATCGCGGCGGCGCGAGGCGAAGAGCAGTGGCTCGAGCCGGAGTTTCAGAGCGCGGTCGTAGAGCGCATGCGGCGAGCGGCCGAACGTTTCGGGAAGCGCCTGGCAACAGGACCTGCTGCGTTTGGCTGGCTCGCGGAGGTCAACTGATGCTGCTGAGAACGGAAATTTTCGAACGGCTCGGGATCGCTCCAGTGAACGGCCACGGCTCGGCCGGCGAGCTTCGCTCCTGGAATCCAAACGATGGCGAGACGCTCGCGACCGTACGCGCGATGACCCGTGCGGAGTATGACGCGATCGTCGAGCGTTCGACCCAAGTCTTCGAGACATGGAGAACGGTACCCGCACCGCAGCGCGGTCAGGTGGTGCGCGCGATCGGTGATGAACTGCGCGCGCTGAAACATGAGCTGGGAGCGCTGGTCACGCTCGAGATGGGCAAGATCCTTGCCGAGGGCGAAGGCGAAGTGCAGGAGATGATCGACATCGCCGATTTTGCCGTGGGCCTCTCACGCCAACTCTGCGGCAGCACCATGCACAGCGAGCGGCCCGGCCATCGCATGTATGAACAGTGGCATCCGCTCGGTCCTGTCGGTGTGATCAGCGCATTCAACTTCCCGGTCGCGGTGTGGGCGTGGAACGCAATGCTGGCCGCGGTGTGCGGCGACACCGTCATCTGGAAGCCTTCACCACGCACGCCGCTCACTGCATTCGCCGTACAGACGATCTGCGATCGCGTGCTGGCGCGCTTTGGCCATGCGGGCGTCTTCCAACTGGTGCTTGGCGACAACGAAGAGATCGGCGGCGCCATGTTGGACGACCGGCGGCTGCCGTTGATCAGCTTCACGGGATCGTCGCAAGTCGGGCGTCAGGCAGCACAGCGAGTTGCAGCGCGCTTAGGCCGCACGATTCTCGAGCTCGGCGGCAACAATGCGCTGATCGTGATGGACGATGCCGATCCGGATCTGGCGGTGCGCGCGATTGTCTTCGGCGCGCTCGGCACCGCGGGGCAGCGCTGCACCACCACGCGCCGCGTCTTCCTGCAGCGCGGCATTGCACCGCATCTAATCGAGCGGCTCAAGTCCGCCTATGCGCAAGTGCAGCTGAGCAATCCGATGGAGCCTTCGACGTTGATGGGGCCGCTGGTGAGTGAACAGGCCGTAGCCAACATGGTGCGCGGCATCGATACGGCGCGCGAGCAAGGCGGCGAAGTGCTGTTTGGCGGTAACGCGCTCGGTGGCTGCTTTGCGGAGCCGACCCTAATCCGCGCGCATGCCGGTATGGCTCAATTGCGCGAAGAAATCTTTGCGCCGATTTTGTACGTGATCGAATTCGACACGCTCGACGATGCGATCCGCATGCAGAACGATGTTCCGCAAGGGCTCTCGTCCGCACTGTTCACGCGCGATCTGCAGAGCGCTGAACAGTTCCTCAGTTGCGTGGGCAGCGATTGCGGCATCGCCAACGTGAACCTGGGCACCAGCGGCGCGGAGATCGGCGGAGCGTTCGGCGGCGAGAAAGATACTGGCGGCGGCCGCGAAGCCGGCAGCGATTCGTGGAAAGCATATATGCGGCGGCAGACGAACACGATCAACTGGTCGAAGACTCTTCCTCTGGCACAAGGTATCGACTTTGCCCTCTAAGTCGGCTGCGCGCGTCCGGCTCGAGATGCTGCCGCTGTTGCAACTTGCGGCTGACACTTCGCCCGGAAGGCATCTCTGCTCGCCGAGCAGATCAATTCCGAGCTGACGGTGATCTACGTCAACCAGACGTTGCTCTCGCAAACGGGCTATACGCGGCGGCAACTGATTGGATCTGCCGTCGCGTCGCTCATCGCGCCGGTGGATGGGCAAACCATCCCGCTGCTAATTGAACAGAATGCGCCCATCGATTGCGCAAGCTTACTTCAACACCGGAGCGGGCCGCCGCTGCAGTGCCTGGTCAGTTTGCGCCCGGTAGCTTCGGGTACGCATTGGATTGCCACGCTGCGCCACATCGGAACTGCATTGACCAAAGACGTTGATCAGTCAGGGTCGCGGTGGTACCGAAGCCTGTTTCAAAATCAAAGCCGCCCGATGTGGCTCTATGACGATGCGACGCTGCGCTTCGTCGATGTGAATGAGGCCGCAATCGCCGAATACGGATACTCGCGTGAAGAGTTTCTGAACATGACGATTCTGGATATTCGTCCTGTTGAAGAAGGCTCACTGCTGCGCGATCACGTCAAGCGGCGCAAAGCCGGCGGCCGCATCTTACCGGAGATCTGGAAACACCGGCGCAAAGATGGCTCGACGTTCCCGGTCGAAATCGTCTCGCTTGACGTGGACTTCGAAGATCGCCAGGTGCGGCTAATTGAAGTGAACGACGTGTCGCATCGCAGCGAACTCGAAGGCCGTCTGCGTCAGGCGCAGAAAATGGAAGCGGTCGGTCAACTGGCGAGCGGGATTGCGCACGACTTCAATAATCTGCTCACCGTCATCAACGGCTACGCGAGTATGCTTTGCGAACCGCTGGAGGAAGAACATCCCATGCGGGAAGACCTGGTGGCGATCCGCCGCGCCGGGGAACGCGCCGCGGCGCTCACCCGGCAACTGCTGACGTTCAGCCGCAAACAGGAGTTGAAGACCGCCACTCTGAATCTGAACGAGATGATTCTGGAGATGCGCTCGATGCTGCGCCGGGTCATTCGCGAAGATATTGAACTGATCACCAAACTCGATCCGGCGGTCAGCCCAACAATTGCCGACCCGACACAGATCGAACAGATCATTCTGAATCTGGTCATCAACGCGAGAGATGCGATCACTGGCCACGGCGCCATTACGATCGAAACTCAGAACATCGCAGGCGACAACACACGGAAGGACGCTCCCGCAGCTTTCGTCGGAGGAGCCTATGTGATGCTTTCCGTGCGCGATACGGGATGCGGCATGGAGCCGGCCGTGCTTAGCCGCATTTTCGAGCCGTTCTTCACGACCAAGCCGAAAGGCGAAGGCACTGGATTAGGCCTGCCCACGGTTATCACCAACGTGAAACAGTTGGACGGACATCTCGCCGTTGAAAGCACGCCAGGTTGCGGCACCACCTTCCTCGTGTATTTGAAGACGAGTGCAAGTGAAGTGAAACAACGTGCGCGCCCGCTCGAAGCACCGCAACGCGTGAAGGCCGCCGTGACGGTGCTGTTGGTAGAAGACGATGGCGCCGTGCGCGAATTCATCCAACGTGCGTTGGACCATTTTGGATACCGGGTGCTGGTCGCGCGCGATGGCCAGGAGGCTCTCGATGTCGCCTCGGCCTTCACCGGCTCGATCGACATACTGATTTCCGATGTGGTGATGCCGAAGATGAACGGCCGCGATGTCGCCGAGAAGCTGTGCGAAAGCCGCGCCGGGATGAAGGTGCTCTACCTTTCCGGGTACGACAGCGAAGGCGAAGAGAGCGCTCCTTCCGCCGTGAATGCCATGTTTCTGGGGAAGCCATTTACACCGGGGGAACTCGGCCGCAAGGTGCGGGAGATGCTCGAGGACTGATCGCGTCGGGAACTTCGCCGTCCCATCCGGAGTCCAACGGTTTGCAGGAATGCAAATTCCTGATAGCTTGTAAGCTTCTTCGGCCCATGGCGAGCATCGTATATCCCGACCTGAACTCGAACGCTGCAACCGGGCGTGAAGCATCGCCGAGCGATTTGGCTCTGGCGCGGATGCTGCAGGCCGGATCCGAGACCGCCTACGAAGAGTTGATTCAGCAATTTCAACAGCCCGTTTACAACCTGGCGCTGCGTCTGCTCGACCGCGAATCGGACGCCGGCGACATCGTGCAGGAGGTTTTTCTCAAAGTGTTTCGGAGCGTGCATGCGTTTCGGGGACAAAGCAGCCTGCGCACGTGGATTTATCGAATCACTGTAAACGAGTCGCATAACCGCCGGCGTTGGATGTTCCGGCATCAGCACAACGAAGTTTGCCTGGAGTGCGAGGGCACCGATGAGTCGGTGCACGAACGCGCCATTCCCGATACTGGCCGCTCTCCCTTCGAGTGCGCGCTCGACCATCAAAGGATGGTGTTGATCGAACGCGCTTTGAGCAAGGTCAAGCCTTGTTTCCGGGAAGCCGTCGTGTTGCGCGATATGGAAGATCTCAGTTACGAGGAGATCGCGGAAATTCTGCAGATCTCGCTGGGGACCGTGAAGTCTAGAATCCTGCGTGGCCGCGAAGCATTGCGGCGAAAACTTTCAAGCTGCTTTGAACCCGGGCTGGCGATTCGCTGGCTACCGAAAACGGTGGAATAGAGCTACTGGAGTGTAGCGCCGTAGAGAAAGGCTTATCGAACTACCTGGACGCCCAGGTGCCGGAAACTGTCGGCCGCGGCATTTCGCTGCATCTGTCTGCGTGCCGTACCTTCAGCACGCAGTATGAAGAATTGCGCTCCGTACGCCGGACGATGCGCCAGATGCCACGCGCCGCAGTGCCGCCTTCGGTCACGCTGGGGCTGCGCATTGTCAGTTCGCGCGAGCGGCTGC
>CAWBWU010000006.1:0-448986 GCA_963792655.1 Bryobacterales bacterium
TCGAATCCACCCGCAGGGAGAGAAGCTCGCCGCTTCTGAGGCCGCATCCGATCAGCATGGCGAGGATTGCGTAGTTCCTTATGCCCCGCAGTGACTCCCTTTCTACATTCCCCAGCAGCCGTTTCCCCTGTTCCACGGTCAGCCAGTTTCCGAGGCGAACGCCAATCCGGCGCACGCCTTTCACTCTTCGAATGCCGGCGGCCAGTTCAGGGCTGAGCAGCCCGGAATCCGCCGCTTCGAAGGCAACACGCCTTACCGCCGCGAGCCGCAGATTGATCGTGGTCGGAGCATAGCGCTTCTGTTCGAGAAAGATCCGGTACCGGAGAACGACGGTTCGGTTGAAAGAAAGTCGTGGCTCCGAACAGTACCACTCGACAAAATCAGTGATGGCGCGGTCGTAAGATCGTTGGCCGCTTTTCGACGTAAGGCTGTTCAGGACTGCTGCTTTGGACTGCTCCAGATCGGGAAGCGCCAGGATGTGCTTCGGCGGCGCCGCTTTCTCTTTCGTGATTGCGACATAGGCCACGGCCTCCTCGGCCGGTGCCATCAGGATGAACCAAACTCCGCACTACGCTAACAGGCATGGGCTTTAGGGGTCCCACCACATTCCGCAACGCGTGCTCCGGTCCCAACTTCCTGTTTGCCGACGATCCGGACAGAGCAATCTACCTCCTGAAAGGCGACGTGACAATCGAGAAGGAAGATGTCTGGATCGGAGAGACCAATCAGCGCTGTCGAAGTCGGAGATCCAACTGCGGTTGAACACGCAGACACTGATTCGTTCACGCTTATGCCAAAGCACAGCTAAAACCGAAGGCGAATATTCGATAGCCGCACCGGGCGAAGAGTACGCTTTTACCTTTGGACCAGTAGAGACGAGAAGTCTAAATAGCTGCATCCGAGGAATCAGGCGATGCTCACTACGTTGGGCTTCTCCAGCAGCTTCAATCCTCCTGGCAGGGGCTTGATCCCAAAAATCTCCTCCACGGTCAGGGGAGGCTTGTCGAAATGGCCGCGCTTCTCCCACCGATTGGGAAAGAAGACCTTGATCCCGCGAAATTGGATGAACGGATAGACAGTACTGTCGGTCATCAGGTTGTATTTCTGGATCTTCGATGCCGGATTGCCCAGCCCGTCGGCGTTGATGACCAGTTCCACGTTCTCATAGTTCTTCAGCGTCTTCTTGTCCTGGATCATGTTGGGCACGCCGTCGTGTACCGTCGGATCGCCAAACTGGTGCACGATCAGAATCTTCTTCGTCTTAAGATTCTGGCTTCTCACGTAGTGGTCGAGCACATCCTGCACCTCATTGATGTGCGCCGCCGTCACGGTTCCGATGGGTGTTCCGGGGTTGGGCTGATCGGCATGCGCGTGAAACTCGGGGTCGATCGCCACATGCACGTTGTCGAAGGCAAGGTAGCCTTTCGCGATCATTCGCTGCACCTCCTCCGCGGGGTTTGATCGCCCTAGTTGCGTATCGAGAATGACCACCCAGCCCCGCGCAGCGGCAGGCTTTATGTATTTATCGACCAGATCGTCGCCAAAGTAGTTCAAACACTGTCCCTTGCCCGTGCAGGGTGTGGCGATCGCATAAACCAGATGAATTCCCAGCACGACGCCCTTGCCATTGACGGCCGCGATCTGTTTGAGCCATGGCTTCGTGTCCACCGCCATGGCTTCGATGTCTCTGTACGTGCCCAGATGGCCCAAAATCGGGGCTCTCGCGAAGCCGCGACCATAAACAGTGAACAAGGTATTCTTCTCCAGCAGGCCCACTCGGGCGGACGCGGGGGACTGCTGACTGGAAAAGGCACACACCGCAAAGAGTGCGCAGCAGGAGATTCTCGTAACAATAGAGAGCACGGACCACCCTGCAGGCAGGCCGGATACCAAACGGGGAACGTGAATGAGAGGAACTCTTTCCCACAAGCGCTGCGTGGCAGTTTGCTTTCGCGGTGCCGGAAGATGAGGAACAGTCGTATGCTGCAGGCCGCGACGGGTATCTGACAGAACCGATCGATACGCGGCCATTCGCAATTTACATCCGCGAGTGTTTTCTGAATGCACCGACCGCTTCTGCTGGTTGAGCGACCTTGGTTCCCTGCAAGGAATCCGGCACGCCGATCACCCGCGTTTAATCGCGACAGTGCGATCTCACGTGGACAGTTCAGGTCATCACTACGCCGTTACCCTCGATCTACACCACCGACCTCCCACATCAACAAGTAGCGCGTTAGATCGGCATAGGGGCGGTAGTCACCCACCGACCCCTGCCACACCACCGTGCGTACGGGTCCGTACACGGCGGTTCGAGAGTTGATACCGTTCCTCGTCGACGAACGGAGGAAGACCAAGCGATTCAAAGTAGGCATTGGAAAGCCCCACAGAGAGGGCCTTGGCGCGTGCGAGATACCAGGGACCAAGTCCGCTGCCAGCGGTGTTACTCGCCAGCCTCGGGCGGACCCCGAGATCCAACAGAGCTGCCCGACGACGGCGTGGGGTTTTCCACTGTCGCCACAAAGCAGCCCGAAGCCGCAAACGAACCCAACGGATAAGACCAAGCAGCACTTCAGGCGTTTCACAAAAACCGAAATAGCCTCGCCAACCCCGTAGATACGGAACCAGCTCAGCCATCGTACCTTCCATGCTTGCGCCCTTTGCCCGGCGTGTTATTTCACGAACCCGCTTCTTGAACCGTTCCAGGGCTTTGGGCGCAATCGCCCGTTTCACCTCCGGACCTTTCGTAAAGCTGAATCCGAGAAACTTCAGTTCCTGCGGTCGCGCTACTGCACTCTTTGTCTCATTCACCTTGAGCTTGAGCCTTTGCGTAATGAATCGCGTAATGCTCTCCATCACCCGTCGACCCGCCCGTTCGCTGCGAACGTAGATATTGCTATCGTCCGCATACCGAACAAAACGTAGTCCCCGGCGCTCTAACTCCCGGTCGAGTTCATCAAGTACAAGATTGCTGAGCAGTGGCGAAAGTGGACCTCCTTGCGGAGTGCCTTCCACGCTCGGGCTGACCAATCCGTTCTCCATCACTCCCGCGTTCAAGAACGCGCGAATGAGTTTCAGCAACCGCTTGTCCGCAATCCGTTTCGCGATACTACCCATCAGTTTGTCGTGATTGACCCGATCAAAGAATTTCTCTAGATCAAGATCCACCACCCAGCCGTAGCCTGCAGCGACGTACTGCTGTGCGCGCGCTACTGCTTGATGAGCTGATCGTTCCGGTCGGAACCCATAGCTGCTGTCAGAGAACGTCCGATCCCAGTTCCGCTGCAGAACCTGCATCACCGACTGCTGAATGAACCGATCCAACACGGTCGGGATGCCAAGCTTTCGCACCCCGCCATCCGGTTTGGGGATTTCCACCCGCCTCACCGGTTTCGGTTCATAGGTCCCGTTCAGCAACTGTTCACGGATTTCTGGCCAGTGCTCTTTCAGATAGTCGCTCAGTTGACCGACAGTCATCCTGTCGGCTCCGGCGCTACCCTTATTGACCTTTACCCGCCGCAATGCTTCCTTCAGGTTTTGTCGCTCACATACTTCCTCCATCGATCGTTCTGGATTAGTTGGGCGTTCGGGACCATGGGCCACCAATGGCGATTCAGTCTCTTCCCCCTGCGTTCTGCGGGCTTCACCCGCCAGTGCGGAAGGAAAGTCCAGTTCAGTCTGGATATGCCGCTGCTTGTCGCTCTTGAGATCCATGTCGTACTTGCCTCTGCTCTCGTTCGGGCCTTCGATCACCGTTTCCGGCTTAGCCTATCTGTTATCTCCGCCTTTCGGCGTTGGAGTGCCTCACTAGCCTTGCCGACAGCGTGACCTACTATGCCCTCTGCTGACTTCTGCCCTGCGGTCAGATTGCCTTTCGGCAGTCTCAGTCGCTTTCGCGACACAGAGCAGATCTCCTGAGGTAAGTTCAGCCGCCTTCTGTGCACAGCCGCCGAATCTACGTTCCGCATCTTTGATGGATATGGACTTCGCGGTAAGTTGCCCGCTCGTCCGACGCTAACGCCTTGTATTCGGTTCTTGTCCATCGACTCGCACATTTGATCCATGCTTCTTTCAGACCCCGCCTCGCGACGGTAGCCCTTGCATCATCTCTAGCCCTTCACCTCCATCAGGTTGGGCAGGGACTTTCACCCTTAAGCTGCTGAACATGCTCAGCACACAACTAAGCCGCTGGCGCGGCGGACGCAGTTGCGTGGGTGCTTCGAGGATTAAACAGCGGTAGTTTCTGTCACGGAAGGAGTTTTCTGTGACACCACTACGTCAACGGGTGCTGGACGAGCTTCAGCGCCGTAACTATTCACCAGCCACGGCTCGCGGCTACATTCTGGCCATCAAACAGTTTGCGGAGTATTTCGGTAAGTCGCCGGAGCGACTCGGCGGCGACGAGATACGCCAGTTCGAGCTTCATCTGCTCAAAGAGAAGAAACTCGCCCCCGGCACTGTCGAGGGGCGCATGTCTGCTTTGCGTTTCCTGTACAGGAAGGTTTTGAAACGGCGGGATATCGCCTATGACGACCTGATCTTTCCCAAGGTTCCCCGGAAGTTGCCGGTGGTGCTGAGCCCCGAGGAGATCACGAAGATGATCGAGGCAGCCCCGAACCGGCTGCACCGGATCATCCTCATGGTCCTCTACGCTACCGGCATACGCCGCACCGAGGCTTCGCTCCTCAAAGTCAGCGACATTGATAGCGAGCGTATGGTGATCCACATCCATCAAGGCAAGGGCTCGCGGGACCGCGACGTACCGATGACGCCCAAGCTGCTCGAAGCCCTCCGCGAGTATTTTCGCTGGAAGCGCCCCAAAGTTTATCTCTTCCCCAGCACCGAGGGTCATCGCGGAGTAGAGCAGCCGCTTTCGGATCATACGATCTGGTACATCTGCAGCGAAGCGGCGAAACGCGCAGGAATCAAGAAGAGGGTCGGTGCCCACACGCTTCGCCACAGTTTCGCGACAACCCTGATGGAGGCCGGGACCGACCTGCGGACGATCCAACTTCTCATGGGACACGCGCACCTGGAACACACCATGGTTTATTTGCACCTGTCGCAACGTCACCTGCATGCAGCTTCCAACCCGCTCGATCAGATCACGGTTGGTGGCCAGAGCTTTTCACGAAAGCGACCGGAGAACTATCAGGCGTGACACGGCCACCCTGGGAGGTGGCCGACATCATCCACAGGGCAGGAATCCGATTCATCGAACGCTACCGCAGTTCGTTGACCTGGGCACAACTCAAAGTGCTCCGGGCAATCGAGCGCTGCCGCACAGCCGCACTCGGCGGCCATCGCGATCGATGCGTTCGTTGCGGGCATCAGGCCATCTCTTACAACTCCTGCCGAAACCGCCACTGTCCGAAATGCCAGACCAACGCACGCGAGAAATGGCTGCGTGCCCGGCAACAGGAACTCCTGCCGGTGAACTACTACCACTTGGTCTTCAGCGTCCCGCATGTCCTGGTGCCCTTAATCTGGCAGAACCAGAAGATACTGTTCGCGCTCCTGTTTGAAGCCACCGCCGCCACCCTGCTGGAAGTAGCCGCCGATCCCAGGCACCTCGGCGCCGAGATTGGTTTCCTCGGCATTCTGCATACCTGGGGCCAGACACTACAAAGACATCCACACATTCACTGCGTAGTGCCCGGCGGAGGGCTGTCGCCGGACCATGAGCGGTGGATCTCGTCACCCCCTCGCTTCTTCCTGCCGGTGCGAGTACTCAGCCGCGTCTTTCGCGGTAAGTTCGTTGCCGGCCTGCGCCGCGCTTTCGGCCAACATCAGCTTGGCTTCTATGGAGAGTGCCAGCCGCTGGCGGAGGAGAAAGCCTTCGCCGCGTTCCTGCGCACTCTCTTTCGGCAGGATTGGGTGGTCTACGCCAAAAAGCCGTTCGGCGGCCCGGATCACGTCCTACAGTACCTGGCTCGCTACACCCATCGTGTGGCCATCTCCAATCATCGCCTCCTGTCGGTGGACGACAGCAGCGTCAGCTTCCGATGGAAAGACTACGCCCATCACAGCAAGTGCCGCATGATGACGCTTCCCCACGAAGAGTTCCTCCGCCGCCTCGTGCAGCATGTCTTGCCGAAGGGACTTCCCCGGATTCGCTACTTCGGGTGGTTGGCCAATCGGCGACGGCAGAAACTACTCCCGCTCTGCCGCACACTACTGGGCGCCATGCCCCCGGATAGTGCAGGAACCACACCTACAGCCTGCGAAACCGCTCTGCCGCAATGCCCCTGCTGCGGCGGAGCGATGCACGTAGTCGAACGATTGACAGCCAGGCAGATCCTGCGCGAAGAACAACGACAGGTCTGCATTATTGATAGTTCGTAGCAACAGGTCCAGTCTGGCGCTTGCTCCGTGTGCTTCGGCACGCGCAACAGACGTGTGCCTGGACACCGCAAAAAGCCATCTTCTGCGCCCAGAGCAACGGTCCGCCATCGGCCATGCCCCCTGTCCGGATTCGCTCTTCAGTCGCTCGGCCAATGCAACTACGCCCCAGGATCACCAGACGTACCGCGATACCGGCATTCAAAACCCATAGAAGCTCCGTGGCGCTCGCGCCAGCGGCTTCCTTCAAACGCTCTTATCGAAACCGCCCCGCGTCGAATTCGCGCGCTCCCGTCAGGCCTGCACGCCGGGGCGCTTCCGATAAGAACCTAGCGTTTCCCGGCAAGGTGACTTACTTCCGAAGATCACAGAGGACGAGCCGACCGTTCGTTCCCGATCCGGGGTCGATGGTCCGGTTCGAAGTCTTGTCTCAGCAGCCCGCTAAACGGTACCGTGGGTAATTATCGAGAGTCGTATCCGACGCGACTGAATGCGGCCCTTCGAGGTGCCGACTTATGCCGATGAGTTCCTGTTTATGTGGTAGTGCGATGCTCGCCTGCGTGTTCAGCGCCTCTGTCCTTTGCGTTCAGCAGCCAAGCGCATCAAGTAGCGTGAAGACATCCGCAGCTGTTCCCAAAATCCCGTACCCGTCCGGACCGCTCGGCATCGGCAGGATCGGTTTTCACTGGATCGATGCTTCCCGCCCTGACAACTACGACCCAAAGCGCAAGCGCGAGCTGATGGTCTATTTCTGGTATCCGACGGCAAAATCGAACCATGCCCAAGGCAGTACCTTGTAGGCGCGGCACAAATGGACGCGATGCCCGCAATCAATAAATTCATGAGCCAGGAGTTCGGCAATCTCTGGGCTCCCATGGTTTCCGGAGAGATTTCATCCCATGCGATCGACCGCGCGCCCATCGCCAGCAGCCGCACTCCATTTTCGATTGTCACTTTCTCTCACGGGCTTGGCAGCACAGGGTTCCAATACACGGTGCTGATTGAATTCCTAGTGAGTCATGGATACGTCGTAGCCAGCATTGAACACCCCTACACGGCGAAGGCGATCTGGTTCACAGACGGCAGGGTCATCACCCAGCGCAACGATTCACCGCCTGCTCGGCTATCCCAGGCTGAGCGTCTGAGCTGGATCATGAAACAAACTTCGGTCGGGATCAACCAGGGCGCGGCCGACATTCGCTTCGTCATCGATCGCATGAAGCAGCTCAATCACGACAAGCAGTCATCGTTCTTCCACATGGTTCACCAACTCCGAAAGCGCCCCGCTCGCATCGCCAGCCATATTGGCTCCAACATTCTTCAGGAACCTGGAGTAGCGAAGCTTTCCTCGGGCGATTGCACTTTTCCTTCCTTGCTCGTCCGTCTCCGGAAGAGAACTGAGGATGACCTTCGCCAGCGCATCCACATATGCGAACAGAGCCTGTTGCGCTGTACTGACGCGTCGAATCTCTTTCAAGTTCCGTTCCAATGATGCGCTAATCCGCTGTTCGGATTCGTTCAGTGCTGAATCGGGACCGCGGAGTTCCTTGTCGATTGCCGCCCGCATGAATGCGCTTGGGCTGGCAAAGTGGCGTGTCTTAGCGGTCTGAACGATTGCCTTGTACATTCCATCGTCAAGGCGCATACCCCTCATGGCACTACTTTTCTTCTTTGCCGGCATCGCAAACTCCTGCTAAACAAATGCTAAACGGAAACATTACTTTGCACAACATCCCAAATAGCTGAAATTGCGCAAGTTGCATTAGAAAAACGGACCTACTGCTAAACAACCCTTTATGTTCCTCTACCGGTTGTTTGCTGTCAAAACCGTCGTCCTGAGACCCGGTCAACCACTCTGAAATTTATTAAAAGCGGCCTTCAGAGGTTCATAGCGGTACCGGACGGTGTTTGCCGGCTTTTCGGCGGTCGATTGCGAACCACTTGCGGGCTTTTGTCGGAGATGAAGGTTTTTCGCGGCTTCCTGTCCAAAATCGTTTGCTCTAATCCTTTATCTGTAGGAGCCCCGAATTGCCTGACAAAAAGCTAGCTTCACCGCTGGAGGTCTTAGCGAGCAGGAAGCCCGTAACGCTGCTAGCGCAGCTCCGAGCCGTGTGGCCGGATATCCAAGCTGCCCGTAAAGCCGGACACCGGATGCGGGAGATTCACGAAGCGCTGAACGATTCCGGTATCGCGATTTCGTACCGAAGACTGACTGACTACGCGAGCCGCATTCGCAAGGGCGGAAGAGAGCTGGTTTGCACCGCACAAGAACCCAGTGGCGCGACCGCGCCTTGGGCAGAGCCGGAAACTGGCGTTCGCAGTGCCGACGGTTTCGACCCTGCAGCCAATTTCCGTAGACATGCCAAGAAGCAAGTGACGTGGGAGTACCCGTCGGGCCGGCCCGATGAAAGCAAACTTGTTTAGGAGAAAACTATGTGCAACACAGCAGGAAGGGTTGAGGAGAGCTCGGTGGCAACCTTTTTCCCAGCTTTATAAATCCAAGGTCACGGAGCCCTCTGCATCGACAACGAGCTGGTTAGCCAGACTTTTCGCAGTAAACTGATCGATGCTCAGCATCTCAAGCTAATGGAGGGAAACCAGATGGACCCCCGCAGTTGACACGCTGATCGACCATTCAACTTCCCTTTCGTGATCGACACCGTTGCGGCAACGTTCTTTCCCTTATGGCGTTAGACAGTCGGAAGGTCCGTCATCCGCGTTCTTCCAGAGGCAAATTCCTGGCTGCTAATCCACGTTGTATTTCTTCCTCCCGGAGCGGGGGGCGGTCTGCTAAACGTCAGCCATAGGCCGCCTAAAGAAATCGCCGTCGAAGATCAGCAGGCCACTGCGGCCCGTGCCGTAAGCGACAAGTTGACGAAATCCCCGAATCACATGATCCGCGCGTTGCAAAGAAGCCCCCAACCGGAGCGATTATATCCTCGCTGACGATGACGTCCAAATTCGCAATCCCGGGCATTCGAGGGTGCGCCCGTCCGAAATATATTTAATGAGACGCGCAGTTCGTTCGGTTCGGGAACACCGGATTAGCCAGGAACAACAGCTTTTCCAGGGCATGCTGAGCCAAAACCGTCCCCATGCGCCAGCTCTTCATATTCCACTACCGGTCTTGGTCGACATTCGCATCGATCCGGGCGGCCCGCTTGGTTGCAGATCGCCGCAGCTTACGAAGTGTTTCCTCCAGAGAGTTTTTCGATAATTCTTGTCCAAGACCCGGGCGCTAAGCCATTATCTGTAGGAGGCGCGAGTGGCACTAACGGCGGAACACGAGGCGCAAGAATCAATTTTGCCTGCGGCGCGGACACGACAACGAGATGATTACGTGTCGCCGGGGCGTACAGGCGCGTCTTCCCTCTTCGAGGTCAAAGCCGCACTGGGAAATTGCCGTCATAGTCGAACAGAATCCAAATTTCGATTCTCGCGCCGAACCGAAGCCCGTTATATTTTTCCAGATCTGCTGTCTAATCCGAAATGTGACGCCTGCGGCGAGTCTCGCCGACGGTGTCGTCCCACGATATGAGGTCCGGATATATGCTGAATCTTCTAACCGAAACAGACGTTTCCGAGCAGTTGAAAGTGAGCCTTGCCTCAGTGCGGCGATGGCGGCTTGAGAAGCGCGGACCAGCCTTTGTCAAGGTTGGTGCGTGCGTTCGATATCGACCCGAGGATCTTGAGTTATGGGTTACCTCGCTCCCGACTGCAGGCGGCCACCCATCCAGGCGATCCGGTGAGGATAATGAAGATCTGAGCTTGCTGTATTTGTCGGGCCGTTAAGAGCGAGGCATGTCACTTGGTACCAGCGACTTTTTGGACTATTTTCAATGGCAGTCTATAAGCAAAAGAGTTCAAAGAACTGGTGGTACCAGTTTGTGTGGAACGGCAAGAGGATCAGGCAGTCCACCAAGCAAACCGTAAAGCGCATTGCGGAACAGATGGAGGCGACGCATAAGGCGGGGCTCGCCAAAGGAGAAATCGGAATCCGCCAGCAAAAGCCGATCCCAACGGTCAGGGGCTTTGTGGAATCCGACTTCCTGCCCTTCCTCGACGCCCGGTTTCTCAACAAGCCCAAAACCTTGGAGTACTACCGGAACGGCGTAAAAAGTCTGCTCGCGTTCGATCCGATTGCCACATCAACTCTCGATTCCATAAGCGCCTCCCATCTCACTGGGTTCATCAGCAAACGTCGGAAGGCCAAACTCAAGGTGAGCAGCATCAACCGCGAACTGGAGGTGTTGCGGAGAATGCTGCATCTCGCCTTCGAGTGGGGTGTTCTCGACAAACCCGCCTTGAAGGTCAAGATGCTTCCCGGCGAGAATGAGCGTGACCGCGTTCTTACAAGTGGCGAAGAGTTTCGTTACCTAAAGGCGACTGCTGCCGTTGGCGAAAGCGTTCTCGCAGCGCACGCCAGAGCCGTCGCAGGTATTCGATGTCAGCAGCGGGGCGAAGTTCCGGCCGAGCCTCACGATCCCTTCCTGCTTCGGGACGTAACAACCATACTCCTCGATTGTGGTCTCCGGCCAGAGGAAGCTTTTCGATTGCGATGGGTGCACGTGCAGGAAGACGTACTTCACATCCCGTTTGGAAAAACTGCGAATGCCCGGAGACGGATTCCTCTGACGCAGCGTGCCCGTGCTCTGTTGTCCATGAGGAGTGGGGCGCATTCGGACGAGTGGGTCTTTCCGGCTGAGACAAATACCGGTCACATCGAGAAATCCAGCTTAAGAAAGCAGCATCGCAAAGCGATCGCGATCGCAAAACTGGAGCCTTTCAATCTATACACACTGCGCCACACGTGCCTCACTAGGTGGGCAGAACACATGGACCCGTACACTCTCGCGTATCTGGCCGGACACAGCGATTTTTCGACGACCAGACGATACGTTCACCCGCAGGCGGATACCGTGCGTTCTGCGATGGAGCGAGCGCATGAAGCTCGGGGTAGCCATAGTTTTGGCCATAGTCCGGAGAAACGCGACCTGCCAGCAGAAGGCTCGAGAGAGCCTAAGACTATTGATTTGAAGGAGATGAAATGGTCGGGGCGAGAGGATTCGAACCTCCGGCCTCCTGGTCCCGAACCAGGCGCTCTACCAGGCTGAGCCACGCCCCGACTTTGGTGGTGAGCTTCTCTAGTGTAGCAGCAGTTTCTTTAGTTCACTTTGTGCGGCTCGAAGGTGATCTTCGGGCCGTCGACGTCGGCTTCCATCCACTGGAAAAACCAGCCTTCCTTTTCACCTTGGCCCGCCTTCAGGCCACGGTCGATGTGGCCGCCGGAGCTGCCGGCCATAATGTAATCCACGCCGTCGAGCTTATGCCGCGAGAGGTTATGCACATGGCCGCTCAAAACCGCGTCGACCCCGTAGCGCTTCACCAGTAGGTGCAGCGGGAACGCGTGGTTCTGCAGCAGCACCGGAATCAGCCACAAGGGCCGGTGGAACACGATCACCTTCGGGTGCTTGCGCTCGTTCGCCGCGAGATCACTCTCCAGGAAACGGTACTGTTCCGGCGTCAGGTCTTCACTGCGCGAGTTGTCCAGCATGCAGAAATGCGCGTCCTCATAGTCGAAGCTATAGAACGGCGGGTGGCCCGTCTCTTCGCGCCAAATGCGCTCGGACGCGGCTGACCAGATATCGTGATTGCCCGGAACCAGATACACCGGGAGCTTCGTCCACACCGATTTGACCGCCCGCCACTCGGCGCGCGCACTCGCGTCGTGACCGCCTTCGATCGAGTCGCCAACGTTGAGCACGAAAGCCGGGCGGAAACGCTCAATCTGCTTCCAGACCGCCTCATAGATGCCGGGTTGGGCCTCGCCCGTGCGGTCACCCAGGATTGCGAATTGGAAGTGCTGCGCCGGCGCGGCCGCAAACGTCGCCGCCCACAAAATCGCCAATCCCAAAGTCCACGCCAGCCGCACATCCGATTCTCGCAACCTTTGCTGCGAATTTTCGGTGGCCTACCCCACTCAGTCTCCGGATAGATGTGGCTGGATCATTGGGTGGCGTTTCTGCTCGCGCCCGTCGCAATCTGGGTGCTGCTCAACGCCGTTGATGATCTGGTCATCGACGCTGCGGTAGCGCTGCGCTCTGTCCGCTCGCCGCCCGTTTTCCCCACGTCCTCCGAACTGGCCGCTGTGCCGCAGCGCCGCATGGCGATTTTCGTGCCGCTCTGGAATGAGCATCGCGTTATCCGTCACATGGTGGAGTACAACCTGGGCTCCATCCGCTACGACAACTACGAGTTCTTCGTCGGCGCGTACCCCAACGACCCGCGCACCATCGAGTCCATCCAGGAAGCGCAGCGCATCTCCAAACGCGTGCACCTTTCGGTGTGTCCGCACGACGGCCCCACCTGCAAAGCCGATTGCCTGAACTGGATCTTCCAGCGCCTGCTTCAACATGAAGAAGAGCACAACGTCCGCTTCGATATGATCCTGACGCACGATGCCGAAGACCTGATCTATCCCGACGCGCTCGCCTACATCAACTACTACGCCCAGACGAACGACATGGTGCAGATTCCCGTGCTGGCGCTGCCGACGCCGTGGCGCGAGTTCACGCATGGAGTCTACTGCGATGAGTTCGCCGAATTCCAGTTCCGCGACATGCCCGCGCGCCAGTACCTCGGCGGTTTCATTCCATCGAACGGCGTGGGCACCGGCTTCTCGCGTACCGCGCTGGAGGCGATGGCCGCCGCGCATGCCAACCGCATCTTCGAGCCCTCCAGCCTCACCGAAGATTACGAGAACGGGTTCCGCCTGCACCGGCTCGGATTGCCGCAGATGTTTATCCCCATCCACAAGAAGGATGGCTCGTTCGTTGCCACGCGCGAGTACTTCCCGCGAAAGTTCAAAGCCGCCATCCGCCAGCGGTCGCGTTGGGTCACCGGCATCGCGCTGCAAGGCTGGGAACATCACGGATGGCGCGAGTCGCTGCCGCAGCTCTATTGGTTTTGGCGCGACCGCAAATGTCTTGTTGGCAGCATGGTTACCCCGCTTGCGAACTCTTTATTTCTGTACGGTGGCATCACGTTCGCGTGGGCCGCGGCGTGCCATCACGTCTGGACGTTGCCGCTCGCCGTACACCAACAATGGCTGGGTCCGGTTTGCGCCGCAACGATCAGCCTGCAAGGCTTTCACTTGTGTGCGCGCGTTTACTTCTCGTCCCAGATTTATGGCTGGCGCTTCGGAGCGCTCGCCCCGCTGCGCGTCTTCTGGGGCAACTGGATCAACTTCCGCGCATGCGGCATGGCGATGCGGCGCTACTTCGTTGCCAAGCTGCGCAAACAGCCGCTCACCTGGCTCAAGACGGAGCACCACTATCCCAACAAATCCGTACTCGCGACGAAGAAGCGTCTGCTCGGTGAAATTCTTGCGGGGTCCGACTACGTGTCGCAGTTCGACATCAACTACGCACTCGCCAATAAGCCATCCAGCGTGAGGCTTGGGGAATTCCTCATCCAGCAAGGCAAGCTCACGGAAGATGAGTTGTACGAAGCGCTCTCACTCCAACAGACCCTGCCGCTTGGCAGACCAGACAGCGTCAGCGTTCCCGTCACTCGCACAATTCCCGCAGAAGTTGCGCGGAAGTGGACCGTACTTCCCTTTCGCATCGCTGCCGGAGAACTGCACGTCGCCGGAGCCGATATCCCTACTGGCGAAATGACTTCGGAGATCCAGGGATTCTGCCCTTTGGAGATCCGCTTCCAACTCGTCACGCCGACGGCTTTCCGCGAGTTAGCCGACGAGTACCTCCCCGAGCTGGTAGAAGACTAGCCCGCTACTCTGGCCTCAGAATTGCTCCTATAGAAAACGAGAGGTGAACGAAATGTTGCACTGGAGTCTGGTTTTCCTGGTAATCGCGCTAATTGCCGCAGTTCTCGGCTTCGGTGGCCTTGCGGGCGCCGCCGCCGGTATTGCGAAGATTCTTTTCTTCGTGTTCCTGGTGATCTGGCTGATCGGCTTTATCTCTACTCGCCGAAGAGTCTAAGACTCGCCAGCGCACTAACAAATCGTTGGGACAGGCGCAGACCTGTCCCAACACAGATGTCAGATGCACTGGCCGTGCTTGTTCGACCATTCCAGTTGAACAGTCCACGGCCCTAGTTTTTTAGTCTTCCACGCACAGATATCTCCGATCTCTCCGTTCGTGTCGTCGTACCATCCCTGTCCAGGAATCGGATCCGTAATCGCCTCGCACAATTCGTGCGATGACGTGGACGTCAACGCATCCTGCTGACTCAAACCACCCGTGCAACCTTTGCAGCCTGGAAATGGCATCACTGCGTAAAAAAGCTGATTGCTGAACGCATTGTGGTACCCGCAGAACGAGGTGCACGACTTTGAACCACCCTGCACTACGACCACTCCCGGCGGCAGAAATACGAAGTACAGCGTGTTTGCATCAGGCGGAGGCACAGGATTGCCGAGCGCAATCTGATGCTGGAGCATGTGGCGAATCGCCGTATCAGTAACGGTTTTGCCGGGTGCGGGTGTTGTCAGCACCGTGCTGCCCGCAACGGAACCGTGCCCGATCGGAAACTGCGCGGTCTTGTACTCGGACATCTGGTCCAGCAGCGGACTCGTCACAACGAACTTGAAGAAGTCGTTCATATGAGTCGCCAGCGCCGCTTGCGTGGAATTCCACGCCGCACCCCAGAAGATGCTGAAAATCTTTACATTCGCCAGCAGCGGCCCGCCTCGGTAAGTCAGGAGGGGAGTAGACGCTTGCGCAACCGCAGCGTCGTGAGCCGTCAAGTCTGACGGAACGTGAAGGGGAACAACTCGGATTGGATCGTGAACGTCTGCGATCACGGAGCGTTCTGTGGTTTCTTTGGCCATCGATCTCCTCGATGACCCGAGTTTATACCAGCGCCGTTTCCGCGCATCCCGCGGACTAGTGCTTGAACCGCGACAGCCCTGCAGTGCGAAACTCGTAACGCTGGATGACGACTGCTGTTCGGCCGGGTTCCGAGCGCACTACCCTCGCTCTCACGACCATCTTCAGGCGGCACTGCTCATTGATTTGCACCGGCCATTGAATGGCGATTTCGAGCAGGGTGCCCGCTTCGAAATTGCGATCGGCGCAAATCAGAATGCCGCTGCTGCTCATGTTCAGGGTTTCGGCGCCGCTGTCGTCAAACCTGGCGCCCGGCTTCAGAACGCGCAACCGGCACTCACGCTGCATGGGGATTCGTAACTTGGCTCTGCGTTCCGTCACAAGACCAGTTTCCGGCGTGCGCACCCTCCGGCGCTATCCCCCAAAAGTCACAATTTCGCGAGAAGTTAGCGAGAATGTGAGCATGCTCGCAGACCAGAAATGCAGTGCCTGCAGTGGTGACGTCCCGCCACTCGATGGAGAGGAGTTGCTTGCTTTCGCCCGGCAGCTGCCGGATTGGGACCTAGTAGAGGAACATCACATCGAGCGCAGCTTTCGCTTTCCTGACTTCGCGATCTGCGCTCGCTTTTGTGAATGAGATCGGCGCAATTGCCGAAGAGGAAGGCCACCACCCCGATATCTTCCTCGCGTGGGGCATGGTGAAAGTTAGAATCTTTACTCACAAGCTGGACGCGCTGGCCGAAAGCGATTTCATCCTGGGGGCCAAGATCGATCGCGCTTTCAACCAGCGCAAGCCAACAAACGCCGGTTAGTTTACAGGCAGCGTCGCGATGCCGCTATTGGCATACGACGTATAGATCTGTAAGTCGAGATTGCCCGCCGGAAGATTGTTCGGTAACTGGATGTTCAACTGATACAGACCTACGAACCCCGGCGCGAGCCCGGAGAACAATACGTTCGCCTGCTGTCCGGCTATTAACACCTGGAACGGATCCTGCGTGTAAGCCAGCGGATTGTAAGGCGCACCGACGCCATCCTGTAAGTTCAGGGTCAAAGGACCTAGTCCCGTAGTGTACAGAGTAATGATCTCGCCCGGGTAAGCCGGGTTATTCGGGCCAATCAGCGAATAGTCCGCCGCGTTTACCGCAACTGCATAGTTATTGCCGTAAAGAAAAATGCCGGGGTCTTCTACGTACGAGTCCGTCAGAAAGTCCGCGACAAGGTTCCCGTTGTTGTAAACCTGAACTTCCGCGGCGGACGGGCCAGTCGCTGTCTCGTAGGGTACTTGAACGCTGATCTGATCTTCGCCATTGGCATAGGCCACGCTAAATATCGGCGCGTAGATTCCGTTAATCAGCACGCTCACGCCCGCGAAGGTAGTCGGAAGCGGGTCCGTACCCGGAACCTCAATATCGTTCACGCTGGATAAGTTCTGCCCGAAAATAGTGACCAGGCCACCGGGGCTGATGCCCGGAAGGTAGCTCGCGGCGTTCACGATCACCGCGTTGCCCACTTGTTTCGCGAACTGACGGTGAACACCGGCGCCAACGCTCTGGCGCGAGAACTTCGGGTGCGCTGCGACGGGCGCCGCTTCAGCGGCAACTACAGCAAACGAGAGCAAAGAAACACCAGCAAAAACACCTAACAGCTTGCGATCGAAAGACAAACGATTCATAGAGGTATGAGTTCCTGGGCGGCAGACCCGCCGTGCTACGAACTTGCACTTCCCTCGCCAAACTCACTACGTCTGTAGACTAAAATTCCTTCATGGACCTCAGCCGGCGTCAGTTCTTTCTCATGGGAGCTGCAACGCTCCTTCCCCGTGTCTCGCGCTCCGCGGATCAGGAACCCATGATCACGCTTTCTCCCCAGCCGCTCGACCGCGAAATGCCCCGCTCCGGGTTTGTCGACGCCATCACGCCCGTCGAACGCTTCTTCGTCCGCAGCCATGCGTTGATACCCGATGTGAAAGAGGCATCGTGGAGCTTGCGTCTCGACGGTCTCGTAGAGAAGCCCGCCACCTTTAAACTTTCGGACCTCCGCAGCATGCCGCGCATGGAGTTGGTCGCCGTGCTCGAGTGCGCCGGCAACGGCCGCGCGTTCTACGAACCGCATCTTCCGGGCGCGCAGTGGAAGTTCGGTTCCGTTGGCAACGCGCGCTGGACCGGAGTTCGTTTGCGGGACCTTTTACAAAAGGCCGGCGTGAAAGCGGGAGCCACCGAACTGTTAATGGACGGCGCCGATGTTCCGATGGGCAAGATGCCGGATTTTCAGCGCACCCTCACGCTGGAGAAAGGCATGCACCCTGACACCATGCTCGCGTACGAGATGAACGGCCAGCCATTGACGCGCGAGCACGGCTTCCCGCTGCGTGTGATTGCACCTGGCTGGGCGGGCGACTCCTGGGTGAAATGGCTGCAGCATATCGAAGTGCTCGACCACGAGTTCGACGGCTTCTGGATGAAAACCGCGTACCGCCACCCGAATCACTCTGTCGCGCCCGGCAGCACGGTCGATCCCAAAGACATGATTCCCGTGACCGATCTGAACATCAAATCCGCCATCGCGACCCCGGTGCTCTGGGCGAAGCCGGGCCGTGTGGCGGTGCAAGGCGTGGCTTGGTCCAATGCCTCGCCGGTAGCCAAGGTCGACATTTCTACTGATGGCGGGAACACCTGGAAAGCCGCGCGGCTGACCGGCAAGCCCGAAAAGTACGGCTTTCGCACGTGGCATTACGACTGGCCAGCCAAGCCCGGAAGTTATGAACTGATGTCGCGCGCTGACAAATGCTGCGGGGCAGACTCAGCCGCTACAGGAAGAATGGAATCCGTCAGGCTACTTATATAACGTGGCGCAAAAGATGCCGGTGCAGATCGGCGGCCAGCCGCCCGCGCCCGCAACACTTACCGCCCCCAGCCAACCCCAACCCGAAGGCTATCGCGCCGCGTGCTTCCCTTGCCATGACGAACACATGATGTCCCAACAGCGCCTCACTCGCGCCCAGTGGGATCGCGAGATCACGAAGATGACGAACTGGGGAGCTAACGTAACCAGCAATCGCGACGGAATCTTAGACTATCTAAGTAGTGCTTTCAAACCGTGAAGAGGGAGTATCGTAGCTCATCAAGTTACTCCCTGACCCTGGCGCGCCGGACTGCATCGCAACTTATGGTTAGCACGCCTGTGAGCGCGGCAACTCACGTGCCTCGCGCGTCAGCAAGCGGTATGTTCTTGGCTGTCATACGGAGCGCAGGTTTCACAAATCGAACAGACTCGGCCGCGGTTACGTAGAATCACTGTACGTCAGCGGCGATGCCCTCAGATCTGCACAACCTCGCACATTCGATTCTTTCCTCTGGCGGCCAGAACGGTCGTGTGCCACACCGTCACTTACCTTGTGATGGGCGCGCTCGCCTTCCAACTCCTGCACTACGGGAACATCATCAATAGCCCGGGCTCTGGGATGAAACCGACGACCAGCTTGTGGGTCGTTTTAGGAGCGCCTCTCCAGATTTTCCGCGGAGTGTTGTTTGCGTCCGTGTTTTATCCACTTCGCGAGTCACTATTTGGGAACAGGAACGGCTGGCTGCTCATGAGTTGGCTACTCATCGGGATCGGGATCCTCGGCACCTTTGCCGCACCGGCGGGATCACTTGAGGGTTTCATCTACACCACAACTCCGATCAAAAATCAGGTGCGTGGGTACCTGGAGGTTGTGCCCCAGGCAATACTGACATCCGCACTCCTGTGCTATTGGGTAAGGAATCGGCACAAGAGTTGGCTGAATTGGACGCTGTACTGTGTCTACTTAGTCGCGGTCGCATTGCCTCTGCTCGCACTCGTCGCGCGGTGACCTGCATTGCTTCTATCATATTCTGGTCAAGAAAGGCTTAGACGCATGAAGAACCTCTTCGATGCCACCATAGCTAGCGAAGTGAAAACGCGGCTCGGAAAGCTAGAGCCGCACAGCAAGCGGCAGTGGGGCAAGATGACGGCTCCGCAAATGCTCGCGCACTGCACGATCAGTATGCGATGGGCAGCCGGTGAAGCAGTCCCCGACAAAGGACCGCTGCCGGTACGCCTCATCGGCAGCCTGGTAAAGCCATTGGTGTTTCGGAACGACGACCCGCTCCGCAAGAACTCACCGACGGCGAAAAGCCTGATCATAAGCGACGAACGCGACTTAGTCGAAGAACGGGCCAAGCTGTCTCAACTGATTGACAAGTTCAGTGCGGGAGGCCGTTCCGGGTGTACGAAGCATCCGCACCCCTTCTTCGGAACCATGACGCCCGAGCAGTGGGCCATCCTGATGTACAAGCACCTGGATCATCATTTACGGCAGTTCGGGGCGTAAGCAACCACTGGACTCCGCAAGCGACCACAACTGCGGTTCGTACTTCTACGAGTGGAAAGGCACAACTTCAAACTACTCCTAAAAATACCTGCCCCGCCTCTCACGAGCCGCGACCGTAAGGAAGCGGTGCCCTAACGAACCTATAACTTCGCCAGGAACAGTTCCTGCACCTTCGTACCCTGCGACAGTTCCGGGTGAAACGTCGCCGCCAGGTGCCTTCCTGCCTCCACCAGCACCGGCGCACCTTGGTACTCGGCCAGCACCTTGCCACCTTCTCCTACTCGTTTGATCACCGGAGCGCGAATGAATACCGCTTCCATCGACTCACCATCCACATCGATCCCGGCAATCCGGCTATCGATCTGACGTCCATAGCCATTGCGCTCCACGGTCATATCGAGCAGACCTAGCGACTCCTGTACCGGGTTCAATACTTCATTTGCCATCAGAATCACGCCGGCGCACGTCCCGAACATCGGCTTCTGTTGACCGAACTTGCGCAGCGGCTCAAACAAATTCTGCTCTCGCAGAATTTTCAACATGGTCGTACTCTCGCCGCCTGGCAGCACCAGGCCATCGATATCCTGCAACTCCGACGCATGGCGCACATATACAGGCTGGGCGCCCACACGTTCGAACGCCCTGCCATGTGCTTCAAAGTCGCCTTGCAGCGAGAGTATTCCGACGCGCTTCATTACCAGCCGCGCGTCTGCATCAGTTCGGATTCCGGCATAGTCGAGATGTCGAGCCCCGGCATCCCGATGCCCAGGTGTTCACTCGCTTCGAGCAGCTTCACCGGATCCTTGTAGTAAGTCGCAGCCATCACGATCGCTTTGGCGCGCGCTTCAGGATCGGAAGATTTGAAGATGCCCGACCCTACGAACACTGCTTCCGCGCCTAACTGCATAACCAATGCGGCATCGGCCGGAGTAGCAATGCCACCGGCGGAGAAGTTCGGAACCGGCAGCCTGCCATGCTCCGCGACCCACTCGACTAACTCGAGCGGCGCGCCGAGTAACTTCGACTCATGTACCAGCTCTTCTTTGCCCAGGATAGTCAGGTGCCGCATCTCTTTGACGATCGTGCGGATATGACGCACAGCTTCGACAATGTTGCCTGAGCCCGCTTCACCCTTGGTGCGAATCATCGCAGCGCCTTCTGCAATGCGGCGCAACGCTTCGCCCAGGTTGCGCGCGCCGCACACAAACGGCACTTTGAAATCGCGCTTGGCAACGTGGTGCTCTTCATCCGCCGGCGTCAGTACTTCGCTCTCGTCGATGTAGTCAACGCCGAGCACTTCGAGGATGCGCGCTTCGGTGAAGTGGCCGATGCGTACTTTGGCCATCACCGGAATGCTGACGGCTTCCATGATGCCGCGGATCATGTTGACCGGCGACATGCGCGCTACCCCGCCCTCTTTGCGAATGTCGGATGGTACGCGCTCGAGGGCCATCACCGCCACGGCGCCCGCGCGCTCTGCGATCAACGCTTGTTCTGCGTTGACCACGTCCATGATCACGCCGCCCTTTAACATCTCGGCCAGGCCGGTCTTTAAGCGAAACTGCTCGTCCTGAAACATGCTGTTCTCCTTTTTCTAAACCAATGCAGGCGCGGGTTCCCGCTGTGCCCGCGCGCGTTCCGTTAACTCACCCTGAAAGACACGGCCCATCACCGCCACGCCTTGCGCAATTTCCGCCGGGCGCACGCTTGCGAAACTCAATCGAAAACTGCGGCGATGGTCGTCCTGTACTCCAAACAAGCGGCCCGGCAGATAACTCACGCCTTCACGCTCCACGCGGCCTAATAAGTCGCTTGCATCCAGACCTTCAGGCAGCGTGACCCAGAGATTCATGCCGCCATCGGGCTCAGTGAAGACGCATCCGGCGGGGAGCGACTCGCGGCAGGCATCGAGCGCCGCTTGCAAGCGCTTCAGCCCTTCTTCGCGCACGGTCTGCTGGTGCCGCAAGATGCCGCCATCATTGACGAACGCCAGCATCGCGGCTTGTGAAAACTGATCGGAGTGTAAGTCGCTGCGGTACTTCGCATCCGTCAGCGCGAGTATCAAGCGGTGCGGGGCCGAAACCCAACCAATGCGCAGACCGGGAAACGACATCTTCGAAAAGCTCCGCAGTAAGACAACATCGCCGTAAGTGTCGAGCTCTTTCAACGTAGGAATGTTGTCGCCGCGATACCGCAGCCGGCCATAACTATCGTTCTCCACTACGATCGTCTGCATCTGGTGCGCGAGCCGCAATAATTCCTTGCGCGCTTCGAGCGTCATCGTTAAGCCAGTCGGGTTGTGAAAGTTCGGCGTCACGATCAGCATGCGCGCTCCGCGATGCATCTCGCGTTCCAGCGCTTCTAAGTCCAGACCACGCGCGTTCACCGGAATCCCGCATAGCTCCGCCTGACTTTCGGCAAACACATTCTTCACGCCGGGATAGACGGGATCTTCGAGCAACACGCGATCGCCGGGACGCACCAGCACGCGCCGCAACAGATCGAGCGCCTGCTGACAACCACTGGTCATCATCACGCCGTCGCTCTCCGCGGCCACGCCTTCGTCGTGCATCATCTCGGCAATAGCGCGGCGCAACGGTTCATAACCGCCCGGCGAACCAAGTTGCAGAATCTGATTCAGCTCTCTGCTCTTCAACACATCGCGGCAGGCAGAGGCGAAATCCTGCGTGGGAAACAGATCCTGATCGGGTCTCGATTGCGCGAAGGAGATCTGTACACGCGGCCCTGGTGAGCGCCGCTCCTCAGGCAATTTGACGAGCGATTCCCAATCGATGCCGGTGCTGCGCAACGCTCCGCGGCTGCTGACGAAACTGCCGCCGCGCGCGCGTGAGGAGATCCAACCCTCTGTTTCCAGCTGCGCATATGCATCCAGAATGGTTGTGCGGCTGACGCCGAGCATACCAGCCAGCTCGCGAGTGCCTGGTATCTTCGCTCCGGGTGCGAGCTTGCCGCGTTCGATCTCCTCGACGAAACGCAGGTATAGCTGCCGATAGATCGGTATCCGCGAGTTCGAATCCAGTGGGGATAGATCCACCATTATTGCTGGTATGGTACCACGCAGGAGTGCCAGAAGCTGCTGATACACTACTAACCTCATGCGTTTGGCTGCATTTCTCTTTTTGCTGGCAGTGCTCGCATTCGCTTCAAGGAAGAAAGCGGATGAGACGCAGGTGCTCGCGCTACCCAAAGATCCGCCGTCGGGGGCGGTCGGCGACACGCGGCATCTGGTATTCCGGACAACGCCGCTGCTGAACAAAGGTCTGCTTTCGGCGCAAACGCGCGAAGCAGTCCGGGGCCTGCTTGGCAGCAGCAAGGGCCTGGAGATCATCAAGATCCGCGCGTTCGTCGCCGGCTCGGGCGACCTGCGGCGCATCCCGCAAATCGTAAGCGAGATGTTTACCGACAAGAAGCAGCCACTTCCCGCCGTCAGTGTCGTGCTGACCGGTGGCTTACCGCTGGAAAATGCGCAGGTGGTGCTCGAATCGGTCTCTGTTGCACGCACGGAAGTAAACCCATCGGGATTGGCCTTTGCGCCCGCCCAGGTGGAGTTGTCGCCGAAGCCCCTGGAGCCGTTGGAACCGTTGGCGCAGAACGCCGTGACCAAACTCAAGGCCACCTTAGGTGCGAATCGCGACGTACTGCAAGTCACGTGTTTCGCGACATCGCTCGACCACGCGGCGCAGCTGTCGCGCGA
Organism: Bryobacterales bacterium; assembly: GCA_963792655.1. Lineage (GTDB taxonomy): Bacteria > Acidobacteriota > Terriglobia > Bryobacterales > Bryobacteraceae > DOZZ01. The sequence goes on from CAWBWU010000006.1 coordinate 23,261, forward strand.
AGTCAGCGGCGCGTTCCCGTCGGCATCGGTCGATCTGGTGCAGACGCAGCGCGAGCCGTCGAACAGCGCGTTCGGTTGCGAGGCAGTCGCGCGGCTGACGCAAGCGACACCCGCCATCGCGGCGGCGCCCGGTGGGAAGTTAGTGTTCACCGGAACGCAATTGGCGTTCGGCTTTCACGACTCGGATGCATCGCTGGCGTTGTCACGGCTTGATCGTGTATTGAACACGTTCGGATCCTCCATGCAGCAGGCTGTTGCGGTGAACTTCTTCCCGCTGTCGTTATCAGTCGGCCAGGAGATCGCACGGGTGTCAAAGCGGCCCCCATTGCCGCCGATTGCCTTCGAAGGCCTGCAAGGAATTGACACCAGCTTCGCGACAGAAGCGATCGGAGTGGTCACTCAATGAAGCGCGTCGTTACGTTCGGCGAGATCATGCTGCGTCTGGCCCCGCCGGGCGCTGAGCGCTTCTTGCAGACATCACAGTTTGTCGCGACGTTCGGCGGCGGCGAAGCAAACGTTGCCGTGTCTCTCGCGACCTATGGATGGCCAGCGTCGTTCGTTACCGCGATTCCGGCGAATGCGATCGGTGAAGCGATGGTGGGGGAACTGCGGCGCTTCGGCGTCGACACGGGTTCGATCATTCGCGCTAAAGGCCGCATGGGTGTTTACTATGTCGAGGCCGGCGCGAATCAGAGGCCATCGAAAGTCATCTACGATCGCGAAAATTCGTCGATCGCCTTAGCCAAGCCCGGCGCGTTCGATTGGGACCAAATCTTTGCGGACGCCGGTTGGTTCCACATTACGGGCATCACGCCCGCGATCAGTGCTTCGTGCGCTGAGCTGGCCATGGAATCCGTGCAAGCGCGCGCGCGCGTTGGGCGTGACTGTCAGTTGTGATCTGAACTATCGCAAGAACCTATGGAAGTACGGCAAGAGCGCAGCGGAAGTGATGCGTGAACTGGTCAAGCATGTGGATGTAGTGGTCGCGAACGAAGAAGACTGCCAGAAGGCGCTGGGCATCGAGACCAGCGTCGACGTTCATTCGGGCGAACTGCATCATGCAGCGTATGAAGAGCTCGCAAAGAAAGTGATGACGCAGTTCCCAAATATCCAGAAGATTGCGATTACGCTACGTGAGTCGAAGAAGCGCTTCCCACAACGGCTGGTCAGCGTGCATGCACGATGGCCAACAGTTCCTGATGAGCAAGCACTACGAGATCACCCATATCGTCGATCGCGTCGGTGGCGGCGATGCGTTCGCTGGGGGGCTCATTTACGGATTGCTCGCGCTCGGCACTCCGCAAGAAGCACTGGAGTTTGCAGTCGCGGCGTCTTGCTTGAAACATTCGATCCCAGGAGACTTCAACCGGTTCAGTGTGGATGAAGTGATGAACCTGGTGAAGGGCGACGCGAGCGGGAGAGTGCAAAGGTAGCGGTCCTTGCCGTGGTTCGGATTCGGCGGCTTCATTGATTGCCACGTCCGCAGCAACCGCTTTTTAACTCTTGATTGCCGGTACCTTCGGCGATGGTTAGCCGGTTGAAGGGCGCTAAAAGCTGAAGCTTTTAAGGCTGGCTTCCGTTGCGGAGTCGGCTGGACGAGTATTATCCCGTGGCCTCTCAGCAACAGCCCAACTAATCACTGGCGACAGCGAGAGATCATCCGGGCTTTGCTCGACGGCAAAGTAGCCTGCCACGAGGTCTAATTGGTTCGTAGACTGATCGGGGAAAGTTAATTCAATTGGAACGCTGGACACACCCGAAGGGAATCCTTCCGCCGCAACGCCCTTGTGCGCGCCGGGCTCGCCCATCAGAGGTGCCCGGGTAGTAACTCCCTGTTCAACCGGCAGCGCCCAGTTTTCGCGCTTGTACTCGAATACGTGGCTCTTCCTTCGCGGGCTGTCGTCGCCCAAATATGGAAACAGGTCTGCCAGCCAGCCGGTCACGGTTGTGGCGCCGTAGGCTCGCTTGGGTTTGTAAATCGCCTGCCAGAACTCTTGATTGGGGTGTCCTTCAGCAGTCTTGATGAACTCATCAAGAATCGGTCGAAGGCGCGAAATCCACCAACCGAGATCAAACGTTTCGAGCACCTCGATGCGCGCGCGCATGCGTCGCCAGTCGTCCGGAGTCCCGGTGATGGTGATGCGCGGAATTCCGCAGACACAACGCATTCCATAACTGAAGTAACGGGAATACGTGTCCATCAGAACCACTTCGCTTGCAGTCCGAATCGCCGGTGTTGTCGTGCTGAAGTCGCAAACGAGCGTCTCATGCAGGACGAGATCGGAGGCATCGCGGATCTGGGCAGAGAAGCCGGCAATCGCGTGCTCAAAGCTAGCCATGGACAAATCGCACACGGACTCACTCAGAACGCGCTTCCCTTCATGTTGCACGAGACGGCCGCGATAAGCCTCAGCGAACTGCGTGATGTGATGGCTAAAGCCCTGAGCGATAGCAAGCCAGATGGCATCAGGCGAAAGCGTTAGTGGGTAATGCAGGCTGAAAGCGGTTTGCACGGCTTCTGCGAGTGGATGAAAACCAGTTTGAGGGACATAGACATTTTCGGAAGCCGGTACCCTCGGCAGCCCGGGCTTCTCAAACAGCCGACGGCGCAACGGCTTCTTCGCAGTGTAGCCGCCGGTGATCACCAGAATGTCGGGAGTAGGCGTTATCAGGATCTTTCGATCGAGCTTGAGCGGCAGCATCTCCGCTAACGTGATGTTCCAAAGTGGCGTTCGCTCCGGACTGACCGAGTCTACGCGGAAGTTGACACCGCGCTTTCGCGGGATCGTAGCAAACATTGTGCCTGAAATAGTATCGGATTTTGCGGTGCTCGGCACTGGGCAATGTGATAGAACTGAGGTCCGAAGCAGAATCGTTTACAGCGAAGGAGGATGAACTTTGCCCAATTGGAAGGGAATCATCGGGAAGGGCTTTACGCCTGACCAGTTTGCCGATTATGTCTCCACTCTGTCGTTCAACGCGTGGCGTCCACAGTTTGTCGTCCTGCACAACACAGCGTTACCGACCCTCGCTCAGTGGCATTCGGTTCCGGGCCAAAACAGAATGGCGAACCTGGAACGCTACTATCGCGACACGATGAATTGGTCCGCCGGCCCGCACCTGTTTGTCGCCGACGACCTCATTTGGGTATTTACACCGCTGACCGTTGCGGGCGTCCATTCGCCGTCGTGGAACCTCATTTCTTGGGGTGTCGAAATGGTTGGCGATTTCAGCAAAGAGGCGTTTGTTTCTCCACAGAAGGACAATGTGATCCGGGCTTTGGCAACACTGCACTCCGCAATGGGATTAGACCCACAAACACTACGCCTCCACAAGGAAGATCCAAAGACTACCCATATCTGCCCGGGAGCCAACATTGCGAAGAACGATGTGATCCAGGAGACGTTCGCCGCTCTGTCCGGCAGCCAAGGGGAGCATACGCCGGGAGTGCTGGCGTAGCACGGGTGAAGGCGGCGCGGCTTCCTGTCGGACGCGCCTCTGAAGTTGAAGTTCGATGCGCCTTAAGGCTCTAACTTCAATCTTCCTTCTTGCAGCTTCCCTTTGAGTACGCCGGTTTCCCTTTTACCGGTTCGTAGCCGGGCCAGCACCGGCTGGTCTTGGCTTTCGGGGATTTTGACTTTGCGGAGGATTTCTTTGTAGCTGGCATCGCTACCGATAATGCAAGAAAACAGCCACGCGGGAGCTCGCGCCAACCAGGAACGTGAGGTTACAGGCGAATACCGTTATGATGGCAGGAGGTTCATGCAGGTATTGCAGGCGGGCGATCACAAATACATCTTGCTCGAACTCGAGAGCGACGCGGTCGCGGCTGCGGTCAAGCAAGCCGGGTTTGAGAGCAAGATCAGGGATACCGAGCGCAGCATCCATCTGGATCTGACCGCGCTCGATAAGAACAACCCGCTGCTCCTGTTCGACGCATCCGATCCGGCAAACCTCGGATGGTTCTCCCGCTGCCAGTTCTACGTCGATGGGCGCACGGGCGGCGTGATGCAGACGCCCATGACGCTGGCGAATAAGCGCGACCGCTCGGGGCGAAGCCAGTCGTATTCCGTGAAGGTGAAGATCAATAAAGAACTGCCGGCGAATTTTCGCTTACCGGGGCGGCAGCCGATTACCGAACAGGTCTTCTATGCACTTTTCCAGAATTTTCTGCACGCGCTGACGCGAACGGGAGTGGCGGTGTGTGGAAATGGGCTGGTGCAGCCGCTGGCGGGAAGAACCGAAAACTTCGGACCACGAAACTAAAACGGGCCCCGGATTCGCCTGCGACTGCAGACGAACCCGAGGCCCGCGTACGTTCTTACTGAGTGCTGAGCGTCAGATTGCAGGTGTCGCCGTTCGAAGCCTGCTTCAGGTTGCGCTGAATCAGGTAGTTCTTCGTGCCGAGCGTCATGTTGTAGTAAGCGCCGTTCGACGCCTTTTGCTGAATCTGACCAAAGGTCCACGCGCACTTGTCGCCATTCTCGGCGCCGCTGCTGTCGCTCCAACCGGAACGCGGATCGGCATCCGAAGTGGTTTCTTCGAGCTCATGGGAGATGACCGAGATCATGCCGTCCACACCGGCGTTGCCGTTGGGCCCGGTGCTCTGAGCAGCGCAGGCGCTGAGGCAGCGCGCCGCATTGCCCACAAAGGAGTAGCGAACGTGGCCGACAGTTGCGTTGGCGGAAGTGTGCCAGCCGCAGTACTGGGTGCAGAAGCCGGAGGTTTCAGTGACATCCGAAGACGTTAGAACAAAGTAGACGCCGTTGGGATCGTTCGGAAGTTTGCCCGCCGCAATCGCACTGTTCACGATCGCGAGAATGCCCGAGTCACGGACGCGCGTGCCGTGAGAATACGCATCCGTGGTCGAACCCCCATAGGTAACGTTACCCGTAATCGTGTAGTTCGAAACACTGTACGTGGTGTTGATCTGGAAGTAAGGTGAACCGCCGATGTGCTGGGCGTAGTCGGTCAACAGGGAAACTGCGGCGGCGGTGTCGGTTCCGTTGTTCTGGTTCCAATTGCCGTAGAAGATGTAATAGATGACCGGGTTCGGAATCAACGCTCCGCCCGCGTAATTGATCTTGGGGGTAATGACTCCTGTTGAGCCAGCCGTTGGCGCGGCGCTCAGCGAGTTCTGGTATGGATTGGTCTCGTGGACTTTTCCATGGTTCTTATCCTCATTGTCGTCCTCAGCGAAAGCTGCAGCGGTCGCCAGCAGCAACATTGAGGCACACACGGCTAGACACTTCTTCATTGAACGTTCTCTCCAGGGGCTCGGTATTTGACTCGGCAAGCGTTTGGTTATCGTTGCGTTACAGAATTATTGAATTGGCGCAGAACGGAAGTCTACTTATTTCTTAATTCCGGCAGACTTTATTTTCACCTAGCATCCAGTAGGCGCTTTCAATCGTATTCACGCGGTGGTTGAAAACAACCACATTATATGCAGTTAATTCACATCTAAGTCGTTGCTTTTGAATGACTTGAATTTTTGGAGTGGTTGAACCTAATAGCCCGTGTCCGCGTCCAATGTAGTGGAGGGAAACATGAGCTTCAAATCAGTATTGCCGACACTTTTAGCAGGTACCCTGCTTACTTTTGCGGGTTCAGCGATGGCACAGCAGCATGGGGGTTCGCGCGGCTATTCTGGTGGTGGCCATTCCTCCGGACAGTCTTATGCGGGCCGATCCTATTCAGGCGGTCAGTCCGTTCAGAGCCGCGGATATTCAAGCGGGCAATCGTATGCGGGCCGTGGCTACTCGGGCGGTAGTTACAGCCGCGGAGAACATGAAGGTTATCGCGGCGGCGAGCATCGCGACTACGATCGCGGACGCGGCTGGGGACGTTCTGGCTTTAGCTTCGGCTTCTACAGCGCGCCTTCGTACAGCTACTACGCACCGGTTTACGGCTATGCGCCGGCCTACAGCTACGGTCCGGCAGCTTGCAATCCGGCAGGCTACTACGACCGCTGGGGCAACTGGCAGTACTACCCAGGTTGCTACGTTGATCCGTACGCCTACTAAGTGAAATGGAGAGAGGGCCGGGCAACCGGCCCTTTTTTTATTTGGTTTGAAGAGACTTCAGCAGATGGAAGTCTCTTTACGCGAACCCGTGCTGCCGCCTGTGGTGCGGTCCGTCGAAGTTGGTCGTGCTCTTGAATAGTTCGAAGCGGCCGTCGGTGGCTTCTTCTACCAACCGGCTCATGAAGGCTTTCTGCTCGGAAGCCGGCATGGGCGTGAAGTCTTTGCCGACTGAAGCGTTCTCGCGCAGCTCTTCCATGCTCGTGATTCCGATCACTTGCGTCGCGACTGGCTGGCTGAGCGCGAAGCGATAACATTCCTGGGCCGCGAGCCCCATCTTCTGGAACGCGCCCGCGGGGTAACCGCCGCCGTAGCCTTTCATGCCGATCACAGCAATTCCTCGCTCCTTACAGACCGGAACGACGTGGTGGAGGAAGCTGCGGTATTGCGCGTCCATCACGTTGATGGGCATCTGGCAAGCGTCCCACTCGAACGGACGCGAGAGCATGTCGAGGTGGATGCGCGGGTCTTTGTGACCGGTGAAGCCGATGAAGCGGACCTTGCCCTGCCGCCGCGCTTCGATAGCCGCTTCGATGCCCCCGCGCGTGAAGATCCACTCAGGGTCGCTATCGTAAACGCACTCATGAAACTGCCAGAGGTCCAGATAATCGGTCTGCAAGCGGCGCAGCGAATCTTCGAGGCACTTCATGGAGCCCGCGTAATCGCGCTCGCAATTTTTGCTCATCAGGAAAACTTTTGAGCGCCGTCCGTCGCTCGCGAGCGCTTTGCCCATGCGCTCTTCCGACTTGCCGTCGTGGTAATCCCACGCGTTGTCGAAAAAGGTGATGCCTTCGTCTATGGCGGCGTGCATGACCCGGATGGACTCAGCTTCCGGTTCGATCGCGCCGATGTGCCAGCCGCCCAGGCAAATGGCTGAAACCTGTTCTCCGCTCCTGCCGAATTCGCGTTTCTGCATAGTCACTCTAATATCATGGGTGTAGCATGGCGAACCAAGGGGATTCCGGTAAGTCGTTTATTTTTCATGACCCGAGCGGCAAGCGCTGGGTCCGGATCCGCCGCACCATGCAGACGGCTTCAATCTTCCTGGGCGCGCTGATTGTCGCGTTCGCGTTGAGCCTGATCATCATTCCCAACCTGCCGCTGCTGGGGCTGCCGCCTGTTCCTCCCGTCCAAAACAAGAGTGAGCTGCGGAGCATTATCAAAGGGGAAAAGCCGGAAAAGAACGTCCCGTTTCACATGGTGCAGGCGGGCAAGAACATCCGCTATGTGCGTTCTTCCAACCCGGTGCTGCATCCGAAGGTTGCGGCGAAGGCGTCGGCCGGCGGACCGCTGGTGTTCGGCTTCTTTGTTAACTGGGATCGCGCGAGCATCGTGTCGCTGCGTTTGAACCTCGCGCACCTGACGCACCTGGTTCCGGAGTGGCTGGTGTTAAAAGATGCGCAGGGCAACATCGACGACCAGAGCGACCCCACCGTGATCACCATCGCGCGGGACGCCAAACTTCCGATCCTTGCGATGGTGACGAACTATCGCGATGGCTGGCAGGCGGGCGACGTGCACCGCATTCTGAATAGCCCCAAGCTCCGCGATGACACCATCGAGAACATTCTGGTGAACGTGCAGGAGCATAAGTTCGCCGGCGTCAATCTGGACTTCGAACAGTTGAACCAGCGCGACCGCGAACTGCTGGTGACGTTCGTAACCGCGCTGCATGCCCGGTTCGCACCACTGGGCCTGCTGGTCACCGAAGACGTGCCGATTGGCGACGAAGGCTACGACCTGAAGAAGCTCGCGGCCGCGGTCGATTACCTGGTGCCGATGGTTTACGACGAACATTATCAATCCGGCTCGCCCGGTCCGGTCGCGTCGGAACAGTGGTTCGAAGACGAGATCGATAAGCTCACCAAAGTCGTGCCTCCGTCGAAGACGGTGATTGGGTTCGGCGCGTATGGGTACGACTGGATCATCGGTCAGAGCGGCGGAACCGAGCGCGGCTTTAACGAAATCATGGCCGCCGGCGTTCAGAACCAGAAGAACGCGCAGCTCACCTGGGATGACGACCAGGAGAATCCTGTGCTGCGCTACAAGGCGTTCGGAGATCAGCACGAGGTCTGGTTTCTGGATGCAGTGACGGCCTTGAACCAGGTGCAGGCGACGGAAGACCTTGGCTTTCGCGGCGTTGGCGTGTGGCGCCTGGGCGCGGAAGATCCGGATTTGTGGCGCGTGCTGAAACGGGAATCGTGGCCCGAAGAGAACTACGACCCGAAGCAGCTTGCGGTGTTGAATGCGGAGAAGCAGGTAAACCCGTACTCGGGGGGCGAATTTCTGGATGTGGTGAACACGCCGCAGCAGGGCCGCCGCACCGTGAAGGCCCCGGCGACTCAAGATGGCGATTACTCCGAGCACTATGAAGCGCTGCCCACTTACTATGTGGTGAAAGATAGCGGCCGCACCGATGAGAAGATCGTCTGCTTAAGCTTCGACGATGGCCCTGATGCGCACTACACTCCGCGCATTCTGGACATTCTGAGTGCGAAGCATGTGCCCGCAACGTTCTTCGTGATTGGCGTGAATGCCGAGAAGAACCTGGCCATCATCCGGCGCGAGTTCAACGAAGGCCATGAGATCGGCAACCACACTTACTCGCATCCGAATATCGCCGAAGTTTCTGAGTATCGCGCTTACCTGGAATTGACATGGACGCAGCGCATTCTTGAAAACGCGATTGGCCGGTCGACCACTCTGTTTCGTCCGCCTTACAACGCCGACAGCGAACCGCAGACTCCGGAAGAGTTGAAGCCGATTCTGATCGCGGACAAATACCATTACGTGACGGTGGGCGAGAGCATCGATCCGCGTGACTGGCAGCCGGGCACGACGGGCGACGCCATCCTCGAAGAGGTGAAGAACGAGGCGGACAAGGGCCACATCATTCTGCTGCACGATGCGGGCGGAAATCGCGAGGCAACGATTGCGGCGCTGCCGAAGATCATCGATTACTTCCATTCCATTGGATACCGCTTCGAGCGTGCGGGCGATCTGATCGGGAGGAACCGCGACACCGTGATGCCCGTGCCGAGTGCGGAAGAGATGCGTTGGGCCCGGCTCGAAGGACGTGCGTTCGACTTGAAGAGCAACTTCTTCGGCGTACTCGGCTGGCTGTTCCTGGCCGCGATTTATCTGACAGCCGCGCGCTCGTTTCTGTTCGGAACGCTCGCGGTGATTCAGAAGTTGCGTGAAGATAAGTTGCCGCTCTCCGACACCTACCGCCCGCCCGTCTCTGTACTGATCGCCGCGTACAACGAAGAGACAGTGATTCGACGCACGGTCGAGTCGATCTTGAACAACGGGTATGAGGACCTGGAGATAGTCATCGTAGACGATGGTTCGAAAGACGCAACGCTCCAGGTGGTGCAGGATGCGTTTGGCAAAGACCCGCGCATCTGCATCTATACGCAGCCGAACAGCGGGAAGTCGACCGCGTTGAACCTTGCGATCCAGCATGCGAAGCATGAGGTTCTGGTGGCGGTGGATGCCGACACACTGTTTGCGCGCGGCACGATCGCGAAGCTGGCGCGGCACTTTGCGGACCCGAAGATCGGCGCGGTGTCTGGCGACGCCAAGGTCGGCAACAAGCATAGCTGGCTGACGCGCTTTCAATCGATCGAGTACATCTATGGTTTCAACCTGGATCGCCGCGCGCTCGATCTATTGAATGCGATCACCGTGGTGCCGGGCGCGGTGGGCGCGTGGCGCAAAGACATCATTCTGAAGCTCGGCGGATTTGGTCATGACACGCTGGCCGAAGATGCCGACCTGACGCTAAAGATTCGCCGCGAAGGCTATCGCATCCGGTACGAGCAGGAAGGCATTGCTTATACCGAGGCACCCGAGACGGCGAGCGGCTTAGCCAAACAGCGCTTCCGCTGGGCTTTTGGAACGCTGCAGGCCGCCTGGAAACATCGGGACGCTCTGTTCATCCCGAAGTACGGCACGCTCGGTTTTATCGCGTTGCCAAGCATCTGGCTGTTTCAGGTGATGCTCTCGAGCCTTTCGCCGTTTGCTGAGTTGGCGATGATCATCGCGCTGTTCATCGGCAACTGGAAGACGGTGCTGCTGTACTACCTGGCGTTCTTTGTGCTGGAACTGTTCACCGGCGTGCTGGCTTACACGCTCGAAGGCGAGATGCCTTGGGACCTGAGCCTGCTTTTCTTCCAGCGCATTTTCTATCGCCAGATGATGCACTACGTGCTGGGTAAGAGCCTGCTGTATGCAGCACGCGGCCGCTTAGTGGGCTGGGGCAAACTTGAGCGCCGCGCGACGGTGACGAATGTAACTTAAGCGCCGGAAACACGCCTCCTTGCAGTAGGCAAGACGTTTCCGTTACGTTGGGATCCGACACGTTTGCGATGCGGTTCTATGAAGAGCTCGGGGTGCCGGATGATGCGTCGCCGGATGCAATCAAAGACGCTTACCGCATGCTCGCGCGGTTGCTTCACCCCGATCAGCAAACAGACCCGGCGCTGAAGGACGCGGCTGAGCGGCAGATGCGCCGCTTGAATCGCGTGTACGGCGTGCTGAGCGATCCGGAACGCCGCCGCCGCTATGATCGCGAACAGCACGAAGGCGAACGGCAGCCGATCATTATTCATGCGCCGCCCCCGGTAGTGCGCCGCGGCATCGCGTGGCAGACATTGTTGTGGCCCACGCTTGCGATTGCGTGTGGCGCGCTGGTGATTTGGGTCGCGACGCGCGAAGATTCGTCGAACGGCCGCGACGCGATCTTCAACACTACGCGCAACGACACGCAGGTCAATCTGGCCAAGCTGGCGCGCAGTGAAGACGCGCACACCGTAACTGCGCTGCGTGAGCAACTGCAACAGGTCACCCGGCAACGCGACGTGCTCGAAGCGCAACTCGCGCGGGCTTACGGGCGCCCTGTCCCGCGCACTGTAGCGCCGGCGGCTTCTGTAGAAGCGCCCGTTGCTGCGAGCGCGATGATTCCCCCGCCTCCCGCGAACACGCTTACCGAAACGCCGGTGCATGAGAGCAGGGCTGTCACTCCGGCCGCTGCCGAGACTACGCCACGGCCCATTGTGGAAGAGCAGGCGGCTCCTGCTCCGCGCTTTTCGGGCGCATGGTTTTATGCCAGCAGCGGTATCCCGAACAAAAATCCCGCGCTCTACCCGCCCGAGTTTATTGAAGCAATGATTACGGAGACTGGTGGCTCAATGTATGGCCGCTACCGCGCGCGTTATCAAATCGTCGATCGCGCGATCTCGCCCGATGTCGTGTTTCAGTTCGAGGGTAAGCCCGAAGGCCAGAACGCAAATCTCACCTGGGTTGGCCAGGGCGGGGCGCGCGGGTACATTCACCTGAAGATGGTGGGCGAGAACGCGATGGAAGTGCGCTGGTCGGCCAGCCAGCTCGGCAGCATGGGGCTCTCTTCGGGCACCGCCGTTTTGAAGCGGCGCCGGGAGTAGCGGCTAGCGCTGCTGGACGCTCAACGGTTCGGTCTGGTGGCGCACATCAATGCCCTGCACCAGGAAGATCACGTCTTCAGCGATGTTGGTCGCGTGGTCGGCAATACGCTCGAGGCTGCGCGCGATGAACAACATATCGAGTGCACGCAGAATGGATGAGGGATCGCTTTGCATGCAGCCGATCAGCTCTTTACTCATCGTGTTGCGCAGTTGATCCACCTCGTCATCCGAGGCGATGATGCGCTGCGCGGCTTCAGAATCCTGCTTGACGAAGGAGTCGAGAACGCCGAGCACCATGTTCTCAACCATGGAACAGAGGCGCGCAATGTCGATCTTGTTCGTCACCGGCGGAAGATTCATCGTGGTGAGCGAGCGTTCGACGATGTTCGCCGCCAGATCGCCCATGCGCTCCAGGTCGGTGGTGATTTTGATGGCCGCGATTACGAGCCGCATATCGCGCGCGACCGGTTGATTGCGAGCCATGATGCGCATGGTGAAATCGTCGATTTGAATTTCCATCGCATCGATGCGGCTCTCATCGCGCAGCACCTGGTGCGCCAGGTCTTCGCTCTTCTCGGTGAGAGACAGAACGCTGCGATGGACCGACGAGGCTACCAGTCCACCCATTTCCAGAATCTGCTGGTTCAGCGCCTCTAGTTCTAGTTCGAACGGTCGCATGTTGTTTGTCTTTTTTGCCAGCGAAACGGATCTACCCGAACCGGCCCGTGATGTAGTCTTCGGTCTCTTTTTTGTGAGGACGCTTGAAGATGGTGTCGGTCGAGTCGTACTCGATCAATTTGCCCAGCAGGAAGAAGCCCGTCTTGTCGGCCACGCGCGCGGCCTGCTGCATGTTGTGAGTGACGATGACGATGGTGGTCTGCTTCTTGATTTCGAGCAGCAAGTCTTCGATCTTCGCGGTTGCAATGGGATCGAGCGCCGAGCAAGGCTCATCGAGCAACAGCACTTCCGGATCGACCGCGAGCGCGCGCGCAATGCACAGACGCTGCTGCTGACCGCCCGAAAGCGCATAGGCCGACTTCTGCAGCTTATCTTTTACTTCGTCCCACAGCGCGGCGCGGCGCAAACTGCGCTCCACGATCTCGCGCATGTTGCCTTTCATGCCGTTGATGGTGGGTCCGTACGCGACGTTGTCGTAGATTGATTTCGGGAACGGATTGGGCCGCTGGAAAACCATGCCCACTCGACGGCGCAGGCTGTTGACCTCGATCTGCAACATGTCCTCGCCATCAAGCAAAATTTCGCCTTCGAAACGTGCGCCGCGGATGGTGTCGTTGATGCGGTTCAGAGTGCGCAGGAACGTGGACTTACCGCATCCCGACGGCCCGATCAACGCGGTGATGCTGTTCGGCGCGACGTCAAGCGAGATTCCGTGCAGCGCCTGGAACGTGCCGTAGAAGAACTTCAGATCGATCGTCTGCAGCTTCGCCACAGCGGCTTCGGGACTGACACGGATCGGTTGCGGCGCCGGGGCCGGCTGTTCTGTTTGATGGCTCACTCGGGATTCCGGAGCAGGGCTCATATTGAGATTATCCTCTCTGAGCCCCGGCGCCTCGGCCGAGGATCAGACGTGTCGCAATGTTGGCGGTCAGCACCAGCGCGAGCAGAACCAAACCTGCCGCCCAAGCCTGACGATGCCAGTCATCGTAGGGAGAAATTGCGTAATTGAAAATCATGACCGGCAGCGCAGACGTTGCCTGGTTGAGATTGCTGCTCCAGAAATTGTTCCCGAAGCTTGTGAAAAGCAGAGGCGCCGTTTCACCGGCGATGCGAGCGACACCGAGAATCACACCGGTGGCCACGCCGCGAATCGATGCTGGAACCACGACGAGGGCGACGGTTTTCCACTTACTCGCGCCAAGTGCCAGAGAGGCTTCGCGCATCGACTGAGGTACGGCGCGCATGAACTGCTCTGTGGCGCGTACGACGATTGGAATCAGCATCAGGCTGAGCGCAAAGCCCCCGGCCCACGCGGAGAAATGCTTCACGGGGCGAACCACGAGGAACCACGCAAAGATACCGATGACGATGGACGGAACGCCGTTCAGTAAATCGGCTGTGTAGCGCACGATAAACGGGAACGTCGTACCCCCAAACTCAGCCAGATATACGCCGCCGAGGAAACCGACAGGAATTCCGATCGCGGCGGCGATACCAATTAGCTCTGCAGTGCCGACAATCGCGTTGGCCATGCCGCCGCCGGTTTCTCCGGGGCTTTTCGGGAGCTGAGTGAAAAACGCCCAGTTCAGGCTCTTGCCGCCGTTATAAACGAGGTAGCCAAGGATCAGGATCAGGATGGAGACGGTCAGAAATGTGCATACGCCTGTGAGCGAAAGCATCAAGACGTTCACGAATTTTCGCCATCGCATCCGGTTCATTGTCCACCGCTGCCCTTGCGGGCCGTAGCAATTATGAGCAGGCGGGCTGCCGCATTCAGGACGATGGTCAGGATGAAGAGAACTAAACCGAGCAGGACCAAAGAATGCATGAAGATTTCGCTGCCGGCTTCGGCAAATTCGTTCGCAATGACGGCTGCAATCGTGTAACCAGGCGAAAACAAAGAGGCATGCACGGCGGGATCGTTACCGATCACCATCGTCACCGCCATCGTTTCACCCAGGGCGCGCGCGAGACCCAAAAAGATCGACCCCATAATGCCCAACTTGGCGAACGGGACCACCGCGTCCCAAGTTGCCTCCCACCTCGTAGCACCAAGCGCCAGCGCCGCTTCGCGCTGCTCACGCGGAACGTTCAATAGAGCTTCGCGCGAGACCGAGATGATGAACGGAAAGGTCATAATCGCCAGAATGGTTCCAGCGGTAAGATAGCCGACGCCATAGATAGCGCCTTGAAAAATCGGTAAGAAGCCGAAAGATGCTTTGAGCGCAGGCTCGACCACGCTCCGCATAAATGGAACTAAGGTGAAGACAGCGAGCAGGCCATAGATAACGGACGGCACCGCTGCAAGCAATTCAATCATGAAAGTCAGCGGACCTGACCAGTTAGGCGGCGCTAGTTCCGACAAGAAGATTGCAGCGCCTACGCCGAGTGGGACCGAGATCAGCAACGCAAGAAACGCTGTGACACAGGTGCCGTAGATAAACGGCAGCGCCCCGTATATCTCGCCGTTGTGATCCCAGGCCTGTGAAGTGAAGAAGCCAAAGCCAAACTTCTGGCTGGCCAGAGTAGAGTGGATAAAAAGCTGATAGGCGAGAGTAATCGTGATCAGCAGAACCAGGGCAGCGAACGCTAACGTGATGAGCTTAGCTATCGCATCAGCGTTAAACGCCCGCTGCCAGATACTGGCCGAAGTCGCTGTGTGTACAGGTACTGCGGCGGGAGTACTCATCTACTTAATTTGTGCGATAGCTTGCGTTTCTTTTGAAACTACCGCTGCCGGAAGCGGAGCGTAACCAAGCGTCTGGGTATAAGTTTGACCTTTGGTTAGCATCCAATGCAGGAAGTCGGTAATTGCTTTGCGCTTCGCCGCATCTTCCACATGAGTCGGAATCAGCAGCCAGGTGAAAGTGGAGATCGGATACGCCTTGGCTCCCGAAGCGTTCGTGATCGAGACCTTGAAGTCGGCCGGCATTGTCACCGCGGCTGCCGCGGCAGTCACGCTCGCCAAGTCTGCCTTTACAAAAGCTCCCGAAGAATTCTTCACTTCGCCGTAGCCCATCTTGTTCTGCAGCGCATAGATCAGTTCCACGTACCCAATCGAGTTCGGCGTCTGGCGAACCATTCCCGAGACTCCCTCATTGCCCTTGGCGCCCAGGCCAACTGGCCAGCTTACCGAAGTATCCGGCTTGATCTTCGCTTTGAATGCCGGGCTCACTTTCGCCAGATAATCGACAAACACGAACGTCGTTCCGCTACCGTCTGACCGGTGCACCACAACGATATCATCGGCCGGCAGTTTCACGCCAGGATTCGCTTTGGCGAGCGCCGGATCGTTCCACTTGGTGATGGTGCCGAGGAAAATGCCGGCAAGCGCGTCGCCCGTGAATTTAAGATCACCGGAGACGCCAGGCACGTTATACGTAGGTACGACTGCGCCCAGCACTGTAGGAAAGTGCAGCGCTTTGACCTTCATCGCCGTTTCCTGAGCATCGGAGAGCGGCTTGTCGGAGGCGCCGAAGTCCACCGTGCCTTCGGTCAACTGGCGGATTCCACCGCCGGAGCCGATCGACTGGTAGTTGATCTCGGTCCCTTTGTGAGCGGAGGCAAATTCGTTGAACCACTTCGAGTAAATCGGGTACGGAAAGGTCGCGCCGGCTGCACTTAACTTCACATTCTGCGCGTTGACCACGCCGGTTAAGGCAAGTGATGCGATCGCGATGGCTAATTTGCTGTTCATCGATAGTCTCCTAGATTGTATGTCTCGCGAATTGCCTTACGGCAACACGTAACGCAGGTTGGCGTAGCCCATGTGCAGGTCGGCATTGCGGGGCTGGAGCGGGTCGATCACCGAGTACGGGCTGCGCGACAGATACGAATACTGCAGCATCAGTTGCAGCGCGCCATAGCGGGGGTTCTTCCAGAACACCTGCGTCATCCCGAGGGTGCCTTCCTGGATGGTGCGGTTGTTGCTGTTCGACGAGCCGCGGAAGCCATAACCAACCAGCTTGCCGGTCGAGTCGATTGCCTGCGCGCGGCGAATGTAAGTGCCGCCGTAGTAGGCGTAGAACAGTGTGTTCTTGGTTGCCTGCAGCTCCACACCGTCCACGGTGGAGCCCGAGTGCACCAGCGACATGCTGCCATCGGCATTCACGATCAGGTCCGGCGTACCGGTGTTCGCGATGTAACGGCCACCGCCATCGCTCGCATAGTTATTCGAGAGGAAGCGGAAGTTTTTCACCAGTTCGATGTTGAAGTTGATCGCGCCGCCGACGCCTTCTTTCTTGAAGCTGGTCTTGCTGAGCGGGTTGTAGCTTTTGAAGGTACGGGCTACACCGGCGAATTCGAGGTGCGCCCTGGAACCGCTATCGAACGCCACCTTGGCGATCAGGTCGGGGATCAGGTTGGGGTTGCTCGAGGTCGAGTTCCCGCTGTTGAATTCGCTCGCATACGGAGTCGCGAGCAAGCTCGGCAGCGTTACGCCGCCGCCAATGTACTGCTCAGGATTCTCGGCGGCCACGGCGAAGTGGACCTTGTCGCCCGCGTGGTACGCCAGCCGGATGCCAGGATCACGTGACCAGACGAGGCCCGCCTGGTAATTCGTGTCTACGTTCTGCGTGAAGAAGATGTCGCCCGGGATCGGTGAGATGCCCTTGCGGCCCGGTGTCATCAGGCTCCACATCTGGCCGCCGGTCAGCTCCCAGCCGTTGCGTTTCACGTCGACAAAGAACAGCCGCATGCGCAACGCGTTCGAGTTGCTGGTCACGGTGAGGTTCGCCGGCGCCGCGCCCAGGAAGTCTGTTTCGAGGTAACCCAGAACCTTCGCGCCGAGGACCGTCGAATCGATGCGCAGTCCAACGCGCGAGTTTTGCGTGCTAAACCGCGTCTCACCAATGTTCGGAGTGACGGTGGTCGCGTTGCCATAAGGAATCGCGCCGAAGTTCGACGCGATGCCACCGCCGAGGTCGGCGGAGCGCGAAACCGAGGTCAAATCCATAAAGCCCAGCGGAGTGAAATCAGCAATGCCGATGCGGAACGAGAGCGGCGCAACATCGGAATTCTGGCCTGCCGCAACCTGGTTCTGACCACCGAGCGAAGTGGCGCGCGGAGCCGAGACAGCAACCGGGACAACCGGTGTCAAGCTCGCGACCATACCCGCAGATGCCGGAGCAATGTGAGTTTCCGCGGCTTCAAGGCGCTTGGACGCGCGCTCAATCAGCGCCTGCTGCGCGAGCAGTGAGCTGCGGAGCTCGGCGAGCTGCTTCTGCTGCTCAGCCAACTGCGTTTTCAACTGCTGGATTTCTTCGTTTGAGCCGACCACATTTTCCTGGGCCATCAACGGCGCCGAGGCCAACATCGAAACTGCCATGGTCGCGCTCAGGACGCGGAACAGGCCAGATTTTAAACCCTTCAATTGAGTCGTTTCCTTAAAAAGAAAGTCGCGGGGCGTGAGCTCCCGCGCGCACCCCTGGTGCAATACCACTTCAGTTTAAAAGGAGGAAGACGTTGAACAGGTTAGCGTTCGATGAAGGTATTGTTACGGTTCAGTGAACCTGAGGGATTAGAAATCACATTGAGGGCCGGGGCCATTTCTTACTACGAAAATGGCCCCGTTTGGCTGCTGACCAACCCGCTTATTTCGAGAGGGGACCGCTATGCATTCTGCGCGGCTGTTCCTGTTGGACAGCTCTCTCGCTCTGCGCCGCCGTAGTGAGAAGTGCTTCCAATTGGTTCTCGGGGATCGTCAGGTCCAGCTTCAAGTCGCTACCGGTTGCGGTTACATTCAACGTCTGCAACAGAGCAACTGCGGGCGCGGCTTCTTTCGGTGCGCTCGATTGCGCCATGAGGGCGAGGAACTTTACGACGTCGCGCAAAGCCGTAGCGTCCTTCGCATCGGCAGTTACTGCTGAAGCCGAAAGCTGCACGGAAGCTCCGAATTTCACGCCACCGCTCGCCTGCTGAATTTTGTTCAGCAAATCACTGCTGAGCAAGTTACCGGCAATCCCCGGCGCTGCGGGCGTCGTACCGGCGGGAGGAACCATCATCGAAAGCGGAAGTGTCGACACAGCCCAGGCATCCTCCGTCGCGCTCAATTCGGCAATGCGAGCCGCGATCACCGGATCGAGTGCACTTGCCTGCAAGCGGCGATCGAGCGCTGCCATCACGCTCGCAGGATCGCCTGCAACGGCGGTATTCGCGTCCAGAAAAGCGAAAGCGCCGTCATGGGAGCCTACCGTTACCAGTTGTGCCCCGCCGTAGTTCTGCCGCTGTGCCCCGGCCGGCAGCAGGCTGAGCAGCTTCTGCACATCGAAATTCCCCTTCGCCATGACCAGGTGTGACGGTCCGGCTGTGGGATCGACCGTCGCGGCTATCAAAATCTCGTGCAGATCGTTGCGTGGGTCGAAACCAGTCGTGGAAACAAACTGCTGCAAACCGGGCTCGATCGGCATCATCGAAAGAACGAACTGACCGAACGGACTGTTGCGCGCTTGATCCACGTTCACACCCGCGATCACTTTCGCGTTCGGTGGGAGCATGCTCAGTAACTGGGGATCGGCAGCGCTCAGCAGGCTGGTGCAGCCGAGGACAGCAGACGCCAGGATGGCGGCGAATTTCATGGTGAACCTCTCACCCATGATAACGAGCGTGCCGCGCGCTCAGTTCGCTTAAATTTTGGTCTGCTGCGGAACAGCACCAAGCGGCACCTGTTCCAGGATGCGAATGCCGAAACCTTCGAGCGCTACGACTTTGCGCGGGTGGTTGGTCAATAGCCGGATTTCTCGGAGTCCCAGGTCGGCCAGAATCTGCGCGCCGATACCGCTTTCGAACTGCATTTGGAACTGACCGGCTAACCCGGGGTAAAGCTGGACACCGGGCGCGGGAGTGCCGGTCTGATGCAGAAAGACCACCGCTCCAGCGCCTTCGTCGGCAATCTGCCGCATGGCCGCTCGCACCAGCGCGCCACCCTCGGTGCCCGGTTGTGAATCGCCGTAGACGTAGTGGGAGTGCATCCGCACCAGCACGCCGTTGCGGCCAGCGACGTCGCCCTTCACAAAAGCGCGATGCGTTCCGGGGTCGTAATCGCTCGCGTAAGTGATCACGCGAAAGTCGCCAAACTCATGCACGGCGGCTTCTTCGTTCAGACGGTGAATGTAGCGCTCGTGCTCCAGCCGGTACCGGATCAGATCGGCGACGGAACACATCTTGAGCCCGTGCCTGGCGCAGTATTGCTCCAGCTCCGGCACGCGCGCCATGCTGCCGTCGTCGTTCATGATTTCGCAAATCACGCCTGCCGCCGTCAAACCGGCCAGGCGCGCCAGATCCACCGCCGCTTCGGTCTGCCCGGCGCGCACCAGCACGCCGCCTTCACGCGCGCGCAACGGAAACATATGTCCCGGGCGGGCCAGGTCGGACGGTCTGCTGGCGGGGCTGACCAGCGTCTGAATCGTCAGCGCGCGATCGTGAGCAGAGATTCCCGTCGTGACGCCCTGCCGCGCTTCGACCGACACACAAAATGCCGTCCCGAAGTTCGAAGTATTCTGCGCAGACATCAACGGCAGATTCAGATGATCGCAACGCGCGGGAGTCAGCGCGACGCAAATCAACCCGCGCCCATGCGTCGCCATGAAGTTGACGATCTCGGGGGTGACCTTCTCTGCCGCTATGGTGAGATCGCCTTCGTTCTCGCGATCCTCATCATCCACGACGACGACCATGCGTCCGGCGCGAATCTCCTCGATAGCTTCCGGGATAGGCACGAAAGGCATTGCTTGACTTCTCACTATAGCGTTAGCGCAACGCTCATTCCGATGCTGTAAATACGGCGCGGGATACAATAACCAATCCGATGTGCCCGGCGTTCCTCGCTAATTATCAGCTTCCGCTGTCGCGGCTGACGTTCGCGTCAGTCGTCGACATCATCGCTGTTGCGGTGCTGATTTATCAGCTCCTGCTAATCGTTCGCGGTACGCGAGCGGCACATGTGCTGGCCGGTATCGGAGTGATCGTTCTGATCTATGTGGCGTCCGACCGCTTCGGTTTGGAAGCACTGCACACGGTGCTCGCGTTCATCGTCCCTTACACCGCCATTGCGCTGATCATTCTGTTCCAGTCGGAGATTCGCCGTACGCTGGCGCGCATCGGCCGCAAGCGCCTTCTGGGTGGCGGCTTCCGGCGCCCTGAGGCCACCGACGAAATTCTGCTGGCACTCATGACGCTGAGCCAAACCAGTACAGGCGCTCTGATTGTGCTTGAGCGCGACATCGGCCTGCGCACGTTTGTCGAGAGCGGCATCAGCCTGAATTCAGAGATTTCGCGCGACCTGCTGCTTTCCATTTTCCGGCGGGGAGCCGCCCTGCATGACGGCGCTGTGATCATTCAAAAAGACCGGATCGCGGCCGCAGCGTGCTTTCTGCCGTTGAGCACCAACCCCGCGCTCTCAAGCAAACTTGGCACGCGCCACCGCGCCGCCATCGGCATCACGGAAGAAACCGATTGCCTCTCGCTCATCGTGTCGGAAGAGAGCGGCGCGATTTCCGTGGCCGCCTTTGGCGACATCACGCATAACGTGACGGTCGATGAAGTGGATGCCCGTATCAATCAGCACTTCGGCGTCTCCCAGCGGCGCTTCCGCCAGGTTTCGGGTCTCGCGCGGCACGGCCGGCGGGATGCGAAGAAGCAGGAAGCGGGGCGCTGATGATCCGCTTCGTACGCTGGCTGTTGAGCGACATCTGGTGGAAGATCGCGTCACTGATCTTTGCGGCGGTGGTGTGGGGAGTGGTCTCCGCCGAGCCTGAAATCGAAACGGTGATGACGGTTCCCGTGCAGTATGCAAACCGCCCGGCGAACCTCGAGGTGGGCGCCGACTATCTCCAGACCATTCGCCTGGAACTGCGCGGCAGCAGTGGCCGCCTGCGTGATTTGAACAATGTGAAGACCGCAGTTGTGCTCGATTTTTCGGATGTCCGCACGCCCGGTGAGCGCAGCTTTCCGATTACGGCCGAGAGCGCGCATCTGCCTCGCGGGATTCAACTGGTGCGGGCCGTGCCATCTGACATGCACTTCCGCTTCGAGCGCAGCGCGGTTAAATCGGTTCCGGTGGAGGTGCGCGCCTCAGGTCACCTGCCCGGCGGCGGCACCGCGCAAATCGTAACCGTGCCAACTCAGGTTACGATCGCCGGCCCGGAAGCTCAGGTACGGCAGGTCCGGTCGGTGCTCACAGATCCGGTGGACTTGAACTCGATTCGCGGCGCGACAACGCGCACCTCCGCAATCTATGCCAGTGAGCCCGAGGTACGCCTCTTGAGCCGCCCTCAGGTCCAGGTCAAAGTAACGATAAAACAGTAAGAAACAATTGGCCCAGCCGCTACACTGTTGAGAGCGATGGCAAAGCAATTATTCGGTACGGACGGAATCCGCGGCGTCGCGGGCAAGCCCCCATTAGACCCGGCGACGGTGTCGGCTTTCGGGCTGGCGTTAGGCGCCGACGTAAAAGCCGCACACGGCGGCGGCTACGTTCTGATCGCAATGGATACCCGCGAGTCCGGTCCGGAGATTGCCGCGCAAGTCGCGGGCGGTCTGGCGGAAGAAGGCGTCGCCACGCGCTTCGCGGGCGTTCTCACGACGCCTGGCGTGGCGTACCTGACTCGCCTGGGTGCTGCAGCAGGCGTCATGATCTCGGCTTCGCACAATCCGTTCCAGGACAATGGGCTGAAGGTGTTCGACACCTCCGGGTTCAAGCTGCCGGACGACGAAGAGATGCTGATTGAAGAAGAGATCTTCCGGCTGTTGCCGGCGAAACAGACCTTCTCACTGCCTCTGGTCGAAGACGCTGCTCTGGCTCAGCCTTACCTCGATTTTCTCCTGACTACGATTCCGTCGCAGCTCGATGGCTTGCACCTGGTGCTCGACTGCGGCAACGGCGCTGCGTCCGGACTTGCGCCTGACCTGTTCCGGCGCGCGGGTGCACGCGTCACTGCGATCCACACCGAACCCGATGGCCGCAACATCAACCTGAACTGCGGCGCGCTGCATGTCGAAGATTTGGCCGAACGGGTGGTGCGCGAAGGCGCGCACGGCGGCGTGGCGTTCGATGGCGACGCGGACCGCGCCATCTTCGTCGCTGCATCAGGTGAAGTGGTCAATGGCGATGCCGTGATGTTGATTGCGGCGCGTAGCTTGAAGTCACGCGGACAGTTGCCCAAGGATCTGATCGTCTCCACGGTGATGTCGAACCTCGGCCTGGAGAAAGCGCTCGAGCGCGACGGCATTCGCATGTTGCGCACGCCAGTGGGCGATAAGTACGTGCTCGAAGAGATGCTGCGAACCGGAGCAGCGCTGGGCGGTGAACAATCGGGCCACATGATCTTCAACCAGTACGCGACCACGGGCGATGGCATGCTGACCGCACTGCAGATCTTCTCGATCGTAAAAGAATCCGGCAAGACGCTCGATGAACTGACGAGCGATCTGGTGATCTATCCGCAGCGCCTAGTGAACGTGCGCGTGAAGGAGCGGAGGCCCCTGGAAGATCTGGCCGATGTGCGCGCCGAAATCGCGGCATGTGAAAAGGAACTGGACGGTACCGGACGCATCCTGGTGCGCTTCTCGGGCACCGAACCGCTGGCGCGCGTAATGGTGGAAGGCACGGACCTGGCGCGCGTAGAGAACTACTCGCACCGCATCGCGTCAATGATCGAACTGGCGCTCGGTTAATCTGCGCAGGTTCGCACGATGAACGCGTACACCATCGCTGTTTCTTTGTAGCGTTCGTAGCGGCCAGAGGGCCCGCCATGTCCCGCGCCCATTTCGGTTTTTAACAGCAGCAGGTTTGCGTCGGTCTTCAGGGTGCGCAGCTTCGCGACCCACTTCGCCGGTTCCCAATAAGCCACGCGCGGATCGTTCAGACCAGTGGTGACCAGTAAGTTCGGATAAGCCTTGGCCTCTACGTTGTCGTAGGGCGAGTACGACTTCATGTAGTCGTAGTAGTGCTTGTGTTCGGGGTTGCCCCACTGATCGTATTCACCGGTGGTGAGCGGGATGGTCGGGTCGAGCATGGTGGTCACTACATCGACAAACGGCACGCGCGCGACGATGGTGTGAAACAGATCGGGCCGCATGTTCGCCACTGCACCCATCAGCAGACCGCCTGCGCTCCCGCCGGTGGCGGCTAGTTTGGCGGGCGTTGTGTACTGTTGGGCAACCAGGTGCTCGGCGCACGCAATGAAGTCGGTGAAGGTGTTGCGCTTATTGAGCAGGCGGCCTGCCTCGAACCAGCGCCGTCCACGTTCGGCTCCGCCGCGGATATGCGCAGTCGCCACGATGAAGCCGCGATCGAGCAAGCTGAGCGACGCGATGCTGAAGTGCGGATCGCTGTTCAGTCCGTAAGATCCATACGCGTTGAGCAGCAGTGGATGCGTACCGTCCCTGGCGACGCCGCGCTTATAGACCAAGGAGATCGGGACGCGTGCGCCATCTGAAGCAACGGCCTCGATGCGCTCAGCTTGATAGTCTTCCGGGCGGTAACCGCCGAGCACCGGCATCTGCTTCTTCAACTCGCGCTCGCGAGTACGCATGTCGTAGTCGAAGACGGTCCCGGGCGTCACCATCGACTCGTAGATGAAGCGCAGGGTGGTGGTGCGGTACTCCGGATTCTCCGCAGTGCCGACTGAGTAAGCGGGCTCCGGAAAATCGATACGGTGCGCATCGCCCGTGAGCAAGTCCTGCACGATGATGGCGGGAAGCGCGTTCTCGCGCGTTGAAAGCACCAGGTGATGTTCGAACGCTTCGACGTCATCGAGCGTGCCGTCGGGATCTTCCGCGCGCAAAAGGGTCCAATGCTCACGGCTAGGAGTGGCGACAGGCGCGGCCATCAACTCGAAGTTCACCGCACCGCCGTCGTTCGTTCGAATCAGAAACCGGTCGCCCTGGTGCTCAACGTAGTATTCGACGCCCGTCCGCCGCGGCTCAATAATCTGGAATTCACCGCCAGGTTGATCCGCGTCCAGATAAAGCACTTCAGACGTGGTGCTCGCGTTGACTGAGGTGATCAGAATGTACCGGCTGCTGCGAGTCTTGCGCAGCTCAAACGTGAAAAGTGGATCGCTCTCGACGAACATCACGCGATCGAGAGCAGGGTCGGTGCCGATCACGTGACGCCAGACCTTTTCTGGCCGCTGCGTTGCGTCGAAAGTGACGTAGAAGATAGTCCGGTTGTCGTTCGCCCAGGCGAGCCCGTACGTGGTCTCCGGCACACGGTCGGCAAGGTTCTCGCCGGTGTTGAGGTTTTTCACTTCGAGCGTGAAGCGCTCGGAGCCGTTGTAGTCCACCGAGTAGGCCAGCAGTTGCTGGTCGTAACTGACGGCCATGCCGCCCAGCGCGAAGTACTCTTTGCTCTCGGCGAGCACGTTGCCGTCGAGCATCACTTGTTCCGCGGCATCCAGTGTTCCGTGCTTGCGGCAGTAGATTGGATACTGTTTGCCTTCTTCAGTGCGCGAGTAGTAGAAGTAATCGCCTTTGCGCACGGGCACGCTTAAGTCGGTCTGTTGGATGCGCCCGATGATCTCGTTGTAGATTGCGGTCTCGAGCGGCTTGGTTTCAGCGAGCACCGCCTCGGTGTAACGGTTCTCTGCTTCGAGGTACGCAACCGTAGCCGGGTCATCGCGGTCACGCAGCCAGTAGTAAGGATCGATGCGCGTGTCGCCGTGAAGCGTGAGTTCTTTTGCGATGCGCGGCGCGACGGGCGCCGTAGGATTGTCGGACATGTTTTAGCGAATGAGTGCGTTGAACAGCAACTTGAATGACTGATAACTCTGCGCGCGGTACTGCGGGCGCATACCGAACAGCACGACGTGGCCTTTCCCAACCGGCACATCGGCGATAGCGCTTTTATTAGCGAGCAACGGTTCGCCGAGAAGCCAACCTGAGGCGAGCACGTCTTTATCTGCGTAGCGTGCGACTGACGAAGCAGTCACTTCGAACACCGGGCTTTGTTCTGACCAGATCGCGATCTCTGAAGGCAAGCCCAGCGTCAAGGGGCTTTTGGTATCGAGAGCAACGCGCAACAATGAACCGGGCGAATAGTATTGCGTGTTCGAAACGCCATTCATCACGTTGGTGATTGGCAGCCCGAGGTTGGCGATCGCCCAGCGCGTTGACCGGTTGAAGAATACCAGGCTGCCGCCCGCTTGCACGAACGCTTTCAGCTCCGCTACGGCCTTCGCATCAAGTCCGCCAGTGTATTCCTTAGGCATCGTATCGGGAGCAAAGCCGCGGCTCATCTCCGTTTCGCTGGCATCCGGGAAAACAATCACATCGAAGCGCTGCCTGAGATTTCCGGCGTCGATCTGCGGGTTGGTCAACGCTGCGTAACGAAAGCCGAATTGGTCGAACGTCCAGCGTGTCCAACCTTCATCCATGTTGGGGACGAAGCTCTTGTAAAGCGCGATTCGCGGCTGCCGAACTTGCTTCCAATCAGGCCCGCTTGATGCTGATGCGAAGTCCCCGTCGTCGCATTGCGCCAGACTGGGATGCCAGTCTTCCACATCTGGTTGATCGTCTGCCACGTGTCCGTATCGGAAGCCTGGATGCCGTGCATCCTTTTTTGCTTCAAGTGCCATAGATCGTCTTTCACTGCAACTGGCGAAGGCGTTAGCTTACCTGGAACCGAGATCATTGACCGTGCGTACATCCACTCCAAATAACAACGGCAATGTCTGCGCAGTCACATCATAGGGCCGGCGAGGCGGCCCACCGGGGTACATGCGCAGGTCGGGGTAGTGTTGCGTCTCAAGCAAAGCTTTCGCGTAGCCACTATACGGCTGGGCCATACGAATCACACGATCACCGTTTTCCGCGACCTCCACCTCAACACCGCCAAACTTTAGCGTTTCCAGCATGCGCTGTGTCGCGCCGGGGTCGCGCTGTTGTGCGGGAATCAGAAAGCCCCACGGCGATGTGCGCGCAACTTGTCTCTGCCCGATGCGATAGAACGCCCGCAGCATCTCTTCACGATGAATCGCTGCCTGATACAAACACGATTCGAACGCAAGCTCCTGGTAGTCGATGATGTCGCGCAGCTTCCACGTGCCACCCATCCACGGCTCCAGATAATTCCAGCTCTTCTCGCGCGGACTATAGCCCAGCGCTTCTGCTTCGATCTGCTCCGGCTTCACGTTGATGGGCGTGGCAAGCCGTGCGCTCGCTGATTCGGTCAGAATGCGCAAGCCGCCGTGAAACGCCTGGTAGTGGCGGCTTGGCGTCCAGAAATCATAAGTCGAGTTGATCGAGATACCGGTCTTCCCTGCCGCGGTCAGGTCCGACGCCATGGAAGTGCCGATCATGTTCATCTCTTGCACGATGATCGGATCAATGTTGGGCTCAACCGGATCGAGCCACGGCGGCACAAACAGGCGCGCACCGTAGGGCCCTTGCTGATGCACGTCGTAAACGATCTCGGGATGCCAGACGTTGTGCAGTTGACTGATGGTCGCGCGCGTCTCGGGCTGAGAGAAGATATACCAGTCGCGGTTGTTGTCATGGCCGATGTAGCGCTGCCAGAGTTCGGGCGGCGCGGTGCCTTCGAACCTGGTATTGAGCGTCTTGCGGTACCACTGCGTCACGATGTCGACACCATCCGGATTGAGGGATGGCACGAGCAACACGATGTCATTCGCCAGGATGCTGCGGAAGCGTGGAGAGTCTTCAGTGATCAATCGATACGCAAATTCAACTGCACTATGCGTCGACGCGACTTCGCTCGCGTGGATGGAACAGGTGATCATCACGATGTTCTTGCCATTGACGATCAAGCGCTCGGCTTCCGCGGGCGTGGTGATGCGCGGATCGGCCAGGCGCCGCTGCTGCTCACGGTAGGCGTTCAGGTTGCGTAGCGTCTCGGGCGCGGCAATAGTAGCTACGATGAGCGGGCGTCCGTCGACGCTCTTTCCATATTCCTCAACGCGGATCTTATCGCTGCTTTTAGCAAGCTCGTGGAAGTAAGAGACAACTTTGCTCCAGTCGAGCAGTTCGCGATCGGCGCCAATCGGGTGACCGAAGTAGCGTGACGGTTCAGGAATCGGCGCGGCGGCCAATACCGCGGCAATGGCCAGGAGAGCCGCGACAACGCGAAATTTCATCAGGTCGAGTTTAACCGCCGCCTACACGAAAGGCCTGCGGTTGCCGCTGTTCCAGAAGCAGGCGCCGCAGCGACCGGAGATCGTTCAGCAGACGGCCACTGCTTGTCATTTGTTGATGCAACCGCGCGAGCTTATAGTTCACAAGCTGCAGCGCTTCGAGCCGCCGGTCAGCATCATCCGCTTCCGCGAGCGCCACCTCGGCGCTGACATCCACCTGCGCCTCGGCGATCGCTTCGATCAGAAGTTCAATGTAATGGTGGGAGCTTTCGATACTATCGAACGGAGTGTCGGACGAACTGCTCACTAAAGCTCCTCCTTCTTCGCGCCCATTGTCTCAGAACTGTAGCAGAGGGGCCATGCTTTGGTTTGGAATTACGCGCATGGGCCCGGTGGTTCGTCTATTCGGAATGCGTAAGCTTTCGGCAGCGCGATCGCTCCACTCGCGCCTCTGAAAACTGCATCGGGTGCTATCGCGACAACAATTGCGGGGGCGCAGTTTCAGGACGTTGCTCAAGTGCCCGAAACAACATGTTAAGATCGTGAAGTCATAGCGCGGGGACGTAGCTCAGTTGGTTAGAGCGCCGGCCTGTCACGTCGGAGGTCGCGGGTTCGAGCCCCGTCGTCCCCGCCATCTGACAAAATCCCAGATAATTCCTCAGCGCTTTTGTCCTGTATCAGGCGGCAGCACGGGCAGAAATGCGTAGAAGCCGCGCCCACAGGCACGGCAGCGCATTTTCCGGACGCCTCCTAACCGCAGCACACGGCTGAGCAGCGTTGGGTTTTTGGAGGCCCGCACCTCACGCGTTTTGCATGACGGGCAGTAGGGCTGCAAGAGCGTCATCCCTCGGGTGTCTCTCATTCTCTACCCGCACGCATTGAAATAGTTCCGAACTGTTTGAAGAACTTTCAGCGCATCGGCACACATCCTAAGTGAACACATACGTCTACGCAGGAGCCGTCATCTTGAAAGCGCCGCTATTTCTCGCTCTTTTTTTGTCCGTTGCCGCCGGGAGTGCGGCCGGGGACCTGATCACGTTTGAGTCTTCCTCAGACGTCTTTCTCAACCCTGGGGACTCGCTCACTGAGCAGGGCTACGTCGTGACACTCACGACGGCGGATCCGTCTTCATTCGCGTATGTGACAAGCTCCGGTTCGGGTCTCGCCACCAACGGCACCAATGCTTTGGGTATCTATAACAGCCCTCACGTCATCGTCACTGCGGCCAGCGGCGGCACATTCAATCTGAGTGCCTTCGATGTCGCAGGCACGTTCACCGGGAGCGACCGCAATGTGCAGACCATCGGCGCGATCGGGACTTACTCCGATGGCACCACTAACATCTTCAGCGGGGCGCTTGCGAACCCCGATGTGTTCAGCACGCAAATAGTTTCCGGTTTCACCGGAGTGGTGTCGGTCGAGTTCTATGGCATCGCCGGCGTGAACCCGGAGTGTGAGAACTGCCCCGAGTTCCAGTTGGACAACGTGCAGCTCGATGCGTCATCGTCCATCGCGACGATGACCGCGGTTCCCGAGCCGGGCACCAAGCTCATGTTTGCGTTGGGGGCGGCACTCTGGCTTCCCTTTCGGCTGATCAAACGCAACAAGCGCGCGTTGCCGGACGATGTGCCGCCCGTCTAGCTCAGGCGTGAGCCGCTTCTTCCACCTCGAGAGGCGTCACCGGATCGAGCATCAGCCACACGATGATGCCGCCGTAATAGACAGCGGCGGAAAGATACAGGGCAACGTTCCAGTCATGTCCGAAGCGCTTGAGAATCTCGCCCGTGACCACTGGGTATACGGCACCAGCGAGGTTGCCCATCATATTCATGGTTCCTGAAAGCGTGCCGGAGAAGCGGCCGCCAACGTCCATGCACGCGCCCCACGCGTTGGGCATCACCAGATCGTTACAGAAGCTCGAAAAGCCAATGGCCAGCATAATTGCAATGGGCGAGTGCAAGCGAGTTGCAATAATCAGCAGCGTACCTGCGCCCAGGAAACCAAGGCAGGCCATGAGTCGACGCCCGACCTTCATGCTTCCCACACTCTTCACCACGCGTGCGGAGAGCATCCCGCAGACAAATGACCCGAGCCCGCCAAGAAAGAGCGGCAACATGCCGAGCAGTGTCGCGGTATACGGATCTTTTTCCTTCTCCTGCACGAACGTCGGCAGCCACGTGATGTAGAAGTACCAGCCGAACGACAGCATGAAGTATTGCAGGCACAGGCCCCACACCTGCCGCGAGCGGACAAGGATTCGCAGCGGTAATTTGGGATGGCCCACAATAGCGTTGCCCTTCAGCAGCTCGAGTTCACCTGCGTTGACTTTGGGGTTATCCCCCGGATTGTCGCGGAACCATCGGTAGAACGCGATCGCCCACGCAACGCCCATGAAGCCGAACATTGCGAACACCCAACGCCACGACACGTACTTCAAAATGAAGTAAACGGCAAGCGGCGTGAATGCCCCGCCCCATCGCGCGGCAAGCCAGACAATTCCTTGCGCGCGCACGCGTTCCTGCCTCGGCAGCCACACGGAAAATGCTTTCGTGATGTTCGGGAAACACCCCGCTTCACCCGCGCCGAATAATAGGTTGGTCGTGTACAGCGAAACGAAGTTGAACGCTGCACCCATCGCCATCGTGAAGAACGACCACCAGATCACGATGCGCATCAATACGCGGCGCGGGCCCAGGCGATCGCCCAGGTAACCGCCGGGAATTTCCATCAGCGCATACGAAAGAGCAAAAGCGGAAAAGATGAAACCCATGTGCCGCTCATCGATATTCAGATCCTTGCGGATGATGGGCGCGGCCTTCGAGAGTGCGACGCGATCGAAATAAGTAATGATTGCCAGGACGACGGCAAAGAAGATGACCCAGTAGCGGACGCGGCTTGGCCGGAGGTTGGTGGGGCTCATTTGAGGTGGGGGCGCTGTGGATTGCACAGAACAGCCATTCGATCACGTCGCGCGCTGGTGCGCAAGTTGGCGCCGTCTGTATGCGTCGCCTCATACTGTGAAGATGCAGCAGGAGGCAGCCTTCGAGGAGGTCGATCAAAACCTGCGTGAATCGTTCCTCGCGCTGACCGTCCATCGCCCTTCAGCTGAAGTGCGCGAGTGGCCGGGTTTGAAAATTGTGTCGCTGGGCGTGGAGTTTCAGATGTTCAACGCCGCGTTCATTTCAGCTCCGGTGAAGAATGAGGACGAGTTGTCGCAGCTGGTGGCGATCGCTGCCGTGCATTTTGAAGCGCGCCGGCAAGCCTGGGCGTTGTGGATTTGTGAAGGCTGGTTGGGGCGCGGTTCGCACCGGCGGGCGTGGAAGGCGCTCGAAAATGCAGGACTGCGCCTGGGCGCGGAGATGCCGGGCATGTGCGGAGCCTTGCCCATGTTTTCCGTTCATGCGGCGCCCGGTTTGCGGTTCGAGCGTGTGGAAAGCGAGCGCTCCAGAATTGCATTCTGCGAGATCGGGAGCAGTTGCTTTCGCGTGCCTCCGGCGTGGTTCAGCGAAGTGTTCGACGCTGCTTTGCCGGGGCGAGAGAACTTTGTCTGCTGGGTGGCATGGCTCGGTTCTGAACCGGTGGCAACCGCCGCAACGGTGATTCATGGGCGCAGCATCGGACTCTACAATCTGGCTGTGGTGCCGACGTATCGCCATCGAGGCTACGGAGAATCTGCACTTCGCTTCGCCTTAGAACACGCGGCCAGAACTTCCGGCTTGCAACATACGGTTCTGCAATCCACGTCAGTAGCAATTCGTCTCTATGAGCGGTTAGGATACCGTTCCGTCACGCGCTTCCGCGTGTACACCTCGTAGAATAAAGAGGAGTCCGCGTGCGCAGCGTCTTCCTCTTCCTTTCACGTCAACGGCTGCTTCGCAAATTCATGGAGACGTCTCGCGCGGCACGTGGGCTGTCATCGCGTTTCGTTGCCGGCACGACACTCGAAGAAGCGCTCGCGGTCTGCCGCAAGATCAATCAGGATGGGCTGACCATCACGCTCGACTACCTGGGCGAAAATGTCTCGTCGCTCGAGGAAGCAGCTAAATCGCGCGAGGTTTATCTGCGCGCGCTACAAGCCATCGCGGAGCAAAAAATTGACGGCAACGTCTCGCTCAAGCTGACGCAGTTCGGCATGGATCTCTCGGAAGCGGCTTGCCGCGAGAACGTGCGCCAACTGGTTTGTCTTGCGGCGGAGATCCGCAACTTCGTTCGCATCGACATGGAAGCGAGCGAGTACACCGAAGCGACGCTCGCCATGGTGCGCGATCTGCACGCGTTGACGCATAGCTGTGGCGCAGTGATTCAGGCATATCTGTTTCGAAGCGAGGCTGATATTGCGGCACTATGCGCGCGCCGCATCCGCGTGCGTCTCTGCAAAGGTGCTTACCTGGAGCCATCGGCGGTTGCGATTCAAGATAAAGCGGCGGTGGACGCAAACTTCGTCAAGCTGGCGGAACAGTTATTGACCACGGGCTACTATCCAGCCATCGCGACGCATGACGAGAAGATGATCGACGCCGTCAAGCGTTTTGTTGCGGAACACAAGATTGCCCGCGATGCTTTCGAATTTCAGATGCTTTATGGCATTCGCCGCGATCTGCAAAAAACGTTGATTCAAGAAGGCTATCGGGTGCGGCTGTACGTTCCCTTCGGTGAGGCTTGGTATCCGTACTTTATGCGAAGACTGGCGGAGCGGCCGGCCAACGCGTTATTCATCGCTCGCAATCTGTTTCGAGAATAGTCTGGCCGGCGGGAACCTTCTGATGCTTCGCGATGTCAAACACACTGTGCGCTACTGGGCTTGGTTCGTCGCGAAGATCGCGGCTGGGGAGATGTGTGTGGCCACACTGCTGTGGCTGATCAACCTGAACTATCGCCCGCGCACGCCGTGGTTCCACGTCAACCTGAGTCACTTCGGCTTTGACCTGCCGTACACGGTGTTGGCTGGCGTTTGTTTTCTCATCGCCTACTTAGTCGTTTACTTTGCAGTGCGCGATCAACAGTACCGGTGCCGCGTTTGTTTGCGCAGAATGCGCATGCCGGTTTTCCGCGGATCCTGGAGCATGATGCTGCAGTTTGGCCGTCCGCAGATGGAGTATATCTGCCCGTATGGCCACGGCAAGCTGGGAGTTGCTGAGCTGCAAATTGCCGGGCGCGAAAACCCGGAGTGGACACCGCACGGTGAGATCTGGGACGAACTGTTCGCGATCAAAGAAGACCGCTAAGGCACGAGAGCGGCGGCCCGGCAACGTAACACTTGTCGGCCCGCCGGTCTGTTTTTGAGACGATTTCGCGTCTCCCTTGGAACCGCAAAGCAGGGGAAACGGCAAAAACCCTGCACCATACGCGGCCAAGCCACCGCTCTCGCTTTGTCATTCCCGGCCTGACAGCCGTTCTGCTTCGGCCGGGATTCGGGGCGCGTACAGCCACACCCGCTCTGACACTCGTACGTAACTAGTTCCGTCTTGCCGAAGCGTCGTGGTTCGGTTGCCGCGTTCCGGCCTTCTCGGACACGGCCTGTTGAAACGCCGGATTGTCAACGCGTTCCCACTCGCCGCCCGAGTTCCATGGCCCTTCGGAATCGCGTTCGCCGCGATCGCCCACACCGGTGGAATCGTTGAAGAACTGATTCACCAGCGATGGCGTCGGAGGAATCGTACCGATCGAGAAGCGATCTTTGCCCATGCTCTCGAGCGCCGCTGTGAAAGCCTTCATGTGCGTGATCTCGCGCGTCATCAGGAACTGCAGCGCGTCGATGGTACCGTGATCGTCGGTGAAGTTGATCAGACGTTCGTAGACGATCTTGGCGCGCGCCTCCGCCGCAATGTTGCTACGCAGATCCACATCGAGTTCGCCTGTGATCTTCAGGTAATCCGCAGTCCACGCGTCGCCCATCGAGTTCTGCAGTGCGACGCCGCCGCCACCGCAGATGGCGATGATCGGATCTGCTTCGGCCGCATTACGATCGTGCCGCATCGGCTTCAGATGCATACGCGCGAGCGTACCGACGACTTCCAGATGGCTGAGCTCTTCGGTGCCGATATCCATCAGCAGATCTTTGCGTTCCGGATCGTCGCAGTTCAAGCCCTGGATCGAGTACTGCATCGCGGCGGCAAGCTCGCCGTTGGCGCCGCCGAACTGCTCCAAAAGCATGTTGCCGAATTTCGGGTTGGGGGTGCCGACGTGCACCGTGTACATCAGTTTTTTCAGATGATGATACATAGGGGCCTCGGACTACGACGCGCTCTTCACGGCCTGCTTGCGACGCTTCACGCCGCTCTGCTGTTCGCCGCCGGCGCCTTTCAGCTCATCCATGCGCGCTTGTTGCATGAGAGGTGCTGAAATCGCAGTCAGCAGGAAATCCGCGGCTTCTTCTTCACCGAGCGTATGGGCCAACAATTCGGCGACTTCGACTTCGCCGATTTGGCGGGCCAGGCCGCGCACGGTACCGTAGCCAGAAATTTCGTAGTGCTCAACTTTCTGAGCGGCTGTGATCAACGCGAGGTCGGCTGCGATGGCATCTTTCTCAGAAGCCTCCGAGATGGTCTCTTTGCCTTCTTCGACGAGGCCCATCATGGCCTTACACGGTTTGGGAGAAGCCTGTTCGCCCAGCATCTGGAACGCCTGCTCGAGCCGGGCCACATGCCCTTGCGTTTGCTGCAGGTGTTTCTCAAAAGCCTCTTTGAGCTTGGGATGGTGAGCCGCCTGCGCCATCTTCGGCAACGCGGCAGTAAGCTGTGTTTCAGCGTGCAGCAAATCCTGCAGCTCTTCAATCAGTAATTCACGTAATGGCATGGTGCTTTGCTCCTGACGGGTGGCTAAGAAAGCAAAGTTCACGCCAAAATGAACAAGCGTTCATGTCAATTTGTGCGGGAGCGCGCGTTGCAATCGCGCTACGCGGTTGAGTGCGTTAGTCGCGCGTATCCTCGGAACTAATCGCCGAGACCACAACCGCAGTAGCAATGGCCGCAGCGACCAGCCCTACTTTGAGAATTGTGGAGAAGATTGACGATCTTCGACTGGCTCCGAAGTCTTGAGTCCCGTTGTCGATGATCACCTTGGGATCAACCCTGTGTTCCGTGCTTGCGGAATCCGTGAGTACCACGTTGTATTTCGTCTGGATCGGATCGGCGAACACGACGCGGACGGTGTTCCCGAAGCCTGGGCTGGTGATCGGCTGCGGGTCCGGGGAGAAAGGATGGCCGTTCGGAAATTCAAAGTCCAGGCGCCCGTAAGCCGTGTACCAGCGCAGGTAATCACAGTGGCGCACCGTCTTCTCAGTCGCGTCGTTTCCCTGTTCATCGTGGAAAGTGACGACCCCGTTCTTCAACCCTACAATGATCGCAAGATGCCGGGAGGCTACGTTCTTACAAGAGGTCTCGCTCACAGTTCACCCTCCTCACCTTGACTCACGATGACCACCACCGCGACGATCACTGCGGCGACTATGGCAAGCACGCCGGCCATCTTCATCGCCGTTGGCGGCCGCTTCGGCCGCATGCCGCTGTCGATGATGACTTTCGGGTCGACGGTATGCCGGGTACCGTGCGCGTCGGTGAGCGTGACCGAATACTTCGTGACTGGCGGCACCGCATACCGGACACGCACCACGTCCCCGCACCCCGGTCCGTTCACCGCAGTTGGGTCCGGGGAGAAGGGATGACCGTTCGGGAAATCAAACGTCAGGTGTGCGCCGGTAGTGCACCAACGCAAAAAGTCACACTGATGCACATGCTTTTCGTCGGCATCGTTGCCATGCTCATCGGTAAACGTCAGGTTACCGTTCCGCAGCCCGACGTGAATCTCCAAATGTCTGCCGTTATCGTTCGAGCACGGAGCGCTGCTCATATTTGTCTCCCCCTGGATTTGATGAAGTTGAAAGCTACGACAGCTATTAGTGCGAGCCCGACCAGAAGCAGCGGCACTAGTAACTGCCCTCTGCCGCCGTCGATGATAACTTTGGGGTCGTGCACGTGTGGTGACTGTCCTTGTTGAACGGTCAGGCTAACATTGTATTTGTATTCCTTGTCGAAGAACCATCCGTTGTGCTTATTAACGGTCGAATTAGGTCCGCAATACTTACCGGCGGGGGCGCCGTCGGTACGCCGTACCGCGCCCGGAGCCGTGGCAAACGGCAACCCTGCAGGAAAGTGCAGCTCTAACAAAGATCCGTCTGTACACCAATGGACCGTGTCGTTATAGACCGGATGCGTTTCCTCTGGCGTTGTCAGTACCTGTGAGCCGTCCCAGTTCACAACAATTTCGTAGTCTCTCATTTTCCCCTCAGTTACTTCGCGATTAGCCTGATCTGCTTCAGGTACTCGGGCTCGCGCCGAAGCACGGATAGTTCGGGTTCGCTATCGACATCTTCTTTTGAGTAGCCCGCCTTTACAGCACGGATCAGATAACTTAACGCTGCTGGTCGTTGCCCGGCAATCTCAAATACGATCGCCGCATTGTAAAGGCACTCCGGATCAACCGGAACACGCGCTAGTGCACGCCTGGCGTCCTCAACAGCCTTTCGGCGGTCGCCGATCTTGGCGCGATAAAGAGCCTGGTTGCTCAACACAGTCATATTTTTCGAATTGACAGTCAACTCCTCGCCGGCGAGTTCGATAGCCTTCTTGTAAGCTCCCGCCACTTTTTTGGGATCCGCGTTCGACCAGCGGTAAGCATCACCCAGGTTCCCCCACACTACATAGCTGTTCGGGCTGAGTTTGGCGGCTTCCTCGAACATGGGTACGCAGTCTTTGTACTTCCCGCCTGCAAAGTATACATAACCCAGGTTGGACGACGCTTGGAAGGTAGGTTTGAGCTGCATCGATTGCTGCAAGTACTTCTGCGCTTCAGGCAGATTACCTTGTTTGAAATAGGCTATCCCCAAATTCGTATACCCGGCCGGGTTATCCGGTGTTAGGGCCAACACTCGGCGATAGTGGTCGGCGGCCTCCTGGTATCGACCGCGAATGAACAAGAAAGATGCCAGACGATTCTGGTTCAAGGCATCGTTTGGCCGCATCTCGGTCGCGCGGACCAAGGTCGCTTCGGCCTGCTTGTCCTGTCCCAACCCGCTGAGCGCTGTCGCGAGCTCCGCGTACGCCTGATCATTTCTCGGGTCGATCTCGATCGCAGTTCGAGCGTGGGCCGCGGCTTCATCGTACTTACCGGTACCGCTGTCCAAAATTGCCAAGGCCAGGTGCGGCCGGGCAATTCTCGGGTTTAGGTCAATCGCCAGCTTACATTGTTCGCCCGCTTGCGGAACCCACGACTTGTCTCTGGTCGCCTCGTATTTATACCAGTAAGCTTCGCAGAGACCTGCTCGGCCCAACGCGTACTTAGCATCTTCTTTTAGAGCAAGTTTGAATTCTATGATGGCGTTGTCCTGACCGTCCCTCCCGGCCAGGTAACCTAACCCCTTTAAGTAATAATCGTAGGCCGCCGGTGAGCTTGGCATCGCTTGCGCTACCTTCTTCGCGTTATCCGGCTGGACTTCGAGCTGTAGGACCTCGGCTACGCGGTTCAGGATACTGCGCTGCATTTCCGCCGGGTCGTCGGAGTTCACGTCAAAGTTCGGCGACCGGAGCTGCTGCATGTTTTTCGCATCCACCAGGTTGACGATCATGTGAATGCCACCGCGCGGGTTATGCGAGACGGTTCCGGTTACGACCAGGGTCGCGCCAAACATGACTCTGGCTTCCTGCACCGTGCCTACCTTTTTCGCGCGGAGTTCACTCTCGGGCACGATCGAGAGCTTTCCCTGCAAAGGCTCGAGTTCCGTCAGTTCACTTACTAAAGTTTGAGTGATCCCGCTTGCAAACGCCCGTTCAGCGGCGCCGTCGTCTAAAGCTTCAAAAGGAAGGAACGCGATCCGCCGCGCTTCAGGCAACGGGTGGAACAGGTTTCGAATATTCGTACGCGCCGCCCACACACCCAACATCAACAGAAGCACTAAGGCTGCGGCTGCGGATCTGACTGCAGTCTTCGGCTTCCGGTCAATCCACCTCACCTTTGGAATCGCGATGGTTTGTGTGTCGCCGCTGTGCTCCGCAGCTTCGAGAGCAGTCACGAAAGCCTGGACAGTCAGGTAGCGTTTGCTGGTGTCGCGGTCAAGCGCGCGCCCAATAGCGGCGGACCATTCTGGATTGATGTCCGGGCGTCGCTCCGAGAGCGGGATCGGTGCAACCCTCACTCTTTGCGCCATCCGATACAGCGCGCCACCACCGTGGAAGGGAAATCTGCCGCTCACCATTTCGTAAGCAACCACGGCTAGGCTGTAGATATCGGAAACACAGTCAACCGGCCCGCACTCGACCTGCTCGGGTGACATGTAGTCAGGCGTGCCGCTCGGCCGGTTTGCGCCGCTGCGTTTCTCTTGTCACCCGATTCCATTGCGAGCCCGAAGTCGGTCACAACCGCGCGCGGCGGGCCGCCCTTCGACGTCGGAACCAGCATGATGTTGCCGGGCTTCAGATCGCGGTGGACCACGTTGCGTTCGTGCGCTGCTGCGAGCGCGTGGGCTACCTGCCGGATAATCGGCAGCGCTTCCGCCGTGGTCATCGGCCCGGCTTTCAAGCGTTGCGCCAGGGTCTCGCCCTCCAGCAGTTCCATCGTCAGGAACAGGATTTGGGAGCCGTCCGGCGCGACGTGCGTGCCCAGGTCAAAAATGCGGCAGACGTTTGGATGCGTGATGGTTTGGCCGAGGTGTATCTCTCGCTTGAACTGATTGGCCAGGGCGGGGTCCGACGCGAAGTCGGCGCGAATGGTTTTGAGAGCGCGGTGCCGGCCTTCCGGATTCTGGGGGTCCTCGACTTCATAGACGTCGCCCATGCCGCCGCTCCCAAGCAACCCAACGATGCGGAAGCGGTCTACACACTCGCCGGGCGCAAAGTGCCGCGTCGCGGCTGCTGCAGAAACATCGTCTCGCGCGTTTCGTAGTTAAGGATGGATGCGGC
The DNA here is from genome assembly GCA_963792655.1 of Bryobacterales bacterium. Classification (GTDB taxonomy): domain Bacteria; phylum Acidobacteriota; class Terriglobia; order Bryobacterales; family Bryobacteraceae; genus DOZZ01. Next base: position 61,507 of record CAWBWU010000006.1, read on the forward strand.
TTCGGCCTGCGCGTCCCGATCATCGCGAAGCTGTGCCGCGAGGAACGAATGACGGTTCCCGGCCGGCTGTTCGAGCGCCAGGGAAACGGCGGAGAGCACCGTGCTTTCGCGATCCGGAGGCATATCGTCCTCAGGGCGCCCCGTCCACTGCTCAGCGGACGCGCGCGGGTTCGGTCAAAAGAAAAGAGCAGACTGGCGCCGTAAGGGCCAACCCGCGGAATGGCACAAAAATGACACAGGTTCCGGTACAACGCAATAAGAATTCACAAAATATAAAAAGATACGGCCGGCAAGCCTTGGTCAAGGCTTGCCGGCCAGTGTCCTCCGAGCGCGAACTTACTTGGAGGCCATGAGTTGGACAGAGACGGTCGAGGCAACCGTGGTGTTGGCAGCGTCGCGGAGCTCGCGTTCAGATCTTCGCGGCGTGAGCTTCGTTCCGGTTCCCTGGTTGTTCCAGACTTCCGCGAGGAAGTAGCGGTTTCCGTACCGGTGAAACACCAGGCGCGGAGAGCCGTTGTTAACTTCATGAGACGAGCTCGCGATGAAGGCCGAGCACTTGTCCCCACGGTTCTGCATTCGTTGAACCTGAGAGTTCATCGGCTGCGAAACCAGGTAGTTGCCGGGGCTCATCTGGGCGCCGTTGGCTTCAAAGCTGAAAGGAACGTTGGCTGTCAGTGAGTAGGTCTGCGCATGAAGGTTGGCGCCAAACAGGCAAACCGAACCGAAGGTCAGAAACATTTTGGTCAGCAGGTTTTTCATTGTCTTGCTCCTTTGTGCCTAACAGAAAAGCAGCCTGATAACCAATGCCTTAGCGCTTGAAAACACTGGACTTCTGCGTTGCCAGCTCCAGAAAGTGAAACAAAAGGCGGATATTCACTCACCTGGAGGTGAAACCGCCGCTTTCTACTGAAGCGAGGCGCGCCGCAGGCGTGTCTGGCGGCCGCGTTCCAGGTTAGCCAGTGCTTTCTGCTTGGCTGCTTCGGAGATCTGAATGTTGTTGACCACCGCCAACGCGCCGGCTTTTTTGGCGTAGCGCGTGGCGACACCCTTGTGCTGCATCACGTTGGTGCGTCCATCAAGTGTTGCTACTCCGCCCCGCACGTGAATTGTGAAGCCATCTTCGCCGACGGACGAATCCGCCATACTCGCCTTAAACGCGCGTTCGATATCGGTATCGCTGATCCGCGCCGGCGCTGAGGATCTAGCTGGGGCCTTGGCCGTAGGTGTTGCGGCGAAAACGGGCACGCAAGAGAGCAATAACAATGCAAGTAAACTGCGAAGTGCTGGCATGCCGGTACTCTAGCGCGGCTGCACTTACAAAACTATTGCCCGGAAACGCAGCCGGTACTATCCCGGTTGGGAGGCATCGCGTTTGACCCAGCGGTAAGCAGCCAGGGAATTCTTCCAGAAGTACTTCTCGGCCGCGGCGCGTCCTTTGGCCATGAAGTAGTCGTGCACGATGCGAAATACCTGGTCGTAGCTACCCCAGAGATCGCTATTGGGCCAGTCGCTTCCGTAAAGTAACCGGTCTTCGCCGAAAATATTCCAAAGCGCGTCGATGCGCGGCTTGTAGAACGCGGGGTCCACTGATACGACGCCATGCTCACGCCGCAGGACTTGCGAAATCTTGACATAGACTTGCGGCCGCTTACCTAACTCCTGTAAGTCATGCTCGTAGGTGCGTAGCGCTGCTTTGTCCGACGGAGGGTTGAGTTGCGCCAGATGATCCACCACGACGCGAAGGTTTGGCACTAAGTCGGTCACGCGCACGACCGCTGCGACCAACTTCGGGTCGGGATTGGCCGTATCAAGAACAAGGCCGGTGGAGGCGAGCAGTTTGAGGTCGGCCACGAACGCCGCGTCATTCAGCCGCGCACTCAAATCGCGATCCCATAGGTTGCCGTAGCGAATGCCGCGAAACAGCTTGTTGCGATGAAAACGTTCGAGCTGCTTCGCGAACTCTGGCTTTCCGGGCTCCAGATCCCCCACGGTGCCGACCAGCAGTGGATCTTTCGCCGCGATGTCGAGCACCCACTGGTTGTCTTCGAGCCAAGGGCTCGCTTCTACTTCGATTGCGCCTACAATTCCGTGCGGCAACGCGAGCTTGCGATAGCGATCGGGCAATGCCGGCTTGAACAGCGCCGTGTCTTTCTTATCGGGCCATGGCACGCCCTGCGGTCGCGTCGTGTCGAACAAATGAATGTGCGTGTCGATGACCGGAATGCGCGTGTCTGCCATGGCGAATGTGGCGGCCGCTCCCGCTAGGAAATTTCTGCGATTCACGAGCGTCATTCTATACGCTGGTAGCGATGCCTGACGTCCCCCGCAAATTGCGATCTACCCACTGGTTCGGAGGCCTCGATCGCGACGGCTTCATTCATCGCAGTTGGATGAAGAATCAGGGTCTGCCACAGCACCTGTTCGATGGCCGCCCGGTGATCGGAATCTGCAACACCTGGTCGGAACTCACGCCTTGCAACGCACACCTGCGTGACATTGCGGAGCATGTGAAGCGCGGCGTGTATGAAGCGGGCGGGTTCCCGCTGGAGTTCCCGGTAATGTCGCTCGGTGAAGCGAACATGCGGCCCACCGCGATGTTGTTTCGCAATCTGGTCAGCATGGATGTCGAAGAGTCGATCCGCGCGAATCCCATCGATGGCGTCGTGCTGCTTTGCGGCTGCGATAAGACCACGCCCGCGCTGCTGATGGGTGCGGCCAGTTGCGATCTTCCAGCCATCGTTGTTTCAGGCGGTCCGATGTTGAACGGACGCTTCCGCGGGCAGACGATCGGCTCGGGCACGAACATGTGGGCAATGAGCGAGGCTGTGCGCGCAGGGCTGATGCCGTTGCAGGACTTTCTCGAAGCCGAGTCTTGCATGTCGCGTTCGGCCGGGCACTGCATGACGATGGGCACTGCATCGACGATGGCCAGCATGGTGGAAGCGCTCGGTATGTCGCTGCCGCAGAACGCCGCGATACCTGCGGTCGATGCACGGCGTCGCGTGCTGGCGCATGAAACGGGTGCGCGCATTGTGCAGATGGTGCGCGAGGATCTCCGCATGTCACGCATCCTCACACGCGCGGCATTTGAGAATGCGATTCGCGTGAACGCTGCGATCGGCGGATCAACCAATGCAGTAATTCATCTGCTTGCGATTGCCGGCCGCGTCGGAGTGCCGCTCGAATTAGCTGACTTCGACCGGCTCGCGCTCGATCTGCCGTTGCTTGTAAACCTGATGCCCTCGGGCCAGTTCCTGATGGAGGACTTCTACTACGCAGGCGGGCTGCCGGTGGTCATCAACGCGATGCGTCAGCACATTCATGGTGACGCGCTGACCGTGAACGGCCGCACCGTGAGTGAGAACACGAGCGACGCTCAGTGCTGGCTGCCGGACGTTATACGTACGCTGGAAAATCCTCTGCAGGAGCGAGCCGGCATCGCTGTGTTGCGCGGCAACCTTGCGCCGGACGGAGCCGTGATCAAGCCCAGCGCGGCGACGCGCGCGGCTGCTGCAACATCGCGGACGCGCCGTGGTGTTCGAGAGCGTTGACGAATTCCGCGCGCGCATCGATGATCCGAGTCTCGATATCGATGAGGACTCGGTCATGGTGCTGAAAGGCGCCGGGCCGCGCGGGCTATCCGGGCATGCCGGAAGTTGGTAACATGCCGCTACCGCCAAAGCTGCTGAAGCAAGGCGTGACCGATCTGGTGCGCATCTCCGATGGCCGCATGAGCGGCACGGCTTACGGAACCGTGGTGCTTCACGTTACGCCGGAGTCTGCCGCCGGCGGTCCGCTGGCATTGGTGCAGAACGGCGACTTCATCGAACTCGATGTAGCCTCGCGCCGTTTGCACCTCGATATTGACGATGCTGAACTCGAACGCCGCAAAGCGCAGCGGGTTCCAGTTTCAATGAGCGCGAGCGGCGGCTACCAGCAACTCTACGTGGAGCACGTCATGCAGGCGAATCGCGGTGCAGACTTTGACTTCTTACTTGGCTGCCGCGGTGCGGAAGTTCCGAAAGAGAGTCACTAGTTGCGGCCGGTGCTGCGCACCCACTCGTGCAACATGCTGGTGCATTCAACCGCGTCAGGGTCACTCGTCAGTTGTTCGAGCGTGAAGCGCATCTTGCGGCCCCAGTTCGGATATTGCCACGTGCTGCCCGGAAGGTTTTGCTGATTCGGCTCGCGCGTGAGGTCTTCCTGATTCACAGCGAGCAGAGCCGACGGCGTGCGCGCCAGAAAGCCGATGGCGCCTTTGTGCAGTTCAGGCGTCAGCTCTTTAATCTGTGCGGCATCCGTTGGATACCCCGCGGGCAGCAGGCCTCCACGGTGAAGCACGTTCAACATCTTCTGTTTCTCGGCGTCGCGGCTGCTCCATTGCGCGCTGTAGGCGTGGTCGTCGAGCATGCCCGCGCCGCGCCTCGCTTCAATGTCGCGCCCCGTCCAGAAACCGGCAAGCGTAGGCAGATCGTGCGTCGCGGTGCAGACCAGCGCTTGTTCGGGATACTCGCCGGGATCGCGAAACTGGCCATGCGCGTTGTGCTCGAAGAAGAACACGCGATAACTGTAAACACCGAAGCGGTTGAGCGTCTCGCGAATGTACGGCTCGACTGTGCCAAGATCTTCTCCGATGACCAGCACGCGATTCCGAACGCTCTCGAGCGCGAGAATCCGAATGAGGTCGTCCGCGCGGTCGCGAACATACGCACCGCCGGTCGCATCGATGCCATCGGGAATCCAGTACAGACGGAAGAAGCGCATCACATGATCGATACGCAATGCTCCGCCGTGGCGCAGCGTTCGCCGGATCGACTCTGTAAAAAGCCGGTATCCATCGCGCCAGTGCCGTTCGGCGTTGGGCGGTGGAAAGCCCCAGTCCTGGCCGAGTGGCGAGAAGTCGTCGGGAGGCGAACCTACGCGGCAGCCGTTGGCGAAGAACTCGCGATGCGCCCACAGATCGGAACCATACTTGTCGGTCGCTAGCGCGAGGTCGTGATACAGCCCGATCTCGAGCCCTGAAGCGCGGGCATGCTGCTGCGCGCCGGCAAGCTGTTCATCGATGATCCACTGCAAGTAGCAATAGAAGAGCACGCGCCGCCATGAACGTCTTTGAAATTCGAGTGTCGCGGGCGAATCCGGGCGTTGATATTCAGCGGGCCAATCGGGCCAGATCCACACATCGGGATGACGCGCGTGAATGGTTTCGTCGAGTGCGCAGTAGGTTGCAAAGCGCAGCAAGAGCAACTCGCCTTCGCCTTTCAGATACTCACGGAAGCGAAGTCCGCGCGGCGTTTGCTTGCGGTACTCGCGGAGGAACTGCACAAACGAAAGTTTCAGAAACCGCAGCTTCAATGCCGCGACGCGCTCGTACTCGACATTCTCCGACGCGCGCAGTGCTTCTACTTCTGCTTGCACCTCGGGTAGCGCCCAGGCTTGTTGCGCGCGCCGTGAATTGCTGAAGTCTTCTACCTGCTCGACATCGATGTAGAGGTAGTTGCGGAAGAAAATGCTGTTGGGCAGATAGGGGCTGGTGTTGTACGGCCTTCGATTATGGATCGCGTGCAAAGGGTTCAACGCCAGAAAGCTGATGCCCACATCGCGCGCGGCCCACTCACTCATCGCGCGCAGGTCCGTCACATCGCCACAACCCCAGTTGCGTGATGAGCGCACACCGTAAAGCGAGATCGCGAGCCCCGCGGTCTTCCCGCCTTGCCGCAGGCGTTCCGGTTGATAAGCACGATCCGGCGCGACGATCAAACGCATCACCGCACTTTCGCCTGCGCAGGATGCACGCACTTCGTGATAGCCCAGCGGCAAAGACGTGGGCAGATGCAATTCCCGCTTGTCGCGCGGGCCGCTTTCACAATGAAGGGTCTGCTGAATGGGGATGGACGCAAGCTCAACAGGGTAGTGGCGCGCAGTTCCATCCTCCAGGTGGATTTCGACGGCAGCATGCGCCGCCCCCGCTGGGCTGCTGAACCACACCGGAACCACGGCATCGCTTTCACTCACCACACGCGTGGCAGGCAACAGACAATTCCACTCAGCGAGTTCGCGATGGCGCAGCGATGTTTCTATTTGCGCGGCATCGGTACATTGAAAGCCGAGTGATTCCAGAATTGCGCGTTGCGTGGCAGCCGAAGTAACATGATGCGTTCCGAAAATATCCCAGAATTCGCGCTCAACTCCGCAGTGTTCCGCCGCACGGCGAAGGTGCTCTTCGTATGAAATGGGATCCATTGGGCGGGAAGGTGAATCTTTCAGTCTAACAGCGGGCGCGTGCGAAACTGGTGTATATGAAGGCTCCCTTCGCCAGCGGTCCGGCGGAACTTTTCTCGCGCGTCGACAATCTTTCGATCGATCAGAACGCGGCTGACGACGGCATCATCACCACCACGCTCGACCGGGCGATCAACTGGGCACGTAAGAATTCGATCTGGCCCATGTCGTTCGGCCTCGCTTGTTGCGCAATTGAAATGATGTCGATGAGCGCTTCCCGTTTCGACATCGCGCGCTTCGGCGCGGAAGTGTTTCGCGGCTCGCCGCGCCAGTCGGACCTGATGATTATCGCCGGCCGCGTGTCAAACAAAATGGCGCCGGTCGTTCGGCATCTCTACGAACAAATGCCGGAGCCGAAGTGGGTGATTTCGATGGGCGCGTGCGCAACTTCCACCGGCGTCTTCAACAATTACGCGTTGATTCCGGTGAATCAGGTGATTCCGGTGGATGTTTATGTTCCCGGTTGTCCGCCGCGCCCGGAGCAATTGATCAACGCCATCATGATTCTGCAGGACAAGATCCAGGCGGAACGAGGCACGCTGAAAGGCGTACTGAATCTCTAACGCGCGGCTTGCATCGAAGCATTGCCGATGAACAGTGCAGCAGTGCGGTCTGTTTTACCATCAATCTTCATGCTGAGAACGCTCGCTCTTCTCCTGCTCTGCTGCACTTCGCCACTGGGTGCGCAGCGTATCTGGACCGGAACACCTCAGATCAAACAGTCGCTCGATAAGCTGCGCGTGCTCGGCAGCGTGCTGATGATCGCGGCGCATCCTGACGATGAGAACACCGCAGTGCTCGCGTACTTCGCGCGCGGCCAGCAAATGGAGACCGCGTATCTTTCGGCAACGCGCGGTGAGGGCGGCCAGAACCTGATCGGCTCGGAGCAGGGCGATCTGCTCGGGCGTGATCCGGACGCAGGAACTGCTGGCGGCGCGGCGCATCGATGGCGCCCAGCAGTTCTTCACGCGCGCGATCGACTTCGGTTTTTCAAAGACGCGCGACAGAGACACTCGAAAAGTGGGGCCATGACGAGATTCTTTCGGACATGGTGTGGATCATCCGGCGCTATCAGCCGGACGTCATTATCCTGCGCTTCTCGGGCACACCGAAAGACGGGCACGGGCATCATCAGTCTTCCGCGATCTTGGGCAAGGAAGCGTACTTCGCAGCGGCGGATCCGGCAGCGCTTTCCCGAACAACTGGGCAGCGTGAAGGTGTGGAAGGCGAAGCGGCTGGTGTGGAACGCGTTCGCGTTCAACAAGGAAGAACAAGACAAGCTCGCCCTCATCAAAGACAAGGTGCAGATCGATACCGGTGCGTACAACGCTGTGTTGGGCGAGTCGTACACGGAGATCGCGGGCATCAGCCGCAGTCAGCATCGGAGCCAGGGGATGGGCGCGCCGGAGAATCGCGGGCCGCAGCTCGATAGCTTCCTCGCGGTTGCGGGCGACGCTCCGAAAACAGCGCTGTTCGAAGGCATCGATACATCCTGGACTCGCATTCCGGGAGGCGCCGCTGTGGGCGAGGTTCTGGATCGCGCCGACGCCGCGTTCCAACCCGATGCGCCCGAGAAGATTCTGCCGCTGCTGCTGGATGCTCGAAAGAAGATGACGGCGATCGCAGGGCCAGACTCACCGTGGGTGCAGCGGAAACTCGCCGAGCTGGACGAAACCATCGCGCAGTGCGCTGGATTGTTTCTCGATGCAAACGCAGACCGTTACGAGGTTGCGCCAGGGTCCAAGTTGAAGGTGCAGCTCACGGCATTGAATCGTGCCCCGCGTCGCTATCCAACTGCAGAGCATAACTGTAATGGGCGCGGGCGCCGCAGCAACCGGCGGGTCTGACCGGAGCGCTCGAGAACAATAAGCCGTTGACGAAGAGCGTCGACATCGCTGTCCCCGCGGACCAGGCTTATTCACAACCTTTCTGGTTGGTACATGCGCCGGAACACAATCGCTACGTTATTCCCGATCGCAACTTGATTGGACGGCCGGACGCACTGCCGGCGCTGACGGCGCGCTTCGACGTAGACGTAGCTGGAACCCATCTCGCGCTTGATCGGCCGGTGATGCATCGTTATATCGACCGCGTGCGCGGCGAACTCACACGGCCGCTGGATATCGTTCCGGAAGTCGCGGTCGATCTTCCGGTACAGACAGAGTTGTTACCAGCGCGCGAATCGCGGCCAGTGCGAGTAACGGTCCGCGCGAATCAACCCGCCGTGAAAGGTGAAGTCAAAGTAAGTGCAGGACCGGGATGGCGAGCCGAACCCGCGACCTTCGCTCTAGATCTTGCCAACAGTGGCGATGCGCAAGAGCTGATGTTCACGGTGACGCCCGAGAGCGAACACGTGCCCGATTCCATGCTCACCGTTGCCGCGTTCGTGAACGGACATGAAGTAGGACGCGAAGAGCATCCCATCAACTACGAACACATTCCACCGCAAGTAGTCTTTGCTCCGGCGGTGAGTGGGTTGAAAGTCGCGCCGTTGACTGTGCTCGCCAAGCGCGTCGGTTATGTGATGGGCGCGGGCGATGAAGAACCCGCCGCGATTCGCCAGATGGGCTGCGATGTTACGCTGCTCACGCCGGACGATCTTGCATCGGGCGACCTCTCGCGATACGACGCGATCGTGACGGGCGTGCGCGCTTACAACGTGCGGGCCGATTTGCGCAGTGCTCACGCGCGGCTGCTCGCTTATGTCAAACAGGGCGGGACGCTGATTGTGCAGTACAACGTTGCGGACGATCCGCGCTTTCGTCGCGGGCCCAATGTTGCGCTCGAACATCTGGGTCCGTTTCCGTTCTCGGTCAGCCGCGACCGCGTGACGGTGGAAGAAGCGCCTGTAGAGTTTCTGAGCGCTTCGTCACCGTTATTGAACGCGCCGAACAAGATCACTGCGAAAGACTTTGAAGGTTGGGTGCAAGAGCGCGGTCTCTATTTCGCCGACAAGTGGGACCCGCAGTACCAGACAGTGATCGAAACACACGACCCCGGCGAGAAGGCCATGCGCGGTGGCATGCTCTTTGCGCGCTACGGCAAAGGCGCATACATTTTCAGCGCATACTCGTGGTTCCGGCAACTGCCGGCAGGTGTGCCGGGCGCATATCGCATCTTCGCGAATATGCTGAGCGCGGGCAAAGCCCACTAGCGCGAACGCGCAGCCATGTATTGCCGCACGGCATCAGCCAGCGGCGGCATCGCTTGTATAGAAAGCTTTTCCATCCGTGCATTGCGGAGCGCCGAATATTTCGGACGGCGTGCGGGCGTACGATATTCGCGTTCGTTGGTGGCGTGCAGTTCCGGCTTCAGGTCCGCAGCTTCAAAAATCAGCTTGGCGTAATCGAACCAGGAGATCGCCGTGCCGCCTCCGATGTGAAAGATGCCGGATAACTGGCGGTCCACCAGGTCCAGCGTGCGTGCTGCGAGCAGTGGCGCGTACGTCGGCGAGGCCACGTGATCTTCGACAACGCGAATCGGCTTGCCTTCATGCGCCAGACGCAGCATGAGTTCCACGAAGTTGCCACGCCGCGTGTGGCAGCCGGCCGGACCGAACACACCCGACGTGCGCACGATCAGCGGGTGATCGAGATAGGCTTGCGCGAATAGTTCGCCCGCAAGCTTCGAGACAGCGTAAGCACCCAGCGGATGAGTCGCGTCAGTCTCTTCATACGCGCGGCCCGCGGTGCCGTCGAACACGTAATCGGTCGAGAAGTGAATCAGCCGCGCGTCCCATTGGCGGCAGGCGAGCGCGAGGTTCCGCACTCCTAAACCATTCACCTCGAAAGCCGTTGAAGGATCGTTCTCGGCGACGTCGACTTGGTTGTAAGCCGCGCAATTCAGAACCGCGTCAGGCTCGAACTCCGCCACCGCGCGCTCAACAGCCGCGGTATCTGTGATGTCGAGCTGGGTGCGTTCGAACCCTCGCACTTCAACGTTGCGCTGGCGCAGTTCGCGCACCAACTCGACGCCGAGTTGACCGGACGCGCCGACCACGATTGCTTTCTTCATTCGTTTGAATTTACCGCGGCACCATCCGACGCGCGCCGTCCTTCCGATGGCGCCCCGCGGAATCGCTCCGCCATACGCGTGAGTTCCGGCAGACGGCGGAGGTAGTGCGACAGATGAACGTCGATGACCCAGCCATGTTCCTGCTCTTTGCAACCTTGCGTCTGGCCGAGCCAAAGCGATTCGCCGGCTTGAATACTCAAAGCGGTATCGAGAGGAATCGCACGCGCGATGCGCAGTTGCATGGTTTCGCCGGATTGCGCCTCGATGATGCACGGCATTTCTATCTCGCGCTCCGGTGGTTCACTCAACACGGTGAGCAGCGCAACGGCATCGCCCGGTAACACGGGCTCACCTGCAGCCGCAGCCTGCGTTTCTGTACCGGCTAAATTCTCCATGCTAAGGGCCCGACGTGACGAAAACGAGATTACCACTCGTGGCTGGAGACTAGCCAGACAGAGGCCAAGAGGAAGAGCAGCAACAAGATAGCGACTGCATAGGACCACGCGGTGCGCGAAGTCGCCAGCGCCTCAGGTTGAGGAGCGACCGCCGCAGACTGCGCGATGGGCTGGACCGGCGCGGGCTTTTGTTGCTGAGCTTCGGCACTGCGGCGCACGGAGTCCGCAATGTGCTTACGTCCGCCGTGGTCTGCAATGACAATCGTCGCGGAGTTGCGGCTGTTGGTCGATTCGATCAAACGGCCTCGCCACGGTTCAGGCACTTCCTGCACGGAGCGATAGACGGTGCGCTTGTCGTCGGCTGCTATCAACACGGCAGAGGTTTTGATCAGGCCCGACGTGTGACGCACGAACTCGCCGCCGCACTCCGGGCATCGCACCGGCCTGGGCGCTTCGATCTCGTGCTGGCAAAAAGGGCAAGTCACGTCTGCTCCAGTTAAGTGACCAGGGTACTGACGCGTTCGTTCGCGTTGATATTGGCATCTTTCGCCAACGCGTTATCGCCGAAATGAGCGAGCACAACTTGAATAAAGCCAAGCGCCGCTTTCGAAAGTGCTTTGTCTTTGCGGTAGATCAGTCCCAGCCGCCGCGTCAGCGGTTCCGGAGCCAGAGGCAGACAGCGTAACTTGCCGTTGGCGATCTCTTCGCGGCAGTTGGAAACGGCCAGGAAGGAGACGCCCAGTTCGGCCAGCACGAAGCGCTTCATCATCTCGGTCGAATCGAGTTCCATCGAAACCACGCAGGTCGCTTTCGACTGGTTCGAGCCACTGCATCCAGGCGCGCGCGCGTCGTCCCCGATTTCGGCAGCAGCAGCGAAACCTTGCGCAGATCCTGGCACGTGACGCGGTCGCGCCGCGCTAACGGATGGCCGGCCGCAACTGCCAGCCCGAATCTCGTCTCTATAGATATCGACCACCTGCACCCGTTTTTCGGCGACCGGGATTTGCGTCAGGCCGAAATCGGCTACATTTTCCATCACGGCTTCGACCACGCGGCCGCCGTAACGACCGGTTCACTTGCAACTGCACGACCGGAAACTGTTTGCTGGTACTCGGCGAAAACGCCGGGCAGCACGTAGATGCAGGTAGCCTCGTTCGCAGCGATGACCAGTTCGCCGCGCGGAGTAGATTCCAGTTCGTTCAGTGCGTCCTGCGCCTGCCGCCGCAGATCGAGAATCTGCTCGGCGTAATCGGTGAAAATCTTGCCGGCGGTGGTGAGCGAGATGCGGCTGCCGAAGCGTTCAAACAGCTCAGTCTTCAGTTCTTGTTCGAGTTGGCGAATTTGCGCGCTGATCGCCGGCTGCGTGCGAAAGCACGTCTGAGCGGCTTTGGAGAAACTCTTTAGCCGGACGATTTCGAGAAAGGTGTGGAGCTGGTCGAAATCCATTTTGAGAGCGGCCGTGATGCGACCGGCCCGTATTCGAACTCTTGCAGTTCAGTGTAGCAAAAGCACACAATCAACTTCCCTATTTCGGGGCATACGGAACGCGGCGCTTGTTAACATTTGGGATGCGCTGGACGCTTGGGCTCACGCTGATGGTCGCCGCGATGCGGTTCGCCTCCGCGTCGCCGGAGCCTGCACAGGTCCTTGTCGTCGTCAACCGCCAGTCGGCCGTATCGCAAAAGATCGGCGCGTACTATCTGCGTAAGCGACTGGTGCCGCTCGAGAATCTGGTCACGCTGGATGTCTCACCGAGCGAGCAGATCGATCGCGCCACTTACGACCGGCGGGTAGAACGGCCCATTGCAGAGTATTTGCGCAAGCATCGCCTGGAAGACCAGATCAACTACATCGTGACGACTCTCGGCGTGCCGCTGAAGATTGCGGGCGGCCCGGAAAGCCTGGAGGGCGACGCAGCCTCGGTCGATTCGGAGCTGGCCGCGCTCTACGCACGTCAACACGGCATCGACATCCCGATTCGCGGCGCGGCACGCAACCCTTTTTTCGGCCACACCGGCGAGCCGTTCGACCACAAACACTTCCCGATCTATTTAGTTACGCGACTGGCTGCCTATGACGAGCCGACGGTGGAGCGTATGATCGATCGCGCACTCATCGCGCGTAACCGCGGCAAAGTGGTGATCGACGTACGCGCGGATAACAACACGGACGGCAACGAGCGCCTGCGCCAGGCCGCCGCGCTGATTCCGAAAGAGCGGCTGGTGTTGGATGACTCCGCGCACGTGATCACCGGCGAAAAGAATGTGATCGCTTATGCCGGGTGGGGTTCGAACGATCCGGACCGGACACAACGGAAGCTTAGCTTCCAATGGCTTCCCGGGGCAATCGTGACCGAATTTGTCTCGACGAATGCACGCACGTTTGCGAAGCCGCCCGACGCGTGGAAGCTGGGCACGTGGAAAGATCCAACGAGCTGGTTCGCCGGGGCGCCTCAAACGCTTGCAGCCGACTATCTGGACGAGGGCGCTACAGGCGCTTCGGGTCACGTCTACGAACCGTATCTACACCTGACCCCACGGCCTGAGATTGTGATTCCCCAATACCTGCGGGGCCGCAACCTGGCGGAGAGCTACTACCTTTCCCTGCCCGCGATTAGCTGGCAGAACGTGGTGCTGGGCGATCCGTTGTGTGTTCTGCGGCCGTGAGGGTGGGCGGTTCGCGGCGCCGCACCCGCCGACGGTCGTGCTCGTGAATTGACATGCGTTCGCCGAGCGCTCACGGCGGGTCGTGCGCTGCCAATCTGTATGATGAAGAGTCGTCATGGCCGGCGCGAACTGGGTGAGGAGAATCAAAATCAACACTGAAGAAGCAGGGCTCCACCAGCTACCGGCGAATCGCTCCTTCTTATTCGGCCTTATCGCGCTCGCGTTAATTCTGGCATTGGCGTATTGGAACTGGCGCCACATGCACGAAGCGGCCGCGCGAGTTGCCGAATCCGACCGCATGCTCGGACAGGTCGCGTCTGTGATCTCTTCAATCAAAGACGCCGAGACGGGCCAGCGCGGATATCTGCTGACCGGACACCCTCGCTACCTTGAGACATACCGACGTGGCAGCGACGCCGTCCCGGGCGAGATGCAACGGCTCCGTCAGCTCACCGGCGGGCGCCTCGAGTTGAAGCCGCGCCTGGATGAGCTGACCAACGTGGTGCAGCTCAAGATCGACGAGCTGCGGCACACCATCGAATTGCGCCAGGCCGGACGCACTGAAGACGCGTTGGCCATCGTGCGCAGCGACCATGGTAAAGCCTACATGGATCGCATTCGTGTTCTGTGCGACGGGCTGAGTGCCGACCTTCGCAAAGAATGGCGGGAGCGCACTGACGATGCATCGTTGGAAACTACGCGCGGCATTCTGTTGAGCACAGCGGCCAGCGGCGCATTGTTTCTATTACTGTTGCTCGCGACGCTGAACCTGAACAAGCAGAAGCTTGCGGCCGAAACCGCCAACCAGGCAAAGAGCGCGTTCCTGGCCAATATGAGTCATGAACTACGCACGCCGCTGAACGCCATCATCGGTTACAGCGAAATGATTCTGGAAGACTCCGAAGCCAGCGGGGAGCAGACGGATGTCGCGGACGTGAAGAAGATCCGCGCTGCGGGCAAGCACCTGCTCGATCTGATCAACGCGGTGCTGGATATCTCGAAGATCGAGGCAGGCAAGATGGAGCTCTACCTCGAAACGTTTTCAGTCGCCACCATGGTGCAGGAAACCGTTGCGCTGGTAGAGCCGCTGGCAGCGAAGAATGGCAACGAGATGCATGCGCAAGTACAGCCGGGCCTTGGCCTGATGCGCGCGGATCAGACCAAGGTGCGCCAGAGCCTGTTCAACCTGCTGAGCAATGCGTGTAAGTTCACCGAGCACGGCTCCATCACGCTCACGGTGAAGCGCGAACCGAACGAGATGATGTCGTTCGCTGTCGCCGACACCGGAATGGGCATCACGCCGGAGCAGATGTCGCGCATCTTCGTTCCATTTACCCAGGCCGATACTTCGACCAGCCGCAAGTTTGGAGGCACCGGGCTGGGCCTGGTCATCAGCCGCCGGTTTGCTGAGCTGATGGGCGGTGAGATTACGGTTGCCAGCCAGATCGGCAAAGGATCGACCTTCACGCTGCGCTTACCGCAAAACGTCGTGCCGCCGCAGACGAGCGACGCCGTAGAAGTTAATACGAGCGAGTCGAGCGCTGTCGCTACGGTGCTCGCCATCGACGACGATCCCGAAGTGCATGAACTCTTGAGGCGCAGCCTGGTACGTCATGGATTGCGCGTCGAAAGCGCACGCAGCGGCGAAGAAGGTCTGCGGCTGGCGCGCAAGCTGCGTCCCCGCGTGATCACGCTCGACGTCATGATGCCCGGCATGGATGGCTGGACGGTGTTGTCGAGCCTGAAGTCGGATCCGGAGTTGAGCGGCATTCCGGTGGTCATGCTCACCATCGCGGATAGCCGGAACCTGGGTTATGCGCTCGGCGCCGCTGACTACCTGACGAAACCGATCGACCGCGACCGCCTGGCTGCTGTACTGCTGCGCTACCGGACGGATAGTGTCGGTGTGGCTCTGGTAGTAGAGGACGACGAAGGCTCGCGTGATATGTTGTCGCGGCTGCTCGAAGGCGAAGGCTGGCAGGTGGACCGGGCCGCCAACGGCCGTTTCGCTTTGGATGCGATGCGGCAGCGTACGCCGTCGGTGATCTTGCTGGACTTGATGATGCCGGAGATGGACGGCTTCGAATTTCTCGACCAGATGCACCGCAACGCGGCCTGGCGCGGCATCCCGGTGATTGTGATCACCGCGAAAGACCTCAGCAACGCAGAACGCGAACGCCTGCAAGGGCAGGTCGGCAAAGTCCTGCAAAAGGGCGGCTATGAGCGCGATGAACTCCTGCGGCGCGTGAGTGATATGGTCTCCTCGTACCTTCGTCCCGTAAGCTAGGCAGCACCGCCATGGACCGCCAGGACACAGTCGCGAGCGCTTCGAAGGTGCCGCCGATCATCGGCTTCATCGTTGCCGTTGCGATTCTGTATTTCGCGCGAGAGTTATTGATTCCGTTCGCGCTCGCGCTGCTGATGGCGTTTTTGCTGAGCCCCATCGTGCGCCGGCTCGAGATCTTGCGCATCCCGCGCATGTTGGCGGCACTACTGGTTTTCATCACTGCGGCGGCAATGTGCGTCGGGCTCGGGTGGGTGGTGACGGACCAGTTGATGCAGATCGTCAACGGCCTGCCGAAGTATTCGGACAACGTGCATCGCAAGATGGTGGCGCTGCAGGGAGAGTCTGGCGGCATCAACAAAGTCTTCGGCAACATCGAAGAGCTCGGCAAGGAACTCAGCACGGCCACGCAGAAGCCGCAGCCCTCGGACCGCCCGACCAATATTCGCGACGCTTCGAACCCCTTGCCGGTACAGATTATTCAGCCGCGCAACGCGCTGCAGTCGATGCGCGATTTCGGAAGCGGTCTGATGCGTCCGCTGGGTACGGCAGGAATCGCGATCGTTTTCACCATCTTCATGCTGCTCGATCAGGAGGATCTGCGGAACCGTTTGCTGCGGCTCATCGGCGAGCGGCAGATGCATACGACCACGAAAGCGATGGACGACGCGGCCGCGCGCATCAGCCGTTACATTCTGATGCAGTTTCTGGTGAACGCCGGGTTCGGCACCATCATCGCGTTGGGGCTCTACTTCATCGGGGTACCGAGCCCGCTGTTGTGGGGTGTGCTCGCGATGTTGCTGCGCTTTCTGCCTTACATCGGACCGATCATCGCGGGTTCACTGCCCATCGTGCTGACCGTCGCGATGACCGATGGCTGGCACACCCCGCTTTACGTGTTCCTGTTGTTTGTGATCACCGAACTGATCACCGGCAACCTGCTCGAGCCACTGCTATACGGCGTGCACACCGGCTTGTCAGCTGTCGCGATCCTCGTAGCCGCAGTGTTCTGGACCGTGCTGTGGGGACCCATCGGTCTGATCTTGTCGACTCCGCTGACCGTCTGTTTGAGCGTGCTCGGACGGTATGCGCCGCAGTTAGAGTTTCTGAATATTCTTCTCGGCGACGAGCCCGTGCTCTCGCCCGATGCCATCTTCTATCAACGCCTGCTCGCGCTCGATCAGCATGACGCGTTTCTGCAGCTCGATCACGCCATCAAAGAGAAGCCGCTGATCACGGTGTATGACGAGATCATCATCCCGGCGCTCTCTATGGCCGAACAGGATCGTCACAGCGGCATGCTCGAAGCCAAGCGCGAAGAGTTCCTGGTGCAGAACATCAACGAGTTCGTCACCGAACTGGGTGAAATGAACCGCACGCCCGTAAAAGCCGGCAAGGCCGTGAAGCCGGGACAGGTGGTGGAGAAAGCAGGGTCGGCGATCCAACGCGTGATCTGCGTTCCCGCACACGACGTGGCCGACGAAATTGCAGCCGCGATGTTCGCGCAGTTGGTGAATGACCGCGGCTTCCCGGCGCTCGCCTTTCCTGTAAGCGACTCGCCCGCGGCACTGGTGGAGAGCCTCGGCATCCAGGCGGGCGATGTCATTCTGATTTCTTCCGTTCCGCCGCTGGCGCTTGCGCATGCGCGCAAACTCACGCAGGAAGTGCGCGACGCGTTACCCGAAGCGACGGTCATTGTGGGCCTGTGGAATTACCGGATGAACGCGGAGAAAAATCTGGAGCGCCTGCAGGAATCCTTATCGGCCGCCGTGGTTACCACCATGACAGGCGCGATGGAACAGTTGCTCGCCGTCAGCAAAGATCAGTTCTGATCTTTTGGCACTTGCCGTGCAAGTCGAGAGCAGGAGACCCGTGTGCCCATCACCGCGAAATTGAAACAAGTCGGCCCGACCGCGGTTGTCTCCGTATCCGGGAAAGTCACGTTAGGTGAGGCTTCGCAATCACTGAGAACCACGCTGGAACAGCTCTTCAATCGCGGGAGCCTGCAAGTGGTGCTCAATCTGGCCGAGGTTCCTTTTATCGATAGCGCCGGGCTCGGCGTGTTGGCGCTGAATTCAGCGAGCGTCAAGGCGCAGGGTGGAGTGCTGAAACTGGCGGAGCCGCAGGCTCGCGTTCGCGATGCGCTCGAACTGGTGCGGCTCAACCGTGTGATCGCGCTTTATGCGACGGAGCAGGAAGCGATCGACAGTTTCAACTCTTCTGATAGCGCAGAGCCAGTACAGTAACGTCGTCAGATTGCACTGCGCTTCCCACAAACTCTTTCACGCCCTGCATCAACGCGCTGACTGTATCGCGCGCACTCCCGTCGCAATGCGCCAGCAGGCTTTCCAGTCGTTCGTGTCCGAACGGTTCGCCCGCTTCGTTTTCTGCATCGGAAACGCCATCGGTCGTTAGCACCAGCGTTTCGCCTTGCTTCAGGTCGAGGCTGGCCGATCCAATCTCCACATCGTCAAAAAGGCCGAGCATGGTGCCGGTCGTCTCATGCACACAGCGGACCTTACCATCCGCGCTCACAATGTACGGTGGCGTCTGCCCCGCAACGCTGAAGTCCACGCGTCCGGTGCGGAGGTCGAGGATGCCATAGAGCAGTGTCACGTACATCTCGCCTGTGCCTTGCAGAAACAGGATGCGATGAACTTCTTCGAGTGCCTCACGCGTGCTGCTGGTTCGGTGAGCGGTGGCGCGCAGCAGGGTGCGGCAGACGGCCATCAGAATAGCAGCAGGAACACCTTTGCCCGAGACGTCTCCGATCGCAACAGCAACGCGATGCTCTTCGAGTGGAAAGAAATCGAAGAAGTCGCCGCCGACCAGGCGCGCGGGCAGCATCTCGGCGTAGATTTCATACTCGGGAGTGACGGGGAAGTCGCAGGGCAGAATGCTCTGCTGGATGCGGCTGGCGATGCTCAGTTCACCCTGTAACTGCTGCAGTTCTTCCTTCTGGCTTTGCGAGTCGCGGATCAGCTTCAGCTCGGCAGTGGTCTTGTTGAGCGTCTGCTCCAAGTCCTGGAAATCGATGGGCTTGGTAAGAAAGTCGAAAGCCCCGCGGTTCATCGCCGTACGAATGTTCTGCATGTCGTCGTACGCCGACACGATGATCGTCTTGAGCGTGCGGTTCAGCGCACCGATGCGCGTCAACAGCGTGAGGCCGTCCATCACCGGCATATTCACGTCGCTGAAGACGATCTCGATGTCCGGATTTTCGAGCAGCTTGCCGAGCGCCTGCTCACCGTTCTGAGCAAACACCATCTCGACCTCACCGTCGCGGATGCGTTTGCGAAAGCGCTGCAGGATGAGCGGCTCCAGGTCTGGCTCATCATCCACAAAGAGAATTTTCAGAACCATGTTCTAAGCGGTGGCGGTGCGCGGCAGCGTAACGATAAACTCCGCGAACTCCCCTTCCTGGCTGCGCAACCCCAGTTCGCCGTGATGTTCCTGCACTACGATTTCGCGGCTGATCGAAAGACCTAAGCCGGTGCCCGAGCCCGTGGGCTTCGTCGTGTAGAACGGCTCGAAGATTTTGCGTTCCAAAGCCGGTGGGATACCCGGGCCGTTATCTTTCACATGCACTTCAACATGACCGTCGAGCGAGAGAGTGCTGACTTCGACAGCAGGCGAGAACGAAGCACCTTCCGCTTTGCGCCTTTCGTGAACGGCGTAGAAGGCGTTGGTGGCCAGGTTCAGAAATACGCGGCTCAAGTCCTGCGGAAATATTTCGACCTTGCCTACAGCGGGGTCGAGCTTCAAGTCGATCGCGGAATTGAACGTCATGTCCTGCGAGCGCAGGCCGTGAAAGGCAAGCTGCACACATTCCGTGACGAGTGCATTCAGATCTGCACTCTCGCGCTCGCCTGATTGTTTGCGCGCATGCATCAACATGCCGCGCACAATCCGGTCGGCGCGTTTGCCGTGTTCTTCAATCTTGGCGAGGTTCTGGCTCAGCTCGGTAAAGAGCGTTTCGGCCTCGGTTTCGTTGTGCGCGGCGAAGGCGTTGCGCAGTTCCGGCACCATCTCGTGCGAGAGCGCGGCGAAGTTCGTGACGAAGTTCAAAGGGTTCTTGATCTCATGCGCAATGCCCGCCGCGAGTGAGCCGAGCGACGCCAGCTTCTCTTGCGTAATCAGCTGTCCCTGCATGTTGCGCAGATCACGGTACGCGGTTTCGAGTTCTTCGGTGCGATGCCGCTGCTCGTCGCGCATTGCTTTCTTCTCGAATGAGTTCTTCAGCCGCGCTCGCAGCAGCACCGGGTCGAACGGCTTCGGCAAGTAATCTTCGGCGCCGCCTTCGATGCAACGAATCAGGCTCTGATACTCTTCCGACGCCGACGTCATGATGACTGGAATTTCGCGCAGCTTCTCATCGGCTTGCATGATCTCGAGCGTCTGGAAGCCGTCGAGCTCCGGCATCAGAACGTCGAGCAGCACAATGTCGATTTGATGCGAGCGCAGCAGTTGCAGCGCTTCGCGCCCGTTCGAGGCCATGATGACCGCATAGCCTTGACGCGCAAGCTGCTTTGATAAGAGTTCGCGGTTGCCGGGAGCATCGTCCACCACCAGCACTGTCGCGTTGTCTTTCTGTTCTCCGACGATGTTGCCTTCGGCGGGCGCGGGCGCAGGAGTAAGTGAGGAGCGCCCGGCTGAGAACTGCGCCAACTCCGAAGCAGCGGCCTGAATATGCGCCGAGAACGGCTTGAGAAACGGGTGCGGCAGTTCCGCGACGCGGCGCGAGGCGGTCAGCAATCGCTTGGCAGTGGCTCGCAGACCTTCCTGCACGTTAAACAACAGCTCTGGATCGACTTGCTCCACCGAAGCCGGCAGTAGCTGCTGCAGCAGCTTCACCATGTCGTATGCCGAGGCGTGAATCTGGTGCAGCTCGGGAAGCAGGTCGGGCGCGTCTTCCGCGTCCTCAATCAGCATCTCGGTATAACCGATGATCTGGTTCAGCGGAGTACGCAAGTCGTGGCGCAGACGAGCTGCGCTCGACGGAGGCGGTGAAGGAGGCGGCTCCGGGACCGGCGGCTGCGGCACGATCAACTATCCTGCATCACGATCTGATTGCCCGAAAGCCGCATTCTGAATGGCCCCGATCAGGCTCGTGGAAGTGTAAGGCTTCTGGATAAAACCGGCGATGTCCCGGCCCTCAAAGTATTTCATCACCTGAGATTCGCCGTAGCCGCTCGAGATAATAATCGGCAGGCCGGGACGAATCTCGCGCATCTTCGAGAACGCCTCGTCACCACCCATCCCCGGCATCATCATATCCAGAAGAACGACGGCGACATCCTGTGCCGAATCGCGCAATAGTTCGACCGCTTCGTCGCCGCTTTCCGCCAGGACGGTGTTGAAGCCGCTATGACGCAGGACGGCGTCGGTTGTGCGCCGGACGACGGCTTCGTCGTCCACGATCAAGATGCGGCCCGAGCCCTTGATGGCGGCTTGAGCCTCTGCCTTTACAGCGCGCACGGCCACTTCGGCTGTGGCCGGAATAAGCACGCGAAAACGTGAACCGTTGCCTGGTGCGGTCTGGACCTGGATGACGCCTTTGTGACCTCTGACGATGCCCAGCACGGCCGCGAGCCCAAGGCCCCGCCCGGTGAACTTCGTGGTGAAGAACGGATCAAAGATACGGGCGCGCACAGCGGGCGTCATACCCGGGCCGGAATCGATCACGTCGATGACGACGTGCTGACCTGGGTTCAGATCGCCGGGCGCTGAGAGCGCCATATGCTCGGGACCGACATCGATTTCGAACGTGCGGACGGTAATTGAACCGGGGTTGGGTTCGCCGATGGCTTCGCCTGCGTTGATGACCAGATTCATGATCACCTGCTGAATCTGAATGCGATCCGCATAAATGGCGGCGATCGGATCAGCCAGGTCGAGCATGATGTGCACCGTCTTGGGGATGAGTGTGGAGAGCAGACCGCGCGTTTCTGTGACCAGTTCCGACACATCCACGGCACTCTTGATGTACCGCCCCTTGCCGGCGTAGGCGAGCATCTGGCGCGTCAGGTCCGCGGCGCGTTCGCTTGCATTGACCACCTGGTCGAGACGTTCGCGCATCCCATCGCTCAAATCCGGCGAGTTCAAAAGCAGGCTCGTGTTGCCCATGATGCCGGTCAGCAGGTTATTGAAATCATGGGCGACGCCGCCGGCCAGCACACCCAGGCTTTCGAGCTTAGCCGTCTGACGTAGCTTCTCTTCGGTCAGCTTGCGCTCGCGGATATCGGAGAACACAATCACAGCGCCGTCGAACTTGCCGTCGCTCACGATGGGGTTCGCGGTGAAATCTACCGGAAAGCTTTCGCCCTCAGCGTTGTAGAACAAGACATCCGACACGCGCGTGGCTTCGCCGTAGCGAGCGGCACGGTATAGCGGACAGCGGTCTGCCGGAACCGGGGTTCCATCCGGTTGGCGCGTATGAACTAGATCGTGAAGAAAGCCGCCCAGCGCTTGCTTGCGATCAAAGCCCAGCATCTTGGTCGCAGCGCCGTTGATGAAGACGCACTTGCCTTCCGCATCCAAGCCGAAGATTCCTTCACCCGTGGATTCGAGCAGCAACTTCAAACGGTCCGCAAGCTGCGCGCGTTCCTGTTCCGCTTTGCGCCGCTTCAGTACGGCCTCGATGCGCGATTTGAGAATCACGCGATCGAAAGGCTTGGAGATAAAATCGTCCGCGCCCATCTCAATACAGCGCGCGACACTTTGCATCTCATCCATCGCCGAAATCACGATTACCGACACTCGCTGCAAACTCCCATCGGCTTTCATCGCGGAGAGCACATCGAATCCGCTCATGCCGGGCATGACGATGTCGAGCAGCAACATGTCGAACTGCGCGCCTGCGAGTTGCTGCAGCACCTTTTCTCCGGTATCCACGGCGTGCGTCGTGTAACCCAGGCGCTCCAGTTGGCGGCTCAACACATCGCGATTGGCTTCGTCGTCGTCCACAATCAGAAGCCGTGTTGCACTGTGTTCTTCGTGCTCCGCCGGATCATTCCCATTCATTTCAGCGTGGGCGATCATGCTAAGCGGTTCGTCGAACACCTGGTTCAACGAATTCGCGGCGCTGCGGATGCGCTCAAGATCGGGCGCCTCAATCTTTTCGTGATCGATCAGGTTGGAGACGTGCGCCAGAATGCGCTGAATCGGCTCCGACGTTTCCCGGCGCAGCGTACGCCATTCCGCTTTACTCACGCTTTCACGCGACGGCCCCAGATTGCGCTGAATGGCCAG
This sequence comes from Bryobacterales bacterium, assembly GCA_963792655.1. Taxonomy (GTDB): domain Bacteria; phylum Acidobacteriota; class Terriglobia; order Bryobacterales; family Bryobacteraceae; genus DOZZ01. Next base: position 84,399 of record CAWBWU010000006.1, read on the forward strand.
CAGTACATCGCGCGCAGCTTCCAACACATCGCGAAGAGCATCGGTTAACGCAGGAGCGCTTTCGCCTGCCGCGTCATCGGCCAACATCTCCGAGTAACCAATGATCTGGTTTAGCGGCGTGCGAAGGCTATGCCGTAATTGCCCGAGTTCGATCATCTCGCCGTTTCCGGGCGCCTCGCCAGCAGAGTTTCAATTTTGCCGAGCAGCCGTTGCAGGTCCACCGGTTTGGTGTCGTAATCGTCGCAGCCAACTTCACGAGCCCGCTCCTGGTCACTGGCCATCGCATGCGCCGTCAGCGCGATGATCGGAATCGCTCGCGTCGCCTCGGCTCGCTTCAACTGCGCGGTCGCATCCCATCCGCTCAGCACCGGCAGCGACATGTCCATCAAGATCAAGTCGGGCCGCTCCCCGTTGGCCATCTCCACACCCGCGCCGCCATCCGTCGCACAAACCACTTCATAACCCTTACGGGTCAAACGGCGCGAGAGCATGTCACGGTTCATTTCGTTGTCTTCAATCAGGAGTAACTTGGCGGCCATGTGGAGCGAGCAAAGGTCTGTTTAGCAAGGGTCGTGCCAATCCCCGTAGTGAAACCAATCGCCATAGGAAACGGGATTGACAATACAAATCGGGCTGATTAGGATGTAAGTAAGCATTTACTTTCATGTCAGATTTGCGCACCCGGATGCCCTCCGACGATCGACGCCGTCAGATTCTGCACGTTGCCGTCGATCTTTTTGCCAGGAAAGGCTTTGCCGGGACGACCACCAAAGAAATCGCCGCCGCCGCCGAAGTCAATGAAGCGATCATCTTCCGGCACTTCGCTACGAAGGATCAGCTCTATTCAGCGATACTGGACGACTTTACGGCGAAAAAGAATGTTGAGCAGGGTTATGCCGAACTCCGCGTCTTTATGGACCGTAGAGATGATGCAGGCCTGTTGAAGGCGCTCGGCAACAAGATGCTGCAGGCGTTTCGGGAGGATGAGCGGTTTGAGCGCTTGATGCTCTTTGCGTCTCTCGAAGGCCAGGATATCGCCAAGATCTACATGCAGCGCATGGGCGCCACCTTCATTGCGTTTCTGCGCGACTACTTCGAACTGCGCCAGAGAGAAGGCGCGATGGCGCAGATGGACCCTGGAACGATTGTTGTCGCGGTCGCCGGCATGTTCCGGTTTTATGGCCAGATGACCCAACTTTTCGGCCTTGGCTTCCAAGAAATGCAGCGACGACGAGATCGTAGATAAATTCACCGGAATACTGTTGCACGGGCTCTCCGTTACGCCCGCGCCAGCGAGGAACGTATGAAATTGACGAAGACCCTGGCTTTGGGAATCGCCCCAATCATTCTGCTGGCAGGTGCGTGCGGATCGAAGAAGCCGCAGCAGGCTGTGCAGGCGGCCGCGAACGAACCCGTCGCGATCACCACCGCGGCGGTCACGACCAAGGACGTGCCCGCCACAATCGACGAGACCGGCACATTCGTTGCGGATGAGCTCTCGGATGTTGCGCCCAACGTAGCGGGACGCATTGTCGCCACGCCGGTCAACGTGGGCCAGATGGTGCAACAGGGGCAGGTGATCGCGCAGCTCGATAGCCGCGATGCGCAGTTGAAGCTCAGCCAGATGCAGGGCGCGATCGAAGAATCGAAAGCCTCGCGTGCGCCAGTCGCAGTCGCGAATCGGCATCCAACCGGGGCAGCAATTTGACCCCACCAAGCTGCCTGAAGTAGTGGGCGCGAACGCGATGTACCAATCGGCGCAGGCGCAGGAGCGTCAGGCTCAGGCCGATGCGCAGCGCTATGCAAACCTCGCCGCGTCGGGCGATGTCTCGAAGAGCAACTTCGAGCGCGCACGAACCCAGCTCGAAACGGCCGCAGGCACAAACCAATTCGGCGCGCCAGCAGTACGAGGCAGCGCTCAACACGGCGCGCCAGAGTTACCAGGTGGTGAATAGCGCTACGGCAGGCTTGAACTCCATGCAGGCGCAACTCGCCATGGCGCAGAAGGGTGTGGCCGATACCGTGATCCGAGCGCCCTTCACGGGCTACGTCAGTGCGCGGCCGGTTGCCGTGGGCGAGTATGTCGCGCTCACCACGAAGATCGCGACGATCGTCAAGACGCAAACGTTGAAGCTGCAGCTGCAAGTGCCGGAACTGCGCGCCTCGCAGGTGAAGCTCGGCATGACGGTGATTGCGCGTGTAGCGGCTTACGGCGACCGGGAGTTTCAAGGGAAAGTCACGGCGATCAACCCCGCGGTGGATCCCAACTCGCGCGCATTCGTGTTGGAGGCGCGCTTTCAAAACCCCGGCATGTTGCTGCGGCCGGGCATGTTCGCCACCGGGCGCGTGGTGCTGCCCGGCGGTGAGCAAGCGGTCTTCGCACCAGCGAAATCAATCGTGAGCGAGACCGGCTCTAACTCATCGCAGGTCTACGTGGTCGAGAACGGACGCGCACGCTTGCGCGTCGTGCAAGTGCGGGAGCGCAATGGCGATCAGGCGCGGGTTCTTTCCGGATTGACCGGCAACGAACGCGTAGCGATCGATCATCTGGGCGAACTCTACGACGGCGCGCCGGTACGCGTGGCGCGCCAGATTTCGTAAGGAACACGAAACATGCAGAAGCTAGCAGAGATTTGTATTCGCAGACCCGTCTTCGCGACGATGTTGATTCTCGCGTTGATGGTGGCCGGCGCGTTCTCGTACTTCAACCTGGGCGTTGATCTGTTCCCCAAGGTCGACATTCCCACCGTCGTGGTCACCATCGCTGACCCGGGCGCCTCGCCTGAAGAGATCGAAACCGAGATCACTCGCAAGATCGAAGACCAGGTCAACACCATCAGCCGCATCGACGAAGTACGTTCGACATCGTCCGAAGGTCAAGCGCAAGTTCTGATCACCTTTGAACTCGATAAGAACGGCGACCTTGCCGCGCAGGAAGTACAGGACAAGGTCAACATCATCGTTCCCGACCTGCCGGTTACCGCCAAGGCGCCGGTGGTGCTCAAGTTCGACCCCGACGCGCAGCCGATCATGAACGTGGTCGTCTCCGCACCTCGTGCGATTCGCGAAGTGACGCAGATTGCGGACAAGCGCATCAAGCAGAAGCTCGAGAACGGTAAGGGCGTGGGTGAAGTGCGCATCGTCGGTGGTCTCAAGCACGAAGTGCAGGTGTGGGTCGACCCCGATCGTCTGCGCGCCTACAACTTGACCGCGCAGGATGTCTTCAACGCCTTACGTACGCAAAACGTCGAGATGCCCGGTGGACGCGTTGATGAAGGCACGCGCGAACTGACCGTTCGCACGCTCGGCAAAGTGGCAGATCCCGCGGAGTTCAACAACGTTGTCGTTGCGACACGCAATGGGTATGCGGTGAAGGTCTCGGACGTCGGTCATGCCGAAGATGGCTCCGAAGAAGCGCGCACTGCGTCGCGCATGGACGGCACGCCCGCCGTGACCCTGGTGGTGTACAAGCAGTCCGGTGAGAATACCGTTGCCACTGCGGACGAAGTTAAAGCCCGCCTGGCTGACATTCAGAAGACGTTGCCGCGCGATTTCAAAGTTGCGGTGATCGGCGACCAGTCCATCTTCATAAAAGCGTCGATTCACAACATTCAGACCCATCTGGTGGAGGGCGCGCTGTTTGCGTCGTTCATTATCTTCGTGTTCCTGGCGAGCTTGCGCACCACGCTAATCGCGGCGATTGCAATTCCGACTTCGATCATCTCGACATTTGCGCTGATGGCGGCGATGCACTTCACGCTGAATCAGATCACAATGCTCGCGTTGACGTTGATGGTGGGCATCGTGATCGACGACGCGATCATCGTGCTCGAAAACATCTTCCGCTTCATCGAAGAGAAGGGCATGTCGCCCTATGAAGCCGCGATCGCCGGAACGAAAGAGATTGGGCTCGCGGTTATGGCGACAACGCTCTCGTTGCTCGCGGTATTCCTTCCGGTCGGTTTCATGGGCGGCATTGTAGGCCGCTTCATGTCTTCTTTTGGCTTCACGTCGGCATTTGCGATCGCCGTGTCGCTGCTGGTTTCGTTCACGATGACGCCAATGCTGACGTCGCGCTTCATCAAGAAGGGCGGTCATGAGGCGGGCAAGAAGGACTCGAAACAGTCGCCTTTCTTCCGCGTGATCGACCGTTACTACACGCTCATGCTGGTATGGGCGATGGGGCACCGGAAAACGGTGCTGGTGATTTGCGCGCTGGTGTTCCTCAGCATCATTCCGTTGTTCATGGTGGTGGGTAAAAACTTTTTGCCGAATGATGACCAGTCGCAGTTTCAAGTGCTGGTACGCGCCCCCGAAGGAGCAACGTTGGCGGCGACCACCAGTGTTGCCGAACGCGTCGCCCGCGACTTGCGTGCATTGCCCGGTGTAGAGCACACGCTCATGACCGATGGAGGCGGCGCTGATCAATCCGTGAACAACGCGGGCATCTTCGTCAAGCTTGTCGATAAAGATAAGCGCGACCTTTCGCAATCCGAACTCATGACGCGCGCCCGTGCGCTGCTGAAGCAACTGCCCCCGACTGTTCATGCGAGCGCGGAGTTGGTCAGCAGCGTCGGCGGCAATCAAAGCAATGCGGAGATTCAGTACATCGTGAAAGGGCCGGATTTGGCGAAGCTCACGGACTACTCCGAGCAGTTGCTCGCGAAGATGAAGAACATTCCGGATGTGGTCGATCCCGATTCGAGCGCGCGCGCCGGCAAACCGGAAGTGCGTGTGGAGATTGACCGTGCACGTGCCGCCGATCTCGGGGTGCGCGTGAGTGACATCGCTGAAGCACTGAACACGCTCGTCGCCGGACAAGTCGCCTCGACTTATAACACCGGCGATGACCAGTACGACGTCCGTGTGCGCGCGACCGGTGAGTTTCGCGCCAGCCTCGACGGTTTGCGGCGCATGACCGTGCCATCAACCAAAGTCGGGTTGGTGGGTCTTGACGAACTGGTCAACTTGAAAACGTCGTCAGGCCCGGCGAACATTGGGCGATTGAACCGGCAGCGGCAAGTCACGCTGACCGCGAACATCGCGCCGGGCGGTTCGCAAACCGCGATTCTCGCCAAGATCAATGATGCCGCCGCCGAGTTGCACATGGACCCCGGCTATGGCACGGGTCTCAGCGGTACATCTAAGGAACTGGCGCGCACCGGATACTACTTCATCCTTGCGTTCTCGCTGACGTTCATCTTCATGTACATCGTGCTGGCAGCGCAGTTCGAATCATTCATTCACCCGCTGACGATTCTGCTCACGCTGCCGCTCTCGATTCCGTTCGGCATTCTGTCGTTGTTCATCGCGCACCAGACCGTCAACATCTTCACGGGCCTTGGGCTGTTGCTGTTATTCGGCATCGTGAAGAAGAACGCAATTCTGCAGATCGATCACACGAATGGCCTGCGTGCCGCAGGTATGCCGCGCTACGACGCGATCATCCAGGCCAACCGCGATCGCTTGCGGCCGATTTTGATGACCACCATGGCGCTGGTTGCCGGCATGTTGCCGCTTGTTCTTTCAAACGGCGTGGGCTCGGCAACGAATCGCTCGATCGGCGTGCTTGTTGTAGGCGGGCAGTCGCTCTGTTTGCTGCTGACGCTGTTGGCTGTGCCGGTGTTCTATTCGGTTTTCGAAGATATGTCGCAGTGGCGGCTGTTCCAGCGCGCGTCGCAGTACACGAGCAAGCTTCGCTTCCGTCGTACGCAACCCGCTGCAGTGCCGAGCCTGGTGCAGAGGAAAGATCTCGCTTGAGAAATATCGTTTGTGCAGTTCTGTTGTGTTCGGCCGCGCTGGCGCAGACGCCGCCGGCGAGTGTAGCCGATCCAAAATTCCCGATGCCTGCAGCATTGCCTCCGTTCGCGCTGCCGGCACGGCCGGGTGTGTTTGCTGAGACGCGGCTTTCACTTAAAGATGTGATCGCGATGGTGTTGAAGAATAATCGCGATCTGGAACTGGTGCGCATCGATCAGGAGCGCGCCAACTACAACATCCTTGCTGCGCGCGGTGCTTACGACCCCCGGCTTGGACTCGACGCCAATCATTTGCGCCAGGTCCAGCCGGTCGCCAGTGTGTTGGGCGGGTCGCAGTCAGGCAAGCTCACCATCAAAAATGAAAACGCCGATCCGTATCTGAGCGGGATTCTGCCGTGGACCGGTACGCAGTACAAGCTCGACTTCAACGTCGCGCGGCAATCGACCGACAGCACCTTTAATACGTTGAACCCGCAGTTCCCTTCGGCCGCGACGCTCAACGTCACGCAGCCGTTGTGGCGCGGATTGCGTTTCGACGAGAACCGCTATCAAGTGCTGGTGGCGAAGAAGAACTCGCAATTGACTGGCGCGCAGTTCCGTCAGCATTTGAGTGATGATGTGACGCTGGCCGTTCAAGCTTACTGGGAACTCGATTTCGCATGGCGCAATCTGCAGGTACAACTCGAAGCGCTCGGCCTTGCCCGCCAGCAGGACGAGAGCAACCGGCGGCAGGTGGAACAAGGCGTGCTTGCCGCGATCGATGTGGTCGCGACGCACACGCAAATCGCGAACTTTGAACAGAACGTCTTCCAGGGTCAGGAAGCATTGACGCGCGCAGAGAACACGCTGAAGACGCTGATGCTCGCCGACCGGCATGACCCGCTCTGGTCATCCGCTTTGATTCCAATGACCGACGCTGCCGAAGTGCCCGTCGTTGATGTGAACGCCGCGGTCGACGCCGCTATTCAGCATCGCGCGGAACTCGAACAGGTGCGCATCACCGGTGAACTCAACCAGTTAGAGACGCGCCTCGCGCGTGAAGACACCAAGCCCCAGGTAAATGTAGTGGGCACGTTCGCGTCATCGGGTCTTGCCGGTTACCTTGCGCCGGTGGTTGCGAACCCGTTTGCGAATCTGTTCCCGGGCTTTGGGGCAGCGGCCATCCCCCCGTTTCTTGTCGGCGGTGTTGGGCAATCATTGAGCAACGTTTACAACGGATACTTCCCAACGGTTCAGGTTGGCTTACGCATCGCCCTGCCTTTGCGCAATCGCACCGCGGAGGCGAACCTGGCTTCATCGATCGCGCAGGGCCGCCGCATCACCGTACAACGCCAGCAGACGGAACAAACCATTGCGGCCGATGTGCGCAACAGCGTGCAGGCAACCGAAGCGGCGCGGTCCCGATTAGAAGCGGCAATCCTCGCGCGCCGGTCGGCCGAGGAGCAGTACGAGAGTGAACAGCGCCAGTTCCGAGCCGGAACATCGTCGGTGTTCCTGGTGCTTCAACGGCAGACCGATTTGATCGCAGCCCGCAGCCGCGAACTCCGCGCCCGTGCCGACCTGAGTGAAGCGGGTCCAGTGCGCGATCGTGCGCTGGGAACGACTTTGCAGGCGCAGAACATTATGGTGAAGTAGCCGCGACGCGCGAAATCGCGTGCACCAGTTTTCGATAAGGCACGGCGTTTTCGAAAACAAGCATCTCGCCATCGCACCAACTTGCATAAAGCCACTTGGAGATGATGGCGAGCAGCTCCTGACGTTGTCGAGGCGCGTGCTGCACTGCGCCGGGCTGTTCCATCAGTTCACGCAAACGGCGGTCGAGCGATACCGGCTTGCCGTCCACCAGTTCAAAGTCAAGGCGTCGAAGGCCTTGCCAGTGGCCTGCCTGCATTACGCCGAGTTCTACGCCGCCGCCGGTTGATCGTGTAATTGTGATCGCATTCAGCCGGTCGATATCGCGCGCCAACTCGTCTCGCAGCCTCAGCACGCCTTCCACTCGCTCTAACCGTTTGTGCTGGCGCGCGGCCTCTTCGAAATCCATGTCAGCGCTGCATTGCGCCCTCGCCGCGCTGATGGAAGTAATGAGCGACGCGCCTTCCGTGCTGAGAAACTGCGCGGCGCGATACACTTCGCTCGCGTACTCTTCGGCCGTCACTGCCTGCTGGCACGGTCGCGCGCACATGCTCATCTCGCCGTACATACAGCCCGGATGTTCGGGTGAGGGCGCAAGGTCTTCCTGGCAGCGGCGCAGTTGGAACAGCCCGAGATATTCCGATTCGAATCGCTCTGCCGAAGCACGGCTGCGAAAGGGTCCGACCGATAATGACCGTGCCCCGCTTAGTTGCGTCGTCACTAACGTTCGCGGGAACTCGTTGCTGAACACGAGCCGAACGTAGGACGGCATACGCAGCCGGATGGTACGCACGTAATCTTTCGGGAAGTGTTCGCGCGCGAGTTCATACAAGCGCAATGAAGATTCGAGCGTCGAGCCGGTTAGCCAATATTCAATGCTCGACACAGTGCTGCGCAGATTCAGCATGCGCGAGGGTGTTGCGCGTTCCGCAAGCAGACGCATCAAGCGACGCTTCAGCAGAGCAGTGCGCGCGAGGTATGGTTGCCCCTGCCCCGTGCGCAACAGAAACACCGCGGGAACATCGGGCACTTCCGCCAGCGCCGCGTCGAGCCTTTGCAGATCGCCTTCGAACGCGATCGTCTGCATGGTGCTGATCTACTCGTCGCCCGAATGGTCCGCGATCAACTTCAACGTGCGGTCGATGAATTCCTGCAAGGGCTGTGCGCCTAGATCCGCGTGTTTGCGGTTGCGCACCGACACCTGCCCGCTCTGCGCTTCGCGATCTCCCACGACCAGCATGTAGGGAATCTTCTGCATCTGCGCCTCGCGGATTTTTAGGTTCACCTTTTCACTGCGGTCGTCCAGCGTCGCTCGAATACCCGCGTCGATCAGCTTCTGGTGCACCTCGCGTGCATAGTCATTCTGCCGGTCGGTAATCGGCATCACGATGGCCTGCACAGGGGAGAGCCACACGGGGAAGGCGCCCGCATAGTGCTCGATCAGAATGCCGAAGAAGCGTTCGAGCGAACCAAACAACGCACGGTGCACCATCAAGGGCTGATGCGCCTTGCCGTCTTCACCGATGTACTCGAGCGAGAAGCGGCGCGGCAATGTGAAGTCGAACTGAATCGTCGAGAGCTGCCACTTGCGGCCAATCGCATCGACCAGCTTCATGTCGATCTTCGGCCCATAGAACGCGGCTTCGTCTTTCACCAGTGTCGCTTTTAAGCCCAAACGATTGGTGGCGTTGACAAGCGAACTTTCACCTAGCTGCCACTGCTCGGGCGATCCGTCGTACTTGCCGCTCGCACCGTCATCCCACGTGCTGATTTCCGCTTCGTATTCTTTGAAGCCGAAAGTAGTCAACGTGTCGATGGCAAACTGCACGCAGTTCACAACCTCTTGTTCTGCCTGCTCCGGAGTGCAAAAGATGTGCGCGTCATCCTGCGTAAAGCCGCGCACACGCATCAGGCCATGCAGAGTGCCGGAACGTTCATAGCGATAAACCGTGCCCAACTCGCCGAGACGCACCGGCAACTCGCGATAGCTGCGCTGGCGATCCGCATAGATCAGGATGTGGAACGGACAGTTCATCGGTTTGAGCTGATATTCCGCGCCTTCCACCTCGATCGGCTTGAACATGTTCTCGTTGTAGTAGTTGAAGTGACCTGAGGTCTTCCAAAGATCCAGGCGCGCAATGTGCGGCGTGTACACGAGCGAGTAGCCGCGCTTTAAATACTGATCGCGCATCCAGTCTTCGAGCTCTTTGCGGATGATGCCGCCCTTCGGATGAAAGAAGATCAGGCCAGGCCCGCCGAGCTCTTGAATGCTGAACAGATCGAGTTCTTTGCCAAGCTTTCGATGGTCGCGCTTCTTTGCTTCCTCGAGCTTGTTGAGGTACTCGTCCTGCTCCTTCTTCGTGAACCAAGCGGTGCCGTAGATGCGTTGCAGCTGCTGATTGTGTTCGTCGCCTTTCCAGTAGGCGCCGGCAACAGAGAGCAGCTTGAAGGCTTTTATTTTTGAAGTCGAGGGCAGGTGCGGGCCGCGGCAGAAATCAATGAATTGCGGACCGAGCGTGTACTCACTGAAAACGTCGTCGGCTTTTTCTTCGATCAGCTCGACCTTCATGTTTTCACCGAGCTTGCGGTACTTCTCGAGTCCTTCTGGCTTGGACGTGAGCACGCGTTCGTACTTCAGATCGCGCGCCTGGATCTCCCACATCTTGGCTTCGAGCTTTTCCAGGTCTTCGGTCGTGAACGGCTTGTCACGATCAAAGTCGTAATAGAAGCCGTTCTCGATGGGCGGACCGACCCCGAGCTTCGTCTTGCGGGAACAATTCAAGCACAGCCGCCGCGAGCAAGTGCGCGGTCGAATGGCGATAAACCTCAAGTGCGTCAGTGTCCTTCACCGTGAGTAGTTGCAGCGTGGCATCCGACTCGAGCGGACGGGTGAGGTCATAGAGCTGCCCGTTCACGCGCGACACAATGGCCGCATCGGCAAGACGCGGGCTGATGGAACGCGCAATCTCAAGTGGAGTGGTCCCGGCCTCGACAGCTTTGACACTGCCGTCGGGCAAGGTGATCTGAATACTGCTCATAAGGGAAATTTTAGGTTAGCAAACACGCCCACTTGGAATACCGAGCAATAGGTTGCCGTACTGGTTTGAAAACCGGGTTACTTCGCTCGGCGAAGGCGCTTGTCGATGTGCTCGGTTTTGGGCACGTCAAAGCGAATCGTCCCAAACTCCGGATGCAACGGATTCAGAATGTAGTTGTTCTCCGAACGAATTGCTGCGGACGGCACACAAAGCGCGGCTGTGCGGAGCGAACGCGCCCATTCTGTCCCGCGATTCGCCGTCTCCCGTCCTGAGTCTTCGTCGGGCCATCCATCGGGCAGATCGTTCAGCTCGATCGTTTCAATGGTCAAGCTTCGAGGAACATCGATCACGATGACTTGGTACTCAGACGGAATTGCACCATAGTGAACAATAATTTCAAGAGCGGCAAGCGACCGGGTAGCCGAGGTGTAGATGACCGGAGTGCCGGGCAAATTCCAACGCCCGCCGAACCGTTTCGCCCCCTCGCCGCTATCAGCGGCATAGAGCCGGCTAGCGAGACGGTAGACGAACATCGTTCAGTAGATTCCGTGCTCTATCCGCCCGAGTACTGTTTCCACTTCCTTGCGCCCCTGTTTGGTGTTCATCACCGAAAACGGCGTTCTGCCGCGCAGCGCGGGGATTGGCGTCTGCATCCATTCCGCCAGCCGCTCTGGTGAGCCAAGAACAGCCAACGCATTTTGCATCACATCGGCCGCTTCGTCTTTTGCGACCTTCTTGGTCTTCGGAACGGCTCGTGTTGAACGCACTTTGACGAGAGGCCCGACACCAGGCAGAACGAACACTCCGTTCTTCTTCACTTCGTTCCTGCAAGGTTCGCAAGTTCGTCCAGAAACAGCCGGGCGGTCTTACTCGGCACTTCTCCAGCTACGGCAAGCGCACGGACCATTTCAGCCTGCGACATATGTTGATGGGCGGCCATTTGTCCTAAATCCAAAATACCGCAACCGCTTCGGAATCTCTCAAAACACCAACCGCAACCCCAACTGCGCCGCGCGTGGCAATCCCACCGTCGTGCCAGGTCCGAAGAAGTCTCCCAAAGCCCCTGCCGGAACGCGCAAATCCCGCGACGTGATCGGGCGCAGGACGCTGCAATCCGAATTGACGCACGCATGCTGCACGTTGCCGTATTCTTCGGCTGGCACCGGCAACTGTGCAAGCGATCCTGCATAGTTATTGCCGGGGTTCTGACGGTTCAGCACGTTGAACACTTCGACAAACGCCAGTAACCGCGCGCGTTCACCGAAGCTGAATTCACGCGTGACGCGCATGTCGATCTGCTGGAACGGCGTGCCACGAAACTGATCGAGCGTTGTTTGCCGCCCGTTGATGATTGCGCGGTCATTGGTGTCGATGCCATCGCCGTTGACGTCTTCGGGCGTAGTCAGCGTAAAGGGCCGCGCGCTTTCGAACTGCGACAGAGTGCTCAATTGCAGCCTGCCTGGCAAACGAAAGACGCCTGCGATGACGAAGCGATGCCGCACGTCCTCACCGGACGGGCCGTGATCGCCGGGCGCGAAAGCGTTCGTCGCGTTCGACACGCCGTTGACGTAATCGAAAAGCTCACCAACCGTTGCGCCGTAGGTTCGGGCGTTCGCGAGCGTGTAGTGCGCATTCAGATCGAACCGGCGTGAGAACTGATGACGCAGCGTAAATGACACGGCATCGTACGTCGAACGATTGTCGCTGCGAAACACACTGGCATTCGGCGCATTCTCAGGCAGATTGATGCCGGCCACATATTCATACCGGCGATACTGGTGCACGCCCTGTTGGTGCTGATACTCGGCGGCAGCATGCCACGACGAAAACGCATGCTCGACACCGGCTGTTGCCTGCACCGCATATGGGGTTTTGTACGCCGGATCAATCACTGCGGCTTGATCCACGGGGCCCGGGTTGTTGACGGCCTGGAATGCTTCGATCCAGCCATTCTGCGCAAGGTCGTTGTAGTAAAGACCGAAGCCCGCGCGAATCACGGTGTTGCCGGAGGCGCCCGGCGAGTACGCGATGCCGATGCGCGGCGCGATCGCCTTGCGGTAATCGTGCGGAGTGCCTTGCGCGAACTGCACGCCCAGAGGACGCAGGGCCAGTAATCCGGGGTTGTGGCTCTGATCCATCCCGTTCGCATCGAACAGACCGAAGGTCGTGTCGTAACGCAGGCCCACATTGATCGTGAACGACGGCCGCACGCGCCAGGAGTCCTGAACATACATGCCTAGCCGTTGCACGTTCTGGTGCACGGCGCCATTCTGCTCGGGCGTGCTCGACGCACCCGCAAGAAGATCAGCCTGAAACGCAGCGGCGTTCTGCAGATAGTAGCTCGGGTCCGAAGGGAACGAGTACAGCGTCTCGGCATTCGACGAGAGCGTCGCGTTCAGCACCGGTTCGTGAATGAAGTTGATGCCGAACTTCACGCTGTGCGCTGATTGCGCGTGCTGCACGTCGTAGCGCAGTTGGTATTTTTGTTGATTGCGGTCGATGGGGAATGCAGTGATCGCCGTCGCGAACTGGTTGTCGCCGTAAGTTTCGAGTCCTGACGTGGTGAGCACGTTCGAACTAAACGGGAACGCGAGCGCCAGCCCGAGCTGCGAATTGCGCTGCTTCGTGTTGTGAAAGCCGCTCGCCTGCAGCACCAGCGATGATGCCCATGCCGGAGTGAACTCAAACTGATTGCTCAATAGAAGCGACTCCGCATGAGTCACGTTGGTCGCGCCCGCCGAAGGGAGCGTGGCTTGTTGAATCAAATCGTTCTCGGTGCGGTTGCGATCGAAGCTGCCGCGCGCAAACCAGTGCGACCGCGCCGACTGATCCCAATCGACGCGTGACGAGAAGATCACGTCGCGAAAAGGCACCGGCGTGAATTGCGGGATGGTTATGTTCGAAACGCCGGGAATCAGATGCATCGCTGCCAGCGAAGCCAAAGCCTGGAACTCCGACGACGTGTTGCTGCTATAGGCCACGCTCGCATTCTCGTCAACGTACTCGAGTGACGAGAAGAACCACAGCTTGCCTCTACGCAGCGGGCCGCCAAGGCTGCCGACGAAGTTGCGGCGGGAGAACGGCTGCTTGGGATCCGGAAACGGGTTGTCGATTTCGTTGCGGGCATTCAGCGCGTTCTCGCGCAGGAACATCGCCGCGCCGCCATGCCAGGTGTCCTCGCCCCGGCGCGTCGCGATTACGACCGAGCCGCCGTTGGTTCGCGACGTGTCGGCATCGAACTGCGCCGTGCGCACCGAGAACTCCTGCATCGCATCGGGCGAATAGTTTTGCAGGAACCCGCCGATGTAATCGTCGTTATTGTCGCCGCCATCGATCGAGAGATCGACATTCAAACCGGAGCTGCCGCCAAACGAGACTGCGGTGATGCGCGCTTTTGTCGGGTCGGACGGTTCCACGGGAAGCGCGGTCGGCGCAAGGTAAGCCACGTTGGCGAAGCTGCGGCTGGCAAGCGGGACATCTTCCAACTCGCGGCGAGTCACGACTGCTTTCTGGGTATTGGTAGTCGTCTCTAACGTGTCCCTGACCGTGACGCTCGTATCGGCGACGCCCACCTCGAGCTTGATGTTCACCGTCGCGGTAGAGCTGACCGTGATGTTGACCGCATATTCAGCGGGCGCGAAGCCGGGCGACGTTACTTTGACCTGATACAACGCCGGCTGTAAATCGGAAAAACGAAATCGCCCTTGCGCATCGGATGACGCGCTGTGGCGTTGATGAATGTCCGGCGCATGCGCCTCGATCGCTGCGTTCGGCACGAAAGCGCCTGACGCATCCTGCACCGTTCCCACCAGCCCGCCACGAGACTCTTGCGCCAGCGACGCCGCCGCGATGGTGAACAGGAGAACGATAAATTTCATAGCTGTACGAGATTGAGTACCGGCAGTCCCGCTTCACGCAGCCGCGTTTCAAACGCCGCACCGGGCTTCTGCGCAATTACCAGATGATCGCACCAACCGGCGACGTCTTCGAACGAACTCACCAGCAGTTTGCCGATGTGCGGCAGCGCGTTGAGTACGAACTGGCGGTTCGCGCCGTAGATGTCTTCGAGTTTGATGTGTGGATCGAAGACGCGCAGATCGCGCCCCTTGCCGATCAAGTATTCGATCAGCGACACGACGGGGCTTTCGCGCAGATCGTCGGTGTTCTCTTTGAAAGCGAGACCGAAGATGCCGATACGCTTCGCCGGCAGGTTCGCGACGGATTGAATCGCGCGCAGCAAGTGAGCCTCGTTCGACGGCAAGACGTTTTCGAGCAGGGGCAGGTCCAGGTCCAGCCGCTGCGCCCGGTAGGTCAGCGCGCGCAGGTCTTTGGGCAGGCACGAGCCGCCGAAAGCAAAACCTGGCGTCAGATATGCGGGCGAGATGTTGAGCTTCACATCCTGACAAAGCGTCTGCATGACTTCAACCGCCGGGATGTCGAGCGAGGCACAAACGGTTCCGATCTCGTTCGCGAAGCCGATCTTGAGCGCGTGAAAGCAATTGCACGCGTACTTGATCATCTCGGCCGTGCGCAGCGTGACGAGGCAAGGCTTTACGGGGAGGTCACGATAAAGATCGGCAACGAATTGCACAGCTTCGCGATTACCGCCGCCCACCACGAGCAGCGAGGGCTCAAGGAAATCGCGCACCGCCGTGCCTTCGCGCAGGAACTCGGGGTTCGAGACAATCACGGCCTGCTCATGCCCGCCCAGCGCGGCAGCGACAACTTCTTCGCACGTGCCCGGAAAAACAGTGCTGCGTACCGCAACGATCAGGCGCTTCGAACGGCCGTCCAGCAGCCGCGCGATATCTTCTGCAACGCGCCGCAACTGCCCGAGCCCCAGGTTTCCGTTGGCTTCAGACGGGGTGCCGACGCAGATCAGCGCCACGTCAGCATCGGCAAGCGCAGTGGCTAGTTCCGTCGTGGCCGACAGGAGCTGCTTCCCGACGCCTTCCGCAATAATCTCCTGCAGGCCGGGTTCATAGAACGGCGCCTTGCCCGCGAGGACATTCTGAACTTTGAAATCGTCACGGTCGACGCCGGTGACTCGATGGCCCAATTTCGCCAGACAGGCGGCGGTGACGCAACCGACATAACCCAGGCCGAGCACCGCAATGCGGGCTTCTGTTTCCAACACGTTGGTTAGTATGCCACGAGGCCGGAAGACGGCTTGCCGCACGGGCCGGCAGCGGTAATAGCCCATGCCTTTCTTGACTTCGGGATATGCGGTAGTTTAATGTGACGGTTCGTTTGATCGAATCGGCTGGCATGTCGGAAAACCACAACGGGACATTACCCGTCGAGAAGGATCTGGAGTCCAACCTCGAAGCTGTTGATAGCGCCGAGTCGCTCGTGATGGAGGCCGCTGAGAAAGCCGGTTTCGACGAAGACGAAGCCCATCAGATCGGGATGGCGGTGCGCGAGTGTATGGTGAACGCGGTTGTGCATGGCAATCGCTACAGCGCGCATAAGAAGGTGCACTTCTCGGTTTTCAGGCACGACGACGAATTTACGATTAAGATTGCTGATCAGGGCGAGGGTTTCGAATTGCAAGAGGTGCCCGACCCGCTGGCGGAGGAAAACTTGTTGCGGCACTCCGGACGGGGGATGTTCCTCATCCGGGCGTTTATGGACTCTTTAGATATCCGGAAGCTGAGTCCGAACGGAACCGAAGTGACGCTGGTGAAACATATCGGGCCGAAGTAGGGCCGACACATTCAGGCATTTCTATAGAAAACGAGGAACATAAGTGAGCGTCAAACTGAACACTCGACAAGTGGGAGATGTAAGCGTTCTTGACTGCGCGGGCCGCATTACGCTGGGCGAGGGCTCGAGCATGCTGCGCGATGCTTTGCGCGACCTGGTCGCGCAGGGCCACAAGAAAGTACTGTTGAACCTTAGCGAGGTTTCTTATATCGATAGCTCGGGAATCGGAGAACTGGTTTCCGCATTCACTTCCGTTGCCAACCAGGGCGGGACGCTGAAGTTGCTGGGGCTCAACAAGCGCGTGAAAGATCTGTTGCAGATCACAAAGCTCTACACTGTTTTCGAAGTGCACGACGACGAAGCGTCGGCAATCCGCAGTTTCTCGTAACCTCAACCTGCGCGGGCGAGGGGACCGGTCAGGTGACCGGCCCCCAAACCGCGCGTCAGTACTTCAGGTAAACCGTCTTATAGTCGCTGTAGAAGTCTAAAGCCGCAGGCCCCTGTTCCTTCGGACCGAAGCTGGAGTCTTTGGTTCCGCCAAACGGTAGCTGGTACTCGACGCCTGCGCTGGGCAGGTTCACGGTCAACAGCCCCGCTTCTGCACCATACACAAACTCAAATACACGCGACACATTGGACGTCTGGATCGACGCTGAAAGTCCGAACGGAATGTTGTTCGCGATACGCATCGCGTCCGCAAAGTCTTTCGCGCGCATAACCGCCAGCACGGGTCCAAAGATTTCTTCCTGAGCGATGCGCATGTTTTCGGTGACGTTCGCGAACACCGTCGGCTCGACGAAGAAGCCCTTATCGAAAGCGCCGCCGGTCAGGCGATTGCCGCCGCACAAGGGTGCGCCGCACTCCTGCTTGCCGATCTCGATGTACTTCAGCACCGTATCGAGTTGGCCTTGATCGACCGCCGGCCCGATGTCGATGCCTGCTTCGAGACCATCGCCAACTTTCAGCTTCTTGGTGCGTTCGACAACAGCGTTGAGGAACTTGTCGTAAATCGCATCTTCGACGATCACGCGGCTGGTGGCTGTGCACTTCTGGCCCGTTGAGAAGAACGCCGCGTTCACGGTATTCTCGACCGCGGAGTTGAAGTCCGCATCGGCGAGCACGATGGTCGGATTCTTGCCGCCCATTTCGAGCTGGATGCGCAGCTTGCGTTTGGATGCTTCGCCGTGCAGCCAGTCACCGATTTCGCACGAGCCGGTAAACGAGATCGCCTTCAACGGCTTCGCCGCAACCAGTGCTTTGCCGATTTCACCGCCGGAGCCCGCAACGAAGTTCACTACACCTTTGGGAATGCCTGCTTTGTGCAGCGCTTCCACTAAGCGCCACGCCATCAGCGGAGAAGCGGAAGCCGGCTTGAGGATAACCGTGTTGCCGCAGATCAGCGCCGGCGCCAGTTTCCAGGCCGGAATCGCGATCGGGAAATTCCAAGGTGTAATCAGACCGACGACGCCGACCGCCTTGCGGATGGCAAACGTGTGCACGCGATCTCGTTCGGACGGCGTCAGAATGCCGTTCAGCCGCGAGCCCTCACCGCCAAAGTAACGGAAAATGTTGATGGCCCGGCGGACTTCGCCTTTCGCTTCGGGAACCGTCTTCCCTTCCTCGCGCGTCATTTCGGCGCCGAGCTGATCGAACTGCTGCTCCAGGATATCGGCAGCCTTGAACAGGATCGCGCCACGCGCCGGGGCGGGCATCGCTGACCAGGCCGGGAATGCAGCCTCGGCGGCTGCGGCTGCGCGGTCTACGTCGGCGGCGGTCGCTTTTCCGAAGAGGCCAACCAGATCGTCGTGGTTCGCAGGGCTTCGGTTTTCAAACGTGGCCGCGGTCGGCGTCCATTCGCCATCGATGAAATTGTGAAACGTCGGGGTGCTCATTTATGCGCTTTTGCCTTTGTTTGTTGAGGTGTTTCCGGTGTACTTCCCGCCACTTCAGTTTTGAAATACGCGCTTTCCGGCCGGTAACCCGATAGGTATGCCACCAGATTACCCGGAAAAAGCCGCAGCTTGGTGTTGTAGCGCTGAACGGCGTCATTATAGAGACTCCGCGAACGTGCGATTCGATTCTCACTGCTATCGAGTTCAAACTCGACCGCTTCGAATGCGTCGCTCCTGACGAGCGCCGGCGAGCGGTGCGCAGACGACAATAACGGCACCAGCGCAGTGTTCAAGTCCGTGTAGGCAGTGATCTTATCCGAAGGCGAATCGTTGCCGCTCAATTTAGCCGCGGCCGCTTTGGCGCGGCTGATCGCGTCCGCGTCTGAAGCAACGCTTTTGCGTACGAGGGACGCCAGCCGCGGGACCAGGTCCGCGCGGTCTTTCAGGTCGTCGTCCACCTGGTCCCACGCTTCGCCGATGGCGTTATGTTTCGCGCTGAGGTCGCTGCGCACCAGCCGGAACTGCCGAACGGAAAGCCAGCAAAGCACCCCGAGCACGACGATCGCAAGCAAAGCGTACTTCATGCGGCGGGCAGGCAAAGAAACATGGAAACAGAAAGTTTACCAGCGAAGGCGCGGTCTGCTTCGCACGGCATCATTTTGGGGCAGGAAACAAAAACGGGACCAGGTGCTCTCGTTACCTGGTCCCATGAGGAAAAACGAAACTCCGGTGTCCGAAGTTCCGCCGGCCACTCAATGTTGGCCTTTGATATTGAATACGAAGCCCGCTCGCAACCGGATTCAACAGACCAGATCTTCGCGCGTAAGACTGAACCCTTGCAGGTTGCCGAGCACCGTCAGTGCGACTAGCTCCTGATGAAAGAACGTCTGTGCGACTTCGCGAATCTGATCGGCCGTGACGGCTTCTACCAATTCGCCAATCTCTTCGCTCGTGTAAAAACGCCCGTGATAAAGTTCCTGGCGCGCCAAATTCGACATCCGGCTGGAGGAAGACTCCAGGCCGAGGATCATCGAGCCCTTCAGATGATCTTTCGCCCGGCGCAATTCTTCTTCGGGAATCAGGTCGTCTTTCAAAATGCGGAACTCTTTCAGAATCAGGTCGATCACCTGACGGGCGGACTCGACCGAAGTGCCCGCGTAGACCGACAAGCACCCGGTGTCGCGATAAGGGCTGAGGTCGCTGAACACCGCATACGCCAAACCGAGCTGTTCACGAATGTGCTGGAACAAGCGCGAGCTCATGCCGCCGCCCAGCACGGTGTTCAGGATGTAGCAAGCGAAACGCAACGGATGCGACGCCGGATAGCAGGGTACGCCGAGACACAGGTGCGCCTGCTCCAACTCCTTTTTGTTCTTCAGTGCGATGTGCGCCTGGGTAACCGGAGCGGCTGGCATTTGCGCCGCTGCTCGCGGCTGCAATGCGGAGAAGCGCTGTTCCACAAGCTTCACCATTTGCTGATGGTTCAGGTTCCCCGCAGCGGTAATCAGCAGGTTCGCCGGGGTGTAGACGTTTTCGATAAAAGCCGTGCACCGCGTCGCGGTCAAATGCTTTCACCGTCTCTTTAGTGCCCAGGATCGGCCGCCCGATCGCATGGTCTTTCCAGAAGTTTGACGGAGAAGATCTCATGCACCAGGTAGTCGGGATTGTCGACGTCCATCTTCAGTTCTTCGAGGATGACGCCCTTTTCTTTCTCGATGTCGTCTTCACGGAAGAGCGGGTTCAGCACCAGGTCCGAGAGAACGTCGAAGGCGTATTCCAGATGCTCATCAAGGATTTTGGTGTTGAAGCAGACCAGCTCTTTCGAAGTGAAAGCGTCCAGATTGCCGCCCACTGAGTCGACCGAGCGCGCAATGTCCTCTGCGCTGCGATGCCTGGTCCCTTTGAACAGCATGTGTTCGATGAAGTGAGAGATGCCGTTCTGCTGTTTGGTTTCGCTGCGTGAACCGGAGTTGACCCATACGCCGACCGCGACGGATCGCACGTGCTGCATGGATTCAGTAATGACGCGTACGCCGCTCGGTAGAGTGGACGTCGCAATCTCTCGGATAGGTTGAGCTAACGCGGTGGATGGAGATGTCAAGGAAAGGGGGTACCTTCACTCATTATCTCGCAACCCGGAGCCTGATTGTAAACACCTGATATAATTCGAGATATGCAACAGACGCTGCTCGGGATGGAGGTGCCTGAGCTGCAGGCTGCGCTAGTGGCGGCGGCTGGTTCCAGTCAGCCGGCCTACCGTGCGCGCCAGCTTTACTCCGCTCTTTACCGGCAGAAAGTAAGTGACGTTCAGCAGGTGAGCGCGCTGCCCGCAGCCTTGCGCGCAGAGCTCTCCAGCACGCCGCTTGGCTCGCCCGCGCAGGACCGTGTTTACGATTCCGTCGACGGCACGCGCCGTTATCTCCTCGCGCTGCAGGATGGCCGCACCGTCGAAACCGTGCTGATGCCTGAAGAGAACCGGCACACCGTCTGCATCTCGAGCCAGGTCGGGTGCCCCGTCGATTGTAAGTTCTGCATGACCGCGCTGATGGGTCTTGAACGAAGCCTGACGGCCGGTGAGATCGTCGGCCAGGTGCTTTTCGTCGCACGCGATAACGGGCTGCTGATCGAAGATTCGCGGTTCAACATCGTGATGATGGGCATGGGCGAACCGCTCTTGAATTTGCCCAACGTGCTGAAGGCGACGCGTATTCTGTGTGACCCGGAAGGTGTGGGACTGTCCGAGAAGCGCATCACGCTTTCGACCTCGGGCATCATCCCGAAGATTGCTGAACTAGGCGCGGCGGAAGTCCGGCCGAAACTTGCCATCTCACTAAACGCCTCCACTGAAGAAACTCGCCAGCAGTTAATGCCGATTACGCGCAAGTATCACTTGAAGGATCTGATGGCCGCGTGCCGCGCATATCCCCTGCGCGCCTGGGAGCGGCTGACGTTTGAATATGTGCTGCTCGGCGGCGTGAACGACAGCGATGCCGACGCGCGCCGCGTGGTCAAGCTGCTTTCCCAACTGAAAGCTAAGGTAAACCTGATCGCGCTCAACCCTGGGCCCGGCATTCCATTCATAACGCCTGCGCCGGAGCGTGTCGCGAGCTTTCAAGAGATCGTCAAACAGGCGCTGCCCTGCTTCATCCGCAAGCCGCGCGGTTTAGATATCTATGCGGCATGCGGACAGCTGAAGCGAAACGAAACGCTGGTTCAGTTGTAGCGGTTCGGGCCACAGAAGTCCGCCGGGACCGTTTGTGGACAGGCCTTTTCGCTACGCAGATTCGCGAATCGCAAATCTGTAACTAACGTGCGAGAATCGGTCCCAATGCTTTCACTCGCGAGGGTCGCTCTGGTCGTCGCCACAGCTCTCACCGTCCAGGCTCAAGAGATCAAAATGTTGAAGTCGCTGTCCGGGGTGTCGGGACATGTTTCCGGCTCCAAGTTCCTCTTTGATGAGACCCGCACGCGCTTCGTTTACCCACAGGACCAGGCCCTCATCGTGTACTTTGAGTGGACGGCTCCGGCAGGCCTGCACACTATCACCTCAGTGTGGAAAGCGCCCGACGGGCATGTCGCTTCGATTCCTTCCGAAGTCAAAATCGACTCGCCCGGCGGGGTACTCGCGGCTTACTGGAACCTCAACATCCTGGCCGACGGATCCTGCAGGCATCTGGGCTCTCGAAACTCGCGTCGACGGCGTCCCGGGAGGTACCCATAATGTCGAGATCTACGTCCCGCCTGTCGCCAAGCCGGCTGCGGTTCCCGTACAAGCTGCGCCGCCCACGTCTGATCAACTCTATAGCGCTACGCTGCCCTCGCTCGTGATGGTTTCCGCTTTGAACGCCGCAGACCAGCGGCTCAATGTCTCTTTGGGATTTGTGTTTGCTCCGAACGTAGTCGCCACCGCTTTCCAGGCGGTTGACGGCGCCTCCGTCGTAGCCATCACCTTCGCGGACGGGAAAACGGTTCGCACCGACTCGCTTATCGGGTGGAGCCGCAGCACCGATTGGGCGCTGATCCCCGTTCCCACCGAGTCCCGGAAACCGCTCGCGCACGCGGATTCCAAATCCGCGAGGATCGGCGACCGGGTGATGGCATTCACCGTCGAGAACGGCAATAAGGTGGCCGCGCCGGTCGACATCTCGGGGCGTAGCCAGAACGCGATTCAGTTCAACCCGTCGCTGCCGGACGTCTCCGCGGGGTCCCCCGTTCTGGATTCGAACGGTGGGGTCTTCGGCATCGCGGGCGCTTCGAGAGCCGGTCTGCGAACGGCGCTCGCGCTGGATGCTCTGAGCCGTTCCATGGTGATGCAGCCTCTCGTTGGTGGACTGACGCCCATCGAAGCCGTCGTCAACCCGAACCGCCCCATGAGCTTCAAACAACTTCTCGAGGCGGGCGTTCTGACTCCGCCGCTTGAGCGTTTTCCGCCGATGGTTTATGCGATGACGACGGACATCCCCAACAAGAAAGCCGACCTTCCGGATCGCTCGGTCGTCGAATTTTCGAAACGCGTTCGCACGGTGTGGGTCGTCAGCCTGTGGGCTCGGCGGGGCTCCCTCAAGAATGCGATGGTATCGATGCGCGTGTTCGACGCGGAGAACAGGAAAGTCGGGGCATCCGTTCCCCAAAAGGTGAGCTTCGGAGAAACCAGCACGTACCGGCTGACCAACTCATTCGATGTCGGCCAACTGCCACCTGGAGAGTACCGCATCGACTTAGTGGCCAATGATCTGGCAGTTTGGCGCGGATTCATCCGCGTGGCGGATTGATCCCCGCGCCCGCCTTCATGAAACATGGCCGACCCGGTGAGTGAGCCCTCTCTCCCAAGCTCACGCGCCCGGGCCGCGCGGCTTGCCGCCCCGGTGTGCTTTGTGCACCGCCTTCCAGCGCCGCTTGAGTTCCAGCGCAGCGACGATGTCGGTTTTGCGATCTAAATACGCCAGCTCCGCGCGCATCTTGAGGAAGCTGTTGTAGCGATCGGCCGGCACCGCGTCGCGCACAGCGCAACCTTCATCGACCGTGTGACTGCAATCGTGAAAGCGGCAGCCGAGCGCAAGCTGCGCGATGTCGTCGAACGCTTGTTCGAGGCTCGACTCGCTCGCCCAAAGCTGCAGTTCGCGCATCCCCGGCGTGTCGATCAAAGCGCCACCGCCCGGTAGTGGCAACAACTCGCGATGCGTGGTCGTGTGGCGGCCTTTGCTGTCCTGTTCACGCACCTCGCGAACTGCCTGGCGCGATTCGCCGAGCAGCGTGTTGGTCAACGTCGACTTGCCCACACCCGATGAGCCAAGCAGCGCCACGGTGTAGCGGCTGCTGACGATCTCGAGAATCGGTTCGACGCACGCTGCGTTGATTGCGCTGATCGCCAGCACACGCGCCGTTCCCGCGACGGTTTGAACTTGCGAGACCGCGCTTGCGACATCTTTGCAGATGTCGGCCTTGTTCAGAACGATGACCGGTTCAGCACCGCTCTCGCGCGTTAGCGTCACATAGCGTTCGATCCGCCGCAAGCTGAAATCATGATCGAGGCTGGATACGATCAACGCGATATCCACGTTGGCGGCGATCACCTGCTCTTCGTCACGCGCGCCCGGAGCACGCCGCGAGAACAACGTCGAACGCGGCAACACAGCGTGCACCATCGCTTCTGCAGCGCCGGTTCGTTGTATCGCAACCCAGTCGCCCACCGCCGGCCAGTGCGCGCGATTCTCAAGACGGTAAAGTAACGCTCCGATCGCTTCGGCCTTTACTTCGCCAGACGCTGTGTAGAGCCTGTACTGTTCACGATGAACCACCGACACGCGCGCAAGTTCTAAACCGCGTGCCGTAAACTGCTCGAAGGAGCGCACGACATCCGCCGTTGCTCCAATGCTGCTGAGATCAAAACTCTTTTGCATTCCAAATCTCCGGTAACTGAGCGAGCAGGCGCACCTGCTCCAGCGTTAGGACACGAGGATCAAAATGGAATGGCGCGGGAACGCGACACGCGCAGGCACACGAGTGGCGCGAGGCGAAAGGCGATCCGGCGCTTGGTTAGAGGACAGTCAACGGCAGCTTCTGAGACTTCAACATACGCGTTCGCCTGCCGCAACGCAAGCATGTCTTATGCTGAAACCTGCATGCCGCTCGACGCCCGCCAGCACATTCGCAAAATGCGCGGCGGAGCGCAATCGCACCTGCTCGAATGCAGCGACGGCAACTTCTACGTGGTGAAGTTTCAGAACAACCCGCAGCACCGGCGCATTCTGGTGAATGAGCTAATCGCGTCGGCCATTCTGAAGCATCTGCAAATCCCTTCGCCCGACACCGCGATCATTCGCACCAGCGAAGAGTTCGTCGAGAACAATCCACAACTGGCGATCGAACTCGGTTCGCAACGCATCCCTCCGGTTGCGGGATGGCATTTCGGATCACGCTATCCGGGCGATCCTGCCGTTACGGCCATCTATGATTTCGTGCCCGATACGTTGCTCGAACAAATTGCGAATCCCAAAGATTTCCTCGGCGCTCTGGTGTTCGATAAGTGGACCGCGAATGCCGACGGCCGCCAGGCGATCTTCTTTCGCGCCCGATTGAAAGAGTGGTTCGGCGACCCGAGCAACCAGCGGCGCGGATTCGTGGCGTTGATGATCGACCATGGCTTCATCCTGAACGGGCCCCACTGGGATTTTCCCGAATCGCCCGTTCAGGGTCTCTACCCGCGGCGCGGCGTCTATCGCACGGTGAGTTCGTTCAATGATTTCGAGCCGTGGCTCGAGCGCGTGCAGCACTTCCCTGAGAAAGTTTTGGACGACGCGTGGAAGTCGATTCCGCCCGAATGGCTCGATGGTGATGAGCAGCAACTCGAACGTACGCTGGTGCAGCTCTTGCGACGACGTGCACGAGTCAAGCACATGATCGATGACTTGCGGTTAAGCAATGCCAACCCGTTCTCAAGCTGGGTCGCGTGACTCTTCCGCGAGGCACGCGGGGATGCCTTCGCGGTAAGTGGGATAGCGCAGCGTCACCCCGAACACTTCTCTGATGGCGCGGCCATCCACGCGCCGGTTCGCGCGCCGCGTTTCAGGAAGGCTCGCGGCATCTAGTTACGCGGGGCAGCGTGGAGGTTCATCAGCGCCGCGCAGAACTCCGCAATTTCATTCGCAGTAGAGGGCAGCTCATCGGCTACCGGCCATGCCCCTTGCACATCACTCAGCAGTGCCGCGGTTGTGAGCGCAGCAAGATCGTCGACGTGAATGCGGCTCGTGAAATTCACGCCGCCTTCGGCGAGAGCAAAACGCCCTTCACGCAGGGCAACGTGCGCGCC
The DNA here is from genome assembly GCA_963792655.1 of Bryobacterales bacterium. Lineage (GTDB taxonomy): Bacteria > Acidobacteriota > Terriglobia > Bryobacterales > Bryobacteraceae > DOZZ01. The sequence continues at coordinate 109,735 of CAWBWU010000006.1, forward strand.
GCGTCCTGGTCCGTAGATCGCGGCAGGCCGCAGCACGATCGCGTTCGGATGCGCCAGCACGGCCCGTTCTGCCTCCACTCGCAGCGATTCACGCGGAGTGCGCGGAGCAACGGGCGTGGTGTGATCGACTTCTGTCTGTGCACCATAAACGCCCGTGGTCGAGAGATACACAATGCGCGCGGCGTGCCTGACCGCTTGCACCACTGCCGGCGTGCACTCAAACATCCCGCCTTGCTCGTCGCGCTGCGTAGGAATCGAGAGCAACACTCTGGTTCCCGGGCCCACTTTGCTCCTGAGCATGCTGAGACTTTCGGCGCGCGTGCAATCGAAACCTTGCGACCGGCGCAGGCCTTCGACGGTCATGTTTTTCGCGAGCAACAATCTGGCTGACGCGCGCACCGGTAAAGCCGCATCCGGCGATCAGCACGTCAGGGTAAGCTGGAGTCATCACGTGTAACGAAAGGGACCAGGATGGATGAGAAGGTAACGAAAGCCGCCGAAGACAGCTCTGCTGCGCCCGGGCGGTCTCCGGACGATCTAGCGCTGGACATGATGAAGTTTATCGCCGTCACCACTGGTTACGGAAGAACAGCAGGATCTTCGGGAGCGGGATTTTCCTCAGTACCCGGATCACGCGGGCCAGAGGAATACGCGACCGCACTGATCGATCTGTTCCACCGTTGCCGCAAGGCGATTCGAGAATAATCCAGCCCCGCAAAATGCAAAAGCCGGACAGGATGACTGTCCGGCTTTTTTCGTTCAGGAGTGAGGAAGCCTAGCGGCGCTTCTTGACGACCGCCTTCTTCGAAGCGGCCTTTTTCACGGCCTTCTTGGGCGCGGCTTTCTTGACGGCCTTTTTCGGCGACGCGACTTTCTTCGTAGCCTTCTTTACGGCCTTCTTGGGAGCGGCAGCCTTCTTAGGGGCGGTTTTCTTGACGGCCTTCTTGGTGGCAGTTTTGGTCACAGATTTTTTGGCAGGCGCTTTCGCAGTTTTCTTTGCGGCTGTTTTCGAAGTGGCCTTCTTGGCTGCCGGAGCTTTCTTTACTGCCGGAGCCTTCCGGGCCGGGGCCGCAGCTGCGGAACCGCTGGTGCTCTTCTCCTTTTTGGCTGGCTTTTTGGCAGGAGGCGTCACCTGATCAGTCTCGCTTGCAACCGAAGCCGGAGTCTCGCCATGCTGGTGTTTCGCAGGCGATTCGGCACCCGTCTTGGGAGCCTCGACTTCATCTTCTTCGTCGTCGTCGTCCTGGTCGTCGAAGTCGTCGAGTTTGGAATCGTCCCCGCTGTCTTCTTCGTAGCCCGGGAAGTCGTCCATCTCTTCTTCGTCTTTGGGAGCAAGCATCAGGTCATCAAACATTTTATATGCCTCCTGTTTACGGCACGGTACTCATAGCATATCCATTTTTCTAAGATCTGCAAGCATTTAGAAACAGAAATGCGGCCCTCAGGCCGCATTTGCGCAACAGTTTGGATGTTTTGACCTGCTGGACTGCGCCGGTTATGCTGCGCGGCGTGAACTGCGATGAGTATTGGAGCGGCGCGTTGCAACCGTGTGGACCACGTTTGAGCGCGAGCGACTGGCCGTCACGCGGCCGCGGGTCACATGCGCCGAAACGCGCTTTGAGTAACTACGAGCAAACACGTTCTTGCCGCGGCGCGTCGAGGTCTTTACCGCATCGGGATGGAACGCTGCCGGAATCAGCAGACGATCACCCGTGCTCGGCTCGCTCGAAGACAGGCGGTTCAGTGCCGCAATTTCACTTGGCTGACTGCCATATTGACGCGCGATACTCATCAGCGTCTCGCCCGTTTGCACGTGATGCATGCGCCAGGAGAGGCGGCGCTCCGCCGGAATCGAGGCAAGCGATGTTTTCAATGCGTCGCCTGTACCTTTCGGAACGCGCAACATGTAGCCCTGCGGCGCGACAGACTTCAAAAGCGCGGGATTGAGCGACATCAATTCGGACACCGGCGTGTCCGTCACATCGCCGATCAGAGCAAGGTGGATCGGATTGTCCACCGACACCGCGTCATACTCAAGCGGCGCTTCGGGGGTAATGTTTTCCAGATCGTATTCCGCCGCGTTCTTGGTCATGATCGTCATGGCCAGAATGATCGGCACATAGTTCGAGGTCTCGATCGGAATCGCGCGGCGTGCGCGCAACTCCCAATAGTCCGCGTAACCGGTGCGCTCGATCGCGCGCTGCACGTTGCCGGGTCCGCAGTTGTAAGCGGCAATCGCCAGGTACCAATTGCCAAACTGGTTGTAGAGATCGTGTAAATGCTTCGCGGCCGCGCGGGTTGCTTTCTCAGGGTCCAGACGTTCATCCGCAAACGCCGTCTGGTTCAGACCGTATTCCTGACCGCGGTATTTCACGAACTGCCACATGCCCGTCGCGGCACGATTCGAAACCGCGCGCGGCAGAAAACCGGATTCGGCCTGCGCCAGGTGAATCAACTCCAGCGGCACGCCTTCTTCCTTTAAGATGCGCTCGATCATCGGACGATATTTCCCCGCGCGCTGCAAGCCGGAGACGATGGTGCTGCGGCCGCGCCCGCTGAAGTAGTGGATATAACTCAGCACTGTGTCATTTACGACCAGGGGCAGCTGCGAACTGGTGGAACGCAACTCATCGGTGACCTTGTTCTTAATGGTGGGGTCAACCGGAAACGTCATGGTCAGAATCGGCTCGAGCGGAGCCTTCTCAAACTGCGGCTGCTGATCACTGGCCGCCGCGCCCAAGCCTGCCAGATCGAGCCGGTGAATCGAATCCACCATGTGATCGAGCTTGGTCTCATACAACTGCCGGTCGGAAGGATGTTCCGACGCCTGCAGCATCAAATCAATAGCCGCATCGAAATGCTGCCGGGCTGCATCCAGATTATTGTTCTGGTACGCATGCTTCCCGGCCTCGAAATTCTGTTCCGCTTTCTCGACGAGCAGGTCGTCGGGCGTAGCGTGAAAATCCGAGCCCTTGGAGACGGTCGCGAGGTAAGAATCCGAGCTGTCGTCATCGTCCATGACGAACGAGGAACTGGTAGAAAGCGCCAACTGCGAAGAAGCGGCTATTTGGAAGAATGATTGCTGGGAATATGAAGTAACGGGAAGTGCGATTAGACTAGCGACGGCAAAAACAACCTGCAGTTTTCCGATCGGTTGATACATCCAGTTTCCTCTCTTGCTCCGCCGCGCCCATACGGCACCGCGGAGTAGTGCTTAGAATTGCCGAATCGTTTCTCCTATTCTACACACGACTGTAACTTGGGTCAAAGGGTACTTTCCCATTTTTGGAATTGTTGAAGCGTGGCGATTCGCTTGTTTGTTGGACAGCTTCACTCCTCAATTCGCCTTTATGGTCGCGGCGCAGTGAGTAGATACGCGAGCCTACTGGCAAGATCAACAGCCCGCACACTCGGTCCTTTATCCTCTGATGTACAGTGGGACGTGGTTAGGATCAGAGCCGCCGCGTCGTCTTCTCCAGCGCCAAGTGCGTCGTATCGAACATGGAGTTCGTGGCTGCGCGGAAACTTCCAATGTGTTGCTGGTGAACCATAAGGGATGGAAATTAAGCGGTAGTTGGCCGAATGGAATAATCGATTCGCGGCGAAGCCACCGTGCGCTGCAACGATCCACAACAGCCAGCCACCTGCATCGGCCGAATCAGGACGCCCGCTGGCGGCGGCCGTAATTTATGACCACTGCCCATATAGCGTTCTTCAGACCGGGCCGAAGAGAGTGGGAGCGCCGCACCAATTTTGGCTTCGTTTCGCAATCCACAAATTGGAATTTACTGCGGCACACTCCGGCACATCAACTCTAATCGGCACTTCCCGCCTCAGCAGGCCGCAAAAGGAAGCCAATTAAAGCAAAAAGCGAACCCAAACGAAGCCAATTCGTCGATTCAGTCGAGGGCTGTGAAACCCTCACTCCTCCTCCTCCACCTCCGCCCCTCTCGCCGCATGCGCCGCCGCCACGATCTTCTCCATCTGCGGCGCCGGCACGTAGTCGTAGTGATCGAACTCCATGCTGAACGTCCCACGGCCTTGCGTCTTCGACGTCAGGTCGCTTTGGTACGACAGCATCTCGGACATCGGCACATGCGCGCGCAGGATCTGGGTTGAGCCGTTGGTATCCATTCCGGTGATGCGGGCACGGCGGCCGTTCAGGTCGCTCATCAGGTCGCCGGCGAATTCTACCGGGGCTTGCACTTCGACGTTCATGACGGGTTCCAGCAGTGCGGGTTTTGCCGACTGCATCGCGTTGCGGAAGGCTTTGCGGGCGGCTAGTTTGAAAGCTAGCTCGGAGGAATCGACGTCGTGATAGGAGCCGTCGTAGACCACTACTTTGAAATCGACCATCGGATAGCCGGCCAGGTATCCCTTGGCGGCCGTCTCGATGATTCCCTTCTCTACTGCCGGGATATAGTTCTTGGGGATCGCGCCGCCGAACACTTCGTTCGCGAATTGGAACCGCTCGCCGCGCGGTAGTGGCTCCATGCGGATCCAGCAGTCGCCGAACTGGCCGTGCCCGCCGGTCTGTTTTTTGTGACGGCCTTGCGCGGTGGCGGTGCCGCGGATGGTTTCGCGGTAGGGAATCTTCGGCGCTTTCAGCGTGACATCCACGTGGTAGCGCTTATGCAACTTGCTCACGACAATCTCTACATGCTGCTGCCCGCATCCGGCAATCAGGAACTCTTTGGTCTGCGGATCGCGATAGAAGCGCAGTGAGCCATCTTCTTCGAGCAGCTTATGAACTGCCTGGCCCATGCGGTCTTCATCGCCGCGGCTCTTGGCTTCGACCGCGAACGCGATGGAAGGCTCGGGAATTCGCACCGCGTCGAAGACGATCGGCGAGTGCCGGTCGGCCAGCGTGTCTCCGGTCAGCGTCTCGCGCAACTTCGGGACAGCGCCGATATCTCCGGCATGCAGCTCGTTCACCGGCAGAATCGTCTTGCCGCGCGGAACGCCGATATGGGCCAGGCGTTCGTCCGCATTCTTCACCGTGTTCATCAGGTGCGCATCGTTCTTGATGCAGCCTGAGTTGACCTTGAAATAAGAGATCCGCCCGGCAAACGCGTCGGCAGTCGTCTTGAACACAAACGCAGCGGCCGGTTGCTTGTCCGACACGGGCCGCGCCACTTCCATGCCGTTCCACTTACTCGTTATCGGCGCATGCTCCACCGGCGACGGGAACGTATCCTGAATGAAGTTCAACAGCAGGTCGGACCCGATGTTGCGCAGCGCCGACATGCACAGCACGGGGAACACGCGCATCTCGCGGAACTCGCGGTTCAGCCCGTCGAGGATGTGCTCGACCGGCAGCGTACCGGTGTCAAAGAACTCCTGCATCAGGTCGTCGTTGCCTTCAGCGGCCATCTCGACCAGCTCTTCATGCGCCTGCTTCGCGCGTTCGGTCATGTCGTCCGGAATGGCGATCGGCTTGGCTTTACTATCGGCATCGGGCGTGTAGCACCAGGCCTGCATGGTGATCAGGTCGATGATGCCGCGGAAGTCGCGCTCTTCTCCGAGCGGCAGTTGCAACGGAATGGCGGTGCGCCCGAACCGCTCATGAATACTTTCCATCGAGCGCGTAAAGCTCGCGCGCTCGCGATCCAGCTTGTTGATGACAATGGCCCGCGGCTGCTGGTATTCCGCCGCGAACCCCCACACCTTTTCGGTTTGAACCTCAACGCCGGCTGTAGCGTCCACCGCAACCAATACGGCATCGGCCGCAATCAAGGCGGAGCGGGTGTCGTTCAGGAAGATGTTGTAACCCGGCGTGTCGATCAGGTTGATCTTGGTGTTCTTCCACTCGACGGCCGCGATGGCGGTAGAGATACTCAGTTTGCGTTGGACCTCCTCCTCGTCGAAGTCGGTGACGGTATTGCCTTCATCGACTCGCGTAAGGCGCGGGGTGGCGCCAGAAGTATGCAGCAGGGCTGCGGTCAGGGTGGTTTTACCAGAGTGGCCGTGCCCTACGATTCCGACATTGCGGATGTCTTTTGACTCGTAGATTTTCACGATGGGTAATGCTCCCGCCCGGATACTATCACAGCGATAAGATCAATGAACGACTATGGAAACCAGTGTCCAAACCCGCCTGGGTGGATTCATGCGCAAGGATCTGGCGGCCGGCGGCCGCCTGCTGATGACGTTGGGCGAAGTAGCCGGATATGTCCTTCCGGCGTCTGAAGCGCCCTTAGTCACCATTCACGATGCGCGGGCGATGCAAGCCGCCGCCGCATCCGAAGAAAGCTTCTTCGCACAGCATGGCTTCGTGCTCCTTCAGCATCGCTCCGCCATGACTGACTGGGGCCCGGATCCGATCGCGCCCAACACGCAGAATCAGATCGCCACAACCTACCTGCCGGAAGTGGAAGCTCTGATTCGCGACCGCCTCCTTCCCGGCCGCCGACTCGAAATTCAGCAGAACCCCGGGCTGGTGCGGCGCGGCGTGGGTACCCCGAATCCGCAATACGGCAATGGCGTGCATCAGGACCTGGGGTTGACGCCCGGCGACTACCAGGAAGGGATCGAAGCCTTTTCGTCTCCCGAAGTCGGGCAAAGCTGGAGAGACCGCTACGAACAGGACGATGTCGAAGGCTTCGTGATGATCAATTTCTGGCGCACGACGAACATGGACCAGCCGTTGCAGCACTTGCCACTCACGGTCTGCGATCCCAACAGTGTCGATATGCAGGACGTGGTGCCCACCGGACTCATGGGTTTCACACCCACTGGGAAGCCGACGAACCAGCTCGGACTGTGCTTCAACTCCAACCAGCGTTGGTATTACTATCCCGGCATGACGAAGGATGAAGTACTGGCATTCAAAATCTTTCAATCCTTCAAGAGCGACCAGCAGCCGCGCCTTCAAACCTGTTTCCACTCCGCGTTTGCAGATCCCACGGCGCCGGCCGATGCACCTCAGCGCCAAAGCTGCGAGCACCGCGTCGGCGTCTTGTGCCTGAAGAACTGATCCGCCAGCCCGGTAAACTGACCATTAGAATTGGTGGAGCTTGCGAAAAAGTAGTCAGTCTGTACGGCTCACGCTGGTTGCGGGGCTGGCGCTCGCGGGGTGCGGCCGCCGCGCGATCGACCCGTGCGAGCCACGCACCTTTGATGCGGAAGCCTGCGAATCGGCCACGCGCGATGGCGGCTACTATTACGGCAACCGCTGGTATCCGCACCATTACGGGTATCCGTACTCGTACTACTACGGTGGTTATCGCAACTACACCAGCACCGGCGGGACGGTGGTAGCAGCACCGCACTCCAGTTACGCGCATCCCTCGGCCAGCGGAACTGCGCGAGGTGCGTTCGGTTCGACGGCTGCCGGCCACAGTGGGGGCGAATAGATGCGGCGTATCTCCATGCAACCGCGTGCGCACTGGCAGCAGACCGTAGAGTCACAAGGGCTGCTCTGGCACACTGGCGAGCAACCTTATTGGAACGAATCGGCCTGTTACGAATTCACCGCTTCCGAAGTGGATTCGATCGAAGCCGTCACCGGCGAACTGCACGGCATGTGCCTCAAAGCAGTGCAGCGCGTCATCGATCAGAAGCGTTACCGCGAGTTCGGAATACCGCCTGCGTTCGATGCGCTCATCGAAGCCGCATGGGAAGCCGAACCGCCATCGCTCTATGGCCGCTTCGACCTTGCCTACTCCACGAAAGGCGAGCTCAAGCTGCTCGAGTACAACGCCGATACGCCCACGTCGCTCCTCGAAGCCGCCGTCATTCAGTGGTACTGGCTGGAAGATCAGCGCAAGCTGCACCCGCGCCGCGACCAATTCAACTCCATTCACGAGAAGCTCATCGCACTCTGGAAAGTGTTCCGTCCGTACCTGAACGGAACCCACATTCACTTCACGTCAGCCGACGACGTCGAAGATGGCTACACCGTCGCCTATCTCCAGGACACCGCACAGCAGGCGGGATACACCACGAGTGCGTTCCCAATCGCCGACCTCGGCTACCACGAAGAACAACAAGAGTTCCGCGATCCCGACGAGCGCGTGATCCAGACTCTGTTCAAGCTCTACCCGTGGGAATGGATCGCCAATGAACCCGGTGGCGCTTTCGTGCAAAAAGACGCAGGCCGCACCACGATCATCGAGCCCGTATGGAAGATGGTGCTCTCGAATAAGGCCATCCTCGCCGTTCTTTGGGAGATGTACCCTGGCCACCCGAACTTACTCGCTACCGCTCTGGATACTCCCCCGCCCGGAATAAGAAACTGGGTACGCAAGCCGAAGATGGGACGCGAAGGCAACAACATCACCATCTACGAAAACGGCTCAGCTGTTCTCTCCACCGGCGGCGATTACGGCGAAGAAGGCTATGTCTGCCAGGAGTTACTCGACACGGCTAAGTTCGCAGATAAGTACCCCGTGCTCGGGAGCTGGGTAATCGGCCATGAAGACAATGCCGCCTCCGGAGTAGGTATCCGCGAATCTAGCGTGCGAGTGACCGGAAACACCAGCCAATTCGTTCCGCACTGGTTTTAATCTATCCGGTCAGGCAGCTTTCAGTAGCGCGGCCGTCAGGGAGCCGCATTCCCCCACACCGCGACTCCCTTCCACGCATACTCTCCCGACTTAACGGCTAATCGGAAACATCGGCCGCCCGCTCTTCGTCTTTCCCGCCGGGACCTCTTCCTGCATCACGTCCCAATGCTCTACGAGCTTGCCATTCTTGACTCGGAAAATGTCGACAGCCACCATTGGCTTCGGACCCCACCCTGTATAGCGTCCATGGATCATCACCATGTCTCCTTCCGCGAGGACAAGTCCCGGCTCGTACTTGAACGTGGCCGGAAGGGACTTGATGATTCCAGGAAGATCAGCCGCTCCGTCGGCGATGGTGGGGTTGTGCTGAAGATAGGGATCACCCCAGTACCTTCCCACCGCGGTAGTGTCGCGCTTGACGAACAGATCGTTCATCGCGCGTTTCACCAAAACCTTGTTCGCGTCCTCGGTTGAGTTCGCCCTTGCACTCCCCATCACGATCATCGCGATAGTGGCAGCGCCCATCAAGATAAGGTTTCGTTTCATTTTCTGTACCTTTCGTTTAGTGTCTCTGAAATTGCGTGTTATAACACCTATTTGCCCGCAATCCCGCACGCCGGAGACGACTATAACATGAATTACGTGTTGTCACACCTATTTTTGTCTGAAGTCACCTCCGGCTTCTGACTTCAGCGAGAAGATCCAGCATCGTTTGCAATTTAGCGCGTTCGATTCGCTTGAACTGGCGACGGTGCAAACTCTTGAGAGGCTCCTCTAATTTCGACAGAATGGACCGCCCCTCAGGCGTCAGGTTACTCACCACTTCACGCCTGTCTTTGTCCCGGCGCTCACGTTCGATCCATCCCGCCTCCACCATTCGCTCAAGTAGACGCGAAACGTCGGGCATCGGCACCACCAACCGCTCGGCAACCGCTCTCCGATTTAGCCCATCAGGACTCGCCCCTTGCAGAATCCGAAGCACGTTGTACTGTGGCTGAGTAACTCCCGAGCCCTTGAACAATCGGTCCACCTCATGCGCAAGTTCCGTCGCAGTGCGGACAATGCTCAAATACGCTTCCTGTTCAATCTGCGTAAACGGACGCGTCTGCTTCAACGTCTTAGCGAGCGACGAGCGGTCGATAGATTTCACCCAAACAGTCTCTCACCCGAATCAAATGACTGGTCAGCCTTCATCGAGTCAACCGAGCCCAACGGAACGCCAATCTCCAGATTGGCAATCCGCCACGCGAGTTCGCGCGGAACAAAGAGAAGGCTGGCCGCGACTCCGCGTTTAGAGTATATTTGCTGTCACCCAGAGCAAAGACGGCAAAATCCTGGGTAGTTCTGCCGGAGGTGCCCGTTGCACGAACCGAACCAGCCCGAATCTCACGCGGGAAAAACCGAATCCCGCCAACATCACGCCGAGGAGTTCTTTGAATTCGGCGGCCACAAATTGCATCTCAAGGGAACGTCGGGACTGCCCAAAACACGCTCCCGTTTGGCCGAAGGCAGACCCACTCGGCACGACGTCATCACCGCCGGTCACAAACCTCATCTGACAGGGATGCAAGGCTCCAGCCGGCCGGAAGGGTCCGCTCACGGCGGACGGCTTACTCAGCAAAGCCTCGATCCGCAACGAGGAGCTGGACCTGCGGGCAGTGGCCAGCTAATCGGCGGGCCCGTGCGCCGCGCCTGATCCAATCGCCGAAGGAGGATCTATGCAGGTATGGACATGGGACGGCTGGGGCTGGGGAACCTTCGATATTGCATTCGCTTTCGGAACCGACGTAATCAACCGTCACTCGCACTGTATTGTTTCGATTTGCGAACTGGGCGGCCAACCGCTCGACGTACCGTTCATCGGTGACGCCACAATGCGCGTGCACAATGTCGCGCCCGCAGATGACGGCGTGCTCCACGTCCGTTTCGAAATCAATTGGAGCGATACCTTGCAGTGGCGAGCTACCTTTTTCATCGATTAGTCCGCCGCTAATTGACCAACGGAGATAGTCACGATGGCCCAGATCACCACTGGTTTGGTCGGCAACCCGACTACCCATTACTCCTTCTCTTACGACAGCTCGCTGCAGCGCACGGCTTCGAATCCGGCCGGACCCGAGCCGGCTCGCACGAATGCCTTAATTGCCGCAGCTGAGGCCGATTTCAACCTGATGTCTGGGTGGTTTGGGAATCCGGCGCTCGATTACAACATCCCGTGCACTGTGCAGGTGACGCAATTCGGGGGCGGCGCAAGCTGGGGGCTTGGCGGCGGCAATTTAGGCGTCACTCTAAAGCCTGCAGGCGGCGATGCTTCGATGTGCCGCTATTTGCTCGTCTCAGAAATGACCGAGCAGTTCATGCGCGAACAGTCGCTCGGCTGGTACGGCACCAACACTGAAGGCAGCCAGGGAGAGGGACTCTCACGTTTCCTCGCGGCGCGTTTTCTGGCGCTGAACGGGCTGGGCCTTCCCCCAGCGGGTTTCGACAATAGCAATGCCTGGATGAACAGCCCCCGCAACGACTTTGTTAATAACATCAACAAAACAGACGACGGTCCTGACCCAATTACCGGCTGCGCCCTGCTGTTCATCTATTACCTTTTCAGTCAGCTCGGCTACAACATCAATCAGATCGTCGGCGCGGGTGCGCCCACTTTGGCGGGCGTCTACAACAACCTGACCCGCGACCCTGGAGATCCCTTCCCGTATTTCAAGGCTCTTGTCGACAGCGCCTACCCCGGAACCTCTACGATCGCCGGTCCCGATCTGGACAATCCGTTTCCGCTCGCGATGCCGCTGCAGGTATGGACGTGGGACGGCTGGGGCTGGGGAACCTTCGACATCGCCTTCGCGTTCGGGCGCAGCGTGCTCAACCGCCATTCGCACGTCGAAGTGTCGGTCTGCGAGCTAGGCGGCGAGCCGCTCGACTACCCCTTCATCGGCGCCGCAACCATGACCGTGCTCAACGTTGCGCCCACGGACGACGGCACTGTTCACGTACGGTTCGAAATCCAGTGGCCGAGCGTACTTCAGTGGCGCGCAACATTTTTCATTGCGTGAAACGGTTGTGGCTTTGACCAATCACCGTGACGGCATTCCTGGCTTCGCTAACTTACACCGCTGCGGCTTCTGCCTCGTGCACTTCCGCCGTGCTGTGGATGTGCTTGCGTAAACGATGGGTCATGGTCAGCAGCACGGCGAACCCAAGCAGCAGGCCGGTTGAGGCGCCCAGGGCAATGTACTCGGGCTGTACGGCGCGGTCCGGCCAGTAGAAGTGGAGTGCAGCGCAGATCGCCAGGTTGACCGTCACGGGGATAAAGGCGATTGAAAGGGGCAGCTTCGGGCGATCCATCGCGAAGAGGGAGCGGGACATCAGCTCCAACAGGCTCATGCCGATCATGCTGGGCGCGAAGCCGATGAACACGCCGCTGACCATGCGGGTCGATTCCGCGGTGAAGTGGCCACGCTGAAAGAGCAGCGCGATCACCGGCTGCCGCACCAGTATGCCGATGACGAGTGAAACGATAGCGGCCGCGCCGGCGAGGCCGATGGTGCGTTCTACCAGGCGAATCGCATCGCGGCCCTTCTGCTCGCTGCGCAGCCGTGCGATTTCGGGCAGCAGGGAATTCGAGAGTGGAGACACCAGGTACGCAATCACCACGCTGACGCAGCGGATGCAGTAGTCGAAGGCCGCGGCCATGCCCGATCCCGCTTCCGTCGCGAAGCTTCGCGTCACCAGTAGATTGAGCGCGAGCAGGCCCGCATAGACGAGAAAGCAGCCGGGTTTCCAGAGCATCTCGCGCGTGCTTTCGCGGTCATCGGAAGGTTCGATTTCGAGAGCCGCCAGTTGCTTCCAACTGCCGCGCGCCGCTGTAAAGACAACGGCCAACTGAGCGCAGCTACCGGTGGCGTAACCGATGGCGAACGCGTAAATCCCGAAGAACCGCCACAGCAACAGAGCACCGAGCGTGGTGAACAGATTGAGCGACGCCTGATAAAACGCCGTGGGGCCGAAGCGCCGCTCCGTGAACAACAAGGCCGAGTAGAGCGCGCCGGTGCCGGCCGCGAGTGTCGAGATCGACGTGATGCGCAGAATGTTCACCGCGACCGGAACATACTCGGGCGCAAGACCCGGCCCGAGCGCGCGAATCAGGAGCGGCGAGAACAGAAAGATGAGAGCACTGAGTGAAACGAAAATCAGCGCGAACAACTTGCCCGCACGGCGCAGCAGAGCCGCGCGGCGGTGCCCTTCGCGCAGCGTGAGCATCGGCACGAACGCGAAGATCATGGTGTTGATCAGCGCGCTATTGATGGTATCGATCGGACCGACCGCAACGGCCAGTGCGTCGGCGAGCGCGTGCGTGCCGAGCAGATATGCCGTTACGGCAACGCGAACGAACCCGATCACGTTCCCCAGCGCGATTCCAAAGCCGATGGTCAGCCCGCCCCGTACCAGCGGATTTTTCATTGCCCGGCGGATGAAATCGCCAGGCGTTGCTCTCGGCATCTCGCGCGCTATCGACCTCTGGGGCTAACTACTCTTGACTGCGTTCAGGGCCGCGTCGTAGTCCGGATGATCGGCAACTTCCTTGACGTACTCCACGTGCTTCAACTTGTCGTCGGGGCCCACCACAAAGATCGCGCGGCTCTCGATGCGCAGATCTTTGATCAACGTCCCGTAAGCAGTGCCGAACGAGCCGTCTTTGTGATCGGAAAGCATCTTGACTTTATCGACGCCGAACGCGCCACACCAACGCTTCTGCGCGAAAGGGAGGTCCATGCTGATCGTATAAATGTCGACGTTGTCCAGCTTCGCTGCCTCTTCGTTGAAACGCTTGGTCTGCGCATCGCAGACCGGCGTATCGAGCGACGGAATCACGCTGAAGATGCGCGCACGGCCGGACGTCTCTTTGAGCGACACGGGATGCAGACTGTCGTCGATCATATTGAAGTCCGGAGCAGCATCGCCAGCCTTTAACTCGGGCCCCAGAACTGTCATCGGTTTGCCTTGCAAAGTCGTGCCATTAGTGCGTTCCATGGTGTTCTCCTCGCTCTATTTATATGGAAACTTATTGTAACAAGCGGGCCAACTCAGCCGGGTCCATCGTCGGCAATTGGCAGGCATAGTTCTCACATACGTAAGCCGCAGTTTGGTTGTTCACGGCACGCATTTCGGCGATCGCGGGATTCCAGCGCGCCAGCCGGTCACGATTCGCGTCGTCCGCGAGAAGCACCACCTTGAACGGCGCGAACTGGGAATGCAGCGCGCGCAGCATCGCAGCCGTGCTGGCACTGCCGGAGTCGCCGGCCAACACAACTTCGCGCGGTGCGGAAAACGTCCATGCAAGGGCGGCCAGCATCTGCGGTACGGCGGGGCCTTGTGTCTCCATGCGGCCTGCGAACGCCTGCAAGGTGCGTTGGGCCGCGGCCCGGAATCTGTCTTCGCCGGTGATTTGCGCCAGTCTCAACAGGTTCTGGACCGCAATCGAATTTCCTGATGGTTCAGCGCCATCGTAATCGTCTTTGAGGCGCATCACCAGATCGGGTCCCGCCTCCGCCGTTGTGTAGAAGCCGCCGTTCTGAGTGTCTTCGAAGATGTCGAGCATGCGCCGCGTGAGTGCCATCGCGAGCTCGAGATGCTCGAAGCGAAAGGTTGTCTCATAGGAATCGAGAAGTGCCTGCGCGAAGAATGCGTAGTCGTCGAGAAAGCCGGGGATCGCGACGTCGCCATCGCGATAGCGGCGCATCAACACTTCGCTCATCGGATCGTAGAGCCGCGTGCGAATCAAGTCGATCGCGCGCTGCGCTGCCTGGGTGTATCGCGGCTCGTCGAGAATCGCGCCTGCGCTCAGAAACGCCGAGATCATCAGACCGTTCCACGCGGTCAGCACCTTGTCGTCGAGATGCGGGCGCACGCGCTTAGCGCGAGCCGCCATCAGCTTCGTACGCGCCTGCTCAAAGACGGCGCGCACTTCTTCGATTGGACGCTCCACATGATGCGCCGTCTCTTCGAGCGAGTTCGCTTCAAACAGAATGTTGTGCCCGGCAAATTCGCCATGCGGATCGTTGCGGACATTGCCGTCTTCCTCGACGCCATAGCGAAACTGGAACCAGCGCGCATGCTCGGGCCCGAGTTCGGCCTCGACTTCAGCTTGCGACCACACATAGAACGCGCCCTCGCCTTTTTCATGTGGATGCGCCGGATCGATCACGCTGTCCGCGTCTTCAGCGGAGTAGAAGCCGCCGCTCGGGTCCGTCATATCGCGCAGTACGTAATCGAGAATGTCGCGTGCCACCTCGGCGAAGTCAGCATCCTTCGTGATTTGGAACGCTTCCAGATACGACGTTGCTAACTGCGCTTGATCGTAGAGCATCTTTTCGAAATGCGGAACGAACCAATACTCATCCACCGAGTAGCGATGAAAGCCGCCGCCGAGTTGATCGTGCATGCCTCCGCGCGCCATCGCTCGCAGTGTTTCGGTGACCATCGCGAGCGCTTCCTGATTGCCGGTCCGAGCGTAGAAGCGAAGCAGGAAGTTCAACACTACCGGGCGCGGAAATTTCGGCGCATGACCGAAGCCGCCGAGCCTTGAATCAAAGCTGCGCCGCCAGGTCTGGAAGCCGGACTCCAGCATGTCTTCCGACAGATTGCTTTCGGCAGAAGCTGTTACTTCGGCCTGCTTCTGCAGTTGCTCCAGCACCTTTTCGCTCGAGTCGATAATCTTCTCGCGGTCCTTCGACCAGGCCGCGGCAATGCTCGAAAGAATCTGCGGAAAACCGGGCCGGCCGTAGCGATTCTCCGGCGGAAAGTAAGTGCCGCCGACGAACGGCTTGCGATCCGGCGTCAGCCATACCGACATTGGCCAACCGCCGCTTCCGGTAGTCGCCTGAACGTAGCTCATGTAGATGCGATCGACATCCGGCCGCTCTTCGCGATCGACTTTGATGTTGATGAAGTGGCGATTCATGATGCCCGCGATCTGCGCGTCTTCAAACGATTCGCGCTCCATTACATGGCACCAGTGACACGTGGAGTAGCCGATCGATAGAAAGATCGGCTTGTCTTCGGCTTGCGCTTTCGCAAATGCTTCCGGACCCCAGGGATGCCAGTCGACGGGGTTGTGCGCGTGTTGCAGCAGGTAAGGGCTCTTCTCGTGAATGAGCTGGTTTTCGGGCATCGGGATACAACCATTGTGGCGCTTCGAGACGGTGTGACGCACCCGCGGTTGTGCCGGCAACGTACGATTTAGAATGGCTCGGCGAAGATGAAAGATTTCGAAATCAGAACTGCAACCGTAGACGATGTTCCCGTCATTCTCGAATTGATTCGCGCTCTTGCTGAATATGAGCGCGCAACAGCGGCCGAGGTTCCGGCTACGGAAGAACTCCTGCGTGAAACGTTATTCGGCCCGCAACCGCAATCGGAAGTGCTGCTGGTGTGCGACAACACGCAGCCGCAGGGCTTCGCCGTCTTCTTTCACAACTACTCAACGTGGCGTGCAAAGCGCGGGCTGTATCTGGAGGATCTCTTCGTTCGGCCCGCAGCACGCGGGCGCGGGATGGGCAAAGCGCTACTGGTTGCCCTGGCAAAGATCGCGGTCGCGCGCGATTGCGCACTGATGCAATGGGCGGTGCTCGATTGGAACCAGCCGTCGATTGACTTCTACAAATCGCTTGGTGCGCTGCCGCTGGATGAATGGACGATCTTTCGTCTGGAACCGCCGGCGATGCACAAGCTGGCTAGTGCTTAAGTAAGTGTTCGCGCGCCTCAGCCACGAGGAATAGCGAGCCGGTGATGAAGATCGCGCCCGGGAGTTCCTCGGCTATTTCGATTGCTTCCGCAAGCGCAGCGGTCTGCACCAGGTAAGGGTGATCCGACAGCTCTGCAAACGTGGATGGTTCCAGCGCGCGGGCTTGCGCGGGAGCCGTGACGACTACCTGGTTAAAGAGCGGAAACAACAGGCCCGACATCTCTTCGACTGCTTTGTCGCGCATCGCGCCGAAGATCAGCGTCTTCTGCCTGCCGGTATAAAACTCACTGACGTAGTCCGCGAGTGCACGCGCGCCTGCCGGGTTGTGTGCGCCGTCGATAACAAAGCGGCCGATATGTTCGAGGCGGCCTGGCCAGCGCGTAGCGTTGATGCCGTCCGAGATCGATTCTTCTGGCACGCCCAGAGCGTGCAGGGCGCAGACGGCCGTGCGAGCATTCTCCACCTGGTGATGTCCGGCCAGGGGACAGAAGATTTCGATCGTGAGATCGCCTGCCAGAATAAACCGGCTGCTCTCCGAATCGATCGCGAGTTCGGAGATGTTCCACAACGTGGAATCAATCAGTGAACTATGCACCGCGACCGCTTGCGTTCGAATCACCGCTGATGCTTCGGCCCTTTGCCTGGCGAGAACAGCGGGAACGCCCGGCTTCAGAATGCCGGCTTTTTCGAATGCGATCGCCTCGATGCTCTTGCCGAGAAGGGCCTCATGATCGAAATCGACTGGTGTGATCACGCAGAGTTCTGGTTCCACCAGATTGGTGGCGTCAAGCCGCCCGCCCAATCCGACTTCAATGACTGCAATGTCGGTCGCTTGCTCACGGAACACAACGAACGCCATCGCTGTGACGATCTCGAAGTAGCTCGGATGTGAATCGATCGCACGCTGCTCCAGCAGCTCTTCGGCAACGCGATGCACCTGCACGAACGCCTCAGCAAATGCTTCTGTAGAAACCGGCACGCCGTTGATCTGAATGCGCTCTGTCGGCTCAGACAAATGCGGCGAGGTAAACAGCCCGGTCTTGAACCCTGCCGCGCGCAAGCCGGATTCGATCATCGCGGAGGTCGAGCCTTTGCCGTTCGTGCCCGCCACATGCACGAATCGCGCAGGCCGCCGCTGCGGATTGCCGAGTGCATGCAGCAGCACGGTCATGCGCGACAGATCGTATTTAGCGGTTTTGAGTTCGTTTCCGAGTTGGTAGAGAAAGCGGACCGAATCGGGGTAGTTCATGAGCGGCTAAGCCGCAACAGGACCGCAGAAGAATCGCAGAGCTTCGGACAGATAGGTCTTCATCTCCGCGCGCGCGACAACTGCATCGAGCATGCCGTGCTTCAACAGGAACTCACTGCGCTGAAAGCCTTCCGGCAACTTCTGACGGATGGTTTGCTCAATCACGCGCGGGCCCGCGAAACCAATCAGCGCGCCAGGTTCGGCAATGTTCAGATCGCCCAGCATGGCCAGACTGGCAGTGACGCCGCCGGTCGTGGGATCGGTCAGCACACTGATGTAAGGAATCCGCGCTTCGTCGAGCTTCATCAACGCGGCCGAGATCTTGGCCATCTGCATCAAACTGACCGCGCCTTCCTGCATGCGCGCACCACCGGACGCCGATACCACGATCAGGGGGGCGCTTTCCGCGATACAGCGCTCGATCGCCCGCGTGATGCGCTCGCCCATCACCGAGCCCATGCTGCCACCGATGAATTTCGCCTCCATCGCGCAAATGTGCACGACACGCCCATTCAGCTTGCCGCGCGCCGCCACCAACGCGTCCGTGAGCGACGTAGCTTCCTGCATCGACTTGAGTCGCTCGTGATAAGGCTTGCTGTCGACGAATTCCAGCGGATCGGATGAGACCAGCGTGTTGTCGAACTGCTCGAACTGCTCATCGTCGAACAGGAGCTTCAGGCGCGTCATCGCATCGATGCGGAAGTGCGCGCCACACCGCGGGCACACATGGTTGGATGTTTCGAGATCCTTCTTCCAGATGATTTCGCGGCAGCGATCGCACTTCTGCCAGAGGCCTTCTGTACGCACCTTGCGCTCGCCCTCTCCTGGTTTTAGTTTCTCGCTTCGCGTAAACCACGACATAATTTAGAAGTTCGCTTGTGACGTTAACATTCTCACACGCTGATTTACTGGCGTGGGTATGGGTGGCCGCGCAGCACCGCGAAAGCGCGATAGATCTGCTCCGCTAACATCGCGCGGGCCAACTCATGAGGGTACGTCATCGGCGATAGTGACAGTAACAGGTCGGCTTTCTCGCGCCACTCGTCCGGAGGTCCATCGGCGCCTGCGACGAAGAAGACCAGGTCCGCCGCGCGCAGCTCAGCCTGTTCCATCCACCGCGCGAACGCGGGCGAGTCAAGATGCTTGCCGCCGGGATCGAGAACGATCTTAAACGCGTTGGGGTGTTTCACCCACGGATCGAACCTGGCCGGGCGGATCTCCTGCTGCGCTGTGGGGTAATAGTGCGCCGCGCGCGAGACGAAGTCCTCCGCAATCGCATTGGCGTGGCCGTCCCGCTTCTTGCCCTCATAGTAGAGGTAGATCTTCAAGCCGTCTGCAGTGGTACGACCTTTGCGGCGCGCCAGAGCCGTTCGAGATCGTAAAATTCACGTGCCTTCTCTGAGAAGACGTGAATCAGAAAGTCGCCGTAATCGGCGAGCACCCATTCCGCCTGCGTGTAACCTTCCACGCTGGTGGCGCGCTCACCGGCATCCCGAAGCTGTTTGTCGATCTCGTCAGCAATCGTTTGCACTTGCCTCTGGTTGTTTCCGGTGCAAATCACGAAAAAATCTGCAAACGAGGTGACGCCTCTAAGATCAAGCACCACAACATCTTTGGCCTGTTTTTCTTCTGCTGCAGCGACCGCAATACGCCAGGACTTCTCCGCAGTGGAAGGCTCCGTGCTTGGGATCTGAGGGGACGATGTTTCGACTTCGCTCAGGAACGATTCTCCAGTCCCCATCGTACACTAGGAAAAGGCCTTTGAGACCGAAACGCTACATCCCGATTGCTTTGTTGATGTTGCCGCTCCTCGGATTTGCAGCGCCCCCTGCTACGGCGCCTTCGGCTCCAGAGCCGGTGCTGGTCATGATGGCCCGCCAGCAGATGGAGAAGGTCAAAGGTCTGGTGGAATCCGGCATGCTTCCGCGCGTCAAGCTGGCAGAGGCGGAGCGTTCGTACGAGACGGCCAAAGATGACGAGTACCTGCGCAAGACCCTATATGCGCAGGACCTGACTCCGGCCAAAGCCGAAGAGATGATCGTGATGACGCAACGCCGCATCACCGACCATCAGAAGCAGGTCGAAGAGACGAAGAAGCTGGTCGACATGGGCGTCCTGCCCGCGAACGAACTGCAGAACGCGGAAGATGCTCTGGCGCGTGCACAGAAAGAAAGTGAATGGGCCCAGACACGCGCGCACCTGGTGCAGGAACTATTCGAGATGGCGCAAACCGAGCAGTCGCTGATGCGTGCGGCCTCCTCGGGCCTGCCCATCCCGTCGTTCACCGGTTTGGTTCAGCACTACGTGGGCAGCAACGTGTTCACCGTGGCCGATCGCGTGAAAGTAGAGTCCGCGTTTGAGAGCGAGTTCCGCCGGCCTTTACCGATCAGCGCGGACGGCGAAAGCATGGTCCATCGCTCGCTCGGTTTCGATCATCGAGGGCGAGTCGATGTCGCGGTGATGCCGGAGTCACGCGAAGGGTTGTGGCTGCGTGATTACCTGACTGCGCACAAGATACCGTTCTTCGCATTCCGCACGGCCGTTGCGCGACAGGCTACGGGCGCACACATTCACATCGGTCCGCCGAGCACGAAGCTCGAAGTCGCGAAAATGTCGAACGGCCGGCATCCTTTAGCCGGCGGCGGCGAGTAAAGCTTTAGCCGGACGCCCGGGTTAACCGGTCCCGGATGGCTGACCATTCGGGCTCATCAGGCGGCATCTCCACCGCAATCCAATCCAGTTGTTCGGCATCCACGGCGTGCAGCGTGCTGTAAAGAATAACGCCGTACTCCTGCGGATTAGCGGGCATCGGAATGGAGTGCGTTGTTGGCAGTGGCTTGCTCCACCAAAGGTACGCGCCACGGCCCGTCGCGAACGGCGCGCCTATGTGGAGCGGCGTCACAGGCCGGTAGTGCCGCGCATGCTGCCCGGGAGAGCTATGTGCTGCCTGGCCCGTTTGCGTTCTGACTTCCACGGGGCCAATCAACTGCTCCAATTGTTTGACAGTAATCATGCCGTGCCGCAACAACACCGGACGGCCTTCGGCCAGCGACAACACAGTGGATTCGATACCCACCGCAGTGGGACCGCCGTCCAGCACCAGATCCGCAACGCCCGAGCGTCGTACGTGCTCTGCGGTGGTGGGCGAGAGTGCAGTGAACCGGTTCGCACTCGGCCCCGCAAGGGGAATGCCTGCGGCTTCAATCAGCGCTATCGCAACCGGATGCGCGGGCATACGTAAGGCAACGGTGTCCAGGCCCGCAGTAATCACATTCGGGACGAGCGGCAGCTTTTTCAGGACGAGCGTGAGTGGACCCGGCCAGAAAAAGCTGGTGAGCTTATCCGCCGCGGCAGGCCACTCGGCAACCAACTCGCGCGCCATGGCAACGGATGAGACGTGCACAATTAGCGGGCTGCTCGACGGGCGGCCTTTCGCGGCAAAGATTCGCGTTGCGGCCGCGGGGTCCAGCGCATTCCCGCCCAGCCCATACACCGTCTCCGTCGGGAACGCGACAAGTTGACCGGCTTTCAGCAGCGCGGCGGCGTGCGCGATTTCGTCATCAGTCGGGGAGTTCATCTTTGCCGTCACCGGCAGTCTTACCCGTCTTGCGATATACCAGCCAAGCGTGCAGAAAAGGCTCCAGGTCACCATCTAGCACACGATCGACGTCGCCAACCGCGAGCTTCGTCCGGTGGTCTTTAATCATGCGGTACGGCGCGAGCACGTAGCTGCGAATCTGGCTGCCGAAGTTGATTTCGAGTTTCGAAGCCTCGGTCTTGCGCGTCTCTTCGCGCTTCTTCTCGAGCTCAAACTCGTAGAGCCGCGCGCGCAACTGCTTCATCGCACCATCGCGGTTCTTGTGCTGCGAGCGCTCGTTTTGGCACTGCACCACAATGCCCGTCGGGAAGTGCGTAATGCGCACCGCGGAGTCCGTCATGTTGACGTGTTGTCCGCCTGCGCCGCCCGCGCGAAAAGTATCGATGCGAAGATCGTCGGCTTTGATATCGATTTTGATCTCGTCATCGATCTGCGGATACACAAAGACCGACGCGAACGAGGTATGACGCCGCGCCGCCGAATCGAACGGCGAGATGCGCACCAGCCGGTGCACGCCGATCTCCGACATCAGCAAGCCGTAAGCGTTCGCCCCGTTCACTTCGAACGTGACGGATTTGATACCTGCGCCTTCGCCTTCGAGACGGTCGAGGATGTTCGCGCCAAAGCCGTTGCGTTCACACCACCGCAGGTACATGCGCATTAGCATCTCGGCCCAGTCCTGGCTTTCGGTGCCGCCCGCGCCTGGATGGATCGTGACGATCGCGGGCAGAGCGTCATTCTCACCCGAGAGCAGCATCGCGGTTTCGAGCTTCTCGAGCAACGCGGCGTACGATTTCGTCTCGCGCTCAATGTCAGCAGTGACGTTCTCGCCTTCATGAGCGAGTTCGAAGAGCGTGTCGAGCTCCTCGGTCAAGCCGCCGATTTTTTGATCGTGCTCGATGGCTTCTTCGAGGCGCTTGCGGTCCTGCATGACCTTCTGACTTTTCTCGGGATTGCCCCAGAAGTCAGGCGCGTTGATGGTCTCTTCGAGCTTGGTTAATTGAGTTTGTTTTTGAGCCGAGTCAAAGATAGCTCCGCACGGCCAAAGCCTGTTCGCGGAGCGGGTTGTATTCTCGTTCAAGTTCTTCGAGGGTCACTGTGGTGATTTTAGCAAGAGCGCCCAGCGCCTTCGTATAATCGTTTTGGAAGCGCCAGATCAATGCCTTTCACTTACGAATTCGAACGAGAAGAGGATGGCCGCTGGATCGCCGAGATTCCGGAATGCCCCGGCGCTCTGGCGTACGGAGTCACGCAAGAGGAAGCGGCAGCTCGCGTCGAAGCAATCGCGTTGAACATTGGCTGATCAATTGAGGCATCCGGCAAGGCGCTGGCCTTGACGTTTACAGAATTTGAGCCATGCGTTTAAAGCTGAGCGGGTGCTTCGCGCTTGTATTCGATCGGTTGGCGAGTGAAGCGGCAGGTCGGCGCACCCACGCGAAGGGTGGCCTGACTTCACGTTCGCGTTTCACGATGGTGTTGAAATCGGTCCCCGAATGCTGAGCCGAATCGCCAAACATACGGGGTTGGCACCCAAGGACCTGTAGCTGGCGCGCAGCCTACTCAGCCACGGCAAGCTACCATAGTAGCCAGGACACCCCGTAATCTCACCATGGCAACATCCGACCCCCAGTTGGGTATCAACAGCTGGTTTGAAGACGAACTGCGCGAACAATATCAACACGATCGGCAGTCGGTAGACGAAAGCTGGAAATCAGTTTTTGACCGCAACGGAGCGCCCGTTGCGAACGGCACTCCGAAGAGCAACGGCAACGTCAGCGCCACACCGAAGACCGCTTATGTCCCCGGCGATGGAGAGGAAGCCGTCGTGCTGCGTGGCGCGGCTGCGGCCATCGCCAGGAACATGGACGCCAGCCTGCAGATTCCGCTGGCGACTTCGCTCCGCACGATACCCGTCAAAGTGGTCGATGAGAATCGCCAGCTTCTGAATCACTACCGCACGCTGGTAGGCAAGAGCAAGATCTCTTACACGCACCTGATCGGCTGGGCGATTGTGCGTGCAGCCAGGGAAGTTCCCTCGATCAACAACGCGTTCACTGACGCATCGGGTGAGCCCGTGCGCATCGTACGCAAGAACATCAACTTCGGCCTCGCGATCGACGTTGCCGGCAAGAATGGTCAGCGCAGCCTGCTGGTTCCGAATATCAAGAACGCCGGCGCGCTCACGTTCGTGCAGTACCTTGCGGCGTTCGATGATCTGGTTGCGCGCGGCCGTAACGGCAAGCTGGGCATGCCTGATTTCGCCGGCACTTCGATCTCTCTCACGAACCCCGGCACAGTGGGCACCATGGGCTCCGTTCCTCGCCTGATGAACGGGCAGGGCGCAATCATTGCTGTCGGGTCGATGGACTATCCTGCCGAGCTGCGCGGCATGTCTCCGGAAATTCGTGCGGCTCTTGGCGTGGGCAAGGTGATGACGATCACCTGCACTTACGATCACCGCATTATTCAAGGTGCGGAGTCTGGTGCATTTCTCGGCAAAGTGCAATCGTTCCTCGATGGTGAAGAAGGTTTCTATGAGGACATCTTTGACGAGTTAGCGATTCCTTATCGCCCGGTCAAATGGGAAGCTGACCGTCAGACAGGCGCGCCTGCAGGCATCGCATCAGTTGACGTAGCCAAGCAGACCGCGGTGATTCAGTTGATTCACGCATACCGTGTGCGCGGGCACTTAGGCGCCGACCTCGATCCGCTCAATGGCGATGCGGCTCACTACCACGCGGAACTCGATCCCTTGAACTACGGGCTGACGATCTGGGATCTGGACCGCATGTTCCATCCGGGCAACCTGGGCTCGCCGAACAAAAAGCAGGCGACGCAGCTCACTACGCTCCGTTCGATTCTGGAGCAACTGCGACAGACTTACTGCGGCAAGATCAGTTGCGAGTACATGCATATCCAACAGCCGGATCAGAAAGCCTGGCTGCAGGAACGCATGGAGCCGCAACAGAACAACTGGCCGCTCGCGCCGGAACAGCGCTTGCAGATTCTGGATGGTCTGCTCAACGCCGAAGAGTTCGAACACTTTCTGCACGCGCGCTTCGTAGGCCAGAAGCGGTTCTCACTCGAAGGCGCCGAGACCGCGATTCCGATCCTCAACGAAATTCTGGAACACGCGGCCGATGACGGCGTGGAAGAGATGGTGATGGGCATGGCTCATCGCGGGCGCTTGACGGTGCTGGCGAACTTCGTCGGCAAGCCGCTGGGCCAGATCTTTGCCGAGTTCGAAGGCTACGCAGACCCGTCGAGCATGCATGGCTCCGGAGACGTGAAGTATCACCTGGGCGCGTGCGCTACGCGCAAATCGACCACGGGCAAAGAAGTCATCGTTTCGCTTTCGCCGAATCCGAGCCATCTGGAAGCAGTTGATCCAGTGGTGGAAGGCATCGCACGCACCAAGCAAGACCGTCGCGGCGATATCAATCGCGAGCGCGTACTGCCACTGCTGATTCACGGTGACGCCGCGTTCGCAGGGCAAGGCGTAGTAGCCGAGACGCTGAACCTTTCGCAACTGGATGGCTATTGCACCGGCGGCACGATCCACCTGATCATCAACAACCAGATTGGCTTCACCACGACGCCTGAGAAAGGACGTTCCTCGCCGTACTCGACGGACGTCGCGCGCATGGTGCAAGCGCCCATCTTCCACGTGAACGGCGACGATCCGGATGCCGCGATTCGCGTGGCGCAGATGGCTTACGAGTTCCGGCAGGAGTTCAAGAAAGACGTCGTGATCGACATGGTTTGCTATCGCCGCCATGGTCACAACGAAGGCGACGATCCGGCTTACACGCAGCCGATCATGTATCGCAAGATCAAAGACCACGCGTCTGTCGCGGTGGTCTACGGCAAGAAACTGGTGAAGGAGAAAGTACTCGCAGCGGACCGTGTTGAAGAAATGCGCAAGGCTGCTGCGGCGCACCTGGCTAAGGCTTTCGAGCAGGACCACACCGCGCGCGATCAGTTCGCCTTCGGCATTCCGATTGAACAGCGCGACAGTTCTATCGCCGCCAACGGTACTCCGATCTCGCCTGAGCTCGCTGCCGATGTGGTGGAAGGCGCGACGCGCTTTCCCGCCGACTTCCATCTGCATCCGAAGCTGAAGGGCTTTGTCGATAAACGCAAAGAAGCACTCGCTGCGGGCGGCCCGATTGATTGGGCGTTCGCGGAAGCTTTGGCATTCGGCAGCCTTGTTGTCGAGGGCAACCCCGTGCGGCTCAGCGGTCAGGACAGCGGACGCGGAACCTTCAGCCAACGCCATCTGGCTTTTTACGATTTCGAGAACGGCAACAAGTACATCCCGCTGCAACATCTCTCGCCCAGGCAGGCGCGCTTCAACGTCTACGACAGTTCGCTCAGCGAGTACGCGGTGCTGGGCTTCGAGTTCGGCTATACGGTCGCGGATCCGGAAACGCTGGTGCTCTGGGAAGCGCAGTTCGGCGATTTTGCGAACGGCGCGCAGATCATGATCGATCAGTTCATTGCGACGGCCGAAGAGAAGTGGTCTCAGCCGAACGGCATCGTGATGCTGCTGCCGCATGGACAGGAAGGCCAGGGACCGGAACACTCCAGCGCACGTATGGAGCGCTTTCTTGAGCTGTGCGCGCGGGACAACATGCAGATCTGTAACTGCACGACTCCGGCGCAGTACTTCCATGTGTTGCGGCGCCAGATGCGCGGCGGAGCGGACGGACGCGGCACGCGCAAACCGCTGATCATCTTCACGCCCAAGAGCATCTTGCGGCACCCCAAAGCAGTGTCGACGTTCGGCGAAATCACGGGCGGCGGCTTCGAAGAGGTGCTGTATGAAGCGCCGAACAAAGACGTCAAGCGAATCGTGTTCTGCTCGGGCAAGGTTTACTACGACCTCGTAGCTGCGCGCGATACACGTGCGTTGTCGCAAATTGCGATCGCGCGGATGGAGCAGGTGTATCCTTTCGCGTCGGAGAAGGTGAAGAATATGCTTGCCGGCTATGCAGACGATGTCGAGCTGGTGTGGCTGCAGGAAGAGCCGCGCAATATGGGAGCATGGCGCTTCATCGAAGAAGACTTCGCGTGCCTGGGCCGCAAGATTCGCTATGTAGGCCGTGCGGCAAACTCAAGCCCAGCCACCGGATCGAAGAAACGCCACGATGCCGAACAAGCCGACATCGTGACACGATCTCTCGAGCTCTGAGCCGCTACTTCACGTAGATGAACACGGCGTCCTGCGTAGGGACGCCGTTCACGTTCACAGTTAATGGGATTGGTACGTTCGCCGGCAGACCCGTTGGGACCTGCACGTTGATCTGCGCAAGGCCAACATAGCCGGGACTCAGCCCCGCGAAGTAGACCGCCGGGTATCCGCTAACAACAACGCTTCCGAACGAAACGGTTACGGGTAGCGATGGCCGCAGCCAGAGGGTTCGCCGGCGCGGGTTTTCCAGTTGCGGGCTGATTGGTCGTGTTGCCAAGGCCGAGAGCATACAACGTCACGTACGTTCCCGGCTTCGCAGGAGCGCTCGCGGAGTTCAACGTTCCGTCTGCATTGATCGGAGTGGGATAAAGCCCGGGATGCACGGGCACGACGTTCGCTGTAATGGTGGAGCTGACGCTGCCGTTATAAGTCACAACGATGTTCGTGACGGCATTGCCCGATACTTCATACGGCACCTGCACGTTGATCTGGTCGTTGCGGACGAACAACAGCGGGGCTGCAACACCATCGAACATCACCGACACTCCGTCGACAGATGTCGCGAAGCCCGTCGTGATGTCGAACAAGCCAAGCACGCCGGTTGCAGGGCCAAGGTTCGCGCCGTAGATCGAGATGTCTTCACCAGGCGCAACGCCGTTCGCTACACCGGAGAATGCATTCGCGATGCTGCTACTCGTGAAGATCGGCGCAGGCGGAACAAGGATCAAACCACCACTGAAAGCCGCCGTCTGGCCGTTCTTATTGATGAGCAAGCTCGCGAGTGCGTTGTCCATGCGCGCCGGAACATCGATCGTCATCCGCATGATGGTGGGTGACGCGAAGTTGTCGCGGCGCAAACTCCCGGGCCGGATCGTGGCAGGTCCCAGGAGCGTGAAGTTCTGCTCCGTCAGATTGGCATCGATGCCAGGACCAAACATCAGCAGATCCGAAGCGCCGCCCGATTGCATAATCTGCGGGCCCCCAAAGATCATGAACGTGTCAGCGGTGCCACCGGCTGGCCCAACCGCCGTTTGCACCAGACTCACCGACGAGGTTCCCGCCGTGGTGGAAAAACTGGCGCCGGTGGTTGCTGCCGGGGACAAGACGTATGGACCTGCACCGGGAATCGGCCCGGGCTCAAATGATGTGTCGATTGCCTGCCCTGGTGAAAGGGAGCTGATGTAGAGATTTCCAGGCTTGACCTGTCCACTCAAAGGCTCGGCGTACATCACGTAACTTCCTGGCGGCGCCTTCATCGAATATTGGCCCGTGCTGAAATCGGATAACGCGCCGACCGTTACGCCCGATGCCGGATCAACAGCCGTGATCAGTGCGCCGCGCAATGGTGGGCCCCCCGCGCTGACGGAGCCCGCCAGCGTTCCATAGCGCGCGCCGCTCGACGACGGGTACGTTGCTGCGTCGAACGCGATGTCGTCTGTGCTGAGAGTACGCTCGGCAGTGTTTCCGGTTCTGGTGGTCTGATACATAACCGCGCCCAGTATGCCGCTATGATTTGCGCCCAGTGCATGACCGAGCTCGTGCGTCGCAATCGCCTGAATGTCGTAGGTACCCGGCGCGAGTGTGGTGGAGAACGTGTCCGTCGGATTGAACAGGATGTCGGTATCGAAGACAGTACCGTCTGCCGGATTGAAGATGATATCGGTGATCGCGAGTGCACCATTCACCGCGCTTTGGATCTCGGGCGAGTCGCGAAAGACAATCACATTTTTGTTGTCGTTCTCGTTGTTGATGTCGGACGTGACATCCAGCGGCGCAAAGCGTGCGTTGCTGTCCGCCACGTTGTTCCAGGTGTTCAGGGCGGCCTTCACTGCGGCAACGGGGTTACTGTCGGTCGTAATGAATGTCTGGCCCGAACCGTTCTTCAGCCCGGGCACGGCAGCCGAATTCAGATGGAACTGCATCTGCGCGAAATCTTTGCGCCGCAATTGCACGCCGTTCACGACGCGGGGCACATAGCCGGCCGCAACGGCTGCGAAAGCCAGAAGCAACAATACACCGCGCATCATTTCGCCACCGCCTGTTTACGCATCGTCGCCGCGATCACCGCACGAGCCGCGCTCAGCGATGTTCCGTTCAAACCGGCGTCGCCCGAAGCAGCGCGAATGGTGCCATCGCTCGCGATCTGGTACTTGCCTTGTGACCAGCCCACGGTGCGGTGGTAGCCAACAGGGGTCGTGTTCAGAAAGAGCATCACGTGCTCGCCAAGGTCATAATGGACCGCACCCGCGATATCCATTGCTCGCCCGTTCAGCACGCCACCCGGCTCACTTACCGTGACGGTATTGGCAGCGCGGCCCTTTGCAGTGCTTTCGACTTGCACGTCGTAATGGGTCCAGATGAATTCATGAGACGGCCCCCAGGAGGTCCAGGAGCGCACAACTGTTCCCGTGACGATCTGATCTGATTGCTGAACGATCTGCTCGATCGAAACGCGAGGGATCTGCGTCGCCACTGCGGTGCAGGCAATGGCGAAAAGAAGACAGAGGCGAAGACGCATCTGTCTTCAGTCTACTCAACGTACGAAAGCGTACGTACGCGCGAGGATAGGCTTTTCGGGAGAGCCGCCCGCTTCATTCGCGGTCGCGGTGTTCGTGCTCGCCAGGTAAGAGCGCACGTGGTCGGTTTCGGCAATTCTGAATGCGTAAGCCTTCGGCTCTGACAGCGTTTAGTACTCTGAAACTAAGTGCGCAAACGGCTTCTCTACGGTTTTGCCATCGCCTTCCTGGCCGTTCTGGTTGGGCTCGTCGTGTGGCAGGGATCGTTCACGTTCGGGACGCTCGCGCCTGCCGACGCGGGCCTCACTTACGTTTTCTGGGGCCTCTCGATTGTCATCTTCCTGTTGATGGTGACGTTGAGCTTCATGCTCCTGCGCATCGGCCTCAAGCTCTACATCGAGCGTCACAGCAACCGCGAAGGGTCGCGCATCAAGACCAAGTTAGTGGTGGGCGCATTGGCGTTGAGCATGATTCCGCTTTTCTTCATGGTGCTGTTCAGCTACTCGCTGCTGAATCGAAATCTGGAGAAGTGGTTCTCGCGGCCAATCGATTCGGAGCGCGTGATCCTCACCGAGATCGGCAATGCGTTGCGCCACGAAACCAACGACAAGGTGACGGTGCAAGCGACGCTCCTGGCGCAACGTCCCGAGACGCGGCTGCTGCTCGCGGGTTTGCCCGCCGATACAAAGTTTCTCGCGCCTTTCTGCGCCGATCAGGAACTCTCGGGCGCGGTGCTGATGCGCGCGGGCAACCCGGCGCCCGTCGCATCGTGCGGAACGATGCCGAGGGCGTTGCGCAGCGACACATTTCTCGCGACGAGCCCGGTGACCTTCGGAGGCAAGCAGGTCGGCAGCGTGACCGTAGCGGGGCGGATGAACGTGGATGTCGCCGCGAAGCAACTGGAGATTCAGCACTTCAACGAGGAGTACGCCAAGCTCACGGCAGGCAAGAACGACCTACGCAAAACGTCGTTGCTGATGCTCTCGCTGATCGCTCTGTTCATCATGTTTCTGGCAACGTGGATCGCGGTGTTCCTCTCGAAGCAGATCAGCGTGCCCATTTCGGCCTTGTTGAAAGGCGCGGAAGAGGTGAGCCGCGGCAACCTCTACTATCGGGTCGAAGTCAGCGCTATCGATGAGCTCGCGGGTCTGGTCAGCGGGTTCAATCAGATGACGCGGGAACTCGAAGCGAACAGCCGTGAACTGGATGCGCGCCGCCGCTTCACCGAAGCCATTCTGGAATCGATCCCGACCGGCTTCATCTCGATCGACAGTAAGGGCTCCATTCAGCGCGTGAACCGCGCCTTGAAACAGATTCTGGGTGAAGATGCAGTGGCAAGTGCGCGCCACCTGGAAGACCTCTTCTCGCGCGACGACATGGCGGAGATCCGGTATCTGATGAACCGCGCGCGACGTACTGGCCTTGCGTCCCGGCAGCTCGATCTGCGTACCGACGATGGCGCACAGCACCAACATCTGGCCGTCACTGTATCTGCTCTCGAAGAGAAGTTGACGTCTGGTTTCGTGATGGTCATTGAAGATACGAGCGAACTGCTGCGCGCGCAAAAGGCCACGGCCTGGAGTGAAGTGGCGCGCCGCGTTGCGCACGAGATGAAGAATCCCCTCACGCCTATCGCGCTTTCCGCAGAAAGGATCGCGCGTCAGTTGTCGCGGGTGGAGCTGCCGCCGGATGTCGCGCGCATCGTTCGCGAGTGCACGTCGATTATTACCGGCGAAGTGCAGTCCGTCAAGAATCTGGTGGACGAGTTCAGCCAGTTTGCTCGCTTCCCTGCTGCTCAGTTCGCACGTTCCGACGTGAACGAAATCGTTGCCGGCGGCTTGAGTGTCTTCACCGGCCGGTTAGATGGAGTGCAGATCCAAACGGCTTTCACGCCCGACTTGCCGCCCGTGTTTGTCGACCGTGAGCAACTGCGGCGCGTGGTGCTGAACCTGATCGACAACGCCGCTGAAGCGATGCAGGATTCCTTCGTGAAGCGGCTCGCCATCACCACGCAGTTACGCGATGCGAGCACCATCGAACTGATCGTCGCCGACACGGGTTCGGGACTTACTTCCGAGCAAAAAGAAAAGTTGTTCCTGCCGTATTTCTCGACGAAGAACCGCGGCACAGGGCTGGGGCTGGCGATCGTCAGCCACATCCTTGCGGAGCACCACGCGAGCATTCGTGTGGAAGACAATCGCCCGGCCGGTGCGCGCTTTGTGATTGAGATTCCGGTGATGGCGGAAGTCGCGGATGCGGTTGCCGAACAGGTCCAGCCGGCATGAAGACTGCGTCGGTGTTGGTGATCGACGACGAGCCCGGCATCCGTCAGTCGCTCGGGGGCATTCTTGAGGACGAGGGCTACTCAGTACAAACTGCCGGTACTGCGGAGACCGCTCTCGAACTGCTGCGCGACGGGAACTTCGATCTCTTGTTCCTCGATATCTGGCTGCCCGGGATGGATGGACTCGAAGCGCTCGCGCGCATTCAGGAGAGGCCGGTTGATCAACGGCCGGCAGTAATCATGATCTCGGGTCATGGCTCGATCGAAGCCGCCGTGCGCGCGACGAAGTTGGGGGCTTTCGATTTTCTCGAGAAGCCGCTCTCGCTGGGCAAGATTGTCGTAGTTACCAAGAACGCACTTGAGCATCGCAAGCTGATGCTCGAGAACACGCGCTTCCGCGAAGAGGTCACAGCGAAGCACAAGATCATCGGCGACAGTGTGCCGATGCGCGCACTTCGCCAGCAGTTGAGCCTGATGGCGGGAACCAATGGACGCGTGCTGATCTATGGCGAAAGCGGCACCGGCAAAGAACTGGTCGCACGCGCGATTCACGATTTGAGCCAGCGCTCGGCGAATGCATTTGTCGAAGTGAACTGCGCCGCGATTCCAGAGGAACTGATCGAAAGTGAACTGTTCGGCCACCTGAAGGGCAGCTTCGCGGGCGCACACGAATCAAAGATCGGCAAATTCCAAAAAGCGAATGGCGGAACGATCTTTCTCGATGAAGTCGGCGACATGAGCTTGCGCACCCAGGCCAAAGTGCTGCGCGCTTTGCAGGAGCAGCGCTTTGAACCCGTGGGCGCGCAAGACTCGGTGCAGGTGGATGTGCGCGTGATCGCCGCGACCAACAAGAACCTGGAGCAGGAGATCGAGCGCGGCAACTTTCGCGAGGACTTGTTCTACCGCCTGAACGTGATTCCCTTTCACGTGCCGCCCCTGCGCGATCGTGCCGAAGACGTGCTGAGCCTGGCCGCGTTCTTCCTCGAGGAGTTCACCACAGCTTACGGACGCAAACCCAAAGAGCTTACGCCGCCGGCGTTGCAACTTCTACAGGAGCATCACTGGCCGGGCAACGTGCGCGAACTTAAGAATCTGATCGAGCGCATTGTCATCCTGAATCCGCAACCGAAGATCGAGGCGCGTCACATCCCACTCGCCTCCGCGAAGAAGAGCCGGCTCGATGGTTTTGCCAGCTTGCACGAAGTACGCGAAGCTGTCGAGCGAGACTACATCTTGAAGAAGCTGGACGAAGCGGGCGGCAATGTGACCCGTACGGCGGAACTGCTTGGCCTCGAACGCAGCAACCTTTACCGCAAGATGAAGACGCTGGGCATTGCTCCGAAAGAGTAGGGCTACCCTCGGCCGACCAGCGCACGATATTTTCTCAGCAGCTCAAACAAAACGACGCCGCCTGCCGTCGCCACATTCAACGAATGCTTGCGGCCGAGCATCGGAATGCGGATGTAAGAATCGGCTCGCGCTGCCAACTCCGGCTGTAACCCGTTCGTTTCATTGCCAAAGAGCAGGCAAACCGGGAAGCGCGGCTCCCAATCGAACAGGTCGATGGCGTGAACATTTGTTTCAATTGCCGCAACCTCGAACCCCCTTGCGTGCATCTGATCAAGCACTGGTAAAGCGCTGGGCGAATAGCTCCACGGCACTGTCTCTTCAGCGCCTAGCGCCGTTTTGGTGACTTCCCGGCCGGGCGGACAGCCTGTGATTCCGCAGAGATACAGGTGTTCGATGGCAGTAGCATCGCCCGTGCGAAAGAAGGCCCCCACGTTGTATGCGCTTCGTACATCGTCCAGAAGTACGTTGACGGGGAGCGACGGAATTCTTTCGTACGCCTCGGAGGCGGCCGTCGCCAGGTAAGGTATTCGTTCTAAGGAATTCATTGTATTACTGGTAAAGTGAGGTCATCGTGATGCAGCTTTCTATCGTGGTGCCGATTCATAATGAGGAGCACTCCATTCTCCCCCTTTATGACCGGCTGACCTCGGTGTTGATGAAACTGCACCGCGCCTACGAGATTATCTTCATCGACGATCTCTCGACCGATCGCAGCTTCGAACTCCTCTCTCATCTGGTCCAGACCGACCCGCACCTGAAAGTCGTCCGCCTGCGGCGCAATTTCGGGCAGACCGCAGCGCTTTCTGCCGGCTTCCACGAAGCGCGCGGCAAGGTAGTGATTGCGATGGATGGCGATCTGCAGCACGCGCCCGAGGACATTCCCGCGCTGCTCAACAAGCTCGAAGAGGGCTACGACATTGCAAGCGGCTGGCGGAAGGAGCGCGGTGATAATGCCGTCACTCGCAAACTGCCGTCGCGCATCGCGAACTGGCTGATGTCGAAGTCGTCCGGTGTGGATTTGCATGACTTCGGCACGACGTTCAAAGCGTATCGCGCCGAAGTGCTCAAAGACGTGCACCTTTACGGTGAACTGCACCGCTTCATCCCGGCCCTCGCGAGCTTCTACGGCGCGCGTATTGCAGAGGTGCCCATTCAGAATCCGCCGCGCGTATCGGGCGAATCGCACTACGGTCTGAGCCGCACGTTTCGCGTCATGTTCGATATCGTGACCATCCGCTTCCTGCTGCGCTATTTCACGCGGCCGATGCATTTCTTTGGAAGCATCGGGCTGGTGGGACTGACGCTCGGCGGCGGCATTCTGGGCTACTGCCTGATCGAAAAGATGCTCGACTGGGGGCACGACCTGGTGGCGCACCATGGGCCGCTGATGATTGCCGGCGCTCTTCTGCTGATGGGTGGCCTGATGATGTTCTCGACCGGGCTGATCGGCGAACTGCTGATTCGAACCTATTTTGAAAGCCAGGGACGGCGCATTTATGCCGTCCGCGAAGTGCTGACCCAGAAGCGGCGCGGCGTCGTCGACGAAGCGCGTTAACCTCTAGCCCGCGAAAACGTTCGCGCGATTCCAACGATCTTCAAAGAGGTGCTTCATGGCCTCGCCTAGCCCTTCGTGATCGAACATGAGCGACGTCCACGCCGGACGCGTGATCACGGGGTCAAGCAGTGCGATCATTCCTCTTTTGCAATCGAATAAGGCCATCTTGAGCGGAAGACCCGTGGATTGACGTATGCCCACGCCTGCCGCGGCATAGTCGACCAGGCGTTGGTGGTGCTCGGGGTCGACCGTTCCTGATTCGATCAACAGGCGGCAGGCAACTCCACGCTGTCCGGCTTGCCGCACGAGCGCTTCATCAAGAGGATCCACCGCGTAGGGCGGGCGCGAAAATTCCAGGTACTCGGTTTCAACGTCGGAGAGCATGCGCCGGTACTCCGCCGCGGTTTGCGCAGGTTCGGTGACGATCCGCAAGAAGTCGAGAGTTCCGCGGCCGCCCATCCCCTCGGAATACAGGCTGCGAAGTTCCTGCACCAGATTTCCGGCAGAACGGGCCTTGTCCGCCATCTCTTGTTCCACCGCCTGCCGGTTGCGGGTAAGGTATGCCGGGATGGCCAGGTTCGGTTCAACCGCGGAGAACAGCTTGGTTTTCTCCTGAACCATTTGAGCGAAGCCCTTCTCAACCAAACTGTCCAACACTTCGTATATCTTTTGGCGGGGTACCTGGGAACGAGAAGCCAGTTCCAAAGCTTTAAACCTCGGGTGTCCCAGCAGAATCAAATACGAACGTGACTCATATGCATTCAAACCGACTTGCTGCAGGCGTCGCCAGACCCGCTCAAAATCAACTTCCGGCAAAACTTCCGGCATGAGCCTAAACAATATCAGACATTCCACCGATCACTGTCCCAGAAGGAAAGTGCGGTGCCTGTGAACGTCGAAACTCAAAAAAGCTCAACCGAACATGGAATCAACGGCTTCCCGGAACATTCGGAGCCTGCTCCTGCTATCAGAATCGTCATCGCCGACAGTCACAAAGTACTGCGCGAGGGCGTTCGCCGGCTGCTCTCAGCCGAACGCGGCCTGCAAGTGATCGGCGAAGCGGCCGATCCCGACGCGATGGTGAAAATGGTTGAGTATCATCAGCCCGAAGTCGTGCTGCTCAGTGCTTCGCTCGGCGGCGAGTCGGAGATCGACATGTTGCGGCGCCTCGAAGCATCGAAGTGCGTTTCGAGGGTAATCGTAATGACGCAATCCACTCAGCGTGAAGATCACGTGCGCGCCATCCGCTTCGGCGCATCGGGCATCATGACCCATGACACATCGAGCGATATGTTGGCCAAGGGCATTCGCAAAGTATGCGAGGGCGAACTGTGGGTCGACCGGCGGGCAGCGGCTGAGGCG
The DNA here is from genome assembly GCA_963792655.1 of Bryobacterales bacterium. GTDB lineage: Bacteria > Acidobacteriota > Terriglobia > Bryobacterales > Bryobacteraceae > DOZZ01. The sequence goes on from CAWBWU010000006.1 coordinate 145,100, forward strand.
ATGCGTCAGATGATCGCGGCGCGCACGGCAGCACCGGCTCCACGCGTCGGCCCGGGGCAGCGCGGCACTGCATCACTCAGTAAGCGTGAACGCGAAGTCGCCGCGTTAGTGGCTCAGGGCTTCAAGAACAAAGACATTGCCGAGCGTCTCTTCATCAGCGAACAGACGGTGAAGAACCATATGCACAACATCTTCGAAAAATTGGGCGTGACGGATCGCCTGGAGCTGGCGCTGCTGGCCATCCATCACGGTTTGATCTAAGCGCTAAACGGTTTCGCGGCCGTATTCCTTCAGCTTGTTGTGCAACGTCTTCAGGCTGATGCCAAGGATTTCAGCAGCGCGCGTCTTGTTGTTCTTGGTGAACTCCAAAGTGCGCAGGATCAGTCCCTTTTCGGCTTGCTCGACCGTGGTGCCTACCGGCACCCGGATCGAGTCGCCGTCTGCCGCATGAGCGTGCTCGGGCTCGGTTGCCGGAGGTTCGCTAAAGGACGGCGCAGAGGTCACCACCGTCGTTCCGCCGGCAGTCGCCGCCGCCACAGTCGCATGCTGCGGTTGAAAGTTCACCGGGAGATTACTGAGCGGCACCGTGCCTTCGCTGGTGAGAATCACAGCACGCTCCAGCACATTGCGTAATTCGCGAATGTTCCCCGGCCAGTTATGGCGCTGGAATGCTTCGATCACTTCAGGCGCAAGATCCGAAACGCGCGTATCGTGTTTTCGATTCAGATCGACGATCAACGCTTCCGCAATCGCCATGATGTCGTCTTTGCGTTCGCGCAACGGCGGCAGGTGGATATGGAAGACGTTGAGGCGATAGAACAGATCCTCGCGCAGGTGTCCGCCCTTAACCGCTTCTTCCGGCACCTTGTTGGTGGCGGCGACAACACGCACGTCCACTTCGAATTCCAGTTTGCCGCCGAGCCGTCTCACTTTTGAGTCTTCGAGAATGCGCAGAAGTTTGGCCTGAGTCAGCGCCGGCATCTCGCCGATTTCATCCAGCAGCAAGGTGCCGTGCTGGGCAACTTCGAAGCAGCCCGCACGCCTTTCCGAGGCGCCGGTGAACGACCCCTTCTCATGGCCGAACAACTCGCTTTCAATCAGCGTTTCAGGCAGCGCGGCGCAGTTGATCGCGACAAACGGACCCTGCCGCCGCGGGCTCAATGCGTGTAATGTCCGGGCGACCAGTTCCTTACCCGTACCGCTTTCGCCTGAGATCAGGACGCAAGCTTTACTCGGCCCCGCCTGCTGCAGCAGTGAAAAGATCTCCTGCATGCGCGGTGAGTTGCCGACCATCTCGCCGAGCGAGCCTTTATACTGCAACTGCCGTTCGAGTACGCGCTTCTCGTTGCGCAGACCACTGTGCGCGGCCGCGCGCCGCAGCAGAGCCTGCATCATGGCCGGCTGGATGGGCTTTTCAATAAACCAATAGGCGCCCATCTCGTGTACCGTACGTAGTGCCGTCTCGACATTGCCGTAGCCGGTAAGGACAATCGTCGGCGGCATATCGCCTTGTTCGCGGAGCGCCTTCAACAGACCGTAGCCGTCCATATGCGGCATGTTGAGGTCTGTCACGATGACGTCGGCTTGGAAATTTTCCAGCTTATCGAGCGCGTCGGCTCCATCCGACGCGGTTTCTGCGTTCATGCCCCAGGCTTTCACCATGCCTGCCAGGCCCGTTCTCTGGCTGCTTTCGTCGTCGACGATCAGTATGTTCACAAATGGTCCAATGCGAAAAGGGGTACGTCCCGCGATATCCTTTACACTCATGATAGCGAGTTCTTAAAACCGTCCCTTACTCAGAAGCTGCAATTCTTCCCCAGAACCGTCCAAAATGATCCGGCGTTTGATTGATAAAGCTCGTAAGCGACTGTTCCTGAACGAGCTTCTTTCACGTCTCGCGATCGCAGGCGCCTTGGTCGCCGCGGGACTGATCCTGCTGCTGCTGGCCGGTACGCGGATTCTCGACTGGCAATTCCCCGTGGTTCTCGGCCTCGGAGGACTCGCGTTTGCTTTCATTACGGCCATCCGCCGCAGACCTTCGCTCACTGCAGCGGCGTTGCGCCTGGACCAGGGAGCGGGGTTGCACGATTCGCTATCGACCGCATTACATTTCGAAAACGCGGACCACGAAGCGGCCCGCGATGCGCAACGCCGTCAGGCCGAGGCGTTGATTCCCGGCATCGATCTCACTGAAGCGCTGCCGATGCACACCACGCGTGCGGTGTATTGGATGGCGGGCCTGTTTCTCGCGGCATCTGCATTGTTCGCGCTCCGCTTTGGACTGAACCGCCAACTGGATCTGCGTCCCACACTGGCGCACGCCGTGATGGATTCGCTGGGCATGACCGCGTCGCAGCCGGCGAAGCAAGCGCCGCAACCGAAGCCGCGGCGGAGCGACTTCCTCGCGAAGCTCGGCATTCATCTTCCGGAAGGTGCAGAGACCAGCGCGATGAATCGCGAACAGCCGGGGCAAGCGCCAGCCTCCGATTCCAGCGTGACCCCACCGCAAAATGCAGCGGCTGCCCCGGGTGCGCAGATGGCGGACGGGAAGCAGTCCGGCAACGATCACGAAGCTGCGAATCAGAAATCCGATCAGCAGGAAGGCGGCGATCCCAACCAACCAGGCAACAAGCCCGGCAGTCCGGGCGGTTCGAAAGAGGGAGAAGGCAAGGGCGAACCGTCGGCCAAGCAGCAGAAGCCGGAAGGCGATCAGCAAAGCCTGGTTTCGAAGATGAAGGACGCGCTGAACAATTTGATGGCGAAGGCCAAGCAGCAGGCGGCTGAGGGCGGCGCACAACAGAAAGCGGGCGGGCAGCAGCCGGGCGAAAAGAAGCCTGGGGCGCAACAGCAGGCGAAGGGCGGACAGAAGGGGCAGCCTGGCGAAGGTCAGCAGCAGGGCGCGCAGGAATCCAGTTCCGATGACGCGGCGCAGGCCGGCAAAGCGGGTGACGCCAAGGATCAGGCCAATGGCAAAGGTTCCGATCAGCAGCAGAGCGCACAAGCCGGCTCCGGCGTAGGCAAACAGGACGGCAGCAAAGATTTGAAAGCCGCCGAGCAACTGAACGCGATGGGCAAACTCAGCAACATCATCGGCAAGCGAAGCCAGAACGTAAGCGGCGAGATGATGCTCGATACGCAAAGCGGACCGCAGCACTTATCAACCGCCTATACGCACAGCGCCGCGCAGCACAGCGATACGGGCGGCGATCTGAACCGCAATGAAATCCCGCTCGCAATGCAAAGCTATGTGCAGAAATATTTCGAGCAGGTGCGCAAGCAGGATGCCGCGCCGCGACACAAAGCCGCAGTCGCGCCGAAGACACAGGAAAGCGTCAACTAACTAAGCCGGGCGCTTCTCCGTCATGAGCCCCAGCAGGTTGCCGCTTGGATCACGCAGGAACGCCATCCACAGATCGTGGTCAGGCATCTTCGCGATCAGGTGCGGCTCAGTTTCAAACGCAGCTCCGCGCGACTTCAGATCGTCACAGGCCCCCTCGAGATCAGGCACGCGGAAGTAGATGACGGAGTTGCTGCCCTCCATCTCCTCTTTCATGGTGAGCATCAGCCGAACCTGGTCGCACTGCAGAAAAGCCATGCCGGGAACTTCGAACAAAACAGGCAAGCCCAGCGTGTCGCGATAAAACGCGACGGCAGCCGCAACGTCCTTTACGGTCAACGCGATCTGGCCAATCGGCCCGAGCCTGGCGGCACTCATCGCAGCAGTCTCCCTTGCGAACAGAATACAGTAAGAAGGAATGCCGATCACGCTCTCTGAAATCCTGGATTCGCAGGATTCTTCTCTCTTCGATGTCCGCTCCAAAACACCGAACCGGCCCGGCGCGCTGCCGATAACGCCCGAGATGTTGCTGCAACGTCCCTCAGGCGATCTCTTCGGCTGGGCGCAGAACGCGGGCATGGGATGGAATCCCGCGCGGATGAATGGCGCTGAGGTATTGATCCTCAGCACGCATGGCGGCATTCGCAAGCCCGACGGCACTCCGGTCGCGCTCGGGTATCACACGGGACACTGGGAAGTGGGCCTGCTGATGGAAGCAGCCGCAGAAGAGCTCTCAAAGCACGGCGCCGTTCCCTTTGCCGCCTATTGCACCGACCCGTGCGATGGGCGCACGCAAGGCACGCCCGGCATGTACGATAGCCTGGCTTACCGCAACGATGCGGCCAGTGTGTTTCGCCGCCTGATTCGTTCGCTGCCGACGCGCCGCGCGGTCATCGGCGTTGCGACTTGCGACAAGGGTTTGCCGGCGATGATGCTGGCTCTCGCCGGTTCACCGGATTTGCCCTGCGTGCTGGTGCCCGGCGGCGTTTCGCTGCTGGCGCAAGATGGCGAAGATGCGGGACGTGTGCAATCGGTGGGCGCGCGTTATGCGCATGACCAGATCACGTTGGAGCAAGCGGCGGAGAGCCTGTGCCACGCGTGCGCATCGCCCGGCGGTGGATGCCAGTTCTTAGGCACCGCTGCCACATCGCAAGTGATCGGTGAGTCGCTCGGCATGTCGCTGACGCACTCCGCACTTGCGCCTTCGGGACATCCGATCTGGTTGGATATGGCGCGGCGTTCCGGACGTGCGGCGTTGAACCTGGAAAGCAAGGGCATCACCATGCGCCAGATTCTTACCGGAGCTTCGCTGCACAACGCGATGGTGGTCCACGCTGCATTTGGCGGATCGACCAATCTGATTCTGCACTTGCCCGCTGTTGCGTTTGCTGCGGGCTTGCGCCGCCCAACCGTGCACGACTGGCAGGAGGCGAACCGCAGCGTGCCGCGTCTGGTGGATGCACTACCCAATGGTCCGAAAGGGCATCCGACGGTGCAGGTGTTCCTCGCGGGCGGTGTGCCGGAAGTTATGCTGCATCTGCGACGGGCCGGATTGCTGGAACTGAGCGCACTCACCGTAACCGGCGAAAAGCTGGGCGACCTGCTCGACTGGTGGGAGCAAAGCGAACGCCGCACCATTCTGCGTGCGGAACTCCGCGACCGCGATGGTGTCGATCCGGACGATGTCATCATGAACCCCGATCGCGCGAAGAGCCGCGGCCTGACGTCCACCGTCACCTTCCCGTCCGGCAATCTAGCGCCCGGCGGTTCCGTTATTAAGAGCACTGCGATCGATCCGACGATCGTCGACCCCGACGGCATCTACCGCAAAAAAGGCTCGGCTCGGGTATTCCGTTCCGAGAAGGGAGTGATCGAGGCAATCAAGAGCCATGGGCCCGAGCGCATTCAGCCCGGTGACATCATTGTGCTGATGTGCCGCGGACCACTCGGATCGGGGATGGAAGAGATCTACCAGATCACGTCGGCGCTGAAGCATCTGGTGTTCGGCAAACACATCGCGGTGCTGACTGACGCGCGTTTCAGCGGAGTCTCGACGGGTGCTTGCATCGGGCACATCACGCCCGAGGCCCTTGCGGGCGGCCCGTTGGGGAAGGTTCGTGAAGGCGATCTGATTGAGATATTCATCGACCGGAAAAACCTGCATGGTTCCATCAACCTGGTAGGCGCGGACGGAGTCGAGTTCGGCGCGGAAGAAGGCACGCGAGTGTTGGCCTCGCGGGAGCTGCGCGACGATCTGATGCCCGATCCGCTGCTGCCTTCGGACACAAAGCTTTGGGCCGCATTGCAGAACGTCAGCGGTGGAACCTGGGGCGGCTGTGTCTTCGATGTCGAACGCATCCAAAAGGTGCTGGACGCCGGCGTTCGCGCGCTCGAGAGTCAAGCGTAAAATCAGAGTTTCTTCAAAGGAGCAAGATTGCAGGCGACGATTGGAATCATCGGAGGCAGCGGCCTCTATTCGATGCCGGGGTTCGAAGCGCACGACGAAGTGAACGTCGAGACGCCATTCGGCGCCCCGTCAGATAGCTTCATCGTGGGCACGCTGGGCAACCGGCAGATCGCGTTTCTCGCAAGGCATGGCCGCGGTCATCGCATCTCGCCATCGGAACTGAATTTTCGCGCGAATATCTACGCGCTGAAGTCGCTCGGTGTGCAGCAGATCATCTCGCTCAGCGCTGTGGGTTCGCTTAAAGAAGAGCACCGGCCGCTCGACTTCGTGATCCCCGATCAGTTTGTCGACCGCACCCGCGGACGCATTTCGACCTTCTTCGGCGAGGGTCTGGTGGCGCACGTAAGCTTCGCCGATCCCGTATGCGCGCGAGTTGCCAAGGTTGCACATGAGGCAGGGCAGCGCATTCAGCTCTCGACAAAATTCGGCGGGACTTACCTGTGCATGGAAGGTCCGGCGTTCTCGACGCGCGCGGAGTCGAACCTGTATCGAAGCTGGGGCATGGACGTCATTGGCATGACAAACCTGCAAGAAGCTAAGCTCGCCCGCGAAGCGGAGATGTGTTACGCCACCGTTGCCATGGTCACCGACTACGATTGCTGGCACGAAGATCACGACTCCGTCACAGTCACAGACATTCTCGCGGTGCTGCAGCAGAACGCGCAGAACGCATGCCGGCTGGTGGCCGAAGCCGTCAGGTCGCTGGGCGATGCGGCGGGTTGCAAATGCCAGTCTTCGTTGAAGCACGCGCTCATCACCAATCGTGAGCTGGTTCCTGAAGCAACGCGCACCAGGCTGGGCCTGATCGTTGGCAAGTACTTCGTGTAAGCAGCTCGCGGAAGAACTGCTCGCCTGCTGCCTCGCCGAGCGCCCGTGGCCTCGGGCGCTGGTGACACAGCTAACGTCACCTGATTGCTTACCCGACTTCTTCCGCATCGTTGTCGAGCGGCTGGCGGATCTGTTCGAACCACGGCTCTGCATGGTGTATGCGCGGCTGTTCAGCGAGATTGCTGCCACCGAGCTCTCCGCAGATGCCGCGTCGCTCTATGAGAGATACCTCCGTGTACGTGAGGTTCGGCCGTGGTCCGCGCCGGACCCTGCGGCTGTGTATGTGTTGTCGCGGGTAACGTTGGGAGCAGACATTGCCGTCACCAGCGTTTTTCTCGAAGCGGCAAAGCAGCGTTTCCCAAGTGCGGCCGTCTATTTTGCCGGCAGCGCGAAGTCAGCAGAACTCTTTGCGTGCGATGCGCGCATCAAACATATTGCGGTTGAGTATCCGCGTGGCGGCACGCTGCAAGATCGCTTCGATTGTGCCGCGCGATTGCGCGCTTCAATCGAGCCCGGCGCGCTGGTGCTCGATCCTGATTCGCGCCTGACCCAGCTCGGTATCATTCCGATCGCGCCCGAATCGAATTACCGGTTCTTTGAAAGCCGCAGCTATGGCGGGGATGGCAACGAACCGCTCGGCACACTTGCGCGGCGCTGGTGCGAGGAGACGTTGGGCGTGCGCGTAGCAACGGCGTCGCCGCACCCCGCGCGTGTTCGTCTCGACGCGCGCCAGCCATGCGTTGCAGTGAGTCTCGGTGTGGGCGGGAACAACGCCAAACGGCTCGATGCTGCATTCGAAGCGCAAATACTCGCACTGCTGGCCGGACATTTCGCGACGATTCTGATTGATCGCGGTGCAGGCGGCGAAGAAGCGCAACGCGTCAATGAAGCCGTCATCGCAAGCGGTGTCCCACGCGAACGCTTTCAGTTTTGGGATGGCAGCTTTGCGGGTTTCACGTCTCTGCTTTCGCAATGCCAGTTCTATGTGGGCTACGACTCAGCGGGCCAGCATGCCGCGGTTGCATGCGGCGTCCGGACGGTCACGATCTTCGCGGGTCACGTCTCGCCGCGCATGCTCGCGCGCTGGACTCCGTCAGGCAGCGCTACCGCGACTGTCATCCGTGTCGAGCCCGGCACTGCTTCGGGGAGCGTACTCGCTCAACTCGCGGCCGTGCTCAGAACACTTTGATGCGCAGATATTTGCGCGGGTCTTCGCGGAAGTCTTTCATGAAATCGCGCATGCTGCGCGATGTGCCGTTCAGCGATTGATACAACTGCACGTTCACAAACTCGTGCCCGATCTTGCCCTTGCCCTGATCGAAATCATCGATGCTTTTGTTCAGCGACGTGGCGAAGGCCACCCAGTTGTTGTAGAGCGTCTCATCGCGCAACATCGGAGCTTTGGTGTAACCGGCCAGTGCCGTGCGCACATCACGCAAGCTGGCTGTCATCGCATTGTACTGGCTGGCATCGTTCAGCATCTTGCCTGCGGGGCCTTCCCCTTTTTGCATGCTCGCGAGCATTTTGTCGATCGCAAGAATCGGCTCTTCGAGCGATCGGTACAACTTGTCCGTGAAGAACATCTGGCCCGCCGGCGTCTTCGCGCTGGCGATCTTCGTGATGGCGTTCTGGATGCCGGCTAGCTGCTCACGCACGCTGTTGTAGAACGTCTCGTCTCGGAAGAAACGCCCCAGCCGAGTGTCGCCGCGTTCGATCTGCGTGAGCAACGAATCCACGCGCGCGAGCACCTGCTGCATGTTCACGATGATGTCTGCGCCGTTGAACTCAGTCTGAACCAGGCTCTTGATCTCACCGTTGTCGCTAATCGTGGCGGAACTGCGGCCGGCCTGGATGTCGATGTACTTATCGCCAAGCAGATTATCAGCGGTCACAGAAGCGATGGAGTCCACCGGGATACGGCTGAGAAAACGTTCGTGGACTGACATCTCGATCAACGCCGCCCGCTGCGGATTATGCTCCTCGCTCACGGATACGCGGCGAATGTTTCCTACCCGCACACCGTTCAGGCGCACCGGCGAGTTTTGCGTCAGGCCCTCGGCATCGCCCAGATACGTTCGCAGCGCGACCTTCGAGTCGAACAACTCCGCCCCCCCGCCGGTGAGGAAGTACGACAGGACGAGGATCAAAACAACCGCAGCCGCCGCGACGGATGCCACGCGAAAGCCGGTATTGCTTCCGGGCGGAATCTCCTCTAGTCCAGTGGCGGCCACGAGACGAGTTTAACAACCTGGAAGTGGACGGTTCGATCCGAAACTTGTTATGCTGCGCTTCGACTCACTGGAGGCTCGCGATGGCAGAGTTGTTGCAGATTTTTTACGAACCGAGAAAAGCGTTTGAGCAGATTCGAGAACGCCGGCTGTTCTGGCCTGCGCTGATTATGCTGGCCATTTTCGGGCTGATCTTGGGGCTGGTGGTCATGAATAAGATCGGTCTTGAAAACGTGATGCGGCAGCAGTTGGAACAGCGCAGCGGCACAACTCCCGAGGCAATGCAGCGTGGGCTTCAGATGGCTAGCGCGCCTTGGTACAAGTACATGAACATGGCGATTTATTTCCTTAGCGGCCCGCTTGTCGCCACGATTACGGCAGCGGTTTTGTTAGGTGTCTTCGCGATGACGGGAAAGCGCGCCGCATTTAGTCAAATGCTCGGCACGGTTTCATATTCGATGGTGCCGTTTATGCTTCTGGCGGTCATCGCGGGCTCGGTGCTGTTGATGGTTGTTGCCGACCCGGAGACGCGCGATCCACAAACTCTCGTGGCCTTCAACGCTGGAGCATTCATGGACAAGGCGAACACTGGCAAGGCGCTTTACGCGCTACTGGGCTCGCTCGATCTTTTATCGATTGGCCAAGTGCTGCTGATGTCGTATGGCACCTCGATTGTTACAAAGAGCAAGTGGTCTTCGAACATCGTGATAGTCGGCGGTTTGTGGTTGCTCTACGTCATTGGTAAAGTCGGTATCGCGGCGATTCGCGGCTAAGCGGTTCGGGCGAGGGCGACGACATGCAGCGATCGCTCAAGCCTGAAATCATGGATGCGCCCGATCACCCGGCGCACATCCGCATTCAGTTCTATCGCGACCTGGAGCGGATCAACCAACTGCTCGGTAACTGGCGCACCATCACGCGCATGCTTCGCGAGGACGCGCAGTTGCGGCGCGTGCTGGACATCGGCTGCGGTCATGGAGCGCTGCTCGATCATCTGCGCAAAACTTTGCACGTCGATGTGGTCGGCGTCGATCTGGAGTTGCCCGCTGATCCGATCTACGATGTGCCGATCGTACAGGCGGATGCAACACGCGACCGGATGCCCGAAGCGGATGCGGCAGTCTCAGTGCTGACGCTGCACCATATGACGGAAGACGGTGTGATTGAGCTTTTCCGGAACACGGCGCGGTCCTGCCGCCGGCTGATTGTTCTGGATCTGGTGCGGCATGCGCTGCCGTTTGCGCTCTTCAGCGTATTTATCGGGCCGCTGGTGCACCACATCGCAGCAGTGGACGGACGGCAGAGTATCCGCCGCGCATTCACTGCAGACGAGATGAAAGGCCTGCTCGATCGTGCGCTGGGCGGCACGGGGGCAACGTGGCAGCACCACGTGTCACCGTACCGCGCCAATCAGATCATCGATATTCGATACCGTTGAAGTTCTAGCGCGGCGGGCGACCACCGGGCTTGCCGCCCCGGCCAGGAGGCCCGGTGCGCTTCTTGAATGGTGGCTTGCCGCCGGCTTTGAACGGTGGCCGGCCTTGGCCCGAGCCGCTGGGACGTGATTGAAACGGACGCCGCTCTTCACCGCCAGCACTCTTCCGGAATGGAGGACGCCTGTCATCGCCGCCGGCACTTTTGCGGAATGGTGGACGTTTATCGTCGCCACCCTCACGCGAGCGATAGGGCGTTCTTCTCTCATCACCACCTGCAGCACTCTTGCGGAACGGTGGTCGACGGTCGTCCCCACCTTCGCGCGGACGGTATGGCGGCCTTCTCTCATCGCCACCTGCAGCACTCTTGCGAAATGGTGGTCGACGGTCATCCCCACCTTCGCGCGGACGGTACGGGGGCCTTCTTTCATCCCCACCAGCAGCACTCTTGCGGAACGGTGGTCGACGGTCATCGCCACCTTCACGCGGACGGTATGGCGGCCTTCTCTCATCGCCACCCGCAGCACTCTTGCGGAATGGTGGACGACGGTCGTCCCCACCTTCGCGCGGACGGTATGGCGGCCTTCTCTCATCGCCACCTGCAGCACTCTTACGAAATGGTGGACGACGGTCGTCCCCACCTTCGCGCGAGCGATATGGCGGCTTGCGGTCCCCTGCTCCGCCTTCTTTCGAACGATATGGCGGACGACTTTCACTACGTTCGTCGCTACGCTCGCCACTCGGCCGGGCGTAAGGACGACGCTCCGTGTCACCCTCGGGCTTTCGAAACACCTTACGAGGTGCGTCATCGGACTTGCGCAAAGGCCTGCGCTCTTCGGCAGTCGGCTCGACTGGTTGCACTGGTTCCGCCGCCACTTCTTCGACGGGCTGTGCGCGCTTTTGCATCGGCACGATCAGCGGCTTCGAACGCGGCAACTCGCTTTCAGTGTCGGGCCGCGGCTTGCCCGCCACGCGGGTGCGCGGCTTCTCTTCCGGCTCAGGCTGCGGTGCGCGCCGCTTTCAGAACTTCGTCAGCAAGCGCCGCAACAATGCGCATCTCCGCCACATCGTGCACACGCACCACGTGTGCGCCGTTCAGAATGGCGGCTGTGACTGCTGCACAGGTTGCGATCCTGGTCTCTGCTTCACTCGACTGAGCCAGGAAAGACTTGCGTGAGGCACCGACCAGCATCGGCAGATCGAGCGCTTCCAGTTCTTTCAATCTCGCCAGGATCTCTGTGTTCTGTTCCTTGCGTTTGCCGAAGCCGATGCCGGGGTCGATCATCATGCGGCCACGGTCCACGCCGTTACGGCGCGCACGATTGATCGACGCGTCGAGGTCTTTCTGGATCGCCAGCATCACGTCGGGCAGCGGCGGCAGCTTCGACCAGGTCTCGGGCCGTCCGCGCATGTGATTGATGATCAAACCGGCATCGTGCTTCGCCACCACCGAGCAAAGATCGGGATCGTAAGTCAGACCGGTCGGATCGTTCACGATCTCAGCGCCTAGTTCGAACGCGCGCGTGGCAACTTCGCTCTTGTACGTATCGACCGAGATCGGGATACTCAGCTTGTCGCGCAAGAGCTTCAACACCGGGACCAGCCGGCGCAGCTCTTCTTCAGCGGGGATCGGCTTTGCATCGGGCCGGGTTGATTCGGCGCCGATGTCGATGATGTCCGCACCTTGCTCCTGCATGGCGAGCGCATGGGCATAAGCATGGTCCGGGTCGCTGAACTTACCGCCATCGGAGAAAGAGTCGGGCGTCACATTCAGAACGCCCATAATCAGCGTGCGGCCGCCAAACGCCAGCTCACGCTGTTTCAACTTCCAAAAATAACTCTTTCGCATTGGTAACTTCAGTTTAGTCGAGTGCGCTAACGCGTCACGCGCCGCCACTGCTTGCCGGCCTGAATCAACATTTCCTGCGGCGGTGAATCCAGCAGCACTTCGAGCACGACGTTGTCATTGATTTTCACGGAGCGTGCTTTGATTTTACGTGCCGCATCGCTGACCGATTCCGCCAGCCCGATGCGGGCCAGCAGCTTGTCTACACGAATACCCGTACCGGCTTCAACACCTTCGGGCATAGGAACAACCGGGATTTCCGCCGGCACTTCCTTCTGGCGAACAACGCGCGTGAACTCTTCCTGCGCAGCGGCGGCTTCAGCGGCGGAATGAAAGTCGCCAACGATCAACCGTCCCAAGCGCCATCTTGGCATCCATCGGATGCAGTTCACTTTGAGCGATCTTCGCGCGCATCTGCGCAATTTCGGCCAAACTCTTGTCGGTCAGCAATTCGTAGTAACGAAACATCAGATCATCGCTAATCTGCATGACCTTGCGGAACATGACGGAAGGCGCTTCGGTGATGCCGATGTAATTGCCGAGCGACTTCGACATCTTCTTCTCGCCATCGAGCCCTTCAAGAATCGGAACAGTCGCGACAATTTGCGGCAACTGCCCATAGTCTTTCAGGATTTCGCGGCCAACCAGCAAGTTGAACTTCTGATCAGTGCCGCCCATCTCTACGTCGCATTCAAGCGCGACGGAATCATACGCCTGCGCGAGCGGGTAGAGCATTTCATGCATCGAGATCGGAATGTTGTCGCGATAGCGCTTTGAGAAATCGTCGCGTTCGAGCAGCTGCGCGATGGTGTACTTCGAGCAAAGCTTCAACAGGTCCTGCAAGCCGAATTTGTCCAGCCACTCGCTGTTATAACGGACCTCGGTCTTCTCAGGATCGAGAATCTTAAAGACCTGTTTTTTGTAAGTCTCGGTGTTCGCTTCGATTTGCTCGCGGGTCATCGGCGGCCGCGTGACATTGCGTCCTGAAGGGTCGCCGATCATCGCGGTAGTGTCGCCAATCAGGAAGATCACGGTATGGCCGAGATCCTGAAAGTGCTTCATCTTGCGAAGCAGCACCGTGTGCCCCAGATGCAGATCGGGCGCCGTCGGATCGAAGCCGGCCTTCACGCGCAGCGGCTTGCCTTTCTTCTGAATGCGTTCGCGCAAATCTTCTTCGCGAATGCACTCGGCAAGCCCCTTGCGAATGTAAGTTAGCTGTTCGTCAACGTGCAAAACTCAGACCATCACGCCGGGCGGCGGAGGCGTCTTGCGCACGCGCTTCACGCCGACGCGCTTCGTGCCTGTTCCCGCAGCGCGCTTCCGCTTGGGCGGCGCATCGATGTTGCCGTCGCGCTCTTTACGCGTGGTTGCAACTGCCCCACGCTTCACGCGCGGTGAACCTGCGGTGGGCTGGCCGGGCACTTCCGGTTGAGGACCTTCTTCCTCTTCGGCGGCCTCTTCTGGGACCACCGGAGCCGCAACCGGCTCGGGCAATGCCGGCGGATGGAACTCGGCGCCCAGGAAGACTTGCAGCCCCTTCTCTTCGTCGGGCTGAATCTTGACGACGCCTTTGTCCTGGGCGTAGTTCAGGAAGTCATTGAACTCCTGGAAGCCAAAGGCCTTCCAGTCGAACGCGGGCTGCTCTTCGCGGAACCATTCGGCCAGATCCGAAGCGAGCTGCCCTTCTTCCATTTCGATGCGATGGGTTTCGAGCACATCGCGCAGCGTGGGCAGTGCTTCTTCGGGACGCACTGACTTTTCCGATTGCCCCGAATGTTTGCGCTGAATCATGTAGCGGCCTTCGCCGCCGGTGACGGCCACGTGATCGGCTTTGCGCAACTTCTCGACGAAGTCGGTAAACGAATTCGCGCCATACGCTTTTTCGCTAAAGCTCGAATCGAGCTGCAGCATGGTCGACTTCAGCAAGCCCAGTTGAGGACGCACCTCGCGGCGTTCCAGAACCTGAAGCGCACGTTCCACGAGCGGCATGGCCTGAGCCAGGTCCAACGCCGGGCGACGCTGATGAAACCCGCCGCCACTACCTGCGCCGCGGTTCTGCTGGTGCGGGCGTTCCTGCCTGACGAAGTGCGGGGTCGGGCTCGAAGCAGCCTGCACGGAGGCCTGGCTCGCTTTCGGGGCCGATTCATCCACCATCGATTCGTAGCTGATGAACTCGTGGCAGTTCTTCTGCAGGATGGTGCTGGTGAAAGCGCGGCCGCCCACTACGAAGATCGTTTTGTCGTACTGTTTGAGCTTGTTAACGAGCGCGATGAAATCGCTATCGCCGCTGACAATGGCGAAGGCGTTGATGTGATCGTGCGTGAATGCCATCTCGAGCGCATCGAGTGCAAGATTGATGTCGGCGCCGTTCTTGTCGCCGCGCGGCGACGGATCGCGCTGCACCATCTGCACCGCGTGCTCGCTGAGCGTGCGCGTGAAGTTCTCTTGCCGCCCCCAATTTGCGTAAGCAATCTTGGTAACGATTTCACCGCGCTCTTTCAACGCTTCGAGCACGGCAGCCACATCGAACTCACGTTGCAATGTGGACTTCACGCCGATTTCGATGTTGTCAAAGTCGATGAAAACGGCAATCTTCAGTTGCTTTTCCATGCTAGAGCTCTCTATTTGAAGTGACACTTATACCTGGGTTCCAGCCGTTTTTTCAATATTCGATCGAATGAATCCGACGATCTCGTTCAAAGATGAGCCGGGCTGAAAAACCGCGGCGACTCCTTGCTCTTTCAGCGCGACCGCGTCGCCATCGGGAATAATCCCCCCGATGACAACCATCACATCCTGCATGTCGTTTTCGCGAAGCAATTGCATCAGCCTGGGCACAATTGCGTTGTGCGCTCCGGAAAGGATCGAAAGTCCGATCACCTGCACATCCTCCTGCAGGGCCGCATTCACAATCATTTCCGGGGTCTGACGAAGCCCAGTATAGATTACTTCCATCCCCGCGTCGCGGAGGGCCCGGGCGATAACCTTGGCTCCGCGATCATGTCCGTCCAGGCCAGGTTTGGCCACCAGGACTCGGATCGGCTTCTTATTCATCGTTGATCAGACAACACTATTCTCTTCGTAAGTGCCAAAAACCGTGCGAAGAGTTTCGCAGATTTCGCCCAGAGTGGCGTAAGCACGAACTGCTTCTAGGATACATGGCATGGTGTTGCCGCCATCGGCCGCGACGCGGTTCAGGTTGTGCAAGGCCTGCCCGACACGCGCGTTGTCCCGGCGCGCTCGCAAGCTGGCCAGTTTTGCGGCCTGAGCTTCGCCAGCCTTCTGATCGATCTGCAGCAGCGGGATGGGCGGCTCGTCCGTAATCTGAAACTTGTTGACGCCCACGATGATACGCTCGCCCGACTCCACCTCGCGCTGGTAACGGTAGCTGGCGTCCGCAATTTCCCGCTGCGGGAAACCTTGCTCGATGGCTTCCACCATGCCGCCCATGTTGTCGATGCGCCGGATGTAATCGAGCGCGCCTTGATACAGTTCGTCGGTCAATGTCTCGACGAAGTAGCTGCCACCGAACGGATCCGGCTCCTCGGCAATGCCGGTCTCGTGCGCGATCACCTGCTGTGTGCGCAACGCGATCGTCACTGCGTGCTCTTCCGGCAGCGCAAAAGCTTCATCGAGCGAGTTGGTGTGCAGCGACTGTGTCCCGCCGAGCACGCCGGCGAGCGCCTGCAACGCCGTGCGCACAACATTGTTATAGGGCTGCTGCCAGGTGAGTGAACAACCGGCGGTCTGCGTATGAAACCGAAGCTTCAGACTGCGCTCGATCTTGGGCGTCGATAGCGGTCGCGCATCAGCATTGCCCACAGCTTTCGCGCGGCGCGGTACTTGGCGATCTCTTCGAAGAAATCGCTATGCGCGTTGAAGAAGAAGCTGAGCCGCGGCGCGAACTCATCGATCGCCAGTCCGCGGGCGAGGGCCTAATCCACGTATTCCAGACCATCGCGTATGGTGAACGCCAGCTCCTGCACCGCCGTCGAGCCCGCTTCGCGAATGTGATAGCCGCTGATCGAAATCGGATTGAAGCGCGGCGTGTTGCGCGCGGCAAACTCAATGGTGTCAGTCACCAGCCGCATGGAGGCGCGCGGAGGAAAGATGTACTCTTTCTGCGCGATGTACTCCTTCAAAATGTCGTTCTGCAGCGTGCCGGAAATCTTCTGCCAGCTTGCACCTTGCTCTTCGGCGACGACCAGATACATGGCCCACACCACCGCGGCAGGCGAGTTGATGGTCATGGAGATGGTGACATCGGCGAGCGGAATGCCGTCGAGCAGGATCTGCATGTCTTCGAGCGACGAGATGGACGCGCCGCACTTGCCGACCTCGCCTTCGGACATCGCGTGGTCCGCGTCATAGCCCATCAGCGTCGGAAGATCGAACGCGACTGACAGTCCGGTTTGGCCCTGCTGCAAGAGGTAGTGGTAACGCCGGTTGGTCTCTTCCGGTGTGGCAAAGCCGGAGAACTGGCGCATGGTCCAGAGGCGGTCGCGATACATCGCGGGGTGAATGCCACGCGTGTAAGGGAACTCGCCGGCAGGCGGCGGCAATTCACCGTTTTCGTACAGCGGCAGGACCGGGGTTCCGCTGATTGTGGTGAAGCGCTTCTCGGCGACGGCCCGGCTCACACCTGCAGTCTAGCGCGGTAGCAGTATTGCACCTGACGACTCGTTATACTTTCGCAAGTATGCTCAATGCCAACATCTTTCGCGAGTACGACATTCGTGGTATCGCCGACCAGGAACTGCTCGACGAGGGCATAACCGATCTCGGCCGCGCGATTGGTACATTTCTGATTCGCCACAACGGGCCCAATATCAACCTTGGACGCGATTGCCGCCTCAGTTCCGATCGTTTGAGAAATGCGCTGATCGCTGGATTGAAGTCCACTGGGTGCGCCGTGACCGACCTCGGGGTCGTACCGACTCCCCTGCTCTACTACTCCACAGTGCATCTGAAAGCGGCAGGCGGTGTGATGATCACCGGCAGCCACAATCCGGCGGAGTACAACGGCTTCAAGATCGTCTCGGGCACCGGCACCATCCACGGTGAAGAGATTCAGGCGCTGCGCAAGCTGATCGATTCGCGCGATTTTATACAAGGCGAGGGCTCTGAGACTACCTTCGACATCGTTACGCCTTACGTCGATGAGATCAGCAGCCAGTTCACGTTTGACCGGCGCATCAAAGTAGTCGCCGATGCCGGCAACGGCACTGCCGGGCCTGCCATGCATCGCATCTTCGAGAAGCTCAATGTCGATTACAGCGAACTGTTCTTCGAGATGGACGGCAACTTCCCGAACCACCATCCTGACCCGACCGTGCCTGAGAACCTGAAGCATCTGGTCGCTGCGGTGAAGAAAGAGAAAGCCGATCTCGGCATCGCCTTCGATGGGGACTCGGATCGCATCGGCGCGGTCGATGACAAGGGTCATGTGATCTATGGCGACCAGTTGATGATCATCTACGCGCGAGAGATTCTGTCGCGCAAGCCGGGCGCAACGGTGATTGGCGAGGTGAAATGTTCGCAGTCGCTCTATGACGACATCCGCAAGAATGGCGGCAACGGCGTCATGTGGAAGACCGGTCACTCCCTGATCAAGGCCAAGATGAAAGAGACGCAAGCGGAGCTAGCCGGAGAGATGAGCGGCCACATGTTCTTCGCCGATCGTTACTACGGTTTCGACGATGCGCTCTACGCCGCCTGCCGCCTGATGGAGATCGTCTCGCGCTCGGGCAAAAAGTTATCCGCGCAACTTGCGGATGTGCCGAAAACCGTGACCACACCGGAGATTCGTGTGGATTGCGAGGACAATCTGAAATTTGGTGTCGTGAAGCAGGTTACGGATCACTTCAAGAAGCTGTACGAAGTGATCGACGTGGACGGCGCGCGCATCAACTTCTCGAACGGATGGGGGTTGGTGAGAGCCTCAAACACGCAGCCAGTGCTGGTGCTGCGGTTCGAGGCGACCACGTCACAGTTGCTGGACGCGTACCGCAGCGAAGTAGAGGCAGTCGTTCACCAGGCCACGGGCTAGCAGCAGCCCGACTACTTCAGATCGATCCCAAGGCGTCCGTAGTAGAGACGTGCGCTGTGGTCTGGGTTGACCACGACCTTCAACGGCGTGGGCTGCTTCAGGTTCGCATCGCGCGTGGCCGCGCACTCGGTGATCTTCGCGCCGCCCTGATCATAGACAAAGAACGTGCCTGGTCCGGTCGCGCCCGAGGCAGGCCGCGTCAGACCGAAACCGTAGCTTCCGACTGCCAGCTTGCGGCCGCACACAGACAAGCCGCCTTCGGTGATGATCATGCCGACATATTTGCTGATGATTTCGGCAGAGTACCCTGCGGTATCGATCAGCGCGAACACGGCGCGTTCGCCGGAAGGAACATGCACCAGGACGGCGTTGCGCTTCTGGGTCGGGATGGCGTTCCCTTCGAGGTAAAAGTCTTTGGGAATGGCCGAGTCGAAAGGCTTGCCCGTTACCAGTTCGAACGAACCTTGCGCGAAGGCAGCAGGCAGTGCGGCGCTAGCCAACAATGCGGTTATCAGAAGCGGGCGGAAGTTTAGTGTGCGGTGCATGATCAGTTGATGTCTAAACCTTCTGCGCAATGCCGTCAATAGTTGAAGTGCATTAGTTCAGAGTCGCGGGTAAACGAAGCGCGGGGTCCATTTTCGGTGATTCTGAACGTGTGAGCTTTCGGCTATCCGCTCTCTCCAGTCGCGCCTCTGAAGTGCGAATGGCGGGCGGTAACGACGCGACCTGAGGGCGTTACAATTGCAATATCGGCCACGCTATGAACTTCTCGGAAGAAGATAAAGTCTGGTTGTCGCAGGTGATTGACGGTGCACTTGGCGCCCGTTTCGATTCGCTTGGCACGAGGTTTACCGCTTTGGAAAAGCGGGTCGGCGCTGTTGCACAAGAGATCGCTGCACTCAAAGTTTCCATGGTCCGACGCTGTTGAACACGACATCGCTGCGCTCAAAGTATCCATCGAGCGGGTCGAGACTTCGCTTCTCACTGAATTCCACAAGTGGGCAGGCCCGCTCGAAATGAGAATGCGAAGTCACGGCGCAACGCTCCGAGCACTTGATCTTGAGATGGAAGCGCTGGGCGAACGCGTCACCAAACTCGAGCCGCCCCACTAGCCAGCAGATGCTTGCGCGCATCAGCCTGGCGATCGCTATCGTTCTTCAGTTCGCCCGGCCCGTACTAGCTTTACAAACCTGTGCGCCCGGAGAGCTGCGCGTCCTCGTTGTCGATCTGCAAGGCGCACCGGTCTTCGATTCGTCTGTGCGACTCAATTCAGGATCGCCGCGCGTGACGGGTGCAGGTGGTGTAGCCGCATTCCCCGACGTACCGTGCGGCGATGTGGAAGTTACGGCTGCGAAAGACGGCTTCGCACCAGCTACTGCGACAGCAAAGGTAAAAAGCGGAACGACGCAGTTCACCATTACGCTGAGCCTCGACGTGCAAAAATCGAGCGTCGACGTGAACGAAACGGCGCCGGCTATTCAACAGAACGCGTCCGAGACCACGGAACTTCGCCCCACCGAAGTTAAGACGCTTCCGACTAATCCAGCCAACAGTCAGCGACGCTCTGCCGCTGGTGCCCGGCGTGGTGCGCACACAAGACGGCGAATTAAAAATCGAAGGCAACGGCGAACATCGCAGCGCGCTGGTAGTGAACCAGACCGACGTCACAGACCCGGCTACCGGCAAGTTCGGCCAGACTGTCCCCATTGACGCGGTCGAGACAATCAACGTACTCAACACTCCTTTCCTTGCGCAGTATGGGCGCTTCACTTCGGGCGTGGTCGCGGTCGAAACGCGCCGCGGCGGTGAGAAATGGCATGCAGAGTTGAACGATCCGTTTCCTGACTTTCGCGTGCGCAGCTTTCACTTACGCGGCATACGAAATGAGACTCCGCGCGCGTATGTGGGCGGTCCGCTGATTCCGAATCGACTCTACATCAACACGGCGCTGCAGTACTTCTTTCAACGCGACAGCAATCGCACGCTGCCGTTTCCGTTCAACGAATCGCGGCAGGAATTTATCAACTCCTTCACGCAGCTCGATTGGATTCAGTCGCCGAAGCAAATCGTCACGACGACGTTCCATCTCGCGCCGCAGCATCAGAATTTCATCAATCCCGAATACTTCAATCCACAGCCGGTGACGCCCAGCACGCGTCAGCAAAACTACCTGGGAACCGTTGCGGACCATCTGGGATTGCTGGGCGGCTTGCTCGATAGCAGCATTTCGTTTCAGCAGTTCAACATCGACGTAGGCGCGCAAGGGAGTGAGGAGATGGTGCTCACGCCGCTCGGCAATCGGGGCAACTTCTTCGGCGTGCAGAACCGTGCGGCCAGCCGCATCGAGTGGCTTGAAACGTGGGCGCCTGTTCCTTTTCACTTCCGCGGCAGCCATCTGTTCAAAGGCGGAACCTCATTGACGCACTCAGGCGTTGATGGCCAGTTCACGTATCGCCCGGTGAATATCGAAGATGCGTTGGGACGCCGGCTTCAGCGCATTGAGTTTGCTAATCGCAGCGCCTTCAGCCGCGCGGATCTGGAGTTCACGGCGTTCGTGCAAGACCACTGGTCGTTGAATCGGCAAATCGCTTTTGACTTCGGCGCGCGCTTCGAGCGGCAGCGCTTACCGCAAAGCGAACGCATCGCGCCGCGTGCGGGTATTGCGTGGACTCCGCTCGCCGATGAACGAACGGTCTTTCGCGCCGGCTACGGGCAGTTCTACGATCACCTTCCGCTCGACATCTACACCTTTAGCCGCTACCCGAGTCGAACCGTGACCAACTACGGATTGGATGGGGCCCAGCTTGGCGACCCTGTGCAGTACGTCAATGTGATTGGCAGTGTGACCGGACCGCGTTCGTTTCTGGTGAAAGGCAAACGCGTGGCGGGATCCTTTGCGCCGCGCGGGTTGACCTGGAACGTGCAGGCTGAGCACACCTTCTCACGCTGGTTGAAAGTGAGGGCCGTTTACACCGATAACCGCTCGGTGGGACTGGTGGTGCTCGATCCCGACGTGCTGGGCAATACACCCGAAATTGTATTGAACGGCAACGGTGACGCGCGTTACCGCCAGGCAGAGCTGACCGCGCGCTTCGCATGGCGTGGTGATCAGCAGATGGTGCTCGCCTACACGCGCAGCCGCTCCGAAGGCAGCCTCAACACGTTCGATATGTTCCTCGGCAACATTCCGTCGCCAATCGTCAGGCCCGAGGTTTACTCGAACTTGCCGGCGGACTTGCCCAACCGGTTCCTGGTGTGGGGACGCACGAAGTTTCGCACGTTTACCGTGCTGCCGATCGTCGAGTACCGCAACGGTTTCCCTTACACACAGCTCGACGAGCGCCAGAACTATTTCGGCGTACCCAACAGCGACCACACGCGTTTCCCGAACTTCTTCTCAGCCGACGCGCGAATCATGCGCGACTTCAAAGTGAATCCGAAGTACACCGTGCGGTTGTCTCTTTCCACGTTCAACATCACGAACCACTTCAACGCGCTTGCCGTGCACGCCAATGTGGCTGACCCGTACTTCGGAACATTCTTTGGAAACTACCGCCGCCGGTATCGCGGTGATTTTGAAGTGGTGTTCTAAAGCTCGCGCTTCAGAAATGAACAGATCTGGTAACCATCCATAAACTTGAACGGCGATTCGCCCATCGTGTAGTGCCCGCAAGGGAGCTGAACAATTTTGCAATCGAGCTTGCGCTCGGTCACGTGCTCAACCACTTTCTTCGAGAACTTCAGCGGGAACGTAGTGTCATAAGTCGTGTAGACGAAGAGCGAGCGCTTCTTCATCGCTGCAAACTTGTCCATGTAGTGGACGGGGCTGACCGCGTCCCAAACGCTGCGCAGCCGTTCAACGTCGATGTGCTGCTCAATGCCCTCTCGAATGTGCTGCGTCGACAACCCTTCCCACACGACATCCGCAAAATAGGTGGAGCAGTGGTTGAAGACGTTCACGCGCAATCGGGCGTCATGCGCGCTTGCCAGAAACGCGTAGCAAGACCCAAGGCTGGTGCCACACACCGCAATCTGTTCGTACCCGCGCGATTCGAGCCAATCGACCATCGTGCGCACATCGATCACGGCCTGCCGCGTCGCTTCGAGCGTGCGGCCGATGTTGGACGACACGGCGTAATCCGCGCGCTCCAGTTCCGGCGGCATGCGGCGATCGTGATAAGGCAAGCTCAAGCGCACGGCAGAGATGCCCAGCATCGCAATGCCCTTGCACAACGCGGCGTGCTGATTTTCTGAAGCGTTCCAATGCGGCAGCACGACAACTGCTTTTTTAGGCGCTGGGCGATCCGGCTTGTGCCGCCCGGGGAAGTAGCGGCCCCACACCGTGTTGTTTTCAACGTAAGGACTAGCGCGCCGCACTGGTGTAGCGCACGAACTCGCCTTCAAACTCAAAGTCACGAACCGGCTCGTAGCTGAAGAACTCTTCGCTGTTACGAATCGCCGCGATGTTCATCTCGCGGATGTAAGTTTCGGGATCGTGTCCGTTCAGGGGAATTCGCTGCGCTTCGGGCCACTGGGCAATCCACTCGGTGCCCCATTCAAATGGGCGCACCACGCGATTGGTCGAACGAAAAGCAAGCTCGTTCTCCCATGCGTCCATCTTGCGGGCATACCATTTTTTCAGCGGATTCATCTGGTGGGGGAACTTTCAGTTTACCAAGGCGCCGCCCCTATACTGAACGAATGTACTCAACCGAAGAGGCCATCGAGCGCCTCTCCGCGATTGCTGAATTGCGAGTTGCGCCTAACGAATTGCTCAGCAAATATGCCCGTTTTGGGATCGGGGGCCCCGCCGATGTATTCGCAGAAACTTCTTCAACGAGCGCCTTCCAGGCGGGACTGGAAGTAGCTAATCAGAGTGGGTTGCCGTTCGTCGTGATCGGTGGCGGGTCGAATCTGATCATCGCCGATGAAGGCTTTCGCGGCATCGTGCTGCGCCTTGGGGGCAACCGGATCACGCACGACAACACCCGCGTGTCTGTCGAGAGCGGAGCCGTGCTGCAGACGCTTGTCGATTACTGCAACGCCGCTGGACTGCGGGGCCTTGAGACGATGACGGGCATTCCCGGTTGGGTGGGCGCGGCGGTTTACGGCAATGCCGGAGCCTATGGGCATTCCATCTCCGAGCGTGTGCAGAGCGTGCGTTTTTTGGACGGCCATGTCTTGCGGGAGTTCACGAATGCGGATTGTGACTTTCACTATCGCGAGAGCATCTTCAAGCGGAACAAGCACTGGATCATCGTCTCTTGCGATCTCGCAATGACTGCGGCTGAGCCTGCTGAGCTTCAAGAGACTTCAGCCGGCATTCTGAAAGTGCGCAACGCGAAGTATCCGCCGGATATGAAGTGCGCCGGAAGCATCTTCAAAAACTTCTTGTATGCCGAATTGCCCGCGCACGTTGCAGAGCAGGTGCCG
This sequence comes from Bryobacterales bacterium, assembly GCA_963792655.1. GTDB lineage: Bacteria > Acidobacteriota > Terriglobia > Bryobacterales > Bryobacteraceae > DOZZ01. The sequence goes on from CAWBWU010000006.1 coordinate 168,721, forward strand.
GCCAAGCTGGTGCGCGAAGGCAAAGTGCCGTCCGCATATTTCCTGGAGCAGGCGGGTGCCTGCGGCGTGCGCATTGGAGATATTCAGGTCGCTACGTATCACGCGAATCTGATCTACAACGATGGCGCCGGCACCGCCGCCGATCTGCTGCACGTAATACACGACTTGAAAACGAAAGTGCGCGAACGTTTTGGAATCGAAGTCGAGGAGGAAGTGCAATACGTTGGCTTCCCGAAAAGAAACGCTGCCTGAATCGCTACTATTTAGGTATGTGGTTAAGAACATTCGCAGTTGCCGCAGTATTCTCGCTGAGCGCCATTGCCGGAAGCCTGCCGAACCCGTCCGTTGACGTTCCGGCTTCCAAAGACAAACAAACCGCCGTGTTTTCCGGCGGCTGTTTCTGGGGCGTGGACGCCGTCTTCAAGCACGTGAAAGGCGTAACGAACGTTGTATCGGGATATTCCGGCGGAGACGCCAGCACGGCCCAATACGAAACCGTGAGCACCGGCACCACCGGTCATGCCGAATCGGTCAAGGTGACGTTCGACCCCACCGTCGTGACCTATGGCCAACTGCTGAAGGTATTCTTCGCTGTCGCGCACGATCCGACAGAGTTGAACTATCAGGGTCCGGACCACGGCACGCAGTACCGGTCGGCGATCTTTTACAACAGCGAAGAGCAGAAGAAAGCCGCGCAAGCTTACATCGCGCAATTAAACCAGGCCCATGTGTATTCGAAACGGATCGTGACCGAAGTCAGCCCGATGAAGGCTTTCTATCCGGCCGAGTCGTATCACCAGAACTATCTGGCGCTGCATCCTGACCAACCCTATATCGCGATCAACGATATGCCGAAGCTATCGCAGCTCAAGAAGCAGTTGCCGGAGCTTGCTAAGTAGCTACATCGTCCGTGTCACTTTACTGATTGTTCGCGGGCGGTCCGGGTCGAGCCCTTTCTGCGCAGCGAGGGAAGCAGCAAAGAGTTGTGCGGGAATGATGTACGGGATCGCGGTATAGAGTTCGTTGAGGCGTTCCGGCAGGCAGATGAGACGAGTGCCTGCTGCGGCCGCCTCAACGTTTTTGCGATCCGTAAGAATCACCGTCTCCGCGTGCAGCGTGCGCATCTTCTGCGCGAGCAGTTGCGTGGATGGCCACGTCACACCAGACGGAGCAAAGATGAAGACCGGGAAATTGCGTTCAATGAGAGCGATCGGCCCGTGCGCGAAATCAGCGGAAGAGAAGCGCTCGGCCACCACGTAGCAGGTCTCCATCAGCTTGAGCGAAAACTCAAACGCATTGGCATAGTTCAAGCCCCGCCCCACCACCACTGCATACTCCATGAAGCGATAGCGCTCGCTGAGCGCGTTAATTTCCGGTTCCAGCAGCAACGCCGACGCGGCCCACGCGGGGATTTTGCGAAGGTCGTCTATTTTCAAACGCGCACCGAGCGCGTACGCCAGCAGATACATCAACATCAATTGGCTGCTGTAAGTCTTGGTGGCCGCGACGCTCTTCTCTTTGCCGGCGCGCACGAACCAGATATGTTCGGCGGTGCGCATCAGCGCGCTCTTCGCTTCGTTGGTGATGCCGAGAGTAATGGCGCCTTGCTTCCGCGCAGCTTCCACCACCGCGTTGATATCGGTCGATTCGCCCGATTGCGAAAGCGCCACCAGCAGCGTGTCACGGTAATCCATCTTGGCTCCGTAAAGCGTGTGAACGGAAGGCGCGCTCAGCGAAACGGGTATGCCCGTAGTGATCTCAAGCAGGTAGCGGCCGAACTGCGCAGCGTTGTCCGATGTGCCGCGCGCGGCGAGCACAATAGTGCGCGGCTTGCGGCGGGCGATCAGTTCGCGGAAGCGTTCGACACGGCGAAGTTCGGTCTGTAACGTTCGCTCGAGCGCTTCCGGTTGCTGCCGAATTTCATCGAGCATTCGCGACATGTCTTTTCGAGCATATCGCTACTCCGAGCGAGCGATACGGCAAAGCACGATCAATTGGCCGAGGTGCCGCTGCGTGTGTTCCGCAATGTGAATGGCCAGGCCGATCGCGGGCACTGCAATTCGCGCGCGCCCCACATAACAGGTTTGCCCGAAATCAGCTTCGCGTAACGAGGAAATCGCCGCGTGAGCGCGCCGAATCGCGTCACCGGCGTTGTCGAGCAGTTCCTGGAGTGAGCCAGTAGCGCTGTGTTCATCGGCGAGCGACTGCAGTTGATCCGGCGACAAGGCTCTGCCCATTAAGGTAGGTCAACAACCGGTCAATGCTGCCCGCGATGTGTTTTAGTTGGAAGCCGATCGTGGAGGGCCCGGCTGGCCCGGTCCACAGTTGGCCGTCAGTGATTCCTGCTGTAAACCGAGGAAGGTCTTCAGCGACTTGCTCCAGCGCGCGGAGCACACCGGCCACAGCGGCAGGAACGGTATCGAGAGGACCACGCAGCCAGGGTTCAGGTTGGGCCGGCATCGGCTTGCAGGCTATCACGGGAAGTAATCGCCCGCGCTACTCTTTGACCGCGTGACATAATCTATGGTCCACAGGGTTTCTTCATGGCTTATCGTTCCTTGCGTACCTTCGGTCTCCTTATATCCGTGAGCTGCTTGCTCCCCGGTCAGGGTTCAAAAGCACCCGCTCCGCCGGTTTCCACGCGGTCCAATACGTTGCCTTCTGCGGCGTTAAACGGAACTGACCGGATCGCAGCGATTCCGTACATTACCGGGACGGTGAAGATGGAAGACGGCACGCCTCCGCCGGAATCCGTTCTTATCGAGCGGTACTGCGGACCGCGCCGCACTCCTGCCGCGCACACTGACTCACAGGGACATTTTTCATTCCAGATGAATCGGGCCGGCGAAATGATTTTGCCGGATGCGAGCGAGTCATCTGCGGGTCCCGGGTTACGTCAGACGGGGAATGCCGGTTCGCAGACACGCTCGAGCGCCGGCGACTGTGAGTTGCTCGCGGTCATGCCCGGCTACCGGTCTGACACCGTATACCTGGGGCGCTTACGCAGGCTGGACGATTCCAACATAGGGACGATCGTTCTGCACCGCGTTACGAATGCGACTGCTCCAACGGTTAGCGCGACGCTGTTGAACGCGCCGAAGGATGCGCGAGCGGCCTACGATCGCGCCATCGAAGAGGTGCGGAGCGGCAAGCCGGATGCGGCCATGGAAGATCTTCATCGCGCTGTGGAACTGCATCCCACGTTTGCCGCGGCATGGTACCAACTTGGCCATTTACAGATGGCGGCGGATCCGTCTCAGGCGCGCGTGTCACTCTCGAAGTCGATTGCTGCCGACGCGAAGTATGTCAGTCCGTATCTTGACTTAGCGCTGATTGAGGTACGCGAGAAGCATTGGAACGAGGCACTGGAGGCGACCTCGAAGGCAATTCAACTCAACGCTGTTGATTATCCGCTCGTTTATTTCTACCGCAGCGTTGCTGAATTCAACACGGATCATCTGGACGACGCGGAGAAAAGTGCGCTGCAGGCTGATCGCCTGGACACCGGGCAGCGCTACCCCAAAATTCAACAACTTCTGGCTGAAGTGCTGATGCAAAAGCACGACTACGTAGGCGCTGCCGAACATATGCGTGAGTATTTGAAGCGAGCGCCCAAAGCTCCAGATGCGGAGAAGTCCAGAGTTGAGCTGGCAGCGATGGAAAAAGCGTCTGAGGCGAAACGCTAAACCAGGCACGCGCAGACTATTTACTTTGCTGAACCATTTGCCTGCGAATCCGGGTACTTACCGCACTTAGACCTGACTTATTGAAAAGGATCACTAGCCCCTCGGCTGTGTTGTTCGACAACACAGGATTCCGGTACTCCCAGTTGTACCTCGCAGCTTCCGACGGCGCAAAGTGAAACTCAGGTGCTAACTGTTCCAGGATCGCTTCGGCTTGGGCAACTGCTGGTCCGCTAAATACAAAATCTGCATCCGACAAGTTATGCAGCGCGTACTCCGGCTTCAGTGCATTCTTCAGGCGCCAGCCATCTGCCGAGTGAACCAGCAAACCACGCGCAACAGGATCGATGCCGGCCAGAATCGCGGCCGCACGCAGCCAGTTCACTACCTTGGGTTCATTGCCTAAAGTAGGCGCGGCGTGTGCGCTTGCCTGGGTAATGATGAGTTCAGCCGGCAAGCCCCGCGCCATTGACTCAGCCAGGCCCAGTATGTGGTGCGCGGGTGTCTTGGTGCCGTTCGTTGCATCGCCACCGAAGCTGAGCTCATTCGATTCAGTTCCATCCGCATTCCACTGGAAAACAAAAGTCTTGGCCCAGTCATGCCAAAGCGGGGCGGCGGTAAGGATGTCCGAGTCACTGTCCAAGCTATGTATGTCGCGGTAAATCGCACGCCAGCTTAAAGCCGAGGCCTCGTTGACCGCCACGTGAACGGTGAGGCCGCCAGGATAAGAGTGATGACCGTGGAAGCTGCTACCCGGCGCTGAGTAGTAGGACTGCGGCACCTCCGGGCAGTCGCTCGCTTCGTTCTTCAATGGCGGAAAAACACCGGATTCAAGATCGGGCCCTTGCTCGATCAAGTGCTCGTCTTTCAGTGCCTGCAACAACTGTCGCTTGCGCGCCTGGTCGACGCCTTTGCGAGACACAACACACACGCCGGAGTCGCGCAAGATCGCCTGCGTCTCGCGGCGCAGCAAAGGATCGCGGATGGAAGCGGCAGCGCGCTCCAGACGCGCCCGCGCGGCTTTCACCACCGGCGATCGCGCGGCGATGGCCAGAGCCCGTGCGTTACCCGCACCAATGGTTTGCGCCAGAGCGCCGCCTGCACAGAGAACTAACAGAACCAGACGCAACATGCAGCCCGCTTAAATGGGCGTGATCAATCGCGTCTCGGTGCCGATGCGAACCGCGTGCGTGAGGGTCTGATCCGGTGGCAGGCCGAGCAAACGAGGGCGAATGGACATGAGTACATGATGCACTTCTTTGTCGCGCGAGTACTTACGGAACAACGGACCAATCACGGGTAAGTTACCCAGGCCCCAGACCGAAGTCCAGGTTTTTGAGACACCCTCATTGATCAGCCCCGCCACCAGCGCATACTCGCCATTCTTCAGCCGCACGGTGCTGGTCAGCTTGCGATTCGAGATGATCGGAATACCGTTGAGCGCGGTACCGGTAAGCACCTCAAAATCGGTATCGAGATCGAGCGTCATCTCCGACATGCCATGAATGTGTGGCGTGATCTTTACTGTGATTCCTAGGTCTTCGAAGGTATAGGAAGGCGCCGGTACGGAACTACTGCCCGCTACTCCAACTGCAGCGTTATTCGAATAACCTCCGGTCAACACGGGATACTTATCGCCAACGTGGAGAGTGGCGGGCTGATTGTCCGATGAGCGGATCTGGGTGCGCAGCAGTTGCCGCAGCGCGCTGTTGTTCAACGTAGCGTAGATAGACGGGTTCAGCACTCCGATGCCGAACATCGTCTTGCCCCCGCCGAACGTCAGTAGTCCTGCGGTCGAAGATATCGTGGGAGCCGATCGCAGGAAACTGCCCAGGTAAGTTACCGGCAGAACCGCATTCCAATCGATGCCGATATTCATCAGGTCAGACTCATCTACTTCGAGGAACTCGACATCGGCAACCATCTGCGTGCGATACCGCAGCAGGTCTGACAGGATCACTTCCGCGGCGCGCACGCGCGAGACGCGGTCGCGCAACACAATCATATTTGCCTGCGAATCCCACGAGATCTTTTCGACGCCCACGGTCTGCCGGATGACCTGCGCGATCTCGACCATTTCCTGCGACTGCAGCAAATTGGGCAAAGGGACCGCGGCGGTGGCTGTCTGCTCCAGATCGTTGCGCTTGGCGGGGGTGTCGGCGGCAACCAGCATCAGCTTGGGCCCGATCGGCACGACAAACGTCGACGAGACCGCTTCGGCTGCGTGTAGCGCCTCGCGAAAGTCCGCCTGCTCCAGATTCAGATGTACCGGCGCGGTTGTCGGGAAGTCGCTATCGAAAACCACCTCCAGGCCGTACATTCGCGCGACGGCTTCGTACAACGGCTTAGGCGCGAGAAAAAGGTGAACAGGCTGGGTGCCCGGCTGCCCCTGCAGCTCAACCGGCGTGCGGGCCTGCCGTGCCGCGGCGAACTCCCGGGCAGTGAGGCTGTCGAACACTTCTTCTGGATTTACGACGGTTGCGGAGTCGCCCGGTGCTGCTGCCACCACGGGTGGCGATTGCTGGGCAGCACGCTCGCGCAGAGCTTCCGCGCTGTTCGCGAATTTTCGATTACCCGGAGACGCCGCTGCCGCCTGTGAGTAAAGCAGAAACGCTTCGGTGTATTTGCCGGCCTTCTCTGCCTTGCGCGCCGACCGGTATAGCTGCCTCGGGGAGGCTGCCGCCAGCATCTGCGCGCCGGCCAGAATGAAGGCCAGGGTTACGGATGCAAACGGCGAACGCAGTTTCACTTACATCTATGACGCACTGCGAGCCGCTTCCGTGCATGCGATTCTGAAAACGTGAGGATGACGGACTCGATCACTCGCTACATGCGCAACGAGTGGATCCACGTCGTGATCCCAGTTTGCGTCTTACTGCTGACGCTGGTCGCAGTCTATCTCGCGCGGCGCGTCTTCTTTGCCTTTTTGCAGCGTATGGCGGCGCGAACCTCCAGCCGCGCCATACCAATCGTCATCTCGACTCTGCGCGGCCCGGTGATGATCTGGGGCCTGATCCTCGGCCTGCACCTGGCGACGCAGTTTTCGCAACTCCCGCCGAAGTGGCTGCACTACACGGCACGCACGTTCCTGGTGTTGTGGATTCTGTCGCTCACGGTCATGGCTTCGCGGCTCGCGGGGAATCTCGTCAAGCATTACGGCAGCCGCATTAGCGGAGAGATGCCGGCCACCAGTTTGACCCGCAGCCTCACGCAAATCTTTGTCGCGATGATCGGCGGGCTGATCCTGCTCAACCAGCTCGGCATATCGATCACGCCGCTCCTCACGGCACTAGGCGTCGGCGGCCTGGCTGTGGCGCTGGCGCTGCAGGATACGCTTTCAAACCTTTTCGCCGGCTTCTACATTTCGATCGCGGGCCAGTTGCGCCTGGGCGACTATATCCGGCTCAACTCCGGTGAGGAAGGTTTTGTCGCCGACATCAGTTGGCGCAGCACCACGGTGCGCACGCTGGCCAGCAACATGACGATCATTCCGAACTCAAAGCTCGCGCAGGCGATCGTGACGAACTTCAACTTGCCTGCGAAGGTGATGGCGGTTCCGGTGACGGTGGGCGTCAGTTACGATTGCGATCCGGACCGCGTCGAGGCCGTGCTGCTGGAAGAAGCCAAGCGGGCCACCGGAGAAGTTCCGGGACTGATGGCAGAACCTGCACCGAACGCCCGTCTCAACCCGGGTTTAGGAGATTGGGCGTTGCAGTTCACGTTGACTATCTATGTGAACGAGTTCTCTGAACAGTTTCGCGTGCAAAGTGAGATGCGCAAACGAATTCTGAAACGTTTCCGCCGCGAGAAGATCCAAATTCCATTCCCGATCCAAACGGTGTATTCGCCGACCGATGCGAGCCGGTGAGATCAAAAAACACCGGGTCAGCGGAGTTGATAAAAGACGGAGCACTCGGGAAACTTCGTGCGCATCGCGTAGAGCGTGGGCAATTGCAACCTGTCGATGCCTTCCTCTTCTTCGCAACTGACCGCCGTTGCGTATTGCTTCGCGAGTAACTGCCGCTGCACTTCGGCAAGTGGCACCAGGTGGAACAGATGGGCCTCTTCGGGCGGAAGCGTTAACTTATGCCCGAAGGCAAACTCCATCCCAAACGGCGGCGGACGATGGGTCAGAAAGTAGATATGCTCGTCGGCCCACACGGGAGCACCGGGCGGCGTTACTTCCTGCACGCGCGCCGCGATTTTCTCGAATTGCGGCCAATGGAAATCTCCGACCTCATCGAACAGCGCACGCGCTAAACCCAGCGACATCAGAAGCGCGACCGCTGCTACTGCATAACGCGGGGCCGCTGCCATGCGCGTCGCAACCACGTAGAGTCCGCCTGCAGCCAGGATCGACGCAAACGGCACGACCAGCACGAAGTAGCGCGCGAACGTCGGATGGGCAGTCGCTTCTTGAAACGCCAAGCCAACGGACAACGCGGCGCAGAGCCAGTATGGTGCTTTTTGCGCGCGCGGCCACCTACTACGCGTCACCGCGATTAGCCCCACGATTGCAAGAGCGCCTATCAACAGGGCCTGCGGCGAGTCGATCCATGACGTTAGAACGTCGATGTCGTTGTGCGTCGCGTCTTCCCAATGCACGCGCCGAAACACCAGGTGGTATTGGAACAAGTTGAAGAGCACCTGACGCGGACCGCTGAGATACAGCCTGACGATCGGCAACACAGGAATCACCGCGCCCGCAACGAAGGCAGCAGCTTTCGCGATGCGGCGCTGGGTGTTGTCGAACATCAACATCCAAAGCCACAGCACCGGAGCCGCTGGCGCGCTTAACAACGAGCAACACGCCGCAGCCGATGCGCAGAACCCCGCCGCGGCAGCGTACAGGAGTCCGCGTCGCTCGGCAGCGTCACATGTCATGCAAAACGCCGCGACCGAGAAGAACAGACAGATGCCGTAGGCTTGAGCGATTGTTCCAAACTGCACCACCAGCGTGCTCAAGCCGGTCATCAATGCGGCGGCCATTGCACCGGGCAATCTCCAGAGGCAATCGGGAATCGCGTGAACACGAAGTGTCCGGCGAGCACCGCGGCCCCTGTGCTCAGCAGCGCGGCCATCAGGTGCGTAATGCGCCAACCGCTTCCGGTCAGCGTCATCCACGCAGCATTCCAATAAGCGTTCAGCGGCGTCTGCGGGAAACAGAAATCAAGATAGGGCTGCTTGCCGCCCTGGATCAGCTGTGCGGTGAGCAGGTGAAAGCCCTCGTCCCACGTGAAGGCCTGCGTTTGCGAGTAGATTGCGAGCGCAGCCGCGATCCCGGCGAACAGGGTCAGCAGCCGGAGGTGGTCCTGTCCGAATCGTCGCGCGGTCACCGGCGGTCAGGATTTCGAAACTGCCGGACGATGTTCACGATGAGCAACACGACGCCAATCACCGCAAGCACCTCAGCAACGGGCAGCAGCCATGCGGCGGACGCAACGCGTCGCGCGGTGATGATCAACAACAGCGACAAGATGGTGGCCGTCAGGCCTGCGTAGCGCACCCAATTCCGCATGTGACAGTCTCTTCAGGACATTAACATGGGCGTGCTAGCCTTAACTACGGGTCATCTCAGAGGCATGCCGGAACAGATTCTCCTGCAGGGAAAACTGCTGGGAATTGAGGATTTTCTCGCCACTCAGCGAAGCTTGAACGAAGGAACCAGCGAACCGGAAACGGTTGCCGCGCGGTCGCTTTGGATTTCGCTCGTCTGCGAAGTACTGCCTCGCGCGCTGCTCGCCGAGTTCGACCTCGCGCGGGTGCTGTTGGGTTCGAGCGGCGGCGGTCAGTTCCTGCTGGTTTTGCCCGACACGGTACGCGATGCAGCGAACGCTTTCCTCGCGCACGCTGCGGCTCAGATTGATCGCGCCACGCTGCACACCGTGCGTCTGGTTTGGGCAAGCACCGAGAACCTGGGCGATTGGACTGTCGTGCGCAAGCGTCTGAACGAAGCGCTCGCCGCGACCGAGAATACACCGCTGGCGGAAGCGCCCAGCTTCGAACCATTTATAGCGGGCAGTGACCCGGACCTCTTCACGCCGGAGCTTGCGGCACAGTTGCGCAGTGCTGATCAGATTGGCTGGTCGCCAGATCTACCCGGCATCATCACCACCGAACCGGCGAAACATCGTTGGCCGCTCGGGCCCTATCTTTCGCTCGACGGAATTCTGCTCACGCGTGAAGCAGCGCCCGGCAAACAGGGTGCAGCCGCGGCGCCGTCGGACTTTCTCGAACGCGCGCATGGCCGGCCGCTCTGGGGCGTGCTTCGCGGCAATGCCGATCACTTCGCGATTCGTTTGCGCCGGGTCAACAGCATCGAAGAGCACGTGCAGATCTCGGTGCTGTACAAGCAGTTTTTCGCAGGCGAACTAAACGTGCCGAACAGGCCCGATGAATTTCGCGGCAAGTTTTCCATCCTCTATTCCGGCGGCAACGACTTCGCGGTGTACGGCAGTTGGGATGCGCTGATCGAGTTCGCGCGCGAACTGCACGGCACCTTCGAGCGCTTCGCAGCCGAGAACTTGCATGAATTTCCGGGGCAGGAAGGCAAAACGATCACGATGGCGCTCGCGCTCTCGGAAGATCCGAATGAGCCGTTAGCCGCGCTGTTCGAGCAGGCCGGTCGCAATCTCGCGGTTGCGAAAGCCGAAGATAAAGATTGCATCTACCTGCTTGACCGCGTGCTCGAGTGGAAGCAGCTCGACGAAGCTTCGGACTTGAAAGATTCCATCTCGCGCGTGAGCGAAGAGTTCAAAGCGGGCCGGCAATTTCTGGAACATCTTTCGCGCTTGTACTGGAAGGTGTCGACGGCAGAGTCGACGTCCGATCATGACAAGCTGCTATCACGCGCCTATCGTTTCCAGCGCCGGTACTCACGCGCTGCGGGATCGAAGCGGGAGCGCGAGTTTCAAAAGTTGCGGACGCATTTGATTAGTGAGATTGTGGGGCGAAACGTCAAGCCTGCGCCGGGTAAGCAGTTGCGCCTGAGGCCGGCCGGCGTTGTTGCCCTCGAATGGGCACGCCTGCTGAAGCGAAGCGACGCGGCTGGCGCGCGACAAGAGGTTTAGAAATGGCTGAAGAGCAAACGCAGAACAAAGGTCCGCAGAACCGTCCGCCTCGCGAAGGCCGCGGCGCTAATGAAGGGCGCCCTGGTGGTGGCGGCGGGCCGCAGCGTGGTGGTCCACCACGTGGGGATCGCGGTCCGGATCGCGGTGGTGATCGGGGCGGCGACCGTGGGGGTGATCGTGGTGGCGAGCGGCGCTTCGGCGGGCCCGGCGGCGGCGAGAGGCGTTTTGAATTTCCCGACATCGATCTCGACAAACTGCTGACCGACAGTCTGTATCTTGATAACCAGGCGCACGGCATCGTGAGCCGCATCAAAGATATGGACAGCGGCACCAAGACACAGTTGCGGCGGCTCTACAATGCTGTGCGCCGCGCAGTGCGGGCGCCCGAAACCGAACGGCAGCACCAGTTTGTGATGTTGCGCGCGCGTCTTGCCTACACGATCGCGCGGCATTCTTTGCGCAGCCTCGACCAGATTGAAAAGCTGCTGCTTGCAGGTCACGCGCAAGAACGAAGCGAAGGGCTACGAACGCTTCCGCGATCTGTTCGAAGCCATCGTTGCTTACAACGAGTAAGCGCCCACGACGAGTAAAGGAAACATGAGCGCTCATACCGCACAAACAGAGTTGAAGCTGATCGGCAAACTGGTTCTCGATGCCGTGTTGCACTGCGAGACGGGACTGCACGTTGGCGCGGGCAAAGGTTCGCTGGAGATCGGCGGTTCCGATAACCCGGTGGTGAAGGATGCATTCGGCCGCCCTTACGTACCTGGCAGTTCACTACGCGGAAGAATGCGCGCGCTGCTCGAACAGGCGACCGGCATGGCTGTGCCTTCGGAGCTGGTGTATATCTCACGCCGCAAAGGCCAGGAAGTGCGCGTCCATCAGAGCGATCGCCCTGATGACGAAATTTGCCTGCTGTTCGGACGCAGCCCGGGGCGCATGGATCGTGTCGCGGGTGAAGCACTTGAAGGCGGCGCAGCCAGTCCCGCGCGTCTTGCTGTGTATGATGCCCCGCTCGACATGGACAGCATCACGCCGCAGATGCGTGAGAACCTTGACGACGAACTGACCGAAGTGAAGAGTGAGAACGCGATCGATCGCATCACGTCGATGGCGAATCCGCGCACTATCGAACGTGTGCCGGCGGGCGCGCGTTTTCATGCGCGCTTCGTGCTCGACATGTTGTGCGAAGAGGATGCCGCGCTTCTGCCGTTGTTCCTGCAAGGCTTGCGGCTGCTCGAAGACGACGCGCTGGGCGGCGGTGGATCGCGTGGCAGCGGCCGTGTGCGGTTCAGTGGATTGAAGCTGACCTGGCGCGGCAAAGACTATTACGCAACAGGCGCGGCGGAGCAAGAGTTCGCAACGGCCGATGAGCTGGGCGCGTTGCAGGGACAAGTTCGCGAGCGGGGCTCATCGTTTCTGACCGCGTGATGTTTCGCTTCGCATGAATCCTGGTCTCTTAGTCAAACTGCGGCCGAACAGTCCGTGGCGCATGGGCCCGTCCTCGGGCGAGCGTGGCCAGGTGGATCTGATTCTGCATAGCGACACGCTGTTCTCCGCAGTGACGCACGCAATGTCGCTGCTCGGCCTCATGGACGAGTGGCTCGATGCGACTGCGCGCAGCACGAACAGCTCGGCTGTCGCGTTCAGTTCGTTGTTTCCGTTCAGCGGTGACGTGCGTTACTTCGTGCCTCCGCGCACTGCATGGCCGCCGCCACCTTCAGCGAAGGTGCGTTGGAAGGGAGCGCGTTTTATTCCGCAAGGAGTGGTAGAAGCAGTGTTGCAAGGGCGCGCGCTGAATGAAGACCGCTGGAATGTGGATGGCGAAAGCGAGTGCCTGGTGGCAAACGGCCGCACTTCGCCGTTTCGTCTTGCGAAGCGCTCCGCTGCTGCGGTGGATCGCCTCAGCGGTGCTTCGATCGAGCCGCATCAATCGGCTTGTCTCGAATTCACTCCTGGTTCGGGCTTGTGGTGCGCGGTGAGTTTTCGCGACAACGCAGCACGCGATCAATGGAACGAGCCTGTGCGCGCCGCATTTCGTCTGCTTGCCGACACAGGCATGGGCGGCGAGCGGTCACGCGGCTGGGGACGAGCGGAGACGCCTGAGTTTCGCGACGGCACATTGCCTGGTCTGATCTTCTCCGCAGCCGGCGATGTGAAAGATGCGCAGCAGTTCTGGATGCTCTCGTTGTTCTCGCCGCAAGCGGAAGAGCCCATCGACTGGAAGCACGGTAACTATCACGTGGTGCATCGCAGCGGACGCGTAGACAGCCGGGTGAACTCTGGCGCGCAGAAGAAAACGGCTTTGTTTGTGAGTGAAGGTTCCGTGCTGCTGAGTGCATCGGCCCCCGCCGGAACCGCGCGCGATGTTGCGCCCGATGGCCACCCGCATCCCGTGTATCAGGCGGGCTTTGCCCTATCGATTCGAATCCCTGCGGTTCGGCCGCGCGTTGCGGCTGCCACCACTGAAGCGCCTGTCAGCGAAGAAAATATGCCCGTACCCGAGACCGATACTCCGCTGCCCGAAAATTTGCCGGAAGATCCCGAGCGATTGCCTGGTGAGGGCGACCCGGCTCCGGTAGAAGCGCCGCGAGGCGATCCCCACGGCGAACCGGAAGATGAGCCTGGCTACAGTGAACCTGAGCCCGGGTATAACGAGCCGGAGCCGACGGACCCAACGCCAGGAATTGAGGAGCCGTGAAGTACAAGGTCACGTGCCTGACCCCGACGCTGGTTGGCGATGGACGCAAGCTCGCGCCCATCGACTACATGGTGTGGAAAGATGCGGTCAACGTTTTAGATCAGACGCGCATCTTCCGCTTGCTCAGCAAAGGGCCGCGCTTAGAGGGCTATCTCGCGCAACTGAAGAAAGCGACCAAGCTGGACTTCGCTTCGTGGGGCGGCTTTGCGCAGAATTATGCCGAGCGGCGCGTGCCGTTTGAGCATCCTTCGTTAACCGCGCTGTTTGAGAAAGCTCCGGCCGAGCTGTTGTTTATCCCGACGTTTGCGGCAGGCGCTTCGGGACCGTACCTGCCCGGCACTGCAATCAAAGGGTCGCTTCGCACGGGTGCGCTGGTGAACGGTTGGAAAGACAACACCACCAAAGAACTTGCAGAACGCTTCGCAGGCGAGCGTCCCCCGCGCAGACCGGCGATCGCCGTTGAAGAACAAGTGCTCGGAGGCGGCGGATCGGATCGCATGCGCTACGAGAGTGCCTCGGATTCAAAACCGATTGCGAACGATGCGTTTCAGGTGCATTTGTTGCGCGTTGCTACTTTGCAAGCGAAGACGGGCGGCGGCTATTCGCTCGCGTGGAAGCAGGCTCCGCGCGGCAATGCGATGCGGGCCGAAGAGGGCACACCCACGTTCGCCGAGATGGCCGTGAAGGGCACCGCGTTTGAAGGCTCCTGGTCCGAGAAGACTTTCCTCGACGCTCCGGAAGTGCGTCGTGCATTGCGATGGAACCAGCCCGCAACGCGTGAGCGCCTGTTCCAATCTGCGAACGACTACGCCGCGCGCATGCTGGACTTGCATCAGCAGTATGCGGAATCTGCCGGGCTGGCACAATTGATCACCGGCATTGGGGAGTTGCGCAAGTCACTCGATGCTGCGCGCGGCGAGAAGAGCTGCTTGCTCTCGATCGGTTGGGGCGCGGGATTTCTTGGCAAGTCCGCGCTGCTCGATACGACCAATGCTGAATTTCGCAAGGTGCTGCAATCGCAGGCGATGTTTCAGCGTGCGATCCAGAGCGGACTGCCCTTCCCCAAAACCCGCCGCATCGTATTTCAGAAGAACGTTCCGGCAACGCTGCCGGGTTGGGTCAAGCTGGAAGTCAGCGAGTAGCGGCCCGGCTCTGGCTGAGCGCGTCGAGCGCGGGCCATGCGGATTACCACGTCCACGAGCGTTCAAACCCTACACGCGCGTTGGTTCCTATACGCTGACGCAACTCGGGCGAGCGTAGCAACAGGCTCACTCTTTCGATGAAGGCTTGCGGCGTATCCGCGATGCAGATATTTTCTCCATCGCGCGTGGCCAGACCTTCGGCTCCGACAGATGTAGATACAACCGCGCGGCCGGCGGCCCATGCCTCCAGAATTTTCAGACGTGTGCCACTGCCTGCGAGCAAAGGGACCACGACCACTGCGGCGCGCGCGAGTTCAGCAACGGCGTCCGCCACAGGCCCCGTGACCTCAACGCCGTGCACGCCCGTCAGGAGATGCTCTACGCCGCGTGGATTCTTACCAATCAGCCGCCAGCGCAACTGCGGCCATTGCTCGCGCAAAGAAGGCCAGATCTGGTTTGCGAAGTAACGCACTGCCGACTGGTTGGGATGATATTCAAGATTGCCCGAGAAGGCGATGACGTGTTCCTCCGCAACCGTGGGCAGCGGAGTTGGCGGTAGCGTGTTGGGGTACACGATTACGGGAACACCCGGCGCGAGCTGCCGCGCCTTGGCCTGATCTTCCGCAGACGGCGTGAGCAGCGCGGCGAAGCGCGGCAGGTAGGCACGTTCTAAACGCGCACTGGCGCGCGAGAACTGATGATGCGCAACCGAATGGGGCCAGTGTTCCGTGCGCGCGCAGGCCCGGTGCAACTCCGACTCAACGTTGTGCAGATCGAGAACGACGCGCTCGCAGTGCTGATTCAAAATCTGCACATACGGAGCGCACCAGAAATGCTCAATGATGCCGAGTTCGTACGAACGGCCTTGCAACAACGCACGCACCTGTTCATCGAAACCTCCGAAGCGCGACACCAGCGGCGTGGTGGCTCGCAGCAGGCGTACTCCGTTGCGCACCACGCGCGCCACGCCCCGTCGTGAATGCGAAGGGAGTGCCACACGCAAGACATTGCGCACCAGGCCGGGCGGCACGAAGTCGCTTGCGCGTGCTTGCGTCGGCGCTTCAAACACCAGCAGATCGACTTCGTAATGTTGCGCGAGGTAATGCAGCAGCGATGCCGTGCGCAACGCGCCGCCACCGTGCATGGGGTACGGCGACTCGGGCGAGACGAGTAATGCGGCAGGCTTAGTGAAAGCGCCGGATGGCTTCGACATACACCTCACGCGTTTGCCGCGCCGTGCGGCTCCAGGAAAATTCTTGCGCCCGCGCCAGCGATCGTTCGCGCCGGTCGCGCGCCATCTGAGGATCGCGCAGCACGGCGCGCATCGCATCCGCTAGCTCACGAGCATCTGAAATTTGAATCGCGGCATCTCCGCCTGCTTCCACAACCGCCGGGTCGCGCGATGTGATTACCACCGCGCCGCACTGCATGGCTTCGATGACCGGCAGCCCGAAGCCTTCGTACTGACTGGGATAGATGCTGGCGAGCGCACCCGAATAGAGCGCGGGCAATGCTTCGTCGCGCACCTCGCCGAGCAACTGCAAGCCGGGTTCGGGCTGCGGAGCTTCGAAGTCCGAACGGCAGCGTCCCGCGAGAACAAGGTTCACCTTCGTCTCGCGCCGCACCGCACGCCACGCCTCGATCATCATGCCAATCTGCTTACGCGGCTCGAGCGTGCCCACAAAGATAAAGTACGGCTCCGCTGCCTGAACAGTTGCTGGACGAAACATCGCATTGGCGGCTAGCGGTACGGAGACGACGCGCTCCGGGGCGATCCGAAAATGTTCAATTGCCTGACGTCTCACCGCTTCCGATAACGTCAGCACCATCTGCGCGCGCTGCGATCGGATCAGCCAGGGCGTTCGCGTACGTACGCGACCGGCGCCGCCGTGCCATTCAGGATTCATCCACGGCGATAGATCCAGCAGCGACAGCACCGAAGCGCAGGTGCGTAGATAAGGCACTTCGAAATTGGTGCCGTGAAACAACTCGACCGACTCCCGGCGTAGCGCGCGAGAAGCGCCGAAGAGCCACCACTTGCGATCGAGAAACGAAGCACCGCGCGGCAGCACCGGCATTCCTTGGGGCGCCTCAAAATTCTGATCGGACGCAAGCCACAACCGGTCTTCGGGAAACTCGCTCCGAAGCGCGCGGCTCAGTTCTTCGACATACCGTCGCTGCCCGCCGCTGGTTAACGTAAGAGGTGTCGCATCGAGAGCGATGCGCATGCAGTCAGCGAAGCTTCGACGAGTGCGCCGAAACCAGTTCTTCGCTGTCTTGCCGCTGCCGGCTGCCTGCAACGAGGTTCGCGGCACGCAGCAGGGATTCAAACGTTCCGGCGTCGGTCCACCAGCCATCCAGAAACGAGAAGCTCATCGTGCCCTCGCCGATGTAGGCATTGTTGACGTCGGTGATTTCGAGCTCGCCGCGATGCGATCGCACCGTGGTGTGAATTTTCTCGAATACCGTAGCGTCGTACATATAAATTCCGGTCACGGCATAGCGGCTCTTCGGCTGCGCCGGCTTTTCTTCGATGCCGACGATGCGGTCGCCAATCAGTTCAGCCACGCCGAAGCGCTCGGCATCGGGCACTTCTTTGAGCAGGATGCGTGCCCCGCGTCTGCTGCTGACGAAACGCGTCCACAGCGCCGCGAATATCCTTCTCGATGATGTTGTCGCCCAGCACCACGCAGATCGGTTCACCGTCGGCAAAGTGCTCAGCCAGGTCGAGGGCTTCGGCGATGCCGCCTTCACCTTCCTGATACGTGTAGTCGATGTGCTTCAGGCCGAATTGCTTCCCGTTCGCAAGCAGCCGCAGAAAATCGCCGGAATTCTTGCCGCCCGTAACCACCATGATGTTTTCGATACCCGCATCTACCAACGTCTGGATGGGGTAATAAATCATCGGCTTGTCATAGATCGGAAGCAGATGCTTATTGGTGATCTTAGTCAGCGGAAACAAGCGGCTGCCGGTGCCGCCAGCGAGAACGATGCCCTTCATGAAGTACCCATGATATGCTACACGCCTTCATGAATCATTTCTCGTGGGATGCCGTTACAGAAGAGCAGATGAACCCGTTGTTCGTGCGCCGTGTAATCCACGGCACGCACATGACGGTAGCGTCGATTCGGCTGAAAGCAGGCGCCATTGTGCCGCGCCACCAGCATGAGAACGAACAGATCACACTCGTGAAGTCGGGCCGCATCCGCTTCGAGTTTCCGGATGAGAACGTAGTGGTGGGGCCGAACGAAGTGCTGGTGATTGTGCCTGACCGGCCGCACAGCGTCACGGCTCTGGAAGATTGCGAGCTGATCGATCTGTTTTCCCCGGTGCGCGGTGATTGGCAGCGCGGGGAAGATGCTTACTTGCGCAGGACGTGAACGCCGTTAGCGCGTCTGCAGTTGAACGAGCCGGTTGCTCTCGGCGGGCTCAGGCGCTTTGAGTGTTTGTGGCGCGCGCCAGAAATCCATGTACGAGGTGTAATGCACGCATGCAATCGTGCAGCGCGGCGCGCAGCCCTTTTCGGTAATGAATTCGCGGCGGATGTCTTCGACGGTGTACTGCGCCAGCGGGATGGCCGGATACCCGCGCTGCTGCGAACAGTAGTGCACCAGGCCTTCTTCGCAGATGTAAAGGTAGCGTGCGCCGGCGCGGCACTTCCAATCGTTCTCGCGGCCGTAAGCAATGTTGTCCTGGAACGAATTCAAACGCGCGTAGCTGCTTTTGTTCGACCGCTTCAACTGCAGATAGACTTGCTGCTCTTCGGGCTTCAGAGGCTGTAGCTGTCCGTCGCCGTCGTGAATAATTCCAACGGTAGAAGAGAAGCCCAGGTCTTTCGCGCGATTCGCAACCTGCAATGCGTCGGTCGGGTTGTGAATGCCGCCGCCCACGACGGAGTTGATGTTGACGTGAAAGTCCGCGTGCTCCGCAAGCCAAACCAGCCGTTTGTCGAGAACCTTCAGACTTTTCTTCGAAACATCATCAGGCATCACGTTGTCGATGCTGATCTGCATGTGTTCCAAACCGGCATCGTTCAAGCGGTGAATGCGCTCGGCGTTCAGGTTGTACCCGTTGGTGATCATGCCGGAGATCATGCCGCGCTTCCGCACGTGCGCAATCAACGCATCGAGATCCGGATGCAGCAGCGGTTCGCCGCCGCTCATCGACACAATCGAAGTGCCCAGATCCGCCAGCTTGTCGATGCGACGAATCATCTCGTCTTTGGGCACGCCCGGCGAGAAATCGTCGTACTCGTTGCAGTAAGTGCAGGACAAGTTACAGCGACGGATGGGAACGATGTGCGCCAGCACCGGGTGATCGGTAGAAAGCACGCCGGCGGCAACCATCCTCCACTCTCGGAGAACACGGCTGGTAGATGTTAGAGTTTTCCGAACGCGGGTAGAGGGAGACGTCCGCGAAGTGTTTTCGGGCATTCGGGTGACTCCCTATTACACCACACCGCGAGGCATAGACAGACGTGTTCGATGTTGGTATACAAAGCGTAACGTGAAAGCCTGCACGAACCCTGAAGCCCCGGCGTGGGTTGCTGAATCCAATGGAAATAAGCCGGTGCCGGAGGTCGTAATGCGCTCTATTCCGGCGCATGGAAACCCGCGTTTCGCTATAACCGTCACACTCACTAAGGATTCCCTTGCCGCGCAACCAAATCGATAGTTATACTGCTTTATTCAGCCCGCAGCCTGGGGCGCAAGCACTTGACGAAATGATGGTCCGAGACGACTCCGATCCGTTGGCGCCCCAGCGCGAAGCCGCATTCTTTTACGGCCTCTGGCTGCGCGGGCACTCAGCCGATGCGCTGCGTCAAGACATCGATATTCCACGAACGGTTCTGAATAGCTGGCTCAAAGCGAAGGATATTCAAGCGGAATTCCGCCACGATTTGCAGCGCGTTTACGAATATCGCAAGCAGGTACTGGCGGTTTTTGACGCACTGGTCAGCAACGAACAGAACCGGCTCCAACTGCAGTAGCGAACGCCTCAAACAATTTGCGCTGGCGCTCATCGACGGGCGCCTGATTTTCGGGGTGCCACTGCACCGCCAGCACAAAGCCGGGCGCGTCCAGCTCCACCGCTTCGATCACTTGATCTTCTGAATACGCTGTGGCGCGAAGATTTTTCCCCAGCTTGCCAATCGCTTGATGGTGCCGCGAGTTGACGGACATCTGTTGCGCGCCTGCAATGCGCGCCAATTGTGATTCATTCTCGATCGAGACCGAATGGGCGGGAAGCGCCTTGTTCCTGGTGCGCATCACGTGACCTTCAATGTGCTGTTGCAGCGTGCCGCCCTGCGCTACATTCAGCAGCTGCAGGCCGCGGCAGATCGCAAAAACGGGAACACGCGCAGCAATCGCCTGATGCAACAGGTCGAACTCCATCTGATCGCGGTCATCTTCGGGAGTTTCGGTCTTGGGATGTGCCGGCTCGCCATAGCGGCTTGGATTCACATCCGAACCACCGGTGAGTAACAGGCCAGCGACTTCGCTCAGTTCGACCGGCGCGCCGGACGAGCATCGCACGGGCTCAAGACCGACTAATCGCAATGCTTCTTCGTAGGGTGCGACCTTATCGGACTCGCTATACGTGACGGCCACTCGTTCAGGCATACATTGCTATTCTGAGCATGCTTCCGCATGAAAATCCGCAAAGTCGAAAGCTTTCTGCTCAGTTGCCCCCTTCCGTGAACCACTGCGCCTCGCTTACGCGGGCGGCGTGCGAACCATATTGAAGCGCGACACGATGCTGATTCGAGTCGAGCTCGACAACGGACTCACCGGATACGCCCCGGGCATTGCCTCGGAAGCGTCGCAGGCACTTGTGCGCGACACCGTGGGCCCGTTTCTCGAGGGCCGCATTCTTGCTGATCCCGATGCGTTGCGCGTTCTGTTCGCCGCATCGGCTCACGCCGATCAACACTCGCGCCGTGTGTTCGCCGCGGTCGAGATCGCACTTTACGATGTGCTCGGCAAAGCGCTCGACGTAGCGGTGTCCGAACTTTTGGGAGGACGCACGCGCGACCGCATTCGACTCTACGCGAGCGCAGGTATGTACGGCACGCCAGCGGACTACGCGCGCGAAGCCGCCGGCCTGGCAGCCAGAGGATTCCGGGCATACAAGATGCGGCCAGCGCTCGGCCCGGAGCTGGATTTGGAATCGATTCGCCAGGTGCGCGATGCCGTTGGGCCAGGCGTGGAGTTGATGGTGGATGCGCACTCGTGGTGGCGCATGGGCGACCGCAGCTATTCCTTTGAAACGGTAGTGAAACTTGCGCGGCAGATGGCGGAATTTGACGTGACCTGGCTGGAGGAGCCGCTGCTGCCCGACCACCACGAAGCGTACCGGCAATTGCGCGAGTTAGACATTCTGCCGATCGCTGCGGGTGAACACGAACCGGACGCCGCGGGCTTCGACGATCTGATCAACGAGCAGTGCGTCGACTTCGTGCAGATGGATGTCGCGCTGCAGGGCGGCTACTTCGCCGCGCGCCATCTATTTCAGGAGATCGCGCGCGAGGGCCTGGGCTTTGCGTTCCATAGCTGGGGCACCGCGCTCGATGTAATTGCCGCCGCGCACGCCGGCATTTGCTGGCCAGAAAACGTGGTGGGCTATTTGGAATACCCGTGTTACACTTCTGGCTCCCAACCCGGCATGTACCCCTTCCCGCTAGCCTCCGAGATCCTGTCAGAACCACTCAAAATCGAAGAAGGCGACTTGCTTGTGTCGCGCGAACCAGGGCTCGGCGTGCACATCAATGAGAGTGTGATTGAGCAGTATCCGTGGGTGCCGGGACCGTGGTCGTTGTTCGAGATCGAATCGCCTGCACAGACTCTCGCGGTCGGAGCCGATCACAGCAGCGCATGGGTGCAGCGTTGACGCCACCGGTGCGGCAGTTCCGCTATCTCGATCTGCTGATCAATATCTTCGTGGTGGTGCTGCTGGTGTCGAACCTGATTGCGGCGAAGCTCACGCAGTTCGGTCCGCTGATTTTCAGCGCCGCGCAGATGCTGTTCCCGATCACCTACATCTTCGGCGACATCTTCACCGAAGTGTATGGCTACGGCGCGTCACGCAAAGCGATCTGGATCGGCTTTCTCGCGTCGAGCCTGCTTGCATTGCTCGGCCTGTTCGCCGTTGCGCTGCCACCTGCACCGGCTTTCCATAATCAGCAGGCGTTTGAAACGATCTTCGGCATCGTGCCGCGCGTGATCGCGTCGAGCCTGGTTGCTTACTGGGCAGGCGAGTTCGCCAATTCTTATACGCTTGCCAAGCTGAAGATCCTCACCGGCGGGAAACATCTGTGGACACGCACCGTGGGTTCAACCATCGTCGGACAGGGAGTCGATACGGTTCTCGTCATGACGCTACTGTTCGCGGGAACGCTGCCGCCGTCGGGCATTGTGCGCTTGATCATCTCCGGCTATCTGTTCAAAGTGGTCTACGAGATTGTAGCCACTCCTCTCACTTATAAGATCGTCAACTTCCTGAAGCGCGCTGAAGGCGTGGATCACTTCGACCGCAATACAAACTTCAGTCCTTTCCACAGCAGCGCACGTACCCAGAGCACGGCCACAACGTAGTTACAATGAGACCCAATGGAGCCTGGTGACCAGACGCTTGCTGACACCGTAGTGCAGGTTCCGGTGAAGGTGCGCAGCACCACGTCTGTTGTTACCGAAGATGAGGGGCGCTTTCTACCCGGCACACTGCTCGGCGGCCGCTACCGGATCATCGGTCTCCTGGGCCGCGGCGGCATGGGTGAAGTGTACCGGGCCACGGACCTCACGCTGGGCCAGTCTGTAGCACTGAAGTTCCTGCCCGAAGAAGCCGCGCGCGATCAGCGCCTGCTCGAACGTTTCAACGGCGAAGTGCGCGTAGCGCGGCAAGTGTCGCACCCCAATGTTTGCCGGGTCTATGACATCGGCGAAGTCGACGGCACTCCGTATATTTCGATGGAGTATGTCGATGGCGAAGACCTGAACGGTCTGCTCGCGCGCATCGGCCGCCTGCCGGCAGACAAAGCTATGCAGATCGCGCGCAAACTATGTGCGGGTCTTGCCGCGGCGCATGATCGCGGCGTAATCCATCGCGATCTGAAGCCGCACAACATCATGCTGAACAAGCGCGGCGAAGTCGTCATTATGGACTTCGGCCTCGCTGCGATTGCCGATCAACTCACCGGCAGCGAATCACAGAACGGCACGCCCGCCTACATGGCGCCCGAGCAGTTGAAAGGCTCAGGCGTTACGGCGCGAAGCGATATCTATTCGCTCGGGCTGGTGTTCTATGAGCTGTTCACGGGTAAGCGCCCGTATGAAGCGAACAACGTTCAGCAACTGATCGAGCGCCAGGAGTCGTTGCAGCTTGGCTCGATGACAACGCTCGCACCCGACGTTGATCCCAAAGTAGAAAAAGTCATTCGACACTGTCTGCAACCGGATCCGTTGAAGCGTCCGTCGAGCGCCCTGGCAGTTGCAGCCGCGCTACCCGGGGGCGATCCCTTGGCCGCCGCTTTGGCTGCGGGAGAAACGCCGTCACCCGAAGTAGTGGCTGCCGCTGGTGAGACGGTTGGATTCCCGCTGAAGTACGCAGTGCTTTGTTTAACGGTGTTCTTGGCGTGCATCGTTGCGATGGTGTGGATTCGGCAGGCGCACTACGCCATGATGATCGCGGACGCTGAGTATTCGCCCGAGGTGCTGAAGCAGAAGGCGCGGGATTTGGCCGCGTCCTTCGGTTACACGCAAAAACCAGCGGACTCCTGGGTCTCCATGGAGCGCCGGCCGGAGATGGTGAGCGCGCTCAACAAGCTGCCGCAGCCGCGAAAATTCGGGGAATGGCTTGCAGCCGAAAGCCCGTACCTGATGCAGTACCGGGAGAGTCTGTCGGAGTTGGTCGCAGAACAAGATGGAGTGGTCCGGCGCAATAATCCTCCGCCGGACGAACCGGGTATGGTGTACGTGCAGCTGGATGGCGCGGGCCGGCTCCGCGAGTTTGAGGGCTCGCCGACGGCCCGGCAGGATTCAACGCCCGTTGCGCCCGGCGATATCTTCCGCAGCGCAGGGCTCGACCTGGCAAAGTTCGAGGAGGTTACGCCCGAAGCCATTCCGCCTCACGCAGCCGATCAGGTGCGCGCGTGGAAGGGTGCGCATCCCGGGATGCCGAACACGCCGGCGCGTGTCGAGATCGCGACCTGGCACGGCACACCGACGATGGTGAAGACTACGTTTCCATGGGACTCGCAGGCGAAAGCGGCCCAGTCGACGCCGGGGTCGGCCCTGCTGAGAATCGTTCCGGCGGGCGCTCTCGTCGTAGGTTTTCTCTTTGCCGTGGCGCTAGCCCGCCGAAACTGGAGGGCGAACCGCGCCGACCGCAAAGGCGCGTTCCGCATTGCCGTAGTGCGCTACATCATCTCGGTGTTGACGTGGACCGGGGAAATTCACCCGATCCCATCGGGAGATTTGTTCGGGTTCATCGTCCACAACTTGTTCGCGAGCGTGCTGCCGGCGTTCTACGTTTGGATGCTCTATCTGGCGCTCGAGCCGGCCTTGCGGGCGCGCTGGCCGCACGCGATTGTCACGTGGAATCGTTTGCTGGCCGGGAAGTGGAACGACGCGCAGTTGCACGCTCATTTTCTGACGGGTGCTGCGGCGGGAAGCGCGTTTGTGATTCTTGCGGAGTTGGTTCAGTGGTGGCTAAGTGAGCGCGGCACAATCGATGCCGGTCCATCGCTCAATACAGTGCTTGGCGTGCGGGAATGGGTTGCGCAGCATGCGCTCGATGCCGGTTCGGCAATGAGCTTTGGAATCGTCCTCTTCTTCGCGCTGTTCGGATTGCGAGTACTCTTCCGGAAGAACTGGGCCGCGGGTCTGGTCGGAGCGGTGATCCTGCCGCTCCTGGATGGCGGGGCGTTTCGATCGGAGAACGTACCCCTGATGCTCGCGATCTTTGTAGCGATTTACGGGATGCTGCTGTTCCTGCTCCTGCGCTACGGGTTGATCGTCAGCATCGCCGCCTTGTTCTTCTTGAACTCATTCAGTTACGTGATGCTGGGCGCAAACTGGAAAACGTTTTATACCCCGTCGGGGCTGGCAAGCGGGCTGTTGCTGACCGGCATGGTGATGTACTCGTTCTGGCGATCGCTAGGCAAGGCCAAGGAAACGGAGTTGCCCGTATGGGCGGCCAGCGCGGCGTCCTATAATGCAGGGGTGCGCCCGTAGCTCAGTTGGATAGAGCGGCTGGCTTCGAACCAGTAGGCCGGGAGTTCGAATCTCTCCGGGCGCACCAGAAACCTTTTTAGCCGCGAATGGACGCGAATGAACGCCGATCAATCCGCGTTTATCTGCGTGCATCTGCGGCTTACGATATTATGTACGTCGACATGGCAGACGAAGACATTCACGCAGAGTTAGCCCGCCTCAAAGCTGAGAACGAAGCTTTGAAGAAAAAGGGCAACAGCCCGGTTTCGATGAAGGTGAGCGAGAAGGGCGCTGTCTCGGTGTACGGGCTCGGCCGGTTTCCCGTGACGCTCTATCAGGAGCAGTGGGCAAAGCTGCTGGCAATGAGCGGTGAGATCACATCGTTCATCGAAGAGAACAAGTCGCGCTTGAAAGCGAAGGGCGAGTAGGGCTCAAGCCCGAAGCAGGGCCTGCACATCAAGCGGACGCGTGAACATCGCGAGTTCGCCTTGTTCGTTGTGCGGCCACTCTTCGCGCGGGCGATCCCAGTAAAGTTCCACGCCGTTTTGATCGGGATCGCGCAGATAAAGCGCCTCGCTCACGCCGTGATCCGCCGCGCCATCCAGCTCGATTCCGGCTTGCATCAGTCGGCGCAGCGCATCGGCAAGCTCGGCCCGCGTGGGATAGACGATCGCCAGATGATATAGCCCTGTGGTGCCTGGCGGCGGAGCCGTGCCGCCCTGGCTTTCCCAGGTGTTGAGACCGATGTGATGGTGATAGCCGCCAGCGGATAGAAACGCCGCCTGCTTGCCGAAGCGCTGGGTGAGTTCAAAGCCCAGCACGCCGCAGTAGAAATCGAGCGCGCGCTGCAGGTCGGCCACTTTCAAATGCACATGGCCCATGCGGACATCGGGATGCAGAGGGCGAGTGGCCATAGTTTCGTTAACTCAGAATCGGGAACGCTTCTTCGCTGACCTGTTCGCCGTCCAGATTCAGGTAACGCGTATCGAGCAGACGCGAAGGGTTCACGTTGCCCATTGCGGTCAGCAGGTTCTGGCGCAGGTCGGGATGTTCGGCTTCAAGTTCTGAAAACAGATCGCGCATCGTCCGACGCACCGTGCCAGTCTTTTGCGAACACCCACAAGGAATCACGGGCATACCGAGCTGTTCGGCATAGCCGCGTGTGATCTCTTCCGTCACATACACGAGCGGCCGGATCAGGCGGAAGTCCTTCTCGCGCGAGTACGTGATGGCGGGCAGCGCGCTCAACCGCCCGGTGAACATGGCGTTACGCAACAGCGATTCGCAGAAGTCATCCGCGGTATGGCCGAACGCAATTACGTTCGCGCCAAGTCCGCGCGCTATCTCGTACACCGCGCGCCGCCGAAAGCGGCTGCACAGGTCGCAGCCGTGGTCCGGCTGTTCCTCCAGTAAATCGAGCGAGGGATTGTCGGTGTAGTAAGTCCAGTCGACACCGCGGGACTTCAGGTATTCGCCAACCGGACCGATCGGCCTCAGGAACTTGCCTTGCTCCACGGTAAACGCGCAAACCGTGAAGTTGATGGGCGCGCGCTTCTGCAGCAGCAGTAGTGCCTCGAGCAGCGTCATCGAGTCTTTGCCGCCCGAAACCGCAACTGCGACGCGATCGCCTTCGCGGATCATCTTGAAGCGCTGGATGGCCTCGCCAACTTTGCGCAACAGTGCTTTTTCGAGGTCCACGGACCGATTGTGACACACTGAAAAGAGTGCCTCCGCCGCGCACAGCGCGCGAAATCGCCTTCGACATTCTGATGGAAGTGGAGCAAGGCGCCTTCGCGGCAGACCTGCTCGCCACGCACACCACGCAACTGGAGTCGCGCGATGCGGGTCTGGCGGCGGCTATCACGCTTGGCGTGCTGCGCAACTGGCTGGCGCTCGATTTTCTCATTCATCATTTTTCGGGCGGGCGCGATACGGACCGGCTCGATCTCGAAGTGCGCATGGCCCTCTCGATGGGGATCTACCAGATGCGCTGGATGGACCGTATCCCGGCGCATGCGGCGGTCAGTGAAACGGTGAATCTGGTGAAACGCGCGGGGCTGCGCTCGGCGAGCGGACTGACCAATGCCGTGTTGCGCAAAGTGCATCGTGACGAAGTGGCGTGGCCGAGCGAGAGCGTTGCACTTTCGACACCGGAGTGGATGCTGGCACGATGGGGCCAGAACTTCGGCCACGAGCAGGCGTTAAAGATCGCCGCCGCAAGTCTCGAAACGCCCGACAGCTACATTCGCGTTCCCGCCGGAGAAGAACCGCCCGAAGCCGCAGAACTGACGGACATTCCCGGTTGCTACCGGTACCGCGGGCAGACCGGATTCCGCGTTCAGGATATTGGGTCGCAATCCATTGTTCCGCTGCTGGGACTCGCGCCGGGCATGACGTTTCTGGACCTGTGCTCGGCCCCGGGCAACAAGACGGCGCAAGCCGTGGAATCGGCGGCGTGGACGGTCGCGTGCGACGTCAGCATGAAAAGGTTGAGGCCTCTGCGTGGGCTCGGGATTCCGCTCGTGCTGCTGGATGGAACTCAGCCGCTGCCCTTCGGACCCGTCTTTGACCGCATCCTGCTGGACGCACCTTGCTCCGGCACCGGCACGCTCGCGCACAACCCGGAAATCAAACTGCGCCTGGAGCCGGGCGACCTGGTCACCAACCGCGACCGGCAGCGCGAATTGCTGCGTCAGGCGCTCGCCGCTCTGAAGCCTGGCGGCCGCCTGGTTTATTCCACCTGCAGCCTGGAACCTGAAGAAAATGAAGACGTTGTGTCAAGCGTTTGCCCCGAGCGAGTGGAGCGCCGGTGGGCACGTATCCCCGGTAACGACGCGGGGGATGGTTTCTGCGCCGCTGTGATAATCTAGACATATCAACTCATGGTCGAGATAGTTCCGTCCATCCTGTCCGCGGACTTTTCGCGACTGGCCGAGGAAGTGGCTCGGGTCGAACGTGCGGGGATTTCCATGATCCACGTCGACGTGATGGATGGGCATTTCGTCCCGAACCTGACGCTGGGTCCCGCGCTGGTCAAATCGCTGCGTAAAACTACCCGGCTCCAGTTCGACGTACACCTGATGATTACCGATCCTGACCAATTCGCGCCTGCGTTTATCGAGGCCGGAGCAAATCAGATTTCGATTCATCAGGAAGCGTGCCGACACCTGGATCGCTCATTGCGGTTGATTCAAGGGCTGGGCGCGCGCGCCGGAGTAGCCATCAACCCTGCTACGCCGGTCGTGATGATCGAGGAAGTGCTCGATTTTGTCGACCATGTACTGGTGATGAGCGTGAACCCGGGCTTCGGTAATCAGAAGTTTCTACCGAACTCTCTCTACAAAATTCAGCAACTCGACCAGGTGCGGCGGAATCGCAAGCTGGACTTCGCTATCGAAATCGACGGCGGCGTTTCAACGGCGAACATCGCGGCGATTGTGCGGGCGGGTTGTCAGTGGCTGGTGGCCGGCTCGGCTGTTTTCGAGAGTGCCGATCCCACCGCGACCGTGAAAGAAATGCAACAGTTGACGGAACAGGCGACGGCGGTAAAGGTCTGAGCGGACACGCCGGACGGAACGGTACGCAGCCTGCGTCTGTTGACCGGAAAACATAGGGTACAAAATGGCTTCATTCAATCGTTGTTCGTCTCGCCTGGTAGCGCTGCTGCTGATTGCCGGTATGCCCGTGATGGCCGGCTTGTTGCGCAAGAAAAAGTACGAGCAGCCCATCACGAAAGACACGCAACAGCCGGACAAGGTGCTGTTCGATCGGGCCATCAGCGATATTGAGCACGGCCGCTACGAAGTGGCGCGGCTCACGCTGAACACGCTGATCAACACCTACGATTCGAGCGAATACCTGGCCAAGGCCAAGCTCGCGATCGCCGATAGCTGGTACCGCGAAGGCGGCTCGCACGGACTCGCGCAGGCCGAAGCCGAGTACAAAGATTTCGAGCTTTTCTATCCGCAGATGGAAGAAGCGGCGGAATCGCAGTGGCGCGTGTGCCAGATCCACTACAAACAAATGGACAAGGCGGATCGCGATAACACGCAGGCGCAGCGCGCGGAAGACGAGTGCCGTCAACTCATCGTTCAGTATCCGAACAGCAAGTATCTCGACCGCGCCAAGCAGATGCTGCGCAATACGCAGGAAGTGTTGGGCGAAAAGGAGTATCGCACTGGCGCGTTCTATTACAGCAAAGGAGCATCGCCCGCGTCTGCGAATCGCTTTCAGTATTTGACCGAGCAGTATCCGCTCTTCAGTGGAGCCGATGAAGCGCTCTGGCAGGAAGCGAAAGCATTTCAGCGCATGGGTGACCGCTTCGAGGACCGCGAGGCATCAGCCTTGTCGCGCCTGGTTCGCGAGTATCCGATCAGCAGCCATCTGGACGAAGCGAAGGAACGTCTCACCGCAATGAAGCGTCCCGTTCCGCCGGCCGATCCCGGCGCTTATGCGCGCATGAAGTACGAGATGGAAAACCGCACGACCGACAGCATGTTCGCCAAAACGCTGAGCGTGTTTACACGTGGCCCGAGCACTGCCGCTGCTGCAAAGATGGGCAATCCGGCGATGACCACGGTTCGGCCTCCAACGCCCGTCAGCGTGCCGAACACGGCGGGACTGGGCGAGACGGCGCCCGGCGGCGGTGTATCGGGAGTGACGGACGTTTCCGCATCGACCGCGAGCCAGTCTGAATTGGACGCGAAGCCCGAGGCGCGACAGAATACCGCGGCACCCACAGCAGGGAGCGCCAACGCGGCCCAGACTACGGCGCCCGGCGATCAGGCACCGGCAAAGACGGCGCAGGATGCGGTCAACAATCAACCGTTCGCAACCAATCATCCTGTTGTGCCCACTAAGAAGCAGAAGAAAAAGCAGAAGAAAGACCAGGCAGCCACTACACCGGCGGCTACTGCTACCCCCGCAACGCCTGCGACATCGACCGGCCCTCAGCAATGAGCCGGATTCTGCTGGCGGACGATAGTCCGCATGCCCAACGCATGGGCGAACGCATTCTGCGCGACGAAGGCCACTCGGTGGTCACCGTGAGCGATGGCGAAGGCGCGATGCTGCGCTTGAAAGACGTGCAGCCGGACCTCGTTATTGCGGACATCTCGATGCCCAAAGTTTCGGGTTACGAGATTTGCCACTACGTGAAGACGAGCGGCAATCATCCGGGCGCGCTGGTCATTCTTACCGCAGGCGCTGTTGAGCCGTTCGACGACGAGGAAGCGAAGCGCGTACAGGCGGATGGCCTGATGAAAAAGCCGTTCGAAGCATCGGCTTTGATCGACTTTGCCGCCCGCGCCAAGGCGCGGCGCCAAATCAGCAGCCGAGGCGACGCGCTCCGTCGTGATCCTCGATCCTGAACAAGTGCGCGCTGCAGTGACGCTTGCGGTCGACCAGACCTGGCCGGCGTTGGTGGATCAGATCACCGAACGAGTGATTGCCGCGCTGACGGCCCGCCAGGCTTCGCGCTAAAATTCGTTCCACAATAGATCAACGAATATGCCTGACAACAGTTTTGATGTGGTGTCTGAAATCAACATGCCCGAGGTGGTCAACGCCATCCAACAGGCCATGAAAGAGATCGGGACACGCTACGATCTGAAAGACTCGAAGTCGAACATCGAGCTCAAAGAGAAAGACAAAAAGCTCGAACTGACCAGCGGTGACGATTACAAGCTGAAGGCTGTAATTGAAATTCTCCAGGGCAAGCTGGTTAAGCGCAATGTGCCGATTCGCAATCTGACCTATGGACCGGTCACTTCTTCGATCGGTCAAACCGTGAAGCAAGAGGTCACGCTGATTTCCGGCATCCCGAGCGAGAAGGCGAAAGACGTAGTCAAGAAGCTGAAGGACAGCAAGCTCAAAGTGCAAGCCGCCATCAACGGCGACCTGGTACGAGTGAGCGGGAAAGATCGTGATGTGTTGCAGCAGGCGATCGCGGTTCTCAAAGGCGGCGACTTCGGCATCGACCTGCAGTTCACGAACTTCCGGACCAATTAGTGCCGCGGCGCATTGAGTCGCACGAAGTATCCGGACCCGCCGGCCAGATCGAAACGCTGGTCGAAGAACCGGAGAACGGGAATCCGCGCGAGATCGCGGTGGTCTGTCACCCGCATCCGAAGCACGGCGGAACGATGCTGAACAAGGTCGTGTATCGCATGGCGCGCGGCCTGCGCGAAGCTGGCGCGACCGTGGTGCGTTTCAACTTTCGCGGCGTCGGCCGCAGCCACGGCAAGTACGACGAAGGCGTCGGCGAGGTGGAAGACGCGCGCGCCGTACTGAAGTGGGCGCGAGCGCGCTATGCGCCGTTGCCCTATACGCTGGCGGGCTTCTCCTTCGGCTCGCGGGTCGCGTTGCAGCTTGGCTGCGAATTGAACGACGCACAACGCATCGTGGCTGCGGGATTTGCGACAGGCCGGAGCGAGATCGCGGGCATCATGACCAGCCCCATCGAAAAGATCTTCGTGCACAGCACCGTCGATGTTCACGGCCCGAAGCCGGAACTCGAAGCATTTGTCGCGACGCTCCCCGAACCCAAGCGCCTGATCTTCATCGAAGCCGAAGATCACTTCTTCGCAGGCGCGCTCGAAGAATTAGAACGTACCATGCGCGAGTTGTAGGCGATGCGCTCCATCCAGTCGCGCCTCTGACGGGCCCTACGTGCCGCGCGCGTGAGCAAGCCCGGGCGACTTTCAGCAACGCAGTCTTAGGACACTACTCCGAAGCTTGCGTCTCCAAGCGGCTTACCGTAATCTGGAATTACTGCACAGCGTTGCTGCAGAGTTGCCTTTCTCCCCGTTGATTCTTTCCCCCGTCGGTTAGCTCACTAAAATTTCATCTTTAAGGAACTCGATGTCCCTGCATGCTTTTCGCAAAGCAGGACACCCATCGACGCTGCTCGCCGCTTTTCTGTACTTCGACGTGAGCTTCATGGTCTGGGTGATCCTCGGTCCGCTGGGCCCGTTTCTCTCGGAGACGTACCACCTGTCGGCCACTCAGAAGGGGTTGTTGACGGCCGTCCCGCTTCTCGGCGGATCGTTTTTCCGGCCGATGTTGGGCTGGATGACGGAACGATATCGGCGGCCGGCGGACCGGCTTGATTGGCCTGGCGTGCACAGCGCTGCCCTTGCTGATGGCCTGGAAATTCGCGGACAGTTACAACGCCTTCCTCGGGCTGGGATTGTTACTGGGCATTGCCGGCGCGAGTTTTGCCGCGGCGTTCCGCTCGCAAGCGCATGGTATCCGCCCGAACATCAGGGCCTCGCGATGGGCATCGCGGGCGCCGGGAATAGCGGAACGATTCTGGCGACATTGTTCGCCCCACGCCTTGCGCAGGCGATTGGCTGGCGCAGTGTTTTCGGCCTCGCCATGATTCCGGTTGCACTGGTGTGGATTGTGTTTTTCCTCCTGGCCAAAGACGCTCCCACGCAGCGTGTCGTGAAGACGTGGAGAGATTATGCGGCTGTTTTCGAAGATCGCCGACACTGGTTGGTTCTGCTTTCTCTATAGCCTCACGTTCGGCGGGTTCGTCGGGCTTGCCAGTTACCTTTCGATCTTCTTCCACGATCAGTATCAACTCAGCAAAGTGCATTCGGGCGATTTCACGACCATTGTTGTGATCTGTCGGCAGTTTCCTGCGGCCCGTGGGCGGCATGCTGGCGGATAAATTCGGTGGCTACCGAATGCTGCTGGCGCTGCTCGGCGGGGCAGGTGTGTGTCTTGCAGTCGTTGCGACGCTGCCTTCAGTTGCAGTCGCGTTGGCCGCGCTGGCCATCGGCATGGGCTTCCTCGGAATGGGCAATGGCTCGGTTTTTCAGATCGTGCCGCAACGCTTCGGCGCCTCCGTAGGCATCATGACAGGCATCATCGGTGCTGCGGGCGGCTTTGGCGGATTCCTGCTGCCCTCGCTGCTGGGGTTCATCAAGGACCGCACCGGCAGCTTCGGTCTGGGCTTCGCCATCTTGACGCTGCTCATGTCGGCGGGGGTCATCGCGCTGCTCAGCTTGCGAGCGTACTGGCGGCGGACGTGGCCACCGGAAGCGGCCGTTCGCGCCGGTCTGCTTGAAGCGGACCCCCGACCTCGGTTGAGGCCTATGCATCCGCAACCGCAGCATCTGAACGCGGTTCGCCACGCACTGCCCGTACTGTGCGCTGCAATGCGGCATGCATCTCGCTCGCCGGCCCCCGGGAACACGTGGACAGTCGACCAGCGTGACTTTCCCACCAACAAAGGCGGACTCTGCCAAAAAGGCTGGACCGCGGCGGAACTGCTCGACCCACCCCGAACGGCTCACACGCCGCTGATTCGCGATGAACGCGGCGGCCCATTGCGGCCCGCCGGTTGGGACGAAGCTCTCGACCGCATTGTCGCCGCGATCGCTCGCACGCAGCAACGCTACGGCAAAGATGCGGTCGGCGTTTTCGGCGGCGGCGGGCTCACCAATGAAAAGTCGTATCTGCTCGGCAAGTTCGCCCGCGTTGCCCTCCGCACTTCGCAGATCGATTACAACGGCCGCTTCTGCATGTCCTCCGCAGCCGCCGCGGCTATGAAAGCGTTCGGCATCGATCGCGGCCTGCCGTTTCCCCTGGCTGACATCCCCGGCGCCGAAACCATTCTTCTGATGGGCAGCAATGCCGCCGAAACCATGCCGCCGGTCATGCAGTATTTCCAGGAGCAGCAGCGGCGCGGCGGCTCGCTGATCGTCGTTGATCCCGCGCCAGACGCCGACCGCCCGCGCCGCCACCTTACATCTCCAGATCACGCCGGGCACCGATGCCGCGCTGGCCAACGGGCTTCTGCATCTCGCCATCAAGCAAGGCTACATCGACGAGCAGTTCATCGCCGCGCGCACGCGGGATTTCGCCGCAGTGCGCCAGGCGGTCTCCTCATACTGGCCGGATCGCGTGGAGCGCATCACCGGTATTCCGGAAGCGCAACTGCAGGCTGGCGGCACGGCTTCTGGGAGAAGCGGCCACCGCGATGGTTCTGACCGCGCGCGGCCCCGAACAGCAAAGCCACGGCGTCAATAACGTTCTCGCCTGCATCAATCTCGCGCTCGCGCTGGGCAAGGTGGGCAAGCCGCACTGCGGCTACGGCTGCCTGACCGGGCAGGGCAATGGTCAAGGCGGCCGCGAACATGGCCAGAAGGCCGATCAACTTCCCGGCTACCGGCGCATCGATAATCCCGCAGCATCGCGCGCACATCGCCAAGGTTTGGGGCATTCAGGAATCGGATTTGCCGAAGCCGGGCAAGTCCGCCTACGAGATGCTCGACACGCTCGGCTGCGACGGCGGCGTCCGCGGCCTTGTTGGTATTCGGCTCAAACATCGCCGTCTCCGCTCCGCGCGCCGGGCACATGTGCGAGCACGCTCGCAGCGCTCGACTTGCTGGTCGTGCGCGACTGTTTCTTCTCCGAAACCGCGGCCCTGGCCGACGTGGTTCTTCCCTCTGCGCAGTGGGCCGAAGAAGAGGGCACCATGACCAATCTGGAAGGCCGCGTGCTGCTGCGCAAACGCGCCGCGCCTGCCACCCGACGGCGTTCGGACCGACACCGAAATCCTTGCGCGCCTCGCGGCGCGGCTGGGATTCGAATCATCCTTTCCGTCCGACCCGGCCACAATCTTTGACGAACTGCGCCGCGCCTCCGCGGGTGGACTCGCGGATTACGCCGGCATCACCTACGAACGCATCGAGCGCGAAGACGGCGTCTTCTGGCCCTGCCCGCGACGTGAATCATCCCGGAACGCCGCGCCTGTTCCTGGATCGCTTCTGCACGGACGATGGCCTGGCGCGCTTTCATGCCGTCGATCTTCAGCCGCCCGCCGAAGAGCCGGATCATGAATATCCGCTGTATCTCACAACCGGCCGCATCATGGCGCAATACCAGTCGGGAACCCAGACCCGGCGCGTGCCGGCTCTGCTGAAAAGCTCGCCCGAGGCGTTTTTCGAAATCCACCCGTCGATGGCGCGCAATTACGGCATCGCAAACAGGCGACGCCGTGCGGCTGGTCACTCGCCGCGGCAGCGCCGTCATGGCCGCCCAGCTGACCCCGGCCATTCGCATGGACACGATCTTCGCGCCATTTCATTTCGCCGGGTCAGGGCAGCGCCAACCTGTTGACGAATCCTGCGCTCGATCCGGTTTCCCGCATGCCCGAGTTCAAGGTCTGCGCCGTGCGCATCGAAAAGGAATACTCATGTCAGAAAAACCAGCGTTCATCCAGGGACTCTACTCGTTTGAAGGCCGGGGTCTCGCCAGCCCCGGTCCCGCTCAACGCCGGCCATCACCTACGTGGTCTCCGTTTGCAAAGCGCGCGCAGTTGATCTATTTCCGCGCCGGAAATCCTTCGGCGGAGATGATCTACGTCGTGCTCATGCGGCGCGGGCAGCCGCTTCGCTATTTTCCGATCGGGGCGAAGAGCGCGGTGCATGTTCCCCTGGCGGTGGTCGAAGATCTCGACCCCGAGACGCAAGATGGAGGTGCTCGATCGGAGCGCCGGAAGGCGTGAAAGGCTCCGTGTTGCTGGATATCGGATTTATGGAGATTGGATAGGATGTGCACAAAAACAAAAACTGGTCGTGATCGGCAACGGCATGGCGGGCGCACGCACCGTGGAAGAGATCCTGGCGCGCGGCGGCGGCGGATCAGTTCGACATCGCCATGTTCGGCGATGAGCCGTACGGCAACTACAACCGCATCCTGCTCTCGAGCGTGCTCAACGGTCAGCCAGAGCCGGAGTGAGATCTTTCTCAATCCGCTCGAGTGGTACGAGGACAACAACATCAGGCTGCATGCCGGAGTGCGTGCCGCCGGAATCTGCGCCGGCAGCCGCCAGGTGTTCGGCGAAGATGGCCGCGCGGAAGAGTACGACAAGCTGATCATCGCCACGGGCAGCAGCGCCTACCTACCGCCGATTGATGGGCTCACAGCTGCAGACGGCGAGTCCAAGCCCGGCGTCTTCGTGTTTCGCAGCCTCGACGATTGCCACAAGCATCGCTGCGTACACGCGAAGGGCAAGAACGAAGGCCGTCGTGATCGGCGGCGGACTGCTGGGCCTGGAAGCAGCGCGCGGTCTTGCAGGATTTCGGCCTCGAAGTGCACGTCGTGCATCGAGGCGGTCACCTGATGGGTCAACAGCTGGACCCGCAGGCCGGAGCCATTCTGCAAAACCGAGCATGGAGAAGCTCGGCATCCATGTGCACCTGTCGCAAAGACACCAACGCGATTCTTGGGCGCGGATCGCGTGCTGGGCCTGCGCTTCGCCGATGACACGACGCTCGATTGCGACATGGTCGTGATCTCGGCGGGCATCAAAGCCCAACTGGCAGATTGCGGCCGGATGCGGGCTCACGATCGAGCGAGCCATCGTGGTCGACGATCAGATGCGCACGCCCGACGATCCGCACATCTACGCGGTCGGCGAATGCGCGCAACATCGCGGTCAGGTGTATGGCTTCGTCGCGCCGCTCTGGGAGCAGGCCAAAGTGCTGGCTGACCACATCACGGCCGCAATCCGAAGGCCGCCTATCACGGCTCGAAGGTGGCGACGAAGCTGAAAGTGATGGGCGTCGAAGTGGCCTCGATGGGCATCATGGAGCCCGAGTTCGAAGAAGACGAAATCGTCCAGTTCACCGAGCCCAAACGCGGCACCTACAAGAAGCTGATCATTCGCGACGGCCGGTTGGTCGGGCGCCATCCTGCTCGGCGATATCAGCAAGGCCGCCTACCTGATGCAGGCGTTCGATCGCAACACGCCGCTGCCCGAGGAGCGACTGTCGCTTGCTGTTCGATATCGGCGCGCCCTCGAAGCAGGTGACCTTCATCGAGATGCCGCTCGATGCGCAGGTTTGCAACTGCAACGGCGTCAGCAAAGGCGCCATCGTCACCTGCGTCAATACCGGCAAGCGCACGCGCGAAGGGCGTGATGGAAGCCACCCGCGCCGGCATGGGCTGCGGCGCCTGCAAGTCGCATGGTTACCGATATCGTCGAGTGGGCGTGCGGCGGCGAGGTGGAAGAGGATCCTTCCGTCCACTACTTCGTGCCGGGCGTGCCGCTGACCAAGCCCGAACTGATCCGCGCGATCCGGCAGCGCGGGTTGAAGTCCGTCTCCTCCGTCTTCCAGCATCTGGCGGCGGCAAGGAGGATCCGGCCAGCAAGCCCGGCCTCGCCTCGCTGCTCAAGACGATTTGGAACGGCGAATACGTCGATGAGCGCGACGCGCGCTTCATCAACGATCGCGTTCACGCCAACATCCAGAAGACGGCACGTTCTCGCGTGATTCCGCAGATTGCCGGCGGCGTCACCAGTTCGCACCAGCTGCGCCGCATCGCCGACGTGGTCGACAAGTACAACGTCCCGCTGGTGAAGCTGACCGGCGGCCAGCGCATCGATCTGCTCGGCATCACCAAAGAGAATCTGCCGAACGTCTGGCGCGATCTCGACATGCCGTCAGGCTTCGCCTACGGCAAGACCTACCGCACCTGCAAGAGCTGCGTCGGGCACGGATTTCTGCCGCTTCGGCGTGGGCGACAGCATCGCGCTCGCGGTCAAAATCGAGAACCATTTCCAGGGCTCGACAGTCCGCACAAGATGAAGCTCGCGACCGCCGGATGCCCCCGCAATTGTTCCGAAGCCATGGTGAAAGACGTCGGCGCGGTGGCGGTGGAAGGCGGCAAGTGGGAGATCTACGTCGGCGGCGCGGCCGGCGCTTCGGTGCGCAAAGGCGACGTTCTGGGCACCGTGGACACCCAAGACGAAGTGCTGCAGTACATGGGCCGCTTCATCCAGTACTATCGCGAAAACGCCAAATACCTGGAGCGCACCTACGGGTTCGTGGAACGGCTGGGCATCGAGAAAATCCGCGCCATCATCATGGACGACAGCCTCGGAATTGCTGAACGCCTGGAGCGCGACATGGCCGCGTCGGTCGCCGCTTATAAAGACCCCTGGCGCGAAGCCTATGCTCCCGCGACGCCCAATCAATTCGCAGATTTACTACCGGTGCTCGCATGATGGCCGCTGTAACTGAAGAAGTGACGCTCGCTCCGCTCAGTGCGATTCCACTCGGCGAAGGCCGCACCTTCGAAGTGCAGGGTGAACAGATCGCCGTCTTCCGGACGCGCGAAGGAGAAGTGTTCGCCGTTCAGGCGGAGTGTCCGCATAAGGGAGGTCCGCTCGCGGATGGACTGGTCGGCGGTTCCACCGTTATCTGTCCTTTGCACGCGTGGAAGTTCGACCTGAAGACCGGGCTGCCCTTAATGGGGACGTGCGCACTCAGGACGTTCCCCGGTACGCGTCGATGCCTCGGAACGAATCCTGCTCAGCATCGAGCCCGTCCGCGAACTTCAAACCATCAGTGTTTGAGAACGCGCGTGAAGATTGCATCCACGTGGCGCAATTGGCGTTCGAGCGAGAACGTCTCAGTCAGCTTCTCGCGCGAAAGGTGCTGCGCAATCGCGGGGTCGGCTTCGATTGCGGCGCGGAAGTCTGACTCTTCTTCCCACGCGCGCATCGCGTGCGCCTGCACCATGCCGTAAGCCGCTTCGCGCGACATGCCTGCTTCGGCCAAGTCGAGCAATAGCTGTCCTGAAAAAACAAGGCCGCGCGTGCTCTCGAGGTTGCGCTTCATGCGTTCCGGATAAACCAGAAGCTGCTCGACTAACTGCGTTGTTTTGGCCAGCAGGTAATCGGTGAGCGTCGTCGAGTCGGGCAGGATCACGCGTTCGACCGAAGAATGCGAGATGTCGCGCTCATGCCACAACGCAATGTCTTCGAATGCCGGCGTGACGTTGCCACGCACGACGCGCGCGAGACCGCAGATCTGTTCGCAGGTGACCGGGTTGCGCTTGTGCGGCATCGCCGAACTGCCCTTCTGGCCGCGCGCAAAATACTCTTCCGCCTCACGAACTTCGGTGCGCTGCAGGTGGCGTACTTCGAGCGCGATCTTTTCAAGCAGCGCGCAGGTGAGCGCAAGGCACGAAACGAAATGCGCATGGCGGTCGCGCTGAATCACCTGCGAGGCCACTGGCGCAGGCTTCAACCCAAGGCGCTCACAGATCTTTTCTTCCGCTTCGGGCGTGATGTGCGCAAACGTTCCAACTGCGCCTGAGATCTTCCCAACGCGCAGATCTTCGACAGCAGCCTCAAGACGCGCGAGATTGCGTCCTGCTTCTTCGTGCCAGATCAGCAGCTTCAGACCGAACGTGATCGGCTCCGCATGCACGCCATGCGTGCGGCCGATCTGCACCGTATGCTGGAACTCGATCGCGCGCTTGCGTAACGTCTCGCGTAAGGCACGGAGCCCATCGAGCAGGATTGCGCCGGCCTGCTTGAGCTGCAATGCTTGCGCGGTATCGACGACATCGTTCGATGTCAGGCCATAGTGAAACCAGCGCGACGCTTCTGCCGCGCCCGCGGCGCTCATGCTTTCGGCAACTGCGGTCGTGAAGGCGATCACGTCGTGCTTCACTTCGCGTTCAATGGCATGGATGCGTTCGGTATCGAACTTCGCGTGGGCACGCAACGCGCGCGCCGCATCCACGGGCACCACACCAAGTTGGGCCAGCGCTTCGGACGCGGCGAGCTCCACTTCGAGCCACTGCTGAAACTTGTTGGCGTCACTCCAGATCGACCCCATAGCGGGGCGCGTATAACGGGAAATCATAATTTGCCGGGGAACTGCTGCGCGTTAGTGAGCGAAAACTTCGGTCGCCTGATGCTGTTCGGCAACCACCAGCCGCGCTGCCAGATTGCGCCGGTCGAGCGACTGCTGCGCGCCTCTGCGCACCAACTCCGGGTGATTGTTGTGTTCGCTCAGATGCCCGAGCACCAGTGTAACGGTTTGCGAGCCGAGATCGCTGTCGAGGTAATCGCACACAACGTCGTTCGAGAGATGCCCGTTGCGGCCCATCACGCGCTGCTTGACGACCCAGGGGTAGGGGCCGACCTTCAGCATTTCGAGATCATGGTTCGACTCCAGCAGCAGCATGTGACAGCCGCGCAAGTGGAAGCGGATGGAGTCCGGGATGTAGCCCAGATCGGTGGCGACGCCGATCTTGATGCCTTGCGAGCGAAAGCAGTAGCCCACAGGGTCGATGGCATCGTGCGGGATCGTGAAGCTGTCGATATCGATGTCACCGATGGTGAAGCCGGTGCCAGCCTGAAACGTTTCGAGGCGCGGCTCCCCGCCTTCCCAATCCACCTCGGGCGCAGTCAGCCGCGTGAGGTAAACCGGAATCTGAAATTTTCGTCTTCGCAGCAGGCGTAAGAGGCCGCCGATGTGATCCGAGTGCTCGTGCGTGATGAGGACGGCATCCAGACGGTCAATCGTTTCGTCAAGCGTAGCCAGCCGTTTGGCGAGCTCGCGCAGGCTTAATCCCGCGTCGACCAGCAGCCGCGTGCGCGAAGTCGAGATGAGCGCCGCATTGCCGCAACTGCCGCTTGCGAGAACACAAAACCGTACGATTGTTTCGCCCCTCCCTGAGTCCTTTTGGTTGTAGCAGGAATACCCGAGCACCACAAGGGAGGAGCACCCTAATTTTGCCGAATACATTACCTAGGGGAGGAGTCGTGCGGAATGAAAATTCGTGTGCCGTCGAGTTGCCCCGCTCCATTGCTGTCGCGGCTCGGTAACGATCACGGCACGCGCCACCGGCCCGGGGCCAGTTTTAATTCGGCACCGTGACGCTTACTTCGCCGGATTTTGCGCTTTCGTTGCCGGATTGATCGAACGCCGATATGGCGTAGCGGTAGCTCTTGCCCCGCTCGGCGGTGCGGTCGCTATACGTGGGTGTAGTCTTGCCTTCGGCGAGCAGCTTCAGCGCGGAGGCGCCTTCGGCGCGATAGATGCGGTAGCCGGCCAGGTCGGGCTCGGTATCGCGATTCCAGACCAGTTCGACCGTGCGCGGGCCGACAACTGCGCTGAGGCCGGCAGGCACCGCGGGAGGAAACTCATCCTTCGGAGTGATCTCGGCTTGGGGCGACAGTTCACTTTCGGCCACGCCGGTCGAAACCTTGTTCACCGCCATCACCTCGTAGCTATAAGTCTTTCCGTAACTCGCTTTGTCGTCAGTGAAGGTCGGCACCTGCAGCTCGGCGAGGAACACAAAATCTTTGTCGCCCGGACCTTTTCGGAAAACGCGGAAGGCAGGCGCTTGCCCTTGCCACAAGAGTTCCACGCCTTGCGCGGTGGCATGCACTTGCACGTTCTGCGGCACCGGTACTGCCGGCACGACCTGCACGCGCGCGAAGTTCGAAAAGCCGGCGTCATGACCGCGATGGTTGACGGCTCTGACCGCGATGGCCACGTCTTTGCCGTAGAACTCCACGGCCGATGTTTCATAGCGCGTTTTATTGCCGAGCGAAGGCAGCGTGCGCGCCTGGCGAGCCCACTGCCCGGTGTCGAAAGGCCGTCCGGCATCGAACGCGCCAACGAGAACGCGAACATCCGGATCCATGACCGCCAGACCTTCGGTAGTAAGCGTTGGAAGCGTGAACTGAATAATGATCTTCGCCCCGCGCTGCACCGCGGTTACATCGTTAATGCGCTGCGGAAGATTGAGCGCGGGCGGCAGCGGCTCCCCAACATAGCCGCAACCGCAGCAGATCACTATCAGCGCGGCAAGCCCGAGCTTCACAGAATATACCGGCTCAGGTCCTGATCTTTGACGATCCCCGCGAGTTGCTTCCGCACGTAAGCGGCATCGACCTTGACGTTCTTCTTTTTGAGGTCCGGGCCCTCGAATGAAATCTCTTCGAGCAGCTTCTCCATGATGGTATGCAAGCGGCGCGCGCCAATGTTTTCAGCGTTCTCGTTCACTTGCGCAGCAAAGCCGGCAATCTCCTGCAGCGCGTCTTCGGTGATGGTGAGCTTGATGCCTTCGGTTTCCATCAACGCAATGTATTGCTTGGAGAGCGCGTTTTTCGGCTCTTTCAGAATGCGCACGAAGTCTTCGATGGTGAGCGACTTCAACTCCACGCGAATCGGAAAACGGCCCTGCAATTCCGGAATCATGTCGCTCGGCTTCGAGACATGAAAAGCGCCCGCAGCGATGAACAGAATATGGTCGGTGCGCACGAAGCCATGGCGCGTATTGACCGTGGTGCCTTCGACAATGGGCAGAATATCGCGCTGCACGCCTTCGCGGCTCACATCGGGCCCGTGGCCGCCTTCGCGTCCGGCGATCTTATCGATCTCGTCAAGAAAGATGATTCCCGACGTCTCGACGCGTTCGAGCGCTTCGCGCGTGACCTGATCCATGTCGATCAGCTTCTGCTCTTCTTCCTGCGTCAGGTATTCCAGCGCATCGGCCACGCGCATGTTGCGCTTCCGCGTGCGGTTGCCGAAGAGCGGTTGCAGCATGTCTTTGATGCTGGGTCCCATCTCTTCGAAGTTGCCGTTCGTCGCGATCTCGATTTGCGGCCCGCGATCTTTCACATCGATCTCGACCATGCGCTCATCGAGCCGGCCATCTTTCAGACGCTCGCGCAGCTTCTCGCGCGATTTCTCCTGGCTGCTGCCTTCGGCTTCCGGTTGCGGCGGCATCAACAGATCGAGCAGCTTTTCCTGCGCAAGGCCCTCGGCGCGATCTTCCACCTCTTCGAGCCGTTCGTCGCGCACCATGTCGATCGCGATATCGACCAGGTCGCGGATCATCGATTCCACATCACGGCCGACATAGCCCACTTCGGTGAACTTGCTCGCTTCGACTTTCATGAAAGGCGAGTTGGCAAGCTTGGCCAGGCGGCGCGCGAGTTCGGTCTTACCGACGCCGGTGGGCCCGATCATGAGGATGTTCTTGGGCATGACATCCTCGGCCATTTCGGGTGTCAGCTTCTGGCGGCGAATGCGATTGCGCAGCGCGATCGCGACAGCGCGTTTTGCCTCGGGCTGGCCCACTACGTACTTATCGAGTTCGCGAACAATTTCGCGCGGTGTCAGTTCGTCAAGTGCTGGAGAGTCGTCCACGCCATTGCCGGGTAGATAAATAACCACCTAACCCAACTCCTCAAATGCAAAGTTACTGTTGGTATATATGCAGATATTCGCTGCAATCTGCATGGATTGTTCGGCAACTTCCCGCGCCGAAAGTTTCGTATTATGCAGCAAAGCGGTAGCGGCGGCCATCGCGAACGGGCCCCCGGAGCCGATGGCGGCTGCGCTCTCATCGGGCTCGATTACATCGCCATTGCCGCTGACGATAAAGATGTTTTTGGTATCGGCCACCAGCAGCAGAGCTTCCAGATGACGCAGCATCTTATCCGTCCTCCAGTCTTTGGCTAACTCCACGACGGAGCGCGATAGGTTGCCGTTAAACTGCTCCAGTTTGGCTTCGAAGCGCGTAAAAAGCGAGAACGCATCTGCTGTCGACCCGGCAAATCCGGCTAGTATTTTCTCGTTATAAAGACGGCGCAATTTGCGAGCGGAACTCTTCAGGACTTCGTTGCCCAGTGTGACCTGGCCATCGCCGGCCATCACTGTTTTGTCGTCCCGGCGCACGCAGATTACGGTCGTCGAGCGTATCTTCTGTGTCATTTAGGGTGAACCTTCAGTGTAGCGTGTCTCCCTGTGGCGTAAGCCCGAAGCGAGCGGCGGCCCCTACTTAGCGATACTATGGATGACCATTTGCAATACGTCCGACTACATACTATGCTCCGGCACTTCCTATGAATATTTCCCGCTCTTTGTTGGCGCGGCGAACCCGGTCCGTAATTGTGTTTGCAACATTGGTTGCAACCGCCGGTTGCGCGCTCAGTTCCGATGCGCGGCGTGACCGCTTTCTCGCGCGTGGCAAGGCCTTTCTGGCCAAAGAAGACTACTCCCGCGCAATTCTGGAGTTCAAAAATGCCGCGCAGGCCAGCCCCAAGAGTGCGGAGCCCGTGTACCAACTGGGAATTGCTGCGGCCGACGCGGGCGATCTTCAGTCGGCGTGGTTTGCCTTCCGGCGCGCCGTGGAGTTGGACCCGCGGCATGCCGGCGCGCAGCTGCGTCTGGCTCAGTTGATGGCTTCGACCGGCGATGAGACGCTGCTCAAAGACGCCGAAAACCGGCTGAACGCGTTGATGGGCAAGTCGCGCCCGACGCCCGAGTTGTTGAATACGATGGCGGCGACGAAGCTTGGTCTAGGCAAGACGCCCGACGCCATCAAACTGCTGGAACAGGTGTTGGTGACAGCGCCGCAGTCGCTCA
Source organism: Bryobacterales bacterium (assembly GCA_963792655.1). Classification (GTDB taxonomy): domain Bacteria; phylum Acidobacteriota; class Terriglobia; order Bryobacterales; family Bryobacteraceae; genus DOZZ01. Next base: position 212,728 of record CAWBWU010000006.1, read on the forward strand.
ACTCATCGATTCTGCTGGCGCGTTCGAAGATGCTGCAGCACGACTCAAAGGGCGCTGAAGAAGTGCTCAGGAACGCGGCCAGCGCGAGCCCGAAAGACGCTGCGCCGCTTTACCTGCTGGCCAAATTCTACGAGGCGGATAAGCGTCCTGTGGAAGCGGAACAGACCTATCACCAGGCAATTGCGCTCGATCCGAAAAGCGGCATCGCAATGATGGGCCTGGCCAATCTGCAGTTGCAGCAAAACCGGCAACAAGATGCCGAAGCCACCATGCAGCGGCTCGATTCCGCGAGCGAAGCCAAGTACCGGCCAGGCTATGCGCTGTATTTGTTTGAAACCGGCAGGCGCGATCAGGCGGTGCGCAAGCTCGAACAGCTTGCCGCGGCAGACCCCAAAGATGTTCCGCTGCGCACGATCCTGATCAACGCATACATGGCCAGCGGCCGCATGCCTGACGCAGAGAAGCTTGCCAGTGCGGCTCTGGCCAAGAACAAACAGGATGCGGACGCGCTATTGCAGCGCAGCCAGATTTACCTGAACACCGGACGCGCGGCACTGGCCCAGCAGGATCTGCAGCACATCGTGCGCTTGCGTCCGAACTCGGCAGAGGCTCACTACTATCTCGCCATCGCGCATGCGGCAAGACGCGCTGAGTTGCCGGAGCGCACCGAACTTTATGAGGCCGTGCGCCTCAATCCGGGGCTGGTTGAAGCGCGGCTGGCACTGTGCAATCTGCTGATTTGGAGAGGGTCGTATAAGCCTGCACTTGACCTGATGGACGGCACCCCCGAACAACAGAAGAACCTGGTGCCAGTCATCATCGAACGCAACTGGGCGCTGCTTGGCACCGGCAATGTGAAAGAAATGGGCGCAGGCATCAAGGCTGGTCTGGCGCAGCAGCAAGCCCCTGATCTTCTGATTCAGGATTGCATTCTGCACCTGATGCAGAACGACAAAGCTGGCGCGCGGGCGCCGCTTGAAAAAGTACTGCAAAAATCGCCGGAGGATTTGCGCGCGCTCGAGTTACTCACGCGCACTTACTCGGGTGATGACAAAGCTATGGCCAGCGCGGTACGCGACCAGGCGCAGAAGCATCCGGACTCGCCCGCCGTTCAGTCGTTTTGGGCTGAATATCTATGGAATAGCGGCGACGCGGGAACGGCACGCAATGTACTGGCGAAGGTTGCGTCCGCGCATCCGGAGTATGAGCGGGCGCCGATGCTCCTGGCGCGGCTCGATGGCGATCAGGGCCGCTATCCGGAAGCGCGCACCCGGCTGCAATCAATGATCAAAGAGGGGCGCGGCGGCGAGGAGGCACGCTTTGTTCTCGCCACGGTCGAACATGCTTCGGGTAACTGGGAAGCTGCGATTCAGGACTATAAGCAATATCTAAGTCTGGAACCGGATAACTATGACGCGTTGAATAATCTGGCTTACCTGCTTTGTGAGAAGACCAACCGGCCTGACGAAGCATTGCCTTACGCGCAACGCGCGATGGAGTTGACGAACGGGCGCAGCCGCACCGGCGCAACAGAAGACACGTTGGGATGGATTCTTTATCGCAAGGGGCTGTACCCCACGGCGGTTCAGCACCTGCGCGCTGCCGTGAGCATTGAAGACAATGCCGTGCGCGAGTATCACCTGGCAACGGCAGAGTACCGCGCGGGAGATAAATCGCGGGGCGATGCTTCGCTGGCCAAGGCTCTGAAACAGAATCCTGACTTGCCGGAAGCGGAGGTCGCAAGGCGCGCTCAACTGGAAGCAAATTCAAAGAAGCCGTCTGGCGCAGGGCAATGAGTAGAGTGGCAATCACCTTTGACGAATCTCACTCTATTCCCAAACTTTTTCACATTTGCCGAACATTCTCGTAAGATTCGTCTGGGAGCCCGTTCAGACGCTGTTTCTTTTCAGATACTTAGCGTTTTACATTCTTGGCACGGGGCGTGCATATATCGTGTCCTAAGTATCGGTATTGGAACTAACGGAGGAAACATGTACAAAGCACCACTACGCAGTTTATTGATTACTTGCGCTCTTGCGACTTTCGCTTTCGCGGATGCAACACTCACTTTTCGCACGAATGCACCCCATCCAAGTGGCAGTTTGTCGTTCTCTCACAGCACGGGCCTGCTTACGGGCTCTAACATCAGCATCGGCCAGCTCCAGGCAACAACCCCTTTGAACACGGGCGCCTACGCCGTGACGGGTGCGAGTAATTGCGGCACTGTCGCAGCACCGCAGACCTGCGGGGTGCTCAGCTTCACTTCTGGCCCGTTGGCGGCCGCTACCGTCGTCAACACGAAGGTGGGGACGGTGACGACCCATATCATTCAGCTCAGCTTCGGACCTGGGGGCAGCATCACGCTGACCGGTAATGTACCGGCCGCGGGCGCAACAGGCACATTGGCAGCAGGCAGCTTTACCTTCGCCGTCCCGGCGTTCTCGCTGACGCTTGGCGGGACGGGTTCGGGACCGTTCAACTTGAGCGCATTCGGCACAGACACCAAGAATCCTGCATTGTTGAGCTACTTCGGCGTTAAGGGTCCTTTCAGCTTCGGTCTGACGGAAGGCGTCACCAACCTGAGCCCGTTCCCGAAGACGACGACCTACAACGGCACACCCGGTTCGATCCCCCAAAGCTTCAACGCGAAGGTCAGCGGCACGACCTTCGATAACGTCGGAGTCGCTGCGGTCCCCGAACCGGCCTCGCTCGGTTTGATGGGTCTGGCACTTGTCGGCTGCGTGGGTGTCGCCCGCCGCCGCTTCAGCTCAAAAGCTTAACTCTCCTTCGTTTCACTTCACTCCAGCCGGCTACGCTCCTTGCGTAGCCGGTTTTTTTTGCTCAGCACTCCACAGCATTTACCGCTAACCCTGCGAGAGACGTTTCCTTGTAGCGGCTCTGCATATCCTTTCCCGTCTCGAACATGGTGTGAATCACCTGGTCGAGCGACACCTTGTGCTCGCCCGATTCACGCATTGCGATGCGGGACGCGTTGACCGCTTTGACCGATCCCATGGCATTGCGCTCAATGCAGGGAATCTGGACCAACCCCCCGATCGGATCGCAAGTCATTCCGAGATTGTGCTCCATGCCGATCTCGGCAGCGCATTCCACCTCGCGGTTGCTCCCGCCTACTGCGGCGGTCAGACCGCCGGCAGCCATGGAACAGGCGACTCCTACCTCGCCCTGGCAACCGACTTCCGCGCCCGAGATCGAGGCATTCTCCTTGTACAAGATGCCGATCGCACCTGCCGTTAACAAATACCGCAGCAGGCCGCTTTCTTCCGCGCCCGGCACGAACGTCAAATAGTATTTGCCTATCGCCGGGATGATGCCGGCCGCTCCGTTCGTCGGCGCGGTGACGACGCGCCCGCCCGCTGCGTTCTCCTCGTTCACGGCCATGGCCCATACGTTGACCCAGTCCATGGGAGCGAGTGCGTCGGCGCTCGAATGCCGCAGCTTTGCTGCCAGCCGGGGCGCGCGGCGACGCACTTTGAGTCCGCCCGGCAGGATGCCTTCGTTGCGCAGCCCGCGATCGATGCTGTCGAGCATCGTGCTCCAGATGACGCGCAGCCGGCTGAGGACGTCGGCTTCGGGAAGGCGGACCTTCTCGTTTTCGAGAACCATCTTCCAGAGCGGCAGGTGGTGCTCTTCTCCCAGTGCAAGCAGCTCATCGGCGCTACTGAAAGGGAACGGAACTGCCGGAATCCCGGCTCGGGCAGTCGCTGCATCCTGGCCCTCGCGAATCACGAAGCCGCCACCAATCGAGTAATAGATTTCCCGCAAGAGAATCGCGTCCGCTGCGTCCCAGGCGGTAAAGCGCATCGCGTTCGGATGGCCCGGGAGCACCATATCGCGGTGGAAGATCAGCCCGGCGTCGATATCGAATGGGATTTCGTGAGTACCAGCCAGCCGAAGGCGGTGTGACTGGCGGATCTCGTTGATCAGTGGCTCTACAGCCTCGGGATCCACAGTTTCCGGTTTATGCCCGCTGAGGCCGAGCAGCAGCGCGCGGTCGGTGGCGTGCCCAATGCCGGTCAAAGCGAGCGAGCCATAGAGCTCCGCCTTCAGGCGCGCGGTCTTGTCGAGCGACCCGGCTTCAGTGAGACGTGAGAGGAACTCCCCCGCGGCACGCATGGGTCCGACAGTATGCGAGCTCGATGGCCCGATGCCGATCTTGAATAGCTCAAAGATGCTGGTCTTCATCGCCGCTCTCTTCAGGGTAAGCTTTCTGGTGTGCGAGCGCGGGGCTGGTCTGTTTTTGGTTTGGTGATGTCGATATCGAACGTGGTTGCCGCCGACGTGCCGTTTGGACCGGTACGAGCGACTTTAGAGCAGCGCTGCCTCAAATGCCACAATGGCCCGCGTGGTTCGATGGGGTTGGATGTCGGGTCGATTGCGGGGCTGAAGAAGGGCGGCTCACGAGGTCCGGCGGTGATTCCGGGGAATCCTGACGAGAGTGCCGCCTACCGCATGATGGAAAGCGGCGGGATGCCGCCCGCAAGGTCCGCCGGTGCCCGATGAGGAAGTGGCCGCATTCAAGAAATGGATCGCGGCCGGCGCGAAGTGGCCGGCCGGAGTGCGGCTGAAGCTGAAACGATAGCCTACTTCTTCTTGTTGGCGGGATCCTGCTTCGAGTCACGGAAGCCGGCTTTCTGAGCATCGGCTTCGGTCATGTATTGACCGGACTTCGTTTTGCCGTACCAGCGATCGCCCGCGCGGTGGTACACCTTCGTTTCGTTGTTGACCCAAACCATTCCGGGGCCGGGCGTGCCTTGTGAGGCGCTGGCGCGGGTTGGCGCCGGAGCCGGCGTATTGGACTGCATGGGAGCCGGAGAGTTGGCGGCGGCAGCGGCCTTGGCTTCAGCCCGGCTCTTGCGTGCGGACTGCGCGGGAGCGGATGGCGCAGGCATTGGGCTTGCGGCTGGGGCGGCACCCACCGTCACCATCGGTCCGATCTTGTCAATGGTTGCGGGCTTGAGGCCAGCGCGCGAGAGATCCGCGACCGAACTGTAAGGCCGTCCGGCGATGATCTTCTTCGCCGTCGCAGCTCCCACACCCGGCAGTGCAATCAAATCTTTCTCCGAGGCCGAGTTGATATCCGGTCTAGCGCCGTTCGCGGGCGCGGTTTTCCCACTTTTTTCCGCGGGCTGCGCAGAGTCTCCCTTTGCTTTCTTTTCCTTCGCAAATCCAACGGAGACGGCCAACGCGCCGATCAATAGGGTGCTGACGATAGATTGACGGAATTTCATAGCCTATACAAATATCACGTTTCAAGTATTGGGTCAGTTTGAAAGTTAATCTTTGAGTGCGTCCGAAACCGTTTCAAGCAACTCGGCAGGTAAGAACGGCTTACCAAGAAATCGGTACTTATCCAGTTTCCCTTCCACCACGCTAGCTACGATTGGGCTGGTCCTTGGAAAGCCAGACATCAATACGATCGGTATTGGTTTGGGCATCTTAGAGATGCACTCGGCTAGTTCCCTACCACCCATCCCCGGCATAACAATGTCAGAAACAATCAGGGACAATTTTGTCTTCAGTTCTTCACAGATCGCCAAGGCATCGTTTCCATTCGCCGCAATCACAGTTTCGTATCCCGCGCGCGTCAGAATTGCAGCGGTCAGAGACAGAACTAGTGGCTCATCGTCTACGACCAAGATTTTTTTCTTTGGCATCGTTTCTTTGGGTAGGAGCAGCGAGGAGGATGCAGGCCAACTCGGGAATGATCTTTTAAAAAAGAGTCGTTACGCAACTATATCACGGTCAACGCGCTCATGCAGAAGGACTTAGATTCGATTCGTTCCAGAAAACCTCGTAATTCAACGCTTCATCGTCATTAGCTACACGGGCCACCATCGCGGGAGTCTTTTTCGCCGCCAAAGCACAGGGCGCTAGGCTGTGCTGACGCGTAGACGTTTACCAACCTTGCGTATTGGTCTAATTGTGCGTCGCAGCAGTTTCCGCTGGATCCATTAACCACGTTTGGGGAAGGCGTGGTGGCTCTGTCCGGGGTCGAACCGGAACACCCTTTCGAGTACCAGATCCTAAGTCTGGCGCGTCTGCCAATTCCGCCACAGAGCCGGGCGCTCGGATTATAGCAATCCTCTATGATAATCTTAAGCAACCGGGCAATCTGCCGCCCGTTTGACTCGGTAGCTCAGTTGGTAGAGCATCGCACTTTTAATGCGGTGGTCGCGGGTTCGAGCCCCGCCCGGGTCACCACCTTTTCTCCAAAATCCTAAAAATTTTCCCTACAAGCCGATTTGCGGCAACCGACCCAGCCCAAAAGGTATATACCCCTTCATTCTGTTGGGGTTACGCGCCGGGTGAGGCGCTAGTTTGCTGGCCCGCAAAGTGCCTTAGTGAAGGCCTATGTTTCCAATCTCATCTGTTAAGCGGACGGCTCTTCTTGCGTTCGCTTCGTTAACACTCTTCGGCGCGGCGGCATTCGCTGATCCGATCGTGGTCGGCGGCTTCCCCGCTTACCCCGGCTATCCCCAGACGGACGCTATCGACACCGGCGCGAACAAGTACGCGACCGACTATGCTTCGCTCGGCGGAAACACCGCGACCTTTCTGCAGTTCGCCTTCAGCGTGCCCAAGACGTTCTCGAGCGTCCTGGTGACTGACCGCACGAGCTCTGGCGGGGCGAACGGCTCCTTTGTTCTGGGCACTTACGATTACACGACGTCTTTCACTCTGAACTTCTACAGTGACGCAGCATTCACGAATCTGGTTGGCTCCGTGACCGGAACTCGTGCGACGCCGGGACCTGGTGTGAACACGTTGCCCTTCTCGGCTTTCCAGACCTTGGTGAACGTGCCGAACGTAACTGCTCAGTATGTGCAGTATCAAGTGAATCAGGTAAACCCCAATAGCCCCTACGGCGGACAGAATCCCGGCCTGGCCGATATCACGTTCAACGTGGTTCCCGAGCCTTCCGCTCTGTTCCTGATGGGCACCGTTGCGCTGTTTGTGACCTACAAGGTCCGCAAGCGCGCAGCGTTGAACGTTTAAGCCTTTCTTTTCTGCTGTACTGGCGCCGCCTCCCTGTTCAGGGAAGCGGCGCTTTTTTTTGCCTTATCGCCAGCTTTGCGTCCCTCATATTACCTTAAGGCTTGAGTTGAAGAGAGCGCGCAGCGCGGCGCCTTTCGGAGACGTCCTCGTCGCGGTGGTCTTCTACGTTTCTTCGGTGCAGTCCGCAGAATGGGAAGGAGGCCTCTGGTGATTTCAGAAATTTTGCCGAACGAGGCAGATCAGGCGCTCCCCCCCAAATTCAGCTAACGGAACTTGCGGTTTCACCGGTCCTCGCCGTCGATTGTGTAGTCCACGTTCACGTATAGCTTCCGATGCCGGACATCTTCGTTGTCCGTGGCTTTTGCAGGGAAGCGAAGCAATCTGGCGAGACGCGCGAAAGGGAGAAGCCCGCTGCCGCTTGCAGCGCTTTGCCGAAACAAGCAGTCCAAGCATCTCTTTCAGTCTCTTCTTCATGGAATGGGCACACTTCGGCTGCGAGCGTGTTAAGCCAGCCGGTGCGAGTCGACTCAGGAGGTACAACTCTCCTGTGAGACTGCACTGGGGGGCGCCCCCGGACCTTCTGCGCAAGGCAGAAGCTGGCAGTTGGTAAAAGGTGCAGAAAGCGACTATGGACTACCCAGCCTACTGAACCGGTGTTTCGCTGGCCTGTCACTTGCGCGTCCGCCACATTCTAAGCACCCGATGACGGAACTTACTGAGGTGAAGGTAGCAGCGGGAGCGGATTTCCCAGCCGGCACTTGCGACGTAACTGATTGAGCGCAAGAGCGAATCTTTTTCTAAAGCTGCGAACCGAATACAAAAGAAAAAGGGCGGCGGATTGCTCCGCCGCCCTCAACTACTTCGCGTTCTGGATTTGCCTTACCGCGGGCAACCCAGCGCCTTGACGCCGGCCGGGAGATCGAGCGCACCCTGCGCTGCTGCCGGCATGTCGGCTCCGCTTGGGATCAGGTAGACTTCTACGCGGCGATCCTTCGCGTCACCGGTCGTGGCGGCCCCTCTGCGTTCCTTCACGGAATCAGCGCAGTTCGGAGTGCGGTACTCGCCACTCTGATCGGAACCCACCCACTTCACCTTGATCTGGTTGGCGTTGACGCGGCGGCAGATGCCGGTCGCGGCGCTCAACACTGCGGCGATGTTCTCGGCGCGCTGCTGATCGATCGGCTCGGCGGCCGGAGCGTTGCGGCCACGGCGGCCTCTTGCGACAGGAGCCTTTTCGGTTCCGTCGACGTGACCGATCAATACGACGGTCATACCCGGGTCTGCTTCGAGCGCGGGCGCAATTTCGTCAATCAGCGCGCGCTTGCCGCAGTTGTTCACGCGAGAGCTGGCGGACGGGAACAGCACGTCATACTTGCGCTGTGCGCCGGCCTTCAGCGTCACGGTGATCGAAGTCGATGCCGTGCCGTTGCCGCCCTTGTCGTCGTTCGCCGTGCAGCTCACAGTCACCTGCTTCGACTGTTCCTTACCGCGGTTGCTCATATCGAACGAAACGCCGTTGGAGTCGAACACCTTGCTGTCGGTTCCGGTGATGGTGCCCTCGGTCGCGGTGCAGCTCAGCGTGATGTTGCCGTTGCAAGCGCCCTTCGTCACAGACGTCTGCAGCGGAGTGCTCTCACCGAAGTTCAGCGTGGTCTTGTCGGCGCTCAACGTCAGCGTCGGGTTCGAATAAGCATTCACCGTAACCGTTACGGGCGCGGCGGCGGTGATGGTCGCGTTCGGATCGGGAGCGCCGAGCACGCCTTCGAGCGCGATCGTGTGCGAACCGCCTTCACGCGGAGCCGTGTAGGTGAAATCAGCACCGGTGCCGGCGTTGTTGCCATCTACGGTCCAGCGATACATCAGGTCACGTCCACCGGTTGCGCTCGCGTGGAAGGAAACCGTGTCGCCTGCGCAAAGGCCAGAGGTGTTGCCGCTGGTCGTCGCGATCGAGGTTGTGATCGTGGTCTTCTGAACTTCCTGGTGCACTTCTTCAACAACGGTCGCGCCGGGGCTGAAGATATACGACAAGCCGCTGCTCAACTGGAAGCCGCTGAGGGTTCCGCCGTGCGGGATGTAAAGCGTTCCCGGTGCGCCGGACGTCGGCAGGTTGAAATCAGGCAGGCCCGAGACCATACCGCGCGCATCGACGCGCACGCCCCAGTGGGTTGCGAGACGCACTTTGAAGCCAGCGCCATAGTTGAAGGCCGGCACCGTCTCATGATCCAGACTGCGCGCATTGAAACCAAGCGCATTGGGAGAGTTCACCAACTGCCGTGCCTCATCGGTCGGGCGGAAAGAGTTCACGCCCACGCCGGCGAAGACAAAGGGGCGAAACCGTGAGTCCTTCGGGGTTCCATAGAGCAGTGCATCTGCTGAACCCTGGAACAACCGGGACCCGAGTTGCACACGCGAGGGCAGCCCGTTCTCGATGGGCGACAGACGCAGCGCGTTGTTCCCGTATACCGTCGCGCCCAGTTCGAAGCCGACGTAATTGAAGGGGTTGATCGTGCCCTTGATGTTGATAAACCCGCCGCGCAGCAGCGTGGTATTCTCAGCATCCTTCTTGCTCTTCCACCACGTGGTTCCCCCCGAGACGCTAAATTCCCCGTTCTGCGGCCCCAAATCCTGCGCTGCGGCAATTGCGGCACAAGCAAAGATTGCGCCCGTGGTGCAGACCAGCAATCGCAAACTCAAGTTTTTTTTCAATGCGTACATACCTATCCTTTCGAAGGTTTCAATACTGTGGAATGAGAGCTGAATGACCCGGGCGTGATCGAATGAATGAACACCCCGCGAGCCGCGGTAACTACCAAAAGACGATCCGGCAAAGACGGCAGGATTTTGAACGAACGGACAGACGTGCCCTCGAGACCGTTGCTATCGAACGGCTGCCACGAAGCACCGTAGTCGGCGGAATGCAGGAGCTTTCCGAACATTACGGCGAAGCACTCTTCGTTGCGGGACGGGTGCAGTAACACTGCATTCACGGTATCGTCGGAAACGCCAAGCGGGCGCGACCAGGTGCGTCCCTGGTCAATCGAACGAAACAGACCGTGCGAGGTGGCGGCCAGCATCAGACCGGACCCGCGATCGGCAAGAGATATCTGATAAATCTGAGAATCGGCCGGCTTGGTACGCAGTTCCCAGGTGCGTCCCAGATCTTCCGAGACGAACAATTCGTTACGGCTCGTAGCTGCGAGCACCGGAAGCTCCCCGCCCGAGACATAGACGGAGCTGATCGTTATCTTCTTGCCCGGCAAAAGCGGAACGTTCTTCCAGGTCAGACCGCTATCGGCGCTGCGGAAGATGCCTTCGGTGGAACCGACAACAACGAACGGACCCGAGAACGACGCGATGGAGGTCACGCGTCCCAGCGCTGCCGGAACCTTTTTCCACGTGCGGCCAAGGTCAACAGAACGCAGGAAGTTTTCCGACCCGACTGCTAAGCAGCGTGTTGTGTTCGCTCGCCGCGAGCATCGAGATGTTTTCGCCCTGCAATGCCGTGCGGGTTGCTACCTGCTTCCAGCTCTGACCGGCGTCGATACTGGCGTACAGTCCGTCTTCGACGCTGCCTGCGAAGATCGTTTCACCTTTCGATGCCAGCGGCGTAAGAATTCTGTTCGTGAAGCCTTCGTCGATCGAGGTCACGTGCAGCCCGCCGTCGGTGCTCTTCACGAGACCGGCGGTATCGGTCGCCAGGTACAAGGTTTCACTCGAATCCGGCGCGACGCTGATCGACTTCACGAGGTCTTGCGAAATCTCCGACCAGTGCGAGCCCGCATCGAGCGATTTATAAAAACCGCTGCTGGTGCCGGCGAACATGATGTCCATCTCGCGCGGATCTTGCGCCAGCGCATAGGTCCGGCGCGACGTCGGTGGAATGCCCGAAAGCTTTACCCACTGCGTGCCGCCAACCGAGGTGCGGTAGATCCCGCTGCATGCGCCGATGAACACGCGGTCGGGCCGCATGGAATCGACGTGCAAAGCGAGGATGTCGGAATCGTCGATGATCCCTTCAGAGATTGAATTCCAGGTCTTGCCGCCGTCTGCGGTCTTCCAGGGAAGGTGCGGCGTGCCGGCGTAAATCACATCGGCGTTGTGCGGATCGAAGCCAAGGGAAACGACCTGCTGCAATTCACTGTTGTCGGTTGGCGAGACGCGCTCCCACTTCGCACCGGAATCTTTGGTCAGGAAAACACCGCTGCGCGTGCCTGCAGCCATGACGGCCGGATCTTCACTCCAGGTCGTGAACGAAAAAACGTCCTGCCCACCAAAGGGGGTCACAAGCTGCCAATGTTTTCCTGCATCGACGCTGCGGTAGAGGCCGCCCAGCGGATCTTCAGAAACGCCGGCGTAATACGTTGAATCGCGCGCGGCGTCAATTGCCAGCACTTGCAGAAGCCCTTGAAATTCGCGCGGAAAAGCGAGCGGCTGCCAGTGTTCCCCGCCATCGTGCGAGCGGAACAACAACGCGGTCTTGGTCCCGGCCAGCAACAGTTTTGGATCGCGCGCGCTTACCGCAACTTTCTCCGCGCTTCCGCCATACGGCCCTGTCCCGATCCATCCCGTTTGGTCAAAGCTACCGCCGGCCGCCGAGAGCGCCGGAAGACAACCCGCCGCAAACGCAAGCAGGCTGTACTTCGTCCGCTTCCAGACCACCGCTAAGACCATTGCGCACATTAGTTTAGCAAAAACACGCGCGTCTTACACGGCCTGAAGGTTACACCTTTTTTGTTAAGATCGAGCTTCTGCGTATTGGAATTCACACCTCGCGCGCCGGTCTCCTTCAAAACTCAGCTAAGAAAGCAGTTGAACTCGGCGCGCAAACATTTCAGATCTTTTCTAGCAGCCCTCGCATGTGGCGGGCGAGCGTCAGCGACCCGCAAGACATCAGGGAGTTCCGCAACATTCGCGCGGCAAACGATTTGTATCCGCTTGTCATTCATTCGAACTACCTGATGAATATGGCGACTGTCGATTCTGTTGTCCGGGATAAATCGATTTCGTCATTCGCCGGTGAACTGGAGCGGGCAGAAGCAATTGGCGCGGAATTCCTGGTGGTCCACCCCGGCAATTACAAGGGAAATACGCTGCACGAAGGGATCGCCAGCTTCGTGCTCGGCATGGCTGCAGGCGGCGCGCGCAGTGCAGTGCGGGCGCGTCACCGTCCTGATCGAAAACACGGTCGGCGCGGGCTGCCAAATTGGATCGCGCATGGAAGAACTGCGTCTGCTCCGCGATCTGGCTGCTCACGAAACGCCGCTCAAAATTGGTTATTGCATCGACACTTGCCACCTGTACGCCGCGGGTTTTGATATCGCAAAGCCGGCGGGACTGCAGGCGACCATCGACCATGTCGATGCCACGCTCGGGCTCGAACACGTGCACGTCATTCACACCAACGACTCCAAAGGGGTGCTCGGGTCGCGTCTGGACCGCCATGTAAACATCGGAGAGGGGCAAATCGGCGAAGATGGATTTCGCGGTATCCTGACTCACCCGGCGCTGCGCTCCAAGCCGTTTATTCTGGAAACACCGGTCGATGAAGAGGGTGACGATCTTCGCAACGTCAATACTCTGAAGCGGCTCAGCCAGTTGGAATCAAAGTCGAAACCGAAGCCGAAATCGAAGAATGCCTGAAAAGCAGTACGACCATCGCCAGATCGAAGCCCGCTGGCACGACGAGTGGCAGGACCAGCCGCTCTATCGCGCCGAAGAGAACTCGTCGAAGCCGAAATACTATGTGCTCGCGATGCTGCCCTACCCCAGCGGCGCGCTGCACATCGGCCACATTCGCAACTACTCCATCAGCGATGCCCTGGCCCGTTATCAATGGATGCGCGGCTTCAACGTATTGCACCCCATGGGTTGGGATGCGTTCGGTCTGCCGGCCGAAAACGCCGCGATCAAGAATCACCGCCCGCCACGCGAGTGGACGCTCGAGAATATCGAGCGCATGAAGTACACGCACCGGCGCTTTGCGTTCAGTTACGACTGGGACCGCGAAGTCACCACGTGCGAGCCCGAATATTATCGCTGGAACCAGTGGTTCTTCCTGAAGATGCTCGAGAAGGGCATCGCTTACCGCAAGCGCGCGCTGGTCAACTGGTGTAACGAGTGCGGCACCGTGCTCGCCAACGAACAAGTCGTCAACGGCTGCTGCTGGCGGCATGAAGCCACGCCAGTAATTCAGAAGGCGCTTGAACAGTGGTTCCTGCGCATTACCAACTACGCCGACCAGTTGCTCGACGACATGCGCCTGCTCGAAGGCAACTGGCCCGAACGCGTGCTCACCATGCAGCGCAACTGGATCGGCCGCTCGGAAGGCGCTGAGGTCGATTTCGCCGGACCCGACGGCCCATTACGTGTGTTCACCACGCGCATCGACACGATCTATGGAGCGACCTGCCTGATCGTCGCACCGGAACATCCGCTGGTGTCGGCGCACGCTACGCCCGAGATGCTGGCACAAGCCAAAGCGATGGTGGATGCACGCGCTTCGCAAGGTCCCGGCGATGTGGAGAAAGAAGGTTTCTTCACCGGTCAGTACGCAGTGAATCCGTTCAGCGGCGAGCGCCTGCCCGTCTGGGTCGGCAACTTCGTGCTGATGGGTTATGGCACGGGCGCCATTATGGCGGTGCCGGGTCACGACGAGCGCGATTTCGAATTCTGCCGCAAGTACGGCTTGCCAGTACGGCCGGTAATCCGGCCCGCTGATGCTGAACTGGCAAACGGCGACACGATGTCTGAGGCCTTCGGCGATGACGGCGTTGTCGAAAATTCGGGCGAGTACTCGGGACTTGCGAGCGAGGTTGCGCGCCAGCAGATGTCCGGCCGCGCCAAACGCGAAGGCTTCGGCAATCCCGCAATCACATATCGGCTTAAGGACTGGGGCGTGTCAAGGCAGCGCTATTGGGGAACGCCGATTCCGGTGGTGCACTGCCCGGTGGATGGTGTCGTTCCGGTTCCGGAAGATCAGTTACCCGTGCTGTTGCCAGCCAATGTCGAAATCACCGGAAAAGGGCGTTCACCGCTCGAAGACGATGCAGCGTTTGTCAACACCACTTGTCCGAAATGCGGCGGTCCGGCGCGGCGCGAGACGGATACGATGGATACCTTCGTCGACTCCTCGTGGTACTTCTACCGCTACTGCGATCCGCATAACTCGGGCGCGCCGTTTGACGCTCGGAAAATCGACTATTGGTTTCCGATCGATCAATACATCGGCGGCGTCGAGCACGCGATCTTACACCTGATCTACTCGCGTTTCTGGACGAAGGTCATGCGTGATATCGGGTTAGTCACAAATGCCGAGCCGGTGCGCAAGCTATTTACACAGGGCATGGTAATTCGCAATGGCGCGAAGATGTCGAAGTCCAAGGGCAACGTAGTCAACGCGGACGATTTGCTGGAACCTTACGGCGCCGACGCCGCTCGTCTGTTTGCATTGTTTGCGGCCCCGCCGGAGCGGGAAGTCGATTGGACGGACTCGGGAATCGAAGGTATTTCGCGATTTCTGTCACGTGTTTATCGGTATGTGACGCGGAATGTCGATGCGAGTGGTGGCGATGGCTCCGCAGATGAGAAAGTGCTGCGCAAACTGCACCAGACCTTACAGAAGATAACCGAAGACTTTGATACGCGCTGGCATTTCAATACTTCGATCGCGGCGGTGATGGAGTTACTGAACGAATTATACGCGGAAGAGTCGCGCATTTCGAAAGCAGCCCTCACGCAGGTCTTGAAGCTGCTCACCATGATGCTCGCGCCATTTGCGCCGTACGTGACTCAGGAGTTGTGGACGGAACAGGGTTACTCGGGTCCGCTGTTCAAACAGCCGTGGCCGGCGTTCGATGCCACGCTGGCGCAGGAGTCCGGGGCCGAAGTAATTTTGCAAGTGAACGGGAAGCTGCGGGGCAAGATCACGGTGCCGTTCGGAACCGGTGAGGAAGAGTTGAAGACGCTGGCGCTTGCAGAACCCAAAGTCCAGAGCCAGATCGCGGGAAAGACCGTAGTGCGAGTGATAGTGGTTGTGGATAAGTTAGTAAACGTAGTTGTGAAGTGAACGCGGCGTAATAAGCAGGTAATGTTTACTACTGGCGCGCTAAGTTTTACGAGCCGCGCACGTAAGTAAGCGGGGGGCTTGAATCCCGCTTACTGACGTGCGCGGCACGTTTTGTCAGAACTTCAAGTGCAACGCGACCTGGATAATGCGCGGGTCGGCTGTGCTTGAAATCTGGCCGAACGTTGCATCCTGGATGTTGGTATCCGGGTTGTTGAACTGCGTATGGTTCAGAATGTTGAACATGTCACCGCGGAGTTCTACATCGAGCTTTTCACCGACATAGAAATGTTTCGCAATTGCCAGGTTCACGTTGTAAGCCCCCGGACCGCGCAGCGCATTGCGGCCGAGCGTTCCGTAACTGTACTGACCCGCCAAAGCCGACGGATTCGAGCGCGACTGTGAATCTAAGCTGAGTAGGCGTGTGTTCGAAAACTGATTCGGATTGAAGTAGTAGTTTCCAACACTCGCGTCGCCACCATTGTTGGTGCCATTGATCGTCTGGAAGGTGTGCGGATCGAAGTAAGTCACCTTTCCGTTGACATCCGCACGCACCAGCCCGGCATCGCCTGCGCCCGAAGGACCCGGGTCGGTGCGCCTGGTATTTAAGCCCGCCGAGATATCGATCGGAAAGCCCGACCGGAATGTCGCGATCGGGTAGATGCTCCACCCCTTCGTGAGCAAGCGCGGACCCGAAGACCAAAGGTGGTCAAAGGGCAATTCCCATCCGCCCGAGATCGCGGCAACGTGGCGCACGTCTGTGTCACCAGAGGCCCGGAACTGACTGTGATTGTAGTAAGGCACGTTCGAATTCCGCTGCCGGAAGCCGGAAGCATTATCGATCTCGTGCGACCACGTGTAAGTGGCGGTAAAGAACGCCCCGTGCAATAGCGAAGTGTCGGAGCCACCAAACCGTTTGGTTAGCTGAGTTTCCAACCCGTTGTAATTCGCGTTTGAGACGTTTTGGAATTCATAGAGGTAGCTGAAGTTGCTGCCCAACAACCGGCTCTTCGTGCCCAAGATGTCAGGATTCCGATCAACCAGAGACGTCAGCTTATGCGCCGACGATCCGATGTAACCGACTTCGAGCACCATGTTAGACGCTAATTGTTGCTGGATCGACGTGTTGTACTGAAACACATAGGGCGTTCGCAGATTCGGATCGACAAAGTACACACCACCGCCGCCAAATGGCAGGAACCCGGCGTCGCCAAAGTTGATGTTCGAAGCCGGCGGCCTGGACGGGAAAGAGTTCGCCGTTCCCGTGTTGTTCGTTATAAATGGGCTGGTCAGATAGCCTAAGTTCGCAGTCTGGTTCCCGCTCGGCGGATCGAAGAAGATATCGGCGAAGCCAAAAAACGGAGCTTGCCCGTTGAACTGCAGGTTGTCTTCGCCCTTCAGGATGTCGTAGAAGACACCGAAGCCGCCGCGGACGCTGGTCTTTCCATTTCCGAACACGTCGAAGGCGTAGCCGAAGCGCGGCGCGAAGTCGTTCTTGTCCGGGAAGTTTGAGCCCTTCGGCGCGCCCTTGTCACCGGGAAACAGTAGGCTTGTCGGAGCGTTGGTAAAGCGGGTGGATTGCGCGCCGGGAACGATGGAGAACGACCTACCCTGGGTGTCATACTTCGGCTCGTTATATTCATAGCGAAGTCCGACAGTAAGTGTGAGCCGGGGCGTAACATGCCACTCATCCTGCGCGTACCCTGCATAGCTTTTGGTTCTTATGTTAGACGGGGCCTTACCGAACTGGAGGTATTCATCCGGCAACCCGAGCAGGAAGTCCGCGCGGTCGGTGCCGGAACCGATGCCGCCCGCACCGTAGAAGTAGAACTCGCCGTTTACGTAGTAATCGTAGATGGTGTTGTTCTGATAGGGCGAGAAATAGAAACCGGCTTTGATGTTGTGCTTACCCCTGACCCAAGAGACGTTGTCGTAAAAGGCATACGTGTTGTCGATCAGATTCGTCGGGCCGTTCGGGCTGAATCCGATATTGAGTCCACTGCCCAGGAAACCAAGCAGAGTCGGTCCGGTCGACTGGTCGGGAGTGATTCCAATTCCTAACTGCGAGGGAATGGTGCTGTTGCCGATTGGGGCCGCATTCAGGTTGTTGTTGCGTTGGGCGGTCACGCGCGCCTCATTGATGAGCGATGGCGTGAAGGTATGCGTGTAAGTTACGGTTCCGAAGTAGCTCTTCGTTTCGCGGCTCACCGGGTATCCCACTACGTTCGACTGATTGAACGCAGAGATCGACGGCGTGTCGCGCGCAGTGAAGGTACCGGTCAACACATTGCTAGTCGAGATGTTGTAATCGAACTTTCCGAGATACTGGTCATCGTTCGCGGTAGCCGACGCTTGCGGGAAAAGAAAGCCGCTAGCTGATGTAGGAATCAAATTGTTCTTGAAGTAAGCAGTTGCAACAGGGTCGATCTTTGAAGGATCGATGATGCCCTGAGCGGCAAGAGAGGGGTTGGATTGATAATACGGGTTCGCCTGCAGAAAGCCGACGACGTTCTGATCAGGCGCGCCGTTTACCGACTGAGAGAAGTTGCCTTGAGCTTCGAGGGGAGTGTAAGTGTTCGTCTTGCCAGCCTGGACTAACTGTGTCTGGCGTTGACCCTGATAGGAGAAGAAGAAGAACAGCTTATTGCGGCCATCGAAGATCTTTGGAACCATGATGGGACCGCCAATCGTCCCGCCGAACTGATTCCTCTTAAGAATCGGACGTGCGAGACCTTGCTCATTGTTAAAGAAAGTATTCGCGTTGAGCGCGTCATTACGAAGGTAGTCGTAAAGGGTGCCATGCAGTGAGTTAGACCCGCTCTTGCTTACCACGCTAACCACCCCACCCGCGTTACGCCCGTACTCCGCGCCATAGTTACTTTCCAGCACGCGGAACTCGGCAACTGCGTCGGGGTTGGGGTTGATGACGATCCCGTTGCTCAATAGATTGTTGTTGTTTCCGCCGTCGAGCAGGTAAGTGACAGAGTCAGTGCGTCCGCCGCCGATGCTATAACCGCCCGCCGCACCTGAGTCCGGATTCGTCGGAGTTACCCCAGGCTGCGTCTGCAACAGATCCAGCGTGTTGCGGCCGTTCAGAGGCAGTTCGAAAATCGCGTTCCCGGTTACGGTTCCACCAACCGTTGAGTTTTGCGTTTCCACAATACTCGTACTGCTGTCGACCGTGACAGTGTCTGACACACTGCCGACCTGCATCACGATATCTACACGGAGAGTCTGGTTAATCTCGAGAGCCGCGGTAGGACGAGTCACTACGCGCTGAAACCCAGGGGCTTCCGCCGTAACTTCGTATTTCCCGATCGGCAATTGCAGCGCCTGGTAATAACCCTGAGCATCCGAAGTCGCATCTTTACTGATGCGGGTGTCAACGTTGGTAACTACGACGCGGGCATTCACAACAACTCCACCGCTTACGTCGCTGACTACCCCGGCAATCTTGCCCGTTGCGTCCTGCGCGTTCAGTGGCGAACCGCTGAACATTGTTAAAGCCGCAGCGGCGAAAATAGCTACCGCTGAACTTCCGAGGAAATTCTTCATTACTCTCCCTTTTCAAAGCGATTTGTGCGCTCAAACAAGGAGCGCGTCTGACGAAGGTGATACGAAACTGAGGTTGACCCTGAAACTGTCACAAACATAGCATGGGCGCTGTTTGTCCAGCGGTGTCGCATAACGCTTACAGTACGATGTCAGATAGGTTATGGGCAACTTTCTTATTCGCGCTTTGGTTTTCCTGCTTTCGGCATCCGCCGCGTTCGGCGCAGAATCGTATCTGGTCTTCGCCGGCACTTATACAGCGAAGGGCAGCCAGGGAATTTACGCCTGGCGTTTCAGCACAGCCACCGGAAAGGCAGAGAGTCTGGGTCTCGCGGCTACGGCCGATAGCCCGTCTTTCCTTGCCGTTCATCCCAACCAGACAGTACTCTACGCCGTCAATGAAATCGGCAACTTCCAGGGCCAGAAAAGCGGGGCTGTCAGCGCCTTTCGTATCGAGCGGGCAACCGGGAAACTCACCTTGATCAACCAGGTCAGTTCACACGGTGACGGTCCGTGCCATGTCGCAACCGATGCAACGGGCAAGACCCTCGCGATTGCGAATTACGGCGGCGGCAACTTCGTTACCTTCCCTTTAGAGGCGGACGGTTCGATCGGGCGCTCGTTCAACATCATCTCGAGTCAGGGAGGCGGACCTGTGAAGGGCCGCCAGGAAGCGCCGCACGCACACTCAGTCAACTTTGCGCCGGACAACCGTCACATGCTCGCTGCGGATCTGGGTACCGACACGATTTTGAACTCAGCATTCGATGCCGCTACCGGGCAGCTTCACGCCGGGCGAGCCCGCGAGAATCACGACTCATCCGGGCGCGGGTCCACGTCACATGGTGTTTTCCGCAAACGGGAAGTACGCTTACGTCATCAACGAGCTCGATTCCACGATCGTTGCGTATGCCTACGACGCGGATACTGGTGCGCTTCGCGAATTGCAACGAGTCTCGACGCTACCGGACAACTACCATGGCGCCAGCACCACAGCCGAAATCGCGCTGCACCCGTCCGGGAAGTTTCTCTATGGCTCCAATCGAGGACATGACAGCATCGCAATCTTCGCTGTCGACGCCGGCACCGGTAAGCTCACGCGATCCGCGAACGTGCCGACCGGGGGCAAAACCCCGCGCAACTTTGCCTTCGATCCGCAGGGGAAGTACCTGTTTGCGGCGAATCAGGATTCGGACAACATCACAGTGTTCCGCGTGTCAGCAAAGACTGGCGCGCTCACACCAACCAAGACCGTTCTGAATGTGAGTAGCCCGGTGGCTGTGTTGTTCGTGCCCGTGAAGTGACTGCTTAGCGCGCGTGCAGCGCAAGTACGGTCATATCGTCGTGCTGCGGCGCGCCGTTCGCGTAAATGTCGGCCGCACGCACCAGGTGATCGATCAGCCCACGCACCGGCAGCTTGGTGGCGGTGGCGAGTTCATCGATCATCGCGTCCTCACCCCACTCGTCGAAGTCACCGTTCATCGACTCGCTGATGCCATCGGAGAAACAGACCAGCCAATCAGACGATTGGAAAGGCACGGTATCTTGCGTGAACGTCACGCCTTCCAGGAGACCAACCGGCGGGCCGCCTTCCGATAAGCGCAGCGGCTCTGCGTTTTGGCGATAAATGACAGGCGGCGCCTGACCCGCGTTGACGTAGGTCATGCGGCTCTGCTTCGGATCGTACTTGGCGAGAAACAACGTTGTATAACGCGTAGGAGGCGTGATATCCAGAATGATCTGGTTCAATTCCTTCATCAACGCGGGCAGCGCGTCACTGCGATGCGTGATCAAACTTTCGAGCGATGCCTGAATGCTCGCCATCAACAACGCCGCCGCGATGCCCTTGCCCGCTACGTCACCCATCGCGACTACAACGGTGTCGTCGGAGAGCGACCAATAGTTATAGAAATCGCCGCCGACCTGAAGAACAGGGCGGCAAAACCCTTCGCACTCGAGAGCCTGCAGTGCGAGCGGCTCTTGCGGCAATAAACTCTGTTGCACATCGCGCGCGATGTCGAGCTCACACTGCAGGCGGGTCGCCAGCTCGCGGGAGCGCTGCAGTTGTTGGTTGTCGATCGCTTCGGCAGAGAAGCCCGCGGCAAGACTGACTAAGTCAATATCCGATTCGACAAAGCCGCCCGGCTTGTTCAGCACCTGGCATGCGCCGACCACTTCACCTTGCCCGTTGCGTAGCGGCACCGTAAGGATCGATTCCGTGCGGTAGCCGCTGTTGCGATCAACGGTGTTGGCGAAATGCGAATCAGACTCAGTGTTGTTGACGACGGAGATCTGCCCCGTCTCGATGCAGTTGCCGACGATGCCCTGCCCCGCGGGGATGCGAATCTCGCGAAGCCCATCGGACACGCGAGTGTAGAGCTGCTTGGCAACCGGATCTTTCAGCCAGATACTGCAGCGATCCGCGCCCACCAGTTCACGCGCAAGCGACGCGATGAGAGCGATCTGCGCGTCTTTGTCCTGCTCGCGCCAGATTTGCGCGGCATATTCGAAGATGACGCGTGAGACTCTATCCGCGCCAGCCGATTCCGAAATTTTAGGCTCTCTTGCGGGGGTCACGTCCATTTATAACATCGCGGCCAGAGGTCTTCTTATCACAAAACGGCAGCTTCTTCCAGTGTTCGCCCTGTTTTGAAACGCGCGAGACTGAGAATTCTCCAATCGAGTATGTCCGATTTCCCGGTCAGGATCACATCGGCAAGGATGCGTCCGGTCGCAGGGCTGTGCATCACGCCGTGACCGCTGAACCCGTTAGCGAGGTAGAACCCGGGCACGTCCGGCGCTTCGCCGAGTATCGCATGCTTATCCGGCGACATCTCGTATAGCCCCGCCCACGCGCGCTTGGGATTCACTTCCACGTCGGTGAACGCCGGTACCCGCGCAGCCGCGCGTTCGAGAATCTTCTCTACAAAGGAGGGCTCGACGGCGGTGTTGTCGCCGTACTGCTCAGTTGGGTCGTTCCAAGCCAGGAGCGCGCCCAGGCCTTCGGGCCGGAAGTGAAAACCGTTGGACATATCGATCACCATCGGGAGTGCCTTATCGAGTTGCTCGCAAGGCTCCGTGGGAACCAGCATGCGGCGCAACGGGCGCACCGGAATTTCCAGGCCCGCCAGCTTCGCGACGGACGCGGCCCATGGCCCGGCAGCATTGACGACGATGCGCGTCGGAATGAAATCGCCGTTGGTGTGAACGCCGGCGATGCCTGTGGAGTCGCGCTCGATCGCGGTCACGTCCGCTCCGCGCCGCAGAGTGACGCCTTTGTCGCGAGCACGCAGCGTGAACCCTTGCATGATGCTGTAAGGGTCGACAAAGCCATCGGTGGGGCAGAAACTTGCACCGAGCACATCGTCCATGCGCACGCCCGGCGCGATCTCGCCCGCCTCCTGCGCAGAGATGAGCCGCACCTGCGAAAGCCCGAGCCGCTGTTGCCGCGCGACGTTCTGCCTGAGCATTGCGAGATGTTCCGGCGCAGTTGCCAGGAAAAGATAGCCCTGCGGTCGGTAGCCGGACGGATGCTCAAGCGCGGATTCGAATTCCGCGAAGAACGGAATCGAGTAGAGCGACATGCGGATATTCACGTCGGTGCTGAATTGCGCACGCACGCCGCCCATGCTCTTGCCCGTTGAACCCTTGCCTTGCTGCTGTTCGCGCTCGAGCAGAACGACGTTGGTACATCCGGCTTGCGCCAGGTGCCAGGCAATACTTGCGCCCACGATCCCGGCGCCGATAATCACCACGTCTGCGGCGTTGGTCATCGTGGCGTCATAACTTGACTGCGAGCGTCAGCCCGTCTGCGACCGGCAGCATGGAGAGCGCGATGCGCTTGTCGCTCAGCAGCGTCTCGTTAAATTTCCGCATCACAATCACGTTTGGCTCGTTATTGTTGGGGTCTGCGACGCCGCCTGTTTGCAGAGTATTGTCGACTGCGATCAATCCACCACGCCTGATCAGTTGCAGCGAGCGCTCAAAATAGTCCGGGTAAGACGGCTTATCGGCATCGATGAACGCGAAATCGAAAGTTCCGGCCTCGCCTGCGGCGAGCAGTTTATCCAAAGTCTCGAGCGCAGGGCCGATGCGGAGATCAATCTTCGATTCCACACCCGCTTCACGCCAGTAACGCCGCGCCACGCCAGTGAACTCTTCGCTGATGTCGCAGGCCACGATCTTGCCGTCCGGCGGTAGAGCCAAGGCTACTGCCAGTGAGCTATATCCGGTGAACACACCCAGCTCAAGCGTTCGCCGCGCCCCGATCGCCAGCATCAGAAGCTGCATGAACTGGCCCTGCTCCGGAGCGATCTGCATAATTGCGCGCGGGTGGCTCGCCGTTTCTTCGCGCAGCCGCTGTAAGATCGGCGGTTCGCGCAGTGTGGCGCCAACGATGTAATCGTGCAGATGCGAGTCCAGCAGTGATTTGCCCATGTTTCCGATAGTGATGATAGCCGAAGAACAGCAACATCCCGGACATGAGCAGAATCAGCGTGCCCGGCTCAGGCGTGACAACAGGTGCGAGCGGCGTCGCCGTGCTCATTTGTGCGCTTTGAATGAGGCCGGTCGTCTGTATTGCGCCGTAGCCTCCACTGCTTTGCAGCAGGCAAGAGCTTCCGAGCGAGTAACCGGGGCCACCGCTCAACGTCAGGTCGTTACCCAGATTGAGAATCCACAAATCGACCGGGCCCACGCCTGAGGGGCCAAACATCCGTTGCGCCTGGATTTCGTCGAGCGATAAAGTTGCAGTCACCATCCCGATGGTCGTGCTGCCCGCGCTCGTCGAAAGAGTCGCCGGCTGCAGAAGCAGCGTCGCAGAGCCGAAACCGGCACGCGCTCCGGCGTTATTGGTCAGCGGCGACGTCATGCTTCCGTCGCTCGAAGTGAGCGACGCTGATAGCGAATAGCCGGAATAATATTGCGCGGTCGAACCGGGGATCGACTGCAGATCGGCAAAGCCGGGAAGGGCCAGAAGGCTCAGTTGGAGCTGAGTCGGAAGCGGATCGCCAGGGTTGCTGCGGGCGTAGTTTGTCGCATCAATCGTGATTTCTAGAGATTGCCCCTGCGGCAGCACCACCACATTACCGGGGGCTACATTCAGCATACTTGCAGATGCCAAACTGCCCAGAAGCGCGGCTGTCAAACAAGCCATCCACGCGGCGGACCGGGATATCACTCCCCAATGGTAGGATTACCAACGTCATACGCCAATCCCCCGGTGGTTACAATCTGCACTAGTACTCACACTTTCAACCCTATAATGAGAATCCATGTCACGGTATTTGCTGTCGATACTCGTTCCTCTTTATAACGAGGAGGAGTTCATCGGCATTCTGCTGCAGCGCGTGCTGGACGCGCCGTTGCCAGACGGAATTGACCGCGAGATCGTTATCGTGAACGATTGCTCACGCGACGGGAGCGGCGCTTCAGTAGAGCGCTTCATCGCCGCTCACCCGGAATCATCCATTCGCCTCTTCCACCACGAGGTCAATCAGGGTAAAGGCGCAGCCATCCGCACAGCAATCGGGTACGCGCAAGGCGACTTTACGATTATTCAGGATGCGGACCTCGAGTACGATCCGCGCGAATATTCCCGTCTGCTTGGCCCCATCTTGGCCGGAAAAGCCGACGCCGTATTCGGATCGCGCTTCCTGGTATCGGGCGAACGCCGCGTGCTGTATTTCTGGCACTCGCTCGGCAACCAGATGCTGACGCTGCTCTGTAATATCGCAGCCGACTTGAACTTAACTGACATGGAGACGTGCTACAAACTGGTTCGCACGTCGCTGCTGAAATCGATTCCCCTCCGCAGCAATCGATTCGGCATTGAGCCAGAATTGACCATCAAACTCGCCCGCCGCCGAGCTCGCATTTACGAGATGCCCATCAGTTACCACGGCCGGACGTACGAGGAGGGCAAGAAAATTGGGATGAAGGACGCGTTCGAAGCGCTCTGGGTCATCCTCAAATTCCGGTTATCGAACGACCTTTATACTGACCCGGGCACTCGCATTCTCGCGAATTTCTCTGAGGCAAAGCGTTTCAATGGTTGGATGGCCGAGACGATTTCCCCTTACGTCGGCCGCCGCGTACTGGAGATCGGTGCAGGCATCGGCAACCTCACGCGCCAACTCGCTCCCCGCCGCGAATACTATGCGGCCACTGATCTGGAACAGGAGTACGTGCAGACGCTTTCGTCCAACCTGCACTACCCGCATCTGGATGTCCGCCAATGCGCGCTCCAGAACCCGGAAGACATGGCTCAGTTCCAGAACAACGTCGACACGATCATTTGCTTGAACGTGCTGGAACATGTCGAGGATGACAAGGGATCTATGCGCAACATGTACAACACGTTGCGCCAAGGCGGACGTGCCGTGGTGCTGGTGCCCCACGACCAGGAGATCTTCGGCACGCTAGACACCGTTCTGGGCCATTACCGCCGCTATTCGCACCAGCAGTTGCGCGACGTGTTCGAACAGGCCGGGTTCAAAATCGACCGCATCATCGACTTTAATCGTGCCTCGCGCCCGGGCTGGCAAGTGACCGGAAAGGTGCTCAAGCGCTCCACGATCAACCGGTTCATGCTCCGGCAGTTCGATCGCATGGTCTGGCTGTGGCGCAAAGTGGACCACGCGCTCCCCTGGCCGCCCACTTCGATCATCGCGGTCGGCGTCAAAGAGTAGCGGTACTGCCCGTCACCCACCGGCAGCGCGGTGGTGACATACTGAAGCATTAGCCGATGACAGCACCTGGCAGTGAGGCACTCATTAACGACGAGTCCGCCGATCTTGCACTCGCGAGAGCGGGTGACACGCAGGCCTTTTCCAACCTGCTGCAACGCTACGAAGGCAAGATTTTCCGGCTGGCTCAACACATCACGCAAAACCGAGAAGACGCTGAAGACGTTCTGCAAGAGACGTTCCTGAAAGCGTACGAGCACCTGGACCAGTTTCAAGGGAATTCTAAGTTCTACACCTGGATTGTGCGCATTGCGGTCAACCAGGCGCTAATGAAACTAAGAAAACGCAAAAGTGACCGCAGCGTTTCGCTCGATGAAGGCATCGATACAGGTGAGGATATTGTTGCTCGGGAAATAGCCACTTGGGACCCGAGTCCGGAAGAACAGTATTCCCGCGAAGAATTGAGTGAAATTTTGGATTCCGCCGTGCAGAGTCTGGCTCCGCCTTACCGAACCGTTTTCGTCCTCAGGGATATAGACGACCTGTCGACTGAAGAGACGGCGGCGGCCCTGGATTTATCCATTCCAGCGGTGAAAAGCCGCCTTCTGCGCGCGCGCCTGCAGCTTCGCGACAAGCTCACAAAATCTTTCAAGCACAAGGGGGACGGCGCCTTTGCTTACATGTAAAGACTTTTTGGCCGAGCTCAGCGATTTTCTGGACGAGACGGTCAATTACGACATTCGCGAAAAGCTGGAAACGCACCTGAAAGCGTGCCCCAATTGCTGGGTCATCTGCGATACCACCAAGAAGACCATTCAGGTTTATAAGGCAAACGAGCAGCGCTGGTGCAGCCCGCCTCCGAATATCCACGCACGCCTGATGGAAGCGCTTGAAAAGAAGGTCGCCGAGAAGAAAGCGGCGATGCCTCAGGAAACCACTCGCAAAATTCAGAAAGTGAACCTGGCCGAACAGTTCGGCCGTTTTCAAGAGCATTTCGAGCCGCGAATCGCCGGAGAGCTGAACGGTCAACAGGTCAAGCTGGTGAAGTTCCAGGGCCCGTTCATCTGGCACCATCACGATTCCGAGGATGAGCTGTTCCTCGTCGTGAAAGGTGAGTTTACGATGGAGTTCCGGGAAGCTGGCGACGCCGCCGTTCAACAAGTGCCGTTGCGCGCGGGCGAGTTCCTCATCGTTCCGAAGGGCATCGAGCACAGGCCCGTGGCCGAGAACGAAGTCGAAGTATTGCTCTTTGAGCCCGCCTCGACGCTCAACACCGGCAACATCCGCAACGAACGCACCATCGACGAGCTGAAAACTATCTAAAGCTCACGCGTCAGAGGCGCGACTGCAGGAAGCGCATTGCCCCGGATTCGGCTGTCCGGAATGCGCAGCCTTTCGCCTCTGACGTAACGCAGTTTCAACTACTCCGCTACCAAACCCTGCACGCGTTCGAGCTGATCATCTTGTCCCCGGCTTTGCATCCGAAGGCCTGCTGAAACTCCGGCATATTCACCAGGACGCCGTTCGCACGGAAGCGGCCGGCCGAGTGCGGGTCCGTGTAAGCCGCCATGCGGGCTGATTCATCAGTACGATTTTCACACCACACCTGCGCCCAGGCGATGAAGAACCGCTGCTCCGGCGCGAAGCCATCGATCTTCGTCTTTTTCACATCGCCGCGGTCGAGTGCATCTTCGAGCGCCATATAGGCCAGCCGCAATCCGCCGTTGTCGGCTGCGTTTTCGCCGAGCGTGAGCTTGCCGTTCTGCTTCACGTCGTCGACCGCCACGAAATTGCCGTACTCATCCACCACGCAATCTGTGCGCTGGACGAATTTCTTGCGGTCGTCTTCCGTCCACCAATTGCGCAGATTGCCTTGGCCGTCGTACTGGCTGCCCTGGTCGTCGAAGCCGTGCGTCAGTTCATGCCCGACCACCGCGCCGATGCCGCCATAATTCGCAGCATCATCGCCGCCCTTGTAGTAAAAAGGCGGCTGCAGTATTCCCGCCGGGAAGTTGATGTTATTCTGCGGCGGGTTATAGTACGCGTTCACGGTAGGCGGCGTCATCCCCCACTCCATCTTGTCCACCGGCTTGCCGATCTTATCCAGATTGCGTTTGCGTTCAAAAGCGGCGGCGCGCAGCTCATTTCCGACAGCGTCGCCTCGCACGACACTGAACTTTTCGTAGTCTCGCCACTTCTCCGGGAAACCGATCTTGTTCGCGACGCTCTTGAGCTTGTCCAGCGCTTGCTTCTTCGTGGCGTCGCTCATCCACGTCAGCGAGTCGATGTCCTTCGCCATCTCGGTCTCGATTTCGCCGACCATCTTGAGCGTCCGCGCTTTGCCTTCCTGCCCAAAGGCCTGCTCAACGTAGATCTGTCCTAGCGCTTCGCCGAGTGCGCGATCAGTCGCCTGCACACAGCGCTTCCATCGGACCTGTTGTTCTTTCGCACCAGTCAGAATTCTGCCGTTGAAATTGAAGCTCTCTTCGTCGAAGCGCGCCGGAAGCATAGCTGCGGCATCGCGCAACACGTGCCAGTCCAGATACGTCTTGAGGTCATCCAGGCTGGTCGATGTGAGCACGGCGTCGAGCCCCTTCACGAAGTCGGGCATTCCCACGTTCAGCGTCGGCACCGATACGTGCATGCCGTTGAAGTAGACTTTCCAATCGAAGTCGGGCGCGAGGGTGTCGAGTTCGCTCGTTGCCATCTTGTGATAGCGCTTGTTCGGATCGCGCAATGTCACTCGATCGAGCGAAACTTTTGCGAGTTGCGTCTCGATGTTCATGACTGCAGCCGCCTCGGCCTTCGCCTTCTCGGCTGAGTGCCCCATCAGCTCAAACATCTTCTGCACGTGTGCCTGATACTTCTCGCGCGTCTCAACCGACTTCGCATCGGTTTTTAAGTAGTAATCGCGATCGGGAAGCGAGATGCCGCCTTGCCCGATGTTCGCGATGACCTGCGTGGCATCCTTAGCATCCTGCGCCGCACCGAAGCCGAAGAACGCGGGAACGCCATCGTAATGTAAGTCGGCGGTCACTTCCGCGAGTTGGCTCTTGCTCGTGATCTTGGCGATGCGGTCCAGCTCCGGCTGAATCGGGCTCAGTCCTTTCGCCTCGATGGCTTTGGTATCCATGCACGACGCGTAGTAGTCGCCCACCTTCTTCTCGTTCGGTGTGTGCTCGTTTGCAGGGCTCGCGAGCTTTTCCGTGATCTGATGCAACACGACACGGTTTCTTTCTGCCAATTCGTTAAAGCGCGACCAGCGTGCCTGATCCGAAGGGATCGGATTAGTCTTCCGCCAGGTACCGCAAGCGTATTGATAGAAATCATCACAAGGCTTGGCGGAGGTGTCCATAGCCTTCGGGTCAATGCCCGTTTGCGCGAAAACCGGAGCCATGACCAAAGCAAATAAAACCAAGAGACGCATAACGCCGAGTTTAACGGATTCGAAATAAACCTGTCGCTTAGAGACGCGGCGGCATGGTGATGACGATCGCGCTTGCGCCAGACTCGCCGGTGCCGCGATAGGCGTGATTTTCACTCGAATCGAAATAGATGCTGTCACCTGCCTTGAGCGGGTGGTCCTCATCCTGGTAGCGAATTACCATTTCTCCGCTAACAATAAAGAGAAATTCGGAACCGTCGTGAAAATGTTCATGAACGTTGGCCGGATCCCGCGGGGGGAATTCTGCCAGATACGCCTGCATCGACTTGCCTTGCGCCGAAAAGGCCAGGCATTCAAAAAAGTAGGAGGGCAGCGGCGAGTCTGGGCGTTCGGGAAAGCGCAAGCGCTCCGCGCTCCGAACGATCGTGAAGATGCGCCGCCGTTTGCGATCATCAAAAAAGTAGTCGAGCCCGACGTCAAACACAATCGCGATCCTGGCTAGCGTAGGGAGCGTCGGAACCATCTTGCCGGTCTCGAGTTGCGACAGCATCGAGGCCGACAATCCGGTGTGTTTCCCCAAGTCCACTAGCGCGATTTTCTTCTTCAGTCGCAACTGACGCAGCTTCCGAGAAAGCTCGTATGTCGACAGGAGCCGCTGAATGGTGTCTTCGCTCGACTCGGGGCTTAAATCGGGATTAGCCACGGTTAAATTCCGTGCCTCGATTTTATCACCACTGAATCCATCTTCCTGTGTCACTGAAATCGGGTGAGTCGGACGGCTATTCTGAGGTGTCACATAGCTACTGACTTCCGGCAGGAGCGCCCGATGCAAAACAATCTGAGTGTCTTTGAAAACCTGAACGACGACGACCTGGTCTCTGAATCGCAAAGCGGTTCACACGAGGCATTTGAACTGTTGATGCATCGGCATTTCCCCAACTCCTTCAAGCTCGCGCTTTCCATTCTGCGTGACCGGCAGGAGGCCGAAGATGAAGTGCAGAACGCTTATTGGAAGGCGTTCCAGCACATCGGCCAGTTCCAGCGCGATGCGAAGTTTTCGACGTGGATGACGCGCATCGTCGTGAACCAGTGCCTGATGCGGTTGCGCAAAACTCGCCGCGCGAAATTCCTGTACATTGACGACGCGCTGATCGGCGAAGACCGCGGCACTTTCGAACTGGTGGATGACACGGAATCGCCCGAGTCTACGGTAGGCAGCAAGGAACTCTCGGAACTGTTGAAACGCGAAATCAGCCGCATCCCGCCGATGCTGCGGAACGTGTTTGTATTGCGCGATGTGGACGAACTGGCGATGCCCGAAGTGGCCCAGCGCCTGGGCATCTCCGTCGCAGCCGCCAAAAGCCGCCTGCTCCGAGCCCGCCTGGAACTGCGCCAACGCCTCGAAAAACACTGCGGCCGCCTGGGCCACGCCACACTAACTGCGTAACGCGCGCTACAATGAGTGCTGCTGGCGCTATCGTCTAATGGTTAGGACGGAGCCCTCTCAAGGCTTAAATACGGGTTCGACTCCCGTTAGCGCTACCAACCCGCCCCACTCCTCATCATAGGTTTACCGTCAGAGGCTTTACGAACGGGAGCGCAGTGGTCTGGGTTCAGCGATTCAGAATGCGTGAGCCTATCCAGCCGGTGCAAATACAAAATGGGCTGCAACGGTTTCCCGTGCAGCCCATTTTCTTGCCGAAAACTAGTTTCTAACGCCGATCGCCGTCGGCATCGGGATGCGTGTGGCGCCAGCGCCAGTATTCCTGCTGTTGCCGCTTGTTCATCTTTGACCACTCGCGCTGGTCCCGGTGCTGGTCTTGCCAGTAGCGGTTATAGGCACGATTCTCGTTGTCGTTCCATTCGTGCCAATCGCGGCCTTGGCGGTCATAGTACCGTTGCGTGCGGTGCTCGCGATTTTGGTCGTCCCGGTCATGGTCCTGCGCGAATCCCAAGGACGCCGGTGTGATGAGAGCCGCGCTCAGCAGTAATGCAGATAAGAAGTTCTTCATCTGTTTCTTGCCTCCACATATGAATAAGCACATGGAGCGCCAAACGACCTTACCTAAGCAGGTTGTCGCACACCGTACACGCGGTCGTAGTACTCGCGATATTCGCCGCTGGTCGCCCGCCTGACCCAGGCTTCGTTCTGCTGATACCAGGCAACCGTATCGCGGAGTCCTTCATCGAAACCGATCTCAGGCCGCCAGTTCAACTCGCGCGTGATTTTCGAGTGATCCACTGCGTAACGCCGGTCATGCCCCAAGCGGTCGGCCACCGTCGTCAGTAACGACTCGGGTCTACCGGCCAGCTTCAGCACTCGGTGCAGCACGTCCCTGTTCCGCATCAGGTTGCTGCCGCCGATGTGGTAAGTTTCACCCGCGTGGCCGTGTTCCAGAACCGCGAAAAGCGCCCGCGTATTATCGGCAACGTGGATCCAATCGCGCACCTGTAAGCCATCGCCATAGACCGGAATGGGCCGGCCGGCGAATGCGTTGCTGATCGCGAGCGGCAACAGCTTCTCGGGAAACTGATAAGGCCCGTAGTTGTTGCTCGTGCGCGTGATCACCGTGTCCAAACCAAACGTGTGAGCGGCGGCGCGCACCAGATGCTCGGCGGCCGTCTTGCTCGCCGCATACGGACTGCTCGGGTTGAGCGGCGAATCCTCTCGAAAGAACTGCCCTTCGTCGATGCTGCCGCCCACTTCATCGGTTGAGATGTGGAGGAACCGGCGCACTTTGCGCGCGCGTGCACAATCGAGCAACACCTGAGTGCCGAGCACGTTCGTCCGCACAAATTCTGCCGCGCTCAGAATGCTTCGGTCAACGTGAGACTCGGCTGCGAAGTGAACGATCGCATCGCAATTCTCCGGCAGTGCGGCATGTACCGCCTCGGCGTCACAGATGTCCCCGGCCACCATGCTGTAGCCCGGATGTTTTTCGATCGAGCTCAGGTTTTCCAGATTGCCGGCGTAAGTCAGCTTGTCGAAATTGATCACCGGCTGCGAGGGATAAAGCCGGACCCAGTCGCGCACAAACTGCGAGCCGATAAAGCCCGCGCCGCCGGTAACGAAAACCGCCATTACTCGGTACTCCGCGACTGAAACGGCACCCACACTTCCATCGGCAATGATCCACGGTTCGCCCATGCGTAGTAGGGGATGAACGTCAAACGCGTCGGCTTACGCGGCGCTGCTCGAGTACTCAACTCGTGATAGAGCGGTTCGGAGGCGAGCGCTTTCTGCGTCATGAACCCGGCGTGCTCAAGCACCATCAGACCGCCGAGCAAACTGGGGCGATACTCGGCCTTGAAGTCAGCCGGTGAACCGGCAAGCGTCACGTCGAACAGCGACGGTAGCTCCGGTTGATCGGCGCTCTCGAGACAGTAGACAAGTGGTCCGCGCTCCACCGCGACGCGTCCTGCATCTTCGCGCAGCAGCGGATTGGCCGTCATCAGCCGCGTTCGCATGTCGAGCTGTAAGTCGATCTTGTCGCCTGCATGCCACGCGCGGCGAATCTCATAAAATTGACCGGGCGCCGGAGTGCTGGTCCAGGGCTTCCCATTCACCAGCACGCGCGTATTTGTCGACCACGCGGGAATGCGCAGGTAGATGCCGGTGGGCGAAGTCTGCTGCATCTTTACGTCGAAGTGCACCGCGCCCTGCCACGGATATTCGGTCTTCTGTTCGATCTCTACCCCTGACCCGTCCGGCAGATGCCACGTCATGTTCGAGGCGTGGTAGAGGTTCACATACACGCCTTTGTCGTTCACGCCATACATGTACCCAGGCAGCGCGGCGAAGGTGCGCTCGAGGTTTGGGGGACAGCAGGTAGTCTCGTACCAGGGGTTGCGAATCTTCTCGCCGGTGGACTCAAGCGGGTTGCGGTAACAATAGGTGGTGCCGTCGAGCGACATGCCCGAGTCGATGCCGTTGTACAGCGCTCGCTCCATCACATCGCCGTAACGCGAATCCGCCGTTGCCATCAGCATGCGCCACTGAAACATCAGATTGGCAATGGCCGCGCAGCTTTCGCCGTAAGCCTGCTGGTTCGGCAGTTCATACGCAACACCGAACGCTTCGTTCGATGCGCGCGATCCAACACCACCGGTGATGTACATCTTCGACGAAGTCAGATCATTCCAAAGCAGGTTCAGCGTCTTCCAATACGCCGCGTCACCCGTTTCGAGATAGTAATCGGTAGCACCGCTCATCGCGTACATGGCGCGCACAGCGTGCCCTTCTACCTGCGTGCGGCTGGTGAACGGCTTGCCGCTGAACATATAAACCAAACCGGCGTCGCTGATCTTTAAGCGCTGCTGTTCCACGCCGCTGAACAGATATCCGGCAAGATCCAGATCTTTACGGTTGCCCGTGGTTCGATAGAGCTCGACCAGCGCCATCTCAAGCTCTGGATGCCCCGTGAGCAGCGGACGCTTGGGCGCAGGCCCAAAATTCGCAATGAGGTAATCGGCATACTTGATGCCTCCGTCGAGCAGCTTGCGATCACCCGTCGCGCGGTAGTACGCGATTGCGCCTTGCAACAGGTGGCCAAGGTTATACAGCTCATGCGATCGGTTCATCTCCGTAAATCGCAACGCTGCCTTCTCACCCTGATAGTAGGTGTTCAGATAGCCACTCGGCTCCTGCGCGGCGAGAATGTCGACGATCATCGAGTCGATGGTCTTGCGCAGTTCCGGGCGGTCGCCCGACTGGAGCACAAACGCCGCGGCCTCGATCCACTTGTAGATATCGGAGTCGGTATAAACCGGGCCGATGTGCGTGGCCTGCGTCGACTTGCCCGAGAGCCGCCGGAAGTTGTTCATAATGCCGTGGTCTTCCAACTCCTGCAGCATCGTCGGCACGCTGCGGTCGGCATTGATCTGCATCCGCTTTGCCCAGAAGCCGTCGTGCATCTTCACACTCGACACCGGCAGGTCGCGCAGCTTGGCCGACGGCGAGTGATCGAGATACAAGATGCCTTGCGACTTCCAGGAATCGTCAGTCTGAGCGTGAATCAAAGCAGCGGTAAAGACGGCACATAGCAGGATGCGCATGCGAAACTCCCCCACCATCTTAAGTCGGGGCGCGGCTTAGGATTCAAGCTTGAAGCGCGAATGTGCCAGATCGTATAGGCGGTGCCACAGGAGCCGGTGCGCAGCTACAACAACAATGGCCATGACGATCGTTGCGGCGAGCAGCATGCGGAAGTTGCCCGCATCCGTTGCACGGCTGATAATCGCGCCCAGGCCTGTCGTCGAAAACGTCTGGCCCTTGAGCCGAAAGTACTCGGCGACAACACTGGCGTTCCATGCACCGCCGGATGCCGTAACCAATCCGGTCACCAGATAGGGAAAGATGCCCGGAAGGATGAGCAGTTTCCACCGGGCCCACGGAGAAAAGCGGAAGATCGCTGCCGCTTCCTGGAGGTCGCTCGGGAGCGCCATCGCACCGGCAATCACGTTGAAGAGGATGTACCACTGGGTCCCAAGCAAGATCAGCAGGATGGACGCGATACCCATGCCGCCGCCGACCCGGATCAACAACAGCAACACAACCGGGAACAGCGCGGTCGCGGGTACCGACGCGCCGATCTGCGCAAACGGCTGCGCGAACTTCGCGATGCGGGGCCGCATGCCGATCGCAACGCCAACGGGAACAGTCCAGAGCAGACCAAGGATGAGCGCGGCCAACACGCGCAGGAATGTCGCGCCGGCGCCCCACAGGATTTCGACAAACTCGTGCGAGCGCAAACCCGCGAGTTCCGCGATGCCGCGCGCGCATCCGTAGATGACGGCTATCACCGCGAACGCAATGATCAAGCGCTCACGCCAAACGTTGCGGCTGGTGTCGGCCACGCTCTTCTGCCGCTCGCGCCACTTCTCCGCGAAGTGATCGGTCAGCCGCTCACGCACCGGCGTACTGAAGCGGCGCTGCAGGAAATCTGCCGGCGCGGATTCGCGCAACAGTGTGAGTAGCGGGGAGCGCGGCACAGTTGCGGACTCCACCTGTTCGAACTTAAACTTCTGCGCCCACGCGAGGACCGTGCGCCAGACGATCTGGTCGATCAGCACGACGATGCTGATCATTGCGGCAAGGCCCCACAGAATCGCGCGTGTGTCGCCCTCGCTCGCTGCTGTCTGCAGATACGATCCGAGTCCCGGCAGCCGGAAGTCTCGCGTGCCCAGTACGAATTGCTCGCATGCCATCAAAAAGAACCATCCGCCGGCGACGGCCATGATGGAGTTCCACACCAGACCCATCGCAGCGAACGGAAGGTCCAACTGGATGAAGCGCTGCCAAGGACTGAAGTTGTAAACGCGCGTGGCCTCGCGCAGTTCGCGCGGAATGCCTTTCACCGACGAGTAAAAGCTGAACGCGATGTTCCACACTTGCCCGGTGAAGATCAGCAGAATGGAACCGAGTTCCACACCAACCTGATACTTCGGAAAAAGCGCGACCATCGCAAGCATCACACCCGGTAAGAAACTTAGCACCGGGATAGACTGCAGAATGTCGAGCAGTGGAATCAGAACTCGTTCGGCCTTCTTGCTGTAAGCCGCCACGTACCCATAGAGAATCGCGAACACCAGGCTAAGCAGGTACGCGATAAACAGCCGCAGCAATGACAACGCCGCATAGCGCGGCAAAGCCCACGGGCTGAGCGAAATGTTGACCGACGGCTGAAAGGGCCCGGCCCACGTTTGCGCAACACGAATTACTGCATAGAAGAAAGCAAGTCCCGCTGCGAATACGGCTACGTCCACCAGACGCGATGCAATCCGCGCGGGCCGCGCCATGCTGGTTGCCGGCACCTGTGGCGGCGCGGTGGCGAGTGGCGTCAAGCGCTCTTCCCGGAGAGCGCTTCAGGCTCGGGTTCCCCTGGCTCGGTCAGCAACAGCATGCCGGAGGCCGCGTCGTAGTCAAACATTTCCGCGTAGCGGCCCCACGAGATGGCGGTGTCGAGCTGCCGCCGCGCTTCGGCGTCGGTGTAATGCTCCTCGAGCACATCGAGGAAGAAATCATCGGATAGTTCGTGGTTGCGCTTGTTCTCTAGACCACGCTGAATCCGGCGTAGCAAGGGTACATGGGCCGCGGCTTCTTTGAAGAGCGCTTTGCGAGCCTGAATGTCGGCCTCGGCGAACGCCCGGCCGGCAGGCGTCAACTCGATGTCGCCTTCGTGCACCCGCACGAAACCAAGCAGCACCGATGCGTCCAGAATGGGCAGCAGGTCGTCTACTTCCATCGCGAGGTCATCCGCCAAAACGTAGATGTCTTGCGTTCCTTCGCGCGGCAGCATGATTTCGACGAACCCTGCAACCGTGCCAGGCCGTGTATGCGGCAGTGGCGTCGGCGGCTCGGATGTGCGCGATGGCGCGCCTGCGCCCGGCTTGGGCGGCACTGTACCGGGCTGGGTCAGTACCTTGTAGATGTAATCGACCAATCGAGTAAACTCAGGCGATTTCCTGTCGCGCGGATGCGGCAAGTAGATTTGAAAGTCCGTGCGGATCGACGCGGGGTTGCGGCCCAGCACCACCACACGATCGGCCAGCAGCACGGCTTCCTCGATATTGTGCGTGACCATGAAGATCGCCTTGGTCGGGATCTTGCGTCCCAGCCAGAGTTCCAACAACTCATTCCGCAGCGTTTCGACGCTCAGCACGTCGAGCGCGGAGAATGGTTCGTCCATGAACAGCACTTCCGGCTGCACAACCAGCGCCCGGGCGAAACCAACACGCTGTTTCATGCCGCCCGACAACTCTTTGGGATACGCGAACTCCGAACCGTCAAGGCCTACTGTGTCGAGAATCTTCAAAGCGTCTTTGCGGCGCTTGCCTGGCTCGACGCCGAGTGCCTGCAAGGGGGCCTCTACGTTCTCCAAGTACCGTCAGCCAAGGGAACAACGCAAAGTTCTGAAACACAATCGAAGCGTCCGGATGCCGTGCGCCGAGCGGCGTGCCGTGCCATAAAACTTCCCCAGCGGACGGGCGCACGAGCCCCGTCAGCATGCGCAACAACGTCGACTTACCTGAACCGGATGGGCCTAACAGCGCGGTGAATGAACCCGGAGCGATCGCCAAATCGGTAGGCGCGATGACCTGCACGCGGCTTCCGCTCGGCTGGGCATAGAACTTTTCGACTGCCCGCGTTTCGGCAATGGGCGCGATCTCCGGTGTCATGTCTCGTGGGGTTCTGAACCAGTGTACCCGCAGCACTGTGTCTGGCGGCTACACTGAATTTATGGAGAAAGCGACTTTCGGAGCCGGCTGCTTCTGGGGCGTGGAATCGGAATTCCGGCGCATTCCGGGCGTTGTGAACGCTCTGGTGGGTTACGAGGGCGGCATCATGGATCAGCCCACGTATAAAGACGTTTGCACCGGCCGGACAAATCATGCCGAAGTGGTCGAAGTGGAGTTCGATCCGGCCCAGGTCAGCTATGAACAGCTACTCGACCAGTTCTGGCAGCTGCACGATCCCACTACGCTCAACCGCCAGGGACCGGACCACGGAACGCAGTACCGCTCGGTGATTTTCTTCCATTCGCCCGAGCAGAAGGCCACGGCCGAGGCATCCAAAGCAAAATGGGATCAATCGGGCAAGTTCCGCCGCCCCATCGTGACCCAGATCGTACCGGCTGAGACCTTCTGGATGGCGGAGGATTATCACCAACGTTATCTGGAGAAGCGCGGACGCACGCACTGTTCATTCTGATGCGCGCTGCTTTTTTAATTCTGTTGATGTCGGCCAGTGCTGCGGCGCAAGCGCCCGGTCTCGCGCCTGAATGGGACATTCGAAAGACGCTCGATGCCATCAGCAACGAAACGCTGAAGCTCGAACCGATTCTGAATCAGATGCGTCCCAAAGATTGGATTGCGGATGGCGCGCCCGCAACTTACACGGCGCAGTACGATTCGCTGCGCATCCAGAACAAAGCCGTCGCGCAGGAAGCGAAGAATTTGCAGCGCAAGCCGGCAGAGATGATCCCGCTGCTGCAACTGGTGTTTCGTATCGAGGCATTCGACGTAGCTCTGCGTTCCATCGAAGAGGGCCTGCGCAAATACCAGAATCCGTCGCTGGCGGATCTCTTAGTCAGTGTTGCGGCCGAAGGTGCATCGTCACGCGAGCGGCTTCAGCAGTATGCTTTGGAAGTGGCGACGGAACGCGAGCAACAGTTTTCAGTGGCCGACCGCGAGGCACAGCGCTGCCGGGAATCTATCTCGAAATCCCCGAGGTCCAATAAGTAGACGATGACGTTTTCCTGTAGCATTTGCGAAGAGCAGTCCACCCGGATTTGTCACTACTGCACCAAAGATTCCTGCGATAACCATCTCTGCGAACGTTGCAAACACTGCAGCGATTGCTGCACGTGCGAGGTGCGCCTGGAAGAACCCGTCATGGTAAGCGCACGCATCGCGCAACTAAGCGGAAGAGAGCCGGAGCCCGAACCGCAGCCGCATCCATCGCCGGACCCAGACGAACCGATGGAAGAACCACTAGGTAAGTTCAGTTACTAGCAAGGTTTCCAGGGTCAGCTCAGAGTTGAATTCTTCCGAAACGCTGCGGCGTTAGGATAGCTAGCTTTGCGGAGTCTTCGCGTACGCCGCGTGAACGGCCTTCTTCACTAAGGCCAGATCGCGTTCGACTGCGCCAGGCGTGTCTTTCGTTGCATAGT
The DNA here is from genome assembly GCA_963792655.1 of Bryobacterales bacterium. Taxonomy (GTDB): domain Bacteria; phylum Acidobacteriota; class Terriglobia; order Bryobacterales; family Bryobacteraceae; genus DOZZ01. The sequence continues at coordinate 251,104 of CAWBWU010000006.1, forward strand.
CCACATGCACCGAAACGGGTCCGGCAAATCCCGCATGCGCGAGCGCTTCGAGAAGCTTCGGCACGTCGACGACGCCTTTACCCAATGCGCAATACTTTGCATTGCGATCCGCGGCAGTGACATCCCGAATCGATACAGCGCGTAACTTCGGGGCAGCCATTCGCAGTTCCGCTTCCCAACTGCCGGTCACCATCATGGCGTGCGCGGCATCGAAGCAGATGCCTCCTGCACGTGCGTTCACGCCTTGCAGCACGGTCAACGCTTCAGCGACTGTCTCGACTGCTGAACCCGGCCGATTCGGAAGCGCGGGGACGATCCGGTATTCGCGCCCCACCGCGGCCAAACCCAACAACTCTCGCCGGGCTTGCGCCAACGGCGATACGGCGGCATTCACGCGGGGCCACAAGCCGGGTTGAAACATCGCAACGCCACTCATGCCGCTTAGCGCAAGTACGGCCCGCGCGGTGATATCAGTGGGTGTCGTCAGTGCTGTGGTGATGATCGGAACTTCAAGTCCCTGCCCTTGCATGACTTCGATCGCGCGGATCAGGTCGACGCTTGAGTTGCGCGGCTCCACATGACCGCCGGGCATGATGGTCAGGTCGACGCCATCGGCGCCGAGTTGACGGATGATATCCGCCAGATCGGTGTACTCGATGTCCTTGAGGCACGCGCTCTGCAGGCAGATCAGCGGCACCGTGCGCGACTCGTCGACAGGCACCTGCATGCCTCGCGCGACCGCCGCACCGGCAAACAAACCGATCACTTCACGCCGAGTCATGCTGGCTTTATTCTACGCTTCCGGCGAGTCCAATCGTCTTGAGCGCGCTGAGCACATTGCGTGTTGCAGAGCTGCGATTCAATGTGTAGAAATGGATCCCGGGAGCGCCACTGGTCAGCAGTTCGATGCATTGTGCTGTCGCATGAGCCACGCCCAACTGCTGAACCGATGCGGGATCAGCGCGGCGGCGATCGAGTTCCGCCGCTAGTTTGTAAGGCAAGCTCGCGCCGCAAGCCGCAGTGAATCGTTCGACCTGACCCGCGTTGGTGATCGGCATGATGCCCGGGATGATCGGCACTCGAATGCCGCACTCCCGCGCGCGCTCGACAAACGCGAAGTAGCGCTGGTTGTCGAAGAACAACTGCGTCACCAGAAAATCGACGCCCGCATCGACCTTGCGCTTCAGGTTGTTCATATCGACCGCGGGATTGGCGCACTCCGGATGTTTTTCGGGATAAGCCGCCGCGCCCACGGACATCCGGGAGCCGAAGCGCTCGCGAATCATCGACACCAGATCACACGCCCAGGAGAAGCCACCGTCGACAGCAGTGAACGTCTTCTCGCCCTTCGGCGGATCGCCGCGCAACGCGAGCACATTCTCAACACCCGCGGCATGCAGGCGATCAAGAACCTGGCCCAATTCCTCCCGCGTCGAACCCACGCAGGTCAAATGCGCCATCGCGTCGAGCGCCGTTTCCGTTTTGATGCGCGACACAATGTCGATGGTGAGTTCGCGCGTTGACCCGCCCGCACCATAAGTGACCGACACAAACGTGGGCTGCAGGGGACGCAACTCCGCAATCGTCCTCTCCAATTGCGCCGCTGCTTCCTCGCTCTTAGGTGGAAAAAACTCGAAGGAAAAAGAGGGCTGGCCTGTTTTGAGCAGGTCGCGAATCAACATTTTTTCTTATTGTAAGCGAGGGCTCCACGAACACCGTCTCAACCCATTCCGGCGACACGCCGGTCATAGTAGAGCGGCCGGTGATCGGGCTCTGCGCCGGTGCGGCGAAGTTCGTACAGGTTGCTGCCGGGCGGGTTGCTGCCATCGATGGTGGTCACAGCGGTTTCAAAGCCGCATTCGCGTACCAGATTCATCGTCCGCTCGTCGTAATCATCCGGCGTCCCGTTGGGGTAACAGAAGTGGCGCACGGGCTGGTCGAGGCACTGCTCAATGCGGGCGCGAGAGCCCTGAATTTCCTCTCGCAGATGATCCATTTCTGCAATGCGCGAGAGCACCGGATGCGTGCGGGTGTGCGCTCCGGCTTCGAACACATCACGGAACCCAGCGAGATCTTGCCACGACATGGGAGCGTACCGTTCCGGCAACTCAGGCGGTAATGCAACATCGAGAATCGACGGAAGGTCGGCAATCAGTTTCCTGCGCGCCGGGTCAGATAGCAGCAGCACAGCAGCATCTAACGCAGCGTCACTCGCGTGCCGTTCCTCGTCCGTCGTGAATCTCAGCGGGAGCGGCGGGTAACCGGGCAAAGGCACTTTGGCCGAAGCCATGCGCGTGTTGCGGCAAGTGAACTCGACCACGTCTGGCCATAACCACAGCTCACGATCGAGAAAGCCGCTGACTACATAGAGCGTCGCGCGCAGCCCGTGCGCACGGAAAATTTCACCAGCGATCCGCGCGTCGTCATATCCATCGTCGATCGTAATCACCAAAGCATTGGCGGGTAGCGGATCGCCACGGCGCAATGCCGCGGCCGCTTCGGTCAGCGTGACCGGACTGTAATAACGAAGGATGTGACGGCATTGCCGCTCCAGCTCCTGCCGCACCGCGGCATTATCCGGAAAGCGGTGATACATCAGAACGCGCAGCTCCCCGCGCCGCTGCTGCCTGACCAGATGCAGCGCTCCAGATGCGTGGAAGATCTGCTCTGCCACCTGCTTCCACATCAGCGGCCACCCTTGCTGAACGTGCGGCCGGCCGAGCCGAATGAGCACTCTGATTTCGCGACAGTCTGCGCTTGCGTCAAAATCGCGCGGCAGGCAAAGCCAGGGTCCGCTGCAGTTCCGAAGCGGAGATCTACAAGCTCCAGTGCATGCTCGCCGGGCGTGTTTGTTTGCGCCGGCTGCCACAACGGAGCCTGATTAAACGCAATAAACTCTCTAAATTCCGGATTTGATTCTAATTGCGGCAACAAATTCCCTGGCCCAGATTTTCGCACGGGTGCGGCATCCCACGGATGGAACGGCGTCGTGACGTTCAGATCGTAAAGATAAAAGCTCTTGTCCGCCTCCACGACTCCACGCCAGGTGAACGGATTCCCGGCGTTCGGGTACGCAGCGGTACGTAGCGGGGCCGCGTCTTCGTAGAGACGGGAATCAAGCATCGCCAGTGCGCGGCTATGCAGTGTCGCCCGCCCAGCTTCATATAAGCAAAGACAACTCAGCGCAAACACAGCCCAACCACGGCCGAAATGGGCAACGCGCGTCTTTCCAGACGTGATTTCACCCGTGACCAACCGCCCCAGCACCGGACCGAAAAGCGCGAGCAGCAGGATGGCCCAAATCCAGAAGTCGACCACGTTCGTGATGTCCCAGTGCATCCAGTCGGTCCGGAACGGCAGGCCCGCGTGCGTGCCATACACGTTGGTCAGGTCGAGCAGGATGTGCGAAAAAATCGCGGCAATTGATGCGAGCCATGCGGCGGCCCAGGGAATCGGCTGACGGACGACAAGCCGGAATAGGCCGACCAGTGCGATCGCCAGGACCGGTGCGAAAGCGAAAGAATGGGTGAAATGCCGGTGCCAGTGCAGCGCGGCAGCCGGGCCGGCGGCGAGCGTGACTACGTCGATATCGGGTGCATTTGCAGCCAACATCAACAGAATACTTGCGCGGGGAATTTTGCGGCCTAGCCCCGAACGGCTCAGGTATAAGCCTGTCAGGGTATGTGTCAACGGATCCAAAGCTCTAGTTTTCCATTTTTATCGGCTGTGCGGGAAAGCGGGGGAACGGCGAGTGCTTCGAGTTTGTATGAAGCGGCCCAGTGCGGCGAAGCACTGGGCCGAATAGTCAGGAGGAGGATTAGGCTACTTTGCGGATCGGGGGAGTTAAGCGGCCAACGCGGCTATTCTGCCGGGCAGGCATTTGGATGACGTTCGACGGAGTCGAGGTGGCCACGGTCTTGCGTACTGAACCGCCGAAATATTCATCGAGCGGAAAGAGGGCGAATGGCTCGAGCTCGCGGAAGATGCGGCCGAGTTTCTGCTGAATGCGGTAAACAGCGTGGAAGAACGTGCCCCGGTCCATATTCAACTGGCGGCAGCAAAGCTTCCAATCGGCGCCCAGGAGGAAGTGAAACTTGAAAATTTTGTACTCGGCTTCATCCAGGCTGCGTTTGGTAACCAGGTGGAAGTCGGCCACATATTCTTCGTCGCGGCGTCCCCAGCAGCGGCGGGCGTTCCGGCCGGCGCCGGTCACCTGCAGTGTCGCCTGACTCAGGCGTTTTTCCTTTTGCACACAAGACTTGAAGCGGCTGAAGCAAGCACGGAAAATTTCCCGAGTCACACAATTGCACGGGGTATCGGATACTTTTCTCTCCGTAATCCGCATGCCGCCACCGTGGCATACGGCGCAGCTAGGCTTAGCCAAACCAATTGTCTCTGAGCGATTCCATTCCATTGTCGTGAACGTCTCCCGGCTTCGGCATTTTGTTGCCGGAGCAAATGAATTACTTATTCACTCTATTTCCGCAGCAAATTTCGTCAACAATTCTTTTGAGAATTATTCCGATTTAGAGCCTGCAATAACTCGCCTGCAACCCTAAACATCGACGCGACAAAGACTTATTGCAAAAAAAATAAATCTCATAAATGGATTGAGTATCAACTGTGAGTTACCGTACAATTCCTCTAAGAAGCACCTATTTCTCGCAGAAATAGGAGGTACAGGGGTTGAACTTCGATGGTTTGCAGCGTCGCCTGGTCGAAAGATTGCGCGACTTGATTCAAAGTGGAACGTTGACAGAAAGAGGGTTAGCTCGCAAAACAGGCATTTCGCAGCCGCATATTCATAATGTGCTGAAAGGCGTCAGGTACTTCTCAATAGAAACTTCGGACCAGATTATGCGGGAGCTGCGGATCTCGATTGACGACCTCTGCGCCTCGAATGCTCCGCAGCCATCTGCAGCAATTCAGTTGATTCCGATGCTGTATCCGGAAATCAGCACGCGTTGCCGAGCATTTCCCAAGGCCGGGGAGACGTTATATCCGCTGCCTTTTGTGTGGCCTTCGGGTACCGAACACCTCTACGCATGCAGGCTGGGCGACGACCCAGCGATTGGGGCAAGCTTCCGGCGAGGCGACATCGTCATCCTCGATTGCAGCCCGTTGGTGCGTGCCAACCCGTGGGCCGGCGGCCCATTTGTGATCGAGAGGAACGACTGCGTGATGGTGCGCTACCTGCGCGCAGAGCAAGGCGTGCTGTTTATCTATACGCAGGAGCACCCGGAACCAGAGGTCTCCTGCGATTCGGTGAACCTGGACGGACGCAACGTGACCGAGATCGTGCGGGCCAAAGTGGTTTGGGTCGGACGCAACCTGCCGGTCAACAGGACGCTGCCGGTCTATCGCAAGGCAGGCTGACGATTACCGGCGCGCGGCGAGGCGGTACACCTCGACGACTCGCCGGGCGGCCTCATGCCAGCTAAAGAAGCGGGCCCGTTCGCGTCCGCGCGCAATTAACCGTTGCTTGAGCGCGTCGTCGGTCAGCACGTCGACAATTGCGCGCGCGATGCCGAATACGTTTTCGGGATTCACCAGCACCGCCGCATCATCGACCACCTCCGGCAAGGAGCTGGTCTCCGAAGTGATGACCGGCGCGCCACAAGCCATTGCCTCTAACGGCGCCAGTCCGAAACCTTCATAGAGCGACGGGAAAACAAAGGCCTCCGCCTGTTCATAGAACACGCGCAGCGTTTGTAGAGGCACGAAGCCCAGAAAGCGCACGCTGTCTTCCACGCGGCTCTGAATCACGGCGCGGCGCACTTCGGGGTACTTCGACAGTTGATCGCCCACCACAAACAGGCGCAGGTTCTTGTAGACCGGATGATTTTGCAGTTCAGCGCGCACTACGGCGAAGGCTTCCACCAGACGCGGAATATTCTTCTGCGGCCTGATGTGCCCCACATAGAGCAGGTAAGGATCGCGGATCTGGTAACGCTCGAGTATGCGCTGGCGATGGTTGCCGTCTTCATTCAGCGGGCGCGGCTTAAGAAACTCAGGATCGAGCGCGTTATAGATCAGGTGCACACGCTGTTCCGGTATACCGAGTTCGCGAACCACATCGCGGCGCGTTGCTTCTGAAACGGCAATCACACGCTTTGCGCGCGCCAGACCGCGCTTGAACACACGCGTGCTGGCGTGGCCCAACAATCCGGCGTTGGCTTCATAGGTCAGGTTGCTGATGTCGTGAATGGTGACGACATACGGCCCCGGCATGAACAGCGGGATGCGATTCAGCGGGATGTGCGTGAGTTCAGAGCCTAAGCTGCGCAGGAACAGGGGAAAGGCAATGTGGTCCAGACGGCTCTTGTCGTCGCGCGCATAAACCACGCTTTTGAAATTCGCCGGAAGCCCCGCGAAGTATTCGCGGTCCGCCGCGAAGTGAACCAGGCGGTACTCAATCGCGGGATCAGCCGCGCCTAACGCGGGCAGCAGGTTGCGAATATACGTGCCGATGCCGAAGTCCCGGACACGGCGAGCGTCGATCGTAACCTTCACGCATTGTCCTTAGGCGCGAACGGAACCCATCTTCCAGTCGTAGAGAGGGAAGCGTGCGGTGAGCGCGTCCACACGGCGGCGAACTGCGGCGATCGCGTCCTCTGACGTATGGTTGCGCAACAACTCGCCTATGGCGGATCCCACTTCGCGCATCTCTGCCTCGTTGAAACCGCGCGTGGTTGCCGCCGGACTCCCCAGACGAATGCCGCTCGGGTTCAATGGTGGATTCACGTCGAAAGGAATTGCGTTCTTGTTCACCGTGATGCGTGCGCGGTCCAGCGCGGCTTCGGCTTCTTTGCCGCGTACGCCTTGACTGAACACGTCCACCAGCATCAGGTGCGTGTCGGTACCGCCCGACACCACGCGATAGCCTTCTGCCTGCATCTGCTTGGCGAGTGCCTGCGCGTTGGCGACAACGCGCTTCTGATAAGCCTTGAATTCGGGCTGCAGCGCTTCAAGGAAGCTGACTGCTTTCGCCGCGATCACGTGCACCAGCGGTCCACCCTGCGCGCCGGGAAACACATTGCGGTCAATCGCGGCGCCGTACTTTTCCTTCGCGAGAATGATTCCCGCGCGCGGCCCGCGCAGTGTTTTGTGCGTTGTTGTCGTAACGATGTCGGCGTACTCACACGGGTTCGGATGCAAGCCCGCGGCAACGAGACCGGAGAAGTGGGCCATGTCGACCAGCAGGAGCGCGCCAACAGAATCCGCCACTTCACGAAACTTGACGAAATCGAAAATGCGCGAGTAAGCACTGCCGCCGGCGATGATCATCTTCGGCTTATGCTCATGCGCGCGCTGCTGCATCTGCTCAAAATCGATGCGCTCATCTTCGGGCCGCACGCCGTACGAAACCACGTGATACGTCTTGCCCGAGAAGTTCAGCTTGTGCCCGTGCGTCAGGTGACCACCATGCGCAAGGTCAAGGCCCATGATCGTATCGCCCGGCGTCAGCACTGCGCTGTATGCCGCCTGATTCGCCTGTGAGCCCGAGTGCGGCTGCACGTTGACATACTCGGCTCCGAACAACTTCTTCGCGCGCTCGCGGGCGAGCGTCTCGACCACGTCGGCAAACTCGCATCCGCCGTAGTAGCGCTTACCCGGATAACCCTCGGCATACTTGTTGGTGAAAACGCTGCCGGTAGCTTCGAGAACTGCCTCCGAGGTGAAGTTTTCGCTGGCGATCAGTTCGATCTGCTGCTGCTGACGTTCGAGCTCGTGGCGAATCGCGGCGTAGATTTCCGGATCGGCCTCCGCCAAAGGACGGGCCATCGGGTTTTGCATAGGAATGTACTTATTGTATCCGCCGGATCGTTTGCGCAAAGTGCTCCGCGGGCTGCGTATTCACAACATCGGACGCCGTCAACCAGCCGCGGCGGGCAGTCACTACTCCGTAGCGCATGTTGTGCAAGTGCTTAGGATGATGCGCGTCGGTCGAGATCATAAACTTCGCGCCGCGCGCTTTGGCGCGTCGGATCATCGGTGCGCTCAGGTCGAGCCGTTCGGGGCTGGCGTTGACTTCAAGAATGACGCCGCGCTGCACCGCTTCATCCACCACGCGATCGAAGTCGTACGCATATGCTTCGCGGTTCAGCAGCAAGCGGCCGGTAGGGTGCCCGATGACTCGCAGCGAAGGGCACTGCATCGCCGCAAGTAACCGGTCCGTCATCTCAGCGGGCTCCAGATTCATATGACTGTGCACGCTGCCGATCACCAGATCGAGCTCCGCCAGCGCATCCCACGACAGATCCATCGCACCGTCTTTCAGGATGTCGCACTCGAGTCCTGAAAAGATGCGGATCCCGAGCGAGCCCGTCTCATTCAACCGGCGCACGCGCTCGGCGAACGCTTGCACGCGCGCTTCGTCGAGACCATTCGACATCGCAAGTGACTTCGAGTGATCGGTGATGGCGATGTACTCGTAACCCATGGCACGCGCAGCCTCGGCCATCTCTTCGAGTGTGGCGCGGCCGTCGGTTTCGGTGGTGTGCATGTGGACATCACCGCGGAGGTCGCCTTGCGTAATCAGCGCGGGCAAGGCATTCTCCGCGGCTAATTCGATCTCGCCCCAGTTCTCGCGCATCTCGGGTGCAATCCATTGCAGCCCAAGCGCGGCATAGACCTCTTCTTCGGTTTCGCCGGCAACGCGCGACTCATCTTCAGCGCGAAACAAACCGTATTCGCTCAGCTTTAACCCCTGGCGCACGGCACGAATGCGCACTGCGACGTTGTGCTCTTTGCTGCCCGTGAAATACTGCAGCGCGGCGCCGGTGCTCTCGCGCGGCAGCGCGCGAACGTCCACTTGAAAGCCTTCGCGGCCCAGCTTCACACTCGTTTTGTTTGGTCCACGCCCGAGTATTTCGTGCACCCGCGGATAATCGGCAACGCGCTCGAGACCCGCGGTGGCCTCTGGCCCGGTGATGATCAAATCCAGGTCGCCGATTGTCTCCCGGCCACGGCGCAAGCTGCCGGCATAGACCACCGATCCCGCGCCCGTGCTCTCTTCAATGTAAGCAGCGAGTTCGCGCGCTGTCTGTTCCGCATACGTCAGCAGGAAGCGGCCGGTGCGCAAGCGGTATTGCGCAATCGAGCGCAGCACCTTCTCTTCCAGTTTGGCTCCCATGCGCGGCAGCTCGCGCAGCTTCTGATCGACGCAGAGCCGCTCCAGTTCATCGATGGAGCTAATCCGAAAATGCTCAAAGATCAGCGCGATGCTCTTGGGCCCCAGGCCCTGAATCTTCAGGAACTCGAGTGCAGTGGGGGGAAAGCGTTGCAGCAGCTCTTCGCGTCGCGCGCACGAACCGGTTTCAACGATGCTGGCGATGATCGCTGCCAGGCCTTTGCCGATACCCGGCACCTCTTGCACGTTGCGGCCTGGCGCGCGCAGAATGTCGGCGATGCGTTCCCGGTTCGACTCCACCGCGACAGCTCCGTTGCGATAGCTTCGGATGCGGAACGAGTCATCGCCTGCAATCTCCATCAGGTCAGCCGTTTCGGCAAGCACCAACGCGATTTCTTTGTTGTCCAACTTTCAGTCTAAAACCTGCGGCAGAATGGATTCGAACCGGTGTTCAGTCTTTACCGAAAGCTTGTTGTAATCGCGACTCTCGCATGCGCCGCGCCTTTGCGCGCCAGCGTAGCGAGCGCCGACAACCTGCTATCGGCACTGTGGCCGCCAGGAACTGCGGACGCGCTCTGGTTCTCCGATCTGGCAGGTGCAGCAGATGCCGCGGAACGCCCGCCGATCGTTCTCGTCGAAGCCACAGGAGATCCTGTCACCGGGGCCGCACCCGAACCACCACGCGTCGAAATCGTGCCGCCGATCGGTGAATATGCCGTCGACACCACCGACCTTCCGGCGTTCGCATTGGGAACCGCCGGACGCGTTGCTCCGCTCGGCTACTTTCGTGAAGATGAGCAGCCGGACAACGAAGGATCGCTACTGCGCCTGAACGCAGATCCGCCGCAGATCACCTTCACGATCCTCGGCATCGCCGGAGTGGCGGCGCTGGCACTGCTGTTTCGACGCAAGCGCTCGGCGTGAGCGTTAGTCCGCCATCTCGGCATGCGGAACGCTGCCGATGAGTGCCGACTTGATCTTCTCCGCCAGAGTCGACGAAGCATAGGGCTTCTGAATAAATCCAGCCAGGCCCTTGGCGGTGAAGCGCCGGATCGCCTCTACTTCGTTGTAGCCGCTCGACAGAATCACTCGGACGTCCGGTTTGATCGCCTTCATTCGCCGGAATGCTTCTTCGCCATTCATCATGGGCATCGTCATATCGAGCAGCACTGCGGAAACTTTGTCGCTGATCACTTGAAACAGCTCCACGCCTTCCTGGCCGTCTTCGGCAAGCACAACGCTATAGCCGTAGCGCTCCAGCATCGATTTCGCGGTGCGCCGCACAATCGGCTCATCGTCAATGACCAAGACCAGCGCTTCAGGGTATCCGGCCAGCAGTTGCGGATCAGGCGTGGGCTTCGGCACCTCATGCTGATTCGTTGTCGGGAGCAGCACTTTGAATGTTGTGCCTTTGCCCGGCGTGGTGTAGAGCTTCATCGCGCCTCTGTGACCGCGTACAATTCCCTGCACTGCAGCCAGGCCGAGTCCGCGCCCGGTAAACTTCGTGGTGAAGAACGGGTCGAAGATGCGCGCCGCTGTTGCTTCATCCATTCCCGCTCCGGTGTCATGCACCTCGAGGCTTGCGTACGTACCTGCAGGCAGCTCCAACGCTGGTCCAAAGGTATGTTGGAGATAGAACTCGTCCACCGTCTGAACGCCGGTAGTGACCAGGACCGTGCCGTTCTCGTTCGGCGGTACGGCTTCCGCGCCATTGATCACCAGGTTCATGATCAGTTGCTGAAGCTGGCTCGAATCAGCCTCGACGAGCGGCATCGCGTCGCGCAGTTCCAGGCGTAACTGCACGTTCTTCGGTATCGAACTTTGGATAAGCGAACTAATCTCGCGCACGATGCCCGAAATGTTGACGGGCTCGATCACAAAGCGGCCTTTACCCGCATACGCGAGCAACTGTCTGGTAAGGTGGCTCGCCCGCTCACTCGCGGTCAACGCATCGCGCAGCAGCCCGCGTACGGGGTTGTCGGTGGTGAGTGATTCGAGCGCGAGCGATACGTTGCCGAGGATTCCGGTCAGCAGATTATTGAAGTCATGCGCTACGCCGCCTGCGAGCACGCCGAGGCTCTCGAGCTTTGCGGTGTGCCGCAGTTGTTCATCCAGGCGCTTCCGTTCAGTAATGTCTCGTGCCACATGTGATGCACCGGTGATGCGCCCGTGCTTGTCGCGAATGGGCGAGATGGTCAGCGAGACTTGCGTCAGTTCCCCATTCTTCCGCTGACGCACGGTCTCGAAATGCTCCACGCGTTCACCGCGCGCGATCCGTTCCAGGATCTCGGTTTCTTCGGAAAGACGGTCCGGTGGAAGCAAGACGGTCATGGGCTGTCCGATGGCTTCTTCCTGGGTGTAACCGTAGAGAGTTTCGGCCGCGCCGTTCCACGTAAGAATCACGCCGTCAAGAGTTTTGCTGACGATGGCGTCCTCTGACGACTCTACAATCGCCGCGAGTTGCGCCGCGCCTTCGTCGAGCTTCTTGCGTTCGGTGATATTGCGCGCTACGTGTGAAGCGCCGGTGATTCTTCCCTCGGCATCGCGAATCGGAGAGATGGTGAGCGACACATTGATGAGCTCCCCGTTTTGACGGCGGCGCACAGTTTCGAAGTGTTCGACACTTTCGCCGCGGGCAATGCGGGCCAGGATCTCCGCCTCTTCATTCGAACGATCCGGAGGCAGCAGCACGGTCATGGGAATGCCGATCGCCTGCTCCGCGGTATAGCCATACACGCGCTCCGCGCCGCGGTTCCACGTCAGGATAATGCCCTGCAGCGTCTTGCTGATAATGGCGTCATCCGACGAGCTAATGATGTCGGAGAAATGCGCGTCCGTTATGCCTGAGTTCGAACTCTGGTATTCCGTGCTGCTCATCTAACCGCCCGCCCCAAATGCAAAGCCGCCCGTCCTCTGCCCATACACATCCGACAGTGTAATGGAAAGGAATGGGTGCGCCGCGTTCTCCCTGTCTTTGACAAGCATGCAGAACGCGATAGAAATAGAGCAATGCGACTCGCGTGTTTCGTTCTGCTCAGCCTCTGCGCCGCCGCGCCTGCTGCCCGCGCCGACCAGTTGATTTTGAAAAATGGGGATCGTATCACCGGCAAGCTGGTGAAGAAAGACGGCGCGAAGGTCACGTTGAAGAGTGACCTGATGGGCGACGTCACCGTTGCCTGGGACGCCGTCACGTCGCTCTCCTCGGATGAGCCGGTGACCGTCGTGCTGCCGGGTGGACGTAAGGTGCTCGGCAAGCTTCAGACCACCGGGGATCAGGTCTCGGTTGTCACTTCCGGCGCAACGGAAACCGCGGCGTTGGCGCAGATCACAGCCATTCGCAACACCGAAGAACAGCGTGCTTACGACCGGCTGGAGCGTCCCGGCTTTGCCGATCTATGGGCGGGCTATGCAGACCTCGGCCTTTCTGCCGCGCGCGGCAATGCGAAGACCAATACCTTCACCACTGCAGTGAACGCGGTACGCGCGACCAGAACCGACAAGACCACGGTTTACTTCAACCAGATCTACGCGACGGCGACGATCAACGGGGTAAACGCCGGCACAGCCAATGCCTTGCGCGGCGGCATTGCGTATAACCGTAACCTGCGCCCGCGCCTCTTCGTGAACACGTTCAACGACTACGAGTACGACCGGTTCCAGAATCTTGATTTGCGCTTCGTGCTCGGCGGCGGCCTTGGCTACTCGACCATCAAGAATGAGCGCTCGCAGCTCGATCTGTTGGGAGGTCTGGACTACAAACACGAGACCTTCAACACGCCACTCACGCGCAAATCTGCCGAAGCTTATGGCGGCGATGACTTCTCGCACAAGTTGTCGGCTCGAACGTCGCTGCGCCAATCGTTCCGCGTATTCACCAACGTGACCGGCCCGGGTGAACGTCGAATGAACTTCGACCTGGGAGCAAATACAAACCTGTGGAAGTGGTTGGCGTTCCAGATATCCGCAAGCGATCGGTTCCTGAGCAATCCCGTCGGCGGACGGCAGCGCAACGACGTGCTGTTAACGACAGGGCTGCGCCTCAGCTTTGCGCGCTGATCTTATTGGCGCGTTGATCTTTGTCGTTCAGTGTTCTCGAAACCAGTCCAGCACGCGGCGCTCGAACTCTTGCGGAGCCGCGTTGTACGCTCCGGTGTGTTCCGCGCCGGGCACGAGCCACAGGCGATTGCGTGTGTTCGCGCGTTCCAGTTGTTCCGAATTCGAATAGGGCGTGCGCGAATCAGCAAGCCCGTGAATCAGCAGAATGGGCGTGCTCTCGCGCGCGATCGCGTGTACCGGCGACACGGTTCCAAGGTTAAGGTGATCGACCACGAGCGCGTAGAGCGTTCCAGAAGATACAACCGCACGCGAAAGCTGCGAAGGCATGCCCACCATGCGCGTCAAACGATACTCGGCGGTCTGGCGAAGATCGGCGAACGGACACTCCGCGACAATGGCAGCAAACGCAGGCTGCACGGCGGCGGACTCGATGAGAATCGAAGCGCCGAGTGACTCGCCCAACGCATAGAGCCGTTCACAATTCGCTCGCCTCATCCATTGCGCCCATAGGATGACGTCGTCTTTTTCAAGCAGGCCGTAGGTGATGAAGTCGCCCTGACTCGTGCCATGCGCGCGACTGTCAGGAAGGAGCACGTTGTATCCGGCATCCAGCAAGAACGGCGCCAGACCAGCGCTGCCGGCGCGCGAATCACCAATGCCATGCAGCACTGCGACGCAGCGATTACTATGCGCGGAAGCTTGCATCCACCATGCGTCGAGCCGCGCGTGATCTTTCGCGAAGATCGAGACCGTAACAGCATTTCTGGGTGCGGGACGAACCTTGCGGGGAACATGCAGCGTGACCTGACAGAACATCGCCCCGAGCGCCGCGACGAAGACGAACCCCAAAACCGCTACCGGCAACACCCAGCGCAGTGCGTGCTTCACCATCCGCATGACGCGTTCTGCATCATACTAACGAACGCGTTTGCGCTCGGCGAAGTTCCTTCTCCGCGCGTTAGTAAGTAAACCGGATCTGCAATTCCAAACGGCGGTTGTTCGCGGTCTCGAGAAAGCCTTCGCCATTTGGCGTTCCCGCGATCTGGTTCGCGCGCCCGAACAGTGGCGATCCGATGTTGCCGATGATCGGTCCCGGATTGTCGTGGTTCAACAGATTGCGGCCAGACATCGCGACCGTCAGATTGTATTTGCGCGGTGAAGAGGCGGGCGTGAACAGTCCGCGATTGCCTTGCGGCACGCCGAGCGCCGGACCTGTCGCTACGCCTCCATCGCGCGATGAGCGCACCGAGCCGCCGCTGCTCTTCTCAGCGCCAAAGCCCCACGTCTTCGAGAAGCGCAGATTCAACATGGTCATCCCTGGACCACGCCCCGAGTTGCGCCCTAAAAGCGTCTCGCCGGCGATCGGGTTCGGGTCCAACAAACCGTACGAAGTGCGCACCAGCCCGGGCCGCCCTGGGTCGGTTGCGATGCCCGGCCGTGCCGTGAACAGCGTGGTGCCGTAATTGTCTTGACCTGTGGTGATGTTGAACGGCGCACCGCTTTGAATGGTGAAGAGCGGGTTCAAGCGAATATCCCAACGCAGGCTGATGGTGCCCCCTACTAACACGCGGTGCCGGATATCGGTGGCGGCCGGACCATACTCGCCCGAGAAGTCCCGCGGGTTCGCGGCGAAGGTGCCGATGCCGTCCGTATCGCTCAGCGCATGATTGAACACGTAGTAACCGAACAACGACACGGCCGGGTTCAGCTTCGAGCGCACGTTGGCAATGAACTGGTTCTGGTTGTAGCGCCCGTTCGAAGTAGCCACAAACTCAGGACCAGCAGATGACGAAACCACTTCCGAGCGGAACAAGTGCAGGCCGTAGGCGTTCGTGTAAGTCAACGCCAGCGTGTTGCCGCGCGGCAGTTGCCGCTCCATCGTGATTGCGGACTGGATGATGTAGGGCGCACGCAAATGCGCATCGATTACCTGATTCGTTTGCACGCTCTGCAAGCTCCCCAGCGTTGCCAGTGGCGGCGCGGCCAGATAGAAACCCGGGTCCGTCACCACGTACTGCTGTTGAACGAGCCCGTTGTAACGTTCGGCCGCAAGTGTGTTGGCCAGTGCGAACCGGTCATAGAAGATGCCGACACCAGCACGCAGCACCGTCTTCGCGGTTTTATTGCCCCGCGCGCCGGGCGCCCACGCGACAGCGATACGCGGCGCGATGTCGCCATGGTCATGCATGTGCGTCTGCGCCTCGTAACGAATGCCCAGGCTGAGCGTCAAGGCCGGGCGCAGTTTCCAGTCGTCCCCGAAGAACGGTGCGATATCGAATTGACTAACCGATAAAGCGGGCTGCCCTGCGGCGATGCTGAATTGCGAGGCGCCGCCACCGAGCGCGCGAATGCGATCCGCGCTGTAGTTCAAGCTCTGAAACAACAGCGTGCGGCGGTATTGTTCAATCGCGCCTACCGAAATTAGCAGCGGCATTCCGCTCGCGTCCAGCACCGGCTGGTTCGCCGCGTCCAGTTCAGGCGCAAGGCCGCCTGCGAACGTGTACGTGCCGTTGAAATTCGCAGGCGAGATGCTGTCGTCCGTCTGTTCACGCGCACGCACGCCGAACCGGAAGAAGTGCCGCCCTTTCACGATTGACGTGTAGTTCTGAAACTCGTAACTGTTCTGCGCGTCGGAACCGTGGGCCGTCGTCGCGCCGCCGCCATTGAATGCGCCGCGCACCTGAATCTCGGGCGCAATCTGGTTGGCATCGGTCTGGAACGCGCGTCGAAAGAACTGGAAGCGCGTTTCGTTCACCAGGTTGCCGTGAATCGAAGTCTCACTGATCTGCGCCGTGTTGAATGTCGTCAGCACGTGCGAGCCGCGCGAGATCAGATCGAAGCTGCCAATGCCCGCATCGGTGATGGCGGCGCGCGTGTACAGATACCGAAGCGTCAACGTGTTGTTCGCATTGATCTGATAGTCAACATGTGGACCGGCCAGCCAGTGCCGTTGCGGCGTGGTCAATACGCTCGAGAACGCGGTGGGCTGAAGGGACAACGGGTCCAGCGTCACACCATTGCTCACCGAGCCGTTATCCACCGCCTGACGTTCTGCATCCAGCGTGAATGACGCGCGCTTGCCGAGCGGGCCGCTGAAACTGTTCTCCGTCTCCTGCAACAGGAACGGGCGCTTTCGCCGCTGCATACGGGTTCCGAGAGTTCCACCAGTCCGTACCCAGGTTATAGCCCACGGTGCCGTGAAACTTGTCCGACCCGGGCTTCGTGAAGATCTCAATTCGCCCGTAGCCGAGCTTGTCGTACTCAGGAGAGAACGGATTCGAGTTGATGCGAATCTCGCGAATCGATTCTTTCGGTGGAAGCTGCCCGCCACTGAATCCGTCAACAAAAATGGCTCCGCCGCTCGGGCCTGCGGAAGGTCCAGCCAGTGCTTCGAGATCGGACTGCAAATCCTCCGGATCATCAGAGAGCGCATCGAGATCCGTGCCGGAGATGACCGTTGCGCCTGCGTTTGACCGAAGGGTCTGTGCTTACGCCCGCGCCTGCATTTTCGTTGATCGTCAGTTGCGCTTCCGCCGACACAATCTGAAGCTGCACATCGAGCGTGTTACTGCCCTCGCGCAAAGTGACGCGCAGCGGCTTGAGCAGCGCGAGTTGCGGCGCAGACGCGGCGACGATGTACGAACCGGGCGGCACATTCGTGAGTTGATAAGCGCCGGCACTGTCCGAAGCCGCAAGACGTGCAACGCCATTCCCGCGCAAGCTGATATTCGCTCCGCGCACTAACGCACCGGACTGATCTGTCACGTGTCCCGCGAGATTGGCGCTTTGCGCAAACAACGAAGCGCCGAAGATGCTGAACAACAAAACGGTGCGCACCGACAAATTATCTCAACGCACGCTGAAGATTGGCTGAAGTCTATACTGAAGCCATGTTCTTCAAGTCCCGCAAGCCCGTGGTGGCGAGTTTCGATGAGCGCCTCGAGCGTGCCCGCGCCGCCGGTTTTGCCGTCAGTGGACAGGGGCAGCGCACGCGAGTTTCCCGCCAGGGTGTAGCGGCTGAAATCGAAAAAGATGCTGGCGGTTTGCCGCGCGTTGTCGTGCGCCCAGGGGTGCTGATGAATGACGAGATCGCAACGTTGGTGGATGGGGGATTTCAGAAGTTCTTCGAAACGCCAAGCCATTTGCGTAAGCCTGCCGTCGCTTCCGATCTGCGCGCGGTGCATCGCTTTCAGGAAGACTTGAGCGAGGCGCTGGGCTTGACCAGTCTCTATAACGAGTCGCTCGGCACCACATCGACCGCCTACCTCTACGATCGCGTCGAAGACCGTGATACCGGAGCGCATCCGGAACCCTGGAAGGTCAAAGTTCAGTAGCTTGCACGAGCCTTGGGATCTGGCGATTCAGCACCTGAACCGCCGCCGCATCCGTGAGGCGCTCGACCACTTTCATTCCGCCGAGCAGGCCGGCTACGATTCTGACCAGTGCGCGGCCGGGCGCTGGGAATGCCACATGCTGCTGGGCGATTTCGCGAGCGCATGGGAAGAGAGCGATGCTATTGCTTCGCGCGGCGCCCCCGACGCCAATCGCTTCTGGGATGGCGAGCCGTTTACCGGCCGTCGCGTCATGCTGCGCACGCTGCACGGCTTCGGGGATGCCATTCAGTTCATACGCTATGCGCCGCTGCTTCGCGCGCGAGCGAAGAGTCTGGTGGTCCAGACGCATCCGGAACTCGTTTCGCTATTCGAGCCGGTGCCGTCGATCGATCGCGTGATCACGTGGGGCGAAGACGCCGCGTGGGATCAACAGATCGAAGTGATGGAACTGCCCCGCGCGTTCCGTACTACGGTCGCGACCATTCCAGACACGATCCCCTATATTCCAGTGACGCGTGATTTATGTGAGCAGCAGCGCGCGCGCGCCCTGGGCGCTGACAAGGGCTCTGACAAGTTGAAGGCCGGAGTGGTTTGGGCTGCGAGTCAATACAACCCCGCGCGCAACATGCGGCTCAGCGATCTGGAGCCGCTACTCGCACATCCGCAGTTGCAGTGCTTCAGCTTTCAGCGCGGGCCGGAGCGCTCGGAACTGGCGCAGTTGGCGGAACGCTACGACGTTCGCGATATGTACGTGGACGATCCACAAATCGCGATCTGCGCCGCAGGCCTGATGCAGATGGATGTCGTGATTACCGTCGACACGATGGTCGCGCACCTGGCAGGAGCACTCGGCAAGCCGGTGTACACACTACTGCACGATCAGGCCGACTGGCGTTGGATGCTCGATCGCGAAGACACACCCTGGTATCCAACGATGAGACTCATCCGGCAACGCACGCCGGGTGATTGGAGCAGCGCCGTTGAACGCGTGATGCAGGCCATCACAGAGCCTCGCGGTTCATTGATTGGACGCGGGCGCTGATACCAGAAACACGGCAAGTTCAGCAGTCACGTTCGGCAACATCGTCGTACGTTTCGGACCAGCAAGAAACAGCCGCCGTTCGATGCGGAAGCCCTGTTTTGCGGCGAGGTCTTCGAAGTCGCGCACTGACAAAAAATGGATGTTGGGCGAGTCGTACCAGTCGTACGGAAAGAGCTTTGTCTGCGGCGCCTGCCCTGAAAACAGCATCGAGAGCCGCACGTTCCAGTGGCCGAAGTTCGGGAACGAAACGATGGCGCGCTTGCCGACGCGCAGCATCTCGCGCAACACCCGCAGCGGCTGCGCGTTTCCTGCAGCGTCTGGCTGAGGATCACGTAATCGAAAGCTTTGTCCGGATAGTCCGCAAGGCCCTCGTCGATGTCGCCCTGATAAACCGAAACGCCGCGCGCGATCGCCTTGCGCACTTGCGCGGGGGATATCTCGACGCCCGCGCGCCGAGCACGTTTTTGTTTCAACCAGCCACGCGAGCAGTTCGCCTTCGCCGCAGCCGAGGTCGAGCACGCGGCTGCCGGGCTCGATGATGTCGCCGATGATGGCGAAGTCGCTGCGTCCCTGCAGTGCCCGCGCCGGAGGCATCGCGGTCATCGCGCAGGTCTGGCGCCTCCGTACGTGCTGCAGGAATCCGCGCACGATGTCGGTCTGCTCCGCGACGTCCACTAAGAACGCATCGTGGCCGTAGTTCGATTGCAGATCGCAATAGGCGACGTCGCCGTTGCGGCGCCGCAGCACGCGCACGATTTCCTGCGACTGGTAACTGGGATACAGCCAGTCCGACGTGAAGCTGATCACCAGAAATCGCGTGGTCACGGTGTCGAAAGCCGCGTGCAAGTGAGCCGGTGCCGTTGGTCAGATCGAAGTAGTCTTCGGCTTTGGTGATGTACAGGTACGAGTTCGCATCGAAGCGCGTGACGAACTGACTGCCGCGATAACGGAGATAGCTTTCCACTTCGAAATCGACCGAGAAATCGAAGCCGAATTTTTCTTTCTCGCGCAGGCGGCGGCCGAACTTTTCGCGCATCGATTCATCGCTCATGTAAGTGATGTGGCCGACCATGCGCGCGATGCCGAGAGCCGCGGCCCGGCGGCTTCTTGTCGTAGTAATCGCCGCCGTTCCAGTCGGGGTCGGCCATGATCGCCTGGCGTCCGACTTCGTTGAACGCGATCTGTTGTGCGCTGTGACGCGCCGGTGGTCGCGATGTGAATCGCGGCAGCGCACGAACTCCGGAAACGACACCGCCCATTCCAGCGCCTGCATGCCGCCCATCGATCCGCCGCACACGCGAGCAAACTGCGGGATGCCCAGGGAATCGAGCAACAGTCTTTGCAGCCGCACCATGTCGGCAATGGTGATTACCGGGAACGACATCGCATACGGCTTGCCGGTTGCGGGGTTGATCGAGGCAGGCCCCGTGGTTCCCTGGCATCCGCCGAGCACGTTCGAGCAAATGATGAAGTAGCGGTCGGTGTCGAACGCCTTGCCGGGCCCGATCATGTTGTCCCACCAGCCGGGCTTGCCCCTCGGCTGATGCCGGCGGCGTGCGCGTCGCCCGTAAAGGCGTGCGTAATCAGGATCGCGTTGGTTCGATCCGCATTCAGTTCACCGTAGGTTTGATAGGCAATGTCGACGGGCTCGACGCGCGCGCCGCTCTCCAGAGCAATCCCCGCGAAGCGCGCGCTCCGCGTTTCCACTAGCATGAAGAATCATCGTATCAAGCGAATGAGCCTTGCCTGGTTGCGCTCCATAATCACGTTGTGGTGTTGTCTGATGGTGTCCGCCGAGGCGCCATATCAGGCTGCGCTGCCGGGCTATCGCTACCAATTTCCGCGCGATCATTTTGCGCATCCGGCGTATCGTACCGAGTGGTGGTACTACACAGGAAACGTATGGACCGCCGATGGCCGGCGCTTTGGGTTTGAACTCGTATTTTTCCGGCAAGGCGAGCGCACGTCCGGGCCGCCGAATCCATCCGTGTGGGCTTTGCATGATGTGTACCTCGCACACGCTGCATTAACCGATGTACGCGGCCAGCACTTCTGGTTTCACGAACGGTTGAACCGCGCGGGCCCCGGCATTGCAGGAGTCAGCGAAGATCAGGCACGCACGTGGAACGGAAACTGGTCTGCCCAATGGCACGGGAATGCGCAGACTTTGCAAGCGATCACGCCCGAGTTTCGATTCGACTTGCGCGCCGTGGCGGCGACGCCACCGGTGATTCATGGACTGCACGGCATCAGTCAGAAAGCGGAAGGCGCGGGCCACGCTTCGCATTACGTGAGCCTGCCGCGCCTGGTCACGACGGGCGTCATCACGGTTGGCCGAGAAACATTTCAAGTCTCGGGGGCGGCCTGGATGGATCACGAGTGGTTCACTGAACAACTGGCGCCCGAGCAAATCGGTTGGGATTGGTTCAGTGTGCAGTTGGAAGATAAGACCGAACTGATGCTGTTCGAATTGCGGCGCAAAGATGGCTCAATCGATCCGAATTCAGCGGGAACGTTCATCGGGGCCGATGGTGTTTCCACCCATTTGCGAGCAAGCGAGTTCACGCTCAAGCCCGTCGAGTGGTGGAACAAGTATCCGGTCGCATGGGAGATCGCAGTGCCCTCGCGCAATCTGCACTTGCATTGCAAAGCGGTGATGCGCAATCAGGAGCTCTCGAGTTACTGGGAGGGCGCGGTCGATTACTCAGGCTCAGCGAAAGGCGCAGGCTACCTGGAGATGACCGGGTACAAGAAGCCGTTCCGGTTCTAAGCGGGCGCCCGCCTTACAATCGCAGAGATGAGTTCTCACAGCTATGACGCGATCGTCATCGGCGCCGGTCACAATGGACTGGTCTCGGCCGCTTATCTCGCGCGCGCCGGACGCTCGGTTCTGGTGCTTGAGCGGCGCGAACTGGTGGGCGGTCCCTGTGTCACGGAGGAAGTCTGGCCGGGTTATCGCGTCTCGGTAGCCGCGTATCTCTGCAGTCTGCTGCAGCCGCAGGTGGTTCGCGATCTGGAGCTGGAGCGCTTCGGATTTCACGTCACGGGAAAAGATCCGGCGTCGTTCTCGCCCTATGCGGACGGACGCTATCTGATGTTCTGGCGCGACGAACGCAAAACGCTTGCGGAGATTGCGAAGTTCTCGGCGAAAGATGCTGAGGCCTATCCGCGCTATTCCGCGCACTTGATGAAGCTGGCCGATGTGGTGTGGGCGTTGCAACTACGTACGCCGCCGCCCTCTCGAGATCTGGATGAGTATCTTGCAGCGTGCCCCGAGTACCGCGCGTTATCGGCTGCCGACCAGCGTGCGTTCGTCAAGGTGCTCACGCAAAGCGCGGCCGGCTTGCTCGACGAATGGTTCGAATCGCCGCAATTGAAAGCAACACTCTCGACCGATGGCGCGATTGGAGCGAACGGCGGCCCACAATCGCCCGGCACGGCTTACATCCTGCTGCATCACGTGATGGGCGGGGTCAACGGCGAGCGCGGCCTGTGGGGTTTCGTGCGCGGCGGCATGGGCGGCGTTTCGGAAAGTATCGCCGCGTCGGCGCGGGCCAGCGGAGCGGATATTCGCCTCAGTGCACCCGTCGCGCACGTGCTGATCGAGGATGGCCAGGCACGCGGCGTGGTGCTCGAATCGGGCGAAGAGATTCGCGCGCGCGTGGTGTTATCGAACGCGCACCCGAAGGTAACGTTCCTCGATCTGGTCGAACCCGCGCATTTGCCTGGCGATTATTTGCAGGCCATTCGCGACTACCGCACAGAGGGCACTTCGTTCAAGATGAACCTGGCGTTGAACGGCTATCCGCAGTTTCGCGCGCTGCCGGAAACACCTGGCCCGCAACACCGCGCCACCATGCACATCTGCCCTTCGATGGATTATGTGCAGCGCGCGTGGGAAGACTGTCGCAATGGCGAGCCCGCGCGTAACCCGCTGCTCGAGATGACGATGCCCGCGGAATACGATCGTTCGCTCGCACCCGCGGGCAAACACATTATGGGCGTCTTCATTCAGTACACGCCGTACACGTTGAAGTCCGGAACCTGGGATGAGCGGCGCGAAGCTTTCGCCGATCGTGCAATCGATCTGATCGAGGAGTACGCACCGAACATCCGCTCGCTGATCGAAGAGCGCATGATCCTCTCGCCGCTCGATCTCGAACGCCGCTTCCGGTTGCCCGGCGGCAACATCTTCCACGGCGAGATGGCGCTTGATCAGATGTTCTTCGCGCGGCCAGTGAAGGGCTGGGGCCAATATCGAACTCCGGTGCGGAATCTATTTCTCTGCGGCTCCGGCACTCATCCGGGCGGTGGTGTGATGGGCGCGAGCGGGCATAACTGCGCGAAGGAAGTACTGCTTAGTCTCGCGGCCGCTGATCCCAGTTAATCTGCTCGAACAGCCTTCGCAGCTTCGCCCCGCGCACCGCGTTGATGCTTTCGACGAACGCCACGCGTCCATGCAAGTGCGAACGAAAGTCCGCATGGTTTTCGCGATTCTGAGTTTCGGCGCCATCGCGCACGCAATTGGTCAAGACCGCTTTCAGATGATCGAACTGTTCGCGTGGGACGTTGATGCGGTCGTTCACGACGAGGCCTGCCAGGCGTTGCCGCACCCCGCGCCGCATCAGACGTGTCTTGCGAAAGTTCACGTCAAAGCCTTCATCCATCACCACCGCAGCCGCATGTAAGGCAAAACGGTGTGCGTGGCGCTCAAACGCATCGTCGCCAGAAAACGCGAGGTCGTCCGCATAGCGCGTATACACCGCACCCGCTGCACGCGCGAGCGCGCTGAGCCGGCAATCGATACGATACATGCACGCGTTCGCAAGCGCAGGTGAAGAAGGCGCGCCTTGGGGCAGATGTGATCTGGTGTAGGTCTGGCGTTCCTCCGCGCACGAGTCCCGATGCCATGCAGAACGCGGCATCCGGTTCGTGCAAATTCCCGCGAGCGCATCCGCAACGTTTTCGGGGTACCCAGCGGTGCGAAAGAGTGCAGCGATGCGCGCTCTGGAGAGTGACGGAAAGAAGTTCGACAGGTCCATACGCAGGACAACGTGCTGACCGATGTGCGGCGCGGTGAATGTCTGAATAGATCGGCCACGCACGAACCCGTGCGCCGCGTCGTGCGGGGGAATACGAGTCAAGATTTCCTCGTGGATCTTGCGTTGAATTGATCTCAAACGCGATTTCGGCACTTCGATAACGCGGATAGCGCCGGTCCGTTTCGCGAAGAACCGGTAGTTGTAGTGCTGCAGTTTGCCGCTGCTGTTCAACGCACGCCGGTCGACAAACCACTCGAGTTCGCCGGGGTTCAGCTGCAGCCAATCACTAAGGGCACCTGTGCTTTCAATCGACGGCACATCCCAGCTACGCGCCGCTTCGACCGGCTGCATCGTTTGCGGTTCGGTTAACCATCGCGCAATGGAAATCGCGCTGCCGTACTTGGCGGACGCTTCCCGCAAGCCAGCATCGTTTTGGAGAAAGGCGACCACGAGCGCCTGGCGTGGGCGGGTGTCTATCGCGAAGTGAGCGAGGTAGCGGTGTGCGAGCGGTGTCAGCCAGCGCCAGTTGCGGCCAAGCAAGCGACCGCCAGCGGCGGCGATCTCTTTCGGCTGTTGTGGAGCCGACAAGATCGATAACGCCAACATACGCAGCAGCACCGCGTTCGGCATGTTGCGTTAGATGAAGCGGTCCAACCAGTCTGACCCTGCGTGAGCATTTCTGCGCATCGCGCAGCGTAGCTCACGTGACGAGATTCCAGCCGTACTCAATTCCATGGGGTAACCCCACAGAGAACACACCGCACCCGAAAGCTTGGCACGTTCGAACTTGGGCCGCTTCACCGCTGAATCATAGCAACGCAGGAAGCTCGGGGTGGCGGGAAACATTGAATATCCCGGCGGCGGTAGACTGAAGTCGTGTCCGACGCCGAGATCCAGGTTGTGTCTAACGCGGCGGGTGAGCCCACTGCTGTAATTGTGCCGATCGCGCTCTGGAACGAGATTACGTCAGAGCGGGAAACCGCCTATTTATTACAATCAGAAACCATGCGCCTCCGGCTAAAAGATGCGCTCGACGGCAGAGCGGGTGTACCACTCGACGACGCCTTGCTCAAACTAGGCTTGTGAGGAGCATCGAATTCGCCACCGGCGCGTTCGAAGACCTGGCATGGTGGGCAGAACAGGAGTCAGTCTACTACTGGCCGATTTCCAACACCACAAAGCTATCCGGCAGCATCGGGCCGTGCGGGTGTTCGCCTTTTGCACCTGCGGGCGCCGGGCCGTACTTTGCGGTCACCACGAATACATGATGCGACTTCGGATCGAACGCCATGGTGCGAGCGCCGCTTTGCGTGGGAACGTTCTGCAGCACTTCGTACTTGCCGTTCTTTTCCTGCGCCACGGTCAGCGTGCCGGCTTCACCATTGGATGAGAACGCAAGACCTTTTTCCTGATCGAAACCATTGGCGTCCACGCCCGCACCGATCGGCACCTTCGCAATCACTTTGCCGGCATCCACATCGGTAACGAACATCATTTCGTCACAGCCCGAGAATGTGCGGCGCTTCTTCAGATCGATCGCGAGACCACTGGGCTCTTTACAGCCCGTCATCTTCAACCGCTTCACTACGGTGCCGGCTTTGGCATCCAGCTCCACCAGTTCCGCCGTGTCTTCGATGTTCACAAAGACATGTCCTCTGCCATCGGACACCGCGCCTTCGGGCTTACCGCCCAGCTTCAGCGTGTTTGTCACCTTGCCGGCGCTCGCGTCGATCAGCGTCGCATCCGCCGAACCGCCATTGAATGTGATCACTTTTCCCGATGGCTCGTCGTAGAGAATGAAGTCGGGATTTTTCCCGGTGGGGATCTTCGCTTTCGTCGATAGATCTTTCAGATCAAAAACGACGACGTCGTTCGCACGGCCTGCGCTCACGAAACCTTTGCCCAGCTTGGTCGCGAGGGCGATGCCATGCACACCCGGCGTGTCGGCAATCTCGCCGACGGTCTTACCGCTCGCGATGTCCACTACGGCAACGTGCGTACCGCGCGAGATGAAGAGGCGATTCTTGTCGGAATCAACGGTCAGGTAATCCCATCCGCCGGCGCCGGGCACGTGGATGGTGCGCAGTACCTTCATCTGAGCGCAAAGCGGAAGAGCAAGCAGGAGGGTGGCGATAAGTCTGGTCATGAGTAAGTAAAGACGATGCCGACGTGGCTCGCCGTTACCGAACAGCTTACTAGAAAGGCAACCGGGTGCGCGGGCTATTGTTGTTACGTTTCGGTTGCTGAGCAACAGGCGTGTCGGAGAACCGTCGCGTCGTGGCGTTTCCGAAGTTCAACTCCGATCCATTGAATTCGATCGGGCGATCTAGAACCATTTCGATGGTGCTGCCCTTGGCCAGCACGGCATCCGGACCGCGGCTGAGCAGCACGCCCATCAATCCGGCCGCAGCCCCCGCGCCTGCGCCAATGCCCGCGCCCATCCCGACGTTTTTCGCGACCGAGCCCAACAGCACACCTGCCGACGCGCCCGCCGCTGTTGCTTCACCGATCGTGCGCATGTCGCCCGCCTTATTGCTGTCGCTGACCACCTTGCCCTCACGACGCTCCAGGGTTTCTGCGCCGGCGCCATCCACGGCGGACATGCGTGCCCGGAAGTCGCGCGTTACGCCATTCGGCAGCGTCAAAGTGTCGAATCGCAGAAACAACTCGCCCTTGCCCTTCACGCGCCCAGGGCGCTTGATCTGTGTCAGCGTACCGGCAACGTAGCTGCCCGGCGGAATGACGATACGCCCGTCAACAAGAATCGGAAATACGGTTTCGAGATAGACGCGGTCACCTTCTGCCGAATGCTTCGTGCTCACGCTGTTGATCAGACTGAGCGGGATGTGAGTGCCGACCTTGACCGACACCGGCGCGTTGTCTACATCGTTGTCAGCGGGCGCTTGCGCGGCCACGGCGGCAGTCATCGAGCACGCCACCAGGAACAGGCGAAACATTGCCATAAGTGTTGTACGTCCTAACCTCTCCAGTGTAAACGCGCGAAGTAACGCCTTCGTTTCGCCGTGGCGCGCAATCCGCCATACGATAAGCAGAATGCAAACTGAAACGGCAGCAGCGGTCAGCCGGTGGTGGCGCGTGGTGGGCGGTCTTCTGATGAACATCGCGCTCGGCACGCTTTATGGATGGAGCGTATTCGTTGCGCCGCTCGAATCGCGTTTCGGCTGGAAGCGCGCGCAGACCTCGATGGTGTTCACCATTGCAGTCATCGTGTTTGCGTTGAGCTTCGTGTTGGCGGGCAGACTCCAGGATCGCTTTGGACCGCTGCCCTGCTCCCTCGCGGGCGGCATACTCGTCAGCCTCGGGTTCTATCTATGCGCGTACACCACGAGCTTGACGTATCTCTACATCTGTTTCGGCGTGATCGGAGGACTAGGCAACGGCTTCGGGTACGCCACGCCCATACCCGTGATGGCCAAGTGGTTCCCCGACAAACGCGGGCTGGCGATTGGACTTGCGGTGGGAGGCTATGGCGCGGGCTCGGCCATCTTCGGGCCGCTGGCGCAGTTGAAACTGATCCCGGCGTATGGGCTGCCTGCGACATTCAAGATTCTCGGCGTAATTTTCTTCGTGATGACGATGTGCGGCGCATTGTTATTGCGCAACCCGCCTGCAGGCTATCGCCCAACCGGATGGACTCCCAGCGCTACACAAACATCGTTGACGCGAGACTTCACGCCCGCTGAAATGTTGCGCACGCCCGCCTTCTATCTGATGTGGCTCGGCTATGCGCTGGGCTGCTCGGCAGGGTTGATGGTTATCAGCCAGCTTGTGCCTTTCGCCAAGAGCGTCGGCATCGCCGCGGCCGCACTGTCCACGATGACGCTGGTAATTGGCGCGGTTGGCAACGCGTCCGGCCGCATCTTGTCGGGTTGGATGTCGGACCGTTTGGGGCGCATCAACGTGCTTCGCACCATGATCGGCATCTCCATCTTCGCGATGCCGGCATTGTATGCAGTGGGCGGCAATGTGGCGCTGCTGTATGCATGCGTGTTCGTCGTGTACTGGTGTTACGGCACGCAGCTTTCCGTCAATGGCGTCGCGGCTTCGGACTTCTGGGGCACGCGGAATGCAGGTATCAACTACGGGATTCTGTTCACAGCCTGGGGAGTTGCGGGCATCATCGGACCGCGCATCGGCGGCGTTCTGTATGATCGCTATCACAACTATCAGTTAGCATTTCAGGTGGCGGGAGCACTCGCCGCAGTGGCCTTGCTGTGCGAGTTGTTCGCACGCAGACCCGTCGCCGTTGCACAGCCCGCGGTGCGCGTCTAATACACTCGATGCGTGCCCACGCCTGAATCATCGGCCGCCATAGTGCAAGGCCAGGAGCAAGGTTCGCGCTATAGCCGCGTGCGTTTTCGCGTCGTCGCGTTCCTGATGGCGCTCGCCGCCGTGACCTATCTGGATCGCGTCTGCATCTCGATCGTCACGCCGGACATCATGCGCGACCTGCATCTGAGCACCATTCAGATGAGCTATGTGTTCAGCGCCTTCACGCTGGCTTACGCGCTCTTTGAGATTCCAACGGCATGGTGGGCAGATCGGATCGGCAGCCGCAGTGTTCTGACGCGCATCGTGCTGTGGTGGTCGGCTTTCACGATGGCCACCGCCGCGAGTTTCAGTTACGCGTCGATCCTGCTGGTGCGCTTTCTGTTCGGCATTGGCGAGGCGGGCGCGTGGCCCAACGCAGCACGTGTGTTCTCTCGCTGGATCCCTTCGCGCGAACGCGGCCGCGTGCAGGGCATCTTTTTCGCGGGCGCGCATCTCTCTGGCGGTCTCACGCCTATACTGGTTGCGTACCTCGCCACATTTCTGAACTGGCGCGTGATCTTTTTGATCTTCGGATGTGTAGGGTTGCTGTGGGCGCTTGGCTGGTATCGATGGTTTCGCGATGAGCCTCGCGAACACCGCGCCGTAAGTATCGCTGAGCGAGACTGGATTGAAAACACGCGCGGTCTTCCGCCATCGCATTCCGGCGCGTGGCACCGGGTGTTCCGCACGCGCAGCTTGCTGCCGCTTTGTCTGCAGTATTTCGCCAACACCTATGGCTTCTACTTCTTCATCACGTGGCTGCCGACTTATCTAAGCAAACACCGCGGCATGGCAAAAGCGGAGCTCGCGCTTTTCGCGGGGCTGCCGTTGCTGTGCAGCGTCATTGCCGATGTAACCGGGGGCGTCACTACGGACGCGCTTTCGCGCCGCTTCGGGTTGCGCATCGGCCGCTGCGGTGTGGGCGCCGTTGCCTACCTGGTTGCGGCAATCGCTATGTTGAGCGGAACGCTGGCGGGTGACGCACGCATCGCGGGCATGCTGATTGCATTCGGCGGCGCCGCCTCAATGTTTACGCTGGCCCCGGCCTGGGCAACCGCGATCGAACTCGGCGGCAGTAACTCAGCCGTGCTGGGCGCGACGATGAATACCGCCGGTCAAGTCGGCGGCTTCCTGAGCCCGATCGTACTCGCCTATATTGTCGATCGCCTGCACAACTGGAGCCTACCGCTGCATGTGCTTTCGGCTCTGTATGTGATGGCGGCTTTGTCCTGGCTACTTATAAATCCACATCGAGACGAAGCTCAGTAATACAGCAGCAGGTTTCTAACTCGCCTTAGTCAAGCTCATTGTGCGGCCTTTCTCCCATTCTTCGAGCATGCGTCGTCCGACCGGTTCAAAAGCGGGGTGCTCTTTGCCATAGGACTCGATGAGCGGCGCGACGTCCGAGAGTGCATCGGCGATTCGAGTTAGTATCTGACGAATGCGTGGCGGAGTGCTGAGCCCGCGCGACACTCCTAATCGTTCGAGTTCTTTTCTTTGCGGCCAGCGAATCGTACCGTTCAGAGTCAGTGCCATGTTATCGGCGGCAAGGTACACGGTCGTCGTGACGACATCGTATACCGGGGCTAACCGCGCGTCGCCTAAGACATCGTCGTAACACACCCCAAAGTTCTTTAAATGCGCGTCCCCGTTACGTACAGCGCAGTTGAGCGCGATCAAGGTAAACAGCCGTTCGAAGTCTTCACTCAGCGACGCGGGTGAGACGAATTGCGCGAAGCGTTTCAGAATCGATGTCTCGTAACTGCCGTGGTACTTCTGCTCGGTTCTGCGGGCGTTCAACACGCAGAAGTCTTCGAAGCCGCGGTAAGTGCCGTCGGCGCGTAGATCAAAGCGGTCGACGACGAGCGCCATGCCGTCCTCAGAAAGCCGGAAACGCGGCACTTCGAGTCCGCACCGCTCCGCACTTTGAGACAGAAGAACTCGTTCGCGGCAAGCTGCGGAAACTCAGCGGCTTCCCAAAACTTCACGATGTGCGTTGCGCCCCGATAGCTGGGAGAAACGCGCAATCGTGGTTCGGCCAGAGGTAAAGAACTCTCTTGGTCGCGCACCAGCACTTTGGGCTGTACGCCGCTGACGCCGGAGAATTCCGCGAAGCGCTGCAACAAGTAGCGATAAAGTTCACCGCCGCGCCGGCTCGCGAGGATTTCATCGACCGACTGGAATGGAACGGCGTCATCCAACTGATCGTCAGGTCCGGTGTAACGAATCCGACCGACTTGTGAACGGCCAACAATGCCGATGAGATCAAACTCGTCGAAAGTACCGGTGGCTTTCGCAAAACTTAGACGAATGCGCTCCCGCAGCACGCCCTCGGGCAAATTCATCTCAAAGATGGGCGCGAGGCCGAACCGTGTGTCCCACGATTGAACGCGCACGGGCATCGTGAGCGATACAGCGCGCGCGGGCTTCGCTGGATCGAGGTAAGCAAACGCGCTGCCCCGTTCGCCCAGGCGATCAATCAGACCGGACTCAGCGCCGTCGGTCCAGGCTTTGATCATCCGCGTTCTCGTTGAGCAGGTCGTCCATCGTTGGCCGGGGCGACCGGATTTCCTGAAGATTCAACTCCAGCCCAAGCGCCGCCAGAATGCGCGTCAGCTTGGAAAACCCAATCTCTCCGGTACGATGGTTCTCCAGCGCATCGAGGGTGGCCCGGCTGACATGAGCCTTGGTGGAGAGATCGCGCTGGCTCAAGTCCAGGGCGCGCCGCCGGGTCTTGACGGCTTCACCGAACTGTTCAAGACCTTGCATATGCCTAATATACTAGGCAAAATTTGGTAAATCTAACAATTTGCCTAATATTTTAGGCAATTAATTTTGCCAACCGCCGCCCAGCGCCCGGTACAGTTGCACAACGGAAACCAGCTCATCCCGCTTCAGGCGCGCCAATTGCAGTTCGCCCTGGAACAAATTCCGGTCGGCATCGAGCACCGGGAGGTAGCTGTCTAGTCCACCGCGATAGCGCAGGTTCGACAGCCTGACCGATTCCCGCAAGGCTTTTACGAATAGCTCCTGCTGCTCACGCTGTTCCGCGTTGCGGCGGTAACCCACAAGGGCGTCGGACACTTCGCGGAACGCAGTCTGAATCGCCTTCTCGTAGTTTGCGAGTGCTTCCTGCTTTTGCGCTTCCGTCAGCCGCACACCGTTCCGGACCCGGCCCGCGTTGAAGATCGGCACAGACAGCCCGGGCGCGACGCTCCAGTCGCGCGCCGGACCCGTGAACAGGCTTGTCAGCCCGCGGCTTTGCGCGCCAAGAAAACCGGTAAGACTGATCTGCGGAAAGTACTGCGCCTTTGCCGCACCGATGTTGGCATTGGCAGCGATCAGATTTTCTTCCGCCTCCCGAATGTCCGGGCGGCGCTCGAGCAGTGCTGCGGGCAGCCCAGCCGGAACGGCGGGTGGCGGAGTGAAGTCGTCGAGCGCCTTGCCGCGAGCGACCGGCTGAGGATTGCGCGCCGCCAGCAAGCTCAACAGATTTTCAGACTGTTCGATTTGCCGCCGCGCCGCCGCTATCTGGGATGTAGCGGTATAGAGAAACTGTTCGGCCTGCCTCACATCGAGACCCGTTGCCGCGCCCCCGGTCTGCCGCAGAGTCGTCAGCCGCAAGCCGTTTTGCGCATCGACCAGCGTCTGTTGTGCGATGTCGAGCTCAAGGTCGGCCTCTCTCAAATCGAAGTAGTTGGACGACACGTCGGCAATGAGAGTTGTCAACACGCCACGCCGGCCTTCTTCGCTTGCGAAATATTGCGCTCGCGCCGCTTCTGTCAAACGGCGGATGCGTCCCCAAACGTCGAGTTCCCACCCGAGCGAGAACCCTGTCTGCAGATAGCTGGAACTCAGGTCGGTGCCGCGCGGGATGAAGGTTGACGGCCCGATGGAAGATGGCAGAGCCGTCGTGAACGATGCAGATCCATTCAATGACGGAAGCTGCTGCGAGCGCGTGATGCCAAGCTGTGCGCGAGCTTCAAGGACGCGTGCCGACGCAATCCGCACGTCGTAGTTTTGCGCGAGCGCCGTGCGCACCAGGCTGGTGAGTTGGTCGTCATGAAACAGATCGAACCATTTGGTGTCGGCAAGCGATGGCGCGTTCGTCGCACCAGGAGGCGGCGCATCGGGCGCGCCCCGGAACTGCGGCGGCGCGCTCACGACGGGGCGGTGATAATTCGGTCCAACAGCGCAGCCCGTTGAGAACAGCGCGGCGAGCAAGAGCAAGCGCTTCATTAGTCATTCCCTCCTGCCGGCGAAGGCGAGGGTTGCAGAACCGGCTGGCGCCGTTTGCCGCGTTCGGCAAAACGGTCGATGACCACGAACAGTACCGGAACGATGAAGACAGCCAGCAACGTTGCCGATAGCATTCCGGCAAACACAGCGGTTCCCAGAGAACGCCGCGATGCAGCGCCCGCACCGGTGGCGAACAGCAGCGGCGCAACGCCCAGCAGGAATGCGAATGACGTCATCAGAATGGGCCGCAAGCGAAGGTTCGCCGCTTCCATCGCAGCCTTCTCGATCGGCATGCCTTCTTCGCGGCGCAGCTTCGCGAACTCGACAATCAGAATCGCGTTCTTCGCCGCCAGACCGATCAAGGTGACGATGCCGATCTGGGTGTACACGTCATAGGGAAAGCTGCGCAGCCAGTTGCCTGCGAGCGCGCCAAACAGTCCTAGAGGAACCGCAAGGATCACCGCGAACGGAATGCTCCAGCTTTCATACAATGCGGCAAGAGACAGGAACACCAGCACACCAGCGAAGCCAAAGATGTAACCCTCTTTGCCTGCGGTTAGCTTTTCCTGAAAGACGGTTCCGGTCCACTCGTAATCGAAGCCCGCAGGCATCACTTTGCGCGCGACCTCTTCCATTGCCGCCGACGCCTGACCCGAACTGTAGCCCGGTGCATTCTGGCCGATCAGCTTGGTCGTGCGGAACCGGTTGTAGTGATAGACCACCTCGGGACCAGTCATCGGCGTCACGTGCACCAGCGTGCTCAGCGGCACCATATCGCCAGAGCTCGATCTCACGTAGAAGCTCTTCAGGTCTTCGGGCGAGTCGCGATAGCTCGGCTCACCTTGCAACAGCACCTGCCAAGTGCGTCCGAAACGGTTGAAGTCATTGACATAGAGGCCGCCCAGAAACGTTTGCAGCGCATTGTAGACATCGGTCACGGGAACGCCCAGCGTTTGAGTCTTGTCGGTGTCCAGGTTCACTTTGTACTGCGGCACCGTGTCGCGGAAGATGCTCGTCAACTGCGCGAACTCCGGACGCTTCTGCGCCTCCGCAACGATCTGGTCCGACACGTTCGCAAGCTGGTGAATGTCATCGTTGCCGCTACGGTCTTCAAGCATGAACTCGAAGCCGCCCGACGTGCCGAGACCAAGGATCGGAGGAAGCCCGAACCCGAAGACAACTGCTTCAGGGATCTGAAAGAACTGCCCCTGCGCATTGCCCAGAATGGAGTCGAACTGAAGCTGTTTGGTCTTGCGATCTTCCCAGGGCTTCAACGTTGCAATGACCGTCGCCACGTTCGAATTAAGCGTGGAGGTCAAGAGATCCAGACCACCGAAGGTCGTCACGTCCTGCACGCCCGGCGTGCCTTGCAGAATCTTCTCGACGCGATTGGTAACCAGCCGCGTGCGCTCCAGCGATGCTCCGTCCGGCAGCCGCACCGCGGTGAAGAAGACGCCTTGATCTTCGCTGGGCAGAAATCCGCTCGGCAAAATCTTGAACAGCACGCCCGCTAACACGAAGAACACGGCCAGTCCGGCAAGCGCAAGCACTGAACGGCGAACGAGCGTGCCGACGCCGCTGAGGTAACGATTCTTCGTCCAGTCGAAGCCCTTGTTGAATCCGCCGAACGCGCGGCCGAGCAATCCCTTGCTGTCGGACTTCGGCTTCAGCAGCATCGCGGAAAGCGCCGGGCTCAACGACAGCGCGCTGAACGCCGAGATCAGCACCGATGCAGCAATGGTCAGTGCGAACTGCCGGTAAATCTGGCCGCTGATGCCGCCCAGGAATGCGACCGGCATAAACACCGCCGCCAGGATCGCCGCGATCGCGACAACAGGACCCGACACCTCGTCCATCGCCTTCAGCGTGGCTTCGCGCCGTTCCATGCCGCTGTCGAGATTGTGTTGCACTGCTTCGACAACCACGATGGCGTCATCGACCACGATGCCGATCGCCAGCACCAGTCCGAACATGCTCGTCATGTTGATCGAGAAGCCGAGTAGCGGGAACAGCGCGAACGTACCGACCACCGCCACCGGAACCGTGCAGAGCGGAATCAACGTCGCGCGCCAGCTCTGCAGAAAGACGAAGACCACCAGGATCACCAGCGCGACGGCGACGAACAGCGTTGTCACTACGTCGGAGATTGCAGACCGCACAAACTTCGTCGCGTCGTAGGGAACTGCGTACTCGATGCCAGCCGGGAACGTCTTCGCCGCTTCCTTCATATACGCAGTGACGCGATTGGCTGTCTCCACCGCGTTCGCGCCCGGCGCGAGATACACGATCAAGATCGACGAAGGCTCGCCCGTGGTGCGGCTATAAGTTTTGTAGTCAGCCGCGCCCAACTGCGTAGAAGCTACATCGCGCAATCGCAGCAGCGAACCATCGGGCTGCGAGCGCAGTACGATGTCGCCAAACTGCGCCGGGTCGAGCAAGCGGCCGGTTGCGTTCACCGGATACTGGAAATCCGTCCCGTGCGGTACCGGAGATTGGCCAATCGCGCCTGCGGGATTCTGTCTGTTCTGCGCCTGAATCGAATTCGAAATGTCGGTCGCGGTGAGACCCAGCTTCGCCATCTTGTCGGGGTTCGCCCAGATGCGCATGCCATAGTTCTGAGCGGCGGCTAAGCGCGAATCGCCCACGCCTGGCAGGCTTCCGACGCGGTCGAGCAAGTTGATGGTCGCGTAGTTGTTCAGGAACAGATCGTCGTAGCGGCCGTCACTCGCGGTGAGACTGATCGCCATCAGGAACGCGGACGAAACTTTCTTCACCGTCACACCTTGCCGCTGCACTTCGGGCGGCAGAATCGGCAGCGCGATGTTCACTTTGTTCTGCGTCTTGACGGTCGCGAGATCGATGTTCGTGCCCAATTCATAGGTCACGTCGATGGTCAGCGTGCCATCGTTCGAGCTGCGCGAGAAGAAGTAGAGCATGCCGTCGAGCCCGGTCAACTGCTGCTCAATCGGCTGCGCGACGGTCTTCTCCAGATCCTGCGAGTTGCCGCCGCGATACAGCGCGGTGATCTGCACCACCGGTGGAACGACTTCGGGATAAGTTGCAATGGGCAGCGAAGGAATCGCAACGCTGCCCAGGATCACGATGATGATCGCGATGACGATCGCGAAGATCGGCCGGTCGATAAAAAATTTTGCCATGACGAGCCTTTACTCGAACCTGCTGCTTCCAGGGCTGCGGAGTCACGGTCATGCCCGGGCCGACCTTCATCGTGCCTTCCACGATCACGCGGTCACCCGGCTTCAGACCCTGGCTGACCACCCAACGTTCGCCCACTCGCGTCGCCGGGAACGATGTTTTGCGACACCACCTTGTTCTCCGGTCCGACAACGTACACGGACTGCAGGCCTTGCGTCTCCTGCACCGCGCGCTGCGGAACCAGCAGAGCATCATGCAGTTCCTGATTGTGGAAGCGCACACGTCCGAACTGCCCGGGCAGCAAGTTGTGGTGCGGGTTGGGAAACGTCGCTTGCAACTCAAGCGTGCCGGTCTTCTGATCCACCTGATTGACTGTGTTCTGGATGTGGCCGGGATAAGGGTGCACGGTGCCATCAGCCAGCAACATCTCCAGCGGCGTCTGCGATTCGGCACTCCGGCTCAATCTGTTCCGCTTCTGAAATTCGAGATACTCGCTCTCACTCACCTTGAAGCGAACCCAGATGGGATCAAGCGGCACGATGGTGGTCAGCGGTGTTGCTGACGCTTTTGAAACGAGCCCGCCCACCGGGATCAACGAATCTCCAATGCGTCCGCTGATGGGCGCGCGAATCGTCGCATACTCCAGGTTCAACTGCGAACTGCGCAGCAAGGCCTGATTTGATTGCACCTGCGCGCCCGTAGTGCCGATCTGTGCTTCCGTAGAGAGTTTGGTTTGCTGAACGTTCGCTTTGCGTGCTTCGACGTTGGCCTGATTTGCTTTCAGCGCGGCGCGGGCGTTGTCGAGATCCTGCTGCGAAGCCGCCTCTTCCTTCACCAGCGGTTCAAGCCGCGTCACATCCTGCTGCGCTTTCAGCAGATTGGCCTGCGCCTGCGCGAGATCGGCCTGTGCCTGCAAAAGCGCTACCTGGTTGGTCGCAAACTGCAGGTTGGCCTGCGACTGACGAACATCGCCGGTCGCCTTCGCTACATCGGCCTGATATGGCCGGCGGTCCAATTCATACAGCACCTGCCCCTTGCGCACGTCTGCGCCGACTGCGAATAGTCTGCTCTGGATAAAACCATCTACCCGCCCGCGCACCTCAACCATGTCGCGCGCGAAAGTCTCGGCGGAGTAGTCACTATCGATTGCGACCTCATCCGGATGCACCGTAATCACGGAGACCAATGCCGGTGGCGGACTCTGACGCGCCGCCTTTGCCCCACCGCCGCAGCCCAGCGATGACCCGATCGCTGCGGCCAATACGGCGCCCCCAAGAATCTTCAATCTTTTTGTTTCCATCTGCTTAGCTCGCCCTTTCCTGCGCGGCATGCCCGCGCCAAGGAAGTTTGTATTCTCGACAGATGTTTCAGTGTGGGAAAACGATCCAACTTAGACGGCGGCCCGCGCTCCGTGCGTTACAGACCGGTGACCGCCGGCGGTCGACGTTTCTAAAGCTTGCGGTAGAGTACGTTCCGGAACTCGACCTTGAAGGGCGGCCCGACGTGCATCTGAAAACCGACTAAGCCCTCGGGCACGAAATTCTTGGAATCTTCGTCGATGGTGGCGCTGATCAGGTGGCCGTTCAGAATCTGAATCATGATCGGGCCGCGCGCAATGATGTGGTACGTATTCCAGCCCATCACGTTCACTACGCCCCGCAGCATAGCGTTGTCACCAATGGTGGCGATCACTTTGTACTTCGGGCCGTCAGTAATGCGCGTCATCTGACCGCGGCTCGCCAGCACTACGTGGCCCGGCTTGCGGCCGCGTTCTTCATGCAGGTTGCCGGTGTACCCGTTGGTGATATCCATATCGGCCTGGTAGCCCTTCAGCACCCACTTGCCGATCTCCGGCATCTCCAGGCTTCGATACTGGATACCGCTATTGGTTCCGCCCAGTTTGAAGTCGCATTTCAGTTCGAAGTCTTTGACTTTGCCGCCACGCCAGATGAGAAAGTTATTTACCTTCACCACTTTTTGCGGCGTGGTCTCGCCCACAATCTCGCCGTTCTCCGCGCGCCAGAAGGTCGGGTCGCCATCCCAACCGTTCAAAGTTTTTCCGTCGAAGATCGGAACGAAACCCGTGTTGTCATCGGGCTCATACTCCGGATAAATGCCACCTGCTTGCGGACG
The DNA here is from genome assembly GCA_963792655.1 of Bryobacterales bacterium. Lineage (GTDB taxonomy): Bacteria > Acidobacteriota > Terriglobia > Bryobacterales > Bryobacteraceae > DOZZ01. The sequence continues at coordinate 288,571 of CAWBWU010000006.1, forward strand.
TGGTGCGGGCTGTTGCTGCGCCGTCACGTTGATCAATCCCGCTAAACCTACAACAGCGAACATCACAGCAATCTTCTGCATCAGGGCTCCTTCGACGATGATGGCGCCGATTCTATCGCGATTCGGCACGCACCCGGTTGCGCAGCACGCCAATGCCGTCGATCTCCACTTCAACGACATCACTGTCTACCAACCGCCGCGTGTTGCCCGGCGTGCCGGTGTAGATCAAATCGCCGGGTTCCAGCGTTACCCACTGGCTGATCCAAACGGCGATTGCGGGGACGTCGAACAACAAGTCGGAGGTCGATTGATCCTGCAACACTTCGCCGTTCACGCGCGTGCGCAACTGGCAGGTTGCAGGATTCAATCCCGTAACCACCGCGGGGCCGAGCGGTGCGAACGTATCGCACCCTTTTGCGCGCCACCATTGCAGATCTTTGTCCGGGCCGCGCTGCCAGTTGCGGTCGCTCACATCATTGCCGCACGTTAGTCCGAAAATCGCGTCCGCCGCTTCAGCATGGCTCGCGCGCTTCAACGTCCGGCCAATCACGGCCACGAGTTCCCCTTCGAAGTGGGCATCCACGGCTTCCCGCGGGATCACGATCTCTCCCTCTGGATCGAGCAGCGCAGATACGGGCTTATAGAAAATTTCCGGATCTTTGGGCGCCTTACGCTCTCCCAGATGGCTGCGATAGTTCAGCCCCACGGCGAAGATTTTGCGCGGCTCACACGGCGCAAGCAATCGCACTCCGTGTACATCGAAACGCTCGCCCGTCTCGCGTCCTGCGTGCCAGGGAGCGGCGCTCAAGGCCAGCAGCGAACCATCTTCCTGCCGCGCATAACCGCGCACTCCATCTTTCTCGTATCGAACGTATCTCGCCATCGTTTGTCACTCCGCAGCCTGAGTATCGCAAAGCCCTGAACGCATGCTGTTGCACAGCGTTCGTGCAACAGCCCCTGTGCAACAATACAGGCATATTCGAACCCGGCTCTCGATATTAAAGGCGGGCTCCATCACATGGAAAAACAGGCGCAAAACATTCAGGACAGTTTTTTAAACAATGCCCGGAAAGACAAAGGCATTGTGACTATCTATCTTGTGAGCGGCGTAAAACTGTCTGGGCGCATTCGCAGCTTCGATAAATACAGCTTGATCATGGAATCGAATAATCAGGAACAGCTCGTATTCAAGCATGCGATTTCGACCGTGGTGACTTCTCGCCAACAGCACACGCTCTCGACTGCAACAGGCGCGGGCAGCGGGTCCGAGCCCACCGAAGGATAGGCATTGCATTCGAGCAGTCCCCCAACTGAACGCGTCATCCTGGTTGGCTTCGAACGCAAGACCCCCGGCGTAAGCGCCGCGGATCAGGATCTTGAAGAGCTTACAGAACTAGCGCGCGGCGCGGGCGCGCATGTCGTCGCAACCATGTTCCAGTCGCGCTCGAACGCGGTGGCAGCTACGCTCATCGGCAGCGGCAAAGTCCAGGAGTTGCACGCGCTCGTCAAGCAGCACGAGGCGGACGCCGTCATCTTCGATCATGAGTTGACGCCCACGCAGCAGCGCAATCTAGAGAAGCTGCTGGAGGTCAAAGCAATCGATCGCACGCAGTTGATCCTCGACATCTTCGCCGGGCGTGCCCGTACGCGCGAGGGTCGCCTGCAGGTAGAGCTTGCGCAGCTTTACTACCTGCTGCCGCGGCTGAGTGGGCAAGGTGTGTCGATGTCGCGGCTCGGCGGCGGCATCGGTACGCGCGGACCAGGTGAAACCAAGCTCGAAACAGACCGGCGGCGCATCAAGGGGCGTATCAAGAAAGTCGAGATGGAGATCGAAGGCGTTCGGGCCGGCCGTTCTCTGCACCGCCGCCAGCGCCAGTCAGTTCCACTCGCGACCATCGCGCTGGCCGGTTACACCAACGCGGGCAAGTCCACTCTGTTCAACCAGCTCACGCATTCGGCGGTGTTGGCTGACGCGAAGATGTTCGCTACGCTCGACCCCACCGTGCGCTCGATTGCGCTGCCTTCCCGGCGGCAGGTGTTGTTGAGCGATACGGTGGGCTTCATCCGCAACCTGCCCACAACGCTGATCAAAGCTTTTCGAGCCACGCTCGAGGAAGTCGCCGACGCGGCGCTGATTCTCCACGTGGCCGACGCTTCGGACCCGCAGGCGGCTGAGCGCACAGCTCACGTTTTGCAGGTGCTGAACGAAATCGGTGCATCGGCGACGCCGCAGATTCTGGTGATGAACAAAGTGGACGTACTTGCCGGGGGCGCCGGCGATGAGGCCGATCTGCGCGCGCAAATACTTTCAGCATCGCAGTCAACTGAGAGCCCGCGCTGGGCAGTAGCCGTCAGCGCGCGCACTGGCCAAGGGATCGCGGCACTGTTGGACACCATTGACCGCGCGCTTGATTTCGACCCCCTGGCGAGGGTCCAGTTGCGGGTTCCCGCTCACGATGGCGCGGTGATCGCGATGCTGCACGCACAATCAAAAATTCTGAGCATTGCATGTGACGAAAATTTCTGTACAATCGAAGCCGAGGTTTCAGAATCGCTGCGTCAGCGCCTTGCGGAATACATCGCGGCGGCACCGTCGACTGGTGTGGAAAACTCTGTGGAGAAGCCGTGATTCGCACCGGCCTGCGGGCGGACGGGACGCCGTTCCCGTCGACTCATTTCGTCTTGGAGAAATCCGGTAAGTCTACGGCACTCAGTAGCTTGACGCCTGCAACAACCTACGTCTCACTGTTTGCCCGCGAACGCGTTTCGCGTCCTCGCACGTCATCGCTTATCCACATTCCCTGCCGAGGTCTTTTCTGAGCAGCGGCCTCAAATCGAAGGTTCCGAACTACCTCACGCTGGGGCGCATCTTCCTGGTGCCATTGCTGGTTTCCGCGCTGGTGCAACAGGACGTGACGTGGTCTGTCGGCCGTTTGAGCATCACCAACGGCCAGCTCGGGCTGCTGATTTTTCTGATCGCGTCGGCTACCGACATGGTCGATGGTTACCTCGCGCGCCGGTGGGGCAAAGTCACCACGATCGGCACGCTGCTCGACCCGATCGCGGATAAGCTTCTGGTCTCGTCAGCGCTGATTGCGTTAGTCCAGATCCGCGCTGTTCCCGCCTACATGGCGATACTGATTATCGGGCGCGAGTTCGTCGTGACTGGTCTACGCGCCATCGCCGCGGCCGAAGGCTACACGATTCAGGCGAGCGATCTAGGAAAAGTGAAGATGATCGCGCAGGTAATTGCGATCTCCTGCGTTCTTGCGAGCGTCGGCCATCCTTCCCTGCTGGTTGCCGCCCAATGGAGCATGTGGGCGGTGGTGGTGATAGCGCTCTACTCCGCGTTCGACTATTTCCGGCAGTTCTGGCGCAAAGTTGACGATGGCGTGAAGCAGCGCCGCCGGCGCGAGTTGCTTGCAGCCGAGCGTCGCGAGCGCCTGATCGAGCGCAAAAAGCGCAGACCAGCCACCGCAGGCGAAGCCACGCGCACCGGATAGCCGCTCGCTTATATAATCAGCCGCGAGGACTTTCGTGAATCGATCACTGCGGCTGCTTCTGTTCATCCTGCTGTTGGCTACGCTTTCGTGCAATCGCACGGGCGCAAAACGTATTGCGGTTATCCCCAAAGGACGCGCGCACATCTTCTGGCAATCCGTTCACGCCGGCGCAGTGAAGGCAGCTCGCGAAAAGAAGTTCGAGGTGCTGTGGAACGCGCCTTCGACCGAAAGCGACTTCAACGGACAGCTTCAAATCATCGACGCCATGATCAATCAGCACGTCGACGCGATTGCGGTGGCCCCGATTGATAAGAACGCCATGGTGAGCGGTGTGGATCGCGCCGTTCGCGAAGGCATTCCCGTCATCATCTTCGATTCGCCGATCGACACGCAGACCTTTACCGCGCAGGTCGCGACCGATAACTACCAGGCCGGCACACTCGCGGCTGAGCGCATGGTGAAAATTCTGAACGGCAAAGGCAAAGTCGCAATAGTTGCGGTAGACGTTGGCTCTGCGTCCACCATCGCGCGCGAAAAAGGATTTGAAGACGGCATTCACAAGCTCGCGCCCGCAATGCAGATCGTCGATAAACGCTATGGCGAAGCCGACTTTGCGAAGTCACTGGCCGTATCCGAAAACATGCTGACGGCGTACCCGGACCTGAGCGCGTTGTTTGCTTCGAACGAGTCGGGCTCGGTCGGCGCGGCGCAGGCGTTGAAGAGCCGCAAGAGCCAGGTGAAACTGGTTGGGTTCGATTCAAGCCCCGGCCTGCTCGACGATCTGAAGAGTGGAGTATTGGACTCGCTGGTCGTGCAGGATCCGTTTCGTATGGGTTACGACACGGTGATCGCGGCTGCCGAAAAGCTGGCCGGCCAGACGCCGAAGAAAATTCAGGACATGCCGCCGCATGTCGTGACGCGCGAGAGCTTATCGGATCCGGAGATCCAGAAGCTCTTGAACCCCGACCTCAAGAGCTATCTGAACTGACTTCGTGAAATACTGATTTTCCAGTGCTGCATCGCGCTTTGGAAGCTGGAGAAGGGGTGTTGCGACTTGCGCCCACATGGGTGCCGCGCCTCTTGCAAGTTGCCGGCGGGCGTTTGCGTTTAGATCCGCGCGATCTGTTCGCGTTGGGCACGCATCGCGGCGCCATCGATGAACGCTGGCTCGCATCCACCACACTCGCGCAGAACGGACCCGATACCGCAGCGCACGAAGGCGAGAGCTTCTTCGAGTTTGAAGGCCGCCGCGAATTGCTGAGCAGTGCAATTCAGGAGCTCGCAGAACCGTGGGAAGTGCTCTGCAAGCTGTTTGACAACGCGACGCCGATCGCGCATCACATGCATCAGAACGACGCGCAGGCTGCACTGGTGGGCCGCAAAGGCAAGCCCGAGGCGTATTACTTCCCGCCCCAGTACAACGTGATTGAGCATGCTTTCCCTTACACGTTTTTCGGCGTCGATCCGTCGACAAAGCCGTCGGACGTTGTCGACTGCTTACGGCGATGGCGCAACGGCGATAACGGGATTCTGAATCTCTCGCGCGCTTATCGTCTTGAGCGCGGAACCGGATGGATTGTGGATCCGGGTATTCTGCATGCGCCCGGCACGTATGTTACTTATGAGCCGCAGCGCAACTCGGATGTCGGCGCGTTCTTCCAAAGTGTGGTGTGGGGCAGGCCAATGCCATGGTCGGCGCTGGTGAAAGATGTCCCGCCCGAGCATCACGGCGATCTGGAATACATTGCTGCTCAACTTGATTGGCCGGCGAACATCGATCCCGACTTCAAGGCCAGACGGTTCCGCCCACCGCGTCCTGTGCGCAATGCAGATGAGATGGCCGACGGCGGTTACGACGAGCGCTGGATTGTGTACGGCACCCCAAACTTCTCGGCTAAGGAGTTGACGGTGAAGCCTGGACGCCATGCAGTCATCTATGATGCGGCTGCTTACGGCGCACTCGTCGTGCAAGGGCATGGCACGTTCGGCAAACTTGCGGTCGAAGCGCCTGGAACGATTCGCTATGGCGAGATGACGCACGATGAGTTGTTCGTCACGGGCAAAGCGGCACGCCAGGGATTGCGCATCGAAAATCGCGGCGTGGAACCGCTGGTGATCTTGAAACATTTCGCACCGGGCAACCCCGATGCGTTCGAGGACAAGTTATGAAATTCGGCGTGAACGTATTTATCTGGACCGCAAACTTTGACGAGTCCCATCTGCCTTTGTTGCCGCAAATCAAAGCGGCCGGCTTCGACGGAGTAGAGCTGCCGCTGTTTCACCCTGCACAGTTCGCCGCGAACGCAATTCAGCGCGGCCTCCAGGACAACGGTCTCGAATGCACCATCTGTTCGGTCTTAACTCCCGGACTGAATATGACGGTGGCGGACGCGGACGTCCGGCAGCGCACCGTCGATCATATGAAGGCGTGCGCCGAGAAAGCCGCGGAAGTAGGAGCAAAGATCATCGCAGGTCCGCTCTACTCGCCGGTCGGATTGATGACCGGCGTGCGGCGGACAACAGAAGAGTGGCAGCGTGTGGTCGATTGCTATCACCAGCTCGGCGACACGTTGACGAACACTGGCGTCACCATCGCGATCGAACCTCTCAATCGCTTCGAAACGTACTTCCTCAACACCGCCACCGACGCCGCGCGGCTTTGCGACGAGATCAATCACCCGAACGTCGGCATTCTCTTCGATACCTTCCACGCCAACATCGAAGAGAAGAGTATTGCCGATGGTTACCGCACCGCGGGCAAACACCTGAAGCATGTGCACACGTGCGAGAACGACCGGGGCATTCCGGGCACAGGCCATGTGGAATGGAGCGCCGTCTTTCAGGCGCTGAGAGATGTGAAATACGATGGCTGGCTAACCATTGAAAGTTTTGGTTTCTCCCTCGGCGAACTTTCAGCCGCCGCATCCATCTGGCGAGACATTGCACCCACGCCCGAATCGATTGCATTCGAAGGCGTGAAATTCTTAAAGCGCAATGTATGAAGCGAGACGTGCCGGCGTATGTCATAGCGCTGATGGTGATCGGCTTTCTGATCTGGATCGTTCCGTTCATACGCGGGGGTCGCGAGAAACAGAAGCCCGGGACAATCGACCGTCGCGCGCGCTGGGGCATAGCGTTCGAAATGCTCGCCTTCATGATTGTGTTTCAGCCGTTCTTCTGGACGGCCACAGCAGGGCCGTTGTGGCGCGTGGTTGCGGGCACCGTGTTCCTGATTCTTGCGTCGGTGTTGTCATGGAGCGGCCGCGTTGCTCTCGGCCGTCAATGGCGTTTCGACGCCGGCCTGAACTCTGACCATGAACTGGTGCGCGGCGGGCCCTACCGGTTCGTTCGGCATCCTATCTATGCATCGATGCTGTGCTTGTTTCTTGGCGAAGCGCTGCTGGTGGCGAAGTGGTCCGCACTGGCGGTCGCGCTGGTTATCTTTCTGATCGGTACTGAGATTCGCGTGCACATTGAAGACAGTTTGCTCGCGAGCCGTTTCGGGGGCACTTTCCAGACTTACCGGCGCTCCGTTTCCGCTTACATTCCGTTGATCCGCTAGGGCTAAACTGGAGGCTGCTCATGAAAACACTTCTGCTTACTCTCATCAGCGCCGCAGTGGTCTTCGCCCAGGCCGGCCATTGGGAGGGCTCGCTGAAGTTGCCCGACCGCGAAGTGCCGCTGATTGTCGATCTCGACAAGGCTGCCGGCGGATGGATCGGCTCGATGAGCAGCGGTCCGATGACCGGGCTCCCGCTCGGCGACATCAAGGCCACCGCCACCGACGTCAGCTTCACGATTTCGGGAGCGCCAGGCTCGCCAACGTTTACGGGCAAACTTGCTGCAGACGGCCAGAGCCTTAGCGGAGAGGCGACGATGGGCGGCAACTCCGTGCCGTTCAGCATGAAGCGGAGTGGCGATGCGAAGGTGGATGTCCCCGCGCCCAGCACCCCGCTCGGCAAAGAGTTGCAGGGCAGTTGGAATGGTGAGATCAGCGCCGGCGGACAGACGCTGCATCTGATGCTCGAGATGAGCAACGGAGCGAATGGCACTGGCGTGGCAAGCGTCACCAGCATTGACCAGGGCAACGTCAAGCTGCCGGTCACCACCGTTACGCAGAAGGACAATCACCTGCATTTCGAGGTGAAGCAGATCGTCGGCACTTATGACGGTGATTTGAACGCGGCCAAGACCGAGATCGCGGGCACGTGGACGCAAGGCGGTTCGCCCGTGCCGCTGAAGTTTGTCAAGGCTGTGAAGTAGTTCAGCGCTCGATCTTCAACTTGATTGGCTCCGCGGCGTACGAGTTTTGCTGGCCGCCGGCACGCGTTTCAATGGCGCCTGCCAAGACCAGCGGTTGCTCTACTGGTTGCGCGATCGGCAACGCTTCCAGCACAAAGCTGCGCTGATTCTCGTCCTCGTTGATCAGCACGCCATTCAGGCCAACATCGATCACGCGCACGTCGGGCGGCAAGTTGCGCACCTCAACCGGCACGCGACCGCCGAAGCTGTTATGGCGCTCGATGCTTACCTTCACTTCGGCTCGCTGCCCGGGCTTCAACACGACCTGGCGCGTCACCGCAGTCATCTGAATATCAGGCTTGGGCATCACCGCAATCAGCTTGAGCCGGTCTTCCGGATTTGCGACATGTCCGTGCATATCCGAGACAACCAGCGGCACGGCATCTTCGAGATGCGCATTCTCATCCGCTTGGAGCACCAACTCGGTTGAGTTCTGTCCCGGCTCGATGATGCCATCACTTGCGTGTAGACCAGGCGGCAAGTTCTGCACGGAAACGGGAATCGGGCCATCGAAGTCGTCCATGCGCACCGCAGTGACCGTCACCGGGATGCGGCCACCGGCAGGCACATTCGGATTGCGTGGACTCACGGCCAACTTGTAGTCGGGCTCGGCGTGACGCACGCTCAAACGATACGCGTACTCTTCACCCATCTGGCCGCGCACATCGCTCAGCCGCACAATGTATTCGCCATCGGCCGGTGCTGTGAAATGCAGCCGCGAATCCTTCCCGTATCCAGGGCCGCCATCGTCGTTGCGATACGTCAGGTGAGCGACGGGTAAACCATTGCTGGGATACTTCGCACCGGGGGGCCCGATCTGCACTTTATAAACCGGTTGATCCATCGCATGCGCTTCAGATGTGGTGTCGAAGTACGCGAGGCGCTGTCCGCCGAAGTTGGTCATGACGTAGTCGTCATCGGGACCCCGCGGCTGCGCGGCAATGCGCACGATCTCGCTGCCGACCATCAGGTAGTCGCCCACTTCGAGTTGGGCTAGCTGATTGAGGCGGATGCCACCGGACACGGAGTCGTGGTCGCGCAGGGCCACCGAAGTTTCAAGCAGCGCGCGGACCGTGGCGCGTTCGACGGGCTTTTGCGCAGCGTCAAGCACTTCGAGCATGGAATCGAGCGGGGAACCAAGGCGCGAGGCCATCACATCCAGAATCAACTGCTCGCCTTTTTTCGCGCTGATACGAAAGTCCTGATGAGCCGTCGTAAGCTTGCCGTTCACCGTAACCGGTGCAGCAATGCGCTGTCCGGTTTTCCCGGCGGCAATCTCCGCGTCACGGCCGAGCGCCAGTTTGATGTTGTTGTAAGCCTCGCCCGACGCGGTCTTCGGACGCAGCATGATGGCCCACGGGTCTTCCCACGTTGGCTCGCCTTTGACCGTGACGCTGGACGTGCCGAGGTTATAACCCTGCAGCACAACCGTGGTCTCGCTTCCCTTCTGCATGCCGAGCGGATAATGCGAGGTCACGACCGGAATCTTACCGGTCTTGATGCGATAGATGTGGCCGTTGCTGCCGGCCTGCTGGGCATCGCTGATGCGAACGTAATAAGCGCCATTCGCGGGAAACCGATATGCGAAAGCATTCTCCGCCCGGCTCGGGTCCTCATGGAATTGCGCAAGCTGCTTCTGATCCGCATCGAACAGAGTGATCACCAGATCGAGCTGTGACCCGAGCGAACGTGCTGCATTCTGAAACACCACTTCTTCGCCGGCATGAGCCGATACTTTGAAGTAGTCAACATCGCCGGGCTTTGAGATAGCTCCGGCGAGTACAGTGGGCAGAAAGGTTTCGAACGCCTGCTCTGCGGTGTCGTTCGGTTCGCGATCAGGGCTCTCGCCGTAATAGGGTTCCACTAAAAAACGCGCGGAAGTCGTGGTGCCAAGGGGCGTCAACAGGCGCAGATCGACAGGTCCGATCTTCGCGTCGGGATCAACGTCGATCTCGAGCGTGACCTGGTGCCGCGGCGGCGCCGGGCCAAGATCGACAGTCGACACACCGCCATTCGCTCCAAGGCGAACATCGTCCTGATCTGGCAGTTCCTTGGTTCGCAAAATGTGCGCTGTGATGCCGGGCTGGTTGAAGTAAACCTTCGTTGCGTTGGCGAGATTCAGCCCTTCAATCGTCATCTCCACCGTTGCCCCACGCGCGACGGCCTGGGGTGATAGGGAGCGAATCACCGGCGGGGTGGTGCGGTTCCCGCTTGGCCAGTCCGTCGCGGCCAGCACCGGTGCGGCAAGCAGTAGCAACAAGCAAGTACGGTGCATGAGAAGGTCTCCTATTTGGAAGCAACGTGCGCGAGGGGCGCGGGTGTGTCGTATATCTGCAGAGAACCGTCGAAACGCCCGCACGCGAAGTGCTTGCCATCGGGCGAGAAGGCGAGCGCCATCACCCAGTCTGATTGGTTCGGATAAGTGCGTACTTCACTTAGATCGGTCGCGTTGAAAGCTTTCACAGTCCGGTCAGCACTGGCCGACACGATCAGTTTGCCGTCGGGCGAGAAGGCGATCTGCAGGATCGCGTCTTCGTGAGCGATCAGAGAATTGCGCAGCTTTGCACTTTTCTCCCCCATCTCCCAGACACGAATACTCTTATCGATACCGCCTGCAGCGACGAGGTGTCCGGTGGGATCGACGGCTACCGCGTTCAGGCCATCCGATGGCTCGCTCATGGTGTAGAGCCGTTCGCCGGTTGCGGCATCCCACACCTTCACGCCTCGATCGGCAGAAGCAGAGACGAGGCGCTTCCCATCGGGTGTGAAGGTGAGTGCATAGATGGCGTCGATGTGATCTTTGAGCGTCTTAACCTTTTGTCCGGTAGTAACATCCCAAAGATAGATCAGCTTGTCGTAACTGGCAGTGGCGAGTATCCTGCCGTCGGGCGAAAAGGCCGCTGCATAGATGCAGTCTGAATGACCTTTGATGGTGAGCAGCTCTTTACGCGCAGCTACATCCCAGATCTTTACTTCTCCCCGTTGCGCGGGCAGCCCACCGGCAGCGGCGAGAAGCTTGCCGTCATGGGAGAAAGCAACGGCGCGTACCTGCTCAGCTTCGCCCGGCAGTGAACCGAGCGTCTGACCTGCGGCATCCACCAGGCGCACTTCCCGAAAGCCGCCGAGCGCGAGCATCTGGCCGTCAGGGCTCCATGCGAGCGAAGCTACCTCCGCATGAACGGCGGCACTCAGGCGCAAAGCAAAGAGTAGAACAGGCAAGTACCGCATTAGTAGTTGAACAGAAATTCTTTACTGGTCAGCATGGCCCACATCATGTCTTCGATCGACTTCTGGCGCGCATCCCGTTGCGCATCGGCCGAACCCGTCTTCAAGCGGGCTGATTGGAGCGCTGCAAGCATCGGAGCCTTTTCCTCTGCGCCTGGATAGCGACTATACGCGGCCAGGAACAAGTTATCGAGCAGCCGCGCATCCGATAGTCCAAGCTTTACGGCTAACGCGGGGAAGCCATCCGGCGCGCTGAGTTTCTTGTTCAGTGTGTCGCCGTTGATGACGTGGAGCGCCTGCGCGATGCTTGGCACCGTCGAACGTTCGGCGGCGTCACAGAGAATGCGTTCGGGACGGCCAAAAGACGTCAGGAAGAGTGACTTGACTCTGGTGTCCGGCAATTGCAGGGCGCGCGTGCCCGCAGGGTACCCGTCGAATTTAGTCGCGACGCCGCTCACTTGCGAGAACGCGTCGAGCATGACCTCAGCCGGAAGCCGCTTCACAATGTATTTCGAATAGTATTTATTGTCGGCCTGATTGGTTGCGTTGGCCTCAGAGGAGAGCTGGTAGGCCTCGCTATTCATAATTGTGCGAATCAGGTACTTAATGTCGAACTTATGCGCAACGAAGTCTTTCGACAGCGCCGCGAAAAGATCTTCGTTCGATGCCGGGTTCGTGGCGCGCACATCGTCGATAGGATCGACAATGCCGCGGCCCATGAAGTTACCCCACACGCGATTGACGATGGCCCGCGAGAAGTAAGCGTTCTGCGGACTCGTCAGCCATTCGGAGAACGGAAGACGGCGGTCTACGGTGGAATCGAGAGGAATCGGCGTGCCGTCCAGTGGTGAAGGAGGAAGCGGCTTCAACAGTCGCGGGTGGTTAATATCGCCGGAGACCTTGGCGAAAATCACGGTGTCACCCGCCGCGTCGCCGCTCTTCTGGCCGATGCGCGAGAACAGATTTGCCATCTGGTAATACTGCTTCTGAGTCCACTTCTCCAGCGGATGATTGTGGCAGCGCGCGCACGTTAAGCGCTGACCCATGAAGGCCAGCGTCACGTTCTCGGTCAGGTCGATCGGATCTTTGTGTAAGACGAAGTAGTTAAGCGCTCCGTTCTTCAACGTATCGCCCGTGCCGGTGAATATCTCGCGGGTCATCACGTCCCACGGCTTATCTTGTTTGACGCTGTCGTGAATCCAGTTATAGAACGCCCACATGGCGTTGCTGCGTAGCTTGCGTGAGGAAACCAGCAGTAAGTCGGACCACTTATAAGTCCAGTAGTCTACGTACTCATCGCGCTCTAGCAGAGCATCGATCAACCGGGCTCGTTTACCGGCATCTTTATCGGCCAGGAACGTTTCGACTTCTTCCGGAGTCGGCAAGATACCCGCTGCATCCAGATAAGCGCGCCGGATAAATGTCGCGTCATCACACTGCTTCGAAGGCGCAATGTTCAGCGCTTTCAGCTTCGTCAGGATGAAGTCGTCGATGTAGTTGTGCCGGTCGAACTTACTGTAAACAGAGGGATCGATCTGATTGGCATAGGGCACACCCAGCCTCGCGTAAAGGACGCGACTGGCATAGTAGAGCGTGATTGCGGCTTCCCCGCTGCCGTTCATCTTCACGCGCCCGGAGTCGTCTACTGTGGCTACACCTTCATCGCTGGAGCCGAACTTCACCCAGCGTGTAACATCGCGCGTGTTGCCATCGGAGTACTTCGCACGCACCACAAGTTGCTGTGATGCGGATGGCGCGAGCGTCGCCATGGCCGGGTACACTTCGAGGCCAGTTACGACCGGATCCGTCGGCTGTGGCGCTGGTGCACCGGCCGCAATCCATTCGGAGAAGACGCGGTACTCAAGAGAGGACTTATCGAAGCGCTTACCACCGCCATGCGGTACGGTCATGGTGGGTTTGGCCACCATCAGGCTCTCGGCGGGCGCAGAGAGAGAAACGCGGCGCCCCAGCGATTGGCGCGTCAGCGTATCGTAATCGGCTTCGGGATCGTAACCCCGCAACGTCAGCTTGAAGCCATTCTTGCCTGCAAGCGCGCCGTGGCAAGCACCCTGATTGCACCCCATCTTCGTCATCACCGGGAGAACGTCGTTGCGAAAGGTCCAGGTGAAAGGCGCGTGCGTGTTGCGCACCGAAACTTGCGCGGTAGCAGTTTTTCCGTTCGCGCTGGCGGTAATTACGGCTGAACCGTCACCGACCGGGGTTACCAGGCCAGCGGAGTCAACGGTTGCGACGGCGGGTGCAGAAGAGGTCCACTGCGCGTTGCGCGTCCAGTCTTCCTGGTGACTACCAAGCGATGCTTCCGCGATGAGTTGGTGCCGGGCTTCGGGACCGTTGAGCGCGATCGTGCGCGGCAAGATTTCGAAGGTGTCGACGGCAAAGCAGGGCAGCGCGACAAACAGAAGAACAAAGGGCGTGCGCATGGGCGGGTAAAGTGCGGATTCAGTTTATCACCGGCAACTCGAGACGGCGCACGGTGCTTTGCACATGAGGGCTGGATAGACCAAACCTTACCAGCGTTCCGATCTACAATTGTGGCGCGAACCTTTTAGTTGAGCCTGACTGCCCAGATCGCCCTCTACTTAGCCGCCGCACTGATCACGGCCGGCGGGCTCTACGATGTCCTCGTGCCGCGTTTGCCCGACAACCTTGTGGCGCAGTGCGGCTCAGACGGTCAGGCCCTCAAACTGGTCCGCGAGCTATTGCGAGCGCTCGGCGGAGCATTGATCGCAATCGGTGTGACCGTAGCGATGCTTGTCTTTCATGCGGGTGTTGCGAACAGAAGGTGGACGGTAGTCACGGTTCTCGTGCTCGTCTTACCATCGGAAGCAATCAACTCTTTTGGAATGCGAAGAGTTGGCTCGCCGTTCTGGTTTCCGTTGATCGCGATCGGCGTGACGCTACTCGGCGCGGGGTTTCGATGTACTAACTACCTGGAGCAGACGGCGGTGATCGTTGCTTCCGTGTCGTTCTTCTCGCGGCCAAGGATTTTTAAGCCGCCGTGTTCTGTCAACAGCCATTCGAAGGCTTGCGGCGTGAACATATAGCGGAAATTCAAAAAGATACGCTCGCCGCGCGCGAGCGTCAGATCCTCGCCAGACACCGTAACGCGCAAGTCCTGCAGCGCATGGAAGTACTTAGTGATCAGATAGAGACCTTCGCGCCGGCTGTCGCTCTTTTGATCGAAGCGGATTTCGCCGTCCTCTTCGCGCACGCCGATGCTGGCGAGCGGCGCGAACGCAAACTGACGATTTTGTTCGTTCGCGGCGGTACTCAGTGCGTCGTCTTCAAACAGAGCGCCATCGATCACCAGACGATCCCCGGCGCGCATCGATTCCGCAACGATCTTGATCTGCTCCAATGGATCGAATCCACCGAGCGTGTTCCCGGCCAGAAGAAACAACCGCGGCGCTTCGGCCACATCGGCTGCCAGCAACAAGTGCATGCGGCTCGATATGTCGGCCTTGATTCCGGTAACTTCTATGTCGAGATCTTCCGCTGAGGAACACGCGACTTCGAGCAGCGTCTGGCTTGCATCAACTGGAAAGTATTGGATGGTCTTGCCACTTGCGGATAACTTACGCAGCAGTTCCATATCGCGGCGGCCGTCGCCCGCGCCATAGCTGACAACAGGAATCGTGTCTTTGAAGTGGCCCGTGATGTCGGCGATTTTGCTCCCGATCAACCCCCACGGCTCCGAAGCTTTCTGCGCGGTAGAGTTGCTGCTGCGCGCGAGCCATGCGCCCGTCGAAAGCGGAAACCAGTAGAAAAATTTCTCGGGAAGATCTCTGGCCTGAACCGACTCGGCGAACTCCTTTGCGATCTCGGCTTCAGTCAACAGCACTTCAACGTTCATCAGTTCCACCTTACCCTAATTGCACGAACGAGGAGGACTGTTCGTAAGCGTACATTGGCGCGAAAACCGCAACATCTGATTACGAAAGGAGTAGTGTGTATGCGATTAACGATATGTCTTGCAGCGGCGCTGGTAGCAGCTCCGATTTTCGCGGCTGAAGCGCCGACGGCTCGTCTGGCCGACGCGGCCGATGTGTTGGGCGACATGATGAAGATGTCCGACAAGGGCATCCCCCAGGAATTGATGGATAAGGCTCAGTGCGTGGTGGTTGTGCCGGGCTTGAAGAAGGTTGGTTTCGGTATCGGAGGAAAGTACGGCGCGGGTTTTGCGAGCTGCCGTCGTCCTTCCGGAACGGGCTGGACGGCTCCAGCCGCGATTAAGGTTGAAGGTGGCAGTGTCGGTTTCCAGATCGGCGCGTCCGAGCAGGACATCGTCATGCTGATCATGAACAAGACCGGCGTGAAAAAGCTTATGCAGGATAAGTTCACGGTGGGTGCTGATGCGACGGCCGCAGCAGGTCCTCTGGGCCGCGATGCGAGCGCACAGACCGATGCCCAGATGCACGCGGAGATTCTGTCCTACTCGCGGGCTCGTGGTTTGTTCGCGGGTATTGCTCTCACAGGCGCGACGCTGCGCCCCGACAAGAATGCGAACCGTGACCTTTACGGCCGCGACACAACCAACTCAGAAATCCTCGGCGGTAACGTAGCGGCTCCGCCGGCGGCTGCTTCGCTCGAAGCGCTGCTCAACCGCAACTCAATGCACAAAGACCGGTAAACTGGTCGCGCGGGGCCGGCCTGACGGCTGGCCCCGCTTCTTCACTCCTGCTTACCCTCTCTTCGCACTCCACTTCAACAAACTCGTGACCGGCCTGGTCAGCGGATCGTCGTAGTGATTCGGGCTGACGCGAACGGAATAACCGAGACGCCCGGTTTGCCTTGGCGTAATCTCCCTACCAAAGATCGTTACTGAGCCGTTGGTTTCGGTCGGGGGCAGCACCAGGACCTCGGTCTCTTCGAGACTTCCGTTCGGTCCGATGCGGCCCAACACTGCCTCGACCCGCAAGTCTCCGGGCGAAAGTCCCGCCAACTCCACGGCAGCTCGCAACTGGATAGTGCGGCCGCTCGTGATAAAGCCGATGGGCGTTGCGCCGGAGATCGGAACGAACTGCACGCGATCCCAAACTTCGCGGACTTTGGAGTTCCAGACGGTCCGCATCTTCGCGGGCTCAAACTCATCTTTGCGAATCGCCTGAAATGCGAAATGTGCTGGCGAGTAGAGTTGCTGGTCGTAATCGGTCACCATACGGCGCGCATCGAAGGCCGGCGAGATGTGCTGCATGGAATCTTTCACGCGGCGCATCCATTCCGTCGACATGCCCTGACCTTTGCGCTCGTAGAACATCGGCACGATCTCGTTTTCAATCAGGTAGTAGATCGCGCTCGCATGCAGGTCGTCCTGATCTTCCGAGTACGGCTCGCGATCGCCGATGGCCCAGCCGCCGGACTGTTCATAAGCTTCATCGAACCAGCCATCGAGCACGCTCAGATTGAGCACGCCGTTCATCGCTGCCTTCATGCCGCTGGTGCCGCATGCCTCTTCGCCGCGGCGCGGATTGTTGAGCCACACGTCGACGCCTTGCACCAACTCGCGCGCAACTTTCATGTCGTAGTCTTCGACGAAGACCACGTGCTTCCAAAGTTCGGGATCGCGCGAGAGCTGAACGATCTCACGAATGAACGTCTTGCCCGGCGTGTCTTTCGGATGCGCTTTGCCTGCGATGAGAATCTGCACCGGCCGTTCGGGATTGCGCAGAATCCTCTTCAGCCGCTCGACATCGCGGAACAGGAGCGTGGCGCGCTTGTAGGTAGCGAAGCGACGCGCAAAACCAATGGTCAGCGCGTTCGGGTCGAGAACTTCGGATGCATAGCGCAGCTCCGAAGCGGCCGCCTTGCGACGCAGTGCCGAGGCCTCCTGGCGATCGCGAATGAAAGTAATCAGCCTGCGTTTCCGGCGCTTGTGCGCTTCGAAAATTTCTTCGTCGGGAATCTCTTTCACCAGCGACCAGCATTCCGGGTCGTTGAAGCGCTCGCGCCAATCGGGCTGCAGATACTGATCGTAAAGATCGGCCAGATCGCCATTGAGCCAGCTTGGCAAATGCACGCCGTTCGTGACGGACGTGATGGGCGTTTCGGTCAACGGGCAACTCCGGCCAGAGCCCGTTCCACATCTCCTGCGAAACTTCGCGGTGCAGCACGCTGACCGCGTTACGGTACGCAGAAGTATTCAGGGCCAGGATGGCCATGGAGAACCGCTCGCCGTGGTCATAGGCATTTCGGCGCCCAAGCGCGATCAATTGCTCAAAGGAAATTGCTGAGGTTCGGCAGTACTGTTCGAAGTAGCGGTAAACCAGATCGGAATCAAACAAATCGATCCCGGCAGGAACCGGCGTATGAGTGGTGAAGACATTGTTGGAGCGCGTGGCTTCGAGCGCTTCCTGGAACGAAAGCTTCTGGTCTTCGATGAACAGGCGGATGCGTTCCAAGCCGAGAAACGCGGAATGGCCTTCGTTCATGTGAAACACCGTCGGCTGAATCCCCAGCGCACTCAACGCGCGCATGCCGCCGATGCCAAGAACAATCTCCTGGCGAATGCGCGTGTCGTTGTCTCCGCCGTAGAGCTGTTCGGTGATGGCGCGGTCTTCCGGCGCCGCGTTTTCCGCAACGTTGGTATCGAGCAGGTAGAGCTTCACCTGGCCGACTTGCAGCAGCCACACTTTGAATCGTCAGCGGACCTGACGGCATCTGCACCTGGACGCGTACCTTCTTGCCCTCCGCGTCGAGCGCGGGCTTGATCGGCAACGAGTAAAAATCGTTGACTGGATTGCGCTCCTGCTGCCAGCCGTCGGGGTTAAGCAACTGGCGGAAATAGCCGCGCTGATACAGCAGGCCGACGCCGACCAGCGGAATGCCGCAATCGCTCGACGATTTCAAATGGTCGCCAGACAGAATTCCGAGGCCGCCCGAATAGATCGGAATGCATTCGGTCAAGCCATATTCGGCCGAGAAGTAAGCGATCAGCTTGTCTCCGTGTTGCGCTGCGGGACGCTGCATGTGCTGGTCGTACTTCTGACACGCCAGCGAGTACTGAGCCATGTAACGTGGATCGGTAGCCGCCTTTTCGAGCGTTTGCTGTGGGACGCGGCTCAGAACCTGAACCGGGTTGTACTGGCATTCCTTCCAGAGAGCCGGGTCGAGACGGCGGAAGAGAGTGCGGATCACCGGCTCCCAACTCCACATGATGTTGTACGCCAGTTCCGGCATCCGCGCTAAAGCGTCGGGTACCGCAGGGCGAACAAGGAATTCCTCAAGAGGCTGAATTTGAAATGCCATTGGAAGACACCCATTATCGCGAAAAGGCGCTTTGTCACCAAACTGCGATGTGGGATGTGACACAAAGCGGTACTAGTGTCCTGAAACAGCGCACTCTCAGTAGTGGCATCCGGCAGCCGTCAGCCTCCGAGATTGCCCGTACGGCGCCATTCGCGATACTAGTCTGGGAACGTGAGTCCGCTTCTCGAACTTCGCAACGTTGTCAAACGCTTCGCGTCGCACACCGCCGTTGATGGCGTCTCGTGGCAACTGGCGCGGGGCGGCTTCTATTCATTGCTCGGCCCATCGGGCTGCGGCAAGACCACTACGCTGCGCATGATCGCGGGTTTCGAGCAGCCTGACAGCGGAGAGATCTTACTCGAAGACCGCGATATCACGCGCAAGCGGCCGTTCGAGCGCAACGTCAGCACCGTCTTTCAAAGCTACGCGCTGTTTCCGCATCTGACCGCGGCGGGAAACGTCGAGTTCGGGCTGCGCCAGCATGGCATACGCGACGCAAAGACGCGCGTGGCCGAAGCCTTGCGCCTGGTGCGGTTAGAAGATAAAGCCGCGCGGATGCCTGCCCAACTTTCGGGCGGCGAACGGCAGCGCGTCGCGCTCGCACGAAGCCTGGTGCTCGAGCCGGCACTACTGTTGCTCGATGAACCGCTCGCGGCGCTCGATCTTCAACTGCGCAAGCATATGCGCGTGGAGCTCAAAGAGATGCAGCGCCGCACCGGCATCACGTTTCTGTTTGTCACTCACGATCAGGAAGAAGCGCTTTCCATGTCGGATGAGATCGCGGTCATGAACGCCGGACGCATCGAGCAGGCGGGCAGCCCGCGCGACCTCTACGAACGGCCGCGGACGCGCTTTGCGGCGAACTTTCTCGGCGCCGTGAATTGGATCGGTGACGTCGGCGTGCGGCCCGAAGCATTACAAGTGAAGCGTGGCGACTGTGCGGACGCGGCGACCGTGGTGGGCTCCGTCTATCTTGGGTCCGCAACGCACCTGTTGCTGCGCACGGTGCGCGACGAGCAGGTGACGGCTGAGTTGCCGGCGAGTGCCGAACAATTTCACGAGGGCGATCGCGTGTGTCTATCGTGGCCGCGCGAAAGCGAGATTCGCGTGCAGTCATGAACCGGCTGCGCTTCCTGTTTCTTTTGCCCGGGCGTTTGTGGCTGGCGATCTTTTTTGCGGCGCCGCTCGCGATCATCGCGGCGTACAGCTTTCTGACCCGCGGAGATTACGGCGGTGTCGAATTGCCTTACACGCTCGCGAGCTACAGCCGCGTGGTCGATCCGTTGTATGCCGCGATCCTGCTGCGCTCGTTGTGGATCGCCCTCGCATCAACTGCGATCTGCCTGGCTCTTGCGTTCCCGCTGGCATTGTTCATCGCCAACGCGGGCAAGCGGCGCGACTTCTATCTGCAACTGGTGATTCTTCCGTTCTGGACCAGCTTGCTGGTGCGCACGTATGCCTGGATCTTTTTACTGCGCGACACCGGCCTGGTGAACACCTTGTTGCAGCAGACGGGCATTACGCATCATCCGCTGCAGCTACTGTACCGGGATGGCGCGGTGTTGCTGGGTCTGGTCTACAGTTACCTTCCGTTTGCCGTGTTGCCGCTTTACGCGATTCTGGAACGCATGGATCCCGCGCTACTCGAGGCCGCCGCGGACCTGGGCGCGAAGCCCTTCACAGCGTTGCGCCGCATCACACTGCCGCTGGCGATGCCGGGCTTCATCGCCGCTGCAATCCTGGTGTTCATCCCGTGCCTGGGGTCGTACCTCACGCCGGATCTGTTGGGCGGCGGCAAGACGGTGATGGCCGGGAACCTCATTCAGAATCAGTTCACAACTTCGCGCGATTGGCCTTTTGGCGCCGTGCTCTCGTTGTTGCTGATGGCCATCTCGATGTTGATGCTGTTGACGCTCACGCGCCGCGAGACGAAGGATCTGCTGTGAAGCGCTGGCTCGGTGTCTATGCAACTGCGGCGTTCGTGTTTCTCTACGCGCCGCTGCTGACGCTTGTGGTCTTCAGCTTCAACGCATCGCGCGCCAGCGTCTGGCAGGGCTTTTCGACGCGTTGGTATGCGCAGGCTTTTGGCGATGCCCAAATTGCCGAGTCGACCGTGAACAGCACCATCATCGCGGTCGTGTCCGCGGTGATATCCACGGTGATTGGAACCGGAGCCGCTTACGCACTCTGGAAGCGGCGCGCGCCCGTGTTTTCAGGCGGCCTTTATCTCTCGCTCGTGACGCCCGAGATTGTTACGGGCGTGTCGCTGCTGGCTTTCTTTCAATACCTGTTTCACTGGATGCACTGGCATCTGGGGCTCTACACCGTCGTGATGGCCCACGTCGCCTTTTCGATCGCTTATGTCGCGATCGTGGTGTCGGCGCGCTTGAAAGCTTTCGATCCGGCGTTGGAAGAGGCAGCGCTCGACTTAGGCGCGAATGACTGGCAGGCCTTTGCGCGTGTCACGCTGCCCTTCCTCATGCCGGGAATTTTCGCGGCGGCACTGCTGGCGTTGATTGTTTCGTTCGATGACTACGTCATCACCAGCATGGTCGCGGGCGTCGACTCGGAAACGTTACCGATGGTGGTCTATGCTTTGGCGCGCCGCGGGGTGAATCCGGAGTTGAATGCGATCTCAACCTTGATCGTACTGGTGTTCGGAGTGTTGATCGTGCTGTCAGAGAGAGTCCGCAAGGCATGAAGCGTCGGGTCTTTCTACTCGGCGCAGGCTTAACTGCCTGTTCACTCGATCGGCGTCCGCGATTGAATGTCTTCAACTGGTCGAGCTACATCGCGCCGGACACTCTCGACAAGTTCTCGCACGAGCATGGCATTCGCGTGCGCTATGGCGTGTATGAAAGCAACGAAGAGATGCTGGCCAAGGTAATGACCGGCAACTCGGGTTGGGACATTGTGTTTCCCACGCACAGCCGCATCGCGCCGATGGTGAAAGCCGGACTGCTCGCGCGCATCGACCACGGCAAACTGCACAACCTGGGAAACCTCGCGCAACGTTTTCAACGGCCCGCCTGGGATGCGCCGCTCGACTACTGCGTCCCATACATGTGGAATGCGACCGGCATCTGTTACAACACGTCGGTCACGCCGGCGCCCGATAGCTGGAGCAGCTTGTGGAACCCCGCGCTGCACGCCAGGCTAACCATGCTGGACGATTCAGAAGACGTACTGGGCGCATGTCTGTTGAAGCTGGGGCTCTCGTTCGATGCGACCGATGCTAGGCAACTCGATCGCGCGCGAAGCGAAGCGATGAACCAGAAAAATATTCTGCGCGCCTACTTGAATGCCGAGGTCCGCGATCAGTTGGTTGCCGGCGACGTGCTGGCCGCGCAGATCTGGTCAACCACTGCGCAGCAGGCGATGCGCGATTCGGCTCACCTGCAGTTCGCGTTCCCGCGCGAAGGCTTTCCCGTGTATGCCGACAATGCGGCCATTCTGGAGGAGAGCCCGCGCAAAGAAGCCGCGCACCTGTTTCTGGATTTCCTGTTGCGCCCCGATATCGCTGCGGCCAATGCGCGAGCGGCGGAGAGTGCGACAGCCAACGGTGCGGCAATAGCGCTATTACCTGGTGACGTTCGCAACAGCCGAGTGCTCTATCCCGACGACGCAACCATGCAGCGGGCGATCTGGCCGCATCCGCTGCCGCGCACCACACAACGCCTGCGCGACCGGTTGTGGACCGAGATCAAAGCCGCTTAGCGACGGCGGCCGGGCCGCGATGGATCCTGTTCCACTTGCTGGAATCCGGCAGGCACATCGAACGATGACCCGTCGATCGGCGCAGTCGAGATGCTCGTCACCTCGATCGTCATCTCCATCAGTGAGCCCGCGGCTGAGCCGCTGTCCGAAGCGACAGCAGCGTCCGGCGGAGGCGGCGCGTCTTTTTTCTTCCGGCCTAAGCCGCCCATACCAAAGCGGCCACCCAGAGCCGAGCCCAGCGCCTCACCAACGGAGGTCGGCGGCGCGCCATTGCGCGAACGGGACGTCTGTTGCGATGTATCGTCGGTGGGCATGCCTTCCATGTTGCCGCCCATGCGCATCGTTTGATACACCGGCATCCCATCGAGCTTCGAGCCCTCTTTGTACATTTCTGCCATCGCGCGCTGCATGTCAGGACGGTTGATCATCGGGTTTGCCCCCGGCATCCACGCGAGCTTCTGCCCCATGCGCCGTTGGAAGTCGCGAACCTCCTGGTAGCCCGCAACGGTTGGTGCGATCCACATGTCCATGTTCATGTCGATGCCGCCCCGCGCCCCCGACTTCGCATCGCTGCCTTGCATGGTCATCACCATGACCACCTCATGCGCGCTGTTCCCGTTGATGACCTTGCTTTGACCCGTGTCGTTGAGCTTGATGCCGAACTTGAGATCCGCACCGGGGTCGTTGCCGGCGCTCTGTTGCAACTTCTGCGCGGCTTCGTCCATGGCCTGCTTCATTTGAGCGAAAGTCACCACGGAATAAGTCTTGTGCGCATAGTCCACCGTCGTGATCGTCTCTTTATCGAGATCAATCACGGTTGCAGTATCGGCCGTGCGCTGCAACATGCGATTCCCCTTCACCGAGGTGGTAGAAGGAACAGGGCCCATGGCGCGGCGCGCATCTTTGGAGAACGTTCCCGCCAACTTCATGGCGCCTGTAATCGCGCCACCCGTGATGCGGCTAGTGGACTGATAACTAAAATCGGCGCATAACGGAATTGCCGCAGCGCCGAAGAGTAGTGCAGTGGTAGACAGTTTCGCTAAGGTCATATGGTCCCCGTGGAACACAGTCTACTCTGTACAATCTTGTTACCGCATGTATAAAGGGCATTCGATCACCGTGATCATCCCTTGTCTAAACGAAGAGGAAGGCATTCAGCTGGTGCTGAAAGACATTCCCGAGTTTGTGGACGAGGTGATCGTGGTCGACAACAACTCGACTGATCGCACGCCTGACGTCGCGCGTTCGATGGGCGCGAAAGTCATTGCAGAGAAAGTGCCGGGCTACGGCAGCAGCTACAAGCGCGGTTTTGCAAATGCGACAGGCGACATCATCATCACGCTCGATGGGGACCACAGTTACCCGGTCAACGGCATCAGCTATCTGCTCGAAGCGTTTCTGCATTTGAATGTCGACTTTTTGAACGCGTCGCGTTTCCCTGTGCGCGATCCGAAGGCGATGAGCGCCAAACATAAGTTCGGCAACTTCGTGCTGTCGGCGGCGATGTCGCTGCTCTACTTGCGCTGGATCGACGATTCGCAATCCGGCATGTGGGTATTTCGCCGTTCGATTCTGAAAGATATGTTGCTGCGCGCCGACGGCATGGCGTTCTCCGAGGAGATCAAGATCGAAGCTCTTCGCAATCGCAATATTCGTTTCGGCGAGATCAGCATCCTCTACTCGTCACGCTCGGGCGAAACCAAGTTGAACCCCTGGCGGGATGGCTTCTACAATCTCTGGTTTCTGGTGAAAAAGCGGTTCTCACCGTGAGCAGCGGCGTGACTGTTGTATCCCGGTGTGGAATGGGCGCGAGCTGTTAGAACGCCTGTTCGATTCTCTCGATGCGCAGACACTGCGTCCCGAGACGATCATTGCCGTCGATAATGCATCGAGCGATGGCGCTGCCGAGCTTGCCGAACAACGCGGCGCAAAGCTAATCCGGATGGGGCACAACGCGGGCTTTGCGGCAGCGGTCAACCGCGGCATCAGCGAATCCGCCAGCGAGTGGATCGCGCTGGTCAACAACGACGTTGAACTGGATTCCGCCTGGATCGAGCGATTGACCGCAGCATGCCGCGCTGCAAATGTCTGGTTCGCTACCGGGAAAATTCTGAACAGCCGCTGCCCCTCGCTGCTCGACGGATCTTTCGACTGCATTGCTCGTTCCGGTTGCGCATGGCGTGTCGGCAATGGCCGCGACAGCGAAGAGTTTGCACTACCCGGAGGCGCTGTGGCGATGGTCTCGGGCACTGCCGCGCTCTTTCGCAATCAACTGTTCGATCGCATCGGCTTGTTCGACACGCGTTTCGAGTCGTATCTCGAAGATGTGGATTTAGGTGTGCGCGCCGCGGCAGCTGGGCTCTCAGGAATCTATGTGCCTGGCGCGGTTTGCCATCATTACGGCAGCGCGTCCACGGGCGCATGGTCCAGCTTCGTGGTGAAGCAGATCGCGCGCAATCAAATTTTCCTGGTAGCAAAGCATTATTCAGAAGAGCTTGTTGTACAGAACATGTGGGCCATTCTGATCGGGCAAGGTTTGTGGGGCATGCTCGCTCTGCGCCATGGACAACTCGGGGCATGGCTGAGCGGAGTGCGCGAAGGCTTGCGTGCGTGGGGACGCATGCGGACCGAGACTCCGGGCATTCGCGCCGTGTTAGAAAAAAGCGAGCGCGATATTTATCGCTTCCAGAAGCAGAGCGGTTTCGACACTTACTGGCGCTGGTATTTCCGGCTCGCCGGACGTGGGGCAGAGTGACACATGGATGAGGTAGGAGTCGTCATCGTGACGCATCAATCGGCGTCCGAGATCGACTCGTGCCTGGCGGCGCTCGAAGGCAGTAACGCGCAAGTCATCGTCGTGGATAACGCGTCAAGCGATCACACGGCCGCAGTTGCCCGGGTGCGAGGAGTGCGCGTCATCGAGAACACTGAAAACCGCGGATTCGCAGCGGCGGTGAATCAGGGTGTGCTCGCGCTCGATACGCGGCTGGTGCTGATCCTCAATCCAGACGCTGTTTTGCGCAAGGGTCTGAGCGCCTTGGTGCAGCGCCTGTCAATGCCGGGAGTGGGCGCCGTAGGCGGGAAGCTAGTCAACGCAGACGGCACGCCCCAGCGCGGCTTCAACGTGCGCGCCTTCCCCACCCCGCCGGCGCTGATTTTCGAAATCCTGCTGATTAATCGCTTGTGGCGAACCAACCCGGTCAATTGGCACTACCGTTGCTTCGATCTGACACTTGCGACACCCCAGCCAGTCGATCAGCCCGCGGGAGCGTTTCTGATGTTTTCGCGTGCTGCCTGGCAACAGATCGGCGGCTTTGACGAAGGCTTTTTCCCGGTCTGGTTCGAGGATGCCGATTTCTGCCGGCGGCTGCGTGACGCTGGATATACGATCTGGTTCGAACCGGCGGCTGAGGCGATTCATCGCGGCGGGCACTCAGTCGGAACGCTGTCTGTGGAGCAGAGCAGGCTTTATTGGTATCGTAGTTTACTGAAGTATTCGGCGCGCCATTTCTCCGCGGCCAGCTACCGCGTTGTTTGCGCCGCGCTTGTGCTGGGCTCGATGGTGCGTCTGATCGCCGAGGCCATTCAACACCGAAGTTTCAGAACTTCAGCAGTTTACGGCAGTATTGCTCGATTAGGGGCCAAGTGCTTTCGTGGTCCTCAGTACGCTCTAGCCAGTGGAGTGCGTTGACCCTCAACGGGGATTTTAGAGAATAAGTGGACCACACCTCCATAAATGCCATTTAGCGAAGCCAGCAGCGTAGCCGTTACAATCGTTACCTTCAACAGCGGCCGTTTCATCAAGCGTTGTCTGGAATCCGTTCTGGACCAGAGCCATCCCGATATCGAAATCATTGTTGTAGACAACTGCTCTACGGATGGCACAGTCGATATTCTGGAGCCGTTTCAGGATCGCTGCCGAATCATCTACAACGACGAAAACATCGGCTTTGCGGCGGCACAAAATCAGGCCATCGGGCTCTCTCGATCGGAATGGGTTTTGACGTTGAATCCCGATGTGCTTCTGCTGCCGGACTTCTTAACAGCGCTGGTGCATGCTGGGAATCTCGATCCGTCCATCGGCACCGTGTGCGGCAAGCTGCTGACGATGTCGGCGGGCTTCGACTTCCCGGAGAAGCCAGTGGTGGATTCGACCGGCATTTACTTCACGCCGAACTTGCGGCACCTCGATCGCGGCAGTCTCGAGTTCGATAACGGCCATTACCGGCAGTACGAGTTCGTGTTCGGCGCAACCGCGGCAGCCGCGCTGTACCGTCGCGAGATGATCGAAGACATTGCGATCGATGGTGAGTTTTTCGATTCGGATTTCTTCGTCTACCGCGAAGATGCCGACGTCGCCTGGCGTGCGCAGTTGATGGGCTGGAAGTGTTTGTATGCTCCGTATGCACGCGGCTATCACGTGCGCAAGGCTTTGCCTGGCAATCGCCGCGCTCTGCCCGCCGAGATCAACATGCACTCGGTGAAGAACCGTTTCCTGCTGCGGCTCAAAAACATTTCGGGCAACGTCTACCGGCGCAACTGGCTCTCCATTACGATGCGCGACGTAGTGGTGGTCGGCTGCTGCCTGCTGTGGGAACACAGTTCATTGCGCGCGTTTGTATTCTTGTTCCGCAACTACAAGAGCGTGATGGCGAAGCGGCGCATCATTCAGGAACGGCGGCGCGTTGACGATGAGTACATGGCGAGCTGGTTTAGCTTCCATCCGGTAAGCCGACCCGCTCCAAAGCGCTTCAACGCCGTCGCACGCGCGCGCTAAAGCGGCCCGCCGCTAGCGTGCGCATCGCGCTGCTTGGCACGCGCGGCATTCCTGCGAACTACGGCGGCTTCGAAACGTTCGCGGAAGAACTCTCCACGCGGCTCGTCTCGCGCGGACATCACGTCACCGTCTACTGCCGCGAACGCTATCCGGAGCCCGTCTATCGCGGCGTGCATCTGGCCTACCTGCCCACCATTCGCCATAAATACCTGGACACGCTCGCGCACACGTTCTTCTCTACGTTGCACTTGCTGTTTCAGCGGGTCGACGCCGCTCTTTACTGCAATGCGGCAAATGCGCTGTTCATTGCGCTCGCGCGTGCGCGGGGCATTCCGGTTGCACTGAATGTCGACGGCATCGAACGGAAGCGCAAGAAGTGGAATGCTCTCGCGCGCGGTTGGTACCACGCGTCGGAATACCTGGCGACGTTTCTGCCGAACGTAATCGTCACCGACGCGCTGACGATTCAGCAGTATTACATGGAGAGTTATCGCAAGCAGTCCGTCTTCATTGCTTATGGCGCGGACGCGGAGCGCGCCTCCACACACGAGGCTTTGGACCGGCTGGGCCTGGAGCCGCATCGTTACTTTCTTTACGTGAGCCGCATGGAGCCGGAGAACAATGCGCTAACCGTGCGCCGCGCTTTCGAACGCGTCGAAACGCCGCTGCGGCTTGCGTTGATCGGCGACGCGCCGCACGCGGACGAGTATATTCGCGAAGTGCGCGCCACGACCGACACGCGAGTGGTGATGCCCGGCGGCATCTATGGACAGGGCTATCGCGAACTCGGCACCTTTTGTTTTGCGTATGTGCACGCGACGGAAGTGGGCGGCACGCATCCGGCACTGATTGAAGCGATGGGGCGCGGCGCTCTCGTGATCTACCGCAATACGCCGGAGAACACCGAAGTGGCAGAAGGTTGCGGGCTGCCATACGAGACGGAAGATGAACTGGTGCAGCAGATGCAGCGCGCGCTGGCCATGCCGATCGAAGAGCGCGCGATGTATCAGCGGAATGCCGAACAGCGCGTGCGTGAACGCTACAATTGGGACGCGGTGACCGGCGCGTATGAAGCGCTGCTCACAGGCCTCGCGCGACGACCCTGACAATGCCCGCAGTTCACCCCCGCAGCTACTGCGTCGTTTCTCTCGACCGCATTGCCCAGAACTATCGCGCGATTCACCAGGCGGTGGGCTCGGACGTGTCGCTCGCGTGCATTGTGAAATCGGAAGCGTACGGACACGGCATGCTCGCTGTGGCGCGCCGCCTCGAAACATGTGGTGCAACATGGCTGGCGGTGAGTTCCGTTCAGGAAGGCGTCGCACTGCGTGAGGGTGGCGTGCGAGCCGAAGTGCTGGTGCTGGGCGGCGTCTTTGCTGATGAATGGCGCGAAGCCCTTGCGAGCGATCTAACGCCGGTGGTGCACTCGCTCGAAGAGCTACCGGTGCTCGAGGAAGCAGCGCTGCGGCTCCAGCGGAAGACGCGCTTTCATCTGAAGCTCGATACCGGCATGGGGCGTTTGGGCACGCGTGCGACAGCGCCAGAGATTGCACACGCGCTCGCTCCTCTACAAGCGGCCACGCTCGATGGTCTGATGACGCACTTCGCGTCGCCCGGCAATTTCCGCACACATCAGACAGACGAACAACTTGGCGTCTTCGAGAACATGACCGCGCAACTGGCGGCACTGGGCATCCGGCCCGCGCACCTGCACATGGCAAGCTCGAACGCGACCGCGTACGATTCGCCGCATGCGTGGAAACGGATGGTGCGCCCAGGAATTTCGCTCTATGGATACATTTCACCGGCTGAAGGCGATGCGCCCGTGCCGCGCTTCGCTGTCGAGCCGGCGCTGACATGGCGCGCGCGCGCCATCACGGTCAAAGAGATCGAGGCCGGCGCCACGGTCGGCTACGGCGCCACCTTCATCGCCCCGCATCGCATGCGCATCGCGGTGCTAGCGGCTGGCTATGCTGACGGCGTGCAACCGCGGCTGGCGAATCGCGGACACGTCATTGCGCACGGCCGACTGGCTCCCATCATCGGCGCGGTCTCGATGAATCTGACCACCATCGATGTGACCGGTGTACCGGAGCTGCAGCCCGGCGACGACGTTACGCTGCTGGGGCGCGAAGGCGATACATCCATCGACGCCCAACAGATCGCCATGGCAGCCGGCGGCATTGCTTACCACGTACTCTGCGCGATCAAGCCGCACATCCCTCGCATCTACGAGTAGCTTGCGGGCTATTCGAGGTGCGCCCGGTCGTTGATGCGCACCACAGACGTAGAGCTGCCGTCAATTTGAATCTCGCTGATCGACGCAGTGCCGATCGTCAGCCGCGAGAAATCATCGAACGGTATGCCGAGGATTTCGATCAGCACCGCACGAATCACATCCATGTGCGACACGACGATAACGGACTCCTGCGTGATCCGGCGCAGTCCTGCGATGGCGCGCAACGCGACATCGCGCATCGTTTCGCCTGCGGGTGTCGGGGCGGTGGATCGGGACTCATTGAACGCCCGCCAGCGCTTGTCCATCTGGAGGTGATCGAACGTTTGCCCGGTCCATTCGCCGAAGTCAAACTCCTGCAGGCAATCGCTGACATCCAGAGACGAACGCAAACTCGTGGCAAGAATGCTTGCCGTTTCCCGCGCTCTTGCGATCGGACTGGTGAGGATCGGCGTGCCTGCCCGCAGCCGCCGGGCCGCTTGGCTTGCTTCTGCTTTGCCGATTTCATTCAAACCAACCGATTGATTTCGTCCGCTTAAACGAAGACCGGTGTCTTCTGTTTGTCCATGCCGAACCAGGTGAATCTGAGTCAAGCCTAATGACAGCACGTGAATTGTTACTTGAGTGTTATAAATTTCACGGAAGAAGTCCGATAAGCGCTAAGAAGAAAGCCCATTTCATAGACAACCCCGGTCCAGGTTCTTCATCATGAACAAAGGTACTTACCAGTTGCAGTTTGCACTACGCCGGTTTGTTTGGTTACACCGTCAGGTTGCTCACTAGCTATGAAAACCGTTTTGATTACCGGCGGGGCCGGATTTGTGGGATCGCATGTCGCGAACGAGCTGTTGAATGGCGGCTATCACGTGCGGGTGCTCGATTCACTGCATCCTCAAGTGCATGGCCCTGGACAGCATCGCCCTGGTTATCTGAATCGCGAAGTCGAACTCATCGTTGGCGATGTGAGGGACCCCATTGCCGTCGGCAAGGCGCTCTCCGGCGCGAGCGCTGTTTACCATCTGGCATCGCTCGTAGGTGTGGGCCAGAGCATGTACGAGGTGGAGCGCTACACGAGTGTTAACAACGTGGGCACCGCCGTTCTGCTGGAAGCGTTGATCAAGAAGCCGGTGGAACGCCTGATCGTCGCGTCGAGCATGAGCGTGTATGGCGAAGGGTTATATCGCAATTCGCGGGGCGAGTACGCAACCGCCCAGGAGCGCACCATCGAACAGTTGAAGATGGGCGACTGGGAGATGCGCGATGAATTCGGTGAACCGCTCACCCCGCTTCCCACGCCCGAATGGAAGACGCCGCGTCTTGCGTCGGTCTACGCGCTATCGAAGTTCGATCAGGAGCAGATGTGTCTGATCGCGGGCAAGAGCTATGGCTTCTCCGCCGTTGCGCTGCGCTTCTTCAATATCTACGGTCCGTTCCAGGCGCTCTCCAATCCGTACACGGGCGTACTGGCAATCTTTGCGTCGCGCCTGTTGAACAATCGGCCCCTGTTGATCAACGAGGACGGCAATCAGTTGCGCGACTTCGTGAGTGTCTACGATATTGCGCGCGGGTGCCGCCTCGCGCTTGAAGTGGAGAAAGCGAGCGGGCAGACCTTCAATCTTGCGAGTGGCCAGAAAATCTCGATCAACGAGCTGGCCTGCCGCGTGATCCAAACCCTCGGCGGCTCGCAGCAGCCGGAGATCAGCGGCAAGTACCGCGTGGGCGACATTCGTCACTGCTACGCTGACGGCACAAAGTCGAAAGAGATCCTCGGCTATGAGCCGCAGGTGACCATGGAAAAGGGCTTGCAGGACTTGGCCGGGTGGCTGGAAGGCCAGACCGCGCACGACTCATTGCAAGAGTCTCGCGCTGAACTCACCAGCCGCGGATTGATGGGCTGACAAAGCCATGCGTTACGCTCTGGTCAATCCCAATTGGGACTTTGCAGGCAGCATCTATTTCGGATGCCGCGAGCCCCATTTGCCGCTCGAGTACGGTTACGCCAAAGTATTGCTCGAGCGCGCGGGTCACGAAGCAATCATCATCGATGGGCAGATGGATGGCCTGACGCTCGGCCAGATCCGGCAACAGGTGGCCGACTACCGTCCGGACTTCACCGTTGTGACGACTGCGCCCAGCTACTTGTTCTGGCGCTGTGCGCCGCCCGAGCTGCGCGTGCCGCTGGAAGTGCTGCAAGCGATCGGCGATTGTGGCGGGACCACAGTTGCCGTGGGGCCGCATGGCTCGACTACGCCGCGCGCCGCACTGCAGAAGCTCGGCACCAGTGTTGTGGTGGTTGGTGAGTGCGAAGAAATTCTGCCGCGGCTTGCGGGCGATTGGGCTTCTGTTCCGTCCATCGCCTATCTGCGCGACGGTCAGCCCGTTGTCACTGGTGGTCCGTATTCGTGTGACATGGCGGCGATGCCCGCACTGCACTGGCCTGCTGAGTATGTGCAGCGTCATGCACATCAGCACCATCGCTTCGATGCTCCGGGTATTGGGCCGGGCGCCGAAATGGAAACGTCGCGCGGCTGCCCGTATCACTGCACTTTCTGCGCGAAAGATAATTTCCGCGACAAGTATCGCAAGCGGCCGCTGGGAGTGATTCTCGAAGAGCTCGACGCGTTGATCGCGCAGGGTGTGGAGTACGTCTACTTCATCGATGAAATCTTTCTTCCGAATCGCGAGTTGCTGACGGCGCTGGTGGAACGCAAGATCAAGTTCGGCGTGCAGACGCGGGTGGACCTCTGGAATGAAGAGATGCTCGATCTGCTGGGCCGTGCCGGATGCGTGTCGGTTGAGGCCGGGGTGGAAAGCATCACCGAAGAGGGCCGCGAGTATCTCGATAAGAAATGTAAGGTGACCACCGAGGATCTTGCCGCGCGGCTGATCTTCGCCAAGCAGCGCATCCCGTTCGTGCAGGCCAATCTGCTGGAGATGGAGCAGGACGATCCCGCAGCGATTCAGCGCTGGCGAGAGCATCTGCAGCAGTTCGACGTCTGGTCGAACGAGCCGGTGCCGCTGTTTCCGTATCCGGGCTCGCCCGATTACCGGCGGCGTTGGGGTGCGGAAGACGATCTCGCGTGGGAGCGGGCACACGCACACTATTTGGGATCGTTCCAGGAGTTCAGCGATATTCAGGAGTCGCGGCCGCGGCCGCTTGCCGAGCTGGAACTGGTCAACATCAGTCATGGATAACGCGCCGCAGCGCGTGTTGATGACCGCCGATGCCGTGGGCGGCGTGTGGACTTACGCCATGGAACTGGCGAGCGGCTTGAGCGCGCAAGGCGTCGCGGTCGGCATCGCAGTCATGGGCGGCATATCGATGGAGCGGCGCTCGGAAGCCGTAGCGATACCGGGCGTCACATTGTTTTCGAGCGATTACCGCCTGGAGTGGATGCCAGAGCCGTGGGCGGATGTGGAGCGCGCGGGTGCATGGCTGTTGAGCATTGCCGAAAGTTTTCACCCCGACGTGATTCACCTGAATGGGTTCGCGCACGCCGCGCTCGATTGGAAGATTCCGAACTTGGTTGTGGCGCATTCCTGCGTTGTTCCTGGTGGCGCGCGGTGAAAGGCGAAGCGGCACCGGAATCCTGGAGCCGTTATCACGATGTGGTTCGCAACGGTCTGGAGCACGCCGATTGCATCGTAGCTCCGTCCTCCACCATGGCCGCCGCGTTGCGACAGGAATACGCGGTGCGCGCAAACTACAAAGTTATTCCCAATGGCCGGCGGCCCTTGCGGGAGGGTTCTGGCGTAAAGAGCCCTTCGTTTTTTCTGCCGGACGCTTTTGGGACGAAGCGAAAAACATCATCACGCTCAGCCGTGCCGCCGGCAGCGGCGATCTGCGTATCTATGTCGCGGGAGACGCAGACGATGTTCCGGTCAACGTGCACAGTCTGGGCAGGCTGAGTGCGGCAGAGTTGTCTGTGTGGTATTCGCGCGCTGCCATTTATGCCGGTCCCGCGCTCTATGAGCCGTTTGGTTATGCACCGCTCGAAGCGGCGCAAGCGGGTTGTGCGTCTGGTGTTGAGCGACATTCCCAGCCTGCGCGAAGTGTGGGGCGATGCGGCGATCTTCGTAAATCCCCGCGATGCTGCGGCATGGCGCAAAACTCTCGGCGCGTTGCTTGCCGACCCGGCTGCAACCGCGGAATGGGGCGAACGCGCGCGCTGTCACGCAGAACTTTACCCGGCTGATCTGATGACCAGCAGATATCTCGACCTTTACCGGCAGTTGCTTCAGGGCCCTTCACAATGCGGATCGTCTTCTTCACGCACTCTCTACGCTCGGACTGGAACCACGGAAACGCACACTTCCTCCGCGGCGTAGCGGTGGAGTTGCAGCAGCGCGGCCACACAGTCGACGTGTATGAGCCGGCTGACTCGTGGAGCGCGCGCAATCTTGCGGACTCGTACGGTGAAGATGCGCTCGATGCTTACCGCGAGAAATACCCGTCGTTGCAACCGCATGTGTTCGACTCCGCGACGCTCGACTTATCGCGCGAGCTGGAATCGGCGGACCTGGTGCTGGTGCATGAGTGGAACGATGCAGAGCTCGTCGCGCGATTGGGCGATATCGCCGCGCTCATTCATCTCTCCGGATGTTGTTTCACGATACGCACCACCGCTCCGTCACCGATCCTGCTGCGATGGCGGCTTACGATCTGTCCGGGTACGATGGCGTGCTCGCATTTGGTGAGTCGGTAAGCCATCAGTACCGTTTGCATCAGTGGGCGCAGCAGGCGTGGACCTGGCATGAAGCCGCCGACACCCGCGTCTTCCAGCCATTTCCGAACGTGGAGAAGACAGGCGATCTGGTCTGGGTCGGCAATTGGGGCGATGAAGAGCGGCGCAAGGAACTGCGCGAATTTCTAATCGAGCCCGTGCGTGCTTTGCAGTTGCAGGCGCGCATCTATGGCGTGCGCTATCCGGCAGATGCGCTGCAGGAACTCGAGCGCGCGCACATTGAGTATCGGGGCTGGCTGCCGAACTTCCGGGCGCCCGAGGTGTTTGCCGCGCATCGCGTCACGGTCCATGTGCCTCGCCGTCCATACGTCGAAGCATTGTCCGGTGTGCCCACTATCCGCGTCTTCGAGGCGCTGGCTTGCGGCATTCCTCTGGTGAGCGCGCCGTGGCAGGACAGTGAAAACTTGTTTCGTGAAGGCGATTATTGGAAAGCGCGCAACGGCGCGGAGATGCGCGAGATGCTGCACTTCATTGTTCATAATCGCGAAGCTGCCGATTCTGCAGCCCGCCAGGGCCGCATGACGGTGTTAGCGCGACACACTTGCGGGCACCGCGCCGATGAACTGTTAACGATTGCGGCGTCGTTGCAACCCGCGCCAGTGGAGGCTGCCATTTGAGCGCACCGCTACACATTGCTTTCTTCGGATCGAGCCTGGTTTCGGCCTACTGGAACGGCGCGGCCACTTACTATCGCGGCATGCTGAAAGCGCTCGCTGCGCGCGGGCACCGCATCACGTTTTATGAGCCCGACGCTTTCGATCGCCAGAAGCACCGCGACATGGCCGATCCCGATTGGGCGCGCGTGGTCGTCTACGATGGCGCGTCCGAAGATGCCGCGATGAAGACGCTCGAACAGGCGCGCGATGCGGATCTGGTGGTGAAGGCGAGCGGCATCGGCGTCTACGATGAACTACTGGAAGCGGCGGTGCCTGCTTCGCGCAGATCCGGGCAACTGCTGGCGTTCTGGGATGTGGATGCTCCCGCCACGCTCGAGCGCATGGAGAGCAATCCATCGGACCCGTTTCGCAACCAGGTGGGCCGTTACGATCACGTGTTCACCTATGGCGGGGGCGAGCCGGTGATTCGCGAGTACCTGCGTCTGGGCGCGCGCTCCTGCATCCCGATCTACAACGCTCTCGATCCGGAAACGCACTTCCGCGTGGCGGCCGATCCGCGCTGGTCCGCTGACCTTGCTTTTCTCGGGAATCGCTTGCCCGATCGCGAAGCCCGCGTAGAACAGTTCTTTCTGCATGCGGCGGAACTGGCGCCGGAACGAACATTTCTGCTCGGCGGCAATGGCTGGGACGATAAGCCTGTGTCGCCCAACGTGCGCAAAGCCGGGCATGTGTTCACTGCGGATCACAACGCGCTGAACTCGTCGGTGCTCGCCGCGCTGAACATCAGCCGCGATAGCATGGCCCGCTTTGGATTCAGTCCCGCCACCCGCGTGTTCGAAGCTGCCGGTGCGGGCGCGTGTCTGATTACCGACGCATGGGAAGGTATCGAGCAGTTTCTGGAACCCGGACGGGAAGTGCTGGTCGCGAAAGATGGAAAAGAGGTGGCCGAACTGGTGCGATCGTTGACACCCGAACGCGCAAGGCAGTTGGGCGATGCTGCATGCCGTCGCGTGCTGAGCGAGCATACTTACGCGCAGCGCGCCGAACAATTCGACCATGTGATGCAGAGGCGCGCATGCGCATCGTAGTTCTCGGCCTTTCCATTACATCGTCATGGGGCAACGGCCATGCAACTACATGGCGTGCACTGCTTCGTGCATTGGCGGCGCGCGGACACGACGTACTCTTTCTGGAGCGCGATGTGGATTGGTATCGCGAAAATCGCGATCTCGCTTCACCTCCGTACGCGCGCGTGGTGCTTTACGACAGCCTTGCCGAGCTCGGAAGGCTCTGCGCGAAGGACGTGCGCGAAGCAGATCTGGTGATCGTCGGTTCTTATGTACCTGAAGGCGTCGCGGTTGCCGACTGGGCGCTGCGTACCGCGCGGGGCACCACGGCTTTCTACGATATCGATACGCCCGTAACGTTAGCGAAGCTCGCGCGCGGCGACTATGAATATCTTTCGCCGGAGTTGATCCCTCGCTTCGACCTGTACCTTTCCTTCACCGGCGGCCCTACGCTCGATCTAATTGCAGCGAAGTATGGCGCACGCATGCCGCGCGCGCTGTACTGCTCAGTGGACCCGCAGCTCTACTATCCCGAAGAGCAAGCGTCGCGCTGGAAGATGGGCTACCTCGGAACCTACAGTGAAGATCGTCAGCCGGGGCTCGAAAGATTGCTGCTCGAACCCGCGCGTTGCGATGCGCGCGGCAAGTACGTCGTCGCGGGGCCGATGTATCCGCCTGATGTTGAATGGCCCGCGAATGTAGAGCGCATCGAGCATCTGCCGCCCGCCGAGCATCGCTGGTTCTACAACTCGCAACAGTTCACACTGAACATCACGCGTGCAGACATGATCAAGGCCGGTTACTCGCCGAGCGTGCGCTTGTTCGAAGCGGCGGCATGCGGCGTGCCGATCATTAGCGATCCCTGGCCGGGGCTTGCGACATTCTTCGAAATCGGCAAAGAGTTGCTCGTTGCTCACGATTCCGCAGAGGTCGAGAAGCAATTGGCGGACACGAATGCGGCGCAGCGCGTGCGCATCGGTATGCTCGCGCGGAGAAGGGTGCTGGACGGGCACACGTCACAACACCGTGCTCTGCAGCTCGAACAATATGTGCGCGACGTGCTCGCTCTGGCTGAGCCGGTGCGGCGTGCGACATCGACTCCCTTGCGATTGCGGACCGAAGAGCTATGAGACTTGTGATCTTCGGCCTGTCGATTACGTCATCGTGGGGCAATGGGCATGCCACGTTGTGGCGAGGACTCTGCCGCGCTCTGGTGCGCAAGGGTTATCGCATCGACTTCTACGAACGCGACACCGATTACTACGCACAGCATCGCGATCTCACATCGTTGCCCGGCGTAAACATCGTTCTCTATGGCGAGTGGGACAGCGTTCAGGCCCAGGCGTCGCGCAGTCTGCAAGATGCTGACCTTGCGATCGTCACGTCATACTGCCCGGATGCGAAGGCGGCTGCGGCGCGGGTAATGCAATCGGCCGCGGGCGTGAAAATCTTTTACGATCTGGATACACCAGTGACGCTGGCCCGGCTTGCCCGCGGCGAGACGGTCGACTATGTTCCGGACAACGGCTATCGCGATTTCGATCTGGTGCTGAGCTATACGGGAGGCCGCGCGCTGGAGGAACTGACCCGTGTTCTGGGGGCGCGCCGTGCGGTTCCGTTGTATGGCAGCGTGGACCCGGACGTTCATTTCCCGGTTGCCCCACGCGCGGAGTGGCAGGGCGATCTCTCGTACCTGGGTACGTTTGCCGCCGACAGACAGGCTGCCTTGCAGCGTCTGTTCGTGGAGCCCGCGCGCCGGCTGCCGGGGCACCGCTTCATCATGGGCGGCGCGATGTACGACCATCGCTTCCCGTGGACGGCCAATCTTTTCTTTCATCCGCATGTCGCGCCGCCTGACCACCCGGCGTTCTATTGTTCTTCGCGCGCAACGCTGAACGTTACGCGCGCCGACATGGCCGCGATGGGCTACTGCCCCCAGGGCCGCATCTTCGAAGCCGCGGCTTGCGGCGCGCCGATTCTCAGCGATGCGTGGGAGGGTCTCGATACCTTCCTGAATCCCGGTGAAGAGATCTTTGTCGTGAACTCAACGGAGGATGTGCTTGACGTGCTGAACAGTTCCGATGAAACACTGGCGCGTGTCGCCAGACGTGCGCGAGAACGCGTGCTCGAACAACACACGGCCGACAGGCGGGCAAGTGACTTTGAACAGGCATTGAACGCAGTCGAACTACAGGAGGCCGTTTAGATGTGGGGAGTCATTCCGGCTGCGGGACGCGGATCGCGTATCCAGCCACTTGCGTTCTCGAAGGAGCTGTTACCGGTGGGCACGCGCGTTGAGCAGGGCGTGGAGTGTCCGCGTGCGGTGAGCGATTACCTTGTCGAACGCATGATCGCGGGCGGCGCGCGCAAGATTTGCTTTGTGATCTCATCGCGCAAATCCGACATCATGGAATACTACGGCTCCGGCCGCGGGCAACGTGAACTTCTGCTATGTCGTGCAGGAAGAGCCGGCGGGATTGTGCGATGCGATTTTCCGCGCGCTGCCTTTTGTCGGAAGCGGCGAACTGGTGCGCATCGGACTGCCCGACACCATCTGGTTTCCCGCTGATGGTTACTGCCGCCTGCCTGCGGGCCTTCTCTCGTTCCTGCTGTTTCCGGTAGAGCACCCGGAGTTTTTCGACGCGGTGCTCACTGAAGGAGATCACGTGTCTCGCATCGTCGTGAAGGAGCAGAACCCCGGCACTGAATGGATCTGGGGTGCGTTTCAGCTGCCCGGGCACCTGATGCGCAAGTTGTTCGACCTTTGGTGCGAGCGAGAACGCCGCGATGAATACTTCGGCACGCTGGTGAACGAGTTCATCGCACGTGGCGGAGAGGCTCGTGCCGTGAAGGCCGGTGAATCGTATGCTGACGTGGGAACTTTGCGCGGCTTTCACGAAGCAATCAAAACATTGAGCATGGAGGGTGCAGCCTCGTAATGACCGCAGAAGAAGTTGCACAACGCGCGGAACAGCTCGGGCCCTGGTTTCACAACCTGCGGCTGGCTGGCGTGGAAACAGCGCCCAATCATTTCCTGGGCGATTATCCGTCGGTCAAGTTTCAGAATTTTGCGCAGGCGATTCCGGCTGATCTCACCGGCAAGACCGTTCTGGACATCGGGTGCAATGGCGGCTTCTATTCGATCGAGATGAAGAAGCGCGGAGCGGAGCGCGTGGTGGGCATCGATCACGATCCGCACTACCTGGCGCAGGCGCAGTTCGCGGCGGAAGTCTCCAAGCAGAAGATCGAGTTCCGGCAGCTGTCGGTGTATCAGGTTGGCGAGCTTGGCGAAAAGTTTGACCTGGTGATCTTCATGGGCGTGCTTTATCATTTGCGGCATCCGCTGCTCGCGCTCGACCTGCTGCATCAGCATGTGACGAAGGATTTGTTGCTGTTCCAATCACTGCTGCGCGGCAGCACCAAGACTCCGAAAATCGAGCCAGACTACCCGTTCTGGAACGAAGATATTTTCGAGGAGCCCGGCTATCCACGCATGGTGTTTGTCGAGAACAGCTACTCGCAGGATCCAACCAACTGGTGGCTGCCGAATGCATCGTGCGCGGCGGCCATGCTGCGCAGTGCCGGCTACACCATCCTGCAGCACCCCGAACCTGAAGTTTTTCTCTGCCGCCACAATCCCGAAGGGGGCTATACGCTTGATTGAGGCGCTGATGTTGTGGAACGAGCCCAACAACCTTTCGCATTGGGACTTCCAGTTGGATCCCGGTTGGAAGATCTTCGCTTCGATGGTGAAGGGCGCGTCGCAGGCAATCGCCGCGGAGACGACGCGGGCGAAACGCGTGCTGGGCGGCATTTCGCCGATTGACGCCGGCTTCATGCGCAACATGGAAGAACAGGGTGTGCTGGCGGGGCTTGACGTTGTTGCCGTGCATGGCTTTCCGCTCGATTGGAACCATTGGACAATCCACGAATGGCCGGCGAAGCTCGATGAGATTCGCGCTGTGACGAAGTTACCGCTGTGGGTCTCGGAAGTGGGCGTGTCTACGTTCGGCGCTGAAGAAGTGCAGGAGTTCGGATTACAGCGCACGGCGGAGTTGCTCATCGGACAAGTTGAGCGCATCCATTGGTACAGCTTGTACGACCTGCCCCGCGCGTGGCCCGCGACAACGCGCCATCGCGAAGCGGAAGGCTCTTCGTACTATCGCCACTTCTATATGGGCTTGTTGCGGGAGGACGGCACGCCGAAGCTCGCGTGCAAGCACTTCCACCGCTACACGCCGCAGCTCGGCATTTGCCAGTGGTTCCATTTCGAAGATCACCGGCTGGATGACGCGGTGCGGTGGTTGCGCGACCTGGGAGTGAAGCATGTGCGCACCGGGCTCAGTTGGGCCGATAGCTTCCGCCCCAACGCCGATCAATGGTTCGACCGCATGATGAGTGCGCTAGACGAGTTCGATGTGACGCTCACGTACTGTTACACGCCCGAAGCGCTCGGCATGCGCCCCGACCACACCAGTCCGCCGCGCGAGCCCGAGCAGTTTGCGGAGTTCTGTTCGAAGATGACGCGCCGTTACGCGGCTTAAGGAAACTATGAAGAACGCTCTGATTACCGGATCGGGAGGCTTGATCGGCTCGCAATGCGCGCGCGTGCTGTGTGCGAGTGGCTGGCAGGTGACGGGCGTCGATAACGATATGCGCGCGTGGTTCTTCGGCGCAGGTGGAACGACTGCGCCCGTAGTGAAGAGCCTTGTGGATGAGCTTCCGACGTATCGGCATCAGACGCTCGATATTCGGGACCGCGCCGCAGTCTCGAATCTGTTTAAGCAGGTGCGGCCAGACTTCGTGATTCACGCGGCCGCGCAACCTTCGCATGACAAGGCTGCGGAGATTCCATACGAAGACTTCGACGTGAATGCCGGCGGTACACTCAACATGCTCGCGGCTGCGCGTGAGTTTGCGCCGCAGTCTCCGTTCTGCCACATCAGCACCAACAAAGTGTATGGCGACCGCCCCAATCAGTTACCGCTGGTGGAACTGGAGAAGCGCTGGGAGTACGCCGACGGCTTGAACGGCATTGCCGAAGACATGTCCATCGATCAGTGCCTGCATTCGCTTTTCGGCGCGTCGAAGGCAGCGGCGGACATTCTGGCGCAAGAGTACGGCCGCTACTTCAGCATGCCGATCGGGATCTTTCGCGGCGGGTGTTTGACGGGTCCGAATCACGCCAGCGTGCAGTTGCACGGGTATTTGAATTACATCGTGCGCTGCGCGGTGTTGGGCGAGCCTTACACGGTCTTTGGCTATAAGGGCAAACAGGTGCGCGATCAGATTCATTCGTACGATGTCGCGCAGCTCTTCCTGAATTTCTATGGCAGCCCGCGTTGCGGCGAGGTCTACAACATGGGCGGCGGCCGTGCAAACAGCTTGTCGATTCTGGAAACCGTCGACCTGCTGGGTGAGCGCGGCTATTCACTCGATCATCGCTACAGCGATCAGGCCCGCACCGGCGATCACATCTGCTACATCAGCGACCTCAGCAAAATACGCGCGCACTTCCC
Organism: Bryobacterales bacterium; assembly: GCA_963792655.1. Taxonomy (GTDB): domain Bacteria; phylum Acidobacteriota; class Terriglobia; order Bryobacterales; family Bryobacteraceae; genus DOZZ01. The sequence goes on from CAWBWU010000006.1 coordinate 329,545, forward strand.
TCAGTGGCAGCTCACGTACGATCTGCCGCGCATCTTTGACGAGATCATTGCGCACTATGCCGCGACACTGAACGTTGCAGCAAAAGTTGCACGGTAGCGAAGCCGCCGGCGCGCTGAAAGCCGGGCACTCGAAACTTCTGCAGTAGCTCTTCTTCGGTGATGTGGCTCAGGTCGCGCGCGTTCGTCAGCCGTACTGTGTGCGGCGAGAGTGCCGCAGCAACAGCGGCCCAGAGCTGTGCATCACCGAACGCCATAATCTCTGCTCGGTTGTTCAAATACGCGATGGCGGTTGCGACGTCCTGAACGCGTGCGGCATCGTCCGAAACATTGAACGCGAGAAAGTGACGCGCGCTCCGATCACGCTCAGCAACAGCGCTTCCGGTTTGAAATGCATCAATGAGCAGCACAGGGCGCTTCGCCGCACGCATCGCGATCACGCTCGGCTCCTGTAATGCCGCTTGCATCCCGAGAGGATGCACGACCAGCACCGGATCGCCCTCACCCGCGAACCACTGCGCCGGCACGCTTTCGCCTGTGGCGTCACGCGTCAACTGCAACTGATCACCATTGCGAGTTACGTTCACGTGTTGCGGCCACTCGACGGGAAGCGCCAATTGCAAACGTTCGCGGGCGACATCGTCCGGCACACCGGATGCGAGCTTTTTCCATGCGGCGAAAACTCCGTTGTAGCTGACTGCATTCGCCGGCAACGCGCGCCCATGCAGCGCAAGCATATTCTGCAGCATCTCGATCGGCACGTTGTGCTCGATGTAGTTGGCCTCGCGGTGCAGCGCATGTTTGTTGAAGAACCGGTAGACAGCCTCCCGATTCGCCTGGTTGAAGTTATGCGGTGCATCGAGATGCACGTTCTCGACGCTTGCCTGCGCATCGTACAACGCATAGATCTTTTGGATCGCCGGGAACTCCACTTGCGGCGTGTTGCGCGTCCAATCGCCTGTGGCCGATACGAGTAGCAGCGGCTTCGGTGCGAACATTGCGGCGATCTCTACGTTGTTCGTGTTGATGCGCAGGCCGGGCGCGTTCTCGCACGTGTCGCCGCCCTGCATGATGGTCGAAACCATGTTGACCGGCGCAGCGAACGCGACGCGATCATCAACTGCACTCAACAGCAGCGTCTGCGTTGCACCACCGGACGCACCCGCCATGCCGATTCGCGTGGTATCCACATCAGCGAGCGTGCTGACGAAATCCAATGCCCGCACCGAGTTCCAAAGCTGGAGCGCGAGCGGACCGAATGACCACAACTGTTCAGCCGGCGAACCGAAATCATGCGGCGTCTGCAAAGTGTCGTTGTAGCCGACCATGTCCCACGCGAACACGACAAACCCCTGCCGCGCCATGCTGATGCCGAACGCAGGATTGGAGTCGAGCGGCTCATTTTCCAGGCGGCCGTATTGCCAATGACCGTGCGGGTTCAACACCGCCGGATGCTTCCCTGCGGCCGCCGGACGGTAAAGATTGCCGCCCACATAGTAGCCGGGCAACGTTTCGAGCAGAACCTTCTCGATTGAGTAGCCGTTGCGTTCCAGGCGGCCGAAGATTTCGGCGTGCGGAGGCGTCGCGTGAGCGGGCATCGGATAAAGCCCTGCAGCGCTGAGGATTTGCTTTGCGCAAATGTGTTTTGCGAGCCTCCCATTCAGCGCGCGTGCGGTAAATGGTGAGTTCAAAATGAGTATTCGTGCCAGGAAGATTGCGTGTTGCGGGAATCGGCAGCGATCAGCGAAGTGCAAAGCAATATCAGAGCGAACCGCATGAGAGTGAAACAATTTTGTCATGGGTGGGCGAAGGCAAATCCCGAACTGTTGGAACCAGCGCTACACCCATTGCTGCCGCTGCGTGAGGACGTGCTCCGTGCGACAGAGCTGTCTTATCATTGTTGAGTTTGAGAGTTCGAGGTTGAGTTTGAGAGTTCGACGATTCACTCTGAGTTAAGGACTCATGAATCGCAATCATGGAGAAACCGTGACATCAGAGACAGAAGCCCAGATTCACGTTGAAATCGAAGGAGATGAGACACTTGCTCCTTCTGGTTGAGGCGAGGAGCGCAAAATATTCACGTCGAGCTCCGATCCAACGATCAAAGATTTATATGATCGCTACAAAGACGGGCTATTAGTCTTCAGCCGGATTTCCAGCGTCAGTTTGTTTGGGATCGAGCGCGTTCGAGCAGACTGATTGAATCAGTTCTTCTTGGAGTGCCGCTGCCAATAATCTATCTAATGGAGAACTGGAGGGCCATGAATCGGTAATTGATGGACAGCAGAGACTGACAACCTTTTTTAATTTTTTAGACGGCAATTCGCGGCTCAGTTCACTATGCGTTCGTGAAACTTTGAACGGAATGAGTTTTTCGGAACTGCCTCGGGAGGCCCAATCACTTATTAAAAGAAGTTCCCTCCGAGCAATAACGATTAAGAGGGAGTCTGATAAAGATCTGAAATTTGAAATATTTGAACGCCTGAATAGCGGATCTGTGGCCTTAAACGACCAGGAGCTTAGGAACTGTATATATCGCGGTCCGTACATTACGTTGTTGAAAGAGCTTTCGGGCGATAGCGACTTCCGTAAGCTGTTAAATTTTTCTGGCCCGGATCGGCGTATGCGCGATGTGGAAATGGTGCTGCGCTTTGCCGCGTTCTACCACGCTACTTACCTCAACTATAGTGCGCCGATGAAGACCTTCATGAATACTGATATGGCAGAGATATTTAAACATATTCAGAATTCGGAGCGAGAAGAGGTCAGGCAAGCTTTTAGAAAGTCTTGCTTTCTGGTCAACAGCCTACTTGGTGAACAATGCGTTCAAGCGCTTCTATAGGGGGGAGTGGTGAGAATGCAAATGGGAGGTGGGAGCCCAAAAAAATAAACTCATCTCTCTACGACGTGCTAATGTACGGCTTCACTGTCTACGAGAAGCCCCAGATTGTCGCTAAGCTCGACTGATTCGTGAGGCGCTGATTGATTTGATGTCTAACAATGACGACTTCATCTCTGCAATCGAGCTTTCGACTAGTTCCAAGGAAGCAGTCGTGTCGCGCTTCGATTTATGGCGTTCCGTGTTGAAGCAGGCGGTTGGAACACCCAGTTCGGAGCCCCGGTGCTTTTCCCGCTCGCTTAAGGAGAGACTCTACGCTTCAGATCCCACGTGTTCCATTTGTCGTCAACGAATTTCGCAATTGGAGTGACTTCAGCAGTAGACCACATAGAGCAATACTGGCAGGGCGGAAAAACAATAGACGAGAATGCTAGGTTGACGCACAGGTACTGCAATTGGAGCCGCTCCAAACGCGATGTCGACCCATCAGGACTGCGATCTGCTTCAGCCTAGAAGCCGCAGGAGTGCCGCAAAGCTTCGGCTCACTCCATAAGCATTATTTATCAAACAATAATCTTGCATTTACGAAACTTTGCGCTAAGCTGACTAGTGAACAATGCAGACGGCATCTACCAGATTGTCAGTCTCGGTCGGACGAGTAGTCGTTCTTGAGGTCGTCATTACGCGGCCTGCTTGAGGCTATCGGTCGGCAACCGAAGGCCATCAGCAGGCGAACCTAAGCCGCTGATGGCCTTTTTCATTTTCTAAGCACCAAATCTGAAGCGAGAGATCACATGTCCACGTTAATGAACGGCGCCAGGATGTTACTCGAATGCCTCGTGCGGGAAGGAGTCGACTGCTTTTTCGGCTATCCCGGCGGCGTCACGCTGCCCTTTTACGATGCAATGTTCGACCACCCGATCCGGCACGTCCTCGTCCGCCATGAGGAGAATGCCTGTTTCGCGGCCAAAGGTTATGCGCAGGCGACCGGCAAAGTCGGTGTCTGCTGCGCGACTTCGGGCCCCGGCGCGACCAACCTGGTGACGGGCCTGGTCGACGCCATGATGGATTCGATTCCGCTGGTGGCCCTGACCGGTCAGGTCTCGACCAAGCTGATCGGCAGCGATGCGTTTCAGGAGGCCGACACCTTCGGCATCACGCGCTCTGCCACCAAACACAATTTCATGGTGAAGACGATCGCGGAGCTGCCGCAGATCATTCACGAAGCGTTCTACATTGCGGCGACAGGCCGCCCGGGTCCGGTGCTGGTGGACATTCCGAAAGATGTCTTCCAGGCACAGGGACACTACGTTCCGGTGGACTCGATCCATCTGCCTGGCTACAAGGTGCCGACCGATGGGCACACCGGTCAGATTCGCCGCGCGGCGCAGTTGCTGTGGGAAGCCGAGCGCCCGATCGTCTATGCCGGCGGCGGCATCCTCGCCGGTGAAGCGAAAGCAGAACTGAAAGAACTGGTCGAGCTCGTAGGTATCCCGACCGTTTGCACGCTGATGGGTTTGGGCGCGCTGCCGGCAGATCATCCGAACTACATCAGCATGCCGGGCATGCACGGCAGCTATGCAGCGAACATGGCCATTACCGGTTGCGATCTTCTGATTGCGCTCGGGGCGCGTTTCGATGACCGCGTGACGGGGCGTCTGGCAGCCTTTGCACCGCATGCGCGCGTGATTCATGTCGACATCGATCCGGCTGAAGTCGGCAAGAACCGTAACCCTGATATCCCGATCGTCGGCGATGTGAAGCGCGTGCTGCAGAAGATGAACCGCTTCGCCGCGGAAGCGCCGGAAGACCGCAAGAATCTGCATGCCAACGCGCGTCAGCAGTGGCGCGAACAGGTGCATGCCTGGCAGAACGAACATCCTTACGACCGCTCGCGGACGGATGATGAGATCAAGCCGCAGCATCTGATGTCGGAGATCGACCGGCTGTCGAACGGCCAGGCCATCGTGACTTCAGACGTTGGCCAGCATCAGATGTGGGCCGCGCAGTTGATTCGGTTCAACGAGCCGCGGCTGTGGATCAACTCAGGCGGGCTAGGTTCTATGGGCTATGGGGTTCCGTCCGCCATCGGCGCGCAGTTTGCACGGCCCGACAAGCTGGTATTTGCGATTGCCGGTGACGGCGGATTCCAGATGTCGATTCCGGAACTCGCGACCATCGCAAGCTACGGGCTGCCGATCAAGATTATCGTGATGAACAACGGCTACCTGGGCATGGTGCGCCAGTGGCAGGAGTTGTTCTACAACAACCGGCTGAGCCAGGTAACGCTCGATTGCTTCCCTGACCCGGAGAAACTTGCAGGCGCGTACGGCTTTCGCGGCCGCACAGTGGAGCGTCCCTCAGAACTGACGCAAGCGCTCGAAGAAGCCATCAACGAGCCCGGCCCTTACCTGCTGAACGTAAAGGTGACGCCGTTCGAGAACGTCTACCCGATGGTTCCGGCGGGCGGCGCGATCAATGAAATGGTGTTGGGTCCGCCAGTGGCGGTGGTGAGCTAAATCATGTTGCAAGTGATCTCGATTCTTCTTGAAAACAAGCCGGGCGCACTGTTGCGCGTGACCGGGCTGCTCTCCGCGCGCGGTTACAACATCGACAGCCTGACGGTCGGCCGCACGCTCGATCCGGAGCTATCGCGCATGACCATCACGGTCGACGTCGAAGACAAACTGCGCGGCCAGGTGGTCAAGCAGATGAACAAGCTGATCAACGTACTGCAGGCGACCGACCTGACGGATGTACCGTCTGTAGTTCATGAAATGGTGCTGCTGCGCGTGCGCACCACGATGGACAATCGCACCGCCGTATTGAAAGAAGCCGACATCTTTCACGGCCGCGTAGTGGATTCCTCCACCGAAGGGTTTGCGATTGAATGTACGGGCGACTCGGAAAAGATGAACGAGTTCATCGATGTGATGCGCGCGTACGGTGAGATTGAAGTGACGCGCTCGGGCGGCGTTGCGGTATCGCTCGAAGCCAAGAAGCTGCGCTTGCAGCCGCCGGTTCTGATTCGCTCAGCACAGTCTGACGCGGGCGCCGATGAAACCTTAGAAGAGACGAACGGAGTTTTGCATGGCTAAACGGTTCTACGAGAAAGATGGCGATCTCGCCTTACTGAAAGGCAAAACGGTAGCGATCATCGGCTACGGAAGCCAGGGACACGCGCACGCGTTGAACCTGCGCGATTCGGGTGTCGATGTTGTGGTCGGACTCTACGGCGGAAGCAAGTCGTGGAAGAAGGCGGAAGCCGCCGGCTTGAAAGTGCTGCCCACCAGTGAAGCCGCGAAGGTTGCTGACTTCATCATGATTCTGGTCGCGGATCATATCCAGGGCGACTTGTACAACCACGAAATCGCGCCGCACATGACGCCCGGTAAGACGCTGATGTTTGCGCACGGCTTCAACATCCACTTCGGCCAGATCACCGCGCCGCAAGGTGTCGATGTGTCGATGGTTGCGCCCAAGGCTCCCGGCCATCGCGTACGCGAGTTGTTCACTGAAGGCGTTGGCGTCCCCGGGCTGGTTGCCGTGCATCAGAATGCATCGGGCAAGGCGCTCGAGAATGCGCTGGCGTATGCCGGGCGCGCTCGGATGTCTGAAAGCCGGCGTGATTGAGACGACTTTCAAGGAAGAGACTGAAAGCGATCTGTTTGGCGAGCAGGCCGTGTTGTGCGGCGGCGTGAGCGAGCTGATCCGCGCGGGCTTCGAGACGTTGACGGAAGCTGGCTACGCTCCGGAGATCGCATACTTCGAATGTCTGCACGAGTTGAAGTTGATCGTCGATCTGATTCAAGAGGGCGGCTTGGCCTACATGCGCTACTCGATTTCAGATACGGCGGAGTATGGCGATTACACGCGTGGTCCGCGCATCGTCACCGCTGAAACGCGCAAAGAGATGAAGAAGATTCTTTCTGAAGTCCAGTCGGGTGAGTTCGCCAGACAGTGGATCGATGAGAACAAGAGCGGCCGCCATAAGTTTCTGGCGATGCGTGAAGCAGCGAAGGAGCAGCCTCTCGAGCGCGTCGGCGGCGGCTTGCGCGAGATGATGACGTTCCTCAAGAAGCGCAAAGAAGAGGGCGTGCCGCAAGAGCAAGACGCGCTCGCAGCCAAAAAATAAACGACGAGCCGCGCACGTAAGTAAGCGGGATGTGCGGGATATGCCAATCCCGCTTACTTACGTGCGCGGCTCGTGTCTACACGGAGTAACCAATCGGAGCCAAGATGAAGATTTCCACGTTCGATACCACGTTGCGCGACGGCACTCAGGGCGAATCCGTCTCTTATTCGGTGGATGACAAGCTTCTGATTACGCAGAGGCTCGACGAACTTGGGATCGACTACATCGAGGGCGGCTGGCCTGGATCGAACCCGCGCGACAAAGAATTTTTTGAACGCGCAAAAGAGCTTGCGACTGCAACATGCGCGGCTGACCGCGTTCGGCTCAACGCGGCTCGCAAGAAATCCTGTGCATGAAGACCGCAGCATTCTGGCTGTGGTCAGTGCCGAGACACCGGTCGTTTCCATCTTCGGCAAGAGCTGGGATCTGCACACGCGCAGCGCGCTGGGCATCACCGAAGAGCAGAACCTTGAAATCATCGCTGACACCGTGCGCTTCCTGAAAGATCACGGGCGCGAAGTAGTCTACGACGCGGAGCATTTCTTCGACGGCTACCAAGCCAATCCTGCATTTGCATTGCGTACGTTGGAAGCCGCGAAAAACGCCGGCGCCGACGTGCTTTGCCTTTGCGATACCAACGGCGGCACCATGACCGCGGCGCTGCAACAGATTGTTGCGGAAGTGCGCTCGCGCTTCGATGGCGTGCTCGGCATTCATCCACATAACGACTCAGACCTGGCTGTAGCGAACGCGATCGCAGCAATTGAAGGCGGCATCACGCACGTGCAGGGTTGTCTGAATGGTTATGGCGAGCGTTGCGGCAATGCGAACTTAGCGTCCATCATCGCCATCCTCGAATTGAAGTTAGGCCACACCACCATTGGACGGGAAAAGCTGCCATCACTGACTTCGGCTTGCCGGTATGTCGCGGAGCTCGCGAACTTGTCGCTGCGGCGCGATCAACCATTTGTCGGTCCAAGTGCCTTCGCGCACAAGGGCGGCGTGCATGTCAGCGCGGTGCTGAAAGATTCGTCAACATACGAGCACATCACGCCGGAAAGCGTCGGCAACCGCCAGCGAGTGTTGGTAAGCGATCTGTCAGGGCGCGGCAACGTGCTGTACAAACTACGGCAGCATGGGTTGGCGGAACGGTTAAGCGAAGAAGCAAAACGCGATCTGCTCGAGCGCGTGAAAGAGATGGAATACCTGGGGTACGACCTCGAAGCAGCCGAGGGCACGTTCGAGTTGCTCGTGCGTCAGGCGCTCGATCCCAATCGTGAGCTGTTCGATGTGATCGGCTATGAAGTCGCGATCAAATCGGCGGGCACGGGTGCGCGCGCAACCGCGACGGTGAACCTATCGGCGCAAGACGGCGTGCACTCGGCGACCGCGACCGGCAACGGTCCGGTGCATGCGCTCGATGTTTGCCTGCGCAAATGTCTGGCGCCGCTCTATCCGCAAATCGCAGACGTGCGCCTGATGGACTACAAGGTCCGCGTGCTCGATTCCAAGAAGGGGACGGCGGCAAAGGTGCGCGTGCTGGTCGAGTGGAGCGACCATCGCAAAACCTGGTCGACGGTCGGCGTGTCCGATGACGTGATTGAAGCCAGCTGGAATGCCATGCAGGATGCCATCCGGCTGGAATTGATGCGGCTCACGGAGAGCGACGAGGCGATCGACAAAGCCATTGAGGATTACTGCTGGGGCGTGTAAGCGTAGTGCGGGACCACTCCCTTCCAGCCACGCTTACAAGTAACTCCGCGTTTGCTATCATCGCTGCCCGAGGGGTGACGCGCGATGATGCCCAATGCCGCTGACTTTCTGAATCAACAGTTTCAGCAAGCTACCCAACTTTCCCAATACGCAGCCGCGTATGAGCAGAGTGGGAACTTACTGCAAGCCTCCCAACTCTTCGAACAAGCGGCCATGGTGCTTGGCGGCAGCATGCAGGCCGCGCAGCAGTACTTCATTCCAACACCGGAATCAATCTACTACTCGTTTGCGTATCTAAATTTCCAGGCTGCTCGCGTACAGATGCGCATGGGCTTTGCTCCGGGAGCGCCGAACCATCTGGCGCAGGCGCTGTGGGCGCTGAACCAGGCTATCGCCATCAATCCGAATTACTTCCAGTACCATGCATCGGCAGGAACCGTGCTGGCCGCGCAAGGCAATCTGTGGTGGGCCGATCAGGCATTTCAGCGCGCACTGCAGTTGAATCCGAACGATCAGTGGTCGCAGTACATGCTGTCGAGCATTCGGCAATCGCAAGGGAACTACGCGCAGGGCAAGCAGATCTATAACGCGCTGCAGCAGAGCAACCCATGTGCGCCGGCGCCGATCCAGATGACGAATCAGCCGGCGTCGCCGGGCCAACCGCACCAGGGATTCACAATCGGCAACGCGACTGAAATCTTCAAGGCGATCTCCGCCTTTGGCGATGCTTTCAAGTCGATTAGCGGGGTAATGAGCAGCTTCTCGGCGTCCGGGTTCTGAGCGTCACTCGTACACTTCACGGCGATGCGCAATGCGCGTGACGTCCACGGTTCTGGCTTTATCGTCAATTTCGTAGACCACCCGATAATCGCCGACGCGAATTCGCCACTCGATGTCACCGCCGTGGAGCTTCTTGCATCCGGGAGGCCTGGGCGACTCGGCGAGATTTTCGATGCGCTGAACGATTCGGGCCACAACTGATGTTGGCAACGATCGCAATTCCTTCTCGGAGCTGGTTGTCAGCGAGACGCTGTAGCTCACGCGGGCAGCTTACGAACTTTGGCGAGCCCAGCTTTCACCTTGTCGAGCGGCACTCGCTTTTCGTCCCGCCTCGATCGCGACACGAGCACGTCTTCGATGTCTTCCCAAAGTGCGCGATGGATCTTCAGGTCGATTTGAACAGCGACCTTACGGCCCTTCTCGTCCGTGACGTATTGGATTCCGCCCATGATGTCATTGTCTATCAGTCGGCGGAACTCGCCGAAACGCGTTTAGTAAACTGATACTTCGTTCACTCCCCATGTCTGACACTCCTCTTCAGCGCACGCCGCTGTACCCTGTTCATCTTGCGTCCAAGGCCAAGATGGTGGATTTCGGCGGCTGGGACATGCCGGTGCAATATAGCGGCCTGGTGGATGAACACAATACGGTGCGCAATGCCGTCGGGCTGTTCGACGTCAGTCATATGGGCGAGATCGAGGTGCGCGGTCCCGAAGCCATCGCCCTCGTTGATTCCGTCACATCGAACAACGTGCAAAAGCTGAAAGTCGGCCAGGCGCACTACTCCGGTTTGATGCTTGAGAACGGCGCGTTCGTCGACGACATCCTGGTGCACAAAGTCGCCCCGGACCATCTCTTTCTGTGCGTCAACGCATCTAACCAGGACAAAGACTTCGCATACATCAAGGAGCACAACCGGTTCGATGCCGACGTCGAGTTCGCCAGTCCGAAGTACGCGCAGATCGCCGTGCAAGGACCGAAAGCCGCGGCAACACTGCAGAAGCTCACTAGCACAGACCTTGCGGCGATCAAGTATTACTGGTTCACCGATGGGGAGGTAGCCGGCGTAGAGGCGCGCATCGCTCACACTGGCTACACCGGCGAAGACGGTTTCGAAATCTACGTCGCTCCCGAAGCGGCGACCTCGGTTTGGAAAGCCTTGCTCGATGCCGGTGCGGAGTTTGGAATCAAACCCTGCGGCCTGGGCGCGCGCAACACCCTGCGGCTCGAGGCCAAAATGGCGCTGTACGGCCATGAGATCAATGACGAGATCACGCCGCTCGAAGCAGATCTGGCCTGGATCGTCAAAATGGATAAGGGCGAATTTGTGGGGCGCTCTGCTTTACAGCACCAGCAGCAGACCGGCGTCTCGCGGAAGTTGGTTGGCTTTGAAATGCGCGGCCGCGGTATTGGACGCGATGGTTACGAAGTGCGTGTCGAAGGCAAACCGGCGGGCTGGGTTACCAGCGGTTCGCCATCGCCCACGCTCGGGCGCAATATCGGCCTCTGCTACCTGCCCTACGCGTCCGCCGAACCGGGCCACCGCATCGAAGTCGTGGTGCGCAACGAACCGGTAGAGGCAGAGACGGTGGCCACTCCGTTCTACAAGCGGCGATAGCGATCGCTGCTGCAAACGCGCCTCTAGTACACTGAATTCTTTGCGCAAAAGTGAGCGGAATGACTACTTATCCGGAAGACTATCGTTACACCAAAGAACATGAATGGGCGCACGTGGAGAGCGGCGTTGCCACGATCGGCATCACCGACCACGCGCAACACGAGCTTGGCGATATCGTTTATGTCGATCTGCCCAAAGTAGGCAAGCAGTTGGAGAAGGGTGCGTCGCTCGGTTCCGTCGAATCGGTGAAAGCGGTCTCTGAGATTTACTGCCCCGTTTCGGGTGAAGTGACTGAGGTCAACGAGGGACTTGGGTCCGCACCGGAAAAGTTGAACGAAGATCCTCACCGCGCCGCGTGGCTGATCAAGCTGCGCATGAGCGATCCCGGTGAAATTAAGAATCTGATGACGGCTCAGGAATATCAGGAGTATGTAGGAGCCGAGAGCTAGTTTGCGTTATCTGCCGAAATCGCAGTCCGAGCGCGCCGAAATGCTGGCCGCGTGCGGCTTCGATTCCCCCGAACAGTTGTTTGCGCAGCTTCCCCGCGAAGCTGTGCTGAACCGCGCCTTGAATTTGCCCGATGGCGTTTCCGAGTACGAGATCATCGACCACTTCCGGAAGCTGGGCGAGAACACGGCGACCGGATATGCCAGCTTCCTGGGCGCCGGCGTCTATCGCCATTACCGTCCGGTGCTTGCCGACGTAGTGATTTCGCGCGGCGAGTTCCTCACTTCGTACACGCCTTATCAAGCGGAAATCGCGCAAGGCACGCTCACCGCGATCTTTGAATTTCAGACGATGATCTGCCAGTTGACGGGCATGGACGTCGCGAATGCATCGATGTACGACGGCTCCACCGCAGTGCCGGAAGCCGCGATGATGGCGGTTCGCGTGACCGGCCGCACGCACATCCTGGTCGCACGCACGGTGCATCCTGAGTATCGCGAAGTGCTGCTCACGTATGCGCGACACCAGGGCCTTATCGTTGAAGAATTCGGTTATGACCGCGAGTCGGGCTCCTTCGATGCGGCGGACCTGGACGCGAAAACGACGGACAAGACCGCTGCAGTGATTGTGCAGTCGCCAAACTTTTTCGGTGTCGTCGAAGATATTGCGGCGATCAGTAAGGTTGCGCATCAACGCGGCGCGCTGCTGATCGATGTGTTCGCGGAAGCTGTCGCGCTCGGCTTGATTGCGCCGCCGGTGGAAGCGGATATCGTGGCCGGTGAACTACAGTCGTTCGCAATATCGCCAAGCTATGGCGGTCCGTTCGCCGGCATCATCGCGTCGAAAGAAAAGTTCATGCGGCAGTTGCCTGGCCGCCTGGTGGGAGAGACGAAAGACTCCAATGGGAATCGTGCCTTTTGTCTGACCCTTTCGACGCGTGAGCAACATATCCGGCGCGAGAAGGCGACTTCGAACATCTGCACGAATCAGGCGCTGATTGCGCTGCTCGCAACCGTGTTCATGACGATTTATGGCAAGCAGGGGCTGCGCGAACTCGCGATGCAGAACTTGTCAAAAGCGCACTACCTGGCATCGAAGCTGAAGCCGCGCTTCTCGGGGTCGTTCTTCAACGAGTTCGTCGTCGATACCAGGACCTCGCCAGAGAAACTGAACGAAGCGCTTTTGCAGAAGAAAATCATTGGCGGTTATGCGTTGGCTAAGCATTACCCTGAACTCGGCGACGCCGTTCTGTTGTGCGCGACCGAGATGACTGCGCGCAAAGATATGGACACCCTGGTGGAGGCGTTCGCATGATCCGCAAAGTGCGTCCGCACATTACACAGAACGAAGACCTGATCTTCGAGAACAGTTCACCGGGCAAGATCGGCTATCAACTGCCGGCACTCGATGTTCCGGAAGTGGATCCGGCGCAAGTGCTCGGCAAGCAGGTGCGGGAAGAGATTGAAGGGTTCCCGGAAGTCAGCGAAGTCGAAGTGATTCGCCATTTCACGCGCCTCTCCACGTGGAACTACGCGATCGATCTCGGTCTGTATCCGTTGGGCTCCTGCACCATGAAGTACAACCCGCGCGTGAATGAAACGGTGGCGCGCACGGAAGGTCTTGCGTGGGCTCATCCGTATCAGCCGGAGTCGCTCTCGCAAGGTGCGATGGAAGTGATCGCGCAGCTCGAACAGGCCATGCTGGAAATCACCGGCATGGACGCGGTCACGTTGCAGCCCGCAGCGGGCGCGCATGGTGAGTTGACCGGCATTCTGCTGATTCGCGCGCTGCTCGAATCGCGGGGCAACCCCCGCAAGAAAGTGCTCGCGCCCGATTCTGCGCATGGCACCAATCCGGCAACGGCCATGATGGCCGGCTACACCGTGCAGAACATTAAGTCGGACGCGCAGGGCATGATGGATGTCGAGCAGCTTGCGCGCATCGTCGATGAAGACACGGCCGCGTTGATGGTGACCAATCCCAACACGCTCGGCGTCTTCGAAGAACACATCGTCAAGTGCACGGAGATCATGCACTCCAAGGGCGCCATGGTGTACATGGATGGCGCGAACATGAATGCTCTGGTGGGCATCGCGCGGCCGGGCGATTTCGGCATCGACGTGATGCACATCAACCTGCATAAGACGTTCTCGACTCCGCATGGTGGCGGCGGACCGGGCGGTGGACCGGTGTGCGTCAAACAGTCACTCGCGCCGTTTCTACCGATACCGCGGCTCGCGAAAAAGAACGACCAGTGGACATGGAACTACGATCTGCCGCAGAGCATCGGCCGTGTGCGCGCGTTCTATGGAAACCATGGCGTGCTGGTGCGTGCGCTCGCGTACATCATGGCCCATGGCGGGAATGGTTTGCGCAAAGCAACGCTCGACGCTTTGCTGAACGCCAACTATATCCGCGCTAAGCTGGCCGCCTACTTCGATCTGCCTTATACGAATCCGAATATGCATGAAGTCGTGTTCAGCGATGAGCGTCAGGCGAAGAAGGGCGTGCGCACGGGCGATATGGCCAAGCGCTTGATCGACTACGGCTTCCATCCGTACACCGTCAGTTTTCCGACCATCGTGCATGGCGCATTGATGATGGAGCCGACCGAGACGGAGAGCAAGCGCGAGATCGATCTGTTTATCGATGCGATGATCTCGATCGCGAAAGAAGTGGAGAGTGATGCGCAGATGGTGCTCGGTGCGCCATACCAAACACGCACCACGCGCGTCGATGAAGTCACAGCTGCACGCAAGCCGATCGTACGTTGGCGTCCGCCGGTCAGCGAAAGTAAGGCTGCGGACTAATCAGACTTGGACAAGCGCGCCATTCTGTTGTTGGTTGCGCTGGTGTTGTTGGTCCGATTGCCGTTCCTCAATCAGGCGGTGCAGGGTGATGACGTTTATTACCTGGCCGCTGCGGAACACGCGCAAGTCGACCCGCTGCATCCGAATCACGTCCACTACATCTTCGAGGGCCGCGACGTAGACTTTCGCGGCTACCCGCATCCACCGGGGAATGCGTGGTTTCTTGCCGGCCTGATCGCGATTTTCGGAGGCGTGCGCGAAGTGCCGTTTCACGCGGCTTACATCACGTTCACGTTGATGGCAGTGTTGGGCTTGTATGCGCTGGCGCGCGGCCTTCCTGGAAACTGCCGCGGTTTCTGGCCCGCGTTGTTGTTGCTGGTGACCCCGCCGTTGTTGATCAACGGCAACTCGTTCGAGTCAGACGTACCGCTGCTTGGCTGCTGGATGGTGGGCGCGGCGTGCTTTGTGCATCGCCGTTACATTGCAGCGGCGTTGTTGCTTTTTTTGAGTGGCCTGATCGCGTTCCAGTCAGTGCTGTTCACGCCCATTCTGCTTGTTTATGTCTGGTTGTTCGCACGCCAAAGCAAGCGCGCGTGGATCGTTGCGTTTACTCCGGTACTGACCATTGCGGCTTGGCAACTGTTTGAGCTCTTCACGTCCGGACAGTTTCCGGCAAGCGTCGCGACGGGCTACCTGGTGAGCTACGGCTATGAGCGCGTGGCGATGAAGCTGCGCAACTGCCTGGAGCTCGCCATACACTTCTGCTGGTTGGTCTTTCCGCCGCTTGTGTTGGCCGCGCTTTGGATTGCGCGCAAACGCCGCGATCGCGAGACGCTCTTCCTCATGGCCTGGTGCGCGATCTTCTTCGCGGGTGCTTGCGCGTTCTTCTACTCGGGCTCGATGCGATATCTCTTGCCGCTCGCTCCTGCCCTGGCGATCTTCGCAGCGCGCATGCCGCGAAGATGGATGATGGCAGGGGTTCGTTTGTCAGGCCGCTATTGCGATGCCTCTTGCGATCGTGAACTATCAGCACTGGTCCGCATACCGCGAGTTTGCGCACAAGGTTCATGAGCAGGCAGGATCACGCCGAGTGTGGGTGAACGCCGAATGGGGGCTGCGGCATTACCTCGAAGAACTTGGCGCAGTACCATTGCAGCGCGGCCAGTGGGTGCCTCCGGGCGACATGGTGGTCGAAAGCGAACTCGCGTATCCGGCGCCGTTCAGCAGCGGCATGAGCACGCGTGTTCCGGTGCTTGCGGCGATCGTCGCACCCGCCATTCCATTGCGGTTGATCGGGCTGGACGCGAAGTCTGGATATTCATCAGTGGACAAGGGATATCTGCCGTTCGATTTCCGCGGCGGCGCGATTGATCGCGTGCATGCCGATCTGCTGGAAGCAAGCCAGCCGACCGAACAGTACTTGCCGATGGGCTCGCATCATGCCGAGCAGCAGATCATCTCAGGTGTGTATCCGCTGGAAAACAACGCCTGGCGATGGATCGGGGCACATGCGGTGTTTCTATTGAAAGCGCCGGCAGCAGGTGTGTTCCATGCAAACATGTTCCTGCCTGATGCAGCTCTGGCGCGTCATGTTACGGTGCGTTTTGACGACCACGTCGCGATTGATCGCACACTACCAGGCGCTGGAAGCTACGATCTCAGCACCCCTGCCCCACGTCTCACTGGACCCGCCGTGACGGTCACCATCGATCTGGATAAGACGTTTCGTGCGCCCGGGGACGGACGCGACCTTGGTGCTGTGTTAAACGCCGTCGGGTTTACTGAAAAGTAAGCGTCGCGTCGAACCTGGCTACCTCGCGGCACGTACGCGACACCTCACGTCTACTTAGCTGCGCACTCCGGGAACATGATCTGGGCTGTCTGGTATAGATAGCGTCGCCAGTTGGCCCACTCGTGGCCTCCGGTGCTTAGTACCCAGAAGTTGCGCAATCCATATTGGTCAAAGAGCGCGAGAACCTTCTGGCCGTTCTTCAGCGCGATGTCTGTTTCGCCCGCGGCCATATAGATGGGCACCCGGAACTTATCGTTCGTTGCCGGGTCTTTCAACATATCGCCATAGTAGGAATCAAACCGCTTAAGTGCACCGTCGCCAATGTGACCGGAACTGTAGATATAGAGCTCACTGAAGGTATCGAGATGCGGCAGCCCGGTATGCATCACCACGAAGCCGCCCATCGAGAGGCCGGCCAACGCGCGGTACTCCCGGCTGGCTTTGGTCCGATAGTGACTGTCTACGTACGGGATGATGTCTTTCAAGTACTCCTGACTACATTTGTCGTCGCTGCCGATCGCCGACGCTTCAGGCGTAGCGCACCCGTGCGTGTTCGGCATGACGATGATCATCGGCTTCGCCTTCCCCGCCGCAATCAGGTTATCCAGAATGTTCGCCGCACTGCCGCCGCTACGCGGGTCCTCGCTGGCCCACTTGGAATCGTCGTCCCCGCCGCCGTGGTTCAAGTAGAGCACCGGGTACCGAGCGTCGGCATTGCGCGCGTAATCCGGCGGCAGATAGACGTGCATCCTCTTCTCCTCGCCTGCGTAGTTCTTGTAAGTCGGCATCTCAAGCTTGCCGTGCGGAACAGCAGTCTTGGCGTAGAAAGTGGTTTCGGTGATGGTGGGCAATGCCGGCAGGATCGGAAGAGGACACACGCCCGCCTTGGGCACGTTCATCGCTCTGCGCTGAGCTCCGGGCGTCGCGGCTGGCGGTGGATTCCCCGCCGGGGCTTGCGCCCAGGTGAGATTTGAAACGAGAAAAACGGTTCCAGCGGCGACCAGCAGCGAGCGGTTTGGCATTCTAGGACTATGGCACACAGTACGGCGGTCGCAGCAATCGCGGTCCTCGGCTTTAGTTTCTTGTTTGCGTGCGCATTGTATCCCGCGGAAAGCGGGCGGCAACGGATCGTGCGAATCGCGGAGCTGGAGATTGACAGCGTCCAGCTACAAGCCTACGAAGCCGCGCTCAAAGAAGAAATTGAAACTTCCGTCCGCGTTGAGCCTGGAGTTCTGAGCCTCTCCGCTGTCGCGGTCAAGGGCGCTCCCACCCAGATCAGAATTCTTGAAGTCTACGCTGATGATGCTGCTTACAGATCTCATCTGGAGACGCCTCACTTCCAGAAATACAAGCGACTCACTCAGAACATGGTGAAATCACTTAAGCTGATTGAGACCGATCCCATTATCCTGGGCACCAAGAGTAACTAGCCGGCTACTTTAGGTTCGCATTCAGAATCCCAGCCAGCCGGTATCCTGCCAGCAGTACCTGCGCATTGGCTACCGCGTGGGCGTTCGCATCGTAAGTCGAATCTGGACGGGGCGAGATCTTTACCGCCGGATTGTTGTCGTCAATGATAGGCGCGATATATACCGCGCTTTTAGCCAAAGCAAAGCTATCGTTGACCCAGGTTGCCGGGGTCAAGACGCTCGCCCCGGCAGGCTGACCCGCCGCCATTAGCGCCTGGGCTTGAGTGATCACCTGGGCGACCGTGAGCGTGTCTCCAAGTAAGCCATCCCAGTAGGCGTGCAGCTCGTCGTGGCAGGGTAACGCGCAGAAGGGTACGAAGTTTCCGCCCGCGTCACCTTGCGGATGGTTAACGGTGAATCTCGATGTCGCGTGCAGCGGCTGGTGAACATCGCCGATCAGGTGTTCGAGCCAGGCTACGTCGTAAGACTTGATGTTCTTCGCTTCCTTTGTGCTAATCGCCTGCGAGAGTAGTTCAATCTCGGTTTGTGCGTTAGGTATCTTCGGCGGCAGCCCTGGCGCGCCTGCTGAATCAGGGATGTCGACGAAATGCCAGTAACGGTGCATCAGCATATCGCTGTAGCCGATGTTCTGCGCGTCAGACGGGTTGCCTGGCGGGATGTCACCGCCATCGCTGGTGTAGCCGGCCGCGCACGACGCGCGCTTGATGCAATCAGGCCATGTGGCCGCTTGTAGAAAAGCGGTGAGCCCTTTCTGTTTCTTGCTCACGCCGGCAACCCAGGTCGAGTAGAGTGGATTGAGTTTCAACAAAGCGTCCACCTTGGAGCGGGTGGTCTTCGTCAGGTTCTGGTAAGCAATGTAAGCGACTGTCATGTGGCCACCGTTGAACCAGCCGTTCAGAGGTGACGCGAGCCCGAGAAGTAACGCGATTGAAACAAGTCTGCGCATATAACCTCGTCCAAATCGTCAGGAGTTAAAAGAGTAGCCGAGTTGGCGCCGGAAAACTAGCCTTTCATCCGTGGCTTGTTCAGATATCGCGCGTGCCTATTTGGCGCCTTGCATTCGCAGAACCTTTGCTTGAACGAGAGTTAGCTGTACCTCCAGCCGCATACAGTCGTCAATCACCGCGACTGACGACGGATCCGGCGCCACGTTGAGCGCGTCGTGCTGGATCTCGGCCAGCGTCTTTCCCAGCGCTTTCAGACGAGTGCTTAACGGCGGATGCGTCGCTGTCGGGTGCGGAAGCGCGGTCATATCCAATTCGTCCAAAGACTTTGGGCCAGCCCGTTCTGCGACCATCTTCGCGTAAGCTAAGCTGGCGTTCACCGTCGCCATGGCGGCATATCGTTGCTCGTCGCCTAGTTTGCGCGTGGTATTGAGAAGACGCTGGCTCATGAGCCATGTGAATAGTTCCCAGGTGCCGATGAAGGCGTGGAGCTTGACCAGTGCAGAGGCGATAGTTGCGGAGCCGGCAATTCGTGCGGCAGTCTCGTCGGCAGCAATCTCGCGTTCGCGGCTCAAGGCCCTTTCCGCCGCGGCAAATCGCTCCAGGAAGTAGCCGAGCATCAAGATCGAAGGGAGCAGCGTCAGTGAGCCAGCAACTCCGAGCAACCTGAACGCAGTAAGTGGAATGCGTTGCGTAAACTTATTGATTCGCGCCGCGACCTGCGATACACCTCGGAGCGATTGAATCCCGCCTTGGTAAATTGGATAGAACTCCACGCTGAACGCTGTATCTTCGCCTTTGAAGTGTCCTAATTCATGGGCGATGACGGATGTTAGCTCGGCGACAGTTAGTATCCGGCATAGTGGAAGAGATATGTACATCGACCGCCCAGTTTGTCTTCCGCCGATGCAGGTAACATCGGTTTGAGTAACGTAGAACGCCGGCGTCAGACCGACGATCAGGTTGTGTGGGGCGTCTGTGCCAACCTGTGCGGCAATATGTTTGACGAACGCCCAGAGTACGGGATACTCGGCAGGCGCAACGCGGATACCCAAAACCACTGCATGCGCATTCTGCGCGTTACCGAACAGCGGCTTAACTGTGAGAACGCCGCCAACCAATGCCGCGGCGCCGAAGAAGACGGTGTAGAAATAAAAGTTCTCATTGGCGTCCCCGTTCAAAAAAGAATAAAGAATGGTTCCGGAGAGTAATGCCGCCTGCAGCAGCAATAGTAGAGCAACAACTACATTTGAGACCACCAGGCCGGGACGAAACACTCGCAGCAAGATCTTACGGTCTTTCTTGCTGATAGCGCCGGCCACCCACACCAGACTGGCGAACAAGACCGCGACCAATCCTGTGAACGCTGCAAGGCCCACAATGCGTCCAATGTTCTCGAACGGCTGGCATACCGGCTCGAGGTTGAATGTTTTCCGGAGACTGGGGTCAGCGCAGGTCGCCTGAAGCGAAGACGCCGGCACACGGTCCCCCAAAATTTGCTTTTGAGTAGTCTGCTCCCACACCAACTCTCGATCGCCGAGTGCGGAACCCAGGCTAAAGAAACTAATGAGCGGAATGGTCAGAAATGCAATCGCCAGTTTTAGCGTTTTGATCACGGCGGTTGCCTTCCACGAAGACCAAAACGTTACCATAAGTTGGCCGGTGCGTCTGCCTCGCAATGCCGTATCCTGAACATATGGGTTGTGGCAGCAGCGGAATTCCTCAGTCGGCACCGCCGAAACCGGGCGCGCGTATGGTGCACTGCGTTAAGTTCGGGAAGGAAATGGAGGGCCTGGACGAGATCCCGTTTGAAGGGCATCCGCTGGGGCAGAAGATTTACGAGAACGTGTCCAAGGAAGCCTGGAAGCTTTGGGTTGAGCACATGAAGATGCTCATGAACGAGTACCGCCTCAACCTGGGTACCGCTGAGGCGCAGGAGTTCATCATCAAGCAGATGGACGACTACTTCTTCGGTGAAGGCGCCTCGCTCCCACCCGACTACGTTCCGCCGCAGGCGAAGTAGCTCTATCGCAGCAGGTTCACCACGGAATTCAACACGCGCCGGCTGCGAACCATCAGAGGATGAGCCGCTACGGCGAACCGGACGTTGCGGCCGACGGGCATCACGGAACTGCGGGCGGGCACAATCATCAGATCGAGAGGCGTCCAAATGGAAATGAACTCGATATCGTTCAGCATGTGCGCATCGCTGTTTAATCGGCGGAGAAATTCGCTGCCCGGACGCATCTGGCGGGCCCCGGCATTGCCGCGCAGAAACGCAGTGTAAGTTCCGTTGTGCGGCGTTGCGAGGGTGATGAGCCGTCGAACCCGGCTGGCGCCCCCGAGGCGCTGCACATAATAGCGCGCAACCAGCCCGCCCATACTGAACGCGACGACATCAAACTGCGAGATTTTCCCGAAGTTTGCATCGACGAAGCCGCCAACCTGTTCCGCGAGCGTATCGATCCCGGCATCGCCATTATTGGGAGTCAGATTGACGCAGTGGACGGCCTTGCCCAAGGCTTGAAGCCGCAAACGCAGGCGGTTGAAGAGCACTTCCGTATCGTGAATGCCGTGAATCAGCAGCACCGGAAGATTCGACAAACGTCCGTCCAAATGTAGTGTTGGGATTTGCTCGGAACGGGTAACCAACCGAAGCGATTGGTTGCGGGGGCAGGATTTGAACCTGCGACCTTTGGGTTATGAGCCCAACGAGCTACCAGACTGCTCCACCCCGCATTTCGAGAATAGCCCAATCGTGACGGTTTGGTCAAACCGCCGATGTGAACCTGCACGGATCGGGGCTTTGGCGCGTCTAATCCTTTGTGAAGCTTTTGTGCGCCCTGGGGTTGGTGTGTCTTACGCCGGTGTTTGGCGGTCCGCCGTCCTCGCCCAATCTCGACCAGGTGCTGAAAGGCGTTGAGCAGCGCTACAACCGGGCACAGACGTTAAAGCTCCTGTTTACCGAGTCTTACAGCGGAACGCGACGGCCCACACAAACCGAATCGGGCACGCTTTGGCTGCGCAAGCCCGGCCGCATGCGCTGGGATTATGTGAATCCAGCGGGCAAGTTTTTCCTCTCCGACGGCAAGAGCCTTTACCTGTTTACCCCGGAGGACGGCAAGGTCGAAAAGTCGGCGCTGCGGGATAGCGAGGACATGCGCGCGCCACTGGCGTTTCTGCTCGGTAAGCTGAATTTCTACAAAGAGTTCCGCAAGTTTGATCTGCGCGCCGAGGGCGGCGCTACCTGGATTTCCGCAGAACCGAATTCGGATGCCCTGCCCTACTCCAAAGTCGAATTTCTGGTCACGCCGGATTCGCAGATCCACAAGGTCCGCGTCACTGCGCAGGATCGTTCGATCATCACGTACGTTTTTGAGCAGGAGCAACTGAATCCCACGCTGAACGCCGCCCTGTTTACTTTCCGCGCGCCGCCCGGCAGCCAGATCATCGAGGCTGAACGCTAGTGCCGGAGTACGTATTGAAGTACGCCGACGCGCGCGGCGAGATTAAGCAACACACGGCGGAGGCGATCTCCGAGCAGGAGTTGCGCGACCGCTATACCAAACAAGGCTTCCTGGTCTATTCGGTGCGCGTGCGAGGTGCGGCAGCGATCGCATCGCGCGTCACATCGCGCAACAGCAAGCTGAACCTCGAGAAGTTCATCATCTTCAACCAGCAGTTCGTGACACTCGTTCGCGCCGGGCTGCCTATCCTGAAGGCGTTGGACCTGCTGGCCGACCGGCTCGCGGATGCCAAGCTCGGTCCGTATCTCAAATCGGTGCGCGATGAAGTACGCAAAGGGTCCCTGCTGTCGGAGGCCTTTCGTTCCGAAGGCATCTTCCCGTTGATCTATGTGACGACAGTGATGGCAGGCGAGAAGAGCGGAAGCCTGGTTGAAGTGCTGGAACGATACATCACGTACCAGAAGCTCGCGCTCGCGTTGCGCAAGAAGCTGTTGGTGTCGCTGATGTACCCGGCCGTGTTGCTGGTGCTCACGCTCATTCTGGTCGTTTTTCTGATCACTTACGTGGTGCCGAACTTTGCGGAACTCTACACGAGTATGTCGGCCAAGCTTCCGGCTGTTACGGTTCTGCTGATCACCGTCGGCAGTCAGGCCAAGTCGTACATCCTGATCTACCTGGCCGCACTGGCAGGCATTGGAACGGCGCTCTTTCTGTGGGCCCGCACGCCAGGCGGGAAAGACCGGCTCGACCAGATCAAGATGCACACGCCTCTATTCGGGCAGGTGTGGCTGAAGTATCAAGTCGCGCAGTTCTCGCGTGTGCTCAGCACTTTGCTGAGCGGCGGTATTCCACTGGTGCAGGGCTTGCAGACGGCGGCGGATTCGTTGGGCACAGCGCTGCTTCGCAAAACCCTCGAACGCGCGGCGCAACTGGTGCGCGAAGGGCAATCGCTCTCATCCTCGTTAATTGCTACGAAGGTGTTCCCGCCGCTTTCGATTGACATGATCGAGGTCGGCGAATCCACCGGCGCACTGCCGGTGATGCTTTCGAGCGTCGCTGAATTTTACGAGGAAGACGTGAACACCACGATGGGCGCGGCGCTCTCGCTGGTGGAACCCGCGATCATGATTTTTATGGGCATCTTCGTCGCGTTCGTTCTGATCGCGCTGTACCTTCCGATCTTTTCGCTCGCGGATTCGATCCGTTAGGACCCTATGGCAACCGAACGCAACAAACTGCAAGAGATGGCCATCGAGACGACGCAGGCGCAGCAGATTGCCGCACGCTATCGTTGCGAGTTCATCGACTTGCGCGAGGGCGCGATCGATCACGAGCTGTTTCGCACCATCCCCGTCGATCTGATGTTCCGTTATAACTTCGTGCCGCTCGGCGCGCAGAACGGAACACTCGACATCGCGCTGTCCGATCCCCGCAATCTGCAAACGGTGGACGAACTGGGTCTGCTGCTCGGCAAGAAACTGCGCGTGAAAGTGGCGACCCTTTCGCAAATTTCCGAACTGCTCAAGAAGACGGAGCAGTCGCAGCGCGTTCTCGAAGAAGTCACCGAAGGCTTTGCCATCGACGTCGTCGGCGATGAGGAGAACCAGGACGAAACGTTATCGATCGACAAGCTCAGCTCTGACGACAGCGACATTGCGCCGGTAATCAAGCTGGTCGACACCACGATTTTCAACGCGCTCGAACGGCGCGCAAGTGACATCCACATCGAGTCGCGCGATCAGGAAGTCGCCATCAAGTACCGCATCGACGGCGTGTTGCACTACGCGATGCCGCCGATCGCCAAGGACTGGCACACCACCATCCTTTCCCGCATCAAGGTAATGAGCGAGTTGGATATCGCAGAGCGCCGCGTGCCGCAAGATGGACGCTTCCGCGTGCGCTACAAAGGCCGCCTGATCGATTTTCGTGTCTCGGTGATGCCGACCATTCACGGGGAAGATGCCGTGTTGCGCGTGCTCGATAAAGAGTCCATGAGCGAGAAATTCGCCAAGCTCTCGCTCGACGTGGTGGGCTTCTCCGCGAACGATCTGGTGAAATTCCGGCGCTACATTAGTGAGCCGTACGGCATGGTGTTGGTGACAGGGCCGACCGGATCCGGCAAGACGACGACGCTCTACGCCGCGTTAAGCGAGATCAAGAACGACGAAGACAAGATCATCACCATCGAAGACCCGGTGGAATACCAGGTCAAAGGCATCACGCAGATTCCGGTGAACGAGAAGAAGGGGCTGACGTTCGCACGCGGCTTGCGCTCGATTCTGCGTCACGACCCCGACAAGATCATGGTCGGTGAAATCCGCGACAAAGAGACCGCGGACATCGCAATCAATTCGGCGCTCACCGGTCACCTGGTTTTCACCACGGTGCACGCCAACAATGTGCTGGATGTTCTCGGCCGGTTTCTGAATATCGGCGTTGAGCCTTACAACTTCGTTTCGGCGTTGAATTGCATTCTCGCGCAGCGGTTGGTGCGTGTAATTTGCGAACACTGCAAGCGGCCGGTGCGTTACCCCGACGCGCTGCTGGTCGAGAGCGGTCTGGATGTTGATCAGTGGCGTGACATCACCATGTACGAAGGTGCGGGCTGCTTCGAATGTGGCGGCACCGGTTTCCGTGGACGCTCCGCGATCCACGAACTCCTGGACCTCAGCGATCAGATTCGCGAAATGATTATGGACCGGCGCTCCACCGCGGAGATCAAGCGCGTGGCCCGTGATTCCGGCATGACGTTTCTGCGCGACTCCGCCGTCGAGAAAGTTCGCGATGGAATCACTACGCTCAAAGAGATCAACAAGGTAACTTTCATCGAATAGCGCATGCCCCGCCCCGCTTCCACACTGTCGCGTTTGCTGAGCGAACCGCCGCCTGAACTGGCGTACGAGATTTCAGAGAGCGGTGTCGCGCTGGTCCGCACGGCCAATCCCACTCAGGTCAGCTTCCATGCGCTGGCTCAGGGAGTGATCGTGCCGTCGCCGTTGCACGACAATGTGACATCTCCTGACGCTCTGCTGGCAGGGGTGCGCGCTGTAACGCCGCCGCTCGCGGGACGTCGCCGCCGCCATGCTGCTGTACTGTTGCCGGACGCTGCGGCTCGCGTATCGGTGCTCGATTTCGAACAGTTGCCCGACAAAGCAGAAGAGCGCGACGCGCTGGTGCGGTTCCGAATGAAGAAGAGCGTGCCTTTCGAGATCGAAACTGCCGCCCTCAGCTATTGGGAGCAGGCGCCACTCGATGGCAAGCGCAGCATCGTTGCCGCAGTCGCACCGCTCGAGATCATCGCGCGTTACGAAGCGCCGTTCCGCACCGAGAACATTCAGCCGGGCTTTGTCACTCTGTCGTTTCTGGCGGCGATGGAACTCGCGCCCGTCTCCGCGACAAACACTGTCTTCGCGAAGTTGAGCGGACGCACGCTGACAGTGCTGGTGTTGCGGCAGGGTGTGATTCAACTGATCCGATCGATCGAGCTTGAGAGCGGGAGCCTCGCTGAGATCGCGGGCGATCTGTTCCCCACTGTCGTGTACACCGAAGATCATTTCGGTTCGCGCGCTACGGAACTTTTGATCTGCGGCTTCGACACGCTTGAAGCGGAAGCAGTGCAATCTCTTTCGGCCAACCTGGAGTTGCCGGTACGTGCGCTCTCGACGCGCGATGCAGGGCTTGCGGGCTACATCGGCTCCACGACCGCCATCCCGAGGCAGGCGGCGGCATGAGAGCCGGTATCAATCTCGCCAGTGAGCCGTTTCGCCGTGACCGCTCAGTACTGGTGATCTCGAGCGCGCTCGCCATCGCACTGACGCTCTCGCTCGCCGTGCTCATTTCTCTTTGGCTTAGCGATCGCAGCACTACTGCGGATCAGCGCGCATTGCTCGCTCAATTGCAACGGCGGCTCACGGCTGCGCAACGCGAACAAACCGCGATCGACGGCACACTGCGGCAGCCTGCCAACGCGCAGGTGCTCGATCGTAGCGTCCTGCTGAACACCATGATTTACCGCAAGGCGATTAGCTGGACGCGCTTGTTCTCCGACCTGGAAAAGGTCACGCCCTCGAACGTCCGCATCATCGCGGTGCGCCCGCAAGTAGACGCGCAGAACCACATCTTCCTTGATATGACGGTCGGCGCGGAATGCGCAGGAGAATGTCGTCAACATGTTGTTGAAACTGGAATCGTCCGATGTGTTCGGCGCGACCGAAGTTTCCAGCGCGGTGCCGCCGTCGCAAACCGATCCGCTGTATCGCTACCGGCTGAGTGTGAACTATGTTCAACGATTTTAAGTTGTCAGGCGGGGCCGCATCGTGGAAGAGCACGCAAGGCTTGTTGCGCATCGTGGTGCTGGTGCTGATCGCGGCTAACCTGATCGTCGCCGCGTTTGCTTTTCACTGGATTGGAAATCCGGCGCTAGAAACCGAAGAGCAGGTACGCACCACGCAACGGCAGCTTGCGCAGGCGCAGGCAAGGCTCACGCAATCGCGATCGATGGCAGGGAAAGTCGAGCAGGCACGCGCTGCCGGCGATCAGTTCCTGACCGCTTATATGACCGATCGGCGCAACACTTACTCCACCGTGCTCGCCGAAATGAACCGCATCGCCGCTGAAGCCCACCTGAAGAGCAAAGAGAAAGCGCTTCCACCGCTGCAGCCCATTGAAGGCAGCGACAACCTGAGCATCATGACGCTTACTGCCAACTACGAAGGTACATATTCGGCGTTGCTGCAGTTCGTCAACATGCTCGATAAGTCGCGGCGGTTCATCATCATCGAAAGCCTGCAGGCCGCGCCTATCCAGGGCGGTAACAATCTGAATATCTCAATTCAGGTCAACACCTTTGTGCGCGGCGACTCCGAGGGCAGCGTATGACCAAGACTGCCGCAGGTTTCAAACTGGGCACGGAGAACAAGAAGCAAATGATGATTCTGGCTGGTCTGGGAATCGTCGCGATCGTGATCTTCTCGATCAACTTCTTCTCGGGCGGCGACTCAGAGCCCACGGCAACAAAATCGCGCCCGGCAGTGCCAGGGCTGACCCCGCAAATTGAGAATACGCGGCCGGAGTCGAGTGTCCCTGCGAGGCGCCGCGGCGGTGCACGCGCCGAACTCCGCCCGGTGCCGTGGCGGCTCACGCGTGCCAAAGTGGGCGTCAATATCGACCCCACATTGCGCCTGGACCTGCTCGCGCGTTTGCAGACCGTGGATGCCGCTGCTGCCGGGCGGAACCTGTTTCAGATGGGCGCACCACCTGCCCCTGTCACTCCAATCAAAGTTCCCGAGAAGATTCACCCTACAGGACCCGCATCAGCCGTCACAGTCGTGACGCCGCCCGCCGGACCTCCGCCGGAACCCGTAGCGCCGCCGATTGATCTGAAGTATTACGGCTTCAGCACCGCGAAAGGGGAAGCTCGCCGCAAGGCGTTCCTTCTGGATGGGGAAGACATCATCGTGGCGTACGAAGGCGATACGGTGAAGCGCCGCTACAAGGTGGTGAAGGTCAACGCCACCTCGATCGTCATGGAAGACACTCAGTTCAAGAGTACGCAAACCCTGCCACTGCAACCGGAGGCCAATGGGTAAGCACGTGCCGGCTCACCGTGATCCCGAGGCAGGTTTCGCGCTGCTGTTCATCTTCTGTCTGGCGGCCATCGTCGGGATCCTGCTCTACAGTGCAACCCCGCGCGCTGCATTCGAAGCGGAGCGCGATCGTGAACAGTTGCTGATTGATCGCGGCCAGCAATACCAGCGCGCGATCCGCGTCTTCTACCGCACCCTGCACCGTTATCCAGCGAAGATCGAAGAGCTGGAAAACACTGGTAACCAGCGCTTTTTGCGGCGGCGTTATGTCGATCCGTTCACCGGCAGTGCCGATTGGCGCCTGATCCACGTTGGACCGGGCGGAGCGCTCACCGATTCCGTCAACACAAAAAAGAAGACCGACGGTCAGGGCGGCAGCGTCAACAACTTCATCACCGAGCTTCAGCCGCTCGGCAGCACGGACGTTGGCGCAACGGGCGCGAATGTCGCGCTGCGAAGGCGCGCGAGCGATCAGGCGGGTGCACCGGGAACCAACCCCCTCGCGGGTGGACCGCCCGCAACCGATGGCTCGGTGGATCCGAACGCCCCGGCCCAGACGCCGCAGCCCAGCGGAGCACAAGCCATCGCGCTGCAGCTCGGGGTTGCGGATGCCATCAACGCCGGCAACTCTCCCCAAGCCGGAGCCCAGCCGCCCGGTGCGCCCCAGCAACCGCCAAACGGTTATCCGAATCCGACAGGCAACTACGCCGGCATTCCAGTAGGTGCGGTTCCCCCGGGGCCGGCTGGGGCGCAAATTCCAGGCGTAGCGCCGTCCCCGGGCACGCCGGGCGCGCCGGGCAACAATGCAGCGGCGTCGTTGATTCAGAATCTGCTCACCCGTCCGCGTCCGGGCGGCTATCCCGGCTCGCCCGAAGCTCAGGATGCCAACGCGGCCGCAAATGCAGCCAGCGGTGGAGCTTTTTCGCCTGGCCTCACCCCCGGAGTGACTCCGAACGCAGTCACGGGCAATCTAGCGCCTGGCATCGGAACGCCGGTCAATGGTCCGCAGGGTCCGGTGATCGGTGCCGGCATCGCGGGCGTTGCCAGCAAAGACGAACACGAAGGCATCAAGGTTTATAACGACAAGACGAAGCACAACGAATGGGAATTCATCTACGACTACGGCAAAGAGGCGGGAGCCGCTTTAAATGCCGGCCAGCAGCAGAAGCCCGCTCCGCCGGTAAAGCCGTAGCCGCACGATTTACGCCTGATACAATTGAAGTTTCCGATTTTCTGACCTCGACGGAGTTTCCTCTACATGTTTGATTTGTTTCGCAGCCGCGATAAAGCGGTCCGTATTTTGTTGGGCGTCATCCTTGGCGTCGTCGCGCTCTCCATGGTGACTTACCTGGTGCCAGGTGGCTGGTTGAACGGCGACGCGGCGGTGAACTCGAGCGACACTCTCGCCGCCGTCGGGAGCGACAAGATCACGGTCATGCGCGCGCAGCAGCAGATCGCGCAAGTGGTTCGCAGCCGCAATCTGCCGCCGGACATGCTGAAGATTTTTGCGCCGCAGATTCTGCAAGGCATGATCACCCAGCAGGCCATGGCGTACGAAGCGCGCCGGCTTGGCTTCGAGGTGACCGATGCCGATCTTGCCACTTCGATCCAGCAGCAGTTGCCTCCGCAGGTGGTGAAAGACGGCGTCGTCGACAAGGAATTGTACGGGCGCCTGCTCGCTGACCAGGGCTACACGCCCCAGCAATTTGAAGATGCCGTGCGCGACGATTTGCTCGTCAATCGCTTCCAGCGTCTTTCGCAGGAAGGCATCGTGGTATCGCCGAACGACGTGCAGCAGGAATACAAACGCCGCAACGATAAGGTCAAGATTCAATACGCGCTGCTGACGCCTGCTAAGCTCACCGCCGCCGCGCAGCCGACCGATCAGGACATCAAGGCGTATTTCGATAAGAACCACACCAGCTTCACGACTCCGGAAAAGCGCAGCATCGCGGTGGTGACTGTTGACCCGGCGAAGTTCAATTCCAACCCCACGGACGCCGATCTCCAGAACCTTTACAACTCGCAGAAAGATCGCTTCCGTGTTCCCGATCGCGTCAAGGTGCGCCACATCCTGCTGAAGGCGGACGCGCAGACCAAAGACGT
Source organism: Bryobacterales bacterium (assembly GCA_963792655.1). Classification (GTDB taxonomy): domain Bacteria; phylum Acidobacteriota; class Terriglobia; order Bryobacterales; family Bryobacteraceae; genus DOZZ01. The sequence continues at coordinate 359,208 of CAWBWU010000006.1, forward strand.
TCCCGCCGTGGAAGCCAAAGCGCGCGACATCCTGAACCAATTGAAAAAGGGCGCGGATTTCGCGACGCTCGCTAAGGCGAATTCACAAGACCCGGGCAGCGCCGTGAAAGGCGGAGAGTTGGACTGGATCGTGAAAGGCCAGACGGTTCCCGAGTTTGAAGCCGCTGCGTTCTCGCTCAAGCCGAACGAATTGAGCGATCTCGTGAAGACCACCTACGGCTTCCATATCCTGCAGGTTGAAGCGAAGGAGCCGGCGCACATCAAGCCGTTCGAAGAAGTGAAGGCACAGGTCGCGGCCGATGCAAAAAGCCAACAGACATCTCGCCTGGAACAAAAGCTCGCCGACGGGCTGCAGAGTGCATTGAAGAAAGATCCCGCGCATCCCGAAGCAGCCATCACCGATCCTTCTGAACAGCTTGCCCGCGTTGAAAATTACAGCGCGAGTGAGCCGATCGAAGGTATCGGGGTCAGCCCCGAGATGGACCAGGCGCTCACCGGCCTGCGCAAAGGCGAAGTCACCGCACCGGTTGCTCTCCCCGGCAGTAAGATCGCTGTCGCAGTCGTCACCGGAGTCACGCCCTCGCATCCCGCCACTCTCGCCGATGTGCAGAACCAGATTCGCAATACTCTGGTCAAACAAAACACCGACCGGCTGCTGAACGAGAAAGCGGCCGAGCTGTTGAAGAAGGCACGCGCGATGAATGGCGATCTGGCGAAGGCCGCGCAAGAGATGGGACTCGAAGTCAAAACCTCTGCCGACTTCGATCGTCAGGGCGCAGTCGAAGGACTCGGCAGTGCCGCGTTGGTGGAAGATGCCTTCGCCAAGCCCGACGGTTCTCTGCTCGGCCCTGTGTCCGCGCAGGATGGCCGCGCCATCGCTAAAGTGGTTTCGCACACCCCGGCTGATCCCGCAAACTTCGGGACGCAAAGTAAGGCTCTCACCGAAGAGATGCGGACCAAAATTGTTCAGCAGCGCGCGACGCTTTTCTCTGAAGCAATCCGTGCGCGGCTCGAAAAGTCCGGCAAAATCAAAATCAATAAAGACGCGTACAATCGCCTGATTCAGAGCTACCGCGGTTAACGGCTGATGCACGAGGCCGTGGAGTTCCTGAAGCACCTGTTGAACGGCAATCAGCTCATCCACCTTCTGATCGATAGGTTCTCCGGGTGGCCGCTGTATGCCGTTCTGGGCGCGATCATCTTCTCGGAGACCGGGCTGCTGGTTGGCTTTTTTCTTCCGGGCGATTCGCTGCTGTTTGCCGCGGGCGTGGTCGCCGGGCTCGGTTCGCTGCAGTTGCAGTGGTTAATCCCGGTGCTGGTCATCGCAGCTTTCTGCGGGGACAACGTAGGCTACTTTCTGGGGCGCAGCGCGGGCCCGCGCATCTTCAGCCGGCCCAAGTCGCGCTTCTTCAACCCGCAGCATATCCAGCGCACGCATGAGTTCTACGAAAAGTACGGCGCCCGCGCCATCGTCTACGCGCGCTTCGTCCCAATCGTGAGAACGTGCACCCCGTTCATCGCGGGTGTCGCGGGTATGAAGTACTCACGCTTCATCCTGGTAAGCCTGCTCGGTGGCATCGGCTGGATCACGTTGATGACACTGCTTGGCTATCAATTGGGCAGAGTGAAGTTTGTAGCGGATAATCTGGAAAAGGTTATTCTGCTGATTGTCTTCCTGTCCCTGTTGCCCGCCATCATTGGCGTTTGGAAAGCGCGCCGCGAACCCGTCACTGAGGCATAACCCGGCGTTCGCGCGCATCGCATGAAAGGGCTCGGGCAGCACTTCCCTTACCTGCTGCGGCGCACTACGCTGGCGTCCATCGATGACGAGTTATTTCGAATCGCGAAGGGCGCTGCCTATTCAGCGATCCTTTCTTTCTTACCTGCGTTGACGTCGGCGGCGGCGGTTCTGGTCAAGACGCGCGCTGACTTCGTCTCGAAGTTTCTTACCAACACGCTTTCCGATATCCTGCCGCCGGGCACCGAGCAGTTGGTATTGCCCACCTTCACATTGAAGGGCGGCAAACCGCTTACGCTGTTGATCATTGCCGCACTGTTGTCATTGTGGGCGGCGTCCAGCGTCGTGAAGTCGCTCATGGAGGGCTTCCACGCTGCATACCGCACGCCGCGTGGCAGACCCTTCATTCGCGAGACCGGGGTGGCGATCATGCTGGTGCTGATCTCGTTGCTGCCGATTGTCGCGGCTTCGGCGCTGATCTTGTTCGGCCAGCAGGTGGAAGGCGCGATCTTCAGCGCTTTGAAAGTAGACCCTGTGCTCAACCCGATGGCGAACGCGTGGGAGTGGATGAGCCGCGTCGCGCGCTACGTTGTAGCGTTCTTCGCAACCGTGACGCTTACCAGCGCGCTCTACTACTTCGGCCCGAACCGCCGCCAGCGTTGGGCGATGGTATGGCCCGGCGCGCTGCTTTCCACTGTGCTGTGGTTGTTGACCACGGCGGGCTTCGGTTTCTACGTTCGCAATGTGACGAACTACAGCAAACTCTATGGCAGTGTTGGCGCGGTGATGGCGCTGCTGCTCTGGATGTACCTGATCGCTGCGATCGCGCTGATCGGATGCGAGTTCAACGCGGAGTACGAACGCATGCTGTCGCACGAGCCCAAGTAGCTCACAAGATCAGCATGCAGTCGCCGTACGAGAAGAACCGGTAGCGCTCGGCGACAGCGTGGCGGTAGGCGCGCAACATGAACTCTGTGCCTCCGAACGCACACACCAGCAGTAAAAGGCTCGACTTGGGCAGATGAAAGTTAGTCAACAGCGCGTTGACTCGCTGGAACTCCTGGCCCGGATAAAGGAAGATCGATGTCTCGCCGCTAAGCGCGCCGGTGCGCATCGCAGTCTCTATCGTTCGCACGCTGGTGGTGCCTGCGGCAATCACGCGCTGCGCATTCGTAATACTGCGCCATGCTTCCGGATCGATGGTGTAACGCTCGGCGTGAAGATGGTTGCTCTCGACGTCTTCGTTCTCGATGGGCTGAAACGTGCCGAGCCCAACGTGCAAGGTGACGCGCGCGATGCCGGCGCCCGCTTCTTCAACACTGCCCAGAACTTCATCTGTGAAATGCAGGCCGGCAGTGGGCGCCGCTGCTGAGCCCGGCTCGCGCGCGAAGACGGTCTGGTAGCGAGCGCGATCCTGAGAATCGTCAGCACGGTGGATATACGGCGGTAGGGGAACGTGACCGATGCGCTCGATCTGCGCTTTCACATCCGGCGCACCCGTGAAACGCATGGTACGTTCCCCGCGCTCGCCGGTCGCCATTACCTGAGCAACAAGCTCTTCGGTGAAGCGCACCGGTCTGCCCTGGGCGTAGTCGCTTGCCCGGACGTGCCAGCGTTCTCCAAACATCTGGCTCTTCTTCACGCAACAAGAACACTTCGGCTTTGCCGCCGCCGGGCTCGATTGTTCCGAACAGCCGCGAAGGAAAGACGCGCGAGTCGTTCAGCACCAGGCAGTCACCTGGGTGTACGTATGAGGGAAAGTCTGTGAACTGCCGGTCTTCGATGGTTTGAGCAGCGCGGTCGAGCACCAGCATCCGCGCTCCGTCGCGTTTCTCGGGCGGGTGCTGCGCGATCAAGTCTTCCGGCAGCTCAAAATCGAAATCGCTTAGCCGCAAGCGACTACTGTAGCGTGAACAATTGCAACTGACCGCTGGGCTCCTCGAGCGGCAATTCTTCGCGGGAGGGCCCTGATTGCAAACCGTGGCGCTCGCGAATCGCAGCCACACGTTCGCGCAGCAACTCGCGATAGGGACCGCGCAGATAAGCATCGTGCCGGTAGCGCTCTTCGTACTTGCGAACCAGGTGCGGAAAGTAATCGCGCAGGAATGGGAAGAAGACGCGCTGCGCGGAAGGCATCAGGAACAGCGCACCGCCGCCGAAGAACGTAGCGCCGGCTTGCTTGGCCGCTTTCGCCAGAGCGTCCAGCTTTTGTTCCTGGTCGGTGATCAACGGCAGAATCGGATTCGGAAAAACTCCCACCGTGAGTCCCGCAGACCTGAGTTCGCGAACCACCTTCAGGCGCAGGTCGGGATGCGGCGCACGCGGCTCCAGCAACCGCGCCAGGCTGGCGTCCAGCGTTGTGATCGTCATGTTGATCGTCACGCGGTTGTGCGCCGCGAGCCTGCTCAACAAGTCGCGATCCTGCAAGATGCGATTCGATTTTGTCGTAATTGAGATCTCGCGACCTCTGCCCTCTGCGAACACTTCGAGCAACTGCCGCGTGCGCCGGAAGCGGCCTTCGGCTGGCTGGTAGGGGTCCGTTGCGGTTCCAATCGCAATTCCCTCACTCGGGTGTGTTCTGCGCAGGTCGCGGCGCAACAGTTCCTGAACGTTGCCCTTGGCGTAGATGCGGTCCTCGAAGGCGCGTAGTTCTTCGAGGCCCATGAACTCGTGAGTAAAGCGCGCATAGCAATATTTGCAGCCGAACTCACAGCCCCGGTAAGGGTTAATGGTCCAGTGAAACGGCATATTCGGCTTAGTGCGATTGAGGATGCTGCGCGCAGGAAGGTCGAAGTACTGCACCTCGCGCTTCGCCTCCAGCAGAGGACTGTGCGCGGCAAGTGCGGCAATGCCAGCCAAAGCGGACATGACCTAGTTTCGCCTTTTATTCGCCTTATTGTCAAGAGCTGGCTCCGATTCCGACAGCAGCGTCAAACGCCGAAGTCCGTCAGAGGCGCGACTGGATGGAGCGCACGTGTCGAAAGCTCACGCATTCCGAATCTGCGAACCCGGGCCAATGCGTCCCTTTCGTCGCGCCTCTGAAAATCATGGCGGCGGAATGGCCCAGGTAAACGTCGAACACCGCTCTATTACGGGCGCCGCACGTACGCGGGAAGCAGGCAATCTCGAAGGCAATGGTATTTTGGTTTATCGTGAAGTTTATCTGTGCCGCGGCGATGGGCGCCGCGCTGTTCTTTTCCTCTTCTTTGTTTGCCGCCTCCCAGCCCACGGGAAATGGCCTGATCGACATCCTTTCAAGTGAACTGGAACGCAACTTCGCCGGACTCAAGGCAAAGGGCGAACCGCGTCCTTATTTTCTTTCTTACGAAGTGACCGACGTAGATTCGCACGTCGTGTCCGCCACCTTCGGTGCGCTGCAGAGTGCGGACCATAATCGCAATCGACTGCTCGACGTTTCGGTGCGCGTCGGCACGCCGCAACTGGACAACTACCATCGCGTGCGCGGCGATGCCGGACAATTTACTTCCGGCATGGCGATCCCGATCGACAACGAGCCTTCAGCGATCAAGCGCCTGGTCTGGATCGATACCGATCGTGCCTATCGCGCCGCAGCCGAGCGCCTCATCAAAATCCAAACCAATCGCGAAGTCAAAGTGCTCGACAAAGACCAGAGCGCCGATTTCTCGAGCGAAGAGCCTCGCGCCAGTTCCGAACCCGCTTCCCATCTGACGTTTGACGATGCCCAGTGGAAAGAGACCACGAAGAAACTGTCCGCACTTTTCTCGAAGCACCCTGTGGTGATGCTCTCGGGCGTCAGCGTGATCGCCCAGAATGAGCGCCGCTCGCTGGTCACTACCGAAGGCGCGCGCATTGAGCACGGGCGCGGTTTCGCGCGCGTCATCATCTACGCACAAGGTAAAGCCGCGGATGGCATGGATCTCGCGACGTCCGCTTACTTCGACGCTCTCGACACGACTGGTCTGCCTTCGGAAAGCAGTCTCGAGAAGACGGTGGAGAACGTTGCGGTCAAGCTCGAAGCGTTGCTGAAGGCGCCGGTGGCCGAGCCTTTCGTCGGCCCCGCGATTTTCTCGGGCCGTGCGTCCGGCGTGTTCTTTCATGAAATTTTCGGGCATCGCATTGAAGGGCACCGCCAGAAAGACGAGTCCGAAGGCCAGACTTTCACGGCCAGCGTAGGCGAGAAGGTGTTGCCTGAATTTCTGTCCGTCGTCTTCGATCCCACGCGCCGCAAGGTGGACGGTATCGATTTGAACGGCTGGTACACATTCGACGATGAGGGGATTGCCGGGCGCCCCGTAACTGCCGTACAGAATGGCGTGTTGCGCAGCTTCCTGATGTCGCGCTCACCGATCAGCGGGTTCGCACAGTCCAATGGGCATGGGCGCCGTCAGCCCGGGCGCGAGATTGTTTCGCGCCAATCGAACCTGATCGTCGAGAGCACGCGCACCGAATCCGATGCTGCACTGCGTACGCAGCTAATCTCCGAGATCAAGCGCCAGAACAAGCCCTACGGCCTCTACTTCGAAGACGTCTCGGGCGGCTTCACCAACACCGGGCGCGGCAGTCTGCAAGCGTTCAAAGTGTTGCCTGTCGTGGTCTACCGCGTGTATGCCGATGGCCGCCCCGATGAGATGATTCGCGGCGCAGACATCGTCGGAACACCGCTTGCGAGCTTCGCGAAAATTCTGGCGACATCCGACCGGGCCGAAGTTTTCAACGGCTATTGCGGTGCGGAGTCGGGCAGTGTTCCGGTCTCGGCCGTTTCGCCGGCGCTGCTGATTTCCGAGATCGAAATCGAAAAGAAAGATAAGTCGCAGGAACGCCCGCCGTTGCTGCCCGCTCCGGGAGGCGTCGAATAATGTTTCGCTCTCCGTCAGCCCGAATACTCGCGTGCGGCGCGCTGTTCACCGCTGGGATGTTTGCGCAGGCAAACGACCCCGTGATGCGCGCGATGAAAGACGAGCTCGCGCGCTCGTTGACCCTGCAGATTCCCAGTCTCGAGAAGCCTTACTACATCGACTATGCAGTGGATGAGCTGCGCGTGTTCAGCGCGACTGCCTCGCTGGGCGGCGTAATCGGTTCGGAAGAAAATTTCGTGAGCCTGCCGCGCGTGCAAGTGCGTGTGGGCAGTTACGATTTCGACAACACCAATTTCCTGGGCTCCAACTTTGGCTTCCAAAGCCGCCTGCCTTCCGACGACGATTACAACGTGATCCGTCGCCTGCTGTGGCTCGATACCGATCGCGTTTACAAGAGCGCCGTTGAAGCTATCTCGCGCAAACGCGCGGCGCTCAAGAGCCTGACGCAAAACGAGACGCTAGCCGATTTCGAAAAGCTTCCGCCCGTGGTGTTGAACCAACCCGGGCGGCTCAGCAGCGTGAACTTCCCGGATTGGATTGCGCGCATCAAACGCGTCTCCAGTGTCTTCGGCGAGTACGCGAACATCAGAAGCTCTTACGTCACCTTCTACTCGAGCAGCGGCGCTCATCGCTTCGTGAGCAGTGAAGGTTCGGCGGTGCGCGAGCCTGAAGGTGTTTCGTCGGTGCGCATCAGCGCCTCGGCGCAAGCTGCAGATGGAATGCTGGTGCACGATGGGGAAATTCTGACAGCGCTCGATCTTGCCGACCTGCCGAATGAGACGGTCATCAAAGCCAAGGCCACGGAGGCCGCACGGAACGCCGTCGCCCTCGCCGCTGCGCCGATGGGTGAGACTTACTCCGGGCCGGTCCTATTCGAAGGCACGGCGGGTTCGCAGATCATGGCCGAGGTGCTTGGCAGAAATCTGGCGTTGTCGCGCAAGCCGGTGGGTCAGTCCGGTTCAGCCCCGGCAAGTGAACTCGAAGGCCGGCAGGGCGTTCGCATTTTGCCCGAGATGTTCGACGTAGTGGACGATCCGCTGCAAAAAGAGTTTGCAGGACACAAGCTGTTAGGGACGTATGCGGTCGACGAAGAGGGCGTCGATTCCTGAACGCCTGCAGGTTGTGCAGAAGGGCGTGCTCAAGAACTTCCTTCTCACCCGCGCGCCGAAGCGAGGCTTTGCGCACTCGAACGGCAGAGCCAGGCTGCCGGGCAACTACGGCGCAAGCCAGGCATCGCTCAGCAACATGTTTGTGACATCACGCGAGACGCTGCCCGTCTCAGAGATGAAGAAGCGGCTGCTGCAGCTTTGCCAGCAACGCGGCAAGCCTTACGGCATCCTGATTCGCAAAATGGATTTCCCCTCGACTGCATCGCTCGACGAAGCACGCCGTGTGTTGACGGGCCAGGGTGGATCGCTGCATCCGGTAAGCGCACCGCTGCTGGTCTATCGCATCTATCCCGATGGCCGTGAAGAGTTGGTGCGCGGGCTGCGGCTGCGCGGTTTCAATGCGAAATCTTTGCGCGACATCCTGTTCGCGGGCGACGATCACAATGTCTTTTCGTACCTCGATAACGGCGCGCCGTTCGCGCTTTCGGCTATCGGCGGATCGACTGCCGAGTCGTGTGTCATCGCTCCTTCCTTGCTCGTCGACGATGTAGACCTTTTCAAAGTAGAAGACGACCTGCCCAAGCTGCCGGTCGTTCCAGCGCCCGCCAGCTAGTGCATGCGGATTCTCGGCCGGTACGTCTTTCGTGAACTCTCCGTAAGCGCACTGCTCGGTACTGCACTCGCGACGTTCGTCATCTTCTTACAGAATCAGGTCAGCCGCGCGCTGTTTCAGCAACTGGTGCGCAGCTCGGCCAGCGCGGAGACAGTGGTCAAGCTGTTTGCGCTGTCGCTGCCTCCGTTCTTTTCGTTAACGGTGCCGTTCGGTGTGCTGGTCGGGATCCTCGTGGGGCTCGGCCGCATGGCGGGCGATGGCGAAATTGTGGCGATGCGCGCGGGCGGCGTACCAAGCCGCAGCGTGGTGCTGCCCATCATGCTTTTCGCGTTTGCGGGCGCGCTGGTCGCCGGCCTTTCGTCGCTATGGCTCACGCCGCTCGCGATCCGCACCAACCTGCGCGTCGCGAATCGTTTGCTGGTCGCCCAAGTGACCGCCGACGTGCAGCCGCGCGTCTTCGATGAGCAGTTCCCCAACAAGGTTCTGTATGTGGAAGACGTCGCGCAATCGGGCTTACTTGCGGTGTGGCGTCACATCTTCATTGCGGACATCACGCCCGCCGACGAACGTCCCACCGGCACCAAAGCGCAGGTCGAAGGGCCGCGGATCACGGTTGCCGATCGTGCGATTGCGGTGCCTGACATCCCGCACAATCGCATTCAGCTTTCACTGCAGAACACGAGCAATCACGAGATCGGCAAAGACGTTCTCACCGGCATCCACACGCACTCCGGGCACGACGATCAGATTCTCGAAGCGCAGCCGTCAGCCGAGTTGAAGGCCAAGGGCTACACCGAGATGCCCACGCGCGATCTGTGGAAGTTTGCGCATCACGCGGCGAAGAACAAGCCCGAGTACATCGAATCGAACATCGAACTCGACCGCCGCCTGACGCTGCCGATCGCGTGCCTCACGCTCGCCATGGTCGGTATTCCGCTCGGCATATCGACGCGCAAGGGTGGCCGCTCGACCTCGTACATCCTGGCGATTGTGCTCGCGTTCTTCTGCTACTACGTCGGGTTCATCACGCTGACGGGTCTGGCGCGGCAGAGAACGCTCAGCGTTGACTTGGCGTCGTGGCTTCCCAACATTGCGTTCGCGGTGGTGGGTTTGATCTTTCTGTTTCGCCTCGAGCGGCCCGGCGATCGCGATCTGATCGCGGCGGTGACCGATGGCGCGCGGAGGCTGTTCTCTTTCCGTCGCAACGGCGCAGAGAGCGCAGAAGCCGGCGCCACGCAAAGGGGCGGCTCGCGCTTTCTTGCTGTTCCAGATTATCGATAGCTACATGCTGTCGAGCTTTCTGTTCTACTTCGCCGTGCTGCTGCTCAGCTTCGTGCTGATGGCAGAGGTGTACAACTTCTTCGAGCTGCTCAGCGACATCGTAAAGAACAAGATTCCGTTGTTTCGCGTCTTCACGTATCTGTTCTTTCTCACGCCGAAGCTGATCTACGACATGCTGCCGGTGAGCGTGCTTGTCGGGGTGCTGGTCACCTTCGGCATCTTCACCAAGAACAACGAAGTGACTGCGCTCAAGGCGTGCGGCGTCAGCCTGCGCCGCTTAGCGATGCCGGTGATTCTGATGAGCGGCGTGCTCAGCGTCGCTCTCTTCGCTTTCGATCACTACTACATCCCGCAGGCGAACCTGAAGCAGGACGCCATGCGCAACGAGATCAAGAATCTGCCGCCGCAAACCTATCTGCGTCCGGATCGTAAATGGATCAAGGGCAAGGGCTCGCGCATTTTCTACTACCGCTACTTCGAGCATTCGTCCAAAACGATGGTCGGCGTGAACGTCTACGAGGTGGCTCCGGCGAGCTTTGAGATCACGCGCGAACTCGGCGCGGAGCGTGCGCACTGGCAGCCTTCACTGCACACGTGGGTGTTCGAGAACGGCTGGTCGCGCGATGTGAAGGGGACCGCCGAGAGTCACGTTCAGAAGTTCCAGGCCACCACGTTCCCCGAGATCACCGAGAGTCCCGACTACTTCCTGAAAGAAGTGAAGCAGGACAAGCAGATGAACTATCTGCAATTGAAGTCTTACATCGCTGACTTGCAGCAGAGCGGCTTCGACACCACGAAGCTGCAGGTGCAGTTGCAAAAGAAGTTCTCGGTGCCGGTGTTTGCCTTGATTATGGCGATGATCTCGATTCCGTTCGGGTTTCTGGTAGGGAATCGCGGCGCGATGACAGGCATCGGCGTGAGCATCGTGGTGGCGATGACGTATTGGGGGGTGGGGATGTTCTTCGAACAGCTCGGGGACGTAAACCTGTTGCCGCCCGCGGCCGCAGCATGGGCTCCCGACGCGCTGTTCTTTCTGGCGGGAACGTACCTGTTGCTGCGGATGCGGACGTGATGCGGAACTAGACTTTTGCTTCTTTGTACTCGACGTGCTTGCGGACCTTGGGGTCGAACTTCTTCACCAGCATCTTCTCCGTTTTGGTCTTCGGATTTTTCGTCGTGGTGTAGAAGTGACCGGTGCCGGCCGTCGAAACGAGCTTAATGATGATACGAGCCATGGGATTCCTTGTTAAACCTTCACGCCGCGGCGCTGCAGATCGAGAATCACGGATTCAATGCCGTTCTTGTCGATGGTCTTGATTGCCTTCGCGCTGACACGCAGACGCACGAACCGGTTCAAACTCGGCACCCAAAAACGCTGATGGTGCAGGTTCGGCTCGAATGTTCGTCTGGTTTTGTTATTGGCGTGGGAAACTTTGTTACCGCTGAGCGGCTTCTTCCCGGTCACTACACATACTTTGGCCATACTGATCCCTTCGGTGCAAAACCTTTATATTAACCCATCCGCCCCCACCGGGCAAGCACGAGCCGCGCACGTGAGTAAGCGGGCACTACAGCAACGCCACTTTGCTTCACGCGCGCGAGTCGCTACTCCACTTCAATCATGCACTTCAACAGTTGCGGACGCCCGTACAGCGACTCGAACTGATCAGGCACGGCTGAAAGCTGTAACCGGTCGGTGATCCATGGCGTGGTGTCGATCACGCCTTCTTCGATCAGCCGGATGAGGCGCGGGAATTCGTGACAGCTATTGCGGCTGGCGATTAATGTCATTTCGCGCCGGTGGAAGAATGGGTCGTCAAAGCTGATGCGCCCCGTCACCAGACCGACGAACACCAGCTTGCCTGCGAAATTTACTGATTCGAAGCTGGCTTCCATCGAAGCTGCGTTGCCGGTCGCATCGAACACGTATTCGAAAAGTTCACCGTCGGCCTGCGCCTGCGTCTCGGCCCCGAGCTTTTCAGCGAACTGCCGGCGGAGTTCGCTCAATTCGCGGATGACACCCGTTGCACCGATTGCCTGCAGCGATTGAAACACCGCAAGCCCAATTGGACCCGCACCGACAATCAGCGCGCGCTGTCCGCGCTGAATACCGCTCCGCGTCACAGCATGAGCGCCAATGCCCAGTGTCTCTACCAGTGCCAGTTGATCCAAAGTCAGCTTTGACGATTTGTGCAACAAACGTACGGGGATCGAGAGGAACCCGCGCATGCCTCCGTCGGTGTGAACGCCCAGCACTTGCAGGCGTTCGCAGCAATTCGGGCGATTGGTGCGACACGAATAGCATTCGCCGCAGTTGACATAGGGCTCCACCGCGCAGAGATCACCGGGCGCCACATGACTGCCCTTGGGCGCTTCGATGATTTCCACGCCAAGCTCGTGACCGAGCACCCGTGGATATGAGAAGAATGGCTGCTTGCCGCGGAACGCGTGTAGATCGGTGCCGCAAATGCCGACGCGATGCACACGTACGACAGCGTCGTTCGGGCCTGCGGTAGGCCGCTGACCTTCGCGCCCTACAAATTTACCTGGAGTCTCGAGAACAATCTCGCGCATGAATGCTCAGGTTACAACAACCTGAGAAGAGTTCCTCGTCAGGCGAGAAGAGGAGTCCGGCGGCCGCCCGGAGGAAAGCGCCGCCGGCCCTGGAACCCCACGAGCGTGCCCATATGGGGTACCAAACCTACATTAAGATATCTAAACCATACTACGCCTAAAAAAGTTGCGGCGTTACCGGCAATTGTCTCTAACGCAGATAAAACAAACTCAAGCGTGGCAATTTTGCCGCATCCAGCAGTAACCGTTGCAGAAATTGTGCTTCGAGCATCGCAATCTGTGGAGCACTCATCTTCGATCTGTATGGCTTGATGTAACTCTCAAGCTCCTTGCGATTAGTAAGTGCTTCGGCTTCTGACTGCCGTGTCCGGGCGATTGCAATCATCTGCTCTTCCAGTACAGTCAGCGTCTGCTCTAGTGCCTCTAAGTCTGTTTCGCGCGAATTCAGCTCGCCGATGATGGTCTGTAGAGAAGCTGCGAGCCCATGATACACGGCGTCGTTGCGCAGTAGAGTTTCGTGGTTTGCCTCCAGGTAAGAGCGAATAGCGTCAGCCGGGAAGGGCGCAGGCGTATTCGCGCGCGGTTGCTCTGGCTTACGTTGCGCGGCCGCGAGTACTGCTTGCGAACAGAAGGCAAGCGAATTCACACGCTGCGTTTTGCTCTTGCGCGCGCGCCATTTCTCGAACGCCGTGTCGATGCCGATTAACACGGCTTCCAGCGGGATGTCCGATGCCTTCCAGCTCTCTATCAACGCCCAGTCGAGGGGCGACAGTAGAAACAAGCTTGTGCCCCGCGCTTTCTGGAAGTGCTCTTCAATCTCGGTGAAGTAGTTGAAGTAGTTAGAGAAATCGTTCACTTCTGACGAATGCGCTCCCAGATCAGCCGCAAGCCATCGAGCGTCAAGTGTTCATCGATGTGCTTCAGATACTTCGAATCGCGCGCGATCAACGCAGCTTGTCCTCCTGTCGCAACCGTTCGCGTGTCTGGCCCGAGTTGCTGCATTAGTCTCTCAGTGATTCCATCGATCGCACCAAGCGCGCCATAGTAGAGCCCCGACTGCATGCTGGACACCGTGTTCGCGCCGATGATCGCATCCGGCCGTTGGAACTCGACGAAGGGCAGACGCGCGGTCTTGTTGAACAACGCTTCAACCGAGATCCCGATACCTGCAGCAATCACGCCCCCGAGATATTCGCCTTGCCCTGAAATCGCGTCGAAGGTAATGGCCGTACCGAGATCGACAACGATGCACGGCCCGCCATAGCGATGGAACGCGGCAACGCCATTCACCAACCGGTCTGCGCCAACTTCTTCCGGGTTTGCATAGCGAATCGGCATACCGGTGTCCGTCTGATGATTGACGAACACTGCGGAAACGCCGAAATAGCGCTCAGCCATTTCTGCGAGTGAAGGATTGAGCGGCGGAACGACGCTGGCGATGAGGATGCCCTCGATGTGCACCGCGTCCAGATTCGCGAGCGTGAAAAGGTTGCGCAGCAGAATGCCCCACTCGTCGGACGTCTGGTCGCGCACCGTACGCAGTCTGCGGTGGTCGGCGAGATGACCGTCCTCGAAGATGCCGATCGTGACATTGGTGTTGCCGACATCGAGGGCGAGCAGCATGCAGGAATTATTGTAAGTGGACTGCTTACGCGGGGCGCACGCCACCGGCAACAACAACTTCGCGGTGACCATCGGCGGTGAGGACTTGCAGGAACCCATCGCGGGTCAAGCCCGTCGTGGTACCCGTCACTTCGCGCCCGTTCACAGGCACCGTCACGCGCTTGCCTGAGACATAGGTCGAACGCCGCGCGAACTCTTCGCGAATGCGATCGGCGGGTGCAAGCCGCCATTCCTCGATCGCCTTCACCAGTTCGACGAAAATATCTTCCCTTCGGAAATCGAGACCCGTCTCTATCGAGAGCGATGTCGCAAGATGCCGGATCTCCGGCGGGAAGCTGCGCTGGCCGATGTTGATGCCAATGCCGGCAACCGTTCCCGGTCCGACACTTTGCACCAGGATGCCTGCCAGTTTGCGGCCGTGCAGCAGCAGATCGTTCGGCCAGCGAATATCGCACTCAATCTGCGTTACCTTCTGGATCGCGTCTACCGTGGCGATGCCTAGCGCGAGCGTTAACAGAGGCGTGAGCGGCAGTGCTACAGAAAAGTAGAGGCCGGTGAGCGGCTCGGAATGCCACTCGTGCCCATGACGCCCGACACCAGCCGTTTGCGCGCCTGCAACGATGTAAGTGCCCTGCCGATGACGTTCGGCTTCTGGCATCGTCGAGGGCAGTGAATCGAAATGCAAGACGGCACGGCCAGGCAGTGCGGCGGCGACGAAGTCCGCGTCCCAATCCATTCAGAGCATTTCCAGCCGGAAGCTCAAATCCATTGCACGTGCGGAGTGCGTGATGGCGCCGGATGAAACGTAATCGGCGCCGGTTTCAGCATAGGCGCGCACGTTCTCGAGATTGATGCCGCCCGACAATTCCACTTTCGCGCGGCCGGCAATGCGATGGATCCAATCACGTGCTTCACGGGGCGTCAAATTATCGAGCAGCAGATGTTTCGCGCCGTGCTGCAGTGCTTCTTCGAGCTCGCTCTGTTCGCGCACTTCGATCTCGATGGGGATGTCCGCGCGGCACGCCGCTTCAATCGCGTTCCCTACTCCGCCGGCTGCAGCGATGTGATTGTTCTTGATGAGGATTGCGTCATACAATCCCATGCGGTGATTGACGATGCCGCCCGCCTGGGCTGCGCGCTTTTCGAGCAGACGAAAGCCCGGCGTGGTTTTGCGCGTATCAAGCACGCGGCAGTTGGTGCCGGCTACGGCCTGCGCGAACTTGTGAGCAAGCGTCGCGACACCGCTCAGCCGCTGCAGAAAGTTCAGCGCGACCCGTTCGCATTCGAGCAGTACCCATGCGGGTCCCTGCACTGCCGCGACCAGGTCGCCATCTTTCAGCACATCGCCGTCGTTATGCAGAACCTGCAAATTGACTTTGCCGCGCTGCTCATAAATCAGCGGCAGCACGACGGTGCCGGCGAGCACCAGATCTTCGCGCGCAATGAACTCGCCGCGCGCCTGCGGTGCTTTCGGGAATGCACGCGCGTGTCGTGATATCGCCGCTACCGATATCTTCAGCAAGCGCGGCACGCACCAGGTCGATAATTTGCTGTTCAGGCATCGAGACTCGCGAGCGAACTTTTTAATTTTGACTGCTGCGCCTCATAATCGGCCAACTTTGCGCGAATGGACTCCACAACTTTCTGCGGCGCTTTGCCGACGAAGGTTTCATCACCCAGTTGACGGGAAGAGTTCTTGATCAGCTTCTCGATGTTGATCAACTCTTTGACTGCACGCTCCCGTTGTGCGGCGCGCTGCTCCGGAGGCAGAGTCATTGTGAGATCGTAATCGGCCGCTGAACGCAGCGCGCCTTCCTGCGCGGGTGCGGAACCTTCGCGCAGTTCAATCCGCATGTTGGCGAACTTCTCGAGCGCCTGCATCTGCGCGCCTGCCGATACGAATGCCCAATCGCGCGCATACAACACACCTTGCGCCGCTGCTTTGGGATCAAGCTTCATCTCGGTGCGCAGATTGCGCGCGGACCCGGTGATGTTCTGGAGCAGTTCAATCTCTCGCTCGGCGGCTTCGTCGCGCAGATCATCGCGAAATGTGGGGAATGGTGCGAGGGCAATCGAGACCGGGCGGTTCGGCTGGTTGACAGTCACGCGCTGCCACAGCTCTTCGGTCAGGAACGGCATCACCGGATGCAGCAGGCGCAGTGCGGCTTCGAACACCGCCAGCAAATTGCGCCAGTGCGAGTTCAGGCCGGAGTTCTCTTCGAAGCGCAACTTCTTCAGCTCCACATACCAGTCGCAGAAATCGTGCCAGACAAAGTGCCACACCGCTTGCGCCACTTCATGATAACGATAATGCGGCAATGGCGCGATTCACCTGCTCGGCGCACGAGTTCAAGCGGCTGAAAATCCAGCGGTCTTCAAGCGGCGTCGCCTTCCGGACGATAGCGGGCAGGGTCCTCCGGCGTCCACGGCTCCACTGCCACAGCGCTCCATGTTCATGAACAGAAAGCGCGCGGCATTCCAGATCTTGTTGGCGAAATGCGCGCGCGCTCTCCATGCGCTCGCGCGTGAACACGATGTCGGTGCCGGGCGCGGCCGCCGTCAGCAGCGCCATGCGCACCGCATCGGTTCCGTACTCTTCGGTGACCATCAGCGGATCGATGACGTTGCCCTTCGTCTTCGACATCTTCTGGCGCTCGGCGTCGCGCACCAGCCCGTGGATGTAGACCTGGCGGAACGGCACGTCGCCCATGAACTCGATGCCCAGCATGATCATGCGCGCCACCCAGAAGAACAGAATGTCGAAGCCGGTGATCAGCAGCGTCGTCGGATAGAAGCGTCTTCAGGTCGTCGGTCTGGTCGGGCCAGCCCAGCGTTGAAAATGGCCACAGGCCGCTGAGCTGAACCAGGTATCGAGCACATCCGGTTCCTGCGTGAGCTTCCGGCCGCCGCAATTCGCGCACGCCGCTGGCTCTCGCGCGCGACGATGATCTCGCTGCAATGCTCGCAGTACCAGGCCGGGATGCGATGGCCCCACCACAACTGGCGCGAGACGCACCAGTCGCGGATGTTGTGCATCCACTCGTTGTAAGTCTTGACCCAGTTCTCGGGGATGATCTCGATGCTGCTTTGCTCTCGACCACGCGGATGGCTTTTTCGGCCAGCGGCTTCGTCTTCACGAACCACTGCGTCGAGATCAGCGGCTCCACCACCGTCTTGCAGCGATCGCACTTGCCCAACGCTGAGCGTGTACTCTTCGATCTTATCGAGCAGCGCCCGAAGCTTCCAGATCCTCCACCACGCGCTTGCGCGCTTCGAAGCGATCGAGCCCGGCATAACGTCGCCTGCCGCCGCAGTCATTTCGGCTTGCTCGTCGATCACCTGGATCGTGGCAGGTTGTGGCGCTTGCCTGCCTCGAAGTCGTTCGGGTCGTGCGCCGGCGTGATCTTCACGGCGCCGGTGCCGAACTCCGGATCCGCAATGTCATCGAGGATGATCGGGATCTCGCGGTTCATGAGCGGCAGCATCACGCGCTTGCCGTGCAGATCAAGGTAGCGCTCGTCCTTGGCGTTGATTGCGACGGCGGTATCGCCCAGCATCGTTTCGGGCCGCGTGGTCGCGACCGTGACGAAACCGTCCGTGCCGATCACGGATAGCGGATGTGCCAGAGGTGCCCCGCGGTTTCCTCGTGCGCCACTTCGAGATCGGAGATCGCGGTGCGGCAGCGCGGGCACCAGTTCACCATGTACTCGCCGCGATAGATCAGGCCGCTTTCGTAGAGGCCGACGAACACTTCGCGTACGGCGCGCGACAAGCCCGGATCGAGCGTGAAGCGCTCGCGGCTCCAGTCGCAGCTTGCGCCCATGCGGATCATCTGGCGCTTGGATGGTGCCGCCGGACTCGGCTTTCCAGGCCCACACGCGCTTCTCGAATTCCTCGCGGCCGAGCGTGATCGGTCCAGACCCTCCGCTGCGAGTTGGCGCTCCACCACCATCTGCGTGGCGATACCGGCGTGGTCGGTGCCCGGCAGCCACAGCGTGTGGTCGCCCGACATGCGGTGCCAGCGCACGGTGACGTCAATTTCGGTGTGCTCCAGCATGTGACCCATGTGCAGGGAGCCGGTAACGTTCGGCGGCGGGATAACCAGCGAAAATACCCGCTGTCCGGGTGCCGCATGAGGCTGCGCGTGAAAGATCTTCGACTCGATCCACCACTTGGCCCAATGAGGCTCAAAGCGTTGTGGCTCATACACTTTTTCGAGTTGCATGGGGAACTCCGAATATAACATCCGGCCCGCTCCGGACAGGGTCGCGAAGGCAGGAGTGCGCGCCGGTTTACGGCGCGGGCGGGGGTGGTGGAGGCGGCGGTGGCGGCGGGCAAGCGCTACCTTTGCAACCATCGCCCGGTGCGGTGACCGGCGGCGTCACGGTGCCTGGGTGCGTGCCGCCCGTGGACGGGTTCTGCACCATTACCTGATACAGCGCATCGCGCGCGGCCACCATGGCGCGCTGCAAAACGGCGCCGCGATCGACATACTTCACTGCGAGCGGCTGATTGCGGAAAACGCGGACCCATTCTCCCGCATTCAACAACTTCGGGTCGCCCGGCTTCAGCAAGTGCCGCACTTCGACAACGCCTTCTTCGACCAGCACCAGGGTGGTGGCTTCGGTGTCTTCCACGTCGACATCGAACACCGTGCCGCGCACTGAAATCACGGCGGTAGGGGTATGCACGCGGTTATGGTTTGGCTGTCCGCCCAGGTGCTCGATCTGGACGCGCACCTTGCCCAGAAACACTTCGAGCAGGTCTTGCCAGTTGCCGCGATTATTGCGAAAGACGACCTGGGAGTTCGGGAATACTTCGAAGGTGCTTCCGTCGGCAATCTGAAAACGCGCCATGCCATCGGGGCCCGTAACCACCACCTGCGAGGGCTGCAGAATGTCGCCGACGCTGAGAGCCCACGGTGTTTGATCTTTCAGCACGGAGACGCGGCCCGACATGGACACAAGCTTTGCCGCACCGTTGGGCAAGCCCGTCTGCGCCAGAAGCGTGCCGCAAGCGAGCGCAGCGATCAAGCCGATCACCTGCGCCGCTCTCGCGAAACTACCGTAGAGCCGCAAAGTCATTCCACCTGCATCGACTGAGAGAACGTTCAGTCTAGCATTGAACGTGCACCGCACGTATTGCACCGATCCTGAGATATGTCTGCAAATAGCACGAGATATTGCACTTGCTCGTCCGGCCGTGGCACCGTAAGGTAGAATTGAGACACGTGGATGTGTCCTAACGCCGCATTCAGCAGCCTGTTGCGCCGGGCTACGCTGCCGCTCGCGCTGCTGCTCGCGAACACTGTCGCCCAAAATCCGCTGTGGTCACAAACGTTGCTCGACTGGCGTCATGCCGGCGGCTACACGGTGGAACAGGGCTTAGCAGGGCCTGCTGGCGGGCGGCCGGACGCCGTATGGTTCGCCGGTAATCTGCTGTACGCGCGTACGGCAAGCGGTCAGACTTTCCAGACTGCCGATTTCCAACACTGGCAAACGGCGACGGCGGTAGAACCGAAACATCCCGCGGCCGCACTCGATGCACGAGGCCGGCTGCCCGAAGCCGCAAGTAAGCTCCAGGCCGTTGTCGAAGATCCCGCGGCCGTCTTTGCCCTCGCGAAGAACGTGTACCGGTCTACGGACGGCGGAATGTCGTGGCAGAATATCACGGCATACGGCTCCGATCCGGTCATCGGCGCGACGGCCCACGATCTCGCAGTTTCTCCGGTGAATCCCGACCACATTGCCGTGGCCAACGATTCGGGTGTGTGGCATTCGTTAGATGGCGGACTCTCCTGGTCAAGCCTGAACGAGGGAATCCCCAACTTCCCGGGCAGCACGCTCGCTGCTCCGGCGCACGGTTCTTTGTTGCCGCGACTTGTGATCAACGGGCAGATCGCACAGCTTTCAGCGGGGCGCGAGCACTGGCTGCTCACTTCCGAGACGGACAAGAGCGAAGCGGACCGGCGTCGCGCGTCGAGCGCGGTGCACGGTGAGGTGACGGCTGTAGCGGTCGGCGGCATAACGGCTCTGGCCGGCACAGCCGACGGACGGCTTTTCTACTCGAACGATGGCGGAGCCACTTATTCTGAATCGGCCAGCGTTGCCCCGGGCGCGCGTATCGAGATGATCTACAGCTTCGCCGACGAACCGCGCCTCGCGCTGGCAGTCGCCGGGAACAAAGTACTGCAGACCGCGAACGGCGGCGTGCTCTGGAACGATCTGACCGGGAATCTTCCCGCAGGCAAACTGCTGAGCGTCACTGGCGACGCGGAGGGTAGCGCGGTCTACGTTGCTGGTGAGAAGGGCATCTTTTGGGCGCGGACGGATCTGCATTCGGCAGCATCCCCCGCCATTTGGACTCCGCTCACTGCCGGGCTTCCTGAGGCAAAAATACTTTCGGTTCGTTTGGAAAACTCCGGCACCCAGCTCTTCGTGGCAACAGAAGGCTATCGGGGTGTACTCTGCGCTCGCACCGCACCGTGCTCACACATGGCGTCTGGTGAATGCGGCGGACCTTTCCAATCGTGCGGCGGCTCCGGGTTCGCTCCTGTCTATACAGGGCGGCAAGATTCAATCGGCTCGCGCGGGCGACCTGAACTTCCCCGTGCTTGCCGCTGCTGCTTCCGGCTCGCAGATTCAAGTACCGTTTGAGGCCTCGGGCCCTTCGTTCTCGCTCGACGTTCTGTCTGAATCGCAGCACCTGACCCTGGGCTTCGCCGTGAAAAGCCATTCGCCCGCAATTTTTATCGACGGCGACGGCGCGCCCGTTTTTGTCGACGCCGACACTGGATTGACGCTCGATTCCGCTAACACCGCGCGTGCCGGTTCACGAGTGCAACTGCTCGCGACTGGCCTTGGGCGTGTGCGGCCCGACTTCCCGACCGGCCAAATTGCTCCCGCTGTGAACCCGCCGGCAGTCGCGGCGAACGTGCAGGCATTCCTCAACGGCGTCGAGATCAAGGTCACACGAGCAACCCTCGCACCGGGCTACGTCGGCTGCTATCTCGTCGAAGTGGAGATCCCGCCGGTGGTCAATGCCGGAACGTCGGAGCTCTCAATCGGAGTCGACGGCGAGACCAGCAATCGCGTCAACCTGCAGTTATCGCAGTAGCGTGCCCGACGAAGCGGCCATTCTGCGGCGGGTCGCGAAACTTGCGCGTCGTTCAGGTAATTCGCGAATCACGTTGGGCATCGGTGACGACTGCACCATCTATTCTCCACGGGCCGGAGAAGACCTGGTGTTCACCACCGATCTGCTGGTAGAAGATATCCATTTCCGGCGCGCCACCCACTCGGCTGCCGACGCCGGACACAAAGCGCTCGCGCGCGGACTGAGTGACATTGCAGCGATGGGAGCCACGCCGCGCTTCTGTCTGCTTTCCCTCGCGCTCCCGAAAACGACACCCGGACGGTGGCGCGACGGCTTCTTTCGAGGATTGCTCGCGCTCGCGGCAGAGTTCGACGTGACGCTGGCGGGCGGCGACCTGGGAACCGCACCGGTCATCACTGCCGACATCGTTGTCGCGGGGTCTGTTCCGAAAGGCAAAGCACTCCGGCGCGACGGCGCCAAGGCGGGCGACCAGATCTTTGTTTCCCATCAGTTGGGAGCGTCGGCGCTGGGCCTCGAAACAACAAGTGGGTTGGCCGGAAAACGTCATCGCCGGCCGGTGCCGCAGGTCGCTTTGGGTTCGTTTGGCAGAACGCATGGCGCGTCGGCCTGCATTGATCTCAGCGACGGACTATCGAGCGATCTACACCGTTTGTGCGTGGCTTCCGGCGTCGCTGCTGCGATCGGGATGCCGCCGGTCTTCCCCGGCGCTACGCGCGAGCAAGCTTTGCATGGCGGTGAGGACTATGAACTGCTGTTCACCGTGCCGCCGCAGCGCCGGTTTGCGCACCCCGCGCTGACTTGCATTGGTACCATCGAAACTGGTCCGCCCGGCCGCGTGCGGCTTGACGGCAAACTCCTCCGGCCTTCCGGCTACGACCACTTTCGAACCAGGACTCTATGACTGATCCCGAGCTGGCCCCCATTCTCGACCTCATCGACGCATTCCGTCGCTCGAAAACCATGTTCACCGCAGTATCGCTGGGCGTCTTCGACCTGCTGTCGCAGCCGCTCACGGCGACAGAGACTGCCGAGCGTCTGGGACTTCCGGAGGACACCTGCACACGGCTGCTGGACGCGTGCATCAGCCTGCAGTTGCTCGGGAAGA
The DNA here is from genome assembly GCA_963792655.1 of Bryobacterales bacterium. Classification (GTDB taxonomy): domain Bacteria; phylum Acidobacteriota; class Terriglobia; order Bryobacterales; family Bryobacteraceae; genus DOZZ01. The sequence goes on from CAWBWU010000006.1 coordinate 381,205, forward strand.
ATGGCTCGCGTTATCAAAACACCCCAGCCAGCAACCGCCTGCTGCGGCACGATAGCCCCGAGACGATGACGGGATATATCGACTACTCCGATCAGGTGCTTTACCCCATGTGGGGACAGCTTGCAGACGCGCTGCGCGAGGGCAGCAACCGCTGGGAACAATCGCGCGGCAAGCCCGCTAATACGCTTTTCGAACACTTCTTCAGTACGGACGAGCGGTTAGCAACCTTCATTCAAGGCATGCACGGCTTCGGCCTGCTGAGTTCCCCTTCGGTTGTCCGCGCGTTCGACCTCGGCCGCTTCCGGCATATCTGCGATCTGGGTGGCGCGACGGGCCACCTCACAATTGCAGCCTGCGAACATTACCCGCAACTGCGCGGGACGGTTTTCGACCTGCCCAAGGTGATCGAGATTGCGCGGCGCAAAGTAGCGGAATCGAAGGCAAAGGACCGCATCGAATGCGTGCCGGGAGATTTCTTCAATGATGCTCTGCCTTCAGCGGATCTCTTTGCGCTCGGGCGCATTCTGCACGATTGGTCGCGGCCCAAGATCGACCAATTGCTGACGCGCATCTTCGCGGCGCTGCCCTCGGGCGGTGCGTTGTTGATTGCGGAAAAGTTGATGGATGACGACCTGACCGGACCCACCCACGTCCACATGCAATCGTTGAATATGCTGATCTGCACCGAGGGCCGCGAACGCAGCCTGGAACAGTATCGCGAGGTACTGACGGCCGCCGGATTCAGCACCGTCGAGGGTGCCCGTACCGGCTGCCCGGTGGATGCCATTCTCGCGACCAAAGCTTAGCGTATACTCAGCTTTCAACCTGTCATGAGAGTCACTGTAATCGGAACAGGATATGTCGGCACCGTGACCGGTGTCTGTCTCGCCTACCTGGGCCACAGCGTCACGTGCGTCGACACAGATGCAAGCAAAATCGAACGCCTGAAACAGGGCGACATCCCGATCTACGAGCCGTACCTGGCGGAGATGATTCCGCTGGCGAATCAGCGCGGCCACGTCGAGTTCACAACCGATCTGCACGAGTCAGTAAAGGCGAGCGACGTGATCTTCATCGCGGTCGGCACGCCGCCCCTTCCGAGTGGTGAGGCGAATCTGGCGTACCTCGAATCTGCAGCGCGCAGTGTTGGCGCGGCCATGGATTCCAGCCGTTATCGGGTGGTGGTGAACAAATCGACGGTGCCGGTGGGCTGCGGCAATCTGGTGGAAGCACTGGTGCGCGAAGGTCTTCACGATGGCTCGCACACCAACGGCACGTCCATTCGTTTCGGCGTTGCGAGCAACCCGGAATTCCTGCGTGAGGGGAGCGCAATTCACGATTCCCTGTTTCCTGACCGCATCGTGCTTGGCGCCCAGGAAGATCACACGCTCAAGCTGCTCTGCGAACTCTATAAGCCGCTGGAGCAGCAGAGCTTTGAAGCGCCTGAGTTTTGCCCCCGCCCTGCGCGCGTTTCACGTGTCCCCGTGGTGACTACGACACTGACGAGCGCGGAGATGATCAAGTACGCGGCGAATGCGTTCCTTGCCACAAAGATCGGCTTCGCCAACGAGATGGCGAACATCTGCGAAAAGGTTGGAGCAGATGCGAAAGAAGTGATGAAGGGCATCGGCCTCGATGCGCGCATCGGCACTGCTTTTTTGAACGCGGGAATCGGCTGGGGTGGAAGCTGCTTCGGAAAAGATGTTCAGTCTCTGCTGCACATCGCTGGCGAGTACGGCTACCAGGCGCGCTTACTCGAAGCATCGCTGGCCGTCAACCGCTTGCAGCGGCAGTTAGTCATTCAAAAGCTGCAGGACAAGCTGTATATCTTGAAGGGCCGCACGGTGGCGTTGTTGGGCCTGGCTTTCAAACCGAATACGGACGATTTGCGCGACGCTCCGAGTTTGCAAATTGCAGAGCGCTTGCTGCAGATGGGCGCGCGCGTCAAAGTGCACGACCCGATCGCGATGAAAGCGTGCCGTGAACAACGGCCCGACTTGCGCGTGACGTATTGCGATTCGATCGCGCATGCCGCCGAGAATGCCGACGCGATTGTGCTGGTGACCGAGTGGGATGAATACGCCAACATCAACTTGACGACGTTGGGCCAAAGCATGGCTCACCGCGTGCTCGTCGATGGCCGCAATCTGTTCGATCCGGAACTGGCGCGGCAGGCTGGATTCGATTACACGGGAATAGGCCGAGGCGTTGCAGTAAGCAACACTCCCGTCCCGGTCGGGAGCGTTTAGCGATTCACCACGATCACGGTCCAGCCGCTATAAGTCATCCCAGACTTCAAGCGCAGCCAGCCCGTGGTGCTTCGTTTTTCTAAAGCGTGCGCAACGGCATCGGTGAAGGTAAGCCCGCCGTGCGAGTCTCCGACAACTGCGCCGATCGGCAAATTACGTACATCTTTGGTCGAGGGAACCCGAGTCACTACAGAGTGCAGGTCCAACGATTCGCATTGTAAGCTGTCACCGAACATCTGCATAGATCGATTATTTGCCTGGCGCCGCGCGGTGTAAATGACCACACATTAGCAAACCGTAATGTTACGGACGGTGCCAGAATAATCCAATGCCGACTGAAGCCGAGTTACTGAAACGTATACAGGAACTGGAGGAAATGAATAGCGTTCTGCAAGACAAACTGGACGCCATCTATTCGATTGTTTCCGATGACGAACCGGCCGACGAGTTAGTCCAGATCGGACAAATCCCTAACTGACCGGGAGTCCGGAGACTTTGTACGCCTTCCATCCGCCATCGAGCGAGGTCACGTCGGTGTAGCCCATGCGCTGCAACGCATCGGCGGCAAGAGCGGAGCGGAAGCCTCCGCCACAGTAGAGCACCAGCGGGGTGGCGCGATCGGGCACCGAAGTCTCTATGTCGCGCTCGATGATGCCCTTCCCCAGATGTATCGCGTTGCGCGCGTGACCCGCGGTGAACTCGTTGTCCTCACGCACGTCAATCAGAAGATGCGCGTGCCCGTCCGCCACATACCGCTGGTAGGCTGCGATGTCCATTTCCTTGACGCGTGACTTAGCGTCGTTTACGAGTTTGAGAAAGCCTTCGCTGTGGTTCACGGGACAGCATCCTTTCGCTATTCGACGCGCTCAATGGACGCACCGGCGGCGCGCAGTTTCGACTCGATCTTCTCATAGCCGCGATCGATGTGATACACGCGATCAATCACGGTTTCGCCCTTCGCCACAAGCGCCGCAATCACCAGAGAAGCGCTGGCGCGCAGATCGGACGCGATCACGCCCGCCCCGGTCAGTGCGCTGCGTCCGGCCACGATTGCCTGGCTGCCATCGAGACGAATGTTCGCGCCCATGCGGATCAATTCCTGCGCGTGCATGAAGCGGTTTTCGAAGATCGTCTCAGTGATGAGCGAGATGCCCTCGGCTTGCGTCATGAGCGCCATGTACTGAGCCTGCAGGTCCGTTGCAAAGCCCGGATGTTCTTCGGTGGTGACATCGACGGCACGCAACTTCGACGCCCCATGCACGTGCAAGCTATCGGATGTGCGATCGATCTGCACGCCCGCCTGCTGCATCTTCGCGATCAACGCCTCCAGATGCTCCGGCACGCAACCCGTAATGTGTACGTCGCCCTGGGTCACCGCCGCTGCAATCAGAAACGTTCCGGCTTCGATGCGATCCGCGATGATGGTGTGCGGCTGATCGGTTCCATGCAGCTTGCTCACGCCCTGCACGCGAATGGTGGAGGTGCCCGCGCCTTCGATCTTCGCGCCCATGCTGGTCAGCAACAGGGCGAGGTCGACCACTTCGGGTTCACGCGCGGCGTTCTCCATCACAGTCTCACCGCTGGCCAGCGTCGCGGCCATCATCAGGTCTTCGGTGCCGGTGACCGTGATGCGGTCAAAACGAATCTGTGCGCCCTTGAGACCATTGGGCGCGTTGGCTTCGATGTAGCCGTACTCCTGGGTAATTACCGCGCCTAATTGTTCAAGCGCCGAAAGGTGCAGGTTGATGGGACGTGCGCCAATTGCGCAGCCACCCGGCATCGAAACACGCGCGCGGCCGGCACGCGCCACCAACGGCCCGAGCACCAGGCTCGATGCGCGCATCGTCTTGACCAGTTCGTAAGGCGCTTCCGGCGAAACGATATTCTCGGTGCGCAGCGTTACGTCTTCCCCATCGACCGTCACCTGGGAGCCGATGTCTTCAAGCAACCGCTCCATGGTGCGGATATCGCGCACGCGCGGAATGCGCCGGAGTTTCACTTCGCCGCCGGTGAGCAGCGCGGCCGCGAGTGCAGGCAACGCGGCGTTTTTCGATCCGTTGACGGGAATGCTGCCTTCGAGCGGTTTGCCGCCTTGAATTACAAATTTATCCATGGGTCTCCGTTAGTGTTACTGCTGTAGCTGCAAAGCCCGGCTTACGCTGCCACGCGCGGCTTCGAGCAAGCGAGTCGCTTGCGCAATGTCAGCGCCGGTCCTGGCCATCAAAATTGCGAGGCGCACGTTTCCTTCAGAAGCATCGAGCAAGTGCTGTGCATCTTCGGGTCCGATCTCAGCCGCCGTGCTGACGATGCGTTTCGCGCGGTCGCGTAACTTCTCGTTGCGCGGTTGCACGTTGACCATCAAGTTGCCGAACACATAGCCCATGCGGATGAAAGCACCGGTAGTCAACATGTTCAGAACCAGCTTGGTCGCGGTGCCTGCTTTCATGCGTGTCGAACCCGCAATGACTTCCGGCCCCGGAACTACGGCGATGGCGATGGAAGCCACGCGCGACAACTCCGAATCAGGCGTGCAGCTGATGCCGATGGTCGCCGCGCCCAGTTCGTTGGCCTTCCGCATTGCGCCCAGAACATACGGCGTGCGTCCGCTTGCCGCGATGCCGGCCAGCACATCGCCCGCATCGAAACTGCGCGCCACCAGATCGCGAACGCCAGACTCCGGATCGTCTTCGCTCGCTTCTGTTGCGCGTGAGAGCGCCGGCTCACCACCGGCGATGATGCCCTGCACCATGGTGGCCGGAACGCTGAAGGTCGGCGGACACTCCGATGCATCCAGCACACCCAAACGCCCGCTGGTGCCTGCGCCGATATAGAAGAGCCGGCCGCCGCGATCGAGCCGCTCGACAATCGCGTCCACGGCGCGAGCAATCTCGGGAAGAGCTGCCGCCACGGCATCGGCGACTTTGCGGTCTTCGTCGTTGATGATCCGCAGCATGTCAATCGTCGGCAAAGCGTCGATGCCGCGCGATGCGGGGTTCGGCTGTTCTGTCAGTAACTGTTCGAGCAACGCGCCGCCTTAGTGCAGAACTTCGACAAACGCGCCTGTGCTGGCGTCATACAAGATCGAATACGCGCTCTCGCTCACGCTCTCGCCCCACAGTACGCGCCATGTTGCATTCGGGTAAGTTGAGTTCATCCCGAGAATGTAAGAAACGGTCATGCCGGGGTGCTGCTGATTGTAATCGGCGGCTTTCTTGACGGCGGCCTCGTAGATTTCGTCAGTATCCTTTTTCGCGGCGGCGATGATGAACGGCCGGTCAGACGAACCCGCGCGCCAGGCACGAGGCGGATCGGGCCAGATGCCTTTGTGCAGGCTCATGGATGCTTCGACGACCGAGAACGTATAGCTGCGCGCCTGATTCAATGAGGGAGAGACGAACGTGGCGGTCCACCCCGCAGCCTTGCCGGGCCGTGTCGGTGCACCTGCCAGATGCAGACTGGTCATCTGCAGCACCTGCGCGTCGGGCGCCCAACTGCGGGCGGTGCCAAACATCTGAAAGAGCGCATGCAGACCGGTGACCGGCTCCGGCGGTTTCTCGCCCTCGGCTTTCTTCGGAGGATCGCCGCATGCGGGCAGCATCAGCAGAATCGGCAAAAGTACGGTGATGCGCAAATCGCGGCGGGTGACCATCGCCCCATATTAGCCGTTATGACATAATCAGGCATCCGCGGGGAGAGGGTTTTATGGGTCGCCTGTTTCTTCCAGAGTTTCGTTTTGTTCTTTTTGTTAGTTGCGCCTGCTGCTTGCCGTTAGTTGGGCAAACCTCGAAAGCGCCCGGAACAGGCGGCGGGAACGGCCCTCCGCAGATCACTCCGCCTGTGATGCTGAATGGACGCGGTACACGTCCACCAATGCAAAACGGCGGCGACAGCCTGGTGGTGCGAGGCGGCTTCATCACGGGCACGGTGCAGATGGATGATGGCACGCCGCCACCGCAATCATTGACTGTTGAAAAGATCTGCGGCGCACGCCGGCAGCCCGCTGCTTACACCGATCACAAAGGTCACTTCTCATTTCAAGTGGGCGGTGGCGTGAATACAATCCTTCCCGATGCCAGCGAATCAGCCAGTAACTCGGGCTTCGGACCTCCTCCGATACCGGGCACCAAAGCGGCCGCGCAAGCTGCGAACGATACCAACCTTTCGGACTGCGAACTGGTCGCGGTGCTGCCTGGCTATCGTTCGGACAGCGTGTATCTGGGCCAGCGGCGAACTCTGGACAACCCCGATATCGGCGTCATCGTCCTGCACCGCACTTCGAATGTTCCCGGAACGACAATCAGCGCCACGTTGTTGAATGCGCCGAAAGACGCGCGTAAGGCTTACGACAAAGGACTGCAGGAAGAACGCGCTGGTAAGCAGGAACAAGCCATGAAGAGCTTCGACAAAGCGGTTGAACTGCATCCCGCTTTTGCAGGCGCATGGTTTGAGCTGGGCCATCTGCAAGCTGCGACGGACCCGGCGAAGGCCCGTGTCTCTTTTCAGAAGGCGCTGGCCGCCGATCCCAAATACGTGAACCCGTATGTCGACCTGGCGCTTATGGAAGTCCGCGACCACAACTGGAAACAAGCGTTGGATGTCACAACGAAAGCTATTCAACTCGATCCCATCGACTTCCCCGCGTTGTTCTTCTATCGTGCAATCGCTGAGTTCAATCTCGATGACTTGAACGCGGCGGAGAAGAGCGCGCGCCAGGCGGATCATCTGGACGCTACGCATCGCATGCCGAAGATCCAGCAACTGCTGGCAACGGTGCTGATGCAGAAGCACGACTATGTCGCCGCGGCTCAGTACATGCGCGAGTATTTGAAGCGCGCTCCCGAAGCGCGAGATGCCGGCGAATCGCGTGTGCAGTTAGCGGCAATGGAGAAGGCTGCGGTCGCGAAGAAAGAATAGTCGCGGGTTACATCCGTCTGCATCCCTGATGGCAGACTGAAGTGACTATGCGCCGAATCGTAAGTGTTGCTGTCTTGACTGCCGCTGCTCTGGGTGCGGCAGATAAGGTCGATCCCAAGAGCGTGCTGACTGGCGACAGCGCCTTCGCCGACTATCACAGCGTGAAGCCCGGCGTGTTTCGAAAGATTACCGCCGCGAGTTTGCCGCAGCCATTTGCGACGAAGGGTGTTGCTAACGGCGCGCATGTAGTGCCTCGCCCGGAAAATGCGTGGCCGAAAGCGCCGCAAGGATTCAAAGTCGAACTGTACGCGACTGGTCTCCAGAACCCGCGCGAAATTCGACGGGCTCCGAATGGGGATTTGTTTGTGGCCGAAACCGGCGCAGGCAACATCAAAATTTTCCGTGGCGTCACGGCCGACGGCAAGCCCCAGCAAACGGCTACTTTCGCCACCGGATTGAACGATCCGTTTGGCATGGCATTTTACCCGCCGGGTAACAATCCCAAGTGGCTCTATGTGGGTAACACTAATTCCGTAGTTCGCCTGCCCTACAGCAGCGGTGATCTCAAAGCAACAGGCCCTTCCGAAACGATCATTCCTGAGTTGCCCACCGGCGGCCACTCGACGCGTGACGTAATCTTCTCGCCCGATGGCAAGCGGATGTTCGTCGCGGTGGGCTCCCGCTCGAATGTGGACGACCCCGACACGCACCCGGCGGAAAAACATCGGGCTAACATTCTGGAGTTCACTCCGGACGGCAAGTTTGTGAAGGTATACGCATCAGGCATTCGCAATCCGGTCGGGATCGCGATCAACCCGATTACCGGTGAACTGTGGTGCTCCGTGAATGAACGCGACATGCTGGGCGACAACCTGGTGCCCGATTACATCACGCATGTACAGGAAGGCGGCTTCTACGGCTGGCCCTGGTACTACATGGGCAGCAATCAGGACCCGCGCCTGCCGGGTACACATCCAGAGTTGAAAGGGCATGTGCTGGTGCCGGATGTTCTGTTGCAGCCGCACAACGCTTCGCTTGAAATGCTTTTCTACGATGGCAAGCAATTCCCCAATGAATACGCGGGCGATGTGTTTGCGGCGGAGCATGGCTCGTGGAACAAGGCCGAGCGCGCCGGATACGAGGTGGTGCGCGTTCCGCTGGACCACGGCCATGCGACCGGCGAATACGAAGACTTCCTGACCGGCTTTGTGTTAGACAACGGTGATGTGTGGGGCCGGCCCGTCGGTGTTGCAGTGGCGCCCGATGGAGCGTTGATGGTTACGGACGACGGATCCAACTCGATCTGGCGCGTTTCTTACACCGGTAAGTAATTTTGCGGTCTTATATTAGCTGACTCGGAGAACACTTATATGCTAAGTCGCCGCACTTTGATCGCTGCTGCCGCAGCCTTCGCGGGAGTTATTCGTGGCGCATCCGCCGCAACAGGAAAACCTATGCAGCTAGGCGCATTTTCGGTTAGCTTGACGGTGAAGGACCTGGAAGCTTCCATGAAGTTTTACGAGAAGCTCGGGTTTCAGGCTTTCGCTGGCAATGCCGCGCAGAACTTCTTGATTTTGAGAAACGGGGAGGCCACGATCGGGCTCTTCCACGGCATGTTTGAGAAGAACATTTTGACGTTCAACCCCGGCTGGGATCGGAATGCTCAGAGGCTGCCGGCGTTTACTGATGTCCGCGAACTGCAGCAGCAGTTAAAGGCCGGCGGCATAACGATTCTGAAAGAAGCGGAAGCGGGCACCGGCCCGGCAAGTTTGATGATTGCGGATCCGGATGGAAATCAGATCTTGCTCGATCAGCACGTTTAGAGTTGCGAAGATGCAGTCTCAGGCGCGCTGCAGAAAGCGAGACCGCGCTCCCCGGATCGGTCGAGGGGAGCGCGGTATCTTCTCAGTGAACTACTTTCCAAAGACTGCTTGAACTGAGGTGTCTTTAGGGATCGTCAGAGCGCAGGTCGGTGCGGTACCACTGCATCCTCCCGACCAGTTCACAAACGCTTTGCCCGCCGGCAGCGTTGCGGTTAACGTGATCGCCGTGCCCTCAGTGAACTTCCCTGGATCGATCCTGAATGATCGCTGGCGCTCACTTGCTCGCCAGATGTAATCGTTTGGTATAAGCGAAGACGGTAGGGAAGAAAGAGGAAGGATGAAGCCGCAACACGGCGAGTCAAGTCCGTGTTGCGGCGGGCTGTCGGTACTTACGGAGTTGGTCGGACGCGGATGCGCGCCATCATGCCGCCATCCTCATGCTCCAGAATGTGGCAGTGATAAACATAGTCGCCGGCGATCACGAACGGGATCTCAACCACAATTGGCGTGGTCGTACATTTTCCCGCTCGCCAGTCAGCGATCGGATTGGTGTCGTCATCCGGCGGCGCATTTCCGCATTGGCCGTTCGCATGTGCCAGCGGAAGATTGTCAAGCATCACGCCTTCGCCCAAAATTTGGCGAGGCAGAACAGTGCCGTCAACTTCGTCACGTGTCAGCACGCGAAACTTTGTCTGGTGCAAGTGGAAGTTGTGATCTTCAGTCGCGATGTTGATCAGCTCCCATCGCTCCGTCACAGGAGCGTTGTTCGGACCCAGCGGAACGCAGATGGTGGGCTCCATCGGATCAAACGGAGTCACATCCGTTGCGGGCTTCCCGACAACTCTGCCCTTCGCGTCAACTTCTTCGTAGGCGAGACCGAACGCGCTCAGGTTGGAGGTGGGCACCGCGTAGAAGATGCGCCGCTTGTGCCCGGGAGGCAGTGGCGTGCATGACGCGTCGCTCGCGACCATTACGTTCGACGCAATGAAGTCTGCTGAAAGCGATCGCGCCGTCTTCAGCTTGGTCGCCTCGCCTTTCAGGCTGAGAATGTTGGGGGTCGCCGCGTCCGCGCTTCCGAAAAACTTGACGTGTGCCAGATGCACAGCCGGCCAGGAATCGCCGCTCGGGCCAGTCTGGTATCCATCGGTGCGCAGAACGGCCGAAGCTCCGTCCGGCGGCGTCGCCACGTTGTCGTTCTCATCGCGGTACGTTACACGGATCTCAGTGCGCGAGCTCGGCATCATGTGCAACTTGCGCGTGCAAAGTGCGGCCTGAGTGCCCGCCGTAGGGTCGGCGGGGCACGGCTCACTGACGAACTTGCCACCGGCAATCTGCTTCAAATCGGACATGCTGGTTCCGGCTGTGGGTGCAACGCTCACGCCATCAACCGAAAGCACCTGGAACAACATTCGCCGGTTCTGCTTGGCGTTCCAGAGATTCAGGTCATACGTGACACTGCCCGAAACGTTCGCGATGCGCCAGATTTCGCCCTTATTCGAATTCACCTCGACGGTAGGGAAAGGCTGGCCGTTGACGGTGAAGTACCAATGGCCGCCGGTGTAGTTCGTACCTCCGCCAGCACTATTGTCCTGCCCGGCGCAGCTTCCTTGGCGAGGAGCCTCGCCCTGCATCGCCGTCGGCGCACAGACGTTCGGGTCTTCCTGATCCTGCAGTGTTCCGTTGGGAAGAATTTGCGCGTCTTTCAGAATCATGTGACGCACATTGATGCCTTGAATCGGCGCGGTAATGTAATCGGTCAATTCACCGATGGTGATGATGCCGCCGAGCCCCGCGCTGATCTGATTCAGCGCCAACCCATGAGCGTGCGGGTGAAACCAGAAGAGCCCCGACGGATGGTTCGCCGGAATCGGAATAGTGTAATCGGTGAAGTCGTATCGCACATCGGCATGCATATGCGGCAGCTTCGCCACACTACCATTCGCAGAGTTGAAAGTTAGTACAAAAACGTTATCCCCGTAAGTGGGATCGCCCGGCCCGGGACCGTGCGGCGAAACTAACAGGCCATGGGTGTGAATATTTACGGGATTCTGCGTCAGGAACGCGCGGCCCGGCTCTGAGGCGTGCTTACTGTCGGTGGCCATCGGCAACTGGTTCACCAGATGAATCTTTAGTAAGTCGCCCTTTTCCAGATGCAATAGCGTGCCGCCGTAGTAGTTAGGCGAAGAACCGGAACCAGGACACTGGGTAGCAGTCAGCGAGGGCCGTTTGCACATTTCAAAGACCCAGCCAGTGGGGTTGCCGGGAATCGTTGTGACTGGCGCGGGCTTCGCGATCATCAAAATATCGAGAACGCCATTGTTACTGGAAAGTGTTAAAGGCTCTTTTAGATCCGAGCCAAAGAGTAATGGACACACCATTACGCCCGCAAGTAGCAAAGGCAGTCGCATTCAGCTATTTTTACATTCAGACTGAAACCGTGCAACGATTTGTTACGTAGCTGAACAGCTTTAAAAGCACTAGTCCGCTCAACCGACCGGCACCCGCGCCCTGCTTTTCACACGCGAACTAGCTCACGAATCCTTACCGAGCCGCGACAGCAATGGAGCGGGTTTTGGCGGTACATTCCGGATAATTCGGTAGCAGACCCACAACAGCCCTACGGTTCTACTCTCCAGAACGCCACGCCATGCCCCGGGACCTTCGTCGTAATCTCCTTCGTCCCAGGAACTTGCACCGGCTTTTGCGTCCAGATATCTGTGATTCGCTTCGGCGCGCCATCGAGGCCGAGCGAGATCCAGGTCGACGTATTACTTCCAGCCGATTCACTTAGATTGAAGATGCCCACGGCGAGAGCGCCGCCCTTTAAGTGGCGCGTCCACACCTGGATGTTGCCGTCGCGTGTAACTAAGTGCCCTTGTTTTCCGAGCGGGTCCTGGTCCACCGCGATCATGCCCGGGTTGGTCAGCATCGCTTTGGTCTCGTCCGTCATCGCGGCGATATCGTTACCCGCAAGTAACGGGGCGGCCAGGATCGCCCAGAGCGCCAGATGTGTGCGATATTCGTCCGGCTTCATGCCGCCATTGCCTACTTCCAGCATGTCGGGATCATTCCAATGGCCCGGCTTGGCATATTGCCCGAGATCGTTCTGATCGAAGCCGATCTTGGACATCGAAGCCCAGTTATCGGCGATGTCGCCAGTTGTACGCCAGAGATTGCCGCCGACTTCCGGACCCCACTTCCAGACATCCTGCTTGCCGTACTGACACAGGCTATAGACAATTTTGCGGCCTGTTTTCTGGAGCGCGTCACCCATCTTCTGATAGACCGCCTGCATGTCTGTATCTTTGTAAACCCGCCCGGCGCTGCACCAGTCGTACTTAAGATAGTCGATACCCCAGGCCGCATAAGTACGGGCGTCCTGTTCTTCATGACCGAAGCTACCTTCGTAACCGGCGCAAGTAAGTGGGCCCGGCGAAGAGTAGATTCCAATCTTCAGACCTTTACTGTGAACATAGTCAGCCAATGCTTTCATGTTCGGGAACTTCTTATTGGCTTGAATGTTTCCCTTCGCATCGCGCCCAGCTTGCCAGGTGTCGTCGATGTTTACGTAGATATACCCGGCAGCCTTCATGCCGCTCTTGACCATGGCATCGGTAACGGCTCGAACACCGGCGTCATCGACACGCCCGGCAAACTTGTTCCAACTGTTCCAACCCATCGGTGGCGTACGCACAAGCCCGTTATCCCGAACCGGGTGTAGTGCCGGCGTCGGCAGCGGTGCGGGCGGCTTCTCAGCCCCAGGCTGCGACCGTGCTGCGGTAATTTCGTTTCCGTTTTGTCCGTTGGGCCGGTTGGCGGTGAGATGGAGTTGGTCGTTCTCCAGCGCGCCCTCGTAGGTTAAACGGCCGGTCTTGAAGCTGACGTGATTGCCTTCGATTTTCCCATCCGTGATTTTTACGTCGCGCATCGAGGCATACACGGTGCCCGTCACATTCGCGCCGTCCTGATGAAGGTCGAAAAATGTGTCGTACGCGCTGCCATCAGTGCGTACAGAGTGCGCCGCCCAAAACCCGGTCAGGTCCGCGGCCTGCATGCCGGCAAGACTCGAGAGCAGGGCCAGCGAGAGAGAAAGAATGCGCATGATTGTGCTCATTCTATGACAGCGTCACGCGGCGCTGATCAGTTCAGGTTGCGCAGAACCATCGCGCTGTTTTTGCTGCCAAATGCGATGCAGTTGGCCACGGCGTACTCGATCTGCATGGGCCGCGGTACATCGGGAATGTAGTCGAGGTCGCACTCCGGGTCGGCCTCTTCGATGTTCAGCGTCGGATGCGCCACACCATCGCGCATCGCAAGCAAAGTTGCCGCAATGCCCGCAGCGCCGCAAGCACCCTGGGGATGGCCGATCATGCTCTTCAGCGATGAGCCCGCCAGCTTATAGGCGTGCTCTTGAAACGCAAGCCGTATGGCGCGCGACTCGATGCGGTCATTCAGTTCCGTTGATGTGCCATGGAAGCTGACGTACTGCACGTCTTGAGGTGCAATTCCCGCCTCTTCCAAGGCCATGCCCACGGTGCGCGCCGGCTCTTCGCCGCATTCCTCGAGCCGCACGCGATGATAGGCCTCGCACGTCGACGCGTACCCGGCAATTTCGCCGTAGATGTGTGCGCCGCGCGCCTTGGCGTGCTCGAACTCTTCGAGCACGAAGAACCACGCGCCCTCGCCCAGCACGAAGCCGTCGCGATCTTTCGAGAATGGACGCGATCCGCGTTCCGGCTCCGCATTCCAGCTTGTCGACAAGATGCGCATCAGGATGAATCCACGCAGAATCAGCGGTGCAATCGGCGCATCGACACCGCCCGCAACCATGCAGTTCAGCGCACCTGATTGAATATGCCGCGCAGCATACCCGATGGCGTCGGTGGAGGACGTGCAGCCGGTTGAGACGATGTGGCTCAGCCCGCGGAAGCCGAAGCGCATGGAGAGCTCACTCGACAGCGTGCCAATGGTGGAGGTCGGGATGGTGTAGACGCTGCATTGCTTCTGCAGCCCGGCGTAGTAGAGGCGGTACTGCTCTTCGGTGAACTCCTGGCTGCCGCCCCCGGAGCCGCAGATCACTCCGATGCGGCGCAGCTCATCGCGCGACATGGTTTTGGGATCAAGACCGGAATCCTGAATGGCTTCGGTGAGTGCGGCGACACCCAGCGGCACGACGCGCGAAACATGCGGCCGGTCTTTCGGCTCCACCCAGGCATGCTCGTCGAAGTCTTTCACTTCGCCGGCAATTTTGACTACATGCTGATCGGTATTGAACCGCGTGATGCGCTGCACTCCGCTGACGCCGTTGCGGGTCGCGCTCCAAAATGCTTCCCGGCCAATGCCATTTGGGCTCACGGCCCCGATTCCAGTGACGACTACGCGACGTTTCATTGCGAACAGGGGGGCCCGAAGCTTTTGCGTTTTGCCTTACCGTCAGTATAGGCTGAATTTATGAGCCTTTGGGCAGACTGCCGCGGATGAGCCGCAATCTCCGGTTGGTTTTGGCAGGGTCCCAGGCAGGCATGGCAGGCGCGATTTTGATGATCTGCTGGGTTGCGGTCGCAACGCTCATGAACAAGCATGGCGCATGGTGGGTGCCCAACCTGTTCTCATCCACCTTCTTTGGCGACGCTGCGTTACTCAACTCTTTCAACCGGTACACATGGTCGGGACTGGCGCTGATGCTTGCCGAGTACACGACTCTTGGCGCGGCCTTCGCGCTCTTGTTCCGTGTGGATGCGGACCGCTTCCGCGCGGTGCTGCTGGGTTTGCTGACAGGCGTGGCCTGGTACTTCCTGATGTTCCACCTGGTGTTGAAAGCGGTGAACCCGCTGATGCTGTTGTACTCGCCCGATCGCCCCATCCTCGCCGGGCATCTGTTGTGGGGATTGTGGCTGGGGCGAACGCCCGTTTACGCGCGGCGGCTTGAGTAAGACGCGCCTAAGAGATCGACGCGACGGTCTTCACGCCTGAAATTTCGAAGCGTTTGCGGCAGCGTTTGCAATCGACTTTGTCGTCAAGCAGCAGCATGTAGCTTTCGGCTTTTGCGAACTTGGCGCGATCGCGTTCATCGGCTCCGGGCGGCAGACGGTCTTTCTTCTTCCGCACCAGCCAGCGCAGGTCGTACGTATCGACGTTCTTGCAGTACAGGCAATTCAGGTTCGCCGCCCGCGTGGTATTCGACTCAGTGAAGAATGCGCGTTCGTCCATTTAACGCTTGCTCATTTCGATCCAGGGCATACCGTCCGGATTGCCTTTGTACTCTGCGCGCGGCCGGATGAGCCGGTTGTTCTCGTACTGCTCAAGAACATGCGCCGTCCAACCCGACATGCGGCTCACCGCGAAGATCGGCGTGAACAGATCGATCGGAATGCCGAGCGAGTAGTACGTGGAAGCAGAGTAGAAATCGACATTCGGATTCAGCTTCTTCGCTTCTTTCACCGTCTCCTCCACACGGCTCGACATCAGAAACAGTTCTTCATGGCCGGTGCGCTTCCCGAGCTCTTCAGACAACACGCGCAGATGCGTCGCGCGAGGATCTTCGGTGCGATAGACGCGATGTCCGAAGCCAGGGATCTTCGCCTTCTTCGCGAGCATCTGCTTCGCACGCTCGACTGCCTTGTCGGACTCGCCCACTTCGAGGAGCATGCGGATCACATCTTCATTGGCCCCGCCGTGCAGCGGACCTTTCAGCGCGCCGATTGCTGACGTGATGGCCGAGTAGATGTCCGACAACGTCGCCGCCGTCACGCGCGCGGCAAAGGTCGACGCGTTCAGTTCGTGATCGGCATGCAGCGTCAGTGCAACGTCAAAAGCCTTTTGCGAAATCTCGTTCGGCTTCTCACCCGTCAGCGCATGCAGGAAGCGCCCGGCAAAGCTGAGCGACGCATCCGGAGTGATCACCGGCTGATTCGTGCGCAAGCGATGATAGGTGGTCACCAGCGTCGCGGTCTGCGCCATCAGACGCACCGCTTTGCGGTGATTGGCCTCGGGCGACATGTCGCGCGCTTCGGAATCGTAGAGGCTGAGCATCGACACCGCGGTGCGCAGCACGTCCATAGGAAGCGCGGAGGCTGGCGCGCCCTTGAGAAAGGCAGTCAGCTCCGCCGGGATCCCCTGACTCGCGATCAGCGACTGCTTCAGGTCATTCAACTCCTGCTGTTTGGGCAGCCGACCGTTCCACAACAGATACACCACTTCCTCAAACGTGGCGTGTTCCGCAAGAGTGTGGATGTTATAGCCGCGGTAACTAAGAACTCCCGCGTAACCATCGATGTAACAAATTTCAGATTCGCCTGCGATGACGCCTTCCAACCCAGCGCCCGTCGATGTCGTCGTGGAACTCATGGTCACCTTCAGTGAACTCTTGCGATCAGTAGAACGGCTTCCTTACCGGAGCCAGCATGTGGTGCAACATCAGCGCCAGAGCACTCTTCCCAGGGCACCGCGGGAATGGCGAAAAGCTTAACGCGCTTGTTTTCGAGTCGACCCAGAGCCGCTCTTCTCTGCCATCCACCGTGATGATCACGCCTTGGTTGCAGCCTTCACTGTCTGCGATGCGCAGAGTCTGCCCGGCGGCGGAACTTTTCGGGCCCCAGTCCTCCAAAAACTTGTCATACGCATAACCGGAACAGTTTTTCGGATCGGAGCAGCCCCACGTGCGGTATGCAGACGCGTAATCCTGCTGATGCAACTGGTTGAAGAAAGTCTTGGCGACGGCTTGCTCGCGGTGATGATGCAGAACGTAATAGAGGAAACCGGCGAGCGCAGCTACGACGACCACCGTGATGATGGTTCGCCATAGATACTTTTCCCGCCGCTCGTCGCCCGCTCCGTATTGATCGAGGTAGCCAGCCATCGATCCCCTTCCCGTTCGCGCCTATTCTAACGTATAGGCCGCGATCACCTGGCCGGGTGTGCCTTATCGTAGGCGGCGATGGCTTCGGTCGTGATGTCGAGAGCAGTCTTGAAATAGAGCGTCGTAGATGAGTCGACGACCATGTCCAGACCCTTCGCTTCGGCCAGTGTTTTCACCACCGCCTGCATCTGCTGCGAGCTCTTGCCGAGGATCTCGTTGCGTTCACGATCAACATCGTTTTGAAGATCTTCGCTCAAGCGCTGCAACTCGCGCTGACGCCGCTGGCCGCGCCCCTGTAGATCGGCTTCGGCTGCGGGCGAAAGCTTACCCGCGCCGGTCTGCAGTTGATTCTGGATGTCCTGCAGTTCCTTTTCAATCTTCTGTGCGTCGGCCTGGCGAGGTTTGAATTTCGCCTCCATGGCTGCCGATGCTTTCTTGATTTCGGCGGATTCGAGAACCGCGCGCTGCAGGTTGATCACGCCGACCTTCACCTGTGCCGGCGCGACGGAAGCCATCAATAAACCGGCCCCGAGCAGAAACAACCGGACAGTCCAATTTGCTGACATCTGGTAAAAACTCCTGTTTTGTGTTGAAAAATCCAGCGTAGCACGCGCCTTCGAGCGCGGCTCAGCCCCGCTGTTGACGCGCCGATTCATGAATCGGCATATCGTTGATGCTGGCTTCTCGCCGTTGCATCAAACCGCTTGGGGCAAATTCCCAAAGCTCGTTGCCGTAGCTGCGAAACCACTGCCCGCTATCGTCGTGCCACTCGTACTGAAAGCGCACAGCCATCCGGTTCTCCCGAAATCCCCAGAGTTCCTTTTTCAATCGGTAGTCCAGTTCACGATTCCACTTGCGGCGCAGGAACTCGATCACCGCGGCACGTCCGTTCAGAAACTCTACGCGGTTTCGCCATTGCGTGTCCTCGGTGTAGGCAGCGGCGACGCGTTCGGGATCACGCGTGTTCCACAGGTCTTCCGCGAGTTGCACTTTGCGCGCAGCGAGGGCAGCGTCAACGAACGGTGGTGCAATGATCTCGGGCATCAGTTGTTCGATCTTATGCCGGAACGAAGAGGTCGTGTCAGCCGCGGCCACGAAAGCGATCGATCTCGCGGCGGTCGCGCTTCGAAGGCTTCCCATCGCGCATGGCTTCAGCTTGCTTCATGGCGCGGCGCTCTTCGGCCACTTGCAGGCGCAATGCGCGGCTGGCATCTGTTTCGCGATACAGCGTTTGCGCAACAGCAGCCGGGCCGCGGATCTCGCTCAAAGCGAGCACCTGTACTTCGAAGTCGCCGCCTTCGGTCTTGATCTTCAGCATCTCGTTCAGCTTTGCTTCGCGCGCGGGTTTCGCAGTTTGGCCCCCTGCTTCGACGCGACCCAGTTCGCATGCGCGGGAAGCCAAAGCACGGGTCTTGAAGAAACGCGCGGCCCAGAGCCACTTGTCGATGCGGATCCGATCCATGTTTGACCGTTTACTGAAGCAGATCGATAGCGGTGCTACTCATGGCCTTCACGCCGGTTCGCAGGGTGGGCTCCGGAAGCGGTTGGAACAAACTCGAGTGCAGCGAAGGAAAGCGCCCGTGTGTGCGCCTGATTTCAGCCGCCTTTACCGGATCAACGGCGCCCAGACGGAACATGCAGGTTGGAATTTTGCCGTCGCGTCCGAAGCGGCCGAAGTCTTCTCCGACCATCGTGGGCTGAGTCACCGAAACATTGCTGTCGCCCAACGCTTTGCGCAGCGATGCATCCACGCGCGCTGAAAGCTTCGGATCGTTGAACGTGGCCGGCGTGTGCTCCGTGTCGCTGGTGGTCATCACCGGCGCGCGGTCTTCCGGAATTCCGTTGGCGAGCGCGATGCCTTTGGCCATGCGAGCAATGCTGGCCAGGATCTTCTCGCGCGCCTCTTCTTTGTAAGTGCGAATGGTGAGCTGCAGCTTCACTTCGTCGGGGATGATGTTGCCTTTGGCGCCGCCGTGAATCGAACCGACGGTGACCACGGCTGGATCGAAAGGCGACATCTCGCGGCTGACGATGGTCTGCAAGCTGGTGATGATTTCCGCGGCTGTCACCACCGGGTCTTTCGTCGCTTCCGGCGCCGAACCGTGGCCGCCCAAACCGCGCACGAGCAATTCCGCTGAAGTGGAATCGGCCATGATGTAACCTCCGGCAACCGTTACTTTGCCGGCGTCGATCGTAGCGTCATCATGCAGCGCGATCACAAAATTCGGTACCGGGAAACGGTCGAAGAAGCCGTCGTTCAGCATGGCCCGCGCACCATCGACGACCTCTTCCGCCGGCTGGCCGACCAACACCAGCGTGCCGTGCCAACGGTTCTTCATCGCGCTCATTACGCGCGCCGTGCCGATGAGCGAGGTCATATGGATGTCGTGGCCGCACGCATGCATGACTCCGACTTCCTGGCCCTGATCGTTTTTCGTTCGCACCGTGCTGGCGTACGGCAAACCGGTCTGCTCTTCGACGGGAAGCGCATCCATGTCGCTGCGGATCAGCAGGACCGGACCTGCACCATTTTTCAGCACGGCGACCACCCCGTAGCCGGTCTGTTTCGCATCGCTGTACTTGCCGACATGGTCGGTCACTGTGAACCCCGCGGCCCGCAGTTCGGATGCCAGCAATGCGGACGTGTTCTTCTCGTGCCGTGAAAGCTCAGGCGCGCGGTGCAGGCCTTTATAGATTTCCAGCAGTGAAGGCAGTTCGTGGGAGACCAGCGCATCCATGTCCTGCGCCCACATCCGGGTGCAGCCCGCTAATAGAACAACCGCAAGAGTGACCTTCACAGGCACCAGTGTAGTGCGCGAGCGCGTATTTCAGAGGCGCGACTGGAGGAAGCGCGTGCCGAAAGCTCACAGGGGCTCAACCAGACCGGCCACTGCGCTCCGTTAGTCGCGCCTCTGAATGTGCGTGGACATGCAGCTGATTTGAATGCGCCGCCGAAGCGTCATAGCATGGGTGGCGTGAAACTTCGAACTCTTGTGCTCCCTTTGCTCTTCGCTATATCCGCCGCTGCCGCTGAACCGCCTCGAACTGTTCTGCTGTGGCCAATGGGTGCTCCCGGAGCTGGTAGATTCGCGCGAGATTGACAAGCCCAAGCTCACCATCTACCTACCGGACAATCCGATCGGCACGGGCGTGGTGGTCGCTCCGGGCGGCGGCTACGGTGCACTCGCGATGGACCATGAGGGCGTTCAGATCGCCAAATGGCTGAACGGCTACGGCGTGGCGGCGTTTGTACTGCAGTACCGTTTGGGGCCGATCTATCATCACCCCACGGAGTTGATGGATGCACAACGCGCGATTCGCATGGTACGCGCACAAGCTGCTCAATTCAAGATTGCGCCTAATCGGATTGGCATGTGGGGCTTCTCAGCCGGTGGCCACTTGACCGCGACGGCCGGAACGCACTTCGATAATGGCGCGGCGAACTCGACCGACCCCATCGAGAAAGCCAGCAGCAGGCCCGATTTTCTGGTGCTCGCTTACCCCGTAATCTCATTTACCACGCAATACACGCACAAAGGATCGCTTCGCAATCTGCTCGGTGATAATCCCGATCCCAAGCTTGTACACGACCTCTCAGCCGAATTGCAGGTGACCAAAGACACGCCACCGACCTTCCTGTTCAGCACGAGCGGCGATACTGGAGTACCGCCCGAGAATAGCGTTCTGCTCTACGAGGCTTTGCACAAAGCCGGCGTACCGGTGGAGATGCACATCTTCCAGAACGGTCCTCACGGAGTCGGACTCGCAACCTTTGATCCTGCACTCTCAGTGTGGTCCCAGTTACTGGCTAACTGGCTTCGCGTGAATGGCTTTCTGAACGCGCGTTGACGGCTGCTGCGATCCTGGCAACCCCTTCCCTAAATGTGGGCGGGGCGGTCAGAAGGCTGAGCACTAAGTATGCCTCACTCTCCATATCGTAGAAGTAACCGGGCTGCGCGAGGACCTTGTGCTCTTGAAGCAGCGTGAGCACCCACTCTTCTTCCGTTAACACGGTGGGCACGCGAATAATCGCGCTCCATCCGCCTTCTACCTTCAGCAGAGAAGCGGCGGGAACTTGCCGGTCGATGACATCACGCAGCGTACTTAGATTTTGATTGACACGTTTCAGTATCTGCGGTTGGATAGACTCTGCCGCAGCCAATAAGCCCGGCAAGGCAAGTTGTACCGGCGTGCCTACTGAAAGATAACTATCGGCAATCAGACTTAGCCGCTCTAACGCTGACGCTAACACCTCGCCTGGGCCGCCGGCAATGATCCAACCCAGCTTCATTTGCGGCAGCCCCGCATATTTCGAAAGACCGTTCAGACAGAACGTGAGCACATCGTCAACACTCGCGAGAGTCCTGACGGTTTCCTCGGCGGTGTCCAGCGTGTAGCTGGCAAACACTTCGTCAGAGATCAAAGCCAGAGAGTGCTCCCGGCAAATGCGCACCAGCTCATTTAACTCTCGGTGTTTAAGGAAAGATCCAGTTGGATTGTTGGGATTAACAATAATAATCGCCTTGGTACGACTCGTAATCCGGGCTTCGAGCGCACCGGTGTCAACAAACCAGCCATGGTCGTAATGCAGCGGATAGCGGCGGACCTCCACGTTCTCGAGTGCGGCGAGGTATTCAAAGAGTGGATATGACGGCGCCGGGGTAAGTATTTCGTCTCCTGGATTGCACAACAATTTAAATAGCCATGAATAAGATTCGCTGGTGCTCGCGCTAAGTATCACGCGGCGCAATGGAACATTGCTCAATCTTGCTATCTGCTCGCGCGCAGTCTCAAGACCTGTTGGATCGGGCTCGTAACTAAGCATCCCGGCGTGGTTGAAGCTGCTGGTAATTGCCTGGACAGGGTAATCCAGCCCGGCCAGAGTTGGATTGGATAGTGTCAGGTCCAGGTAGTTCACGCCGCTTTCTCTCATCCGGCGTAGCGCGCCATCGACACTGTTGGGCTGAGCGTGCCAGGTAAGGCGTGAAGAGAACATGGGCAGTTCTCTATATTAACGTCCGTTCAGAAGCGCAACTCGTGCGCTGCAGCCTGGGTTAAGTAAGTCAGAAAGTGGAGGTAAACGGGAATGAAATTGAATAAATGGATCATGAGCGCGGCATTCGCAGTAGGCCTGTTGGCAGTGTCCGGCCAGGCGCCGCTGGCAGCATGGCAGGACCCGGCGACTCCGGCCGACATCCAGCACGATCGCATGGATCGCAACCGCGACAATCGCGATATCCGGCACGACAAAAAGGCGATCCGCCACGACCGCGCGGAGGTCCGGAAAGACTTGAACCACGGACACTACCGGCGCCGCACAGAAGGAAGTCGGCGAGATCAAACGCAAGGAGCACCGGCTGGACAAAGACCAGAAGGACCGCAACCGCGACAACCGCGATATCCAGCGCGACAAGCAGTCACAGTAAACCGTTGTAGCTGAAACACTGGCCCTCGATCTGCTTCTGGCAGGTCGAGGGCATTTTTATGGGTAACGAGTCGAATTACACATCGCGCAGTACGGGCGGCATTAAGCGCGGCGACCGCGCCGAAACGGGCGATCTCGAAGCACAGCCGAATGAAGGCACCAGCCGCGCCGGTTCC
Source organism: Bryobacterales bacterium (assembly GCA_963792655.1). Lineage (GTDB taxonomy): Bacteria > Acidobacteriota > Terriglobia > Bryobacterales > Bryobacteraceae > DOZZ01. The sequence continues at coordinate 403,650 of CAWBWU010000006.1, forward strand.
GGCGTTCATGGCGGCGGATCGGGTTCCGAAGGTCACGTCACAGCGGATTCCAGCAGTCTCGGCACAGAAGGGCCGGGCGCGAGCGAGCTCGACGGCACACCGCTCGATACCGGCGACACGGAACTGGACGAACTGACCGTGCTGGATGCGAGCGACCCAGACCTGGGTCTAACCAATATCGGCGATGTGCCGCCCGATGATTGGGCTGCGGATACCGGCCCCACCCACTCGGGCGAAGCCGATGCGCCGAGCCGCCGTTCCTGATTAAGTTCTGTTCAGCACCGGAACGGGAACGTAGGCGGCCGTGTCCAACAGATTGAGAGCAGCCGGGTCATCCGGCGGCTGGTCGGAGGAAATGATATGACGCTTCGAAATTTGGCAGCTTCGGCCGTTCTTACGGCGGGATCGATGTTCTTTGCCGCGGCGCCTGCTCTGCACGCGCAGGACTATGGCTACGGCCGGCCTTACGGATACGATCGCGATTACCGTTATGACCGCGGCCGTGATGGGCGCTATGAGCGCGAGCTCGAAAAACTGCAACACGATCGTCAGGAGCTGAATCGCGCTCTGTATCGCCGTGATTACCGCGCAGCGAGACGCGAAGAACGCGAGATCGCCGAACGTGAACGCCGCCTCAATCGCGAATTCGGACGCCGGGGATACGCCCGCGGCTACGATCGCGACGACCGTTACTGGAATCGCTAAGCGCGATTCGATTCGAGCACCAGCAAGCGCGGCCTCGCCAGCCGCGCTTTTGTTTTGTTCGAAACACTAATGCCCGCGGTGCATTCTGCCGGTCATCACTCGTGCCGGGCGAGACAAGTTCAGTTCCAATAGTTTCGGTCGAGGCTGCGGTACTGCACGGCCTCGGCGACATGTTTTGCCGACACTCCGGCCGCGTCGTCCAGATCAGCGATTGTGCGTGCCACGCGCAGGATGCGGTCGTGCGCACGTGCCGAAAGGCTCATCTTACGAACAGCAAGCTCGAGAGTACGCTCGCCGGCAGCGTCGAGTACGCAGAACTCGCGAATCCGGGGTGAGGGCATTTCCGCGTTGGTGAATCCGCGGGCATCCTGCTTTAAACGGCGCACGGTGAACCTTGTCGCGCATCGACTCCGATGTCTCGCTCGGCCGGTCGCCGCGCAGTTCCACGTACGGCACTGCCGGGACTTCAATGTGAATGTCAATGCGGTCGAGCAGAGGGCCGCTGATCTTGCCCAGATAACGCTGTATCGTTCCGGTGTTGCACCGGCATTCGCGCGTGGCATCGCCGTAGAACCCGCACGGGCAAGGATTCATGGCCGCGATCAACATGAAGCGCGAGGGGAAACAAAGCGTCATGTTCGATCGCGCAATGGTGACCGAACCTTCTTCGAGTGGCTGCCGCAGCAGCTCGAGAACGTTGCGCGGAAACTCTGGAAATTCGTCCAGGAACAGTAGCTCCGTGGTGGGCGAGGCTGACCTCACCAGGGCGCGGCGAGCCCGAACCACCGCCAATCAGGCCCGCGTCGGAGATCGTGTGGTGTGGCGCGCGAAACGGCCGCTGGTGCAGCAGCCCGGCGCTCGGCCGGCAGAATTCCCGCGATGCTGTGGATCTTGGTCGTTTCGATCGATTCGCTGAACGTGAGAGAGGGCAGAATCCCGGCGAGCCGCTTCGCCAGCATCGTCTTGCCCGAACCCGGCGGTCCGATCATCAGCACGTTGTGCGCTCCCGCCGCTGCTACTTGCAGCGCACGCTTGGCAGTGGATCTGACCGCGCACATCACAGAAGTCCTCCGGCTTCTCCGCGCCGGGCTCAGGGACTGGCGAATGGGGCACAGCCGGTTGAAACTTCCGCAGGCCGCGAGAGCAGCGCGACCACTTCCGGCAGGCTGCGAACGCCATAGACCTCCAGCCCTTCGACCACCGCCGCTTCGGCTGCATTTTCCATCGGCAGCACCAATTTGCGAATGCCTTGCGCGCGAGCACAGACCGCCACTGACAACGCTCCGCGCACAGGACGAACAGTCCCGTTCAACGAAAGTTCGCCAATCGGCAGATGGTCGTCGAGCGACTTCGCACTGCCCATCGCGCCAAGAATTCCGAGCGCCATCGGCAAGTCGAAGCCCGCGCCTTCTTTGCGGATGGTGGCAGGCGCAAGATTGATCGTGAGCGCCTTGTTCGGATAACCAAAGCCCGAGTTGATCAGAGCGCTCTTGATGCGCTCGCGCGCCTCGCGGACTGCGGCGTCCGGCATGCCCACCAGCATGAAGTCACGGGTCATGCCTCCTTTGTAGAGGTCTACTTCAACATCGATCAGGTGAGCGTCAATGCCGAATACCGCAGCGGTCTGAGTTTTGAACAGCGCCATGCCAGAAACCGTTGTGCTGCACGCTATCGCTTTGTCGCAACGAAATTTGGCGCCGGGGCCTTCAACTCGCGCTCAAGGAATGTCTGGAGCGACATCACCTCGGTTTTGTTGTTGATCTGATAAGACTCGTTGCCTGCATACAACACGAAGCGGCGCGTGACCTTCAGATCGTCGCAGGCGATATGGAAGCCTTTGCTCGGAGCGGGATTGCTCAACGCACGTTTAATCTCAATTCCCCAGCGCTCTTTGGCGCTGAAATCGATGACGAGATCCACCTCGGCTCCCACGGCCGTACGGTAAAAGTACGTGTGCACCGAGGAAGGTATCGACTCAACGATGTTCTCGATATGCATTCCCTCCCAGGTTGCGCCGACCACGGGGTGCCCCAGCAACTCGTCGAGCGTGTGGATCCCGAGCAGCGAATGAACCAGGCCGCTATCGCGAACATAGACTTTCGGGCTCCGCACGAGCCGTTTACCCGCATTCGAGACCCACGGCTGTAGCCTGCGCACCAACAGCAGGTCGACCATGATGTCGAGATAGCGGCCCACCGTTTGACCACTGACGCCCAACGCGCCCGCGAGCTGCGCCCCATTGAGCATCTGCCCCTGATTGTGCGCGAGCATCTGCCAGTAGCGGCGCAGCGTCTCCGCCGGAATGCGCGGCCCGAGATTCGGGACATCTCGCTCCAGATACGTTTGGATGAACGACTCGCGCCAGAGAAAGCTCTCGGCATCGTCGGGCGCGAGAAAACTGTCCGGGAATCCGCCGCGCAACCAGAGCTGCTCAATCGGGAACCGGTCCGCCACCTCCATCCACAAAAATGGCGTGAGCTCCTGATAGGAGATGCGCCCGGCGAGCGTCTCCGCCGACTGTTGCAGCAGATCGATCGAAGCTGATCCCAGTAAGAGAAAAAGACAGTTCCGCTTGCCCTTGCGGCGACGGCGGTCGATCAATCCCCGTAAGGTCCGGAAGATGCCTGGCATCTGCTGGATCTCGTCCATGATCACCAGCTTGTCCTCGTTCTGATTCAGGTAAAGCTCGGCATCGTCGAGCTTCGCGCGATCCGAGGGAAGCTCCAGATCCAGGTAGAGAGCCTGCTCCCCCATCTCCTCCGCCAGATCGAGCGCGAGTGTCGTTTTGCCGACTTGACGAGGCCCCAGCAAGGCCACCGCCGGGAACTGCTCCAGCGCGGTGCGAATGCGGCCTTTCTCCAGCCTCCGAATCTCGTCGTCAAGTGGCAACCTTGTAATTATGCCATGACGTGGAAGGAATACAAGGTTACCTGCCCATTTTCAACAACTAACCTTGTATTCCTTCCACAGCGTGGAAGAATTGCAAGGTTCGGCACTCACCGAACCCGCTTCGGACATTCCCCCGCTTTCGTGGTGAATGACCGCTTCCTCACCGGCACCTATGCGGATGGTAGGCCACTGGACACTACTCTGCTAACATTCATTTTGTAGGGCCAAGCGCCCCAATTGGGCCGGAGTGGCGGAACTGGCAGACGCACGGGACTCAAAATCCCGCATCGTTCACTCGGTATGTGGGTTCGACCCCCACCTCCGGCACCAACTCCCTCCCTTCATCCATAATCAGTCTCGAAGCGTTAACATCGGGTGATCGTCCATGAAGAGCGACTGGCAAACTTCGCTCGCGCGCTGGCAGGATGCCGGTCTGGTGGACGCTCCAACGGCTGCCCGCGTCCGCGACTGGGAAGCAGCGAACCAAGGCTCCCGGCATCTGGAGTGGCCGGTGCTGTTGGCTTTGACGCTGGGCGGCTTTGCCTTAGGCGCAGGCATTCTGCTGTTCGTCGCAGCGAACTGGGATCGTATCTCGCCGTGGGCCCGCTTCACGATGGTCTTGGGGATGGCGGCGTTGTTCCATGTCGCCGCGGCATTCGCTCTATCCGAGTCGCCGCGGGTGCGAAGCGCACTGCACGCACTCGGCACTATTGCGTTTGGAGCAGGCCTGGCACTGACAGCGCAGATCTTTCATCTGCCGCTCAACTGGCATGTCGGGTTGTTGCTCTGGTGTTGTGGCGCTTGGGCCGCGTGGGGCCTGTTGCGCGATGTACCCCACACGCTGCTGGTCGCCATAGCGACGCCCTGGTGGCTCTCCGCAGAACTTGCCGATCGTGTGCAAGACTTCGAACGCCCACTTGCAGGAGCACTGGTGGTCATGGCTCTGACCTACCTGACTGCTGTGATCCCCAACAATGAATCGGAGTTGAGGCGTGCCTTGATGTGGCTCGGGATCGTGGCCGTCCTGCCGCCTTTTGTAGCGGTCCAATTTTCATTTCAGCGTGACGCGGCGTTCGGCATCGCCCTGCTGGCCGTTGTGGTCCCATTGATTCCTGCATTTCTCTTACGCGGCACTCTGGCTTGGCGAAACGTGATTGCGGCTGCCTGGGTTCTGTTGGTCATCTTGCTGCCACGACAGGTTTACGCGCCCAACGGCACGTTCTCGAACACGTTCCTGTACCACTTGTGGTCGGCAATCGCTTCACTCGCGCTGATCGGGTGGGGTTGGGCGGAAGGACGCGCGGAACGCATCAATCTGGGCGTAATCGCGTTCGCCTTCACGGTGCTGGCATATTACGTATCCAGCTTTTGGGACAAGCTGGGACGATCGCTCAGCCTGATCGGTCTGGGCTTTCTGCTGCTGGGCGGTGGGTGGATTCTCGAACGAATCAGGCGCAGGATGACGGCGGCCATCGCATGATCTCGAAGCGGGTCGCCAGCTTCCTCATTCTTGGCGCCCAATTATTGCTGCTCGCCGGCGTTGGCGCGAAGTACAGTTATGATCTGCGGACTCAGCCGCACATGTGGTTGAAAGCGGTTCCCGTGGATCCGGAATCGTTGACGCGCGGGCGGTATCTGCTACTACGCGTGCAGCCGCCCGACAAGGTGCAAGCTCCAGGTTTTGCCGCTCTATATTCCTGAGCATGCTAAAGACCCGACGCATACTCCGGATCTCTATGTGGAAGTCACCGTGCCGCACTCAGGGCCGCTGCGAGCCATCCGCTTAGGAACACTGCGCGACGGCGTTTACTCGCCGCTCGACCTGCGTTGAGAAATGGCTACACCACAGCAGGCTGCGTGCAGTACTTCTCGAAGGCGGCTTTTAGCGCTTGCGCCAACTGCATCGAGTCGCTGCGTTCGATCTGGCTGCGATGCAATAGAAACACCGGCTTGCCGTTCTGGAACAGCGCAACGGAAGGCGAAGACGGCGGGTAATCGGAAAGAACTTCACGGAGGCGCGACACCGCTGCTTCGTCAGCTCCGGCAAAGACACTGGCGGCCTTCGTCGGACGAACGGTGCTTTGAAGCGCCATACCGATCGCCGGACGAGCTTTGCCCGCAGCGCAACCGCACACGGAGTTCGTCACCATCAGCACGGTTCCCTCCGTGCCGATCAGGCGATCGACATCGGCGGCGGTGCGAGCTTCTTCTACTCCGAAGCGCGTCAAATCCTCGCGCATCGGCGCGATCAAATGTTCTGGGTAAGCCATAACTCTATTGGACCACGCGGGCGCGCTTTAACTGACCTTGGCCATGGCGCTTTGGTATTCGGAGTACGGGCCCTTGAAGTCTTCGATCTTGCCGTGCTCGAAGTGCCAGATGCGCGTGGCCACTTCGTCGATCAGATCGTGATCGTGCGTGACCAGCAGCACCGTGCCCGTCGTACTTCTGCAGCGCGATGTTCAGCGCGTTGATCGATTCCAGATCCAGGTGGTTCGTCGGTTCGTCGAGCACCAGGAAGTTCGGCTTCTGCAGCATCAGCCGGCAGAAGATCAGGCGCGCCGCTTCGCCGCCCGAGAGCGCGTCGGTCGGCTTCATGCCCTCTTCGCCGCTGAACAGCATCTGCCCGAGCAGGCCGCGCAGTTCTTCGCTGCGACGCCTGCGGGTCGAACTGCGTGCAGCCACTCGAAGAGCCGTCATGCCCTTCGCGAATCGACTCGCGTGTGGTCCTGCGCGAAGTAGCCGACCGGCACTTCGTGGCCCCAGGTCACCGACGCCGCCGTCGATCGGGAACACTTGCTCCGAATCGTCGACGATACCCGGGCGCATTGCGCATCAGCGACCGCAGCATCGTCGTCTTACCCGCGCCGTTGCGGCCGATGCAGCGCGATCTTCTCGCCGCGCGCTGATGCTGGCGGTGAAGTTCGTGGATCACCTTCAGATCGCCATAGGACTTCGAGAGGCCCTTGAATTCCAGCGGGTGCCGGCCCGAAGGGCGCTTCATCTCGAAGCGGATGAACGGGCGCTGCGATGTTGGAGCGCGCCAGATCGCGACGTCTGCAGCCGCTCCACTTCCTTCTTGCGCGACGTCACCTGGCTCGAACGCGTACCGGCCGAGAAGCGCGCGATGAATTCGTTCAACTGCGCGATCTTCTTCTCGCGCTGCGCGTTCTGCGATTCGATGCGCGAGCGGATCTGCGTCTTCGCCAGCACCATGTCGTCGTAGCCGCCGGTGTAGGTGATGATCGTCTGGTAATCGATATCGGCGATGTGCGTGCAGACCTCGTTCAGGAAGTGGCGATCGTGCGAGATGACGATCAGGGAGCCCTGATAGTGGCGCAGGAAATCCTGCAGCCAGTGGACCGAGTCGAGATCGAGGTGGTTGGTCGGCTCGTCCAGCAGCAGCGCCTGCGGAGTGCCGAACAGCGCCTGCGCCAGCAGCACGCGCACCTTCTGGCCGCCCTGCAGCTCGCTCATCTTGCGTTCGTGCAAGCTCTCCGGGATGTCCAGGCCGTCCAGCAGGACCGCGGCGTCGCTCTCGGCGGTGTAGCCGTCCTTCTCGCCGACGATGCCTTCGAGTTCGCCCAGCCGCATGCCGTCTTCATCGGTGAGATCGTCGGCTTTTGCGTACAGCGCGTCGCGCTCCTGCAGCGCCTCCCACAGCGGCGGTTGCCCATGATCACCGTGTCGATCACGCGGAACGCGTCGAAGGCGAACTGATCCTGGCTGCAGAACGCCGAGCTTCTTCGGCCGCGTCAACGTGCCCTTTGGCGGCTCGAGTTTCGCCGGTCAGGATCTTCATGAAGTGGACTTACCGGCGCCGTTGGGTCCGGTGAGACCATAGCGGCGGCCGGGGAGAAACGTGGTGGTGACGTCCTCGAACAGAATTTTGGCGCCGTAGCGCATAGTTAGATTAGAAACGGAGATCAAAGGGACCTGCTTGGGATGCTTCCATTGTAACGCGGAAGTAGCTGATTTTGCCACCACTTCGGACAGTTCTGTCTTGCGGCGAGCTAACTGGTGTGATATCACTAATGCAAGTTGGACCCTTTCTGGCTCTCGTCAGGAATTCCGTTGTTCTTACACGCACCGCCGCGAGGAAGGCCCCTGTGGAGACCGCAAATCGAAAGCTGATCCGTCCCTCATTCAACGAGATGAAAGAGAAAGAATCCGCGCCGCGCAAAGTCATCAAAAAGCCCGTCCCGCCGGATCAGACGAATGCGGAGAACTTCTATTACGTCAAGCAGATGCAATCGAAGACGCCGATGGTCTTCTTGCTGAAAGATGGCGAAGTGCTGCATGGCGTGATCGAGTGGTACGACAAATCGTGCCTCAAGATCAAGCGCGACGAAGGGCCGAACCTGCTGCTCTACAAACCGAATATCAAATACATGTACAAGGACGAGTAGCGTCCTGACATCGTTGACGAATAGCGTCGGCATACGTGCCGCGCGCGTCAGCGAGCCGTAACTAACGCCGAGAGAGCCCATTCAGCAGCGATTCTCAACGCGCGCATATCTGTCGGTAAAACTCTTCGTATTGCGGTATCACCCTGTCCGTCGCAAACCGAGTGAGCGCAGTGTTCCGCGCCGCTTCTGCAAACTGCTTGTGCATCGAATCGTCAGTCAGTAAAGCCACCGCATCCCGCGCCTGACTCGCAATATCGCCGACGGTCTCGGTAAACCCATCCACGCCATGGGTGATCAGTTCCGGTACGCCTCCCACACGCGTACCCACCGCCGGCACGCCACACGCCATCGCTTCCAGCGCGGCAAGCCCGAACGACTCCATCTCGCTCGGCATCAGCAGCACATGCGCCGACGGAATAATGCGCTCCACATGGTTCTGTTTGCCCACGAACTAGACATGCGCCGCGATGCCTAGTTCGCGTGCCAGGTGTTCGGCCGGGCCGCGGTCGGGGCCATCACCGACCATCAGCAGGCGGGCTTCGGTTTGCTTGCGCACTTCCGCCAAAATCCTGATGCAATCGTGCACGCGCTTGACCGGCCGAAAGTTCGACAGGTGGATCAGCAGCTTTTCGCCGGAGCGTGATGCGCGCGCCAGGGTCGGGCCGGTAGAGATCGCAGTTCACGAAGTTGTGGATCACTCGGATCTCTCGCCCACGCCAAAAACGTCGACCGTATGCCGCCGCAGGTCTTCACTGATCGCGGTGACGCCGTCCGATTGCTCGATCGAAAACTTCGTAATCCCGAAGTACGAACGGTCCATCCCGACCAGCGTGATGTCCGTGCCGTGCAGCGTCGTCACAAACGGCAGCTTGCGAGCCGATGTCATCTGCTTGGCGAGCAACGCCGAGATGGAATGCGGAATCGCGTAATGCACGTGCAGCAGATCGAGTTCGTAAGTCTCCGCGACATCCGCCATCTTCGAAGCAAGCGCCAGACAATACGGCGGATATTGGAACAGCGGGTAGTTCGAAACTTCTACCTCGTGATAGTGGATGCGCGGCAGACCACCATCCAGCCGAATCGGGTTGGCATAAGTGATGAAGTGAACGTCGTGCCCGCGCTTCGCTAACTCAAGCCCGAGTTCCGTCGCGACAATGCCGCTGCCGCCATAAGTCGGATAGCACGTGATGCCGATCTTCATTGCAGCCACCCCGCGCCGATCATGCCATGAATATTTTCTGCAGGCGACGGAATGTCGCCGCCGCCAAACAGAATGCGCCAGCCTTTCGCTGTTGCAAACACCGTGGGATCGCACAACACAGCTTTGTCCCACCCAGACGCGCCCGAGAAGACTTGCGGCAACTGTTCCCAGTGCACGCCATCGCGCGAACGCGCCAGCGCCAGCCGGCGCACCTCATGGCGATCCCGCCCGGTGAAGAGCATCCAATACCAACCGCGATCCGCCCACACCGCCGGTTCACCTTGGCCGCGCTCATCCATGTGACCGGCGGGCGCCGGCGAAGGCAGTTCGAACAGTGGATTGGCGCGCAACTTCTGCCAGTGCACCCCATCGCGCGAACGCGCCAGAGCCCAGCCGCTGACGCCGCGCGCGGTCCTCGCCCAGGTAATAGAGGTACAGCCAATCGTCTACTGCGAGCACGTAAGGGTCAGCGACCGCGCCTTCATCCCAACTCATGTAAGGGCCGTGTCCCAGCACTGGCCCAGGTTGCTTCGACCAGTTGCGGCCATCCTGCGATACAGCAAGTCCGATCACCGGATGATCGTGTTCGCCTGCCTGATACCAGTACAGAATTTTGCCGTCGTGGTGAAGAGCAGACCCGTTCGCCGCAATGTAATTCGATTCCCATGCACGGTCGGGCTGAAGCACCATGCCACGTTTCTCAAACGTCTGGCCATCGCGCGATACCGCCAGGCCGGTGCGCCACACTTTGCCGTCGTATCCCGAATAGAAATTGAGCAGCGTGCCGCCGGATTCGATCACGGAAGGGTTCAGCGCATCCACGGAGTCCCACTCGCCGGGTGCGCCGCGGGTGAGCACGGGTGCCGCTTGCATCGTAAGTGTTGGAGTCGCGGCAGACCCGCCCGGTCGCAGCGGAAGTGTGAAATCAGCGTAACGGCCGCAGCCGGTCAACAGCAGTGCCGAACACAGCAGCCACCTCACCGCTTATACAGGAACAGCGTGTGGCTGCGGCCCTCACCGTCGTCTTCGACCACTTCGGTCTTGACCGGTGTCCAGCCGCGAAATTCGAAATCGTGAGCGACGATGCGCGTGCCCTTCTTCAACTGGCGCTCGAGCAGCGGCTGAATCTTGTCGTTCGACGCGGGAAAGAGATACACCGTCACCAGATCGGCAGAGCTGTAGTTCTGGCGCAGGATATCGCCTTCCACGATGCGCGCGATCTTCTGCAGGTGTTTCTTCGCGAGGCGTGCCTGACTTTCGCGCGCAAGCTTCGGATCGATCTCGATGCCTGTCGCGTCCGCGTGAAACCGATCTGCGGCCATCAGCACGATGCGCCCGTCGCCCGAACCCAGGTCGAACATCTTCTCGCCGGATTTGAGCTGGCCCAATTCCAGCATGCGCATCACGATGGGCTCCGGCGTCGGATATAGGGCGCCAGGCTCTCGCCATCTTGTGCGGGAAGGCCAAGCAGACAGAGCAGGCCCAATAGCTTCGCGAGTATCACGTCAGTCGATCACCGTCTTCCAGCCACGCCGCGACAGATCCCAGTAGATCACCGCGCCTGCGGCCATGCCTATCGCTAGAAACACAAATCCCAGAACAAAGTCCTTCAGAATCAGCTTCCCGGTTCCAAACAAAGTACCGTAGATCAGCACGCAGCCGCAGAGCCAGTCCACCAGATTCCAGAAGCCATCGCGCGCCGGCTCTACGTCGGGCGCGAGCCGCGCAATCGGCTTCCAGAGCGCCACCGAGGGCCGCACCTGCCGGTAGAACGCCACCAGCTTCTCTTCGGGCTCGGGCGCCGTCATGAACGTGACAGCGAGCCACACAACGGTCGTGATGCCGACCGTGATCAGCATGATGTAAGCGAACTGCACCTGATTGTCCGTGTCGAACCCGAAAGCGGTCTGCAGCACCACGGACACCACAAAGGCCGTTGCCATCGCCGCGACTTCGCTCCACGCGTTGATCCGCCACCAGTACCAGCGCAGATATCAGGACGGTCCCGGTGCCCGCGCCGGTTACCAGCAGGAGCTTCCACATGTGCGCGATCGAATCCATGAAGTACGTCAACACGATCGACACAATGGTCAGCAAAACCGTCGCCCATTGCGACATGCTCACGTAGTGCTTATCGCTGCGGCCCGGCTTCCAGAAGCGCTTGTAGAAGTCGTTGACCAGATAACTGGCGCCCCAGTTCAACTGCGTGCCGATCGTCGACATGAACGCCGCCGCGAACGCCGCGACCATCAACCCGCGCAGATAAGGCGGCAGATAGTCGATCATCACTTTCACATAGCCGGTTTCGGGATCGGCCAGGTTCGGATACAGAATGACCGACGCCAGTCCCACCAGAATCCAGGGCCATGGCCGCAGGGCGTAGTGCGCGATGTTGAACCAGAGCGTCGCGAGCATGGAATGCCGCTCGTCTTTCGCGCTGAACATGCGCTGCGCGACATAGCCGCCGCCGCCCGGTTCTGCGCCGGGGTACCACGATGCCCACCAGTTCATCGAGATTAGAACGAGGAACGTGATCATCGGCATCCATGCGGAGTTCAGATCCGGCACAAAGCTCAGTACTGACCCCGAGCCGTGCGATGCCGCGTTGCGCGCCTGATCGACCAGCAGCAGCTTCTCCTTCATCTGATCCATGCCGCCGACGGCTTGCACCGCCGCGACGGCCAGCACGATCACCATGGTCATCTTGACGACGAACTGGAACAGGTCCGTCACCAGCACGCCCCACAAGCCCGGACAGCGTGGAGATGAACGACGTCAGCGCAATCATTCCCAGCACGACGAGCAGGGCCTGATCGCTTGGGATGCCCAGCACCAGCGTCAGAATCTTCACCATCGCCAGGTTGACCCAGCCGAGGATGATGCAGTTGATCGGAATGCCCAGATACAGCGCGCGAAAGCCGCGCAAAAACGCCGCCGGCCTGCCCGAGTAACGCAACTCGGCAAGTTCCACGTCGGTCATGACGCCCGACCGGCGCCAGAGCCGTGCAAACAGGAACACGGTGAGCATCCCGCTGGCGACCGAATTCCACCACAGCCAGTTGCCCGCGATGCCGTTGCGCGCCACCATGCCCGTCACCGCCAGCGGCGTGTCGGCAGCGAAGGTGGTCGCCACCATCGAGGTTCCGGCCAGCCACCACGGGACGTTGCGGCCGGACAGGAAGAACTCACTGATGTTCGTCCCTGCCTTCGACTTGTAATAGAAGCCAATCGCCAGATTGAAAGCAAAATAGCCAGCGACGATGACCAATCGACAACGGTCAGCTTCATTGGCGCGGTGACCCTTCTAAGGTTTTCAACCAAGTTGTGGAAAACTTTGTGGATATTGAAGCTTCACTATTGCCGGACACAAGGCCTGTAAGGGGTTTGTGACAAAGTGCACATTTGTTCAGCACAGGGTCAAATGGCGGGCTAAGTTGTTGCTTTTGCAGGTTTAACGGCACGTGTAACCCTGTTTTTGCAGCAGAGATACAGGCTTCAGAACCATACCTTCTCAAGCGGCACGCCGCGCCTGCACAATTCACAGCTCGCCGCATCCGAGTAGTAGCGGGCGTCCAATTTCGCTAAGTGATAGAAAGGCAAACCGAAATCGGGCGTGCGGGGCGTCGGCTGGTAAACCAGCACCGCGAGTCCGACCACCGTGGCTCCGCGCTCCTCCAGCAGGCGCTTCATTTCGGTCAGCTTTTTTCCGGTGCGCAGAATGTCGTCAACCAGGATCACTTGCTCGTCCGGCTCATGCCGCATGTACTGCGGAAACCGCATCGGACTTGCCGTCTTCATCGCGCTCTGCCCAGTAAACCTGATGCGCGCGCAACGCCTCGCACACGCCGTAGGCGACTGGCAGTCCGGCCGTCGCCGGCGCGACAATCGACAGCCTCGCAATCGAGGCGCGAATCTCGGGGTTCGACCGTAACAGCCGGCTCAACGCCGACACTGAGCGTGCGCGAGTGCTGGTAATAGCGCATCGCCAGCGGCACCTGCAGATATTCGTTCGAGTGCAGACCGTTGGCGTATTCGAAGTGACCGTCCTTCAACGCGCCCGTCTCGCGCAGCAGGTTCACCACTTCTTCGTTGGTTGGGATCAGCTCCATGGGTGCGGCAAAGCCAACTGGCTAGTGTATCCCTTTTAGTTGGCGCCCTTGCCGACGAGCACGTTCGGAATTGTGCGTAACAGAATCTTCCAGTCGAGCCCCAGCGACCAGTTGTCGATGTACTGCAGATCGAGCTTCATCCAGGTTTCGAAGTCGACGGAATCGCGGCCCGAGATCGCCCACAAACACGTCAGGCCCGGACGCATCCGCAGCCGCCGCCGCTGCCATCGCTGATACTGCGCCACCTCGCGCGGCACAGCCGGGCGTGGACCGACCAGCGACATGTCCCCCAACAGCACGTTGAAGAATTGCGGCAATTCATCGAGCGAAAACTTGCGCAGAACGCGGCCTATCCGCGTGAGCCGCGGGTCATTCGGAATCTTCGTCGCCAGTGAGCGCTGGCTCAGGTGAATGACGTCGGTGTAGCGCGCCTCCGCATCCACGCACATCGAGCGGAACTTATAGAAGCGGAAGCGGCGCCCATTCAGCCCGCAGCGCTCCTGCTCGAAAATGGCCGGGCCCGGCGACGTGAGTTTGATCGCGATCGCCACCGCCAGCATCACGGGCGACGTGACCAGGATCCCGATGCTCGCGAGCGCAATATCCAGCATCCGCTTCACCAGCAACCGCACGTCGGTGTCCGGTGCGCCCGAGAAGGTCAGCAGGTTCACGTTGCCGAGCGTTTCAAGCGAAACCTTGGCATTCAGATCCTGCAGAAAATCGACCGGCACGCGGATGCGAACGCCTTCCAGATTACACAGCAGAAACTCATCATCGAGCGTGCGCAGGCGAGTCATGCCCACCGCGAAGATCACTTCATCGATCGCATGCTGCCCCAACATCTGCGCCAGCGCTGCCAAAGGAAGCACCGGATACTCTTTACCCAGGCGGATGGTGCGGGAAGGCAGCCCGTCGGGATCGAGGAACGCGCGCAACATGGATCGTGGCGGCCGCTTCGATCTCCTCGGCACCGCAAGCGCCTCAGGCCCTGTGCCCACGATCAGCACTTCCGCTGCATCGTGCTCCGCCGGTAACGCCCGACGCGCGTGGCGATCAGGCGTCCCACCAGCAGGAAGAGCCAGCTATACCCGGCGAAGCCGATCAGAAAAAAGCGGCTCAGATCGCAGGTGAAGAATGAATTCGAACAGCACCAGGCACACTGCGCCGATCGCCGCCTGTCGAAACGAATTGCGAATGATAATCGGGAACGGCGTGGTCTCGAGATTGCGATGCACGCCCAGCCAGTGGCCCACCGCGGCCCACGTGACCACACAATAGGCAAGCACCAGCGGGAGCATCGGAATGCCCAGCGGATTTTGAAACGGAAGCCACCGCCGCGTGAAATAAGCCGCGCCGAAAGCCAGAACAGTCAGTGCCAGATCGGTAAGTGCATACACGATCCGCGTGGTCCGTTGCTGACTGCTGAACATTCGATGTTTGCTTTATTGTAGCTGGCGGGAATGCTAAGATACCAATGTCGCATCACGCGGGCGCGTAGCTCAATTGGCAGAGCAAGTGACTCTTAATCACTAGGTTGTAGGTTCGATTCCTACCGCGCTCACCACGCAAAATCAAACATTCGCGGGTGATTCTACTGCCGCCCGTTCCTCAATACCCGGCCAATTCACTTTGTAAGCATAAGTTTCGTCGGCCAGGCGCTTCATCATCCGAGGTGCGAGCGCCGAAATGAAACGGTCGCGAATCCAGGCGGCGGTGGGCGTCAGAGTGCGTTTGTGCTCTCCGTTGCGGCGCGCTTGCGCCACGATTTTCTCGACACGCGGACGTCTGGCCGCTTCGAACCGCGCGAACGTGGCCGGGTAGCCGCCTTGGTTCTCCCGGAGTAACGAGGCCAGAACTACCGCGTCTTCCAGCGCAATCGATGCACCTTGTCCGGCATGCGGACTGATCGCGTGCGCTGCGTCGCCGATCAGTACCGCGCGGCCGCGAGTCCACGCCGGCAAAGTAGGAACGTCGTAGATTGCGCCTTTCAGAATGTGTTCCGTGTTGCTGATCAGCGCTTCGATGGGCTTCGGCCATCCACGATGGGCTGCCAGCAATTCTTCGCGCGCATGGTCGCCTGCCATCTCCGTTCCAGGAGCCTGCGGCCTCGTACTCCACCACATCGGGCGGATCCCGGCTTCCGTCAGAGTGTGGCTGTAGCCGAAAAATCCGTTCAGCCCGAGCGTCATATACATCGTATGCGGGTCAACGGCGTCCGCCCCAGACAAGCTGGCAAAGCCGCCGAACGACGCCAGCCCGGTGTGTACCGGTTCGGGCGCTTGCGGGATGATCAGCTTGCGTGTCTGTGACCAGATTCCGTCCGCCCCCACCAGAAAGTCGCCCGATGCTGTCGTTCCGTCTTCGAACTCAGCGACGAGTGGTGCGCCATCGACGTCGTGCAGTTGTTTCAGCCGCTTGCCATACTCGATCCTTACGCCCTGCCGCAGCGCTTCGTCTACGATAATGCGATGCAGTGTCGCGCGAGCCAGGACGACCGAGGGCTGACCGTACCGTTCCTCGCTGCCGTTGCTGACCGTAGCCAGATGGCGGCCAAGGTGGTTTTGAAATCGCATGTGGGTTGCGATGACGCCGGCATCTTTCACCCGGCGCGCCAGCCCCAGCGCCGCAACAACATGCATTCCGTTCGGAGCGAGCTGCAATCCAGCCCCGATGTTGCTCAAAGCAGGGTAAGCTTCGTAAACAGTTGCGCGGATGCCGATTTGAGAAAAGAACATGGCCAGCGCGGGTCCCGCGATTCCGCCGCCGATAATCAAAGCGTGTTGCATGTTTGTTGGCCTCCAGAGAATAGCGCGTATCAAGATGTTTAGCTTGTGGTTATCTTAGTAGTTAAGATAAACGATGTCTAAGGAAAAACGCAAGTCGGCACGTGCAGATTTATTGCGGAGCGTCGGTCTGGACATGGGCCGCGAGCTCTCCGCACGCACCCTGCTGTTTCATCAAGCCGTGGCGGACCAGCTCAATCTCGGCGTCGTCGATCTCAAGTGTATGGATTACCTTTCGCGCGGTGAACCCGTAACCGCAGGAGAACTGGCCGCACTCACGGGACTCACCACCGGCGCCATCACCGGCGTGATTGACCGGTTGGAGAAGCGCGGGTTCGTGCGCCGTGAACGAACCCCGGACGACCGCCGCAAAGTCATTGTCCGGCCCGTCGCCCCGAAAGACCTCCCCGCAGCGCTGAAAGCCTACGAAAGCCTGGGCAATGCCATGACCAGCCTGGCGGAGAAGTACAGCACGGAAGAACTGGAACTGATCGCTGACTTCTCACAGCGCTGCATCGATATCCTGAAACGCGAAACTCAGAAGCTCGGAGAATAAGACGATGGACAAGCTGATCACCTACCTGACGTTCGATGGAAACTGCCGCGAGGCGATGACTTTCTATAAAGAATGTCTGAACGCTGAACTGGAGCTGATGGCCTTCGCCGACATGCCCGGCGATATCCCGCCTGGCTCCAAAGACCGCATCATGCACGCCAGGCTCACCAAAGGCGCGGCAACCCTGATGGCTTCCGACACCATGCCGGGGCATCCCTGGACGCAGGGCAACAACTTCTCCGTCAGCGTCAACTGCGACAGTGAAGCCGACGTCACGAAACTCTTCAGCGCTTTCGCCGCCAAAGGGAAAGTCACAATGGACCTGCAGGACACCTTCTGGGGCGCGAAATTCGGAATGCTGACCGACCAGTTCGGCGTGCAGTGGATGTTCAATTGGGATAAGCCGAAAGCGTAGCCCGGTTCGCCCTCGCAGCAACCATCAGGACGCTGCATAATCGATGGTCATGAGTTTGCTGCGCCGCCTTCGCTCAGCACTATCCGGATCTCCGTCAAAAACGCACGGCGCTCCGAACGGGACCACTCGCTGCCCAACATGTGCGCCGGAGCTTGCCATATCCCAGCGTTACCTCGCGGCTGACGTTGACCTCAGCGTCCGGTACCGGCACCGCAAAGGCAACGCGGCCCCACTGACGTGCGAGGCTTGCCAGAAGAGTTTCGCCATCGCGCTACCTGTGATTTATGACGATCCCGACTACAACCTTCTGGTCTTCGTCTGCACCGCGGATAGCGAAACACTGATCGACGAATTTCACCGTCTTCTCGAAAGTTGCCGCGAATCGATCGGTGGGCAGCGATACCAGCAGGCGCTGCGGCGGCCTTTCCAGACCGTTCTGGGATGGCATGGGCTGGGGTGCCTGATCCGAACGGCGCAGGACAACCCTCCGGGCGCGCGCCGTATCCGCCCGGTGGTGAATAGTTTCTTATACATGAACATGTTTGTCGAAGCAGCGCATGCAAATGATGCAGGGGGCAACCCCAGGCGCTGTTTCGACATCATGGTCCGAAGCGCGCGATATCCGATCTATGAACCCGAGCTGCTCAGGATTTTTTCGAAGGGCGCGAGGGAAGCTGGTTACCACACGCACGCCGATGCGCTCTCGACGGCAGCTGACAACGTGCGCGGCGGCAACTCACACGTTTGGGAGCTGCCCGTCGTCAGCGAGGCGCTGGTGAATCAGGTTCCAGAGTATCTGCGTTTTCCCCTGATGCAGTCCAGGCTTCGCGAGGCGTACAACGTGATACGGCCAGACGGTTATCTATGGCCGGAGCTGGAATCTGAGGTGGGTGGGCTGGCGTGCGGCTTCCTCGAAATCGCTAAAGAAGAATTCGGCAAGTCGCTCCCGCTTCTGGCTTACGCAGCGAAGGTGGAGAAACAGTTCAATCGCCTCCTGGGCGAGACCCAAGCCGACGGGCGCGACGCTCTCATCGCTATCTTCATGAAGACTCGTGAAGAGGCGCGAAGGCTGGGGAAAGAATCAGTGAAGTACTGATCGCCCTTTCGGGACCCTGCGCCGGAACCCGTGCCCCCCGCTTCAGAGGCGCGACCGGCAAGGAAGCGCGGTCCCCGACAGCAGAGTACGGGTAGAAGATCTCACAGAAAAGACAATCCCCGCCACGCAGATTCTCGTGCTGCTGAACAACACAACGCTTGATACGCGTGGAATCTGGAAGCATCTTTCGAAGCCTCTACTGCGCAGGTTAAAGGTGCGTCGCATCAACCGCCCGAGACAAAGGCACATGAGTGCTGCTGAGTTCAAAGGAATCGATGCCACAATATGAAGAACAATCTCCGCCCAGTATATAAGCGCCTGCGTCTCGCCTCGTCGCTGTACTGGCCTGTCAAGATTCGGAACCCGCCGGAGCAAAAGCAAGTCATGAAAACACAGCAAAAACCGTTAGCGTTGCTTGCGCGCGCCTTGTCGCAAAACTCCGTCGCGGAGTTCGGGCGTGTTTCCGGCCTAAGAGTCCCCGCGGGCCGACTCACCTTTAGGATCGGCTACTAGTCCAACGCCTCACACGCGCCACTTTGTGATTACGACTGGGTTGCGAGGATTCACTTAGGGCGAGCAACGGCACAATTGCGCGGATGAACAACTGGATGCCTTGCGTAGGCCTGAACTCAAACTTGCTCCCCGGGAGGACTAGGCAGGTTGTCCGGTCGCGTCCGCTGAGATGGACACACAGGCGATGGGCGCAAGATCGCTGATGGTTCGTTCCGGAGAGCGATCTGTTCATTACTACGCGAGCCATCCGGCGGATACGGAGTCGCCAATTCTCGCTCCCCGCTTATCCTTGCGACACAAGCGCTACCTAAGCCACACGGCGTTGACTATGGCTTCGAAACGATGCCGTCGTGTCTTGCTTCTTGGGTGCGCCAATCGCATTCCAGTAGCCCGTCGATGTTTTGCGCATGACGGTTCAGAAAGCCCCAGGAGATTTGAACGCGGTGGACCGCCGCCGGAACTTAGCCGGATCACTAATTGCAATTCGGCTAAAGCCGCGATCGGGTTGCAAATAATACAAATCGTCTACCGCTGGAAAGCTGGGCAGTAAATCGCAGACAGGCTAATCGGTAATCGACCAGTGCAAGCAAATTATCGTAACGATCGTGAACACTTTGGACGCGTTTCGGTTTCGCAAGCTTTCGGGCCGTATATGACGGGTCCTCTGGATCTTCGAGCGAATCCGCCGATTCGCCCCGCAGCAAGAGGTGACCGCGCATTTTGAGTGTCGTGTCGCTGCACCAGTTTTCGACGCAACCCGCCAGTGCTGTTCGGTCTTGGGCGACAAGAGACAATTTTAATGTCGCCCGCCTGAGGAACTCGCGAGTCTATCCCCCAGTTCCCTTGATTTTTTGACAAGTGTCGTCGCCAGTCCTCGGCTTCGTCGATAGATCTCGAGTCTGAGGCAACAGTCGATAGCCTCATACGCAAACCAATGCGGCACCGTCCCGCCTCTCTTCTCATCACACTCTTGCCATGCCCGGGCGAAGTGCCCCAATGATTGCTGCCACTGACCTCGCAAATACGCAAGAGTACCCCGTTCGACATTTAGATCATGTGCTGGATGTTCTTGCCGTAAAGCTAGCGCCTCAAGCCCGGACAGAGCCGCTGAAGACTAGCTATTTCCGGCCGAACCGCGGCTTTGATTTGTAGCAACTCTCTTCTGCGCGAGCCAGTTCTCATATACCTGGGGATTGGAGGGAACATCGCTCAAAATCGAAAGTAGGCGGGCTAGCGCCCCATCGAGATCGCCGCTGTCGTGCAATGCAATGGCAGCCCACACTCCAAATTCGAAAGCCCGTCCCGAGTCAGCGAGCGTCCGTGCTGCCTCCTCCGCCCTAACCCACGTCAGGGCTGCTACAGAGTAGTCGGCCGCTTGATAAAGGCGCAAGGCTTGCCTGCTAAGTGCCGACGGATCATCAAACTGGGCATAAATCTTGTGGGGAGGGCTGAGTCTAGGCCTTAGCGCCGAGTCCGCGAAGTACCTTCTTCAACAGGTTGGCCGCATCCTCATTATCTAGGCCGTAGGTTTCCACAATTTCATAAACGCCTTCAGCTTTGGCGCGTCGCCACGCCTCAGATGTGGGGGTACTTAGCCCCAAGCAACTCCAGCGCTGGATCCAGCAAAGTGATCGGATGAATCCAGCTCTTTAGCTTCGAGGTCGGGACAAATTGACCGAGAGCATCGTCGTTTAGCAGTTCGGTAATCGCAGTTGACTTCCGGCAGTTCCCGGTCCAGGTGCTCTGCCAAAGCTGAAAGTGTTGAGTCCAGTTGATAGTCCAGACGGCAGCCCCGCGAGATCCGCTGGGAGCATCACTTTGCCGGTTTCCCTTTGAGGGTGGCTAAGAAAGATCATCGGGCGCTGACGGTAAAGGGCTCGGGCGCGCCCAACTTCGTACATCACGTTAGGGTTACCTACACTAACTTCGGCCAAGAATGCATGCGCTTGCTGCATGTGCGCCTCCACATTGGCGCGCAGTTCGGAATCCAGCATCCGGTCACGGGCCAAAGACAGTTGACACCCCCAGCGGTCCTCGACCACGGCTCGCAACGCTTTCTCCAATTGTGCGTAAGTCTCATTGAACAGAACGGGGTCATAAGAAAGATGATCTTATGGTTCGCAGCGGGTTGCTCAGCCCCGCTTGCCTGCCTCATCGCTGCGCGCTCCAACTGCAACGCGTCGCGTTCTCGCTGCAGGTCGGCGCGCTCAGTGAGCATTGCAAGGTTGCTCTCCATGAAGTCGCCAAACTGATCGTGAAAAATTTTGGCGTTGCCGGGTGTCAGCATCTCCGCATTGTAGAGAATCGCGCTATTGTAGACGCCCAGCATGAGATGCCGCACCGCGGGATCTTTTGAGTCTTGCTGCGCAAGACTTTGAATGAAGGGGCAAGCAGCATTGATTGTCATTCGCATCGCATTGGCAGCACGGGAATTGCGCAACAGCTGTTCCGCCATTTCTCTCAAAGTGCTGGGTTGATTGGGGTCTCTAAGCAACTGACGGGCCTGCTGCTCTGCCTTGCCACGCTCGGCGTTGAGCACCACGGCGGGTAAGCTCGCGGGTTGAAACCTGCGGGCTTCGACCTTGAGCCTTCCCATGCCCCCTGGCAAGATGATTTGGCCCATATTATCAGCTAACCTGCGTACAGCTTGGTCACCAGTTTGAAGATCCTTGAAGTCGACCCTGCCGGTCCACATACACAAGATCGATGGGCGGCACGTCAGGAAGTTTTGCGTACGCTGCGATAAGGTCATCCTCAAATGGGTAACTGGCGTCTACGATCTGTACGCCTTCGGCATTCGCCATTTCAAAATACTGATTTCCCGCGCTGGTGGTCGTAAACGTTATCAACCGTTTAGGGCGTCCGGGTTCAGACGGTGTCGCCGCCAACACTTCGGGCAATGTTCTCCAATGGCAGGATGCTCCGCCTCCGCTGCGCAATTCAAAATCGACCAGGTCATCAACATCTTCGTCAGTCTCCGCACTTGGTAATCTGTTCACTCGCCATTCCAGTAAATGCGCAAATTTTTGAAAAATGGCTCGTGGTGGTGGCAGGCAGCTTTTATCCCAAGGCTTGTGGTACTTGAGTATGTATGAAAGCTGCTTCCGATTGGTTTCCCGGAGTCTGTCCATACCTGTGATGATCAGTTCTCCCAAAGCCTCTCGCAGTCGACTCCAAGCCTTGTTTTTGATAAATCCATCGCGGGCAGCGTTCGGCGTTAGTCCTGTCGTTTCGATGATCCCGCCGACGATGGTCGCCCATTCCGGCAACAGTTCCGCGTCTTTCGCCACGAACATTCGGTCTTGAAGACGAAGATGTTGCGCGGCACGCGAACTCCGAAGGTACGCTGTTTACTCACGTAGAGGATTCCACCGGCTCTCACCGGCGCATCCAAGCGAACAGAGAAAGTCTCGATGAGGCTATCGCCACGAATTGTTTTCGCGAGGTAAATTTTGCAGTCCAGGTCACGTTCTTCATCGCTCAGTCCATCCCGCTCCCAAGGCATGACCTGAGTGTTGACTGGCGCAGCACCGTGGTTAACATGAATGGGAACCATAAGCATGTCGCAATATTCACGAACAACCTTTATGACCTCGTCTGGTTCCAGGAGCACCATCCACAGGGTCTTTGACAAACACCTTCACGTTGGTGCCGGAAGAAGACACCGCGCATGGTTCGACTGTGTAGGATTTACCTCCCTCGTTCTGCCAAAGCCAACCGGCGTCCTCGCCCAACTTCCGAGTTCTCACTTCAACTCGCTCTGCAACGATGAAGCCGGAGAGGAAGCCGATGCCGAATTGCCCGACGAGCCCGTTTACCTTCTCATCCTCACGGCCGAGTTGTTTCGTCCCGCTGGCTCCAATTCGCGATAGATAGCCGTGCAGATCGGCATCGCTCATGCCGATGCCGTTGTCAACAAAGCTCATCCCAGCCCTCTTCCGGCCTTGTCTCGATATTGACTCGGCCATGGTGCTCGCTGTCACGCTGCTCTCGTCTTCGAACGCTGTCGTGACCATTCTGTATCAGCTCGCGAATGAATACTTTCTTCTCAGAATAGAGACTATTTGCGAGTATGCGCATCAACCCATCAAAATCGAGCGTCATCTCTCGAGTGACAACTTCTTTGGTTGTCGGCTGACTTAATCGCCTTTTCTGCGTAGGCGCAGTCCATTCTGGGCATAATCTGCGGTTATGTTATCTCAAATTTTCCGGATGTTGTGTCGGCCAGGGTTCAGCGCTAGGTCGCCCTCAGTAACGAGAGTCCGGCATCGGTAGCATCCGTCGAGTTGCGGTTTGCGCGGCCCGGGATTTGGAGCATGTGTAGTTCTCAACAGACGTTTTTGGGTTTCGGTGACAGGTTTCGGTGACAGGATACCCAATTACCAATCGAACCACCGGCGAAAACAGCCATACCAGCAAAATGCCCGTGCCGATCAGACCTATCACTCGTCCCCGATCTGAGAGATGGACAGAACCTCAGTGCAGCGCATCCAGGGTTGAGAGTGCGCACGCCCGCGAAGCGCGCGAAATCGGTATCGGCAGTGTGGATCACCGCGCGATGTTCCATTGCTGGCGCCGCAAGGTGAGCGTCCGTAGTCAGATTTCCGCCCCGTCCTTCGGCGCGCAGAAAGTGGAACAGAAGCGAGCGTGCTTCCGGCCAGGATCCAGGGGCCGAACGATACCGCGCTCGGAGCCAGGACTCCACGCTCTGGACCGCCTTGTCGACGGGCATCACACACGCTAGGGACAGACCCCGCCCATTTTCGCGAAGTAATAAACTCTTTCGTGTACCCACTATGGCCTACCGCGAATAACACCGTGCGCGGACCCGGCCTTGGGGCCTCCTATCTCTCTCAGTTTGTGAGACGCGACGGGCGGTTCCGTCAAGTAACCAGTTGAGGACCGTTGGACACGCCGAAAAGAGCGCGTTTTGCGTACTACTCTTCTCATGAGGGTGGGGTCTGTCCCTGCCGTGCCTTACATTGCGAAAGGGACGGAGCCCTCACTGCTTAGAAGTTTTTGGGCCAGCCCGTTGGGCCGGGTAACTTCGTGGCTCGTGCATTGTCTGGATGCCTGGTCGTCGTAGATGCCAGCTGCTCCACGTCCGTGGTGGCGGCCGTGACATGCGCGGCTCACCGACCTATTTCAACGGAAGCACGCGAGCGCGTGGCCGCCCGGTCCAATCTAGACTCACAACGGCGCCCCGTCCAAGTTCGTCTTCACACTCTTTCAGCGCAAGGAGGAGAGCGGGGCCACGGACTTCCGGTACTAGCGGCTCACCACGAAGCAGCACCACGCTCGGACCGTCGTTGCTGGCGTATGCGAGGATCTGCGGAAAGTCCAAATCATTCGTAAGCACGACGATTCCGCGCTCGCGCGCATATGCGCAGATCTCAGTGTCCGAGGCATGCGGATCACCTACGCTCGACCAGTGCACTGCGTCGTGACCCGCGTCGGTCAGTTGCCGAACCCAACGCATGGTCAGATTCATATCGACGACAAGCCGAATTAACTGGCGAGCTGAAATTCGCGTCCCTGCGCCAGGCCCGCCGCGTAGGCAAGAGCTTCCCGAATGTCTTGCTATTCCAGATAAGGAAAGTCGGCGAGTAAATCTGTAGCGTGTCCTACCGGCCGCAAGTGCCTCGAAGATCATGCCGACCGTGACTCGCATGCCCCGGATACACGGCTTCCCACCCATGACGTCGGGGCTGGTCGAGATGCGTTCCAAACTTTGCACTTTCGCCCAGAATATCATCTTGCCGATTTCAATCACCGACACGCCCGGTTTCTTCGCTGAACCAAATCAGCACCATCCGCCTCACCGCTCAGCCCACACCACCACTCCGTTCCACACTCCCCATCGGAGCAACCAATCGATGAACACCCTCAAACGCATCGCCGCCGCCCGCGCCAACGGCGCCAAAAGCCAGGGCCCCTCCACCGAGCAGGGCAAGCAGCGCGCCGCGCTCAACGCCACCCGCCACGGACTCCTCTCCAAGACCATCGTCCTCAAGCACGAAGACCCCAAAGAGTTTCAGGCCCTCGTCACCCAGTACGTCGAAAAGTTCCGCCCCAACGGCGACATCGAGCACCAGGCCGTCGAAGAAATGGCCATCTGCCAGTGGAAGCTCCGCCGCCTGCGCCTGATGGAGAAGTACTATCTCGACCTCGCCGCCGCCCAAATCAAGTCCAAAAACCCGGACGCGCGCATCGCTGAGGGCTTCGATGAAATCGCCAACTCCCACGCCCTGGACAAGATCGAGCGCTACGAAACCAAACTCCAGCGCATGTACCACCGCGCCCTCGAACACTTCCTGCTGCTCCGCGAGCTCGACCCCGAACCCGAACCGGAACCCGCAGCAGCCGAGGACACCAGAAGGCCCGAACCCGTCCGCCGCATCGTGCAAATGCCGGAACCGCCCGACCGCTACGCCCGCAGCTACGAAACGCCGGAAGAACCGCTCACCCACCAAAATGTTTACAACGCCGGGAATCGAAAGAAGTTATCGTGATCTGGGTTCGTTTGGCAAAGTGACGGTTATTTTGCTTTCTGGGCGGCCGCCGCAGCTTCGGTAGATGGCGGCACAATGCCTTTCATCCGCAGATAAACCGCCATGGTCCCGTACATCTCGTTATCGTGGGCCACGTTGAAATTCAGCAGGCCGAGTTTGGATTTATTGCCGAGCGGCGTCTTCACGATCGCCGCCCCGTCGGCGTCCGTCATCCCGCTGTAAGCGTCGTCGCAGAGTTCGCCCGACGCTTTGAGCGCGGCAACCAGATCGGCCTTGCTTGTTTTTGTGGCGGCGTCGCCGCGTTTCATTTCACCTTTGGTGATGCTGCACATCGCCGTCTGCGCGTCGGCGACATGGGCAACCAGTTGACCAAAAGTTCGCGATTGGGGGGCTGGCTGAAACGCGTAATCCGCTTCCGGCATCTTCTCAGCTGCCTTGAGGATATTAGCGATCACTCCCTTGTAGACGCCCGTTACCTCGGCGGTCATGGGGTTCTGCGCTCGCAAGGCCGTAGCGGCAGCGAACAGAACGAAAGAAAGACTCGAAACAACTCTTTTCATAGGACTCCTTTGGGCTCTCAAAATACGTAATCGAATTCGCTCGAATGCGGACAGTTCTCCGCGACCGGCGCCCCTTCAGGACACCGCGCTCAAGGATGGTGCGGAAGATAGATCGACGCCCGATACCTTGACGACGGCCTGCCACGCAGCTTCCTGACTGGCTCGATCGAGAAGGTGCGGCTGGCGTTGCACCTCAATTGGGCCTGAGAATTTCCCTTGAGCCGAGGCGAAGAATTGCCCTGAGACGTCGGTTCCGAACTCCGACGCCTGTATGTAGCGACGGGCCGCGGTCTCCGGCGTCTGATTCATGCCAGGAATGAGCTTCACGATTGGAATCATCAGATACCTCAACGCCAGGCCAGCGCTTCGCACCACCTTGGTGTCGGTCGCGCCACCGGGCGAGACAGCGTAGACGGCCATGCCGGAGGGTAGCCGGCGCGCCAAAGCCGCGACCCACCAAGCGATAATGAGCTTCGCGTCGGCATACGCATTGTTGGGCACGTACTTCACGTTTGGCCCGTTGCGAATCAGGGCTTCCACAGCGGCGGTCCGGTCACCGTGGTGGTATTTGGCCGCGAAGGCGGGCAGATCGGTGTATTTGAACATGGGTACGCCCCCGCGGGCAGGCTCCGCGCCGGCGATAACAATTCGCGCGTTGGGGCTCAGCAGGTTGGCGCGGAGCAAACCGACAGCTAGTCGATGATGGCCGATGAGCGGCGCCTGAGAAGCTTCGATGCCCTCAGCGGTGAGCGCACGCTTCTTGAAGGGGACCAACCCGGCATTGAGCAGTAGGAAATCGATCTGCTGACCTCGTTTGATGAGCTCGGCGACGGCGGACTGAACGCTGGACGGCGAGTCCAGATCGAGCTCCAGCGGCGTGAAGATCTTTTTCTTGGTCTCGGCCGCCAGTTGAGCAGCCGTTTTCTGGACCCCGGCCAGGCTGCGCCCGGTGACGATGACCTCTTTATAGCCCTTGGCGGCGAGCAAGCCGGCTGCCGCATAGCCGAGCCCGGACGTGGTGCCGGTAACGAGCGCGAACGAATGTTTCATGGCGTCTCCATGGTAAGGGAATCAAGGGGAGGGGAGTGCAATTTTGAACTGTTCAGTTCGATATTGATTGGTACGATGGAAATTGTCAAGGATTTTAAACTGAATGGTTCAGAATACCCATAAGCCGCGTGGTCGGCCGCGCAGCTTCGACGAAACGGGGGCGCTCGACAAAGGCGACTCAGGTCTTCTGGTCGAAAGGCTACGACGGCGTGACGATTGACGATCTGGTCGCCGGGATGGGTGTCGGACGGCCGAGTCTGTATGCCGTCTTTGGCGACAAGCGGGCGATATTCTTGCGTGTCCTCAAGGCCTATGCCGAGGCGAAGGGCGCTCGCGCTGCGAAGGCGCTCCTCTCTCCACAGAGTCTCCGCGACTCGATCGCGGCCTTTCTGAGGTACGCCGTCGAAAGTGCGACCGAGAAAGGGTCCGCCCGGGGCTGCCTTCTGATTTGCGTCGCGCCACTCGTGGATGATGCTGAGGTGAAGCGGTTCCTGCAGAACGCGGTCGCGGGCGGTGCGGCGCTGGTGGAAGGTCGTTTCCGGGACGCGATCAGCGCGGGCGAAATCCCGTCCGACTTTCCGGTCGCCGAACGCGCGATCCAGGTCACGGATTTTGCTCGTGCCCTGACGATGCGTGCGCTGATCGGCACGCCGCGCAAGACGCTCCTCAGGGAGGCTGAGGAAGCTGCCGAACTGGTGCTCCTGCCGCCGCGCAGGGCTTCAAAACATCTCTGAAGGGGTCTTCGTGGTTTCGCTGAAATAGGCGGATCAGGTGGTGCGGTGAACGGGCACAACTTCGTCCGTCGCCATCACGCTGTGCTTCCGGCCAAACGCAAAGTAAATCACTAACCCAATCACCAGCCACACAAAGAACCGGATCCACGTCTCCAGCGGCAGCGCCATCATCAACACCAGACAGAACACAATGGAAATGATCGGCGTCACCGGAGCCCAGGGCACGCGAAAGCCGCGCGGGCGGTCGGGCTGTTTTTTGCGCAGCACCATGACGCCGAGCGACACGATCACGAACGCGAACAATGTGCCGATGTTGGCCAGGTCGGCAAACGTATCGATATCGAGGATGCCCGCGGGTATCCCAACGGCAAGGCCCGCGATCCAGGTGCTCACGTGCGGCGTCTTGAACTTCGGGTGGACTCGCGAGAACATCTTCGGCATCAAGCCGTCTCGCGACATCGCGAACCATACGCGCGCCTGGCCGTATTGAAAGACCAGCAGCGACGAAATCATACCGACCAGCGCGCCGACGCTGACCCAGCCACGGATGCCGTTCATGCCCAGCGCTTTGAGCGCGTTTGCAACCGGTGCGGCGTTGTTGAGGGTGGTGTAGTTCGCGATGCCGGTCAGCACCAGCGACACCGAGATATAGAGGACCGCGCACACGATCAGCGTCAGGATGATTCCGATCGGCATGTCGCGCTGGGGCCGTTTGCATTCTTCGGCTGCGGTCGAGACCGAGTCGAAGCCAATGTAAGTGAAGAAGACGATCGCGCTGCCGGTCAACACGCCCGTGAAGCCATGCGGCAGGAACGGATGCCAGTTCGCCGTGTTCACTGCGTGCGCGGCGCCGACGACAAAGATCATGATGGCCGCAATCTTCACCACGACCATGATGTTGTTCGTTGTCGCGCCCTCGCGCACGCCGCGCGTCAACAGCCACGTCAGGATCAGTAGGATCAGCAGCGCAGACAAGTTGAAGTAGCTGCCGGTGCGCACACCTCCGGCCGCAAAGATCGGTTCCGCAATGATGTGGGGAATGTGAATGTGAAAGACGTTATCGAGGAGGTCGTTCAGGTATGCGGAGAAGCCCACCGCGACAGCCATGTTGGAGACGGCGTACTCCAGAATCAAGTCCCAGCCGATGATCCACGCGAACAGTTCGCCCAACGTCGCATAGGCATAGGTGTAAGCGCTGCCCGCAACCGGAATCATCGACGCCAGCTCGGCGTAGCAAAGCGCCGCGAAACTGCAAGCGAGCGCAGTCAGTAAGAACGAAAGCGAAATACCAGGGCCCGCGCCGGGACGTCCGGTCAGCGAGAGCGCGTGCGTTCCGTAGCGCAGCAGATCGAGGATCGGCGCATGCAGAATGCTCTTGTAGGCAAGGGTCTCACCGGCGGCGGCGGTGCCGGTCAAAATGAAAATGCCGGAGCCGATGACGGCTCCGACACCGAATGCAGTAAGACTGAGCGGGCCCAGCGTGCGGCGCAGTTGTTTGCCGGGCTCATCCGCGGCAGCAATCAGAGAGTCGATACTCTTGGTGCGGAAGAGCCCGTGCATTGCGCTGGCCGGCTAACGTTTACGCTGGCTTTGACCCTTGCTGACGGTGGCGACCTTCTTCTTGTTCGAGCCGCGGGCGACAGACTCCTCACGCTTCGGCTTCGGCGCGGCCTTCTTGCGCGCGGTGCGCTTCAGCTTCTTGCGTTCGAGAGTGTCGGTAACGTTTTTCGTGTTCATTTATGCTCTTTTTAATCCTGCGTATTTCTCGATCAACTTCTTCAAACCGAAGCGTTGGAAGCTGACGATGATCTTGGCATCATCACCCTCGCCCTCACGGCGGACGATGGTGCCGGTCCCGTACTTGGGATGCTCTACTAATGTACCTGTTCGCGCGCCGCTCTGGGAGGAGGCTTTGGGCGCAGCCACGCGAGGCGTCAGTGGCACTCGCGGCGGCACCACTAAGTTGGCGTTCGGACGCGCAGCCGGCGGAACCGGTGTTTGCACCGGCAGATTAGTGCCGCGGTCTTTCAGGAACTGCGAGATGTTCTCGACGGAGTTGAAAGTACGGCCGGTGTACAGATTCTTTCGCGCCGCCTGCTGCACGTGATCGCGTTCCGCGGTGAGGTCTACTTGTGGCGTCCGCTCGTTCTCGTCGTCCGCACCGATCTTCACCACCAGTTGCGCGGGAATTTCTTTGAGGAAGCGAGACGCCATCGAGCGTTCCTGCTCACCCTGTCCGAAGCGGCGGCGATACCGCGCCCAACTGACAATGAGCCGCTTCTCGGCACGCGTCATGCCGACGTAACAGAGACGGCGCTCTTCCTCCATCGCGGCTTCGCTCGTGATGGAGCGGATATGCGGGAAGAGACGTTCCTCCATACCCGCGAGAAAAACGACGGGGAACTCGAGGCCTTTCGCGTTGTGCAGTGTCAGCAGCGTTACCTGCGCGGCTTCTTCGAGCGAATCGGAATCGGCCACGAGCGCCGTGTGATCGAGAAACTCAGTAATGGACTCGCCGCGCTCCACCGCTTCCGCAGCGGCGTTGGCAAGCTCTTCCAGGTTCTCGATGCGCGATTGCGATTCGGTGGTGTTCTCGCTTTCGAGCATCGCGCGATACCCGCTGCGCTCTTCAATCAGATTGAGCGCTTCGTTCAGCGGAAGCGTGGTGACCGCTTCGGCCATCTCTTCGATGATGCGCCGGAAGGCAGCCATCGCAGCATGCGCGCGCGTCGGCAGCTTCTGCTCTTCCAGAATGCGCCCGATCGCGTTCCACAGCGTGAGATTGTTCTCGAGCGCGAACTGCTCGATCTGTTCCATCGTGGTGCGGCCGATACCGCGCGCCGGAGTGTTCACGATGCGCAGCAGGCTCAACGAATCCGTCTGCGAGACCGCGAGCTTCAGGTACGCAAGGATGTCTTTCACTTCCGCGCGCTGGTAGTAACTGAAGCCGCCGACCACCAGATACTTGCGGCCATACCGCCGCATCGCTTCTTCGATCTGCCGCGATTGCGAGTTGGTGCGGTACAAAACAGCGACGCGCCAATCGGGATGCTGACGGAGAATCTTGTCCGTTGTGTCGGCGATGTACAACGCCTCGTTCTCGGAGTCGTACGCGGTGTAGTGCGTGATCTTGTCGCCGTCGCCCGAATCCGTCCAGAGCCACTTGCCCTTGCGCTCTTTGTTGTTCGCGACGACCGCGCCTGCAGCTTCGAGGATGGTCTTCGTCGAACGATAGTTCTGTTCGAGCCGGATCGTGCGGGCCTTCGGGTAGTCGCGCTCGAAGTCGAGAATGTTGCGAATGTCCGCGCCGCGCCAGCTATAGATCGACTGATCTTCATCGCCGACCACGCAGACGTTGTCGTGGCCCTTGGTAAGCAGGCGCATCATTTCGTACTGCGTGCGATTGGTGTCCTGATACTCATCCACCATGACGTAACTGAGCCGGCGGTTATAGGCTTCACGCGTTGCCGCATCGTGCGCGAGCAGCCGCACGGCTTCGAGCAGCAGGTCATCGAAGTCGAGCGCATTGGCCTGGCGCAGGCCCTTTTCGTATTCTTCGAACAAGACCGCAATGCGCTTCGAGACCGGATCTTTGGCAGACGCGGCAAGATCGTCAGGCGTCTGCTTCGAGCTCTTCGATTGACTGATGATGGACAACGTTCCGCGATACGGCAGCGCTTTGTCATCGAGCCCCAGCCGCTTGTACGCGGCTTTCAGAAGCGCGATCTGATCTTCATCGTCATAGATCGAAAACTGCCGCGTGAAGCCGGGCCGAATCTCTGCGAGAGGATCTCCGTCGCGGCGCAGCAATCGAACACAGAACGAGTGGAATGTCGAGAGATTTGCATTGCCCGTGACGTTCTCTCCGGAGAGCAAGCTCTCCACACGCGAGCGCATCTCAGCGGCGGCTTTATTGGTGAAGGTGACAGCAAGGACCGACGACGGAGGCACGCGTTTGGAACTGATGAGATGCGCGATGCGATGCGTGATCACACGCGTTTTGCCTGAACCGGCGCCGGCCAGAATCAGTAGCGGGCCATCGGTGACAGCTACGGCTTCACGTTGTTGCGGATTTAGACCGGCAAGGAAATCCATTGGAGGGGGAAACTCGATTTTAACATCCACGCTCCGTGGCAACATGAATCGATGGCGTTCGAGAAGGTTGCCAAAGTCGGCGATGTCGCTCCCAATGGTGTGATCGAGATCTTGCGCGGCTATGTGCCGTACGCGTTGTGCCGCATCGGCGATGAGTGGCATGCGCTTGCGGGAACGTGCCCGCATCGCGGCGGTCCTCTTGGCCAGGGCGCAGTAGAAGGACGCAATGTGTTGTGCCCCTGGCATTTGTGGGCGTTCGACTGCGTTACGGGGCAGAACGATTTCTACGAAAACTGCAGCGTGAAAACGTTCGCTGTGCGCGTCGAAGGTGACGACGTGTTGGCCGACCTTGCCTGAGCTGCCCGAAGTCGAAACAGTTGTTCGTAGCCTGGCGCCGCACCTGCCCGGTCAGCGCATTCGCAAGGCGGAGTTCGCGCGCGTCCGTCTGCTCAAGAACGAACCCGATGAAGCCGCGGCAGCAATGACGGGCCGCAAGATTGTGTCCGTCGAACGGCACGGCAAGTTCATTGTCATGACGTTGAAGCCGTCGGGCTTCTTCATCGTGCATCTGGGCATGACGGGCAAGCTGCTCTTGAATGGCGAGATCGGAAAGCATACGCACGCGGTGCTCACGCTCGACCGTGGAACGTTGATCTACACGGACCCTCGCAAGTTCGGCCGGTTGCATTTCACGGAAGCACTGCCGGAGTCGCTTGCGAAGCTTGGACCCGAGCCGCTCCTGATTAGCTTTCGACGACTTCGTTGCGGCAATGCGCCAGCGCGGCGCGCGCCTGAAGGCACTGTTGCTCGACCAGACATTTCTTCGCGGACTCGGCAATATCTACGCCGATGAAGCATTGTTTCGCGCAGGCATTCACCCACTCGCAAGCGGCAAGCGAATGACCCGCGCCCGGCTTCGAAAGCTTTACGACGCGATCCAGCAAGTGCTGGCGGAAGCGATCGCGAGCAAAGGATCATCGATCGCAGACTACGTCGACTCCGAAGGCAACAAGGGCACCTTCCAGCATGCGCATCAGGTCTACCGCCGCACCGGCAAGCCGTGCGTAATTTGCGGCAGCAAGATCCGGCGCATTCTGGTGGGACAGCGAGGAACTCACTATTGCGCGCGGTGCCAGAAGAAGTAGCGAGGAACCTCCAGAACCAAATCGCGCTTGTTGACCAGCCCATCCCCATCCGCTACGCTCAGGGTTCATCAAAATTGATCAATTGGAGCCACGATGAGCCCGCAAGAAGTGCTGAAGCTTGCCGAGAAGCAGAACATCCGGCAGCTTGATATCCGGTTTACCGATATCCCCGGTTTACAGCACCATATCTCCTATCCAATTTCGGAACTGACGCTCGACTCATTTGAGAACGGGTTCGGTATCGACGGCTCCAGCATTCGCGGTTGGGCCGCAATCAACGAGAGCGACATGCTGCTGGTGCCCGATCCCGCCACGGCGATCATGGACCCGTTCATGGAAGTGCCCACGCTCATCATGCTGGGCGACATCAAGGACCCGATCACCAAGCAGAATTACGAGCGCGACCCGCGCTGGATTGCGAAGAAAGCCGAACTGTATCTGACCAACACCGGCCTCGGCGACACCGCGTATTTCGGCGCGGAAGCCGAGTTCTTCGTCTTCGACAACATTCGCTTCGATCAAAACGCGCACTGCGGGTTTTACTTCATCGATGCCGAAGAGGGCCGCTGGAACTCCGGCCGTGAGAAAGAGAACCACGGTTACCGCCCGCGCTTCAAAGAAGGTTACTTCCCCGTTCCACCGACAGACCACTATCAGGAATTGCGCGCGGAAATGGTCGAGACCATGATCCGCTGCGGCCTGCACATTGAGTGTCATCATCACGAAGTCGCAACCGCCGGACAGTGCGAGATCGATCAGCGCTTCAACACGCTGGTGAAGTCAGCCGACAACATGATGACGTATAAGTACGTCGTCCGGAACGTTGCGCATCAGTACGGCAAGACCGTAACGTTTATGCCGAAGCCGATCTTCGGCGACAACGGAAGCGGCATGCACACGCACCAGAGCATTTGGAAGGGCGATCAGCCGTTGTTCGCGGGTGACGGTTATGCCGGCATCAGCCAGATGGCGTTGCACTATATCGGTGGCCTGCTGAAGCATGCGCGCGCACTTTCCGCGATCATTGCGCCGACCACCAATAGTTACAAGAGGCTGGTCCCGGGTTATGAAGCACCGGTGAATCTCGCTTACTCGCGGCGCAACAGGTCCGCGGCGTGCCGCATTCCGATGTACTCGGCCAGCCCGAAAGCAAAGCGTGTTGAGTTCCGGCCGCCGGACCCGTCCGCCAACCCTTACCTGGCTTTCTCGGCGATGTTAATGGCCGGGATCGATGGAGTCCTCAATAAGATTGAGCCGGGCGAGCCGCTCGACAAAGATATCTACGATCTTTCACCGGAAGAGATGAAGAGCGTACCTTCGATGCCGGCGTCGCTCGAAGAAGCTCTGGACTCACTGGAAGACGATCACTCTTTCTTACTGCGTGGCGACGTATTCACCGAGGAGTTGATCGAGACTTTTATCGAGTACAAACGGCGCAATGAAGCCGACGCGATTCGCCAGCGCCCGCATCCTTACGAGTTCAGCCTCTACTACGACATCTAAGCCATGCAGGGCCATGTCGTTCAGGTTAACGTCTCGCGCGGCGGCATGCCGAAGTTACCCATTACTCAGGGAACGCTCGGAGCTGCGGGTTTCGATGGAGACGCTTGCCGCAACCTGAAGTATCACGGCGGACCGCTGCAAGCGGTGTTGTTGATTTCGGAGGAAGTGATCAACGAGTTAGTTGCCGCCGGGTTTCCCGTGTTCCCCGGAGCACTGGGCGAGAACCTGACAACGCGGGGACTTGATTATCATCATCTTGCTATCGGTCAGCGTCTGATGATCGGTGACGCGCAGATCGAGCTAACTAAGATTCGCGTGCCTTGCAGTCAATTGGACGTCTATGGCAGCAGTATCAAGAAAGCTATTTACGATAAGAAGGTGAAGGCCGGAGACGCGACGAGTCCCCTTTGGGGACACAGTGGCTTCTACGCTCGCGTGATTCGCGGAGGACGCATTGCCGCCGGCACGCCGATTGCCCTCGAGATGATCGCGGTGTAAGGAGCTTATGACCTTTCGCCACCTGTTCTCGCTCGCCGCGTTAATAGTAGCCACCGCGCAGGCTGAAGCCACCTGCAGCACTTTCGCAGCTCGAATGGTTAGTGGGCGGAGTGTGGACGGCCGACGCGACGGCGATGGGCAATGGAATGAAGCGGATCGAGACTCGTTATCAGTGGTCAGATAACAATAGCTTCCTGCGTTTCAACACTCACTTCGTCACCGACAAAGCCGACCTGAAGACTTACGATGGCAATTTCTTCTGGAGCCCTGCCAAGTCGACAATCTATGTCTGGTACACCGACTCAGAAAACGCCATCACTGAAGGACCGGTGGTGGTGAGCGGAGTCACAACGGAAATTCAGTTCCGCGGACCGGACTTCGAAGGTAAGGTGTCCGACTTGCGCGTGCTGGTCACTCGGAAGAACGCCGATCTCTATCACTGGGCGCTCTCAGAAAAGCAAAGCGACGGGTGGAAGCCTCTCGCCGATCTCGACTACGCGCGCAAGTAACTACTTCTTTGCCGGGATATCTTTCTCCCGCGCTTCTTCCTTACCCTCACCTGTGTGCAGAACCTGCACGTTGACCATTTTCTTTCCGAACTTCTTCGCCTGCGCTTGCGACGGGACGTAGATATCGACGTGGCGGCCCTTCACGCCGCCGCCTGTGTCAGTAACCGTGTAAGTGCCGTTGAGCGCGCCGGCTTTCGTGATGCGAATGCGTGAGCCAAGCGGCAGAACCGAGGGATCGGCCGCAACAATGCCACGATGTGGCACTGTGCCCGCAGAGGTCGGACCCTCAACGCGGCTGAAGGCCGTAGCTTCCATGCGCATGCTATGTGCCCGCACGCGGTGCCGGCGAAGCGGTGCGCCCGAAGCGAGGGCGGCGAATAATGCGAACACGATCAACATCTTTCTCATGTCACTAAAGTACACGGTTCGGGCCTGTGGGACCTGACGTAAAGTGAGTGGATGCTTCTTCGAGTGCGCGCGGCGATAGTCTTTCTCTTCGCCTTTCTCCCGGTCTGTCTTGCGACCGACTTGTCGCTTTTGCTCGTGCCAGAGCCGGTCGTAAGAACAAGGCTTGAACGCGGCAAGGTGCACCAGCGAGAGCGGCAGTCGCTTGTCAAAGACTTGTTTCTTGAGGCTGGCTGCCAACCCGAGGAAAAGAAGGTCGACAAACATTACTCGAACGTCGTCTGCACGCTCAAAGGTGAGACGGACGACGCGATTGTTGTCGGCGGGCACTACGATTTCGTCGATGCTGGGGACGGCATTGTCGACGACTGGAGCGGCACCGCACTGCTCTCGTCGCTCTACGAAATGCTGAGCAAACAACCCAGGCACCATACCTTTATCTTTGTCGCGTTTGCGAAAGAAGAAGCTGGTTTAGTGGGTTCGTCTCGGTATGTAAAGGAGCTTTCGACGGACGAGCGTGCCCACGTGCGTGCCTTTGTCAACATCGAATGCCTCGGCCTGACTCCGCTCAAGGTATGGCAGCGCCGCGCGAATCCGGAACTGCTGAAGCGCCTCACTGAGGCGGCGGGCGCACTTCACTATGTAGTGCCTGGCATCAACGTCGATAGGGTGGGCAATGATGATTCGCAGCCTTTTGTAAACGCGAAGATTCCCTGCATCACGCTGCACTCGTTGACTCAGGAAACCTGGCCGATCCTGCACAACCGCCGCGACAACCTCCAGGCCATTCATCCCGATGAGTATTACGCGGCTTATCACGTGATCGCTCTTTACCTGGCCTATCTCAATTTGAAGTTAACCTGAAGGTTGCCCCACCTCGAACTCCGCCGCGTCTCGAAGACGTACCGAAGCGGCGATCAAACTCTGCAGGCGTTGAGCGATATCGACCTGACATGCGAGGGCGGATCGATCACGGCTTTGCTCGGCCGCAGCGGTTGCGGGAAGTCAACGCTGTTGAACCTGGCCGGCGCGATGGACTTTCCCACCGCGGGTGAAGTGCTGATCGACGGTGTCTCTACTGCCTCGATGAACGACGCGCAGCGCACGAAACTGCGCCGCACCCGCATCGGTTTTGTGTTTCAGTTCTTCCAATTACTGCCGACGCTCACCGCGTTCGAGAATGTCGAGTTGCCGCTGTTGCTCGCGAATGCGCCGAACGCGCCTGCCATTGCGAAAGAGCGCCTCCAATATGTTGGCCTGGGCGACCGCGGGAAGTCTTATCCGCACCAGCTTTCCGGGGGCCAGATGCAGCGCGTTGCGGTGGCGCGGGCGCTGGCTCAAAATCCGGCAATCCTGATTGCGGACGAGCCCACCGGCAATCTCGATACGGCAAGCGGCGAGCAGGTGCTGAAGCTCATTCGTGACGCCGCGTCTACTTTCGGCGCCGCGGTTTTGATGGCCACTCACAGCGCGGAAGCCGCCGCGATCGCCCACGTCAAAGTTCAAATGCGCGATGGCCGCATCCTGAGCATCGAACAGAACTGATGCGCCACTGGCTTCATATCCTGCGGACGCTTGTGCTGCGTCCTCTGGCGCGCGATCCTTTGCGCTCGGCGCTGACGATTGTTTCCATAGCGCTCGGCGTCGGTGTCGTCATCGCGATTGACCTCTCAGGCCAGGCCGCAACTGGTTCGTTTCAGAATTCGCTCGCGAGCATTCTGGGTAAGACCGATTTCTCAATCGTTGCGAACGGCGGCGTCGAAGAGAAGTGGATGGCCACGCTAACCGCGTTGCCGCTGAACGCGCACTTCACGCCCGTGATCGAGACCACTTTGAACGTTCCTTCTCTCGGCTACGTGACGCTCTATGGCATTGACACCGTGGCCGAAGCGGCGCCCGGGACCGCTGCGGTTCCCAATGATTGTGCAGGGCTGGTCGTTGCGAAGGATCTCGCCGCGCGCTGGCAACATCGCGAGGGCGATCGCGTGTCTCTGTTCGATCGCGAGTTTTGCATCATCCAGATCGTCGATGCCCGCAATGGCGGCTTTCTCGGCATGGACATCGCGGAAGCTCAGCGCATCCTGAATCGCTACGGCACTGTCGATCACATCGACATCCGCATCGACGCTTCCGAATCACCAGACGTGGTGCAGCAAGCCGTGCGCCACGTTATTCCTGCGGCGTATCAGATCACG
Organism: Bryobacterales bacterium; assembly: GCA_963792655.1. Taxonomy (GTDB): domain Bacteria; phylum Acidobacteriota; class Terriglobia; order Bryobacterales; family Bryobacteraceae; genus DOZZ01. The sequence continues at coordinate 441,532 of CAWBWU010000006.1, forward strand.
GAACCAGGCACACGCAGCCGCGAGAATCAGCGCATGCTGCGTGCGTTCCGCTGGAATCTGCAAGTGCTGAGCTATGTTTCGCTCGTGGTCGGCGCATTTCTGATCTACAACACCATTGCCGTCAGCGTTGTTCGAAGACGCCCGGAGATCGGTATTCTTCGCGCGCTCGGCGCCAATCGCACCGGCATCTTCTGGCTTTTCTTAGGCGAAGCGCTGTTGCTTGGGCTTGCTGGTTCCGCAATCGGTCTGATTGTCGGAAGGCTGCTCGCCCAGGGGATGGTCGCGCTCATCTCCCAAACCATCAACGCGCTCTACACCACCAGTCGTCCGGCCGACATCGTGTTCACGGCAAACACCTGGATCGTCGGGCTCGCCGCAGGCCTCACCGCCTCGTTTCTTTCGGCGTTTGCGCCCGCTCGCGAAGCAATGAGCGTTGCGCCCACGGAAGCCATGGGCCGCGGAGCACGAGAACATCTCTCTCGAACCCGCGTCGTACGCAACACACTCTTTGCGGCGCTGACTGCGATCGCTGCCGTCATCGCATCACAGCTCAAACCAATCGATGGCCGCCCGCTCTGGGGTTACGCCGCCACTCTGCTTTCGATTGCCACTGCCGCACTGCTCGCGCCGCTGCTGATCATCCATGTTTCCGGTTGGCTGCGTCCGTTGGCCCAAAGATTGTTGGGTACCGGCGGATTCCTGGGCGTTCGAGGGCTCACTGCGTCTCTCGGCCGCACGTCCGTGATCGTCGCCGCGCTCGCCACTTCGATCGCCATGATGGCGAGTATGGGCGTGCTCGTCGGAAGTTTCCGCGAGACCGTGCTCGTGTGGCTCGGCCAACAATTGCGTGCCGATCTCTATTTGCGCGCTTCGGGTCCCAGCGTCTCCGGCGCTTTCCCTCCTCTACCTGCAGGCGTCGAGACGACGTTGCGCAGCCTTCCGCAAATCGAAGCCATCGATGTCTTCAGCGGCTTCGAGTTCCGTTACGGTGAAGATCGCGCGACGCTTGGCGCCACCGATGCGGACGTGATTCGCCGCTACGGCCGCATGCATCTGCTGCCGGGCGAAAACTACGATCGCGTGCTGCGGTCGCTGCCGAATCAAGACAATGTTCTGCTCAGCGAACCGTTCGCCAACAAACACAACCTGCGTGCCGGCGATCCTATCCAGATAGATATCGGCAGCCACGTCGCAAAACTTCACGTCTCCGGCGTTTACTACGAGTACTCGAGCGAGCGCGGCTATGTCCTGATGGATCGCACCACGCTCAACAAATACATGCCCGGCGCGCCGCTGACCAACATCGGCATCTACTTGAAGCCCAACCAAAACCCCGATGCCGCGCAACAACAGATCGAAGCCGCGCTAGCCAAATTCCCGGTGGCCGTTGCCCGCAATCGTGAGTTGCGCGCCGGCGCCGTCGAGATCTTCGACCGCACCTTCGCCGTCACGTACGCGATGGAGTTGATTGCCATCATCGTCGCCATGTTGGGCGCCGCGAACTCCCTGCTGGCGCTGGTGCTCGATCGCCGCCGCGAAATCGGCGTCCTCCGCTACCTCGGCGCATCCACCGCGCAGATACGAAACATGGTGCTGACGGAGGCCGGATTAGTAGGCGCTTTGTCTACGTTTCTGGGCATCGCGTTGGCCCTGGCCCTCTCGCTCCTGCTCATCTACGTAATGAACAAGCAGAGTTTCGGCTGGACTATCCAGTTCCATCCGCCTTATCTACTCCTGGCGGGAGCCCTGCTTTTGATCTGGGTTGTCACAGTCCTGGCCGGGCTCTATCCCGCGCGAGTGGCCGGCCGCCTGAACCCTATCCAGGTCATTCACGAAGAGTAAGCAGGCCGCTAGGCGGCCACTTCGACGTAATCGACCGATGTGTGGGGCTCCGGAATAGGTTCCCCCACCTCACGCATCATCTCGAAATGAGCGGCAAGCGCCTCTTGGAAATTGGCGCGGGTTTCCGTCTCCGAGTCCCCCACTGCCGCGCACCCCAGCACGTCTGGCGAATAGGCGGAGTATCCCGTTTCCGTCTTTTCGATGATCACCGGATATCGTATCGCGCTCATTTCAGGCCTGCTTTCTTGAGTATATCGTTGAGGGTTCCCGGAGCTAGTTCCTTTCCGTCGTTACCCGGCACAGTGATGATGGACGCTTGCGTCGGATGCTTGAAGTGGCGATGGCTGCCACGAACCCGAATCTCCGTCCAACCGTTCTTTTCAAGCAGCCGGATCACCTCGCGCACCCTCATCGGCATTCCGCAATGGTACGTCTTTACGGCATGGCGTTGGCCTTGGCCCTCTCGCTCCTGCTAATCTACGTAATGAACAAGCAGAGTTTCGGCTGGACTATCCAGTTCCATCCGCCTTATCTACTCCTGGCGGGAGCCCTGCTTTTGATCTGGGTTGTCACAGTCCTGGCCGGGCTCTATCCCGCGCGAGTGGCCGGCCGCCTGAACCCTATCCAAGTCATTCACGAAGAGTAAGCAACCTAATGAGTACGCCCCAAAGCCACCAGAACGTCACCCGCAACATCGCCATCATCGCCCACGTCGATCACGGCAAGACCACCCTCGTCGACGCCATGCTCCGCCAAAGCGGCATCTTCCGCGCCAACGAAGCCATGACCGATCGCGTGATGGATTCGAACGACCTCGAGCGCGAACGCGGCATCACCATTCTGGCCAAGATCACCGGCATCCGTTACAAAGGCATCAAGATCAACATCGTCGACACCCCGGGCCATAGCGACTTCGGCGGCGAAGTCGAACGCGCGCTCAAGATCGTCGACGGCGTCATGCTGCTGGTGGACGCCAGCGAAGGCCCGCTGCCCCAGACCCGTTACGTGTTGATGAAAGCGCTCGAAGCGAACCTGACGCCGATCGTCGTCATCAACAAGATCGACCGCCCCGATGCGCGCGTGCAGGAAGTGCTCAACGAAGTCTACGACCTCTTCATCGATCTCGACGCCAGCGAAGATCAGCTCGAATTCCCCGTCCTCTACACCAATGGCCGCTTAGGCATCGCGAAGACGAGCATGGAAGATCCGTCGGAAGATCTGCGTCCGCTGTTCGACGGCATCCTGGAACACATTCCGCCACCCGCCGGCGACCCCGAAGGCACGCTGCAGATGCTCGTGGCGAACCTCGATTACAGCGACTATCTCGGCCGCCTGGCGATTGGCCGCGTCTTCCAGGGTTCGCTGAAGCTGGGCGATGAAGTCGGCATCGTGAAGCTCGACGGCTAGCTGCAGAAGACCAAGATCACCAAGCTCTTCTCGTTCGAAGGCCTGAAGCGCGTAGACGAGACCATCGGCGAACCCGGCGACATCCTGGCCATCGCCGGCGTCGAAGGCATCACCATCGGCGAAACGCTCACCAGCTACGAGAACCCCGCGCCGCTCCCGCAAGATCCAGATCGACGAGCCGACCATCGCCATGATGTTCACCATCAACACCTCGCCCTTCGTCGGCAAGGAAGGCACAGTACGTCACCTCGCGCAACCTGAAAGAGCGCCTCGACAAAGAACTGCTCACCAACGTCTCGATCCGCGTCGAACAGATCACCCCCGACACCTTCAAGGTCATGGGCCGCGGCGAACTGCAACTCGCCATCCTCATCGAAATGATGCGCCGCGAAGGCTACGAGCTGATGGTCGGCAAGCCCGAAATCCTCACCCGCGACGATCGACGGCAAAACGCACGAGCCGCTCGAAATGCTGGTGATCGACTGCCCCGAACAGTTCATCGGCGTCGTGATGGAAAAGCTGGGCTCCCGCAAAGGCAAGATGAGCAAGATGGTGAACAACGGCTCCGGGCGCGTGCGGCTGGAGTTCATGATCCCGTCGCGCGGGTTGATCGGGCTGCGCAGCGAGATTCTGACCGATACGCGCGGCACCGCGATTCTGAATTCGCTGTTCCATGGCTACATCGAGTGGCAGGGCGAGATTCCGATGCGGCCGACCGGCTCGTTGGTCTCCGACCGCGCCGGCAAGAGCACCGGCAACGCGATCTGGAATCTGCAGGAGCGCGGCGAAATCTTCATCAGCCCGGCGACTGAAGTTTACGAAGGCATGATCGTCGGCGAGAACGCGCGCACGAACGACCTGGACGTCAACATCGTCAAAGAAAAGAAGCTGACCAATATGCGCGCCAGTTCGGCGGATGAAGCGATGCGTCTGGTGCCGCCACGGCTGATGAATCTGGAGCAGGCGATCGAGTTTATTCAGGAAGATGAGATGGTGGAAGTGACGCCGGTTTCGATTCGGCTGCGGAAGAAGATTTTGAAGGCGAAAAGAACCTAGCTGCTCTTGAGCGCGAAGCTTATAACTTTGTTCTTGAAAAATATACCCAGCGGCTCCCAGAAAGTTTGTGGTTGTAATCCGACTATAATCTTACGATGTATTCGTACTGCGCGTATGCAGATTGATGGTCAATTGACGGCTTCCGCGTTGTTAACGCGCGGACTATTTCATGATCGAATAGTCCCGCCACTGAGCTCCAACTCCCTCGGTTTAGCAATTGATGAAGTCTTGCAGTTCGGTGTCGAAGAGGATCGCACTTCAAAGAAAAGTGTGGTAGTCCAAAGTTCGCGATGCACCAAACACTCTGTTCCTAAGAAAAAGCTAGCGGCCCGACGCGTCCTCTCGGTGCCGAATCCTTGCCATCAGACCCTTCTGGCGCTGAAGATTGAGAAAAATTGGCCAGGGCTTCGCGAGCTTTTAAAACAATCCTCCGTTTCGCTCACCACTCCTGTGGTCTCTCAAAAGCGCGGTTTACAAGGTCTATTTGACCGCCGCGCGGAAGTGCGCAGCACGCTAAGCGGTCCGTTGGGCAGCGATTTGTTCTCCACGCTGATTTCTCCCGTTTTTACCCCTCGATTTACACGCACAGCTTACCGTGGGCCATTCACGGAAAAGCACAAGCTAAAAAGAACAGGACGGACGTCCTTTACGGGAACCGCTGGACCGCCTGTTACGCGCAACGCAAGATGGTCAGACAGGTGGGATCCCAATCGACCCGATACTCGTTCTGATTGGCCGGAGGTCATCGCGTCAGCCATCGATAGTCAGCTCCGAAAGTTCTATCGGAGACCTGAACGGAACGCGGTTTGTCGATGATTATCATTTATACTTTCCGTCCGCTGTAAGAGCAGAGAAAGCGCTGGCCGAACTCCACAGGATTGCGGGAGTGTACGAGTTAGAAGTAAATGACTTAAAAACTGGTATAAAAAAACTTCCGGAACCGGTCGAGCCACGTTGGAAGACTCAGCTACGATCAATTCCAATAAGAGGGAACGATCACTGGACATCGTTCAAAACCATTTTCGTCGCGGAGCCGAGTTGGCGCGGGAATTTCCCCACGATACAACATTTTTACCTATCTCGTGAAGAAAGTCGAAGCGGCGCTAAGCGACAGAGGTTAGCGATTCAGACTGGGGGGTCCTTGACGCTCTTCTCCTTAGGGCAGCGGTGGGTGAACCAACTTGCTTGCCAGACGTATTGAGGATAATATTGAGCAAACCGACCGCTCTCCTGAAGGCGCGGTTGAAGTTCTTCGAATAGATAGTCCATCACGCCGAACTGCAGCAGGCAAGTGAGGTCGCTTGGGCGCTATGGGCTTCGAAGCGTTTGGGGGTAACGCTAATCCAAGAGACTGCCAATGCGGTTTCATCAGTTGACGACGATGTTGTAGCCTTGGTCAACTGGGACCTACGCCACAGCGATCACTTACCAATGGCATCTGATCACTTTAAGACATGGTCGGATCACATGATCGAGCTGGCGAGTCTGTACTCTGAGCATTGGCTGCTTGCCTATGAGGCGCTCAAACAAGACTGGCTTGCTCCCTTAGGCGAGTCTAGGCTATCTAAGTGCAGACCCATTTTTTGGCATTCTTCACAAGCATGACGTGCGCTTTTACGATACATCCGCGAACGTTCCGGAGCCAGAATCGTATTACGGTGGGGCGATGACGACGAGGAAGACTTAAACATTGACAATCCTGATGATTCGGCCGAGCCCAGCAACCAGGGAGTCCAAAGTTCGAGGACTTCTTGATTTGAAGGCTCAAATTGAAAGTTGCTTTAATATACACGGTGAACATTTCTTTTTTTACGGTTGATGAAAACCGAAACGCTTCTTGCGAGTGGCGATTACAAAAAACATCAACAGATTTGGATAGAGCGATGGGAAGTCAGAGCCATGGACCCAACAGGTCTACGTCCCTCTGAGGCGGCAAGCACGCTTTATGCGCGTTCTCCGAACATCTTCAATAGCACGGACAAGGAAGACGAGGCCTATGTTGGACCTCGAGCCGCGAATGATCCAAGTTGGATGGTAAAGGTTATAAGGATTACTTGAAGCGCAGGAAAGCGTTCAAAACCAAAAAGGAAATTCCTAATATGTCCGACTTCTCGGTTTGACGCACCCCCTCCTTTTTCATTGGAGGCGACCGCAAAGCAGATCCATCGCGGGGGTGAGCGGGACAGCCTGAGGCTGTAGCTCAACGTCCCTTTGAAGTTCCGATATCGTGCGTCTCTTGTTTGCGCCCACGAGCGCAGTGCTTGGTAGCTGACTCGTAAAGTCGCGCGAGATTATAGGGGCGACGGGACAGCCTGACCTGTCCCAACTGCAGTTGGCGGAGAAATCTGAGCGGCAGCAGCACTTCTGACGTTGCCCCGCTGAACGAGTCCGATGAAGAATAGAGTTTCCCAGCGGCGAAGGGCCGCAGAAAGGGAGACCAATGAAGCGCAGTCGATTCACTGAGGAGCAGATCGTCGCCATCCTGAAGCAGGGCGAGGCGGGCATGAAAACGGTGGAGCTGTGCCGGCAAAGCGGCATCAGCGAGGCCACTTACTATAACTGGAAAGCGAAGTACGGCGGCCTCGCCGTAAGTGATGTGCAGAGGCTCAAGCGCCTCGAAGAAGAGAACAGCAAACTGAAGCGGGTCGTGGCGGATTTGACGCTCGACAACGTGGTGCTGAAGGACCTGTTAGGAAAAAACTTCTAACGCCCGTGAGCAAACGAGCCGCGGCCGCCACTGCCATTGAGCAGTACGGAACGAGTGAGCGCCGCGCTTGCAGGTTGACCCGGTTGGCTCGCTCGACGAGGCGGAGAAAGCTTCCTGAGAAGGTCGAGGATGGCGTTTCGCATCGTCTGCGCAAGATAGCGCATCAGCGGCAGCGCTTTGGCTATCGACGCCTGACAGCATTGCTGCAGCGCGAGGGGTACGCTGTGAACCATAAGAAGATTTACCGGTTATATCGCGAGCAGGGGTTGGCGATGCGCCGCAAGAAGCGCCGCCACAGCGCACACCGCTGCGCGATATCGACCGAGCGGGCAGCAGAAAGACCGAACCAGCGCTGGGCAATGGACTTCGTCAGCGATACTCTGGGCACCGGCCGGACCTTCCGCGCTCTAACGATTGTTGACGAATGCACACGCGAGAGCCCG
>CAWBWU010000007.1:0-29302 GCA_963792655.1 Bryobacterales bacterium
CAAGAAGAAGCTTAAGGAACAGTACCCGGAAGATCAGCACGCCGCAGTGGGCAGCGTGTATGACCGCTTGAAAGAGCGCATCTTCCGCGACGAGATGCTGAAGAACAGCGCCGTCCGGATGGCCGCAAGTTCGACAGATCCGCGACATCTGGATCGAAACCGGCGTGCTGCCGCGCACCCACGGTTCGGCCGTGTTCACCCGCGGCGAAACCCAGGCGCTGGTCACCGTGACGCTCGGCACCAAGGACGACGAGCAGCGGATCGAGCTGCTGGAACCGCGTGAAGCCTCCAAGCGCTTCATGCTGCACTACAACTTCCCGCCGTTCAGCGTCGGCGAAGTCGGCTTCATGCGCGGCCCGGGCCGCCGTGAAATCGGCCACGGCGCGCTGGCCGAACGCGCGCTCGCGCGGTGATGCCGGACGAAGCCGACGTTCCCCTACACGGTCCGCGTCGTCAGCGACATTCTCGAATCGAACGGTTCGAGCTCGATGGCGAGCGTTTGCGGCGCGAGCCTGGCGATGATGGATGCCGGCGTGCCGGTCACGCCGCCGGTCAGCGGCGTGGCGATGGGTCTGGTGAAGGAAGGCGACGAGTACGCCATCCTGACCGACATCGCCGGCGCCGAAGATCACTACGGCGACATGGATTTCAAAGTCGCCGGCACGCGCGACGGGCATCACCGCGCTGCAGATGGATATCAAGGTCCCGAACGTCACCACGGCCATCATGAAGCAGGCGCTCGAACAGGCGCGCGCAGGGCGGCTGTACATTCTCGGCAAGATGAACGAGGCGCTGATCAAACGCCGCGTGGCGAGATGTCGCAGTATGCGCCGCGCATCTACACCATCAAGATCCCGATCGACAAGATCCGCGACGTCATCGGACCGGGCGGCAAGGTGATTCGCGGCATCATCGAGCAGACCGGCGTCAAGATCGACGTCGAGGACGATGGCACGGTCAACGTGGCGTCGAGCGACGGCGTCGCCGCCAAGAAGGCGCTGCAGATCATCGGCGACATCACCGCGACAGCCGAAGTCGGCAAGACGTATCTGGGCAAGGTGGTGCGGCTGGTCGATTTCGGCGCGTTCGTCGAGATCTTCCCCGGCACCGACGGCCTGCTGCACATCAGCGAGATCGCGGAGAACCGCATCAAGGAAGTGCGCGACGAGCTGAAAGAAGGCGACCAGATCCTGGTCAAGGTGCTGGCGCTCGAAGGCAACAAGATCAAGCTCAGCCGCAAAGCGGTGCTCAAAGAGCAGCGCGAAAAGCTGAAGGCGTAGGAATAACGCCGGAATGGAAGCGGGCACTGGGGGCGTTAAAAGTCATTGCGCTCACCGTGCCCATTCGCGGCCTAAAATAGTATTTCCCATGCTGCGGCGCATTCTCTTCGCATTCGTCGTCACTGCGGCTGTGTTTCGCAGGAGCCCATTTCGCGTTCAGGTCAACGAAGTGATCGTGCCGGTCACCGTGACCGACGAGAAGGGCCGCTTCGTCTCCAACCTCGACAAGAAAGACTTCCATATCTTCGACGAGGGCAGAGAGCAGAAGATCGACTACTTCTCCCGCGAGCGCAACCAGCCCGTGGTCGTCGGCTTCCTGATCGACATGAGCAACGCCATGAAGATCCACTGGAAGAAGTATCAGGACGCGGCCAACGAACTGATGCTGAATCTGCTTCCCGGCGACAAGAAGTTTCAGCGGCTACCTGATCACCTACGGCAACGAGCGCCGAGCTGCTGGTCAACACCACGCAGCGATTCCGAGAAGATGGTGCAGAAGCTGCGCGGTGATGAAGCCGGGCGGCGGCTCCGCGCTGTACGACGCGATCTACATGGCCTGCTCCACCCGCGCGCTGGTCAAGGGCGAGCCGTTCGAACCGCGCCGCGTCATCGTGATCATCGGCGACGGGCACGATAATGCCAGCAAGCACACGCTGAATGAAGTGCTCGAAGCTGGCGCAGCGCAACCTGGTCACCATCTACGGCATGAGCACGGCGGCGTTCGGGTTCAAGAGCGAAGGCGAAGACGATCTGGCACGCATGGCGGAGGAGACCGGCGGCCGCGTGGAGTACCCGCTCAACATCGCTTGTACAAGGACGTATCCGGCTATCTCTCGACGCCTTCCGACGAAGGCAACTACGCTTACAAGGTGGGCACCGGCGGATATGCGGGTGAAATCTCGTCGAACATCTTCAAGCGCGGTCAGCCAACATTGCCGGTGAGGTCACGACGCAGTACATCCTCCGCTACATCCCCGATCAGCGGCGACAGCGCGAAGTCCGACCGGCAAGACGTTCCGCAAGATCAAAGTAACGGTAGACCTCCCAACGTGAAGATGCGGTATCGCAAGGGTACTTCCCGGCTCGCGAGCTAAGGTACTAGTACTTCGCGCGCAACGAAAGCGCTATCCTATTGAAATGCCGGCCGTACTCCCGTTTGCTTCGCGAGGCACGGCCGAGTTCTGTCTGATCGAAATCGCTCCGCCGGGCGCGCCCGCGCACTCCCGTTGGAATCATTCTGATCGACAGCACTTCGGCACGTGCCGAGTGCCGCTTTCGCTCGTTCGAAGGCCTGGACCTGGATGCCGACAGATCAGGTATATCTCGAAGCAGTGGCCGATGAGACCGCGCGCGGTTTACGCAGATCGGGGTCCAGGTTATCCTGCGCGGCGCTTGAAGACAGCGCGTCGAATTTCATCGTGCTCAGCGGGCGTGAGGCCGTCTCATTCATCTCGTTCGATCGCGCGCTGAACACGCTCTTTGAAGAGCATGTCGACGCGGAGATTCGCAAGTTCGTCACGCATCTCCCGGTTTATTCCCTGCGCGCCGCAGCTACGCGTTTCGGCGAAGAGATGGAAGTAGAAGAGACCGGATGGCGTCGTGCGCCGGAACGCTTGCGACTGACCGAAGATCTCTTCATCGCACAAGTGACGGGCCGCAGCATGCAGCCGCTGATTCCCGATGGCAGCTTCTGCATCTTCCGGCGCCTCGCGGCAGGCTCGCGGCAAGGCAAGCGCCTGCTGATTCAGCAACTCGGCGCAGCCAGCGGTGAGTTCACTGTGAAGCGCTACACCAGCGTGAAGCAGCGGACGGGCGACGAAGACGATTGGTCGCACCAGAGTATCCGTCTGGAGCCGCTCAACCCGGAGTTTGAAGCGTTCAATCTGACGCCGGACGAGTTCAACCAGAACTACCGCGCGATCGCTGAATTCGTTCAGGTGCTGGAACCCTGAACGGGGATTTCGCGAGCAAGCTGATCGCCTGGTACCGTGCCGGTCATCGCGACCTTCCGTGGCGGCGCACAAAAGATCCCTGGCACATTCTGGTTTCTGAGATTATGCTGCAGCAGACGCGCGCGCACGCAGCCATACCCTATTACGAGCGTTTCTTAGGGCTCTTCCCGACGCCCGCAGCGCTGGCCGACGCGTCCGAAAGCGAAGTGCTGGCGGCCTGGAGCGGGCTCGGCTACTACTCGCGCGCGCGCAATCTGCAGCATGCCGCGCGCGCAATCTGTCAGCGAAGGTGCGTTTCCGAGCACGTACGAAAGTCTTCTTGCCCTGCGCGGTGTCGGCGAGTACACGGCGGCCGCCGTCGCGAGCATTGCGTTCCACAAACCGCATGCGGTACTCGATGGCAACGTAATCCGCGTCGTCGCTCGCGTTTCCAACGACGCAGCGGACACATCGCTCTCGCGCGTGCGCCAGCGGTTTCAAACGATGGCGGACACTTGGATGGACCCGGAACATCCGGGCGACTTCAACCAGGCCATGATGGAACTCGGCGCAACCGTCTGCCTCCCGCGCGGGCCGCTGTGTTTACTGTGTCCGGTAGCTTCACTGTGCAGCGCACGCGCGTTGGGCACACAGGATGCGCTGCCGGTGAAGCGGGCAAAACCACGGGCCGCGCGCGTCGAGGTTGATGTCGTAATCGCGTACCGCAAAGGAGCGCTGCTGCTCGGCGAACGTGGTGCGCATGAAGTTCGCATGCCCGGGTTCTGGGAACTCCCGCCGGCCTCGGTGCTGCCCGCCGGAGCTAATCTGACGCGTGTGGGCGAAGTGCGCCACACGATCGTCAACACCGCTTACCGGATCGCGGTATTTTCGGCTGTCTTGAAACGCCCACCGCAGGGCTATCGCTTTGTCCCGCCCGAAGAATACGGCAGGCTTCCACTAACCACCATTTCTAAGAAAGCGCTGGCGCTGTACAAGAAATTCACAAGTTAACTGCAACCCTTCAGGCCGTTGCGGGTTTTAATAAAAGAGCATTATGCCCCCGGCCCCCTGGTTCCCTCGCGTTACCTTTCTGCTCTTATTCTTCTTAATGCCCATGATGCTGATGGGCTACCGTTCCGGCCCACCTGCGCGGCGCACGGGCGCACCGGGAGATGGAACGTGTCTCAGTTCCGGCTGTCATACCGGCACGCTCTTTCCGGCAAATTCCAGTGCAATTACGCTGACTTTTCCAAATGGTCTGACCTATACGCCGGGGGTGACGCAGCACATTACTTTGAAAGTCACCGATAGCGCAGCGCAGGATTATGGATTTGAACTCAGTTCGCGCTTAGCCAGCGACACCACCAACGGGCAAGCAGGTAACCTCATCGCGAGCGACACACAGCATCCCACGCTGGTGGTCTGCGAAGACGATAGCGTGAGAGGCCGCGCCGGCTGCTCCTCCGACGCGCCGCTGCAATTTCTGGAGCACACGGCTTTCGTCACGCCTGTCAACCCGTCTGGTACCTGGAGTTTTGACTGGACGCCGCCAGCCACCGACGTGGGCGACGTGATCTTCTACGTCGCGTCCAATGCCTCGCCGACGGTGCAGGATATCGAGACCGGCAACAAGCACGTCCATCTTGCGAACTTCCGTTTGAAAGCGGCGGCGGCCAGTTCGCCCGCGCCAGTAATCACGTCAGGCGGGGTACTGAACAACGCCAGTGGCACGGATGGGTTCACTCAAAATTCTTACGTGTCCATCTATGGAACGAATCTGTCGACCACCAGCCCGGGACGTGCCTGGGCCGCAGCCGACCTGGTGAACGGTTTGCCGGCGTCGCTCGACGGCACCAGCGTGACCATCAACGGCAAGTCCGCCTTCGTCGAATACATCAGCCCCACGCAGATCAATGTCATCGCGCCGCTCGACTCATCTACCGGCCCTGTCCCGGTGCAGGTCTCGGTGAACGGGCAGACCAGCAATACAGTGCTTGCGACGCTGCAAACTGTCGCGCCTGCCTTCTTCACTTTCGACGGCAAGCATTTGGCGGCCACGCACGCTGACGGCAGCTTTGTCGGTCCCGTGGGTTTGTTTCCCGGAACCCCAGCGAATTTCACGACGCCTGCACATCCCGGCGAGACCATCATCCTATATGGCAACGCGTTCGGTGATACCACCCCCGGCGCTCCGGCGGGTCAGCCTACGCAGCAATATTCGCCTTTGGTGACGGCTCCGGTGGTGATGGTCGGAGGGTCGAAGGCCAGTGTTGCCGCGGGACTGATTGCTCCGTATGCGGCGCTGTATCAGTTGAATGTCACGCTTCCGGCGAACGCGCCCAGCGGCGATCAGCAGATATTCGCGATCGCGGCCGGCGTGACGTCGCCCGACAGTGCGGCGTGCTGCTTCATCACCGTGCAGTAGCTACATGTACTCGGGCACCGAGATGCCCAGAATGCCCAGCACGCGTTCGAGCTGCGCGGCGAAGAAGTCCGTCATCCACAGCAGGAACACTTTCTTCTCGCGGTCCGGTTCGCTCAGAATCGGATACGCGTGATAGAAGTTGTTGAACGCCTGGGCTACGGTGAACGCGTACTTTGCGACATGCGCGGGTTCGCCCGCAGCTACCGCGCGCTCTATCGCTGAATCCGCTTTGGATGCGGCGAGCAGCACCTGCCAAAACTCTTCCGAGGCAAGCTGGCGGCCAAGGGCGTCGCTCGACAGCTCGGCACGAAAGTCAGGCAACTGTTCGCCGCGTTCGGTGAGTTTGCGGGCGATGCTTCGTGCCCGCACGGCTGCGTATTGAACATAAGGGCCGGTCTCGCCTTCAAAGCTGAGCGCTTCCTGAAAATCGAACGCAATCACCGTGGGCCGTGTGAACTTGAGCAGGAAGAAGCGTAGCGCGCCAATGGCGATCTGTTCAGCGACGCGCAACCGGCTCGCGGGTGCATCGTCCGCATGCCGCGACTCGACTTCGCGCAGCGCCGTGCGCGTCAGTTGGTCGATCAGGTCGTCGGCTTTTACGCCCAGGCCTTTGCGCCCCGATACTTCGATGTAAGGCCGCTTGCGATCTTCCTCGCTCAGCTCGATGCCAAGTTCCACGCAGCAGCGCGGTGAGAGCGCGACCATCTCATAGGAAAAGTGAATCGATTGCTCAGCCTGCTCTGTGGCGCCCAGTGCTTTCAAACCGGCCACGACGACGTCTTGCAGATACGACTGGCGCGCGTCGATCACGTTGTACACACGCGTTGCCTTGCCGAACGAAGGCGCAGGTTCAGGCTGCGGCTGCGAGGTAGACTCCCACACGCGATGACCGTTCGGATAAGTCAGCAGCGGGCGATAGTAGAAGTCTTTCCCGAGCAGGCCGAACTTCCACAACTGGTAGGCGATGTCCTTACCGACATAGGTCACGATGCCGTTCGAGCGCACGATGATCTTGTCGTCTTCGGATTCGCTGTCTGTCGAGAACGACGCCGCAGGCATAACCCAGCAGCCTGCGTTCTTGCCCTGCGTCTCGAGGTAAATTGCGCCGCTTGCTTTGAGCTTCTCGAACGCTGCAGCCCAAAACTGCAGATGCAGAATTTCGCTTTCCCGCGGCAGCACATCGTACTGCACGCCGAGCCGCAACATCGTTCCGAGATGACACGCGACAATCGCATCGGCCACTACTGCGGCCATCTCCGCTAGCTCACCGGCGCCTGCTTCGATGGCGTGCAGCGTCTCCGTGCGCCAGCCCAGGCTCTCGGGATTGGCCTTGAAGTGCTGGGAAGTGCGCGCATACAGGTCCCAGCAGAGATAGTCGAAGCGCGGCTCCTGTTGCGCGGCGAGGTCGCGCACCTGAGCGACACTGCGATGCTCCAGGAAATGAAAGCCGGCCACGACGTCGGCCACTTGCACGCCCGTGTTGTCGATATAGTTCTGCACTTCGACGTCGCGCCCGGCAGCGCGCAGCATGCGCACGAACGTGTCACCCAACACGGCATTGCGCAGATGGCCGATATGCGCAGCTTTGTTGGGATTGATATTGGTGTGCTCAACAATAATCTTGCCTTCGCCGCTGATCGGAGCTTCCTCTGCGGCGCTGAGTAGGCGCGTTCCATACGCGGTGCGATCGAAGCGCACGTTGATGAAGCCGTTACCGGCAATCTCCATGGCGGCGACGCCCTCAACCGGGCCCAGGGCTTCGACCAGTTCGGCTGCAATTTTGGCTGGCGGACGTTTCATCTGACGCGCCATCTGAAACGCAACCGGCACTGCGAGATCACCGTGTTCGGGCTGCTTCGGTTGTTCGATGACAACCGGTACGTCCAGTCCGAACTGTGCTGCTAAATGATCGCGAAAAGCCTTCTGGATGGTCTGCTGGATGAGATGAAACACGGAAGCCAAAAGTATAGCGTGCAGCGCCTGCTCGCTATACTGAGCTAGTGCCCAAAGTAACTTTTTTGCCCGAAAACAAGACGTTTGAGTTCGAATCGGGCAAGCTTCCGTATCATGAGCATGGCCTGCCGGAAAGCGCTCTCGATGTTGCCCTGAACTTCGGATTCCCGCTGGAACATGCCTGCGGAGGGAATAACGCCTGCACCACATGCCATGTGTTCGTGAAGCAAGGGATGCAGAACTTGTCGCCCATGGAAGATGATGAAGCCGACCGCGTGGAGACCGCACCCGACCTGCGCGTCAATTCGCGGCTTGGCTGCCAGTGCGTGATCACGGGCGATGTAGTGTTTGAGATTCCGAGCTGGAATAAGAACTACGTGAGCGAAGGCGGCGGGTCGATGAATTTGGGAGACGCGATTCCGAAGCCGAAGAAGTAAGAGATCACATTTCAGGATCGGCAAGGATCGCAGCCAGTAGTGGGTTGATTCGCGCCGCGAAGGGATTCGATACGGTCACTCCCTGCCAGGTGAACCCGTCCTGAAGGTCCTCAGACAAAAGCAATCGGCAGTCTGCGTCTGCAGACGCTGCCAGTACAACAGAGTCCCAGATGGAGAGTTCATGACGAGTAGCAAGTTCCATTGCATTGACCATCACGCCGGATGACGTTTCAACCGTCGCGTATGCATCGCGCCAACTCAGTACTGCTTCCCGAGCGCGTAACGGCTGTCGCTTTGCTTTTCGGACGAGTACGTTGAAAAGTTCACCGAGCGTTTGAACCGGCAGCACAACCGCATCAGACGGCAATCGTTGAATGAGCGATAAAGCCTTGTCGCGCATCAAAGATCCATTGGCGCCCTCTGCATACGCCAAAATGTTCGTGTCGAGCGCGACTCTCATTGGGCATCGTCGTACAACTCGTCGCGCGTCCATCGTCCCGCGGTAACGACTCGTTGCTTGAGGAGCCGCGCGAAAAGTGCGGACCGCGTTTTCGCGGCTGTCCGCTCGTCCTCAGCCAGAGGCACTATTTTGGCTACCGGTTTACCGTGACTAGTCACGATGACGCTGCGACCCTTCTTGACGGTTCGCAGTAGTTCAGAGAACCGGCGATTGGCCTCAGCTGCGGGAATTGCGTTGTTCATATTGGTAGTGACATTCACTACTATACAGGGCTGCGAAAACAGTAAGGTTATTGATTCATCGGCCGGTACCGCCGCGGCTGTTGCGGGCGGGGCATTCCGTTTTGCGCGCCTGCACCGAACATCGCAACCAATTTGTCGATCAGATTTTGTGCGATGTCGGCATTGATCGTGATCCTGCGATCGTCCTGTTTCACCTCGATACCGTCCCACAGCTTGAGCAGTTCGGGCTGCGTATCGGGTACGCTCAAACGGCCAAACCCCACCAGGCCACGCGCGCCGTCACTGAGACTCTTCGCGTCCTCTGACGTTTTGCAGTTTCCGGTGATCACGGCTTTGAACCCGTTGCGCAAGTCTGCCTCGAACGTGGTTTCTTCGACGTTCTGAAAGATCTGTGCGAAGTTGATGCCGGTGCCCGCTTGCGGTAGTTGCCGCGCGACCAGGTTCAAGCCGCCGAGCGAAACGGCCCATACCTGGTAGTTGCCTGGAATGGCGCGTGCACGATCGAGCAGCGCCTTGGGCGCCGCGACGCCACCGGCTTTGTATTGATCGATGGCCAACTTCAGTCGCGGGATCAGGCCGGCGATCGTTGTCGTCGCGTCGATCGGGACAAAGCCATGCTCCTCTTGCGAGTAGATGGTGTAACCGCGATATGGCGTCGCAGTAGCCTTCTGCAGATTTTGAAAGTGAAACTTACCGCGAGCGGCAACCAGCGTCGACTCCGGGCCTTCCGCCGATCCAAGCAAGAGCTCGTCTACATCGCTGCGCGGATCGAATCCGGTTTCTCGCGCAAACTTTTCAAGCTCGGGCAGCTTCTGTTGCGCAACCAGCTTTTGATAGAGCGGCGTGGTACGGAGCTCGCCCATACGCGCGCCCAGCAGCGACGTCGAGTTCGCCGGAACAAACTTCACCAGCAGCGAGTCCAGTTGCACCGCCCAAGCGGAGGGGGCAAGCAGCAGCGCCGCAATCACGGCTACTAGTTTCATGATTAGAAATTCTTCCGTTGAAAAAGGTAAATGCTCAAGCTCAGGATAGCCACTCCGAACAGGGCCGTGCTCCAGACCGGCATCCAGTCGGTGACCGCTACTCCGCGAGCGACATCCGCTGAGATGCGGCCAATGTCCACCGGCTTCGGCAACACGTAGTAAAGCGTGCGCACGACGTTGCGCGACGTCTCGGAACTGAGCAGTTTGACGAGTTGAGAATGCGTGGATACCACGCTCGCCAAAATCATCACGCCGAAGGTACCAAGCACCGTCACCGCGGTGCTTTCCCAAAGCACGCCCATCAACAGAATGACCGTTAACAGCACAGAGAAGATGAGCAGCGTGAACACCGCGGACCACAGGAAACCCACGCGCCAGATATTTACCTTGATGCCGAAGATCACCCAGATGCCAAACACCAGGTAGAACAAGTTGATCGCGATTACCAGCAGGTTGCCCAGATAGCGGCCGAGCAGAATGTGGATACGCGCAACGGGCTTCGATAAAAGCAGCTCAATGCGGCCCGGTTCGAAGATCGCGGAGATCAACCCGGCGGAAGCGAAGACGGCCAGGAACATGCCCACGGTATAAAGAAAGCCGGAAAGCCCGCCCTGCACGTTGCGCACAAGCAGATCGACCTCGGTCGTCTCCTGGGCCTTGCCGAAAATGGTGACCGTCGCTAGCGCGCCCGCGACGACATCGATCTTC
Organism: Bryobacterales bacterium; assembly: GCA_963792655.1. Lineage (GTDB taxonomy): Bacteria > Acidobacteriota > Terriglobia > Bryobacterales > Bryobacteraceae > DOZZ01. The sequence continues at coordinate 10,420 of CAWBWU010000007.1, forward strand.
ATGATGAACACGAAGAACACAATCAGCACCGTCGAGCAAAAGAAGAAGCCCCAGAATATTTTGCGAGCGAGCGCCTCGCGGAAAGTGTCGACGATCATCGCGACCGTCGCGTTCGCGGCGTTACTTGGCATTGATCGTCCTGACGAAGACGTCTTCGAGCGTGCTGGTGGCGCGCTGAACAGACTCGACTTCCACTTGCTGCGCGCGTAAGGTATCTATTGCGGCGTTCGCCGAGGTGCGATCGGGAAATAAAAACTGTCGCGTGCCATCGCGCTCGATCACCGCGCGTGCCGTGGTTCTGATCTCAGTCTCGAGAGCTTCGGGCAGTTCTCCGGTTTCCACTTTGTAGCCGGTGCCCATCGTGAGTTCTTTGACGGTGCCCTGTAACGCTAAGCGCCCGTTTTGAATAATCGCCACCTCGCGGCAGAACAACTCGACCTCCACCAGCAGATGGGAGTTGAGAAAAATCGTCACGCCTTTCTCTTCAAGCGCGTTGAGGATGTCGCGAATTTCGCGGCGTCCAATGGGATCGACGCCGTCGGATGGCTCATCGAGAATTAACAATTGCGGCGAATGCACCAGGGCCTGCGCCAGACCCACGCGCTGCAGCATGCCCTTCGAATACTTGCCCAGCCGTGTCGCGCCCCACTTCCGCAAGCCGACCAGATCCAGCAGTTCCGGGATGCGCTTTTTGCGCGACGCCGCATCCATGCCGGATAGAGCGCCATAAAACTCCAGCATGCCCGTGCCGGTCATATAAGTTGGGAAGCGGTGGTTCTCGGGAAGGTAGCCGATGGGACGCCGCGCTTCCGGTATGCGGGAGTCCTGGCCAAAGAAACGCGCGCGCCCTGCGCTTGCGTGCGTGGCCGACAACATCATCTTCACGAACGTGGTCTTGCCTGCGCCGTTCGGTCCTAACAATCCGTAAGTGGTGCCGCGCGGTACGCGCAATGAGATTGCATCCACTGCTTTGAATTCGCGTCGCGGGAAACGGCTGCGGAAGACTTTGGTCAGACCTTCAGTTTCAATAGCGTAGTCGGCGCTCACTCACCCTCTCATTGGCAGTAACGAAATGCGCCGCAGTGAAGTTCAGGCTTTATTATGAACAAATGCGAATCGATGCGCACCAGCATTTTTGGGATCTTGACCGCTTTCCATATGCCTGGATGCCGCCAGCTCCATCGCCCTTACGGCGCAATTTTTTGCCCTCCGATCTGCAGCCGCTTCTCGAACAGAACCGTTTCGACGGATGCGTTACGGTGCAAGCGACGACCGTGATTGAAGAGACCCACTGGCTGCTGGATCTGGCCGAGCGGCACGCGTTCATTCGCGGCGTGGTGGGCTGGGTGGATCTAGAAAGTCCGCAGCTCGCGCAGACCCTGGACACGCTGCAGCGCCGGCGCAAATTCAAAGGGGTGCGGCATCCGGTGCACGACGAAGCGGAAACCGATTGGCTGCTGCGTCCCGCGGTCATAAACGGGCTGCGCGAGCTCGCCCGGCGCAACATCCCCTACGATCTGCTGATGCGGCCAGTGCACCTGCCGCTTATCCCGCGGATTGCCGAAGCGGTGCCGGGGCTGCGCATGGTGCTCGATCACATCGGCAAACCGCGCATTGCCGATCAGGTGTTCGACAACTGGTGCGAAGATATCGCGGCGGCTGCGAAGTTGTCGCAACTCTATTGCAAGATGTCCGGCATGATCACCGAAGCCGATCACGAGAACTGGACCTCGGCTGACCTTACGCCCTACGTCGAACACATCCTGCGCAGCTTCAATCTGGAGCGTCTGATGTTCGGCAGCGACTGGCCGGTGTGCCTGCTCGCCGGACGCTGGAAGCAGGTACTGGCCGCGTTCACGCAGTCGATGGGTGCTCAGCCGGTGGGCGTTCGCGAGCGCATGCTGGGTCTAACCGCAATGGAGTTTTACGGCCTGGAGTAATCCGCTGCCCGCACGCCTGCGCTGGTTTCGCGATCGTTACCACGTCACACGCATTGGCGCGCTGTTCTTCGTGCTGCTGTTGCTGACGGGCGCGGCAGCGATGGTCACGGGCAACAACATCCTGTTTCTGTTGCTCGCCGCGATGCTGGCGACACTGTTGGTTTCAGGGCTGATCGGTCGCCTGGGTCTCGCCGGACTAGAGCTGGAACTGCTGTTGCCCGACCATATCTGCGCGCGGCAGCGCACTCTCGCGCGGGTCCGGTTGCGCAATCTCAAACCGCTCTTTCCTTCGTTCTCCATTGTCGTCAGCGGCGAGGCAATTCTCGATCGCCCGCTCTACTTTGCGTTGCTGCATGGCGGCAGCGTGCTTGAAGAAGGTGTTTCGCTCTACTTTCCAACGCGCGGATACAACGTGCAGAATTTCTTTGCGCTCACCACGCGCTTTCCGTTCGGCTTCGTGGAGAATACGGCCAAAGTTACAATCCGCCGCGAGACCCTCGTCTATCCCAGCCTGGAAGGCCGTGAAGACTTTGCCGAGCTGGTGGACGCACTTGGAAGCGACGCTGAGTTGCAAGTGCGCGGGCAAGGGCCGGACTTCTACCGCGTGCGGCCGTATCAGGCTGACGAAAGCGCGCGCCATCTGGACTGGCGCAGCACCGCGCATACCGGTGAGATGCAGCTACGCGAGTATGCGGCCGAGCAGCGGCACAGCATCGAGATCTTTCTGGACCGCTATGCTCCGCCTTCTGCGGCCGAGTGGTTCGAGACGGCTGTCGAGTGTTGCGCGTTCGTAGTCTGGGAATTTGCTCAACGCGGCGTACCGGTGCACGTGCGGTCGCAGGCCTTCGACGAGGCGGAGGTCTATACTATTCTTAAATTCCTTGCTTTGGTTCAACCTATTGACATACCCGAAGTGGATACACCCGAACTTCATTCGCGCGAAGTTGCAAACGATGATGGTGCGGTCGACCTGCTGCTCAGCTCTTCACCAGAGCGTTTCCTGTCTCGCGGCAGTAATGTTGTGCGCGTGTATGCTCCGCGCGCAGACCACTGACCCTACTGCGGACCGGCCCACGACAGTCAAGACCAGCATCACGGTGGTAGAGCACATTGCGACCGAGACGCCGGCCAATGTCACCAGTGTCACCGCGCTCGACCTCGAAGCAACGCCCGGTGACAACGTGGACGATCGGCTGCGCATGGTGCCGGGCTTCAGCTTGTTTCGGCGCACCTCCAGCGTCGTCGCAAATCCTACGACACAGGGCGTGTCTTTGCGCGGGCTCGGTTCGTCCGGCGCGAGTCGCACGCTGGTGCTGATGGATGGCGTGCCCATGAACGATCCCTTCGGTGGCTGGGTCTACTGGACGCGCTTCACGCCATTCGAGATGGAGCGCATTGAAGTATCGCGCGGCGCCGCCTCCAGTGTCTTCGGCGATTTGGCGATGAGCGGAGCGATCGAATTGTTTCCTGTGGAGCCTACGCGTCCCAGGTTTGGCGGCGGGTACGAGGCCGGAAATCGCAACACGCACGATGTGTGGGGAAACGCAACAGAGGTGTGGAAGAGCTTCGCGGCTTCTGTCTCCGCGCGTGGTTACACAACGGATGGATACTATGTCGTCGCGCCGCCGATTCGCGGACCGATCGACCGCATGGCCGGCGTAAGATTCGCGACGGGCACCGTGCGCCTGGATCAATTCACCGGAGCGCAGCGCTTCTATATCGCGCTCAACGCACTCGCGGAGGAACGCGCCAACGGCACTTACATCACGCACAACTCCACCGGTCTGGGTACCGCATCGCTGCACTACCTGGTGCAATCGGGGCACGATGGTTTCTCTGCAATCGCGTTCCGGTCACAGGAGCAGTATCACGCCACGTTCTCGCAGATTCTGAATAACCGCCGGACAGAGCTGCTCACGTCAACACAAACGGTTCCGGCTGATTCCATAGGCGGCTCGGCGATCTACACTCACTCGGGCTCCTACTGGAATGTCATCGGCGGCGCTGATATCAACAACGAACATGGATTCAGTACGGATCACTTTCCGACCACGTTCAAGCGTGGCGGCGGCACGATCCTGGAGCACGGCGTGTTCGTGCAGGGTGATGTGCATCTCGGAACGTTGCGGCTTTTTGCCGGCGGCCGCGAAGAGACCGCTGCGCATCACAATTACTTCAATCCTGAAGCCGGTGTGGTGTGGGGCAAATCCCATTGGCGCGCGCGCGGTTCCGTCTACCGCAGCTTCCGCGTACCGACTTTGAATGAGCTTTATCGCGACTTTCGCGCCGGCAACACGCTGACGGTCGCCAACCCGGCGTTGACTCCGGAAAAGCTGTTCGGCGGTGAGATCGGGGCCGATTACATCGGCGAGAGCGCGTCGTTCCGAGTCAGCGCGTATCACAACGCGATCGACGGAATCATCACGAACGTCACGCTGAGTTCGACCAAGACGCAGATCACCCGGCAACGTCAGAATGCCGCAGCGGCCACGAGCCAGGGCATCGAACTTGAGACGCGCAAGCAATGGCGCGCGTGGACTGGCGAGCTCAGTTATCTCTACGCCGACTCGCGTTATTCTACGGGTCCTTTCCTGGCGCAAGTGCCGCGGCATCAGGGGTCAGGGCAACTTACTTACCGGCACCACAACACGCTCGTGTCCGGCTCCGTACGCAGCTACTCGTATCAGTTCGACGACGACCGCAATCAGTTCGTGCTGCCCGGATTCGCCAGCGTCGGGCTGGTCGCGCATCAACAACTGTCGGGACCACTGGCCGCAACCGCGTCGTTTGAAAATCTGCTGGATCATCAATACCTGACCGCATTCACGCCTACGCCAACCGTCGGTACGCCGCGGCTTTGGCGCGTGGGCCTGGTCTGGGCAAGGCACTAATTCAAGGTATTATCATTGGGAACGCCGATCTCCAGATCGGCCTCGGTAAATCCAATCTGAAGATTGGCGTTTACAACCTAACTTAAAGTTTCGGACTTACTTCATGAATCGGCGTGTTTACTTTGCTTTTTGTGCCTTACTTACCCTCTTAGCAACTGCGGCATGGGGCCAGACCGCCCCGGCATTTACCGGGACAGTTATCTTTGGCGACAGCCTTTCTGACGACGGCAACTTCGCCGATACCACCGCCTCTAAATACGGCATTCGATTTCCATCACCGCTGTTCAACTACGATGATGGCCGTTTCACCGATGGCCCGGCAACGAACCCGCCGGCACACAATTTCTCTGGCGTGTGGACGGAGCAACTGTCAAAGCTGTTTCTGAACCTGCCGGTAGCGAAGCCGAGCTTAGAAGGCGGAACGGATTTCGCATACGGCAGCGCGACTACGGAAGACGGTACGCAGGTCGTCACGCAAGGCGTACTGAGCGTGACGATTGAGAATATGGGCCAGCAGGTGAGCGACTACCTGAGCCGCACAACACCGGTGGACCCAAATGCATTGCACATTGTGTGGGGCGGCGCGAACGATCTGGAACGCGACAGCAGCGATGCCAATGTGATGGCCGCAGCCGCGCGAGAAGTAGCCCTCGTCGAACGGTTGGCCAACGCCGGTGCTCGCTACGTGCTGGTGCCCAATTTGCCCCCGCTCGGTTCGGTACCGTCGTACGCCGGACAGCCGGCGATCGGCGCTGCCTCCGCCAAATTCCGCGACATGTTGAATGCGGACCTCGACGCAATGCAGGTCCGTTTAGCAGCCGCCAACGTGACACTACACTTGTATCGTTTCGACGTTTACTCGTTGTACATGACGCTGGCAGCCAACCCCGCAGCTTACGGCTTTTCCGATGTGATGCACGCGGCGCAAGGGCAGAGCGGCGTCAATCCGGACACGTATCTGTTTTGGGATGGACTGCACCCCACCACTGCCGGCCACAACCAACTGGCGGCGAACGCATACTCCGTGTTGAAGGCGCCAGCTTCGGTACCGGGCGGAGCACCTGTGATCAGGGGCGTTGTGAACGACGCGAACTTTAGCGGCGCGATCGCATCGGGGACATGGATCTCGATCTTCGGAACGAACCTCGCACCCAGCGCCCAGGTTTGGGGTGCAAGCGATTTCGTGAATGGACAGCTGCCGACATCGCTTGGTGGCGTGAGCGTGATGATCGATGGCAAGGCCGCCTACGTCTATTACGTCAGCCCGACGCAACTAAACGTGCTCGCGCCCGCTGATAGCGCGACGGGTGTCGTGTCCGTCAGCGTGACGACGGCGGTCGGCACAGCCACGGTGCAGGCTATCAAAGCATCCGCGTCGCCCGCGTTCTTTCAGTTCAGTCCGGCCTCGAGTAAATACATCGCGGCACTCAATCAGGACAACAGTTATTCCGGACCAGTCGGCCTTTTCGGCGCCGCGGTGACAACTCGCCCGGCCAAGCCCGGCGAGGTCATTCAGTTGTACGCGACGGGCTTAGGCCCCACCTCGCCCATGTACCCGGATGGCCAGCTTCTCACGATGGCTTACCCGCTGCCTGCGCTGCCGCAGGTCACCGTTGGCGGACAAACCGCCGTCGTTCAATATGCCGGACTGGTCAGCCCGGGACTTTATCAGGTGAACGTAGTGGTCCCGCAGTTACCGGATGGAGATTACAGCGTAGTAGTCGATCTGGGCCGCGGCTCTCGCGTCGTCGGCGAACGTTTCGTACATAGCGATCGGGCATTAACGGTCAGGGCGGAAACGGTCGCGCCGCGCGTAATCTGGCCGGTCGCGGCCGAAGCTTCGGCATGCAAGAATCGAAAGGTGCGATGCTGACTGCGCTGCGATCTTTTGCCGCTCTTCTGGTTTGCCTTGCGATCGCGACGGCAGCCGACGACTCTGCGCTGGAACGCGCCTTTGATCACTTCTACAACCTGGAGTACGAGCCGGCGCTCGCGTTGTTTCGAGCCGAAGTGGTCGCGCATCCAGACGATCCTGAGCTGCGCAACAACGTGGCTCAAACCGTGCTTTACCGGGAGATGTTTCGCGACGGCGCGCTGGAAAGCCAAATCGTTTCCGGTAACAATGCATTCCTGCGCCGGCCCAAGCTGAACGCATCGCCAGAAGTTGAGCATGAGTTCTCGACACAAATCGAAACCGCTCTGAACCTTGCGCATAACAGGCTTGCCAAGAACCCCGACGACGTCGGCGCACTCTATGCCAGCGGTGTCTCCTATGGGCTGCGCGCCAACTACAACTTCCTCGTGAAGAAAGCCTGGAGTGATTCCTTAAAGGACGCGGGCGAAGCGCGTAAAGCGCATAACCGCGTCACGGAACTACAGCCCGGCAACTACGACGCGCGATTGGTCCAAGGTGTCTACGACTATGTGATCGGCAGCCTGCCCGCGTTCTATCGCGCAGTAGGTGGTGTGTTCGGCGTACGCGGCGATCGCGCAGCCGGTATTCGAACTCTTCAATCCGTGGTGCAGAAAGGCAAGTCCAACCGCACCGATGCGGCAGTTTTGTTGTGCGCGTTGCTGCGCCGCGAAGGACGTCCGCGCGAGGCGCTTCCGATCTTGACTGACCTGGTGAAACGCTACCCTCGCAACTTTCTGCTGCGTTTCGAGAAAGCGCAAATGTACAGCGCCGTGGGCGACAGGACAAACGCGTTAAGAGAGTTGGATGAAGTGGCGGCGCTGCAGGCTCAGAAGGCGCCGGGCTTTGCGCGGCTGCCGGTCGAGAAGGTGCTCTTCGAGCGTGGCACCGTGGAGTTCTGGTACAACGATCTGCCGCGCGCGCTGGAAGATTTTCAAAAGGTCACGGCGAATCCGAAGGACCTGGACTTGAATACCGGCGTGCTCTCGTACATGCGACTCGGTCAAATTTACGATCTCACCAATCGCCATGGGCAAGCCGTCGAGCAGTACCGCAAAGCGATGGCGTTCGCGCCCGAAGCCGAGGCAGCGAAAGAGTCGCGCCACTACATCAATTCGCCTTACCAGCGCACGCGTTCATGATGCTCCGCGCCGCGATATTGTTTGCGCTGCTCGCTTCTGGCGCTGACGCCCAGACGTTCGACATTGTGCTGCATGGCGGCCGCGTAATGGACCCCGAGTCGGGGCTCGATGCTGTGCGCGATGTCGGCATTGCGGGCGGCAAGATTGCGGCAATTTCAGCAGCGCCGCTGCACGCGCCCGACGAAGTGGATGTGCGCGGACTGGTTGTCGCGCCCGGCTTTATCGACCTGCATTCACACGGGCAGGATGCCGAGAACTATGCGTTCAAAGCGCGCGATGGCGTGACCACCGCGCTCGAAATGGAAGTGGGCGTTTACCCGGTGAAGGAATGGTACGCGCAGCGCGAAGGCAAAGCGCTGGTGAACTTCGGCGCGACGTCCGGTCACATCCCCGCGCGCATGCTCACGATGCACGATACCGGCACCTGGTTGCCGCGCGATGAGGCGCAGAAGCAAGCAACGCCTGCGCAGATCGACAGCACGCTCTCGCTGGTACGAAAAGGGCTCGACGACGGTGCCCTCGGCATCGGGTTGGGGATCGCCTACATGCCGGGCGCGAGCCGCCCCGAAATTCTACAGATGTTCCAACTCGCGGAGTCGCAACATGTCGGCGTGTTCGTTCACATGCGCGATGCCGGACCGGTTGAGCCAGGCGTCGTCGATGCATTGCAGGAAGTGCTCGCCGATGCAGCAGTCACGGGCGCGCCGCTGCACGTTGTGCATCTCACGAGCATGGCGATGAAACAGACAGGCTTGCTGCTTGAGATGATCGAGGGCGCGCGCAAGCGTGGGCTCGACGTATCGACTGAAGCGTATCCATACACCGCCGGCTCAACCGCGCTCGAGTCCGCAGTATTCAATGAAGGCTGGCAGGCGCGGCTGGGCATCAGCTACGATTCGCTGCAGTGGGTCGCAACGGGCGAGCGTCTGAACGCCGAAACGTTTGCACGCTACCGGAAGCAGGGCGGATCCGTGGTCATTCATTCCATCCCGGAAGAAGAGGTACGCCGCGCTCTCCGCAATCCGCTGGTGATGATCGCAAGCGATGGCTTACTTCGCGACGGTAAGGGACACCCGCGTAGTGCAGGCAGCTATGCGCGTGTGCTCGGCGAGTACGTGCGGGAGCAGAAGGTGCTCACGTTGATGGAGGCGTTGCGGCGCATGTCACTGATGCCGGCTCAGCGGTTAGAGAGCGCGGTGCCGCAGATGCGCAACAAAGGGCGAGTGCGCGTCGGTGCGGATGCGGATATCACTATTTTCAATCCGGCAACCGTGAAAGACCGCGCGACATTCGAACAGCCGGCGCAGTATTCGACAGGCATTCCGTTTGTGATCGTGAACGGCGTGTTCGTGGTGAAGAATGCGGAAATTGTGGCGGGGGTGTTACCAGGCAGGGCAGTGCGCCGGTAACGGTTTGAAGTCCCGCTTACTTACGTGCGCGGCACGTGTGTATATCACGTGCCGCGACTGTAAGTAAGCGGTTAAACGCGCGCAGTGCGCGCGGCCACGAGAATACTTACACCAATTCGGATTTGCTAAAAAAGTACGGAATCTCTTCAGCCGCCGTTTCCGGGGCGTCGGAGCCATGCATGGCGTTGCGTTCGATGCTCTCGGCGAACAACTTGCGCACGGTGCCTTCCGCGGCATTCGCGGGATTGGTCGCGCCCATCACCTCGCGCAACTTCTTCACCGCGTCTTCGCGCTCAAGACACAACACCACCACAGGACCTTCGCTCATGAAGGTGACCAGGCTGCTGAAGAAGCCGCGCTCTTTATGCACGGCATAGAAGCCTTCCGCTTGCTTTTGCGTCAGATGCACCATCTTCATGCCCTTAATGCGGAAGCCCTGCTCCTCAAGCAGCGCCAGAATCTTGCCTGTCTTACCGCCCGCCACCGCATCGGGCTTGATGATTGAAAATGTTCTTTGCAGTTCCATAGTTGTCGTTGATTACTTGAGGCGCGCTTGCATCTTCTCGCCCATCTCAGCGGCGGATTTGCAAACTGTAATGCCCGCGGCCTCCATGGTCTTCATCTTGCCGTCTGCTGCGCCTGAACCGCCGGAGATGATCGCGCCTGCGTGACCCATGCGGCGTCCGGGAGGCGCCGTTTGACCCGCGATAAACCCGACCACGGGCTTCTTCACGTGCTCCTGAATGTAATGAGCCGCAATCTCTTCCGCATCGCCGCCGATCTCACCGATCATGATGATCGCTTCGGTGCCAGGGTCGGCGTTGAACATCTGGATCGCATCGAGGAACGTGGTGCCGATAATCGGGTCGCCGCCGATACCGATGCAGGTCGACTGTCCAATACCTAACTTCGTCAACTGCCCGACGGCTTCGTAGGTCAGTGTGCCGGAGCGCGACACAACACCGACGCTTCCGGGCTTGTGAATATGTCCCGGCATGATGCCGATCTTGCATTCGCCCGGCGTGATCACACCCGGGCAGTTCGGGCCGATGAGGCGCGTCGGCTTGCCTTGCATGTAGCGTTCGACCTTGACCATGTCGAGCACCGGGATACCTTCCGTGATGCACACCACCAGCGGTAGTCCGGCATCCGTGGCCTCGATAATCGCGTCAGCGGCAAACGGCGGCGGAACGAAAATGACCGAAGCATTCGCCCCGGTTTCCGCGACGCACTGCGCGACGGTGTCGAAAACAGGTAAGTCGAGATGTTTGGTGCCGCCCTTGCCCGGCGTGACTCCGCCCACCACTGTGGTGCCGTAAGCCACAGCCTGCGAAGCGTGGAACGTGCCCTCACGGCCGGTGAAGCCCTGCACCATCAGGCGAGTATTTTTGTTGACCAGTACGCTCATGTGATTAGTTCTTGCCCCCGGCCAGTGCGACTGCTTTCTGCGCAGCGTCGCGCATGTCTTCGCCAACGGTGAAGTTGAAACCGGATTCGCGCAACATGCGCCGGCCTTCCTCCACGTTCGTGCCTTCCATGCGCACGACGATCGGCACCTGAATGTTCAAATCGCGTGCAGCCGCAATCACGCCGGTCGCCAGCGTATCGCAGCGCAGAATACCGCCGAAGATATTGATCAACACGGCTTTCACGCCGGGATCGGACAACAGGATGCGCAGCGCGTTCTTGATCTGCTCCGCATTGGCGCCACCGCCGACATCGAGAAAGTTTGCCGGGCTGCCGCCTGCGTACTTGATGATGTCCATGGTGCCCATCGCGAGCCCCGCACCATTCACCATGCAACCCACGTTGCCTTCGAGCTTCACGTAGTTGAGACCGAACTTCGATGCTTCTACTTCGAGCGGATCCTCTTCGTTCAGGTCGCGCAGCTCAACCAGATCTTTGTGGCGAAACAGCGCGTTGTCGTCGAAATTCATCTTCGCGTCGAGCGCGTAGACCTTGCCGTCTTTGGTGAGGATGAAGGGATTGATCTCAGCCAGTGTCGCGTCGGTAGCCTCACACGCTCTCACCAGCGCAATCATCGCCTGCGCGGCAGCACCGATGCTCGCGGGCGGGATGCCGATTCCGAATGCAAGCTTGCGAGCCTGCCACGGCATCAGACCGTAGCCGGGTTCAATCTCTTCTTTCAGGATGGCGTCCGGATTATCGTGAGCCACCTCTTCGATTTCCATTCCGCCCGCTGCCGATGCCATGAAAACCAGGCGCTTCGTTGCGCGGTCCATCACGATGCCCAGATAGAGTTCACGCTCAATGGGCAGCGTCTCTTCGACCAGCAGCTTATGAACGACGCGGCCTTCGGGACCAGTCTGGTGCGTCACCAGCGTCATGCCCAGCATCTTCTCGGCAATCAGCGCGGCTTCGTCAGCACTCTTGGCGATCTTCACGCCTCCGCCTTTGCCGCGGCCGCCAGCGTGAATCTGTGCTTTCACCACCACGCTGCCGCCAATCTGCTTGGCTGCCGCATCGGCTTCCGCGACAGTGAATGCGACTTCGCCTCGTGGCACAGGAACATCGTATTTGGCCAGGATCGCCTTGGCCTGGTACTCGTGAATTTTCATGGATTTCCGCTCTGGCTGCTATGCTGAAGTTCGCGCGAGACAGGATGCGCAGAGCGCCTCGCCGTCTCCTTGAACGTCATCAGAAACCGGTTCAAAACCCGGCTTTGAAACTGAATTTAAAAGCATATCATGCAGGTCATTGAAACCCTTTCCCGCATTGTTGCGGGAGGCAATCTGGATGAGCGGGAAGCGCAGAGTACGCTGGATGCGATCTTTGCGGGCAGCATCTCTCCTGTTCAGATTTCGGCGCTGCTGATTGCGCTCCGCATGAAAGGCGAGACGCCGGAAGAACTCGCAGGCTTTGCGCGTTCGATGCGCAGTCATCTGGAACCGGTCAACGTCCAGCCCGACGGTGGTCCGCTGCTCGACACGTGCGGCACCGGGGGCGGGGAAGGCGCCGCGACATTCAACATTTCGACCGTAGCGGCGTTCGTCGTCGCCGGCGCGGGAGTGCGCGTGGCGAAGCATGGCAATCGCGCCATCACCAGCAAGTGCGGCAGCGCTGATCTGCTCGAAGCGCTTGGCGTGCAGACCGTGCTGAACGCCGTACAGGCGGCGCACGCGATCGAGCATGTCGGCGTGGGGTTTCTCTTTGCCCCGGCGTTCCATCCAGCCATGCGAGCTGTGCAGCCGGTGCGAAAAGAGTTGCGTCTTCGCACGGTGTTCAACCTGTTGGGTCCGCTTACCAATCCGGCTGGCGCGGATGCGCAACTCGTCGGGGCGCCATCGGTCGAAACCGCGCGCACGATGGCGCAAGCGTTAGTGCTGCTCGGATTGCCGCGCGGACTCGTGGTGCATGGCAGCGGGCTCGATGAAGTGACGACAACCGGTGAGACCGACGCTTTCCGAATTACGAGTGGCAAGATCGAGCGTGTGACACTCACGCCGGAAGACTTCGGCGTAGGCCGCGCAACGATTGACGATCTGACGGGCGGCGATGCAGACTGCAATGCTGCGATTGCCACTGCGATCCTTGGCGGCGACGCGGGTGCGCCGAGAGATGTGGTGGTCGTGAATGCCGCGGCTGCTCTGGTTGCTTGCGGAGTCGCGCAGGACTGGCGCGAAGGCGCGCAAATCGCGCAGAGATCGATCGACTCGGGGGCCGCGCGCAAGCGGCTGAACGACTACGCCGAGTTCACGCGCGCTTCGGCGTAGCGCTGCAAAAGCTGCGGAAGGTCGCGTGACAAAACAGATCGCGCCAGTACCGTATCGCAGCCTGCATCGATAGCCTTCTGCTTTAACTCGACCTGCACGTGCGAAACGTAGGCCAGCAGTGGAATCGCTTGCAGCGCGGGGTCTTGCTTCATTTCGATGATCCGAGCAATCGGATCGGCCGCCGCAAAGTTCAGATCGAAGATCACCACTGCCGGTGCGATCCGCTGCAACTCGGGCCAACAACTCGCGCGCGTCAGTCAAGAACTCAGTGCGCAGCGAAGCCCGCTTTGCTGCATCCTGAATCTTGACGGTGAAGAACAGGTCGTTCACCAGCGCGATGATCTTGCCGTTGCTCACAATGTTCGACCAGCTTACAAAAGATGCGGGCTGCGCTTGCGTAAGGCAGCCCGCATCCCTCACTGCCAGTGCTACACGCTGTAGGTACGCCCGCGATGCAGGCCCAACAGAATCTGCACCAGGCGGTGCGAAATCAATTCATGCAAGGACAACAGATCCTGATTCGACTTCGTGATCGCTGTCGCGTCCTGCATGTTTGCCGGAGCCTCGCCGCCTGCCTTCAACGCGTCCGTGGCTTCCTTGATGATCTTGTCTTCCAGCGCTTCGCCGGCCATCTCCCAAAGGGTGATGAAGCGGTCGACAGCGGTCGGGAAGCTCACCGCAAACACGCCGTGGTGGCTGGTGGTGCGTGGCGGTTTGTAGTCGAGGTTGAACGGACCGTTGTAGCCATGGCTGCGCAGCAACATCAGCACCAGCAGCCAGTCGAGCGGATTCACCAGACCGACGGCGATATCGACGTCATGCTTCAGGCGATACCCGTCGTTGATGTCGAAATGCCACAACTTGCCAGCCAGCAGTGCACGCGCCAGAACCGCGCGCGGCGCGCCGCCCCACATCAATTCATGCAGGTACTCGGGATTCAGACCGACCATCTCAGGATGCGTCAGCAGCCCCGAGCCGATGAAACCCAGCATTGCATCTGAAGTCGGCAGCAAAATTTCGGCTTGCGGCTCAAAAGGCTTTGCTTCCATGCAATGTTTCAGCGTGGGACGGCCAAGCTTTTTCGCTACTTCGATATCGTGCTCACACGCAGCGTTCAGACACTGCGCATACCACCTGAGCGTCTCCGTTTCCTCCACTGCGCCTTGCGTGAAGTATCCGAGCGACCCGGGCCAGTAGACCGCAAACTGCGCGCCCAGACGATGCCCGATATCGACCGTGTTCTTCACCCGGTATGCCGCATATTCGCGCACCGCGGGAGACTCCGCCGCCGGGCCCGCTGCCCATACCGCATGATGGAACGTCTCGGTCGTCACCATCGAGCACTTGAGGCCGTTCTCTTTGAGCGATTTGTCGATGCGTTCGACGATCTGGTGCTGGCCGTCGTTGCCGATCGCTTCCGTCGGAATGACGTCGGTGTCATGCGTGCACCACCAGCCGATTCCAATCTTCGCGTATTCGCGAATCACCTCCTCGAAGCCTACGGCGGGCCGCGTCGGTGCATGGAAAAGCGCATGCCCTTCGTAAGCCGCGGCCCATTGCGGGCCGGTGATGAAGTACTTGCGCCGCTGCTCCGGCGTGTAAGATCCACCGCACGCGGACATCAGGCGGTCGACAAGGGCGCTCTGTTCAGAGATTGGGATAGCTTTCATGACAGAAGCAGTATAGGCTTTGCAGCGCGTGCAGAGCAATGTGAACGATGCAGTAGAATGTAGGACAAAGGAGACTTTATGGCTGCTGGTCTGTTGGGCACGCTCGGACCGTCCGATGTTGTGAGCGCGAATATTTTCGGCCCCGATATTCTGATCATCGGCATCGCCTTTCTGGTTTTGTTCGGCGGCAAAAAGTTTCCAGAGATCGCAAAGGGGCTGGGCGAGGGCATCCGGAACTTTAAGGGTTCGATGAAGGAATCCGAGGACGAAAAGCTCGAAGAGAACAAGAAGGCCTGAAGTTTTTCAGACCTGAAAACACAGAACCCCGCGTGGCGCGCAAGCACCCGCGGGGTTTGTCTTTTTGGAAACTGTTTTACTTGGCCTTCTTCGGCGGAACGATCGCGTCCTTCGCGGCTTTGGCCACGCGGAACTTGACCACCTTCTTCGCCGGAATCTTGATCGATTCACCGGTCGCCGGGTTGCGTCCCATGCGCGCCTTGCGATCCTGGCGCACGAGGCGTCCCAAGCCGGGGAGTACAAACACCCCGTTCTTTTTCACTTCGCTCACGGCCATGGAGGCCAGATTGTCCAGGAACATGCGGGCGGTCTTATTCGGGACCTCGCACGACTCGGCCAAAGTTCTCATCAACTGCGTTTGCGTCATTCGTTGTGCTGTTGCCATCAATTCCTCCGTTACTGAATTCCAAAACCGACCGGCTGATTAGGATGCGATAAAAGCGTGGGCGGAAGCGCTAGCTGCCCGTAGAACTGTTTTCCAAAACGTTACAATCATACGGAAGCCAAACAGGCTTGTAAAGTACAATTGCATTGGAAGGCCTGATTTTATTGAGGAATTCGCGTCTCCTCAAAAATTTCCCCAGCCAACCGTCGAGTATACTTGGATTGAACGGTGCGGCAACACATTCTCAGTTCGGTTTGCTCGTTGTTCATGCTGCTTACGCTGCTGTGGGGCGGCTGCGTCTCTTGCGAGCAGTACTTCATGCTGGGTTCGCGAGCCAAAGATTGCTGTTCTCCTGCGGGCCACTGTAAGAAGCCTGCGTCGAAGGGCGTTGCAAGCACCGCGTGTAATCAGATCGCCGCGGAACAGCAACAGACAGCGGTAGCGCATGCGATCCTCCCAATCGCCTCGCCAGTGCTGCCGGTACCAGTTGCAGTGCGCCAAACGATTGCACTGTACGACGCGCGCGCTGTTGATCCTTCCCCGCCAGATTTCGTTACACTCTACTCCCAATTCCTGGTCTAGATCTCCGTTGCATTCGCGGCTGTAGTTAGCCACGGCGCGCGCGAACGTGCGCGCGATCAATGTAAAGGAGATCGTTATGAGATTACTTGCGGTGCTATGCCTTTGCGGCGCAGCATCCCCGGCATTCGCGGCGGATCATGGCCCCGTGTTTGGCCTTGCTACACCGACGAATCCCAAAGGTGGATGGAGTTTTGATCTTGGCCTGAACGGCCGTTCCGGAAGCGCCGGAGCTGCCACTGCGCTTGAAGGAGAGCTGTCCTATGGCATCACGCAAAACCTGAAGCTCGCGGTGTCGGCTCCGGTGGTGATCACGGCGGACGCTTACCCGCGCAGTTCGATAACAGCGAACACCCCGCCGAGCGGTGACTTCAGCGGTTTGCTCTGGTGGCGCTTTCACAAGCACGACCTTGCCGGTATGCGCATCGAGAGCACTGCGGTTGCCGGTGTGATCGCGCCCGGTCCGCAAGCCGAGACAGGCATCTATCGCGGGTTGCATAGTGGACCTGGTTACCTCGTTGGAGCGGTCACTGGCGTTGCTTCGCGGCGTCAGTACGCGTGGGCTGGCGCGAGCTATCAGCGTTATGCCGAATCGCAGTTGGATAGACGTCCGGATCTGCTCACGTATACCGCCGTCTATGGCTATCGTCCTCAAGCGTGGCGCACTGATTACCCGCGCTGGGACTGGCGCATCTTCGGCGAGTTTACCGGCGAGCGGACCGGCAGCTTGTTGCGCGCTGGATCGCTTCTGCACGGCACTGCGGGAAACCAGGGCTTGTTCGGTCCGAGCGTGCTGGGCGTCTACCGGGCGATTGGTATCGAAGCCGGCATTCAGTTCCCCGTATATCGCGATGCGGGCCGGTTGTTACCTCGCGAACACTATCGCTTCGCTCTGAACTTTGCTTACTTCTTTTAAAGGAAAACTTACATGAAACAACGATGCATCACGCTGCTCATCTCTCTGGCCCTTGCGCTTCCGCTTCGCGCGGAACTGCTGCAAGCCGACCTCTCGATCTTCGGCATGGATTGAATGACCTGCGCCCACGTCGTGAACGCGGGACTGAAGAAAGTGGCAGGTGTGGAATCGGTCGAAGTCAGTTTGAACAAAGGCCTGGCGACAGTGAAGCTGAAGGCGGGCAATACGGTTAAGCTGCAAGATCTCTGGAAGCTGATCCACTCTATGGGCTACACGCCGAAGACGACGGCGGTGGTCGTGCGGGGCCTCATCACTGGCAGCGCGACACAACCGAAATTGAAAGTGACGGGAACCGCGGATGAGTTGTCGCTGACGGGAGCCGCCAAAGGTCTGAAGCCCGGTGCGACTGTTGTGCTGCGGGGCGCGATGACTCCGTTGAAAGATCTTGCGGCGGCAGTGCCGCTCGACGTGAAAGGAGTTCAGTGAAGCGCAGCGGGTTGATGAGTTATCTCTCGTTGTTCACATCGTTCGGCACATTACTTTGTTGCGCGCTGCCGTCGTTGTTGGTGCTGGCGGGCCTGGGCGCCACGGTGGCTTCGGTGCTGAGCGAAGCACCGTGGCTGGTGGCTCTCTCGCATCATAAATATTGGGTATTCGGCATCTCGGGCGCGCTGATCGCGAGCAACTTCGTGTATCTGTACGCAATCGCGCCCCGGCTCCAATTACGGCGTTGCGATCCCGGCGACCCGTCCGCCTGCGATACGGCGAGCCGCTTCAGCCGTGTCGTTCTGTGGTGCTCGGCCGGGTTGTATCTGATCGGATTCTTCAGTGCGTTTGTGCTCGGGCCGCTGCTGGTGCGCTTCGACTCATGAACTTTTTCTGCAGCATTTGGGGCAACCGTCGATAATCGAATTAACCCAATTCAGCATGAAGCTTACCCTTGCCGTTCTCTCCACCACAGTCTTGTTGTCTTCAGTCGCGTTGGCGCAGGAAGATCGCGCCGAGGCGCAGAAGAACCCGTTCGCTGGAAATGCGCAGGCCATCGCGGCGGGCGAGACCTTATACAAAGAGGCCTGCCTGGCATGTCATGGTGAAGGCGCACGCGGTTCGCGCGGCCCGGCGCTCGCCAACGGGCGCTTCAATCGTGGTTCAGCGGACGGTGAAATTTTCATCAACATTCGCGCGGGCATTCGCGGTACGCAGATGCCCGGCTTCAATCAGTTTTCAACCGATCAGATCTGGCAGATCGTCTCGTACGTGCGGAGTCTGGCACCGGTGGCGCCGGTGACGTCTGGAACGGAGAAGATCACGGGTTCTGCCAGCGCTGGTGAACAGATCTTCGCGGGAAAGGGACAATGCCTCAGTTGCCATCAAGTGAACGGTAAGGGCATCGCTGTGGGCCCGGATCTCTCGGCTGCGGGACAGCAGACTGCGGCGCGGCTGCAGGCCAAGATTCTCAATCCGAATCAAACGTCGGCAAGACGCCGCTGGATGCCCAACGAGTATTCGAATACCGTCACCGCTCGTTCGAAAGATGGCCATGAGTATCGCGGGATCGAGAAGGGCCAGGACTCCTTCTCCATTCAGATGATCGACACACAGGGCAAGTATCACTCCTTCCAGAAGTCGCAGCTTGGGTCGTTGCATATCGATTCGAAATCGCTGATGCCTGCGGACTACTCGACGCGTTTGAATGCGACGGAACTCCAGGATCTGGTGGCGTATCTGAAATCGCTCGATGGCCGTGATCTCGCCAAGCGCGCCGCGGGCGAGGGCCTGACGTGGGAGCGCATCCGCGACTCCGCGAGCGAGCCGCAGAACTACTTGACGTACTGGGGCGACCTGGGCGGCAAGCACTATTCATCGCTGAAGCAGATCAACACAACCAACGTGAAAAGCCTGCAGGCGCAGTGGGCGGTGCAGTTACCGGGCGACGGTATCGTGGAAGCGGTGCCGCTGGTCGTCGATGGTGTCATGTACACCACGGGCCCCGTGGGCGGTACGGCCC
>CAWBWU010000008.1:0-24755 GCA_963792655.1 Bryobacterales bacterium
GGAACCATGGCCGTTGAATCCGGCCGACGCGGAGTGTGGAAACCAAACCCGTTCCTGGGCGCCGGCAGAACCGGTATTCGCGGCGATTCGCGCAACGCCATTTGCCTTTGTGCAAGTGTTAATTCATTCTGTTGAAGATCATGCCGCGCACTGCACTCATCCTTTACCTTGTTCTCGCCAGTTCTGTACTCGCAACTCCTCAATCTTCGAGCGAGTCCAACGGCTGGTACAAGCCGGGCACGAACATCAAGTTGCCCCGCGTTTTGAAAAAAGTTGATCCAAATTACACCTCCGAAGCCCGCGCGGAGCGTGTGCAGGGCACCGTCATAATTCAAGTATTGATTGATGAAAAGGGACTCCCCACGAAGGTGACCATCCTTAGCCCGTTGGGATATGGCCTGGACGAGGAAGCTCGATCAACTGTCGAGAAATGGCGCTTCTCGCCTGCTGTTCTCGATGGCAAGCCTGTCATCTACCGCGCTACAGTCGAGGTAAACTTTCGGCTCCTCCGTGACAATCAGATGGATGACAAGTCAGAACGCCAGCGAACGGCGTTTAACGTTGCCCTCCAAAGGGTGCGAGATCCCCGTGAGAACCCGGAAGTAATCAAGAACGCCGTTTCGGACATGCAAAAGCTCGCGAAACAGAAATACCCGCCCGCAATGTACGCCGTCGGCAACTGGGAGACAAAAGGCATCAATGGGCCGAAGAACGTCGAACATGGACTGGACCTCATCGAGCAGTCTGCCGCCAAGTCCTACGCGCCCGCCCTCTATGGCCTCGGTTTGCGCAGGCTTTCAGGAGACGGCCTGCCCAAAGACACTGAGCAAGGCTTGGCCGATCTGCGTCGCGCGGCCAAGCTGGCCAATCCCGAGGCGCAATACTACCTCGGGGACTACTACGAAAAAGGCACACCGGCAGACCCGGAGCAAGCCGCACGCTACTATCGCCTGTGCGCGGCTAAGAAGGTGAGTGTTTGTCAGTACCGGGTAGGACGCCTATTACTCAACGAGCCAGACCGGTCGGAAGACGACTACATCCAAGCCCTCGCTTTTCTGAAGATTGCCGGCTCTCAGGGTTACATCCCGGCGCAGGAGCTCGCCGCGCCAGAGTTGCCGAAGCTCACGCCCAACCAAGTCCGCCGCATTGAGTCCATGGCGCACGACCTGCTCCCCCGCTGACGAAAGGCAAAGCGGAGTTTGAACCTCTCGATCTCACTTTCTTCACGACGAATGAGCATCGTCAGGAGGACGGCTCAAACAGCATCCGGTGCTTCGCTGGCCTTTTCTTGTTAGACTTACTCCGCCATCGTGCCAATCATCGGCGCCAGCCCGGTCAGCGCGCTCATTGATCGTTGGATCGGCGGGGAAAACGATTGCCTAAATGAGTTATTGCCGCTGATTGAAGGGGAACTGCGGCGAATTGCACACCGACACATGAACCGAGAGCGTGTTGGGCACACTCTGCAGACTACTGCATTAGTGAACGAAGCCTACCTCAGGCTGGCGAAAATGGCGAGCCCGCTCTGTCACCACCGTGTACAGTTTCTCGCGCTTGCGGCCCAGTTGATGCGTCACATTCTTGTCGATCACGCCCGGGCTCAAGTGCGTGCCAAACGAGGAGGCGGCGCATGGATGGTCACTCTCAACGATGAGCGCGCGTTCTACGCGGCGAAACCGGACGAGACCCTCGCTTTGCATGAAGCTCTTGCCGAACTTCAACAGTTTGATGCTCGCAAGGCGAAAGTCGTCGAGTTGCGCTACTTCGGTGGGCTGAGCGTCGAAGAAGTGGCTGAGGTTTTAAATATCCACCCAAATAGCGTCATTAGAGATTGGAGATTGGCTCGCGCGTGGTTGCAACGAACACTGGGTGGAGCCACGTCAGATGGAAGCGGAACTTTGGCATAGGATCGAAGAGCTCTTCGAGAAGGCGCTGCAACAGCCGGCGGAGAACCGCGCCGAGTTTCTGCGCAACGCCTGCGGAGGCGATGTGCAACTCCAAAACGAAGTCGAAACTCTTTTGGAGAATGCGGGCGAGAATGGTTCGTTCCTGCAAGACTCCCCATTGGCTGGCGCGGCTTTAGTCAAAGGGCAGAAGCTCGGAAACTTCGAAATTCTGGAGCCGATCGGCAGCGGCGGCATGGGTGAGGTGTATCGCGCGCGCGACTCGCGGCTGAAGCGTGATGTCGCGATCAAGGTGTTACCTCGCGCATTTGCGCGGGATGCGGAAAGGCTGGCACGATTCGAACGCGAAGCACGCGCTGCCAGTGCACTGAATCATCCGAACATCGTTTGCGTCTACGATATTGGCCGGGCGGATGACACAGCCTGGATCGCGTCGGAACTGGTCGAAGGTCAGTCACTCCGGCAACTACTCGCGAAGGGTGCTTTGCCACTGCGTCGCGTGATTGATATAGCCCGGCAGATTGCGGATGGGTTGGCGGCCGCACATGCGACGGGTTTGGTGCATCGTGACCTCAAGCCTGAGAACGTCATGTTGGCTCGGGACGGGCGGGTCAAGATTCTGGATTTTGGGTTGGCGAAGCGGAGCCTGGGCGCAGCTTCGGGCGGACCTGCAAGCGCCACGATCACCCGGCCCGGGATGATTTCCGGCACTCCCGGATACATGTCGCCAGAGCAGATAGCCGGGCGGACGGTTGATCAACGCTCGGACATCTTTAGTCTGGGTGTCGTGACCTACGAAATGCTTGCGGGCAGACGGCCATTCGCGGGCGATACCTCCGTCGCGGTGATGAACGCGGTGCTCACGGACGAGCCAGAGCAGTTGCGGGTTGAAATTCCGACCGCGGTCGCAAGGCTGGTGCAGCATTGCCTCGAAAAGGAACCGGAGCACCGGCTGCAATCCGCGGCTGATTTCAGCTTCGCGCTGCTATTGCAAATCGGGGAAAGGGCGAGGGCGCCCGAGCGCGGACGAAGACTAGCGTGGTCGGTACTCGCGATAGCACTGAGCTGTCTTGGCGCAATCGCGCTGCTTTTGTGGCGGCAAAATCAGGTACCAACTTCGAGTCCCCCTCTTGTACTGACTCGAATGACCACTGACGCAGGTCTCACAACCGATCCCGCGCTCTCGCCGGACGGGAAACTGTTGGCCTATGCGTCGGATCGAAGCGGTGAGGGGAATCTGGATATCTGGGTCCAGCAGACAGCCGGAGGGGCACCGATTCGGCTGACACGAAACGAAGCCGACGATAGCCAGCCTGATTTCTCACCGGATGGGAGCTTGATCGCGTTCCGCTCGGAACGTAGCGGCGGCGGCATATATGTCATTTCGGCCTTGGGCGGCGGCGAAAGGTTGATAGCACCGGATGGGCTTCGCCCGCGATTCTCTCCGGATGGTAAGGAAATCGCATATTTCGTGGGCGACCTCGGAGATGTGTTCAGCCGAAATACGGGCAAAGTATTTATTGTTAGCTCAACGGGGGGGTCCCCACGACAGTTTCAGCCAGGTTTCGTGGCAGCGCGGTTTCCAGTTTGGTCCCCGGATGGTCGGTATATTTTATTCATCGGAACAGAAGGCGGAACCCGACTAGTAGATCTTTGGGACTGGTACGTTGCCGGTGTGAGTGGAGGTCCGGCAGTAAGGACAGGGGCGGCTCGAGCGATTGCTACGCAAACGCTTCTTGATAGCAGCTTCGTAATTCCCTTGGCATGGATACCCGCAGGCGATCGAGTGTTGTTTGCAAGCACATTGGGCGATGCGATCAACCTTTGGCAACTTCGAATTCCAAATAAAACCTGGAAGATCAACGACCCTCCTCATAGACTGACATCGGGTGCCGGACTCGAAACACTAGCTGCAGTGGCTGGCAATCGTCTGGCGTTTATCTCGGCAGCTCAAAACGTGAGCATCTGGACCTTGGACGTCGACGCAGATCGGGGTGAAGTGCACGGTGCCCTGCAGCGGGCGACGGAAGGTCCGTCGTCCGACGACGCCACGGACATCTCGCTGGACGGCAAAAAAGCCGTCTTCAACTCGAACCGTATTGGACGCAACGCAGTCTGGATAAAAGACTTTGAAAGCGGCAAAGAGACGATGGTCTCGGGAAGAGGCCAGAGCGTCGGCATTGCACGCATCACCGCTGACGGATCAAGGGTGGGTTACCCAGTCGGCGAGGGGACGAAGGCACCGCTCTATACTGTGCCGGCCTCTGGAGGAATGCCGGAACAGGTTTGCGATGATCGTTGCGGCTCATTCTGGAACTGGTCTGGAGACGGCAAAAAGGTCCTGTATGTTTGGCGGTCAACCCGAGATCTTACTGAAATTTTCCTGTTCGATGCAGAATCGAAGAAGACGTTTCCCATATTGCAAACCCCAGAATTCAATCTCTATATGCCAAGTTTTTCTCCGGACGGCCGTTGGGTCGCCTTCCACGCGCGGACTCCCAAGGAGCCTTTGCAGCAGTATGTTGCTCCGTTTCGTGGGGAGCGGCCGATACCTGTAAACGAGTGGATCGAGGTAGGCAAAGGAGAGGATTTGCATTGGTCTCCGGATGGCACAGCACTATATTCGATGGCACATCTCGACGGTTTCAAATGTCTCTGGATGCAACGCGTCCACCCGAGACAGCAAAAGACCAATCGGACCACCGGTCTGTATCCAGCATTTTCATCGAGCGCGAATAAGCTTGGTGAATTTGGCGGTAGCCCGCCATCGAATAGCTTTGAGCTTGAGTGAGCTAAGCGGAAACATATGGATGGCAAACTTGGACGGCACCGCAGCTAAGGGACCGTAGACTACAGCGGAGGTGACTCGAGCAAGAACATGGAAGCGGAACTTTGGCATAGGATCGAAGAGCTCTTCCAAGAGGCATTGCAAAAGCCCGCGGAGAGCCGTGCCGAGTTTCTTCGTGAGGCGTGCGGCGGCGATGTGCAGCTGCAGCATGAAGTGGAAACTCTCCTGGAGAATGCGAGTGAGAACAGTTCGTTCCTGCAAGACTCCCCATTAGCTGGCGCGGCTTTAGTCAAAGGCCAGAAGCTCGGAAACTTCGAAATTCTGGAGCCGTCGGCAGCGGCGGCATGGGTGAGGTGTATCGCGCTCACGACTCACGGTTGAAACGTGATGTCGCGATCAAAGTGTTACCACGCGCATTCGCGCGCGATGCGGAGCGGCTGGCACGCTTTGAACGAGAAGCACGCGCTGCAAGCGCTCTAAATCACCCGAACATCGTTTGCGTCTACGACATCGGGCGGGCTGATGAAACAGCGTGGATCGCGACGGAACTGGTCGAAGGTCAGTCACTCCGGCAGCTTCTCGCGAAGGGACCACTGCCTCTCCGGCGCGCGATTGAAATTGCGCGGCAGATCGCAGATGGGTTGGCGGCCGCGCACGCTGTAGGTCTGATACATCGCGATCTTAAGCCTGAGAACGTCATGGTGGCTCGCGACGGTCGGGTGAAGATTCTCGACTTCGGTTTGGCCAAACGGAACGTGGGCGCAGCTTCGGGCGAACCTGTAAGCGCCACGATCACCAGGCCCGGAATGATCTCCGGCACTCCCGGATATATGTCTCCGGAACAGATCGCGGGTCGCAAGATTGACCAGCGGTCGGATATCTTCAGCCTGGGCGTTGTGACGTACGAAATGCTCGCGGGCAAGCGCCCGTTCGTGGGTGACACGCCTGTCTCGTTGATGAACGCTGTGCTGACTGAAGAGCCAGAGCAGTTGCCGGTTGAAATTCCGACAGCGGTCGCAAGGCTGGTGCATCATTGCTTCGAAAAGGAAGCGGAGCACCGGTTGCAGTCGGCGGCGGACTTCAGCTTCGCACTTGAGGGTTTCGAAGGGCGAAAGCTCTCCGGGCCCACGAAGCGTGGTGGTTGGTTGTTCCCTACGGCCTTAGCAGTCGTAGCGGCCTCGGTAGCGGCGTTCGGCACTTATTGGTTTATCGGATATGCAAGCAAGCCACAGAACCCGGAACACGCTGGAAAGCTGCGACGGCTAACCTGGGATTCGGGTCTAACTACAGACGGTGCCATATCGCCCGACGGCAAGTTTGTGGCTTATTCGAGCGACCGCAACAATCGAAACAACCTGGATATTTATGTTCAGCAGATCGATAGCGGAGGGGTGGTCAGACTGACGGATGATCCTGCCGACGATCAAAACCCCGCTTTCTCTCCGGACGGTTCAACGGTCGTCTTTCGCTCAGAGCGAGGCAGGGGAGGGATTTTTGAGGTTTCGGCATTAGGGGGGCAGGCCCACCTGGTCGTTCCAAACGGGAAATTTCCGCGCTTCTCACCGGACGGACGCTACTTGATGTACGCGGTAGAAGGCTCCGGCGGGCTCGGAGTGGGTCTGTACATACAAGCTTTATCGGGCGGGTTGCCCGTGCTGATTACGAAAGGTTGCGACGACGTTCAGGCTGGTGCCGCATGGTCGCCCGATAGCTCGCACGTTCTCTTTATTGCAAATACGAAAAGTCAATACGATCCTTGGCTCGCCTCAATTGAGGGAAAGGCGCCAGTCAGGATCGCGAACAGTTTCGTCGCCTTCAATCAGGAGACGTCGTTCAGCAGTCTAGATCAATGGTTGGCGAATCCCTCACGGTTACTATTGACTGCCAACGAGCGCGACGCCGAGTTTGAAGCTACCGCCCCGGTCGGACCGGGTGGGGTCCTGTTAGGGCCGGCTCAACGGCTAGTCTTCGGTCCTGCGAGAATCAGTCAGGGGTCTGCTTCCCTAGGTGGTCGCGTGGTACTTTCCAGCTTCGAGCAGACTTCGAACCTCTGGCGAATACCAGTCAACATTAGGGGACAGCAAACTGGCACCGCAGTGCCTCTCACCGCGGGCCCTGCCGAGAGCCGTGATCCGTCGATAACCCTCGACGGAAAAATGATCGCCTTCGTCACCGCCCAGTCCGGCACCTATGCTTTGCACGTAAAGGATCTTGAGACTGCTGCGGATAGAACATTGGAACCTGGGCCGGGCTATATTGCGGGCACACGCTTCAGTCCCAAGGGCGACCGGATCTGGTATTCAACATGGAAAGACGGTGTTCAGACCGGTAAAGAAGTTTCGACCAGCGACGGATTAGCCCTTACTGTTCCTTCTCTGGCATTGAGCGATTGGTCTTCTCGAGACGATTTATTAATCTACGGAAATCTTAGTCACCCGGTTAGCGGGGGCCCGGTCGCGGATATTGGCCACAGCGTTTACAGCAGTAAGGCCGACTCATCTAAGAAATCCCTGCTCTTGGAGGATAAGGAAAGCAGCCTTTGGCAGGTTCACTTTTCGCGCGACGGGCAGTGGGTCACCTTCAATTCTGTGCACGGCCAGCATTCTCAGCTCTTCGTGATCCCTTTCCGGAAAGCGCTTGTACCCAAGAACCAGTGGATGCCGATTACAGACGGCACTCATTGGGACGACAAGCCACAGTTCTCTTCCGATGGGAAGTTACTGTTCTTTACCTCAAATCGTGACGGGCACGTGTGCGTATGGGCGCAACGTTTAAGCGCAGACATGCATCCACACGGTGACCCGTTTGCGATATATCATCTTCACTCCTCGCGGCACTCATTGAGCGCTCCAGAAATGGATTTAGAAGTTGCGCGGGACTTTCTTGTCCTCACTCAGGGCGAGCGAACCGGTAACATCTGGCTGTTGGATCCTAAATAACTCAGCGCAGACGATTCTTGATAGTCTACAATCTAACAGTCTTTTGCCCGCGTCGCCCCGGTGTTTCACTCTAAGTTCAGTGGTGCACTCTAGGCGTTTTCAGGCCTTTGTGCCGGGCTTTATGCCTGAGCAGCGGGGTATTGTTTGCAGGCGCGAGGCCAATCAACCTGGATGGAAGCGGAACTCTGGCATCGAATAAAAAGCTCCGGATCAAACACTGAGTAAGAGCCAAACAGTGTTGATGCTTACCTGACAACTGATGTGCGCCGACGCAACTCATCTGACACGTTGAGAACAACCCGCAGGTGATTATCCGGCTTGGTGGTCGGTGATTCAAAAACGGCTACGATGCGTTTGCCATCAGCCGCGACGTCAAAACTGGAGTACACCCCAACTTGTGCCAGTTGCTGCGGAGCCCACGTTCGAGGCTTTTGCGACAAGAACACATCGGCGTTCGTCGTGTAGTGGGCTGCCATCACGCGCCTCCCCAAGCTCCGATAGAACAGTTCGTGTTCAGCCCGTGACCAGACTGGGTGTTCTCCTCCTTCGTTCGAGACTTGCCACTTTGCGGGTGGCTTGGAATCCGTAGGAGAGAACGGTGTTACATAGACTTCTGAGCGCCCCGATTCTGCCGAATCGTAAGCTACCCAGCGTCCGTCCGGCGAGATGGACGACGCGGAACCCGTGGCCGGCTGTTTCTGCAGCCCCTGCACTGGCCCAAGTCTGAACGAGCCGTTCGCCCGGTCAACAGGAGTCTTTAGAAGATACTGGTCGTCGAACGCGAGCCACTTCCCGTCGGGCGAAAATGACCTTGGGAGGGGGTTCGTCTGATCCACGGACTGATGTTCAACGATACCGCTGCCGTCAGCTGGAGCCCACGATAGGGCACCCTTGGAGCCAAATGCTAGGAACCTGCCGTCGGGAGTCCAGATAGGCGATATTTGGAACTCAGAGTCGAATGTTATCCGCGTCAAGGTTTCGCGGATGAGGTCATAAACCCAAACATTTCGTTGACCACCTCGGTGTAACACCAATGCTATGCGTTTGCCGTCCGGCGACAGCCGTGGGTTCAGGTAGCCAGCCGGATTCGTGAGAATGGGTTCCATGTGCCCGGAGGAATCCAGCCATGACACTATGAAGTCACTCTCCGAGGCCCCCCTTCGGTACACCATCGTGCCAGATGAAGATACATCGAACGAGCCCTCGTAAGCCGCACCGTCGACCAGTGGGACTCCCGGCCCGATCAACTGCAGCGTGCTCAAGTCGATCTTCGCCCCGAAGACAGTCCCGTCCTTGTAGTAAAGCAGAAAGCCCCCATTTATATAACGCCCACTTGTGGCGTTTTCAAGGATGGTCTTGGGTGTTGTACCAGTGCGTGCCACGCGCAGCCAGTTGCCCTTGCCGCCCCTGATGTGAGCCACGAACAGCACGCCCATACCGTTTGGTAGCACCGTCGGCCAGCGATGGCTGGTCACGCCATTGGTCTCTGCCGCCAGATCCGTCAGAGGTTGGGGCTTCCCGCCCGAAGCGGAAAGTTTTGAAAGGCCGCCGCTCGAATCCAGAGCGGCGACGATTTCCCCATCGTTCCCCCAACTGCCGCCCCGACCCATCGGAGCGTCGCAAAGGACTGCGGGAGGGCCGCCAGCTAAAGAAATCTTCTGAAGTTTGCCGCCAGCGAAAAAACCGATCCATTTACCGTCGGGCGAAAAGAACGGGTACGAAACATCAGGGGCTCCGTAAAGCGTCGTGATCTTGACCTGATCGAGCTGCCGAGAGCGCAATCCGCTCCGGGCTGCGTATATGATTCGCGATCCGTCGGGCGAGATGGCCAGCTGCCAAACTTCTTCACCGACATCCAGGTCGAGTTGGAGCAGCGCGCGGCTCTCCGGAATGCGGATAAGCGAGCGCCAAACCGCGAAGCCGGCGAGCACGCCAACTATGAGAAACAAAGACGCCACTGCGATCGCGCGCACGCGGTTTGTGCGTGTGCCGGAATCGCTGTCGTCGACTCGAAGGAACAAACCCGCCTCAATCCACGCGAGGGACTGGGCTACGTCGTGCATGCTTTGGTGCCGATCTTCGCGGTCTTTAGCCAGGCACGACCGAACCAACTTGTCGAGCGTTGGCGGGATGTGCGCATTGACCGTCGAAGGCGGTTCGGGCTCGCGATCCAGCACTGCGGCAATCACGCCCGCCCGACTATCCGCCGCGAACGGCGCATGGCTGGCGGCCATCTCGTAAAGCACTGCGCCAAACGAGAAAATGTCGCTGCGCGCGTCGACCGCTTTTCCCTGCAACTGCTCCGGCGACATGTATAGCAGAGTTCCTAATATCGTTCCTTCTCGTGTGAACTCAGTCCTAGTCGCGGGTTCGGTTGAAGGCTCACGTGCGGTCGCAAACTTAGCAAGCCCGAAATCGAGTATTTTCGCCCCGGACCTAGTCAGCATAATGTTGCCCGGCTTCAGATCGCGATGCAGGATACCGCTACGATGAGCCGCCGCGAGCGCATCCGCGATCTCGATTCCGTAGCGCAGGACATCCTTCATGGGGAGCGCACCCTTGTGCAGACGAGCTGCGAGCGTTTCCCCATGGAGTAACTCCATTACAAGGTAATTGATGCCGTCCTGATATCCGACATCGTGAAGCATGCAGATGTGTGGATGGCTCAGAGCCGATATAGCCTTCGCCTCGCGCTCTAGTCTTAGCCGGGACTCTCGATCAGCAGCGAGTTGCACTGGAAGAACTTTGATCGCAACGTCGCGGTTCAGCCGGACATCTCGAGCGCGATATACCTCACCCATGCCGCCGCTGCCGATCCGCTCGAGAATCTCGAAATTGCCGAGTTTCTGGCCTTCTGCTAATGCAGCGCGGAGGGGTGACCCTTGTAAAAACGAACCATCCTCACCGGCGTTGGCTAGCAGCGTCTCAACTTCATCTTGCAGTTGCGCATCACCACCGCATGCCTCTTGCAAGAAGTCGGCACGGCTCTCAGCAGGCTGCTGGAGTGCAGCGTGGAACAGCGCTTCGACTTTATTCCAGAGTTCCGCTTCCACGCGAGGATACTCCGCCGAATCCCGTTAGTAAATCCTTCGAGCGAGTCTATCAGGGAAGCGCGATGAATTCACGCGTACGCTGATCCGAAACACCCTCTCGTCGCTCACAAATCTTTTTTAGCGCCGAGTTGTGTCTGCCCTTTCACTTTGCCGCCTTCCCCGGTGACACGGGAGGGAAAGGCAATGACAAAGTGGTGGATTTCATCGGCTCTGCTCTGCAGCTGTTCCGTCTATGCGCAAACCTTGGAGATCACAGCCCGAATCTACAACCAGGCTCACGTTTCCGAAAACACTATAATCACGGCAAAGAAAGAAGCCGCATTCGCGCTTGCAACTGCGGGAGTTCAGGTGCACTGGGTCAATTGCGATGAACCGGGCAGGTGCGATGATGCTGTGGGTCCCAACGAATTCCAAATTCTGATTCGCCAGGCGGCCCCCTCCGCCGCGCTCGGCCTGAAAGGGGTCGACGCCATGGGATACGCGCTGCTACCCAAAGATGAACAAGGATCGTACGCGTTGGTCTACTACGGTGAAATCTGCCGCTTCGCGGAGCGCAGTCCTGCTGTTTCATCAGCCGAGATCCTGGGTTACGTAATCGCACATGAGATAGGCCATCTATTGCTCGGGCCGAACCACCAGGACGGGACCGTGATGAAAGGTCAATGGAAGAAAGGCGAGATCGAAATGATCCGGAAGCGGGAACTGAGGTTCAATCACTCCCAGATGACGGCGGGCGTACGCAGAAGGTTGGTTGAGGAAAGACCGGTGATGCTTTCCGCAAGGTAGAACAGGTACGGACCCGGCTTTGACATCGGCAGGAGTAAGCCGATTTGTTTAGGTTCTGCGTCACTGAAAGGTGGGTGCCGTCCCTGTTTCTGGCCCCCGGTTGTGTCCCACCGTAGGGAATTTCGGGGGCAAGCCGCCGCGTGCACGGTCGATGCTTAATGCGGGCTGTGACCGGAAGAACGAACGCATCTGCGTTCTTCCGGTCACGCGCTTACATTGCCGGCTGCTGCGGCTGGCCTAGTGCGGACAGCACGGCGGCTACCAGTTGGGCCGTTTGCTGGGCTTTCATCGCGTCTGCCGGATTGCCGGAGTAGATCGAGAATGCCGCGGCCGCTACCGGCGCGATGACGCTCATTGCGTGGAAGAATGTGGCCCAGCGGCTGTGAGGTGCTTGAGGAACTACGGGTGTTGGTGTCATGTTGTTAACTCCGCCTCGATGCTAGGATGAACGCCGGTGTTTCGCCTGGGCGGGGATGTACTCAGGTGATTGCAGCAGTAAGGAAAAAGCTGGCGCACGTGACGTGAATGGTCCCGGTCGAGCATAGACTTGTTGAACAATGGCGCGTACCACCGTGGTGTTTGTTCACGGCTTTATCAGCAGTCCAAAATGCTGGGATCCGCTGGTACAGCGGCTTGAACGCGATGATGACTTCCGCGAGCGGGATTTCCGCTTTGTGCGGTTTCAATATCCGACGGCGTTTGCCGAATGGAATCCGGCGAAGCGCATTCCGGCCATTTCCGAGTGCGGCAACAGCCTCGACGCGTTTCTGGAGGCTGAGTGCCCGGGCGACAAACTATTCCTCGTGGGTCACAGCATGGGCGGTCTGGTCATTCAGAGCTATCTGGCTGACAAGCTCGTGCACCATCGCGGCAAAGACCTGGCGCGCATTCGCTCTGTAATCTTGTTCGCCACGCCGAACCGAGGCTCAACCATTCTCGGCAGCTTGCGGGGCATCTTCGCTAAAGTATGGCCGAAGAAGAATCCTCAGGAAGAAGATCTTCGCGTGTTGAATGAAGAGGTCGCGCGAACGAACGAAATCATCGTGCAGAGTGTTCTCGCTGCCAAAGCTGCTGATGAGGGCAACTGTCCCATTCCGTTTCGCGTCTTCTGGGGCTTGCAGGACGATGTGGTGCCCGAAGCGTCGGCACGCGGGTCATTCATCGAGGCAAGTGCACTGCCAGGAGGTCATAGCGAGATACTGCAGCCTGACCCGAAGGACCCGAATGATCTCCGCTATGTGTGCCTCAAAGACGCGCTGCTGAATCCGGTGGGGCACCCATCCATTTATGAGATCGATCTGTTCGAAGTTAACCTCGTGGTCTCACCAGCGTCACCCGAACAGACGTTCGTGCTCTCGGATTTAGAGCGGCCGCTTACGATTCACACGGACAACGTTGCGCTGCGGCTTGTTCGCATTGCGTTCTCGGCGCAGAATCGCTGCCGTCAACAGTACGAGCAGACGTACCGCAGCATCGACGGTCACGTTGAATCGTTGGGCTGGACGGAGCCGAATGAGGCGTTACCCGAAGCGTTGAGCGAATACTACAGCGAAGGCAAGAAGCTGACCTATGTGTTCACGCCCGACCACAGCGACACCTATGTGATGAAAGTGCGCATCTACAACGGCTTTGGTGAAGGCCAGCGTAACTGGCACAACCACATGCGCGCCAATGCCCACTACAAGCTGCTGCGCTTTCAACTCAATCTGAAGGACTATCACGACACCGGGTATGCGCTGTCACCTGCGCCGCAGCTCTACTTCCATACGCAGAACGTCATGGATCACAAGCTTTGCGCGAACCGCGTCTTCGAGGATCCGATCGCACCGCTTCCAGGCGGAGAGCCGTGGCTATGCGCGTGGGAGATACAGGACGTGAAGGGCGGTGTGGTGGATTTGATTTGGGATGTGAAGAAGCAGGCTGAGTAATCGAGCCAATCTGGAGATTGGCGTTCCTAGTCGCTTACTTCGCCGGCGCCCTGGCTGGGGATGCAGAGGAAGACGGGCGCTTGCTTGTGGTACCTGGCGTCGTATTTTTCGACGATCTGTTTTTTGAACGGCTCTACCTGATCGGCTGCAACCAGGTTGATCGTGCAGCCGCCCCAGCCGCCGCCGGTCATGCGCGCGCCGAACACACCGGGGATCGTGATCGCGGTATCGACCAGGAAGTCGAGCTCTTCGCAACTGATCTCGAAATCGTGCTGCAGGCTGCGATGGGCCGTGACCCACAAATCACCCATGCCCCGGAAGTCGGCACGTTCGGCGAGCGCGATGAACTGATCGACACGCAAGTCTTCGGTGATGATGTGGTGCGCGCGGCGCCGAATTACAGGGTCCATTTCGGCTTTGTCGAGCATCTCGAGCGTCGCGTCGCGCAGCTTGCGCACTTCGGGTGCGACCTTCTGGATCGCCTTCACTGCCGCGGCGCATTGCTCAACGCGTTCCCGGTAGCCGGATGCTCCCAGCTCATGTTTGACCAGGCTGTTCACTACCAGGATGGAGATGCCGTCGGGCAACTGCACGGGCTTGCTTTCCAGTGAGCGGCAATCGATGCGAATGGCGCGGTGCGCCTGACCGAAGACTGAAATGAACTGGTCCATGATGCCGCACGGCACGCCGACAAATTCGATTTCCGCGCGCTGGCAGAGCTTTGCGAGTTCCACGCCGTCGATGTGCCTGCCGTTCAACAGCGCCAGCGCGCTCGAAACTTCGAGTGCGGCCGACGAACTCAGCCCCGATCCATCGGGCACTGTGCTGGCGATCAGCAGATTGGCCGGCGTAATTGCGTAGCCCTTCTCAATCAGCAGGCGCGCAACGCCGATGACGTAATCCGTCCAATGTTTGGCAGGTTTCGCGCCGGGAATATTCGCAACTTCGAACTCGCGCGTCTCCTTGCGATCGAGCGAATGAACGACGAGTTTACCGTCGCTGCGCGGACCGGTGGCCACCCACGTTGCGAGTTCAAGAGCCGTCGGCAGGACGAAGCCGTCGTTGTAGTCGGTATGTTCGCCGATCAGGTTGACGCGTCCGGGAGCACGGAAGACACGCACCCCGGCACGGCGCCGAACTGCTTTTCGTACTTGTCGATCATACCCGCCGTGCGCGCGCGAGAATCAGCAGGAAGCCGCCGAAAACCAGCATCGAAACACCGCAGTAGAGGTTGACGTTGGTCGTCGTGAGCGCGGGATGCACGTCGGGGTACATCAAGCCCATGGCAATCAGAATGATTCCCAGCAAGACAAACAGCATGCCGGAAGGAACGCGGAGATCCATCGTTATCGCACCATCCCTTTTCTCAATACTAGCGGAACCACAGGTTCAATCCGACGAGCACCACGATCACCACGAATGCCAGCGGCACAGGGCGGCGGTACCATGCCACACCATGCTCGTGAGGCACATCGGTCAGTCCGTAGACCAAGCCGGTCAATTCCGAATCGGGTTTGGGCCGCGTCGCGAGGCTGACGATGATGGTCACCAGGAAACAAGTGGTCCATGCCAGAATTGCGATCCAGAAGTTCTGCGCCATGCTCGATTGGAAGGTGTGAACTACCGTGCCCAGCCACCCGCCCTTGCCTTCTGCAACGGTAAGTCCATGGGTCAACGCCGCCGCGGTGGTGCCGCTCAGCAGCCCCAAAAACGCTCCGTGGCCAGTCGCCCGCTTCCAGAACATACCCAGCAGGAATGTTGCGAACAACGGCGCGTTCACGAAGCCGAACACCAGTTGCAGGAAGTCCATGATGTTGTTGAAGTGCGTCGCCATGTAAGCCGTCGCGATCGACAACAACGTTCCCACCACCGTGGTGATGCGGCCAACTGTCAGGTAATGGTGATCGGATGCGCCTTTGTGAATGTAGCTCTGATAGATGTCATAGGTGAACACCGTGTTGAAGGCGGTGACATTACCCGCCATCCCCGACATGAATGACGCCATCAGCGCCGTCAGGCCCACGCCCAGCATGCCGCTTGGATAGAACTGCGCCATCAATGTGGTGAGCACCTGGTTGTAGTCCGGACCGCCGTCCTGCAAAAGCGGGAGCTTGTAACCGTTGCTCATCTGCGACATCGCGAGGGCAGCAATTCCAGGCAGGATCGACGATGAACGGCATGATCATCTTGGGGAAAGCGGCAATGAGTGGCGTGCGCCGGGCATCCGACATCGTCTCGGCCGCCATGGCGCGCTGCACTACCAGGAAGTCTGTACACCAGTAGCCGAAGCTCAAAACAAAACCAAGCCCCGCGACCAGGCCGAAGATCTCGACATGCATCGGGTTCGCGCTTGCGTCTGCGGCATATTTCCAGGTGTGTGTCATGACATCTGGCAGGCGCTGCTGCATGCCCGACCAGCCACCCGCTTTCGCCACGGCCAGGATCGCCAGCGGCGAGAAGCCCAACACGATGAGAAAGAACTGCAGCACCTCGTTGTAGATGGCGCTTTTCAAGCCGCCGAGGTAGGTGTAGACCAGCACGATCGCACCTGACAGCAGCACCGAATTGGTAAAGCTCCAGCCGAGCACCAGATGGAACAGCAAGCCCAGCGCATAGAGTGAAATGCCCGACGAGAACAGCGTCATGATGGCGAACGTGATCGCGTTCAACCCGCGCGTCTTCTCATCGAAACGCAGCTTCAGATACTCGGGCACGGAGCGCGCCTTGCTGCCGTAGTAAAACGGCATCATGAAGACGCCGACGAACAGCATGGCGGGAACCGCGCCGATCCAGTAAAAGTGCGCGGTCATGATGCCGTACTTCGCGCCTGAAGCGGCCATGCCGATTACTTCCTGGGCCCCGAGGTTAGCGGCAAGAAAAGCGAGGCTGGTGATCCAGACCGGGACCGAACGGCCTCCGGTTAAAAAGTCCGACCCAGAGGTGGCCCGTTTGCGGAGCATCCAGCCGATGCCGATGACGAACGCAAAATAGAGCGCAAGGATGATGTAGTCTACGGGAGCGAGTTTCAACCGGGAACACTACTCCATTTCGGGGAAGTGCAGGGAAACCGCATCCTGCCTCCATCTAAACTACTCCGCTGCAGTGGTTTCAGCAATAGCGGATAAACGCACCAGCGGTTCTAAACCACCGGTTGCTGACGCGCGTGGCACGTAATGCTGCTCGTCAGAGGCGCGACTGAAGGAAGCGCATTGGTCCGGGTTCGGCGACTCGGAATGCGCGAGCATTCGGCTCTGACGAATGCAATGTGCGTTGCGGGTATTTCCACTCGCATCGCACGCGGGATAATGGGTACTTGCTGCAGAATCAGTTTGAACGGAACTTCATCACTACCTCGGTTGACCATGTGTTCAACTGGGCGCGTAAGTCGGCTATCTGGCCTCTCTCGTTTGGCCTGGCGTGTTGCGCGATCGAGATGATCGCGTCCACTACGTCCCGCTTCGACATGGCGCGCTTCGGTGCGGAAGTGTTTCGGCCCAGCCCGCGACAGGCAGATCTGATGATCGTCGCCGGCACCGTAACTCTCAAGATGGCGCCCGTACTGAAGCGCATCTACGATCAGATGCCCGAGCCCAAATGGGTCATCTCGATGGGCGCCTGCTCAAGTGTTGGGGGCCCATTCAATACGTATGCTGTGCTGCAAGGCGTCGATAAGATTGTGCCCGTCGACGTTTATGTGACCGGATGTCCGCCGCGCCCCGAGAACCTGTTCTACGCGCTGCTCAAGCTGCAGGACAAGATCGATCAGATGACGACGCTGGTGAAGCGCCCCACCGATGTGCGGCTCGACGAGACGATGCTCGAAGAGTTTCGGCGTCAGGTACGCATTGCGCAAGTCAATCAGCCGGCCTGAGCGATGAACCCACAGTTCTTTGAAGATGAGCGCGGCTTCCACGCGCGGCCGCTCACCGCATTCGAGTGGCTGGAGCATGCTTTTGGGACGCGCCACTCGCCGTGGCCTGAGCCACTCGTGACTGTGAAGCAGATTCACTCCGTGACGGTCGCGGCCCACACCGGAGAGGTTGGTTGCATCGGCGAAGCGGACGCCATCACCACTGATATCCCAGGCACTACGGTCGGGGTGAAGACTGCCGACTGCCTCCCGGTGTTGATTGCCGATCCCGTGCATCGAGCGGTGGCAGCAGTGCATGCCGGGCTGGCGGGGTGTGGCCGGCAACATCGTGACGGAAGCGATTCGTCAGATGCAATCGCGCTTCGGTTCAAAGCCAGCTGACTTGCATGTGGCAATTGGGCCCGGCATCGGAGCTTGTTGTTTCGAAGTGGGACCCGAAGTCGCAGTGCAGTTCGGTCGTGAAGGCCGCGTCAAGATCGATCTTCTCGAGATTGTTCAGGGGCAACTCCGGCAGGAAGGCGTAGCCGAAGGACACATCTATAGTGCAGGCCTTTGCACCGTCTGCGACCCGCACCGCTTCCATTCATTCCGTCGCGATCGCGAAGCGTCGGGACGAATGATGTCCAGCATCGGTCTCAAAAAAGAACCGCGCGCCCGGTGTAACGGACGCGCGGCACTTTGAGAACCGCTGGATGGCTCGACTGCGATTAAGCAGCAGCCGCGAGATCGTCGCCGATCGTTTCGGTGGTCTCGAATTCGTGACGGTCGGCAGCTTCCTGGCAAGTGATGCAATACGGAGTCTGCGGCACGGCATTCAACCGCTTCGGGCTGATGTCTTCATCGCAATGCAGGCATACGCCGTAGCTGCCATCGTTGATGCGGGCCAGCGCCGCACGTACTTGACGCAACATGTTTGAATCGCGGTCCAGGTTGCGGATCGCCAGTTCCCGTTCGCCCGCCAGCTGCACTTCGTCCAACGCGTCCGGAGTTTTTTCAATTGCGATGTCATCGCGATTGCGCAGTGCACCGGCCAGCTCTGCTTGCCGTGCTTCGAGGACGGCTTTGTAACGCTCTAGATCATTCTTCGACATGGTTTACCTCTTTCCCAACAGGTTCTCGTAATAAAGACGCTAAAAAACTAAAAAGGGTTCAGAAAGCTTAGCACCAAACACTAAGAATTCTTAACAACCCGCCGCTCTGATCTAGGGATCACGTAGCCGCTTGGCACCCACATCAAGCAACTCAGGTGCCAAACGTTGGCGGTCCTTCTCGACTATTTTTCTATACGTTCGGATTCAGCCATTCGGCCGAAAAGAACTTAAGAAAACGATTCACTTCCACTCAAAGACTCCAAACGCGAGACCCAGTTGCCTGGGATCTTCTTGCCCGTGAAAAGTCTTGTTCACTTCAACTGTGACTTGAAGCGACTGTTTCCCCTGCCAGATCACGGCAGGCAAAGAGAATCGACGGGTGAACGGTGTTTCCGGTTGGGAAAAAGTTTCTGTTCCCACCGTAGTGCCATCTACGCTCACCTTCATGATCAACGGGCCGGTCCTCACTTGCTCAACCGGGCAGTACCCGTTGAGTACCAGATGCCTCCCGCTTTCTTCTGGAGGGCCAATATTAATCGACGCTTTGCTCGCCATCCAGCGATGATCCACCTCCAGGTCGTACCAGCCTTCGTTCATTAGGTATGAATCAAGCCGGTTCCCTGCATCGACTCTCTGCGGCGGCTGATCAGCGAACTTTTGACGCGCAATTTCTTCATAGGTTGAAGTCACGTTCTTCAACACGCCTTTGTTGATGGCGGCTTCATCGGCGCGATAGACCACTAACTGTTCCTCTTTGAGGGCACGCAGCGTCGGGCCGGGCGGCAGCACATTGTCCGCTACCGAAACCAGATTCTCCGGTGAGTGAATCTGATGCAGCGCATCGGGCGCAAGATACACATCCATAATTCCCAACGAGCGAAATGGCGAATGCGCGATGGCCGTTGCGTATAACTCATCACCAATGCCATCGAGCAGGATCGGCTTGCCCGGATGTTTCTCGCGCCCAGTGATGACACCGAGCACCAGAGTGCGGACATGTTGCGAACGATCGGAGTACCAACGCGATGCGAAACTCGCCGCCGGAATCATCATCGCGAGATACAAAGCCATCACGGGCGCCAGCAGCTTCCAGTTCCAGCGCATCGCGGCGGCCAGCGCGATGGCAACGCCCGCAGTGGGAATGGTCAGGTAATAGTCGGTGCGATGATCGCGCAACGGCAGAATAGGCGCGACGGTAATCAGGAACCACGCCCACCCAAACCAGAACACGCGGCGCAACGCCCACCTATGTACTGCGAGGAACAACATCAAAATGCCAAAGATCATGAGCGAGGCGATCGCGATCGAACGCGGTCTCGCCAGCCCTTCCCACTCGCTGGGTACAAAGACCCAGCGTAGATACACGCCTAAGCTGCCGGCGATCGAACCATCCATATGCAACGCATAGGGACCGCTCTTCAACCCCGGTGCCATTGCCGAGTGCCATGCAAAGTAGACAATCGACACCAGCACCAGCGGGGCCAGGTACAGCGACAGCGTTCGCCACCGCTCGCGCGGCACGAGCAACACTACGTAAGCCGCCGCGAGCGCCGGAAACACAACATTGATTTCGAGCGCGCCGAAACCAATCACGAATACCACCACAACGGCCCAAAACCACCAACCGCGCGATGTCTCCACAAAGCGGATCCAACACGCGAGTGCGCCGATCAAAAACGTTGCGCACAAGATCTGGTTGTAATCCGATGTCCAGGACATCGCTGTTGCCAGCGCGCTATTCGCGGTCCATAAGATCGCCGCGGCAAAGCCGGCGACACGCGACCGCGTTATGCGCGAAGTTACTGCAGCCAGTAGAGCCAGATTGATGCATTGCGTGAAAAATACCGCAATGCGCCAAGGCAGGGCATTCAATCCGAACCAATGATAAAAGGCCAGGAAAAAAGCGCGTTCACTTAGCGGGCGAATGGTCCCCTGCGCCATCGGAGTAAACAGGAACTCCCCAAGATCATGGAAGTTGTGAACTCTTTGATGGAGCGAGAGCCAGGCAAAGTCGTCCGCCTGAAACCAAGAGAGAATACCATACCAGTAAATACAAAAGCAAAAAAGCGGAGGAACCAGCCAGTAGGCGGCGCTGCTCCAGAATGACTGCGACCGGCCGGGCGCCTTTGCGCCCGCTGTTGTCATTTGCCTTCGAGACCGATCATCTGCACGATCAAACCGAGTTCGCGCAGATCCGTCGTGCCGGGCGGAATCGCTTTGCTAAGAGTGAAATCAAGCCGCACGCTATCGCCTTGCAAAGCTGAGGCAGGGATGTCTCGCGTGTACACATAGTCGCCAGGCTTCGAGTAAGTCTCGGGGCTCAATGGAGAGCCGCCGGCCGAGCCTGACAAGTCAGTGCTCTTCAGCTTCTCGATCGTCACCTCTGGAATGTGCAGCTTCAATTTCAGAGAGGCGCCTGCGGAACTTGCGTTACGTGGCGGGCGCAACATTACCGAGAATTTCCCAGCGGTCCAGCGCCACTGGTTCTGCTCGAGTGCATAGAAGCCATTGATCAACTGCTGAGCACAGCGCGGGTCCGACATCACCAGCACCGTCGCCATCTTCGGCGCTTCTTCGTCTGTTGCGCCTTTGCGCGCTTTGCAACCTGCCAGCGTTAGTGCCAACAGCCCCGCCAACGCGATGGCCTGCACTCGTTTAATCGCCATTCTTCTCCACCTGCACTAAACAACTATAGAACGATGGGCCCCCGCCAATGTCGGTCAAACGCTCGCTTGTCAGTGCATTCACGTTCACGTGATCGGGCGACAACTTGGGCCAGCGCACCGAGGGCGTCGAGACCACGCCGGGCGCCACGTTCGGCTCCACACGGACGCGCAATACGCACACGCCGCGCTCATTGAAGACACGCACTGAATCGCCTGATTCGAGGCCGCGCGGTGCGGCATCGGCCGGATGCACAATCAGGTCCGCCGTCTCGTCGTCCACTTCCGCGCGGTTCCCAAACGTCGAGTTCATGCTGTTGTGATTCTTGGGTGAGATCAGTTCCAGCGGATACTTCGCGAGCAGCTTGCGGCTGCCACGGCGTGACTCAACCGGAGGCTCATAAGCAATCGTTTCCGCGCGGAATGCGCACTTGCCCGTCGGCGTGCCGAAGCCGCCATTCGCAAACGGCAGGAATGGAGTTCCCTCGGGCGAAACGTTGAGGCGCACGAAGTGCTCGCGCTCCAGACGCTCGAGCGTGATGCCTTCGAGCGACGGATGGCCGGAGCCCAAAAGCGCGCGGATCATATCGTCCTCGGCTCTCGTCGAAGCAGGGTTCGTCAAAGCCCATGCGCTTGGCGAGGGCGCGGAAGATCTCGACATTCGAACGCGTCTCACCGGGCGCTGGTAATGCGGGCCGCGCCAATTGCATGTAGTAGTGGCCGTACGCGTAGTAGAGATCGGTGTGTTCAAGAAAGGTGGTGACGGGCAGCAGGATGTCTGCGTAATCGGCCGTGTCGTTTTGAAATTGCTCAAGCACCACCGTGAACAGATCGTTCGCGCAGAAAGCCGCGCCTGACCGAGTTTGATTCGGCGCAACGGCTGCCGGATTCGAGTTGTAGATTCACTAGCGCTTTGACGGGCGGATCGGTGCGATCGTTCAACGCTTGGCCCAGCTGCGACATGTTCACCAGCCGCGCTTCGCGGCCGAGTGCGACGCTGCTGCAAATCCGGCAGCTCGAGCGCGGCGCGGTTCACGCGGAACGCTCCCGAAGTGGAGAGTTGCAGCCCGCCGCCCACTTGCGCCCAGGAACCGGTCAGCGCCGGCAGCAGTGCGACTGCTCGTACCGCCATGCCGCCGCGCTCGCTCCGTTGCACGCCATAGCCGAGGCGGATCGCCGCAGGCTTGGTGGTCGCATACTCGCGCGCCAGCTGCACGATATCCTCGGCTCGAAAGTCCGGTCAGCTCCGCGGCGCGTTCCGGCGGGAACTCAGCCGCACGCGCTGCGCCAGTTCGTCGAAGCCGTTCGGTATGCTGCGCAACGTAATCGTGGTCGTGCAGCTTCTCGCGAAATGATGACGTTCATCATGCCGAGCGCGAGCGCGGCATCGGTACCGGGATGAATCGCGAAGTGGCGGTCGGCAAGCGAGGCCGGTCTTGTTGCGCTGCGGATCGATCACGTAGAAGCGCGCACCGTTGCGCCGCGCCTCCACAATGAAGGGCCACAGATGCACGTTGGTGGCGAGCACATTCGCGCCCCATGCGATGATCAGTTTCGAATGCGCGGAACTGTTCGGGCTCCGTCGCGTAACGGATGCCCAGCGCCTCGTTCAATCCAGCAATGCCCGGCCGACGAGCAGATGGTGCGGTCCAGCCGTGACGCGCCGAGCCGATGAAAGAAGCGCCGGTCCATGCCGCTGCCCTTCAGATAGCCCATGGTGCCGGCATAGCTGTAAGGCAGGATCGATTCGGGCCCGCACTCACGCGCAATGTTCGAGCAGCTTACCGGCGATTTCATCGAGTGCTGCGTCCCAGCGAGATGCGTTCGAAACGGCCTTCGCCTTTCGCGCCGACGCGCCGCTGCGGATAACAGCAGCCGCTCGGGCGAGTACTCGCGATCGAGATAGCGCGCCACTTTGCCGCACAGGAATCCGCGCGTGACCGGATGCGCCGGGTTACCGCGCAAACGCGTGCCCGCGCCGTTCTCGACATTGATCAGAAGGGAGCAGGCATCAGGACAATCGAGCGCGCAAACGGAGTGGCGAGTTTCCGGCATGGTCCATGTTAACGCCTCGGATGAGCGGCTTTGCGAGGTGAGTAGTGGCCCAACACTGCGTTGCTGAAATCGCACGCGGTTCGCGCGCGCTCGTCGTGAATTTGCGCTTGTTGAAGGGCAGCCCCGTCAGAGGCGCGACTGGAGGGAGCGCATAGTCGAAAGCTCAAGCATTCCGAAGATCCGAACCCAGGCCAATGCGCTCCCTTTAGTCGCGCCTCTGACAACCTGCGCGGACTGCAACAGGAGCTACCTGCGCAAAGTGCAAAAAAGAGCATCTGTGCTTGACATGGCACTGAGTGCCAAATTAAGGATAGTGCCAGGAGATTCAATGAAGCACCTACTCGTCGCACTGTTATTTTCGGGCTCGGCGTTACTTGCAGCCGATAACCCCTTCACTGGCACCTGGAAGCTGAATGTGAGCGTTGCCGGGAATGACTCCCAGGCTACTTGCACCTTTACCCAGAAGGATGTTGCACTGACCGGAACGTGCAAGGGCGATGATGGGAACGCGCGTGAAGTGACGGGGAAAATCGACGAGAAGAAGGTCACGTTTCAGTACAAGATCGAGTACAACGGCGAGCCGCTGACTCTGGTCTACACAGGCGCAATGAATACCGACGATTCGCTCGCGGGCGCAGTGGATGTGCAGCCGATGGGCATCAGCGGTGACTTCACGGCCAAGCGCGATAAATAACCCGACTGGTTTGGCTACTCTCAACAAGACGCGCGTGCGGGCAGCGAAGCCGCGGCCGAAAGCTGCAAAGGACGTGCCGACTCTGCATGCCCGCAAGCAGAACTTTGTGCGCCAGGAGTTCTGGAGCGCAGCACTCGTTCTGTTCACGGAAAAAGGGTTCGAAGCCACCACGATCGATGAAATAGCGGAAGCCGCAAGAGTTTCGCGGCGGACATTCTTCCGCTATTTCAGTTCGAAAGAAGATCTGCTGGTAAAGGCGCTGGGTCCCTATGAGGATATGTTGCTGGCCGCAGTGCGAAGGCATGCGCTTTTATCCTCTGAACCGTATGCCATGCTTCAACGTGTGGTGCTCGAAGTGGCCGAGCAGATTGTGATCGCGCCTGGGGCCAGGCAGTCGATGGAGCTCTCGCACGCAAGCCCGGCAGT
This sequence comes from Bryobacterales bacterium, assembly GCA_963792655.1. Taxonomy (GTDB): domain Bacteria; phylum Acidobacteriota; class Terriglobia; order Bryobacterales; family Bryobacteraceae; genus DOZZ01. The sequence continues at coordinate 24,199 of CAWBWU010000008.1, forward strand.
GCGCGGCGCTCAACTCGCAGCGTTATTCGATATTCAGGAACGGCTCGAAGCGGAATACCTCGCCGCATGCAAGGGAATTGGCAAGGACCGTACCAAGCCCCAGCTCTTTGCGGCGATCACGCTTTCCATGGTGAACATCACGCTATCCCAGTGGCTCGCGAATCCCGATGAAGGCGTCGAGCCCATCGTTCGCCATCTGTTTCGTTCGCTCGATGGAATGAGCGCGAAGCCGACTCAGTAAGTCAGTCCGTGACCAAACGGGTACTGCACCTGATATCCGGGCGAACCAATATGAAACGTGCTCGACGCAGCCCTTCGGCCAGGTGAACGAAAGCTTCCCTGAAGGCTTGTACGCGCCGAGCAGCACGTCAGCGATTCCATCTCCTTCGGTGCCGGGCAGGAAAGCCGCAACGATCGCGTCGGCCTTGCCCAGTATGGGATCAAGTATCAAAGGCCGGCCCGAGAAGATCACCGCGACCACGGGAATGCCGGCGCTCTTCAGGTTCTCCACGGCCTGAACGTCTTCGGGCGCAAGCGTCAGGTCCGCTTTGTCGCCC
>CAWBWU010000009.1:0-274872 GCA_963792655.1 Bryobacterales bacterium
GGGTCGAGCCGGATAAGTATGTTTCGGCATCGTGTTCCGGACAGAGCGTGTAGGAGCGTTCTCAGTGCTGCCGGAAGATGAGGAGAGGGCGAAGGCGGTGTTGGCGCAATCGAATTTCGGCTCGCGCTGGCGCTTGCCCGGGCGCACAATTCTTAAGGGACCGTAAACCTTGGCGAAATGGCTTTGCGAAGCCAAAGCAAGCGCATCAGAGGCGCGACTGGAGGAAGCGCACTGTTGAGAGCCCAAGCATTCCGAATCCCCGAACCCGGGTGCAATGCGCTCCCTTTAGTCGCGCCTCTGATCACAGCTGTCCTGCGTCGGCATACGAGCCGCGCGATTTTCCGGCAAGCCCGCAGATCCATCACAGAGACTGATCTCGGAGCCGTTTACACTGATTGACCACGCTTCTGAACCTTGCGCTCGCATCTCTTCTGAATTGCACGCTTGCTAACGCGCGCGGCTCGTGTACGGCGCTTAGAGCGCATTGACCCGCGTTCGGAATGCGTACTTTCTCAACTCCGCAGCCCCTTACAGACTCGTCACATCCAGCCACTGCATCTCCCCTTCGACTCCGCCGATCACTTGCGCGGAGTGCTGGTACGCCAAGAGGTCGCCAGTAACAAAATGTTGGATTCTCCCGGGTGACTGATCGCCGTTCTCCGGCAGCGCGGCCTTCACCACTTCGGCCGTGACCTGTGCGCTCTCGACCAACGTCACGTTCTCGCCCATCACGTCTTGAATCACGGCGCGCAACACCGGGTAATGCGTGCAGCCCAGGATCAACGTATCGATGTCGGGATGATGCGAAAGATAGTGCCGCGCGAGCAGTTGCGCTTCCGGCGCTTCGGTCAGTCCTTCTTCCACCACCGGGACAAACAGCGGACACGCCTGCGCCCACACCGAGAGCCCCAGCGCTTCGAGACGTGACTGGTAGGCACCGCTGCGAATCGCGCCCGGCGTGCCGATCACTCCCACGCGTCCCGATCGCGTCACGCGGCGCGCGGCCTCCACGCCCGGTTCAATCACTCCCCACAACGGCACCGGCGTTCGTTCCGCCAACTCCGGCAGCGCCGCGGCGGAAGCCGTATTGCACGCCACCACCACCGCTTCCACGCCACGATCGATCAAGAACTGTGTGATGCCCGAAGCAAACTCGCGCACCATCTCGCGCGGCTTGCGTCCATAAGGAACACGCGCGGTGTCCGCCAGATACAAAAAGTCATGGCCGGGCAATTCGCGCCGCAGCGCCTTCAGCACCGTCAGGCCCCCGACGCCCGAATCGAATACGCCAATCGGATGGCGCAGCCCGTTCAACTGACAGCTCCGCCGAGGTGATGAGTAAAGAATGTCAGCGCTCGCTCACCCGCATCCAACTGCGCCGCACCATGGAACCCATGCCCCTGGCCGGGATAAATCTTCACTTCAAAGTCGGCCTTCCGCGCAGTGAGAAACTTCTCAAGCTCGTAAGCCGCACTGACCGGAACGATCGGATCCTGATCGCCATGCAGCACCAGCACCGGCGGCACGCGCGAAGCTAGCGCATTCACCATCGGCGGCAGCATCCCGAAGAACTCCACCACACACTTCACGCGCGGGTCTTGCGTCCCCACCGTCAATGCCAGTGACGAGCCGAGCGAAATCCCGAGCAGCCCGATCCGTTGCGAATCGACGCCGGGTTGGCGCGCTGCCCAGTCAATCGCATCCGTTACCGTCGACGTCCACACGCCAAAGTTTTGCAGCATCACCTGCAGACCGGCCGTGCGCGTCGCAGTGCGGTCGAAGTAGTGCACGATCATCACGTGATACCCATGCGATGCGAGCAGTTGCGCATAGCGCGGGTAAAGCTCGGGCGATTGGCGCATGCCATCGGCGCCATGCAGCAGCAACACGACCGGGCTGTTGCCCGCCTGCGTAGAGCGGTACCAGTCCACGCGGATGGGCGTGTTGCCGCTGGTGAACTGCGCTTCTTCCACGCCGGAGACATCGCGCGCGAAGGCCGCACCGGCGCATAGGCAAAGCGTCGTGAGAACAAGAAAGTAGTGCTGCATCATTGAATTAGACGTTTGAGGGCAGGGCAGGTTGCGGCGTTAGATCTGATCGATCTCAAAGGGTTCCGTGGTGCGCATTAACTCCGCGCGATCCTCCGCCACGGTGTCGTTGAGGAACATGCCCGCCCCGCTCTCCACACCAGCCAGGAACTTGATCTTCGTCGCGCTGCGCTGGATCGGGCAGAACTCGATATGAAAGCGGAAGTAGGGATGTTCGCCCTTCGCTGGCTGTTGCCGCACCAGCATCATCAGCGGCAATTGAAAGCCGTAGAGGTTGTCGAACTTCATGCGCACCAGTTTGATCAGGCCCGCCAGTTCTGTCTTCTCTCCATCGTTCAGATCGGCCAGCGAACGGCAATCGCGCCGCGCGTAGATCTGCATCTCGCCCGGCCAGCGCGCAGCAAACGGCACGAATGCCACGAACCCGGCGGTCTCTTTCACAATGCGAATCTTTTGCCGCAGCTCTTCGTCAAGCACGTGCTGGTAAAGGTTCTCACCCGAGCGCTCAAAGTGTTCCCGCGCGCCATCCAGCTCGCGCGCAACCAGCGGCGGCTGAAACGGGAACGAATAGATCTGCCCGTGCGGATGCGGCATCGTCACGCCGATGGCCTCGCCCGTGTTCTCGAAGATGAACACGCACTGGATCAGCGGATTCGCATTCATTTCCGCCGTGCGCTGGATCCACGTGTCCACCACCAGCCGCCAATGCTCGCGCGTCATCTGCGATGGCAGCATGTTGTGATCGCGGTGATAGATCACCACATCGCACGATCCCTGCGCGCCCGTCGGCTGAAATAGTACCGGCTCCGGCGAGAACGGCTCGTAGTCGAAGCTCAGCGCTGCGAAATCATTTGGGTAAATCAGCGTCTCGTAATGCTGTGGCACTTTGCCCGAACTCGGGCAGAACGGGCACCAGTCTTTGGGTAGCTGCGGACGGTTCTGGCGTTTGGCCGCCACACCGACCCACTCGCGCAAAAACGGGTGCCATCGAAGTTCGCTCACTTTTAGATTGTAAGCAGGCCGCGCTATCCCTTCAGATCGCGAAAGGCTTTTTCGACACGCTCGCGCGCTCCCGCATCCGCAGCAATTAACGGCAGCCGCGGGGGACCGCCATAATAGCCATTCACATCCATCGCATGTTTCAACCCCGCGATGCCGTAGAGATCAGTCACCAGAATCCCCGGCTCCGCAATGCGTTGCTGCCAGTCCTCTGCGGCTTCCGTCTCGCGCGACCGGAATGCCTCCCACACCGCAATAGCCGAATACGGCGCAGCGCTCGCAAAAGGCAGCACCGCCCCTTGCGCTCCCGCTTGCAGAAACTCGAGTAGCGCGCTTGCCGTGCCAGCGAGGATCTGAAAACCAGGCGCGGCGTGTTCCGCAATCTGCTTCACACGGCCCGCTGGCGTGCCGGTTTCGATCACCCCCGCGATGTTCGGATGTTGCGAAAGCAGCGCCGCCGTCTCGCTCGCGATGTCCACGCCCGTCGTCTGCGGCGAGTTGTAAATCAGCACCGGCACCGGCGACGCGTCCGCCACCGCGCGGAAATACAGCGACTGCAAATTCTCGCCGTACATCAACGATCGATAGAAGTGCGGCACCCCGCACACCACCGCGTGGCAATTGGCGCGCGCCGCCTGTTGCGCCAGTTCCACGCTGCCGCGTACACTCTCTTCCGTCACATCGGCAATCACGGTACGGCCGTCCGCAGCCCACTGCGCCGACAGCGCAAACAGCCTGCTGCGTTCCTCGCGCGAGAGCAACGGCCCTTCGCCGCTGCCGCCCCCTACCAGATATCCGCTCAGCGCCGTTTTGTTCCACTTCTCCAGGTTGTGCTGTAATTTCGTCTGGTAGAGCTCGCCTTCGCGGTCAAATGGCGTGGCGATCGCCGCGAAGATCCCGGTCAGTTTCATCTTTCCTTCCATGTTCTCTTTCGATATCGATTGCTGGCAAGACGAAAAAGATTTACGCATCGCCGAACTGTTCGAACTCGGCTCCGTCGGCATCACCGAAATGGACGGCTTCCTGCGCGCCTTCTTCGATGATGCCGCCGACCGCGCCGCTCTCCGCGCCCAATTTCCAGACGCGCGCGAATGTCCGGCCGACGAGCGCGACTGGGTCGCCTACAGCCAGCAACAACTCACGCCGCGGACCGTGGGCCGCAACTTCTTTCTTGTCCCCGAATGGCGCGATGACCCCACGCCCGAGGGCCGCATCCGCATCGCCGTCAACTCCGGCCGCGCCTTCGGGACCGGCCACCACGAATCCACGCGCCTCTGCCTCGAACTGCTTGAAGACCTGCTGCGCCCCGCAGACACCGTAGCCGACGTCGGCACCGGTTCCGGCATCCTCGCCGAAGCCGCCGCGCGCCTGGGAGCCCGCGAAGTGGTCGCCTGCGACACCGACCCCGAGAGCGTCGAAGTAGCCCAAACCAACTTCCACCGCGCCGGTCTGCCAATACGCGTTTTCCAAGGCTCCGCCCAAGACCTGGAACCCGCCACGTACGACCTCCTGCTAGCAAACATCAGCCCCGAAGTGCTCGCCACGATCGCCACCGATCTCTTACGCGCACTGAAGCCCGACGGCCACGCCATTCTCAGCGGCATCGAAGAGCCCGACCTATCTTTCCTGCTGCCAGCACTCGAAGCCGCCGGCGGGCATGTAACGGAAATGCGCGAGGAATCGAATTGGCGGGGGCTGGTACTGAGTCGGCAATAGTAAGTCGCTTCACGCGGTATGGGAACGCCAATCTCCAGATTGGCAGTTGTATCAGGGCGCCAATCTGGAGATTGGCGTTCCCATCCATACCACCCATGAACGGGTGGGCAATTTACATTCCGCACCAACATCTCCGACGATCGAATATGGATCGTCTCTGGCACGACCGGGGCTACCTGCCCCATTTCGAAGGGCCGGACGCGATTCAACATGTCACTTTCCACCTGGCCGACAGCCTACCCGCCCATATACTCGCGGAACTAGACCAGGAACTCAGCCAGCTTCCGCACGACGAACAGAAACCGGAACGACGTAGAAAGATCGACGCATTGATCGACGCAGGGTACGGCGGGTGCATACTCCGTGAGCCCGAGATTGCGCAGTTAATGCAAACAGCGTTTTTGCGATTCCATTCAGAACGTTACGAGCTACTGGCGTGGGTGGTGATGCCCAACCACATTCACGTTTTGATTAAACCGCTGCAAACGTGGACGACGGCCACGATCGTAGCCTCATCAAAGAAGTTCACCGCCCGTAAATTCCGGCAGCATCGCCCTTCTACGCAGCCGGTCTGGCATCGCGAATACTGGGACCGCTACATCCGCACCGAAACGCACCTTCAACGCGTGATCGCTTATATCCATGACAACCCGGTAAAGGCCGGGCTAGTGAGCACAGCTGAACACTGGCCCTGGAGCAGCGTCTTTTCCGGGAACGCAGCAATAAGCCAATCTGGAGATTGGCGTTCCCACGTCTTGCCCCTTTCTACCTACGCTTGACGCCTGCATCACACTCGAATATAGTTGCCCTAACAAGCTCCGGATCAAAGCTTTACCCCCGTTTTTCCGGAGCCAGGGGAAAACATGAAAAAGAACAGCATCGCATTATGCCTGTTATTTCTTGCCTTTTGGGTTACAGGAGTCGCATTCGGGCAACGCGACTTTGCAACCCTTGTGGGCACCGTCACGGACGCCTCTGGTAGCGCGCTTCCCAACGCCAAAGTGGTCATCATCGAAGATGCCACCGGCTTGCGCTACGAGGTCACAACGAATGAGAACGGAGAGTACATTCGCCCTGCCTTGAAACCAGGCGTGTACTCGGTCGAAGTAGAAGCAGCGGGTTTCAAGAAAGGCGTACAGCACGGATTCAATCTGACCAGCGGCGACCGCACAGCCATCAATGTGCAGTTAACGCTTGGCGACATGACGCAATCGGTCGAAATCAGCGCGGCCGCGCCGTTGCTCCAAACCGAGAGCACCATCATCGGTCAGGATCTCGGTGCAAAGCAGGTGAGCGAATTGCCGCTCGGAGGCCAGCGCACGTTTACGTTTCTGGCGCGTCTTTCACCTGGCGTCGTCCCGGCTGAACCCGGCGCGCGAGATGCCGCAGGTGGCGGCTTCTCAGCGAACGGCGTACGCTCAAACGGGCAAAATAACTTTCTCCTCAACGGCGTTGACAACAACGTCAACGTGATCGACTTCCTGAACCAGACCGCATACGTGATCGGGCCTTCGGTCGAGGCCATTGGCGAGATGCGCGTTCTCACTAACGGTTACAACGCGGAGTACGGACGCGGCGCGGGCGGCGTCGTGAACGTCTCGTTGAAATCGGGCACGAACGAGATCCATGGCGCGGTGTTCGAGTTTCTTCAGAACGACAAACTGAACGCCAACACCTGGGAGAACAACAAGAACGGCACGCAAGCGCCAGCCATATCACCAGAATCAATTCGGCGCCGCGGTGGGCGGACCGATCAAGAAGAACAGGACGTTCATCTTCGGCGACTACCAGGGAACGCGCATTGCCGCTCCCAGCGGTCAGGGCGCCAACTTCACGATTCCTACCCTGGCGGAACGCATGGGCGATTTCTCGGCGCTGCTGGGCGGCGTAATCGGCACCGACGCCGCAGGAAACCCGATTCGCGCAGGCCAGATCTACAATCCCAATAGCCAGACCTGCGTTTCGAATTGTTCCAATCCCGATCCGAGCCAGCGCAGCATACACGCGAACTCCATTCACCGGGAACATCATCCCGCCAAGTCTCATTGATCCAGCAGCTCAGAAGCTGATCAATTTGTTTCCGACGCCCACGTCGGCCACCGCGCAAGGCGTTCGTCCGAACAACAACTACTTCAATCCAACGAACGCCACTCAGCAAGTCGACCAGGGCGACGTTCGTGTCGATCACCGCATCAGCGATAAGGACAGCATCTTTGGCAGCTTGAGCTGGTCGGACACCAACAAGTTCAATGCGCAGCCGCTTCCGGGTGCGTTGGATGCCACTTACTTCAACTCAAACTCGGAAGTAGATCTGGCGCGCAATGCGATGATCAGCTACACCCGCGTTTGGAATCCCTCGATCATCTCCGAAACTCGCGTGGCGTTCACGCGTTTGGTGACCTCGCGGTTACAGGCGAACCCCGGCGTGGATCAGTTCAAAGCATATGGAATCGGCGGATATAATCCGACGACGACACTCAACGGCGGACTCCCGTCAGTCGGGATCGACAACTACAGCGGCTTCGGCGCTTCCGACTGGCTGCCCTCAAAGGAATACAACAACGTTCTGGACTTCATTCAAAACGTTGCGATCAATAAGGGAAGCCACGCTTACAAACTCGGCGCGGAATACCGGCCGATCAAGTTCCCGTTCTTCCAGGTACCCAGCCCGCACGGCGACTTGAATTTCAGCCGCAACGACACGGCGTACCCGAGCAAAGCCGTTGCGACCGACGGCAACCCGCTCAGCACGTCCACAGGTGATGCTTATGCGTCGTTCCTGCTGGGCACGATCAACAGCGGCGGCATTTCGACCAACAACTTCATCTCATCGATCAAGCAGCGTATGCCTTCTATGTGCAGGACGACTGGAAGGTCAGCCCGCGTTTGACCGTGAACCTGGGCGTTCGCTATGAGCTGTTCTCCCCAATCGGAGAGCGCTTCGGACGGCAGTCCAATTTCGACCTTTCCACGTTGACGCTCGACATTCCGAAGGGCAAAGACCAGAACACTCCGCTGCCTCCGAACTTCGCCACGGCCTTCCCGCAAATTACCGTTCGCCGCGGCGCGGTCGACAAGTACCTCATCCCGTGGGATAAGACAGACTTCTCGCCGCGCATCGGTCTCGCGTACCAGCTGAATTCGAAAACAGTGATTCGCGCGGGCTACGGCATCTTCTACGGCGGCGAAGAAAATCAGGGTGGCTACCCCAATCGCGGAGAAGCAGTTCCCTTCAACGAATCGGTCAACCTGAACCGCGCCGTTCCGGGAACAGCATACTCGGTGGGTGATTTCGGGAATAACCAGTACTTCAACGGACTGCAGAACGGGTTCCCCAGTAACGTGTTTTCGCTGCCGGCCCCGGTGAGCTTCCGAGGAGTATCGCAAGACTTCCGCAATCCACTGGTTCACAAGTGGAATCTGGCGCTTCAGCGCGAGTTGGGCGGCAATACAGCCCTGGAGCTGGCTTATGTAGGCAATCACCAGGCGCATCAGGTATCCAATCCCGATCCGAATGCGCCGTATATTACCGGTGATCCAAACGCCAACTACGACGCGCGCCGGCCTTATCCCAACATCGGTGGGATCGCGTTCACCGATACCTATGGATACGGCAATTACGCAGGCATGACGGCCAAGCTCGAGAAACGCTACACGGCCGGTTTGAACGCGACCGTCTCGTACACCTACGGGCACGCTCTTTCCACCACCGGCACTACGCTGACCGGCTCGAACGCATTCGGCTCCTATGATCCGCGCAACAACTCACTTGCATATGCAAGCGCCGCGTGGGACATCAGGCACAACGTGGTCGCCAGCTTCACGTATGATCTGCCGTATGGTCATGGCCGCCGGTACGGATCTACGGTTGCCGGCCCCGTCAACTTCCTTCTCGGTGGATGGCAGGCGAACGGCATCTTATCGTTCCGCAGCGGCCCTCCGTTCGGGATCGGTTCGAATGCGTGCGTCGGAGTTTGGGGTAGCTGCCGTCCCGATGTGGTGCCAGGCAAGGATCCCAAGAATGCTCCGCAAGGCGGCCGTACACCGGACCTCTGGTTCGATACCAGCGCTGTCGTACCGCCTCATCGCTTAGCGAATGGCTTCGGAACCCCGGGCAACCTCGGAGCGCAAAGCAACAACGCGCCTCCGACGCGTACGGCGGATCTGTCGTTGTTCAAGACGCTGCCGATCACCGAGCGCTACGGCTTCCAGTTCCGGGCCGAAGCGTTCAACATCGGCAACACTCCTCAGTTCAGCCAGCCGGACGCGAATCTTCAGGATTCCAACTTCGGCAAGGTGCTGGGGACGCAAGCGGCATCTGAGCGGCGAATGCAGATGTCGTTGCGCTTCCAGTTCTAAAGATGTACCGGGCCGGACCGCAAGGTCCGGCCTTTATTTACCTGCAATAAACCGCCGGTTTGTAGTTGCTCCGAACTATTCGTTTTGATACCATCCCTCCAACCAATCCTCCTCAGGGTTGTAGGGGAAACACAATGACTCGCTACGTTGCAGGTCTGCGTCTGGCGCTGTGCATTTTGGTCTGCACAGTTGCAGCGCTCGCCCAGCGCGATCTAAGTACGATCACCGGGACCGTCACGGATTCATCCGGCGCCGTCGTTCCTTCGGCAAAGGTGATCCTGACTGAACAAGGAACTGGTCAGGTTTACGAATTGACCACCAACGGGGCCGGCGAGTTCACACGCCTGGCTCTCAAACCGTCCACTTACGACATCACCGTCACTGCCGCAGGCTTCAAAACCTCGCAGCAGAAAGACATCATCCTGACAGCCGGCGAACGCACCGGTGTCAACATTCAACTCACGCTGGGCGACATCGGACAGACCGTGGAAATCACGGCCGCCGCGCCTTTGCTGCAAACCGAGAGCACGCAGATCGGCGCTTCTCTCAACTCGAAAACTTTATCGGAGGTGCCGCTGGGTGGCCAGCGCAACTTTGCTTACCTGGCGCGTCTCAGCCCGGGCGTCGTTCCCGCCGAACCTGGCGCGCGTGATGCCAACAATGGCGGTTTCTCGGCTAACGGCGTTCGCTCGAACGGGCAGAATAACTTCTTGCTGAACGGCGTTGACAACAACGTCAACACCATCGACTTCCTGAACCAGACGGCCTATGCGGTTGGACCTTCGGTCGAAGCCATCAGCGAAATGACAGTCATCACCAACGGCTACAACGCTGAATATGGCCGCGCCGCCGGTGGTGTAGTCAACGTGAACATCAAGTCGGGCACCAATGGCGTGCATGGCAGCGTGTTTGAACTGCTCCAGAATAAAGCGCTCGACGCCAACACCTGGACCAACAACACCGCAGGCAAGCCGCTTGGCCCGTTCGTGCAGAACCAGTTCGGCGCCGCAGTCGGGGGCCCGATCAAGAAGAATAAGTTGTTCATCTTCGGCGATTACCAGGGCACGCGTATTGCCGCGTCCGGTGGTTCCGTTCCCGGTCTCGGCCGCTCTGGCTTCATCACCATTCCGACCGACGCCATGAAGAACGGCGACTTCTCGAGCCTGCTTACGAACACGCAAATCGGGACTGACCCGAATGGCAACCCGCAATTTACAAGGGTGCGATTTATGATCCCCTCACCACAGTCTTTGATGGCAAGGGCAACCCGATCTCGCGCACGCCTTTCCCGAACAACCAGATCCCGATGAGCCGCTGGGATCCCGCGTTCGCGAAGATCCTGCAACTCTATCCTTCGCCGAACCAGCCGATCGTGACGGGCACGCAGCCCGCGCGCGACTTCTTCTACATCTCCCCGGGCGGTCTCGTCACCGATCAGGGTGATGGACGCGTCGATTACCGCCTCAGCGATAAGGACAGTCTGTTCGGTTCGTTGAGCTGGTCGAACACGGGCAAGACGAGCGGATCGCCCTTTCCCGGCGCGTCCTCAGCAATCGACGGAGCCGACTTTAACGGCGCGCAGGAAACAGACCTGAGCCGCAATGCCCAGGTCAGCTACACGCGTGTTTGGACGCCGACGATCGTTTCCGAAACCCGTCTCGGTTTCACCCGGCTTGTCACTTCACGTCTCGGCGCCAATCCCACGACCGACCTGTTCAAGCAGTTCGGCATCGGCGGCTATGATCCGACGCACTGCAGCAGCGAACAACGGCGGCCTCCCGCAATTTCGTTCAGTGCTTATCAGCAGACCGGCGCGAACGACTGGATTCCGACCAAAGAATACAACAACGTTTGGGACTTCATCCAGAACGTCGGTATGAGCACGCGGTTCGCACTCGCTGAAGGTTGGTGCGGAATTCCGTCAGGTAAGTTCCCGTTCTTCCAGGTGCCTGACCCGCACGGCAATATTGGCTACAGCACGAACCAAACGGCCTATCCCTCGAGCGCGAAGGGCTCGACCGGCTCCACTTTCGACTCAATCACCGGCGACGCCGTTGCATCCGCTCTGTTAGGTCAGATCGACAGCGGCAACATCTCGACGACAAACTTCGTCTCCTCGCAAAAGGTTGCTTATGCCGGTTACTTGCAGGATGACTGGAAGGTCACGCCGAAACTGACGTTGAACCTTGGCCTGCGCTACGAGTTGTGGTCGCCGATCGATGAGGGCTTCGGCCGTCAGGCGAACTTCGACCTTCAGACGCAGACGCTTTATATTCCGAAAGGCCCGAACCAGAACGATCCGCTGCCTCCGAACTTTGCCACAGCCTTCCCGACCATCAAGGTGGTACGCGGCACGGTACCGAGCACGCTGATCCCGTGGGACAAGTTTGATTTCGGTCCGCGGCTGGGCGTGGCTTATCAGGTCCGCAGCAACACCGTGCTTCGTCTTGGCTACGGTATTTTCTACGGCGGCGAAGAGAATCAGGGCGGCAGCCCCAACCGTGGTGAAGGCGTACCGTTCAACGAAACGGTCAACCTGCAGCGCGGGAACGGAATCTCGAAGTATGTTTCGGTCTCCGACCCGAACTGCGTCAACTGCAACTACTTCCCGGGCGGCTTGACCGGTGGGTATCCGACCAACGTCTTCGCACTTCCGGCGCCTGTTTCATTCCGCGGCGTCCAGAGCGACTTCCGCAATCCGCTGGTCCACAAGTGGAACGTCATTGTGCAGCGCGAACTGCCTTCGAACATGTCGCTCGAACTCGGCTACGAAGGCAACCACCAGGCTCACCAGTTGATCCTGTGGAATGCCGATCCGTGCCCCAACCTGGGTTACGTGAACAACGCTGCGCTGAGCTGCGAGAACACCAGACTCATCCGTCCTCCGGCGGGTGGCGCTTCGATCGGCAGCGGCCTTTCGACTACGTCGACCTTCGGTTACGGCAACTACGCTGCGTTCTCGGCCAAGCTGGAAAAACGCTACTCCAGCGGGCTGCAGTTCCTGACGTCCTACACCTGGTCTCACGCTCTCGCCAACAGCGGCACGCCGCTGAGCGGTTCGTCGAACCTGGGTGCGCCGGATCCGACGAACTTCGCGTCGGAGTACTCCAGCGCGTCATGGGACATTCGCCACAGCTTCACGAGCGCCTTCAACTACGACATCCCGTTCGGCCGTGGCAAGCGCTATGGCTCGAGCTGGAACCGTGCGGTCGACTTCGTGGCCGGCAACTGGCACACGAACGGCCTGTTGACCTTGCGTACCGGTCCTCCGTACACGATCGCGGGTACGAGCTGCCAGGGTAACTGGGGCCGTTGCGTACCTGATCTGGTTCCCGGTCGCGATCCTGATCTGGCGCCGTCCACTGGCCGCAGCCCGGGCACAAACGGATTGTGGTTCGATCCGACAGCCTTCGCGATTGCCGCGCCCCTGACCGGCGGCAACCTGGGCCTGCAGACCAACACCGCGCCTCCGACGCGCACCCTTGATTTCTCGATCTTCAAGGATTTCGCGTTCACCGAGCGCTTCCGCCTGCAGTTCCGCGGCGAAGCATTCAACATCGCCAACACGCCGCAATTCAGCCAGCCCGACGCATCGCTCAGCGATTCGAAACAGGCGGGCGGAAACGGCAACTTCGGCAAAGTACTGAGCTCGATTACGGGAACTGAACGCCACTTACAGTTCTCGTTGCGGCTACAGTTCTAAAGCGGAAGCAAGTAGGAAAGAAAAGGGCCCGCTTCGGCGGGCCTTTTTTTGTTTTGGCTCAAATAAAACCAATATTCAATATTCAGGGGCGCGACCGATAGGGAGTCGCGGGACCATCTCTTTTTATGTACGCACTCCCTACGATCTAGCCAACGATCAGCATATGAGTCAGAGGCGCGACGAAAGGGAGCGCATTGGCCCGGGTTCGCGATTCGGAATGCTTAAGCTTTCGATTCTGCGCTCCTTCCAGTCGCGCCTCTGACAGCCGGAACGATATCCGACGCTTGCCGTTGGAATCGCGAGAGCTTCCTTACTGCTTCACCGTCCCCTTAGCCTTCGCCACTTCCAACAAGTCCGGGTAGAATTGCACAAACGTCCTATCTACCGCCCCGTTCTTTGTGTGGCAGGAGTAACAACTCGCGGTCGTCGGAATGGCTTTCGCATTCTCGTCTTTGCCATCGAGACTAAAGAAGGCCCAGCCACCGGGCAGGGAACTGTCGATCACCTCGGCTTCTTTCCCGCGTAGCGCGGTTTGAAAGTGGCCTGCGTTGTTGATCGATTCTTTGCTTGCGGACTGGCGTACTTCGAGCACGAAGATCGTGTGGTCCGGCCAGTGTCCCGTCTTGAGAAACGCGTCATACGATGATGGATTCACAAAGACGTTGTCGAACGTGGGATCGCCGGGTGCGGCAAGTGGGCCATAAGTCATGCCTAACCCGGAACTAAGAAATACCCACTTCTTGTAGTCCACCGGCTTGACTAACTGGTTATCCTTCGTCAGGACCGGTTTGTCCTGCGCGCACAACAGCGCTGCCGCGAACACCCATACCAGCCGTCGCATTAGTGATCCCGCTCAATCACCAGATCGGTGATGCCAAGCAGCGCGCGCTGGTAAGGAGAGTCGGCAAACTCACCAATCGCCTGCCGCGAACGATCCGTGAAATGTTGTGCGCGTTCGATGACGCGGGTCACGGCGCCTGTGCGTTCCAGAATCGCGAGGATCTGCGAGAAGGTCACCGAGTGATAGCTACGTTCCCGTAACACCGTCTCCACTTGTTCACGCTCCTCCGCCGTGGCTTTCTGCAACGCGTAAACCAGCGGCAGCGTGACTTTGCCTTCGCGCAGATCGCCGCCTACCGGCTTTCCTAGCGTAATCTCGCGCGCGGTAAAGTCAAGCACGTCGTCCATCAACTGGAAGGCCATGCCGAGATTCCATGCGTAGTCGCCCAGGCGTTCTTCGATCTCGGCCGTAGCGCCCGCCACAACTGCTCCCAGCTTCGCGCAAGCAGAGAAGAGGCCTGCGGTCTTGCGATCCGCAATTTCCATGCAGTCCGCTTCCGTCACGTTGATGCGGCCAATGCGTTCGAGTTGGATCAGCTCGCCTTCGACCATCAACTGAGTCAGCGCAATCAGCAGGTCGAGCACGTGGAAATTGCGCTCGCGCAGCGCAATCTGAAACGCCTGCATATAAAGCCAGTCGCCCGCCAGCACGCAGGTGTGATTGCCCCACTGCACGTTCGTTGCAGGACGCCCGCGCCGCAGTTCGGCACGATCGATCACATCGTCATGCACCAGCGTGGCTGCATGCAGAATTTCGACCACCGCCGCCAGCCGTACCGCACTCTGTTTGGGGTTGCCGATCAACCGCGCGCATAACAGCAGTAGCGACGGCCGCAGCCGCTTGCCGCCGCTCGATTGCAGATACTGCGCAATCGTAGTGACCGCCTCGACCGACGCCACGGACTCCAGGCCGATCTCGTGTTCGACCTGCTGCAAGTCCTGTTGGAGCAGGTCAAAAAGTCCGCGCGAGCTGACCACCTGCTCCAACTTGCCTATTTCCATGGGGAATCTTCAGTGTAGCCGTTGAGTTCGACAGCGTGCAAACAGAGGTGCCGGAAGTTGTGAAACGTGACTTCGGAGATGTGTTCCGGCGTGTCGTCGCGCACCGCCGCGAGTGCACGAACCGTTTCAGCGACAAACGCCGGTTCGTTGCGCTTGCCGCGGTGCGGGACGGGCGCCAGGTAGGGCGCATCAGTTTCGACCAGCAAACGGTCATCCGGCACGAGCTTCGCTGCCTGCCGCAACTCTTCCGACTTAGGAAACGTCAGCACGCCGCCGAAGCTCAGATGAAAGCCCAATTCGAGCGAGCGCTCCGCTTCGCGCGGACCACCCGTGAAGCAGTGCATAATGCCCTCGCCCTTCCAATGTTTTTCGAGCAGCGCGAACGTATCGTCCCAGGCCTCACGCGTGTGGATGATGATCGGGAGTCGCGTCAATGAGGCCAGTTCCAGTTGCCGCACGAATACTTCCTGCTGCACTTCGCGCGGCGAGAAGTCGTAATGATAGTCCAGCCCGATCTCCCCAAATGCCACCACTTTTCTGTGATGTACCAATTGCGCGAGCCGATCCCATGTTTCTTCGTTTGCCTTCGACGCGTCGTGTGGATGCACACCGATCGAGGCAAACACATCGGGCATTTTGTCGGCCAGGCGAATGGCACATTCCAGGTCGGGCGGACCGCTGCCCGTTCCGATCGACAGCATGTATTCGACACCGGCCGAACGCGCGCGTTCGAACATCGCATCGAAATCTCCCGCAAACTTCTCGTGATCGAGATGGCAATGCGAATCGACCAGCCTCATAGCTATTTCAGACGCGCGCCAACCGGCACATCTTCGAGGAACGATGCGAGCACGGGCTTGCCGCCTTCGAGAGATGCCGCGACGATCATGCCGTTCGACATGATGCCCCGCAGCTTGCGCGGTTCCAAATTCGCGACGATGACCACCTTGCGGCCCACCAAATCTGCGGGAGGGTAAGCCGCCGCGATGCCCGCGACGATGGTGCGCGGCTCGGCTTCGGCGATGTCCACTTTCAAGTGCAGCAGCTTGTCTGCACCTTTCACCGGTTCAGCCGATACGACTTGCCCGACGCGCAGATCGACTTTCACGAAATCGTCGATCTCGATCTTCGGCGCAAGCGGCGCGATGTTTGCGGGCGGCGCCTCGGGCGTCTTGCCCATCAGCTTGGCCTGTTGCGCGTTCACTTCCGCTTCGAGCGCCATCATCTTCTCAATCGCCGGCTTCGCGTCAATGCGTGGGAACACCCCGAGGATCTCCCCAATCTTCTGATTCGCCGGAAAGTTGCCCCAATGCAAATCTTCGTGGCGAGCGTGATCGAGATTGGTCGTCATGCCCAGCTGCGACCAGATCTTCGTGACCGATTCAGGGATGACCGGATACAGCAGAATGCATGCGAGACGCAGCGCTTCGGCGGCGGTACCTAGCGCGGAATCGAGCTTGACCGGCGCGTGCGGATCTTCAGAGCGCGCGAGCTTCCACGGTGCTTGTTCGACGATGAATTTGTCGACTGATCCGAGCAGCATCCACACCGCTTCCAGACCTTTCGAGAAGTCGAAAGCGTCGAAGCTTGCAAGAGCTGTTTCGATCGCGTGCGCGGCCGCGGTGCCGACAACTTCGTCGAACACTGCAGGCACCACCCCGGCGCGATACTGATTGACCATCGTCAACGTGCGGCTTGCAAGGTTTCCGAGTCCGTTCGCGAGATCGGCGTTATAACGCGTGATCATCGCGTCGTAACTGAAGCTGCCGTCCTGGCCGAAGGTAACTTCGCGCAGCAGATAATAGCGAAGCGTTTCGAAGCCGACGACTTTCTGAATGGGTTCGGCGCGAAGCATGTTGCCGCGCGACTTGCTCATCTTCTCGTTATCGAAGAGCAGCCAGCCATGCGCGAACACACGCTTCGGCAGCGCGACATCGGCAGCCATCAGAAACGCGGGCCAGAACACTGCATGGAACCGGAGGATCTCTTTGCCGACCAAATGCAGATCAGCGGGCCACAATTCGCCGGGCGGGTTGTCGCCGGCGATTGCAGTGATGTAGGAAGTGAGCGCGTCGAACCAGACGTAGAAGACGTGATTGCCTTCCACCGGCAGCGGGATGCCCCATTTCAGCGTCGTGCGGCTGATCGAGAGGTCTTGCAGCCCCTGCTTCACGAACGCGAGCACTTCATTGCGGCGCGATTCGGGGCGGATGAAGTTCGGGTCCTTCTCGTAGAGTTCCAGCAGGCGATCGGTGAAGGCCGACAGCTTAAAAAAGTAGTTCTCTTCTGTAAGCGCTTCCGTCGGGCGGCCGCAGTCGGGACAGTTCTCGCCCGGCTGAACCTCGTTGACGTAGCGCTCATCGTAGACGCAATAGGCGCCGGTGTAAGTTCCTTTGTAGGCGTAGCCGTTTTTCAGACAGCGCTCGAACAGCCATTGCACGGTCTTGTGATGTCGAGGGTCGGTCGTGCGGATGAACTGATCGTACTGAAGACCAAGTACATCCCACTGCCGGCGAAACTCGGCCGACACCATGTCGGCAAACTCCTGCGGCGTGCGGCCGGCAGCTTCGGCCGAGCGCTCGACCTTCTGGCCGTGCTCATCCGTGCCCGTTGTGAGCACGGGTTCATAACCTTGCTGGCGCTTGAAGCGCTTGATCGTGTCGGCGGCGAGCGTGGTGTAAGTGTGGCCGATGTGCGGCGCCGCGTTTACGTAGTAAATGGGCGTCGTGAAGTAGTATTTCATCAGATTTGTTTTAAGTGAGACGGCTGTTCCAATACGCGAAGCTGGCTTCAGCCATCACGTCTTTCAATGCCGCGCCGGTCTCGACGGCGATGCGGCGGCAGTCTTCGAACTCGGGCGCAAAGCCGCCATCGCCGCCGACCTTCACATGCACCTTGCCATGCGGTGTCTGCACTTCCACGAAATGACGCGCCATCACGCGGCGTTCAGCGCTATAGATGCGCAGCCCCAGCGTGGATGTCTCGCGAAAGATCAGCGCAGCCATCGCTTCGCGCGCGTCTGGTGTGGTGATCACGCGCAGCAGCGAACCCGGACGCCCCTTCTTCATTTCAAGCGGCTGCAGCGAAGCATCCAGTGCGCCTGCGGCCATCAGCCGTTCGAGCGCGTAGCCCAGAACTTGCGGACTCGAATCGTCAATATTTGCTTCGATCACGTCGACTGTCGTTGATTCTGTCGCGGCTGTCGATTGACCAATGGTCACGCGCAACAAGTTCGCATGCTCTTTGAAATCCATCGTGCCAGCGCCATAACCAGTGGCGCCCAGCGTCATGGCGGGCATTGCGCCGAAATTTTCTGAAAGCGTTGCGGCAACCGCTGCGCCCGTGGGCGTCGTCAATTCGAGCGCCGGACCACGCGCGTACACCGGCTTGCCCGCAAGCAGTTTCGCTGTCGCAGGCGCAGGGACGGGCAGCGTACCGTGCTCCGTCTCGACCGTGCCGCTGCCGACATTTACGGGTGAGCAGTAGAGCTTTTCAACACCCAGCAGTTCGAAGCCGACACAAGCGCCGACGATGTCAGCAATGGAATCGACGGCCCCGACTTCGTGAAAGTGAACTTTCTCGATGGGCATGTCGTGCGCCAGAGATTCGGCCTCCGCGAGCTTGGTGAAGACCTGGATCGCACGGCGTTTGGCGCGTTCGGGAAGCGTACCCGCTTCGATGATCTTCACGATGCCGCTGAGGTGACGATGCTTCTTCTGCTCTTCAAATTTGACGTGAAACTTGGTGGCCGCCATGCCGCGGCGCTTCACTTTTTCAAACGAAACTTGTGCGCCGGTGTTCAGCGAATCGAGTGCTTCGGTCAGCGCGGTCTTGTCCGCACCAGCATCAGCGAGCGCGCCAACGAGCATGTCGCCGCTCAAGCCCGAGAACGCATCCAGATAGCACAAAGTCATTCATTTGATTATGCACTGGGCTTCAAATTCAGAGGGGAGCCACACAAGCAACCACAACATCAGGAATTTGCGCGATACTCGATTTCGGTGGCGCTAGACGATACATCACCAGGTGCCCGCGCCGTCTATTACGAACGGCTTGCCGCGATGACACCCGCTGAAAGAGTTCAACGGGGCATGGAGTTGTGGGAGGCAGCGCATCATCTCCAAATGGCCGTTGCGCGCAGCAGATTCCCTGATGCGAGCCACGACGATCTTCTGTTTCACATCGCGGTGACTCGCTTCGGCGTCGAACTCGCTATGAAGGCTTACCGCCGGACATGACGTCCGCCGCCGAGCGCTGACTGAAGCACAGTGCTGACATCGCTCGCGCATTTGGCCCGCATCGCTTTGATATCCTGATTCATCGTCATCATTCTTCAACATGGCCAACCAGAAAACCCCCATCACAGTCGCGCACGGAGACGGCATCGGACCCGAAATTATGGACGCGACGCTGCGCATTTTGGAAGCTGGCGGCGCGCAGCTCGATATCGAAACAATTGAGATCGGGGAGAAGGTTTACCTGGCCGGCAACAGCGCCGGCATTGCGCCGAGCGCCTGGGAATCGCTGCGCCGCACAAAGGTGTTTTTGAAAGCGCCGATCACCACGCCGCAGGGTGGCGGCTTCAAGAGTCTGAACGTCACGACACGCAAACGGCTCGGGCTCTACGCCAACGTGCGGCCGTGCGTTTCGTACCATCCGTTTGTCGATACCAAGCACCCGAAGATGGATGTCGTGATCGTTCGTGAAAACGAAGAAGATCTATACGCGGGCATCGAGTATCGCCTGAGTGCCGACGTGATGGAGTGCCTGAAGCTGATCTCGCGGCCCGGCTGCGAAAAGATCGTGCGCTTCGCGTTCGAGTACGCCAAGGGCAACAACCGCAAGAAGGTCACCTGCTTCACCAAAGACAACATCATGAAGATGACCGATGGTCTCTTCCACAAGGTCTTTGACGAAATTGCGGCCGAGTATCCGTCGATCGAGAACGAACATTGGATTGTCGACATCGGCGCGGCGAAGCTCGCGGATACGCCCGAAGCTTTCGATGTGATCGTGATGCCGAACCTCTATGGCGACATTCTGTCGGATGTCGCGGCGCAGATTGCCGGCTCTGTCGGGCTGGCCGGTTCGGCGAATGTCGGCATCCATTGTTCGATGTTCGAAGCCATCCACGGCTCAGCTCCGCGTCGTGCCGGGCAGAATCTGGCGAACCCTTCGGGCTTGTTGTTAGGCGGCGTGATGATGCTGGTTCACATCGGCCAGACGGACGCTGCAGAGAAAGTCCACAACGCATGGCTGCGCGCGATGGAAGATGGCATTCACACCTATGACATCTATGCGGAAGGCGTGAGCAAACAGAAAGTCGGCACGCGCGAGTTTGCACAGGCCGTCATCGATCGCATGGGCCAGAAGCCCGAGACGTTGAAGGCCGTCAGTTACTCAGCCGCGGCAGCGGAGCGTAAGGAGTGGACCGCGAACACACACGCGAAGCAGGCCAAAGTGGAACTGGTCGGAGTGGACCTCTACATCGGTTCGAGCGATGTTGATCCCAAAACGCTGGGCGACCGTCTGCACGCGATCACGCACAACGGTCTTGAACTGATTGTCATCTCGAATCGCGGCACGGCCGTGTGGCCGAACTATATGTCCGAGACATTCGTCATCGACGCGCACCAGTGCCGCTTCGTGAAGCCGAACCAGGCCGCGGTAACGCAAGAGGAGATCATCGCGTTGATGCAGAAGGTCGCTGCCGCAGGTTACGACATCGTCAAAACCGAAACGCTGCGCACTTACGACGGCCAGAACGGTTTCACTCCCGCGCAAGGGCAGTAGTGATGTCTGCGTCTCCAAATCCCTTGGTGGCCGTGATCATGGGCGGCAAGTCCGACTGGGAAACCATGCGCGCTGCCTGCGATGTGTTGAACGAGTTCGGCATCCACTCACACGCGCGTGTCGTTTCGGCGCACCGCACACCGGATGAGATGACCACCTTCGCGAAGGAAGCGGAAGGGCAGGGCATCGAAGTCATCATCGCGGGGGCAGGAGGAGCAGCGCATTTGCCCGGCATGGTTGCGGCTTACACGCTGCTGCCCGTTTTAGGCGTGCCGGTCGAGAGCAAGGTGCTGCACGGCGTCGATTCGTTGTTATCGATCGTGCAGATGCCGGGCGGTGTGCCGGTCGCAACTTTCTCGATCGGTCAAGCCGGCGCAAAGAATGCCGCTCTGTTTGCCGTGGCCATTCTTGCGCGTAGCCGTCCAGCGTTGCGCGAGCAGTTGAAGCACTTTCGCGAAATGCAGCACAATCGCGTGCTCCACGAGAAGCTCGATTGAAAGAGCGCGTTTACCCGGGCGCCACCATTGGCATCCTCGGCAGCGGACAACTTGGCCGCATGTTCACCATTGCGGCCCGGCGCATGGGATACCGCGTGCACACTTTGTCGCCCGATGAAGATACTCCTACCGGGCAGGTCGCCGATCTCGAGATCAACGCGCCGTATGAAGACCTGGATGCAGTGAAGCGCTTCGCCTCGAAGGTGAATGTCGTGACGTTCGAGTTTGAAAATGTCCCGGCAGCGACAGCGCAGGCAGCAGAGGTTTGCGCGCCGGTACGTCCGCGCGGTGAGGTGCTGCACATCACGCAGAACCGTCTTCGCGAGAAAACGTTCCTGGCGAAGCATGGCTTCCCGATAACTCGCTTCGAAGCCGTCAATTCGGAAACGGAGCTGCGCCGAGCAGTCGAACGGATGAACGGTGAATGCATCCTGAAGACCGCCGGATTCGGATATGACGGCAAGGGCCAGGTGCGCATTCACTCGCGAGAAGATACGCACGCCGCGTGGAAGACACTGAAGAGCCGCGAAGCTGTTCTCGAAGCCACTGTCGATTTCGACATGGAATTTTCGGTGGTGGCGGCGCGCAGCCTTGATGGCGTGTTCGCACACTACGGCGCGATCCGTAACGATCATGTGCACGGCATTTTGGATGTGTCCTCCGCGCCTGCGCACTTGCCCGACCACCTGGCGGAAGAAGCAGTGGAGATTACGCGCGCGCTGCTCAATCAGTTGAACGTCGTGGGCGTACTGTGTGTTGAGTTCTTCGTGACGAAGTCAGGCAAACTGCTGATCAACGAACTCGCGCCGCGCCCGCACAACTCGGGGCACCTGACCATCGACTCCTGCATTACCAGTCAATTCGAGCAGCAATTGCGCGCCGTATGCGGTTTGCCGCTTGGATCGACGGAACGCTATCGCGCGGCCGCGATGGCGAACTTGCTCGGCGAATTATGGACGACGGGAGAGCCGAATTGGGCCGCGGTCTGCGCACTGCCCGAGGTGAAGTTGCACCTTTACGGCAAGCTCACCCCGCGCGCCGGGCGCAAGATGGGACACCTCACCGCGACCGCCATGCACCCGCGCGATGCGGACCGGCTAGTACGGGCCGCGCGCGAAGCGTTGCATTAAGAGAGGCGTGGAAGGACCGTATTCGCGTGGCCCGGCCGTGCACGCAGATTGCACGAGCCACGACCGTCAGGGAGTGGACGATCAGAGGGGACGAAGAGAGCGCACTGAGCTTTCGGCTGTGCGCTTCCTCCGGTCGCGCCTCTGACGCTGTTTCTGGTAATTGAAAGTTCACTCGGATGTGGTGCATCCCGCTTGCTCACGCGCGCGGCACGTATTCGCTTAGCGGTCGTGCACGCGGATTGCACGAGCCACGACCGTCAGGGAGTGGACGATCAGAGGGGACGGAGAGAGCGCACTGAGCTCTCGGCCGTGCGCTCCCTCGCAGTCGCGCCTCTGACGCTGTTGCGGGTGATTGTGTGCTCGCTCCGGTTGGCGCGGCACGTATTCGCTTAGCGATCGTGCGCGCGGATTGCACGACGACACATAGACCCCCGCTTCTCCCTCCCTCTCCGCCGGGAGTAGGCTAGAAGGTGGAGGCAGTATGCAGAAATTACTGGCAGGACTTTTATTTTGTGCCCTTGCAACTGGCGGCGGGCTGTACGCGCAAGGGCGCGGCGGTTCGCGTGGCAGTGGCGGCGGGCGCGGTTATTCGGGCGGGCAATCGTACTCAGGTGGCGGTTATCGTGGCGGCAGCAGCTACTCGAACCGTGGCTACAGCGGTAGCAACTACTCAAACCGTGGCTACAGCGGCGGTAACTACTCGAACCGTGGCTACAACGGCGGCAATTACTCGGGCCGCGGCTACACCAATAACAACTCGGGACGCGGTTACTACAACGGCGGCCGGGGCTACAGTAACTACAGCTATAACCGCGGCGGTTACGGCTACGGACGCGGCTATGGTTACGGCCGGGGCTATTATGGGCGCGGCTACTACGGCGGCGGCTGGGGCTTTGGCTTAGGCTTTGGAGGTTATAGCTATCCGTACTACGGCTACCCGTATTACGGCTACTCCAGCTACTACGATCCCTATTACGCCGATCCCTACTACGACGATTACTACTATTCGAGCCCTTCCTTCGGGTTCAGCATCGGCGGCGGCTGGTAGTCTTATAGCCGCTTGCCGGTGAGCAGCGTGTAGGCTTCCTGGTATTTGTGGCTGGTCTTCTCGATTACGTCTTGAGGTAAGGCCGGGGCGGGCGGCTGTTTGTTCCAGTCTGTCCGCTCCAGCCAGTCCCGAACGAACTGCTTGTCAAACGAAGGTTGGGCGCCGCCCGGGCGATACGATTCCGCAGGCCAGAAGCGTGACGAATCCGGCGTCAACACCTCATCCCCCAGCGTCAGCACTCCGTCAACAAATCCAAACTCAAATTTTGTGTCTGCCAGGATGATCCCGCGCGTTTCGGCGTACGCCGACGCTTTGCGGTAAATGGCAAGCGTCAGATCGCGCAGCTTTTCAGTGAGCTCGTTGCCGATCTGCGCAGCCACATGCCCGAACGACACGTTTTCATCGTGGCCCGACTCCGCTTTCGTGGCTGGCGTAAACAGCGGTTCAGGAAGCCGTGAGCCGTCTTGCAATCCGGCTGGCAGCGGGATGTCGCAGACGGTTCCACGTTCGCGGTATTCTTTCCATCCGGAGCCGGCCAGGTAACCACGTGCGACGCACTCGACCGGGATCATGTCGGCGCGCTTCACTAACATCGACCGTCCCGCGAACTGCTGTGGATCTTCGCGAAAGGGCGAAGGGAAGCGCTCCACTTCAGAACTGATGAAGTGGGACGGAACCACATCGCGCAGGAAGTCGAACCAGAAGATCGACATTTGCGTGAGCACTTCGCCTTTGCGTGGAATGCCGTTGGGCAGAATGCAATCGAAGGCGGAGATGCGGTCCGTTGCGACGAACAAGAGTTCGCGCGGTCCCGCTGCATACACGTCGCGGACCTTGCCTCTGGCGATCGGTGCAAGTCCCGCGACGCAGGTTTGGGTGAGCGGGCTCAGATGATTAGTCGACAGCAATCCCTTGACGGACCTTGCTGTGCTTCCGGCTGTAAAGGAAGTAAATCACCAGGCCAATGGCAAGCCAGATAAACAGACGTGCCCAGTTCAGCCAGCCGAGCTTGTACATCATGTAGCCGTTGAAGAGAATGCCCATGATCGGCACAAACGGAACCCATGGTGTGCGGAACGGACGCGCGCGATCGGGGTTGGTGCGGCGCAAGACCATGATCGCGATGCAGACGATCACAAACGCGAGCAGGGTTCCGATGTTGACCATCTTGCCGATGTCGTCAATGGGAGTCACGCTGCCAACGATCGCGGCGAGCAACCCAACCAGCATCGTGTTTTTGTAGGGCGTGCGAAATTTCGGATGGATGCCAGCAAAGAACTTGCTCGGCAGCAAACCATCTTTGGCCATCGCGTAAAGCACGCGCGTTTGACCAAGGAGCATCACCAGCATCACGCTCGTCAGGCCCGCAAGCGCACCAGCGGTGATGATGTTCGATGCCCACGCCAGATTGCGATCGAGGAACGCGTGCGCGATGGGCGCTTCGATGTTCACTTCCTGCCACGGCACCATGCCGGTGAGCACTGCGGCGACTCCAATGTAGAGCAACGTGCAAACAGCAAGCGAAGCGATGATGGCGATGGGCAGATCACGCTGCGGGTTTTTGGCTTCCTGTGCGGTGGTCGACACAGCGTCAAAGCCGATGTACGCGAAGAAGATGTAGGCCGCTCCGGTGCCGATACCAGAAAGCCCGAACGGTGCGAACGTCGACCAGTCGTGACCCCAGTTGCCCGCGTGAATGTATTGCGCACCCAGCGCGAGTACGAAGAGCACCACAGCGACTTTCAGAACCACGATGGCCGAGTTGAACCGAGCGCTCTCCTTGATGCCGATCACCAGGATTGCCGTGATCAACAATGCAATCACGAACGCGGGCAGGTTGAGTCCAATCTCCATCCCAAACAGATGTGGCGCATTTAGCAATTCGTGCGCGCGGGTCATCAGGTCGGCGGTTGGCGCGGCTTTGATTTGCGTGAGTTGATCGAGGAACGGTTGGGTACCAGGGGCGAGATTCGGAAACGATGTCGCCATCTGTTGCCGGGCCACGCCATCGAGCGCTGTTCGCAGGCCGGTCCAGTGATCGTAGGCCAGCCAGAGCGGCATCTTCAGATTGAAGATGCGCAACAGCTCAATGAAGTGATTCGACCAGCCCGAAGACACTGTGCTGGCGCCCATCGCGTACTCGAGCGTAAGATCCCAGCCGATGATCCAGGCGATCAGTTCGCCCAGCGTGGCATAAGCGTATGTGTAAGCGCTGCCCGCGAGCGGAATCATTGCGGCGAACTCGGCGTAGCAGAGGCCGGCGAAAGCACAGCCCAGGCCGGAGAGAATAAACGACATCATCAAACCGGGTCCGGCATAGTGCGCGCCCAGACCCGACAGCACGAAGATGCCTGCGCCGATTACCGCGCCGATGCCCAGCGCCGTCAACGAGAAAACACCGAGCGACCGCTTCAGTCCCTCCCCGTTCTCCGCCTTCGCCTCAGCGATGAGAGCATCGATGGGCTTCTTGATCATGAAGTCCGGCTGGACCGGATTCACGTTCCGTGTGGGTGTACTCATGTAAGGGAACTTTCTTTCTTTCTCCACAAATAATAAACCGGTACGCCAAGTAAAACGATCCCCAGGCCGGGAAATGTGAAGTTGGGTTTATAGAACAGGAGCAGGATTTCTATGATGCCCGCCGCCGCAATGTAGAGCGCGGGAAGCACGGGATAGCCGAACGCGCGGTACGGACGCGCCATGTCGGGGCGAGTGAAACGCAGCCGGAACAGGCCGGCGATGGTCAACATGTAGAACAGCAGCACCGCGAAGATGACGTAGTCGAGCAGGTCGTTATAGCGCCCGCTCAACGTGAGCAGCATGGCCCACACGCATTGGATGCCGAGCGCAAACACGGGCGCCTGCGAGCGTGGGTTCAGCACGCCCGCGCGTTTGAAGAAGAGTCCGTCCTTCGCCATCGTGTAGTAAACGCGCGCTCCCGCCAGCACCAGACCGTTCGTGCATCCGAAGGTCGAGATCATGATTGCGGCAGCCATGATCTTCACCGCAATCGGTCCGAACACCACCGCGACAGCAGCAGTGGCGACACGATCTTCCGGCGCGGTTTTGATCTGATCAAGCGTTAGAACGTTCAGGTATACGAAATTGCAGGCAAGATAAAGCAGCGAAACGATTCCCACGCCAAGGGCGAGCGACAGCGGCAGATTCCGGCGCGGGTTGCGGACTTCGCCCGCAGTGAACGTTACGTTGTTCCACGCGTCGGACGAGAAGAGGGAGCCGACCATGGCGACACCAACCAGCCGGATCGCATTCATGCCCCAATCGGCATTGCGCCAGAAGTCGGTGAAGTTCGCCGAAACCGCTTGCGGGTTGCGCCCTGCGAGAAAGCCAACGCACACCAGCGCGAGCAGCGCGAACGTTTTCGCAACGGTGAATGTGTTCTGCACCATGGCACCAGTGCGAATGCCGCGCGTGTTTACAGCCGTCAATAAAGCGATGATGACGATCGCCAGTAGTTGCTGCGTCGTAAGGCCAATCTTGCCTGAGCCAATCAGGTAGTTCGACGCGGAGAACCACGGCACGAACACGCCGGTGAATTTCGCAAAGGCCACCGCAACGGCAGCGATGGTGCCGGTCTGAATGACGAGGAACATCGTCCAGCCAAAAAGAAAACCGCTCAGCGGGCCGAAAGACTCACGCAAGTACACGTACTGTCCGCCAGCCTGCGGCATGGCGGCGGCGAGCTCACCATAACTGAGCGCCGCGATCATCGTCAGCACCGCGGTCACAACCCACGTCAGAATCAAAAGCCCCGGAGAATTCACTTGCCGCGCGATGTCCGCCGAGACGATGAAGATGCCGGAGCCGATCATCGAGCCCATCACGAGCGTTGTGGCGCTGAACAGCCCCAGGCCTTTGACGAGCCCGGCGTCCGTCTTCAGTTCTGTGTCAGTCGTTGCCATTCTTCCATCCGTTCCCGAATCGACTGGGCTGTGCACGGCTCGGCATAGAGCGCGGAGATTATGGCTATAGAGTCGGCGCCGGCTTGCCACGTTTCCTTTGCGTTGTCGAGCGTGATGCCGCCGATGGCTACCAGGGGCTTCTCTGTCTTGTCCCGCAACGCGGCAAGTGCCGGGATGCCAACAACGGCATCCGGATTCTTCTTAGACTGCGTCGCAAAGACCGGTCCGATTGCCGCATACGTAATCGATTGCCGCGAAGCGCGCTGCAACTGCTCCGCGTTGTGTGTCGAGTATCCAACGGTGGCTTTGGGGCCAAGTACTTTCCGTACGTCGGCGGGTTCCAGATCGTCCTGCCCCACGTGCACGCCCGCATCGAGTAGCAATGCAATGTCGGCGCGATCGTTCACGATGAACGCCGCTCCCGCAGCGCGGCAGGCCTGCGCCACCTGCTGAGCGCTGGTGAACAGCTCACGGGACCAGTGGTCTTTGTGGCGTATTTGCAAAATTTCGGCGCCGCCGTCGAGCAATGCTTTCGCCGCGTCGACAATGCCGGTCCCTTGCGCATTCAGCGTTGCGACATCCAGGATCGGGTAGACCTTGGGCAACTTCATTGCATGTTCCGCTTGAAGAAGTCCGCTGCGCGCTGGAAGCAGTCGATCAACGTTTCCTCACGAGCAAACGAGTGCGTCTCTTCGGGATAGAAGATCTGCTCAAAGGGCTTGCCTTCGTGAATCAACTTTTCGGTGAGCTGAATATCGTCCTGAAAAAGCACGTTGTCATCGATGATGCCGTGGATGATCAATAGCGGGTTCTTGAGCTGGCTCGAATACGTGATCGGCGAACTGCGACGGTATGCTTCGGGGTTGTCCTGCGGCCGGTTCAGGCGTTGCTGCGTGTAAGTAGCGTTGTAGTTCTCCCACTGCGTCACAGCTGCCACAGAAACGCCGGCCCGAAACACGTCGGGTGCGCGGAACATGGCCATGTCGGTCATGAAGCCGCCATAGCTCCAGCCCCAGATACCCAGCCGGTTCATATCGATGTTGCCCAGCTGGCGCGCATAGTCGACCTGACCTAAGACATCGTTCAAATCGGGACCGCCCATATCGAGATAGACGCCGCTACGCCAGTCACGGCCGTAGCCTGAACTGCCGCGGTAGTCGAGATCAAAGACGACATAGCCGGCATTCGCAAGATAGCTGTTGAACACATAGCGGAGTTCCTGATAGCTGCCCCACTGAGCGAGCACGCTGGTCGCATAACCAGAGCCGTGGATGAAGAACACCGCCGGCCAGTGCTTGCCCTTCTTGTCCGGGTCGTATCCGGGCGGCAGCAGCATCTTCGCGTGTACGATTTTGCCGTCTCCACGCGCGGGGAACTCATAGAAGCGGGTATTGCGGCCAGGGGTACTTCGCGAAATCGGCGCGCTCGGAAACAGTAACCCGGTGGCCGTCGACGTAGAGATCGAGCGGATGATCCAGGTCGGCATGCATCACCGCCTGGTGCTGACCGTCGTCAGAGGCAATACCGATGTTGATACCGGGCTCTTTCGTTAAGCGTTCCTTGCCCGAGCCGTCGGGCCGCACGCGAAAGAACTGGCGCTCATGCGGCGAGGTTTCGGTGGACGTGAAGTAAAGGTAACCGCCGGCCCATTGCGGCTCCGCTGGATAGATGCCGCGTTCCGAGCGAACTTCCCAGGCGCCTTTCGTAACTTGTACCGGAACGGCCGAAGCATCGAGGCCCAACGTATAGAGGTGCGCGAAGCCGTCCTTCTCGCTCGTGAAGAAGATCGATTTGGAATCGGGCGACCATCCGGCCGCGCCGCTGAAGGCCCATGCCGGATCTTTCTCTTCATAGAGCAAGCGGGCCCTGCCCGAAGCTGCGGTGATCAGCAGAACCTGTTCGCGTTTCAGATCAGCGGACGCAACCGTTTTGATCAGCAGCTTGGAATCGGGCGACCACTCAGGCAGACCGAAGCCCCACGTTTTATCGCCCAGAGGACCGGCCTGAACCGCCGTGGCTTTATCGCTATCGCTCGCGATGAGAAACAACTTGGTCGTACCCGGCTCATCCCCAGCGACGTCGCGAGAGAACGGACGCGCTGCCACGAAGCGTCCGGAATAGTTAGGCAACACCTGGTTGCGTGTTGCGCCCGGAGTGCGCGTCGAGTAAACAAACATGCGGCCGTCCGGCGACCAGCGGTACGCCGCGATGTTTTCCGCCGAGCCGATCTGCCGAAGCTGACCGGTGGTCAGGTCCTGTACCAACAGCGCACCGCCGCGGGTGTAGGCGAGTTGGTGCGCGTCGGGGGAGAACTGCGGATTGGTCTCAGCAGCCTTCGTGCGCGTGAGCCGAAACGGAAGTTTTGCTCCATCGGTGTCGACTAAGTAGAGATCGCCGAGGTAAGAGTATGCGATGTGCTTACCGTCAGGCGACAGAGCAAAGTTGGACAGCCCTGTCTGCGGCAACTGGTACGCCTTCTGCCGTTCATCGATCTCGGGCTGATTGTACTCGTCTGGCTCGGCTTCGAGATGCGTCAAACGCGTGAGCTTCCTGGCGTTCGCATCGTATGCGTAAAGATCGAGAAACGGCTGCCCTTCGGAGTTCCAAAGAAAGGCCAGGGTCGCGCTCTCGCGAGCCCACTTGACCCCCGACGGCGGCGTGCCCCAAAGAAAGGGACGCGTGAACAGCCGGCTCAAGGGCCAGTGCTGGTCGGGTTGTCGTGTGGGTTCGGAAGAAGTAGCCGCACCGGCAAGCGCGCAAACTGCAGGCAGAAGTGCGAAGAATCGCAAGGACCGCATCGAAGCGCCATGATAGCGTAACGTGCTGCCTAACTTACAGGCTTGGTAAATTTCACGTCCGAGACGCCCAGAGCATGCAGCAGATTCGAGATGCTCATCTGCGCATTACGCGTTGCGTCACTCAAGATACCCTCTTCGATCGCAGCCTTCCGTACGTCGTCGATGGCGGCCAGCCGGGCTTTGTGTTCCAGGTCGTTATCCGGCGCAACCCAGGGAGTCCACCACGTGATGCTGCGGTTCCACACGCGCGTCTGCTTCTCGTTGATGTACGCGTCGACGATGTGCGCTTCGGGTAAGCCGATGGTCACGGCATGTGGCCCACGCATCTGCACGTTGTATTGCGTCATGTCCTTCAGGCTCACGCCGGCCAGCACTTTCGCTTGCACCAGAAGCAGGATCGACTCCGAACCTACCGGCACCTTCTGTTCCTTGAGCGCCACTACTTTCTCGACCAGGTAGCGCACCGTGACAAGATCGTTCAACTGCTGTACTTCGCGCACCACCGCGGGAGTGTCCACGCCGGACCGAAAGAAAGTGCCCGGCGGCGCGATCCACCGGACATATGCCACGAAGCCGACGAACAACACAAAGAGCAGGCCCGTTGAGACGAACGCAATCAATTTCGACATAACGGTCTGTCAGCGTGCAGCGGCAAGAACCTCGCCCACCGGGGGTTTGCCACGTTTCGCAAACCGGATCACGCCCTCGGGATCGATGACATAGACCGTCCGGAATATCAGTAGCCAGAGCGCCGCGTTGTAAGCTGCTGCTACCTGGCGACGGTCGTCGACGAGGAGGGGGAAGGGCAGACTGATCTTCTGCCGGAAGCTCTGGTGGCTCAGCGCGGGCGCCGCGTTGATGCCAAACACCACCGAATTGGTCTTTATCGCGTCCTCCCAACGATCGCGAAATTGACTCAGTTGTGTGCGGCAGATCGGCGTATTGTCACCCGGGTAAAAGATCAGCACCACATTCTTCCCGCGCAGGGCGGAGAGCTTTACAACCTTCCCCTGTTCATCGGGCAAACTGAAATCGGGTGCGGGCGTACCGGTTGCGAGCGGACCGGGCAAAAACCAGGGCATCAGCATCAGCATAGGCTGTCGAACCAGATGTTATCCACCCGGCGCGCCGATTTCCGTGTAGCCTCAATGGGGACAGAGATTTTGTGACCAGAAGCCGCCACCTATTCGACCGCGGGATGCACCGCCTCCGAGTGCGTCAATGAGCGACGCGTACAACGCTCTCCATCTGCCCGAAGGTAGCGAGGTCGCGAAGCTGATACGGGGTATCGACTGGCGCGCGACATCGCTCGGCCCGATGGAACAGTGGTCTGCAAGCCTTCGCTCAGCTTTGTCGTTTTGTCTGGCGTCGCGTTACCCCATGCAAATCTTTTGGGGCCCGGACTTCGTGCGGATCTACAACGACGCATTCATCCCGATCGTGGGCCAGCTGCGGCACCCGCAATTTCTGGGCAAAGCCGGTCAAGAGTGCTGGCCGGAAGTGTGGCACGAAGTGTTGCCAACGCTCACTCAGGTTCGCGAGACCGGGGCTGCGTCGTGGGCTGAAGACCAGCACTTCACGTTGGAGCGTGGCGGGTTCGATGAGGAAACGTATTTCACGAATTCGTTCAGTCCGATTCACGAGGAGGATGGCTCGGTTGGCGGCGTTCTCTGCGTCTGCAGTGAGACCACAACCCGAGTGGTGCGCGAGCGCCGCCTGACCACGCTGCGGCGGCTCACCATCGATGCGCGAACCCCGGACGAAGCTGGCGTACTGGCCGCAAACGTCCTACTCGAAGATCCTGAAGACATTCCGTTTGCGCTGATCTTCTTGATTGACGAAAGCGGGACGGAAGCCACACTGGTCGGGCAGGCGGGCGCTGCGGAAGGTTTAGCGGCGGCACGCGTGATGCTCGACAACGAAACGGAACTCCTCTCGCCCTGGGGACTAAGGCGCGTGGTTGCGGAGAACCGGCCGCAGATCGTGAAAGATCTGCATGAGCGCATGGATGCCGCGCATCTTCGCATTCCTGAAAAGTTCCCGCGCTCCTGCATGGTAGTTCCGATGGCGCGCATCGGGCAGGGGCGGCCATCCGCGGTGCTGGTGGCAGGAATCAGTGCAACCAGGCCTCTCGATCAGGAGTACCGCGATTTCCTGCTGACGGTAGCGGAGCAGGTGGGCGCTGTGATGACCAACGCGCGGGCTTACGAAAGCTTGCGTGAAAGCCGCGAACGGCTGCGCACATCGCTGGAGGCGTCCGGCACGGGCACGCTGCGCTGGGATGTGCGGACGAACCGCCTGGATTGGGATGAGAGCCTGGATCGTCTGTTCGGCTTTGCTCCCCGCGCGCTTAAGCCATCGCTGAAAAACTTTCTGGCGCTGATTCATGCGGAAGATCGCCCCGGTGTCATCGACGGCTACGAGAAGTGTGCGCTCGAAGGTGCGGACTTCGAGCGGGAATTTCGCGTCATCCAGGCCGACAACAGTATTCGCTGGCTTTATAACCGCGCAAAAACGTTTCGCGATGATCAGGGGCGGCCCGCTTATGTAACCGGCGCATGCGTCGACATCACCGCTCGCAAGCGTTCGGATCAACAGGCCGCAGCACGAGCCAAGCTTTCTGCTTTAGGGGCAGATGTCGGCGTAGCCATCACGCAGAGCGACTCCATGACGGAGATGCTGCGGAAGTGTTCCGAAGCAATCGTGACCCATCTGGATGCGGCTTTCGCGCGTATCTGGACGCTCGAGGAAGAGACGAATACGCTCGTGCTGCAATCCAGCGCCGGCATGTACACCCACACTAACGGTCCGCACGGCCGTGTGCCCGTGGGCAAGTTCAAGATCGGCCTGATCGCGGAAGAACGCCTGCCGCATCTGACCAACGACGTGTTGACCGATCCGCGCGTGGGCGATCACGATTGGGCGCTGCGCGAAGGCATGGTGGCGTTTGCCGGTTATCCGCTGCTGGTGGACAACCGGCTGATCGGAGTCGTTGCTGTATTCGCGCGCCACGAACTCGATGACGATGCATTACGCGCGCTGGCGCTGGTCGCTAATAGCGTTGGCGTCGGTATCCAGCGCAAGCGGAACGAGCAGGCGCTGCTCGAAGGGGAGGCGCGTAAGACCGCGATCCTCGAAACGGCGCAGGACTGTTTCATCACCATCAATCACGAAAGCCGCATTCTGGAATTCAATCCCGCGGCCGAGCGCACGTTCGGCTACAAGCGCGCCGATGTCCTCGGGAAGCTGATGCCCGACCTGATTGTGCCGCCTGAGTTGCGTGAGCAGCACCTGGCGGGCGTGAAGCGCTATCTCGCCTCGGGGCAAACGGTCGTGATTGGCAAGCGGCTTGAACTGGAGGCCCTGCGCTCCGACGGAACGCGTTTCCCGACGGAGCTTTCTGTCGTCCGCATTCCTTCCGATGGCCCAGTGCTTTTCACCGCGACATTGCGCGACATCACCGATCGCAAGCAGGCCGAGAAAGATCTGCTCGACGCGAAGGAAGCGGCGGAATCGGCCAATCGGGCGAAGAGCCAGTTCCTCGCCAACATGAGTCATGAGCTGCGGACACCGCTCAACGCCATCATCGGCTACAGCGAGATGCTGGAGGAAGAAGCGGCGGAACTGGGCGCCGCCGGGCTCACTGGAGATCTCACCAAGATTCACACGGCGGGCAAGCACCTTCTGGCGCTGATCAGCGACGTACTTGATCTGTCGAAGATCGAAGCCGGCAAGATGGATCTGTTCCTTGAGAGCTTCGACACGGCGGCGATGGTGCGCGAAGTCTGCAGCACCGTCGAGCCGATGATGATGAAGAATCACAACCGCTTTGAAGCCGACATCGACCCGTCACTGGGCGTGATGCATGCCGACCTGACCAAGGTGCGCCAAAGTCTTTTCAATCTGCTCTCGAATGCTGCAAAGTTCACCCAGGATGGGGTGATCACGTTCAAAGCCGGCGTGGAAACTTCCGCAAGCAGTGAGTATCTTCGCTTTGACGTGCGGGACACGGGGCTTGGCATTCCCGCGGACCGGCTCGCGCACCTGTTCCAGCCGTTCTCTCAGCTCGATAGCTCGACATCGAAAAAGTTCGGCGGATCCGGGCTGGGTCTCGCCATTACCCGGCGCTTCTGCCAGATGATGGGCGGTGATGTGACGGTCGAGAGCGAGCCGGGCAAAGGCTCGCGGTTTACGATTCTTTTGCCGCGCAAAGTGCAGGAGTCCGCTTCGCCGGCGCCTGAGCCGGCGCGACATTCGATAGCTGAATCGAATGGACGCCCGGTCGTGCTGGTGATCGACGACGACAGCGCCGCGCGCGATCTGATGCAGCGATACCTGGCTCGCGAAGGGGTGCACGCTGTGCTGGCGGCATCCGGCGAAGAAGGCCTGCGTTTGGCCCGTGAGCAGCACCCCAGCTTGATCACACTCGACGTGATCATGCCCGGGATGGATGGTTGGACCGTTCTGCAGACCCTGAAATCCGATCCTGCATTGCACGATATCCCGGTCATCATGACCACGATGCTCGGCGAGCGAGGCATGGGTTATGCGCTCGGCGCGGCCGACTATTTGATGAAGCCGATCACGCGCGAGAAGCTGATCGAGGTTTTGAACCGGCATAAGTGTGAGCCGCCGCCCTGCTCGGTGCTGCTCGTCGAGGATGATGAAAGCTCGCGCTCCATGTTGTCCGCCATGCTGGCGCGTGAAGGATGGCAGGTCAGCACCGCGGCCGATGGCATCGAGGCGTTCGCGAAGCTGCAGGAACATCTGCCGCACTTGATCCTGCTCGACTTGATGATGCCTAACATGGACGGCTTTGAGTTCAGCATCGAATTGCGGAAGCGCGAGGCCTGGAGCAGAGTACCCATCGCTGTTCTGACTGCCAAGGATCTGACCCAGGAAGACCGCACGCGGCTCAACGGGCACGTTGAGAAGATTCTGATCAAGGGCAACCTGAGCAAAAGCGATCTGCAGCGGGAATTGCACGAGCTTGTAAGCCGATATATCTCGTTCGGAAACCGTGCCGTTCCGCGCGCAGAGCATTAGAAAACCCTTTACTTAATTTCCCTCGCGGGTTTACTCTGAGGTCAAAGCAATTCAGCGAGCAGAAAAACTATGGCGCGCGTAACTACGTTTGCACTCCATTTGGTAAAGGTTTTCTTCCAGATGGAACCCGTCTACCGGCTCCGGTAAGACGCTGTCATCGATCCTCTCCTGCGGTATCGGAACCGAGGCCGCATACGCCGGAAGACTGTGCCGTCAGACCCCCGGTAAAGATTCAATAAGTGACATTAAGCCAATTGAAATTATTGATTGGCATTTAAGGACTTCCGCTTCATACCATCGTGTAAACCCAGTTTGACCTGATCCGGTCCGCCTTACCGGCGTTAATCGGAGATGGATGCTTCGCTATCACCACAAACTCTGGAGGTAACACTATGGTTCGCCGGCTTCTTCCATACTTCGCTGCTATTGCCACCGTGTTTGCGCCGCACGCATTCTCACAAGGCACGCCGGAAACGCCTCCGCCGCCCCCGGCTGCGGCTGCTGCAGCGACTCCGCCACCCTCGGCCTGGACGCAACATGGCGTCGACATCTATCTACTGGGCGACGGGTATGGCGATCTTAACTTCAACCACCCGTCATCGGGATACAACAATCTCTATAACTTCGACGATAAAGCGAATCAGTTGAAAGTGAACTTCGCCAAGATCAGCCTGGAGAAGGCATCGGGCATGTTCGGCTTTCGCTTTGATGCGGGCGTCGGCCGCACACTCGATGTGATCAGCGCTGCTGACGATGGCCCTGAAGGCATGAAGTATCTGGAGCAGGCGTACGGTGAGTTTCGCCCGGCGCACGCCCACGGCATCCAAATCGATTTCGGAAAGTTCGTCACCAGTGCTGGCGCCGAGGTGATCGAGAGCAACAGTAACTGGAACTACTCGCGCAGCATTCTGTTCGCCTGGGCGATTCCTTACTACCACTTCGGCGTGCGCGCGACAATTCCGATCAACAAAACGTTCAGCGCCGGCGTGCAGTTGGTAAATGGCTGGAACAGCGTTGGCGACAATAACGGCATCAAGACGCTCGGTTTGGTTGGCGTGGTGACGGCCAAGAAGGCAGTGTGGACGACCACGCTCTACACGGGCCCGCAACGGGAAGGACTGTTCACGGCGCATCGCAACCTGATCGATAGCGTGGTGGTGCTGACGCCGAATGATAAGTCGAGCTACTACGTGAACGTCGATTACGGTGACGACCGCCAACCTGGTGGCATCCGGCAGAAGTGGGCCGGCGTGGCGGGTGCGGCGCGTTTCCAGTTGAACAAAGTGTTCGCATTCGCGCCACGTGCTGAGATCTATACCGACTTCGACGGATTCAACACAGGTGTCGCGCAGTCGGTGAAAGAAGTAACGCTCACGGGTGAAGCGAAGCTGCACGAAGGACTGCTTGCCCGTCTGGAGTACCGGCACGACAACTCGGACAAGCCCTACTTCGATCGCGGCGCGGGGTACATGGTTTCGAACAACCAGAACACTCTGACGCTGGGCCTCATTGCTTTCATCGGCCCGAAGAAATAGCAGTAGAGGTTGGTTCCGCTGCATCAACGCTGTACTATTTCTGAGTACTGTTCGAAAGGATGCTAATGAAACGAATCGAGGCTGTGATCCAGCCATTCAAGCTCGACGCGGTCAAGGAAGCGTTGATTTCAATTGGCACGGAGGGCATGACCGTGAGCGAGGTTCGCGGGCATGGCCGACAGAAGGGCCATAAGGAGGTCTACCGCGGACAGGAATACAGCGTGGACCTGCTGCCCAAAGTGAAGGTGGAACTGGTGGTCAGCGACGAGCGCCTGGAAGACGTGCTCAAGGCCATCAGTGACGCAGCGCGTACGGGGAAGATCGGCGATGGAAAGATTTTCGTCTCCGAAGTCGCCACCGCCATGCGTATTCGAAATGGCGACCGGGGCGACGCGGCGCTTTAGAACTCAGTACCGCCCCACTCCTGCAGCTCACCGGCCCTCGGTGAGCTGCATTTCTTTTGTGCCCGCTCTTCGCCCCATAAACAACAGCCCACCCTGCGTACAAAATAAATTGATGAGAATTGCCTGCGAAGACGGCGGGCGATTTTTGATAATGAAACAATAGCCAGAACCGAAGCGCTGCGCGCAAGATGCCCGAGAGCCTTGTCTGTGCGGCGCTGACATTTCTAAAATTTTCTGCAAGTATCCAAGGAGATCGATGCCCAGCGAACTGAACGACTTTTTGAGCCTTCCCTACGCGGAGCTGGAAGAGCTGAACTTGAAAGCGAAAGAGCAGCGGAAGAACCGCGTTGCCGCCGACAAGATTCAGGAGCAGCGGCTCAAGTACCTGACGGACGAGAAGCGCATCAAAGCTGTGAGCGTGCTGTTCAGCGACCTCGAAGGCCGGCTGCACATGCTCGACTACGACAAAAAGTTTCTGCTGAATAGCTGGGACAACCTGACGTTCGACGGGTCGTCGATTCGCGGCTTCACCGCGCAGCGCGAGAGCGATCTGCGCCTCGCGATGGATTGGAGCGCGTTCTACTGGGCGCCTTCCGACATCTTCGGCGCCGGCAAAGTGTTGGTGTTCGGCGAAGTCATCGACAAAGACGGAACGCCGTACAGTGCGGATATTCGCGGCGTGTTGAAACAGTATGCGGGCGGCCTGCATCAGAGCCACGGCTACACGCTGAACGCGGCAAACGAGATTGAAGGCTTCCTGTTTCAGGGCGTCGACGCGGAGCGCCGCTTCAATGAGACGGGGCGCTTCGATTACGTCAACACCGGCGGTTATTACCATTCGCTGCCGGGCGATTCGCTGCGCCTGTTCATCGACACCGCGGCGGAAGTGCAGCGTGCGATGGGCTTCCAGAACGAGAAAGACCACCCCGAAGTCGCGCCGTCCCAGTTCGAAATCAACTATGGCTACGGCGAAGTAGTGGCCGCAGCCGACCAGATTCAGCTCTACAAGTTGATCTGCCGCCAGGTGGCAACGCGCATGGGCTTTACCGCAAGCTTCCTGCCCAAGCCGGTAGTCGGCGTCAACGGCAACGGCATGCACACCAACGTGTCGGTCACCAAAGATGGCAAGAACCTGATGTGGGATCCGCAAGGGGAAGAGAAGCTCAGCAAGTTCGGCTGGGAGTTCATCGATCGCATCCTCACCCATGGCAATGACATCTGCTTGCTGTTGAACGCGAGCGTCAATGCTTATCGCCGTCTTGATCCGCACTTTGAAGCGCCGAATCAGATCAAGGCATCAGCCGTCGATCGCGGTTCGATGATTCGCATCCCCATCGGCAACGAGCGCAGTTCACGTGTCGAAGTTCGTTCGGTAGCACCCGATGCGAATCCCTACATGGCGCTGCTGGCCGTGTTCCGCACCGGTCTCGACGGCACCACAGCCAAGATCGACAATTTGCGCAGCGCGGATCGCTATCTGCCCGACAACATCTACGACGCGCTTTCAAACTTCCGCGGCGCGGAGTGGACCAGCACGCTGCTGGGCGCCGATGTAAAGGGCCGTTACGCAGACCTGAAGCAGGCTTCGGCAGATCGCTGCCCGCGCCTTCTTGGCACCGTGGTCAAGGCGCCCGAGGTTCAATATCACCACGAAGTTTATAACCAGTTGCTCTGGAACCAGTTCTAGAGCGGCATGGAGGCCGGGCACTTCACAGGTGCCCGGCCTTTTTTGCGTTTAAACGACAGTGTTGTAATAGTGGCATGCGCAAGTGGTTGCCACTGGTTGTGGCTGTGGTCTTTACCGGTCAGTTGGTCGCCGCAGAAGCAACTCTGGAGAAGTTCGCGGGCAAATGGAAGATGGATCCCACTCGCAGCGAATCGGCCCACCAGGATGTCCCTATGGGGCCGTCGACGGTGGTGATCCGGGTGGCGCCGGACGCAGTCACGATCGAGACGACCCGCGTCGACTCGGGCGCGCCGGAATTTCACGAGACTCTGAATTTTAAGCCCGACGGTTCAGAAACGGTCAGCACAGGCGAAGGCGGCACCGCCGTAAAGGGCAAGCTGAAGCTAGACGGTCCAAGGCTGGTGGTCGAGACCGTGCGCGATCTGCAGGATTCCACCGTAACAACGCGCTACGTGCACACGCTCAGCGCGAGCGGCCGTGATCTTACCATCGATAAAACACTGGCCGTCCAACACGGGTACATGGGCCGCAGCGCTCCGACAACAGGCCGCGGTAAAGACGTGTTCGTACGTGTGGATTGAGGAAGCGAGCGTCGAGGATCCGCATCCATGGCCGAAAAGGTATAGCTGCGATATTCTCGATCTAGAGTTCACATGAGCCTGACCGACGAAGATAAGGGCTGGTTTTCGAGACAACTCGACGAACGAGAGAAGCGCGGCGACGCACGAGTCGACGCCCTGCAACAGCGCGTGGACGCACTATTCGACGCCCTGGAAAAGCGCGTGTATGCACGAGTCGACGCCCTGGAAACACGCATGCATCAGGAGATGGAAGCCCTGGAAATGCGCATGCGAGAGCACATCGAGGCTGTCGAAACGCGGCTTGTTGCTGAGTTCTGGAAATGGGCGCGGACGGCCGAGGCGCGGTACCGGCAGAATCAGTCCGTGCTTCAGGGTTGAACTGCGCTCGAAGAGCGTTTGTCGATTCTCGAAGACCGGTTCAATGAGCGAGAACGCGGTCCAAGACCTCAATGAAAATTGTGCGCCGGGGCAACTGCGGTCTGGGCATCGAGCGGCTCTACGTTTCTTGCCAGCACGTGGATCACGCCATCGACGTTTTGTAGTTTGCCTTCCACCAATAACCACGAGCTCGATAAGATCTTCAACCGCTGCGTGTCAAAAAATCCGGCATAATCACCGCGTTGCAGATGCCGGTTTCATCTTCGATGCTCAGAAACACAATGCCTTTCGCCGTGCCGGGCCGCTGACGCACAATCACATTGCCGGCGACCCGCACCAGGCCGCCTGCCGGGATTTGCACCAGATCACGCGCCGGTGTGACGCCTAGATCATTCATCTCTTCGCGCCGGTGCGCCATGGGGTGGCGGCCGATGGTGACGCCCGTGCCGATATAGTCGGCTGTGAGTCGTTCTTCGGTGCTCATTGCAAGCAGCGGAGATTCCGGCGCAGTCTCCGGCACGCTGGCCAGCAGTGGACCAACCGGACGAACCGCGCGTCCGCTTTTCCAGAGCGCATCACGACGGTGCTCTGCATCAAGACCGTTCAGTGCACCGATCGCGGCCAGGCGCTTCATCTCGTCGGCATGCAGTTGCGGCACACGGCGTGTGATGTCGGCAATGTCTTCGAACGGCGCGGCATGCCGTGCCGCAACGATCGCTTCGCCCGCTTCAGCGCGCAAGCCCCGCGCATAACGCAGTCCCAAACGCAGTGCATGGTCTTCGATAGTGCAGTTCCATTCCGAACAGGTCACGTCCACCGGCAGCACGCGCAAGCCATGCCGCTGAGCGTCTTTGATCAGCACCGCCGGATGATAAAAGCCCATCGGCTGGTTATTCAATAGCGCGCACGTGAACGCATCCAGATAGTGCGTCTTCAGATAAGCACTGGCATAGGCGAGCAACGCGAAGCTTGCCGCGTGCGATTCGGGAAAGCCGTACAGTGCGAACGCGGTGATCGACTGCACGATGATGTCCTGCGTGTGGCCCGTGATTCCGTTCTGGTTCATGCCCGCGCGCAGTTTGATCTCGATATCTTTCATGCGCTCTTTGGAACGTTTGAAGCCCAGCGCGCGCCGCAACTCTTCTGCTTCGCCGCCGGTGAAGTTCGCCGCCACCATGGCTATGCGCAACAACTGCTCCTGAAATAGCGGCACGCCCAGGGTTCTAGCCAACACGGGCTCGAGCAGCGGATGCAGACATTCCACCTTCTCGCGCCCTTGACGTCTCGCAAGATACGGATGCACCATCTTGCCGACAATCGGCCCGGGACGAATGATCGCTACCTGCACGACGAGGTCATAAAACTTCACTGGCTTCATGCGCGGCAGGGAAGCCTGTTGTGCGCGGCTCTCCACTTGAAACAGACCGATGGTGTCGGCCTTCTGCAGCGCTGCGTAAACTTTCGGATCGTCGGGCGGCAGATGCCCGAGATCAAGCTCCTGCCCCCAATGGTCACGAATCAAGACCAGCGATTCTTCGAGCACGGCCATCATGCCAAGCCCCAACAGATCGACTTTGATGATGCCGAGGTCGGCGCAGTCCTCCTTGTCCCATTGCACGACAACGCGGCCCGGCATCGACGCCGGTTCGAGCGGCACCACGCAATCGAGACGGCCCTGGCACACAACCATGCCGCCCGAGTGCTGCCCCAGGTGCCGGGGCAGATCCTGAATGGCCGTCACGAGCTCCAGGAATTTCTGAATGCGCGGGTGCTCCAGATCGAGCCCCGCTTCAGAGAACTGGTTCTTCGTGGTGTCGTCCGGATCTTTCCAGCCCCAGATAGGCACCAGCGCCGAAACTTTATCGAGCGTCGAAACTTCAAAGCCCATCACCTTGCCCACTTCGCGCGCTGCGGACCGGCCGCGGTAGGTGATGACGTTGGCAGTCATCGCGGAGCCCATTTTTCCGTAGCGTTCATACACGTGCTGGATGACGCGTTCGCGCTGGTCGCCGCTGGGCAAATCAAGATCAATGTCGGGCCACTCGCCGCGTTCTTCGGAGAGGAACCGCTCGAACAGCAACTCCATGCCGACCGGATCCACCGCCGTGATGCCCAGCGCATAGCAGACCGCGCTATTCGCCGCCGAGCCGCGGCCCTGCACCAGAATCCCTTGATCGCGGCAGAAGCGCACAATGTCCCAGACGATCAGGAAGTAGCCTTCGAGCTTGAGCTTCTCGATCATGGCGAGCTCGCGTTCGATCTGCTGCCGTGCGCGGTCATGATACGGGCGGTACCGCCGGCGCGCACCTTCTTCGGTGCGCTTGCGCAGGAACGACATCTGCGTGTCGCCCGGTGGCACCGGGTACTCGGGAAACTGATAACCCAGGTCAGACAGCGTGAAATTCAACTTCGACGAAACGCCTTGCGTGTTGGCAATCGCTTCCGGGATATCGGCGAAGAGCTTCGCCATCTCCTCAGGCCGTTTCAGATGACGCTCGGCGTTGCGTGAGAGCAGACGCCCGGCAGCTTCGAGTGTCGTCTTATGGTGCAGGCACGTGAAGACATCCAGAATCTGCCGCTGTTCAGGCAACGCATGACAAACACCATTGGTCGCCACCAACGGCACGCGCAAACTGCGAGCAAGCGACACCACTGCCTGATTGCGCGCCTCTTCTTCACGATGAAAGTGGCGCTGCAGTTCGGCGTACACGTTGGGACGGCCGTAAGTGTAGAGAATGCGGTCGAGCGTCTGGCGCGCATCGCCGCGCGCGAGCGCCAGGGCCAGGGGACCTTGTTCATCTCCGGTCAGGCAGATCAGGCCTTCGGCAAATTCTTCGAGCTCTTCGGGAGTTGCTGCCGCGGGCGAATGTTTGGGTACGCGCATCTTCATCCGCGTGATCAAACGGCATAGGTTTTGATAGCCCGTGCGGCTCTTCGCGAGCAACGGATAGCGTGCACCGTCGGTGCAGGCAACTTCGGCGCCCGGATGCGCAATGATGCCCGCCTTCTTCGCTGCGATGTGAAAGCGCGGAAGACCCGAGACGCCGTCGATATCCAGCATCCCCAACGCCGGATAACCGAGTTCCGCGGCCACCTCAGAATACTCTTCCGGTACGGCGGCGCCTTGCAGAAAGCTGAAGGCGGAACGGCAATGGAGTTCAATGTAGGGGGTGAGGAGCATTCGCCTTTTGTTCGCCTGCACTCCATTTACGCAGATAGACGCTTGGCGGTCAAGCCGCAAGGCTCGCGCATATACTGGGCGCATGAGATTGGTGATGGCATTCGCATTGGCTTGGCAGGCGTTCGCGCAAGGTCCGTCGCGGCCGCCGATTGTGGGCGTCGCGAACATTGCCCTGAAGACTGCTGACCTCGCGGCGTCGCGTGAGTTCTACGGCAAGTGGCTGGGTTACGAGGAGCCGTTCACACTGGGCGGCGTCACGTTCTTCAAGGTCAACGATCACCAGTACATCGAAGTTTCGCCAACCCTGAAAAGTCCCACCGAAGATCGCCTCTCGCACATTGCGTTTGAAACCACCAACGTTCAACAGTTGCGCGACTACCTCGCGGCGCATGACGTTACAGTTCCCGCTACTCTGACCAAAGACTCCGCCGGCAATCTCAGCGTCACGGTGAAAGATCCAGACGGCCACGACGTCGAATTTGTTCAGTACATGCCTGGTTCGCTGCATAGCAAGAGCTTCGGCACGGCGATGCCGGACAGCCGTGTGTCGAAGCACATGATCCATGTCGGCTTTACTGTGCAGGACCCGGCCGCGGCCAATCGTTTCTACAAAGACATCCTCGGCTTTCGCGAGACGTGGCATGGCGGCATGAAAGATGACAAGACCGATTGGGTCGACATGCGTGTGCCGGATGGAACCGACTGGCTCGAATACATGCTCAACGTGAAAGATCCGACTCCAAAGCGGCTCGGCGTGATGAACCATCTGGCGCTTGGAGTCGACAGTGTGGATGATGGCTACAAAACACTGCAAGCGCACGGCGCAAAGCTCAATGAGCAGCCGAAAGTAGGCCGCGACGGTAAGCGGCAGTTGAACATGTACGACAAAGATTTAACGCGCTCGGAACTGATGGAGTTCAAGCAGGTCGAGAAGGCCTGCTGCTCGGAGATGCTGCAGTAGCTAAGCGACGCCCAGGCGTTGCTTCAGGAGCTTCACTCGTTCGCGGCTGACCGTCAGCTCCGTGGCTTTGGCATCGTTCAGGCGCAGCATCACACGATCGCCGAACCACGCGTGAAT
Organism: Bryobacterales bacterium; assembly: GCA_963792655.1. Lineage (GTDB taxonomy): Bacteria > Acidobacteriota > Terriglobia > Bryobacterales > Bryobacteraceae > DOZZ01. Next base: position 43,747 of record CAWBWU010000009.1, read on the forward strand.
GTCTTTGACAAAAGGCAGATGGACGATCGTCGACCGGTGGATACGCACGAACTCCGCTGGATCGAGCCGCTCTTCTAATTGAGCAATGGTCAAATCCATCACGTAATCTTTTGCGGCGGTGGCAGCATACACCAGCTTGTCGGTTGCGTAGAAATGCGTGACGCCCGCGACATCGACCAACTCGATGCGATCGCCGAGCTTCGATGCGAGCCGCGCAACGTAAGCTGCTTTCGCCGGCAGCATGGCCGCTAACTGCGCGAGCACCGCGTCGACCGATGGCCGCTCCTCAACACCGCCGCGGATACGATCGATTTTGTTCAACGCGCGCTCGAGCTGCGCTTCCTGAATGGGCTTAAGCAAATAGTCGATCGAGTTCACTTCAAAGGCGCGCAGTGCGTGTTCAGAGTACGCCGTGGTGAAGATTACCAGCGGTTGCGGATTCAGCCGCGCGAGCATTTCAAATCCGTTCAGCCCGGGCATTTCGATATCGGTGATCACCACATCGCAGGCCTCACGCCCCAACATCTCAACTGCACGCGATGAGTCGGTCGTCCGGCCCGTGATCTCGACCCGTCCTGTTTGTTCCAGCAGCCGGCACAGGCGATTCAACGCCAGCTCTTCATCGTCAACTGCAAAAACACGTAGCAGCTTCATGGAATCAGAAAGCTTACCGTCGTACCGCCAGGCTCTGGCACCACGTCGAGCGTGGCGGCCGTTCCGCAGAGTGACCGCAAACGTTCGCGCAGACTTTCTAAACCATGGCCCACGGGTAAATCATCGGCGCGAAACCCAGGGCCGTCATCCCAGACTTCGAAACGCGTTCCGTTTGCGCAGGCTCTTCCGAGTACGCGCAAGTGCGTAGTGACGCGGCGGTTGCTCACCACATGTTTGATCACGTTCTCGGCCAGCGATTGCAGGGATAGCGGCGGAACACGCACACGGCGCACCTCTTCAGGTACATCGATTGCATACTCGAGCCGCGCTCCGAACCGCGCTTGTTCAATCTCCAGATACTCCTGTACGATGTGCAGCTCGCGATCGAGCGGCACCAGGCCCGATTGCGGCGAATCGAGCGAGAAGCGCAGCAGGTCGGCGATCTGCCCCAACAATCGTTCAGCACGAACCGGATCGTCGGCAATCAACGAAGAGACAGAATTGATCGCATTGAAAAGAAAGTGCGGGTGCACGCGTGATTGCAGTGAGGCCAGGCGCGCTTCACTGGCCATCTTGAGCGCGCGCTCGCGTTCGAGCTCGTTCTTCTGCAATGCAAGCTGGCTCGACCGCACACGGCCGCGTGCTTCATTTTCAAAAGCGGTGAAAATTGTGACCACCGTAGCAACCACCAGCGAGATGCGGAAGGCGCTGAGGAATCCCGGAATGAAGTGGTAGTGCGGGACCACCATCAGAAAGAACAGCCCAGCGAGCGCACAGCCAGTGCATGTTGCGATCACCAACGCCGCAGATCGCAGCAGCCACCGTGCCGCCGCCGGCAGCTTATGCGTGAGGGGCCACAGCCGCGGCAGTCCTGCCAGCATGGGCCAGCCCACGCACATTGTGTAGATCAGCGAATAGCCGTACACTCTCGCATATTCGACCAGTGCTTCGTGCGGGTTCAGGATCCACTCGATCGCAGGTGCGGACAGCGCAATCAGCCCTGTCCACACGGCCATCCTTCCTGCGAAGCGAAGCTTAGTCATCGGAGCGTTCTCACACGTTAGCTCAAAGCTATTTGCCGATGTGGCAGCCGACGCACATCGATTGCGCAGGCGTTAACTTCCCCGTCGCGAGCCACGTGTCGGCGCGGCGTTGATACTCGGTGTTCGGCAGTTCCTTCACGACGCGCTGGAAGTAGGGACGCGCCTTTTCATTCTCGCCGAGCCGGCTGTACCCGTCGGCAATTCCGAACAATACCTGCCCGCGCATGTGTTCATCGAGCTTCGCGAAATAAGCGTCCTCGATAACGAGCACATGTTCCAAGTCCCTGACCCCGGTGCGCACCAGCCCAGCCACCTGCGGTCCCTGCATGCCGACCGTCGATTGCAGCAGGACCGCACCGCGCGGCGCGAGAACAGCAGGATCGTCCGGGTGAGAAGCCACGGCCTTCGCCATCTCTTCGGATCCCTTCAAGAAAAGTTGCATGCCGCGCGCACTGTCGCCCTGCTGAAAAGCCTGTCCACCCTGAAAGTAAACTCCGCTTCCGTGCCAAACCATTGCCTCTCCATTATTCGGTTCGGTCGCCAGTAATTCTTCGGTTGCCTTTAAGCCGGTTTCCATCGATTTCGTATCGCCATTAAATCCGGCGAAGAATAAGTTGCGGACTTTCGCGTCAACTCCGCGTGTCTCGGCTGCCTGAATTACGCTCATTGCGAGTATCAGAAAAGTGACTCGGTGCATGTGGATCTCCTCTGTTTGCAGTCTGAAGGGAGCACCGCCTGAACGCGCGGAGTTATGGATGAACAGTGGGGATTATCCGACAGGCGGTACTTGAGTGGCGACCAGACGCGTGGCTGCCGGAGCGAAATTCAGCAGTGACAAGCATTTCTATTTGTAATACCGCGTCGAAAAAGCGTCGCTATTTTTAACCCCGGTAAGTGTGGATAGTCATCCGACACTTATGTTGAGTAAACTACGTATCGCCGTGCTCTCGTTTTCACTTGTGACACTTGGTGTTTCTGCGGCTTTGGCCACCACCCCCGGGCTACCTTGGGTGAAGGTCGCCGGACTCTATGGCGGCCGCACCCAAAGTGTTGCAGCTGATTCAACGGGAACTTTGTACGCGGCGACGGTATGGAACGGCCTCTTCGTTTCGACCGACGGCGGCGTGACATGGTCGCAGACAAACGGTTTACAGAAGGCGAACGTCGCCAGCGGCGTGGTCAGTATTGCACTTGACTCATCCAATAACATTTACGCCGCGACGATCTCTGGCGTATTTCGTTCCGTAGACAAAGGTGCTAACTTCACCCTGCTGAATCAGGGCGCCGCACCTCTCAGTCATGCTCGCCGGCTCTTGTTCCGCAAGAATGGCGATTTGCTGGCGACTTCAGATGCAGGGCTATCAATCCTTCCAGCGGGGTCGCAGCTTTGGACCAAGGCTCAGCCGATTCCGACGAAGTACCCGAATCTACTCGGAATCGCGATGGATCCCTCAGAGTCGACCGTTGTGGTTGGCGCTTACGGCGCCAACTCCGTTTTCATCACGCACGATTTTGGCGCTACATGGACACAAGGGCGGGGCCATCCCCGGTTATACGAGTGGAAACTCCATCGTGACTGTCGCGTGTGACAGTACGGGGCACTTCTACGCCGGCATCGACTACAACGGTTTGGGTGTGACGACCGGAGGGCTTTCGGTCTCCTCTGACGGCGGTGTAACCTGGAGCGCGCTGAAGCTTGCGACGGCCGGCGTCGACAGTATCGTAACCTCGGGCGGCAAGGTGTTCGCGGGTACAGATAGTGTTGATGGCGGTGGCGGTGTGTATGTGAGCAGCGACTACGGGTCGACTTTCACGCGCGCCACAAACGGCTTTGGCGTGACCGGGCCGATCAACTCGATTACCGTGACCAACCGCGGCCTGTTCGCATCCACCAACGGTGTCTATCATTCGGTGGACAACGGAACCAGTTGGTCCGTACTTCCCAATCTGTTGGTTGATCGTGCCGTACATGCGATGGTTACGACCAGTAATGGCGATATCTATGTTGCCGCGCGCAACGAGGGTGTCTCACGCTCGAAAGACCATGGGCAAACATGGACGGTCATTAACTCCGGTCTGGACGGCAACCTGAATGTAGCCCTGCTCGCGTTGAACTCAGCGGGCGAGGTAGTTGGTTGCCCCAGCCGGACGATTGGAAGGTCCGTCAGGCTTCCCGGCAACGGCAGCACCTGGGTGCAATCCGATATGCGTTATGCCTGCCTGGGTCTGGGAATGGATAAGCAGAAGAACCTGATCGCGGTGCAAGGTACTGGCAATGGCATCGACGCTTATCGTTCGACGGACGGCGGTACGCACTTCACCTATCTCTCGCATGTGGTGCGTGGGTGGGGCTTGACGGGCGCAATTACTGCGGCCGGTGACGTTTACGCTGGAACCGAAGCCGCCGGCGGGTTTACTTCCTCGGATAGCGGAACCACCTGGGTGAGCATGGGAGCGACACCAAACAACACCGGGTTCGGATTTGCGCCGAACGGAATACCGTTCTTCATTAACACGGACGCGCACGTGATGCAGTACAAGGGAGGAACCACCTGGGCCATCTCCGACACCGGGACCTCTTATGGATTCTCCGGGTCTTCCTTCTACACCGATCATAGTGGGCACTTCTTTATGAATGGCTCGAAGGGCCTGTGTTGGGTTTCGGTCGACAATGGCAACACCTGGACCGCTTACCAGACGGGACTGCCTGTTACTACTTACCGGGCCAGGGGACTCTCGATGGACCGTCAAGGGTACTTATACATGGGGTACGATGGCGACCTGGGGCTCTACCGGACAACAGGCGTGGTGGGCCTTCCGTAGGTACTCGGCGCGCATCAATCGACCGCTTTTGTTTGTGAGCCGTGCATGCCAACAAGCGACTTGACTTGATAAGTGTGCCGGTCTTTTGCGCCCCACAAGTACTTATAGCTTTCTGTGTTGCGCAAAAAGTCGATCTGGGTCAAACCTTCACGAATAGCTTCATCTACTACCCATCCGAGCAGCACCGATCCGGGACTTAGCTTCGCTAGTTCCGGATCGTACCCGCTCAGGTAGCAGTAGAGTGTGTCGACTGCCGTGAACGCGTAGATCGCTGCGGCCGGAGCGCCGTTGAGCGAGAGCATCGCGAGCCTCAGGTTGCCGGTTTGGGCAAAGTTATTTGCGACCTCGCGGTGAAATCGTACAAGAGCCGGCTCGAGCGCGCTCCAGCGCATCGCATGCAGGCGCAGGAAGGGATCCAGATTCTGTTCCCACGTAAACTGCGGATCGAAACCTTTGGCTAGCTTGTTGCGTGCGCGGCGCAAGTCGGTGCGGTGTTTGCTGTCCATCTCCGCCGGGAAGGTTTTCAAATCGAGCACCGGGCAAACGGAACACGGCTGATGCGGATACCTGTTGAGCAGTGCTGAATTTTCGGGGATCTCTTGCAGGTCCAGCTCAGCCCAGCGCTCCCGCCGCGAGTCTAGGAAATCCGACATCAACGCTGCGCACTCGCGCTCACGTTCGGGCGCGCAGAGCATGTCACCGTAGTCGCTAATGCCGGCTCCGAGAAATGACACCGTCCTGGTTTCCGTTCCCCAGCAAAACAGCGGCGCAAATCCGACCGCGTCGGCACCATCGCGCATGACAACCGCCCAAATCTCTCCTCCGCCAAACAGATGTCTCGTCCAGGGCAGCAGCCATTGCGGCGACTGAAACGGAGTAGCGCGCGGTGACGAATGCCATAACCGGAGCCACTCGGGCTCGAAGGATTGCAGCTCTTCGAGAGTTGTTAGAACTTCGAGCGTCATGCGGTGATCAACTGCTCATAGCGCTGCAGATACTTTTGGATCGTGTGACGCGCGCTGAAGCGTGACAGCGCGTGATCGCGGCACACGACGCGGTCGATCGAAGAACAGCGCGCAATCGCTCCCGCCATCTCGTCGACGCCGTTGACAATAAAACCGGTCACGCCGTCCTCAATGATTTCGGGAAGCGCACCCGCTGCGAATGCTACGGATGGCGTGCCGCACATCGCGGCCTCCATCGCTACAAGTGAGCTGGTCTCTGGCGCGAGGCTGGGAATCAACACGCAACGTGCGCTCGAAAGCAGCCGCCGTTTGGCGCGCCATCCTGCAGCGCCGATGAAACGTAGAGTTGTTCCACAGCGAGGCAGGATCTCGTCTTCGTAGTAGCGCCGGTGCACCTCATACCCATACACCTGTCCTGCAAGCAACAGCGGAACACCGGCTGCCTGCGCAGCATCGAAGGCGAGATGAAAGCCCTTCTCCGGACAGACTCGGCCAAGCGCAACGGCGTATTCTCGCTTCTTCACATCCGTTCTGAGCAGGTTTTCCGGCACGCCGTTTGGGATATAAGGAAGCAGGTTGAGTGCCGCAGGGCACGCGTCTTGCTGCGATTGCGAAACGCAATGCAGCCAGGTTCGCGGCCTCTGAATCGCAAATACGCGAGCGTTGTACCAGGCCGGAGGCAAGTGTAAGGTCACGAGCACCGGTGCTCCAGGCGCGGGTAGATACTGATCGAAGTCGATCCCGTGCATGTGGATCAGGTCCGGCGCGAAACGTTCCGTTGCGCGCGCAATGGCAGCTCTGACGAGTTGATGTACTCGCGCCCGGTGCGCATCGTCAAGGTGATCCGTCGCGCGACGGGATCGAGATCAACTCGCCCGAGACTTGCGAACTCTCGCTGGCGATCACGATCGATTGGTGCCCCGCGTTGCACAGTGCGCGATCGAGCATGGCGAGAACCTGTTCTGCACCGCCGGCCGTATCAGCGCGAACGGGAGCAAAAGGGTAAGCGACGCTGAGAATTTTCATCGCGCTTTGCGCGCCCGGACATAACGCCGCCCCACGGCGTAGTGGCCAGCCATGCCCAAATCGCGAACAGGGTCGTGTTCTGTGATGTCCGCAAATCCTGCGCGCTCGAGCATCGGTAGCAGTTCTGGCATGTCCCAAGGGCGTTGCCGCATTTCAACATCGGCGCGAGTCCACGTGCTCTCCAACCGGAACATGGTGATCTGAGTTGTCCCGATTCGTGTCGCTTGATCGAAGCCCCCGCGTAGCAGAAACACGTGGTCAGGATGCACTTCCGAATAGGACTCGTCCCACTGGTCGCCATACGCCCCACTCGTATTGACGTCGAAGACGAACACACCCTTGCTTTTCAGCGCAGCATACACGCAGTGAAACGCACCCTGCAATTGTGCGGCTTCTATAAGATGATTCACGCTGTCGAACGTGCTTACTACAGCATCCACTGGTTCAGCAATGGTGAACCTGGCCGCATCGGCCTGCATGAATGAAGCACCAGGCGCATTGCGCCGCGCGAATTGCAGCATCTCCGATGATGCATCGATGCCCACTACCTGATAACCGCTTGCGACCAGTTGCTGCGCCAGATGGCCGCCGCCGCAACAGAGATCGAGCACACGCGCACCGGGTTCAAGCTCAGCCAGCAACAGCGTTTCTATCGCGGGGCTTTGCCATTCCAGAAGCGGTCTGGCCCAGTAACGGTCATAGAACCAGGCAAAGAGATCGTAAGGAGAACTCACTCACACTCCACTTACCCTTGCGCGTCGATTGTAGTCTCACTCTGCGCAAGGCTGTGTTGCTGATTCAGGTGTTCGGCGACCTCTTGCGCGAAGTCGTTCAACACTTCGCCTTCCTGGCGGGAGTGCAAATCGCGATCGAGCCGGCGAAGGGCCACGCCCACCACATCACGGTGACGAAGTCGCGAGCCAAGACCTTGCTCGGTCAACTCGCGCCACAGGCGGTGCACCAGGTCGACATCTTCGGGCCAGAGACGCGGCGGATGCGGGCCCAGGTTGTAATAGAGCGAATTACGCGGATCCTTGAGCACCACTTCGAGCGAGATCGAAGGCCGCGGCGTTTCGAGTTTCTCCCAAGCCTCGCCGAACACTTTGCCTTGCTCAGCCGGGTTGAATTCATAACGCGGCGAAAGGCCGGTCACGATGCGCGCAGACTCCAGCCGTTGCGCCGTTTGGAGAATGGCGAGCCACGGATCGGTCGCAGCCACCGCCAGCAACTCGACATGCTTGCCGGCCTTCTCAGCAAGCGAGACCACTCGTGTGAAGACCTCGGTTTCAGGACTTGAAAAGATCTGGCCGGCGCCGATGTCGTGCTCGCCCGAAGCTGCTTGACTCAGGCGGTGAACCGAAACCGCGACGATATCGACCTTGCGCGTATCGGTCTTCTCGAGAGTCTTCTGCACGTGTTCCAGGTGATGTGGATTGCGCACCGCAACAAGGATGCTGCCGGGTCGCACATGCAGCGAGCCGCGCGAGATGTTCTCGCTGGAGTCGAGGCGGAACTGTTCCAACTCATGGTGTTCGCCTTGCAGCCGCTTGCGGTTGTAATGTTCGGTGATCGCAAACAGTGCGAAGAATGCAAGGCTGAAGCAAACGCCGGAGATGGTCGCGATCTCTTTGGTGAGCACGTTGACTACGGCGAGAGTGAACAATGCAGCCGTGATCATTGCGAGCCCGATCGGCAGCTCGATCTTGCCCACGCGTATATTGAACGGCACCTTGTAGCCGCGCGTCTCTTTCAGCTTGAAGCGCAGCACCAGCACGCTCAACGCTTTGAGTGCGAAGCTCCAGACCACGCCGAATGCATATGCCTCGCCGAGCATGATCATGTCGCCGCCGCTGATCACGATGGTCGCGATCTGCATACCTACGAACAGATTGATCAGGCGGCTGGTGGTGCCAAAACGCGCGTGTGGCTTGCGGAACCACTCCGGCAGCACACCGTCTTCGGCGACGCGATTGAGCACGCCGTTCGAGCCAATGATGGCCGTATTGCAGGCGCCCGAAAGGATCAACGCGCCCACCACCACAACGAAGACATGGAACAGTAACTTGGCGATCGTGGGGCCGACCAGGAACATCGAAAGGCCGCCGATCAGATTGTCGAGATACTTGCCGCGCTCCGCATCCGGAATAATCATCACCGCAAAAAACGACACGAGCGCGGTGAACAGCAGCGAGTAAAGAATGATGACGAAGGCGGATTTCTTGAGGTTCTCAAGCTTCGGATGTGCCAACTCCCGGTAAACCTGTGCGAGCGTTTCGAAGCCGCTCATGGCGAGCAATGAATGGCCCAGGCCGATGGTGATCGCGATTACGGTGATGCTCGGAGCAATGGTGCCGCGTAGCCAGCCCGTGGCGCTTTGACTGAAGTGGATGGTGGCGCGCGTCGGGAACGGGACAGGGTTGAACCCTTTGATGGCGATTGTCACCGCACACCAAATCAGGAGCATGACCACCATCACGCTGGTGATCTGCATGATGCGCAGCGCCTTCTCGCTCGATTCGTGGATGCCGATGATGTTCTGCCACCAGAAATAGATGACCACCAGAATCGCGAAGCCTGCGGCGAAGTGATTGGCCGGCACCTGCCAGGTCCAGTGCATGATACTGGCTGATCTCGTTCAACAGTCCTGCGATGTAGAGACCCGCGCTCACGCCACTGATCGGGCCGGTCAGCACGTAATCGAACATCAACGCCGAGACGGAGAACTTTGCCAGCGTTCCCCCCATCGCTTCGTGAACGACCTTGTACACGCCGCCGCGCACGAACATGCTGCAACTCTCGAGATAGATCGAGCGCACAGCATAGGAGAACAACATGATGGCCAGGATGAACCACGGCGCTGACTTACCGACCGCAGATTCAGCGATGCCACCGGCATAATACGCCGATGACGCCATGTCGCTGAGCACAATCGCCGCTGCTCTCCAAAACGAAATGAAAGAGAGCATTACAGTAGTCGCGACGACTACTTTCGGCGTGATCAAAGACGCAGGCTGATCGCTTCCCAAACGGTTTCAGAGTAGCATGCGGAACCTGGGCTCACAGCCATGGCCGCGGTCGTTCACGCGAACGCGTCGTCGCGACGTTCACGATCTGCCGGCAGAGTCGCCATATTCCCAGTCGTAAGGAACGCCGGTCTCTCCAAGGATGAATTTCACCAGCTCAGCAAAGCCTGCTTCGGCCCGGACGTCGTTTGACAGAATCACCACGCAACGCTGACTGGCTTCGAGGCAAACCATCGTGTTCGCGGTTTGCTGATCGTGTCCGCCCTTATAGAAGCCGTGACCTTGAGGGCCGTCAAAGGTCATAACACCGAGACCGGCGAAGAGGTCTTTGCGCTGAGCTTTCGCGGGCAGGTCGGGAAGCGACGTCGGGAACTGGTGGGCTGTGGTGATGTGCAGTAGCGGCTTTGTCATCTCTTTGCGAGAAGCAGCCGTTAGCCCTTCGCCTCGCACCAGAGCACTGGCGAATTTCTGCATGTCAGAAATGGTGGTGTCCATCGAACCCGCAACCCGCACTTTACTGCGCTGATCGTGCTCTTTCGGTTCACCCTGATCGGTCCAGCCATCGGCCAGGTTCGCCGCGAAATCGTCGCGCCACACCAGGCTCGTGCGAGTCATGCCCAGAGCCTCGAAATCGGCTTTGGTGAGTTTGTCGAGGTCAAGGCCTAACGACCGAGCGCCGTGCTCGATTACAAACTGCAGGAGAATCATGCCTTCGCCTGAATAGCTGTAATGGGTGCCAGGCTCGAAGTGGATTCGGAGTTTTTGATCAGGCTCCAGGAATGCGAAGTTGGCGAAGCCCGTTGAATGTGTCAGGCACATTCTCGGCGTGATCTTCTGCCAGCGAGGGTCGTCTGCCAAATCTTTATAGGGACCATACTTATCTGGAAAAACCGGATCCGGCCCATAGCTCGGCAAAGGCTTGTCCAGATACTTGGCTATGGGCACGTCGAGTTCGAGCTTGCCCTGGTCCACCAACTGGAGCACCGTGTATGCGAAGACGGCCTTGGTCAACGAAGCACCGTACATCACGGTGTCTTTAGTCAGCGGCTGTCCCTTCGCGTTGCGGATCCCGTAAGCCTGGATATAAGAAGCCTTACCGTGGTCAATCACAGCTACGGCGATGCCGTTTGCGTGCGTGCGAGACATGAGCTTATGCACCTCAGCGTCGATATTGACGCTTGCGGGCATGGCTTGCGCAGAAGCTGCCGAGTGCAGCCCGCTGATCGCGGCAACCACTACGAAGAGGCTTTTGAATCGCAAGAGTTGAAAGCGCGCGAAGAGCTTACTTAAACGTGTCGCAATCCGCCATATTCCCGCTGTCCAGGCCACGCTTGAACCACGCCGTGCGTTGGGCGGAAGATCCATGGGTGAACGACTCGGGGCTCACGTAACCGCGAGACATTTTCTGTAATCGATCGTCTCCCACGGCGGCTGCGGCAGCCATGCCTTGGGCGATGTCCTGATCGACAACGATCTTGCGCTGTTCACCTGAGTGGCCCCACACGCCTGCGTAGCAATCGGCCTGCAGTTCTAGCTTTACGGAATATTGATTCGCGCGGCCGCGATCCTGTTCCTCAGCCGCCTGCACCTTTTGCTGCGTGCCTACCAGCTTCTGGATGTGGTGGCCTAACTCGTGCGCGATCACATACGCCTGGGCAAACTGGCCAGGGGCGCCGAAGCGGCTCTTCAACTCTTCGAAGAAACCAAGATCAAGGTAAACTTTTTCGTCTTCGGGGCAATAGAACGGGCCCGTAGCGGATTGCGCGGTACCGCACCCGGCACTCGTCCTATCGCGATAAAGCACCAACTTTGCGTGATGGTAATTGACTCCGGCCTGCTGCGGAAGAATGCGCTCCCAGGTGTTCTGAACATCTTTCAAGACGAAGCCGACAAAATCGACTTCGGGCGCTTCGGCCTGATCGCGCGCGGTGTCCGGCACTCCTCCCTGCAGGACCCTGGTCTACCTGCGAAACAGGCGATCCACCACCGCCGCCGAAGATGCTGAAAAGATTGCTGTGGAAGAAGTAGCTGAGGATGAGCAGGATGATCGTCCCGCCGATACCCAGATGGATGCCGCCAAACCCGCCGCCTCCGCCGAAGCCACCAAATCCACCGCCTCCCCCGCCGCTGCTGTCGCGACGATCTTCGATGTCATTGTTGCTGCCGCCAGGAGTCCATTCCATGTCAAACGGTTAGCAACTCAGGGGCCATGGTGAGGAATGCGTTCACCCCTGATGAAAAAACCGAAACCTGAGGGGTCGCGGGATGTTCAAACTGGATGAGTGTACCCATTTCCAATGCCGACATCTCTTTCTGTCAAACGAACGTCGCTACTGCTGCTTGCGGTTTCTACACTGACCGCCTCGACTGCCAGCCAATACAACCATCTGCCCATGCTGTTCAAGCCCGGCGTCGAACAGGGAACTTTTGCAGCACAAGGCCAGCACTACGCGTTGGCACTGAAGCCCGGAGCCGCTGAGTTAGAACTGCGCAAACAAAAGCATGCGGCGAAGGTGGCAATCTCTTTCCCTGGCAGTAAGCCCTCCGCTTTGGTCGCGCAGCAACCGCAGAAAACAGTCGTAAGTGAGTTCCTGGGCAACGATCGATCACACTGGCGGACCGGACTGCCGACCTTTGCACGGGTAACCGCAAATGGCGTCTACCCCGGAATCGACCTTACTTATTACGGCAACCAGGAACGGCTGGAATATGACTTTGTCGTCGCGCCGAACGCGCAGCCCGGACGCATCCGTATGCGCTTTGACAGCGATGTGCGGCTCTCATTGAACAGCGCAGGCGACCTGCTGATTCACACCAGCGCCGGCGACATAACCGAGCAGCGTCCGCTCGTGTACCAGACTATTTCGGGCGCCAGGCGTGAGGTGCGCGCAAGCTTCGCGCTGCTGGCCGGGAACACCGTTGGCTTCAATGTGGGCAACTATGACCACAGTCAGCCGCTGGTGATCGATCCGCAGATTTCTTACTCGTCGTTCGTCGGCGGCAGCGGTGAGGAGCAGGCTCTCGCGGTGGCCGTGGACAACTCTGGCAACGCGTATGTCGCCGGGTACACCACAACGAACAACAACGGAGATCTGGATGTGTTGCTCGCCTCCTTCAATCCGGCTGGCAACACGTTCAACTACATCGTTCAAGCCGGCGGTTATACGTATGGACTCGGCGGGTCTTCGGATGATGTCGGCAACGCGATCGCAGTCGATGGGGCAGGGAATGCCTATGTGGCCGGGCGCACCCGATCGAATGACTTCCCGGTGACCACTGGCGCTTATCAGTCGGCGCGCGCGGGCAACGACGATGCCTTCCTATTGAAGGTCGATCCTTCCGGGAAGACGTTGCTGTACTCGACGTATCTTGGTGGCGGAAGCACCGATGAAGCGTGGGGTGTCGCGGTCGATCCGGCAGGCGGCGTGTATGTCGCCGGCGATACGAACTCCGATAGTTTTCCCGTGACCAATGGTGTTTTCCAGAAGACTCGTTCCGGTGGCTACGATGCGTTCCTCACGAAGTTTGCTGCTGACGGCACTCTTGTGTTCAGCACCTTCTTGGGCGGCAAGGGCGATGACCGCGCCTTTGCTATCGCGGTGGACGCAGCGGGCAACTCCTATCTGACCGGCAATACGCACTCTGACGAGTTTCCGGTGAGCGCAACGGTGCTGCAGACGGCGCGTTCCGGCGGCGATGATGGCTTCGTCGTCAAAATGAACGCGAACGGCAGCAATGCGATCTTCTCGACTTACCTGGGCGGGTCGAGCGATGAGAACGCGATAGCGATTGCGCTCGACAGCGCCAACAACGTTTTCGTAGCGGGCACCACGGCTTCGAGCAATTTCCCGACAACGCCTGGAGCGTACAAGACCAGCTATTTCGGAGGCACGTCGGACATGTTTGTCAGCAGGATTGCGGCCGATGGCCGTTCCTTGCTCTACTCCACGTTTGTCGGGTCGCATGGAACAGACCGGGCGAACGGGATTGCCGTGGACAGCGCGGGCAACGCCGTGGTTGTGGGCGACACCGACTCCGATGAATACATGGTCACCTCAGACGCTGCACAGAATCGCCGCTCGGGCGGACTCGATGGCGTGATCACCCGGTTGAATCCGGCGGGCAACGCAGTGTTGTACTCCTCCTTCATCGGAGGCAAGGGCGACGATAGTGCCCAAGCCATCGCGATGGATGTGGCCGGCAACGCATACGTCGCGGGTTACACCGCATCTTCGAACTTCCCGGTAGCCAGTGGCGCAGCGCAAAGCTATCCCGGCGGTGGACCTTCGGACGCCTTCACGTTGAAGTATGTGTTCGGTCCGATTTTGCCCGCCGTCAGCACCAACGGTGTTGTGAACGCCGCCAGCTTTGCGGGTGGCGCGGCTGTTGCGCCCGGGTCCATCATCTCGATCTTCGGTTCGAGCTTTACGAAGATTCCGGTTGCGGCAAGTTCCACGCCGTTGCCCGTCAACCTTGCGGGTGTCGGGGTCACGATCAACGGCATCGCAGCTCCGCTATTCTATGTCGGCCCCAACCAGATCAACGCGCAAGTTCCCTATGAAGTACAGCCGGGTACCGCGAGCGTTGTGGTGACGGGAATTGCGGGCGCCTCAATGTCAACAACGATTACGGTCGCGAAAGCCTCGCCGGGAATCTTCTTGAATGGCGCTCATGCCGTCGTGATCAATCAGGACGGAACGCTGAACACGACAGCGAACCCTGCGCATACGGGCAGCATTGTGACGGTGTATCTGAACGGCCTGGGCGCATTAGATCATCCGGTCCAGACCGGCGATGTTGCTTCGTCCGTAGTTCTGTCGCGCGCAAGCCAGAGCTACTTCGCCACGATCAATGGCCAGACCGCGATGGTCATGTATCTGGGATTGACACCCGGGTTTGTGGGGTTAGCCCAGGCAAACATTGTCGTGCCTCCCGGCGTCACCGGCGATGTACCGCTCTTCATCAATGTCGGCGGTGCTCCGAGCAATACCGCGGTAATCTCAGTCGCTCCTTAGTGAAGGCGCGGGCCCTGGATTCTGTTTCCGGGGCCCTGCGATTCACTTCACGCGCAGATCGATGCCGGTCATTTCTGCCGGCTGATGAACACCTAGCACGCCGAGAATCGTGGGCGCGAGATCCCGCAAAGCGCCATGCGGCTTCAGTTGTGCGCGGCTATCGTCCACCAATATCAGCGGCACTGGATTCGTCGTGTGATACGTATGCGGGCCGCCGGTTGCGGGGTCGATCATCATCTCGGCGTTGCCGTGGTCCGCAGTAATCAGCCACGAAAAATTGTGTTCGCGCAGCGACTTCCAGATTTCTCCCAGGCAAGCATCGACGGTCTCGACCGCGCGGACGGTTGGCTCCATCTGACCTGAGTGACCAACCATGTCGGCGTTCGCGAAGTTCATCACGATCACGTCGAAGACATTCTTGTGGATTGCGCGCGTGACCACTTCGGTGATGCCCGCGGCGCTCATCTCCGGCTTCAAATCGTACGTCGCGACTTTCGGGGACGCGACCATCTCGCGCTCTTCGCCCCCATACGGCTTCTCGTTGCCGCCGTTGAAGAAGTAAGTCACGTGCGCATACTTTTCGGTCTCGGCCACGCGCAGGTTGCGCCAGTTTTCCTGTTCCATCACGTTGGCCAGGATGTGATTGGGATGCTCCTTCGGCAGCACGAAAGGTACGTCGAAAGCCTTGTCGTACTGCGTCATGGTCGTGTAGTGAAGGTGCTTGGGTGTTGCCGAGCGCGAAGGCTTCTCGAGCGTGGGGCTGATCAGAGCTTCGGTCATCTCGCGGGCACGGTCGGCGCGGTAGTTGAAGAAGATGACGCTGTCGTTGTCGCGTATCAAGCCAACCGGTTGTTGGTGCGCATCGACGATGGTGACGGGCTCCACAAACTCATCAGTGATGCCGTTCTGATAGGAAGAAGTAACAGCATCTACTGCGCTGGTAGCCTTGCGGCCGCTTCCGAGCACCATCGCGTCGAAGGATTTCTCAATGCGCTCCCAACGGCGGTCGCGGTCCATCGCGTAGTAGCGGCCGGAAACTGACGCGATCTTACCCGCGCCGATCTCGTTCATCTGCTTTTCGACCGCACGCAGATAGCCCGCGCCACTCTCGGGCGCGGTGTCGCGTCCGTCCATGAAAGCGTGGACGAACACCCGCTCAACACCTTCTTGCTTCGCGAGCTTCAACAGCGCGAAGAGATGTTCGAGTTGTGCGTGAACACCGCCATCACTGCAGAGGCCCAGCAGATGCAACTGCCGGCCGTTGCGCGCATTGTGCATGGCGGCAAGCAGCAGCGGGTTGCGAAAGAATTCGCCATTCTGAATCATCAGGTCGATGCGCGTGACATCCATGTGAATGACCCGGCCCGCGCCCATGTTCATGTGGCCTACTTCGCTATTGCCCATCTGCCCTTCGGGGAGACCCACCCAGGGCCCCGAAGTGTGCACCAGCGCGTTGGGGAACTCGCGCAGGAGCCGGTCGTAAACCGGCTTGCGAGCCTGCGCGATGGCGTTGCCTTCAACGGCTTCGCGGTATCCCCAACCATCCAGGATGGTCAGAACCAGCGGCTTTGGTTTCACCATTACTGACGAAACGCTTTCCTGCCAGCGAAGCGCGCCGACGAACCGAGCTTTTCTTCAATGCGCAGCAACTGGTTGTACTTGGCGATGCGGTCAGTACGGCTGGCGGAACCAGTTTTGATCTGGCCGCAATTGGTGGCGACCGCGAGGTCCGCGATAAACGGATCTTCGGTCTCGCCCGAGCGATGAGACGAGATCGAAGTGTAGCCCGCTTCGGCAGCCATCTGCATCGCTTCGAGCGTCTCGGTCAGCGTGCCGATCTGATTGACCTTGATCAGGATCGAATTCGCGGTGCCGGTTTCGATGCCGCGCTTCAGCCGCGCGGTGTTGGTGACGAAGAGGTCATCGCCCACGAGCTGCGTGGTTTTCCCGAGCGTGTCGGTCAGCAGCTTCCATCCAGCCCAATCGTCTTCCGACATGCCATCTTCGATCGACAGGATGGCCGGATACTGGCGCTTCCAGTTGGCCCAGAACTCCACCATCTGCTCGCTGCGTGCGCTCGCTCTTATCGGACTTCTTGAAGATGTACTTGCCGTTCGAATAGAATTCGCTCGACGCGGGATCGAGCGTGATGCCGATCTGCTCGCCCATCTTGTAGCCGGCCTGGTGCACCGCTTCGTGAATCACTTCAAGCGCTTCTTCGTTCGACTTCAGATTGGGCGCGAACCCGCCTTCATCGCCAACCGCGGTCGAGTAGCCCTTTTTGTGCAGAACCTTTTTCAGATTGTGGAAGACCTCCACGCCCATGCGCAGCGCTTCCGAGAAGCGATCGGCGCCAAACGGCGCAATCATGAACTCCTGAATGTCGACGGAGTTGTCGGCATGCGCGCCGCCGTTGATGATGTTCATCATCGGCACCGGCAGCACATTGGCGCCTACGCCGCCAAGATAACGATAAAGCGGAGTGCGTTGTGAAGCGGCAGCAGCGCGGGCCACGGCAAGCGAAACCGCAAGAATCGCATTCGCCCCCATGTTGCCTTTGTTGGGCGTGCCATCGAGCTGAATCATGAGGCGATCGATGCGTGCCTGCTGCGTTGCGTCCTGCCCTTGCAAAGCGGCGGCAATCTCGTGGTTCACATGATGAACGGCTTTCGTGACGCCTTTGCCCAGATAGCGCGCCGAATCACCGTCGCGCAACTCTGCCGCCTCATGCTCGCCGGTGGACGCGCCGGACGGAACCGCTGCGCGCCCCGAGCTGCCGTCTGCCAGCAGCACTTCGGCTTCGACAGTAGGGTTGCCGCGCGAATCGAGAATTTCAGTTCCGGCGATGCGGATGATCGTTGACAAATGAAAAGGCTCCTTTGGATTGGGTGGAACTTTTATTCTACTTGGGGCGGGACTCACAGCATTTCAACGAGTCAGGGCACGACCGTAAGGAGAGTGCATCACTGGAGAGCAACTGACGCAGTCCTTTACGGTCGCGCTCCTGCATAGCCAGCAGGCGGTGGAGTCGCCAGGTTACTCGCGATCTGCGAAATATTTGACCGCAGCGGCGTGAGTAGTCTCGCGACTCTCTTCGTTGTTCTGTTGATTGATACCCCATTCGTGGCCGAAAGGATCAACGATCTTTCCGTAACGTCCACCCCAGAACATGTCTTGCACGGGCATGCTTACGCGCGCGCCCTCTTCGACGGCGCGGTCGACCACAGCGTCCGCGTCGTCAACCTGAAGCGTGATGCGCACGGCAGTACCCCCGAGAGTTTCCGGGGATCTGCAGGTCCCACCTTCGCTTGCCGGAAACTCGTCGCACACGAAGAACTTGTGTCCGTCCAATGACAGTTCACCGTGTATCAGCTTCCCGGTCACGGGTTGCGTCATTCGATCTAGCTCCTCGGCTCCAAAAACGGACTTGTAGAAGTCGAGCGCGGCGGCTCCGTTGCGAACGATTAACTCGGGGATGAACTGGTCTTCTCGATGCATGGTTTCACTCACGCCTAGGATGTCATACGCAACCGAAAAAACGATTGGCTACTTCATTGCTGGCTCCAATGGAACATAGAATGAGCGGTCCACGATCGTAATCCGAATAACGAGCCGAAGGTATCCACTGCCCCGAAATTAGCAGCACTTCGGCTTCTACAGTAGGATTGCCGCGCGGAGGGCCGCACTCAAAGTATTTGAATAACTCCTGGCGGCCACTGAATAAAGGCGCCACTAGGAGGGCGCGATGAGAACGTTAGTTCTATGGTTAAGCCTTGCGAACTTGTATCGTTTGCGGCTCCATCTTCGATCGCGGCCAAGCGACTGAAACTAACCGTAAAAGAAGTCCCCGGCTTTGAGCAGTAAGGTTCGCTGGTTATCCGGATTTCAGTAACGAGTCCACCCATCTAAGATGTTGCTCTTTCACGATCAGCACTCGTGATTAGTGGCTGCTGTTTGCCGCCTGCATTTCGATCTATGAGCCCCGACTGAACAATACGGGCCAAGCGACTACTTATTTAACTGGTTTTGGGACAGTACCGGTCCATGTCCAGGCAGCGATCTTCCACGCCGCACCCTCTTTGCGAAGAACGATCGCAATCCGTCCGGTCTCCCGCATCGAGACGCCCTTTTCCTTATAGGCATAGATGGAAGGGTAGATCAGATAAGCCTGCGCGGAGGTGATGTTTTTGACCATGGGCGCGCTGAGCGTGACCTTCGGTTCAGTTAAGCCGAGTTTCTTGGAGTTGGCCTCGAAGGCTGCGCCCCAGTCATCGAAGGCCTTGGGTCCGTTCCATGTATAAGGAGCGAACTCATCAATGATGCTGGTGCCGGCGGCCGAGTTCATTGCGGCAGACTTTGCCATATCGCCCGAGTTGAATCCGTCCATGAAGGTGCGAACCGCTGCTTCAGGAGTGGGTTGACCAGGTGTGGCGGCCGTACAGACGGCGGCGACGAAAAGTAGGGCAATGATACGAGTGTTCAGGTGAGATGCGAGCATCGATTCTCCGCGTGGTTTGAGGGTGACTGACTGTAACACAAGCAGCTTGCCCCTCCTCAGCGTGTATCCGCGCGTCCCTCCGCAGCTAGCAAATCACCGTGCTAACATCGTCTAGCACTCGTCCGCTCTTCCCTCCACATTTCAGCGCGGCTGAACCGAGAGAAAGGCGGGGCTGTGCCGGTGCAGTTGTACTTTTTTGTACCAGGGCCTTGACTTTTACAGCCAAGTCCATATCATATCAGTACCTTCCGGAGAGATCCGGAGGTAAATCTGCCGATGGTTGGGAGGTGTTTTTTCGTTTGGCAGAGGTAAAAATTCAAGAGGGCGAAACTATCGAGAATGCCCTCCGGCGTTTCAAGCGTAAGGTCCAGCAAGAGGACATTATCAAGGAAGTCAAAAGACATTCCTTCTACTTGAAACCAGGTGAGAAGAAACGGGTCAAGCAAGCGCTGGCTCGTAAACGTAACCGGAAGAAGAGTCGCCGGGAAGTCGAGTAAATTAGCTGTCCGAGCTGCGGCCGAAGATCTCCCCTTCGGCCGCGCCAAGGCTGGGTCGCCTTGGGGAGTAAGTCATCCATGGAGTTTCAGGATCGAGTCATCAAGTGCTGCGATTGCGGGTCTGATTTCATCTTCACCGCTGGCGAGCAGCATTTCTTCTACGACAAACAGTTCAAGAACGAACCCAAGCGCTGCAAGCTTTGCAAGAGCAAGCGGCAAGGCAACGGCCCCGCGAGTCCCATGCGCACCGAGACCATGACGAACTGTTCTCAGTGCGGGCGTGAAACCACGGTGCCCTTCAAGCCGACGCAGGGCAGGCCCGTCTTTTGCCGCGAATGTTTCCTGTCGCGCAAAGGCGCCGCCGCAGCCGCTACGGCTTAAGCGGCTCCGTTTTCTGGCGGCGCCTGCGCGCCCACCCTTCTTTCACCACTTGCCTGGCGCGGCCTACGGCCAGAGCCTCGGGCGGAACTGCGTGCGTAATGACCGAGGCCGCGGCCACATAAGCGCCTTCGCCTACTTCAACGGGCGCGACCAGGGTGGAATTGCTGCCGATGAACGAGCCATCGCCAATCACCGTCGAATGCTTGTGAACGCCATCGTAATTGCACGTGATGGTTCCCGCGCCGATGTTGCTGCGTGCACCGATAACCGAATCGCCAAGATACGCCAGATGATTCGCCTTGGCCTTCGCTCCCATGCGCGTCTTCTTGAGCTCGACGAAGTTGCCGATATGCGCCCCTTCGGCCACGTCGTTGTCCAGGCGCAACCGCGCATAAGGGCCCACGTGTGCGCCGTCGCCAATGCGTGACGTGCCAACGATGGTGAACGCGCCGATGGCAACGCCGTTGCCGATCGTCGAGTCCTGCACAATGCTGCACGCGCCCACGCGGCAATCTTCGCCGATGCGAGTATTGCCCAGCAGTTGCGCGAAGGGTTCGATGACAGTATCGATTCCGACTTCAACGCCCGCGTCAACCGTCACCGTCTCCGGCTTTTCAATGGTCACGCCGGCCAGCATCAATTGCTGAACTTTGCGATCGCGGAAAATGCGGTCGACAGCGGCAAGCTCTACGCGGTTGTTGATGCCGAGCAACTCACCGGGATCGGGATTCTTGATTGCAGCGAACGTGTGACCCGCGCCGATCAGCAAGCCGATCATGTCGGTCAGGTAATACTCTTTCGCCGGATTGTCCGGGCGAATGTCATGAATCAGCTTCCAGAACAGATCGGCGCGGAACGAGTACATGCCCGCGTTGATCTCGCCAATCAGCAACTGCTCCGGTGTGGCGGCCTTCTGCTCCACAATGGCCTGCACGTTGCCTAGCTGGTCGCGCACGATACGTCCGTAGCCGTAAGGGTTCTCCAGCACCGTGGTGATCATGGTGCCGCCCGCCGTGGAGCGCTCCTGTGCGTCGATGAGGCCCGTGAGTGTCTCGGGCCGGATCAACGGGCAATCGCCATAGAAAATTACGAGCTGACCGGGCAGTTTGCTCAGCTCTTTCTCGCCGCACAGCAACGCGTGCGCCGTGCCGATCTGCTCGGCCTGATGAATGAACCCGACGCCGCGGCTCGCGAGCAAGGCGCGCACTTCGGCGGCCTGGTGGCCCACCACCACAAACACACGCTCCGCGGGCGCAACGGATAGAGCAGCGTCCACTGCATGCTCCACCAGCGCCTTGCCGCCGGCCTGATGCAGCACCTTCGCCCGCTTCGAACGCATCCGGGTGCCCAGCCCTGCAGCCAGAATCACGACTGTCGCTTCAGCTTTCATGCTTTCCTCGTAACTTGCGCCGGTGTCCCGCTCGCGCCAGGCGCATGGCGACTTCCGCCACAGCGTGCGAATCGTGGCGCACAACGGTATCTTCCATCAACAGATCTTCCTCCCAGACTTCGATCCCCATCTTGCGAATCAGCTTCGCATCGTTCTCTACCTGCGCCGCTTCTTCTTTCGCGTAGCGGCGGCGTGTTGATGCCCGCACGGAACCCGAGTTGACGATGGCGATGTCGATCAACGGTCCGCCCGCATGGTCGTGGATGGCGCGCACGTGGTCTGACGCGCGAAATGCCGTGGTCTCCCCCGGCTGCCACATCAAGTTCACAAAGTAGGCTTTGAGCGCGGGGGAACGCCGGATGGCGGGCGAGATTCCACTTACCAGCAAGTTCGGAATCACGCTCGTGAAGAGTGAGCCGGGGCCAAGCGTGATCAGGTCCGCTTTCTCGATCGCCTCCAGCGTTTCAGCAAGGGGCTTGGCGCGTCTCGGCTGCAGCCGTATTTTCTTGATCGCCTGCCGGCTGCGACTGATCTGTGTTTCGCCGGATACGCGAGTGCCGTCGGCCAGTGTGGCTTCAAGTCCCACGTTTGCCGCGGTCGAAGGGTAAATGTGACCGGCCACTGCCAGCACTTCCGCCGATTGCTTGACGGCCTCGGAGAAGTCACCCGTGATGTGCGTGAGCGCGGTCAGGAACAAGTTGCCGAAGCTATGCCCCTTCAGTCCACGGCCGCTTTCGAAGCGGTAGCGGAAGAGCCGCGAAATCAGTTTCTCATCTTCACTGAAGCGCGACCAGGCAGTTGCGGATGTCGCCCGGGGGCAGCACGTCGAAATCGCGGCGCAAGCGGCCGGAGCTTCCGCCGTCATCGGTAACGGTGACCACTGCGGTGATGTCCACGCGGCAGTCGGACGGGCGCGCATAACGTTTCAGGCCGTGAAGCAGAGCCGAGAGCCCGCTGCCGCCGCCAATCGCGACGACGCACAGCGGCTTGGGGCTATTCAAGAGCGAGACCTAGAACGGTCCGGTTTTATCGGGGTTGAGTAGTTGCTGAAGCAGCGGGTTGCGGGCTGCTTCGGTGAAATCGGGGTCCTGGCGGGCATTCATTCGGTTGCGCGGGTTGATATCAATCGCACGCTTCAGATTCTCATAAGCCGCGGGTACATCGCCACTCAATGCGTCACAAGCGGCCAATGCGTAGAGCACATCGTCGCTGTTGGGCATGTCTTTCTGCGCGATCAATAGATGCTGCCGCCCTTCCTGGATGTTGCCGGCGTTGATCCGCTCAACGGCGTAGTTATAGTGCTCGTCGGGCGAGTGAAAGGCCAGCGTGATCGTTTGCGAACGGCGCTGGCAAATTGCCAGATGCAGCCGGGCATTGTGCGCGACTGGCGCCGCCGGTCCCGATGCGGCTTGCTCAAACAGAGGGCGCGCTTCCTCTAGCTGCTGCTCGCGAAACAGACGAATCGCTTGCTCGTAGGCTTTCATTTGCCGAACCGATTCGCTCTCCGGTTCAGCCACGGCCGCCTTACCCTTCGGTACACCCGCCGAAGCAGAAGCCTTCGCGCGAGAGCTGGCTGCCGGTTCCGCTCGTTTCTTAGGAGGCATGCTGACGCTCACTCCGTAACTGGTGGCAACTGTAATACCAGATGATCGTATATGAAGTCAAAGCGCGGGGTTCCGGGGAGGCTGCTGTAGTAAAATCAAAGATTCGCTGACAACGTTGCGGCGGACTGCGTTCTGCCGATTTGATTTGTACTCAGAATGCGCGCGCCGCAACGATCCGAACGTTCATCTCAATAGCTCAGGAGCATTCATGGCAGAACATCAACGACACCTCTTCACTTCCGAATCCGTCACCGAAGGACACCCGGACAAGATCGCGGACCAGATCTCTGACGCTGTGCTCGATGCAGTGCTGGCGCAAGATCCGATGGGACGCGTAGCGTGTGAAGTTCTGGTGACGACGGGAATTTGTGTGGTGTCAGGCGAGATCACGACGACCTGCTATGTGGACGTGCCTACGATCGCGCGCAAGACGATTCAGCACGTGGGTTATACCGATGCGGAGTTCGGCTTCGACTATAAAACGTGCGGCGTGCTGAATACGATTCAGAGCCAGTCGCCCGATATCGCGATGGGTGTCGATACCGGTGGAGCAGGGGACCAGGGCTTGATGTTCGGCTTCGCCTGCGATGAGACCGAAGAACTGATGCCGCTGCCGATCGTGCTGGCGCATAAATTAACCCGGCGATTGTCGGATGTGCGGCGCTCGGGTGAATTGAACTTTCTCCGTCCCGATGGCAAAAGCCAGGTAAGCGTGGAGTATGTGGACGGCAAGCCGGCGCGCATCGAAGCGATCGTCGTATCGACGCAGCACCATGACTCGGTCGAAAGTGAAGAACTCGTCGCCAAGGTTCGCAAGCAGGTGATTGACGCAGTCATCCCGCAGGACATGGTGGACGCGAACACCAAGTACCACATCAATCCCACGGGCCGCTTCGTGATCGGCGGACCGCATGGCGATACGGGACTCACCGGACGCAAAATCATCGTCGATACTTACGGCGGCATGGGCCGTCACGGCGGCGGCGCGTTCTCGGGCAAGGATCCGACGAAGGTCGACCGTTCCGCCTGCTACATGGCGCGCTACATTGCGAAGAACCTGGTGGCCGCGGGGCTGGCGACGAAGGTGGAAGTGCAACTGGCCTATGCGATCGGCGTTGCGGAACCAGTGTCCGTGATGGTCAACACGTTCGGAACGGGCACCATTCCGGAAGAGCAGATGACCGCGCTGATTCGCAAAAATTTCCCGCTGACGCCGAAGGGCATCATCGATCACCTGAAGCTGCGCCGCCCGATCTACCAGCAGACGGCCGCGTTTGGGCACTTTGGCCGCACGGAAGAAGGCTTCTCATGGGAGAAGACCGACAAGGCCGAAGAATTGAAGCACGCCGGCAGTTTGGCGGAAGCGGTCGCACGGTAAGAAACGCGCGTTCGGGGGCGCTCGCTATCGGTCGCGCCCCTGAATTGTCATCAGGTGCCGCATCGCAAACGGCACTTCGTCAGGATGCGTCGTGCACCAGACGATGATGCGCTCCAGCTTTGTTGCGTCATCCTGAATGGCGCTGATTTCCACTAATTCTTCTTCGATCTGTTGCGCGTCTCTCATATCAATCAATTTTGCCAGAGCGACTTTGATGTTTTTGCACTAGCCGCGCACGTCAGTAAGCGGGCTTCGGGTTTCCTGTACAGCCCGCTTACTTACGTGCGCGGCTCGTGTGGCCACGGTGCTCGTGGGCAACCCGCGCGTTACCAGATATAGTCCTTCGCGATCTTCCGCTTATCGTATCCATCCAGCACAT
Organism: Bryobacterales bacterium; assembly: GCA_963792655.1. Taxonomy (GTDB): domain Bacteria; phylum Acidobacteriota; class Terriglobia; order Bryobacterales; family Bryobacteraceae; genus DOZZ01. The sequence continues at coordinate 68,423 of CAWBWU010000009.1, forward strand.
GCACCACGCGGATTTTCTTCATCGCCACCGGTGAGAGCTGGCCGATGGGCAGTAGATGATCGTGCGGCCGTAGCGCGCGGCGATGTTGCGGAACACGGTGCGCGGGGGCTTGGCGGCGACGTAGACTACATAACTTCTGGACCGAGTAATCCAGGCCGGCCAGCAGCAACCGTTCGGCCTTCGTCTCAGCGAAATCGTAATCGGGATCGTCCCAGACGTCGTACATGCGGCGCGCGGGCAGGCACATCAAAAAGCCGCCGTACTCACCGCGTCCGATACCCGGGCCGACCAGATGTCGAACGGATAGGTCGAGTAGAAGGCCATGTCGGACTCGTTCTGATGTTCGCCCAGCCAGTCGTCATGTAGGATATCGTTCGTCGCATCGCTCGTCGAAGATCACCACGACCGAGCCCACTTCGCCTTGCATCTTCTGTTCTTCGCGCACGAAGATTTTGCCTTCGTGCCAGTTCCGAATGGTCTCGCGCAGATCGATGCCGTCCAGCAGGGAAGTGGTGAATGGTTCCACGCGGGTGCGCTCTTCAGAAAAAATGCTCTTGCCCTTCTTCTTCAGATAGCGGCCGAAGTCTTCGATGACGAGATCTTCAGGCGGATAGGAGCAGATCGATGTGCCGTCAAGATCCTCGGCCCACTCAGCCGGGGATCTTCTCCTTCTTGCGTCTTCAGCCCTGTCTGCCCATGCGGCGTTTGATGCTCGGCAGGCGACGCCGAGGCGGATGCGCTTCGTGTTCATCCAGACTCATCGCCTGAGATCTTCACGGTCTGCACATCGGATTCGGTCTGTTGGGCGGGGTAGCGGTTGGCCATCTCCCAAACTTCCCAGGCGTAGTTCTCGTCGACAATTCCTTGTGCGGCGACCGTTAGATCGTACAGCGACGCGACAGCTCCGAGGTCATGCGCGCCAGATTGCGTGTGTAACGTGCGATGGAGCGCCGCTGCCAGTGCATGACGCGGTCGCCGGTGTGGATCTCATACTCCTTCTCGGCCGCGCGCAACACCGTGATCTGCAGATGACGGCGGTCAACGGCCAGAGGGGTTGTCTCGACGCGCGATACTCTTCGTAGCGAGCCTGCAGCGCCGGGTAGTCGGTCAAGACTTCTGCCAGGCAATCGGGATGCGGATTGAGCAGACGCAGACCTTCGCGACGCGCGGCGTGCTTCGGCTCCGACTGTGGCCGCTCCATCGCGTCGAGCACCGGATCGAGCAGGTTAAGCGAGATCACCATTAACGTGCGCGCGCGGGATCAAGCCCCTGCAGCTATAGGCGATCGCGTCCGCAGCCGCGCGACAGCTCCGAACGCGGCTGCGGATACACGCGATAGGTCTCGACGTACGTGTTGAGCGAGATGTGCCGCAACGCGTAGGTGTCGGGGTAAGCGTCGGGAAGGTGCGGACGTTCGCTCGCATCGGGGTCGCAGAAGATTACTTCCGCACCGATTTCGAGTGCCGTGCGCAATGCTTCGGTGAAAGGGTCGGCCGGTTCGACCGGAACATAAACGCCCTCGCTATCGTGGCGCGCGTCTTCGTAGAAGAGCAGCGAGATTTCAGGTAGCCGCTGAACGGCTGCGGTCCAGATTTCCTGCAGCGTGCGCGGCAACTCCAGCGCGACCACTTGCGGTCTTTGCGCGAGGATTGCGCGGCGCACTTCTTCAGCAAACTCGAGACGCCCGGGCACCACGGGGAAGTACGTGATGCGGCCCCGCGTCAGACTGCTGAAATCAGGAAGCGGAGGGACGAGGTCGCCGTGCATAGCGAAATGCTTCTTCGCCGAGCGTTTCGAGAACGGCGATCTCCAGCGCTTCGTTTTCGTGACGCTGCGTCGTCGCGAGGCTCTTCAGCTTCATGCGCAAAGCGCGCGACATTGATGCCGTCGCGCACACTGATAGCGCTCATCGGCCGCATGCGCCTGCTGCAGGAAAGTCGGTGACGTATTCGAGAATCGCGTCTTCGGCAAACGGCAGGTTCTCTTTGAGGATCTGGAACTCTTCGTCGTGCTCGGGGAAGTCGATCAGGATCTGCGGCTGCAGGCGCGAGTGGATGTATTCGGGCAATTCGAAAGTCGAGGCGTCGTCGTTCATCGTCGTGACCAGGCGAAACTTCGGGTGCGCCTTGATCTTGATGCCGGCTACGACCGACTCCACATAACGGCGGTTATCGAGCAGCGGCGCGAAGCTTGCCCAACTCTTCTCGCTCATGCGGTTGCCTTCGTCGAGGATGACGATGCCGCCCAGGATCATGGCGGTGACTAGTGGCGATGCGACGTAGCGCAACTTGCCGGCCCCTTCGATGACCGGGGTCACCAGCAGGTCTTCAGGCCGCGTGTCCATGGTGGCCTGCATGATGTAGACGTCGCGGCCCGATGCCGCTTGGCGGCCGCATACGCGAGCGTGGTCTTGCCAACGCCGGGCTTGCCGATCAGGCGCGGATTCATCGGCACATCCTGCTCGTGGATCACCATCCACGCGGCCAGCAACTGCCGCATCAATTCTTCCTGGCCTACCCAGCGGACGGAGAGTTCGTCCGGGTGCGCCAGGTGCAGCGTTACGCCTTCGATCTCAACTGTCATTCCCTTCCATTCTAGGGAATGCCGCGGAAGCGCGCCGGACTAACGGCCCTTTTGGTGGAACTCCATGCCAACCGAAGGATTGCCGGTCTCGCCGGTGATCTTGAAACCCATCTGCGTGACGTTGTCTTTCTTCTTCATGAAGGGCGTGATCACTTTCAACATGAAGCTCTTCATGCCCTGGGTTTCGTCCGCAATGCGGCCGTGCGTGCGCAACGTTCCGTGCATGTCCATTTGATTTGTAATCAGGTTGATGGTGCCGTGCATCTCGGCATTCGAATCCGGCGCATGAAAGGTGATTCCGGTGAACGTGGCGACGCCGTTGCGCAGCGAGACGTGCCCGCGAAGTCCTTCAACGACCGACAAGGGATCGGCATCCTCCTGATCACGATTTTTGTCGCCGCGCGCGCTTTTCGTGAGCCGGTCAATGCTGTGCTGTGCTGCGGCGTTGGTGAATTTTCCCGCGTCGACGCCAAAATTGCCCTCGCCCCGGAACTTTTCCAGGAACGTCCCTTTACCCGGCGGAAGTTCGACGGACGCGGTTAATGCCAGCTTGCCGGTCATCGGGGACTTCGGGCCTTTCATGAATGGCAGCATCGCGTCTTCAATACGTCCGTTCATGTTTCCCTGGAACCGTGTGTCCTTGCCATGCTCGCCAGCGACCTTTGCAACGCTGCCGTGCGCCACGACCACGCTGCGGCCGAAGTGAACTTCGACGCGAGTGAGTTGCGTGTCGCCATTGCGCGCGTCTACAACGGCGTTGTAGTTCGCAACCAGATGCGTCGTGTGTCCTTTGCCGGTGATTCGAAAGTTGGGCAGATCGGTCGCGCCGGTAGCGTCCAGGTGTTCGAGCGTGCCAGTGAACTTGCCATCCGACGCGATGGTTCCGTTCAGCTTGTGAAAGACGCCGAGGTCCGCGTCACGAAAGGTATAGGTGCCGCTGACCGGAGTTGAGCCGGGGTCGTCCGGATCCCAGGGTCCGAATTGCCCCCGTGTGCTGATCTCGCCGGGAGGCTCGGTAATGCGGAACGCTCCGTCATAATGCAGCGGTCCCACGTCGCCAACGCCCTTCAGGCTGAGGCGGTGCATGTTGACTACGAAAGGTTCCTTTTTGGGATCGGAACTACGGAATTCGAGCACCGCGCCATCGGCTTGAATATCGGCGATGACCATCTGCGTGCCATTTTTCGCGGTGAGCGGCATTACGCTGTGCACCTTACCCTGCGCATCCGGGGTACGCGGCGGAATCAGAACGTGAACACCTTGCGCAATTACCAGATCCAGCCGCTTCTTCCCGGCGAAAAGTTGACTCCAGTGAGTGCGGATCGTCAGCTTTTGAACCGTCATGATCGGCGGCTTGTCTTTGTTCTTATGGTGCAGAAAGCGGACGTCCTCCAGAATGCAGCCAGGCGGGAAATAAGTGCTGGTGAAACGCTGGATGGTGATCTGGCGTTCCGTCCGCTGCTGAATTACATCCCTGACCCTGGCTTCAGTGAACGGCCAGTGTTGGATAACGACTGCTACTCCCACCACCAGTAGCAACAGCGCGAGACCGGCGACGGCAAGAATGATTTGGGTTGCAGAGAACCGTCCGGTACGAGTTCGCGCTGGCGTCATCGGAGGGTTCAATTGCACGTTGAGAACCGTGCGGATATGTTCAATCGGCGAGAATGGTTGGTAGGGAACAGTGAGCCGTAAAGCACTCTTAACACTAGCGCTGACCGCCTTCGCAGCGCTACTTCTCCCAGATTCATTACTAGCCAGCGAAGCAGACGCGCTGGCAATCGACGCCAACATCCAAGCCATTCATCTGCCGTACGGGACCATTCTGGATCCGGTGTTCGCGAGCACGACAAGCACGCAGATCACTGGCTATACCCGGTGCGGAGACTCGGCGCTATGGACCGGAAATTATTTGGCGGCCGAGTCGTTCCGCTTTGCCGTTACGCAGGATGCTGCCGCGCTCAGCAATGTGAAGAGCGCCCTTGCAGGGCTGCAATCGCTGGTGGACGTAACGGGCCACGGTTATCTTGCGCGCTGTGCGTTTCCGGCGAACTCACCTTACGCGGCGGGGATCTCGAGCGAAGAATCCAGCAATGGCGTATTTCACAACGGCAGCCAGGTCTGGATTGGCAACACCTCGCGCGATCAGTATTCCGGCGTGCTGTTTGGGCTGGTAAACGCTTATGACCTGGTGAACGACCCTGGCGTGCATACAAGTTCCGCCAACCTGATTTCCCAGTTGGTCGGCAACCTGTCGGACAACAACTGGACCATCTTTTTTCCCGACTTCATCCCTTTCGTGCAAGACCACGTGCTGACTTACGCGCTGCGTCAGGATCAGGAACTGGCGGCTTTGCAAATTGCGCGGCATGTCAATCCTGCCAGGTTCGGCACTATTTACGCGCAGCAGAGTGCGGCGTCGCTGGCATCGGTGGCAACGCCGATCGGCTTCGATACGCTCAGCGACAATTCTTATTTCAAGTTCAATCTCGACTCGATCAATCTCTACAGCCTGATCCGGTTGGATAGCGGTGCAGAGGATTCAACTTATCGCGCGGCCTACGCTGCGTTGCGCGCGCACACTGCCTCGCAGCAGAACGCGTTCTTCAACATGATCGACCGTGCGCTGAACGGGCCAGATGTGACGCGCGATCAGCAGACGCTCGTGATGCTCGATCAGTGGCTCGCCCGGCCGCGCCGTGATGTGTATGTTGATCTCAGCGGCGCAGTTCCGGTGTGTGGCGCACAAGCTTGCTCGCCGGTGCCGGTAAATCTGCGGCCGCCGACGGATTTTCTGTGGCAGCGCAGTCCGTATCAGCTTGCGGGTGGCGGCCAGGGTCTGGTGGAAGGCGCAGGGATCGACTACATTCTTCCGTACTGGATGGCCCGGTACTACGGGCTGTACGGGCAGTTCTCGGTGCAATCGGCGGCGGCTTCGAACTTGAACGTCGCGCCGTCCGGGCTGGCATCGATCTTCGGCTCGAACCTGGCTTTGGGCACGCAGCCGGCGACGAGCCTGGACCTGCCGTTGAACCTTGCGGGCGATATGGTTACGATTACCGACTCCGCGCACGTTACCCGCACGGCGCAGCTTTTGTACGTATCGCCGGGGCAGATCAACTTGTTGTTGCCCGCGGGCATTGCGCCAGGCATCGCGACGCTCGGTGTGATTGACCCCGGTCAGCCGCAACAGAGCTCGACGGTGAATGTGCAGAACGTTGCGCCGGCATTGTTCAGTGCGGCGGCGAGTGGGCATGGTGTTGCTGCGGCGACTGCCGTTCGCGTGCCGAGCAACAGTCCGGCGATGCAAACCAGTGTGCCGGTGTTTCAATGTGCGGGTCCACTCTGCACGAGCACGCCGATTGCGCTCGATACCGCGTCCACGGTTTACGTGACGCTCTATGGGACAGGTATCCGGAATCGCTCTTCGTTGTCGAACGTGACCGTGACGGTGAATGGCGTGAGCGTGCCGGTACAGTACGCGAGTGCTCAGCCGGTGTTCGCAGGGCTGGATCAGATCAACATTGCGTTACCCGCAAGCTTGAAGGGCGCGGGTGAGGCAGGTGTGATCGTTACCGTTGATGGCATCGCGTCGAACGCCGTGACTCTGAACATTCAGTAGGTCGGTTCTTCACGATGAGCGCGCAACCGTGTCACGCAATTGCAACGGGCGCATGATAGCTTGGTCAGAATTCCCTACTTCGGATTGGAGATACACCCATGACCACACAGGAAGTCGCTCAGAAGCTTGTTCAGATGTGTTCTGAAGGCAAATTTCACGAAGCAACCAAAGAGCTGTATTCGCAGGATGTCGTCAGCATGGAAGCAAGCGCGCCTCCCGGAGGCTCACGCGAAGCCAAAGGGCTGGACGCGGTTCTCGCAAAGGGCGAGTGGTGGGGCGCCAATCACGAAGTGCACTCCTTGCACATCGACGGCCCGATCGTCGCGGGAGACCACTTCGCCTGCACGTTCAAAATGGAGGTCACGTTCAAGCCCCAGAGCAAACGCTTCCTCATGGAAGAAGTCGCCGTCTACAAAGTCGCTGATGGCAAAGTAGTCTACGAGCAGTTCTTCTATTCGATGTAAGAGAGCGCGGGCCAGTACTAATCCTGCTTGGCCCGCATAATCCGCTCGGGTTCTTCGCCCAGCCATTTCGGGTTTTCGGCGGTGCCGTCGAACACGGCCGACGTCTTGAAGAGTTCGTACTTGCCGCCCGCTGCTGCCTGGCGCGTTTTGTTCAGCAGCGCTTCCACTTCTTCCTCCGCCATGGGCCGGAACGTGCGGGCGGCGGCCAGACCCTGCGCCAAGAATTTCCATACTGTCCATGCCGGTGATCACCACTGAGGTGGGCAAGTTCAGCGCGTAGTGCAGGCATTCGATGGGTGTGACTGTTTTCGATTCCAGAATGATGCGGTCCGCCATACTCTTCATTCCGAGCACGCCGATATTGTGTTTCTGCAGTTCTGGAATCACCAGCTTCGCAAAGCTGCGATAGTGCGCGTCCATCACGTTCAGCGGCATCTGCACGGTGTCAAACACGTAGCCGTGCGACTCTGCCGTTTCGAGCATGTGCAGATGAACTAACGGGTCCTTATGGCCGGTAAAGCCGATAAAGCGGAGCTTGCCGGCCTTTTGTGCATCGACGAGCGCAGCGTTCGCGCCATCCTCACGGAAAACGCGGTGTGGATCGTCGAAGCGCAGGATTTCGTGGTGCTGCACCAGATCGATGCAGTCCGTCTTCAGCCGTTTCAAACTCTGCTCTAACTGCCGGGTTGCTTCTTCGTAGGTGCGGCCGTCGATCTTGGTCATCAGAAAAACTTCCTTGCGATGACCATCTGCGAGGAAGCTGCCCATGCGCTTTTCACTTTCGCCGTCGTTGTAGTCCCACGAATTGTCGAAGAAGTTGATGCCGCCCTCGAGCGCGCCCTGCATCAGCCGCGTGGCTAGCTTGGCATCGACGTGTTTCAACGAAAGGTGCCAGCCGCCTAAGCCAATGGCTGACACTTTCTGGCCCGTTCGTCCCAGTACGCGGTACGGCATGTCCGGCATGATGATTTCGATCTCCTCTTTCGAGGTTAAGGCGCATGCGTGCTAGTACGAAAGCGCGGCATGTATGTTTCGCTCCACTTTCGCTGGGCGCGCGGAAATGCTAAACTTCGACCCAATGCTGCGAAGGAAGTTGCACATTTTCGGGTTGCTGGCGCTGCTGCTGAGCGCGATGCCCGCTTTGCGCGCGAGCCAGTTAAACTCCACCAACTACTTCCTGGTGACGTTCCAGATGACGGACCTGAGCTGCCCGCTCGGGAGCTGCGACACAATTTTCTTCTCGCCATCCTTCACGTCTGCAGCGAACACGACACAGGTGAATGCACAGCTCTTCAACGGCGCGCAGTTGCTGGCTACCTATTCGTCCTCGAACCCGGCCTTTTGCTGCACCGCAGGCTTTGAATCAGCAACCAGCGCTTTTGGCATTTCGGGCGTGCTGGCGGATTTCACTACCCTCCAGAACGGAACGATCCAGGGGCAGTTCATCTACTCAGTGGCGGGAACGCTGGATGGTTTTGATCCGACGCAGTCGTTCTTCGCCATCGGGCACGCGACGGGACCGGGCGGGCTTACGGTCAATGACACCGCGTTCGTGATCACGAGTGAACAGATCGTGAGCACGCAGACGCCCGAGCCCGGGACATTGCTGACCATTGGAGTGTCGCTATTCTTTGTTGCCGGGTCGATGCTTTGGCGGCAGCGAAAGCCTGAGCGCGCCTAAGCCGCGACGGGAATCCAAATCTCTACTTTTCCGGTGCCGGTGCCGCCGTCGAAGTCCTCTCCATATCTTTCGAGCCAGGGTGCGTCCACCGCTTTGCGGCCGGACGCTGGCAGCGCCTGATTCCAGACCGCGCTACACGTCGCGCCGATGGCAGAGATGTGACCCGTGTGAGTAAAAACAGCGTAGGTTTGCGGTGCGAGACGTAGGCGCGCAAAATCTGCCGGCTCGGAAGGGAATTCATTCACCTGCACCGCGCAAATGTAATCGAAGTTATTTGCGTCGTCACCGTTGCAGATGATTCCGTAGGCCACGTTGCCGGCCTGACCCTTGATGTGTCCGAGGTGCGGCAAGAAGCGTGCCCACTGCGAGGGCATCCCGGCGGTGTTTTGAAATGTGTAGTGTTCGGTGAGCCCGAACATCAGCATGGCGTCTTGCTGAACAATGCGGGGCGGGGCAATGGCGACAGTCGTTGTTGGGTGCATTCTGATTGGCTCCGTATAGATAAGTTGAGGCGCCTGATCGCGCACTAGCTCCGGCGTCAGGCCAAAATGTTGCCTGAAGGCGCGGGTGAAAGCCTCATGCGATCCATACCCCGCTTCCAGCGCAACGCTAAGAATGTCCGGCGCTCCGTTCAGCAGTTCTTTCGCGGCGGCGCTCAGCCTGCGGCCGCGAATGTATTGAGATACACCGCAACCTGTTCCGAGGCTGAAAGCTCGCGAAAGGTGATAACGCGAAACGCCGAGCGCCCCGGCAATGGATTCGAGAGAGAGATCGCTCCCAAGGTGGCTTTCGACATACCAGAGTGCTTTTGCCGAGACGCTCATTCGACCCCAGCTTAATAGCGCACGGAGCGAGCGCGCTTGATCGTTATTGCTGCGGCGGAACATTTTTTTTGCGGCCCGGGACTGATGGCGAACTGGGGCGCGCGTCACCGGTCGCGATTGCTCAAATCTTCCCGGTAGCGCGATAGAAATTTTCGACGTAGCGGCCATCGACGTCGGTGAAACCGTACTCCTTCGCAGCGTCACCCACAAAGATCAGCCTGCCTGACTTTGCGATTACGTTGGGATCGGAAGCCAGTGCAACGAGTGCGCGTCCGGTGTACTCGGGCGATTCCGCAAGATCGTAGCGATAGAGCTTGTGCAGCTCTTCATCTTGCATGTGCACCTGCACACGCTCAGTCTTCATGAATCCCGGGAGCAGACCTAGTATCGTGACTCCTGCTTGGCGCGCTTCAGCAGCGAGGCTCGTGACCAGACGGTTTAGAGCGTAGTGGGGCAAATGTTCGAACAGGTCCCATTGCGGCTTCCCGCTCAGCTTGTCTGTTTCGATCATTGGTTCGCTGATAGCGACGACCAGGCCAGAGCGCTGTTGCGACATGATGCGTGCCGCTTCGCGAGCAGCAAACCAAAACGCCTGCGGTCCCGCGCCCATGAAATCGTTCCAAAGTTCAGCGGGCAAATTCCAGAACGGTTGCTTCCAGACCGGATCGACGAAACGCTCGTTGCCACCCCACACGGCACAAGCCATGATGTCGAGCCGGCCGTGTTCGGCGTGGACGCGCTCGAAGAGTTTCTTCGTCTGTGCCAGGTCAGTGTGATCGACCTGCACCGGAATGCCAACACCGCCGCGCCGCGTGACCTCTTCGGCGGTGTCCTCAACGGTTCCGGAGATGCCGTCTATCGGCGGCGGACCGCCGCGGACTGAGCGGCCTGTGACATACACAGTGCTGCCGTGTTCGCCGAGTGCAAGGGCAATGCCGCGTCCGCATCCCCGGCTCGCGCCCGCGACGACGGCGACCTTGCCTTCCAGCTTGCCCGGCATGAGTTCCAGAATATTACGGACGGGCTTGGAGTGAGGTCAGTTGAGAGCGACGGGAGTGACTTCCGTAAAATCGATACCTGGGCGGCCGTCGCGGGGTTCACATAGTTGTTCGAGTTGTTACCAGAGCGCCTTCACTTCGGGCGGCGCGTTTTCCGGAACGCTCGCGCTCTTCCATGTGAACACTTCAACGAAGAACGGCAATCCTTTCTCGTCGGAGCCTTTGAGAACGACGTGCGGGTGGTCGAGCACCAGCTGGAGCTTCCGGTACAGGTCCCACGCTTTCGGGCTCAGCGCCGCGTATTCCGTTTCGTGTCCGGCTTTCACATGAGCCACGCTGTGAACTGTTTCGGAACCTGCCGGGGGAAGCTGGGCGGCGGAGCCAATGGCGAGTGACGAGACGAAAAGCAAGAACACGCGATTAGATCGCGTCTTGAAGCACAGAGCCGAAGAGCTGTGAGTTTACAGCCGGATGGTATTGTGTGGCAGTGCTGCAAGAATCCGATCAGGCGCTGCATCCGAGTGGTCAGCCGAACCCGCGTTTCGTTCGCGATTTCTTCGCTGATCTGGGCCCCGGCTTAATCACTGGGGCGGCGGATGACGACCCCTCCGGTATTTCAACCTACTCGGTTGCCGGAGCGACGTTGGGCTATTCGTGCCTCTGGACGGCGTTGTTCTCGTTTCCGTTGATGGCGGCCGTGCAGTTGATGTGCGCGAAGCTCGGGATGGTGAGTGGACGTGGGTTGGCCGGTGTCATTCGCTTGCGCTATCCGCCATTCATTCTGTGGATTGCGTGCCTCTTGTTGCTCGTGGCAAATACCTTCAACATCGCGGCGGACTTAGGCGGGATGGGCGAAGCAATGCAAATGGTCACGGGAGTATCCGCTTTCCTTTGGACGCCTTTCTTCACCGTCGGCATTCTGGCGTTGCTCTTCATTAGTTCGTACGTCACCATCGCGCGCATTTTCAAGTGGCTTACGCTGGTGCTGTTTTCTTATGTTCTCGCGGCGTTGCTTTCGCATCCGGATTGGTGGACGGTCGTGCGGTCAACCTTTGTGCCGCATGTCGAGTGGACGAGCGCGTACGCCGCAGTGCTGGTAGGAATTCTTGGCACGACAATCTCTCCGTACCTGTTCTTTTGGCAAGCCGCGCAAGAAGTTGAGCAAGAAGCGCACATGGGCCGTGACACCGCTCTCAAGCGCCGCGGAGCAACGAAAGAAGAGTTGCGCCGCAGCAAGCGCGACGTGCTGACCGGAATGTTCTTCTCGAACCTGGTGATGTACTTCATCATCTTGACGACTGCCGCGACGCTGCACACCCACGGCATCACTACGATCGAGACGGCGCGGCAGGCCGCCGATGCGCTCAAGCCTCTCGCTGGGCCAAGCGCGTACTGGCTCTTTACACTGGGGTTGATCGGTACTGGAGTGCTGGCTGTTCCGGTGCTGGCGGGCTCGTGCGCGTATACGATCGCCGAGGCTTCGCGATGGCGGCATGCATCGCTCGATCAAAAGCCTCACACCGCACGCAAGTTCTATGCGGTGATTGCGTGCTCGATGCTGGTAGGTCTCGCGCTCAACTTCGCACATCTGAACGCGGTGAAGATGCTGTTCTGGTCCGCAGTGCTGAATGGATTGCTTGCGCCGCCGCTCGTCGTCTTGGTGGTTTTGCTGACCTGCGATAAGCGCATTATGGGCGAGCACGTCAGTTCGCCGTGGCTGCGCGGCCTGGGGTGGTTGTGCGCTGCTGTGATGACGGCCGCCGGTATCGCGATGGTCGCGCTCTAGCGCCTTACGAGATTGCGATTACCGGATTTGCCTCTGCGCTCGCTCAGTCGCGCCCCGAACGCGGACGTTCACCTTCCTGTAGAATTTTCTGATGCTTCGTCTGACGTTGGCTATTGTTCTGTGCAGTTGTGCGCTGTTCGCCCAAACCGTACCGGTACCCGTCATTTTCGACACCGACATGGGCAATGACATCGATGATGCGCTGGCACTTGCGATGGTGCACAACCTCGAAACGCGGGGCGAGGCTAAGCTGATTGCGGCAACGCTCACCAAGAGCAACGCGTGGGCTGCCGAGTACGTGAAGGTGGTGAATGAGTTTTACCATCGGCCGGGCGTGCCGATTGGCTTAGTTGTTAACGGCAAAACGCCCGATGACGGCGGCTTCGTCCGGCAGGTGAGCCAGCAGCATGGGCGTGCGTCGGCGTCTTCCTTTCCGGACGCGGTACAGGTATTGCGCAAAGCACTCGCGTCGCAAGCCGATAACTCTGTCGTCATTGTGCAGATCGGTTTTTCGACGAATCTCGCGGCGCTGCTCGACTCCAAACCCGATAGCATCAGCAATTTGAGCGGGCACGATTTAGCGGCGCGCAAAGTACGCCTGCTCTCCGTGATGGGCGGCAACTTCAACGGCTCCGCGCCCGAGTACAACATCATGACGGATGTGCCCGCCGCGCAGAAGCTCGTTGCGCAGTGGCCGGGCGAGATTGTGTTTAGCGGTTTCGAGATCGGCAATGCCATCCTGTTCCCCGCCGTCAGCATTGATCGGGACTTCGCGCCCGGGAATCCTGTTGCTGAAGGATACCGGCACTACATGAAGATGCCCTACAACCGCCCTTGCTGGGATCTGACAGCCGTGCTGTATGCGTTTCGAGCCGACCGCGGATACTTCACGCTATCGGACCCTGGCCAGGTGACCGTGACGTCCGATGGACGTACGCAGTTCACGCCAGGCAGCAGTGGCCACAGGCGTTTTCTGAAGATCGACGCGACGCAAGCCGTGCGCGCGCAGGAAGCTCTCGTGTGGCTCGCGAGCGAACGTTAAGGCCAACTCAGGCCGGGCGAGGCAGTGGCGCGGCGCTCGGTGTTTTGCTCTGATCGGCCATAAACGCGTCTATTTTGTTGATCAAGGTTCCGGCTTCGAACTCTTTCGTCACGGGCAGCAATGTCCAGACGGCCGAAAGGGTCAGCATGACCAGCCGGCTCGCGAGCTCTACGTTGAATTCGGCTTTGATACTTGCGACGCGGGCGGCTTCGCTGCGAACTGCCTGCAACACCGAGCGGCGCTGCAAAACCGCAATGAAACACGGTCCGCGCCAGCGGAATAGCTGGTCGCCAGGCTGGAGTCTTTGCGCGATCTGCTGGCTGAAGGTAACGATCGCCTGATCGCCGTTGGCAAACCCGAAGCGGCTATTGATCATGGTTAGCCGCTCCATCCATATCACCAGCACGTAGTATTGCGTGCCTGCCGCGTTCAATTCCTCGAACAGTTCGATGGCCTGGGACATCCCCGGCATGCCGGTGACGGGATCCTGGGCCGGCGTGCGGAAGGAGTTCTTCTGCAGCAGTGCGGTGCGCTGTTCGAGCTCGTGAATCTGCTGCTTGAGCAGTTCCGAATGACTCTCCTGACGCGCGACCTCCTGGCAGATCACATCGAGTGAGTTCGCCAGCTTGCCCTTCAACGCGCGAATGTCGTTCACTTCCGATGCACGCCCGATGTCTTTGCCGATCTGCCGCAAATTAGTCGCCGCAACATCCGCATTCGCTCCTACCTTGAGCAATGCCTCGGTCATGAGAGCGAGCACTGACTTCATTTCTGACGCGCGCGCGAGCGTCTGGCGTTCGATGGCGCGATTGTAGCTTTCAAGCGCTTCGATGGCTTTGCCGGCTACGATCAGTTGCGCCGCCGTGTCGGGCGCTCTCTGCATGTCCCGGGCAATACCTTGGCAGATTTCACGGAAGTTCTCGCGATCCTCCGGGTCGACCTGCACCGCATGGAGCCCCATGGCCTCCAACAACACCAACACCACGCGCATCGGTGGGACCTGCGTCTCGGGCTTGGTGTGAATCATTTCGCGTATCGAGATCATGTCAGAGCCATCCACAAGCAACATCGGCGGACTGCCGCAAAAGCTTTAGGGAGTCTGACCTACTTATCGATAAGGAAGCTGCCCACCAGCATCGTGTCAATCCCTGACGAATAGAAGCTGCGCACCGCATCCCGCGGTGAGCAAACCAAGGGTTCGCCAAACAGATTGAACGACGTGTTGTACAGGACCGGCAAACCTGTGCGCTTGCCCGCTTCATGTAACAGGCGCCAATACAATGGGTTATCCTCGCGCTGTACCGCATGCACGCGAATGAGCCGGTCGTTCAGGAGCGCTGCGGCGAAGGTGTCGCGGTGCGCCGGGAGTACTTTGCTCATACTCGCGAGGAACCGCGCGTTAGGGCCGGCCTCAAAAAACTCGTGCGCTAGTTCTGCGGGAACCGATGCGGCGAATTTGCGGAAGTTCTCGCGCCGTTTAATGTAGACGTTCAGGTTTTCCGTGGAGTAGGGGTCAAGCGGAGATGCCAGAAGGCTGCGATTGCCCAACGCACGCGGACCAAATTCCATGCGTCCCTGCATCCATGCAACGATTTTGTTTTCCGAGAGGCGCGTGACGGCCATCTCGATCACTTCATCGCTGGTCAGCAGATAGCGAAAGCGCAGTTTGCAATTTTCGAGCACACGCTTGATGGCTTCCGGATCGTAGCCCGGGCCATAGCAGTAATCGCCCATGTCCACACGCTTCGTTTGGCGGTGCACGGCATGCCAGGCGTGCAACACGGCGCCCAGTGCAGTGCCGGCATTACCAGCGGCGGGTTGCACGAACACGCCGCTGAACTGCGCTTCGTTTTCTAATGCCGCGACAAGCATCGCGTTGAACGCGAGGCCTCCTGCAAGACAAACATTCCGAGCACCCTGAGCCAGAGCGATGACTGCTTGCTCGACCGCTTTTTGCAGACCCGCGGCAATGTTCGCGCGATCGGCGGCGCTCCATTTGGCGAAATCCGGCAGTCCAAGTTTTTCAAAGAACCGGTCGCTGAACCCGCCTCGCGTCAGGCGCGCCGAGTCGAAGTAAGAACGGTCGATGCGCGGGGTCGAGCCCGAACCAGCGCCGAGGATGTCGGAGAACAAACCAACATAGCGGTCGTCCCCAGCGGCCGACAGCCACTGCGTCTTGTGTTCATCGGCATTTGCGATGAATCCCAGTAGTTCGGTTACGCGGCTATAAAGGTCGCCAAGCGAGTCCGGGAAGTACATCTCGGCATCGAGCGTGAGCTGATTGCCACTGCCCAACCAGCGTGCACCGCATTGCACATCGCCGCGGCGATCGAGCGTCAGCACCGTCGCCTCTTCGAAGGGAGAAGCGTAGAACGCCGAAGCCGCGTGCGCGAGTTGATGCTCGACCAGCACAAGCCTGGCATTCGGGAAGCGGCCGCGCAGAACCGTGTTTAGGTTATTCGCGGCGTCGGCAGGCAAGCGGACGCGCGACTGCAACCAGATCGATGTCGGCATCGGACAACTTGCCGATGTTCAGGCAAACATCGATCGACTCGACCGGCAGGTCGGTAACGCGGCGCCGCCGGGCAATCTTCGACTCTTCGGCAGCCGCGACGAGCCGGCCGTCGCACAGCAAAGCCGCGGCCGAATCGGTGCGGATGCCACCGATACCTAATATGTTCATCAAGTAGTGATCAGTCTTTCGCGACGAACGCCGGGGCCGGCTGAGTGACTCGACTTAGTAGCGATGATAGTGCCGTCCGCCCTGGTTGTAGCCCTGGTCGCGATGCGAAGTGACCTGCAGCGGCTGAGTCAACTGGAAGTTCAGTATCGATTCCGCCGGGATGTTGACCGAGCGTCCGCGCGTCAGCACTTCGCCGCCTGCGCCAGCGGCCCCGCCCGCGAGCGCGCCGATAGCAGCTCCCTTACCGCCGCCGGCAATGGCCCCGAGCAGCGTTCCCAATACCGCGCCGCCGCCGACATACTTACCGGTCCGCCGGTTCATACCGACGCCATCTTTCGACCGGCGATCCACTTCGGTTGCAGCCACTTCAAAACGCTGTCCGTAAACTTCAACGCCATCCAGATCGATTACGAGATCCGATCCCACGCGCCGCAAAATCAATTCGGCGTTCGCTCCGCGCGGAATCGCCAGATTGCCGTCTCGATCGCGCACATCTTCAGCCACGGTGCCGGTGTAAACTTCGCCATTGGCGCGGTTGCGCGCGATTGGCCCGTTGGTGCGAATCGAAATATTGGTGCCTGCGGGCACCAGGTCGACGGCGGCCGCCGCTACGGCTGTGAATAGTACGAAGCTGGCAATAAGTTTTGTCATCTGCATCCTCCGGGCGCTAGCCCACTTAGACTTTAACAATTCGGTGCAAGCACCACAAACGACAGAGCGGGTTCCTCTATTTGCGACTGGAGGGCGTGGCTCTGACTATTCGTGGATTGGGATGCCACACTTGCGTAATGCCGCCGAGACCTCCAGGGGACGCAGGCGCGTGGCGTCGTAGTTGACGGTCAGCAGTTGTGCCGCGTCATCCACCAGAATGCTCTCGATACCGTAGATGGCCTGGGCATCGCGGATGCGCGAGAGCAGAACCTCGTCGAGGGGATGAGTGAGTTTCAGTTGAATCTGGACGCGCGTCAACCCGCAATTATAACCGGGTGCATCAAGCCAGGGTGGATCAAGCCCAGTGGTTCAGGGGACCCGCGCCGCTGCCCAACCCCGGGTTGTTCGCAATGGCGCGTGTCACGAACTCTTTTGCACGCTGTATCGCCGGGACAAGTGGCAGCTTGTGAGCCAAGCCCGCTGTAATCGCCGCAGAGTAGGTACAGCCGGTGCCATGAGTGTGCTGAGTTGCGATTCGGGCGGCGGTGAACTCGTGAAACTCGTTGGCGTGCCAGAGGATGTCAACGGCGTCGCCCGCCAGGTGCCCGCCTTTGATCAGAACGGAGCGTGCTCCCAGCTGCGCAATCGCGCGCGCGGCGTCTCGCATTTCTGCAACGGTATTGACCGGGAAACCGGCGAGCGCCGCCGCCTCATGGAGGTTTGGGGTAACGAGTGTCGCCACCGGCAGTAAGCAGGTCTTCAGCGCGTGTATGCCCTCTTCGATCCAATAGCTGCGAACCGTGTTTGCTGATCGCAACCGGGTCGACAACCAGAGGGAACGCGAACTCGCGCGCGCTCTCCGCAATGGCTTTGACGACGGCTGCGCTGCCAAGTGCCCCAGTCTTAGCGGCCGCCGGCGGTACGTCGCCGAGCACCGCCCGAAGCTGAGCGACGACCAAATCCGGCGATAGCACCTGCATCGCGCTCACGCCACAAGTGTTCTGGGCGGTGATAAGCGTGATTACCGAAGTGCCGAAAACGCCGAACCGGTGGAATGTCTTGAGATCGGCTTGGATGCCTGCGCCGCCGCTCGAATCAGATCCGGCAATGGTGAGCGCAACCGGGTGCGGGTCGATCACTATGCGCGTAGTTTACTAGGGCCAGACCTGTAATTGAGGGCCGGGCGGACTCGACACTCCGCCAACTGTTAAGGTGACTCCCAAAGTTCCCGCCGCTACTGACGGGACGCGAACGTTGATTTGCATCACTCCAAGTAGCCCCGGCGCAGCGCCTGCGTAGAGAACCTCGGCGGGCGAATCCCCGATGGTCACAACCACTTTGCCGGAAGTCAGAGGGTAGGGCGCCGTTGCTACTTTGCCCGTAGCTGCGCCGTTCGACTCTGCGCCATCGCCTGTTGCATACAGACTGACGATCGAACCCCGTGGGGCAAAATTAGCGGCGCCATTCACAGCTCCGTCCTGGTCGATTGCGGCTACTGCGCTCATGGGTCCTTCAAAGAATGCCGGCGCGAATGGAGAAATCGCAACCGTCGAAGAACTCACCACAGCGCCGTTGTAGCGCACGTCAACTCTCGCGAACTGCTTTCCGGCAGCTTCGTAGGGAACTTGCGCGTTGATCTGGGTCGCACTTACGTACAACAGCGGTGCGGGTACATTGTCGATCAGCACCTCGACGCCAGCCAGTTTCGTGCCGACGGAGGTTCCGGCTATCGCAGGAGCGTCGGGGCCGAACGCCTCGCCGAAAATCGTGATCAGCGATCCGGGAGCAACCGCACCGGGCAAAACGTTGGCGGCGTTCACAACCGCGATCGACGGGTCGCGAGCGGGCGTCGTGACGACTACCGGCGTTGGATCGGGCGCAGGATCGTCGGGCACAACCGGCGCGGGAGTGCCATTCGGCGTGAGCAGCCGCACCCGGTGGTTACTGGTATCTGCGATGTAGACGAACCCGTCCGGGGTCACCGCAACTGCTGTCGGCGACGAAAGCAATGCAGAGGTGGCGAGCCCTCCGTCGCCCGAGAACCCGGCATTTCCGGTTCCCGCAACGTTGTACACGATTCCGGCAGGCGTCACCACGCGAATGCAGCTATTTCCCGCGTCGGCGATCCAGAGGTTACCCGCCGCATCGAAAATCATGCCCATCGGCGCGGAGAACGTTGCATTCGCCAGAGAAACGCCATTGACCGCCACCCCTCCGTTCGGATTGCCCACTGTCTCGATTGCACCGTCAGGTTTGCGGCGCCGCAGCAGGTTGTTGCCGGTGTCGGAGATGTAGAGATTACCGGCGTTGTCCGCCGCGAGTCCGCCCGGATGACTGAGTTGCACAGCTTTGCCATCCGGTCCATCGCCATTGAATCCCGCATGCCCGGTGCCGGCGATTGTCTGAATCATTCCGCTGGGCAGAATGACGCGCACGCGGTCACCGTCGGTGAAATAGGTGTTGCCCAGGTTGTCACTGGTCACGGCAGTCGGCGCGTCTACTTGAGCATCGGTTGCCGGGCCGCCATCGCCGCTCCAGCCAGCTTTGCCGCTTCCCGCGATCGTGCGGAAGTTTCCCGTCGGAGAAATCGACTGGACCAGGTGAAAGCCGGTGTCCGCAACCAGGAGGTCGCCCGCGGTATCAACGGCCAAACCTTGCGGTGCGGAGACACCTGCCGGTGACGATGAGATCTGCCCCGTGCCGCTGATCGAGCGCAGCCGGTTGAGTGCGCTATCCGCGACCACTAAGGTTCCGTCAGGCTGGACCGCGATTCCTGAAGGCGCTCCGAGCCTTGCTTTGGTCGCAGGGCCGCCATTCCCGTAATCGTGGGACGCCGAGCCGTAGAGCGTCTCGAAAGTTCCGTCCGCGTGCGCAACCTGCACGTGCTGTGCGGCCACCATGTACAGATCCGCGGCAGCCGTGAAGCAGAAGTCTCTTGCGGCGCCGGGAAGGAACGCCAGGTCCTGCCTGGGCGTGACTTCTACGACGCCCGGACTGCCCACGTTCGCGATGTAGAGATTGCCTGCGGCATCGAGAGTAATTGCGGTGGGCGAGCGCAAAGGCAACTTGGCCGCATTGCCGATACCCCCGGCGCCAGCCACGGTCGACATGCGTTCACCGCTGACTTCGCGCACGCGAGCATTGCCGCTATCCGCTATATAGAGATTCCCGCTCTTATCGAACGCGATGCCAGCCGGATAGTTCAACTGCGATGTGACCGCGCTGCCGCCGTCACCGCCGAAGCCTGCAGTGCCGGTGCCCGCAATAACAGTCAACGTGCCATCAGGGTTGAGCCGATCGATCTTCTGCCCGGCGAATTCTGAAATGTAGAGAAGGTTGTCCGGCCCGATGGTCACGTTGCGCGGTGAAGCATCGGCCGAATGTGGCCAGGACGCAACGGTTGAGATCACGCCCGATGCCGAAATCCGGCGGACGGCGTTGTTGCCTAGATCGGCGATGAAAAGGTCGCCGGCAGCGTTGAGCGCGAGCCCGTAAGGCGCATTGAGCGTAGCGGAACGCGCCGGGCCGCCATCACCCGCATACCCAGGCTTTCCATTTCCCGCGATGGTGTTGATTCTGCCGTCCGGAGTGACGCGGCGCACGCGATGGTCGTCGGCGTCCGCCAGGTAAATGCTGCCGTCGGAGCCACACGCCACGCCTTCCAGAATTCCGAAATAGGCCTGAGTCGCCGGGCCGCCGTCGCCCACATTGGTGCTTCCGGCGATGGTCGTAATTACGTATGGCGGCAGGCCGGCAGCCATCAATGACGCGATCTGGCCCAACACGAACGGGAGAATGGCCGCACGAAAAAACATCGTTAAGTTTCTCGTGCGTTCGCCCTACAGAAATTCTCAGACCTGTCGATGAATTGGCATGCGCGCTGGCGTGATGGTTCTACTGTTTCTCTCCTGGGGGAGTTCTTTGCCGGGTAGCGACCTGCACCTGAAAAACCGGCTAGTCGAAACCGGAACCATTACCGGCATGGCGAGTACCGCGATGCCGAAGCGCTGGCGCCAAGATTCTTCACACTTTCTGGTGCAGTTCAAAACCGAAGTCAGCAGCGACATCCTGAGTGAGTTGGCAAGACGCGGCGCAGTTGTCACGGCTGCTATACCTGACCGCGCCGTGATGGTTGCGGCGCCCGATCAGTTCACCACTTTCGGCATGGACGTGGAGTTCGTCGGGCGGCTCTTGCCCATCGATAAGATGAGCGACCAACTCGCGGCAACGGGGCCAATTACGGCTGTCGTTGAATTCCATGCGGACGTCGATTCCACAACGGCGCGCGAGATCCTGCTGCACAGTTCGCTGCGCATCGTTTCCGACTCCGGGTTAGCGGCAAATCATTTTCTGGTACATGGCACCCTTGCTCAACTGCACGCGCTGGCCGCTTACGACGAAGTAGCTTACGTTTTTCCGGCAGATCCTGAGTTCACGACAGGCGTTACGTTGACTGCGTGTGCGGGTGCGTTGACGCAGGGCGGCACGGTTCCGCAATATGCGCTGATCGGACATGGATGGTCTGCGTCGGCGACGGGTGAGGTCGACCTCACTTATGTATTTGGCAAACTGACGAGCAAACTCGCGGCAGATCAGCTGAAAGCTGAGATCGAGCGGGCGTTTGGCGAGTGGGCGAAGCACGCTCCGCTGCATTTTGCGGAAGGCAGCCAGGAGCACGGTCCGCGTACTATCGACATTCTGTTTGCATCCGGCGCCCATGGCGATCCGTTCGCGTTCGATGGCGCGGGTGGCATTTTGGCGCACACCTTTTATCCCGCACCGCCCAACCCTGAACCCATCGCAGGCGATATGCACTTCGATGAAGACGAAGCCTGGCACATCGGCACCAGCACCGACGTGTTCACCGTAGCTCTGCATGAAGCGGGACACGCGTTGGGACTAGGGCACTCGGACGATCCCAACTCCGTGATGTATCCCTATTACCGCTACGGCAAACAACTCTCCGCAAGCGACATTGCCGGTATCCAAGCGCTGTATGGCAGTCAGTTGACGAGCGGAACTGTGACCACGCCTGCACCAACGACAACCACGAGCAGCAAGCCGCCGAGTGCTCCTGCACCCGCGGCTCCGGCACTCCCGATGCTGGTCAGCATCGATACGCCATCGAGCGCGGCCGTAACGGCTACAAGCGGACAGATCAATGTTTCGGGACATGTGGTGAATGCGGCCGGCGCGGTTACGGTGACTTGGCAAACAGATCACGGCGCAACCGGTGCGGCATCCGGGACCAGCGCCTGGACAGCAGCGGCGATCCCACTCCCGGCAGGTCAAACAACCATCACGATTACCGCGACAGACATGTCGCATCGCACCGCAACTCACTCACTGCAAGTGACTCGTCAGGGCGCGCCATTGACCACCGCCGCCGCTCCCACGCTCGCGATCATCGCTCCTTCACTTTCGATCGTCGCGACGACCGCCTCGCAGATCACACTGAAAGGCACAGCAGCGTCGACCGTCGGCATCGTCGCGGTCAGTTGGCAAGCGCTGGGCGGCCGCACGGGGAATGCGACGGGAACATCAAACTGGTCCGCCGTCGTGCCGCTTTATACCGGTACGAATCCCATCAGCGTCACCGCAACAGACACGGCGGGTAACTCCCGCACGATCACGCTGACGGTGGTTCGCCAATAAGCTACGGCTTCAGTTGATACAACTCCTGAAAAGGGCCCACGGCAGGGAAGTAGCGCACAGCGCGAATGAGTTCGATGATCTGACGCACATGCCCCAGGTCGTGCAGCGCCCACTCATTCAACAGATGATTGACGCTGACTACGCCGAACTTCACGTGGTGGCCTGAGCGTGTTCCTGCTGCAACCGGTAGCGTCCGGAGGTATTCAACGTTCGTCTCGCGCTGCTCTTCCCAATGCGCGAACGATTCTTCCGGGTCGCTGCTGGAGTACTTGCCTTCTGTCGCGTACTGCTGCTGGTCGTAGACTTCGAGCGTGGGCGAGTCCTCATCCACAATCTGCTCGATCCGATTGCGGAAGCCGTAGCCTTCTACGTGACTCAAGTGCTCGAGTATCTCGGCGATAGACCATCGATCGGGCGCGGGCTTCCATGTCGCTTCCTCATCGGTGACGCCATCGAGCACAATGCGCAGCAGATCGGGCGTGCTGGCAAGCTGGTCGATCGCGGGCAATTCGGGTTTACGCGGCATCCACTTCAGGTTATACGGGCGCGGCTGACGAAGCGGTTGCCCTCGATCAGAAAACGCAGCGGCCAGTCTTTGCATTGCGAAATACCGACTCGCGGTGTCACGGTCACGGAAAACGGCTGCGTGTCTTTGGGATGTTCGACCGTCAGGGTGCCGCGTGTGATGTCCACGCCGTTCAGGCCACGAGTGATCCCGAGAGCGCGCGTCAGCCTTCCGGGACCGGACGCAAGATCTTCGACTCGCCGCGCAGCGGGCCGCCGCTCTTGCATAACATCGATACCCGCGACCGGTTCCAGCGCGCGCAGCAGAACGCATCCGGCTTTGCCTTC
Organism: Bryobacterales bacterium; assembly: GCA_963792655.1. Lineage (GTDB taxonomy): Bacteria > Acidobacteriota > Terriglobia > Bryobacterales > Bryobacteraceae > DOZZ01. The sequence goes on from CAWBWU010000009.1 coordinate 91,264, forward strand.
CGGCTCGCACACGATGTTCAGACATTCATGCATGCCGTAGATCAGATACACGTACGCGTGACCCGGCGGCCCGAAGATGACACGCGTGCGGCCGGTCACTCCACGCGAGGAGTGCGCGGCAAGATCATCTCCGCCCAGGTACGCTTCGGTTTCGACAATACGGCCTGCCGTCTCGCCGTGCACCAGGACTTTCCCGAGCAGGTCCCGTGCGACCAGTTCGGTCTTGCGCAGATAAAAGCTCCGCGGGAGCGTCGAGTACACACCCACTAATTTACCGGGGCCGTACATTGAAAGAGTGCGTCTCTTCACAGGCATCGCGGTCGACTGGCAACTCTTCGGCGCGGCCGCGCCGTCGCTGCGGGAATTCGCGAGCGTGCAGGGAATGCGATTCACGCAGCCCGGCAATCTGCACGTCACGTTGAAATTCATCGGCTCGCAACCCGACGAACAGATTCCGGCGATTACCAGTGCGCTCGCAGCAGTGAAAGCAAGCGCGTTCGAAATCAAGGTCAGAGGCCTGGGCTTCTTCCCTTCGCGAGGGCCGGCCAGCGTGTTCTGGGCGGGCGCGGAGGGCGGTCACGCACTGCCGGCGCTGGCGCAGGCAATTGAAGACGCACTCGTAACTCTCGGGATCGCTCGCGAAACACGCCCGTTTCACCCGCATATCACGCTCGCCAGGGCGGGGCGTTCTGCGAAGCCAACCAGCGCGCGCACTTTGCCCGCATCTGCCGGCACCGAGTTCGGCAGTTTTCTGGCCCGTGAGTTTCATCTGTATGAAAGCCGCCCAGTTGCAGGCGGAAGCGAGTATCGCAAGCTCGCCAGTTACGCGTTACAAAACCCAGTACACTGATTCTCTGTGATTGCGTTCCTGGCGCTTGTGGCCGCTTACTTCATCGGCGCCATCCCTTTCGGTTTTCTCCTGGTTCGCATGATGACGGGCAGCGATGTGCGCGCTGCGGGCAGCGGCAATATCGGCGCCACGAACGTGCTGCGCACTACCGGGCCGCTTGCCGGCGTGCTCACGCTCATTCTCGACATCGCCAAGGGTTACCTTGCCGTGTGGCTTGCTTCGAAACTAACGCACGCTGATGTGCTTTGGACCAGCGCCGCGGCGCTCGCGGTCATGGCCGGACATGCCTTCCCGGTGTTTCTGAAATTTCACGGTGGCAAAGCCGTGGCCAGCTTCATCGGGGCCTTTGCGTTCCTAACGCCTGCTGCGCTCTTCGCGGTGCTCCTGGTATTTGTGGTGATCGTCTGGTCCACGCGCTTCATCTCGCTTGGGTCGATCGTTGCTGCTGGCACCTTTCCGCTGGCGGTGTGGTTGATTGAGCACCCGTTGTGGCCAGTGGAAGTGGCCGCGCTGGTTGCCGGCTTTTTCGTTGTGTGGCGGCATCGCGCAAACATCGAACGTCTCCGCGCGGGCAATGAAAATCTGTTTCGGTTGAGCAGCCGTCGCCGCGCATGAAGCGCCTGGCAATCGTCGGCGGAGGAAGCTGGGGCACCGCGCTCGCCATCGCACTCGCTCCCCGGTTCGCTTCTACAAGTCTGTGGGTTCACGACGCGGCGCGTGCCGGCCGCTTCGAACAAACGCGCGTCAACGAAACCTATCTTCCTGGCTTCGCGCTCCCGGGGTCAGTGCAGGTCACCTCACACGTGCAAACGGCCTTACACTCCGCTGATGCTGTCGTGCTCGTAACGCCATCCCACCATTTGCGCGAGATCTTCACGCAGGCGTTGCCCTATCTGCCTCGCGAGGTAACGATCGTTAGCGCCGTCAAGGGCATCGAGAACGGAACTCTACTCCGCATGACCGAGGTACTGCACAGCGTCGGCGGCGTACGGCCCATCGCTGTCTTGTCGGGTCCTTCGTTCGCGCGGGAAGTGGCCGCAGGCAAACCCGTCGCGATGGTCGCCGCCTCCCAGGTGGAAGGTCTCGCCGAGATTGTACAGAACGCGTTCTCGACAGCATCGTTGCGTATCTATGCCAGTGCTGACGTCATTGGCGTAGAAATGGGGGGCGCGTTGAAGAACGTGATCGCACTGGCGGCTGGTGTTGCTACTGGCCTCGGTCTCGGCCACAGTTCGCTCGCGGCCCTCATCACACGCGGGTTAGCTGAAATGACGCGTGTTTCGCTCGCGCTTGGCGCGTCCGCCGCAACGCTGAGCGGCCTCACCGGTTTAGGCGATCTTGTCTTGACCTGTACCGGTGAACTGAGTCGCAACCGCCAGGTCGGACTCGAGCTGGCGAAGGGCCGGTCGATCGCAGAGATCACTGCCTCCATGCGGATGGTTGCCGAGGGCGTGAAGACAACGGCTTCCGCGATGGGGCTCGCGCGCCGTTTGGGAATTGAAATGCCGATTGCGGAGCAGATGGAGGCCGTCCTCAATGGCAAACGTGCTGCGCCCGACGCTCTGCGCTTGCTAATGGAACGGCGCCTGAAGGAAGAATAGAAATGCAAGGTGCAGGAGTGCCGAAACATTTGCCTCAGCAAGGGGTTAGCAGTGATATGGGGGCTGCGGCGGCTCTGGATCTCGATGCGCAGTTGATGCTGCAGGTGAAGAGCGGCGACGACGCCAGTTTTGGCGTGCTGCTCGAGAAACATCGCGTGCCGGTGATGAACTTTGTATACCGCATGACACAGAATCGTGCGGTCGCGGAAGAGTTGGCCCAGGAAGTGTTCCTGCGCGTGTACCGTTCGCGGCAAAGTTATGAGCCGACGGCAAAATTCACCACCTGGCTGTTCCGGATCGCGACCCATCTGGCGCTCAACTCACTACGAAACGGAAAGAACGAGAAGCTGCAGGAGCGTCTGGATGACCCGCGCGAAGGTGCGCCGGCTTTGCAGCTTTCCGACCACGGTCCGACGGCGGAGCAGACTCTGGTCAGCACTGTAAAACGGGACGAGGTCCGGCAAGCCATCGCCGCGCTGCCGGGGAACCAGCGTGCGGCGGTATTGATGCATAAGTACGAAGAGATGGAGTATGCGCAAATCGCGCGCGCGTTGTCTTGTTCGGAATCGGCTGTGAAGTCGCTTTTGTTCCGAGCTTATGAAACGCTGCGCGCCCGGCTTGCGCATATGGCATAGGGGTTGTCGATGCGGAACGATAAAAAACTGTCGTGGGTCCCCGGCGCCGCGAACGGCAAGTGGACACCCGAAGATCGCGCGCAATTTGAACAGGATTCGCAGGAAGGACTGAACACGGCGAAGTTACTCGAAGATCAGCAGCGGCTTTGGAAGCTTCTCGATTCCTGGGAGGCTCCGCCGGTCAGCAGCGATTTCGATCGTAAGCTCTATCGCCGCATCGAGGCTGCGCAAGCTGCGCCTTGGTATTCACGGGCGATAGAGTCATTGCGCCTGCGTCCGCTGCAGCCTGCGGTGCCGCTGGCGCTCGCGACTGTGTTGGTCTTTACCGGTCTGGTGGTGGATCGTTCGCGGACGGCGCACACCAGCAGCAACACAACGGGCGTACCGATCGTGTCGGTCAATGATGCGGATCAGATTGAGAATAGTTTGAACGATCTGCAGTTGTTACAGGTGTATGCTGAACCGTCTACGCCATCTTCACACTCGATGTAAATGAGGAAAGCCGCTGCATTCTCGGTTCTGTTCGCCGCCTTGATCGCTCCGGCGTTTGCGCAGAAGGGCGCGCATTCTGCTGTGTCCAAGCCTGCTCAGCAGCCAAAGGCCAGCCATCCGTCGCATGGATTCCCCTCGCCTGGTCCGCGTCTGCCGAGTGCGGCGGACAGCATCGAGCGGTTACAGAAGATGTCGGTTGACGAACGCAAACGCGCGCTGCAGGATTTGCCCGAGCGGCGGCAGCAGCAGATTGTGACCAAGCTCGATCAGCTCGACCACATGGACCCGCAGAAACGCGAGAAGCTTCTCGACCGGTACAAGCGGTTTCAGCAGTTGCCAATCGAGAAGCAGCAGACGATCCGCGAAGTCGGCCGCGATCTACAGCAGCTCCCTGATGACCGGCGGCCCGTCGTACGCAACACGATGAACCACATGCGGCAATTGCCTGAGGAAGAGCGGAATCAGCGCATCAACAATCCGCGCTTCATCGAGCGCTTCTCGCCCGTGGAGTTAGATATCATCCGGCGCGGCGCGTCCATCGGCCCCGATAACTTCGCGCCCTAGCTCTGCGCTCCGTCAAGTCCGCGTCTCTCTCAGCGCTACGATAGCGCCGCACCTGATCTGGTACGGTGAATCAATGGTCTTTTCCGAATCGTTCTTCGCCCGGCAGTTCGGGCTTGAAGTACGAAATCTAGATAGTTATCTTGCTGAAGCACTCGATCAGGGCGGGGATTATGCCGACCTCTATTTCGAATATCAGGCAACCACACAGATCGGAATTGACGAAGGTATTGTCAAGGTAGCCACACAAGGCGTGTCTCTCGGCGTCGGCGTGCGTGTCATCGCGGGTGAGCGCACGGGCTATGCGTACAGCGACGATCTGAGTCCGAACAAGATCCGCGAAGCCGCACGTGTCGCTGCGCGGATTGCACACGGCCCCGCGAAAGTTGAGAAAGCGCCGCTGCACGAAGGCGCACGCCGCAATCTTTATCCGGTCCTGACCGCGCCCACGGAAACTGGCTTTGCGGCCCGCGTCGAACTTGTGAAGCGCGCGGAAAAGGCAGCGCGCGCCTACGACCCCCGCGTGTTTCAGGTGCAGGCCAACTATGCCGACAGTCTGCGTCATGTACTCATCGCGAACAGCGACGGTGTCTTGAACTTCGACCGGCAGCCGATGGCGCGCCTGGGCGTCTCTGCATTGGCGCGCCATGGCGGCAGCCCGCAGAGCGGTTTTGCAGGCGGCGGTGGACGCGTTGAGCTCGACTACTTTCTTACGGAAAAGACTCCGGAACACTTTGCGGCCGAAGCAGCGCGTCAGGCCATCGTGCAACTCGAAGCAGTCGACGCTCCGGCCGGCGATAGCGTGGTTGTGCTTGGGCCCGGCTGGCCCGGCGTGCTGTTGCATGAAGCCGTGGGGCATGGTCTTGAAGCCGACTTCAATCGCAAAGGCACCTCCGCGTTCAGCGGGCGCGTTGGCCAGGAGGTGGCAAGCCCGCTCTGCACCATCGTTGACGATGGCACCATCGCCAGCCGCCGCGGCTCTCTGAATGTCGACGATGAAGGCAATGAGACGCAGCGCAACGTGCTGATCGAAAACGGCGTGTTGCGTGGGTATCTGCAAGACCAGTTGTCGAGCCGCCTGACCCGCACTGCACCGACCGGTAACGGACGCCGCGAGAGTTACGAGCATATTCCGATGCCACGCATGACCAACACGTTCATGCTGCCCGGCGAAAGCGATCCCGAAGAGATCATCCGCTCCGTGCCGAAGGGTCTCTACTGCGCCAACTTCGGCGGCGGGCAGGTAGACATCACGAGCGGCAACTTCGTGTTCTCCGCGATGGAGAGTTACCTCATCGAAGATGGCAAGATCACGCGCCCGGTGCGCAATGCAACGTTGATCGGTAACGGCCCTGAAGCGTTGCGCTACGTCAGCATGGTGGGCAACGATCTTCGGCTCGATGAGGGCATCGGTATCTGCGGCAAAGAAGGTCAAAGCGTGCCGGTGGGCGTCGGCATTCCAACGGTTCGCGTGGACCACATGACCGTCGGGGGCACTGCGCGATGATTGCGTCTGCCTGGCAAGGCAGTCTGAGCGAACTCGCGGCGGAAATTGTGCAGCAGGCCTGCAAGGCGGGCGCGGAAGATGCCGAGTGCACCATCGAAGAGGGTGACGAGTTCTCCGCAAGCGTGCGGCTGGGCGAAGTCGAAACGTTGAAGCAAGCGAGTTCGCGCGGCGCGGGTCTGCGTATTCTCATCGGGCAACGAACCGGCTCAGCCTATACGTCAGACCTGACCAAAGCCGGTATCGAGCGGCTCACGCGCGGCGCGATGGAATTGGCTTCTGTTACGACGGAAGACCCGTTTGCAGGGTTGCCTGACAAAGAGAAGCTCGGCACTTACGACCACGATCTCGGACTCTACTACGCTGACGTCGCACAGCTTGAGACCGACGACAAAATAGAACAGGCGCGGCGCGCGGAAGCCGCGGCACTCAACGCCGATCCGCGCGTCACCAACTCAGATGGCGGTTCCTACGGTACGCATCTTGGGCGGCGCGCCTTTGCCAACTCGCGTGGCTTCGCCGCTGAATATCGCACGACCTATTGTTCGTTGAGCGCGGTGCCCATCGCTAAGCAAGGCGACCGCATGGAGCGCGACTATTGGTTCAGCACGGCCCGCAATGCCGCAGGCCTTGAGACCCCGGAGTATGTCGGCAAGCGCGCAGCCGAACGTGTTGTGCGGCGGTTAGGCGCAGTGAAGGTTGAGACGCAGCGCGTGCCCGTCATCTTTGAGCCGCGCGTCGGCCGCTCGCTGCTGCAGCATCTGTTCGAGGCCGTGCAAGGCCGCAACATCTATCGCGATGCGTCGTTTCTGGCTGGCCGTCTCGGTGAGCAGGTCGCGTCGGAACATGTCACCTTGATCGATGACGCCACGCTGCCCGGCCTGTTCGGGAGCGCGCCTTTTGATGATGAAGGCGTGCCGACCAGACGCACGATGGTCATCGAGAAGGGCGTTCTCAGAAGCTATTTGCTCAACACTTATTCGGCGCGCAAGCTGGGCTTGCAGAGTACGGGCAGCGCGTCGCGGGGAATTACGGGCAACGCGGGCACAGGGCACGGCAATCTCTTTCTCGAACCGGGATCACGCACGCCCGAAAACCTGATCGCAGGAATTCGCAACGGCTTCTATGTAACGGAGTTGATCGGCTCGGGAGCGAACATCTCGACCGGCGATTACTCCTGCGGCGCGGCCGGCCTCTGGATCCGTGATGGAGAGCTGACCTTTGCGGTATCTGAAGTGACCATTGCGAGTACGCTTCAGGAGATGTTGAGCGGCCTCGAAGCGGCAAGTGATCTGGAGTTCCGCGGCTCTGTAGCCGCACCGACAATACTGGTTCAGGAGATGACCGTTGCCGGAAAGTAAGCCCAGGTTTCAAGTGACTGCGCCGGTCCTGGTGGTCGCTGCCGCGATTCTCGCAGGTCTTGGCGCCGCCGCCTGGATTGCTTATGGCCCCAAGGCTGCACCTACGCCAACGCACGCGCTCACCAATGAGGCAAAGCAGTATCTTGCGCAGTTGCAGTTGAAAGACGTGAAGATGGAAGCCGCCGAGAGCTATGTGCAATCCCGGTTGGTCGAAATCAGCGGCAACATCATCAACAACGGCACGCGCGATGTTTCGTTGATCGAAGTGACCTGCATGTTCCGCAACCCGCAAGGCGAAATTCTGCAGCGCGAGCGCGTCACCGTCGCAGGCGGACGCAAGGGCCCGTTACCGCATGGCACTTCAAAACCGTTCCGGCTTGCGTTTGACGATCTCTCGCCCGATTGGAATCAGGCCATGCCCGACCTGGTCATCGCGGACATCGAATTTCAGTGATATGAACTGGCGCAAACGCCTCATTGTCGAACCCGGCAAGCAGATTCACCTGAAGCGCTACGACCCCGCGGACACGCTGGGCATCGACAGCGAGGACGAAATCAAAGATGAGCAGGCCGAGAGTCTGAAAGACCTCGAGCACCTTCAGGAAAAACTTTACGCAGAACACAAGCGGGCACTGTTGATCGTTCTGCAAGGCATGGACGCCAGCGGAAAAGATGGCACGGTGAAACACGTGATGAGCGGCGTGAACCCGCAGGGCTGTTCCGTGACCAGTTTCAAACAGCCGGCTGGCGCCGAACTGGACCACGACTATCTATGGCGCATTCACCAGGCGGTGCCTGCCGCTGGAAAGATCGGTCTATTCAATCGCTCGCACTATGAAGACGTGCTGGTGGTGCGCGTTCACGATCTGGTGCCAGCCAAAATCTGGGGCCGCCGTTACGAGCAGATCAACAACTTCGAGGACATGCTCACGCACAACGGTGTACACATCTTGAAGTTCTTCCTGCACATCTCGCGCGAAGAACAAGGCCGCCGTTTTCATGAGCGTCAAGCCGACGCGAAGAAGAATTGGAAGTTCAATCCCGGCGATCTCACCGAGCGCAAATTCTGGGATTCCTACGTGGAAGCTTATGAAGACGCGCTCACACGCTGCAGCACAAAGCGCGCTCCCTGGTTCATCATCCCGGCGGATCACAAATGGGTGAGAAACCTGGCTATCTCGAGCATCATCGTCGATGAACTGAAGAGCATGAAGATCGTCTACCCGGAAAATCAGTAGAGTTGTAACAGAACTCACGTTTTGCCGCGGCGTATCGGGCGTGCTTGTCCTGTAGCTAGGGTGGCCCCTGTATATTTGAAATGTCCGCAGTGGAGCAAAAGAGTCACAGGACAACATTTTGCCGAGGCCGAACTAATGATCAGCAGTCAGAATGCTCATCGTATCTATTTGGGCGCGGCAGCTATTTCCTGCGGGTGGGCCATCGTTGCTTACGTGCAACACTGGCCTCTGGTCTATCTGCTCGGTGAGCTCGGTTTTGCGGGACTGATGTTACTAGTCTGGCTGGTGTCGCTCGAGCGCCAACACAATGCCGTGCGGCGGGCTGAACGCAAATCGGCGGAATCTATTTACCGCGAACGGAAAAAGTCGCGGCAAGTTGCTGTGACTCCGCGCGCCATCGGCGCGAGTGCCTCGGGCGAACGCCAAACTGGTAACCAGAGCAGCACCATCATCTCCAGATAGTCTGGCAAGCGGGTAAATGGAGGCGGTGATATCCTCCTAGCCATGCCCGCGTCTCGTGTTTCACGCCGATTGTTTCTGGCTGCATCGAGTGCTGCGCCGCTCTCTGCAAACGAACCTGTAGTGCAACTGCCTGTTTTGATGAGCACCGCGAAAGCTGAAGGCTCACCGCTGCGCGTGGTGTCCTTTTCAGCATTGCGTCCAGCAGAAATTGCGGTGTTGAAGGCAGCAGTGCCAAGTCTTGAATACTCGTACTGTTCGTGGCGCGATGCGGACCGCGCAAGCAAAGTGCGGGACGCCGAGGTAATCATCGGCGAACCATCCGGCGACATACTCAAAGCCGCGCCGAAACTGAAGTGGGTGCAGTATGGCGGCGCCGGCATGGAAGGACTCGACCCCGAGCTGCGCGACAGCCCGATCGTAGTGACGAACTGCGCGCGCATCTTTGCGCCGGGTATCACTGAGACAGGCATGGGCATGCTGCTGAGCCTCACGCGCGGCATCAGCAAGTACTACATGCCGCAGTTCGCAAAGCATCAGATGCGGCCCGTCGGCACCCCGCAGTCGAACGACTACTCCGAACTCGGTGGCAAGACCATGGTCATCGCCGGCTTCGGCGGCATCGGCAGCACCATGGCACGCCGCGCACACTACGGGTTCGACATGCGGGTCCTTGCGACTGATGCCAAGCCGCTCGCCAAGCCCGAGTATCTGGCGGAGCTGCATGACCCCACCGCTTTTGAAAAGCTTGTGCCGCAAGCCGACGTGCTCGTAACTGCAGCGCCGCTGACGCAGCAGACGCGCCGCATGGTGAACGATCGCGTGCTGCGATCGATGAAGAAGACGGCGTACTATCTCGCGCTCTCGCGTGGCGGCTTGTTCGACGACATGGCGCTGGTCAGCGCTCTCAAAGAAGGCCGCATCGCCGGTGCCGGCCTCGATGTGTTTCCAGTCGAGCCGCCGCCGTCCGATCACCCGATCTTCGATTGTCCAAACGTTGTTATGACTGCCCACACCTCCGGCTGGGGCCCGGAACGCCAGGCGCGCCTGATCGATTTCTACGCCGAAAACCTGCGCCGGTACAGTGAAGGGCTGCCGCTGATCAATGTGGTCGACAAACAGCGCGGCTACTAAAATTATTTCGTTTCGCCCTGCGCAATCCCGCCGTTTGCCGCGTCTAATGTTCAACCGTGTGCGCGCAACCTAAACTTACGCCATCCCTGTTGGCTGCCATCCTTGCCGCCGGTTGCTCGCGGCCTGCGCCCAAGCAGGAGGTGATCGCCGTTCCTGCCGCTTACGTGGAGACCGCTGCTCCCCATGTACGCGCTACCGGCACCATCCAGGCGCTGCGCTCCGTGAGTGTGCAAGTGCCGCGCATTAGCCGGATGCAGGGGAACCTCACCGTAACGAAGTTGGTCAGCAACGGTACTGTGGTGAAGCCCGGCGATGTGCTCGCAGAATTCGATCGCACGGCGCAGGTCAAAGCGGCGCGTGATGCTTCTGCAAAGTATGACGACCTTACTCATCAGGTGGATCAAAAGGCAGCCGAGCACCAGAGCAACGCGGCCAAGCGCGCTTTCGATATGGCGCAAGCCGAAGCGGACTTGAGCAAAGCACGATTGGAGTTACGCAAGGGCGCGGTACTGAGCGAGATCGATCGTCAAAAAGCCGACGAGAATCTGAAAAACGCCGAAGCGCACGTCGCCAGTCTGAAGTCATCAACGGCCGCACACGAGCGTGCCGAAGCCGCGGAGTTGCAGGTCCTGAAACTGCAGGCGAGCCGGCAGAAGCTGACCTTCGACCGGTTGCAAGGCGATTCCGATAAATTGGTTTTGCGCGCCCCCATTCCGGGGATGATCGCGCTCCAAAATATCTGGCGCCAAGGCTCCATGGGGCACGCGCAGGAAGGTGACTCGGTGTGGGGCGGCAGTCCGCTGCTCCGGCTCTTTGACACCTCAAGCATGGTGCTGCAACTTTCGGTGAGCGAAACAGATGGCGCGATCCTTCAGCCGGGAGCCAAGGCCCGAGTGCATCTCGATGCGTACCCTGACCTTAACTTCACTGCGCATTTTGATTCAGCCAGCCCGGTCGCCTCAGCCGGTATGGATAGCCCGATCAAGACCTTCACGGCGCGCTTCATTTTCGATCAGCGCGATCCGCACCTGCTTCCCGATCTTGCAGCCGCGGCCGATGTGGAGTTGAACCGGTGAAGAAGAAATCCCGCATCGCCTTCGCCGTCACCGTGCTGGCCGTTGCGATCGCGGGAATCGTACTGTTCCGGATGCGACACGCCGAAGCCTCCACCGCGTTACCCACGGCGAATGCGCGCCAGGGTGAATTCCTGGTGTTAGTCCGATTTCGCGGCGAACTCATGGCGCGCAAGTCAGTGCAGATCAACGCACCGGCGGATGTGCCCGATCTTCAAATTGTCTGGCTCGCTCCATCCGGCAGCGAAGTCACGCCCGGGCAAACCATCATCCGGTTTGATCCCAGCGCGGCGATGGAACAGGTCAACACACATACAGCGGCGTTACATTCCGCCGATGCCAATCTCGAGCAGGCGTTAGCGCAGGCTCGCATCACAGCCGAGAAGGACAAGCTGGATCTGGCGACCGCCCGCTACGAATTAGAGAAGGCTCGCCTGGAAGCCTCCAAGCAAAGCATTGTGAGCGCGATCCAGGGCGAGGAAAGCAAAATTGATTCAGGCGTCGCCGAGCGCAAAGTGAACGTGCAGGAGGCGACAAACAATCTGCACTCGACGTCGGACCAGGCCAAGATCGCATCGCTGACGCGTCTGCGCGATCAGGAGAAGCACGAACTGGCCATCACCAACGATCAGTTGGCTCACATGGAAGTGAAGAGTCCGGGCAGCGGAGTCATTTCATACCTCAACAACTACTCGCAGGGCTGGATGAATGCGCAGGCGTACAAAGTGGGCGATCATGCGCCGCCTGGCGCGGGCCTCGCCGAGATACCGGACTTATCGACGATCACGATGGAGAGCAAGGTGGATGAAGTCGATCGCGGCCGCATCTCGCTGAACGATCAGGTGCTCGTGCACATCGACGCCTTCCCGGAGAAGACCTGGACAGCCAAACTGGTCGCGGTCTCACCGCTCACGGAGCAGACCTTCGAATGGCCGCCATCCAGTAACTTCAGAAGCTACGCCGCGCTCGATGCGCCGGACAAACGCTTGCGGCCCGCCATGAACGCGAGTTCGGACGTAGTGATTGCGCGCATACCCAATGCAGTCAGCATCCCGGCGAAAGCCCTGTTCACGGCGCAAGGCAAACCGATTGTGTACGTAAAAGCGGCCACAGGATTTGAGCCGCGAATCGTTGAGGTGCAGGCGCGCAACACAGATGACATTGCTGTAAAAGGCATCCGCGGAGGAGCGACGGTCGCTCTGGCTGAGCCCGTGCAGGAGGGCAAACAGAAATGATCGCTGGGCGTGAAGTGCCTCATTCTGCTGCACCGCCCGTTCTCGCTCCCGTGAAGAAACGCCCACACCAGGGCCGAAAGCGCATGGTGAAGGTTGCGATTGGGATCGTTCTGCTGCTGCTGATTGCGGGAGTCGCATGGGGAGCACTGCGGATGTACCGTAACGTCGCACCCGCAACTGCTACGGTCGAAGTTCCAACGACTCGTGTGAAGCGGAGCAATCTTACGATGACCGTCTCCGCACGCGGCGCATTGCGCGGCGGCAACTCCGAGATGATGACTGCTCCACTCACCGGCGGCGGCGAAATGCACATCACCGGCCTGCGCAAGACAGGCGAACTGGTGAAGGCCGGCGAGACCGTTGTTGAGTTCGACGCAAGCGAGCAGGAATACAAAGTCAAAGAAGCGCAATCCGATCTCGCCGAGAACAAGTTGAAAGTAGAGCAGGCCGAAGCGCAAGCAGCCGCCGACTCCGAAGAAGCACGTTTCGCGTTGCAGAAGGCCGAGTCCGATGTGCGTCTGGCGCAATTGGATGTTCGCAAAAATCCAACGCTGCCGGCGATCGTCGCCAAGCAGAATATTCTGGCGCTGCAAGCGATGCAGGATCGCGAAGTGCAGCTACGCCGCGATGTAGAAAACCGCACGGCCACTAACTCCGCCGCCATCGCAGTGCAAAAGGCAGCGGTCAAAAAGTCTGAGATCGAGCTGCAGACGGCGCAGAAGAACATGACGTCTCTCGCGCTGCGAGCGAAGCGTCCGGGCTATGTTGCGATCAAGCAGAATATGTCGGGCAATTTCTTCTTCAGCGGCATGTCGCTTCCCGATTACCAGATTGGCGATTCCGTGCGAGGCGGAATGGCGGTCGCTGAAATACCCGATCTATCGAGCTGGGAAGTGAGTGCGCAGTTTGGCGAGTTAGATCGCGGACATATCTCACCCGGCCAGAAGGTGGGAATCAACGTCATTGCGTTGCCGGATCGTAAGTTTACCGGCAGCATCGCGGACCTTGGCGGCACCACCGGTTCCCCTTGGAATCGTCGCTTTGAGACGAAGATTCACCTGGACAATCCCGCGCCTGAGCTACGGCCCGGCATGAGCGTGCAGGTTCTCGTAACAACGGACACGTTGCCGAACGCATTGTGGCTACCCGCGCAGGCTCTCTTCGAGGCCGGTAACCGGACGTTCGTTTACGTGCCGGGTGGAAACGGATTCGTCGCCAAAGACGTTACGCTTGTCCGCCGCAGCGAAAGCCAGGTTGTGATCAGTGGCCTGGCAGAAGGTCAGGAGGTAGCGCTCTCCGATCCAGAGCAGGCCACGCGCAAGAAAGATGTTGGGTCGAAGGGGCCGGCACTTCCCAAGTGAGAGCGCTCTTCTCCGATCTGATGCTGGCCGTGCAGAACCTGCTGAGCCAGAAAACGCGGACGGTCCTGACCGCGCTCGGAATCATCTTCGGAGTAGGCGCCGTCATCGGAATGCTGGCAATCGGCGCCGGTGCGCGCGAAGAGTCGTTGCGCTTCATCGAACAGCTTGGCGTACGCAACATTTTGGTTGAGTCGCGTTCTGCAACCAGCGATGGCGAGTTACAACAGCGCCGGCGTTCCTCGCCCGGTTTGAACGATCGCGACGTGCGCATCATTGAAGCCAATCTCGATTCACTGAATTTGGTGTCGGCGCGTAAGCGGCTGCAGCCATCGAAGGTCTTGCCCAAGCCGGCGCGCGACACGCCTTCTCTGTTTGGCGTACGTCCCGCATATTCGCAAATTCACAACTTCAAACTGCAGGAGGGCGCATTCTTCACGGCTGACGACGACCGGCGCAGCACTGCAGTGTGCGTGCTCGGGGAGACCGCCAAGGTTGGTTTGCTCGGGTACGGAAAGGCGCTCGGAAGATTCATCAAGGTGAACGACACATGGTTGCGTGTCGTCGGCGTGTTGAACAGCCAGATCGCGTCCGGTTCGCAGAACCTCGCTACTGCGCCGAGCGATGCAAACAACATCATTTATATTCCGATCAACACGTTTCAATATCGCTTCTGGGACATGGGCGGGGGCGGCCTCAAGGACGAGCTGGATGGCGTAGATATTCAACTGAAGCTCGGAGCCGATAGCGTTGCTGCGGCCAAGGTGGTTGTCGCGATCTTGAACTCCACGCACCACAACACGCAGGATTTCTCGGTGACGATTCCTGCGGAACTCCTGGCGCAACAACAACGCAGTCAGATCATCTTCACTTACGTGATGGTCGCGATTGCCGCGATCTCGCTGTTGGTCGGCGGTATCGGAATTATGAACATCGTGCTCGCGACGGTGCTTGAGCGCACTCGCGAAATTGGCATCCGGCGCGCCATCGGCGCCAGGCGAGCCGACATCGTGCGTCAATTCCTGATGGAGTCGGTGCTCATCTCGGTGGGTGGTGGTCTGGTGGGTATTGGCTGTGGATACTTCCTTAGCTGGTTGATCGCGACCTCGGCCGAATGGAAGACCATCGTCACCACGTCATCCATCGTGATTGCTTTCGGAGTGTCGGTAGTGGTCGGCGTGGTCTTCGGCATTTACCCGGCGCTCAAAGCATCGCGAATCGACCCGATCGAGGCTCTTCGTTATGAATAGACGACTGTTCATCACGCTGTTCGCGTTCTTCCTGGTTGCGGCTGACAGCCATGCGGGTTCCTACTCCGTAGCGGGTTATCTCAAGCAGCGCTTTCATCCCGATGTCGTGCATGAGCGCGATGTCGAAGGCATCGAAGGTCACATCGTCGCCAACAAGTTGATTCTGCATGTTGACGATTTTCTGGCGCTGCTGCTGAAGAACTCGACAGATATCCGGCTGACCCAGCTCGACATCTATACCGCGCGCGATGCAATCGAAGCAGCGAAGGCCCCCTTCGATCCAACACTCTTGCTGGGGTTTACCGCGCTGCGTACGAAGCAGCCGCAGAGCAGTCAGATCAGCGGCGCCGACACGCTGAACAGTCTGGTGCAGAATACGTCCGTGGGCTTCCAGCAAGTGATGGGCGAGGGTCCCACGTTCAATTCGAGCTTCACCGCTTCGCGCTCATCTACGAACAGCATCTTCAACAGCTTCAACCCGAGCTTGTTCGATAATCTCAACTTCGGTCTGACGCAGCCGTTGCTCGCGGGCCGCGGCAACCTGCAGTTGCGCGCGCCACTGATGATTGCCCGGACACAACTAGTGATCACCACGCGTCAAAGCGAAGCGCGGGTAGCCGACACGGTGGCGACGGCCACAAGGCAGTATTGGGATGCGGTCGGAGCGCGCGACAACGTGCGCGTGCAGCAGCAGTCGCTCGATCTGGCGCAGAAGTCTTACGAGCACGACAAGCTCGCGTTGGACTTGGGCGCGATCTCGCGATTGGATATCTTTCAATCCGAGACGCAGGTTGCCCAGAGCAAGCTCGCGCTGATTCAGGCGCAGTACGCATATCGTGAAGCGCTCGATGGAATCAGGCGTTTAATCGGCGCTGACCTCAAGCCTCAAACCCGTTTCATCGAGATGGTTCTTGACGACGATCCTGCCGCGCGTAACAGCGCGAGCACGGTTGTGCCTGTTGAAGAAAGCGTCGCAAAGGCCTTGCGTGATCGTCCGGAGCTGGGTGCGGCCAACACGCGGCTCTCGATCGACGACTTGAATGAAAGGGTGGCGCAAAACTCCCTTTTGCCGCGTCTTGATTTCAATCTGCAGGGCGGAGCGAGCGGGCTCGGCGGTACGCAATATGCTTCGAGCGGGCTGCTCGGCACTATACCGGTGCAGGTAGGTTCACGCGGCCTCTTCGATTCGCTCGGTCAGATCTTCGCGTTCCGCACGCCTTATTACGGCTTCGGATTCACCGTCGGCATCCCCATCCGCAGCAGCGCAGCAAGCGCGAATCTCGCCGACGCATTGGTGAGCCGCACGCGCAATCGCTACAACATCCGGCAGATCCAACAGCAAGTGATTCTCGAAGTGAAGACGGCGAGCAACGAACTGGAGCTCGCGCGCGAAGCAGTGAACGCGGCCGTCATCGCGCGCGACCTTGCGCTGCGCAACGTAGATGCGGAGCAACAGAAATACGAGGTGGGCACCATCCTGGCTTTCGAGTTGTTGAGCGCACAGACACGGCTCACTCAGGCCGAGAGTTCGCTGGTCTTCGCGAACATCAGCTATCAGAAGGCGCTGATCTCGTATCAGCGTGCAACGTGGACGCTGCCTTACGCCATTCAACTTCCGAACTAGCCACTCAAATCCGTCACGCGCCGCGCACGTAAGTAAGCGGTCTTGTCTGGAGCGAGAGGCACCCGCTTGCTTACGCGCGCGGCTCGTGAAAGACCCCTCACCGCCCGGAAATTTATAAATTGGCCGCCCACACAAGCCGAATCCATCACGAGCCGCACGTAATTAAGCGGTTCTGGCGGGAATGAGAAGCCCCGCACGCGCACGCGCGCTCATTTATAAAGTTGGCCGCCGAGACGCTTTCCACATTGCGAGTTCCGCGCGAATGCCGTTGGCTACGCCGATGCCGATTGCGCGCCACGGAGCGATTCCGGAAAACGCCTCGCCGATCGCGTACAGCGCGAATGGTGAGAAGTGCCGCTCATTGCTGATCGCGTAGATCGGCTCCCAGGCGTCCGGCTCCATCTTCGATCGAAACCGTTCCAGCCCTTGAAAGTTGTAGAAGCGATTCGCATGTGAACGCGCGAAGCTCATCATCACTCGCAGCCACACCGGATTGCGCTGTTCCACGCCCGCTTTTTGCGACAGCGCGACAAGCCCCAGCGTGACGTACTGGCGGTCTTCTTTGAGGAACAGGCGCATGGCGAAATCGATCAGCAACTCGCTCGCGCCATTTGGCGCAGAGGGCGTGCGCGCAATCTGTTCTACGAGATACCCGTTACGCGCAACAACTGGCGATGCCACCAGAAAGGCGATGATTGCGTTGTTCCTGCGCGCTACCAGCAGCACGCGGCCCGACACTTCGCCCTGTAGTGTTTCAGGCTCGGTGAGGAAATGCAGCGGCGGCAGACAGCGTGAGCGTGTCCACTCGATCAGCGTTTGCTGAAGCTGGGGATCTTCGCGCCCGCGCGCAGGATCAATCTGCTCGATCGTGACGCCTTTGTTCACCGCCCGGCGCAACTGCGCGCGCAAGGAACGATGGCGGTCGACGATCGCGGGCCAGTGATGCGGGTCCCACACCGGCTCGGCGCCCATGTTGATCACGGAATATCCGGGAGAGCTTCCCAACAGTTCGTGCAGCCGGCCTGCGGCACAGACATAACAAACCCGGCACTTCAATGCCAGAGCCGCGGCTTCGAATTCGTTCACCACGACCTGCAAGTCATCGAGACGGCAAACCGGCGCCCCGGCCACCAGCAGGTAATTCTCGCGACGCGTGTAGCCCACCACTGCTTGCGTGGCCTGCGAAAACCAGTGATCAATACCGGGGTTCAGGATCTGAAACGCAGTGGCGTTCCAGCCATATTGCATGACCAGTTCGCGCGCGCGTTCCGGATCGCGGTCAGCCACGGCCCACAAAGGGCATCTTGGTCGCCATGATCGTGATCGACAAAATGTTTACGTCCAGCGGTAAGTTCGCCATGTGCAGAATCGCGTCGGCCACATGCTGCACGTCCATACGCGGCTCAACCGCCAACTCGCCGCTCGCTTGCAGAACACCGGTGGACATGCGCGCGCTCATCTCGGTAACTGCGTTGCCGATATCGATCTGGCTGCAGGCGATGTCGTGCACGCGGCAATCGAGGGCGATGCTCTTGGTCAGGCCCGTGATCGCATGTTTAGTCGCGGTGTAAGGGGCCGAATAGGGTCGCGGCGTGTGAGCCGAGATGGAACCGTTGTTGATGATTCGTCCGCCGCGCGGCGTTTGCGACTTCATCATCCTGATCGCACCTTGCGCGCAGAGAAATGCGCCCGTGAGATTTACATTCACAACGTTCGACCACTGCTCAAACGAGAGGTCCTCCATCGGAATGGCAGCGGTGTTCACGCCGGCGTTGTTGAAGAGAACATCCAAGCGTCCGAACTCCTGCTGTACGCGCGAGAAGAGCGCCGTGACGGAATCCGGCTGGCTCACGTCAGTCTGCACTGCGATCATGCGGCCGGCCTGCGCGAGCGCAACGGTCTGTTCCAACTCGGCCATGCGACGGCCCGCAATCGCTACGTTGTAGCCGGCATTACTCAATGTGATGGCCACGGCGCGGCCGATGCCGCTGCCTCCGCCCGTAACCAAAGCTATTCTGCTCATGACTTAAACGAATTTCGCATTCAGCTCGATCACGTTGCGATCAGGATCGAGCACATAAACTTGCGAGTAACCGCGTGAGGAAAGCGGACGCACCATCATGAAATTGCCGTCATGCTCTGCCACATCCTCGCGATAACCGGCAGCACGCAGGCGATCGACCGCCGCCGCGAAGTCCGTCACGCGCAAAGCGACGTGCACGTCACGATCGTCCAGCACTTTGTCGCCGCGCAGAGTCGCATGCGGATAACTCACCAGATGAAACTCCTGGCCATTCTCAAAGCGATACCATGCACCGGGAAATTCGAAGTCCGGACGATGCACTTCAGGCAGGCCCAGCACGTCTCCATAGAAATGTTTCGCACGCGCAAGATCGGTGACCGGCAGCAACACGTGGTGCAGCCCTTCTATATTCATCGGTGCTATTCTCCCATGCGGGTACACTGGGACAATCAGGCGTCCCCTGGAGGTCCGGAATGATTCAACTCAAGATCAACGGAAAAGCCGCGCAGTTCGACGGCGATCCGGAAATGCCGCTGCTGTGGTACTTGCGCGACGAAATGCAATTCACGGGCACGAAGTACGGCTGCGGCCTCGGGCTTATGCGGCGCCTGCACCGTTCACGTGAACGGCGAGGCGGTGCGCAGTTGCCTGACGCCGATGAAGAGCCGTCGCGGGCAAGACCGTCACCACCATCGAAGGCCTCTCGCCGCACGGCGATCATCCGCTGCAGAAAGCCTGGGCAGGCGGTGAATGTGCCGCAGTGCGGCTACTGCCAGAGCGGCCAGATCATGCAGGCGGCGGCGCTGCTGAAGAAGACGCCGAAGCCGACGCGATCAGCGACATCGACGCCGCGATGCAGGGCAACATCTGCCGCTGCGGCACTTACCAGCGCATCCGCCAGGCCATCAAGCAGGCGGCGGGGGTGAAGGCATGATACGGAGCGTGCGATACGTCTCGCGGCGCAGTTTTCTGGCAGCATGTTTTCTCGGCGGGCGCACTGGTGATCGGCGCGCCGCTGCTCGTCGAAGCGGGCTGCGCAGCAGGCCGCCACTTCCGGCGATGCGAAGAGCTGGCAGCCCAGCGTATATCTGGGCATCGAAGCCGAACGGCGACGTGAAGATCGTGGCGCATCGCTCGGAGATGGGCACCGGGTGCGCGCACGTGTCTGCCGATGATCGTGGCCGACGAACTCGAAGCCGATTGGAATCGCGTCACCATCCTGCAGGCCTTCGGCGATGTGAAGTACGGCTCGCAGAACACCGATGGATCGTGTTCGGTGCGCGACTTCTACGATGCGATGCGGTCAGCCGGCGCCGGCGCGCGCACGATGCTGGAACAGGCGGCTGCCGGCAAAGTGGGGCGTGCCGGAGGAGGAGTGCCGCGGGCAGAAGCATTTCGTCGTGCATGCCAAGAGCGGGCGCAAGTTGGCGTACGGCGAACTGGTGCCGCTGGCAGCTGCGGCCACGGCCCCGAAGCAGAACGCCGTGCGCTTCAAAACGCCCGCGGAGTTCCGCTACATCGGCAAGGACATGCCGATTACGGATCTGAACGATCTCGTCACGGGCAAGGGCATCGTTCGGCATCGACGCGCAAATGCCGGGCATGGTGTACGCGGCCATCGAGCGGCCGCCCGTGATGGGCAGCACGCTGAAGAGCTGGACGATGCCGCCGCCAAACAGGTGAAGGGCGTGCAACAGGTGGTCACGCTCCCGAAGTCGCCAAGCCGCCGTATGGCGTTCAAGCCGCTGGGCGGCGCGGCGGTGATCGCGGACAACACCTGGGCCGCGCTGCAGGGCCGCAAGACAGTTGAAGATCGAGTGGTGCGCGGGCGACAACGGCAGCTACGATTCGCGCCGCGTACAAGACGGCGATGCTCGAGACGGCGCAGAAGCCCGGCCGCGTGGCGCGCGAGATCGGCAACGTGGACGCCGAGTTCGCCAAGGGCGGCAAGATCATCGAGGCGTCCTACTACACGCCGATGCTGGCGCATGCGCCCGATGGAGCCGCCCGCCGCCGTCGCGGAGTTCAAGGACGGCAAGGTGGTGACGTGGGCGAACACGCAGAATCCGCAAGCCGTGCAGGATACGGTGGCGCAAGGCGTCTGGGCATCACGCAAAGACGACGTGACCTGCCATGTCACGCTGCTGGGCGGCGGGTTCGGCCGCAAGTCGAAGCCCGACTACGTGGCGGAAGCCGCGCTGCTCTCGAAGCAGGTGGGCAAGCCCGTGAAGATCGTCTGGAGCCGCGAAGACGATCTGCAGTTCGACTACTTCCACTCGCCCGCCGGCATGTACATGAAGGCTGCGGTGGATGCGAAAGGCTAGCCCGACGGCGTGGCTGCAGCGCAGCGTGTTCCCTCCCATCGCGATGCAGAACAATCCCGGATGAAGCAGTACGGCGGCTTCCAGCTCGGCATGGGCTGGACGGACGTGCCCTACCCGATTGCCAATCTGCGCGTGGAGAATGGTCCGGCGAAGGCGCACGTGCGCATCGGCTGGCTGCGTTCGGTGTCGAATATCTATCACGCCTTCGGCGTGCAGTCGTTCACCGATGAACTGGCCGCCGCAGCGAATCGCGATCGCGTGGAGTACCTGCTCGAGCTGATCGGGCCGCCGCGCGTGATCGACTTCAGCAAGGAAGGCATGAAGCAGGGCGGCCGCCAATCACGAAGTTCCCGTTCGATACCGCGCGCCTGCGGAACGTGATCGAGCTCGTCGCGCAGAAGTCGGACTGGGCGAACAAGAAGCCGGCGACGGGCCGCGCACTGGGCTTCGCGGCGCATCGCAGCTTCCTCAGCTATGTCGCGACCGTGGTCGAAGTGGAGGTGGATCAGAACGGCGAGGTGCACATTCCCGCGTATGCACATCGCGGTGGATGCGGGCCGCATCATCAATCCCGACCGCGTGCAGCGCGCAGTTCGAAGGCGCGGCCGTATTCGGCACGAGCATCGCGCTGATGGGCGAGATCACGTCGCCGAAGGCCGCGATCAAGCAGAGCGAACTTCAACGGCTATCCCGTGGCGCGCATGAATCAGGCGCCGACTGGAAGCGCGAAGTGCACATCGTGAATAGCGACGCGGCGCCCGCGGGCGTGGGTGAACCGGGTGTTCCGCCGATTGCGCCGGCGATTTGCAATGCGATCTTCGCCGCGACGGGCAAGCGCATTCGCGAGTTGCCGATCAAAAAGCAGCTGGCGTAAGCATACGAGCCGCGGGCTCCCCTGATAAACTCTGCGTAAACCATGACGCGCAGAGCTATGCTCGCTTCAACAATCGCCGCACCTTTCGCCATGCAAGCTGCTGCTCCGGCTGCGCCCGTGAAGTTGGGCATCGACCTCTTCAGCATTCGTTCGCAGAACTGGACGCCCTTTCAATATCTGGATTACTGTGCCGCGCAGAAGGCCAAGGTGGTGCATTTTTCCGAAGTGCGTTTCATCGGCAGCCTGGAACCAGACAACCTGAAGCGTGTGCGCGCGCATGCACAAGAGCTCGGCATCGAACTGGAAATCGGGATGCGCTCGATCTGCCCCACGTCGAAGATGTTCGATGCGAAGGCTGGTACTGCGGAAGAGCAGCTCTCGCGCATGATCGAGTCCGCGACCATCGTTGGATCGAAGATCGTACGCTGCGTACTTGGTAGTGCGGAGGATCGCACGCCGGGACCGCTGCAGAAGCATATCGACAGCATGGTCGCGGTGCTGCGCCGCTCGCGTTCGCGCGCGATGGACGCCAACATCAAAATTGCGATTGAAAATCATGCCGGCGACATGCAGGGTTGGGAACTCAAACAGTTGATCGAAGCCGCTGGCCCGGAGTTCGTCGGCGCGTGCCTCGATTCGGGCAACCCCTGCTGGACGCTCGAAGATCCGCACGTCACACTCGACGCGCTGCATCCCTACGTTCTGACGAGCCATGTTCGCGATAGCGCAGTATGGAAGGTTCCGGAAGGCGTAGCAGTCTCATGGGTGCGCATGGGCGAAGGCAACGTGGATATCGATAGCTACTGCCGCAAGTATGCGGAGCTGTGCCCCGGGCGCGCGCTTTCGATGGAGACGATCGTCATGGGACCGCGCGTGTTCCCTTACCGTAAGCCGCAGTTCTGGGACGCCTATCGCGATGTGCCCGCGTGGAATTTCGAGCGCTTCAACGAGATCGCCGAGCGCGGCAAGCCATTTACG
This sequence comes from Bryobacterales bacterium, assembly GCA_963792655.1. Taxonomy (GTDB): domain Bacteria; phylum Acidobacteriota; class Terriglobia; order Bryobacterales; family Bryobacteraceae; genus DOZZ01. The sequence continues at coordinate 113,838 of CAWBWU010000009.1, forward strand.
ATCGCAAAGGTGGATCGGGCCGAGGCGGCAAAGCGTGAGCGCGAAGATCTGGAAGCGAGTCTGCAGCACACACGCCAGCTACTCAATCTTTAAAAAGTTAGCGCGGTAACGAAGGCGCTGGCATCTGCACACGTACGATGTCCGAATCCAACAAAACTTACCCGCTTGAAGATGCTCTGAAGGCGCAGAAGGCGTTGCGCGACCTCGCCGGCTTACCCGCGGAAATGTTTCCAGTCGAGGCATTCGTCGGCATGATCAGCGACGAGATCGAGCAATTACGCAAACAAGGCCGTAGTGATGACGAGATAGCGCGCACTATCTCCGACAACTCGCGCATCCAGATCAGCGCGTCTGAAATCGCTGAGAACTATGCGCCGCCCGAAACCCGGCACGGTCACTAACTTAGAGTAAGAGCGCTTCGAGCCGGTGCGCATGCACCATGCCTTCGCACGGCGACCAGCCAAAAACAGTGAAGCGTCCGTCTTGCGAAGCGACCAGCGCGATGGAGTCTCGCTGGTCATGCGTGAATTGGGCGGCCGAAAGATGCCGGGTGCCGCCTAACTGTGCAGGCTCCATGAGCGTCGCTTCGGTGCCTTCGATCGGCTCCGTTGCGTAGACGCGCGAAACCTGAGCATGCCCGCGGCGACGGATGATCTTCACTCCGAACGCGAGTACTTCGTGTTCGGTGTTGAGCACTGTTGCGCCATCGACCGCTGTCAACCCGGCAATGTGATCGACGGTGCGCCGCAAAGTCTCACGCCACCTGAGCCGCTTCTGTTCGGCCGCCTCCTCCTGCATCAATTCGACTAAACCGGAAAACGGCGGCGAAATAGCGTACGTCATCGGCTGCAGGAGCGAGTCCCGCCATGCGTTGCTCTGCGCCGGAACTACCAGCAGCAATCCGCCTCGCCCGTGTTCGCGCATCGAGACTGCAAGCTGGATCAACACATTGACGGACGGAACCAAATGTCCTGAGCCAAGACCCAACAACGAAGTGAGCAGTTCGGGACAGTCGGATGCGGTCGCGGCGTTGCCGTCGATGACTTTCAATTCGTCGCCCTGCAACACTGCGAGGTTGACGAACTTGCCCGGTGTTTCACCGCGGCTCTGTTTGAGGACCAGCAGGCCGGGCGCAACCACTTCGAGCACCAGGCAATCCGGCGGCAGGTTGCGCGTTGCCGCCCACACCTGTAACTGACCCTCCTCTTCGGCGACGCACAAGTGAATACCAGCGCGTTCCACAGCAGGCGCAAGCCGGGTGAGTGCCTGCGCGGTGAAAGGCACCGGCAATTCGAAGCTCATCTTGCCACTCAGTTGGGTAGGCGCGACCCACGCGAGCGAAACGCGTGGCGTGTAACTCTCCTCGCGCCGCAAACTCGTCCAGAACGCGACGTTGACTAGTTTTTCAATCGTCTCGACCGGGGGGATCAGGGCCGCCGAGAGAGGCAGCCCACCGCCCAGGTCGAGGTGCGCGAGCATGTGTGCATGAACACGGGCGGCAGCGTGGCGCGCAACCGGGTATGCGGGTTCGACGCATTCGACCATGCGATTCTCCACAGTATCCGGGGGCACTCAATCATCTTAGTCTGATGGGCTTACACGCGCCGCGCACGATTCGTGTGAGGTACGCAATCGATTTGCGATCGGCTGATGCTTAGCCGCGCCGCGCGGCCTCGATCGCTGCGACGTCGATCTTTTTCATCGTCATCATGCACTGGAAGGCGCGCTGTGCCTCAGCGCCGCCGGCAGCCAGAGCGTCGGTCAAAGCCCGCGGCGTGATTTGCCAGGAGAGGCCCCAGCGATCTTTGCACCAACCGCAGTCGCTCTCCTTGCCCCCGTTGCCTACAATGGCGTTCCAGTAGCGGTCCGTCTCTTCCTGGCTGTCGGTCGCGATCTGGAAAGAAAAAGCCTCGCTGTGCTTGAACGTCGGGCCGCCATTCAAACCCAGACAGGGGATGCCGACGACGGTGAACTCCACCGTTAGCACATCGCCCTTCTTGCCGCCTGGAAAGTCACCCGGCGCGCGATGAACGGCGGTCACTGCACTATCGGGAAAAGTAGCGGCATAGAAGCTCGCCGCGTCGTGTGCGTCTTTGTCAAACCAGAGGCAAATGGTGTTCTTTGGCTTCATGTGAATGGCTCCTTAGCTTCGTCCAGGTATCATACTGGGTGCGTGGTCTTGCCGCTCGGCGAGACGGACGCGCACCACGCTGGCCGGCTATTGGGCGTCACCAAGACCGCGGATGTTGTCGATGCCGTTGTAGTCATAACAGCGATTCGGCAGAAAGCGATCATTCTCACGAGTCATGCAAAGGATATCGAACGCCTCGTAAGAGCTTCCGGCCGTGATGTCGGCGTGATCAGGATCTGACGCTTAAAGTGGCCAGGGTTTGAATGCACAGCGGACATCCGGCGAATGAGATGCGAAAATCAAGGAAAGAGCCTCCTCTCTTGCCATGTCAGAAGCCGCCATCGGCATATTGCGCCTGGAACTGCGCATCGAGCACTCGCACTCGTTGAAAGACAAACGTCAGGTAGTGCGAAGCTTGAAAGACCGGTTGCGGCAGCGGTTCAACGTTTCGGTGGCGGAAACCGACGGTCAGGAGACGTGGCAGCGCGCGACCGTCACGGTGGTGACTGTTTCGGGTGAACGCGCCTATGCGGAAGAGGCCCTCGCGCTGGTGGAAGCCGACGCCGCAACACAATTAGGGCCTATGCTGGTGGGCGCAGAAATCGAGTTTCTTTAGTGGATAAACGGCGCACAGCCCGGGTACAGGAAGCTTTACGGGATGAATTGACTGAGCTGATCGGGTTTGAAATCACCGATCCGCGTATCAAAGGCGCCAGCGTCAGCCGGGTCGAAGTGTCATCCGACATGCGGCACGCCTCGATCCTGATGGTGGTGCCCGGCGAGGAAGCTGAGCAGCGCGTTTCGCTGAAAGCGCTCGAACACGCGGCCGGCCACCTGCGCCAGAAACTGGCGGCCCGCCTGAACCTCAGACGGATGCCGGAGCTCAGTTTCGGGATCGAGCGCTGGGAGGAAGCCCCGCAAAGGGTCGAAATCTTACTCAAGCGGGCCAAAAAAACGCGTGGCCGCGAGTGAAAACCACCCAATTGTAAACAGGCTGTGGTAGTTTTGTTTTTGTCATCTCCAGCGCCTCTGCTTGCAACAACTTCGCCGGGCGAGATGCTGCGGATTGAAGCCAGTGCCGAGGCGATGGGCTGCCGGTACTCTGTCGCGCTCTACGGCCCTGACCGGCAGCGGCTCGAACTGGCAGTAGAAGCCGTCTTTGAAGAGGTAAACCGGCTTGATTTGCTGCTTTCTAATTATCAGGATTCAAGTGAATTAAGTCTGGTGAATCGTATGGCTGCTCAGCGTCCCGTCCGGGTTGACCCGGAATTGTTCCGGCTGCTCGCCACTTGCGAGCATTACAGCGCGTTGAGCGAAGGTGCTTTTGATCTGACGGTAGGTCCATTGATGCGGGTGTGGGGCTTTTACCGAGGCACGGGCGCACTGCCGGCGCCCGCAGAACTGACGCGAGCGATGCAGACTGTCGGATACCGCAACGTGTTTTTAGATGGTGCGGCACATACCGTCAGCTTCGCCAAAGCGGGAGTCGAGCTAGACCCTGGCGGCATCGGCAAAGGTTACGCGATCGACTGTATGGCAGCGGTTCTGCGCAATCACGGCATCGAAAGCGGCTTCCTCACGGCGGCCGGCAGCAGCATGTACGCGCTAGGCACACCGCCCGCGCAGGACGGCTGGCACGTTGAAATACCCGACCCCCGCACCGCAAACGCGATAGCTGCTGAGGTCGTTCTGCAGAATCAGTCGCTCTCTACTTCAGGAACGGCCGAGAAGTTTTTCGTGGCTGATGGCCGCACTTACAGTCACATAATGGACCCGCGCACGGGCTATCCGGCGCAGGGCATGTTATCGGTCTCGGTAATCGCTTCAAGCGCAACCGAGAGCGAAGCTTGGACAAAACCAATGTTTATCAACGGAAGAGAGTGGGCCGACAAACACCGGCCCGCGGGCATACGCGCCTTCGTTTGCGAAGATCAACCCGGAGCTTGCACGTGGCTCCAGTGACCAGCCGTTTTCTCGATGCCTGCCGACGCCGTCCGACCGATGTGCGTCCGGTATGGTTTATGCGCCAGGCCGGGCGCTACCTGCGCCAGTACCGCGAGATTCGCGCCAAACACGGCATTCTCGAAATGTGCAAACGGCCTGATCTTGCGGCTGCGGTCACACTACAACCGGTCGAGATTCTGGATGTGGATGCCGCGATCATCTTCGCTGACTTGTTGCTGCCGGTCGAACCGATGGGTCTCCGCCTTCGCTATGCAGTAGGCGAAGGTCCCGTGATCGATAACCCGGTGCGCACCGAAGACGACGTGGATTCGCTTTCCACCAACAATACCGACGACCTCGGCTATGTCGGTGAAGCGATTCAGACTGTGGTGCGGGCGCTTGCCGGACGCGTGCCGGTGATTGGTTTCGTTGGTGCGCCGTTCACGCTGGCGAGCTACATGATCGAAGGCGGCTCGACGCGCAACTTCGTGCGAACCAAGCGCCTGATGTATACCGACGAGACGTTGTGGCGGCGGTTGATGGGCAAGATTGTGGATGTCGTGGCGCCGTTTGCGATCTCGCAGATTGCATCGGGTGCGCGCGCAATTCAGGTGTTCGATAGCTGGGTGGGCGCGCTCGGATCGGACGACTATGTTCGCTATGCCGCGCCTTACTCGCGTGCGCTGATCGAGCGCATTCGTTCGGGCGGCGTGCCGGTGATTCACTTCGGTACCGGGGCTTCCGGCTTCTTCCGCGAACTGCATGCGGCAGGCGGCGATGTGATGGGCGTCGACTGGCGCATGAACATCGATCAGGCCTGGCTCGACATCAGTTACCGTTCGGCGATTCAGGGCAACCTCGACCCGGTGGCGTTGTTCGCACCGCTGCCTGAGATCAAGCTTCGCGTGCACGAACTGCTGCGCCGCACCGGCAATCGGCCGGGTCACATCTTCAATCTGGGTCACGGCATTCTGCCCGAAACACCGGTTGAGCATGTGCGTGCCGTCGTGCAGATGGTGCGCGAGTTCAGACCCTAGCGAAACGCTGTGCGCGCCGTTGTTGTTGGCGGTGGCATCTCCGGTCTGGCCGCTGCATTTGAATTGCAGAAGGGCGGGGCAGAGGTTACCGTCGTCGAGAGCCGTGCGCGCGCCGGCGGTATCCTTCAAACCGATCATGTCGATAGCTGCACCATCGAGTGCGGCGCAGATAGCTTCCTGAGTTCCAAGCCCGCGGCTCTCGAGTTGATCCGCGAGATCGGGCTCGAGCACGACGTGATCCCGTGCAATGAAGCGAAGCGCCGCACGCTGCTGCTGCGCCGTGGCACGCTGCATGCGCTGCCCGCAGGCTTGCAGATGATGGTGCCAACGCGCGTTGGCCCTGTGTTGCGTTCGCCGCTACTCAGTTGGAACACCAAGCTGCGCATGTTGCGCGAGAGGTTCTATCGACCGGTCGATCGCGCAGACCGCTCTGTTGCAGAGTTCGTGAGCGATCACTTCGGGGACGAAGCTGTGAGCCTGCTCGCTGAGCCGTTGCTGTCGGGCGTGTACGGCGGTTCTGCACAGACGCTCGGCGTGCAAAGCGTCATGCCTAAGTTCGCGGCGATGGAGAAGGAATACGGCAGCATCACGCGCGGCGTACAGCGTGAGGGTGCTGGGCGCTCGGGTCCTCTGTTTTTAAGTCTGCGCGGCGGTATGGGGCAACTGACGGAAGCGCTAGCCGCGCGGTTGAGTGTCATGCACGGCGAAGTTCAAGCGATCGAGACCGGCCGCGTTCGCGTGGATGGCGATTGGATACCAGCGGATCGCATTATCCTCGCCTGCGGTGCGCCGGCTTCCGCGCGGCTGCTGCAGCACACCGAAGCCGGTGCGTTGCTCGCTTCCATTCAGCACAGCTCGGCCGCCATTGTCGCGATGGTGTTTGCGCGCGATGAAGTGCGCCATCCACTCGATGGGTTCGGGTTCCTGGTGCCTGCGACGGAGCGCCGCAACATCATGGCGTGCACATGGGTCAGCACCAAGTTTCCGGATCGCGCGCCGCAAGACAAAGTTCTCCTGCGTTGCTTTTTAGGCGGCAACCGCAGCGAGAGTGACGCCGCTTTGGTCGCACTTTGCCGCGAAGACCTCGCCGGCATCATGGGCATTCCAGCAGGCGCCGCAGCTCTCGCGCGTTTATCGCTGGCCCGATTCGCTCGCGCAGTACGGTGTGGGCCATCGTGAGCTGATTGCCAGGATTCAAAATGCTCTGATGCAGGTGCCGCACGCAAGCGTCATCGGGAACGCGTTCGATGGCGTGGGCATCCCGGATTGCATTCGCCTTGCGCGCAGCACCGCGCGATCGATCCTTACGAACGCTGCGGGTACGGTGTAGGGTTGGGCCGGTCCAGAATCTGATCGACATGATGGCGCAGATGCACGATGTAATCTTCGATCAGAAACTGTAGCGTCACTGGTGGATTGCCGGCCACGGAACACTGAATGCCGAGCTGCGCTTCGGGAATCGATTGCACCAGCTCGGCGAGAAACAAATTGTACTGCGACCAGAACGCCACCATCTTCGCCCAGTCGCGATCGCGATAATGATGCGCCGCGACCCAAGCATCGGGAACATAAGTCGGTCCATGAAACTCCGGCTCGAACGCGCCGCGCGCAAAGCGAATGTGGTTGTTCGCCGCGGAGTCGATCAGATGTCCGAGTTCTTCCTTGCGGCTCCACGTACGTCCGGGACGTGCCGCTGAAAGCAGCGGCTCACTCAGCTGTTTGCAGCGGGCCCAGCTCACGATGAATCGTTTCAGCGAAGTCTTCGAACATCGGTAGTCTCCCTTGCTCAGAATGCGCGAGCGTATTGTACCGGCGGCTGCGGCGCTACGCCTAAAGCCTGCGCGGCATGCAATGGCCAGTAAGGATCGCGCAACAGCTCTCGCGCCATCAACACCAGGTCCGCCTTGCCTTCAGCGATGATGCTTTCGGCTTGCGCGGGCTCGGTGATGAGTCCGACCGCGCCCGTCTTGATACCGGCTTCACGGCGCACGCGTTCGGCGAATGGCACCTGGTAACCGGGTCTCAGGTCGATCTTCTGTTGAGGCACCGCGCCGCCCGATGAGCAATCGATCAATGCCACGCCAAGCGCTGCGAGCTGCTTCGACACCGCCACCGAATCTTCAATGGTCCAGCCGCCCTCGGCCCAATCGCTGGCCGATAAGCGCACGAATAGAGGCAAGTGCTCAGGCCAAACCGCGCGCACTGCTTTCACGACATCGATGAGCAAGCGTGTGCGGTTTTCGAACGAGCCCCCATACTCATCGGTACGCTGATTCGATAACGGCGAGAGAAACTCATGCAGCAGGTAGCCGTGCGCGGCATGCAGTTCAACGATGTCGAAGCCCGCCAGCAGCGCGCGTTTGGTTGCTGCAACGAAGCTGTTCGTGATGCGGCGGATGGCCGGGATGGTGAGTGCTTCGGGCACCGTATTCGCGGGGGCATACGGGATCGCGCTGGGCGCTTCGGTCTGCCAGCCACCATCGCTGACCGGTATCGACGCGCCACCTTGCCAGGGTACTTTGCTGCTGGCCTTGCGTCCGGCGTGCGCCAACTGAATTCCCGCCGCCGCGCCTTGCTGCTTCACAAACGCTGCGATGCGCGCGAGCTCACCGATGTGCTCATCTTTCCAAATTCCGAGGTCGCCCGGTGTGATGCGGCCCTTCTCTTCGACAGCCGATGCTTCCGCGATGACCAGACCCGCGCCACCCACGGCACGGCTGCCCAGATGAACTACATGCCAGTCGCTCGCGAATCCATCGAGCGATGAATATTGGCACATGGGACTGACCGCAATACGATTGCGGAGCGTCACGCCACCGAGCGTGAGCGGTTGAAACAAACTTGATTGCATATCTTTCTTCGATGAAGTGGAGCCGCGCGGGATGCGGGCGACTGCTTATCCCAAGCCCGCTTCGCGCAAGAACTGTGCGGATTCTTCCGGCGGCGTCGGGTTGATGTAGAACCCCGTGCCCCACTCGAACCCGGCCACGCGCGTTAGTTTCGGGATGATCTCGACATGCCAGTGGTAATGCGCCATCGACTTCTCGTGCACCGGCGCAGTGTGCAGGATGAAGTTGTACGGCGGCTTCTCGAGCACTTTTTCGATTTTGCGTAGTGTGGACTTCAGCACCCAGGCTAAATTCCGCAGCTCTGCTTCGTCGGCTTCTTCAAAATGCGAATGATGATGCCGCGGAACAATCCATGTCTCAAATGGAAAGCGCGCGGCATAGGGCTCAATCACCAGGAAGCGATCGGTCTCCATCACCACACGCGCCCCGGCTTTTGCTTCCTGACGAGTGATATCGCAGAAGACGCACCGCTCCTTGAAGTTGAAGTAATTCAGCGCGCCATCGATCTCTTCCTGCACGCGCTTTGGCACCACGGGCAATGCGATCAGTTGCGAATGCGGATGTTCGAGCGTAGCGCCCGCTGGTTCGCCATGGTTCTTGAAAAGCAGAATATACTTCAGCCTTTGATCGCGTTTGAGATCGAGGATGCGCTCGCGAAACATCCACAACATGCGCTCGACTTGCGCATCTTCAAGCACCGCCAGCGTGTCCGTGTGGGACGGCGTTTCGATGATCACTTCATGCGCGCCGATGCCCTGCATCTTGTCGAACAGGCCCTCGCCTTCGCGATCGAGCGAGCCATCGATCTGCAGCACGGGAAATTTATTGGGGATGACGCGCAGATCCCAACCAGGCTCGTTCGGCCCACCGTAGCTGCGATGCGAACGAATCTCCGGCGGTGTCTTCGATTCATTGCCGGGACAGAATGGGCAGAAGCGTCCGGTCGCGGGCTGCAGCGGTTCGCGAGCGAAGTCTGCGGGACGCCTCGCGCGATCCGTCGCGATGATTACCCAACGGTCAGTGATCGGATCTTTGCGTAGCTCAGGCAAACGTGATTCTCCGCGCGGGCTACCAAGAGCCGCAATGTCTCAATATAGCGAATCGCGCTATCGCGGGAGTGCGTCGCGATATAGCTCAAGCACTGGCCGGTCATTGCCGACCACGGTGATCACATCGAAGCGGACCTGTTGCCACTCGACGCCGGCGCGCCGTGCGTAATCCATCGCTGCTTTTTCCATGCGTTTGCGCTTGGCTTCCGTGATGGCGCGTTCGGGAGTTCCGAAGTCGTCGCTCTGGCGTGCTTTGACTTCGACCATCGCGAGTACGTCGCCATCCCACGCGACCAGGTCGATCTCGCCCGAACCGGTGGCAGTGCGGTAATTGCGCGCCACCACACGATATTTCTCGCGCTCTAACAAACGGTGCGCCAGATCTTCACCGCGTGCACCCGCGGCACGTGTGATGGTCCACTTGCGACGACGCAGCGTGTGACGGAGTTGATCAGCGAGGCGCTTCAGCATTCAGCACCTCGAAATCGAACATCATGACTTTGCCGCGCACGATGAAGCAGAGATAGTGCTCCCAAAACTTGCGAAAGCCGCGCGACCCATTCACCAGGAGTTCGAAGCCGAGCAGCCGCCAGAGCCGCAGCAGTTTGACATAGACCTTCACTTCGCGGAAGCGCACATGGGAGTAGTAGCCGAAGCCCGCATGATCTTCTCCGAAATATCGAAAGGAAAAGCTATTCAGATGGCTGCGATGCGTGGGGTCGCAGAACGAAGAGAAGTCAGTGTAGTGCGGCGTTTCAATGCGCACGTGCCCGCCCGTGCGCACCAGCCGGTGAAACTCTTCCATGGTGCGAATGACGTCGTTGACGTGTTCGATCACATGGATCGCGCGTAGTTCATCAAAGCTTGCGTCTGCCAGCGGATATGGAAAGTGATCGAGATCGCAGATCACGTCGGCATCGCTTGCAGGATTGAGGTCGATGCCGATCGAGCCCGGGAACTTTTTGATCCCGCAGCCCACGTCGAGAATTTTCATGCGCCGTTGTGGACGGCAGCGAAGCAGGATTCGAGCGTCTCCATCGCGAAGTCCGCCTGATCCTGTGTGATGGTCAGCGGAGGACTCAAACGAATGGTGTTCTCGCCGGCGCCCAGGATGAGCAAGCCTTTTTCGAACGCCATGTCGACGACGCGATCGCGTTCCTCAGGCGCGCGCACCTTCGTCTGTTGATCGCGCACGAGTTCGATTCCAAGCATCAGACCCAATCCGCGCACGTCACCGACGATGGGGAAGCGGGCGGGCCACTGGCGCATGCGTTCCATCATATACGCGCCCATTCGCGCGGAGTTTTCGACCAGGCTCTGCTCCAGCAGTTCGATAGTGGCAAGCGCCGCCGATACCGAAACAGGGTTGCCCCCGAAGGTGGACGCATGGGCGCCGGGAGGCCAGTTCATGATCGCGGCGCGCGCAACGGTTGCGCTCAACGGCATGCCGCTCGCAATGCCCTTCGCCACCGTGAAGATGTCGGGCTCGGCATCGTAATGATTGGCCGCCCACATCTTTCCGGTGCGTCCCATGCCGGCCTGCACTTCATCGAAGATCAGCAGCATGCCGTGGCGCTGCGCTACCCGCGCGAGCTCTTCATGAAACTTCTTCGGTGGCACGATGTAGCCACCCTCGCCTTGAACCGGCTCGACAACAATGGCCGCGACTTCATCGGCCGGCAGAATGGTCTTCAGCAACTGATCTTCGATGATCTTGACGCACTCCACGGCGCACGTGTCCGGGTGCTTGTCATAAGCGCAGCGATAGCAATACGCGTAGGGAACGTGGTGCACGCCGGCCATGAACGGGCCGAAGCCGCGGCGCTGGACGGGACGCCGCGCGGTTAGCGACAGCGAACCCATCGTGCGCCCGTGGAATGCGCCGGTGAACGCGATGAACTTATCGCGGCCGCTCGAATAACGCGCCATCTTCAGCGCCGCTTCCATTGCTTCCGTCCCCGAGTTGCCAAAGTAAACCCGGCGCTCGAACCCGCCCGGAGCAATGGCCGCAAGCTTTTCGGCAAGCTGCACCATGTTCTCGTAGTAGAAGTCGGTGCCCGACATGTGAACCAGCTTCGCGGCCTGCTGTTGAATCGCATTAACAACGTGCGGGTTGCAGTGGCCGGTTGCTACGACGGCGATACCGGCATTGAAATCGAGAAACTGATTGCCATCTACATCGTGAATGATTGCGCCCTCGCCGCGTTCCACCACCAGTGGATAGCCGCGAGTGTAAGAGGGAGACAGAACTTTGTTATCGCGATCGATGATTGCTTGCGCGCGCGGTCCCGGCAGCGGCCCACGCAAAATGGGCAGGCCTGGACGCACTGCAATTGCAGTGGTAGACATGTATGACTCCTAAGACTGAGAACCGGAACGGATGTCGGGTGAGGGCCGCGAAGCGGGCGAATTAGTCGGAGCCGAACAGGCTGGGGCGGGCGGTGGAAGGGGCCTGCATGCGTTCAGTGTAGCTGGTGGCCGCTACTTGCTCAAGGGTCAAGCAGACAATTTACGTATTTGTAAAAGAGTCTTTCGCCTCATCGTAAACCGATATCTTGCCGGTGCCGATGTCATAAAACCAGCCGTACAAAGCCAGATTGCCTTCACTCAAACGCTGCGCAACAGCCGGATGCGTGCGAAGGTTCCGCAGTTGGGTGACCACGTTGCGCTTGGCGAGAGGCGTCATGATTTCAGGAGTTGGGTCCGCTTCGCGCTGGTAGATTTCGGCATAGCGCAGCCATGCCGCGACGCTCGCATGATCGCTGAAGCGTCCCGGATCCAAAGCGCCGCGCATGACGCCGCAATCCGAATGGCCGCAAATGATCACAACATCCACGCGTAAGATGCCGACCGCGTACTCAATCGTCGCCGACACGCCGCCGACGATCTCGGGAAACGGCGGCACAATGTTGCCGATCACGCGGCAGATGAACAGTTCCCCCGGTTTGGTCTGGGTGATCAGGCAGGGGTCAATGCGCGAGTCCGCGCAGGTAATGAATAGCGCCTCCGGCCTTTGACCCATCGCGAGACGCGCGAATAAGTCCTGGTGTTCCGGATAGACGTGCTTCTGGAATTTGGAGATGCCTCCGATGATCTTTTCGACTGACAAGTGAATCCCTGGTTCGGTTGATTATGACGCCGCTATCATAGTCGCATGCGGCTTCTCTCGTTGTACATTGTGTTGCTGCTGACGGCGGCCGCGCAAATCCCGCCGATCACAGCAAATCCGGTTGACGCGGTGGTGCTGCGATACGCAGATGTCTCGGCAGGCGATGGCCCGGCAGCGAAGCCAGGGCAGGAGTACACTGTTCACTACACCGGTTACCTGACCGACGGGACGAGGTTCGAGTCGTCGCTCGACACCAAGGAGCCGATTGTCTTTGTGCAGGGCCGCCGGCAGGTGATCGCCGGTTGGGACCTGGGCTTCGAAGGCATGAAAGTGGGCGGCAAGCGCCGTCTCTTCATCCCGCAGCAGATGGCTTACGGGGAGAAGGGCTCGGGCCCCATTCCGCCGCGCGCGACGCTCATCTTCGATGTGCAATTGCTTGCGGTGAAAGATGTGCCCACCGTGCTCCCGGCAGAAGACCTCTTGTTCGGCTTGCATGAATACCGCGACAAAGTGGTCGCGCTGGCGAAAGCGATTCCCGCTGAGAAGTACGGTTGGCGCCCGGGTCCCGGTGTGCGCTCGATCGGCGAAGTGTTGACGCATATCGGCAATGGCAATCGTCTGTTGCTTGATGTCGCTTCCGGCGATGTCGCAAAAGATAAGGTGATCGCCGAAATCGAATCAAACCAGAAGCTCGAGACTTCAGGGCTCACCAAAGATCAGATCATCGATCGCCTCACGCAAAGCTTCGCCGCAGTGGAAAAGATGATGAGCGAGGCGCGTTACGGCGGGCTCACGCACGATGTCGACTATTTCGGGCATGCGCAGTCCCGCCGGAGCATTCTGGTTACCTTGGACGCCCATGTCGCCGAACACCTCGGTCAACTTGTGGCCTATGCGCGCATGAACGGGATCGTGCCGCCCTGGTCTTCATAATCGATGAAACTTTTCCTAACAATCGGAGTATTCATCCGTAACTACTCTTGAACATGACTCAACGAAGATCGCGGTCTCTGCGCCGGTGGATCATTCTCGCAGCGCTGGTTGCCGTGCTGACAGGCGCCGGCGTGGCGTTGCGCGCGAAACTGCATCCCGCTGCGACGATTGACCCATCCAAACTGTCGTCGGTGGAGCGCGGCGATCTGGCGCGCGCAGTCGTAGCCACCGGCAAGATTCAGCCCAAGACCGAAGTGCTGGTGAAGTCAAAGGCCAGCGGCATCGTCAAGAAGATTCATGCCGACTACGGCGATTATGTCCGTGAAGGACAGGTGCTGGTCGAGCTCGATAAAGAAGAGTTGCAAGCCCAGGTCCGTGAAGCAAAGGCCAGCCTGATCGCCTCGGAAGCCGCGGTGGAATCTGCCGAGGCTGCCTACGAGCGCAACAAGGCGGACGCGGAAGGCACCGACGTGCCGTACCTGAAGAGCGCCGCCGAACGTGCAAAGAAACTGTTTGCCGACGGGCTGATCGCCGCATCATTGCAGGAAGATGCGGACAAAGCCTATCGTATGAGTCTCAACAAGCAGTCCGTCGCGATGCGCAGTGTTGCGGTCACCAAAGCGGAACTGTCGAAAGCAAAAGCCCAGGTCGCGCAAGCACAAGCCGCGCTCGACCGCGCCCAGGAAAATCTGGCGTACTCCACCATCACCAGTCCGATGAATGGCCTGGTGCTGTCGCGCGATGTGCAGGTGGGTGACGCGGTGAGCTCCATTCTGGTGATGGGCGCGACCGCGACGCTGGTCATGACCCTGGGCGACGTGAGCGACGTTTATGTGCTGGGCAAGGTAGGCGAGGCCGACATCGCGAAAGTGTTCGTGGGCCAGCCGGCGCGCATCGCGATCGAATCGTTGCGCGACACAAAGTTCCAGGGCGTCGTGACCAAGATTTCCCCGCTCGGAGTTGAAAAAGAAAACGTCACCAACTTCGAGGTCCGCGTGTCGATCCGGAATCCGAACGGACAGCTCAAAGCCAACATGAGCGCCAACGCGGAGATCATTCTGGAAGAGAAGAAGAACGTCATGATGGTGCCTGACACGGCGCTCATTTATGACAAGGACCGTCACGCGTCGATTGAGATTCCCGACATCACGCAGGAGAAGGGCCGCAAGAAAGTGCCCGTGCAGCTTGGCATCTCAAACGGCGTCAAGACCGAACTGGTCAGCGGGCTGAAGGCCGGCGACAAGATCATCCTGCAGTAGGCGCCCATGTACTGGAGCGACTACATCATCGATGCGTTTCGCAATTTGTGGGCGCACAAGCTGCGAACGGCGCTCACGATGTTCGGTATCGGCTGGGGTATCTTTTCCATCATCCTGATGAACGCGGCCGGGGAAGGTTTGCGCGTCGGGCAGGAGAGGCAGAACGCAAACTTCGGGCGTGACATCATGATCGTGTTCGCCGGAAACGTCAGCATGCAAGTCGGCGCAACGCGCGCTGGCCGGCGCGTGCATTGGATGCGGGACGATTGGCGCATCGTCTCACAGGAGGCGTTTGCCTGCAGATACGTGATCCCTGAAGAGGGCCGCAACCTGACCGTGCATAGCCGTTTCAACAGCGGCTCGCTGCTGGTGACCGGGTCGCATCCGCCGTTTGCTCAAGTACGCAGCATTGGCGTTGCAACAGGCCGCTTTTACAACTGGGAAGATGAGGCGCAAGGCCGCCGTGTAGCGTTCATCGGGAGCGATGCGATGAAGCAACTGTTCGGATCGCGGCCGGTGCTTGGCGAGAGTATTACGATTCAAGACGTCCCTTACGTCATCATCGGAACGATGATTCCGCGCGAGCAGAACTCAAGCTACGACGGGCGCGACATCTCGAAAATCTACATTCCCTTCACGGCGATCATGAACGATTTCCCGGAGAAGCCGCCGCTCGACCCCCGCTGGATCGACCGGCTTCTGGTTGTGCCGCGCTCCGTTGAGGATCACGACGCGTGCAAAGCGCAAACACGGCGAACGCTCGGGCGCTTGCACAACTTCCGTGCTGACGATAAAGAAGCAGCCGGAGTCTGGGACACCGTGGAAGATGCCATTGCGTTCCGCCAGGTAACCGACGGCATGAAGTTGTTTCTCGGCGGCGTCGCCGTGGTGACGCTCTTTCTGGGCGGCATTGGCGTGATGAACGTGATGCTGGTTGCCGTACGCGAACGAACGCGGGAGATCGGCGTGCGGAAAGCCATCGGCGCAACAGGCCGCGCGATTCTGCTGCAGTTCTTTATCGAGACACTGGTGGTGGTGCTGCTTAGCGGGCTCTCCGGGTTGGGCCTGGCGCTTGCACTCTGTGCGACCTTCAATCAATTTGTTACGCCGGGATTCTTCGGCGGCATGATCGTCAACTGGCAGGCCGGCTTCTTCGCGTTCGCAATGCTGGCGCTGGTCGCAATCGGCTCCGCGATGTATCCGGCAACGCGCGCAGCGATGATCGATCCGATTGAAGCTCTGCGTTACGAGGCGGGCGGTTAATGCTGCGCCAGATCATGATTCAGGCGTGGGACGCTTTGCGCCGCAATCCGACGCGCAGCGCATTGACGATGCTGGGCATTGTTTGGGGCATCGCTTCAGTGACGCTGTTGATGGCCTACGGCAGCAGCTTTCGCGGCGTGCTGATGCATAGCTTCGAAGCGTTCGGCAAAGGCGCGGTGGTGGGTTGGCCGGGTACCACCAGCGAACAAGCGGGCGGTGAACGCGCGGGCAAGCGTGTGCATTTCGAGAAAGACGATCTGGAAGCTGTACGCCAGGAAGCGAGCTATGTGAAGACGGCTTGCCTGGAGTATGTGCGCAACATGGCGATCTCGCACGCTGACCGGCTGGCAACGACGGCTATCCGCGGCGTCTGCCCGGAGTACGGCGACATGCGCAACGAAGTTCCGAGCCTGGGCCGCTGGATCACTCCGGAAGACATTGCTGAACGGCGGCGCGTGGTGTTCATCGGATCACGCTTGCGCGAAAAACTTTTTGCAGGCCGCTATCCGATCGAGCAGGAGGTAATTATTCAAGGCGTGCGTTTCACCGTCATCGGCGTGATGGATCGCAAGATGCAAGACAGTAATTACTTCACGAGCGACGACGAATCGGCATTCATCCCCGAGTCGGCTGCCAGCTATCTGTGGGATACGCGCTATGCATCGGTCATTGTGTTTACGCCGTTGCGCGGACAGTTCGAGAAGCTTGCCACGCAGCAGGTGCGCGCGACCATAGCGAAGCGCCAACATTACTCTGCCAACGATGAGCGCGCGATTCAGTTCTTTGGACGCGAAGAGTTCCGGCCCATTCTGGAAGGCATTACCATCGGCCTGCAGGCGCTGCTCATCTTCATCGGCATGTTGACGCTTGCGATCGGCGGCGTAGGCGTGATGAACATCATGCTGGTGTCCGTCGATGAGCGCACGCGCGAAATCGGACTGCGCCGCGCGCTCGGCGCGCAGACGCATTCACATACGCGGGCAGGTGCTTGCGGAGACACTGTTGCTCACCATGGCCGGCGGAGTAATCGGCATCCTGGTCTGCGCGGCGGTTTCGGCGTTTGTCGGCACTCTGCCGCTCTTAGGTCCACTCTATGAAGACGCGAGCGGCAGGGGCGACATCCACCTGGACCTTTCCGTTTTGACCGTCAGCTTGTCAGCAGGCATCCTCGTTGCGGTCGGTGTGTTGAGCGGACTGCTGCCCGCGATTAAAGCGTCGCGGCTCGATCCGGCCGATGCGCTGCGTTACGAGTAGTCACGCATACTGCCCGGCGCAATAGCCGGAAGCCCAGGCCCACTGAAAGTTGAAGCCGCCCAGGTGGCCGGTGACGTCTACCACTTCACCGATGAAGTAGAGGCCCGGCACGCGTTTGCTCTCCATCGTTTGGGACGAGAGTTCACGTGTATCGATGCCGCCTGCAGTCACTTCGGCTTTGCCATACCCTTCTGTCGCCGCGGGTGTGAAAGACCAATGCTGCAGCATGCGCGCCAGCTTGTGCAGATCGGCGTCGCGTGTTTCCACCAGTTTTGCGGCGGGAGCGAATTGCTCAGCGAGACGCCGCGGCACATACTCCGCGATCGCAGTCTTAAGCAGGCTTTGATCACCGCTGCGTTTGCGATCGAGCAGCGCGGCTTCGAGGTGTGCCTCGGGAGCGAGGTCAACATGAACGGGCGCGCCTGCGTTCCAGTACGAGGAGATTTGCAGAATGGCCGGGCCACTGAGGCCAACATGCGTGAACAGCAACTTCTCGCGAAAGCTCGTCTTCCCGCAAGATGCAATCGCGTCTGCGGACACGCCGCTCAGACCCGAGTATTGCCGTTGATCGTCCGGGTTCCAGACGAACGGCACGAGCGCGGGGCGGCACGGTACAAGTGCGAGCCCAAACTGTTGCGCGATGCGATAGCCCACATCGGTCGCGCCTATCTTCGGAATTGAAAGTCCTCCCGTAGCGATTACGACTGAGTGCGCGGTCTTCTCACCGCACGACGCGGCCACGGTGAACACATCGCTCTTCGTGACGCTCTGCACAGCGCATGAAGTGATCAGTTCGACCCCTGCTTGCGCGCACTCGTACAAAAGCATGTCGACGATCTGGTGCGCCGAACTGTCACAGAACAACTGTCCGAGCGTCTTCTCGTGATAACGGATGCTGTGCTTTTCCACCAAGCGGATGAAGTCGCGCGGCGTGTAGCGCGCGAGTGCCGATTTGCAGAAGTGCGGATTGTCAGAAAGAAAATCGCGCGGCGAGCAGTGGATGTTCGTGAAGTTGCAGCGGCCGCCGCCGGAGATCAGAATCTTCTTGCCGGCGCGCTCGCGATGTTCGAGCACGGCAACCTTGCGCCCGCGCTTGCCCGCTTCAATCGCGCACAGCAACCCGGCGGCTCCCGCGCCGATCACGATTACATCGAAGTCCATCGCGCGCTAGTAAGCGCCACGGCCCGCGAGCACGGTCTGCACCGTTCTCAGCAGAATGTAGAAGTCGAGCCAGAGCGACCAGTTGCGAATGTAGTAAGTGTCGATTGCTTCCTGTTCCGAAAGGTCGCTGTCGCTACGCCCAGACACCTGCCACAAGCCGGTGAGACCCGGCATCACGCTTGCCCGGAACGCGCGGAACTCCGCGGGAAATTCGCGGATGTGATAACCGGGGAAAGGCCGCGGACCGACCAGGCTCATCTCGCCGCGGAGAATGTTCCAGACCTGAGGCAGTTCATCGAGGCTGAAGCGCCGCAAGAACCAGCCGACGCCCGGAAGAATGCGCGGATCTTTCTTGAGCTTATAGAAGCGCTGCCAGATTTCACGTTCACTTGGATGCTCGTCGAGATAGCGCTGCAGCACCGACTCCGAATCCGGATACATGGTGCGCAGCTTGAGAATGGAGATGGTCCCGCCGCCGAATCCTTCGCGGTCTTGCCGGAAGAACGGATTGCCCGGACTCACTATGCGAATCCACAGCGCGAAGATCCCGATGATGGGCAGGCTGACGAGCGCGATGGGTATGGTGAACAGATAATCGAGCGCGCGCTTCATGATGCGGTTCGAGCGCACCAGCAGGTTCTTGCGCACTTCGAGACCGAGCACGCCGCCGAGATCGCGTGAGGTGATCCAAAGCGTCTGGCCGAACAGATTCGGCACGACGATGATGTTCGGAAAGGACAGGCGGGTGATTAGCTTCGCCATGCCGGCGCGGTCCATTCCGGGCATCGCCACCACGGCGGTTTCAGCCACACCCTGGAACTCATCGATGCGCGAGAGCGGGCCCACTACAGGAACACCGTGGATGTGACTGCCCCAAAGATCGGAATCGTCATCGAGCATTCCGATGGGCACCAGACCCACATCGCGATATTGCAGCATGTTGCGCGCAACGAGCGAGCCGGTGTCGCCGGCGCCGAGGATCACGACCGGAACTCCGCACACTCCCGAGCGCAGCAGATACGAGCGCACGACTGCTTCGATCAGTGACGGCAATACGAGAGCGAATGCTGCCGTGCAGAGCAGTACGCCGCGCGACCACTGGCTCTCTTCAAAGATGTAGTTCCACGCGAGCAAGCAAGTGAAGACCGCGACCGTGGTGTAGATGCGGGCTCGCAAACGCGCGACCACGCCGAGCCGGTAACCCGGGTAGACGCCGAGCCAGAAGAACATCGCGCAGACCGGAAGAACGCCAAGCGCCAAGGGCAAATATTGCGCGGTGCCAATGTCGTTCGGGAAAAAGCGGCTGAGCAGTATTCGCAAGAGCGCGCCGAGAGCTACCGAAAGTTCGAGTGCGAACACATCGGCCGCCACCATGACCCAAGGGGCCCAGCGTCGCGCGCGGAACGTGTCGCGACCGATCGCGGTGCCGATGAATTCTGTAGTTGCTCCGCTCAATTTGGGCGACACCGACGGCGCACACTCGGGCGTTTTCAGGTCCGTTTAGCCGAGTTTAGCAGCGTTGCTTCGAAGTTGTGTAATACAGCGTCAGCACTGAATCGTTCGACTGCAACGGTGCGCGCAGCGGCGCCCATTTGCACACGGCGCGGGCGGTCTTCCGCAAGCGAAGTAATCGCCGACGCCAGCGCTGCCGCATCGCCCGGCTCGACAACAATGCCGCATGTGTCCAGGCACTGGCTTACTTCCGATGATCTGTACACGGTCGCAATCACAGGCCGGCCGCTGGCAAGCATTCCAAGTAACTTCGATGGCATGACCAGGTCCGTCACGCCGGGCCGTTGCGTGAGGACATGGATGTCGGCCGCATTCAACAGCGTGTTGAGCCGTTCCGGCGGTTGGAGCGGGAGAAAAATAACGTTGGAGAGTCCGGCTGCGGCTTGCTTCACATCGCGCAGCGTGGGGCCTTCGCCGCCGATCAGGAACGTGATGTTGCGGTGCGCCGGTTCGAGCAGGCGCGCGGCTTCCACTAAGAACTCGACACCTTGCTTCGCGCCTAAGCTGCCGGCGAACAGGCACAGGATTTGGTCTTGTGCAATTTTGAGTTCTTCGCGAATCGCATTCGCACTTCCTTGAACCGGATAGATTTTGCGGGTGTCGACCCAATTGGGAAAGTACACTCTCCTGCGTTCGGCAACTTGTTTTTCCTGTAGACGAACAAGCATGCGCGCAGAGATGGTCGACACGACGTCGAACGCAAGCAGCACCATTCGTTCAATCGCAATCAGAACGTCCTGTAACTTACCGGGTCGAGCCTGGTCCAGTCCAAGGGCGATGTCGAGTTCGAAGTCCTGAACGTGTAGCCACGCCACCGCGCCGGTCAGTCGCGCTGTGATCAATGAGGGCAGCGCGTTCAAAAGCGACGGGCTGGTTACGAACACCACATCCGGCCGCTTGAAAATCTGTCGCAACATGACAGGGAAGCTGGAGAGCGCGAAGCTCAGCGCATAAAGAATGCGGCTGATGCCTCTTGGATTCCGCGGCATCCAAACGGGACAGCGTGTTACTTCGACACCGCCGAGCACCTGGGCTGAATACTCATGGGCGCGATACGGCGGCTGAACTTTCCATTGCGGGTAGTAGGGGGGCGTGCAGATGACGTGCACTGAGTGGCCCCTCGCTGCCAGCCACTCGCACATTTCGGTGTTGTAGAGAGCCACTCCCACCAGCTCAGGCCGGTAGAAAACCGTGTGAACCAGGATTTTCAACTGAATTGAAGACGCCGGCCCGCTTGCTTACGCGCGCGGCTCGTGTGGAATGAGAAACCAGCCGACAATATGCACGAGTATATCTTGAGCCTATACAAGCCGGCTGGAATTGCACTGAGTGGCTCCCGGGTGCGAGCCACTCAGTGCATTTCAGTGTTCTGTTGAAGACGCTTGGACTACCGCTTCGCGAAGCGCCGGCGCGTGAAGCCGATGCCGAACAGCCCGGCTCCGGTGAGGAACAACCCGGCTGGTTCTGGAACTGTCGAGGCCGGAGACCCCGGCAGTGGCGCCTGCGCCGCGTTAGTTCCGAAGCGGAATGCTGCGCTCGAGATGGTGGAGGAAGGAGTGAACGAAGCGTCAGAGACAACGAACGTCACCGACTGATCGAAGAAGGGGTTGTGGTTACCCGTGAGTGAGGCGTTCGGGTTCGTGAAGGGGCCAGGTCCGATGATCGTGTGCGACGGAGGACCGCCCGTTACGGGCGTGCTCAGCATTGCCGATCCAGGGCAAATCTCGCACACGATGATAGCGCCGCTGTTCGTGCCAAAGCCCCATCCCGTAGAGACGCCGGTTGAACCGGGCGTGCCGCTTCCAGGTCCCGTGACCGTAATCAGGTTTCCCGAACTGGACCCAAGCGAAAAGCCGTTCGTAACACCGCTGACGGAGAATTCAAGTCCTGCCAGCAACTGACCGGCGTTTTGCTCGTCCGCCTGCGAATTCTTGAGAGTGATTGTTAATGAACCGTTGGTGAATGTGAAATTGGCTTGGGCGGATACATTGCCCGTGCCAGAAATGTTGCTTCCGGATGGAGTCGAAAACAGCATTGACGCTGCGGCTAGCGGCGCCACAGCAAACAAACAAACCGCAGTCTTGACGACGCGGAAATTTCGAAACATTCTTTCTATCTCCTAAGCGTTCTCTATAAGAACGTAAGGTGATCTTCCCACCTGTGAAGTTGATCACAAATAGAGCAGAAGTACTGTTTCTAAAGCATTTAATACCAGTACAAAAAATGCTGCCGACCTGGACAACGGGCCGGCAGCATTTGAATTGAGGAGTTAGATTGTGTCGGTGAGGACGCGCTCGGTCAGGAACGCTTCGATCACGTCGCCGGTCTTCATCTCGCTGTAGTCCAGCGTGATGCCGCACTCCATGCCGTTGCGCACTTCTCCCACGTCGTCTTTGAACCGCTTGAGGGAAATAACGCGGCCTTTGTGCACCTCGACGCCTTCGCGCGTTACGCGCGCGTGGCAATCGCGAGTGATGGTGCCGTCGATGACCAGACAGCCGGCCACGTTGCCGACTTTGCTCACGCGGAACGTCTGCCGTACTTCCGCCTTGCCGCGATAAATCTCGCGGTAGACAGGAGACAACAGGCCGGCCATCGCCTTCTTCATCTCGTCCGTGAGGTTGTAGATGATCGAGTGCAGCCGGATATCGACGTTCTCGCGTTCCGCGAGAGCCGCCGCATTGCGTTCGGGCTTCACGTTGAAGCCGATGATGATGGCGTCCGAAGCCGAGGCCAGATCGACATCCGACTCGGTGATTGCACCCACGCCGGAACGCAGCACGTTCACACGCACCTTGTCGGTAGAAAGCCGCTGCATGGTATCTGACAAAACTTCGGCGGAACCGTTCACGTCAGCCTTCAAGATCAGCGGCAGTTCCTTCACTTCGCCTGCCTGCATCTTCTTGTTGAACTGCTCCAGCGTGAGCCGCTTGTTCTTTGCGAGCGCCACGTCACGAGCCTTCGACTCGCGGTACATGACGATCTGCTTGGCCTTCGCCGTATCGGTGATGACCTGGAACTCGTCACCCGACTCGGGCAGGGAATCGAGACCCAAGACTTCGACGGGCATCGACGGTTCTACGGCGCGCACCTGATTGCCGCGATCGTCAATCATCGCGCGGACCTTACCGAAGACCTGACCGCAAATGAAGAAGTCGCCGATGCGCAGCGTCCCGTTGCGAACCAGCACGGTAGGGACCGGACCACGGCCGCGATCGAGCTTCGCTTCGAGCACCGTACCCATTGCGGGGCGCGCGGGGTTAGCCTTCAGGTCCAGTATGTCGGCGACCAGGAGGATCATCTCCAGCAAGAGATCGAGATTTTCCTTTTTACGCGCCGAAACCGGAACCATAACGACGTCGCCGCCCCAGTCTTCCGCCAGCAGTCCGCGATCGGAGAGCTGTTGTTTGATGCGGTCGGGCTGGGCATCCGGCTTGTCGATCTTGTTGATCGCCACGATGATCGGCACCTTTGCCGCGCGGGCGTGGTCGATGGCCTCAAGGGTCTGGGGCATCACGCCATCATCGGCAGCGACGACTAGAATGACGATGTCCGTGACTTTCGCGCCGCGCGAGCGCATGCGCGTGAAGGCTTCGTGACCGGGCGTGTCGATGAAGACGATCTTGCGGCCGTTCTTCTCAACGTGGTACGCGCCGATATGCTGCGTGATGCCGCCGGCTTCGCGGTCGGCCACGTTGCCCTGGCGGATGGCGTCGAGCAGCGAGGTCTTACCGTGATCGACGTGGCCCATGATGGTAACGACGGGCGCGCGGCGAACCTGGTCTTTATCCTCCTGCATGATCTCGACATCGGCCATCGCTTCCTGTTCGTAGGAAATGGTGCTGGTCGATGCGCCGAAATCACGGGCGATATCCGTGGCGAGTTTGGAATCGAGCGTCTGGTTGATGGTCGCGAAGATGCCGCGGTCCACCAGCTTTTTGATCACCAGATTGGCTTTGACGTCCAGCTTTTCAGAAAGCTCCTTGACGGTGACGCCTTCCGAAATGGTGATGTCGCGGTTGATCGGCGGCGGAGCCTGCTGCGAATCGCGGCGGGCCGGGCGGAGCGTCTTCTCCTGCTCTTCACGCTCGCGCGGGTGCTGCGGACGCTGTGTTCCGCGATTGGCAGGACGGCGTTGCTGATCGGGCGGCGGCGGAGTTCCGGGCGGTATGAAACCACGCGTCGTCGGATGCATCGGCCGCGGTCCGCCGGGACGTGGCGCACCGGGCGCACCGGTGCGACCCATAGGGCCACCCGGGCGAGGAGACATCGGCGACTGTCCAGGACGCGCCGGACCACGATACAAAGGCTGGCCGGGACCGGCCGGTGACGGAGATGGCGACCGCATCGACGGACCGGGCCGCAGCGGAGCCGGCGCACCGGGCGTCGCTGCGCGCGGCGGTTGCTGTTGCTGCAGGCGCGCCATAATATCCGGGCGCGGAGGAACTATCGGCCTTGGCTGCGGTTGACCAACAAGCGGTCCGCGCGGAGCGATCGGACGAGCGGGACCAGGAGTTCCCGGCGCCGCGGAAGCGCTGCCTCCGCTCGGTTGCGGCGGCCGCGGTTGCATCGGTACGCGCGCAATGGGAGTTCCCGGGCCGGCTTGTGGCGGACGTGGCGCAGCGGGGCCAGGACCAGCTGCCGGAAATGGCTGGCGGGGGCCAGACAGTATTTGTCCGGGACGAGGCGCGGTCGGCAGCGGTTTCGGTTGAGGCGGAGCAGGCCTGAGCGGCGTACCAGGTGTGGCGGCGGGAGTAGCAGCGCCTTCCGGGCGAGCAGCGACCGGGTGTTGTGGCGCGGCCGGCGCTGGCGGCGCGGTCCTTACCTGAGGTACTTGCGGTGCAGTAGGTTGCGCAGGCCGTACCGCGCCTGGCGCAGCAGGACGCCCTGTGCTTGCCAGCGGCGGCCGTAGCGCCATTCTCATCGGCGGCTTCTCCGGCTCAGGCGCGGCAGCGGGTTCTGGAGTCGCAGCAGGAGGCGGCGCAACGGGTGGCGGCTCAGGAGCTACAACTGCGGGCGGCGCAGTTGGCGAAGCAGTGGGTTCTGGCGCACGAGCGGTTACCGGAGGTGCAGCCTCTGGTTCTGCTTCGCGCTCAGAACGGTCTTCGGACGCGTGCCTGTCATGCGAGCGGCTGGAGGATTCTTCCGGCTCATCGTGCGAAACGTCGGTTCCGTTTCGCTCGCCGGTGTACTCTCCCAAAAAGAACAGGCGCAACTTCTCTGCCACGTCCTCGTCGACCGAGCTCGAGTGCGTTTTTTTCTCGGTCACGCCGAGCTCGGGCAGTTTGTCGATGATCAGATGTGCTTTGATCTCGAGATCCCGCGCCAGCTCATTAATGCGGATTTTCTTCATAGATAGAACGGTCGCAAGGGTGCGGGATGTAACGTAGCTGAAGCAGCAGTTACATCGTGTCCGACCCCTTGACGCTAAACATCTCCCAACATTCCTTGTCTCGTCACCACGCCACCGCAATAAAAAAGTGGGCTTTCCGCCCACTCTTTTTTTGCCAAATCCAGTTTAGCGCAAATAGCACCGGCAACTATGCCGGGTGCTCTGCCTGAACTGCCGCATCTTTCTCCGGTTCCGTCGCCGCTTCGGACGGCTCGTGCGCCATGGCGCTGGGCTCATTTACCTCAGCTCACCGCCGATTCACCAGAAGATGCTTCCGCTGCCGGCTGCTCCGCGTTCTCTTCCGCGTTCGCGACCGCTTCGTCAGGCGACGGCTGTTGCTCATCGAACTGCGAGTAGTAGCTGTTGATGGCACTGAGATCTCGTCGACATGGCCCTGGATGCCGGGAACTTCGTCCAGCTCCTCTGCCGTCATGTTGCCCAGCTTTTCGACTGAACCGATATCGGCATTCGCCAGGTGATCCGCAAGCGATTCATTCATGCCGTACTCGATCAGCACCGACACCGGGGTGCCCTGCGACACCAGCTCCGACATGCGCGACTCCACTTCCTGCCGCTTCTCTTCTTCGCTCTTGATGTCGACCTTCCAGCCCAGAAGTTTTGCGGCGAGGCGAACGTTCTGGCCTTTCTTGCCGATGGCGAGCGACAGTTGCGAATCGTCAACAATCACTTCCATGTGCTTCTCCGCGGGATCGATGATCGTGACGCGGCTGATCTTCGCGGGGCTGAGCGCATGCGTCGCGAATTGCACGGGGTCTTCCGAGAACTCGATGATGTCGATCTTCTCGCCGCGCAGCTCACGAATGATCGACTGCACGCGCATACCCTTCATGCCGACGCACGCGCCCACACAATCGACGTCACGATCGCGGCTCAGCACAGCAATCTTGGTTCGCTCACCCGCTTCACGCGCGCACCCGCGAATTACGACAGTGCTGTCGTAGATCTCGGGCACTTCCTGTTCGAACAGACGCTTGACCAATTCGGGATCGGCACGCGACACGATCACGCCTTGACCCTTCGCGCCCTTGTCAACCAACTTGATGACGCAGCGCATGCGGTCGCCCACAGTATAAGTTTCGAGCCGTGACTGTTCCTTCTTCGGAAGGCGTGCTTCCGTCTTGCCGAGATCGAGCACCATGTCCGGGCCCTCGATCCGCTTCACGGTGCAGTTCACCAGTTCGCCCGCGCGGCCGGAGTACTCCTGAAACACGGTCTCGCGCTCGGCCTCGCGCACTTTCTGCAAGAATCACCTGCTTCGC
The DNA here is from genome assembly GCA_963792655.1 of Bryobacterales bacterium. Lineage (GTDB taxonomy): Bacteria > Acidobacteriota > Terriglobia > Bryobacterales > Bryobacteraceae > DOZZ01. The sequence goes on from CAWBWU010000009.1 coordinate 140,011, forward strand.
CGTTTGCGCGGAGATTCGTCCTAAGCCCTCGGTTGGCTTTTCGATCCGCACCTCGTGGCCGACTTCCGCTGCGGGTTCGTGCTTCCACGCTTCCTGCAGAGTCATTTCATGCACGGGGTCGGTTACCGTCTCGACCACCTTCTTGACTACGAAAAGACGGATGCCGGACTTTTCATCGAGTTCGACAACCAGATCTTCGGTGCTCCGAAACTGTTTGCGCGCGGCAATTTGCATCGCGTCCTTGACCGCGTCCAGCACGATCTGCGGGTCGATGCCCTTTTCCTTGCTCAACATCTCGATGGATTGAAAAATGGTATCCACAGGAATCCTCTTTTTGTTTTCGGGGTGGTGGGAACTACCAGTCGAACTTCAGGTTCGCGCGGTCGATTTGACCAAACGGGATCTTCACAGCGCCGGCCGCCGTTGCCACCGTGGCGGTCTCGCCGGAGAAGTTTTCAAGCGTGCCTTCGAAGAACTTTTTGTTCTCTACGGGCTCCTTCGTATAGACCTTTACTTTCTGCCCCACGAAGCGTTCGAAGTCACTAGCTTTCTTCAGTTTACGCTCTACTCCTGGAGAACTTACTTCAAGCGTGTATTGGCCTTCAATAAGGTTGCCCGCCTCGATCTGTTCGCCCAATCGATCGGAGATAAGTTGACAATCTTCATGAGTCACGCCGTCCGGCTTATCGATGAACACCCGGACCAGGTGATTGCGACCCGTGCCCTTGAACTCCAGCTCGACCAGCTCAAGCCCCGCGGCTTCAGCGACGCTGGCAGCGATCGTTTCAAGATGTGTGGTGAGCTGTTGCCTGGACATGGCCAAAAATAGCGGCGGCCAATAAAAAAGTGGGCTTGCGCCCACCGGAGACCACCACGAAACTACAGTGTATCGCGAATTCGTAACGGCGTCTATGGAGTTCCCTTTCAGATCGCGCCCGTTAAGGGTGTACGCCGAATCTTGACCAATGTGCTCCTGCAGTCGCGCCTCTGACGGGTGTACGCACATCTGAAAGCGAATACGAGCCGCGCGCGTCAGCGAGCGGTTATCCATGACGACGAAAGTGATTCCGGTGATAGGCTATCTTCGCGATGAAATTGCTCCTGCTCCTCCTTTGCGCCCTGCCCTTGACGGCGGCGGCCCCGAATACTCTCACGCCCGAAGAAAAGCGTGCTGGGTGGATCCTCCTATTCGACGGCTCCACGATGAACGGATGGGACGACCCGCGCTCGAAGAGTCCGGCGGGCGATGCCTGGAGCATTGAGGACGGGTGTTTGAAAGCGAAAGCTCACGCCGTCATTACAGAAGATCTCTTCACGCAACGGACCTTTCGGGATTTCGAACTCGTCTTCGATTGGAAGATCGCGCCCGCCGGGAACAGCGGCTTGAAGTACCGCATCCAGGATCACTTCTTCGTCAACAACGCAGCGCCGGGCCGCTTCGAGCAGAAGGTGGAGAATTCAATCGAGAACCGTCTGCCGCGCCAGCCAAAGGGCCAGGACTACGTAGTCGGCTTCGAGTACCAGATGACGGACGACGCGACGAATGGCGACGCCACGAGTAATCCGAAACATACGGCCGGCGCGCTCTACGACATGGTCGTTCCGGCGAGCCACGCGACATTGCCGGTGGGCGAATTCAATCACTCGAAAATTGTCGTGCGCGGCAACCACGTCGAGCACTGGATGAACGGCAAGAAGGTAGTGGATTCGTCACTCGATTCCGAAGACGCGCTCGCCGGCATTCGCCACCGCTGGCGCGATTCTCCGAAAGTCATGAACCTGCTGGCGAACCAGCCGGTAAAGGACTGCCCGATTTCTCTGCAGAACCATGGAGACAACGCGTGGTTCCGCGATATCAAGATTCGGGAGTTGAAGTAGACCACCTAGCTGCTCTAATACCGCAGCAGGTTTTCGACAGCGCTGGTAATGTCATCCACTTGCGGCAGGATGACGTTTTCCAGATCCGGGTGGTAGCCGACCCAGGTGTCCATCGCGCCGACCCGCCGCACCGGAGCGTCCAGGTGAGCAAACAGTTCATCGGCAATACGCGCGCAGATTTCAGCGCCGTAACCCCAGCTCAGGCAGTCTTCGTGGGCAAACAAAACGCGCGTCGTCTTCTTCACCGACGCCGCGATCGCTTCCCAGTCGTAAGGCGCGAGCGAGCGCAGGTCGATGACTTCAATGCTCGCGTCCTGATTCCGACGCTCCACGTTCATCGCCGCCTGTAACGACTTCTGCACCAGCGCGCCGTACGTGATGATCGTGAGCGACGTTCCTGGCTTGACCAGCCTGGCCTTTCCGAACGGAATGCAATAGTCCGCCCCGGGATGTGGCGAGCGGTTGTAAGGCTCGCGATAAAGGCGCTTGTGCTCAAGGAACAGCACCGGATCATCGCAGCGAATCGCTGTCCGCAACAGTCCGCAGGCATCGATGGCACTCGAGGGATAGAGTACGCGCAGGCCGGGGATGTGAGTGAAGATCGACTCACCATTTTGGCTATGGTAAACAGCGCCGCCGTTGAGATATCCGCCGATCGGAACGCGCAGAACAAGCGGGCAGGAGAAGCCGCCGTTGGAGCGCCAGCGCAGACTTGCCATCTCGTCGCGAATCTGCATCATAGCGGGCCAGATGTAATCAAAAAATTGAATCTCGACGATGGGTTTCAATCCGCCTGTCGCCATGCCGATAGCGCGGCCAGTGATGGCAGCTTCTGCGATCGGCGCATTGAAGCACCGCCTTGCCCCGAATTTTGTCTGCAGCCCAGCGGTCACCTTGAAAACGCCGCCCTTGCCCTTAATCTCGCAAAGGTTCTCTTCACGGCTGCAATCGGCGACATCTTCGCCGAAGACCACGATGCGATCATTGCGCCGCATCTCTTCCTCAAGCGTGGCGTTGATCAGGTCCACCATCGTCTTGGGCTCGCCCTGCGGAGACGGCTGGGTGTCGAACTCAGCCGATGACGGGTCTACCGTCTCGGAGTACAGATGTTCCAGCGCCGCTGCGGCGACCGGGCCCGGCTCTTTCGAGGTGCGGTGCGCGGCTTCTTGTACCTCGCGGTCTGCCTCGTTTTTGATCTGCTCGATGCTGTGTGAATCCAGCACGCCTTGCGCTCGCAACACCTGTTCGAACTTCACGAGCGGATCGCGCGTGGCTTCCTCCTCGCGCTCATGTGAAGTCTTGTATGACTTCTCATCGTCCGAGAGGGAATGCGAGTAGGGCCGGGTGACATGGGCATGCACCAGGGCGGGTCCATGTCCCTCGCGGCAATACGCCACCGCCTGCTGCATGGCCGCGTGCGACGCTGCGAAATCGGTGCCGTCCACTTCCTGACGGAACAACGTAGCAAAGCCGCTCAGCAGCTTTCCGACATTGCCGCCGGGCGTCTGATACTCGGCGGGAACCGAAATGGCGTAACCGTTGTCCTCGATTAGAAACAGAACCGGAACATGGCGCAGGCACGCCGCGCTGACCGCTTCCCAGAACTCACCTTCGCTGGTAGCGCCCTCGCCCGATGCGACCAGCGTCACCTGCCTCTCGTCCGGGTGCAAGTAGCGGCAAGCTTCCGCGCAACCGATCGCCTGGAGATACTGCGTGCCCGTAGGCGAAGAGCCTGCGACGATGTGTTTGGCTGCATCGCTCCAATGCGAAGGCATCTGACGGCCGCCGGACGCGGGATCGGAGGCAGCGCCGAAAGCCTGCAGGAACATCTCCTCGGGCGTGACGCCGAGCGCCAGGCACATCGCGCGATCGCGGTAGTAGGGGTAGAACCAATCGTGCCCGGGTTCGAGGCACATGGCCGGCTGCGATCTGAATCGCTTCATGGCCTGCGCCGCTGATCTGAAAGAAAATCTTGTTCTGGCGCTTGAGTAATATTTCCCGATCGTCAATGCGACGCGAGAGGTACATCAGGCGGAACGCGCGAGTCAGAGTCTCCGGTAAGAGGCCTCCTAGTGGTGCGCCGTTCATGTTAAGTGCAGGTTCTGTTGCGGTACGTTCGGCGCTGGTAGGCGTCATGAACGGCTTCTCCCAAACAATTGTAATCCTCCGTTCAAGCGATGCCCGCCGCCGTCGAAGGTAAATGCCGCGCCACGCGTGTCAGAACCAGCAGCGCAATCAGATAAAGCACGCCCCCGGCAAGCAGCGTCATCGTCAGCCCCAGGTAAATGGCGCAGATCAGCGCGCCCACAGACCCAAGTACACTCGATGCGGCGTTCAGCGACCAGGCCCACCGCAGCGACTCGGGATGCCAGCTTTCCAGTTTGCGCGAGCGCAGTGGGGAAGGGCATTCCCATCACGAAGCCGGCAGGGGCGATCAGCACCACGGTCAACAGCATCTTGACGCTAAGCGGCAGACCCACCAACGGCGTTAGCAAGCTGCCGATCAAAACGGCCAGCACCACAATCAGCCCGGCGACGCAGGCGAGCGCGATCATCAGCGAGCGGTTGCGTCCGGCCAGCATTCGGCGGCTGAACGAGCTGCCCAGGCCGCTTGAGAGCAGCATGGAGAAGATCACGACGGTCAGCGCGTAAGTGGGATGCCCGAGGAACAGCACGAACTTCTGAATGAGCGCGACCTCGATCAGAATGTACCCGGCGCCGATGCAGAGAAAGTAAAGCAGGAACAAGATGCACGGATTTCTCGCGCGGCAGTTTCGTCTTCAGCACCAAAGGCGGCAGCAGCAGAATGATCAGCACCGCGATCATACTGACGACCAGCGATTCGAACAGCAGCGGCACGGCCTTGTTCACTTTGTAATCTGCCGTATCGCGCGGCCCCGACGTAACGAACGACAGCAGATCGCGCGGCTGCACGGTGTAGAAGAAGAACGGACGGTCGTCGCCTACCGGCGTGATGTCGAACGCGTAATCCCGCTCGTACTTCGCGGGGTCAGGCGCACTGAGTAGCTGCGTGAACTGATTTGGAAGATTCGCGCCCGGCAGATACACGGCCTGCATCTTCGACGCGGTGATCATGTCGCGCGCACGGGCGACATCAGCGTCTGAAAACGGCTTGCGCGAAATCAGCACGGTGTCGCGCGCTCCCCATCCGGCAAGGTCGGCACGCGTCCCTTCGCGGCCGACGATGAAGTGCCGCGCAGGATCGTTCTCGCCCAAGTCATGCAGCGCAGTCATCGCCAGCGAAAGCAGGCGCAGCGATTCGCGCGGCGGATCGAAGCCCCAGCGCGTGAATGAGAGCACGCCGTCATCGGTCAGATGCGCCAGATAATCGCGCATCGCGTCGGTCGTATAGAGATTGTTTTCAGAAAGCGCGAACGCGCCCGCCGCCGTCGAAGCCCAGGTATCGACCAGCGTTGCTTGCAGCACCTGATATTTGTCGCTGCTGCGGCGAACGAAACTGCGGCCATCTTCGACGTGAATGTGAACATCCGGCCGAAAGTACAGATTGCGGCTGAGCTGCGGATACTTCTGCCGCATGATCGTGGTCGCGATGATCGGATTGATCTCCACGCCCGTGACGTCGCGGCTCCCCGAAGCAAGCGCACGCGAAACGTCCCAGCCGCCGCCGGGACCGATCACCAGCGTCTTCGCGCCGGGGCGAACATCGTAAGCCAGGCCCGGACCTTCGCGCAGCAGCCGCCGCCGGTCGTCGTCAGTCAAGTGGTCGAAATCGAAATTGGCGATACCGGTGGAAGCGTCCGCATCGATGAAGATCATCGGCACGCCGGAATCGTGTTCGGGCGCGAGCGCGATGCGCGAGAAGCTGTTCCACTTCACAAACTGCTCGCCTTGCAACTGCTTGCCTTTGGCGTAGCGCACCTCGATCCAGTGCGCTTTGACGTTGACGATTACCAGCAGCGTCAACGCCAGCCCGAGAGCAACGCTCGCAACGCGGCCCGGCGTGTAGCCATCCAGAAAAAACCAGATCGACGCCGCCGCTGCGAACAGAATGGCAACCGAGATAGTGGTGTTCGGCCCCCCCAGCAAATTGAGAATGGGCACCAGCAAGAGACAGCCGCCGGCAGCTCCGAGCAGATCGAAAAAGTAAACGCGGTTTACACGCTCGATGGTTTCCGAGATGACCATCGACACGATCGCGCCCGCGCAAAAGAATGGCAGTGCGTTGGTGAAATAGATGAGCGCCAGAGCGCCGTTCGAGATGGTCGCCTTCTGCGATAAGACAATCACCGCAGCCAGCACGACAAGCACGCAATTCAACGCGCTCAACAATCCCAGCTTGCGGTAGAAGCGGCCCTTCCAGCCGGAGATCACATACGAGAACACACCGCCCGCGCCAAGCCCAAACAGCGCAATCGAGATCGCAAGAAAAGCGAAATGGTAATAAAAGACCACCGAGAAAATGCGCGTGAGCGAAAGCTCCAGCAGCAAAGTGGCAAGCGTTGTGAGCGCCACTGCCGTGTACAACAGTGGCCAACTGGCGGGAACGGATTTCGACAATCTTAGATTTTACATGCGATAAGCGCCGTTCGCCCGGCTTGGTCCAATACGACCCGCATACGTGCCGCGCGCGTGATCAAGCCGGCCCATCGAGCCGAGCGGAATCTCCCCATAACCCCACGCTAAGATAACTCAACAGTGGAACGGATCGGTCGCTACAAGATCGTCAAGGAACTCGGGCGCGGTGCGATGGGCGTGGTGTATCTTGCCACCGATCCAACGATCGGCCGCCAGGTTGCGATCAAGACAATTCGCTTGCTCGATATCGACAACGCTGCGGAACGAGCCCGCCAGCGCGAGCGGCTCTTTCGCGAAGCACGTTCGGCGGGCAGCCTCTCTCATCCACACATCGTGACGGTATACGACATGGGCGAAGAAGACGATGTCGCTTACATCGCGATGGAGCACATCAGGGGCACCACGCTTGAGCATGTGCTGAACGAGGGCCAACCGATCGCTCCGCAGCGCATGTTCGGAATTCTGCGCCAGACAGCCGCGGGTCTCGATTTCGCACACCGCAATGGCGTGGTGCACCGCGACGTGAAGCCCGCCAACATCATGTTGAACGAAGCGGGACAAGCGAAGATCGCCGACTTCGGCATTGCCAAGATGACGGAGAACGAGAGCCATACGCGCACCGGCACCATCGTGGGCACGCCCAACTACATGTCGCCTGAACAGGTGCAAGGGCTCGCGCTCGACGGCCGCTCCGATCAGTTCTCGCTTGCGGTCATCGCGTATGAAATTCTCACGGGCGAGCGGCCGTTCAGTGGCGAACACCTCACGACCGTCGTTTACAAGATCGTCGCGGAAGAACCTGTGGCGCCCATGCGCGTGAACCCGACTCTGGGCGCCTCGGTAGACGCTGTGTTGCGCAAGGCATTGTCGAAGAAGCCGAACTTGCGCTATCCCGATTGCAGCGCGTTCGCCGGTGCACTGGAATCGGCATGTGGCAGCACCAAGGGGTGGAAGGCGCAGGCCGGGCGAAACGGTCAGTCGATGCCAACGGCTACATCCACGCTGCCGCAGAAGCCTGCTGCGAAACGCGCCGCTCGCGCCAAAACAGCACCACCGCCCGAGCCCCGGCGGCGCCGTTCGGCGTGGCCCTTCCTCGTCGCGTTTGCCTGTGTCCTGATAGCACTGGCCGGGGTGGCATGGAAGGTTGACCAGGGCCTGCAGCCGCAAAGAACTGCAGCGAAACCGATCGAGCCGCCTGCGCGCATTCCCGCGCCGCTGCGCCCCAGCCCCATGCCGCCGCCAGTGGATTCCAGCCTGCCCGTGCACGCGGATGACGGAAAATCGATCGAGGAGCCGCCCCAGGCTCCGGGCGTGATGCGCGACGTTTGGGTGAGCACGAATCCGCCAGGCGCAACTGCGATGCTAGACGGCAGCGTGGAAGATAGCTGCGCGACCCCGTGCTTTTTGCACGGGCCGAGCGGGCCGCATCTGCTCACCGTCAGCATGGTCGATTTCGAAGTCGAGCGCCGCGACCTGAAGGTTCCCGATAGCGGCATAGACGTTCCCACCATTAACCTGCGCCACAAGTAGATTTTCGCCTTGTCTTCGCCTTCGCCCGATGGTATCCTCCACTCCGGAGGTAGTACATGACTTTGGCTGAATCTATGCTTCCCGAGTTCGACAACGAGATGGCTTCTACCCGGAAAATGCTCTCAGCGGTTCCGGACGGCAAGATGGACTACAAACCCCACGAGAAATCGATGACGCTGGGACGGCTCGCCGGACATATCGCGGAAATGCCGAACTGGGCGAAGCACGCTTTCGCTGCGGAGGAATATGTCCTTCAACCCGGCCAGCAGGGATACGCGGCGTCAAACCAGGCGGAACTAGTGGGGACGTTCGAGCGCAACATGAAAGAAGCGCGGGAACTGTTGGTCAAAGTATCCGATGAAGAGTTCCGCAAGACCTGGAGCCTGAAGATGGGCGACAAAACAATCTTCGCGCTGCCGAGAACAGCGGTGTATCGCGCCACCGTCATGAATCACATGATTCACCATCGCGCGCAGTTGAGCGTCTATCTTCGCCTCCTCGATGTCGAAGTGCCCGGCATGTACGGGCCGTCCGCGGATGAGATGAAGTTCTGGACCCCGCCGGCTTAGTCACTCAGAGATGTGCTGGCGGTTGAACTCTTCGCGTGTGCACAGACTGTGTGCGTCGAGGGCTCGGTCAATCGCCAGCACTCCATCCAGATGATCGAGTTCGTGCTGCAGCAACTCTGCAAATCCGCCGGTCGCCTCAATCGTCTGCTCAATACCGAGCGCATCAAGATACTCGACCTTCACTGAGCTGAACCGCTCCACGCGCACTAATAAGTCCGGGAACGAGAAGCAATCGTCCCAGAGCGTAAATGTCTCTTCGCTGTGCCAGCTCATGAGGGGGTTGATGAGTGAATAAGAGCGGCCGTCGATCTCTATGTAAATGACGCGTACCGTCGCGCCGATCTGCACTGCTGCGATCCCGCGGCCGAAGCCGTGCCGCTGCTGAAAATCGTGCAGAGTGTCGCGCAGGTTCTCGATGACCGGCGCCGCTGCTCGCCAATCCGGAACGGCACGCGACACTTCGCGCAGTAACGGATCGCCAAGTTGCAAGATGCGGCAAACGGCCATGTTTACTATCCTAAGGTCTTTGCCTTTTCATGAAGATCACTGCTAAAGCGCCTTGCCGCGTGGACCTCGCGGGCGGCACGCTCGATATCTGGCCTCTCTATCTGTTCCACTCAGAACCCGTGACGATCAACTTCGCGGTGGATCGCTACACCAGTTGCGAACTCGAAACGCGCGCCGACGCCCGCATCGTGCTGCGCTCGAAAGATCTCAACTGCAGCGAAGAGTTCGAATCGCACGCGCACTTGTGCGAGGCGAAGAGCTACCGTCTTCCTTTGCTCGCGCATCTGGTGCGATTCTTCGAACCAGCCACCGGCATTGAACTCACCACCGATTCGCAAGCACCAGCCGGCGCCGGCATCTCTGGTTCTTCGGCGCTGATGATCACCATCTCGGCCGCGCTCAACAAACTCACCCGCCGCCGCTACTCGCTCGAGAAGCTTCGCGAGATCGCACAGAACCTGGAAGCGCGCGTCATCCGCGTACCTACCGGTGCGCAGGATTACTATCCGGCGATGTACGGCGGCATCTCGGCTATTGAACTTCGCGAATCCGGCATTGTCCGAAAAGCCATCGAACTCGGACCGCACGAACTTGACCGCCGCTTCGTACTTGCTTATACCGGAGAGCCGCGCAACTCGGGCATCAACAACTGGGAAGTGATGAAAGCGCACATTAACGGCGACCGTCAGGTGCACGACAACTTCGAGGAGATCTCCGCCATCGCGCGGGCCATGCGCTCCGCACTCACGCGCGCCGACTGGCACGAAGCGGGCAGACTGCTGCGCGCCGAGTGGACGCACCGCCGCAAGAACTCTCCGGGGATTTCGACGGCGTTGATCGACCACCTGGTTGCCGAGACGGCGGATCACGGCGCGACAGGAGCCAAGGTGTGCGGCGCTGGCGGTGGCGGGTGTGTATTCTTTCTGGTCGAGCCGGAAGCGCGCGAACGCGTCGAGAACATCGTGATCGCATCAGGTGCGCAACTGTTGCAGGCGAGCGTCGCACGCCGCGGTGTGCGCGTTCGCGAGGGGTAATTTGCAGCGTAACTGGGTACGCCCCGCGCTACAGGTTGGCCTCTACGCCGGCTTTATTCTGCTGGCGCTGAACCTGTTCGGCTGGGCATTCCTGTTTACGGGCGGCGCGCTCGCGGGTTCAGTGATCGCGCTATTGGTCTCAGCGGTGCTCGCCAATCAGCTTTGCTTTCGTATCTTCGAAGGCGTCAACATCACGCGCGTCGGACTGCCCATGAACAGCGCGGGCTTGCGCAACCTTTCTCTTGGGCTCGGCGGTGGCGCGCTCTGCGCGGGGCTTGTGCTGCTGATTCCGGTGATGGCTGGCCAGGCGTACTTCATCACATCGAAGCAGGGCGTCGCGAATACCGGAACTGTCTTTTTCATCCTCTCGACGCTTGCGCTCGGTGCCCTCGGAGAAGAGTTATTGTTTCGCGGCTATGGGTTCCAGGTTTTATTGCGCAATGCCGGACCGGCAGCCGCCATTCTGCCTGTGGGCGTTCTGTTCGCGGCGATGCATAGCGATAACCCGCACTCCACAGCGCTGGCGCTCGCGAACACGGCGGGCTTTGGAATTGCGTTCGGCTACGCGTTTGTTCGCACGCACGACATCTGGTTGCCTCTCGGTCTGCATTATGGCTGGAACACGGCGCTGCTGCTGCTTGGTTCGAACATCAGCGGCCTTACCATGCGCATCACCGGCTACGAGTTAACCTGGCGCGCGGGAGCGCTATGGAGCGGTGGCGAGTATGGACCGGAGGCAAGCGTGCTTACCTCCGTCATGCTGCTATTGCTGATGTTTTACCTGTACAAATCGCGCGTGCACCGTCAGAGCGTCTATCTGCTGGATAATAAGAAACAGGAATGACTCGCCGCCTGATCCCTTGTGCGCTGTTGTTTGCGATGGCCTGGAGTGCCCCCGCGAAAGAAAAGCTCACCGAGGGCGAGCGCATTGAATTGATTCGCGGCTTGAGTTTCGAGTACGCCACGGTCAAAGATTTTCTTCCGCGCTCAAAGAAGCCTCTTGAGTTCAACGCCGACGGCACCTGGGACAAGAACCATTGGGCAGCCGCCGGGCGTGAGATGGGCCCTGCAGCACGCGTCGGCGATCTGGTGCAGATCACCAAAGTGCTGCTCGAGAACGATCGCATCGTATTCGAGATCAACGGCGGATTGAAGAGCGGCAAGCACTGGTACGACCACGTCGAAGTCGGCATGGGGCAGGGCACTTCACCGGTTCACAACACGGCGAATGAGCCATCGCAGAACATGGGCACCAATCTCGTGGTGCTGTTTCATAAGCCGCTCGAGTCGCTCCAATCATCCGAAGTGAAGGACCTGCTGAGGCCGGTGCTCGATTTCGATAAGAAGACTGCGACGAAGCTCTATTCAGAGAGTCTTCCGCCGGAAGTCAAAAAAGCGATCGCCGAGAAGCGCGCGGAACAGGGCATGGACCGCGACCAGGTGCTGCTCGCGCTCGGCCGGCCGAATCGCAAGCTGCGCGAACAAAAAGATGGCGATGAGATCGAAGACTGGATTTATGGCACGCCTCCGGGCCGCATTCTGTTTGTCACCTTCAACGGCAACAAAGTCATGAAGGTGAAAGAAACGTATGCAGGCTTAGGGGCCGAAGCGGCCAAGCCGATTGAAGTCCCTCGCTAGCGCTTTGCTAAACTGAACCTTCACCCCAAAGCCAAGTCACTGAGGAGACAACACCCGAAGCATGCCTGTAAAAGTTGGGATTAACGGATTCGGCCGAATCGGTCGCAACATTGTTCGCGCCGCGCTCGATAACCCGGAGATTGAATTTGTTGCGGTCAACGATTTGACCGACACGGCCACACTCGCGCATCTCACGAAGTACGACTCCGTGCTGGGAAAACTTCACCACGAAGTAAAAGCGCACGGCGAGCACCTCCACATCGGCGACAAGAAGATCAAAGTGTTCGCCGTAAAAGACCCGGCGGAACTGGATTGGACCAGTGTCGGCGCGCAGATTGTCATCGAATCGACGGGCTTCTTCACCGACGGCAAAGACGCCGCGAAGCACCTGCGCGGTTCGGTCAAGAAGGTCATCATCTCGGCTCCGGCCAAGAATGAGGACCTGACGGTAGTGCTCGGCGTCAACGATCACACGTACGATCCTGCCAAGCACAACATCATTTCGAACGCTTCCTGCACCACGAACTGCCTCGCGCCGCTCGTGAAGGTGTTGAACGAAAGCTTCGGCATCGAGAAGGGCTCGATGACCACGATCCACAGCTACACGAACGATCAGAAGGTTCTCGACTTCCCGCACAAAGATCTCCGCCGTGCACGTGCTGCGGCGATCAACATGATTCCGACCAGCACCGGCGCTGCCGCGGCGATCGGTCTCGTGGTGCCCGAGTTGAAGGGCAAGCTCGACGGCTACTCGATGCGCGTGCCCACTCCGGACGTTTCCGTGGTGGATTTCGTTTGCATCACAAAGAAGCAGACGACAACCGAGCAGGTGAATGCTGCGCTAAAAGCTGCCGCCGAAGGTGAACTCAAGGGCATCCTTGCTTACACCGAAGATCCGGTGGTTTCGAGCGACATGCTGCACAATCCCAACAGCTCGATCGTCGATGCGCAGTTGACGAAGGTGCTCGACGGGAACCTGGTGAAGGTCGTTTCCTGGTACGACAACGAGTGGGGTTATTCGAACCGCGTCGCCGACCTTTGCCAATTTCTTGCTAACAAAGGTTTGTAAATTCGTCTTCGGGATGTAACAGAGGCCCGGAAGAGATAGCCTTAACAGACATGAAGAAACTCGTGTTTGCTTTTGCTGCCCTTCTGGGCCTTTTTGTCTTTTCGGCTGCCGCAGCCGACGTCACCGGAAAGTACACGGCTGAAGTGCCTGGCCGCGGTGGCAACACCATGACCCAGACATTCAATCTGGTTGCTGACGGCAGCAAGTTGACGGGTACCGTAACCTCGGCGCGCGGCGAGCAAACCATCAGCGACGGCAAGGTCGATGGCGATAAAGTCTCGTTCGTGACCGTGGTCAAGTTCCAGGAACAGGAAATGAAGATCACCTACAGCGGCACCGTAACCGGCGACACCATCAAGTTCTCGCGCATGCGCGAAGGCGCCGACCAGGCCCAGGAGTTCACAGCCACCAAAGCGAAGTAGTCCGTTCTGGGGCGCGACCGATAGGGAGTGCATGCACTCCCTGACGGAGCAATTGGGATCCTACGCCGTAGCCCGGAACGCCGGGGCCCGCCTTGCCCTACTTGCCTGCTCGAAACTATAAGCCAGCTTCAACAGCACAGGTTCTGACCACGCCGGCCCAAAGAAACTCAAACCGATAGGCAATCCTCGCACGAAGCCGGCGGGCACTGTGATGTGCGGGTAGCCTGCCACCGCTGCCGGCGTCGAACATCCACCCGTGTCGTGATCGCCGGTGATCAGATCCGTTAACCACGCCGGTCCCGCCGTCGGCCCAATGATCGCATCCAGCTTGTGTTCCGCCACGACGGCATCGATCCCTCCGGCACGCGACATCTTCCGGCATTTCGCAAGAGCTTCGGTGTAAGCTTTCTCCGTTAACGGCCCACGCGCCTGCGATTGCTCCATGATTTCCTGCCCGAAGTACGGCATCTCTTTCGCGCTCTGCTGCCGGTTGAACGCAATGATGTCTGCCAGCGACCTCATGGACGAGCCACGCCCGCCCAGGTAATTTCCCAGATCGGTCTTGAACTCATACTGCAGGACGTCGTTCTCCGCCGCATCGTATTGACCGTGCGAAGGTAAGTCCGCCGGATCGACAATCACCGCGCCCATCTTGCGCAGAATTCCGATGGCTCGTTCGAGTTCCAGATCCACCGCCGTTCCCATGGTGAAGAATTTGCGTGCAACTCCGAGCCGCGCACCGCGCAGACCATTCGGATCGAGGAAGCGCGTGTAGTCGGCCTGAATGTGTGTGTTCGCGGTTGCTGTGACAGGATCGCGATCATCGGCTCCGGCCAGCACTCCAAGCAACACGGCTGCATCGCGTACCGTTCGCGCCATCGGGCCTGCTGTGTCCTGTGTGTGCGAAATGGGGATGATGCCCGCGCGGCTGATGAGCCCCACTGTCGGCTTGATCCCCACCACGCCATTCATTGACGACGGGCAGACGATCGAGCCATCCGTCTCCGTGCCCACTGCGAGTGCGCAAAAGTTTGCGGATACCGCCGCGCCCGAGCCGGAACTCGACCCACATGGATTGCGATCGAGCGCGTATGGATTACGAGTCTGCCCGCCGCGCCCGCTCCATCCGCTTGAGGAATGCGTCGAGCGGAAGTTGGCCCATTCGCTCAAATTCGTCTTGCCAAGGATGACGGCGCCAGCCGCGCGCAGCCGCTTGGCAACCGTGGCGTCCATCGGTGCAGGCTTACCCGCGAGAGCCAGCGATCCGGCGGTGGTCATCATCTTGTCCGCCGTATCGATGTTGTCTTTGATCAGCACCGGGATCCCATGCAACGGTCCGCGCACATTGCCGGCACGGCGCTCGCGATCAAGGTCGTCTGCAATTCTCAGCGCGTCCGGATTTACTTCGATCACGGCGTTCACCTTGTTGCGGTCGAGCGCCTGGATGCGGGCTAGATATGCCGCGGTGAGCGATCGCGCGGAGTGCGTGCTGAGATCGGCGAGGGTTGCTTCTTCTAACGAAAAACGACGCGGAGCGGGCAGTGCCGCCGCTGCGGTGGACCCCAGAAATTCACGACGATGCATTCAGCGATTATGCAGGATCGCCGTTACGCTTCGCTCCACTTCCAGTTCTTCACTTCCGGCATGTCGTCGCCGTGTTCATGGACGTACTGCTTATGCTCGATCAGCTTGTCGCGCAGCCACTGCTGGGTGTGCGCGCCGCGCGCGTGCAGACCGGGACATCGCGCAATCGCATCGCCTGCCAGATGGAAGCGATCGAGTTCGTTCATCACCGTCATATCGAACGGCGTCGTCGTGGTCCCTTCTTCCTTGTAGCCGCGCACATGAATGTTGTCGTGATTCTTGCGCCGGTAAGTCAGGCGGTGAATCAGCCACGGATACCCGTGGAACGCAAACACTACCGGTTTGTCAGTGGTGAAGAGTGAGTCGAAATCGGAATCGGACATGCCGTGCGGGTGTTCGCTCGGCGGCTGCAATGCCATCAGGTCCACTACGTTCACAACACGAATCTTCATCTCCGGCAAGTGTTGCCGCAACAGATCGACTGCGGCCAGAGTTTCGAGCGTCGGCACATCACCGGCGCACGCCATCACCACGTCGGGCTCGACGCCATCATCATTACTGGCCCATTCCCACATGCCCACACCTTGCGTGCAGTGGCGAATGGCGGCCTCCATGTTGAGCCACTGGGGCGAGGGCTGTTTGCCGGCAACGATGACATTGACGTAGTTGCGGCTGCGCAGGCAGTGGTCGGCAACGGATAACAACGTGTTGGCATCCGGCGGCAGATAGATGCGCACCACGCCTGCCTTTTTGTTCGCGACGTGATCGAGAAAGCCCGGGTCCTGATGGCTGAAGCCATTGTGATCCTGCCGCCACACGTGCGATGTGAGCAGGTAATTGAGCGATGCGATGGGGCGCCGCCACGGGATGCCATGCGTCACCTTCAACCACTTCGCGTGCTGATTGAACATCGAGTCGATGATGTGGATGAAGGCTTCGTAGCAGGAGAAGAGTCCGTGCCGGCCGGTAAGCAGATAGCCTTCGAGCCAGCCTTCGCACAAGTGTTCGCTCAGCACTTCCATGACGCGGCCCGTGTGTGAGACGTGGTCGTCAATCGGGATCACATCTTCCATCGACATGCGATCCGTTGCTTGAAACACAGCCTGCAGGCGGTTCGATTCCGTTTCGTCGGGCCCCATGAGGCGAAATGTGTTGGGGTTCTTGACGATGATGTCGCGAAGCATGCCGCCCAGCACGCGCGTGGCTTCGCCTTCCACTGCACCGGGCGCTGGGACCGTGGCCGCATAATCGCGGAAGTCGGGAAGCTCCAAAGGTTTCAGCAGCAAGCCGCCGTTCGCATGCGGGTTCGCACCCATGCGACGATCCCCAAGAGGCGCAAGTGCGGCAAGCTCCGGCCGCAGGCTGCCGTCTTCGGTGAACAGCTCTTCGGGGCGATAGCTGTGCATCCACTGCTCGAGCTGGGCAACGCGTTCGGGATGCTTGTTCAGATCCGACAAAGGAACCTGATGCGCGCGGAAGGTGCCTTCGACGGGCTTGCCGTCGACAAACTTGGGGCCGGTCCAACCTTTCGGTGTGCGCAACACGATCACGGGCCAGCGCGGCATCTGCTCGCTGTGTTGCTCGCGCGCTGCTCTCTGAATGTCCTGTATGCGCGCGAACACCGTATCGAACAGCGCTGCCATGCCCTGATGCATCTCTGCCGGGTCATCGCCTTCCAGGAAGTGCGGCTCGTAGCCCAGGCCCGAGAAGAACTGCGCGATCTCATCGTCGTGCATGCGTCCCATGCACGGTGGGGCCGGCGATCTTGTATCCGTTCAGATGCAATATCGGCAACACGGCGCCGTCACGCGCGGGGTTCACAAACTTGTTTGACTGCCAGCTTGCCGCGAGCGCGCCAGTCTCTGCTTCGCCGTCGCCGATGACGCAGCACACGATCAGATCGGGGTTATCGAAGATCGCGCCCGTTGCGTGCACCAGCGCATAGCCCAGCTCGCCGCCCTCGTGAATTGACCCCGGCGTCTCCGGCGCAACGTGGCTCGGGATGCCGCCCGGAAATGAGAACTGTTTGAACAGCCGCTGCATGCCTTCGCCATTGCGCGGGATGTGCGGATAGAACTCGCTGTAAGTGCCTTCGAGCCAGGTGTTCGCAACAAGTCCAGGTCCGCCGTGACCTGGCCCCGCGACGTAGATCATGTTCAGATCGTGCGCCTTGATGATCCGGTTGCAATGCGCGTAGATGAAATTGAGCCCGGGCGTGGTGCCCCAATGGCCCAGCAGCCGCGGCTTGATGTGCTCCAACGTGAGCGGCTCGCGCAAGAGCGCGTTCGCGTAAAGATAAATCTGGCCGATGGAAAGATAGTTCGCGGCGCGCCAATAGGCATCGATGAGCCGGAGCTGTTCAGGATCGAGGGGTTGCGTTGTCGTCATGCGGACGGTGCCTCCAGTAGGCGTTCCACTTCGCGCGCGATGATGCGTTCTTCATCGGCCTTGATGATCCAGGTCTCCACTGCGCCGCGGCTGATCAAACGGTCCGCATGCGCGCTTTCATTCTTTTCGGTGAGCTCGACGCCGAGAAAGCCCAGGCTCTGGGTTATCTGCCGCCGCAGCGATGCCGAATGTTCACCGATTCCGCCTGTGAATACCAGCACGTCGATTCCGCCCAGCACTGCCGCATAAGCTCCGATGTATTTGGTTACGCGGTGGCAGAAGATGTCGAGCGCCGTTTGTGCGCGAGCGTTGCCTTGCTTCACCGCTTCTTCCAGTTTTCTCACGTCACTCGAAATACCCGAGACACCTTTGAGGCCGCTTTGGTGATTCAGCATCTCTCCCACAGCCTCGGGCATGAGGTGCTGCTCGATGATCATATCGAGCAACACGCCCGCATCGACATCGCCCGCGCGCGTTCCCATCGCGAGACCTTCGAGGGCTGTGTAGCCCATCGAGGTGTCGGCCGATTGACCGTTTTGGATTGCGCACACGGATGCACCGTTGCCCAGGTGACAGCTCACCACGCGGCGTGGCGCAAAGCGTTCCGAGACCGATTCGTGCGAGAGACCGTGAAACCCCCAGCGCCGAATTCCGTGCTGTTCGTATTGCTCCCAAGGCAGCGCGTAGAGATAAGCCGGTGGTGCGAGCGTACGGTGAAAGGCGGAGTCGAAGACGCCGATGTGCTTCGCTTGAGGCATTAGTTTGCGGCAAGCTTCAACACAATCCAGCTCGTGGTGAGTAGCCACTGCGGAGCGATTTGCAAAGTCGCGCAGCTTCCGCATCGCGGCGTCATCGAGGAACACTGTATCGCCAAAGAGGTGAAATCCATTCACGAGGCGATGTCCCACTGCGCGAATTTCTGGATGCGGCAGTTGCTGCCACAACTGTTGCACCGCGTCGGCCGCGACGGTCATCTCGATGTCGCCTTCATGCGTTACTTTGCCTGCATCGTCACGCAGTTGAAACTTCACGCTGGAACTGCCGCAGTTGACGATCAGGATCGGCATCGAGCCTTCTATTCTCAAGCAAATGAAGACGCAATGCGAGTTACACGCGCGTTGATGCGGCCCTTTCAGTACAACCCGTTGCAGTACTGATGGAACAGACATATAGTGAACGCGGAGATTCCATGGCTACCCTCACCGCCCCCAATGTTGACCGCACAAAAGTAACCAGCGCGACAAAGCTGCTGATCGATAACGAATGGGTGAATAGCAGGTCCGGCAAGACGTTCGCCACCATCAACCCCGCGACAGGCGAAGAGATTTGCCAGGTCGCTGAAGCTGACGCGCCCGATGTTGATCTCGCTGTTCGAGCCGCGCGCGCCGCATTTGAAAAAGGTCCCTGGCACAGCATGTCCGGCTCTGAACGCGGCCGCTTGATGCATCGCCTTGCGGACCTGATCGAGAAGAACGCGGAAGAGCTCGCCCGGCTGGAGACGCTCGACAACGGCAAGCCCATGCATGTTGCCATGGCGGCCGATCTGCCGCTGACCATAGCTTGTTATCGATACTACGCAGGTTGGGCCGACAAGCTGCAAGGCAAGACCATTCCGGTCAGCGGCAACTATTTTTGCTACACACGGCATGAGCCGATCGGAGTAGTGGGCCAGATCATTCCGTGGAACTTTCCGCTGTTGATGCAGGCGTGGAAGCTCGGCCCGGCGTTGGCCACCGGCAACACCGTCGTGATGAAGCCTGCGGAACAAACGCCTTTGACCGCGCTGCGCATTGGTGAGTTGATTGTCGAAGCCGGTTTTCCGAAAGGCGTGGTCAACATCCTGCCCGGCTATGGCCCGACGGCTGGCGCGGCGATCACGAATCACATGGATGTCGATAAGGTCGCGTTCACTGGTTCAACCGAAGTCGGCAAGCTGGTGATGAAGGCAGCGGCAGAATCGAATCTGAAGCGCGTGACGCTCGAACTCGGCGGCAAGAGCCCCAACATCGTCTTCGCCGATGCAGACATGGACCAGGCCATCGAAGGCGCTCACTTCGCGCTCTTCTTCAATCAGGGCCAGTGCTGCTGTGCGGGTTCGCGGTTGTATGTCGAAGAGAAGTGCTATGACGAGTTTTTGGAAAAGAGCGTTGCGCGCGCCAAACGCCGCACGGTGGGGGATCCGTATCATCCGAACACAGAACAAGGGCCGCAGGTCGATCAGGATCAGTTCAACAAGGTCATGAGCTATGTCGAAGCCGGCAAGCAAGGTGGCGCGAAGCTGATGTGCGGTGGCGAACGCGTGGGGGACAAGGGCTACTTCGTCGCGCCGACCGTCTTTGCCGACGTGCAGGAAGGCATGCGCATTGCGGATGAAGAGATCTTCGGACCCGTGATGAGCGTCATCAAATTCAAAGACATCAACGACGTGGTGACGCGCGCCAACAAGAATGTTTACGGCTTGGCTGCGGCGGTGTGGACGCGCGACATCGGCAAGGCTCACGCGATTGCGAACAATGTAAAAGCCGGCACCGTCTGGGTGAACTGCTATGACGTGTTCGATGCCGCAGCGCCTTTCGGCGGGTTCAAGCAGTCCGGCATCGGGCGCGAGCTGGGGGAGTACGGGCTAGCGAACTATACGGAGATCAAGACGGTTACCGTGAAGCTGTAGCAGGGAACCCGCTTGCTCACGCGCGCGGCTCGTAAAGTGCTAACGAGCCGCGCGCGTCAGCAAGCGGATTGTCAAACATCCACGCCTGCAGCACGGCGTCGGTCACTGCGGTGGTCGACGCTGCGCCACCCAGATCAGGCGTTTTTGCGTCGGTCGTCGCCATCGCCTTTGCTACTGCCTGCTGCACACTGCGCGCGCTCGCAGTCAGGCCGAGATGTTCGAGCAACTGCGCGCAGCACAGTATCGTCGCAAGCGGATTCACGACGCCTTTGCCCGCGATATCCGGCGCGGAGCCGTGTACCGGTTCAAACATCGATGGATGCTTGCGCGACGGATCGATATTCGCGCTCGGAGCCAGCCCCATGCTGCCGACGAGGATTGCCGAGAGGTCGCTCAGGATATCGCCAAATAGATTCGACGCGACCACGACGTCGAAACTTTCAGGGCGGCGCACGAAGTTCATCGCGGCCGCATCGATCAGCAGCGACTCCGTCGCGATGTCGGCGTACTCCGCGGCTACGCTTGCGAAGGTACGATCCCAGAGCACCATGCTGAAACCTTGTGCATTGCTCTTCGTAATCGACGCAACGCGCCGTTTGCCGTTGCGTTTACGCGCAAGCTCGAACGCATAGCGGATGATCCGCTCACACCCGCGCCGCGTGAACACCGCAGTCTGAATCGCGACTTCGTCAGGCTGCTTCTCGTAGACGAAACCACCGACTTGCGCGTACTCGCCTTCGGTATTCTCGCGGACCACAACCATGTCGATCTTCTCGCCCTTGCGTAGCGCAAGCGGCGAACGCACGCCCTCATAGAGAATCGCGGGGCGAACGTTGGTGTACTGGTCAAACGCGCGGCGGATGGGCAGCAGCAGCCCGTTCAACGTTACGTGATCGGGGATGTCGGGATGGCCCACCGCGCCGAGCAGAATCGCATCGCAGTTGCGCAGCGTGTCGATGTAGTCAGCAGGCGCCATTCGCCCGTGCTTGAAGTAGAAGTCGGCGCCCCAGGGATGATGGTCGAAGGAAAACGCCACCTGTTCCTGTTGCGCCGCACGTTCCAGCACGCGCAGACCTTCGGGGATAACTTCCTGGCCCACCCCGTCGCCGGCAATGACCGCGACGCGGAACGTCTTGCTCATCATTAACCGAGGCGCTTGTTGATCTCGTCCCAGTTCACGGTGTTCCACCACGCCGCAAGGTAATCCGGCCGGCGGTTTTGATACTTCAGGTAGTAGGCGTGTTCCCAAACGTCGGAACCGAACACCGGCTTTTTGCCTTCCATGATGGGGTTGTCCTGATTCGGCGTCGACGTGATCTCGAGCTTGCCGCCGTTATCGATCACCCACACCCAACCGGAGCCGAAGCGGCCCGCACCGGCTGCGTTGAACTTCTCTTTCAACTGATCGAAATTGCCAAACGAACTGCCGATGGCGTCCGCGATCTTTCCCGTTGGCGCACCGCCGCCGTTCGGCTTCATGATCTGCCAGAACATCGAATGGTTCAGGTGTCCGCCGCCGTTGTTGCGCACAGCGGTGCGGATGTTCTCCGGCACTGCGGCGCAGCCATTGGCCAGCAGTTCTTCGATCGGCTTGTTCGCCAGGTCTGGCGCCGATTCCAATGCTTTGTTCAGGTTCGTAACGTATGCGTTGTGATGCTTGCCGTGATGGATCTCCATCGTGGCCTTATCAATGTGGGGCTCTAGCGCGTCGGGGGCATAGGGCAGCGGGGGCAGTGTAAACGGCATCGTCTTCTCCTTGATAAACCTATCCTACTGATGTTTCGAAGGCGCTCGCGATTCCGAGCATCTGCGCTTCGTCGAAATGCTTACAAAGAATCTGCAGGCCCACCGGGAGTCCTTCGCTCGTATTACCGCACGGAACGCTCATGCACGGCAGGCCGGCGAGGCTTCCGGTGATGGTGTAGATGTCCGACAGATACATCTGAATCGGATCGTTCACCTTCTCTCCGATTCGGAATGCGGGGAAGGGCGACACGGGCGAGATGATGGCGTCGACCTGCTCAAACGCGCGCGCGAAATCGCGGGCAATCAGCGCGCGCACCTTCTGTGCCTTCACGTAATAAGCATCGTAGTAGCCATGGCTCAGCACATACGTGCCAAGCATGATGCGGCGCTTCACCTCGGCGCCGAAGCCTTCACCGCGCGTGTGAGTGTACATGTGCACTCAGCGTGTCGCTGTCGCGCGACCGCTCGGTGTAGCGCACGCCGTCATAACGCGCCAGATTTGAACTCGCTTCCGCTGTCGCCAGAATGTAGTAGCAATCGATGGCGTAATCCGTCGCGGGAAGGCTGATCTCAATGACTTCTGCGCCAAGCGCGCGGCAACGATCGGCGGCCTGCTCGATCAGCCTGGCTGTTTCGCCAGTCGCGTGCTTCAAGTACTCGCGCGGAAGCCCCAGGCGTTTGCCTTTGAGATCGGTGTGCGCCAGACCCGCGGCGTAATCGGGCACCGGCGCTTCGGCGGATGTGGCGTCCATCGCGTCGTGCCCGGAGATGACGCTCGAGCAGCGTTGCGCAATCGCGCACATTCCGCGCGAACGGACCGATGTGATCGAGCGAACTTGCAAACGCGACCAGACCATAGCGCGACACGCGTCCATACGTCGGCGTCACGCCCACCACGCCGCAGAACGATGCAGGCTGCCGTACAGAGCCGCCGGTATCGGAGCCAAGCGAAACCACCGCTGTCCCTTGCGCTACAACAGCCGCTGACCCGCCGCTCGATCCTCCGGGCACACGATCGAGAGCCACGGGATTGCGCACCGGCCCGAATGCGCTGTTCTCATTCGACGATCCCATCGCGAACTCATCGCAATTGGTCTTGCCGATGATGACGCCGCCCGCTGCCTCCAGGCGCGCAACCGCAGTCGCGTCATAGGGTGGGATGTAGTGCGACAGAATGCGTGAACCACACGTGGTCCGCAGGCCCTTGGTGAGGATCACGTCCTTCACCGCGATGGGCACGCCGGCGAGCGGTCCGGCCTCTTCGCCGCGCGCGATCTGCTCATCGACCTTGCGCGCACTTTCAAGTGCTCGCTCGGGTGAGAAAAGCACGTAGGCGTTGGTCTTCGGATTCTCGGCTTCGGCAAAGGCCAGCGCCTGCTTGGTGAGTTCCTCCGCGGTGAACTGCCGTTCAGTGAGACCGGCGCGAATCTCCGCAATCGTGAGTGTCGCGATATTCATCGTCAGCGCTCGATCACGCGTGGAACTTTGAAATAGCCGGCGCCCGACGCGGGCGCATTCGCAAGCGCGCCTTCATTGCCCAATGGGGGATGTTCTTCATCGCGCCGGAGCGTCGCAATATCATCCGCTTCATACAGCACCTGCCGCATCGGCTCGATGCCTTCCGTATCGATGTCTTTCAGACGATCCATGTGCGCGAGGATGCCATCGAGATCATGCGTCATCCGCGTGATCTCTTCAGGAGTCAAGCTGAGTCTGGCCAGCTCGGCCACATAGCGAACATCCGTCTCGGTAAGTTTCAAGCCGTGTGCTTTCTCTGTTCACGAGCGCGTGATGCGCGATAGATGTTGCGCAGCACGGGGTCGGCAATCTGATCGGCGTCATCGGCGGTGGCAATGCTGGTTTGCGCTCGTTGCGGCTCGCGCCGCAAAGGGATGATACGGAACTCAAGCTCATTCACCACGCCGGGGCCAATCTCTTTCGCGATGTTGCTGACGATGTGTCCGGTAAGGCTCATCAGATTTCCGCGCCACACCGCGTCTTCCACTTCAACAATCAGCTTGGACCGCACCAGACGCGCGGCCCTCGTATGGGCGGCAATGCGCTTTCCCACTGCTCGCGCCCACGTCCCACAAGCGATGTCTTCCGCGGAAACGTCCGAGTTTTTCAGAGTTCCGAGAATACGGCTGGCGCGCTGCATGGAAGGGGGACAACGGAAGTCTAACATGCGCGGAAGCCTTCGCCGGTGCAGTAGCATCAGTGGGGAAGGAGAGCAGCATCGATGCAGACAACTTACAAGATCGACCCGGCCCATTCCAACGCGCAGTTCGTAGTGCGCCACATGATGATCACCAATGTTCGCGGCGGGTTTCGCAGCGTAACGGGCACCGCTGTTTATGACAGCGATCATCCGGAGAACTCGAAGGTGGACGCGACAATCGATGTCAACACCATCAACACCAACGACGATCAGCGCGACGGCCACTTGAAGAGCCCTGACTTCCTCGATGCCGCGCAATACCCCACCATCACGTTTCACGGCAAGAAGATCAGCGGGCAACCGGGCGACTTGAAGATCACGGGTGACCTGACCATCCACGGTGTCACGCGTGAAGTGACGCTCGATGTGGACGGTCCGACGCCGGAGGGCAAAGACCCCTTCGGCAACACGCGCATCGGGGCATCGGCCTCGACCAAAATCAAGCGCAGTGATTTCGGTTTGAACTTCAACGCGGCGCTCGAAACCGGCGGCGTGTTGGTGGGCGACGACCTCAAGATCGAACTTGAAGTTTCGTTGATTAAGCAGTAATGGATTTTGGGGGCGCCAATCTGGAGATTGGCGTTCCCACTTACTGCACGGCGATCGTTACAGTGTTGGACTGCACGCCGCCGATCGACACGGAGACGGGAACCGCGCTCCCCTTCGCGGCGCCGGCAGGAACCTGGACGTTGATCTGATTCAAACCTACAAATCCAGGCGCCAGACCGGAGAAGATTACAGTGGCGCTAGCACCCCCGATAGTTACTTTGGGCAGCGTTGTTGTCTCCGAGTAAGGTGAACTCGGTGCAGCGGATCCGGTAAGCGGCTGGTTAGTCACCGGCCCGAGCCCGGTACAGAAAATGACAATATAGTCATTCGCAGTCGCGGGATGTAGCGTGTCAGTAACTCGATAAAATGAGTCCACAATTGCGCCCTGGCCAGTACCTTGGCCATTCATGGTGAAGATACCGGGTGCGTAAGTTGCTATCTGGGCGGGGTGACTGGGTATGGCTGAGTTTCCGGAAGAGGCGGCGATGGTCGGGTTGACCATGGTGGCTGTCTCCCAGGGAACCTGAATGTTGGCTTGGGTCGCGTTGGCATAGAAGACCCGTGCGAAGGAAACCGGGAGAGTCGGTGTAGGATCACCCTGAAAGATGAAAAAGACGTCTTGGGCGGCCACATCGAGAGGCAATGATGTCGCTTGATACGGCGATGCGATCGGCAGCGTACCGAAGACCGACGCGATGCTACCGGGCGCAACTGCTTGCGTGTAGCTCGCGGCGTTGACTAGCGCTCCCGGCCCGACAACCAAAATAATGCCGGACTGCATGAAGTCGTAGCGCACGCCCCCAATGCTGGCCGCAACGTCGCGGGCGTAAGGAGCCGCATTCCGATCGAGTGTAAAGGTGACCACAGTTGAACCAGTGAACATGGCACTCGACGTCAGAGTGAAGTAAGGTGACAGCGAGTTGACGGTGCCGCCGCAGGTAGGACTATTCGCAGTCACGTTTACCGAAACAGTGGAACCGGCCGCAGGTTGCAGACTGGTCGGGGAAAGTGTGAATTGACAGTTGGCGGCCTGAGTGACCGTGAACGTCTGGCCGGACACGCTAATGGTGCCCACGCGCGCTACTCCGTTGGGATTGGCCGCCACCAAGACGGTGACCATGACCGATCCTGTTCCGGATGACTGGATGGTGAGCCACGGTGCGTTAGAAACGGGACTGATCGAGCAGTTAGCTCCGGCCGGGGTGGCCAGGAAAGTAATCAAGTCCCCCATCGCTTGAGCTGCAAACGAGGATGAGGACAGGGAGGCTGAACAGGTCCCGGCAGTGACAGGGAAGCTTACTATTGCCGGGACGGCTGCTGTGTAGTTTGTGCTGCCGCTCTGATTGGCTACGATCACCACGGTGCCGGGCGCGTTCACGGTCACCAGGTTTCCATTGATGGTCGCCGGGCCGGACTGGACCGCGAAGTAGACCGAGTTACCCGATGCACCCCCGGTTGCAACGATCGGGAAAGGAGCATCGCCCACCATGTGAGGACCGATAGGTTGAACCTGAATTGTCTGTGCAGCCGGACCAACAGTGATCGATTGGGTTGTTGATGCATTGCCCGCGTTGGCTGTTACGGCAACCTGCCCAGCGCCCATAAATACGATCTGATTGCCGTTGATTGTTGCGGGTCCAGATACAGAGTAAGTAACGGCTGCATTTGACGAAGCGGTCGCCATCAAAGTCAGTGAGTTCCCAACGAGCTGAGGACCTATGGCGGGGAAAGTGATCACTGTAGTAGCGCCGCAGCCGACCGGAACCTGACGGATGCTGTTGGCAAGAGTGTCGGCGACGAGCAGATCGCCGGCAGGATCAGTCGTGATTGCGCCTGCGTAGCCGGCTCCTGCGGCAGTCGGAGGGGCATTGTTGTAGAACTGATCAAATTTGACGAAAATACTGGCCAGTCCGCCCGGCGTGACTTTTACTATGTCCGTGCCTCGTGAGATGAAAACGTTTCCAGCGGCATCGGCGGCCAACCCTGCCACCTGGTCGCCTCCGGCCGGCAACACAGCGCTAAAAGTTCCAGACAGTTCCTGCAACGTGTTCCCTGCGACATAAAAGACGTTCCCTGATTTGTCGGCAGCCAGTGGTCCACTGCCTGAGGAATAAACTGACGGGGTCACAGCGCCAATGGAAATCCTGAAGACGCCATGATCCGTACTTACATACACGTCGCCGTTGGGAGCGACCGTCATCGAATTGATGAAGGTAAAACTTCCGCCGCCACGATAGAAAACCGAAGTCGCGCCACCAGCGGAAATTTTATAGACCGTTTGATCGAAATCGCCTGCGACGAACACGTTCCCGGCTGCGTCCACGGCAAGGGCGGAGGCATACGTGTTGAGGGACGCCAGATGAGAGATAGTCCCGTTCGGACTTATCTTGCGTACGGTGTAGTCGTACTTATCCAAAACATATAGGTTCCCCGCCGCGTCAGAGGCGAGCGATTGAATACTGAAGAACCGCGCAGCCGTCGCGGGCCCTCCGTCTCCGGTGTTGTTGAACTGATTCCCGCCGGCCGTGATCGTATTTGTGCCGATCTGGTAAATAGTGGTGGACGAAGACCCGTAGAGAACGCTTGCGGCGTTGAATGCCAGATGCAAGGAGGTATGTTGGGCATCGATCGCCGAGATGATGCCGGATACGGAGACTTGCCTCACTTCTGATGCTGAGGCGATCGCAAGATTTCCCGAGGAGTCAAGGGCCAGCGCTCGTGGAGTCACCGCAGCCTGGGTTGCCGGGCCGCCGTCGCCACTATCCTGGCCCAGTTTTCCCCCTGCATAGGTGCTGGCTAACCCGGTGGGCGAAAGCACCACCACTCGCTGAGCGGCATAATCGCCTATGTACACGAAGCCCGACGGCGACACAACAAGATCAGACAACGAACTGAAGGCCCATGAGGTTCCGGGGCTGCCCTCGCTATTATTCAGGGAATTAACGGAGCCCACTCCAGCGATGGTCGAGATTGTGCCGCCAGAGGATACCTTCCGGATTCGAAGATTTGAGGAATCGGCGATATAGATGTTTCCGTTCGCATCTACCCCAACGGCGATTGGTTGGTTCAACGATGCCGCCAAGGCAGGCCCGCCGTCGCCGCCAAACCCAGCGGTCCCATTGCCGGCCACAGTCGTGATGATTCCGTTGGGGCTGACTTTTCTGATTCGATTCGCATACGCGTCGGCAATGAACAGATTCCCGGCGGAATCCAAGGCCAGTCCCTCTGGCACTTGCAGTTGAGCGCTCGTTGCCGGGCCGCCGTCACCGCCCGAACCGCTGGTGCCGTTGCCCACCACCGTCGTGATCACGCCATGCACGTCGATCTTGCGAACTCTGTGATTTCCGATATCAGAAAGGTAGATTTGGCCAGCACTATCAAAGACAAAGTGATCGATGTCGCTGAAATAGGCCGCAGTAGCCGGGCCGCCGTCGCCAGCAAAAAGGGTCGGGGGCCCGGCGATCGTTGATATTGTGCAGGGAGTTTGGGCAAACAGACACTGCCATAGCAAACAAGAGAAAGGTAATATTCCGTACCAACGCATGAAGTAGTGTTGATCCTAACATCCCCACGCTGCCGCTGGGCGCCTATCCACCGCTCCGTGGTATCGAAGCTGCTCGCCCTCGTTCATGCCGCACTCGCACGAACTCAATCGGCGCACATTCCTCGGCGGCGCCGCTGCGCTGACCGCCACCGCTGCTCTGCAAGGCCAAACGTCATCTTCTGAAATGCAGTACCGCACCCTCGGCAAGACGGGCGAAAAGGTTTCCGCCATCGGACTCGGCGGATCGCATATCGGCAACCCCAAAGATCCCGCGGAAGGCATCAAGATCATCCGTAGCGCTCTCGACCGCGGCATCAACTTCCTCGATAACTGCTGGGACTATCACGATGGCGACAGCGAAGTCCGCATGGGCAATGCACTACGCGATGGATATCGCCAGAAAGCGTTCCTGATGACGAAGTTCGACGGCCGCACGAAAGAGGCGGCGGCCCGCCAGATCGACGAGTCGCTCAAGCGCCTGCAGACCGATCACCTCGACCTGATCCAATTCCACGAGAATATCCGGCTCGACGACCCCGACCGTTACTTCGCGGAAGGCGGCGCGCACGAAGCCGTGATGGCCGCCAAGCAGGCGGGCAAAGTTCGCTATATCGGGTTCACCGGCCACAAAGATCCGTACGTTCATCTGAGAATGCTGGACGCCGCAAAAGAGCATGGCTTCCGATTCGATACCTGCCAGATGCCGCTGAACGTGATGGACGCGAGCTTCCGCAGTTTCCAGAAGCAAGTTGTCCCGCGACTGGTTGCCGAACAGATGGGTGTCCTGGGAATGAAGCCGATCGGCAGCGGCATTCTGCTTAAGAGCAACACAGTGTCGGCAATCGAATGCCTGCATTACGCGCTGAGCCTGCCCACCTCCGTCGTGATCAACGGGTGCGATTCCATGGAGCGGCTCGACCAGGCATTTGAAGCTGTGCGCACGTTTTCGAAGTTCACGCCACAGCAGATGGCCGCGCTCGAATCGCGTACGCGCGAAGCCGCTCTGACCGGCAAATTCGAGCTGTTCAAGACCAGTAACCGCTTTGACGGCACGATCAAGAACCCGCAGTGGATGGGGTGACGTTGTACCCTCTCCATATGCAATCCGCCCTGGCGATCCTGTGCGCCGGATATCTGATGATGGTCAGCCCTGGTTATCAAGCGAGCCAGCAGGCATGGCGGCAGAAGTACGAGGCCCAGCTCAAAGCTCCGGATGGTTGGGCTGCAGTCGCGGGTCTCTACTGGCTGCACGAGGGCGACAACAAAGTTGGTTCCGCAGCCGGCAACGATGTCGTTCTCCCGTCGAAAGCGCCGGCACACCTGGGAAACATTGAATTGCGCGGCGGTCATGTGCGCGTCGACTTACCAGGGAAGAAGGGCGAAGCGGCTCTCGATACGGAGAAGTTCACCGTTGCCGGCCTCACTCTGATGGCGATCAAGCGCGACAAGCGCTATGGCATCCGCATGTGGGACCCCAACGCCGCCACCGTGCGCAACTTCAAAGGCCTGCACTGGTATCCGGTGGATGAGAAGGCGCGCATCGTAGCGCGCTGGGTGCCTTACCCGGCTGTCAAGAAAATTCCGATCGTCAGCGTGCTCGGTTACACCGAGATGAACGACGCACCGGGGTATGCCGAATTCTCCTGGAGTGGCGAGACATATCATCTCGAGCCGGTGATCGAAGAAGACCACTTATTTCTGATGTTCAAAGACCCCACATCGCGCACCGAGACGTACCATTCCGGCCGCTTCCTGACCGTCGAGATGCCGAAAAACGGACAAGTAATTCTTGATTTCAATCAGGCGCGAAATCCTCCTTGCGCATTTACTTCTTATGCGACTTGTCCCATTCCGCCGCGGCAGAACTGGATGAAAGCGCCGGTAAAGGCAGGCGAAAAGCGCTATTCCAATACCTAAATGTTAGTACTGGCCTCCCAATCGCCACGCCGGCGCGAACTTCTGACTCAGGCGGGCATCCCGTTTGTAGTGCGGATGTGTGATTTAGACGAAACTCCCGACCCGGGTGAAGATCCTGAAGACTACGTGCAACGCCTTGCGGCGGCGAAGGCGGCAGGCGTCCATTGTGGACCCGGCGAGACCGTGCTCGGTGCCGACACGGCAGTGGTGCTCAACGGCAAAATCTTCGGCAAACCAATCGACAACAGCGATGCGCGCCGCATGCTGGCGTTGCTGCAGGGCCGCAAGCATGAAGTCCTCACTGGCGTGTCCCTGCGCTCTGCCGCAGGCGTTGTGACGAGCTACGCGAGCACCTGCGTGTGGTTCTCCGCGCTGTCAGATGACGAGATCAAAGCGTATGTCGCATCGGGCGAACCTCTCGACAAAGCCGGAGCGTACGCCATCCAAGGGCTTGCGTCGCGTTTCATCGAGCGGATTGACGGTTCCTACTCCAATGTCGTTGGCCTGCCCGTCGCTCTCGTGTGGCAATTGTTACGCGATTTGCATCGGTAGTTCGTCTTGTTTCGCACAATAGCGAACTGATTGCATCTGTATCATGCATGAGACCGCCTCATCCCGTGGAAAGCCGTTCGTTCTATCGGGCAGCCATTTCTTACTGTTTCTTACTTTCTTTGCCCGCGTCCCTTGCCTTTGGCGGCGCGATCTCGCAATTCAATCAGCCGCTTGGCAACCGCGATCCGCTGTTGCAGCTAGGACAAATTGCGGCCGAAAGAATTTCCGCTTCGGGCGGAACCATGGGCGCGGTAGGCGCGACGCCATCGAGCACCATGGCCAGCTTTATGGTCGGGAAATTCGCGACAGTTCCGTTTGAGCTGAGTGCCAACGGCAGCATACAGCGCGTGGCCTATAACGTTTCCGAACCGAACGCCGCGCTTGTCTATCAGAACGGAAATCTGATTGCGCCGAACGGCGTGAAAGTCACCCAGGGTGTGAGCGATCCTGGCCAGGCTACCGGTTGGTTCGAGCAGCGCGCAAGCGTGACTGCCTCGTCCACTCCGGCGTCGTCTACGGTGTTTACTCCCGGCGACGCGGGTGCCCCTATACCGGCCACTGCGCTTGGCTTAAGTTACCAAGGGAATATCACGCAGGTGGAGTATGACGGCTTCCAGTACCACTATTTTGCGCCGGATAACTCCAGAATGCCGTCGTACATGGTGAACAATCCCAATGCTCCGCACCTGACCCCAACACCTTCCGCGACAGTGCCGGAACCTTCGAGCATGGTGCTCTCCGTCGCGGCACTTGCGGCGATTGCATGGGCAGTACGGCGGCGCTTACTCGTTGCGTAGGATTTCCAACGGACGTTGATCGAGTATCCGAAAACTCGCCAGCCATCCGGCGAAGTTCGCGACGATACCCGTCCCCACAATGCAGATCAGCAGCGGAATCCAGTCGAACGTGGGTTCCGCTTGAAACAGCTTCTTGATGACGAGCGCTGCGAAGCCCGCCGCAAGAATCGATCCAGCCAGCCCCGCGACACTTCCTAAAATCAGGAACTCGATGGAGAAGATGCCCGCGATGCGCTTTCTGGTCGCGCCCAGCGTTTTCAAAATGACGACTTCGCGAATACGCCGGAAACGCGTACCCGCCACACTCGATGCCAGGATGATCGCGCCCGCCAGAATCGCGAAGGCCGAGATGAACCTGACCACCAACGAAATCTGATCCACCACTTCCTGGATGATCTGCAACACATCCGCCACGTTGACCACCGTGACAGTAGGGAATGCCGTGTACACTGCTTTCTGCAACTGCGCAACATCGGGCGGCCGCACGCGCACGCTGCCGTAATAAATCATCGGCAACCCGGTGAGCGCGCCCGGCGAGAACACGAACTCAACGCGTGAGTTCAGCCGGATGACTTCCGTGCGATGGATGGCTACGACGGTTGCTTCGAAGGTGCGCAGCGGCGTGGTCCATACAATGCGCGCGCCTGGACCGATGTTCAGCACTTTGGCCGCTTCTTCTGCGACCGAGATCTGGGGCGCGCCCGAATAACCTGCGGGCCACCAGCGGCCCTGCAACAGCTTGGTGTTCGCGGGAAGCGAACTGGCTTCGGTGACGCTGTTGGTCGACGCAAGGCGCCGCGCCATGCCTTTCAGACTCTCGCGATTCAATGCGGCGCCGTTCACGCTGGCAATCTTCATCGCAACCGTGCCGAGCATATCCGGCGCGCCTGCCACGCCTTTCTGCTTAATCAGCAACTGCCGCACGGCATCGCGGTTCGCAGGGGTGATGTCGAGCAGAAACACATTCGGCATTTCAGGCGGCGCGCTGCGGGTCATGTCGAGCAGCATGCCGCGCTGCACCAGATAGATCGTGAGCGTAAATGTCACGCCAACGCCGAGCGCAATCAACGCGGCTTGCGCATGATTGCCGGGGCGGTAGAGATTCGCGATCCCCTGGCGAACGTTGACGGGCAGCACACGCGCGCTGTGCCCGATGCGCCGCAGAACGCGCAGCAGCACCCACGCGAGCACCGCCATCACGGCGAGACTGAACGCAATCGCGGCAACGAAGTAGAGTCCCAGTTGAACCGAGTTGCTTAACCACCCGCCGATGCCCGCGATCCCGACCAGGATCAGCAGCGCGGAACCAGCCGATGCTCCGAACTTTGCGCGGCGCTCTTTCCAATTCGGCGCGGGCTCCGCCGCATCGCGCCGAAAGATTGCACCGGGACGAATGTTGCGAATACTCAACAGCGGCGGCACGGTGAACAGCAGCGTTGCGAGAATGCCGATCAGCAACCCTTGCGCGCCCGAGACCATATCGACAATGAAGGGCGTGCTGATGTGGAAGTAGCGCGCCAACAGCACCGGGAAGAACGCCTGTACCGCGCTGCCCGCGATTACGCCGAGCACGCCGCCGGCAACGCCTAAGCCGATCGTCTGGAGCACATAGATCTTCATGATCTGGCCCGAGCGCGCGCCCAGGCACTTCATCACAGCGATCGAATCCATGCGCTGCTGCAAGTGCGCCTGCATCGCCA
The DNA here is from genome assembly GCA_963792655.1 of Bryobacterales bacterium. Taxonomy (GTDB): domain Bacteria; phylum Acidobacteriota; class Terriglobia; order Bryobacterales; family Bryobacteraceae; genus DOZZ01. The sequence continues at coordinate 172,878 of CAWBWU010000009.1, forward strand.
TCGCAACACCCAGCGCACCGACGATCAACGCGATCAAACTGACCAGGCTCAGGAACGTTGTCGCGCGATCGAGACCTTGCTCGATCAGTGGATGTGTCTGAGTGAAGTCGCTGATGAGCGATTCAGGAAATGCTTTTTTGATTTCAGCGCGCACCTGCTCGATCTTCAGTGCTGGCGGCACTTTGAACAGGAAACGCTCCGAGGCGCGGCTGCCCGCAATCAGCAACCCGGCACGCTCCATGCCTGCCCGGGTCATCAGAATGCGCGGCCCCACGTTCAGGCTGCCGGACATGCGATCCGGTTCACTCACCACGGCGCCGGCGATGCGAAACTCCTGTCCGCCAAGCCGGATCGAATCGCCCGCTTGCAGGTTCATCCTAATCAGCAGATCGTTCGAAACCGCTACCGTTTCCGGCGTGAGCCGTTGGCGCAAATCACCGGGCGGGTCCAGCTTCACTTGTCCGTAGAACGGGTACTTGCCGGGGTCGACTGCTTTCGCCGAAATCAGAATCGGCGGCAAGTCGCCCTTGCCGCCGGACGCCATGGTGATGGTTTCGGTGATCCAGGTATGGTCGATGCCACGCTTGGCCAGATTGTCGATGACGGTGTTCTGCGCGGGCGAGGGCAGCGCAAACGTTCTGACCATCAGGTCGGCCGCCATCAACGTGCGTGCTTCTTTGAGCAGCATGGTGTGGAACACACGGCTGAAGCCGCGCACGCCGGTGAGGCACCCCACGCCCGCTGCTACTGCGAGCACAACAAACAGAAACTTGCCGGCAGACGCGCGCGCTTCACGCGAGGCAATGCGCCACGCAACGCTCAACGGCAGCGGCGCAGGAGTCACGCGCGCTTCTCCAGCGCCGCTGACTCGTCGCTGACGATCACGCCGTCGCGCATCGTGATGCGGCGATCTGCAGAGGAAGCCAGCTCACGATCGTGCGTCACCATCACAAGCGTGGTGCCTTCGGTACGGTTGAGTTCGGTCAACAACTGCAGCACTGCCGCGCCGTTCACGCTGTCGAGATTGCCGGTGGGTTCATCGGCCAACAGAATCGGCGCATTGACCATGAACGCGCGCGCCAGTGCGACACGCTGTTGTTCGCCGCCTGAAAGCTGCACCGGATAATGATCCAGCCGCCCAGCCAGGCCGACGCGCTCCAGGAGTTCGCGCGCGCGCTTCAGATTGCCAGCACCCATCAGCTCCGCCGGCAGCATTACGTTCTCTTCGGCGTTGAGCGTGGGGATCAACTGATACGACTGGAACACAAAGCCGATCTTGCGGCCGCGCACCAGCGCGAGCGCGTCCTCCTTCAAGCCCGTGATCTCCGTGCCGTCAAGAACGATTGATCCGGTAGTCGCATCATCCAGTCCGGCTAGTAATCCGAGCAGCGTGCTTTTACCGCTGCCCGACGGACCCATGATCGCGACGAACTGACCCTTCTCGATGTCGAGATCGATGCCGCGCAGAATGTCGACGCGGTGGGTGCTGGTAGCGATGCTCTTGGTTAGCGCGCGGACAGTAATGATGGCGGGTGCGATGGCAGGATCCTCGTGCGGCTGGCGGTTTCTCTTATGATGGCATCAGTGATGCGCTTCACCTGTTGGATGCTCGCCGCGATCTTGTGTTGCAGCGTAATTTCATGTAAGCAACCGTCACGCGCCGGATTCGGTAGCGCCTTCGGCTCCAGCCGATTCGTCTTCACGTCCTGCCGCGCCCCCGATCGCGGACAACCGTCCCGCAGTCGTAGCGTTCGGTGATTCGCTTTCTGCCGGGTATGGCGCCGATCCAGGACAGAGTTTTCCCGACTATCTGCAGAAGCTCATCGATCAGGATCACCTTAGCTACCGCGTGGTGAATCAAGGCGTCAGCGGCGATACGACAACGGACGGGGTGCAGCGCCTGCCAAACGTTCTCGCAGTGAAACCCAGGCTGGTGATACTGGAACTTGGCGGGAACGACGGTTTGCGCGGGTTACCGGTGAAGACGACGCGCGCCAATCTCGAACAGATGATCGTTGCTTTGCAAAAGACCGGCGCAACCGTAGTGATTGCGGGCATGACGCTGCCGCGCAATTACGGGCAAGAGTACATTCACCCGTTCGAACAGATGTACGTTGCGCTCGCTAAGCAATACCGTTTGACGCGCATCCCGTTCCTGCTCGACGGCGTCGCAACTGATAGCAAGCTGATGCAGGCAGACAGCATCCACCCCACTGCGCAGGGCAACGCGATTGTCGCGAAGACTGTGTACCGCTACGTCAAACCGCTACTCTGAATCGCCGCTATGCTCGAGCGCTTCCCAGCTGATCGCGCTCACCGCGTCATCTTCGTTTAACAGCGCCATCAGCTTTTCTACCGCAGCGTCATTCCTGGTTTCAGCGGACACCGTGACCGTCACTTCTGCAGCGCCGTCAGCGGCTGCTGCGCTATGAATTGCGCGCACCAGCAGACCTGAATCTTTTGCGCAGTGAACTGCTCTCTTGCGCAGCCGTGTCTCTTGCGTTTGCGCGCATGTGAACTTGCACGCATAAGTGGTCACGATGTTCGTTCGCATCGCAACTTTGCGCCGCATCGCGTAAGTGAGCGGCCGCAGCACAGTGTTCGAGAACAAAATGACTCCAGCGGCCACCGCAGCTTCTGCCAGCATGCCCATTCCGCACAGCACTCCGATCGCAGCGGTGCACCACAAAGTGGCTGCTGTGTTGACGCCGCGAATGGTCAGACCTTCGCGCAGAATCGCTCCGCCGCCGATGAACCCGATGCCCGATACAATCTGTGCCGCAATGCGCGCATCCGGTATCGACTGGCCCGAACCCGACAACACGAACACCGCCGCACCCACCGCAACCAGAACGTTCGTCCGTAAGCCGGCGACGCTGTTGCGCCATTGCCGTTCGAACCCGATCGCGCAGCCGAGCGCCAGCGCGGTAAGCACGTATTGGCAAAATCGCGTGAACTCCGGCCCGGGCATGCGAACCATCGTAATGCAAGGGCGGTGTATACTACTGGTTTATGTTGCCGCTCGCGCTCGTACCTGTGCATCATCATCACGCACATCTCTAGACGCGGGCGCTGCAATTGTAATCACGGAATCGAACAACACGCCCGCCGCTCCAACGGCGGGTTTTTTATTGCCTAACTCAATGACGCTGGATTTTGCAAAGACCGATGGGCTCATCCCCGCCGTAGTTCAGGACTACGCATCGAAGCGCGTGCTGATGGTGGGCTTCATGAACGACGCTGCGTTCGAAAAGACACTCGAGACCGGCGCTGTCACTTTCTTCAGCCGTTCACGGCAGAAGCTTTGGACCAAAGGCGAAAGCAGCGGCCACCGGCTGCTGGTGCGCTCCATCCAGACCGACTGCGATGAAGACACGCTGCTGATTGAAGTGGAAGCCGTGGGGCCCGGCGTCTGTCACAACGGATACCAAAGCTGTTTCTATCGCACGCTGCAAAACGGCGCGTGGGTGGAAACGGAGAAGCCGGTCTACGATCCGAACGCGGTTTATGGGAGCAAAGCGTGAAGTTGAAGCTGGGCATCCCGAAAGGTTCGCTCGAGAACGCGACGGTCGATCTGTTCCGGCGTGCGGGATTCAACATCACCACGTCGAGCCGTTCGTATTTTCCGGCGATCGATGATCCTGAAATCGAGTGCATGCTGATTCGCGCGCAGGAGATGGCGCGCTATGTCGAAGACGGAATTCTCGACGCCGGCTTGACCGGGCGCGACTGGATTGAAGAGAACGAAGCCAACGTGCATGCAGTGGCCGACCTTGTCTATGCAAAGCAGAGCTTCGGCAAAGTGCGTTGGGTGCTCGCTGTTCCAGAGAACTCGCAGTTCTTCTCAGTGAAAGATCTGGAAGGGAAGATCATCGCGACGGAATTAGTGCAGACTTCGCGCCGCTATCTTGCAAAGAATGGCGTGAATGCCAAAGTGGAGTTCAGTTGGGGCGCCACGGAAGTGAAGCCGCCGGTGCTTGCCGACGCCATTGTGGAAGTGACTGAGACCGGGTCGTCATTGCGCGCGAACAAGCTCAAGATCATCGACACCATCCTCGAATCGAACACGCAGTTGATCGCGAATCGCCAATCCTGGGAAGATCCGGAGAAGCGGCAAAAGCTTGAGAACATGCGCATGCTGCTCGAGGGTGCCATCAATGCGCTGGGCAAAGTGGGCTTGATGTTGAACGTGCATCGCGATCATCTGGAAAAGGTGCTCGGCGTGCTTCCCGCGCTGAAGCGCCCCACAGTTTCGCACCTTAGTGATGAAGCGTGGCTCGCGGTGAATACCATTCTCGACGAGAGCACCGTGCGCGACATCATCCCGCGTTTGAAGCAGGCCGGAGCGGAAGGCATCGTGGAATATCCGCTGAACAAAATCGTGATGTAAGCGATGATCCGGATACTCCAGGCAGCGGATGCCGGCGGCCTCTTTGTGCGTCGCTCGGCTCGACTCGAAGACGCCGAAGCGGTGGTGCGTCCAATTCTGGACGCAGTGCGTACGCGCGGTGATGCGGCGTTGCTCGAATATGCGCGGCGCTTCGATGGCTTCACGGCAGAGTCGGTACTGGTGACAGCGGCGCAACGCCAACATGCGCTCGAGTCTCTGGACCAGAGCTTTCTGGCGGCGGTAGAAACAGCGGCCGCTAACATTCGCGCCTTTGCTGAACAACAACTGCCGCGCGAGTTCTTTCGCGAGACTGCGCCGGGCCTGTTCACCGGCCAAATCGTGCGGCCTCTCGAAACAGTGGCGGCGTATATTCCGGGCGGGCGTTATCCGCTTCCATCGACGTTGCTGATGACGTTGATCCCGGCGCGCGTTGCCGGTGTCCGTAACGTCTGTTTCTGCTGCCCGCGGTTGGTGAACGAAGTGTTCGGGACCGGCCAACTGTTGGGCGCCACGCACTCCTTTCTGATGGGAGGCGCGCACGCCATCGCAGCGTTTGCCTTCGGGACCGAAACGGTGCCGAAAGCAGACCGCATTGTGGGACCCGGGAACATCTATGTCGCAGCCGCGAAGAAGTTGCTCGCCGGCGAAACCGGCATCGACTTCGTTGCGGGGCCAACGGAGATTCTGATCATCGCGAACGATGCGGACCCCCGGCATCTTGCGGCCGACATGCTGGCGCAAGCGGAACATGATGTCGACGCGGCGGCCATTCTGCTCACCCGGTCACGCGACATTGCCGAACGCACCGCGATGGCGATTGAACAGCAGTTGCAAACATTGTCCACCGCCGATGTTGCGCGTTCGTCAATCGCGAACAACAGCGCCATTGTGCTGGTCGACTCGGATGAAGAAGCGGTGCGCCTTTCGAATCAGTTCGCGCCGGAGCATCTGAGCATCTACGACGAATCTTTGCTTGCCGGCATTCAGCACGCGGGAAGCGTGTTTATCGGCCCGTATAGCCCGGAGGCAGCGGGGGACTATGCTGCCGGACCGAACCATGTGCTACCCACCAGCGGTCACGCGCGGCTGCGTGCCGGGCTTTCCGCGGCTGACTTCGTCAAAACGATCTCTGTGCAGCGTCTCGATGCAGCCGCGCTGGCGCAACTTGCTCCCAGTGTGACGACGCTCGCGCGCGCCGAAGGTCTCGAAGCGCATGCGCGCTCCGTCGAGGTGCGCCTGCATGCCTGACCAGACGCCGCGCCCGCGCGCCGCAGTGGAACGCATGGCGCCGTATCATCCGCCGACGGGTGACCGTCTCGGAAAACTGCGGCTCGACTTCAACGAGAACACCGTAGGATGTTCGCCGCGCGTCATCGAATTTCTGCGCAACAGCATCAACGCAGAAGGTCTTTCGGTATATCCCGCTTACACGTCGCTCGCTGCCGCTGCTGCGGATTTTTATCAGCTCCCGCCCGAGCAGATGATGTTCACCAACGGCACGGATGAGGCGATTCACGTCTTCATCCAGACCTTCGTCGATGCCGGAGAGGAAGTTCTCATCCTGCGCCCGTCGTATGCGATGTACCGCTTCTATTCCGAGCTTACGGGCGCAGTGGTGCGAGAGATCGATTACCCCGCGCCGGATTATGCTTTTCCGCTCGAGGAGTTGTTGACAGCGATCACCCCGGCTACGCGTGCCGTGATTGTCTCCAATCCCAACAATCCCACCGGCTCCGCGACTGATCTCGATGGGCTGCGACGCATTCTGGAACGTGCCAGCCACTGCCCGGTGTTGATCGATGAAGCTTACTTTGAATTTTGCGGCACCACGGCGCTTGCTGAGATCGCAAATCACGCCAACGCGGTGATCAGCCGCACGTTCTCGAAAGTCTACGGCATGGCCGGGCTGCGCATGGGCGTCATGTTTTCCGATGCGCGCAACATTGCGTATCATGCGCAAAGCACAATCACCCTACAGTGTGAATGTGTTCGCCGCGCTCGCTGCGCAGGAGGCGATGCGCGATCAAGACTACGTGCGTGATTACGTCGCGGAGGTGCTGCAATCAAGGCAGCGGCTCGAAGCGGCGCTTGACCGCCTGCGCATTCCGCGTGTGAAGAGCAGCGCCAACTTCGTTTTGGCATTGCTGGGCAGCCGCGCAATCGAGGTTCGCGACGCGTTGCGCGGCCAGGCCATTCTGGTGCGCGACCGCAGTTACGAAATCCCTGGCGGCGTGCGCTTCACGCTGGGCACTGCGGAACAGACTGCGCGATTGATCGCTCAACTGGAGAGCATCTGGTGAAAGACCTTCTGGTATTCGACATGGATGGCGTGCTGGTGGACGTGAGCGATTCTTATCGCGAGACGATTCAGCAAACCGTGCGGCACTTTACCGGAACCGAAGTTTCGCGGGAACGCATCCAGGAATACAAAAATCAGGGCGGCTTCAACGACGACTGGAAGTTGTCGAAGCAGATCATCGAAGACGCGGGCGTTCCGTTGGACTTCGATCGTATGGTTGAAAAATTTCAGCAACTGTTTCACGGCATGCACGGCGATGGGTTGATCCTGCGCGAGCGATGGATTCCGCAACCGGGTTTGCTCGAACGCTTGCAGCAGAAACATACGCTCGCCATTTTTACGGGCCGCTTGAACTGGGAAGCCATGATCACGCTGGAACGTTTCAACGCAAAGTGCTTCGAAGTCGTCGGTGTCGACGATGTGAACGAGCCCAAGCCGGCGCCAGAGGGTTTACTGAAACTCCGAGCCGCACATCCCGAAGGCGCCATTCGCTATCTGGGCGATACCGTCGACGATGCACGCAGCGCACGCGCCGCGCGCGTTCCGTTCATCGGCGTGGCGCCCGCGGGCACTCCGGACCGCCCGCGCCTGATCGAACTGCTGCGCGAAGAAGGCGCGATCGAAGTGATCGAAAACGTGAACGAGTTGGAGTCGATTGGAATATGAGCGAACGCCGCGCCGAGATTCAGCGCGATACCAAAGAGACGCGCATCGCGGGCGTGCTCACCATAGATGGCACGGGCCAATACGACATCGCCACGGGCATTCGCTTTCTCGATCACATGCTTGAACTGTTCACCAAGCATGGCGCGTTCGATCTCACGCTGAAGGTGGATGGCGATCTCGATGTCGATCAACATCACACCGTCGAAGATGCCGGCATCGTGCTCGGCCAACTCTTCGCGAAGGCATTGGGCGACCGCCGCGGCATCAACCGTGCCGGCTACTTTGTGCTGCCGATGGATGAAACGCTTGCGGTTGTTGCGGTTGATCTGGGCGGCCGTCCTTCGCTTGTCTACGAAGACCTTGTCGAAGTGCAACACGTAGGGGATCTGCAAGTGGAGCTGGTGCACGACTTCTTCGAAGGCTTCGTCAATCACTGCGGCGCGAACCTGCACGCGAAGGTAAAGTACGGCCGGTCGAGCCATCACAAGATCGAAGCGATCTTCAAATGCTTTGCGCGTGCGATGCGCTATGCCTGCTCGTTTGACGAGCGCCTGCGCGACCAATTGCCATCGACCAAGGGATTGTTGTGATCACGATCTTCGACTACGGGGCAGGGAACCTGCGCTCGGTGCAGAACACCCTCGACGAGATTCAAGCGCCTTACGTGCTCGCTGCGGATGCCGCGGCGCTGGCGAAAGCCGAGAAGATTATTCTGCCCGGCGTGGGTCACTACGGGCAGATGCTGCGCGCGCTCGATGCACTCGGCGTGCGTCAGGAACTGATCAGCCGCATTCACGCGGGCGTTCCCTTTCTGGGTATCTGTTTAGGCTTGCAGTCGTTGTTTGAAACCTGTGAAGAAGCGCCGGGTGTTGCGGGCCTGGGTATCTTCGCTGGCCACGTGCGCCGCTTTCCGGTGGACGCGCGGGTGCCGCACATGGGCTGGAACCAGATCACGCCGCTGATCGAATCGCGGCTCTTACGGAACCTCGCGCCCAAGCCGTATGTCTACTTCGCGCACAGCTATTACGTGCCCCAGGTGAGCGTGACGGCCGCAACCTGCGAGTACTCGCTGCCTTACACGGCCGTGCTCGAATCGGGCAACGTGTTCGGCGTGCAATTCCATCCGGAGAAGTCAGGGCCAACGGGATTGCAGATCGTCAAGAACTTCGCCGGCCTTCCATGCTGACCAAGCGCATCATCCCGTGTCTTGATGTGACGGGCGGCCGCGTGGTCAAGGGCGTGAACTTCGTGAACCTGCGCGATGCGGGTGATCCTGTCGAGCTTGCCGAACGTTATAACCGCGACGGCGCAGATGAACTGGTGTTCCTCGACATCACTGCGTCGAGCGATGCGCGCGCGATTATGGCTGATGTTGTGACGCGCACCGCGCGCCGCGTATTTATCCCGTTGGCGGTTGGCGGCGGCATTCGCACCGTTGCGGACGCGCGCCAGATTCTTCTCTCGGGCGCGGACAAAGTTTCGGTCAACACCGCTGCGGTCCGCAGGCCTGAATTGATTACGGAATTGAGCAATGAGTTCGGCGCGCAGGCCGTGGTGCTGGCCATCGATGCGCGGCGGCGCACGGCAGGTGCGTGGAATGTCTATACCCGCGGCGGTCGCGATGACGAAGGCATCGACGCAGTTGCATGGGCGGCACGCGGTGAAGAGTTGGGAGCAGGCGAAATTCTGCTCACCAGCATGGATACGGATGGCGTGCAGACAGGCTTCGACTGTGAGCTCACACGCGCCGTGTCGCGCGCCACACACATTCCGGTGATTGCTTCGGGAGGCGCGGGCGAGCCGGACCACTTCGTTCGCGTATTCACGGATGGCGAAGCAGATGCGGCGCTGGCGGCATCGATCTTTCACTACGGCACGTGGACGGTGCAGGCATCTGAAAGAGCGGCTGGATCGCGAAGGCATTGTTGTGCGGAGTACGACGTGATCGTTCCTTGTATTGACCTGATGGGCGGCAAGGTAGTGCAACTGGTGCAAGGCCGCGAAAAGGCACTGGAAGGCGATTCACCGCTTGCCATGCTCGAGCGCTTCGCTGCGTTTCGAGAGATTCAAGTGATCGACCTCGATGCAGCGATGGGCCGCGGCGCGAATGATCACCTGGTCGAGCTGGTAGCAGGGCGCGCAGTCACTCGTATTGGCGGCGGCGTGCGCAATGTCGAGCGCGCGCAGACGCTGCTGCAGCAAGGCGCCTCGCGTGTCATCGTCGGCACTTCGGCATTCAAAGCAGATGGTGTGAATCACGCGTTCCTCTCGCTGCTGGCGGACACCATCGGGCGCGAGCGCGTTATCGTGGCGCTCGACTCCAAAGCGGGTCACATCGTCGTGAAAGGCTGGCAGGAGGCGACGACGCTGACCGCTGAAGAAGTAGTGCGTGAACTGGAACCGTACTGTGGCGCATTTCTTTGCACCTATGTCGATAAAGAAGGCATGCTGCAAGGCACTGACCTGAGTTGGTTCGCGCGCCTGCGCAAAGCCACGGCGCACGAGATTACTGCGGCTGGCGGCGTGACAACGATCGCCGATATACGCGCGTTGCACGACATGCGCATCGACGCGGCAGTGGGCATGGCCATCTACACGGGACGCCTTTCGCTCGACGAACTGGCAGCATTGCCGCAGTAACCCTTTAGGTATGATTGACGAAAGTGTTCGGCAGGCGACAGACAGCGAACGACGCGCCTAATTTTGCGCCGCCTGACGGTTCCATAGGCGGCGTCTATGCCGCTGCCGTAACGCCGCATCGCATCGAAGGCCATGAAGCCGACTACGGCGCGATGCTTGAACTCGTCGACCACCTCGCGCAGGGCGGCGCCAACGGCATTTGCCTGCTGGGCGCCACGGGCGAATTTCTGCACGTCAAGCAAGCGGAGCGGATTCGTCTGGTGCACCTGGCGGTCAAGCGCAGCCGCGTTCCGATTCTGGCCGGCGTCTCGCATTCAACCCTCGACGGTGCGATCGAACTGGGCGACGAGGCGGTGGGAAGCGGTGCGCAAGGGCTATTGTTGATGCCGCCGCATTTTTATCGTTATGGCCCAGCCGAGATCACCGAGTTCTATCTGCGTTTCGCCGATCAGGTGCAAGGCGGCGTCCCTTTGCTGCTCTACAACATTCCGCAGTTCAGCAACGGCATCCCCATTGATTGTGCGCGTGAACTGTTATTGAGCGGTGCTTACGCAGGCATCAAAGATTCGAGCGGCGATCAGGACTACCTCGATGCGCTGCTGGCGTTGAAAGCCAAGCACGATTTCACACTGATGATCGGCAGCGATCGTCTGCTGGTGAAAGGGATTCGCGCCGGTGCGAGTGGGGTTGTCTCCGGTGTAGCGTCGGCGCTACCGGAGCTGATCTCGCAACTCTACGCCTGCGTGAAGGTGAACGATGCGGATGGCACTGCTTATTGGGAACAGAAGCTGAACGAGTTCATCGTGTGGATCGAGCGCTTCCCGGCGCCCGTAGGAATCAAGGTCGCAACAGCGGTACGCGGTTTGAAAGTGGGACCGCCTTCCGTACCGCTCGCGCCGGCGAACGCATTGCTGCTCAAGGATTTTGAGATCTGGCTGCAGGGCTGGTTGCCCGGCACGCTGCGCCCCGCTCTGAAAGCTTCATGAACCCTGACGAGTTTCGTAAGTATGGCCATCAGTTAGTGGACTGGTTGGCCGAGTATCAGACCAACCCCGAACGCTACCCGGTGTTGACGCGGAACACGCCGGGTGCGCTGGTGGATGCGCTGCCCGGCAGTGGGCCGGAGCAGCCTGAGTCGATGGATCGCATTCTGGCTGACTTTGAAGAGAAGGTGATTCCCGCGATCACGCACTGGAATCATCCCGGGTTCATGGCGTACTTCTCCACATCTGCCGCGGGTCCGGGCATCCTCGCTGAGTTTCTCGCAGCGGGCTTGAACGCCAACGGCATCCTGTGGCAGACGAGCCCGGCTGTCACTGAGTTGGAGCAGGTAACGCTCAACTGGCTGCGGCAGTGGATGGGCATGGGGGACGACTGGTTTGGAATCGTCTTTGACACGGCCTCCATCGGCACTCTACATGCGGTTCTGGCGGCGCGTGAGGCTGCGGATGCCGGTTATCGATTGCGCGGCAGCGGTGCGCCGCTGACGGCGTATTGCTCCGAGCATGCGCACTCGTCTGTGGAGAAGGCCGTGATGGCTGCGGGGATTGGCCAGGAAAATTTACGCAAGATCGCGAGCGATGCAGAGTTCCGCATGCGCACGGACTTGCTCGAAGAAGCCATCCGCGCCGATGTGGCTGCAGGCCGCAAACCTTGTTGCGTGGTGGCGACGGTCGGCACGACTTCGACCACCAGTGTCGACCCGGTGCGCGAAATTGCGGCAATCGCGAAGCGGCACGGTGCGTGGCTGCATGTTGACGCGGCTTACGCTGGTTCTGCCGCGATCGTCCCCGAGTTGCATTGGCTGCTTGATGGCGTGGAACTCGCGGACTCGCTCGTGACAAACCCCCACAAGTGGCTCTTCACGCCGCTCGATCTGAGCATCACGTATACACGCCGCCCGGAAGTATTTCGTCAGGCGTTCTCGCTGGTGCCCGAGTACTTACGTTCGCAGCAGGATCCACGCGCGGTGAATCTGATGGAATACGGCATCCCTCTGGGGCGCAGGTTCCGTGCGCTGAAGCTCTGGTTCATTCTGCGGCGCTTTGGGCATGAGGAACTGGCGCGCATGATCCGCGAGCAGATCGGCTGGGCGGCGGAACTCGCGGCACAGGTGAAAGCGCATGCGGATTTCGAACTATGTGCTCCCGCGCCGCTTTCGGTGGTGTGCCTGCGGTACCGCGGAACTGACGACCAGAACCGCGCGATCCTGCAAAAAGTAAATGCCAGCGGCGAGATTTACCTGTCCCATACCGTCTTGAATGGCCGTTACGTGATCCGTGTGGCACTGGGAAATCAGTACACCGGCAGAGAACATGTACAGCGCGCCTGGCGCCTGATTCAGGCGGCCGCGGGTTCGTAAGGAAAATTACGGCTGGGCGTGGTATGTGGCGCTAATCACGCCACTTAGCTTGAAACGACACGCTTCAGGCGTTTAGCCTATTAGTGAGAATCGGGCACTTTCCCGCAACTCTTGACGCATTCCAGCATCACTGCATAAGGGCGGAGAAGTCACACTTGAGAACAGCGCGGGGGATTACTGTAATTTTTTGCCTATCCGGCGGGAGCCTGCTCTTCGGGCAATTCGCGACGGACATGGGAACGGCGCGGCCCTCGGTTTCGCCGCAACCGCCCGCGATTACGCAGCCCCAGGGGCCACCTTCGTACACCACTGAATTCAGCGGCAGCGTACCGACGGGGCAGCGCAGTGCGACCCCGATTGCGCTTTCATTATCCGAAGCAATTCGCCGTGGACTGCTGTACAACGTGGGAGTTCTTTCAAGCGAACAGTCGACGCGTTCCGTGGCCGCGCAACGTCTGCGCGTGCTGAGCGCGTTGATGCCGCAGGTGAATGGCAGCATATCCTCGATTGCGCAACAGACGGATCTGGCCGCTTTCGGCTTCAAGTTCCCCGGACTTCCGCAAGTTGTCGGACCATTCAGTTATCAGGATGCGCGTGCCAGCTTCACGGACGACGCGCTCAACCTTTCTTCGATTCGCAACTATCGTTCGGCAAGCGCGAGTTTAGATGCGGCGCGATTGAATGTACAGGATAGCCGTGAGCTGGTCGTGCAAGCCGTGGCGAACGCGTATCTGGTGATTCTGGCGGACGCCGCCCGTCTGGACGCCGCGCAAGCCGATGTGGCGACGGCGGAAGCAGAGTTCAAGCTTGCTTCCGACCAGAAGAATGCGGGCACGGTCGCCGGAATCGATGTGTTGCGCTCGCAAGTGGAACTCAAGACGGAGCAACAGCGCGCGGTGACGGATGCCAACACGCTCGCGCGAGACAAGCTGAACCTGGCGCGCGCCATCGGTTTGCCAACAGGCCAGGAGTTCACGCTCACCGATTTGTTTCCTTACACCGCGATCGATGCGGTCAATCCGGAACAGACGGTGCAGGATGCTTACGCGAGCCGCGCCGATTACCGCGCTGCTGAAATGCAGGTGCATGCCGCAGAGCTGGCGCACGGCGCAGCGGTCGCGGAACGCTATCCTTCGATCTCGGTTTCGGCTAACTATGGCGTGCTTGGCGAGACGTTTGCTCACTCGCACGGCACCTTCGGAGTCACCAGTTCGCTGCGCTTTCCGATCTTCGATGGGGGCCGCATTCGTGGCGATATCGAGGCGGCGGACGCGGCTCTAAAACAGCGGCGCGACGAGTTGGGCGATCTTCGCGGGCGCATCGACTATGAAGTGCGCACCGCATTGCTCAACCTGAATTCAGCCGCGCAGCAGGTGGAAGTCGCGCGGAGCAACCTGGATCTGGCTTCGCAGACTTTAGCGCAAGCGCGTGACCGCTTTGCGGCGGGAGTCACCAATAACCTCGAAGTAGTGCAGGCGCAGGAGTCGGTTGCGATCGCGAACGAAAACTTGATCAACAGCACTTATCAACACAACGTAGCCAAGATCGCGCTGGCCCGCGCGCAAGGCGCCAGTGAAGCGGGCATCAAACGATTTCTGGGGAGCAGGTAGCGATGGCGGAACAAGTACAAGAAGATCAGGCGGCACAGAGCCAAAGTCAGACTCAGCGGCAGGGCGATGCTCCTGCGAGCCCCAAGCCCGAAGCCGCGCCTGCGCCACAAGCCGCGCCCGAAGAGAAGAAGCCTGAGAAGCCGCCGGCAACCCCAGCGCAACGCATCCGGCGCATCATCATCGGTCTCGTTGTGCTCGGCGTGCTCGTGGTCGGTGGACTCTTGTTATGGGCGCATCTTTCGAGCTACGAGACGACTGACGATGCGCAGGTCGATGGACACATCAACGCCGTGAGCGCGCGCGTAGCCGGCACGGTGACGCGCGTCAACGTTGAGGAGAACCAGACGGTCAAGGCCGGCACAGTGCTGGCGCAGATCGATCAGCGCGATTACCAGGTGGCGCTGGACCGTTCGAAGGCTGATCTTGCCGAGACGGTTGCAAACTCCGCTGCCGCGCAGGCCGAGATTCCGATCACGTCCGCGAACACGTCGAGCAGCGTCGTGAGTGCGCAGGCCGGCACAGAAGATGCGCGTCAGGGAGTGGCTGTTGCGGAGCGCAATGTGAATGCGGCGCGCGCGAGAGTGGCTGTGGCGCAGGCACGGGTCAATGAAGCGCAGGCCAATTTCGATAAGTCTTCGAAAGACCTCGCGCGCCTGAAGCTGCTGGTCGACAAAGACGAGATTTCGCATCAGCAATATGACGCGGCCATCGCTGCCGCTGAAGCGACTAAGGCCACGCGCGACTCAATGCTTGCTGGTTTGAATGAAGCGCAACAGAATGTGCAGGTCGCGCAGAGCCAGGTCAGTCAGGCGCGCTCCAAGGTAACGCAGGCGCAATCGGAAGTGCAGAGCGCCGCCACCGGGCCGCAGCAGTTGAAGGCGACGCGCGCGAAGTTCGCCGCGTCCGAAGCACAGGTGCAGCTGCGCCAGGCCGTGGTCGCGCAGAGTGAACTGAACCTGGGCTACACCGTCGTGAGGGCGCCGGTGACTGGAGTGATCGGCAAGAAGTCGGTCGAAGTTGGCCAGAACGTCAGCGTCGGTCAAGAGTTGCTTGCGGTTGTGCCGCTTGAAGATATCTGGATCACGGCCAACTTCAAAGAGACGCAGCTCAAGAAAATTCATGTCGGTCAAAAAGTGAACATTCACGTGGATGCTTACGGTCGCGATTACAAAGGCTATGTGGAAAGCATTGCCGCAGCGAGCGGCGCGCGTTTCAGTTTGCTGCCGCCTGAAAATGCAACCGGCAACTATGTGAAGGTGGTGCAGCGTCTGCCTGTGCGCATCCGGCTCGAAGCCGGAGAGAACCAGGACCATTCTCTGCGGCCCGGTATGTCTGTAACGCCGAAGGTCCTCTTGCAATGAGCGCGGCGGCGGAAGCAGCACCGCCGGCAGCAAAGCAAGCGGAAGCGCCCTGGAAGCCGCGCTTCAACCCGTGGCTGATCGCACTCACCGTTACGCTTGCGACGTTCATGGAAGTGCTGGATACCAGCATCGCCAACGTCGCGCTGCCGCACATCGCGGGCAATTTGTCCGCAGGTACCGACGAGAGCACGTGGGTTCTGACGTCGTACCTGGTTTCGAACGCGATCGTGCTGCCGATGAGCGGCTGGATTTCGAACACCATCGGGCGCAAGAAGTTCTACATGATCTGTGTGGCGCTGTTTGGCGCCAGCTCACTGCTGTGCGGCATCGCGCCGTCGCTCGGGATGCTGGTGTTCTTCCGGGTGCTGCAGGGCATTGGCGGCGGCGGGCTGGCGCCAAGTGAACAGGCAATTCTGGCCGACACGTTTCCACCGCGTCAGCGCGGCATGGCGTTTGCGCTCTACGGATTGGCAGTGGTCCTCGCGCCCGCCATCGGTCCCACGCTGGGCGGCTTCATCACCGACAACTACAGTTGGCGCTGGATATTTCTGATCAATATTCCGGTCGCGGCGCTCTCGTTATTTTTGACCAACAAGATGGTGGAAGATCCGCCCTGGCTGCGCGGGAACGTGAAGGGTGAGAAGCGCAAGGTCGATTACATCGGCCTGGGCCTGATTGCCGTGGGCCTGGGCTGTATGCAGGTGGTGCTCGATAAAGGTGAGCGGGACGACTGGTTTGGTTCGCCGTTCATTGTATGGTTCAGCATCCTCGCTGCTGCGGGCCTGATCGGAACGGTGATCTGGGAATACTACCAGGAGGCGCCCATCATCAACGTCCGGCTCTTTCGTAACCGGACTTACGCGTTCGCCTGCATCATGATGTTCGTGCTGGGCATTGCGCTGTTCGGCAGCGTCGTGTTGTTGCCGCAACTCTTGCAGACATTGATGGGCTATACCGCGCAGCAGGCAGGCATGGTACTCTCGCCCGGCGGCGTGACCGTGCTGTTATTGATGCCGCTGGTGGGCATCATGGTCTCGAAGCTCGACGCGCGCTACATGATTGCGTTTGGCTTTCTCGTTTCGGCGCTGGCCTTGTTCTATATGACGGGGATCTCTCTCGATCTGAGCTTTGGCTTCGCCGTAAGGCTGCGCATCTACCAGTCCATCGGTCTTGCGTTCTTATTCGTTCCGATCAATACGATGTCTTATGTCGGCGTCGATCCCAAGAAGAGTAACGATGTCTCAGGGATGACGAACCTGGCTCGAAATATGGGCGGCAGCGTTGGCATTTCGATGGTGGAGACTTTACTGGCGCGGCGCTCTCAGTTTCATCAAGGCGTACTGGCTTCGCACATTACGCCCTATGACCAGGCGTTTCGCAACACCATTGGCGGTCTTTCGCAGCGGATGGGTTCGGTACAAGGTGCATATGGCCGGGTGTATGGTCTGGTGCAGCAGCAGGCTGCAGCGCTGGCTTACATCGACACGCTGAAATTCTTCGGAATCATGTGCCTCATCATGGTGCCGCTCGCGTTCTTCATGAAGAAGAACCAGCCGGGTAAAGGTCCAGCGACAGCGCACTAACTCATATCGTTCAGGAACTGCTGCGAGAGCATGTCGGAGTATTCGGCGGAGGCGTAAAGCTCAAAGTCGAACTTTGCTGGAGGAACCGGCAGGAACGGCGACAGCATCTGGTAACACATGAAAAGGTAATCTGCGAAACGGTGGTAGTGGTCGATGAACGTGCAGGCGAGGCTGTCGATTGTTGGCGGTTCACCGAAGCAACTGGTAATGCCGATTGCACGGCTGAAGACACTCTTGTGGTCGGTTACGCCCCAGGACGTCATCTTGCGCGAAACCGACGCCGGCGGATTTTCCACCAGCAGCGCCGCGAAGCTCTGGGGACGGAAACCGGATTTCTGTAACGCCGGTTCACGGCTCACAAAATCGGTGCATTGCTCCATCCAGCGGACGACGTCTTTGCCGAGGAAATACAGCATCCGGATCTCCTGAACGCGGCCACGCTGGACGATCAGACTTAGCTCGCCCGAAACGTCTGGCCCACCGGGCAGCATCCCATTTAACGTGAGCATCGCTTTAGAGCCAGCCAGAAGCTGCTCGGTTGTCTGATCTCCCGTGAAGGGATGCAGAATCAACGGGGGCAGCGTCCAGCGCTCCGGGGCGGCCGTTTTCGGCGAGGGCTCCATCAACGTATTCATACTCTAGGCGACCTATCGGCAATGTGCCGAGAAAACTACAGGCCGGCTAGTACTACTTCATGATTTATATTTCACTTAATGCCAGGCTTCGGCAGCCCGGCATCACAACCGCAGTCCTCACCGGCATTCTTCGCGAAACGCTGGTATCCCACTTCGTAGTCGATGACTCGCCGCAACTCCTGCCAGTTCACCGCGCCAACCAGCGGACGCCCGTTCACGTAGAGCGTGGGCGTTGAAGTGATGCCCAGACTCTGGCCCATCGTGATGGACCGCTGTACCTCGCTCTCAGTCTGAGCTGAGGCGGCGCAGGTGGCCAGCTTCTGCGAATCGAGATGCTGCGATTCGGCCCAGTCGTGCGCGCGGCTCTTCACCTCGTCGATGCTCTTGATCTCCGGCTGATGCTCAAAGATCCAATCGTGAAACTCCCAGAACGCCGGCTCGCTCTGGTGATAAACACAGCGGCCGATCTGCGCAGCCGTATGCGCCCAGGGGTGCAGTGTCTCCAGCGGAAAATCTAGGTAGTAAAGGTGCACTTCTTTGGGATACGTTTCGAGGAGGTTGGTGCGCAGTGTCTTGGCTTGCTCGCGGCAATAACTGCACTGGAAATCGCTGAACTCAACCAGCACGACAGGTGCGCCCTTCGTCCCGATCTGCGGCTGGTTATCAGTCTTCAGCTTGGCGATGTCCGATTGGAAAGGATTGTGGGCGACGTCCAACACCATGCCGCGCACAATTTTTTGCCCGTCTTTCGAGACATAGAACTTCTCGTCCTGATGCGCGTTGCCGGATTCAGCGTGGATCATGACGGCTTCAAAGCCCGGCAACTCGGAAGGCTCCGGATCGCCGACGGTCACCTTAATCGGCGGCGACCACACAAAGAGGTGGCGCACGTACGATTCGAAGGTGGCCTTATCGAGCGCGTTCAGGCCCGGTTTCGCGGCTGGCGCAGCAGGCGCTTTCGACGCGGCGCGATGCGGGCTGGCGTGAGTTTGGGCAAACACGCTGGCCGCCAACAAGAAAGGAAGAACAGTGCGGAGCATGATATTTCTTTCCATCACATGACGGGACCGATACGCCACGGCACAAATTCCTGATGCCCCAGCTTCTCGGCCGCAGTGCGCTCGCCCGAGGCAACACGCAGGACCATGTCGAAAATCTCGCGGCCGACTTCAGCCACGGACTTCTCGCCGTCGGCAATGTCGCCGGCATTGATATCCATGTTGCCCAACATGCGACGGTAGGTATGCGAGTTGCTCGCAATCTTGACCACCGGGACGGAGGGGAAGCCGATCGCACTGCCTCGCCCTGTCGTAAACGCAATCACGTTGCAGCCGCCCGCCGCTAATCCGGTTAACGACACGGGATCATAGCCCGGGCGTGTTCATGAAGACAAAGCCCGGCGTGGCAATGCGCTCCGCGTAGTCCACGGCATCGGTCAAGGGGGATGTGCCGGCTTTGGCCACGGCGCCGAGTGACTTCTCGAGAATGTTCGTGAGACCGCCCGCTTTATTGCCGGGCGATGGATTGTCATCGAAGCTGCCGCCGAAGCGATTCAGGTACTGCTTGTAGCCGGTCACAAAGCCCAGCAGCTTGTCCGCAACTGCACGATTGCGCGCACGCTTCACCAGCAGATGTTCGGCGCCGAAGATCTCAGTGGTTTCCGCAAGCACTGTGGTCGCGCCGATGCCCGCCAGCAGATCGGAGCAATAACCGAGCGCAGGATTCGCAGTGATGCCAGAAAACGAGTCTGAGCCGCCGCAGTTTAGGCCCAACGTAATCTTCGATGCGGAGATGCTGGTGCGCTTTTCGCTCGATGCCTGTTCCATCAGCGAGAAGATCTGTCGCCGCGCCGCTTCGATCGTCGCCTTGCGTGCCGCCGCTTTCCTGCAACGTCATGCCGACCAGACGAGTGCTGCGCGGCGCGTTTGGTCCGAGGTAATGGTCGATCTGGTTCACTTCGCAGCCGAGGCCGAGGATCACCGCCGCCGCGACGTTCGGATGCGCGAGAACGCCGGCAAGGGTGCGCTGCAACTGGTCCGTGTCGGGTCCGATCGACATACCGCAACCTTCCCCATGCGGGAATGCCACGACGCCATCGATGTTCGCCGGCAGCTTCGTGTCGTCGAAAGCTGGCAGCGATCAGCTCCGCCGTATGCGCGGCACAATTGCTGGCGGCGACGACCGCAATGTAGTTGCGCGTTCCGGCGCGGCCATCTTCACGCAGATAGCCCATGAAGTGCGGAGCGTCCGCGGGAGTCTGCGGCAACGGCGTTTCGCGTTCGGGATACTCGTAAGCGAAGTGCAGTTCTTCGAAGCTGACGTTGTGCACGTGCACGTGCTGTCCAGGCGCTATGTCGTTCTTCGCGCGTCCGATTGCCTGTCCATAACGATGGATCACTTCGCCCGCCGGAATGCGTTCAATCGCGATTTTGTGGCCCGCCGGCACACTGTCCTGCACCGAGACTGCGTGGCCCTCGATGTTCAGCTCAGAGCCGGTGCTCAACGGCACCCGCGCGATGGCTACATTGTCCGAATGATGAAGGTGGATAGCTGAGTTTTCAGCGGTGGGGAGCTTGGCGATGTCCAACAACTGCATATTTATCTTATTAGAACAGTTTCATTGATCTGCTGTCCGGCGTGGACGTGGAGCTTGCCGGCCACTTCGTGGACCCACAATCCGGTGTCGGCAGCGGGCAGGGGAATGTCTTCTACGCTCTCGACCACAGTGCCGCCATCGGGCTCCGCGTCGCTCGCCAGTTTTCCGATGTGCATGTGCAGATGACATTGCGTGCGCGCCATTTCGCCGTTCATCGCGATGCCCCATTGAGCGCCCCAAAGTTCACGCGCTTTGGCGATCGCTGCTTCCCAGTAGCGCTTACGATCTGCAGCATTCAGTTCAGACAGGCGCACGACGTTCGCACGCGGAATCGCCAGCAAGCGATTCGGCTTGGTTGGGTTCACGTCTTTCAAAAACACGATGGGAGGCGCGAGCGGCTCAGCTGCGCAGCGACCGATCGATCGAGCATTGGCGTTCCTCCAACGCTTCAGCCCTGGCCGCGTCGCAGCTACAGTTGTGAATCTCTGCAAGCGCAGTGGCTGCGAAGACAAAGCTGACAAGCACCGGGCGTGCGCGCATGAGTGCAGTATAGGGCTTCCCTATACTGGAACGATGTCGCCCGGGGGCTTGCGGTTTCAGCATTGGAGCAAAGCCTTGTTGGCGGGTGCGGGCCTGTTCGTCGTCTATCTTTATGGTCTGGGCGCGCTCGGGATGATCGGCCCCGATGAACCACGCTATGCATCGATCGGGCGTGCCATGGCCGCCACCGGCGACTATGTCACACCGCGGCTGTGGGGCGCCGCCTGGTTTGAGAAACCGGCGCTTCTCTATTGGTTCGTCGCGGCCGGATTCCGCGCCGGGCTCTCGCCGGAGTGGGCACCGCGTTTGGGCGTGGCGGTGTTGAGCGTCGCGTTTTTGGTGGCTTATTGGTGGATTGTGCGGCGCGGGTTCGGTTCAGGCGCGGCGTGGTGTGCCGCGTTGTTTCTCGGTACGTCCGCGGGCTGGATTGCATTCAGCCAAGTTGCGGTGACCGACCTTCCTCTGGCCGTTTTTTCCGCACTCGCGCTGCTGCTGGTGATCGATATCCTGCCCGATCGCGCGCCAAGTCTACGACGGCTGTGCCTGATGGCAGCACTGCTGGGCTTAGCCGTTCTCGCCAAAGGGCTGGTACCACTGGTGCTCGCGTTGCCTGCGCTGTGGGTGCTGCGGCGGCATTGGCGAAAGATCTTTCACCCCGCGCCCGTGGCGGTGTTTCTGTTGGTGGCTCTGCCCTGGTATTTGCTGTGCTGGCTGCGCAACGGCAACGAGTTTCTGCAAGTCTTCTTCGTGCAGCATCAGCTAGGCCGCTTCGCAACCGATGCGTTGCAACACGTGCAGCCATTCTGGTTTTATCGTGCCGGTGCTGCTCGGCGGCATGTTCCCATGGCTGTTGCTGACGCCCGTGCTGTTTCGCCGCTCGCTCTGGGAAGATCCAAGGCTGCGTTACCTGGTGCTATGGGTGTTGTTCGGGTTTCTATTTTTCTCGGCGTCTCGCAATAAGCTGCCGGGCTATCTGCTGCCGTTGTTGCCACCATTGATGGCGCTGCTGGGAGTCGCGATCATGCGCACGCGCCGTGCGGCGCCCCTGCTTGCGCTCACGTGCTTGTTGTTGATCGTCGTGCCGGTCGCGATGTTCGCGGTACCTGAAACGCTTGCGCGCGGAGCAGCATTATTCCCCATCCACGAAACGGCTGCGATCCGCGCCGTTCTCCTGCTTCCGGTTGCGTTCATCCTTGCCACAGCGGTTTACTTTATCGACCGCCAGGGGACTGGGCGCGTGCTGGCGGTCGGCATCATCGCCGGGATTATCTGCGTGCTCGTCGGCGGGCTGAAAGTAATCACACTGCCGGCCATTGACCCTTATGTCACGCCGCGCGCGCTATGGAGAACAGCAGGCGGCGAGCCCGGCCTCTGTGTGGGTTCGATTCCGCGGGCATGGCGCTACGGGCTGAACTACTACAAAGGAGAGCCGCTGCCGGATTGTGGCGCCCAGCCCTCGCCAATTCAAATTCAGCCGGGCGTACCGCGGCCCGTGCTCGTGCATGCCTCAAAGTAATTTGATTTCCTTTTGAGAACCGTTGTACTCTCGCGAAGACCTTTATCTATGATTCTGCCCGGCAATATTTATATGACGTTCGCGCTCGCGGTTGTCGGGCTGCTGTGCCTGGGATCGTGGGCGAACCTTTTCAAGAAAGAACAGGACTGGCGTTTCGAAATTTTCTACTTCGATTTTGCCTTCGGAGCGGTGCTGATGTCGCTGCTGCTGGGCATGACCTTCGGAAATTTCGGGTTCGATGGGTTCACGTTCTTCGACGACATTCTGCATGCCGGCCGCAGGCAGGAGGTTTATGCGCTGTTCGGCGGCGTGGCTCTCAACCTCGGCACCATGCTGATGCTCGGAGCACTGACCATCTCGGGCTTCGCACTGGCCTTTCCCACATCGATGGGTCTCGCCACCGCCGTCGCGTTGACGGCGGGCTATCTGATTGCGCCGCGCGGCAACATCGTGCTGCTGTTCACCGGCATCGCGCTGCTTGTCGTTGCGGTCATCGTCAACGTGGTCGCCTATCAACAGCACGCGCAGTATCAGCGCATGGAGCGCATGAAGGCGGGGCAAACCAAGAGCCTGCGCAAGCGCTCGGTGGGAGTGAAGGGCTCGGTGTTGAGCATCGCTGCGGGCGTGTTGATGGGTGCGGCCTTTCCGATTCTCCAGCTCGCGTCGTTTCGCGATGTCGAGAACGAGCTTGGGCTTGGACCGTACGCGCTCGGATTTTTGATGGCGCTGAGCGTGATGTTCTCGTCGTTCGTGTTCAACCTGCTCTTTATGAACGTTCCGGTCGATGGACGGCCGGTCGAGATCTTCGACTACCTCCGGACCAAAGCGCGACGGCACGTGCTTGGTCTTGCGGCGGGGTGCATCTGGTGCGCCGGTATGGTGGCTGGCTTTGTGTCTTTCACAGCGCAGCTCAACGCGCGCGTGGCGCCGCAGACGTTATTCAGCATCCTGCAGGCGAGTATGATCCTTGCGGCGCTGTGGGGCTTGTTTCTCTGGCGCGAGTACGGCAACGCGACAGGCCGCGTGAAGGCGGCGATCTGGGTGGCACTGGTGCTGACGGGAATTGGTCTTACGCTGACCAGCACTTCGGGCCCGGTCGCGCGTCCGGAAGTCATTTCGGTTACGCCCAAAGCGTTCTAGAAAAGCGTGTCGTACCAGCGCAGAGCCGCAGGACCAACTGTTAGCGCGAGCAGTCCGCCGATACCGAGGAACAGACCGAACGGAAGTTCGTACTCAGACGATTTCTTGCCGGCGAGTTGGATGTAGAGCAAGCCGAGGATGCTGCCCAAGAGCGATCCGGCCACGAGCGCGAACAAGGTCAACGCGAGTCCGAGGAATGCGCCCATCATCGCGAGCATCTTGATGTCGCCAAAGCCCAGGCCTTCGCGGCCGCGTACCTTGCTGTATAAGTAACCGACGAGCCATAACGCTCCGCTCGGCACGATTGCGCCGATCACGCTGTCCAGGATGGAAGGCCGGTGAGAAGGTGGCAGGAGCGCGAAGAGCAGACCGGCAACCAGGCCGCCGATCGTGAGTTGATCGGGCAGCAGGCGCGTTTCGAGGTCCGCGAAAATAAGCGCGATCAGAATTGCCGCCAGCGCGCAATCATGCGCGGCTTCGACCGTCAAACCCGCGTTGAGTACGAACCAAAAGAAAGCCATGCTGGTGAGAAGCTCGACCAGCGGATAGCGCGACGAAATGGCCGATGAGCAGTGCCGGCATTTGCCGCGCAGCACCAGATAGCTCAAGACGGGAATGTTGTCGTACCACGCAATCTGCCGGTTGCATCCCGGGCAGAATGAGCGCGGTTTGACGACCGATAGATCTCGCGGCCAACGGTAGATGCAGACGTTGAGAAAACTGCCGATCAGCAGGCCGAAGACGCCGGCCAGGATTGCTTCAGGCATCGAGGGCCTTGCGGTAAGCGGCGACAGTTGACTCCACCATATGGTCTTCCGTGAAGCGCTGTTCGACAGTGAGGCGAGCCGCGGCTGCGAGCCGCTGCTGCAGTGCTGCGTCATTCATCAGCGTGATCAGCATGCCGGAAATGGCCGAGTCGGTTGCGGGCGCGAGCAGGCCATTTTGTCCGGGCACAAGCATCTCGCGGATAGCCGGAAGATCGCTGGCGATGACCGGAACGCCCGCAGACATCGCGAGTAGAATCGCAGAGCCGAGCCCTTCTGATTTGCTGAGATAGAGCAACGCGCCCGCGTTGCAGAGGTCATGCTCGAGATCCTGTGACAACGACCAGCGTGAGCCCCGCATGACTGGCAATGCTTCGCGCCCGCTCGACCTCTTTGGATGGAGCCACAACAATCTGGTTGTTCCGAGCAGCGAGAGGCAGCAGCGGCACACCATCGTAAACGACGTCGATGCGTTCGCGCGCGATGCCTGCTTCGCTCAATATGCCAGCCACGTGTTGCGACACTGCGATGAAACGCGTTGCACGGCGATACTTCCAGCGCGAGAGCCATGTGCGCTGCAACGGGAACGCAACGCGGCGCGAGACGATCAAAGGCGCGCGAGAGAATGCCGCCAGCGAATGCGAGCGGGCGTCATGCGCGTGGACCAGATCGTACGCGGCTGAATGGCGCAAGATTCGCGACAACGAAAGCTCTTCTACGGCGAAGTTCTCGCGCCGCGCTATATCAAATAGCGGCGCACCTGCGCGCGCCAGTAACATCGTTTCGTGCCCGCGCTTGCGCAAGCCACGCAGCAGTCGCAACACTTGCCATTGTCCTCCGCCCATCTCGCGCCCCGCATCCAGATGAAGGCTGCGGACAGCGCTCATCGATTGCTCATCGTGCGCGCTTTGGCGTACTTGAGGAAGGTGTACAGCGCGGCCATGTACGCAATCGTCAATCCTTCGCGTCCGTCAAGAAAGCCACGCTGCAGCACGTACGAGCGAACGAAGGTCCAGGGCGGATCAAACAGCAGGTGCAGCATGCCGGCATTGCGCCGCCGCGCGATCACCTCCTCGGCAGCGAGCGTAGTGTAGCGGTCGAGGCTCTTCAAATGTTCCGATAAAGAACCGCATGTGAAGTGCAGCAGGTTTTCACGCAGATGACCCACGCTGTCCATTCACACTGACGCTTTCGTGAACGTACTTGCCGGTCCATTCTGCCTTGCGTCGATCGTAGAGGCGCACCTTGCGATCGGGATACCAGCCGCTGTGCAGAATCCATTTGCCGAGATACTGCGCGAGCCGCGGCATGGTGTAGGCGTCGAAGCGCGGCCCGGTCTTCTTGATCGTCCAGATTTCGGCTTCAAGCGCTTCGCTCAATGCTTCATCGGCATCGAGCGACAAGATCCACTCGTGCGCCGCTGCTGCAGCCGCGCGATTCTTCTGCTCGGCATACCCGCTCCAGGCGCACTCAATCACGCGCGCTCCCAGTTTTTCAGCAAGCTCGATGGTGCGGTCCGCTGAACCGCTGTCGACCACGACAACTTCATCGCAGCAGCGCAGGCTTTCTATGGCACGCGCGATGTTGCGTTCTTCATTGAGCGTGATGATGGTCGCTGTGATCTTCAGCAGCTCGGGCATCAATGCTGATCGATCGGCGCGAGCGTGAAGGACAACAAGAAAACGACGAGACCAACCAGCGCCAGCCTGATCCGCGTTGAGCCGATCGCATCGCTATCGTATACCGACGGGTGTCGCCGCGCGAGGAAGAACAGCACACCGGCCCACAGCAGCCAGCCATGCCAGAAGAACCAACCCACGGGAATCAGCATGCAGATGGCGCCGATGGTGATCGCGCGGTGGCGTCGTCCGAATAGCGCATAGATGATATGCCCACCATCGAGCTGACCGATCGGCAATAGATTCAGAGCCGTGGCGAAGACGCCGACCCAGGCCGCGCGCGCAATCGGATGCAGGTAAAGGTCTGCTGTTGCGACCCCGGGGAAAACGGTGCGCTCCAGCAGCCACATGATTGCGGGCGTGCCGAACGAGATGCCGCCAGCCAGGCCGATACCTGGGTACACCTTCGAATACGCCAGGCCAACACCCAACGCGGGCAGCAGGAAGATAAAGCCGGCGAGCGGACCAGCGATGCCCACATCGAACAACTGCCGGCGCGACCAGATCGGCGAGCGGATGCGGATGAACGCGCCGAACGTTCCGGTGAACGATGGGCCCGGTAAGAAAAACGGAAGCGAAGCGTCAATGCCGTAGAAGAGACACGCGACGTAGTGCCCCATCTCATGCGCCATCAAAATCGTCAGCAGCGTGAAAGAGAAGGGGAGCCCCTGCAGCAGACTTGCGGGGTTCTGCCACCAGCCAAACAGCGAATCCCAGTCACGCTCGATGTCGAACGCAGGCAGGTTGTGGTCGAAGTTGTATTGGAAGCGTGCACCTGCCGCAGTAGTGGTGAGCAGCGTCACCAGCAGCAGCAGAACATGCAGCCATACGCGATTGTTCACGCGAACGTGAGCGAAAGGGTTCAGTGCAAATTGCGAGGTGCGGCGGAGCGGGGCGCCCGGAGACAAGAATTCGAGAGAAGGCACTGCACTGAGCGCTTTACTGCAGCGTCTGCAATTCCTTGCCGGGTTTGAAACGAACAGCCTTGCCGGGTGGGATAGAAACCTCGGCGCCGGTGCGGGGGTTGCGCCCGATGCCGGTCTTACGCGGCTTCACGTTGAACACGCCGAAGCCCCGCAGCTCAATCCGATCACCATTCTCCAGAGCTCTCTTCATAGAGTCGAAGACGGTCTCGACGGCCGCTTCCGCTTTGGTTTTCGTAATTCCGGTCTTGTTAACGACTTCGTTGATGATGTCGAGCTTGATCAAACTGGCCTCCCCTGCCGCGACAGTCAACTAGATGATAGAGTTGACTTTAGAGCCATGTCAAGCGAGACGGCGCCGAGCCGGTCGGCGATCCTGGACGCGCATCGCTTCCGCCGGGCCTGCGCTCAGTTCGCGACTGGCGTGGCGATCGTCACCGTAATCGACGCCGAAGGCGAGCCGCACGGTATGACCGTGAACTCGTTCACTTCGGTTTCGCTCAGCCCACCGCTCATTCTGGTTTGCATCGACACCCGCGCAGGCATTTATCAGATGTTCCGGCCGGGCGCGATCATGGCCATCAATGTTTTGCGGGAGGAACAACGTGCGACATCAGTGTTGTTCGCGCGTCCCGGTGCGAGCCGGCTGTATCTGCCGGACTGGGTTGCCGGCGAGACCGGCGCGCCGCTGCTGCCCGGTTGCCTGGCTGCTTTTGAGGCCCAGGTTGACCGGATTATCGAAGCGGGCGACCATCTGATTGTGCTCGCCGCGGTTCGCGCCGTCACTGCCTCTTCTGGCCTGCCGCTGCTGTACTTCGACAGCAATTATCAAACTCTAGCTTCTGAATCTTGAAATATGACCTCTTCCCGAATCGATCCTCTTTCGTTTTTGACCGGCCAGTTGGATTCCTGGCGCGCCGCTGGAACTTATCAGAATCTGCGCGTTCTCGAGTCGGCAAACACGGCTGAGGCGCGCTACGACGGCAAAGAGGTGATCAATCTCGCCTCGAACAATTACCTGGGTCTGACGACGCATCCCAAGCTGGTCGAAGCGGCTGTGGCAGCGGCCAAAGCGTATGGCGCGGGGTCGGGCGCGGTGCGGACGATCTCGGGCACGATGACGTTGCACATGGAGCTTGAAGAGCGCATCGCGCGGTTCAAAAATGTCGAAGCGTGCGTGGTGTTTCAGTCCGGCTTTGCGGCGAATGCGGGCACGGTGTCGGCCATTCTGACGCCGACGATCACATCATCTCGGACGCATTGAACCACGCCAGCATTATCGACGGCTGCCGGTTGTCGCAGCGCCAAGATCCACGTGTTTCCGCACAAGGATCTTGCCGCGGCAGAACAGAAATCGCTGGCGGAGTTGGCAGATCTGCCCGGGCGCAAGCTGCTGATCACCGACGGCGTGTTTTCGATGGACGGCGACATCGGTCCGCTGCCCGCCCTGGTGGAGCTTGCCGAGAGGTACGGGGCCATCATGATGGTGGACGACGCGCATTCTTCCGGCGTTCTGGGCCGCAACGGGCGCGGCACGATCGACCATTTCGGACTGCACGGCCGCGTGGACATTCAGGTGGGGACGTTGTCGAAAGCGGTCGGCGTGCTGGGCGGCTATGTGTGCGGCAGCCGCGACCTGATTGAGTTTCTGTATCATCGTGCGCGGCCGTTTCTGTTCTCGACGTCGCATCCTCCGGCGGTTGCGGCGGCATGTCTGGCTGCATTCGATGTGCTGGAGCAGGAGCCGGAGCGGATTGAGAAGCTGTGGACCAACACGCGGTACTTTAAACAAGGCCTGGTGGATGCCGGATTCGATACGGGTTTGAGCGAGACGCCGATAGTACCCGTGATGGTGGGCGAGGCTTCACGTGCGCATGAGTTATCGCGAGCGTTGTTCGAGCGCGGCGTGTTCGCGACCGGGATTGGCTTTCCGACGGTGCCGGAAGGGAAGGCGCGGGTGCGCGCCATATTGTCGTCGGCACATACGACGGAGGAGCTGGACCGGGCGATTGAGGTGTTCCGGAGTGTTGGCAAGCAAATGGGTCTGATCCGTTAGGGCGGTATCACACTTCGTAACGGCAACCTTCTTGCACTAGTTTGGCGCGAGGAGGTTATCTAATGAACCGAATTCTCCCTGTTGCTGTGTGCTCCCTAAGTCTTCTTGGGGTTGGCTGTGCGACAAAGAAATACGTCAAGAAGTCGGTAGATCCCGTAAGAGATCAGGTCCAGCAGGTTTCCAATCAAACGAATCAGCAAGGCAACGACATCGCCAAGACTCGTGCTGACATTAACCGCGACGAGACTCTGTTGAACGCGACCAAAGAGAAGGCAGATTCGGCCGACACGCGTGCGGGTGACGCGCTCAATCGCGCCGGAGACGCAATGAACCGCGCTGGCGATGCCATGAACAAGGCCAACCAGAACACGCATGACCTCGGTGAGTTGCGCCAGTCGGTTGCGAACTTAGATGACTACAAAGTAGTTAGCGAAGAAGCAATTCAGTTCGGCTTTAACAAAGCCAAGCTGACGACCGATGGCCGCGCGCGCCTCGATAAGCTTGCGGCTGATGCCTCGCCGATGAAGCGTTACTTTATCGCGGTGGAAGGCTTTACCGATCGTGTTGGGTCCACCGACTACAACATGCAGTTGAGCAAAAAGCGTGCGGATGAAGTTGTCCAGTATCTGGTAGCTCAGCACGGCGTGCCGTTGTTCCGCGTTCATGAAATCGGGCTCGGCAAAATGATGCCCGCGGACGAGGGTCGTGGCCGTCAGGCTAATGCGAAGAACCGTCGCGTCACTGTGACGATCTATGCGGCCGATAGCCAGGTAAGTGCGATGAACGCGGCCCCCGCGTCAAGCGCCCCGCAGAATAGCGTTCCCCCGCAGAGTAATCAGTAGAGTGTGGTTTGTAGTAGCAGTGCGGTAGTTGTTGATCCGAAGTCCGAACCAACTTAGCAAGGCAGGCCGGGAGCAATCCCGGCCTTGTCTTTTTTGCGGGTTAGTGCCGGGCGGCCACAGGAAGTGCTTCCTGCAAGTTGCCATGGGCATCGAACGCCATTTCCGTCGGCCCCTCTTCAATCGTGAGTAGCGGATTTCTTTCAATCTGGTCGAGTAAATTCTCGGACAGTCGAATTACATCCAGCTCCATCGTGTTTCGTATCCATCCATAAGTTACTCGATCCTGGTCAAACTTACCTGTTGTGGGCCAAAGCTGCTCCAGGCATTCTTTGTCGGAGGCGAAATGAATGGGAGCCTTGGCAGCCAGTGTCACCGAAGAAGTAATTGCATTTACATAGGTGGCCTTCCAATTGATTTTATCGATCAACCGGTCGGTGACCATGTCTGCGAAGCCCACTCCACAGGCGTTTCCATAGCTTAGGTCAGACAAGTTGCGAGCGAAAATTCGATCGATGGCCTTAGTATTGGGCCAGGGATTTTTCTCCCCGTAAACTCCGCGGTTGACCACTTTCGTGTCCATCCCCGCGCCGCTGATGTTCTTGCCGATCTCGTCGACGATCAGGATGTCGAGGTCCATCGGAATTCGCGGCATCCACGTCTTCACCAGCTTGAGAAGTTCACGCTCCTGTTGCTCCAGCGCTTCCACCGGCAGCGCACTGAGTTTGCCGGTGTTGTGATAGGCGTCCTCCAGGATCGCGAGTCCCCCAAGAATTTTTCCGGAACTGAGAACTGCGCGGCCGATGCTCTGGATCGTGTTGTACAACCCGTGCGTGTACGCGAAGGTGTGATAGTGTTGCGCGCCGGCAAGCTTGCCGAGCCCGATCGCCATCATCTTGAACAGGCCGCTTTCGATCTCACCGGCGAAGTCGGTGTGCCACTTCACGCGGCCCACGAGCATCACGCCATCGCTTTCGAAAGCGTTGCGGTCCATGTACGTCTGAATGCCTTCAGGCGTTTTTGCCACGGGCACAACATCGAGCGAACTTCGAATCGGGCAGCCGATTGTTTCTTCGATGATTCCGTAGTGCGCCAGCACATCGGCCTGACCCTCGGCGGTCGCGGCACCGTGACTGCCCATCGCCGGGAAAACGAAACGGCTTCATGCCCGCCTCGCGCCAATAGCCGACCACGGCTTTGACGATGGTCGCGATGTTCGAAATACCGCGGCTGCCAACCCCAATGGCGACGCTCGAGCCGGGCTTCAACCGGCGAGCAAATTGCGCGCGCGTCAGTTCTTCGGCAACGGTGCCGGGAATGTCCTGCACTCGATGTTCAGGGAAGTTCTGACGAACTTTGTACATCTTTGAAAAGCCCATGATTCAAAGATCATACTTGGTTTCATTCGCATGAACGCCCGGTGCAGGCGACTATAATGGAGGTTTATCCATGCATCAAAAAATGACCGAGCGCAAGGTGGATCTCGATCCCCGCGAAACCGCCGAATGGCTGGAGGCGCTTGACCAGATTGTCGACGCAGTCGGACCCGAGCGCGCCACCTTTCTTCTCGAGAAGCTGAATGAACGAGCACGCTCAGTGGGCGTGGAAATTCCCGTTCAATTCAACACACCGTATCTCAATACGATCCCCGTCGATGTGGAAGTGCCGTACCCGGGCGACCGCGCACTGGAGCGGCGCATCAAGAGCCTGATGCGCTGGAACGCGATGGCGATGGTGACGCACCAGAACAAGTACGATGAGGGCATCGGCGGCCACATCTCGACATATTCTTCGCTCGCGGCCCTGCTCGAAGTCGGCTTCAATCATTTCTTCCACGCGAGCTTACGGCGATCAGCCCGGCGACTTGGTTTATTTCCAGGGCCATGCGTCGCCGGGCGTTTACGCGCCGCGCTTTTCTCGAAGGCCGTTTGACCGAAGCAGCATCTGAATAACTTCCGTCATGAGCTGCGCGATCACGCCCGGGCTTTCCTCCTATCCGCACCCGTGGCTGATGCCGGATTTCTGGCAGTTTCCGACGGTCTCGATGGGTCTTGGCCCCATCAACTCGATCTACCAGGCGCGCTTCATGCGGTATCTGGAGAACCGCGGCCTGATTCCAGAAGACGCCGCGCAAGGTCTGGGCATTTCTGGGCGACGGCGAGATGGACGAGCCGGAGTCGCTCGGTGCGATCACGCTTGGCTCGCGCGAGAAGCTCGACAACCTGATCTTCGTCGTCAACTGCAATCTGCAGCGCCTGGATGGCCCGGTGCGCGGCAACGGCAAGATCATCCAGGAACTGGAAGCGGCGTTCCGCGGCGCCGGCTGGAACGTGATCAAGTGCATCTGGAGCGAGCGATTGGGATCCGCTTCTGGCGCAAGGATAAAGACGGGCAGCTTGCTCAAGCTCATGAATCGAGTGCGTCGACGGCGAATACCAGTCGTTCAAAGCCAAGGGCGGCGCGTATGTGCCGCAAGGAGTTCTTCGGGCAGATATCCGGAAACTGCTGAAGCTGGTCGAGGATATGACGGACGAAGAGATCGGCCGGCTTGCGCCGCGGCGGGCACGATCCGAAGAAGGTCTACAACGCTTACAAAGCGGCCGTCGAACAAAGGGCGGCCCGACGGTTATCCTGGCGAAGACCGTCAAGGGCTATGGGCTTGGGCGATCGGCGAAGCGCCGCAATCCTACGCACCAGCAGAAGAAGCTGAACGAAAAGACATCGAGTATTTCCGCACGCGCTTCGAGATTCCGATTCCGGACGAGGCGGCGCGCGACGGCGCGCTCTACCGTCCGCCGGACGACAGCCCCGAGATGCGCGTATATGCACGAGCGCCGCAGAGCAGCTCGGCGGCTATGTCCCGTCGCGCAAGTCCGATCCAGCCAGATCACAGGCGCCGCCGACTCGATGACTTTCGAAGAGTTCCTGAAGGCTCGAAGGAACCCATCCTTCCACCACGATGGCGTTCGTCGCCTCCTGGCAAGCTCATGAAGGACCCAGAACTCGGTAAGCGGATCGTGCCGATCATTCCGGATGAAGCCCGTACTTTCGGCATGGAATCGTTGTTCCGGCAGTTCGGAATCTATGCGAGCCAGGGGCAGTTATATAAGCCGCACGACGCGGATATGCTGCTCTACTACAAGGAATCGAAAGACGGCCAGATCCTGGAAGAAGGCATTACCGAGGCCGGATCGATGGCTTCGTTCACGGCTGCCGGCACGGCGTACTCGAACTACGGCGTGGAGATGATTCCGTTCTTCATCTACTACTCGATGTTCGGCTTCCAGCGTATCGGCGATCTGGTCTGGGCCTTCGCCGATTCGCGCGGTAAAGGCTTCCTGATGGGCGGCACTGCGGGGCGCACCACGCTACACGGCGAAGGGCTGCAGCATCAGGACGGCCATAGCTGCTGCTCGCCAGCACGGTACCGACGCTTGCGGCTTACGATCCGGCTTATGCCTACGAGATCGCGGTGATCATCCAGGACGGCATCCGCCGCATGTACCAGGAACAGCGAAGACCTGTTCTACTACATCACTCTGTACAACGAGAACTACCCGATGGCTGCGCATGCCGGAAGGCTGCCGCGAAGGAATACTGAAAGGCATCTACCTCTTCAATAGTGCCGGCGATAAGAAAGCCAAAGCGAAGGTTCAACTGCTGGGCAGCGGACCGATCTTCGTCCGAAGCTTTGAAAGCGCAGGAGATCCTGGCTGAGAAGTACGGCGTTGCGGCCGACCTTTGGAGCGTCACCAGCTATAACGAACTGCGCCGCGAAGCGTTGCAGGTCGAACGCTGGAACCGGCTGCACCCGGCGGAACCGGCGAAGAAGCCGTACATCCAGCAGATGCTCGAAGGCACGGAGGGCCCGATCATCGCGGCTTCGGATTACATGAAGATCGTTCCGGATCAGAGTGTCGCCCTGGCTGCCGGCGGCCGTCTAGTCACGCTCGGAACGGATGGCTTCGGACGCAGCGATAACCGCGAATACCTCCGCCGGCACTTCGAAGTGCGATGCGGCTTCGATCGTTGCCGCCGCACTCTCGAAGCTGTCGCGGGAAGGGAAGTTCGACACCAAGCGCGCGGTGAAGGCGTTCTCCGAGTTAGGTATCGATCCGGAAAAGATCGATGCCGCGATCGCTTGACCGGCGCTCAACAAGTCAGGCGAGATCCATCGTCATGAATACGTTCGCGCGCGCGTAGAGCGAAGGGCCCAGTTCTTCCGGCGGCACATGCCGGAAGCCCGACGATTCGTACAGGTGAACCGCGTTTTCCAGTCGCGAGTTGCTACCGAGGAACAACGATTTCGCGCCGCATGCGCGCGCCTGTTCGATTGCATAGGCGAGCAGTTTGCGCCCGATGCCTTGTCCGCGTAGCTGCGGCGAGACTGCCATTTTCGAAAGCTCGTAGACGCCGTTCTCAGCGGGAATCAGTGCGACGCAGCCGACCGGGAGTTCGTCTTGACAGGCGAAGAAAACGTGGCCGCCTTTGCGCAGGATCTGATTCTCCGGGGTCGCCCAAAGTCTCGCGATCTTTTGGCTCCAGCACGAAGTAACGCGTGATCCACTCTTCATTCAAAGTACGGAAAGCAGTACCGTCTTCGCCAATTTGTAGCGCTCGAAACTGGATGTTCATGGCTATCCATCAGTCTCGCGCCAGCTCGGGCGATACGTCCAATATCTTGTTTGTTGCGATCATGATGGTACCGATATGGATTCCGCGCTTGAGCTTCGGCACCTGCGTTACTTCGTTGCAGTCGCCGAAGAGCTGCACTTCGGGCGCGCAGCCCAGCGTCTGCACCTGGCCCAGCCGCCGTTATCGCAACAGATTCGCAAGCTCGAAGAGATTCTCGGCTATGCCCTGTTTAACCGCACGTCGCGGTCGGTCAGCCTGACGCTTGCCGGCGCCGCTTACCTCGAACGCGCGCGCCGCACCCTCCGCAATGTGCAGCGGGACATCGAGGAGACGCGCAGTGTAGGACGCGGCGAAGTCGGTTCGATGCACATCGGCTTCGTCGGATCCGCGATGCTTACGACTCTGCCGCGCATCTTCCGTGCGTATCGCGAGGCGTCACCCAACGTGCGGCTTCACTTGCATGAGTCGTTCACGTCGCGCGTGATTGAGGGACTCGAGAATGGCACGCTCGACGCGGGGATTCTGCGTGACGGCGACCCGGTCGCGGGGCTTCGCGTCACCACAATCTTCTCCGAGCCGTTCGTGGCCGTGGTTCCCGCGCAACATGCGCTGGCTAAACGAAAACGCGTGAGTGCCGGGTCGCTGCGCGATGAGCCGTTCGTCTATTACCCGCGTTCTGCCGGCGTGCGCGCGTTCGAGAAGCCACTGACGCTCTGCGAAGAACACGGTTTTCGTCCGCAGATTGTGCAGGAGGCATCGCACTGGCTCAGCATCCTGCAATTGGTCGGGGCGGGAATGGGAGTATCCATTGCGCCGGCATGCGTTCGCCAGATCGCGGCGCCGGCTGTCGTCTGCATACCACTGCTAGGCAGCAAGGTCGTCAGCAATGTCGAACTCGCCTGCTTAGCCGGCGATACACGGCCCATTGTCGAGCGCTTCGCGCAAGCTGTTCTAAAAGCTACGCGGCTTTGAGATCGATGCTGGCCGATTCCGTGGTGTCGCCCTTCAGCACGTTTGCGCATCTGATCGAGCGCAGCCGTATGGTCTTGTTCACTGATGGCAACGACGCAGTCGGGCGGAATCACGATTTTGAAGTCACGCATGTAGGCGTCGTGCCCCGTAAACAGCACACAACTGTTGGTACTGATACCCGTTAGAATCAAACGCTCCGCACCAAGGTGTTTCAGCAGCAAATCGAGCGGAGTCTGGTAGAAACCGGAGTGTTTGGGCTTCAGCACGAAGTAATCCTGATCGTCGGGAGCAATCTGGCGCACGAAGGGCTCAGCCTTGGAACCTTGCTCCAAACAGTGGTCCAGCAGTTGTTGGAAGCTGGAACGCCACCGGCCGAAATTGTCGTTCACATAAATCGTCGCGAGGCCCGCCTCGCGTGCACGCGCTTTCAGATCACGAATGTGAGGCGCGATATCGAGCGCCTTTTTCAACAACTCATCGCCGCCCGGGTAGTCAAAGTCATTCAGAATATCGATTAGCAACAGAGCCGTCGGACTGTGGTCCGGCGCGCTCCCATCCATGTCGCCTGGCTTGCCTGGGATTGAGCTCACAGCCATATTTTAAAGGGTCGCCGCGATTGCATTCGGCACACGACGAAGGTCGTAAGATGGAAAAGCAGGTTGATGGTGGGGCTCTATAATTTCAAATCGCGTTTCGTCGAAAGCATCCTGAACGGCTCCAAGACTCATACCATTCGCGGAACACGGAAGCTGCAGGACAAGCCCGGTAACATCATGCATCTCTACACGGGTTTGCGGCAGAAGGACGCGCGATTACTGATGCGGGCGCCGTGTGTGCGAGTGGACGCGATCTCCATCGATGAACAGCATCGCGTGCGATTAGGCGAGGAACAACTCTCGGACGATGAATGTCAGGTCATGGCAAGGCGCGATGGGTTTGCATCGTTTGCGGAGATGATGGAGTTCTGGCACGGCCGGCTGCCTTTCGAAGGGCACGTTTATCACTGGGACCCGGCCAGGAGGACCAGTTAGTTGGCCGAGAAATCCAAGATCGAGTGGACCGATGCGACCTGGAATCCCATTCGCGGTTGCTCCATGGCGAAAGGGAGCGAACTTGGCGGTTGTCTCAACTGCTACGCCGCTCGGCTGAACGCGCGTAACCTGCCTAATTTGAAGTCTCCTACTACGGGTGAGTCTTTTGCCCGTATCCTGGACTCCGGCCCGCGTTGGACCGGGCGTGTAGAGCTGATTCCAAGTACTCTCAAGCTTCCGCTGCGTTGGAAGAGCGGGAGATACATCTTCGTCAATTCGCAGAGTGACTTATTCCATGAGGATTTGCCATTCGAAGACATCGACCAGGTAATTGGTGTCATGTCGCAAGCGCCTCAACATACGTACCAAGTTTTGACGAAGCGCCCGGAGATCGCGATTCGTTACTTCGAATCCCGGCGGCAAAACGAATCAGTACAGAGAACCATGCGGCGGCTCTGGCTTGGCGTCAGCGCAGAAGATCAAGTTACGGCAGACGCGCGCATTCCGCTGTTACTTACTCTGCCGGTGGATGTGCGCTTCCTTAGCTACGAACCGGCACTGGGCCCTTTGAATATCACGCAGTTCAGCGCGCTGAATTGGGTAATTGCCGGCGGTGAGTCCGGTCCTTCGGCACGGGCGCCGCACCCTGACTGGTTCCGCTCGATGCGCGATCAATGTGCTGCGGGCGGCATTCCGTTCTTCTTCAAACAGCACGGAGAGTGGATCGAAGACAGCGCAGGTGTGGCATTGGAGCTTGAGGCACACCGTCCTACTTCTATGAAGCGCGCGGGCAAGTTAGCGGCGGGCGCAGTACTCGATGGCCGCGAACATCGCGAAAGACCGTAAGCGCGACTTAGCGTTCGCGCTCCGATACATAGTAGCCCTTGCGCGCGGCTACCTTCAGATTCTTGTCTTTCAAACGCAGATCGATGCGGCGGTACTGTCCGGGAGAACCTTCGGGCGAGGGCGCGTAACCGATCACGTACTGGCTGCGCATCTCTTCGTTCAATTGCCGGAAAATGTCTGCGAGCGTGTTATGCCGGTCCACATGATACACGCGCCCGCCAGTCGCATCGGACATCTTCTTCAAGTAACCTTCGCCGCCTCCACCGCCGAACACCAGGCCGCGTCCACCATAAGCCGACGGATCGACGTAGTAGATGCTGTAGATCACGGTGTCGGCCTTCTGCGCGGCTTCAATCGCCGCATCGATCGAGAGGCGGCTGCCCTGGTCCACTCCGTCGGTGATCAATACGCAGACCTTGCGGCCAGCCTCGGAGCGTAACCGATCGTTCGCGGCAAGATATACGGTGTCATACAAGACCGTCCCGCGCGGCTGCGACATGGTGGGTACCGGACCGCCGCCGAACCCGCCAGTGCCCGCATTGAGCCGGAGACGTTCCAAGCCCCGCTGGAGCGCGCCTTGCGAATTGGTGACATCTTGCAGAAGCTCTGAATCCGCGCCGAAGCTGATCAGAAATGCTTCGTCTTTGGGCCGCAGCGCAGCGTGAAAAAACTCGCTCGCGGCTTGCCGTTCGATTTCAATCAGCCGCTCCTGGCTGCCACTGACATCCACGAGCAGCCCGATCGTCAACGGCAGTGCGCTCTCTTTCGTAAAGTATTTGATCGTCTGCGGATTGCCTTCTTCGCTCAGTTCGAAGTCGTCTTTT
Organism: Bryobacterales bacterium; assembly: GCA_963792655.1. GTDB lineage: Bacteria > Acidobacteriota > Terriglobia > Bryobacterales > Bryobacteraceae > DOZZ01. The sequence continues at coordinate 210,785 of CAWBWU010000009.1, forward strand.
GTCAGCGTATTGATGAACGCGCCCTGCTTGGATCGGACCGACGCCAGCATGTTGACCAGGTTCACGTCGACGCGGATCGGAGCGTCGCTCGACGGCTCCGGGGTCTGCTGCGACGGCGTTTGGCCGGCCAGCAGGATGGTGATGAGCCCGAGCGGCAAAAGGCGGGATATCGTCATACTCGTAGGATGACAGACGTGACCGCCTCCAAGGCCGTTACCGCCGCGCTGCGGCATCTGCGCAAAGATCCCGTGATGAAGGAAATCATCAAGCGGGCGGGGCCTTACGCGCCGACGTATGGAGAACCGACATTCCAGTCGCTCGCACGATCGATCGTCGGACAACAACTCAGCACCAAGGTCGCGCGCGTCATCTATCAGCGCGTGTTGGACGCGATGCCCGATGGCCGCGTCACGCCGGCAAATATCCTCAAGCTGAGGCCTGAAAAGCTGCGCAAGCTGGGGCTCTCAGGCGCGAAGACCGAGTACATCCGAGACCTCGCGCGGCACACTCGCGACGGCAAGGTGAAGTTCGAGGAACTGCCGGATCGAGACCTGGAATATGTGATCGAACATCTCACGCAAGTCAAAGGCATCGGCGTTTGGACGGCGCACATGTTCCTCATTTTCGCGCTGCGGCACCCAGATGTTTTGCCTGTCGGAGATCTGGGCATCCGCACCGCAGTCAAGCGCGCCTACGGTTTCGAGGAACTGCCAAAGCCAGCGGAGATCGAGGAGTTGGCCGTGAAGTGGCGCCCTTACTGTTCGATCGCCAGCTGGTACCTGTGGCGGAGTCTGGACGGGCCGGCGGCAAATTGACAATAGTTAAGCGCGTACTTGACAATTTCCGAGGGCGTTGGCAATACTAAAGTCGGCACTAAAGTTTAGTGCGGCGAAAGGAACCGACATGAAAGAGCCCTCCGTTACACACAGCACGTTTGTCGTCGAACGCAATTACCCCGTCAGCCCGGAGCGAGTGTTTGAGGCATTCGCGAATCCACAACAGAAACGCCGCTGGTATGCCGGCGGTGACGGTCCAAACCTGGAAATATTCGAGACGGATTTTCGCGTGGGTGGTCGTGAAACCGCGCGCAGCAAGATCGGCGGCGGCCCGCTGGTTGGCCAATCCATGACGTGCGAAACCGTTTACCATGACATTCAGCCCAACCGCCGCGTCGTGGTCTCATCGACGATGGACATCGGCGACAAACGCATTTCGGCGTCACTCACCACTATCGAGCTATTGCCGGGAGCACAGGGCACCGACCTGATCTTCACCGAACAGGGTGCTTTCTTCGAAGGCTCCGATACGCCTGCCATGCGCGAAGGCGGCTGGCGGGCGTTGCTCGATCGGTTGGGGAAAGAACTGGCCTGATGCCGGACGCGAGCGTGGACAAGGTCTTCCAGGCATTGGGAGACCGCACGCGGCGTGCGATTCTGGAGCGCATTTCGAGCGGCCCTGTTTCCGTTTCAGCCTTGGCGGAGCCGCTCGAGATCACGTTAGCCGCGGTCGTCCAACACCTGCAGGTACTCGAAGAAAGCGGACTTGTGAAGACCGAAAAAGTTGGACGGGTGCGCACCTGCCGGGTCGATGACGCGGGCCTCACGGTGGCGAACCGGTGGCTCGAAGCACGGCGTTCAGCGTGGGAGAAAAGGCTTGACCGTCTCGGAGAAATCCTGAAGGAGAAAAAATAGTCAGGACGATTTCCTAACCAAACGGAGCTATAGTAGTCAAACAAACAAGTATAGTAGACCTTATGGCTCCGACGAAGTTGAACCAGCCGAAACTGACGCCGCTCGAGATGCAAATCATGGAGGCTCTCTGGAGCCGCGGGTGCCTTTCGATTCGCGAAATTCAGGAAGCCTTTCCCGCCAAAGACCGGCCTGCTTACACTACGATCCAGACCACGGTTTATCGACTCGAAACGAAGAAGGCTTTGCGGCGCGCGAAGAAAATCAGCAACGCGCACATCTTCGAAGCGGTGATCACGCGTGACGCGGCCCAACGGCGCGTCATCGACCATCTGCTGAGTTTCTTCGGAGGCAAATCGCAGCCGATCATGGCGCACCTGATTGAGTCCGGAAAGCTCACGCTCGAAGACGTGCGCGAGAGCGAAAAGCTTCTGCGCAGCGCGTCCAAAAAGGAAACGAAACAATGATTGCTCACCTGCTTCAATCCACCTGTTTTGCTTTCGCAGCGATGCTGCTGGCTTACGCGCTGCGGCGCAACCACGCATCGGCGCGCTTCTGGATCTGGTTTGCGGCATCGCTGAAGTTTGCGATTCCGTTTTCGCTGCTGACCAGTCTTGGCCATCGCATCGACGCACCGCAAGTGGTCGCCGCGGCTGCAGCGCTCCCTGGAAACATCGTGCAGTTCGCAACCGCGTCCACGACGCTCGAAACAAGTTCGCTCACCCGCTTTGGCGACGAGACCATCTGGCCGTACATTCTCTTTGGGGTGTGGGCGTCGGGCGTAGTTCTGCTCGTGCTGCGCTGGGCCCTGCAATGGAACCGGTTGCGTATCTCCGCGGCAGCCGCAAGGCCGCTCAACATCAATGCACCCATCCCGGTTCGTGCCACCCAGGACCGCATGGAACCGGGCGTCTTCGGCATTGTGCGACCCGTGTTGCTCTTGCCCCAAGGGCTCGCAGAACAACTCGCGCCAGAACAACTGCGCGCCGTGCTGACACATGAGCTGTGCCACGTGCGCCGTCGCGACAACTTGACCGCTGCGGTTCACACGCTCGTGCAAACGGCGTTCTGGTTTCATCCGCTGGTGTGGTGGATTGGTGCGCGGCTGGTTGCAGAACGCGAGGCCGCCTGTGATGAAGAAGTGCTCCGCCTGGGCAACGAGCCTGCTGCTTACGCACAGGGAATTCTGAACGTCTGCAAGATTTGTCTGGAAGCTCCGCTGCCCTGCGTGGCTGGAGTGACCGGCGCCGATCTGAAGAAGCGAATCGAAGCGATCATGACTGAACGGCTCTCGCTTCAATTGAGCACTGCTCGCAAATTCGTGCTCGCCGGCGCCGGACTCGTAGCTCTCACCAGCCCGTTGGTGATCGGGCTTCTCCATCCCGCCCGCAGCAATGCTCAGGTTCCGGCGGACACTTCGGTCAACGCGCAGTTTGAAGTTGCGTCGATCAAACCATCTGCGCCAGACCAGCACGGAATGTCCATCATGATTGAACCGGGGGGCGTCTTTCGCGCAACGAATGCGACCGCTCAAGAGATAGTGGCCATGGCGTATAACGTCCGGGATTTCCAGATCGCCGGCGCGCCCGCGTGGTTCAAGTCCGACCATTTCGATATCACGGCAAAACCGCCGGCGGGTTCGGCCGAGGAGGAAGAAGAATCGCGCAAAATGACTCCACAGCAGCGCAAAGAGATGGAGGACACTTTCAAAGCGCGCATCCGGGCTCTATTCGCCGACCGTTTCCAACTAGTTGTTAAACAGGAAACCAAGGAGATGCCCGTTTACGCGCTGGTCGTTGGCAAGGGCGGCTCCAAGCTGAAGGCGAGCGAAGGCGACGGCACCGGCAACCGCGGCATCCGGACGCAGCGCGGCGTGATGAACGGCATGCAGGCGCCTGTGAAGTTCCTGGCCGACTCGCTTGCGAACATTGTCGGTAAACCGGTCATCGACCAGACGGGGCTTACTGGCACCTACGACTGGAAGCTCGAATGGACGCCCGATCAAGCGCAGCTCGAACCGGGCGCCAAGAACCAACCGGAGTCGAGCGCGCCGCCAGAGTTGTCGGGTCCATCGATCTTCACTGCGGTGCAGGAACAACTCGGGCTCAAGCTGGAGTCGACCAAAGGCAGCGCGCCGCTGCTCGTCATCCAGCGAGTAGAGAAGCCGAGCGCGAACTAAGGGGCGGGCAATGCGCGTTGTGTTTCTCGTCTGCCTGGCAAGCGTGCTTCACGCGGCTGACTTCCGGGGCCAGGTCAACTTTGGTCCGGTGCCGGTGCCCGGGGCAGTGGTAACCGTGTCGCAGGACGCACGCAAACTTTCAGCGCTGACAGACGAGCGCGGCACATTTCACTTCGCCGATCTTGCAGACGGCGCATGGCAACTGACGGTCGAGATGACCGGCTTCGCGCCGGAAACGCGTAGCATTCAGATTCCATCGGCTGACGCGGTGATCAACCTTCGCATGCTCGCTATGAGCGAGATAACAACTCAGCCCATAAGTACGAGCGCCGCGACCCCTACTCAAGCAGAACCGCAGACAAGGAAAGAAGAGGCCCCTGCATTCCGCGGGGCCGATCCCATCGAGCTGGCACAACGTGCTACCGACGGCCTGTTAATCAATGGAAGCGCAAATAACGGTGCGGCGTCGCAAGTCAGTCAGATGGACGCGTTCGGGAATTCCCGACGCAATCGCAAGCCACTTTACAACGGCAACATCGGCATGATTCTGGATAGCGGCGCGTTCGATGCCCGGCCGTACTCGCTCACCGGGCAAGATACGCCGCGTCCTGACTTCACTCATCTGCAAGGGCTTGCATCGTTCGGTGGCCCGATTCGCATTCCACACATTTTGCGCAACGGACCAAACGTTACGCTGACTTACCAGTGGACGCGCAATCGCAACATCACGACGCAAGCGGCTCTGGTGCCCACCCTAGCGCAGCGCGCGGGTGACGGGTTGGCGGCCGGATCTATCAGCCCTCAAGCCCTGGCGCTGTTGCAGTTCTATCCCGTTCCAAACTTCCCCAGTGATCGCTATAACTTTCAAACTTCGCTCGCAGGCGCATTGCACGACGATAGCCTGCAGGCGCGCTTCCAACAGCGCTTGACAGCCAAGAACCGGCTCTCGGGCAACTTGTCTTACCAGAGCACTCGCACGGATGCTACCAGCCTGTTTGGCTTTCTCGACGCAACGCGCACGACGGGAATCAACACCGGCGTGAACTGGATGCACACCTTCCACTCACGGCTCTATGCAATCGCCGGTGTTCAGTTCAGCCGTCTTTCGCTCGATACCGATCCCTTCTTCGCCAGTCGCCGCAATGTTGCTGGGGAAGCCGGAGTGACAGGCACCAATCAGGATTCAGTGAACTGGGGGCCACCCGCATTGTCGTTTGCGAGCGGCATCGCGTCGCTCAGCGATGTCCAGTTCTCGCGCAATCGCAATCAGAACATTGGCGGTTCGCTTGAGGTGGGCTACAACCACGACCGGCATTACTTCAAATTCGGCGGAGACTACCGCCGGCAGCAATGGAACACACTCGGACAACAGGACCCGCGCGGCAGTTTCGCATTTACCGGCTCGGCGGATTTCGATCAGTTCCTGCTCGGCGTGCCATCCACCAGTTCGATTGCGTTCGGCAATGCCGACAAGTACCTGCGTTCGTTCTCCTCTGACGCTTACGTGAGCGATGACTGGCGCTGGAAGCCGAGTTTCACGATGACCATCGGTTTGCGCTGGGAGTATAGCTCCCCGATTCATGAGTTATACGGCCGCCTCGTGAATCTTGCGGTAGCGCCCGGCTTTACGTCGGCCACACCAGTCACGGGCGACGGGCTTCTGCATCCAGATCGCAACAACTTCGCTCCGCGCTTCGGCTTCGCGTTGAAGCCAGTACCGGGATCGTCTCTGGTGGTTCGCGGCGGCTACGGAATCTACTACGACAGTGCAATCTATCAATGGATCGCCACGCAGATGTCGCAGCAGGCGCCATTCTCGAAGACGCTGCGCGTTCAGAACACAAATGGCCACCCGCTGACCCTGGCCAACGGCTTTGCCCCTACCGGCACCGGCGTGAGCAACACGTTTGGCGTCGATCCTGATTTCCGCATCGGCTACGCACAAAATTGGGAGATCTCCGTGCAACGCGATCTGCCCTTCGGCTTAGTACTGATTGCAGGCTATTCGGGCGTCAAGGGGACACGCGCGCAACAGCAATTCCTCCCCAACACATATCCGATCGGTGCGTTCGATCCGTGTCCGGCGTGCCCGCGTGGGTTTTCATTCCTCACCTCGAACGGCAACTCCATCCGGCACGCCGGCGATTTTGAATTGCGGCGGCGGCTGCACGCGGGGCTGTCCGTCACGGCTCAGTACACATGGTCCAAGTCAATCGATGACGCGTCGCTGGGCGGACGCAACCAGAGCGGGGCACTGGTCGCGCAGGATTGGCTGGACCTTCGCGCCGAACGTGCACTGTCGAACTTCGATCAGCGACACCTGTTGACGATTACTTCGCAGTACACCACGGGTATGGGCCTGCATGGGGGCGCTCTGCTTAGCGGCTGGCGAGGTAGAGCGATGAAGGAATGGACCGTGACGAACCGCATCAGCGCCGGCTCCGGCCTGCCGTTGACTCCTATCTACTTTGCCAGTGTGCAAGGCACGGGGGTCGTGGGCAGCCTTCGCCCTGACTACACGGGTGCGCCACTCTATGCCGCACCATCCGGCCTGTTTCTGAACGCCGCGGCGTATACCGCACCCGCTGCCGGACGGTGGGGCAATGCGGGCCGGAACTCGATCACCGGACTTGGCGTGGTGACCGTGGATGCTTCGCTGGGGCGCACCTTTCGCATCAGCGATCGATGCAGCCTCGACTTCCGTGTTGATGCTGCCAACGCCTTGAACCATCCTGCCTTTCCGACGCTGATCACGCTCATCAACAGCAGTCAGTTTGGTCTGCCGCTGCTTGCTAACCCGATGCGCAGCTTGCAGACGACCATTCGTGCCAGGTTCTGACCCATGCGACTCATCCTGCTCACGCTGTTCGTAACCTTCCTCGCAGCGGCTCAAGACAAACCGATCTTCAGCACGACCACGCACCTGGTCGTGGAGACGGTTGCGGTTACCGACAAAGAAGGGCATCCAGTGACCGGGCTGTCCGCGAAAGACTTCACCGTGCTGGAAGACGGCAAGCCTCAGACGCTGGCCTTTGCTGAATACCAGACATTGACTGATGCTTCGCCTATGACCGCACTCACGGCAAATGTTGCACCTGTCTCGCGCATGAGGCGCACGCACATCCAGCCTGAGAAGCCGGGCGATGTGCGCTATCGCGACCGGCGCCTGCTTGCCATGTATTTCGACCTGAGCGCAATGCCGCCACAGGATCAGGCGCGGGCGATTGCAGCAGCGCAGCGCTTTATTCGAACGCGCATGACAGCATCGGATCTGGTCGCGATCATGACGTACTCGGGGGGCGCGGTCGAAGTGCTCGATGATTTCACCGCAGATCGTGCGAAGCTGCTCGAAACGCTGCAGACGCTGCTCGTGGGTGAGGAGATTGACTACACCATCACCAAAGATGCCGACGCGGCATTCGGCCAAAACGATGGCGAGTTCAATCTTTTCAATACCGACCGGCAGCTCTCGGCCTTGCAGACTGCGGCGGCAACACTGGGCGTGCTGAGTGAGAAGAAGTCGTTGCTCTACTTCGCGAGCGGCCTGCGCTTGAATGGCGTGAACAATCAGGCCCAGCTTCACGCGACGGAGAATGCTGCGATTCGCGCTGGTGTTACATTCTGGCCGATCGACGCGCGCGGGCTGGTCGCGTTCGCGCCGTTGGGCGATGCGACGCAGCCATCGCCAGGTGGCATCGGCATCTATAACGGCGAGACCGCGGCGGCGAACACGCGCGGCTTCTATGCTTCGCAAGACACGCTGTACGCACTCGCGGCGGACACTGGTGGCAAGGCGCTGCTCGACGATAATGACCTGGCGCAAGGGATCGTCAACGCGCAGAAAGCAGTATCGAGCTACTACGTGCTCGGCTACTACACCAGCAACGCTGCGCGCGACGGCAAGCTGCGGCGTATCAAGATCAGCGTCAACAACCAGGCCGCGCTCACACTCGATTATCGACAAACGTACTTCGCGGAAAAGGAGTTCGGTAAGTTCACATCGGTCGACAAAGAGCGTCAGTTAGAAGAAGCGTTGATGGCCGGCGACCCCATCACAGAACTGACGCTCGCGCTCGAGGTGAATTACTTTCAACTCAACCGCGCTGAATACTATGTGCCCATCGCCGTCAAAATTCCCGGGAGCGAACTGGCGCGTGCGAAGAAGGGCGGGGCAGAGCGCACATCGATCGATTTCGTAGGCGAGATTAAAGAGAACGGAACGACCGTCGCCAATCTGCGCGACAAAGTCGACCTAAAGTTATCCGACGAAACCGCCGCCGAGCTATCCAAGCGACCCATCACCTACGATGGCGGCTTCACGCTGCTGCCCGGCCATTACGTGTTGAAATTTCTGGCGCGCGATGCGGAGACGGGACGCATCGGAACTTTCATTCACCCGTTCGTTATTCCGAATCTGGCGAAAGAGCAACGCTACCAGCCGATCAGCTCTGTGGTTCTGAGCAGCCAGTCTGTGGACATGCAGAACGCCATCTTCAATGCGAAGGACAAGCTGCATGCGCAAGACTTGAACCCGCTTGTACACGACGGGCGCAAGCTGATCCCCAGCGTGACGCGGGTCTTCAGCCGCAGCCGCGATATGTACGTGTTTGTGCAGGCTTATGGAAACCATCAGCCCACTGCAGCTATCGCTTCGTTCTATCGCGACGGGCGCAAAGTGTGGGAGTCGCCGCCAGTGACCGGCGATGCACGTTCAGTGCGCATGCAGTTCAGTCTTGAACATCTGCCCGCAGGCGAGTACACTTGCCAGCTCACAGTGCTGAATCCGGCGGATCAGAAGGCCGCGTTCTGGCAAGGGCAGGTGATGGTGATTCCCTAAACAGCGCTACTGCGCACGCTCAGGTCGCGGCGGCCGTGGCGGTGCGACATAGTTCACCAGTTCGTCAACCGGCTTCTTGCCTGCCCAGGCTATCCCGCGCAGCAGAGTGCGCTGCACCTGGTAGTCAGAGAAGTTGGCGTACGTGTGGCCTTGCATCCAAACAAACGCGCGTGCGGGTTGCCCGCCAGGAACGGTGTGCTCGTAGGTCCAGATCTGCGGAACCACTTCGCCCTTGTGCGTGCCGGCGCTTTTGGTCGGTGCAATCTCGGCTGTGGCGAGCACGTGAATGGCAGGATCCTTCGCCCAGGTCATGTTGAAGAAGGCCTCATCGAGCAGCGTGATGTCGGTCATGTCCTGCATGATCGGATTGGCCTTGTCGACAACGTTATAGTGGACCGGCGCTTCGAGCGTGAAGTTCACTTCACCATGCTTTTTTCCGCCGCCTAACAACGCTGCCACCGAAGCTGGATCGGGGCCGCATAGCGAATCATGCATGTTGACGAATCCGCCACCGCGCTTCACATAAGCATCGAAACGCGACTTGTAAGTTTCGAATGGGTACCCGGCGTCTCCCTTGTAAATGATCACGACGTCGGTATGCTCTAAATCCTCGGCCGTTGGTTCGTGAAGCGAGCCACTCACGACCGCGCCATGCTCGGTCAGCAGCTTACTCCAATCGGCAAGAAACTGAGGGTAGTCGTGCTGGCCGGCGTTGTGGGTTTTCAAACCCGCCCAGATGAAGATGTGCATGCCGTTGGGATTCTGGCCGGGAATTCTGGGAGGACCCGCGGGTGCCTGCGCGTAGAGGAACGAGCTTAGGAGAAGAAGGGAAATAGTTCGCATTTGGAGCAAGTGCGAACCAGTCTATCGCGGATCGAACGCTTCAATGCACCTGATAAATCAGCAGCCACGCAAAGCCGGCAACGCCGAATAGAAAGCCAATAATCAGGACGATAAGAAAGCTGCCCCTGTGAATGAAAGAAACCGGTTTGTCAGCGGTTACTCGAACGACCCGATCCGGTGAGATCTGCACCCGGCAAGGAGTGTATCAATATACGTTTGTATATTGCAATAGAATTGAAAGAAAAATGGGAATACTAATAAATCTAAAGAAGAGAATGGAGGTGCGGGTGGGAATCGAACCCACGAGTAAGGGTTTTGCAGACCCTGGCCTTACCACTTGGCTACCGCACCCGAAGTGATGACGATCTCTTCGGAACATACCGCGCAAAGCCGCCTGAAGTCAATCCGCGCGGCTCGCCCTGCGGCTCAGCCGGAGCAATTGGCAGCGTCAAATAAGAAGCGTGCTGGCGATCGTGATAGACGGTCTGGGTTGCTTTCAGTAACTTCTTTTCGTCGGCAATCGGCGCGCCTGTGTTCGGATTGCGGTCGAAATGCGGGAAGTTGCTGCTGGTGACCTCCAGACGGATCCGATGACCTTTGCGGAAGACATTACTCGTCACGCCGGCATCGATTGTGATCTTCACGGCCTTGCCTGGCTGCAGCAATTTCGGCTTTTCCAGTGACTCGCGATAGCGGGTTCGCAACAGCCCGTCCGTCAAGTTCATCGCGCGGCCATCGGGATAAACGTCCACCAACTTGGCTGCAAAATCGGTATCAGGTGCAGTGCTTTCAATGAACAGAGTCAACGAGATTGGCCCGATGACTTCAACGTCTTCTGAAAGTATCGCCGTGCTGTAGATCAGGACGTCCGGCCGGGTCTCCACGGCCCGTTGATCCATTGGTCCCCATGGAAAGATCGCCGGGTTGCAGCAAACGTTACCGCCCAACGTCGGTACCGGCTTCGTCGGGTCATACACGTAGTGATCAGTCGGTGCTTTGCGCCCGGGAGGCCGCGCGTCCAAGCCTCCGTCACCGTAAACACTGGCGGCGTGGCCGCCGCTGGTGAGGAAGTACTTCGCGTAATGAGTGCCGGCGATCGGCCACTGGTATTCGCTGCGCCAACGATTGACGCCCATGACGAACACTCGCACTGGTGGCTCCGACGTGAGCGGGACATCTTTGTCCTTCAGCCATTGATCGAACCATTCGATTTGCCGGTGACGCAGGGGCACCATCGCCTCTGGGCCAAAGTCGACGGTCGTAAACCGCTTGGACATGTCGTGTGGCCACGGTCCAATCAATATATGGTTGACGCCCGTCTTCTTCCGAAGCACCTGGAACGCGTCAAGATCGCCTTGGACGAAATTGTCGAACCATCCGCCAACTGAGTAGACCGGAACAGAGATGTCCTTCAGGTGCTCGCGCGTGCTAATTGATTTCCAGAAGGCGTCGTAAGCCGGGTGGTCGAGCGCATTCTGGATAAATCCGACACGTTCGCCTGAGATAGCAACGTCCGCCAGGCGCAACGGAAACGTCCATATAAATTGCTTGAAGTCTGGTGGCTGAAAGCCTTCAGCCCTAACGTTTTCTGACGTCCACAACAACCGATTGCCCAGCTTCATGGCGCCGCCCGTGGAGTAGAAACGGTCGCGGTAATCATCGTCCCCGGAAACCACCGGGAAAATCGCTTTCAGATGCGGATTATTGCGCAACGCCACCTTCCACTGTGCGATGCCAAGGTAAGACCCGCCGGTCATACCGATTTTCCCGTCGGACCACGGTTGAGCGGCGATCCAGTTCAAGGTGTCGTCGCCGTCGCTGCCTTCCTGCGTTAAAGGCTGGAAGCTGCCATCGGAAGCATTGCGGCCACGCACATCCTGCACCACCACGGCGTAACCGTGATCGATGAAGGTTCGGTAGAGAGAGTTGATGACGTCGCTCTTGCCGTAAGGCGTGCGGATCAGGATGGTGGGCAGACGCCCGGGGACTACCGGACGGAAGATGTTGGTCGAAAGGTGTACGCCGTCGTGCATCGGCACGCGCACGTTGAGTTGAGTGATCGCTTCATGCAGCGGCGGCGCACCGAAAGCAGTTACGCAGAGTGCAGCGAGACAACCTACTGCCGGTAAGCGCACAGCGTTTCCCAATAGAGTCGGCCTGCTCGTTCGAGCGAATGCGCGGCTGTCACATGTTGTTTGGCCAGGTATCCGATTTGGCGCATGACGTCCGGCATCTCCACCGCTAGTCTCATATATTCAAACAGTTCCGCCTGCTCGGCAACCCCCCGGCTGACGCGCAGACACGTGCCGTCCGGAAAACCGCTGGATTCCATACCATCGCTCAACATCACAGGCTTGCCGAGGCCCATAGCTCGAATCGCAATGCCTGAGGTCTCACCTGCCGCGGGATCGCGCAAATTCAGGACGGCATCCGCCGCAGCGGCTGCAAGTAAAAATTCGGGCTCCGGAAGATGGGCAACATAGCGAATGCCCGCGTGATTCCGGTAATGCGCAACGGCGCGCGCGAGATCGCGTGAGACAAATTCGCCGGCCAAAAGCAAAACTGCCTGAGGATACTCACGCGCGAGGCGGACGAACGCTTCGATGACTGGCAGCACGCGCTTGGTTTCGCGCAGATAACCAAACACGCCGAAGACGAACGCATGCGGCGCAATGCGGAGCTTCTCGCGAAACTCGTAGACCGAAGCAGCGTGCGGCAGTTCCCGCTGCTGCGACGAAATGCGGAATCTCGATGACGGGCGTTTGCGGCGCATGTTCCGCGACCATCCGTGCGGCTGCGGCGTTATGTACGATCACGGCCCGAGCATGCGATGCGGCCTTGCGCAGCATGGGGTAGTCGAAGTAGCGATGATCCACATTGGAGACCGCCTGATCGCTCCAAAGCCGCGTGGCCATCCCTCGATGCCACTCGCCATACTGCTGCGTGAATTCATCAATGTATTGCTCGCGGGTGAGTGTGCCGAGGTAAAAATGGTGCAGCACCGCATCGTGCAGGACGGTCACGCCCGGCATTGCGAGCGACTGTGCATGGGCGCGAGCGTGCAGACGATTGTTCCCGAGATGGTAAAGGTGAACGTCCGCGTGCGCTGCGTCGAGCGTTACTTCGCCGTGTTTGCGCAACTCACCGAGCAGCGATGCCGCGTAGTCGGCAACTCCGGAACGCGCCGGCGGCATCGGCGAGTGGAACCCGACCTTCATGCTTGCTTGCGGTTGCCGAACAGCGCGGTACCGACGCGGATGATGGTTGCGCCTTCTTCGATAGCGGCTTCGAAGTCATGCGACATACCCATCGAGAGCTGCGGCAAATCATGTTGACGTGCGAGTTCACGTAAACGCGCGAAGTAAGGCCGTGTGGTCTCCTGATCTTCTGACCAGGGTGGAATCGTCATCAGGCCAACTAAGTCGAGGTGTTCTGGTTTCCCGCACCGCGTCGATGACTTGCGCTAAGTCGCCCGGCGCGCACCCATGTTTCGATTCCTCATCGGACAGCTTCACCTCGAGCAGAACTTGCAACGGGCGCGCTACCTCGTCGAGCCGGCGTGCGAGCTTCGCGGAATCTACCGTTTCGATTACCTGAAAGATCTCTGCGGCCTTCCGCGCCTTATTGGATTGAAGATGACCGATCAGATGAAACCGTGCGCCTTCGAGTGATGCGACTTCAGGAGCCTTGCCCTCAAACTCCTGCACGTAGTTCTCGCCGAAATCGCGCAGTCCGTGCCGGTAGGCGAGATGAATCGCCGAGGCAGGGAACACCTTGGTGACCGCGACGAGCAGAACCGAGTCCAATGCGCGGCCGGAACGCGCGGCGGCAGCGGCGATCCGTTCGCGCACCAGTGCGAGGCGTTCAGGGAAAGTCTCCGGCGGCAGCATGAGCTTTGATTATCGCCAAGCGGGAAAATGTTCGAGAGAACTTGGGTCCTGGCAGCGGACGATGTTGGTTGCGCCTGCCCGAACCTACTTGCGAATCGGTCCAGCGGTTTATCGAGCGCTGCCGCCAGCCCGCGCTGCTGGAGCCAGGGAGCCCATTGCGCCCGATCGAGCCTGGTTCATACATGCTCGACATGCGACGCGGCCGCCCCACGCTGCAGGTCTGGAGCGCCGAATCGAACCTGGTACGCCGCATCATCGCGGTGAAGAGCGAAACGCGCAGCCAGTTGAGCCTTGTAGTGGAACACTTCGGTAAGAGGCAAGGCGAGATTGTGCTGGTAGACCTCGCGGGTCAGGCGTCGGCACATGTTCGCCAGCGCGGCTCGCGCATGATCTGGCGTGAGCGGTTCCGCTTGATGTTGAGCCGCGAGATGCCGGGTTGGACCATCGCGGAACTCTCGACGGAACCAGACCTCGAACACACGCTTTCCCCCGCCTACGCACGCGCGCTGCTGACCAGAGGCCACCACGCGATCGCCGTCATGGGAGCAGGTCCAGAGGCATTGGAACCCGCGAAAGCACTGACCTTCGGCATCATCTGGCTCGACCATCTTCGGCGCACGCGCACACGCGAAACGGTCGCGCAGCTCGCCGTCTGGGTGCCTGCTGGCGCGGAGCGGGCGCTGGCACTTCGCGTGCGACATCTGCGGACTCCGGTAGAACTGCACACTTACACCAGCGAAGATGTATGCCTGCGGGTGGACGCGGCCGATTGCGGCAATGTAGATACCGTGCTCGACGCTCGCGCCAGTGTCATGCCGGCGCCCGCCGCGCTGCTGCAGACACTCGCGACGGTCGATGGCTTCGAAGCGATTGAAACTCCGAGCGGCGCTTTCAGCTTGCGTGTGCGCGGTCTTGAGTTCGCGCGTGCACACACTCAGGTGACTGCTTCGCTTGGAGGCAGCCGGCCACTTACGAACGATGAAGCGTATGGCCTTGCAGCGTCACTCGCGCAGTTTCGCACACCGCGTCCTGCCGACCCTCAAAACACGCTGTATCGCAAACAACCGGAGGCTTGGCTCGAAGGCCAAGTACGCCGGCACATCTCGCTGATCGACCCGTCGCTTGCGCATTCTCCGGTGTATGGTCAGGTGCCCGCATTCGCCGCAGCCGATCGTGGCGTGATCGACTTGCTGACGTGTGATCACCGCGGCCGCTTAGCTGTAATTGAGATCAAAGCCACCAGCGATCCGGAGTTGCCGCTGCAGGCGCTCGACTACTGGCTGCGTGTGCGCTTTCATCTTGAGCGCGGGGAGTTTGCTGCAGCTGGATACTTCCCGGGAACGGAGCTAAGCAACGAACCGCCGCGTCTACTTCTGATCGCTCCAGCACTGGAATTTCACGAAACAACGGAAACGCTCGTGCAGTCACTCGCGCCCGACATCGAAGTGCGCCGCATCGGTTTGGCTGCCCATTGGCGCGAGCGGATCGAAGTCATGTTCCAGTTGGAGGGCGCGCGACGCCCCTATCCGGCGTAGTCAACTGAGTCACTTACCGTGCAACTGCGCCAGCGCAATCGCTCCTAATAATCCCGCATCGTCGCCAAGCCCGGGGCTGCGAAGGTTCGGCGTTGCAATATAGCCGTTCAGCAGGCGCGCTGCATGCAATTTGACGCGGTCGTGCAAGTGCCGTACACCTCCGACGCCGCCACCCAGAATGACTAGCTCAGTCGAGAGCACGCATGCCAGCGTGCACACAGCATGCGCGAGGTAGAGCGCTTCCAGTTCCCATGCTTCGTTATCGGGCGGCAGCCTCTCGGCGGAGATGCCCCAGCGCTGGTGCATGGCGGTACCGGACGCCAGGCCTTCCAGGCAATCACCGTGGAAAGAACACGCTCCTGCGAACGGGTCTCGGCTCACCTCATGGGGCACGCGCATGTGCCCCATTTCGGAGTGCATGCGGCCGTGCGCAATGGCCCCGTTCACCAATGCGCCGCCACCGATGCCAGTGCCCACCGTGATGTACACAAAGTCCTGAACACCTTGGGCCGCGCCCCATCGATGTTCTGCTAAGGCCGCGCCATTCACATCGGTGTCGAATGCGGCCGGCACGCCAAGCTCGCGCTCCAGGCGATTCGCAAAATCGACGTGCTGCCAGTGCGGCTTGGGCGTGTTCCCGATCCTGCCGGTCGCGCGATCGATGGGTCCAAACGAGGCAATGCCGATGGCTTCAACGGGCTGGTTGTTCCGAAAGAAGCTAACCGTCCGCGCAATGGTCGATTCCGGGTCGCCGGTCGCGAAGCGTTCGCGGTTCAGGATGTTACCGGCTTCGTCAGAGATGCCGCAGACGAACTTCGTTCCACCGGCCTCAACGCCGCCGTACAACTTCACCGTTGATAGGTAACCTTTGTGGATGGTAACTGCTCACATGCTGGTCCACCTAAGTTCTGCTCTAAGAGCGTTACCTTGGGTTCGCTTACGCCACTCAGGGCGTTAGGCATGTACACCGGCTTTGGTACATAGATGCGCGCGGCAGAACATACCACCCGCGCAGCACTTGCCTCGTTTGCGGCGAGACGAATGCGCGGCGTCTTCCGCACCGACGGAACCTTGGGCAAATCGCGGTTAGTGCGCGGAACGCTCTGCGCAGCTAAGGGCAGTACCGAGACCATCGTTAGCATCGCAACAGGGATGTTCATTGCAAAGAGCCTCGCCAAGATCATACTGCACTGGGGCACAGTACACCACGGCCACAGTGCATCGAGGCGCCGCGTGCAACGTTCGTTTGCTGTTCAATTTCTCATCGAATTGCCTTTCGAGTCGTTTGCCATTAGTCTGAGAAAGGAGCTTACGTCCTCAGCCCGCATTTCAATTCTGTTGAAGGACCGCACCAGCCAATGAGCATGTGGAATAAACGCCCAGACGAACCCGCTCCCCGAACAACGGCCACGGTACCTCCCGCGCCGATGGAGCCCAAAAAGGAGACAGCCCCCGTGGCAAGCACTTCAGTCCGACATCCAGAGCCTGAGCTGACGCGTTCCGGTTCAGCGTCGATTGGTAAAGCCGTTAAGATCAACGGGCAGATCTTCAGCAAAGAAGACCTGTACATCGATGGCGACATCGAGGGGACCGTCGAGCTGCTGGAGAATAAGCTGACGATCGGCCCCAACGGCAAAGTGCTGGCGACTATTCGCGCGCGCGAAGTCGTCGTGCTCGGCCAGATCCAAGGCAACGTCGAAGCCGGTGACCGTTTGGAAATCCGCAAGGATGCGCGCCTCATCGGCGACATCAAGACTTCGCGCATTTCAGTGGAAGATGGCGCCTACTTCAAGGGCAGCATCGACATTGTGAAGCCTGAACCGGTGAAGAGTGTCCCGGTCTCCGGCGCTGCGACGCCGACACCCGTCAACACGCCAGTGAATACGCCGCAGTCGGCGCCGCGCTTGACAACGGCCGCAGGCGACGTGAAGCGGTAAGCAGGATATCAGGGGAGTGCTGGAGAACTTGCTGACGGACCGTCTCAAAGGTCTCTTCAAAGGCAACGCCGCCGCCTCCCCGTCTGCAAACGAAGGGTCTTCCTCTCCCCGAAGTTCCCGGGTCAACGACAAAGAAGTAGTCTTCGTACGCCAGAGCCGCGGGCTTGAGCAATTCTTCTCACACATCCGCGATCAGGCGGGATTAAGTATCCTCGACTTAGGTGGCGCCACCCAGGAGAACCTAAGTTATCTGACTAACTTAGGGCACCGTGTATCGACTCAGGCTTTTCTACAATCTCTCGATGAGACGTTTGGGACTGAGGACTTACAGGAACAAGCCAGCCTGAACCGTATCCAGTACTTCCTCGCTCAGAATCTCGATTTTCCCGAATATAGCTTTGACGGTGTCCTGCTTTGGGACGTGCTGCAATATCTTCCACCTGCCCTGCTCACCGCGACCGTTGAACGCCTGCATAAGATCCT
Source organism: Bryobacterales bacterium (assembly GCA_963792655.1). GTDB lineage: Bacteria > Acidobacteriota > Terriglobia > Bryobacterales > Bryobacteraceae > DOZZ01. The sequence goes on from CAWBWU010000009.1 coordinate 228,177, forward strand.
CCGACCTGGTAGTTACCTTCTGGCCTATTTCAGTTCGGATGATAAAGTCACGGTAGTTCCGTCGACAACTTTCCGCATTCAAGATCACAACACTCTACTGCTCACGCAGCGCGGCACGCGCCAGCTTTCCCAGCCGTTTAATAACCGCAGTCTGGAAAAGCTGTTTTCCCCCTTCGACAGCGTGAAGTTCTTCTTAACTCGCGAGAACCTCCGCGAAGTCATCATCAAGCGCTAATTGGATGGCGGCGGGGGCACCTGGAAAGTGCTCGAAGCGTTGCCTACCTGAAGAGTTGCGTTGAGCGCCGGTTTGTTCGGTAAGTTCGCCGGGTACACAAAGTTCAACTGATTAATGATCAGCCCCGGCGCCGTTCCGCAGTACTGAATCTGAGCGTTCTGATTTTCGATGCTCAGCGTGCAGGCCGCGCTTGTCTGCGCCGCGGGAGCGGGAGCACCATTGACCTGCGCCGGAGCACCGAATCCATTGCCCCACAACGTGCACACCTGGCCGGTGCAAGTCACAATCGCGAGCGGAGTTGTGGGCACGAACCATTGGGTCGATGGCAGATCGAACACGGATGGTGCGGTGGACTTCAAGGTAGCGATTTCCGTATTGCTGGGGGCGCTGTTACGGACGACCTGTACTCCCGAATTATTCAGCGGCGTCTCCCAGGGAACCTGAAAGTTAATCTGTTCCGGCGACACATAGGTCAAGGGTGCGGCGACACCATTCACCATCACCGATGTTCCCCCCACTGAGGTAGTGAATGCGTTTTGCGAAGCGTCGAACAGCGACGGGTAGGTGTTATCGGCCATACCGGTGCCAAATACGCTGGCGAGACTTCCGGGCGCAAGATGCTGCGAAAACGATGCCGCGTCGACCACGCCACCGGGATTCACAATCGCATCAGTCGTACTGCGGTACACCCGAACATAGTCGACAGTCATGGTCTGCGGGTAAGGCGAGACCGAAGCGTCGGTGCTCGGATAACCTGGCCATCCACCTCCTACAGCCACATTGAGCAGGAGAAAGAATGGCGTGTTGTAGACCCACTTCGTGCCAGCCGGAATAGTTTGCGGAGTTACTTTATGATAGGAGTTCCCGTCAACGAAGAACTCTACACTGGTCGGCGTCCATTCCACACTGTAGATGTGAAAATCGTCGGCGAACCGGCCGCCTCCGGGCAGTGTGTACGCCTTACCAATTCCGTTCGAGCCGGAGTATCCAGGGCCATGCACCGTACCATGCACCATGTTCGGCTCTTTCCCGATATTCTCCATGATGTCGATCTCACCCGAGGTGGGCCAGCCAACAGTATCGATGTTAGCGCCCAACATCCAGAAGGCCGGCCAGATACCTTGACCATATGGGATTTGGATACGGGCCTCAATCTTGCCGTACGCGATTGCGAACTTACCCTGGGTTTTGATCCGGGATGAAGTGTACTGTCCCTGCGCCGGGTTCAGGACATGAATCACTAAGTTCCCGTTGCCGTCGGTCGAGACATTATTGGGCGAGTTAGTATAAGTCTCTAACTCATTATTCCCGAAGCCACCGCCGCCCAGGTCATAGCCCCACTTGGAAGAGTCCGGCAGAGCATTGGCGGGTCCGTTGAACTCATCGCTCCAGACCAGCTTCCAATTGCTCTGAGCTGCCAGCGGCGCCACCGCCAGCAAGATCGTACACGCACGGAGTGCAAATCCCATGCGCCTATTGTCCTATAGCAGAGGGGTCAGAAACTTTTTGACTGCCGAGAAGTCGTCGGGCGTCAGATCGTGCCCGGTCTCTTGCCACTGCACTTCGACCTGAGCTCCATATCCGGCCAGTAACTTTGCCAGTTGTTGCGTGCCGGCTTGCGGCACGATGGGGTCCTGAGTTCCGGCCAGCAGCAGCACCTGCCTGCCTGAGAGGTCTGGCGCGACATCGGGCTTCAACGGTAGCTGCGGGCGCAGTAAGACGGCTGCTTTCAATAACTCGGGCGTGAGCAGAAGATTGGCCGCCGCGATGTTCGCGCCGTTGGAATATCCCAGCGCAATCACACGGGACAGGTCAAAGCTATATTTTGCTGCACTCTCCCGAACGAATTCCGCCAGGTCGGACGCGCGACGCTTGACGTCCTCTTCGTCAAATACGCCCATCGCGAGCCGGCGAAAAAACCGGTTCATCCCGTTCTCATCAACTTGCCCACGCGGACTTAACAAGCCGGCTCCAGGCGCTAAGCCGCGGCCTATCCCTAACAGGTCGTTCTCGTCGCCTCCGGTGCCATGCAGCAGCAGAATCGTTGCGGCCGATGAGCTGGCCGGAATGTAGCGGTGTACAAAGTCAGTTGCCAAAGGGATTCTCCGGAACCGTCAATTTGGGCAGCACAGCCTCGATCCGTTGGCGCTGGGGCTCGAGCCACTCCGGAAGCTTCAAGGATTTGCCCAGTTGCGCAGCCGGCTCATCGATCGCAAAGCCGGGTGGATCGGTGGCAATTTCAAACAACACGCCACCGGGCTCGCGGAAGTAGATCGACTCGAAGTAATTGCGATCGAGCACCGGCGTTACATCGAACCCTTCGGCCGCCAGTTGAGTACGCCAATGCTTCTGCACCGCAGCATCTTCCGCGCGATAAGCAACATGGTGCACGGTCCCGACACCCATGGATCCGCGGCGTGCATCCGGTTGACACAGGACATCCACCATCGCACCGGGCGAAGCATACCGGAACCGATTGCCCTCCTCACCAGCCGCTTGCAAACCCATCGTAGATGTCAGCAGCTTCGCAGTGCTTTCATGGCCCGCTTCAGACAACGTTACGCTGTGAAACCGTGCCAGCCGCTGGTCGCCCGAATCTTCGGGCAGACCGGTAATTTCAAGGGCGAGACCATCCGGATCGGTAAAGCCAATCACTGGATGACCGAAACGTTTGCCGAGATCGATCGCATCGGGCACGCGATCGCGCCAAAACTTCAGGTGCCGTTCCGCGACGCCGAAATTAATGGCTGTCGCCTGGCTCACGCCATGGCGTCCGCGCGGGGCACCGGCCCACGGGAAGAACGTCAGGATCGTACCCGGTGTGCCCGCCGCATCGCCATAGTAGAGGTGGTAAGTGCCGGGGTCATCGAAGTTAATCGTGAGCTTCACCAGATGCAGGCCGAGCAATCCCGCATAGAAATCGACGTTGCGCTGAGGCTCTCCGGCAATCGCGGTGATGTGGTGAATTCCAGGAATCTGCATTATTTATAGAGACCCTTCATCTGATTCGCGCGAATCGTGAAAAGATCCACGAACGGCTGTGCGCCGCTCAGCAGGCTTACCTTCGTCCCCTCGACATTACTCCAGCGCACCGGCACCTCTACGATTCGATAACCTCGCAACTGCGCGATGTACAGCGCTTCCGCATCGAACCCGAAGCGCTCCAGACGCTGGCGCGCAAACACTTGTTCCGCCGCTTCCGCCGAATACATTTTGAACCCGCATTGCGTATCGCGCAAAGGCAACCCGAGCACCGTGCGCATGCTGAGGTTGAATAGTTTGCCGGCAGCTTCGCGAAAGCCCGATTGATGCACCGTCACCAATTCGCGATTGAGCGCGCGCGAACCGATGGCTACCTGCGCGCCATCGTGGAGCGCAGCTTGTAGTTTCACGATCTCTTCTATGGGTGTCGACAGATCCGCGTCGGTGAACAGACGCCAAGCGCCGCGGGCCTGCAACATTCCGTTCTTGACTGCATAGCCTTTTCCGCGATTGCCAGGATTGCGGATCACTCGTACTGCTGGATGTTGCAAAGCCATCTGCTCGGCCACTTTGACCGTGTTGTCCTTCGATCCGTCGTCGACAACCACGATCTCGTAGTCCTGCCAATGGTTCTCCTGTGCGTACGCGACGATGCGCTCCAGGGTGGCGGGCAGGCGAAGTTCTTCGTTGTAAGCCGGAATCACGACCGACAGGGGCGTTGAACGAGGTTGGCTCAAACGGACCATGGTAACAACACCACACGGCGACCTGTTTTCGCGCATTCTTCATGCGAGAATTCAGCAATGGCATTTTGCAGCAGTTGCGGCGCTTCCATGCCCGACACCGCGCAGTTCTGCACCCGCTGCGGCGTTTCGCTCGGCGGCGTGGCCGCCGCTGCTGCGGAGCCGCTCGATTACACCGTGCAAGGCGACAACCTGCAGGTGCTGCGATTGCGATTGCGGCCCGGGCAAGAGGTTTACTCTGAAGCCGGCAAGATGGTTTATAAAACGCCCGCCGTGCGTTGGGAAACGCGCATGAGTGGCACGACCGTGGGCGAGAAGCTCATCGGAGCGATTCGCAGAAAGATCGGCGGCGAAAGTCTCTTCCTCACTTACTTTCACGCGGATCGCGACGGCGAGGTCGGCTTCGCGGGCAGCTATCCCGGCAAAATTCAAGCCATCGATTTGCGAGCGGGCCAATCGTTGTATGCGCAGCGCGATGCATTTCTGGTTGCGCAACCGAGCGTTCAGTTCGGCATCGCTTTCGTCAAGCGGCTTGGCGCGGGTTTCTTCGGCGGCGAAGGCTTCGTCCTCGAACGCCTGACCGGCCCCGGCCTGGTCTTCATCCATGCTGGCGGCGATTTCGTGCAGTTCGATCTGCAGCCGGGCGAAGTGGTGCAAGTGGAGCCCGGATGCCTGGTGGCGTTCGACGATACCGTGGATTACGACATCGACTACGTGGGCGGGATCAAGACGGCGTTGTTCGGCGGAGAAGGACTTTTCCTTGCCACCATGCGTGGTCCCGGCCGCGTGATCGTCCAAAGCATGACGCTGGAAAAGATGCGCCGTGAGTTTGCGCCCACCAAAACGGGTGGCGACGAACACGGTGCGCTGCGGGCGCTGAGCGGCCTTTGGGGCGGGAGCGAAGATTGAGCAGCCGCGTCGTTTTAGTTGCGTTGCTCAGCGCGTTGACGCTGCATGCAGCCGCCCTTCCACCCGAGCCAGAGCAGAAGTTAGCGCGTGCGATCTTCCAACAACTGGTCGAGATCAATACTACGGAATCTGTTGGCGACACGACCGTTGCCGCAAACGCGATGGCGGAGCGCCTGAAACAGGCAGGCATGCCGCCAGTTGATATTCAAGTGCTCGGCCCTACGCCCAATCGGGGCAACCTTGTCGCGCGGCTGCACGGTACGGGCAAGCGCAAACCGCTGCTGCTGCTGGCGCATCTGGATGTGGTCGAAGCAAAGCGTACCGACTGGTCGCTCGACCCGTTCGTCTTCACCGAGAAAGACGGGTACTTCTACGGACGCGGTACGACGGACGACAAGGGCAGCGCGGCGATCTACGTGGCAACGCTGATCCGCTTTCTGCAGGAAGGCTACCGGCCGGACCGCGACATCATTCTTGCGCTCACGGCGGATGAAGAAACCGGCGATCACAACGGTGTCGAATGGCTGGTGAAAAACCATCGCGAGTTGATCGACGCAGGCTATGGCTTCAATGAAGGCGGCGATGGTCTGGAGCATAACGGTAAGCCTTTTCTGAACGGCGTGCAGGCCAGCGAAAAAGTGTTTCTTACGTTTCACCTGACAGCCACGAATCCCGGCGGGCACAGTTCGCTTCCGCGCCGCGACAATGCGATCTACCAGGTGGCCGAAGCACTAGTGCGCATCGAGAAAGCGGGCTTCCCTGTGCAACTCAACGAAGTCACGCGCGCTTACTTTGAACGCATGGGCAAACTGCAGCCGGGACAACTGGGGCAAGACATGCAAGCGATCGCCAAGCCGCAGCCGGACGCCAGCGCTGTTGCACGGCTTGCGTTGAACCCATTGATGAATGCGGGTATGCGCACCACGTGTATCGCGACCATGATCGAAGGGGGCCACGCTGAAAATGCGCTGCCTCAAAAAGTAGTTGCCACGGTGAACTGCCGCTTGCTGCCGACCGATTCACTCGAGAACGTGCAGCGCACGTCTGACCGGCATCATTGGCGATAGCCACGTGCAACTGGAGGCGCTGAAGTCTCCGATGATGTCGCCATCCTCGCCGCTCTCACCCGAGGTGATGAAAGCGATCGAAAGCGTGAGCGATGCCATGTGGCCCAGTGTTCCTGTCGTGCCGTTGATGGGCACTGGCGCGACCGACTCTAAGTATCTGCGTGCGGCTGGCATCCCCATGTACGGCGTTTCAGGTCTGTTCGAAGACATGGACGACGTGCGTGCGCATGGTCGCGACGAGCGCCTCGGCACGCGTCAGTTTTACGAAGGGCTGGAATTCAATTACCGGCTGATCAAGGCACTGTCGGGCGGTTCGCATTGAGATCGCTGCGCTGGGGCATGTGCAACGAGTCGTTCGGCCAGATGCCGTTCGAGCAGATGTGCCGCGTGATGCGCGAGGCAGGGTATACCGGCATCGAGATCGCGCCGTTCACCCTTGCCGTTTCTCCCTCCGATATTTCGAGCAGCCGCCGCAAAGAAGTCAAAGCGGTGATGCGTGCCGAGGGGCTGGAATACATCGGGCTGCATTGGCTGATGCCGAGCCCTCCTGGCCTTCACGTCACCACGCCCGACGCTGCGTTGCGTGAGCGCAGTTGGGCGCACGTCCGCGATTTGATCGATCTCTGCGCGGATTTCGGCGATGGCGGCGTGCTCGTCTTCGGTTCTCCGAAACAGCGCGGCACAACGGGCGGCAGCACCCGCGAAGAAGCCGTTCAGCGTTTCCGCGACGGCATCGCGAGCCTCGCGCCACATGCTGAATCGCGCGGCGTCACGATACTTGTCGAGGCGCTCCCTTCGAACCAGTGCGATGTTGTGAACACGCTGGCTGAAGCGGTCGCCATCGTTGACTCCATCGGCAGCCGCGCGGTCGCGACCATGTTCGACAGCCACAATGCTGTGGATGAAACGGAGCCGCACGCGGCAATCGTCGATCGCTACTTCGAGTACATCCGCCATGTGCACGTCAACGAGACTGACGGGAGCCATCCCACCCCTTCTGGTGGATATCAGTTCGCGCCAGTGTTCGACACACTTGAACGCCGCGGCTACAGCGGCTGGGTCTCGCTGGAAGCGTTCGACTTCGATTATGGCGGCGAGCGCATCGCACGTGAGACCATCGACTACCTGAAAACCATATGAGCCACTACGTAGTGACAGGAGGCGCCGGCTTCATCGGCTCGGCGCTCGTCCGAGGATTGTTGAAGCAAGGCGCGAGCAAAGTCGTTGTTATCGACAATCTGCTCAGCGGGAAGACAGCGAACCTGAAGGAAGTGGAAGATTCGGTCGAGTTTCACGAGTGCGACATCCGCGATTTTGACCGGGTGGCCGCTGCCATGAAAGGCGCCGAAGTGGTCTTCCACGAGGCCGCGATTCCCTCGGTGCCACGTTCGATTAACGAGCCGGTGCCGTCTCACGACGTCAATATCAACGGCACCTTCAACGTACTGCGCGCCGCGCAGGAAGCCGGGGTGCGCCGCGTGGTCTACGCTGCGTCTTCTTCGGCATACGGTGATACGCCCACGCTGCCCAAGGTTGAATCGATGCTGCCGCAGCCAAAATCGCCTTACGCGATGCAGAAGCTCGCTGGCGAATACTACTGCAGTGTCTTCACGACCTGCTTCGGGTTAGAGACTGTGAGCCTGCGGTACTTCAATGTTTTCGGGCCCCGCCAGGATCCAGGCAGCCCGTACTCGGGCGTTCTGTCTCTCTTTATGAAGGCCATCATCGAACGCAAAGCTCCGACGATCTTTGGCGATGGCGAGCACTCGCGCGACTTCACCTTTGTCGAAGATGTCGTTGCCCTGAACCTGACGAGCTGCCGTGGCTGGCACGCCGGGCAAGATGTACAACGGCGGCAACGGTGGCCGCATCACGCTCAATCAGGCGTGGACCCTTCTGCAGAAGATTGAAGGCGTGGATCTCGCTCCCAGGTACGCCGAGCCGCGCGCCGGCGATGTACGCGATTCGCAAGCAGACACCACGGCTGCCAGCCGGGAGCTTGGCTATGTGCCGCAGTTCAGCTTCGAAGAAGGCATGCGGCGCACTTTGGAGTGGTACCGCGAACATCAGTCGTAGGTACCCGATCGCGTACGCGCGTGGCACGTCGTGACGACTGCCCGGACGCCACCACTGCACATTCGTCAACGCAGGTTGAGGACACTACGGCCCCCTCGCGTCGTGCTGAACGTATAATGTAAAACAAGTTTCAAAACCATTTCAGGAGCATGTTGTATGCGCTTTGGTGCGTCACGTTTAGTGCAGTTGATTCTTCTCCTCGCGGTCGCCTCATTTTTGGCCAGCGCGCAAGACGTTACCGGCTCGATCGCCGGCGTCGTCACGGATTCCACAGGTGCTGTTGTCCCGAACGCCACGGTGGTCATCACGAACACCGATCGCAATAGCGTTGCCCGCACACTGACTACCGGCGCGGAAGGCGAATATTCCGCGGTGCTGTTGCCCGTTGGCAACTACATGCTTTCGGTGACTGCGGCCGGCTTCAAGAAATCCGAGCGTAGCGGCGTGGTGCTCAACGTCAACGAAAAGCTGGGCATCGATGTCGCGCTTGAAGTTGGCCAGGCCACTGAAGTCGTCAACGTGCAGGAAGCTCCGGTGCAAGTTGAAACGCAGAGCGCCGAGACTGCAGGTCTGATCACCGGCACCCAGGTTCGCGAACTCTCTCTCAATAACCGCAACTACGAACAGCTTGTCGCGTTGATGCCGGGCGTCGTGTCCGGCGCTTCGGATCAGATTTATGTTGGCGTCAGCAACCCTTCGGGGCAGACCAATACCGTCAGCTTCTCGATCAACGGCGGCCGCAACTCACAAAACAACTGGACCGTAGACGGCGCGGACAACGTCGATCGCGGGTCCAATGCAACGCTGCTGAACTATCCGAGCGTGGATGCAATCGCCGAGTTCAAAGTCTTGCGCAGCACTTATTCCGCAGAGTTTGGAAGAGGCGGCGCGGGCCAAATTAACGTGGTCACCAAATCGGGCACCAGCCGCTTCCATGGCGATGCCTATGAGTTCGTGCGCAACGACGCCTTTTCAGCCAATCAGTTCCTGAACAACGCCAACCGCGTAAACCTGGGCCGCGACGGAAAAGCGCGCGTCCCACCACTTCGCTACAACAACTTCGGGTACACCATCGGCGGACCGCTTTTCATTCCCCACGTCTACAATCGCGACAAGAACAAGACGTTCTTCTTCTTCTCGCAGGAGTACCGCCGCATCATCACTTACAGCACGGTGCAAGCCTTCGTGCCGACCGGGTCTGAGAAGCAGGGTATCTTCCCCGATCCCGTTTGTGTGGCTGTGGTCAGCGGCAAGTGTACGCAAACTTCGAACACCATCACGCAGATCAATCCCGTCGCGACCGCGTATTTGAAAGATATCTACGCCGCCATTCCCAACGGTGATGCGAGCAACTCGATCTTCTCGGCGCTGCGCAACATTTTCAACTACCGCCAGGAGCTTTATAAGGTCGATCACGTGTTCAGCTCAAACTACGGTCTGTCCGTTCGTTACCTGCGTGACTCGATCCCCACGGTCGAGCCCGGCGGACTCTTCACCGGCGCGGCGCTGCCCGGGGTTTCCACCACGTCGACGAACTCGCCTGGTCATAGCCTCGTGATACGCGGCACGCAGAACTTCACGCCCACGCTGATCAACGAAGCGGGCTACGCGTACAGCTACGGCGCAATCACCAGCGACGTGACCGGCACCGTGTCGTCAGCGCTGTCGCCCGATGTGAAGGTGGCGCTGCCGTTTACAACAACGCTCGCCAGAATCCCGTCCATCAGCATTGCCGGAGGCTCGACCATCACCGGCTTCGGTCCGTACCGTGACTTTAACCGCAACTACAACGTGTTCGACAACCTCACCAAGATTGCCGGCCGCCACACGCTGAAACTCGGTTTGACCGCGAACTTCTACTCGAAGACGGAGAATGCCGGCGGCGGGGTACAGGGCGCGTTCACGTTCAGCCAGACGCCGCGGCCGACTGGAACTCCGGTGTTCGAGCAGGCGTTTGCGAACTTCCTGCTGGGCAACGCCGCGAGCTTTACTCAGACGTCGCAAGATCTCACGCCATACGTGCACGGCAATGAGTACGAGGCTTACGTGAACGACGACTTCCACGTGAATTCGCGGCTCACATTGAACCTGGGCTTGCGCTACTCACTGTTCCGGCAACCTTACGACACGAACAATCTACTGACGAACTTCGACCCGCGGCTCTACGATCCCGCAAAAGCGCCGCAGATCGATGCCAAAGGAAACATTGTTCCGGGTACGGGCGATCCGCTCAACGGCATCATCGTCGCATCAAACAACACGCGCTTCCCGGGCCACAAAATATCCCAGGAGAACTACAAGAATTGGGCTCCCCGCGTCGGTCTCGCCTACGATCCGTTCGGCGATGGCAAGACCGCGATCCGCGCCGGTTATGGCATCTACTACGATCTGATTCTATTCGGTGTTTACGAACAGAATGAGTTTGCCAACCCGCCGTTCGTCAACAGCGTGACCGTGACCAACACATCGCTCAGTAATCCGGTCGCGGGAACTCAGGTTATCTCTGCATCGCCGAAAGTTCTGCACGGTACGCCGGCAAACTATCAGACGCCGTACACCCAGAACTGGAGCTTCGATATCCAACGGCAGATCCGGCCCAGCCTGGTGCTCGACGTTGCGTATGTGGGCACGAAGGGTACCCACCTGCCGGGCATTGTCGATATCAACGAAGCGGCTCCGGGTGCGGCCATCGCGGCGGGCATCGTTCCAGCGGGGACCGTTTTCACCAGTGCCAACACGCAGCTCTTGAACCAGGTGCGGCCGTATCGCGGGTATGCGTCCATCAACTCGATCGAGAACTGGTTCAACTCTGAGTACAACGGTCTGCAGATGTTCCTCGACAAGCGCTTCGCGAACAACTCGTTGATGACTGTCTCGTACACCTACTCGAAAGCCCTCACCGACAATCGCAGCGATCGCTCGAGCGCTCCGCAGAATACCTACAACTTCAACGAAGGCGAGCGCGGGCTGGCGCAGTTCGACCGCCGCCACGTCTTCACGATGAGCTACGTCTATGAGATTCCGTTCTTGCGCCACTCGCAAAGTTTCGCCGGCAAAGCGATCGGTGGTTGGGAAGTCAGCGGCATCACGCAGATCGATAGCGGGCTGCCTTTGAACGTCACCTCGAGCCTCGGTACCGATCCGGCGGGCCTGGGCATTATCGGTGCGAGCGCTGCGGGGCCGCGTCCTGACGCCCTTTGCAACCCGAACGTAGGCGCACCGCGTACCTACGCGATGTGGTTTGCGACCTCCTGCTTCGCCGATGTTCCTGCGGGTCAGGTACGTCCGGGTAACGCAGGCCGCAGCATCATCAACGGTCCCGGGTTTGTGCGTTTCGACGTGTCGCTCTTCAAGAACTTCCGGTTCAACGAGTCGACACGGCTGCAGTTGCGCGGCGAAGCCTTCAACATTGCCAACCACACCAATGCCGACACGGTCAGCACGGCGTTAGGCTCGTCCACCTACGGCCGTGTGACCGGCTTCCGCGACCCGCGCATCATCCAACTCGCGGCGAAGTTCGAGTTCTAAAGACTTCGCTGGCATGCTCCGGACCGGCTCAATTCCGGTTCGGAGCATAAAAATTTCTGTCTTCGTCTACAAATCCGTAATTGCTATACTGGCCTCTCTTGCAAGCGCAAACGGCCCCGGATTCCGATCATCTTCTCAAAGGCTACGAACTCGGCTTCCACTTTGACGAGATGTTCTCGCGGCCAGGAGAGCCGCGCCCGCACTACCAGCGCGTCTTCGAAGCGTTATCCGACTTAACGCCGACGGAGTTCACCGAGCGCCGTCACCTGGCGGATCGCTCGTTTCTGATGCAGGGCATCACCTTCACGGTTTATAGCGATGGCCGTGGCACTGAACGGCTCTTTCCTTTCGATCTGATTCCCCGTGTTCTTCCGCGCTCGGAGTGGGACCTGCTGGAAGCCGGCCTCTCGCAGCGCGTACTGGCATTGAATCTTTTCCTGCAGGATGTGTACGGGCCGCAGCACATTCTGCGTGATCGCAAGATCCCGCGCTCCCTCGTTCTGTCTTGCCGCCACTTCTTGCGCGAGATGATCGGCGTCCGCGTGCCGAAAGGCATCTACACGCACATCACCGGTATCGATCTGGTGCGCGACTCGAAGACCGGCGACTACCTGGTGCTCGAAGATAATGCGCGCACTCCGAGCGGCATCTCGTACGTGCTCGAGAACCGCCTGGTCATGACGCGCACCTTCCCCCGGCTGTTCGAGATGTGCGAGGTGCTGCCGGTCGATCAATATCCGGCGGAGCTCGCGCAGATCCTGCGCTCGATCGCGCCGACCACAAGCGCTACGCCCGTGGCTGTGGTTTTGACGCCCGGTATTTACAACAGCGCCTACTTCGAGCACAGCTTCCTCGCGCAGCAGATGGGTGTTGAGCTGGTGGAAGGCCGCGATCTGGTCGTCGACTCAGACATTGTCTACATGAAGACAATTCGCGGGCTGCGGCGCGTGGACGTAATCTACCGGCGCATCGACGACGAATATCTCGATCCGTTGGTCTTCAGCCGCAGTTCGGTGTTGGGCGTAGCCGGCTTGATGGGACGCGTACCGCGCGGGCAACGTAGCGCTCGCAAATGCAGTGGGCAATGGCGTGGCAGACGACAAAGCCATCTACGCGTACGTGCCGGAGTTCATCCGCTACTACCTGGGGCAGGATCCGATTCTGCGCAACGTCGATACCTATCTCTGTTCGCGTTCTGCCGACCTCGCCTATGTGCTCGAGCACATGGAAGAGTTGGTGGTGAAAGCGGTCGGTGAGTCGGGCGGCTACGGCATGTTGATGGGTCCCTCTGCCTCGAAGGAAAAGATCGCTGAGTTTCGGGATTGCGTGCGCGCCGATCCGCGCAACTACATCGCTCAGCCGGTGGTTGGCTTGTCGCGTGTGCCTTCCTTTGATCCACGCAACGGCAGGTTCGCGGGACGTCACGTCGATCTTCGGCCGTACTGTCTGTTCAACGGAGAGAAGGTCGTCATCGTGCCCGGCGGCTTGACGCGCGTTGCGCTGGAGCCAGGTTCATTAGTCGTCAATTCTTCGCAAGGCGGCGGCGCGAAAGATACCTGGGTATTGCGAGGTGAGGCATGAGCCAGATGCTTTCGCGCATCGCCGAGAGCCTGTTCTGGATGGCGCGCTACATGGAGCGTGCCGAAGATACTGCGCGCATTCTCGACGTGAACTATCACATGCTGCTCGAACAATCGCAGCAGACCTTTCGGTTGCGATGGGAGCCGCTGGTGCACATCACGGGCGAGCAGGATTTGTTCTTCCGCCTGTACACCACCGCCAACACGCAAACTGTCTTCGAGTTTCTCGGCTTCCATGAAGAGAACCCGAACGCGATCGCGCAGTGTATCTTTCGCGCACGCGAGAACTCGCGCACCATTCGCGACCGGCTGTCACGCGAGATGTGGCAGGACATCAACGGTCTCTATCACGAGGTCAGCCGCTTCCGCGCCGAAGAAGAAATCGCGGTCGGGCCGTACCGCTTCTGCAGTGCAATCCGCACCGGCAGTCATCGCTTCCATGGCGTTAGCGACGACACGCTGCCGCACGACGAAGGCTGGCAATTTCTGCAATTAGGCCGCGCGCTGGAACGTGTCGAGATGACGGCGCGCATCGTCGACGTGGAATATCACAACCTGGTCGAGATGCCGTCGGCCCGACGCCAAGCCCGATAACCATCAGTGGATGGCGGTGTTGAAGTCGGTTGCAGCGTACGAAATGTATCGCCGCCAGTACCACTCGCGCATCGAACCCGAACGCGTAGCGGAGTTGCTGGTGCTGCATCCGCAGCATCCCCGTTCCATCCGTTTCAATGTAGGCGTCATCCAAACGGCACTGCGCGCCATCAGCGGCAGCGGTCCCGGCGGTTACGCAAACGAAGCCGAGCGCCTCACCGGGCGTCTCTACCAAAGCCTGACTTACGACCGCATCGAAGATATTTTCGCGCGCGGTCTCCATGAGTATTTGACGGACATTCAACGTTCCTGCCGGTCCATCGGAGATCACATTGCGCGAACTTACTTCTACTACGGGGCAGCAGCTTAGATGAACCGTTACCGCCTGCTGCACGTCACGGCCTTCGACTACGATGGCCCGGTGACCGAAAGCTATAACGAAGTGCGGCTGCGTCCGATGCAGGACGATACGCAGAGCTGCCTTTCGTTCCGGCTCTCGACGGAGCCTGTATCGAAGCCGTCAGTGCATCACGATTTCTTCGGCAACTGGGTGTATCAGTTCAATGTGCTCGGCGAACACCGGCACCTGCGTATCGAAGCCGAATCGATCGTGCTGGTACAAGTACCGGTTCGCCCCGAAGGCGCCGGCGTGCAACTCGACGCGGTTAAAGGCATGCAGGATGAACTCTATGAAGAGTTCTACGACTTGCTGATCCCCACCGGCTATGTGCCGCACCCGGCATCGCTGAACTGGCTTCTGGCGCTGGCTGAGCAGGAAAGCGGCGGCACCGTTTTGGGCTATGCGGAAGCGCTCACGCGGCAGATCAACACCAAGTTTCGCTATGAGAAGGGCGCGACGCACGTGCAGTCGTCGGTGCTCGACGCGTTGGGGCGTGGCGCCGGCGTGTGTCAGGATTTTGCGCACCTGCTGATCGCGGCGGCGCGGATGCATGGTCTGCCCGCGCGTTATGTTTCGGGTTACCTGGTGCCACGGCGAACTGCTGAACCGGGAGCCTCGGTCGAAGAAGTCATCGGCGGGCAAGCATCTCACGCGTGGGCGGAAGTATTTCTTCCCGGCCTCGATTGGGTTGGCTTCGATCCTACGCTTGGGCAGCCCGTTGGTTTGCAGCATGTGCGTGTCGCTTATGGCCGCGACTATGGCGACGTGGCGCCGGTTCGCGGTGTGTACAAGGGCCACGCGGGCCAGCGACTGAGTGTCGATGTGCGCGTCCGTCCGGCTTTGGACGACGAGGGCCGCGAGAACTTTCAAGAAACGGCTGCGGGTCCGCCAATTGTTGCCGCCGAAGAGCCGCCCCAACAGCAACAACAGCAAGAGCAGCCGCCGCAACAGCAACAGCAGTGATTGAGATCCGTGAACTAAGCGGCTCCGAAACCCGCCATCATCTGCGAGACCTTGCGGGCGTGCTTCTCGACTGCGTGCGAGGCGGAGCATCGGTGAACTTCATGACATCCATGACGCTCGCAGACGCCGAAGCGTTCTACACAGGCGTGCTGGCCGGAGTGGAACGAGGCGACCGGATTCTGCTTGCCGCATTTCTCGATGCAGAATTAGTCGGCACCGTGCAGGTAGTTTTCGCTCCCGCTCCGAACCAGCCGCACCGTGCCGACGTTGCCAAACTGCTGGTGCACCGTTCTGCTCGCGGGCAGGGAATCGCCAGGCGGCTGATGCATCGCGTCGAAGAGGTGAGCCATGCGGCGGGCAGAACATTGCTCGTGCTCGATACCGTAACGGGTGACGCTGCGGAGCAACTCTATCTCAAACTTGGCTGGCACAAGCTTGGCGTGATTCCGAATTACGCGTTGTATCCGGATGGCCGCTGGTGCGACACGACGGTGTTTTGGAAACAGCTCGCTCCTTCTACACTGGGTTCATGAGGTTGTGGGTAGTCTCCGTGTTGTTTGCGTTCGCATGCATCGGCTATGCGCAAACAGCTTGCACTCAGGTGAGCGCAATGGCGCCGTGCGAAATTTCATTCGAGGTCAGCGAGCCGAACGCATATCGCGCAGTCGACATCAGCGTCGAATTCCGCTCGCCCTCGCATCAAACGTATCTGGTGCCTGGCTACTGGACCGGCTCTGGTTACAAAGCGCGCCTGGAACCGGAAGAGCCTGGGACGTGGGATTACCGCGTCAGCAGTAATCTGCCGCGCTTCGAAGGCAAGACCGGTCAGTTCACGGTCTCGGCTTCAAGTCTGCCCGGCTTTGTGCAACCTGCGAACGTGTTTCACTTCTGGACACTTCCGGAGAAGAAGCCGCATCTCTGGATGGGCTTCGCAGCAACACCAGACATTGACGAAGCGCTGATCGCCACACGCGCCAAACAGCACTTCAACCACATGCGGATTGGCGATTCTCGACCCGTCTGCATTCACGAAAGGCGAGTTGACCAACACGACGCCATTCGACCGGATCGACCGCGCGGTGCTTGCCGCGAATCGTGCCGGCATCACCGCGGATCTGGTGATTGCCGGGCCCAGCGAACAACTTTTGCGCGTGCTGCCCGATCATGATCAGCGGGAGCGCTACGTGCGTTATATCTGCGGACGCTACAGCGGTCTGAACATTACGTGGCAAGGGCTCGACCAATTCGAGACGTATGCCAACGGGCGCGAGTTGCTGCAGGATATCGCTCAGACGATCGCCCGCTTCGACGGACATCATCATCCGATGAGCACGTTCGCTCAAGTAAGCTCAGCGCCGCTCGCGGGCGATGGGTGGATGAAGTATCTGACCTATCGCACTCCTGATGCGAGCATCGGCGCGGTCGAGCGCCAGTTTTTTGCGCTGCCCGCGGTGAACGATTTCAATGCCGATGGGAATCGCGATCCTGCGGTGTTTCGAAAGCGCTTATGGAACGCGGCGATGAACGGGCAGTATCCGGAAGCGACAGTTCCGGATGAAGCTTCGGCGAACGCAATGAAGGTCTGGTACGAGTTCTTCTCGCAGACCCGGCACTGGGAACTCTCGCCATTCTTTGACGCCGATGGCGGGCGCGCGGCTGCGCTCGAAGAAGTCGAGTACATCGTCTATGCCGAGCAGCCTGGCCCGGTTGAGTTACGTCTCGATCAGAAGCACAAATACGACTTGGTGTGGCTGAATCCGATCAACGGCGAACGCGTCGAGTTCAAGCCCGAGAAGGCGGAGCGCATTGGCGGCCAGCCACCCGACAACACGCACGATTGGGTACTGTCGGTGGCTCGTACCGGGCGCAAAGAGTCAATGGCGAAGTCTTACTACTTCGAGAGCAAGACGCCCGACGTGCAGGAGGTGGAGGTGAATCCGTCTGTGGTTCCGTTCACCTTGGAAGCGCCTGCCGCATCCGACGCGCTGCATACAGGACAGGCGATTCCGTTCCGCTTCAAGCTCAAACGCGAGACGCGCGCGACCAAAGCGATGCAGTACGTCATTACGGGCGAGGTCACTGCCGACGGACAAGGTTATCGCGTGCTGGCCACCGGAATGAGTGGAACACTGCTGATTCCTGCAACCATCGCGCGCCGCTACCCAGCTTTGCTGCACTTGCGTGTGGAAGCTGTCAACGGCGTCGGCAAAGCCTACTCGCTCGACCAGAACTTCACGCTCACGCAATGAACGATCTGGTGCTGGCCGTCGATACGACGCACGAGTTTGGAAGCATCGCGCTCACTTCGGGTGAGCACTTGATCGCAGAGCGCGAGATCCACGCGCCGTCGGGCTTTGGCCAGGTGTTATATGGCGAGATCGAAAGTTTACTGCGCGACAACAGCGTCCGGCTGCAGGACTGCGCGCTGTTCGCTGCTGCGGCGGGACCCGGATCATTCACCGGTGTGCGCATCGCGCTCACCTGCGTAAAAGGTTTCGGCGAAGTACTGCAGCGACCGGTGATCGGCATCTCTAATCTCGAAGCGCTTGCAGAATTCGGCACTGAAGTGAGGCGTGCCGCAATCGCGGATGCGCGCAAAGGCGAAGTGTACGCCGCCGTCTACGGACCAGAGCCCATCGCGGAAACAGTGTTACCGCTCGATCAGTTGCTCGGGCAGTTGCCGCCCGACACCGAGTTGATCTCGATCGACTTCGACAAGCTCCAGGTGAGCGGAGCCTTCCGATGCATCACCGCGCCGCGCGGGCAGGCCACCGCCATGGCGCGGCTTGCATGGCGCAAATGGCGCGCCGGTGCGGCGAGCGATGCAGCTCTGGTGGATGCCAACTACATCCGCCGTCCTGAAGCGGAAAGACTTTACCGGCCGCCGGTCTGATCGACCTTGATGGCGACGTAGCTGAGCGTCTTGCCGGGTGCGAGCAGAATCTGGTGCGGCACTCCGGCGGGCACGTGAATCACATCGCCCGTGCCGATCGTGTGGCGCTTGCCGCCATCGATCGACTCGCCGCGAATCTCGTGCGGTTGCGTGGTCTTGCGATTCGGAATGGTGCCGCCTTCGATCAGCGTAGCTTCGCCGTCTCGCACGAAGATGATGTCGTCTTTGGTCTCGTGTAATTCAGCAACGCCGCTCGCTTCGCGGCGAATAATCTGTATCGATGAATTCGAATAATGGCCAAGCGCCTCGATGCCAATCTTCTGGCCGGTAATCTTCTTTTGTGCTTTGTCGAGTTGCTGGTTCGAGATGATATCGACCGTTGCGGCTGAACAGGCGAACGCTGTGGTTAGGAAGATGGTGAGTAGTTTCATTTCGATTTGCGCTTAGTGACGGTGGTGGGGTTCGATGGCGTTTCCCAAAGGCGGAAGCCGCCCGTGAAGGCGTCAGCGTTGGTTCCGAGCCTCACACCCGGCGGCAACTTGGTCAACAGCCTGGCATTGCCGCCGCCAAGTACGACGTAGTCCGCTTCGACCGCGGCTTTCAGCAGCGTGACTACTTCTGCGACGCGCTTCGCCCACCGCTTCTCGCCCAAGCGCTTCAGACCGGCCGCGCCGACAACATCTTCGTAAGTGCGCGAGCGGCGATACGGAAGATGCGCCAGTTCCATGGGTGCGATCACACCATTCGCAATCACGGCTGAGCCCAATCCGGTGCCGAGCCCGAGAAACAACATGCGCTTGCCCTTGTAGGCGCCCATCGCTTGCATGGCCGCGTCGTTCAGCATCTTTACGGGCTTGCCGAATGCCTTGGCGTAATTGAACTTGACCCAGCCCTTGCCCAGATTGTGCGGCTCGTTGACGCACTTGTCGTGCACGACCACGCCAGGGAACCCGATTGAGACCGCATCGTATTTCCAATCCTTCGTCGCGGCGAGGACGTCTTTCACCATCTGCCGCGCGGTCATCTTCGGCCCGGAGGGAATCTTGACCGGCTCCTTCTCTCCACTGCACAAGACCTTTACGTGTGTGCCGCCGACATCCACAACCAGAATCTTCATCAGTTACCCTTCAACAGCATAGTTGGGTTGTCACCATTCTTATGCATTTTCAGCAAAAGCGGCACACTGGCTTCGCGCATGATGCTATAACCCGTTCGGCCAGTGTCGTCCGCAAGCGGATCATCAGGACACCTTCAACACCGGAATCCGTGCTGCCGCAGGCGGCAGGGCGGGGAAGTTGGTGTACGGCTTGTCCTGATACCAGTAGCAGACGGAATAGAAGTTGTCGGCGCGATCGTTCGCGTGGCCGTGTTCAATCGTGTGCTTCATATAGCGTGTGAACGTGACGGGATTGTCGGCATGCCATCGATACAGGCAGTAGCGGCCGCCGCCGTGTTCGGGATTTGCGATGAACGGTGCCCCGTTATAGAGATGCGCAAACGGCACCGAAGCATCGCGTCCGCCGAAGTCCCACGCGCCGCAGAAATAATCTTCTGACCCGGTGCCGGTGATGACGGGCTTGGACTTCGTCGTCGACGAAAATCATCTCGTCGCCCTCACCCATCCAGCTTTCTGAGTTCTGCTGCACGCCGAGCGTGACGCCCATCAGATGCCCGCGGCCGCGCGTTTCCGCGAACACGTGATTGCGTTCGCCGAGCAGGTTCAGTTCTTTGCCGCCTTCGTATTTTATTGCGGTATGCGGTGTGGCTTGCCGGTACTGCGCGTGGAAGTAAAGCGTATCGGAAGGAAGCGAGGGCACCAGCTTGTAATCGATGTTCGAATAGAATGCGCCAACCGGTTGATCGCTCTCATTGGTGACGGTGATGCGTGCCGATCGCGCGAACGGCATCGCGAAATAGCTGTTCAGCGCCTTTACTGACGAGCAATTCAAAAACGCCGATTGATAAACAAAGTACTGGCCGAGATTGAGTCCGAAGAAATCACCAACGGGAACTTCCACGCTGGGCTGCGCGTTGCCATCCCAGTAAATTCGCAGCACAATCTCTTTCAAATGATTCGAACTGCGTGCCGCGATCGTAAACCAGATATGCGAGATGATGCCGGGACCATCGGAGAGAAACACCTCTTTCGTTGCGCCCGGGGCGATTGGCCATGAGTCGGCGTTGCCGCCGGTGCGATCGAAACTGGATTGCTTCAGTGAGCGGTAGTTTTGTGCGCGCACATAAGCGGGCAACTCCGGCGTGCCCGCGACAACCTGTGCGGAGGCAGCCTGCAAGGGCGCGAGCCCAGCGGCGCCGGCGAGTCTCTGAAGAAAGCTACGGCGAGGTGACAGCATCGCACCGGATTATATAGCAGGTTTGCGAAAGATCAGAATGTGTTGCCGCGGCAGGCTCTCGATCGCCTGATCGAATTGAAAACCTTCCGGCTCGATCTCCTGACGCACGGTTTTGACCGACATCTTGTGCGGCTCGCGAATCGGCACCGACGGATCTTCTTTGCGGTATTCGAGCAGCACCAGGCGGCCGCCGGGCTTCAACGCCTGGCGCATGCTGCGCAGCATCTCGCGGGGGTGAGCGAACTCATGATAAACGTCTGCCATCAGAATCAAGTCGATGCTGGCGGCAGGCAGTTTAGGGTCAGTGTCGGTGCCGACCACCGCGCGGTAGTTCGTAATATGCGCGCGCGCCATGTTGCCACGCAGCAGCTCAATCATGCGCGGCTGAATGTCGGAACAGTAGACCAGGCCATGCGTGCCGACCGTTTGCGCGAGCAGCCGCGAGATATAACCAGAGCCCGCTCCCACATCGGCTACGGTTGAGCCGGGCGCAATGTGCAGAGACTCGATGGCTTCGCGCGGATGTTCTTCGGCTTCACGTTCAGGCCGCTCCAGCCAGTCAGCGCCATCGGCGCTCATCACATCGGCGATAGCGCGGTGGGTAATGGGATGCGTATCTTGTGCGCAAGCCGTAAGCGCGATTACAAACAGGAGGAGATGCTTCATAGCGTGATACCTCCATCGACGCAGAGAACCTGCCCGGTGATGTAATTATCCGGCTCGAGAAAGAGACGAACGGCACGGGCGATGTCTTCGGCGCGGCCAAAGCGCGGGATCGTTCCGTTTTCGAGATAGCGATTGTATTTGCCTGCCGCGATGCTCGGCAGCGCCATACCAGCTTGAGTGATGCCAGGGCTTACAACGTTCACGCGGATGTTGGCGTCGCGCGATTCCATCGCGAGAATGCGGGCGCCATGTGTGAGCGCTGCCTTTGCCGCTGCGTACGCTGTCGATTGCGGGAATAGTGCGACTGCTTGCATCGTTGCGAATAGTACGATCGAGCCCGCTTGTTTTGCGTTGCGCATGCGCGCAGCTGCCTCGCGCGCGAGAAGCATCGGACCCAAATAGTTGTTCTCGTGCGATTGACGCATCGTCACTTCGGGAGAAGTTCCTGCCGCCATGCGAACGGGGTCGCCGGCCAGAACCACCAGGCCGTACACGTTCGGAGCCGCATCAAGCACGCGCGTCCGTTCTTCCGCACTCGACAGATCCGCTTGTACGATGGTGGCGCGGCCGGTGAATGCAGCAGCGCCTTCGATGTTCGATCGATAGCTGATGATGACCTCGGCCTCTTCGGAAAGTAGCGACTCAATGATGGCCGCGCCGATACCGCTCGCACCACCTGCCACGATGATCTGCCGGTTACGCAGCGGTTGGAAGAGCATCGTTCTCCATTGCGCGATAGCCGCATGCGGCTGACGCCAGAAACATCGCCAGCACTTCGCTGTCGCCTACGTTCAACTCAAAAATGCCTTCGATCAGAATCGCAATCAACACTGCCATGGCGCCCTGCAGGATAAAACGCTGATCGCTGTTGCCAGCCGGCAGCTTGCGCAGCGCGCGCCAGTAGTCCCACGCCATCCAGGCGAGCATCCAGAACAGCATCAGTGCGGTGGGAATTCCGCGCTCGGCGGCGTAGTGCAGATAGAAGTTGTGCAGATGTCCGTACCAGCCGGTGGGCAGCGGCCGCGGAATGTCTGCAGGCACGTAGTCCATAAAGTGCGCTTTGACCTCTTCCGGACCAACGCCGAGAACAGGATGCATCCGGATCATCACCAGTCCTGTCTTCCAGCAAACATAGCGGAAGTCGTTCGAGTCGACATCCTTCTTCGGATGAAAGATCGAAGTCACTCGTTCGCGCACGGCTCCCGGTGCGACGAGAAAGCCAACCGCGAGTGCTGCGGGTAACGCCAGCACAAGCCACTTACGGAAGTTCCACGCCAGATAAAGCCCCGCACCCAGACACGCAAGCCACACGGAACGCGTGTCGCTGAGCACCAGTCCAAGCGTCACGATGCACGCGCCGGCAGCCATCAGCCACCAGATGCGATCGCGCCGCGTTCGCGCAAAGAGCAGGTACGCGGCAGCCATCATGAGCACGATCATCTCTTCGCCCGAGAACGTCATCCAGTGGCTCATCATCCCGGTGATGCGCCCGGTCATGTAGTACTGATAAAAGTTTCTGTCGAGCAGTTGCGCCTCGTGCAGTTTGCGAACGAACTGGCCGATGCCCCAGAGCCCGTCGAACGCGCCGATCGCGGTCCAGCAGTAAACCAGGTAACGCGCGGCGCGCAATTCAAAGAACGTCGAGTAGACCACCACGAGCGTGGTGTAGACGTAGATCTTGCGAACCTGTGGTAATCCCGCGCGCGGATCGCCGGAAAACGCAATCGAGAGCAATGTTCCAGCGAGAAAAAGTGCAAGCGGCAGCCAGATGCGCGGCGCGCGAATCTTCAGGCCGGAGAAGAGCAGCAGCACGATCGCCACGCCCAGCAAAATCTGACTCGCCGCGATGCTGAGCAATGCAGCAGCAGCCGACGCAAGCGAGGCGGCCATGGCGAGACGTGCGATCTGTGGCCGCGATGCGCTGGAGAGCACTGCCAACTCGCCAGTATCGCAGAGAGTGGCCTGACGGTGAAGTGCAGAGCCTCGCCACCGGGTGTCTGGTAGTTTGCCAGATGTATACTTGTATAGAGACATTTATGAATGCAACGATCGTCGATCTCCGGTACCGCATGAAGGACGTGCTTCGCGCTATCGATCGGGGTGAAACGGTCACGGTCCTTTATCGTGGAAAGGAGAAGGCGATGCTGACGCCGGTTGCGCCGGCGGCACAGAGCGGAATTCCTAAAACCGCTGATCAGCCACTATTTGGCCTTTGGAAAGACCGTGAGGATCTTGCCGATCCGGCTTCCTGGGTTCGTAGCTTGCGTCTCCCTCGGCAAACTCCCAGTCAATCCGCGGTAAAGAAGCAACCGCGGGCGCGAAAATCGAAATGATCTTTGATACGGATGTTCTGATCTGGGCATCCCGCGGCAACCTTGCCGCAGCCCGGGCCATCGACTCCGAGCCTGATCGGGCACTCGCGATCGTCTCCCTGATGGAACTTCTGCAAGGCGCCCGATCCAGGCTTGAAGCCCGCCAAATACAGCAGTCGCTCCGCCAACTCCGGTTCCGAATACTGCCCCTTTCCGAGCCGATCGGCGCAATGGCCACAGCCCTTATTGAACAGCATGCACTCGCCCACGGTATTCAACTGGCCGATGCTCTGATCGCAGCGACGGCTATCGAGTCCGGCCAACCCCTTTGCACCGGGAACGCCAAACACTTCCGTCCTGTTCGCGGGCTGTCCCGTGTGGCGTTTCGCCCCTGACCGCATAGCGTTTCCCTTCGAACACTCGTGCCCCGATCGCAGGCGCGTGTATTCGGCGCGGTTGTGGACGGATCGCCGGCAGCTGGCACAGTTCAGCCCGCTGTTCTCTTGTGGAATTGTGGCAAAGTCGCGTTGTACCATGGACTTAATCCATGTCTTCACTGTGCGATTTCCTGCCGCCGGGCAGTGCGGATCGCGAACTTGCGTCCCACCTCGATCCCGCTCGGCTGCCCGCGCACGTCGCCGTGATCATGGATGGTAACGGGCGCTGGGCAAACCGGCGCGGGCTGCCGCGCGTTGCCGGACATCGTGCGGGCGTAAACTCCGTGCGGCAAGTGGTCGAAACCAGTGCGCAGCTTGGCGTGCAGGCTCTCACGCTGTATGCGTTCTCGGTGGAGAACTGGAAGCGGCCGCGTTACGAGATCGACATGCTCTGGCGTCTGCTGCGCTATTACCTGCGCCGCGAGCTGCCGGAGTTACAGCGCAACAATATCCGGCTGAATGCGGTCGGGCGGCTCGATGAACTGCCGCGTACCGTGCACAACGAACTCAATGCGACGGTGGCGGCGACTTCCGGAAACACCGGCATGTGGCTGAATCTGGCGATCAACTACAGCGGCCGCGCCGAGATGGTGGACGCCGTGAATCAGATCGTCCAAAGAGCACGCAATGCAGGCACGCTCGCGTCACTTGAGATCACCGAAGAGATGATCGACCGGCACCTTTACACGCCGTCGCTGCCGGATCCCGACCTGCTGATCCGAACGTCGGGCGAGATGCGCATCAGTAACTTTTTGCTGTGGCAAATCGCTTACGCGGAGCTGTATGTGACAGAGACTCTGTGGCCCGATTTCGGCCGCACCGAAATGTTGCGCGCGATTCTGGATTACCAGAAGCGTGAGCGCCGCTTCGGCGGACTGAAGGTGACCAGTGAAGTGCCGCCCGTGCAGGAAGACGCGGCGGATGAACTTTTCGAGGAAATCGCACTCTCGTCTTAATGCAGCGACTGCTCACAGCGGGGGTCATGATCCCGGTGGTGCTGTATGGCGTCTTCTGGGCACCGCATTGGTTCTTCCTCCTGATCGTTTTGTTCGTCGCGTGCGCGTGCTTCTACGAATACGCGCGGCTGTTCAACGGCGATGTGCCGCTGCGTGTGTTGGGCATGATTGCGGGCGGGGGGTTCCTGGTGATCCCCGAGCAATATTTGTGGTTGTTCGCAACCGGCGTCGTGTTGCTGCTGCTCGCATTAGCGATGAGTACGCCCACGCTGCCGGCCGGCGTGAACGAAGCGATGGTGGCGGGCTTCGGACTGCTCTACATCTTCGGCGCGTGGCGCACCGGTGTCGCGCTCCAGGAGTTGAGTCCGTGGTGGCTGCTCTTCGCTCTGATGGTGAACTGGGTTGGCGATACCTGCGCGTATTATGTAGGCCGCGCGATTGGACGGACGAAGCTTGCGCCGCGCGTGAGCCCCGGCAAAAGTTGGGAAGGCTCCATTGCATCCACGTTCGCGGCAGTACTGTTCGGCATTCTGCTGCTGCCCTGGATGATCTCCGAAGTGACCACATTGCAAGCTGCACTGCTGGCGATTGCTGCCAATGTGGCAGGGCAGTTTGGCGATCTGGCGGAGTCGGCCTTGAAGCGCAGCGTGGGCGCGAAAGACAGCGGTGCGCTGTTGCCCGGCCACGGCGGCATGCTGGACCGGGTGGATAGCGCGATGTTCTCGATGCCCGTGGTGTACGGGCTAATTCTGGCGATGGGGCTTTAGAGCCGCGCGCGCTGGCACGCGGTGAGCTAGCTGATACCTTTTGCTTCGGTGCACTTCCACATGCGGCCCGCGCTCAGGTTCTTGAACTCTTCAGTGCGCCCGCTCGGCCACTGAATGACGGCACGTGTAATGTGATCCTGCCTGCCCAATCCGAACGTCACGGGCAGTTCCGATTGCGATAAGTAGCTCGAACCGCTACGCACCATTCTGGTTTGCGTGACTCCGTTGGCTTCTACTTTGACCACTGCGCCGATGCCATCGCGATTGCTCTGCGTGCCGGTCAACCGGAACCGGATAGATTTGTTGCCGCTCTGTTGGTCGTTACGGTAAAGGTAAGCCGGGCCGTTGTTCGTGGTCAGCAGAATGTCGACATCGCCATCGTTGTCGAAGTCGCCGCAAGCCACGCCGCGGCCGACCTTCGCGTTGACGAAACCGCCACCGGCTTCGGAAGCGACATCGCGAAACCTGCCGTCCTGCGCTTGCAGAAAAAGCTGCGGTGATTGCGCATAGTGTTTGCCGCCCATATTCCGCACGGTGTCATCGATGTGTCCGTTGGCCACCACCAGGTCGAGGCGTCCGTCCAGATCGGCATCGAAGAAGCAACAACCAAAGCCCAGACTGGTGCGCGTCAATGCACCGAGCCCTGACTTCGCCGCGTCGTCCTGAAACACTCCTGCGCGCGGCGCCCGGTAGAGCGCCAGCATCTCGTTATCGAAATTTGTGACGGCGAGCGTGATGCGGCCCGAGTTGTCGATATCTCCCGCGTCAACTCCCATTCCCGCGCGCGCCTTGCCGTCTTCGCTGAAGGCCACACCAGCATGTACCGCGACCTCTTCAAACTTCCCGTTGCGAAGATTGCGATATAGCTTATTGGGCTGCGTGTCGTTCGCGACGAAGAGATCGGGCCAGCCGTCGTTGTCGTAATCGAACATCGCCACACCCAACGATTTCGAACTGTTATCGAACAGTCCGGACTGCGCTGTGACATCTTCGAACGTACCGTTGCCGCGATTGCGAAACAGCCAGCAAGTCGACCCGTGATACGCCTCGGGAGTGCAGTAAGACTTCTGCCGCCCGTCCATGCTGCAGTAAACATCCACGCCTGGCGTCCACTTGACGTAGTTGCAGACGAACAGATCGAGGTGCCCGTCACGATCGAAGTCGATCCACATGGCGGACGTGCTGAGCGATTGTCGATTGCCAAGACCGCTCGATTGCGTGATGTCGGTGAACTTACCGCCCGTATTGCGGAATAAACGGTTCTGGCCGAAGCCCGTCAGATAGATGTCGGGATAGCCGTCGTTATTGAAGTCGCCGACCGCAACGCCCAGGCCGTACATTTCAATGTCGAGTCCGGCAGCCTGCGTGACATCGGTGAACGTGCCGTTGCGGTTGTTGCGGTACAGCGCCAGCGTGCTGCGGTGCGTGTGGTGACCGGGCCAATCCATGCTGTTCACCAGCAGGATGTCTTGCCAGCCATCGTTGTCGTAGTCGATGAAGGCGCAGCCCGCGCCTAACGTTTCGGGTAGAAACTTCTTGCCGTATGCGCCGGAGTTGTGGCGGAAGCGAATGCCCGCTGCGGAAGTGACATCCGTCAAAGTAAACGCCGGCTTGCTCTGCGCGAAGCGCGTGCGTCGCGGCCAGGGAGCCAAGCAGAAAGTGGCGGCGGTTCATCAGGGCGGCGTCACCAAACCTTTGCGCACCGCATACAGCACCAGTTCGGCAGCTTTGTGGATACCAAGCGCGTCCATCAGATTCGCGCGATGCACCGCAACGGTATTGGCGCTCAAGTTGAGAATGCCGCCGATCTCTTTATTCGATTTGCCTTGTGCGATCAGCTGCAGCACTTGCTTTTCACGCGGAGTGATCTTGGCGAGCGTGTCGTCTTCTTCGAAGTTGGCGTTGGCAAGGGCCGGGCTCAGATACGTCTCGCCATTCGCGATTTTGCGAATCGCTTCGGGCAGATCGACGTCGACTGCGTCCTTCAACAGATATCCCGTCGCACCCGCATCCAGGGCATTGCGGACATAGTTCTCGCCCGAGTGCATGCTCAGCATCAGCACTTTGATCGCGGGGTTTGTTTCGCGAATCTGGCGTGTTGCGGCTGCGCCATCAAGGCCCGGCATCGTGAAGTCCATGACGATGACTTGCGGCTTGAGTTGGGCTGCCAGACGCACTGCTTCCAAGCCGTCGGGCGCCTCGCCAACGATCTCGAAATCCGCTTCATCTTCCAGAATGCGGCGGAACCCACTGCGGACCAGCGAATGGTCGTCAGCCAGCAACACACGAATCGCGCTACTCATGAGTTTCAATTATCTCCAAGCGGTACGTCGAGTGTGACACGAGTGCCCGGCGCCGCTGGTTGCACGGTGAGGCGGCCGCGCAGCAGTTCAGCGCGTTCGCGCATGCCGATGAAGCCCAGCCCGGAGAAGCCGCCCGATTTCTCCCCAATGCCCACGCCCGCATCTTCCACCTGCAGGTTGAGCCGGTCGGCGCCGTAGCGTATGCGAACGCTGGCGGACTGTGCTTGTGAATGCTTCGCGACGTTGTTCAACGCTTCCTGCAGGATGCGATAGACGTGGATCGCGCTGTTCGCCGGGAGCGCGGGGCCCGTGCCTTCGCTCTCGAAGTGAATCGCAATGCCGCTCTGCTTCTGAAACATCGGCACATACCATTCGATAGCTTTCTCCAAACCGTAGTCGTCGAGGATCGCGGGGTGCAGCGCGTGCGAGAGGCTGCGCGTGCGCTGCAATGCTTCCTGTGTGATCTGCTGCACCTCGCGCAAGGACTCGCGCAGCGGTGAATCGGGCGGGAGTTGCTTCTTTTCGGCGCGCGAGAGAAATGCCCCGATAGCCGTCATAATCTGGCCGAACTCATCATGCAATTCGCGCGAAACATTGCGCAGCACTTCTTCCTGCAGGCCGATCAGCTTGTGCGCGAGCGTCGTCTTCTGTTCGGTCAATATTCGAAGGCGCTCGAAGGTACGGCGGTCGAAGTAGACCATCGCAATGCTGGTCGCGAGGATCGCGACGATCTCCGCGATCAGGAACGTGTAGAGGTTGCGCGCGACGCGATTGTAGATGTTCTGAATGGAACCGGTGGTCTGCTCCTGCGATGAATTGTTTTCCACCAGCAGGCGCGCGATCATGGCGCTCAACGCGGTCTGCTGGCTTTGCAAAGTCGTACGCAGAACATTACGCGCGTCGGGCTCATGGCCTGCTGAAGCGGTTGCGAACATCGCGTCGGTAGAGCGCCAGAAGTCGCGCAAAGCAGCGGTAACGGAGTGGCGCTGCGCGGTTCGGCCCGAGTCCGGCACCAGGCTGTCTTGAATGCGCAGCGCGTCTTCGAGATCGCCGCGAATGCGCTCGACCTGCGGCTGATACGCCGTCAGCGGATACGGTTCATCGCCCGACACCATGTCGCGAAAAGCCACCGCCAGCGAATTCAAACTGTTCTGAATGCGCAGCAGTTGCAGTGAGTCTTTGCGATTGCGATCCACTGTTTCGGTTTGCAGGGCGCGCAGCATCGCAACCTGGCGCAGCGTGTAGCCCGAATACAGAATGACCGACACGAGCGTGATCGCAAAGCCGATCAGCAGCCGTCGTGTGGGCGAGCGATGCACAGGAGTTTTCTACCAGACCAGCACGTACTCAATCAAGGTTACGGCCAGCGCAGTATAGATCACGTCGAAGCCGAACATCAGCTTGAGCCAGGTCAGGTTGTCTCCGGTGAACGTACCACCGTTCAGCAGCGACGTGGTGAGCTGCATCGCGCCCAACAGCTCGGGCATCAGGATCGGATACACCAGCAGCGGCAGCATCAGCTCCCGCAACCGAATGTTCACGGTGAGTGCCGCGAACGCTGCGCCGATTACCGTCAGACCCCACGTGCCGAGAAGCGCGGTGACGATCAAGGGGCCTGCGCTTCCAGTTATCCGCACATCGTAGAAGATCGCGAACACCGGCAGTGCGACGGCTTCCACGATCAACAGCAGAACGTAGTTAGCCAGCGCTTTGCCGAGAAACAGCGACGCGCCGGGCAAGGGGGCGACAAGCAGTGCATCGAGGCAATCGTTCGGCAGTTCGCGCGCGAAACTGCGGTTCAAGAGCAGCACGCCGGCGAAAGCAAACACGATCCAGATCAGGCCGCCGGCGAGTTGGCGCGTGTCGCCTTCGGTGGGATCGAACGCGAAGCTAAAGAGCAACAACACAACCAGCGAGAACGCTGCAGCGGCGTTGAGCGCCTCCTTGCTGCGCAGTTCCGTCAGCAGGTCTTTGCGAAAGATGGTGATGGTTTGACGGAACGCGCTAGGCATCGGGATATTGCGCGTAAAGCCAGCCGGGCTCGTTCACCATCTGTTGCGTGCGCGGCCCGCGATGAACAAGTTTGCCGCGCGCCAGCAGTGCGACGTCGCTTGCGAGTTCAAGCGCTTCCCGCAGTTGGTGCGTCGACATGATGATGGTGCGGCCGCGCGCCGTAGCGTCGCGCATCAACGATTGCAGTAGCGCGATGGCGCGATCGTCGAGCGAAGTGAAAGGTTCATCCAGCAGCAGGAGTTGCGGATCATGCAGGAATGCGCGCGCGATGGCAATACGCTGGCGCATGCCGCGCGAGAACTCGCGCACCAGACCATCGGCTGCATGCTGCATGTTGACGCGCTCGATCCACTGATGCGCCAGGCTCTTCGAATCGGGAACGCCATACAACTCAGCGAACAGCCGCAGGTTTTCAAATGCGGAGAGATCTTCGTACAGCGAAATTCCGTGTCCGAGCCAACCGAGGCGATTGCGTGCGGCTGCGTCGCGCGGGTTCAGGCCGTCCAACGTGACGGTGCCGCGGCCCGCGCGTGAAAGGCCGGCGAACATGCGCAGCAGTGTGGTTTTACCCGCGCCGTTGCGGCCAATCAGCGCGAGCGTCGCGCCCGAAGGAACAGTGAGCGTGACATCACGCAACGCCGCATAATCGCCGAAGAACTTCCAGAGGCCCTGCGCTTCAGCCGCGGCGGGCATTTTTCCCGGAAGCTGGTTGCGGTGCTTTCGCAGTGGCGTGCGTCTCGGGTACGGGCAAACGGTAGAGCAAGGTGAACGCCAGCGCCAGGATCGCGACGATGAGCAGGAGCAACCATTTCACCGCGAACACGCTCGCCCAGAAGCCATCGGCCGGATTCACCTCGGCAAACAGCTTGGGCAGTACCTGCGACAACTGCGGGCCCGCATTTTCGTCCGCAGTGCCCTGGGCTTGTTGCTGCTGCAGCGTTCCAGTGCCTTCGATCGTGAAGCTGAAACGGGGAAGAGTCGCAGAGTAGAGCGCGGCTTGCGTGCGCGGCTCTTTGCCGAGCGGCTTGAGCGCATCGCCTTTGAGAGACATGCCCACGGGCGCCACCAGCTTGCTGTCGGCTGCTTGCGCGAGCACTCGTTCTTCGAACGTGCCCGGAGTCTCAAACGGCATCACATAAGCGATGTCGATGCGCGACTCGCCCGGCTTGATCGGGAAATCAACTTTGTAGACGTCAGGCGTGGCCGTCTTTTCAGGCGCGCGGCGGATGGGCATACCTTGCGGCGCAAGGACGTTTACTTCAACGCGGCCATTCGCGGCGGCGGGCAGTGCGAACTGCAATGTGCCGTGCACCGGGTCATTCCAGGTGCTCTTGCCCGGGTTGTCGAAGACGTAGCTTTCACTGACTGACAACTGGCCGCCCGCATGTTCGAACAGCACCATGTGTTCTTGCACCTTGGCGGCGCCCCGTTGCGGCGATGACGGATAAACCGCGATGGTCACGCCGTTCGCTGGTGCGCCGGGCGGCAGCATCTGGTTGTAAGTCACGCCTGCAAACGCGGCTTGCACCAGGCGCGGGCCGGGCAGTTCCTGCTGCAAGACAAACTTGCCGTCTGCGCCGGACTTGACGCTC
Organism: Bryobacterales bacterium; assembly: GCA_963792655.1. GTDB lineage: Bacteria > Acidobacteriota > Terriglobia > Bryobacterales > Bryobacteraceae > DOZZ01. The sequence continues at coordinate 259,547 of CAWBWU010000009.1, forward strand.
TCCATCATCTCGGGCCCGTTTTGTCCGACTTTGAACAGCGTCACCGTTGCACCGGGCTGCGGCTTGCCGGTCGCGCCGTTGACGATGGTGCCGTCGATGCCGGCGTACGCGAGTGCCGCCGAGAATAACAAACACGCGAGGACTCTCATGCGCGCGCCTTCATCGGCTTTCCACACTCGCCGCAAAATTTCAGTAACTGTCCAAAGCGTGCACCACAGCTTGGGCAGACATAAGGAGCGCCGGAAGCTTTTTCGGGGGCCGCTGGTTTGTCCCCGGCGACTTGCAACTCGGGGCCGGGCAGCGTCGCGCGAACGCGATCCACTTCAGCCATCACGCCCGCAAGCTCGCGCTGCAGGTCGAGCTTCGTCTGTTGATAGTCGGCATCGGATAACTTGCCCACGCGGTATTCAAATTGGAGATCGCGCAGGTTCTCATAAATGGCGGCTTTGCGTTCATCCAGGTGCTGGAACGGAGACGTGGGAACGGGCGCTGGTAAGTCTTTCGGCCGCAGAAAGATCAGAAAGCCAAATACGGCCAGGGCAACGAGGCAGGAGAGAGCAACAACCATCAGTCGAGCTTCGCCATCTCTTTCTCGATAGCATCGTGATAGCGATCTAACCCAGCGGCGTTCGGAGCCACAGAAGACGGTTCGTGCGCGCCGCGATAGTAGCGCCGAATGAACCACAGGATGGCCAACAGTCCGGCCGCGAGCAGCGCGTACGGAACCGCGAGAAACGCCTGGTTCGGGCCAGGACGAAACTCGTCCGCACCCCACTGCTTCACGAATACATCGATGATGCTCTGGTCTGACTTGCCGGCTGCCTGCATCTCGGCAATCTTCTTCTTGGCTGGGGTGCAGAAGTGACAACCCTGCAGCGACATGGGGCAGGACACCGTGTCTTTGCAGGCGCCGCAGCGGCACGCCAGATGAGAGGCGACGCGGTGCACCGCTTCGCTATCGGGCTCAGGCGTTTGCGCCAAAGCCGCGACAGCAAGCAGAACCGCGGCGAAACTAAGCTTCCACCGGTACATTCTTTTTCATTCCGATCACTTCCGTGCGCGGGTACTGCCGCGTGACCTTCGACGGGATCAGCGCGATCAGCGTGCCGAACACCAGGCCGACGGCTCCGATCCAGATCCACGACACCAGCGGGAAGATGTAAAGCTGCAACGTTGCGCCATCGCCCACGCGGCCCGCGAAGTTGATGTAAAGATCTTCGTTCAGGCGGGAGCGAAGCGCTACCTGCGCAGTGCCTTGCTGGCTTGATTTGTAGAAACGCCGCTCGGGCTCAAGGATTCCGAGGTAGTTGCCGTTTTTGAATACCTTCAGCACCGCACTATCCCACTGGTAATTGTCGGTGTCGCCATTCCGCAGTTGGACGACTTGTAATTGATAGTTGCCGATCTTAGCGGTGCCGCCGCCAGTGACTTCGACAGTGCTGTTCTGATTGAAAGCCGATCCGGTCCAGCCCACGAACATCAGCACGATTCCCATGTGCACCAGGTAGCCGCCGTAGCGGCGCGTGTTGCGGTAGGTGAGGGCGATGGTTGCCGATGCAAAGTTGATGCCGTCTTTTTTCGAGATCGAGCGCGCGCCGCGGAAGAACTCCATCAGGATCGACATCATCACGAACAGGCAAAAGCCGAAGGAGATGATCGCGTATGCCGACCGCATGCCTGCCGCGAACAAACCAATCGCAAGCAAAAGACCAGCCACGCCCGGGATCATGAAGTTCTTGCGAATGCTTTCGATTGAGGTGCGGCGCCACGCGAACAGCGGCCCCACGCCGGTCAGGATCAGCAGGAACAGGCCGATCGGAATCATCAGGCGGTTGAACCACGGTCCGTCGAGGCTAATCTTCTCGTTGCTCAACGCTTCGGAGATAACGGGGAACATGGTGCCCCACAGCACCGCGAAGCAGCTTGCAAGCAGAACCAGATTGTTAAACAGGAAGCTCGACTCACGCGAGACAACGCTTTCAAGCTGCGCTTCGGACCGCAGATACGGCAGCCGCTTGACGATCAGAAATACGGTGCCGGCGACCATCAGACCCAGAAAGACGAGGAAGTAAGGGCCGATCGGCGACTGCGCGAATGCGTGCACTGAACTGACCACGCCTGAGCGCGTCAGGAAAGTGCCGAACAGACAGAGGAAGAACGTCACGGCAACCAGCGCCATGTTCCAGATCTTCATCATGCCTTTCTTCTCCTGCATCATCACGGAGTGCAGAAAGGCAGTGCCGCCGAGCCAGGGCAGCAGCGAGGCGTTCTCCACCGGATCCCAAGCCCAGTAACCACCCCAACCGAGAACGTGATACGCCCAACCTTTACCGAGCACGATGCCCACGCCGAGGAACAGCCACGTCACAATGGTCCAGCGCCGCGTAGTGTGTATCCATGCATCGCCGCGCTGTTTGGTGATCAGCGAACCCATCGCAAACGCGAACGGAACAGCGAAGCCGACATAGCCGAGATACAGCATTGGCGGATGAATCGCCATCGCCGGATATTGCAGCAGCGGATTCAAACCGACACCATCGGGAACCGACGTCAGGAACTTGCCCACGGCGAGCACTTGAAACGGGCTGACGAGGAAGTTATTCAACAGCAGGAAGAACGCCTGGATCGTCGAGAGGATCGCAACGACATACGGCATGAAGTCGCGATGCCGCCGCCGGTTGGTGATCACCACCACTGCCGCATAAGACGAGAGCAGCCAGCTCCAGAACAGCAGCGAGCCTTCCTGGCCGCCCCACCACGCGCTGAATTTATAAATGCCGGGCATCGCTTTGTTGCTGTGCCCCGCGACATACGCGAAGTGAAAATCACTGGTGACCAGAGCGTAGATCAGGACGCCCGAAGCCAGCGTGATCATCGCCCATACTGCGAGCACCGCGCGCTCCGCGCTGATCACCAGAAACGGACGGTTGGTCACTCGTCCCACGATCGCCGCCGCAATTGCGAACAGCGACACTCCCATCGCAATCAACAGTGCGAACGCGCCAAGATTTTCCATGCTGTGATGTCCTCTACCGCTCGAACTAGATGCTGCTGGTGCGCGACGGATTGACTGGTTTCAAACCGGCAGGAGCCTGGCCCGGCTTCGCGGCGTATTTCGATGCGCACTTCGCCTGAATTTTCACCGCGTGAAACACGCCATCGGCGCCCATCTTGCCATCAGCCAACGCTTGCGCGCCATCACGGAAGGTGTCGGGCAGCGGATCCTTGCCATCGTAAGAAACTTTCAACTTGCGCTGGTCCTGGGCAATGGTGAACTCCACCAGATCTGCCTTGCGCACGATGGACCCCTTCTCGACATCACCGCCCACGCGCAGCCGCTTTTGCGTAGCGCTTGAACCCATCTGCGAAAGCTCGGTGATGGTCTTGTAATAAGTCTGCGTGTCGGCCATTTGCGACGTGCCCAGCCAGATCAGGGTGCCTAAAATCAGCACGGTCAGGCCGATAAACTTGCCGTATTTTTTCATACAGGGTGTCTCATTCAGTATAGCCGTCAGTCACCGTACCGGGTGTGAAGCGCCGCCAAATGTAATAGACGGGAACACCGGCGGCGATGGTTGCAAGGCCAATCAGCGAAGGCTTCGGCGCTGCGATCAACGTATTTGCAACAAACCAGAACGCGGTTAGCGCAAACAACAGCGGCGTCACCGGGTAGCCCCACATCTTGTAAGGACGCACCGCGTTGGGCTGTCTGCGACGCAGGACGATCACGGCAAACACCGCGAGTCCGTAGAAGATCCAGGCGGCGAAGATGACGAAAGAAAAGAGCGTTTGGTAAGAGTCTGTAAATACAAGCAGAGCGGACCATGCGGAGTGGAACAAAATGGAAACCCATGGCGTTTTGAAGCGTGGATGAACCAATGCAACCGGGCGGAAGAAAAGACCATCGCGAGCTTGCGCAAAGTAAATGCGCGGCGTGCTGAGGATGCTTCCGTTGGTGGAGCCCGCAATCGAAACCAGAATGGTGAGCGCGACAAGCAGGGCGCCCGGATGGCCGAGTACGCGTTCGGCAACGGTCGCCGCCACCTTCTCTGTCGCGGCCAGTTGCGAGACTCCCAGCACGCGCAGGTAAGCGAGATTCGCCGCTACGTAGAGCAGCACCAGTCCCCCAGTGCCCAACGCCAGAGCACGAGGGATGTTGCGTTGCGGATCGCGCACCTCGCCCGCCACAAAGCTGATGCAGTTCCACCCCTCGTACGCCCAAAGGCAAGCTACCATCGCGGTGCCGAATGCGCCTGCGGAGAAGACGAACGGCGGATTGGCGGCATGCGGACTGCTCTTCGTAATGAAGGCGCCGATCACCAGAACGAGAATTCCGGCGAGCTTCAATACGGTGAACACGTTGTTGAGCGCCGCACCTTCCTTCATCCCGCGGTAGCTGACCCAACTCAGAACGGTAATCAACGCTACGGCGACCAGGCGCGACTCCCAGACGGTCAGCGGAATGAAATAGCCGAGATAAATCGCGAAACCCACCGCGAGCGTAGCGATGCCGCCCGATTGAATGATCAGGAAGAAAGCCCAGCCGCAAAGGAAAGCGCAAAGCGGGCCATAAGCGGCGCGCAAATAGACATATTGCCCGCCGGTAGCAGGCATCATGGCGCCTAATTCGGCGTACGCCAAAGCTCCAAAGAAGGAGAGCAAACCGGTGAACACCCAGACCAGAATGATGAGCCGGGCATCGGGCAAAGCGCGGGCCACCTCACCGGGCACCAGAAAAATGGCGGAACCAATAACCGTTCCGATTGCCACATTCGCAGTGTCGATCAAGCCCAGGCTGCGGGGCAGGTCGGCTGCAGCTTCAGGTCGGGTGGAAAGCTCGCCAGGAATAGTTCAGACTACTACTTCTGCGCGGATAATCTACGCTCGGCGTGAGACAATAGCAGAAACGTTTCAGGGAAACACCGGTACCGTTCGTAAGTTGCAAGTTTTACGTGCCTTTACTCACCGTCCCGGTTACCTTTCAGGAAAGTTGTCCGCCATCTCTACTTACATGCGTCACATATTTGTGTTTCCGATGTTCTGCGCGGCTTTAGCGACTATTGCGCCTGCTGCCGCTCTGCAGGACGCTCCTGCTGCGGCGAAGGTCGCGGCAGTTACTCGTGTTACCGGCGAAGTAACGGCGGTGAGCGCGTCGGAGATTACGGTCAAAACAGATGCGGGCACGCCTGCGACGTTCAAGCTCGGGCCGTCAACTTCGTTCCTGCGCGTTTCGCCCGGCGAGAAAGATCTGACCAAGGCCACGCGCATCACGCCCACTGAGATTGGCGTTGGCGACCGCGTGCTGGCGCGCATTCCGAATGCGCCCGAAGGACAACCAGCGAACCCCGCGCGGCTGGTCTACCTGATGAACAAGGCGGAGCTGGCCAAGCATCAGGAGACGAGCCGCGGCGAATGGCAGAAGCGCGGCGTAGCGGGCAAGGTCGACTCGGTCGATGCATCAGGGCAGAGTTTCTCCATTAAGGTGCAAACTCCCACGGGTCTGAAAGACTTCACAGTGCAGGCTTCGGCGAAGACGAACTTCCGCCGCTACGCGACTGACTCGATCCGCTTCAGCGATGCAAAGCCCAGCACCTTCGCCGATGTAAAGGCCGGCGACAACATCCGAGTTCTCGGCGACCGCAATGCCGAGGGTACGTCGATCGCCGCAGAGGAAGTGGTGTCCGGCACGTTCCGCAACATCGCGGGCACAATCATTGCGATCGACGCGGAAAAGGGCGAACTGCGGGTCAACGATCTGCAAACGAAAAAGCCCATCACTGTCAAAATCACTGCTGATACGTCTTTGAAGAAACTGCCGTTGATGATGGCGACGATGATGGCGCGCAGCCGGAATGGTGCGGCTGGCGGTCCTGGCGCAGGTGGTCCGGGAGCGGGTGGCCCGGGAGCAGGTGGCCCGCCGGCTGGAGGTGACTTTGCTGGCCGTGGCGCCGGAGCTCCTCGCGGTCCCGGCGGTCCTGGTGCTCCAGGCGCAGGCCGGCCGGCAGGCGCACCGGGTGCAGGCGCGGGCTCTCCTGATGGCGCTGGCGGATTCGGTGGCGGCCAACGCGCACCGGGTGGCCGCGACTTTCAGCAGATGCTGGAGCGCGTACCGGCGATCACCGTGGCCGATCTGAAACCGGGCGATGCGCTGATCATTTCGGGCACCGGCGGCGCTGATGCGAACTCCACCCTCGCCGTCACTGTAATGGCTGGTGTTGAGCCGCTCTTGACGGCTTCGCCCACCGGACAATCGGTGCTGAACGGCTCCTGGAATTTCGGCGAGGTCGGACTTCCTCAGTAAGAAGTCCGCCGGCCCAACAAAATTGTTTTTATACCTGACGAAAAGGATTGGAATGTCTTTGCGACGCTCTTTCTGTTTGCTGTTGATGATGTTCACGATGATGTGCACCGCCGGGGCGCTGATGGCGCAGCAGGGCGTGATTAAAGGAACGCTTACCGACGATTCGGGCGCGGCTATTCCGGGCGCCGCGGTGTCGGCAACCGGCCAGGGGGTCACGCGCACTGCGGAAACGGACATTCAGGGCTCGTATACCCTGAATGGCCTGCCGCCCGGAAACTACAACGTCGTCGCGAACCACGTCGGGTTTGCGCAGTTCGGCGCGAAGCTGACGGTACTCGCAGGCCGTCCGATGACGCTCAACATGGCGATGAAGCTCGAGACGTCGAAGCAGGAAGTCACCGTCGAAGGCGAGGCTGTAGGAACGGTCAGCGTCGACGCGACCCAGAATGCCGGACAGTTGGTGCTGCGTCAGGAAGAGATCGACGCGCTGCCGGATGACCCGGACGATCTCGCGAGCGATCTGCAAGCACTCGCCGGTCCGTCGGCAGGTCCGAACGGTGGGCAGATCTTCATCGACGGCTTCACTGGTGGCCGCCTGCCCCCGAAGGAATCCATCCGCGAGATTCGCATCAACCAGAACCCCTTCTCCTCTGAGTTCGACCGCGTCGGTTTCGGGCGCATCGAGATCCTCACCAAGCCCGGCACCGACAAGTTCCGCGGCCAGGCGTTCTTCAACGATAGTGAAAAGGCTTTCGACGCACGCAACCCGTATTCGGCAATCTTCCCGGATTTTGCTTCGCGCCAGTTCGGCGGTAACGTCAGCGGCTCGATCAACAAGCGGTCGTCGTACTTCATCGACTTCGAACGCCGCAACATCACAGACGCTTCCGTCGCGAACGGCACCACGCTCGATAGCTCTTTCAACATCATTCCTTTCTCGCTGTCTACACTTCAGCCGCAGCATCGCACCACGGTGAGCCCGCGCGTCGATTATCAGATCAACGCGAATAACACGCTGGTGATGCGCTACGCCTATGAGCGCAACGACCAGCTCAATGCGGGACTGGGCTTTTTCGATCTCGCCTCGCGCGGCAACAACTACTCCGAACAGGAGCACCAGATTTCACTCACCGAGACGGCCGTAATCGGCGCGCATACAATCAACGAAACGCGCTTCCGCTTCGAGAACAACGACACCGGACAAACCGCGATCAGCAATCTGCCGGGTATCCAGGTGTCGGCTGCGTTCTCGGCCGGCGGCTCGGGCGTGGGCATCAGCGACTCGCGCGACCGCAACTACGAACTGCAGAACTACACGTCGGTCTCGCACGGCGCGCATTCGTTCAAGTACGGAATTCGCCTGCGTGTCGATAACATCTCATCGCTCTCGCCTTCGAACTTCAACGGCAATTACAGCTTCCAGGGCAGCCTGGGACCGGCGCTCGACGCAAACAACAACGCGTCCGATGCAGCCATCGCGGCTTGCACTTCGCTGCCGCGGCCCACGCCCGACCCTTGTGCGCTGAGCTCGATCGAGCAGTATCGCCGCTCGCTCTTGTTTGCGCAACTCGGCTACTCGCCCGCGCGCATCCGCCAGCTTGGCGGTGGAGTTTCGCAGTTCTCGATTTCGGGTGGCGCTCCGCTGCAAGGCATCACGCAGTATGACGAAGGTATCTTCTTCCAGGACGACTGGCGCGTGAAGCCGAACCTGACCCTCAGCCTGGGTCTGCGTTATGAGCTGCAGAACAACATCAGCGACTGGCGCGACATTGCACCCCGTATCGGTATCGCCTGGTCGCCTGACTCGCATGGCGGCAAGCCTGGCAAGACTGTGATTCGCGCCGGCTCCGGTATCTTCTATGATCGCGTCGGCTACTCGCTCACGCTTGCGGCGCTGCGCTTCAACGGCGTGAACGAACAGCGCTATGTCATCAACTGCGCACGCGCCGGTTCGCCTTCAAGCGTTTGCGATGCGACGAACTTCACAACCGTTCCGAGCATCGCTACGCTTGCGGGTGGTCTGACGGCTCAGACGCTGCAGGAAGTCGATCCTTCGATCCGCGCGCCGTACCTGATCCAAAGCGCGTTCGGCGTCGAACGCCAACTGCCGCGCAACACGAGCGTCGCCGTCAACTATTCGAACTCGCATGGCGTCCATGAACTGCTGACGCGCAACATCAACGCACCGCTGCCTGGTACGACCAGCGTGCTGAATCCGTATGGCGTGCAGCCGTTCGGTACCGGCAACCTTTATCAGTACGAGTCCGATGGTGTGCTGAATCAGAACCAGCTCATCTTCAACACCAACACTCGCTTCAGCCGGAACGCTTCGTTCTTCGGCTTCTACGTGCTGAACTTCGCCAACAGTAACGCCGACGGCGTGGGCAGCTTCCCGAGTAATCAGTACGACACGCGTCTGGACTATGGCCGCTCCGGTCAGGACATCCGGCACCGCTACGTCATCGGCGGTTCGATCACGGCGAAGTGGAACATTCGCCTGAGCCCCTTTATTAACGGAAGATCGGGCGCTCCGTACAACATCACCACGGGTCAGGACATCAACGGCGACTCGGTCTTCACCGACCGGCCGGCATTGATCGCTGGCTGCACTGCGATCGTGCGGGCGTGCTTCAACACAACGCCCGGTCCGAACGATGTGCTGATCCCGCGCAACTTTGCAACGGGCCCGTCGCAATTCACGGTCAACCTGCGGCTGAGCAAGACCTGGGGCTTCGGCGAAGTCAAAGGCGGCCCGGGTGGCCCCGGCGGAGCTGACGGCGGCATGCGCGCTCCTGGCGGTGGCTTTGGTGGCGGTATGGGCGGACCCGGCGGACGCGGCGGCGGTGGCCCGCGCGGCGGCGGCTTCGGCGGCGGTGAAGGCAGCACCAATCACCGTTACAACATGACGTTCACGGCCAATGCGCGCAATCTGTTCAACACGAACAATCCGGGCAACCCGATCAGTGTTCTGAGCTCGCCGTTGTTCGGCACCTCGAACAGCCTTGCCGGTGGCTTCGGACCGGGCGGTACGTCGGTGACGAACCGTCGTCTCGAACTCGGTCTGCGCTTCGCGTTCTAAAACCGAGAGGGCCGGGAAACCGGCCCTTTACGGCGTCCACTGCTGGAGCACGTACGCGTAGGCAAGTACGATCAAGCCAATGACGCTAGCCAGAAAAATGCTGTGCATCAGCGTGAATTGAAACAAGCGGCTTTCCTGTTGCCGCTTGAGTCCGGTGGCTGCTGAAGCCACCGCCACGCTGGTCAAACTGATCATCTTCCCCATCACCCCGCCACTCGAATTCGATGCTGCCATCAGCACCGGATTCATCCCCAACCGATTCGCACTCACTACCTGCAAATATCCGAATAGCGCGTTGGCCGACGTGTCGCTTCCGGTAAGAAACACTCCCAGCCATCCCAGCAGCGCGCTGAAGAAAGGAAACGCTGCGCCGGTTGCGGCAAAGGCCAAGCCAAGCGTGGCCGTCGCGCCCGAGTAGTTCATCAGGAACGCTAACCCCAGCACGCATGCGAGCGTGAACTCAGCGCGCATTAATTGACGCGCGGTATTGCCCAGGACGCGAAAGAAGCGCGCAAAGCCAATGCGCAACACGGCTGCCGCCGCAATTGCTGCAAAGAAACACGCCGTTCCCGACGCCGCCAGCCAGTTCCAGGTGAACAGCGCAGCATAGGGTGCCGGAGTCCGCACCACCGGGGGCATGCGCTGGATCTGATTGTGCAGCGCGGGCCAGGGAACCATCACGGTCACCTTCTGCAGCGAGCGCGCGATTGGCTGGTATCCCCAGAGCAGTACGAACACGACGAGCAACACGTACGGGCTCCAGGCCAGCATGACTTTCCGTGCGACCAGTGTTGTCTCGCGTGCCGGTTCGGCTGCGGTATCTTTCGGCTTCCAGACGCGGAACAGCACCACCAGCGCGAGCATCGCCGCCAGTGACGCCAGAATGTCGGTCAGCTCCGGACCGATGAAGTTCGATACCAGGAACTGCGTTCCGGCGAACGCGATGCCGCACAACGCGGCCGCCGGAAGCACGCCCATCAGCCCCTTCCAGCCGCCCATCACCAGAATCAGGTAAGCCGGAATGAATAGCGAGACCGGCGCGCAGATCCGTCCCACTCCAGCGCTTAACCGATCGAGGGGCAGGGAAGTGATCGCCGCCAGCGTGGTCAGTGGGATTCCGATGGAGCCGAACGCCACCGGCGCGGTATTGGCCAGCAGACAGATTGCCGCGGCATAGAAGGGCTCAAAGCCGAGGCCCGTCAACATCGCTGCGGCAACCGCGACGGGCGTCCCGAATCCCGCGGCGCCTTCGAGAAACGCTCCAAACGCGAAGGCGACCAGCAGCGCCTGCAGCCGGCGGTCGTGAGTGAGCGCGCCCACCGAGGTCTTCAGCACTTCAAACTGGCCGGTTTCGACAGTCAGGTTGTAAAGGAAGATCGCGCTGAACACGATCCAGCCGATGGGAAACAGCCCGAACGCCGCGCCGTAGGTGATGGCGCCCATCATCTGAGCGGCGGGCATCCGGTACGCAAACGCTGCGGTCAGGATCGCGGCTCCGAGCCCGGCAGACGCCGCCAGCCAGGCAGGTTTGCGCAGCACGCCGATGAGCAGCATCAATACAAAGACCGGAGCCGCAGCCACCGTCGCTGAGGCGGGCAGATTTCCCAATGGAAGATAGTTGTGCTGCCACATGGTCAGCGGATCATATCATTGGGCGGCCGCGGTCCCCTGCTATGTGCCATGCAAGGCACTTGATGAACTTGCTGTTGCTTGCGGGGAGGATACCCGACGGTGGCCGTTCGCTCGAAATCAGTCCACGGGACCGCGAACATGGATTACATCGCCTGGTTTGATTGTTGCTACTGCATTTTGCAACTGTGGGTAGAGCGGTCGATAGAAGGTGATTTTGTTCCGCGCTGCATGAATGATGATGATGCCGAACGACAATGACTGAAGATCGTGCTCGTGTTCGAATCCCCGGTCGGCGGTGATGAACACATCACACGTTATTTGCTTCACCAGCACGTGATCTTTCAAGTGTTGCCAGCCTAGATCAAAAAGCGTTTCGACCTGGTGATCAGGGAACGCTTCGGTGAGCCGTGGATCAATGCAGGCGTCTATAACGACGCGCATGCCAACTGATCAATGGCGATATCGCGGCTAATTTCGAGAAAAGAGAAAACGTGCTGGCGGGGAACGGAGGGGTAGACAGCCAGAAACTGATCGATGCTCTCGCCGGTTTCCAGAAAGTCGATAAGCGTCTGCACAGGCACTCGCGTGTGCGCGAAACAGGGCGTTCCGTGCATGATCTCCTTGTCGATGGTCACCACGCCCGCAAGCGCGCTCGCCTGGTCTGCCGTCATTAGCCTCCTTCATGATAGTTAGAACGCCCTGCACTGCGCAAACCGGGCCTAATTGACAGCTCGTTTTGGCGGGGGTACGGCGATTGGACGTGGTGACAGCGGATTGACTGGGGGCTGGTTCGGCGTTTTGGCGTAGCCGGCTCTCGGCTGGGGTCGCGGGACGGCTTGGATCGGGGTTGGCGATGGCGGGCGGCGGGGTGGGATTTTCTTTTTTGCCAAACGAACCCAGATCTTCGAACTGGCGCAGTTCTTTCAGGTAGCGGAAGGCGCGCTGGTATTGGCGGGTGAGGCGGGCTGAGTAGCGTTCCAGTTGCGCGATGGTTTCGCTGCGGCTCATGAAGGCGTTGGCGATGGCCTGGTCGGTGGTGTCGCTTTCGGCCCACTCGCTGGCGTGGTCGTCCATGAGGGTGGTTTCGATGATGTTGAGGCGGCGCAGCTTCCACTGGCAGATGGCCATTTCTTCGACGGTCTGGTGCTCGATGTCGCCATTGGGCTGGAACTTGGCGACGTGCTGGTCGAGGAGGGCCTTGAATTCCTTGGGGTCTTCGTTGTCGAGGACGACGGTGCGGGAGAGCAGGCCATGGCGGATGGCGTTGCGGGAGGAACGCTCCTTGCCGAGGTCGGTGACAGGGCCGCGGGATTTGGCTCCGTTTTGCTGGGAGGCGAGCTTGCGTTGCGGGGAAGACATGCTGGGGTGAGGATAGGGGATTGCGAGGGACATCTCGCGCAAATGCGGTGCATGCTATTGCAGGCGATGGAAATATGTTTGGGAGACGGCGTGACCACTTCGAGCACGCCGGGCACCGGGAGGGCGAGCGAGGGCAAGCAGAAGAATATCCTGACCTGGCCCAATCTCCAGCCCTTCCACAACGGCCTCGGCGCGATCACTGATGCTAAGCTGTTCTTCGACTGGCATCAGTTCAACGGATTGTACACGGACACATTCTCTGCTCGGGAGGAAGGATACTCTGTCGGCGACAGTGCGGGCTGAAGAATTCCTGACCCTGCTGGATAAGTCAGACGAGGTGTCGTTCGTTGACGACCTGCTAAGTAAACGACCCTGGATTTTCTCATCGGATGCACTATACGGCGATTGGAGGTCATCTGTAGCCAAAGAACTCCTGCTAATCGAGGACAGTATCCGGGTCGTCGGAAGTGCAGCAACTGGCTTCAGTCTGAGCCCATTAAAACCGTTGCGCCCGTTTAGAGAAAAACGCATGGGCTCCCTAAAACTTCCGATATCGACGTTGCACTGATTGACCCAAACTGTTTCATAAAAGCCTGGGAAACAAATTGTGTCCGCGGAGCGAATCAGGTCTCGCCACTCCTCCGACCAGGAAATCCGCAACGGAGTGTTTTGGGGGCACCTCTCGGATTTCACGATACCTGCCAATACATTTCTGAGCTGTTCATCGGTCTGATTGCTGGACCGCAAGATGAAGAAAAGTCTCGACGACTACTACGAAAACTTCGATGGTGCGATGCCCGAGCGCGCAGATTGGGTTAGCCATTTCGAAATCGTGAAGGAATTCATCGGAAACCTGCTTCCATTACAAGAATTGCGCCAGTGGAGCGGAAAGAGCGACTTCTACACCCTCTTCCTCACGATGGGTCTGAATCTTCGAGCGGCGTAATGTGAACGTAAGAGAGAAATTAGCAATACGGTCCGCATTGCAGGAGTTTAGAATGCAGGTTGATCAAGCTAAGAAGAAAGACAACACGGTTAATTATGGTGACGAAGTGAACACCTATGTTGAGGCACGACACGCGCCGCAACGGACCAAGGCCGTCGAGACACGCGAATCAGCATACTAGATTTGCGACTATTGAAAGCCATCGCCTCGTCGTCCCCAGCGACTGTGCCGGATCGGTCGGCCACAAAGAAAACGTCGGCTGCGAAAAAATGACGCGAAAAAGATCATCGGCCAGGTGAACTCGTTATGGGGCAATGCGGGACAGATAGACACATTTCAGTGTCTAGAGGCTTCTCGTCTTGACGCCTGTTTTGGATGTGCCTCGCTTCGCCTATGTTGTTGTGCCGATGTTCGCCGCATCAGGCAGCGCAGCGGGGGAATGATCGCCGCGAATATGTTCTTCTCACGTGCCGATCGCGACTTATATCTGAGTCATTGGCAGCAGTATTCCACGCTGCATGCAAAAACCCGTCCTGTCGGCCCGGCACTTCCTCTGCCTACCGTCCTCTAGGCCCGATATGCGTGTCAACAGCGTAGTAGGCCGAAATCGATGTATCTTTCTTAAATGATCCGATATATCGGACTAGTCGTACGCGTTACACTCCTGTGCGGTTCCCTGCTCGCCTTGGCCCCCCCTAGCCTAAGTCAGGATTCTGAGTTCGTGGACGGGTATGTTGACTGGTTGAAGGGGTACTATATGGTTACGGTAAGCCCCGTCTATAACCCATCGCTGCATGTGCATTTCGATTCTTGTCAGAACCTCGAGGAAGTCTCTCCGTGGGCCAGCGTGGAGTATCCGGCAGGAATTGCGGGACTTCGCTATATGCTTTGCATAAGATAAAATCGCAGACGCTATTCCCTCTTTTCGCTACGTTAACGATGTCTCCCGGAATTCGACCGCTAACGCGAGCAGACCTTCGGAAGCTTCGTCTTAAAGGACTACCGGCAGGGAAATGTTCGACTTGTCTCTCGGTCCCGTCCACCAACTTCGGTCTGTTCGTCCAGCCCCCCGAATCACTAGTAAGTCCATTCTGGAGGCTGTGATCACCTTTCTTCAGAAGGCATGCGTATGGAGCACGTTTCCATTGAATCCGAAGATGAGGAACACGGCCACCTAGTCGTGACTATTTCAAATCTTAGAAACACAATCTTACAGCAGCTTGGAGTATGGGAATGGATCCAACTTAATATTATATTTGGAAAAGCAAAAGACACGCATTTCTTCCAGATGACAGCCGAGGGGCGATATGCTTCAGGGGCAGGGACACACCCTCCGCCACCTACCGGTTTTACCGGAATGGAGCCTCAATACCACGATCAGCTTGAGGCGTTCGCTCTGCAATTGCGAACTTTATTACAGAAGCGTCTTAGCCAATTTAAATGATAATAACCGAAGGACGCATTCGTCAGAGCTTGGGATTGTTCATCATTGCTTCGCATTTTGGAGCTGTGATGCTTGTCATTGGCTTCTATTTAGCACGCGGATTCTTATTTGAAGATATGATGACAACGCTTGCCCTGATCGTTCCCATGTTTGCAACGCACACGACATCTATAGTACGTTACGTCATAACGCATCGCCACGTATCGAAATCGCAGAGGGCCGCTAGTGGTGAATTTGCCGTTTTAGCGTTCGCGGTCCCGCTGCTATTCGTGTTATGCCTGCTGACGATGATCATTGCTAAGGCGCTGAATTTTGCGTTTCAGAATTTCGATCAATTCAAGACTATCTTGGCCGTGATTGAAAGCCTTTTCGGTCTTTATGTCGGTTATTTTATAACAGAGCTATTCGAGCACGGGATTAAAGTTCGCACCCGAATTAGCGCAACCAAGATTGAGAGAAGGCGGTGGGGCAGTATGTTTTATTCGCGTGCCTCACTCCAACTATGATGAGACTTGCCCGTGCTGTTGCGGTCGAATGCCCGCATCACGTATTAGGAAACGCGGCA
>CAWBWU010000010.1:0-300478 GCA_963792655.1 Bryobacterales bacterium
TGGCGAACAAGAACAAGCGTACCGATGGACCGAGGTTTCGGGTCGCCATGCGCCAGGCGATGATCCAACCTGCTCCCGCAGCCGCGCGTTGCGACACCGAGGCAGTCCCGTTCATGCCGGGTTCTTCGCCGGTTCGCGCTTTGGTTCATTACCACCTCAGGCCGCATGGGTGACTGCCTACTCGTTCCGTAAAGATAATAGCGTATTGTTGAGCGTAATGCATGCTTCCTGATGGACTAGTTCGGCGATTACAGTGATTATTCATTTGGTGTTTTTATCAGGTTTGACTAAGAACAAGCGCCTTTGGAGAATGTTTGAATGGCCCTGACTCGCACGCGATTCTCGTCACGGGAGGCGCCGGTTTCCTCGGGTCCCATCTGTGCGAACGCTTGCTGGCGGGAGGGCCGATGTCCTGTGCGTCGATAATTATTTCACCGGCCGCAAGGACAATATCGCCCACCTGCTGGCAAATCCCCATTTCGAGGCGATGCGCCACGACGTGACCTTCCCGCTATATGTGGAGGTTGACCAGATCTACAATCTGGCGTGCCCGGCGTCCCCGGTGCACTATCAGTTCGATCCCGTGCAAACCACCAAGACCAGCGTGATCGGCGCCATCAACATGCTGGGGCTGGCCAAGCGGATCGGTGCGAAGATCCTTCAGGCGTCAACCAGCGAAGTGTATGGCGATCCGGAAATCCACCCGCAGACAGAGGATTACCGCGGCAACGTCAATCCACTGGGGCCGCGAGCCTGTTACGATGAGGGCAAGCGCTGCGCCGAGACGCTGTTCTTCGACTATCACCGGCAGCATCGGACGCAGATCAAGGTGGTGCGGATCTTCAATACCTATGGTCCGCGGATGCACCCGAACGATGGCCGCGTGGTGTCGAACTTCATTGTCCAGGCGCTGCAGAACCAGGACATCACGCTGTATGGTGACGGAAGCCAGACCCGAGCGTTTTGTTTCGTTGACGACCTGATCGATGGATTTATCCGCCTTATGGCGACCGGGCCTGAAATCACCGGTCCGATCAACATCGGCAATCCGCATGAAATCCCGGTGCGGGAACTGGCGGAGCGAGTGATCCGCATCACCGGATCAACATCCCGGATTGTTCACCGGCCATTGCCGCAGGACGACCCTTTGCAGCGTTGCCCTGACATCACGATGGCGAAGTCCGTGCTCGGCTGGCACCCGACGGTCGAACTGGACGACGGGTTGCGTAAAACAGCGGCATACTTCCAGCAAATGCTGGCTGGATTCAGAAGCGCGTTCCTAGCCGGCGCGCGGACGATCGGAATGCAAACCTCGACGATGGCCGGTCTGCAGGCGACTGCTTCGATGGCGCCGGGCGATTGCCGGTCGGCGCCGAAAGTCGCCATCGTTATCCTGAACTGGAACGATCCGGCCGCGACCATGGCCTGCCTTGCCGCCCTGGCAGAACCGACCTATCCGAATTGTACGAGCATTGTCATCGACAACGGGTCAAAGACGGTTCTTGAACACTTCGCGATCCGCGCATCCCGTGGATGTCGTTACAAATCCAACGAACCTCGGCTACACGGGCGGGGTCAACATCGGCATCGCCCGAGCACTGGCTTGCGGAGCGGACTACATCTGGCTGTTGAACAGCGATGCCAATGTCCGGCCGGACACGTTGTCGCGGCTTGTCGCCGCGGCGGAATCGGACCAGCGCATCGGCCTCGTCAGCCCGGTGTTTCACGATCCGAACCTGCCGGAGACGGCGGAATTCTGTCTTGGCCGTTTCGATCCTGAAGCGCGCTACGCGTCACAAACCACCGATCCAGCTATAGCCGAGGGATGGGCAACGCAGCATCCCGATGAAATTGTCGTTTTGGGCACCGCGCTGCTCATTCGACGCCAACTTGTCGAAGCGGTCGGCGGATTGGACGCGGCATTCTTCGCCTACGTGGAGGACGTGGACTATTGTCTTCGCGCCCGCGCGGCGGGGTTTCGGGTCGTGGCGGTCCCGACGCGGTTGTGTTTCACAAGTTCAAGCAGCCGATCGCTAAGCCGGGGGATGTGCCGGCTTACCTGCATTACTTTATCACCCGAAACTATCTTCTGCTGTGGCGCAAACTGCCGCGGCCCTATTTCATGCGGAAGGCTATGCTCTGGTTCCTTTATCAGCGTCTTTCGCAGATGGCGCGCATGCGTGATGTGCCCTCGGCGGTCGATGCTGTGCTGTCAGGCTTATGGGATGGGGTTCGCGGCGTGGGCGGGCCTTATCAAGCCGATCGTCGGCCGCCGTGGCTGCTTCGAATAATCCTTGGCCGGCGGCCGGAATTTTGGCTAGCGGTCTTGAATCTCCAGTTCGCATCGGGCGCGACGCAACTTGACGACGGCTCCGCGAATCGCGATTGCCTGCTCGGGGTTGGGCCACGTTCAGCGTGGGGTCGAGTCCGTGGGCGTCCGACCTTGCGGAAGCGCTTCGACGGGCGCGGATGGATGTCACCCTGTTTGGCGCGGGCGTCGCGGCGATGCGGAGGTTGTCGTGTTGCCGGCGTTTCGCCGCACCGGCGATCGCCGCGACCGGATTGGCAACGACCTGCGCCACATCGGCGGCTGGCGCTATGGCCTGGGATCACCTATGACGTGGAGCAAACCAGTTTTGCCCGCAATGTTGTGGCAACGAATTCGCCGTGACTTTGATATCGTTCACGTCCAGGACCCGCTGATCGCGCTCTGGCTGGAACGCGCAAACCGCGTCGGGACTATCGCGACCGAAAGTCGTTTACGCCAATGGGACGGGCGAGCAGGCCGGCGTGATGCGCCGCTTTGGCCATCTGCAACTGTTGACGCAGTCCGCGTTTGAAAGCTGGATGCCACTCAAGCCACACGCTCAACACGTTTACATGATACCAAACTTCGTTGACACATCGCGGTTTTGTCCCGGCGAGCAGGCGGTGGAGCGAGCGAAATTCGGACTGCCGCCGGACCGCACCGTCATCCTGTGCTGTGCCGCCATTCGCAGCTTTCACAAGCGCATCGATGTGCTGCTGCAATCGTTCGACGCATTGTGCCGCCGCAAGAAAACCGATGCGATCCTTGTCATCGCCGGAGGCCGCGAAGCCGAAACAGACGAGTTGATCGCTAGCGGAACGCGCCTCCTGCAGGATCGCGTGCGGTTCCTACCGGATCTGCCGAGAGCGAGCATGCCCGACCTTTATCGCGCCGGCGATGCATTCGTGTTGCCTTCCTTGCATGAAATGTTCGGCATCGTGTTGCTCGAAGCCCTGGCGACGGGTCTGCCGGTCTTGTGCAACGACACGCCCGGACTTTCGATCGATCGTTGGCCCCGGCGGCATGTTATCGCGACCTCAGCCACGCGAAGCGGCGCTGGCCGGGGGCTTGCTGACTTGCTCGACCAGGGGCGGTCTCTCGAGTTCATACGGCGCGGGCGCGCCACATGTCGAGGCGTTGTTTTCGGAGCACGCGGTGATCGGGCGCTGATGCTCGACATGTATCGATCGATCCATGCGGAGGCTGCCCGTGCCAGACCCTAGAGCGCGCACCGTCAGCGTCATCATTCCCGCCTACAATGCCGCCGGCTATATCACACGCGCGGTCGAGAGCGTGCTGGCGCAGACCCATACGCCGATGGAGATCCTGGTCATCGATGATGGGTCGAAGGATCGGACCGCGGAAATCGTCGGCCGGTTTCCGTCCCGGTCCGGCTGATCCGAAAAGCCGAACGGCGGACCAGCGTCGGCGCGCAACTTGGGCGCCAGTCGAGGCGCAGGGGGAATGGCTGGCGCTGCTGGACGCGGATGACTGGTGGTTTCCGGAGAAACTGCGCCATCAGCTTGAATCATGCGACCGATCCCGGGTCGGCATGATCCACTGCCTGCCTGACCACCGCAACGAAGCCGTGCCGCCGCGAGCTGGCGTTCGAACAGCTGTGGCAGCGCAACTGGATCATCAACTCCTCGGTGCTGATCGGCGCGGACGCGTTCGAAGCGCTGGGCGGCTTCAATGAGGCGAAGGAACTGATCAGCGTCGAGGACTATAATCTGTGGATCCGGGTGGCCGCGTCGGCCTGGCGATCGTTACTTGCCCGAAAGTGCTGGTGCACTACACGCGCGGCATTGGCATTTCCTCCAATTCCGATCGGTTCCTGCAAGGCCTCGCTTGTACAATGTGGATGATATTGGCCGGCGCCTGTCGCTGCCGGCAGCGGTGCGTCAAACAAAGCGCAACGAGATCATCTTCGACTTCGGCCGCAAGGCACTATTTGAACGCGATCTTGGCACCGCGCGGCAGCTGTTCCGGCGGGCATTCCGGGAGGAGCCGAACCGCCGCAATATGTCCACATGATCGATTGCATCGATGCCGGCGCCGGTACTGCACGTCCGGCGCAACGCGCTGCAGTTTCTTGAACGGCTGGGTCAAAGCCGCCCGACGACCGGCTTCCCGAGCGTTGGCGCCCCGCGGATTCCGGCCGCGGCTAAAACCGGCGACGTCGATCATCGATCCGGCCCGCCACATTCCGCCGGCCGAAGCACCGGCTGCTGCCGGCCAATGCTGATCACGACAATCGATGCCGAGGAGGATTTCGACTGGACGCGGCCGTTTTCGCGAGCCGCGACCGACGTGACGTCGATGCGATCGCAGCATCTCGCGCATCGCGTGTTCGAGCGATATGGCGTCGATTCCGACCTATATGGTCGATTATCCGGTCGCCTCGCAGGATGACGGACGCGCGCCGCTGAAGGAATTGCTGCAGTCCGGGGCTGTGCGAAATCGGCGCGCAGCTGCATCCGTGGGTGACACCGCCGTTCGTCGAGCACGTCTCGGCCCATAACAGCTACGCCGGGCAACCTTCCGTGCGGCGCTGGAGTTCGCCAAGATCCAGACACTGACCGGCAGAACTGGAGCGAGCCTTCGGCCTGACGCCGCGGATTTTCCGGGCAGGACGTTATGGCGTCGGTCCGAACACCGGCGAGATACTGAGGCATCTTGGCTACCAGGCAGATAGCAGCGTGGTGCCGTGCTGGAACTTCGCCGACCAGGGCGGACCGGATTTCCGCGCGGTTCAGCGCACATCCGTACTGGATCGACCGGGAGCAGCGGAATGCTGGAACTGCCGGTGTCGGCCAGCCATCGTCGGTCGTGCCGCAGGGTGTACCGCAGGCATCAAGGCGCGGTTGTTCGGCCGCGCCAGCGAAGCGGGCAGGCCTGCCGTCGGTCATGGCGCGTCTGGGGTTGCTGGAACGGATCAAGCTGACACCTGAAGGAATCACAATCCAGGAAGCCAAGCGCCTGGTGCGCCACATGGTCGGCCGGGACACAAGGTCTTCGTGCTGACCTATCACAGCCCGTCGCTGGAGCCGGGCAACACACCCTACGTCCGCACCGCTGAGGATCTGGCGAGGTTCCTCCGCTGGCTGGACGCGTTCTACGACTTTTTCACCCGTGAGATTGGCGGCGCTGCGCGACCTGGAGCGACGTGCGGAATGCAGTTGATGGCCGGTGACGCCGTAGGCGCCGGTATCAGGCCGCACGTCGGCACGACCTGGCCGACCGGAACTTCATCCAGATGGCATGCCGACAGATGCGCCGTGCCAACCGGCCGCAACACCGGCTCCTCCACCCGGCAGCGATCGAAAACAAACGGGCATCGGGTATGAAACCGGCATCCCGACGGCGGATTGATCGGGCTTGGCACGTCCCCGTTCAGGATGATCCGCTGCCGCTTCGCTGTCGGGTCCGGCACCGGAACCGCGGACAGCAGCGCCTTCGTATAGGGATGGTGCGACTGGGCGAACAACGTCCGCCGGTCGGCCAGTTCAACGATCTTCCCCAGGTACATCACCGCCACCCGGTGGGTCAGGTGCTCGACCGTCGCCAGGTCATGACTGATGAACAACAGCGCCAGGCCAAGTTCGTCCTGCAGATCGGCCAGCAGGTTGATGATCTGCGCCTTGACCGAAACATCCAGCGCCGACACCGCCTCATCGCAGATGATCAGGTCGGCGCCGGGTGCCAGAGCCCGGGCGATGCCGATGCGCTGGCGCTGGCCGCCGGAAAATTCATGCGGAAACCGGTTGATCGCATCGCGCGGCAGACGGACCTTGTCCATCAGCGCCTCAACCTTCTCGATCAGGTCCTTGCGGCCCTTGACCATGCCGAAATTGATCAGCGGTTCGGCCAGGATATCGCGCACCCTCATCCGCGGATTCAGGCTGCTGAACGGATCCTGGAACACCACCTGCACCCGCTGGCGCATCATCCGCAGCTTGCCGGCCGCGCATGTTGTCGATGCGCTCGCCGTCCAGGTAGACCTCGCCGTCGGTCAGCTTGAACAGCCGCAGGATCGCCTTGCCGACGGTCGATTTGCCGCAGCCGGATTCGCCGACCAGCGACAGCGTCTCGCCGCGGCGAATATCGAACGTCACGCCATCGACGGCATAGACGTTGGCGGTCACCTGCCCGAGCAAACCGCCATGGATTGGGAAATGCTTCTTGAGCGCATTCACTTCCAGCAAGGGACGGTCGGCGATCATGCCGCCACCTTCTGTCCGGCGTAGTGGCAGGCGACGCTATGGCCGCGCGCCTTTGGCTCGATCGCCGGCGCCACGGTTCGGCAGAAATCGGTCACCATCGGACATCGCCCGGCGAACGCGCATCCGACGATCGGTTTGCGCAGGCTGGGCACCAGACCGGCGATTTCCGCCAGCCTGGTGCGGCCGCCTTCGTCCAGCGACGATCCAAGCTTGGGCACCGCACCGAGCAGGCCGCGGGTGTAGGGGTGCATCGGGCGGGCGAAGATTTCGTTCGACCGGTGCTTCCTCGACCTTTCGCCCGGCGTACATCACGACGACCCGCTGCGCCATTTCCGCGACCACGCCCAGATCATGCGTGATCAGCATGATCGCCGATCCCAGCCGGGTCTTCAGGTCGCGCATCAGGTCGAGGATCTGCGCCTGGATGGTCACGTCCAGCGCCGTCGTCGGCTCGTCGGCGATCAGCAGCCTCGGGTTGCAGGCCAGCGCCATGGCGATCATCACCCGCTGGCGCATGCCGCCCGATAATTGATGCGGATACTCGCGCACGCGCCGCCCAGGCGCGGGGATGCCGACCAGCGTCAGCATCTCGACCGCCTTCGCCTCGGCGTCGCGGGCATTCATGCCCTGGTGCAGCCGGACCGTTTCGCCGATCTGCTGGCCGACCGTCAGCACCGGGTTCAGGCTGGTCATCGGCTCCTGGAAAATCATCGAGATCGCGTTGCCGCGGATCGCGCGCATCTCCTGCTCGCTGACCCGCAGCAGGTCGCGGCCTTCAAACCGGATGCTGCCGGCGATCTTGCCCGGCGGTTCCTGGATCAGCCGCAGGATCGACATCGAGGTGACGGACTTGCCGCAGCCGGATTCGCCGACGATGCCCAGCGTCTCGCCGGCGTCGATGTGGAACGACAGCCCCTCGACGGCGCGCACGACGCCATCGAGCGTGCCGAAATGGGTTTGCAGATTCTCAACTTCGAGCAGCGCCATCGCTACAGCCGCTTCGCCAGCCGAGGGTCGAGCGCGTCGCGCAGCCCGTCACCCAGCAGGTTCACCGCCAGCACCGTGATCGACAGGAAAATCGCCGGAAAGAACACGATATATGGCTTGACCTGCCACAGCGCCCGGCCCTCGGCCATGATGTTCCCCCAGCTTGGGATGATCGGCGGCGTGCCGGCGCCGATGAAGGACAGTGTCGCCTCGGTGATCATGGCGGAGGCACAGATGAACGTCGCCTGCACCATCAGCGGCGCCAGCGTGTTCGGCAGGATGTGCTTCCAGATGATCACCGGAACCCGCGTGCCCGGAGGCGACCGCCGCCTCGACATAGGGTTGCTCGCGCAACGACAGCACCACGCCGCGCACCAGCCGCGACACGCGCGGGAACTCGGCGATGCTGATGGCGACGATCACGTTCTGCACCGAGGCCCGGGTCAGCGCCATCAGCGCGATCGCCAGCAGGATCGGCGGGATCGACATCAGCCCGTCCATGACCCGCATGACGACGGCATCGATCTGGCGGACGAAGCCGGCGACCAGGCCGATGAACGTGCCCAGGATCGAGGCGAAGAACGCCACCGAAAATCCGACGATCAGCGACACCCGCGACCCATAAAGCACACGCGAATAGACATCCCGCCCCAGCATGTCGGTGCCGAACCAGTACAGCGCGGATGGTTCCCGGGTCCGCCGAGCCGGCGCCAGTGAGGTCGGGTCCTTGGTGCCGAGGTACGGGGCGAAGATCGCGATCAGGATCATCAGCCCGACCAGCAGGCCGCCGACGAAGATGGTCGGGTTGCGATAGATGAAGCCGCCGATGCGGCCACGTTCCTTCGGAACGGGCAGGATGCCGGGCAGGTCCGGGGCCTCGGCATAGTGTTCGGCGATGTATTGTGGGATGTTGCGCTCAATAGCGGATCCTCGGGTCGAACACCGTGTAAAGAAGGTCAACGCCCAGGTTGACCAGCACATAGATGAAACTGAACAGCAGCACGACGCCCTGGATGACCGGATAGTCGCGCCGCAGGATGGCATCGACGGTCAGCCGGCCAAGGCCTGGGATGGCGAACACGCTTTCGGTCACCACCGCGCCACCGATCAGGGCCGCGAAGCCGATGCCGACGATGGTGATGATCGGCACGGCGGCGTTCTTCAGGGCGTGGATGAACAGGATGCCGCGCTGCCCGACGCCCTTGGCCTTGGCCGTCCGCACATAGTCCTGCGCCAGCACATCCAGCATGGTGGCTCGGGTGATCCGGGCGATCAGCGCCATGTAGACCAGCCCCAGCGCCACCGCCGGCAGGATCAGGTTGCGCAGGAACGGCAGCAGACCCTGGCTGATCGAGGTGAAGCCCTGCACCGGCAGCCAGTCCAGCCGCAGCGCGAACACATAGGCCAGCACATAGCCGATGACGAAGACCGGCGTGGAGAAACCCAGCACCGCGACCATCATCACCGACCGGTCGATCCAGGTGCCGTGCTTCCAGGCCGCGATCACGCCCATCGGAATGGCGCAACTCAGCGACAGGATCAGGGTCAGCGTCATCAGCGACACGGTCGGCTCGATCCGCTGCGCGATCATGTGGGTGACCGGCAGGTTGGTGAAGATCGAGGTGCCGAGGTCGCCCTGGATGCACATGCCAGAACCAGTCGAAGAACCGCACCAGGAACGGCCGGTCCAGGCCCAGCGATGCGCGGATGCGATCGACATCGGCGGGGGTGGCCTGATCGCCGGCGATGATCGCGGCCGGATCGCCGGGGGCGATGTAGAGCAGGCTGAAGACGAACAGCGCCACCATCAGGACGACGGGGATGGTGGCCGCGATGCGGCGGGCGATATAGGACAGCATCAGTAAGGCAGACCGAAACTGGTGACCAGCTGATGCGGCTTGCTGGTTGCGGGCAGCGTACCCCAGGTGTCGATGGGAGCCCGGCGCGCGATGTTGCCGCCGTGCGGAGGGACGGTGCGGGTTCATCCCGCTCATGCCTTGGTCACGTCCCAGAACACCGGGAACGGCGCTTTCACCACGCCCGACACGTTCTTCCGCCAAGCCTGATATCCTTTGAAGAACCCGGTCGGCACATAGACGACGTGGTCCATCGCCGCCTTGTTGAGTTCGGCGATCGCCTGTTTCTCCGCCGCCAGGTCGGGCGCGGCATACCAGGCGCCGATTTTCTCCTGCACCAGATCCGATTTTGGCCAGCCGAACCAGGCGGTGTCGCCGCTGGCGTCGAGCGCGATATACGGCGCCGGGTTCACGCAGTCCGCGCCGGCGTGCCAGGTGTGGAAGATGTTCCAGCCGCCTTGCGACGGGCGGATCCTTTTTCGCGCGCCGCTGCCCGACCGTGCCCCAGTCCAGCGCCTGGTAATCCACGTTCATGCCGATCTGCTTCAGCAGATCCGCGGTCACATCGCCCTGCGACTTGGTGATGCCGACATCGGTCGCCACCAGCAGCACGATCGGCTCGTTCTTGTAGCCGGCCTCGGCCAGCAGCTTCTTCGCCAGCGCGTAATCGCGCTTGCCCTTCAGCGGCTCGCCGCCGTTCTCGGTGTAAAGCGGCGTGTCGGGCGTGAAGAACCCGGGGATCGTCTTCCACAGGGTTTGGTCGTCGCCGACCACCGCGCCCATGTAGTCTTCCTGGCTCAGCGCGATCTGCATCGCCCGGCGCGCGCGCACGTCATTGAACGGCGGATGCAGGTGGTTGATCCGGAACGAGCCGATGTTGCCCAGCGGATCGGCGATATCCACCGCCACGTTCGGGTTCTTCTTCAGCAGCGGCACCAGGTCGGACGACGGTGTCTCCCACCAGTCGACCTCACCGTTCTGCAGCGCCGCGGCCGCGGTGGCGACGTCGGGCACGATCTGCCACTCGATCCGGTCGAAATTGATGCGCTTGCCGCCGGACAGCCAGTTCGCTTTCTCGGCCCGCGGCACATATCCGTCGAATTTCTCGAAGATCGCCTTTGCGCCGGGCACCCACTCATTCTTATTGAACCGCATCGGTCCGGAGCCGACATATTCGGTGATCTGCTTGAACGGGTCGGTCGCGGCGATGCGCTCCGGCATGATGAACAGGCTGGGCGTGCTGCTCTTGCCCAGCGCGAACAGCATCTTCGGATAGGGCTGGTTGAGCCGGAAGCGGAAGGTGCGGTCATCGACCGCCTCCAGCGCGTCCATCTGTTTCTTGATCGGCCCGCCCATGGTGGCATCGCGCGCCATCCAGCGCAGGATGCTGGCGGTGACGTCCTTGGCCAGGACCGGTTCATTGTCATGGAACTTCAGGCCGGGGCGCAGCTTGAAGGTCCAGGTCTTGAAGTCCGCGCTCGCCTCATGGCTTTCGACCATCTGCGGCTGCGGTTCCAGCTTGTCGTTCACGCCGTACAGCATGTCCCAGATCAGCAGGGCGCCATTGCGGACGACATATTGCGTGGTCCAGATCGGATCGAGGTTGGCCAGGTTGGCCTGCGGGATGAAGCGCAAGGTCTTGGCGTCCGCCGCAAGCGAGAGCCGGGGCGCCGCGAGTGCTCCGGCCGCCGCGACAGCAGCGGTCTTCAGGAAACCTCGACGATCGAAACCATTCGCCATGTTCATCCCAGTCCCTGTTGCATTACTGACCCTGTTCCATCACTGACCCGCACGCATTGCTCGGGACCACACACCGTGCCTCACCATGCGGCGAAACACCATAGACTCTGTTCAGGTTCGACGCAGGTTCCAGAACAGCGCGAACCCATTCACGCGATCACTGAGATCGGCGCGCATCGCGGTGAACCCGCGATAAATACCAAGCGGGATGAATGCGACCTCGTCCAGTGCAACATGCTGGATAGTGCGGCAAATCGCTGTTCGGGTCGCATTGTCCGGCGCGTCGAACCATTGGTTGCGCAGGCTCTCCAGTTCCGGGATCACCGGCCAGCCGAACCACGCGTTGGGCCCGTTGCCTCGCAGCAGCGGATGAACCGCTGGATCGGCGAAGTCGAAGCTGGAGAACGATGTGCACAGGGCCGACCAACCGCCTTTTTCAACCGGCTCCCGGCTTGATCGGCGCTGGACCACGGTTCCCCAGTCGGACAAGGCAAAGTCCTGGTTGAACCCAAGCCGCCGGAAGACATCGGCCGCGACCTGTGACATCGCGGCGGGAGCAAGAATATCGGTGGGACCGATCAACCGCATCGGCTGCCCGGCGTAACCCGCCTGCTGTATCAGCTTCCTGGCCAGTCCGAAGTCCCGAGGCCCGGTCAGCTTTCCGGCATCGGTGTCGTTTGCCATCGGCGTTCCCGGGGTGAAGACCCCGCCAGCCTTGGTCCAGTCCTGCGGATCGTCGCCGACGATCGCCGTCATGAAGTCCGCCTGCTCGATTGCCGGCAACAGCGCCTGGCGCAGCGCCTTGTCATTGAACGGCGGTTGCGACGCGTTCAGTCGCATCCCGGCGAGCAACCCGTTCGGGTCAAGCACGTCAACAACGATGTGCTTGTTGTTGGCGAAAAGCGCCCGAAGTTCGGGTGTCGGTTGCTCCCACCAGTCGATTTCGCCTTGCTGCAAGGCGGCGGCCGATGTCGCCGCGTCGGTGATGATCCGCCATTCCACCCGGTCGAAGAACACATGTTTCGGCCCTGCGGTCAGGCTGACCTCACCATCTGCTCGCGGCTGGTATGCCTGGTTGCGCTCGTAGACGACCAGGCTCCCGGAATTGAAGGCCTGCTTGTTGAAGCGGAAGGGTCCTGATCCGGTGGCGTCGCTGATCTGCTTGAACGGGTCGGTTGTGGCGATCCGTTCGGGCATGACGAAAGCCGCATTGGCGATCGAAGCCATGGCATTGAACAGCAGCGGAAACGGCTTCTTCAGGCGGAAGCGCAGCCGGACATCGTCCACCGCAGCCAGTTCGTCGATGACCGGCTCTAGACTCTGACCATACGGATTGCGCTTCATCCACCGCCGCAAGCTGGCAACAGCATCCGCTGCTCGGACTTTTTCACCGTCGTGGAAAAACAATCCGTCGCGAAGGGTTATCGTGACGGTGCGGCCGTTGTCGCCGATATCGTGGCCCGCTGCCATTTGCGGCCGCGGCGTCAGTGACGCGTCCAGGCCATACAGCGTGTCATACACCATGAACCCGTGGTTCCTGGTGATGTTGGCGGTCGTCCAGATCGGATCAATCGAGGTCAGGTTGGCCTGCGGCACCATGCGGAGAACCGACTGCGCGCCCCGAACGATGTGCGGCGCCGCGAGTGCAGCGGAAGAACCAGCCAGAAAGACCCGTCGGCGCATTCCGTCTCCTGTTCAGGGAACGGACGTCGACTCCCAGTTACCCGCACTGCCGGCGAGTTTCCCGGCGGCCATTGAACACGTTGCAGGGCTGGTCGCCAAGGGGGCGGAACGACAGGGGGCGAACGGCGGAACTTGTCCGCCGCGGGCGTCAGGTCAGGGCACCGCCTGGATGACCTCGAAGCCCTCGAATTCGGGGTGGCCCAGATACAGCGGCTTATTGCCGCCGGCGTTGCGATGCGCCATGCGAAATGCCTCCGACGTGGTCCATGCCTCGAACGCAGCCTTATCACGCCAGATAGTATGCGAAGAATACAGCACATGATCCTCGCGTTCGGGGCCGCGCAACAGATGGAAAGAGACAAAACCCGGGACACCGGGCAAATGGGTGTCGCGAGAGGTCCAGACCTCTTCAAACGCGCCCTCGGCGCCTGGCAGGACCTTGAAGCGATTCATGGCGATGAACATCGGCGGTTTCCTTCTTGGTTGATGCCTTGTCATGTTGGCGGAAAGTGGAGCGATGGAAGGGATCTCGCAGTTCGGACTGATACGGTCGCGGCGCCTGTGGCCGCTGACGCTGGCGCAGTCGTGTGGAGCACTGAACGACAACCTGGTGAAGAATGCCATGATCGTGCTGGCGATCTTCAAACTCGGGATCGGCGGCGCCGGCCTGTCGGCGCTGGCGGGCGCGTTGTTTATCGCACCCTACATACTGTTGTCGGCCAGTGCGGGGAAGCTTGCCGACCGGTTCGCCAAGCCGCGGCTCGTTGTCATATACAAGATCGCCGAAATCGCGCTGATGGTCGGCGGCGGCGTGGCGCTTTCCTGTCCGCCAGCGTGCCGGCGCTGCTGGCCGTGCTGGTTGGCCTTGGCATTCAGGCGGCGTTGTTCGGGCCGGTAAAATATGGCGTGCTGCCGGAATACCTTGCCGACGACGAACTGCTGGCCGGCAACGGCATGATCGAGGCGACGACGTTCCTGTCGATCGTGTGCGGCACCGTTGCCGGCGGCGGGCTCATATTGCTGGACACCGGGCCCGCTGTGGTCGGCGCGGTCGGGCGTGATGCTGGCGCTGATCGGTCTTGCGCGCGCTGCCCGCATGCCGCAGGCCCGCCGCCGATCCGACGCTGCGGCTGACGCCGGATGTCATCGCCGAAACCTGGACGGTGCGTCCGGATCGCACGCGCGGTGCGGCCGATCTGGCTGTGCATCCTGGGCCTGTCCTGGTTCTGGACCATGGGTGCGACACTGCTGACCGAATTCCCCGTGGTCGCGCGCGACACGCATGCACGCCGAGGGAGCGTCCTGACGCTGCTGCTGGCGGTATTCGCCATCGGCGTCGGCATCGGTTCGATCGGCACTGCGCGCTGCTGCACGGCAAGGTGTCGCCTCGGTTCGCGCCGTTCGCCGCATTCGGAATATCGCTGTTCTGCTGGGATTTCTCTGCGGCCACCAGTGCCGCAGACGGTGTCGCAACGGCCGGGGCGGTGATCGGCACCCTGCAGGGCTGGCGCATGCTGGCGGACCTGGCGCTGTTGGCGGCGTGCGGCGGCGTGTTTTCGGTGCCGCTCTACGCGGTCATCCAGGAAGCCTCGCCCCCGCCCGGCGGTCACGCATGATCGCAGCCAACAACATCATGAATGCGCTGTTCATGGTTGGCGGATCGGTCGTTTGCCGCGGCCGGGCTGGCGGCTTTGGGAGTGGACGCGCCCAGGCGTTCTGGGCGTGGCGGCCGGGGCCAACCTGCTGGTCGCGGCCTAGGGATCGCGCGCGGGCGCGACGAGATCACGCCGCGTCTGCGCAAAGCCCAAGGCCTGCCATCGTAGGTAGTCCTGACTTCGCGCCGGCTTCAACGACATCAGCGTGTAATCAGGTCTGCATGGAGTGGATGCAAGTTTAGATCGCCAGTTTTTTGTGGCCTGGATGATCCAAGCAGGTTTTCATTGGCCATACGCTTAGCGTAAATGGTAACCATTGATGTGTAAAGTCATCTTAGTGTCATTCACACATGCAAATCCTTGAAGGTTTGCTTGGGTTAGTTGCCGAACCGGTCGCGCCTAAATCCAGGAGATCGCCGATCGCGTCGATGCTGATGTCGGCGGCGCGGTACTTGCGGATTTCCGCCGCATCAAATGCGTAGTGACCCTGGCGTGGGAACACGGTTGTCACCCGGTCGCCCCAGGTGTCCTTCAACGCCGGCAGAATCCGCAGCTTGTCATCGATCATGACGTAGCGGCTGGGCGGGATAAAGGCGCTCGACATCATCGAGCACTTCTTCCTTGTGGACGTAGATCAGCACATTGTCGGCGAAGGCATGCCACAGGCCCGAACGCTCGACCTTTCGTGGCTGGAAAGCGGCGTCACCGTCGGACAGGATCACCGTCGGTCCCCAGGCCGAGACATGACGCACAACATCCAGCGCCCGCGGATACAGCCGGTCAGCGAACGGGTAATCCGCCAGCCAGTTGGCGATCCGCAGGACTTTCGGATTATGCAGGTCTTCCAGCCGATACCGTTGCAAGGCACCAAGGTAATCAGCGTAGCCCAGCGTCGTGCGGAGATCCTCAAACAGCGCCCAGTAGCGGTCGCGGGCTTCCTGGCCGTAATTGTCTTCAAGGTGCTCGCCCAGGTCGCGCTGGACGTGGTCGTTGTCCAGCAGCGTGTTGTCCACATCAAACAGGAAAACCACATCATGCATCCCACGGATAATGCATGCTGGAGGCGCCGGCGACGATTGCCTTGCCGAGAAATTGATCGATTTCCCCAGGGTCTTGCCACGCTAGCCCAACACCGATGACAGTGACCTGATCCCGGACAGCGGGCGGAGGCGAACCGCGTCCTTCGGCGTGGTGACCAGAACGGCGCCTGGTCGCACGGGCTTCCTGTGACAACCGCGCCAGATCGCTGCTCGAATACGGGTGATGATCCGGAAACGGTCGAACCGCGACCAGGATAGCACCGGCCTGGCGCAGCGGGTCGAAGAATTTGTCCGGCGCACGCGATGCCGGCAAAGGCAATCGACTCTTGCGGCCGGCCAGTGCCGCAATCGCTGGCATCCTGCACCAAATCGGCCCGCAGCACCGGCAGTTCCGGCGGCAAAGTGACGATCGCACCGCGCAAGCGTCGGGGCCGATCAGCACCGCGGCATGGCAACGGGCGGCGGCGGCGGCCACAGGCTCCCGCAACGGGCCGGCCGGCAGGACGCGGCCGTTGCCAAAGCCGGTGCGGCCGTCGATCACCAGCATAGAGGCGGTTTTTTCCAGCGTTGGGTTTTGCAGCCCATCGTCCATCAGCAGGATTTCGCACCGGCCTCAATGGCGGCCTTGGCGCTCGCGGCGCGATCGCCGCCGGTCCAGGTCGGGGCGGCCTGCGCCAGCAGCAGCGCTTCGTCACCAACCAGCGATGCAGGATCGTCCGGACCGACCCGATGCACGCCGCGGGCGGACCCGCCATAGCCGCGCAGCAGGATATGGACACCCGTGATCGGAAAGCCGCCGCGCGAGGTCCAGCACCAGGGTGGTCTTGCCGGCTCCGCCCACCGTGACGTTGCCACAGCAGATCACCGGCACCGGCGCGCCGCCATCCGGGCCGCGCGACCCGCCGCGCGGTGAGGCCGGCGCCGATCCCGGATAAGGGCGACAGGCCCGGGCCAGAAGACCGTCATGCGACCAGAAGGATGGCGCGACCGGCATCTTCAGCTCAAGGCGTCGAATGGCCTGTGGTGACCGGGCAGAGACGGTGCCGCGGGTCACGGTCAAGGATCGCCCGCTACGGCAGACGAGCGTGACCCTGCGTCCGCGCATGCGCTGGCAGAGGGCGAACGTCCGAGATTGGGCATCTCAGACGATCGGCTGAAAAGCCTGCATAAGCCCGTTGGCCACCGACGGGCTGGCAGCAGCGACAGCAGCGCGTCGGCCGTCCGAGCGGGCAGGTCGGCGTGGCGGCGGACGCAGGGGCGGCATGTCCGCCAGCCTGCGCCGCGTCCGGATCGTCCAGCATGGCACACACGAATTGTGCAGCTCGCTGCATCGGCGACCTCGACAAGGCCGCCCGCCTCGCGCAACAACGCCACATGGTCGGTGAAATTGCCGGTATAGGGCCCAACGGCGATCGCACATCCCAAGCCGAGCCGGTTCCAGCGGATTCTGGCCGCCGCCGGGCGCGATCAGGCTGCGCCCGACAAAGGCAATCGGGGCAAGCCGATACCACAGACCCAGTTCGCCCATCGTGTCGGCGATCCAGAGTCCGCTCCGGCGGCGGATCTTGCCCGGCGCGCGCGACGCGGGCACCCAGTTCAGCCGCCAGAGCCGGACCACGATCGGGATGTCGCGGCGCGATGATGGTCACCAGACCGGGATGCGTCTGCGGCGACTGCCGGTGCGCGGCGGCGATCAGAGGCTTCCTCGCCCGGGTGCGTGCTGGCGGCCAGCCAGACGGGACGGCCGCTCGAGCAGCGTTGCGAAGCCGATCGAGCTCCGCCTGGTCAACCGGCAGCGGCGGGGCGGCGAATTTCAGGTCGCCGAGGCTTTCGACATGTGGCGCGCCGAGCGCCCTCAGGCGTTCGGCATCTTGGTCCCCACGCGCTTGAATGCGCGTGAAGCCGCCCAGGATGCGCCGGGCAAAGCCGGGCACACGCTGCCAGTGGCGGAAACTGCGGTCGGACATGCGGGCGTTGACCAGCATCAGCTTGATTCCCGCGCTGCCGGCAGGCGGCCAGCTGGTTGGGCCATAGCTCGCTTTCGACGAAGCAGGCGGCGTCAGGTCGCCAGTGCGACAGGAAACGGGCGACCCAGGCAGGCACATCCAAGGGCGCGAACCGATGCAGCACGTCGCCGGCGAGACCTTGCTCCGGGATGCGTTGATCCAGCAGTGCCTGCGAGGTGACGGTGCCGGTGGTCAGCAGCACTTTGGTCCGATGACGCAGCGCCTCCAGCACCGGCAGGATGGAGATCGTTTCCCCCACACTGGCCGCATGCATCCAGAGCAACGGGCCGGCGGGTCGTGGTGTCGGGTCGATGCCGCGGCGTTCCGGCAATCGCGCAGCGATTTCGCGGCCGTGCGCGGCCCGCCGGCGCAGGTTCAGGCGAAGCGCCGGCGCAAGGAGCGTGGCGGCGACGGTCCATCTGGCGGCCAGGAGGCTGGCAGCTATTTCCGGCATAAGCGATCCGCTCGATCGGCGGCTTGGTTCAGTGCCTCGGTGATTATCGGCAAGGCGTCATTCCAACCGTCCCGGGGCACCGTGATGGCTGGGCCGCAAACCATGACGCCCCGGCCGAACGGCAAAGGCACCGGCATCCGATCCCAGGTATTCAGCTGGATGCGCCACCGGTGCGGGCAGCGCATGGCAGTATCGGCACGCCGGCCAGGGCGGCGAGTTGGGCGACTCCGGCGGCGGCCTGACGCCTGGGGCCGCGCGGGCCATCCGGTGTGATGCCGATCAGGCCGCCCTGCTGGAGCACGGTCAGCAGAGTGCGCAATCCGGCTGCGCCGCCGCGCGAGGAAGACCCCAGGATTGGCAGGATGCCGAAGCGGCGCACGACCGCACCGATGAATCTGCCCGTCCCGGTGGTGGCTGACCAGGGTGTAGATCGGGCGTGGGGCGATAAAACGGCAGTTTGCGGGCGATCAGGGACAAGGCCGGCATCAGCGGCAGGAATTCATGCCAGAAGGCGAAGACCGCCGGGCGCGCCGGCGCCGAATGGGGCGAAATGCTCCTGACCGTGCCAGCGTCCACCGCGTCGTGCGCAAGGGCAAGCGCCAGGTAGCCGCCCAACAGGGAGGCAGCGACGGCCTGGACGTGTCGGCTGCGGAGCAGCGATCTTCATCGCCGCGCCGGGTAGCACGCGACGGCGATGTCACGGAAGTGTCCTGTGTTACGCAGTCCCATGCTCAGCAGGCAATATACGATCCGGCTTAATCGCCGCAGCCAACCCGGTGCGACAGGCAGCGGTGGCGAAGCGAACGGCATTCACATCGGCATCTTCAGATCCACCAACTTCATCCATCCAATCCGCTTGGATGCCATCGCGATAGCCTAATGACTGGCATATCTGAAATATCATTGCCGGTCAGCCAGGCTTAGGCCAAGCCACTCGCCAGTACAACACCCGGGCAACCACCCACGATGGCTTCAACGACCACTACCTGCTGTTTAGGACCGCTCCGTAAAGGCCGTTTTGCATCGCGCTACGGCGTCAGCCCGCGGCAGCAGAAGGGAAAAGCTTGTGCCGGCACCAGGATTGGATCGGACAGCCAGGCCGCCACCCAGTTGCTTCATCACGCCCAGAACCTGCGGTAGACCCAGGCCGGATCCCTTGCCGACTTCCTTCGTCGTGAAGAACGGCTCGAAGATCCGCTCTCGGACTTCATTGGGGATGCCCGACCCGGTGTCGGTTACGGACACAGACACGTATTGCCCTGGCGTGGGTTCTTCGGGCAGTACGGAATTGCCACACTCCACATTAGACGTTGCGATTTTGATCTCACCGCCGTCCGGCATTGCATCCCGCGCATTGATTGCCAGGTTGAGAATCGCAAGCTCGACTTGTGCGGCATCGCAAAGCGCCGGTGCAAGCGCTGCCGCAGTCTGGATGTTGATCCACACGCTGCCGCCCAGTGTGCTTTTAAGCAGCGGCAGCATCCCCTCGATCAGCGTGTTCAGATCGACCGGCTCCAAAACTATCTCTTGCTGAGCTGAGAAGCATGAACCCTCCGATCTGCCTGACAAGGGCGCACGTTTGATCGACGCGCGCGCAGCCGCCCAGAACGCCCGGGAACTCGCCGCCGCGGCAAGGGGCGCGCTGGAACTCGAAGTGCATGAACGCGCGGCTCGTCAAAAGCGGCTGGACGCCGTGGTCGCGGAGCGCTGGGACTGGTCCAGAAGGCTGACGGCGGCGCGCGACAGGAGCGCCAAGCTGGCGACGGCGAACTCGGAAGCGGTGTTGGCGCTGGCCAACGCCAGGCAGGCCCCTGCGAGGATTCAAGCGCAGCGGTCTGCGCTCGCCGCAGAGGTGGCGGCGCTCGCGACCGGCATGTGCGCGCGAGATCGGCCCTGGACAATTGCCAAATCCGCGCGCGCCCAGGCGGACCGGCTGTCGAGGATCGCCGACGCGACCGCCGCGGACGCCAGGGAAGGCCGCGCGATCCTCGCCGGGCGCCTGGAAGCAGCCGAGGAAAGGCTTCGAGAATGCGCAGGGGCGGCGGAGGCCGCGGGCTTGCCCCTCCTCGAGTTGCAGCAGAGCTTCGGCCAGACCGCCACGGCCTTCAAGATGGATCCTCGGGCGATGGAGGAACGCCTCTCCGGGGAGCGCGAGCGCGAGGCCATGGGGCCGTCAACCTCTCGCGCCGAAGAGGAGGCCGGGGAACTCTCCGTGCAGGCTGGCATGCGGGCGGAACGCGCCGATCTGGCCGGCGCCTTGACGCGCCTGCGCCAGGGTCTGGCCGAGCTCAACACCGAAGGCCGACGCCGGCTCAGCCGCGTTCGATGTCGTCAACGGCCACTTCCGCTCCCTTTTCACCACGCTGTTCGAGGGCGGTCAGGCCGAGCTACGCCTCGTCGAGGCCGACGATCCGCTGGAGGCCGGACTGGAGATCTTCGCTTGTCCGCCCGGCAAGCGCATGGCGGTCATGAGCCTGATGAGCGGGGGCGAACAGGCCCTGACTGCGGTCGCCCTGATCTTCGCCGTCTTCCTCGCCAATCCCGCCCCGGTCTGTTTCCTCGACGAAGTGGACGCCCCCCTGGACGACGCCAATGTCGAGCGCTTCTGCGACTTGCTCGCACGCCATGTGCGCCCGCGCTTCGACGCGCTTCATCGCCATCACCCATAATTCGGTGACCATGTCGCGCATGGACCGCCTCTTCGGCGTCACCATGCCCCGGCGGGGGGTCTCTCAGCTCGTCTCGGTGGACCTGCGTCAAGCCGAGGCGATGGCCGCTCAGTAGCGGGCGACCGTCTTCTGCTCGATCTGAGCAAAACTCCTTTCGCCCGCGATTCGCAACCCGCGACCCTGCTGGGCCTTTTCAGTCACAATGGCGACAACCTCCGCCGCTCCCGCATCCCTGCACGCCGTGCCGCAGGCGATCGATGCATGCCGCCGCTGCGATCTGTGGCGCCAGGCGACCCAGGCCGTCCCGGGGAAGGTCCGACGACTGCACCGCTGATGCTCGTAGGCGAACAGCCGGGCGACAGCGAGGATCGTCGCCGGCGGCCGTTCGTCGGGCCGGCCGGACGGGTCCTGGACCGGGGCCTCGCCGCAGGCCGGCGTGGACCCGCGAGCCGCGCATTCGTCACCAATGCGGTCAAGCACTTCAAGCACGAGCAGCGCGGCAAGCGACGCCTGCACAAGACGCCGGACGCCGCAGAAATCATCGCCTGCCGCTGGTGGCTGGACGCCGAGCGGCGGATCGTGCGCCGCGGGTGATCGTCGCCATGGGCGCGACCGCGGCCTTGGCGGTGTTCGGCCGGCCGATGCCGATGATGAAGTCGCGGGGGCGAGCCCTGCAGCTCGACGACAGGCCCAGGGCGTGATCACCGTCCATCCCTCCTTCCTGCTGCGCCTGCCGGACGACGCGGGACGGGCGGCGTTCGCCGCTTTCGCGGCTGACTTGCGATTGGCGAAGTCCCTGCTCCCTTGACCGAGACATGGAACGGGGCGGCGACTGGAGCCTTCTCTCCACGGCCGCCCCGCAGGAGACAGCGCTCGATGACCACCAACCTGAAGGACCCTGCCGACGTTGAGCGGCGCCTGTGGCGGCAGATCAAGGACGAGCCGTTCGGCATGCTTGGTCCGGTCGGCGCCGTGAACCAGCACTTCCAACCGATGACCGCCTTCGCTGAACCCGAGTCCGGAACGATCTGGTCTACATGCGCGTCGACAACGATCTCGCTCGCGCCGCCGGCGATGGCGTCCGGGCCATGTTCGTGCTCATGGCCAAAGATCGCAGTTTCCAGGCCTGCGTCGCTGGACAATTGCGAACCGGCCTCGATTCCCTACACCGCGACAAGTATTGGAATGCGGCGGTCGCGGCCTGGTACCCGAAGGGCCGGGACGATCCGGAACTCACGATGCTGCGGCTCGCGTGTGTCGACGCTCAGGTGTGGATTTCCGATGCCGGCCCGGCCAAGTTCGTCTGGGAGATCGCCAAGGCCAATCTGGGAGGCCACGAGCCAAACCTCGGCGGCAGCGCCTCTGTGAACTGGGTGGGGAACCAGCTCTTCCTGAATTCGGCGTCGGCCTTTTTATCTATGGCGCTCTCCTGCGCCTTCGAAATCCGGCCGGCGTGCTGCGACTGCGAAGCGCGCGCCTTTGCGTTGCGCGCGTGCGCCTTGTCCTCGATCGGATAGGTTCGGTTAGGGCCAGCGAAGTCTTTGTCGGACAGCTTCTTGCGCTTGTCCGCGTCGAGATCGGCCATTCGGCGTCTTCTGGTTCAGCCTGACCTTCAAAACACATGGAACGCCGCACCGTTCCCAGCGCAACGCGGATGGGGTTTGCGGCCACTGAACGTCAAACAGTTCAAAAATTCAGTTACTTGCATTGCGCCCGGGGCGGCTTGACGCACTGCACTACGGACGATAGGTTCCGCGCCGTCGTACGGGGCGGCTGGAGAACGCTCTCCACCGCCTGGAACTCCCCATGCCCGAACCCGATGATCCGGAGTCGCCTTCCATCGCCTCGATACCGATCCGGGCGTTCGAGGATCGCGGCGGCCCAAACCGGGTTTCGCCCAGTTAGGCGGCGGCGCGGGGGACGGCTACCGGCTGCTGGGTCAGTTGCTCGGCGGCGTGTTCGGAGGTCTGGGATTGGGTTGGCTCGTGGATCACCTCGCCGCGACACCAGCCCATGGGGCATTGTGGTCGGTCTCTTTCTTGGCCCGGCCTGTCAATCTACGCTGCGGTCCGCACCGCGGCGGCCATTAGCGCGCGGTCCGAAAAGGCCATCGGCGTCCTGCCCATGAGGCGGCGGGACTAGAAGGAGTTTCAACGGCGAGCATGGCCGCGATCCAACCGATGGAACAGTTCATGGTGCGCAAATCGTGGAACTGGCCGAGCTCCGCGCGCCGGGCATAGGGGTGGTCGATCTGTCGATCACAAACTCGGTCCTTCATGCTGATCGCCGCCGGGCTGATCTGCCTCTTCTTCGCCGCCGCCACGCGCCGGGCGCTGGTCCCTGGGCGCATGCAGGCGGCCGCCGAAATGACCTACGCCGGAGTCACGGCACGCTGACGGGAGCCATCATTGGTGATCGCAGCCGCCCCTATCTGCCCCTCGTCTTCACCCTTTTCCTCCTCATCGCCGTCCTCAATCTGATCGGCCTTGCGCCCGGCGAATTGACCGTGACTTCGCAGCTCGCGGTGACGGCGACCCTGGCGATCTTGACCTTCTCCATCGTGATCATCGTCGGGTTCGCCCGCAACGGCCTTGGCTTCTTCAAGCTCTTCGCGCCCTCGGGGATGCCTTGGCCAATGCTATTCCTCATGATCCCGATCGAACTCATCTCCTTCTCCGTGCGACCATTGACCCTGGCGATGCGTCTCTTTGGTAACATGTTGGGCGGGCACGTCGTCACCTACATGTTCGGGTAATTCGTCGTAGGACTAGGCCTCCTCGGCGTGGCCGGTCATGGTCTGGCCAAGCTGGGATTTTTGGGCTCGGCGGTCTCCTTCGCCATCATCGTCGCCCTGCTGGCCCTGGAGTTCATCGTCGCTCTCCTGCAGGCGCTGGTGTTCGCCGCTCTCACCTGCGTTTACCTGAACGAGGTCGTGAACCTCGACCACGGCCACTAATTCCAGCCTCAAGCCATAGGGGACAATTCACATGGATCTTGCTTCTGCACGGCACATCGGCGCCGGGTCGCCATGACCGGCCTCGTCGGCCCGGCGCGGGCCTTGGCATCCTCTTCGGCAACTACCTTCAGGCGGCTATCCGCAACCCGGCGGCGGCGGCCGGCGAGCGGGTCTACCTGTTCCTCGGAATGGCTCTGGCCAAATCGATGGGGATCTTTGGCCTCGTCTGGGCTTCATGATCCTCTTCACCTAGTCTTTGGGGTCAACCATGGCGACGCCTACGCCTCCCACTGCTGGCGGGGGAATGCCACAGTTCGACCTCGCCCAATGGCCCGGCGAGATTGTCTGGGCCCTCGTTATCTTCGCGGCGCTCTATTTCCTGCTCGCACGCGTCTTCCTGCCGTGATTAGGTTTGTCCGATCGAGGCGCGGGTAGGTGATGGCGCTCGATGCGCGCACTGGCCGCCAAATCTGGCGCTATCAGCGGAAGCAGAAAGTCGTCAATCCGTATGAGATCAACCGTGTGAATCGCGGCGTGACGATTCTGGGCAACCGTCTTTTCTTCGGCACGCTCGACGGCGCGCTCGTAGCCCTCGATTCTCGCAACGGCGCATTGCTCTGGGAAACACAGGTAGGCGATAGCATGCTCGGTTACACCATCACGTCGCCGCCGCTTGTGGTGAAAGACAAGATCGTCACCGGCATCACCGGAGGTGAGTTCGGTGTACGCGCGTTCATCGACGCTTATGAACCCGCGACCGGCAAGCGAATCTGGCGCTGGTACACAGTACCCGGTAAAGGGGAGTTCGGGAACGACACGTGGGAGGGCGAAAGTTGGAAGCACGGCGGCGCGCCCACCTGGCTGACGGGCAGCTACGATGCCGAATCCAACACCATCTTCTGGGCGACGGGCAATCCGGGCCCTGATATCAACGGAGACGTGCGCAAGGGCGACAACCTGTTCAGTTGTTCCGTGGTTGCGCTCGATGCAGACACCGGCACGCGCAAGTGGCACTACCAGTTCACCCCCAACGACACCCACGATTGGGATTCGACCGAAGACATGGTGCTGGTCGATCGCCAGTGGCACGGCCAGAATCGCAAATTGCTTTTACATGCCGACCGCAATGGCGTCTTTTACGTCCTCGACCGGACGGATGGCAAGTTCCTGGCGGCAACACCGTTTGTGCGCGCCAGTTGGGTGAAAGGCTGGGACGCGAAAGGCCGTCCCATCACCACGGAGGGTTGGCGCGCGGATCCCGCTGGCGTGACAGTCTACCCGTCGCTCGGCGGCGGCTCAAACTTTCAGGCGCCCTCGTATAGTCCTCTCACCGGCTGGATGTATTTCATGTACTACGACGGGCCAGGGCAGTACTCGATCGGCCCCGCGCCCTATGAACCGGGCAAGCAGTTCCAGGGCACCGGCAGCGGCCGCGGCGTGCCACCCGATCCGAAGCAGGCGCCACCATCGCAAGGGGTGATGGCCGTTGACCCGGAGACAGGCAAAGCGAAGTGGAAGTTCGAACTGGCGGAAGGCGCGTTGTCACCCGGAGTGTTGGCGACCGGCGGAGGCCTGGTCTTCGCAGCCACGGGGGAAGGGAACTTCATCGCGCTCGATTCCAAAACCGGCAAAGCGCTCTGGCATTTCAGCGCCGGCGGGACCATCCCTTCATCGCCCATCAGCTATTCCGTCGACGGTAAACAATATGTCGCCGTCTCCAGCGCGAACGTGCTGTATAGTTTCGCGCTGCCGGATTAAGTCGCCGAACGCGCCGGCTCAAACGCAGCTTGCAATGCCGGCGCTTTCTTCCGCGTCCAACGGCTCTGGAAGCGTTCGAGATAAACGTAGACTACTGGCGTGATGTAGAGCGTCAGAATCTGCGAGACGACCAGGCCGCCGACGACTGCGAGTCCGAGCGGCCGCCGTGCTTCGCCGCCAGTCCCTGCGCCGATGGCGATCGGCAAGGTGCCGAGCAGCGCGGCCATCGTGGTCATCATGATCGGGCGGAAACGCTGCAGGCAGCCTTCGAGAATGGCTTCTTCCGCGTTGCGGCCTTCATTACGCTGCGCGGCAATCGCGAAGTCGATCATCATGATCGCGTTCTTCTTCACAATGCCGATCAGCAGCATGATGCCGACGAAGGAGTAGAGATTCAGATCGTCGCCAAACATCAGCAGCGTGAGAAGCGCTCCGAGTCCGGCCGATGGCAAGCCCGACAGAATCGTGATGGGGTGAATGAAGCTCTCATAGAGAACGCCCAGCACAAGGTAGATCACCAGCACCGCAATCACGAGCAGGATCGCAAGGCCGCGCAATGAATCCTGGAATGCCTGCGCGCTGCCTTGGAAAGTAAAGGTCGTCGTGGACGGTAAGCCTACGTCGCGCGCGGCTTCCTCGACCTTCGCGGTAGCAGCGCTCAGAGACACGCCAGGTTTCAGATTGAACTGAAAGTTGACGGCGGGCAGTTGGCCAATGTGGTTCACCGCGAGTGGCGCGACACTCTCGTCCACCTTCGTCACATCCGACAGCGGCACCAGCTTGTTGGTACTGGAACGAATGTAGAGCTTCGCAAGCGCCGCAGGATCACGCTGAAACTCCGGCGCCACTTCGAGGATGACATCGTACTGGTTGGAAGCCGCGGTGATGGTGGAGACGCGGCGGCTGCCGTACGCGGTGTAGAGCGTGTTGGCAATCTGCT
Source organism: Bryobacterales bacterium (assembly GCA_963792655.1). GTDB lineage: Bacteria > Acidobacteriota > Terriglobia > Bryobacterales > Bryobacteraceae > DOZZ01. The sequence goes on from CAWBWU010000010.1 coordinate 26,276, forward strand.
CCGGCGTGACACCCAGCGCCAGAGCGCGATCGCGATCGATGTTGACGTTCAGGCGCGGGCTTGCCAGCCGCAGATCACTGAAGACATCGGTCAATTCCGGAATCGAGCGCAGCTTTTGCTCAAACAGCGGTCCCCACTTGTAAAGGTTCGCCGTCTCCGCATCCTGCAAGGCCACGGAATACGCGGCGCGCCCTTCGTTCTGGCCCAGCGTCAGCAGCGGCGGAATCCGAAGGAAGACTGTAAGGCCGGGGATCTGCGCAAACTTCTCTTGCAGGTCCTGCATGATGACGGTGGCTTTGGGACGATGCTTGTCTTCTTTGAGCGCCACGAAGAAAAAGCCTTGATTCTGTCCCGAGAAACCGCCGGTCCCGGTGACGTAATGCTCCACCCATGGATTGCTTCCGACCACTGCAGCAGCTTGCCGTTGCAGCTTCACCATCTGCTCGAACGACGTGTCCTCTGCCGCTTCGGTGCCGCCGAACATAAACCCGACGTCTACCGTTGGCAGGAAGCTCTTCGGCATCACGACGAACACATAACCGGTGACGATAGTGAGGATGAGCGAAAACGCGAGCGTCGCCAAACGATGACGCATGACGAACATCAGCGTGCGCCGGTAGAAGTTGTTGATGCCGACGAAAAACTTCTCTGACCAGATATAGAAGCGGCTCTGATGATTCGTCTCATGCCGCAGGAAGCGGCTGCACAGCATGGGCGTGAGCGTAAGTGAGATGAGGCCCGAGATCAAAACGGCAACGGCGATGGTGATCGAGAACTCACGCAGCAGACGGCCAATGATCCCTTCGAGAAACAGCACGGGGATAAACACCGCGACGAGCGAGATGGTCATCGAGATGATCGTGAAGCCCGACTTCGCGCGCGCCTTCATAGGCGGCCTGCATGCGCGGCTTGCCCATCTCCATGTGGCGCACGATGTTCTCGAGCATCACGATGGCGTCATCCACGACGAAGCCGACCGACAGCGTCATGGCCATCATCGAGAGCGTGTCGATCGTGAACCCTAATAGCTTCATCACACCGAACGTGCCCAGCAATGAGAGCGGCACGGCGACACTCGGAATCAGTGTGGCCGACACGTTGCGCAGGAAGAAGAAGATCACCAGCACGACCAGGCCGATGGTGAGCATCAACGTGAACTTCACGTCCGAGATCGAGTCGCGAATGTTGCGCGAGGCATCGTGGATGGTGTGTAGTTCCACGCCCGCGGGCATGTTCTGTTTCAGCGTCGGAAGCAGGCGCTCGATGCCTTGCACCACTTCTACGGTGTTGGTTCCCGGCTGTTTCTGAACCGCCAGGATCATCGCTTCATCGTTGTTGACGTGGAACTCCGACTTGTCGTTCGTCACGCTGTCGAAGACTTTGCCGAGTTCTTCCAAACGCACAGGATTGCCATTGCGATAGGCCACGATGAGCGGCGCGAATTGCGAAGCCGCGCTCAACTGACTGTTCGACTGCACCGTGTAGGCTTTGGTGAATCCGTACAGCGCACCCGCGGGCAGATCGACATTGCCATGCGAGAGCGCGTCGCGCACTTCTTCGAGACCGATCTGTCGCGCGGCAAGTTTGTTCGGGTCGGCCTGAATGCGCACGGCGTACTGCTTCGATCCATACACCTGTACCTGGGCAACGCCGCTGACCATCGATATGCGGCGTGCGATCAGCGTTTCGGCATACTCATCAAGAGCGGCGGGCGTCATGGTCTTCGAGTTCAGACTCATGTAGAGCACGGGCCGCGCAGCCGGATTGACCTTGGAATAAGCAGGAGGCGCGGGCATGTTGCGCGGCAGACTACCGCCCGCTCGCGAGATGGCAGCTTGCACATCCTGCGCTGCCGCATCGATGTTGCGGTTGAGATCGAACTGAAGCGTGATGCTTGTCGAGCCGAGCGAACTCGATGACGACATGCTCGCGATGCCGGCAATGTTCGAAAACTCTTTCTCGAGCGGCGTCGCGACGGAAGTCGCCATCGTGTCCGGATTCGCGCCGGGCAGCGCGGCTGAAACCTGGATGGTCGGGTACTCGACCGCGGGCAGATCGCTTACCGGCAGCGTCGTATAACTCAACAACCCGAACGCCAGGATGGCAGTCATCAACAGAGTCGTTGTGACTGCGCGGCGAATAAAGAAATCGGTAATCGACATCGCTTAACCCATCACCCGCACATGTGCACCGGGCACCAGATGGACTTGCCCTTCGGCGATGACGCGATCGCCCGCCTGCAACCCGCTGCCGACCACGGCCTGTTCCGGTTGGCCCGGTTCAGTGAAGTTTCGCAGCACTTGAACGTTCTGCATCGTCACGGTGTGGTCAGGCTTCATCAGCCAGACATACTTGCCGCTCGGCCCGGTTTGAATGGTTTGCGAGGGGACCAGAATGCGATCGCGTTCCGTGCTCAGGCGGGTGCGCACATTAACGAACTCACCCGGCCACAAATTGCGGCTCTGATTGTCGAACAGCGCTTTGAGCTTGATGGTGCCGGTGGTCGCGTCCACCGAATTGTCGATGAAGCGCAATTGTCCCGATACCTCTGTTCCACTCGAGGGCTGCGCATACACCGTCAGTGGCCGGTTCGAGCCAGAGTGCCGCACCGAAGCGAGCACGTTTTCTGGAACCGAGAACGAGACGTACACCGGGGTGACCTGCAACAGCGTCACGAGCGTCGTCTCATTCTCTTTGACCACGTTGCCTTCTTTCACCGGGATGCTGCCCGCCCGTCCGGCGATCGGCGCCGTGATCTTCGTATACCCAAGCTGCAAGCGTGTCTGCGCAAGGCGCGCACGGTCGGCTCGCAACGCAGCCTGTGCACTTTCGAGCGCGGCGCGATCTGCGTCGAGCGTGGCTTTCGATGACTCCGCCGCGGAGACTACCTGGTCCGTCTGCTCGCGCGAAAAGATGCCTTCTTTCGCGAGCTTAGTGCCGCGCTCCGCCATCGACTCCGCATTTTTCAGCGTCGCCTGATCTTTGGCGATGGTCGCGAGCGCCTGTTTTTCATTGGCGGCGTCGCGCGCGATGTTGGCTTCGAGTTCAGTGATCTGGCGGTTCAACGGTTCCGGATCGATCTCGAACAACAGACTGCCGCGGCTTACGTCGCGGCCCTCCTGAAAGTGGACGCGCAGGATCTGACCGGTGAGCCGCGGCTTCACGTCAACCGTCGAAACGGCCTCCACATTTCCGATTGCTGAAATATCGAGCGGTACATCAGCGGCGCGCGCGGCAACGGCTCGCACTGCTACGGGTGCAGTGGCATCGGCTGCGGCGTTCTGTGGGCCCCGCGAACACCCAACGGCGGCGAGCGCCAGCGCAGTTACGGCGAATACTCTCGTTGATAACATCAATCCTCAAAGCTCGGGATCGGGCGGTGCTTCGCCGAGTACGATGCTCAGGCGCTGCGTCCGGTTCCCCCGCAAAATCGTCAGGTTCAGCGTGTCGCCCGGATGCTTAGCGGCCACTGCTTTTTGCAACAAATCGTCTGAGGTGGCGGGCCGGTTTTCGATCGCGACGATCATATCGCCGCCAATGCCCAGCTCGTAGTTCCCGGCATACACCGCGCGCGTAGGACCCCGCAGCCCTGCTTTCTCCGCCGCAGACCCGCGCTGTACGCGTTGCACCAGCAAACCACCCTCGCGCGGATAGCCCAACTCCTGCGCCAGATCGTCACGCACATACAGAGTGTCCGCTCCCAGGAACGGCTGCGTCACGCGGCCGCGGACCCTGTACTCTTCGAGCATCGCCTTGGCGCGATTCACCGGCATCGCGAAACCGATACCGATGTTGCTTGCCGTCTGGTTCGAGGGTCGCGATAAATCGCGGTGTTGATGCCGATCACATCTCCATGTGAATCGAGCAACGGGCCGCCACTATTGCCGGGGTTGATCGCGGCGTCGGTTTGAATCATGTTCTCGAGCGAGTGCGTACGGTCCGAGCGCAACGAACGATCGAGAGAACTCACGACGCCCGTAGTCAACGTCCCTTCGAGCCCGAACGGATTCCCGATCGCCAGCACTTTCTGTCCCACTTGCAAGCCATCCGACGTGCCGAGATGCAGAAAGGGCAGCCGGTGGCCTGCGTTGATCTGGATCAACGCGAAATCGTTGCGTTGATCCGTCGCGAGCACGTGGCCGGATATTGTTTCTTGTCGGCCAGCGTCACGGTCAGCTTGCTGCTGCCCAGCACGACGTGGCGGTTGGTCAGAATCTGCCCGTCTTCATTGATCAGAAAGCCCGACCCGCTGCCTTCCGACGGATAGACCTGCATGAACCAATCCTGCTGATACACAATGCTGGTGATGTTCACCGTCGCCAGGTGCGCCTGTTTATAGATGTCGATGTTGTTCGCTTCGTCTGTCGAGTAACCCGACGCGTGCGTGGCGACAGGCTCGGACCAGAGCGCGCCGTTGGCAGCGACTCGCGGCACAATGCGCGACATCTTCCAGTCCGCGCGCGAAGTGACGTACCAGAACGCGCACACAATGGCGAGCGAACAAGAGAAGAACACGTGCTTTCATCTCTCTCTATTCTCGCAATAACTGCTGAAGTGAAGAGTAGACCGCTGCTGTCTGACGGAGCGTATCATCGCGCGTACCCGAACTATCTATGACGTAGTCCGCGAAATTTCGTTTGGCGCTGATCGGCATTTGCCGCGCGATGCGCTGTTCTACGTCGGCGCGTGTGGCCCCAGGCCGAAGCAGTGCACGTTCGATCTGCAAGCGTTCGTCACACACAACAACGATGAGCCGGTCGCAATTCCGGTAGCTCCCGGTCTCAATCAGGATCGCCGCTTCGATGATCACGATGGACTTGGGATCGTTCGCGGCAATCTCCTTCGTTAGAGCTCTCTCGCGCTCCCAAACCGCCGGGTGGACGATCGCATTCAGAGCCGCGAGTTTCTTTTCGTCGGCAAAGACAATCTGCGCCAGATGCTTGCGATCGATGGCGCCAGTCGCGTCGAGGATCTCGCGCCCGAACAGTTTTACGACGGGTTCGAAGGCAGCGCCACCCGGAGACAGCACCTCATGCCCCAGGCGATCGGCTTCGATCAGGTAGCACCCCAGCCTGTGCAACTCCGCGCCGACAAAGCTCTTGCCGCTACCGAGTCCGCCGGTCAGGCCGACTTTCAGCATCGCCCGTACAGTTCAGCGCACGTGATCGTGTTGACCATCAACATGGCGATCGTCAGCGGCCCGACGCCACCCGGTACCGGTGTCCATGCGGAAGCGCGTGCTGCCATGGCCACGGGATCCACATCGCCAATCAGCAGGCTTCCGTTCTTCTCGAACGACGCAAGCTTGGCGGCGTTGCCCGGGAAGTAGCGCTCCACGTCAAGACGATTGTCCAGCCTGTTCATGCCGACATCGATCACCGTCGCGTCTTCACGGATGAAGTTGGCCTTCACCATCGCCGCGCGTCCGATCGCTGCGACCAGCAAATCCGCTTCGCTGCAAACCGCGGCCAGGTCGCGCGTCTTCGAATGACAGATCGTGACCGTGGCATTCTCCTGCAGCAGCAACAGCGCCATGGGCTTGCCGACAATGTCGCTGCGGCCCACCACCACGGCGCGCTTGCCGGCGATGGGAATGCCGTAACGCTTCAGCATTTCCATAATCCCCGCGGGCGTACATGGTTGCGGACCAGGACGCCCTGCCAGCAAATTGCCCGAGTTCAGTGGATGAAAGCCGTCGACATCTTTACGCGGATCAACCGCCATCAGAATGCGTTGCGCGTCAATTTGCGCGGGCAACGGCAACTGCACCAGGATGCCGTCAACATCGGCGCGTTCGTTCAGCGTCTCGATACACCGGAGCAACTCGTCCGTAGTGGTCGCAGCGCTCAAGGTAATCGTTTCGCTGGACATGCCGAGTTCCGCGGCGGTGCGCGTCTTGCTGCGCACGTAGACCTGCGACGCCGCGTTCTCTCCTACCAGGACCACGCTCAGCCCCGGTGCCCGGCCGCAGCGTTCCCGAAAGGCTTCAATGCGTGGGCGGCACTCTTCTTTGATTGCGTCGCGAATCCGGTTCCCGTCGAGGATGAGGCCCATGCATCTTTAATCTAACGTTGCGGGGCGGTGGCCAGCATTGCCTTCCAGGCTTCTTCGTCGTGCCCGATGCTGATGCGATTGCCGCCGCGCACCAGGGGCAGACGCAACAGGCGCGGCTCCTGTTCGATCTTCGCGATCAGCTCAGCATCCGATACTCGCAGATACTTCAGGCCCGAGTCCGCATAAACGCTGCTCTCCTGATCGATCAGCCCCGTCATGCCGAACTTCTCGACAAAGCGGCGGATCTCACCGGGCGACATCGCCTTCTGCTTCAAGTCGACCATCTGGATCGTCGCGCGGCGCTCTTTGAAGAACCGCTCGGCAGCACGCGTCGCATGTGAATTTTTGATTCCGAAGATCTGAACAGTCACGTTTGCTTCAGGGTAAATCGCGGGCGCGGCGATTTGTCATCTGGTCCAAACAGAAAGTTCCCGAACCAAACGCGGTGCTGCTCCGTATCAGTGGGAAAGCCATGGCAACATCACGCAAAAAACGCAGGATCATATGGCTCGCAGCCGCCGTGATCGTTCTCGGCAGCATCGGGTTCATCTCGACGAAGGCATTCGGTCACGCACCCGTCAAAATCGAGGCCGAAAAGCTGGCCACGGTGGAACGCGGCGACCTTGTCCGCTCGGTGGTTGCAACCGGCAAGATTCAACCGGTAACTCAGGTGGAGATCAAGTCGAAAGCGAGCGGCATCATCCTGAAGCTGCCGGTGAACTTCGGCGACGTCGTTCACAAAGGCCAGGTGATCTGCGAACTCGACAAGAATGATCTGATCCCCAGCCTCGAAGCCGAGCGTGCCGCACTGCATGTGGCCGAAGCCAATGTGAAGAGTGCCCGGGCGGATTACGAGCGTTACAAAATTGATGCCGAAGGCCCTGACGTGCCATTCCTGAAACGCGATCGCGAGCGCTCGATCAAGCTCTTCACCGATGGCCTGATCGCTCAAAACGTTCGCGATGAAGCCGACAAGAACTATCAGATGGCGCTGAACAAGCAGCAATCGGCAAAGGTGAACCTCGGTGTTGCGCAGGCGGCGATCACTCGTGCCGAAGCGCAACTCGAACAACAAAAAGCGGTGGTGAACCGCTTCGAAGAAAATCTACGCAACGCTACCATCGTCTCGCCGGTGGATGGCGTGGTGCTCTCGCGCGATCGGGAGGTGGGCGATGCAGTCAGCTCGATTCTGACGATGGGCTCGGGCGCGACGCTCATCATGACGCTCGGTGAGTTGAGCGAAGTCTACGTCAAAGGCAAAGTGGATGAGAGCGACATCGGCCGCGTCTATCTCGGCCAGCCCGCGCGCATCACCGTGGAATCGTTCAAAGACCAGAAGTTCCAGGGCAAGGTGACCAAGATTTCACCAATGGGCACGGAGAAAGACAACGTGACGACGTTCGAAGTGCGCGTCTCGATCTCGAATGAAACGGGCAAGCTGCGCGCGCTGATGACGGCCAACGCCGAGATCATTCTCGAAGAAAAGAAGAACGTGCTGACGGTTCCCGAGGGCGCGATTCTCTATGCGAAGGACAAGTCCACCCAGGTCGAAGTGCCCGATCCGACAGATAAGAAGGGCAAGAAGAAGATTGCCGTCGTCGCAGGCATCAGTAATGGTTCGAAGACCGAAATCTTACGCGGTCTGAACGCAGGCCAACAGGTTGTCCTGCAATAGATGACTTACCTTCGCGAACTCGCCGGACAAGTGCTGGGCAGTCTGCTGCGCAACAAACTGCGGAGCATGCTGACCATGGCGGGCATCGCCTGGGGTATCGCGTCGATCGTGATGATTGTCGCGATGGGGGACGGCTTCAAAGCCGGCCAGCGCAAGAGCATGAAGTCGCTGGGCGAGAACATCGTGATCATGTTTGGTGGCCGCACCGAGAAGCAGGCCGGTGGGCAGCGTGCGGGACGGCGCATCCGGCTGAACTATCACGACGTCGAGAATATCCGGCGCGACTGCTACCTGGTCTCGCATGTCGCGGGCGAAGTGGAAAGCAACAATCGCGCCACCAGCCCGTACAACAGCGGCGCGTTCGATGTCGATGGTGTCGAGCCTGTGTTTGGAATCATGCGAACGGTCCCGGTGAGCGAAGGCCGCTTCATCAACGAGCAGGACATGAAAGACAGCGCGCGCGTCTGCATCATCGGCAAGAAAGTGCGCGAGCAGTTGTTCGGCAAGCGTCCGCAGGTGATCGGTCAGAAGATCGCGATCAAATCGTTGCCCTACGAAATCATTGGGCTGCTCAAAGACAAAAACCAGAACAGCAGCTATAGCGGCATGGATGAGCAGAAGATCTTCGTTCCGTACTCGGCGATGATCCACGACATCCCACCGAAAGAAGAGAGCTACACGCCCGGCAATCTGGACGACATCATTTACATGCCGCGGTCATTGTCCGATTTCGCCGCCGCGCGTACTCAGGTGCTCCAGACGCTCGGCCGCGCACATGGCTTCGATCCGCGCGACAAGGGCGCGATTGGCGTCTGGGACACCGTCGAGAATGCGCAGCAGATCGACGGCTTGTTTGAATCGATGACGGTCTTCCTCGGCATGATTGCGCTGGTGACGCTCACGCTTGGCGGAGTTGGCGTTATGAACATCATGCTCGTGACGGTCTCCGAACGCACGCGCGAAGTGGGCTTGCGCAAAGCGCTCGGTGCGACACGGCTTCGCATTCTGATCGACTTCCTCGCCGAAGGTATGTTGCTCGCATTCATCAGCGGTCTGGTCGGGTGGTCGGCGGCGTTCGGAATTTCGACAGCACTTACGTTCGCGCCCATGCCCGACTTTTTCCCGGGCTTACCGGTGAGTATCGTGACCACGATGGTCGCATTCGGGTCGCTCACGCTGATCGCGTCTGCTGTCGTCGTTTTTCCCGGCGTGGCATGCCGCGTCGCTCACGCCAGTCGAAGCGTTGCGCTACGAACGTTGATCAATGCGTATCCTGTCCATCTTTGACGAAGCGTTTCAGGCGTTGCGCTTCAATCGTCAGCGCAGCTTGTTGACGATGCTCAGCCTCGGGTGGGGCGTCGGCTGTTTCGTCATTCTGTACTCGTATGGCGAGGGCTTCGACTACGCGCTGACCAGTTCCTTCAAGGCCGTCGGGCAAGACCTGATCGTGATGTTCGAAGGGCAAACGTCTTCGCAAGCGGGCGGGGAACGGTCCGGCCGGCGCATCCGTTTAGATCGCGATGACGTGGAGGCAATTCGAACCACAGTTCCGCTGGTTGCCGCAGTCTCGCCCGAGATGATGCTGCGCCGATCAACTGTGACGCGCGGCTATCGCACGCAGAATATTTCGGTTCGCTGCGTGCTGCCCACCGACTATCAGCGCGTGCGCAACATGAGCATCGGGGAAGGGCGCTGGCTAACCGATGAGGACGAATTGCAGAAAGCCCGCACGGCAGTATTGGGCTCCAACGCGGCGCACAAGCTGTTCGGAGAAATTCCGCCCGAAGGCGAGTCCATCACCATCAAGGGTCTGTCGTTTGAAGTTGTTGGCGTGCTGAAAAGTAAAACGCAAATTTCGAACTACAACACGCCAGATAACGAGAGCATCTTCATCCCGTACAGCACGGCGTCTCTGCTGACTGACACGAAGTATCCCGACGACATTGTTTGGACGCCGAAAAACCCGCAGTTCCGAGCCGACGCCGTGCGTCAGGTGCGCGAGACGCTCAGCCGGCTTCATAACTTCTCGCCCAAAGATGACCGCGCGGTCGAGATCATCGTCTTCAACGAATTCATGAAAGAGATCGACGGCATGACCGTCGGTCTGCGCGTCTTGCTGGGCCTGATCGGCACGCTCACGCTGTGCATCGGCGGCGTCGGGTTAGCAAACATCATGCTGGTGTCGGTAACGCAGCGCACGAAAGAAATCGGCATCCTGAAGAGCCTGGGGGCCACGCGCCGCGCCGTGCTGAGTCAGTTCCTGCTCGAAGCCATGGTGATCGTCACGCTTGGCGGCCTGTTGGGCGTGGTCATCGGTTGGGCGACAACACAAGGCATTGGGACCCTGCCGCTGCTTGGTCCATTGTTTAAGGACGACTCGGGCGCAGGCGATATTCACCTGCATGTCTCCACTTTCGCCGTGCTGACGTCGACCATTCTGCTTGAGTTTGTCGGGCTGGTCGCGGGTTTATTGCCCGCCCTTCGCGCATCGCGCCTGAACCCGATCGACGCCCTCCGCTACGAGTAACTCCCGATGCTACGCTAGTTACCTTGCATGGTGACTTGCCTCTCCTGCCACACTGCTAATCCAGCGGATAACCGCTTCTGTTCGCAGTGCGGAATCTCGCTGGTTTCAGACAGCGGCTCGGGCGATACGATCGAGGCCACGCAGGTCATGCAGCACACCACGCGACCCGCGGGAGCTACGTTCTCCGGCCGCAGCATGGTGACCAATTACAACACCGAACAGGAAGGGCAGTTTCCGCCTGGCACTATCATCCTGGACCGCTATCGCGTCATGAGCCTTCTGGGACGCGGCGGGATGGGCGAGGTGTATCGTGCAACGGACCTGGTGCTTGCCCAACAGGTTGCGCTTAAATTCCTGCCGGCGGCCATGACCAACAACGCTGGCATGCTCGAGCGCTTTCATAACGAAGTTCGGATCGCGCGGCAAGTGTCGCACCCTAACGTTTGCAGGGTTTACGACATCGGTGAGCATGCCGGAGCGCCATACATTTCGATGGAGTATGTCGACGGCGAAGACCTTGCGACGTTGCTGCGGCGCATCGGCCGCATGCCCGTGGATAAGGCCGTCGAGATCTCACGCAAGCTATGCGCAGGTCTCGCCGCGGCACACGACAAAGGCGTTCTGCATCGCGATCTGAAGCCGGCGAATGTAATGATCGACGCGCGCGGTCAGGTGCTGATCATGGACTTCGGCCTGGCCGGAGTCGCCGCTGAAATTCAAGGCGCCGAGATTCGCAACGGCACACCCGCTTACATGGCGCCCGAACAATTGGCGGGCCGCGAAGTCACCACGCGCAGCGACATCTACTCACTCGCGCTGCTGCTGTACGAGATGTTCACCGGCCGCAAAGCGTTCGATGCGCAATCGCTCGTCGAAATGCAGCGCATGCAAGCGGAGGCGACACCGGTGAGCGTGACCACGCTGGTGAAAGATATCGACCCGGCAGTGGAGCGCGTCATCCTGCGCTGCCTCTCGCCCGATCCCAAACTGCGTCCTGCAACAGCGCTGGCCGTCGCCGCCGCATTGCCCGGCGGAGATCCACTCGCCGCGGCGCTTGCTGCCGGGGAGACGCCATCGCCACAGATGGTTGCGGCTGCCGGCGAAAACGCAACCATGAGCCCGGCAATTGCGGCGGTGTTGTTCGGCGCACTGCTGGTATGTCTCGGTGCCTTGCTGTTTCTGAGTAACTACGCGCTGCTCAATCAATGGCCGCTCGAGAAGTCACCCGCGGCGCTCGAAGCGAACGCGCAGCAATTAATCCAAAGCCTGGGCTACACCAATCGACCCGCGAGCACCGCGATGGGGTTCGATATCGATGGCGATCTGCTGGTACACATCACGCGAGATCCTTCGCCACAGCGCTGGAGCCAGGTAGCGAGCCGCCGGCCTGGGCTGATCACGTACTGGTACCGCCAAAGCCCGTCAATCATGCAGGCTACGGAATCGAACGACTCGCAGATCAGCTATAGCGACCCGCCCCCGATTGGGGCACGCATGATCTCGGTTCAAACTGATACCGAGGGCCGTCTGCTAACGTTCCGCGCGATGCCGCCGGAGCATGCTTCGCAGATCTCTGCGCTGGCGCCGGTGAACTGGGAGCCATTGTTCCGCGCGGCTGGAATCAATTCCGCGTCGCTGCAGGAAGTCACGCCCGAATGGAATCATCTGGAAACCACAGACGTCCGCATGGCGTGGACCGGAAAGCTGCCGGCGGACTCGACCATACCGATTCGCATCGAAGCAGGCGGCAACGGGGGCCAGCCGGTTACGTTTGCCGTCATCGCGCCATGGACCCGCCCGACACGCATGGAAGCTGCGCGGATGACGCAGAGTCAGCGTGCGAACCAGATCATTCAGATCGTAATGGTGCTGCTGATCGGTGCGACCGCGCTCACGCTCGCGCGCCACAACTTCCGCAAAAAGCGTGGCGACGTGCAAGGTGCGCGCCGCCTGGGTTTTGTCATTTTCGGTCTGACATTAGCCGCTTACCTGTTGGGAGCGAACCATGTACCCACGCCGGGCGAGTTCGGCATTATTCTGGGTGGCTTGGGCCGGGCGCTCTCGCTGGGCGCGTTCACATTTCTGATTTATGTTGCGCTCGAGCCGTACATCCGAAAACGTTGGCCGCATAGCCTGATCTCGTGGAATGTCGCGCTCAGCGGGGATTGGCACAGTCCGCTGGTCGGCCGCGATCTTTTGATAGGTTGTGTCACCGGAGCCGTGTGGGCCCTGCTCGCGCTTGCGGAGAAAACTGTGGTGCAGCGGTATGGCGCGCGGCCACAGTTCCCCATTCTTGATTCAGTATCCAGTTGGAATAAAGCGGCGGCGCAATGGGTTGGCATCATCGACGGCGCGATCGCGAATGCGCTCGTGATTGTGTTGGTGCTGTTTCTACTGCGCCTTTTGCTGCGGAACAATTGGCTGACGGCGATCGGCTTCCTCGTGTTCTATTTATTGCTGAGCTGGTTCAGCTTGTACAAGCCCATTGCCGAGGCGCCGTTTGTGCTGCTGATCGCCGGCACCATTTTCACCGTGTTGACGCGCGCCGGCCTGCTGCCGTATGTCACCGGCATCGCTATCTTCGAAGGACTCGTCGGATTTCCCATGACGCTCAACCTGACGGAGTGGTGGAGCATCGGGACGTGGCTGACGTTGATCAGCATCATCGCGCTCGCGGGGTACGGCTTGCGCACGGCCCTTGCGGGACGTCCGTTACTTAAGGCCGATTTTTTAGATTAGCGCGCAGCGGTTTCTCAACCCGAGCCGCCGGCTTCTTGCGAGCATGAGCCCGCATGTCGACGAGTGCGCGATACGCGTCTGCCTGCTCGTTTAAGCTCATCTGATCTGCCGACAGCTCGAACGGACCAGGAGCGGGAAAGGGATTCGTCGGAGAGACCGGAGCAAGGCGGCCCTGCGCGGTGAGACCGGTCGCGAAGGCGAAAGAGAGAAGGACGAACTTGATCATGCCCGGAGATTACCCGCAGAATTTCACGAGCCCCGTGCAAGCGGTCATGTAACTTACTGAAACGAATGGGAAAGAAAATTAAATGCAGGTGGGAACGGCGCGTTTGTGAGAGTTGCACTCCCTCACATTGATGCATCTGACTAGACGCGGCGCCGCCCGCACCGAAAGCTCTTACCGATTGAAATAAACCGCGTTTTTCTGCGTGAACTCAGACCACTTCTCTGGCAGATCATCCACAGCAAAAATCGCCGACACCGGGCATACCGGAACACAGGCGCCGCAATCGATGCACTCTACCGGATCGATATACAACATCTCGGCATCCGCGAAACGGCCGTCTTCTTTCTTCGGGTGAATGCAATCGACGGGGCATGCGTCAACGCACGCGCTGTCTTTAGTGCCGATGCAAGGTTCTGCGATTACGTAAGCCATAGCTGGATGTGTCGGAAATTTAGGTATAGCACATGCGGTTCACCGTTGCCGCTCTGCAAAGTGCGCTCGCACACGATCGTTTCCTGCGACGGGTATAACCTGTGTGTATCCATGCTCTTCCACCGTTCGATGATTCTCGCGCCGTTGGCGCTGATCGTTCTTGCGGCCGCCGGATGCAGTTCATCGCACGCTACGGTAGCCGCGGCAGATGAGAGCGCTCCGCCGGTAGTAGCCGTGGCCAAAACCGAACGCCGCGACCTTTCCCGCGAGACTGTACTCACCGCTGAGTTCCGTCCGTATCAAGAGGTGGACGTGATGGCAAAGGTCTCGGGCTATATCAAAAAAATCAACGTCGACGTAGGCGATCGAGTGCAGCAAGGGCAACTTCTCGCCACGCTGGAAGTGCCCGAAATGAAGGACGACCTTACTCGCGCCGACGCCACCATCTCACGCGCGAACTCCGAAATTGCCCGCGCGCAAGACGACGTCCGCCGCGCCGAGTCTGCACATCGCATCGCTCACCTGACCTATGAGCGGCTGGCCAATGTCGCCAAAAATCAGCCCGGCATGATCGCGCAGCAGGAACTCGATGCGGCACAGAGCAAAGACCTCGAAGCGGAAGCGCAGGTTGCGGGCGCGAAGTCGAATCTGGATACCGCAACACAATCGCTCGGAGTCAGCCGCGCCGAGCAGGGCAAAGTGAGAACGATGATCGACTACACGCGCGTCACCGCTCCCTTTGCCGGCGTTGTCACGAAGCGCTTCGCGGACACGGGCTCGATGATTCAGGCCGGAACAGCATCGCAATCGCAGGCGCGTCCGGTGGTGCGCGTTTCTGAGAACAGTACTTTGCGCTTGATCGTGCCAGTGCCCGAGTCGGCCGTACCGTCGATTCATTTGGGCGAAACGATCGAGGTTCGCGTGCCCACATTGAAACGGTCATTCACCGGTCGCGTTGCGCGATTTGCGGACCGCCTGCAGGCGGCCACGCGCACCATGGAAACCGAGATCGACGTGCCGAACCATGGGCTGATGCTGATGCCCGGCATGTACGCCGAAGTCACACTGGTGTTGGAGAAGCGCGACGGAGCCATTGCGGTGCCGATCACCGCATTGCAGCGGGAAGGCGACACCGCCACAGTTTTGGTAGTAACGGCCGCGAACCGTGTTGAAACACGCAAGCTCGAGACCGGACTCGAGACTGCGCGCGATGTCGAAGTGAAGTCGGGATTGCGAGATGGCGACATGGTCGTCGTAGGCAACCGCGCCGTGTTGAAGAACGGCGAAGAAGTGAAACCAAAAATCACTTCCATCAGCGACGGGCGGAACAGCTAACATCGATGTCCCGCTTCGCGATTAAGACGCCGTACTTCATCGTGGTGTTGTGCCTGATGATTCTGGTTGTCGGCGTGTCGAGCGTCGCGCGCATGCCCGTCGATATGTTCCCGGCGATGAACATTCCGGTCGTTGTGGTCGCTACTTTCTACTCGGGCATGCCGCCTGAGCAGATCGAGACAGATATCACCAGCCGCTTCGAACGATTCTTCACTCTCGGCAGCGGGATTGAGCACATTGAATCGCGCTCACTGCCCGGCGTGAGCATCATCAAGGTCTACTTTCAGCCGGGCACCAATCCTGATTCCGCGGTGACCACCATCTCAAACCTCGCGATGGCGCAGTTGCGGCGGCTTCCTCCGGGCACGCTGCCGCCCGTCGTATTGAAGTTCGATGCGTCGAGCCTGCCGGTTTGCCTGGTCACGTTCAAGGGCGAAGGTCTTAGCGAAACCAAGCTGCGCGATCTGGCGCAGTTCACCGTGCGTAACCAGATCGCCAGCGTTCCCGGTGCTTCCGTGCCTCAGCCGTTCGGCGGCGCGTACCGGCAGATCATGATCTATGCCGATCCCTTCAAGCTCGAAGCGCACCAGTTGAGCTTGATGGACGTCGTGCGTTCGGTGAACGAATCCAATCTGATTCTGCCCGCAGGCGATGTGCAGATAGGGCCGCTCGACTACAGCATCTACACCAATAGCCAGCTTCGAAATGTGGCCGAGATCAACCGGCTGCCCGTGAAGGTGGTCGGGGAGGATGCCGGTCCGCATCGAAGACATCGGCCAGGCCAAAGACGCGCAACAGATCCAGACCAACGTGGTGCGCGTCGATGGTCAGCGCTCGGTGTATCTGCCTGTCTTGAAGCAGGGCGGCGACACCAACACGATCGCTGTAGTGGACGGCATTCACAACGCGCTCGAGCATCTGGTGGACATTCCACAACAGCTTGCGACTCGCGTGGTCTTCGATCAATCGCAGTTCGTGAAGACCGCCATCGATACGCTGCTGCACGAAGGCGCGATCGGCCTGTTCCTGACGTCGATAATGATCCTGGTGTTCCTGGGCAGTATGCGCGCGACTGTCGCGGTCTTCTTTTCGATTCCGCTTTCCGCGCTGGCAACGTTCATCATCCTGTCGCTTGGCGGCAACTCGATCAACAGCATGGTGCTCGGCGGATTGGCGCTTGCGTTCTCGCGACTGATCGACAACTCGGTGGTCGTGCTCGAAAACATATTCCGCCATTTAGAACTTGGCGAGACGCCGGAGAAGGCCGCCGAGAAAGGCGGCCGCGAAGTAGCGCTGCCGGTGCTTGCCGCAACACTCACCACGGTCGTCGTCTTCTTCCCGGTCACATTTCTTTATGGCGTCAGTAAGTTTCTGTTCTCGGCGCTCGCGCTGACTGTGGCGATCTCGTTGTTCGCCTCCTACGTGGTCGCGCTCACGGTGGTGCCGCTCTTCTGCGCGCGGTTCATCAAAGCCCCCGCGCACCCGCACTCGGAAGAGGAGGGCAGGGCAGTGCCGAAGTCGCTCGGCGGCAAGTTCAACGCGTGGTTCAACAGGCGCTTCGATAGCTTCCTGCATGGTTATGATCGCGCGGTCGGCTGGGTCTTGCGGCGGCCCGGTCAGGTGTTGCTTGCTTTCCTTGTGCTGTTCGTTCTGAGCTTTGCGATCTATCCACTGCTCGGCTTCTCCTTCTTCCCGCGCACCGATGCCGGTCAGTTCGTGATCAATCTCAAGGCGCCATCCGGAACACGCTTAGCTCTCACCGAAGTTGAAGTCGCGAAGGTGGAAGCATTGGTGCGCCAGGTTGTACCCGCGCATGATCTCGGCATGATCGTGTCGAACATCGGCGCGACGCCGGACTTCTCCGCCATCTATACGAGCAACTCCGCGATGCACACGGCCTTCGTGCAGGTGAGTCTTACGGAAGATCACTCCACCGGCAGCTACGAGTACATGGCGCGCATGAAGCGCAAGCTGCAGAACGAGATGCCGGAGCTGAATATCTACTTCCAGTCTGGCGGGCTGGTGGATGCGGTGCTCAACATGGGCTTGCCCGCTCCCATCGATGTGCAAGTGGCCGGCTCCGATCTGCAGAGGTCATACACGACCGCGCTTGATCTGGCGTCGCAGATCCGCCACATACCGGGCGTAGCCGATGCCTTCATTCCGCAAGATATCGATTACCCCGCGCTGCAGATGGATATCGACCGCACTCGCGCAAGCGAACTCGGCTTGAATCAGCGCGAAGTTGTCGACAACGTGATCACCGCGCTCGCCTCGAACCAGATGATTGCACCCAGCTTCTGGATCGATCCGAAGACCGGCAACGACTACATGCTTACCGTGCAGTATCCCGAGCGCCAGGTGCACAACCTGACTGACCTGCGTGCGATTCCTTTACGCGGTCCAAGTTCCAGCTCGTCCTCGCGTCTCGATGCGGTCACCAGCATCAAATCGATCGAGATCTCCGACCGAAGTCGATCATTATCAACTGCGCCGCACGATCGATATCTATGTGCGCCCGCTGAATGAAGATCTCGCACGCATCGCCGACACCACAGACCGGCTGATCGCTCAAACGAAGATTCCGCCCGGCGTGAAGGTGACACTGCGCGGTATGGTGCAGGGCATGCGCGCATCGTTCCGCAGCTTCGCGCTGGGTCTTACGCTCGCGGTTGTGCTGTTGTATCTGATTCTGGTTGCTCAGTTCCGGTCATTTGTCGATCCGTTCATCATCCTGCTCGCGGTGCCGCCGGGCATCATCGGCGTGCTCCTTACCTTGTGGCTCAGCGGCACCACGGTGAACGTAATGTCCCTGATGGGAATCGTGATGCTGGTCGGCATCGCAGTATCGAACAGTATTCTGATTGTCGAGTTCACGCGCCATCTGCGCAGCGAAGGCATGCCGGTACAGAACGCAGTGGCTCACGCTTGCCGCGTCCGCTTGAGACCAGTGTTGATGACGTCGCTCGCCACCATCATCGGCTTACTGCCGATGGCGTTGAAGCTGGGCGCCGGCAGCGAATCGTATGCGCCGCTTGCGCGCGCGATCCTGGGCGGGCTCACGGTTTCCGTTCTGCTCACCGTCTTCCTGGTGCCCGCGGCATATCTGCTGGTGTACGGGCGCCGGCATCAACCACACGCAGAGGTTCAGCCCGCTTGAATCGAACACTATTGATTTTGCTTGCGTCGTTTGCAACTACGGCAAACGCTCAGCAACCGGTTCTTCACTTAACGTTGGCCGACGCAGAGCGGCTCGCGATCCAGAACAACCCGCAGTTTGCGTCCGCGCAGAACACGGAGCGCGCTGTAGCCGAAGTTCCGTTTGAGGTGCGAGCGAGCCTTCGCCCTACTGTCACGGGTAACGTCACCGGTGTCGGGGCCGACTCCGGGTCGCGTCTTGCCGCAGGAGCGTTGAACAATCCTACGGTGTATAGCCGTCTGGCTTCGGGCATCAATGTGAATCAGCTCGTCACCGACTTCGGCCGCACTCATAACCTGATCGAAGCCGCAAAGTATCGCGCGCAAGCCCAATCCGAAGCCACCGAGACGACGCGCGAAAACATTTTGCTCGAAACCGATCGTGACTACTTCACCGTGCTGCGCGATGAAGCAGTAACCCGCGTCGCGCGCGAGACCGTTACGGCGCGGCAGTTACTTGCGAATCAAGTCGGCGTGCTCGCGCAAAATCAACTCAAGTCGAATCTTGACGTCAGCTTCGCGCAGGTCAATCTGGCCGATGCGCAACTGCTGCTCAACAATGCGCTCAACGATGAGCAATCCGCCCGCGCGGCGCTCGTCTCGGTGTTGGGTCTTCCCATTTCGACCAGTTTGACCGTTACCGATCAGACCGCTACCGATGCGCTGCCAAACGATGTCCCCGCGCTGGTGCAGGAAGCGATTCGGAAGCGGCCGGAACTCATCAATCTGAAGCTGGAAGAGAACGCCGCGAAGAGCACCGCCGAGGCTGAACGCGATCTGTCACGCCCCGCCTTGAGCCTGGTAGGTGTTACGGGAATCGTGCCGGTCGGCGAGTCGGTGCTGCCCAAGCGCTTTGGCGCCGTGGGTCTGAACCTGAGCGTTCCGATTTTCAACGGCGGTCTGTTCCATGCGCGCCAACTCGAAGCCGAATACCGTGCGCGCGCCGCTGCGGACAATGTGAAGGAGATGGAGAACCGGATCGTCCGTGATGTTCGTGTAGCCGCACTCAACGCTCAATCTGCTTACGAACGCATCGGCCTGAATGACAAGCTGCTGGCCCAAGCCAAGTTAGCTCTCGACTATGCCAACGGCCGCTATCAACTTGGTTTGAGCTCAATCGTTGAACTGAGCCAGGCGCAGCTAAACTACACGTCCGCGCAGATCGGCAGCGCCGCCGCGCGCTACGACTACGAGACTCAGCTCGCCATTCTCCGCTATCAAACCGGCGTCCGTTAAAGGCCCGACTGGCCCATCACCCCAGAGGAGCGCCCACAATGCGACCCGGGTCACTGACCGGCCTTGGCCGCGCGTCCGGATCTCCATAGCAACGTGATCAAAACTCCCGGCGGCCGCTCATCGCTGAAGCTTGGGCGAATCACAGCGCTATGCCGTTTTATTCTGTCAGTGAGAATTTCTTTGCCTTCGAAACCGCTCCGCAACTTAGCCCTGGGCATCTGGATGCGCAGAATTCATATGTACGTGGGCCTGTTCCTGACCCCATGGCTGGCGATGTACGCGCTCAGCACCGTCGTGTTCAATCACTATTCGCTGTTCGATCGTCTTTACAGCGGCAGGCTCAGCCGCTTCGAGAAGGAACGCGACCTCCCGTACACCAGGACGTTCCCGCCAGACACGAGTCTGCGATCCAGGGGCGAACAGATGCTGGCCGACTTTCAAGATACCGGCAGCTTCGGGATCCATGAGGCCGAAGGCAAGATCATCATTGACCGCCGCAACCCCTTGGGCCCGCGCCGCTACACTTTTGACCCGGACACCGGAAGGGTCATGATCGAACATCAGCCATACCGGACAGCAAGCCTCCTGACGATGCTGCACACTCAGGTGAGCTACGCGAATAAACTCCTGCGCGTGAAGACCTGGGCCTTCACCGTAGACCTGACGGTCTTCACGATGATCCTGCTGGTGTTTACCGGGGTATGGATGTGGTGGGACCTGAAGGTGACGCGAGCCTGGGGAGCGGGCTTCCTGCTATTCGGAGTCGCGCTCTTTGGTGTGTTTCTCAAATTCGCCTGAGAAGCCAATGACGTTCGACAAACTCAACCGCCGCACCCACCTGTACCTCGGACTGTCGCTCATTCCGTGGTTCCTTCTGTATGCTGTCAGCGGCTTCATTTTGAATCACCCCACCTGGTTCCAGAACGGGGGCGGTCGTGGGCCCGAATGGACCAAGACATTTGAGCGACCCTACCGGATGCCGCCGATCACGGATCGAGATGACGAGGACGTGCTTGCTCAAAAGCTGTTGGGCGACATCGGACTCGCAGGGCGTTTTCGTGCAGAGTTCGACGACAACGGCGGCCTGGTGGTATACCGCACTCGCTTACTCGGCACCACGAGACTGACGTACGATCCGAAGCTGGGGCGACTTACCGGCGAAGAACAGAAGGTGAGGGCCAGTCAGTTACTGACCTCGGCCCATTTTCGAGCTGGCTTTGAATACCCCTACTTCCTTGAGCTTCTCTGGGGAACGCTGGTTGATGTCCTGAACGTCAGCATTCTGCTTTGGATTGCTTCCGGCATTTATCTCTGGTGGAAGCTGCGGCGTTTCCGGTTCTGGGGCTGGATCTCGCTGGTAGGTGGGATCCTTACCTTCGGATTGCTGGTAGCCGGCTTGTGAGCTATCAAAACTCCAATAAGCGTGATCATGTCGCTGCCGGCGCTCTGCGTAGTGGCCGGTCTTGACCGGCCTTGGTCAGAACCCGGTGCCAGGCTACTCAATCACAACCAACTAGCTCTGGGTTCAGGGGTAGTTTTAAGAAGTACGAGTTCCGAATAGCACCCCTACTGTGGGCAGGCGGCAGTCCACGAATGCCCTAGTAGCAACATGTGGCGGCATCCACGCTCTTTGCGCAGTTGAGTGACTTCCCCGCTGTCAAATACTTCATACCCTATCTTTAGTTTGAATACCGTGATACTGTTTGTCGGCTTCGCGCCAGGAGTGTTTTGCGCGAGCTAGATAGTCAGAGGAGAGCGTCGAATGAAATTAGCAGCCACGTGGCTCATCGCCTGTTTCGGAATCACAGCGCTTTTTGGTCAGGATGTTCTAAAAGTCGCCCGTCCCGGAACCGTCAAAGTTGAGTATGAAGATAGTCAGATGAGGGTGCTCCGCTTCAAAGAGCCACCCGGTACTAAGTTGCCTTTGCATTCACATCCAGCCTATGCGGCCGTGAGCTTAAGCAACGACACAGCACAATACACCTTGGCAGACGGCACGAAGTCGGACCAGACGACGAAGGTTGGGGAAGTGTCGTTTGCCAATCCTACTACCCACGCTTCGAGGAACACGGGCACCTCGGCGGGCGAGTCCATCATGGTGGAGTTGAAGA
The DNA here is from genome assembly GCA_963792655.1 of Bryobacterales bacterium. Lineage (GTDB taxonomy): Bacteria > Acidobacteriota > Terriglobia > Bryobacterales > Bryobacteraceae > DOZZ01. Next base: position 47,809 of record CAWBWU010000010.1, read on the forward strand.
CAGCTCCGGCCGGAGTGGTGCTGACTGGAGAGGGCGATATGGTCCAGACCAACCCAGAGACGTGCAAGGTCGAAGTGGATAACGAATACCTGCGTATCAGCCGGGTGACTGTTCCTGCTCACGGTACGGTGGCCATGCATTCGCACCCCTCTGCAAACGTTGTCGTCTACGTCTCCGGAGGACATCTGAAGACCACCGCCGCCGATGGCCATGTGACCGATACGGTCGTTGCCCCGGGCACCGTCCGGGTCAACCCTCCCGGTAAACATTCAAATGAGAACGTAGGCGACAAACCGACGGAAGCCGTTGTCATCGAGTTGAAGACAGCCACAAAATAACAGACCAGACGGGTCTCGCCCGGGAACGCCGATCTCCAGATCGGCATTCCCTGAATCAGTGCCGTGCAACGCGCCTAATCCACCGTAGTGGCCGGGCTTGCCCGGCCTTGCTCCAGGTTCCGCAGAACTGCGCGTTCAAATCCGCACCGGCCATCCCTACTGCCGCTAACCGAACGTCGGGCGTCCCTAATTGATGATTGCCCAAAATTGGCTTCGTTTCGCAAATTTCCATTTTGGAAGATCTCGTTCCAAACCGCTGCAACTCCGCGCTATTACGTCTTCCCAGCCCAATAAGAGCCAAAACAAAGCCGAACGAAGCAATTCTGATGCAGCAGAGTCATCACGCCAATCTGCGCAACGCCCGCCGCTTACGCCGTTATACAGTTTTGTGTGTGACGTTTTCATGTGCACTCCGTCTACCTTGATGACTGAATGCAACAAACCGGCGCGATGACGGCGCGGATGGCGGCACCGCTCGATGAAGCCGGTCTGATTCGGGCTGCTCAGCGGGGCGATGAAGACGCCTTCGAGCAACTGGTGCGGACGTACGACCAGAACGTGCTCCGCATGGCGATGAACCTGTTGCGTTCGGCCGAGGACGCGAGGGACGTATACCAGGAAGCACTGCTGCGGGTCTACAAGAACCTGCATCTGTTCCGCTTTGACTGCAGCTTTCACACCTGGCTTTATCGCATCGTGACCAACATCTGTCTGGATTACTTAAGGAAACGCAAAGTGAGACGCGAAGACAACCCGGTGATTCAAACGGAAGACGGACCGGTCGACCGGATGGACCGCGTACCTGAGCGGGCGCCGCATGCCGACCCGGAGCGTCAGGCGCGCAACCAGCAGTTAACAACACGGATCAAGCAGGCCATGGAGGATCTGACGCCGCGCGAGCGTATGGTGTTTGAGCTTCGGCACTACCAAGGGTTGCGGCTCAAGAATATCGGTGAAGTGCTCGGCACCACCGAAGAGGCCGCCAAGAATTGCCTGTTTCGAGCCACGCAGAAGATGCGCGTGGTGCTAGGAGAGTTTGTATGAGTACCCAGCCCTTTGTTTGTCATTCCTGCTCCGAACAGATCCCGCTGTATGCGTATGGCGAGTTGCCTCCCGAGCAGGAAGAGTTGTTCGAGCAGCATCTCAGCGCGTGCACCGATTGCACTGCGGCGCTCGGCGCATACCGCCGCGTGATGAGCGCTCTCGACGAAGTCAGCATGGAGCCCGCCCCTAACCTGCTTTCAGAATGCCGCTACGGCTTACGTGCGGCGCTTGAAGCAGAGCAGCGCGCCGGTGTTCCGTCTCGCATCGTCAGCGGCGGCTGGTGGACACAGCAGTTTCACAGCCTGATGCATTCAAGCATCGGCTTCCGGGTGCCGGTCGGTGCAATGGCTTTGATCGCGGTTGGCTTCTTCGCCGCGAAAGTTGCGCCGGATTTAGGAGCACGCACCGCCCAGGCGAGTCTGACGAATGTCCATTCGGTGCAGGCGGACGCCTCAGGAAACATTCAGATCGGCGTCGACGACACTCAGCGCAAGACGATTTCGGGCAGCATCACCGATCCCAAAATCCGCAAGCTGCTGATCGACGCCTCGCAGGACGCAGGCGATGCGGGAGTGCGCGTAGAGTCCGTAGACATGCTGAAAGATTATTGCGCGATGGTGGACGTGCGCAACGCGCTGATGGACCGGCTGTTGAAAGATCCAAACCCCGGCGTGCGGATGAAGGCAATCGAAGGGCTGAAGCGCTTCGGCTCCGACCCGAACGTGCGCAAGACACTGGCGACGGTGTTGGCGAAAGACGCGAACCCCGGCGTGCGCATGCAGGCCATCGACTTACTAACCGCACAGCAGGATACGTCGTTAGTGGGGCTGCTGCAGACGCTGATGCAGAAGGAAGACAACTCGTACGTCAGATTGAAGATGCGGGGTGCGCTCGAAGATATGCGCGCTTCGGTAGGAACGTTCTAACAACCAATGCGTGTAGTGACAATCGCGAGCGCCGGCTTCTTACTGATGGCCGCATGTAGCTTGCAAGCAGGGCAGGGAGGGCCATCAGACGCGATCCATCGCGAAGGGCCTTTCTGGGTGCAGACGATCGACGCAACCGAGAATCTGGGTCTCGTGAACGAACTGCGCGTCGAGGCAACGGGCAACATCACTTTGCGCGGCAGTGCGGCGCCGCAGTGGAAGTACCGATTGACGCGGCGTGTGCGTGCTCGCACTGAAGCCGACGCGCGAGCCAGATTGCACAACATCGAAATTCACCTGGTCTCTCATAATGGAGTCGCCGTGCTCGATCTCTCGGGCGCACCCGAGACGGAACTGCAGGTCAACGTACCGCAGCGTTTGCGCTCGGTTGTTCTGAATACCCAGGCGGGCAACCTGGACGTTTCGGATCTGGACGGTTCGGTCCGTCTGGCAACCGGGGCAGGGAAGGTGTCGGCCCACCGCGTGAAGGGGGAGGTCGTTATTGATACGGCCGGTGGCCTCGCCTCACTTGGTGACATTGGCGGGCTGGTGCGCGTCGATTCCGCGGGTGGCGGCATCTCAGCCGATGTGCTGCACGGCGGTGCAGTGCTCCAGACTGCGGGCGGCGACATTTTTGTTCAAAGCGTGGCAGGCGCAATTCGGGCATTCACGGCGGGCGGCGGCATTCGCATCCGGGATGCCGGAAGCGCCGTAATCGCCACCACCGTAGGCGGCCCGATCGAGATCGTCAGTGCGCGAGGCACGGTGACGGCGCGTAACTCAGGCGGACCTATTCAGGTCGGCTCGTCCAAAGGTGCGGTCTGCGAAAGCGAGAGCGGCACGATCCGGTTGAACGATATATCGGGCGCCGTGCACGTCGAGACATTAGCCGGTAGCGTGATCGCGCAGCTTCTGCCGGGCCGTGCGCTGCTCGATTCGTTTATCGGTACAGCACGGGGCGACATTACGGTGCTGCTGCCCGCCAATACCAAGCTCACCCTGCGCGCCGAGAGCGGCCGGCCCGGTGAACGCGCCATCACCTCCGATTTTCCCGGGATTGCCATTCACGCGGATGGCGGTTCAGCCCATGGCGAGGGCGCACTCAACGGCGGCGGGCCAGTGCTGCACCTGGCAGGCAACGGCATGATTTCGATCAAAAGGAGATAAACAAATGGTTTCCAACTTACGGGCGATGGTGTTCATAACGCTCAGCTTTTCAGCAACGAGCATGTTTGCTCAACAGGCTCCCCGCGCGCGGGTGGTGGTGAATAGTCACGGCATGTCGAGCGGCTATCTAGGCGTCGGCGTCGAAGACGTCGACTCGGATCGGGCTCGTGCTCTGAACCTTCACGAAGAGCATGGGGCAGAGATCAAACATGTGGAAGATGGCAGCCCCGCCGCGAAAGCCGGTTTGAAAGAAGGCGACGTCGTGCTGGACTACAACGGGCAGCGGGTGGAAGGCGTTCACCAGTTCATCCGGATGGTCAGTGAAACGCCTGCCGGCCGCCGGTGCACTCTGAATGTCTGGCGCAACAACCAGAACGTGACGCTCACCGCCACGATTGCGGGCCGTGCGGGTCACGGCATGTCGGATGACGACGAGATGAGTTGGATCGGCGTTCCGCGTCCCGCGATGCCGGCCATGCCTGCCACACCCGCCATGCCACCGATGCCCAACATGCCGCGCCTGAGTGAGATGCCCCCCATGCCCGCGATACCGGCGCTGCCCGGTTTCGGATGGCAATCGGCAATGCTCGGCATCGAATCAGAAGAGCTGAACCCGCAACTGGCTGAGTACTTCGGGGTGAAAGAAGGAGTTCTGGTGCGGTCGGTCATTCGTAACTCGCCAGCAGAGAAGGCCGGGTTGAAAGCTGGCGACGTGATTCTGCGGATTGACGGAACTCCGGTTTCGAGTCCGCGCGAGATCAGTTCCATCATGCGCTCCTCGCGTTCGAAGCGCAGCACCACGGTCACGCTGAATCGTCAGCGCCGTGAGATGACGCTCGAGGTGAAGCGCCCCGAGCAGTCCCGCCGCGCGAGCGATCCCTTCGAAGTGCCGATGTAGTCTGACGGTCCGTTACTGTTGAAACAAAGGTCGGAAGCCTCGCAATGAGGGGTTTTCGACCTTTTCTATTTGTGGCGTGACCTGCGGTGCGCCGGTCTGACCATGATAGAAAGCGAGCAGTTCGAATTCGTCAACGTCAACGGCGCGGGCGTATTGGCGGATATAGCTGGTCGCGTATATCCCACCGGGTAGTTTTCCGAAATTGCCTTCTTCGATCGCCGTGAGGCAACGCACGGAGATGTTCGTTTCTGCAGAGATCTGCTGCAAAGACAACGCTTTGTTGACCCGTTGGGCCTTGGCGAGTATCAGGATGTAATCCGACATTATCGAGGTCGCAAGCTAGAGTGGGTTTGTAACGTTATTTATCGCACAGTCTATCACGCGCATTTGGGTTTGCTAGACTTTTTTTGTGGCGCTTACGGGGAGACGGCAATTCGTCGGGTTACTCGCCGCGGGGGCATCGGCCTGGCGCGCGAGAGCTTTGGCCGCGACTGGTACACGCTCTCCTAAGTTACTGCTCCATCTTACTTTAGAAGGCCTTCGGCCGGAACAGCTCACGTCGGCGCGCGGCTGGTTACGCCCGGGCGGCATACGGCGAATGATGGAAGAGGGCTCGTACTTTCCGGCCTGCCAACTCGGTTGTTCGAGTTTTTCCGCTAGCGCGTTGGCGACGTTTCACACCGGCTCTTACCCAGAAAGTCACGGCATTATTGCCGAGCGATGGTTTGAGCGCGGCGTGGTCAATGCCGCTCCCGAACGGCTGCAAGCCACAACCCTCGCAGAGCAGATTCGCGCAGCGGACTCACGCAATCGCACGATCTCGATCGCGGTCAATCGCAGCCTGGGCTTGCTTGTGTCGGGCGTGAATGCCATTAAGCAGTCAACGGTTTACACCACCGACGCGCAAGGAACATATGAAGTCTTTTCGGGCGGTGATGCCGATGCGTGGTGGCGTACTCTTCCCAAACGCGGCATGCCTGACGCAGACCATTCGTTTGATTGGCGCGCAATGTATGCTCCCGCTACTGCGCCGCCGCTGCGGCAGTTGCGCTTCGATGCCGCACATCCGGCCGAGTCGGTAGCGGAGTGGGAGGCATCGCCCGCCGGCATCTCTTACAAGTTCGACTTCCTGCGCGAGTTGATTACACGCGAGAAGCTGGGCCGCGGACCCGGGCTCGATTACATCAGCGTCATCCTGGATAGCTTTGGATCGCTCGCACGCGCGGAAGGCGGCGACTCCGTGTTGTTGCGCGAGTTGTTGTTGAACTTCGACGTGGAACTGGAAGCGCTGCTCACTTCCCTCGGCGCCGCCGAACCGGGCGAAGTGGCGGTGGTTCTGAACGGTGCCCATGGCGCTCCGGACGCGCCTGTCGAACGTGCTCGGTTCTCGGTCAACGGCAGCACACTCGCCCAGAAAATCGAGAACAGTCTGACCGACCGTTTCGGGCCATCGCCGCGTCGCCGTGTCGAGACTTACCTCTATCCCTTCTTGTATCTCCGGACCAAACCGGATTCGCTCGGCAGTGCCCGAGAGATGCGCATTGCCGCGGGGCGCGCGGCGCTGGCAAGCGGACTGGTGCAGGCCTACTACACGGCTGATGGCGATTGCTCGCAGACAGGCGAGTTCGCACAGCGCATGCGCAACAGCTTCCACGCAACGCGATCGGGCGACGTGATGTTCTCCTATTTTCCGGGGCATGTCGAAGAAACAGGCGACAACCGCGGCGTCTCCTTCGGTTCGCTGTACAACTACGACACCGAAGTGCCGTTGCTGATGTGGGGCCAGGCGTTTCGCGCAGAGACGTTTGAGGAAACCGTGGATGCGGTCGACCTCGCGCCCACACTCGCGCGCATGCTGGACGCTGGTGTGCCCTCATCGAGCGTGGGCAAGACGCTGGCGCAAGTGTTCGTAACGCCGCGAGTCGTGACGGATAAAGGGCCGCGGTGAACGCGCCGGATCTTTCCGTCTCCCTCTGTGGCATTCCTCTTCGTAACCCGGTAATCGCGGCTTCGGGCACGTTCGGTTACGGGCTGGAGTTCGCGCATCTGGTCAACCTGGAACACCTCGGCGGCATCGTCGTGAAAGGGCTCTCGCGCGAGCCGATTGCCGGCAACGCCGCACCGCGTTTGTGGGAAGCCGAAGCAGGCATGATGAATTCTGTGGGTCTGCAAAACGTGGGCGTGCGCAGCTTTGTTCGCGACAAGCTGCCGCGCCTGTCCTTGCTGAAGACTCCCGTGTTCGCGAACGTGTTCGGCTTTTGCGCAGGCGACTACGCGGAAGTCATCCGTGTGCTTGAAGATCATCCGGGTATCGCCGGTTATGAGTTGAACGTCTCGTGCCCTAACACCGCGCATGGCGGCATTTTCTTCTCGAACGATGTTGGCGCGCTCGCGGAACTCGTCAGTGACGTGCGTAAAATTGCGCGGCGCCCATTGATCGTCAAGCTCTCGCCAAACGTCGCGCGCATTGAACCGCTGGCCGTTGCGGCACAAGATGCGGGCGCCGATGCGCTCTCACTTGTGAATACGTTCATAGCGTTGGCCATCGATGCAACCACGCGCAAGCCGCGCATCGCGAATGGTTTTGGCGGCCTTTCGGGGCCCGCAATTAAACCCATCGCGCTGCGCCTGGTCTATCAAGCTGCGCAGGCGGTGCGCATTCCGGTGATCGGTCTGGGCGGTATCGCGACCGGAGAAGATGCAGCCGAGTTTCTGATCGCCGGAGCACACGCGGTACAGGTCGGCACCGCGAGCTTCTGGAACCCGGCCAGCATCACACGCGTGATCGATCAGTTAGGCGCGTTCTTGCGCGCACAGAAGATTGCGGCCGCGCGCGAGCTCACCGGCACGCTGCAAATGCCGGGGTCGCTATAATCAGGCTCGTGAAGCTGTGATGGTGCTCGATGGACATCTATGACGAACTGACACGACTGCGGCGGCTGGGGCAGAAGTGTGCGTTGGCCACCATCGTTCAGGTGCGCGGCTCGATCCCGAGCTTCGAAAGCGCAAAGCTACTGGTGCGCGAAGACGGCTCCATGCTTGGCACCATCGGCGGCGGCTGCGTGGAAGCAGAAGTGTGGACGGCGGCACGTGAGGTCATCGAGACCGGCAAGCCGCGGCATATGAGCTTCAATCTGAATCAGGAGGCTGCATACGATAGCGGTCTGATCTGTGGCGGGCAGTTGGATATCTTTGTCGAACCGGTGCTTCCGCCGCCGCGCGCGATGATCTTCGGCGCGGGGCACATTTCGAAGAGCCTTGCGCAGGTCGCAACGTTAGCCGGTTTCCAATGCACCGTGGTAGACGATCGCGAAAGCTTCGCGAACCGCGAGCGTTTCCCGGCAGCGGACGAAGTGATCGCGGGCGAGTACGAAACAATCTTTCCGCAACTGAACGTCACCAGCACCACTTACCTGATCATCGTGACGCGCGGGCACCGCGATGACATGCGCGTGCTCGAATGGGCGCTCTCCACACCGGCACGCTACATCGCCATGATCGGCAGCCGCCGCAAAGTAATCAACGTTCTCAAAGAACTCGAAGGCAATCACGCGGGACTCATCACTGAAGCAGCGATGGCGCGGCTGTTTGCACCCATGGGGCTCGACATCGGAGCTATTTCGCCTGAAGAGATTGCGGTGTCGGTGGTGGCGGAGATGATCGCGATTCGCCGCGTTCCCGAAGGCGAGTGGCGCACGTCGGCCAAAACGATAGCCGCGCAAGAACGCTTTCGGACGCTCTTCACGTGATTGTTGACGGGCTGATCCTGGCAGCAGGTGAATCGCGGCGCATGGGCCGGATGAAGGCGCTGCTCGAATACCAAACCGAAACGTTTCTCGATCGCCTGATAGGCCTTTTTGCCAGGCACTGCCGCAGCGTGACTGTCGTGCTCGGCGCGCACGCGGATTCCGTCATCGCCGGCGTAGCGCGCAAGCGGCAGGCAGTGTTTGTGCAGAACGCAAATTACCTGCAGGGCCAACTCAGCTCACTGCAGACGGGACTCCGCTCTATGCCAAGTGAATCGCACGTGCTGATGACGCTGGTGGATCACCCGGCGGTGCGCGAGTCTACAGTTGAGGCGTTACTCGCCGAGCCTTCTGAGTTAGCGATTGCGCGGTATCGAGAGCACAACGGTCATCCCATACTTCTTTCGCCGGCCATTGCGAAAGAACTGCTTGCACTCGATCCATCGCAAACTCCCAAGGACACTTTGCATAGTCACTACGGCCATGCGCGCTTCGTCGACGTGGATGACCCCGGCGTGATTCAGGATATCGATGACCCTGCGGCCTATGCCGAACTGCTCGGGTCCGCCGGAGCTGCGTGAGAAGACGCTGGCTGAAAGCACTCGGCTGGCTGGTGCTGGCTATCCTGGTGCTCGGCTTCGCACTCCCGTACGTCAGTGCTGACCGGTTACGGGAGCCGCTGCGCAACGCAATGGAGAATGCGCTGAGCCGCAAAGTCACGTTGGGCGAGATGCACTGGAACCTGTTCACCGGGCCGGGGCTGCGCGCCGACAACGTGGTCATCGGGGAAGACCCGGCGCTCGGTGAAGAGCCCATCGCGTACGCCGGTTCGCTGGTCGCGACACCCAGCATCTCTTCGCTCTGGCATGGGCGGCTCGAATGCTCTTCGCTGCGGCTGGAAGACACGCACGTCAACGTGGCGCGTTCAGGAGAGGGCGCGAGCGCAGTGTGGAACTTCACCATGCTTGCGCATCCCAAACTGCTGGCGGCGTTTCCGACGATCCGGCTGCGCGGCGCGCGCGTGAACTTTCGCATCAACCAGATCAAATCAGTGTTCTATCTGTTCGATACCGATCTCGACATCGAGCCGCTCGCACGCGACGGCAGCGATTGGCGCGTGCGGATTGCCGGACAGCCCGCACGCTCCGACCGTCCCTCGCGTGGCTTCGGCAGCTTTATCGCCGATGCGCGTTGGCGCGTGCAGCCGAAGACGGGAGGTCAACTCGGACTCACTGCGAAACTCGAGAACAGCGAGATTAGCGACATGCTGCAGCTTCTGCGCGGCGACGATTTCGGTTTGCAGGGACACGTCTCGGGGCAGGTGACGTTGAACGGCGAACCCTCCGCGCTCGTGCTCGATGGCAACTTGCGATTGAACGATCTGCACGGATGGGAACAGGTTCCGCCATCGGGCGAGGCGTGGCGCTTTCTGTTGAACGGAACGCTGAACTCGATTGCGCAAGAGCTCGATCTGCACGCGCGTGTGCCGGGAGCAGCACCCACCGTGCAAGCGCGATTGCGCATCAGCCACTACCTTGCGGATCCGGCCTGGGGCGCGGGAGTGATCCTGGCCAGGTTGCCGCTCGGACCCTTGGTGGATGTCGCGCGGCATCTTGGTGCGCCGGTGCCCGCGAAGACAACGCTCGACGGAACGGCCGACGGGGCACTTGGCTATTCGCAGACGGGCGGCTTCGAAGGAACCGTTGCACTCAGCAGTTCGCGGCTTGCGCTTGCCGGTTCTGCGCCACTTGAAATCGCACCGGCTCAAATCGTGGCCACGCAGGAGCAGATAGCTCTGGAACCCGCCGCGATTAGCGTGGGACCAGATACCGGCACGATTGACGCTGTTTACCGCACCGCCGCCCAACAGCTACAGGTGACGCTGCGCTCAGATGGTATTGGCTTCGACGCCATTCAGAACCAGGCTGCGGCATTTGGCGCCCCGCTTCTGGCAAAGCTTCGCGGCGGGCGCTGCCGCGCGCAGGTGACCTACCAATCGAGTCCCGTTGCGACCGGGTGGAGCGGCCAACTCCACATCGACAATGCGCATGTTGCGCTCGACGGCCTGGCAGAACCTGCCGCGCTGGCGAGCGCCGACGTCGAACTCGACAACGGCAACATCAACGTCAAGAGCTTCCGCGGTAAGTGGTCCGCCATTGCTTTTGATGGGGACTATCAATACACGGCAAACTTGCCGCAACCGCATACGTTTCATCTGAACTTCGGCGCGGCGGATGCTGCCGCACTGGAGCGAGCGTGGCTACCGTTATTAAAGCGGCAGAATCTGCTCGACCGTGCACTGGGCCGCACGCCCACACCGGCGTGGCTCACTGGCTGGCATGCGGCAGGTACAGTGCAGGCTCAGCTGCTCACTGTCGGCGCCGTTGATTTGCGGCGTTTCAAAGCGCGCTTGCTGTGGGACGAAGACAACCTTGCCTTCGAAGACGTTCGCGCGCGTGTAATGAATGGCGACGGCACTGGTTCCGCAACCATCGATGTAAAAGGACCCGTGCCGGCCTACACTGCGAACTTCAAACTCACCAAAGCCGAGTGGCAGGGCGGCCGGTTGAATGCGGCGGGCGATCTTTCCACTTCAGGCGTGGGCGCGCAAAACCTGAGCAATCTCATCCTGAAGGGCACGGTCGACGCGCACGGCGTTCACCTCGCGCCGCTCGATGAGATCAGTGATCTCGATGCAAAGGTAGACGGTACTCACATACCGAGTATCAAAATGACGGGGCCTGGTGTCAGTTACACCGGTACCGGCGAGATGCAACCGAACGGTCAGGTCGTGTTCAATTTGACGGATGGTACGCGCCCGGTGAAAGTGGCGGCGACGCTTTCAAACGGCGTGGAATTCCGAAGGTTGCCTGCGAAGTGAAGTAGTCTCGTCAGTACTCTCGTCGCTCTCCTGCGGCTCGTACAGATGGTAGTAATAAGTCACGGTCGCCGCGCACGCGATGATCGCCAACAACAGCACGATCCATTTAGCCGCCCGCCGTTTACCGGCATCCGGATCGGCCCATGACATCGTCAGCCTTGTGAACACATAGGATGCGGCGAGCGGCAACGCGAACTTCCAGTACCAGGGCATCAGATCGAGATGATACTGTCCGCCCGCGTGGCTCCACAGCGTGAAGGACGCCATTAACGCCAGCAGAAATTCAATCGCGTACAGGATAGGGGCTAACCGTTGCAGCATGCTCACAAGTGAAAACTGGGGCGGCTCGACATCCATACTACGGTATTCTTGATTACATGTCTGGTGCACCCGCACAGAACACGCTTTCCGATTCCGCGCCGCTCAGCTTTCAGATCTTTTCGGCTCTGTCGCTGGCGGTCGATTCCATTCGCGCTCACAAACTGCGAAGTTTCCTCACGTTACTCGGGATCATCATCGGCGTCGCCAGCGTAATTCTGGTGGGGTCTGCGATCGAGGGTCTGGGCACATATGCGGAACAGAGCACTGCGAAAGCCTTCGGGAGTAATTCGTTCCTCGTCGCGCAGATCGTATCTACTGGCCCGCTGAGCCGCCGCCAATACATAGACCTGCTCAAGCGCAACAAGGAAATCAATATTCAGGATGAGCGCTACCTGGCCGACGTGAATGGCGAAGACACGATGTACAGCCCGTACGACCAGCAGAATGCGGATCTGAAGCGTGAAAACTTCGTGAGCGAAGAAGCACAGGTGATCGGCGCGTCCGCTAACCTCGCGCAGGTACGCGATCTGGTGATCGTGCAGGGCCGGTTCTTCACCGATCAGGAAGAACTCTCGCGCGCTTACGTCACCGTCATTGGCGACGACGTGCGTGACCGGTTGTTCCCCGACGGCTCCTCGCCGCTCGGGCGCTCTATCAAGATCAACGGCATCGATTTCATCGTGATCGGAGTGCAGGAAAGACTCGGGTCGGCGTTCGGCCAGAGCCAGGACAACGAAGTATATATCCCGGTGACTTCGTACTTGCGGATGTACGGCAAGCCCAGGGGCGGCATCGTGATGTTCGCGCGTTCGAAGAATCCGGGTAAACCCGCAATGCAGCAGGCGATCGACTCCACGCGCGTTGCCCTGCGCAATCGTTATCACCAGCGGCCCGGAGAAGAGGACCGTTTCGGCATTCTTACGCCCGATGCCATCCGCGGCTTCATCGATAGTCTGCTGTCGATGGTGACGGCGGTGGTCATTCCGGTGACCTGCATCTCGCTTGTTGTTGGCGGCATTGTCATCATGAACATCATGCTCGTGAGCGTTACGGAGCGCACGCGCGAAATCGGAATTCGCAAGGCTCTGGGCGCGAAGCGTTTCGACGTGTTGCTTCAAGTCTTGATTGAAGCAGTGGTCATGTCGACGGTAGGTGGCGCCATGGGAGTCGGCATGGGCGCGCTAGCAACGCTCATTCTTTCCAAGGCGTTCGGGCTGTCGCTGCACATCACCCTGGCGTACGTGGTCCTTTCGATTGCGGTCTCGAGCATCGTTGGCATCATGTCGGGCTGGTATCCGGCATCCCGCGCGGCTTCACTCGATCCGATAGTGGCACTGAGGTCTGAATAGTATGAGCATGGGTCCGGCGCAAAACATTCGCATGGCGGCCGCCGCCGTGTGGGTGCATCGATTTCGCAGCTTGCTCACCGTACTGGGCATCGTAATCGGCATCACGACCGTGGTGACGGTAGCTTCGCTGTTGACCGGGTTGCGCAAAGGCGTTGTGGTGTTCTTCGAGGAACTCGGTCCCGACAACATCTTCGTGTTCAAGACCAGCGGCAACCCCGCAGGCAACGGCGTATCGGCCAAAGAACGCCGCCGCCGTCCCTTGCGCCTGGAGTATGCCGACATTATTCAGCGCTCCGCCGGCAGTTTGGTGGACGTCGGACGGCAAATCTTCATTCCCGGCGTGATCCAGGGACGCGCGCTGGTTGCAAAAGTTCGCGGCTATGAGTCGGACACCTTTTCGATCGTGGGTCAGTCGCCGAACATGGATTCGCTCGCGCCGCACGATTTCCAGGAAGGGCGCCCGATCTCTGTTGAGGAGAACAATCGCGGACAACACGTCGCGGTACTCGGGGCCGATATTTCCAATGCGTTGTTCCCCGATGGCCACTCGGTGGGTAAGCCCTTCATGATGGATGGCGCCGAATACATCGTGGTGGGACATCTCGCAAAAGCAAAAGGCGGCTTCTTCGGGCAGAACGGAATCGATACGCAGGTCACGATTCCACTGAACACTGCGCTGAGCCGCTACCCGCAGATCGATCGCTTCATGTTCGTGTGCAAAGCCAAGCCCGGCATGCGCAAGCAAGCCTTCGATGAAGTGACGGGCATCATGCGGCGCGCGCGTCATCTGACGACCGACATGCCGGATGACTTCAGCCTGTCGACGCCCGATCAGATCATTGCGCAGTTCGACCAGATCACCAGCCTGATCGGCCTGGTGGCGATCGCGATATCCGGCCTTGGACTGCTTGTCGGCGGCATCGGCGTGATGAACATCATGCTGGTCAGCGTGACGGAGCGAACGCGCGAGATTGGCATTCGCAAAGCGATCGGAGCACGGCGCGGCGATATCGTTTCGCAATTTCTCTTCGAAGCGATGGCGCTTACCGGAGTAGGCGGCATTCTGGGCATTGTGATTTCAGTGTTGGTGACGCTGCTGGTGAGCGCGTTGGTGCCGTCGCTGCCATCGACCGTTCCGACATGGGCAATTGTCACCGGGTTGTCGGTGTCGGTGGCCACTGGACTTTTCTTCGGCACCTGGCCGGCGATGAAGGCATCACAACTCGATCCCGTGGAAGCGCTACGTTATGAGTAGACCCCATGCCGCAAGCCAGCGCTGCAGATGAACAAAAGCAGGACCTCGGCGACGTTCCGCTGAGCGATTCCAGCCTGTACTTCAATCGCGAACTCAGCCTGCTATCGTTTCAACGCCGTGTGCTTGAAGAGGCGCAGGATCGCGCGAACCCGCTTCTGGAGCGAGTGAAGTTTCTCTCAATCCTCTCGTCCAACCTTGACGAGTTCTTCATGGTGCGGTTTGCCGGCGTCAAGCAGCAAGTTGCGAGTGGCGTCGTGGAACTCAGTCCAGATGGCCGTTCTCCGCTCGCACGCATCGAAGCGATTCGCGCGGAAGTGACGCGCCTGCTGCATCTTGCGTATCACTTCTATCGCGACGATCTGTTGCCCGAATTGATCGCCGAGAACATTACGATCCTGCCGACTTCTGAACTCACCGGACCGCAGCGCGCCGCGATCGATAGCTACTTTTCACAAACCGTGTTCGCGGTGTTGACGCCGCTTGCGTTTGACCCGGGCCGTCCGTTTCCGCATATGTCCAACCTGAGCTTGAATCTGGCGGTTCAGGTCCGCGACGCTCTGGGCGAAGAACATTTTGCGCGCGTCAAAGTGCCTGACACTCTGCCGCAACTGGTCCCCGTGCCGGTTATCGAAGCAGGGAAGTATGCGTTCGTCTGGCTGGAAGACCTGATCATCGACAACTTGCAGATGCTGTTTCCGGGTCTGGATGTGTTGTCCGCGTTCGCGTTCCACATCACGCGGGATGCGGAGCAGGCGATTCAGGAAATCGAAAGCGACGACCTGCTCGAGACCATCGAAGAGGCCGTATGGCGCCGCCGCTTCCGTGCCGTGGTTCGCCTTCAGGTCACCTCCGCGATGCCCGAAGATCTGCTGGCGCTGCTGATCGACAACTTCGAATTGACTCCGCAGGACGTGTATCGTCTGGAAGGACCGCTCGATCTCGGACGGCTCAAAGCGCTGAATGCGGATCGCCCGGACCTGAAGGACAAGACGTTTCAGCCGCTCACCCCGGCCGCACTGCATGCGGGCGAAGATTTGTTCACCGCGATTCGCCGTGAGGACATTCTGCTGCATCATCCTTACGAATCGTTCCAACCGGTGGTCGACTTTCTCAAGCAGGCGGCGAAAGACCCGGACGTGCTCGCGATCAAGATGACGCTCTATCGCGTGGGCACCAACTCTCCCATCGTCGCGGCCCTGCTCGATGCAGTGGAGAACGGAAAACAGGTCGCGGTGCTGGTGGAGTTGAAGGCGCGCTTCGATGAAGAGAGCAACATCGAATGGGCGCGCGCGCTGGAGCGGGAAGGCGTGCACGTCGTCTACGGCCTGGTGGGGCTGAAGGTGCATTCGAAAGTAGCGCTGGTGGTGCGTCGCGAAGGGGAAGCGATTCGCCGCTACGTGCATCTCGCGACCGGCAATTACAACGCGACCACGGCCAGAATTTATACCGATCTTTCGATGTTCACTGCCAACGACGACATTGGCGCGGACGTCTCTGATCTGTTCAACTATCTGACCGGCTACTCGGCGAAAGAACATTACCGCAAACTGCTGGTGGCGCCGATCAATCTACAACGGCGGCTGCATCATCTGATCTCGCGCGAAATCGAGGATCACCGGCAGAACGGCGGCGGACACATCATCCTGAAAGCCAATGCTCTGGAGGATGCGCACATCATTGAGCTGCTCTACGAAGCCTCGCGCGCGGGCGTGAAAGTCGATCTGATCATCCGCGGCATCTGCTGTCTGCGCCCGGGTGTTCCTGGCGTGAGCGACAACATCCGCGTCATCAGCGTGCTTGGCCGTTTTCTGGAACACAGCCGCATCTACTACTTCCGGAACGGCGGCCGCGACGAGACGTTCCTGGGCAGCGCGGATTTGATGCCGCGCAACCTGACGCGCCGCGTTGAGATAGTGTTCCCCATCGACAACCCGAAGTTGATCCGGCGCGTGCGCGACGAAATCCTCGCCACGTTTCTTGCCGACAATGTGAAAGCCCGCGAACTGCACAGCGACGGCAGCTACACCAAGCGCAAAGTGGGTGCGCGCGAGAAACATGTCGACAGTCAGTCGCAGTTTCTGCACGGCCGGCCGGTGAAGTAGTTTGTTACTCGCCAATCGGGAGATTGGCGTTCCCTTGCTGCTTGTTGTACGCTTGCGTCATGAATGAAGCCATTGAAAGCGCTATCCACTTATTGCGCCAGGCGCTCGCCACCGCTACAACCGATACGGACGCGACGCGGAAAACAGTCCAGGCTGCTGTGAAGGCACTTTCGCCTATTCTGTCGGCGCCGGGATTAGGTCCCGACGACATTCCGGGCACTTCGACGCGCAGCAAAACAGGCTAGAATCTCCCGTTGGCGCGGGGCCGGATTGCCGACTGGAAGGATGGATCGTCCCAGAGTTTTCGCAGGTCCGGGTCGTTCTTGATTTCATTCAACGCGGCCGTGTTCTGCAGCAGCGTACCAACTGTGCTGATCGCATGAGCACGGTCTCCACATAGCTCGTACGACAATGCAATGCGGGTCATGTACGGCCCGCGTGACCCTGAAGGAATCTGATCGATCTCAGCCAGCGCAGCGGGGCACTGGCCCAGCTTGGCGTGGTACTCGGCAAGGTTCGCGTGGATGCTGTTGTCTCCCGGCGTGGCTTGCTGCGCGGTGGTCGCAAGCGCGATAGCTTTTTCGAACGCGTCCTGTGGCCGCTGGCCTTGCATCTGCCGGGCGACGGTTCCCAAATTTCCCCAAAGCTGATAGATACCGGGGCCGATGTCCAGTCCTTTGCGCAGACTCTCGGCAGCTTGCGGATACTGATGCTGGTAGTAGTAAGCAAGCCCCAGCGCATTGTAGGCACGCGCCGTAGGGTCGAACGTCACTGCGCGGCGCAGTTGCACTTCGGCATCGTGATAATTACCTTCGCGCATGTTGACCACTGCCAGATTGCGATTCACCACGGCGTTGTCGGGCGTCAGCTTGCGTGCGGCTTCGAGTGCGGTACGCGCGTCAGGAAATCTCGATTGCCGGATGTAATATGCGCCGAGCAGCAAGTGCGAATACCAATCGGCGGGGCGGCGCTTGACCGCCTCGAGAAAGGCCGACTCCGCTTCCTTCATGCGGCCGGCGGCCTCGTACGCATTCCCCAGCGCGTAGTAAGCCTCGCCATCGGTGGGCGCAAGACTGCGCGCATGAACAGCGTCTGCGATCGCAGCGTCCACTTGCTTCTGCGAGATGTGCAGTTCCGCGCGCGTGATGTAAGCCGAGACCAGCGCCGGATTCAAATCGATCGCGCGCTGCACGGCGGCGAGCGCCAGCGCCGGCGTAGCTTGCGTCATCGGCTTGCCCCCGGACATACGCACGAGCAAGCTCAGCCCACGCCACGGCGTATTGCGGATCGAGCTGCACCGCGTTCTTCAGGCTTTCGATCGCGCGCGGAAGATTGCCATGGATGTCGTAACGCGCCAGGTAGCCGGAACCAACCAGGAACTGCGCATAAGCCGCGGATGACGAGGTCTCTCCCGCTTTCAACGCTTTCGAAGCGGCGGGCGCAACACTGATGGAGAGAATGTCGACTGCTTTGCCGATGGCATCATTGCGCAATGCAATGGGGTTTGCCGCGTCATAGTCAATCGTTCGCGACGCAATCTGACGGAGGCTCTTGGCATCCACCAGATTCAACGTGAACTGCACGCGATCGCCCAGATGCTGCGCGCTGCCGGTGATCACCAGGTTGGCGCCGTACGCGCGCGCCGCATCAGCCGCGCTGGTGATGTGGCGACTTCGAATTTCGCTCGCCGGAATTACCATCAGCTTGCCCTGGAAGCGCTCCAACTGCGTCAACTGCGACGTCAGCGACTCGACCAGCCCGTCTGCAAGCACTCGCGTGGGCTCATCACCGCCAATCACTTCAAGCGGGAGAACTGCTACGTTCTTCGACGCGGGCGTCATCATGCGCCACGCGAGAACCGCGGCAGCAAGCAGCACCAGCACCGATGCGCCGATCAGCATCGTACGGCGTGAGAGCACAGGCACGCGTGGAGCGGGCTCAGCGACAACGGCCATTGTGCGCGTGTGAGAGGAAGCCGATTCACGGACGGTGCGTAGATCGTTGCTGATTTCGGTGGCGGTCTGGTAGCGGTCCTTCGGATCTTTCGCCAGAGCCTTGTCCAGAATCGTCTGGAGCACATCGGGAATCTCGCGGCGGATACTGGTCGCGGATGCGGGCTCCTGGTTGACGATCGCGTACATCACTCCCAGGTCGCGTTCGCCTTTGAACGGCAGGCGGCCTGTCAGCATCTCAAACAGCACCACACCGAGCGACCAGAGATCGCTGCGCGCGTCGATCTCTTTGCCCAGCGCCTGCTCCGGCGACATATAGGCCGGCGTTCCGATGCATGTGCCGGGCAGAGTGACGCGCGACTCGGTGCTGCGCAGCGCAAGGCCGAAGTCCAGAATGCATGCGTTGCCTTGCCGGTCTACCGCGATGTTGTTGCTCTTGATGTCGCGATGGACCAGCCCGTTTTCATGCGCTGCCTGCAGTCCGTTCGCGATTTGAATTGCCAACTCGACCGCCTCATCGATGTCGAGCGGGCCGCCTTTCAGCTTCTCGCGCAGCGACGCGCCCTCGACCAGCGCCATCGCAAAAAAGAGTTGCCCATCCACTTCGCCGATCTCGTGAATCGGACAGATGTAGGGATGGTGTATGTGGGCAGCAGCACGAGCTTCGCGCAAGAACCGTTCGCGCGAAACACCGCCGTCCTGATTGTCTATGGGAAGAAACTTGAGCGCGACCAGGCGCTCCAGGCGAGTGTCCTCCGCTTTGTAGACAACGCCCATCGCGCCTTCGCCCAGCTTGTCAACGATGCGATAGTGGGCAACCGTCTTGCCGATCATCCGCTAAGCCGTAGCCGCAACGAGAGTGTCAGCAGTTACGGCCGCCGATGCGCTCGCGGCAAGTTCTAGAACTGGTTTCCCTGAATCTTCATCCGGAACGGTGATGAACCCGCAAACTTTGATCTGCTCTGGTTTAACTGCAAGACCCGCAGTGGGGATGGTGAAGGTCACGGTGCCATCCGCTGCGTTCGCGCCCTGCGGATGGCCGTCGAGGAAGAACTCCAGCCGCGTCAGATTGCCGGTCGCGATCACCGCCTCAACTCCGTTTGGCGTGAGCACCGCCTTCTTGATCTGCAGCCGGTAAGCGGGACGCGCAGCCAGATGCATGCAGGCGAACGCCAGCAAGTCACGGTCGTCGCTAAGAACATCGTCGCGAGTCACGGTGTGCAGCACATCGCAGCGCGCCCCCGCGTCTTCGAGTGCAACGCCGGCATTGTTTCGCACGCGCATCGAACGCCTGCTGGCCAGCGCCATCGATGCGCCCATCGGCAATGGGGCGGTCTCCACTCCAGGTGCACCTTTGACGTGCGCCATCAACTCCGTGTGCAGCCAGCGCGATGCACCGCCGCCGCCCGTGTTCGCATCGACGCCAATTACCGTCCCCACGCCGTTATCTTGAAAACCAGCGCAGAAGATATCGGTGGCGCTGTAAGAGAGCGCATCGGTGATCAACGTCACGGGTCCGTGATAGCGCTGGCCCGTTCCGTTGGCCAGTTCCGGTGACGTGAGCGGGCGGCCATTAGTGATCTCGCTTCCGCCGGCAACTGCCTCCGACGCTTGCTCCAGCCACGGCTCCCATTCGCCTTGCGCGGTCAAGTCGAGAGAGCCGACGTTCGCCATCACCTGTTGGATCAGCCGGCTGTTGATGAAGTGAAACTGTGCAGGATGAATTTGATGCGGCGTCAGCAACTGCAAAATGCGTTCGCCCGCCTCGATGACGCCGCCGGGATTCGAGCGCACGTCGAGGATCAGACCGTCGGGAGCGAACGGTTCCATCTCGGTATCGAGGATGCGCTGGAACTCGCGAAAGAACTGCTGCGACTCGGCGTCGAAAGTTTTGATCCGGATATACCCGAAGCGCTTGTCCGGATTGTTGCTATCCGTCAGCAGCGCCGGATCGATCGTGCCCGGAACTCCGCCCGTACGCTGGTATTCAAACACATCGGGCAGCAAGGATTTTCCGGCGGCCTGCGACTGTGGGGTGTCTGTGGCATTGAGCAGGATCTCCTGACAACGCAGGAGCGTCTGTTGCGAATCGCTGGTGCTGGTTGCAGACCCGGAATGCTTCGGCGCTTCCGCAGTACCGGTCA
Source organism: Bryobacterales bacterium (assembly GCA_963792655.1). Classification (GTDB taxonomy): domain Bacteria; phylum Acidobacteriota; class Terriglobia; order Bryobacterales; family Bryobacteraceae; genus DOZZ01. The sequence goes on from CAWBWU010000010.1 coordinate 67,932, forward strand.
TGACATACCAGGGCACCAGAATGGCGCGCTTGTTCTCAGCAGTCTCACCGGCCGGGATGTATTCGATCACGACCCATTCTTCATCCGGTGCGAGCGAATGCTTCAACGACTGCATGGTGAGCCGCGCCAGACCGCGCTTGAAACGCGCGGCATGGTTCGCGCCCGGCGCCATATCTGCGGCTTTCTCAATCGCGCGTTCGAGCGGCATGCCGTTCCACGCCGTCACCTGCACCAGCTCTTGAAAGAACGGATGCACAAAGCCGGGCGCGACCGACGTCACCAGGAAGCGATGCTCGCCGTTCTCCACGTAAACCGACAGCGAGAAAGGCAGGTACGCCACGGCCGTTGAGAACGGGTCGGGCAGACCGTAGAACGTGTGCGCATCGCGAAGGCTGATGAAGATGTCGAGGACGGCGCGATGAAATTCCAGGACCGTGAGATTGTCCACTTGCGCTTCAACCAGGTGAAGGCTTTGCACCGGGTCCAGCGCATAGCGTGCGCGCTTGAAGGGCAGATGCGCGTAGAAGTTCTCGATCACCAGACTTGCCTGGCGTACGATGACCCGTTTGTCGGCGCTGGTGAGTTGGAACTGCGGTGAGTCGCAGAAGTCGAGGAACTCAGAAATGGTCTGAGTAGTTAATCCCTGGTTCGCTGAAGCCTGCCACTGGACGGCAGCCTGCCGCACAAGCTCCCGCGCATCGTCGATTACCAAGGGTACACCTCTCCTGTTTGAAGATCAGTATACAAGCGGGAGTGGAGCCGAAGCATTCCAGCCGGGTCACTTATACGTTTGTTTGCTGGGGCCAACGAGGGCAATTTTGCCCGAAGGCACTGATCCACAGCTTTTGCTGTAGCGTTACTTCCGCCGGATCAGCGTCAAGAACTCATCGCGCGTTTCTTTGCGCTCGCGCAGTTCGCCGAGCATTGCGCTGGTAACGGTTCCGGAGTTCTGCTTCTCGACGCCGCGCATCATCATGCAAAAATGCTGCGCTTCGACCACCACGCCCACTCCTAGTGGGTCCAGGACTTCGTTGATGCAGCCGGCAATCTCCTGCGTCAGACGCTCTTGAATCTGAAGGCGGCGCGAAAACATATCGACGATGCGCGGCAGTTTGCTGAGGCCGATCACCTTGTTGCGCGCGATGTAACCGATGTGCACCTTGCCGTAGAAGGGCAGCATGTGGTGCTCGCAGAGGCTATAGAACTCGATGTCTTTGACGATCACCAACTCGTCGTAGCAAACCGAAAAGATCGCATCGTTGACAATGGACTCGAGGTTGACGCGATAGCCGCTGGTCAGATAGCGCATCGCTTTGTCCACACGCTCGGGCGTGCGCTGCAGCCCTTCGCGGTGCGGGTCCTCACCCAGCTCAGAGATCATCTTTTCGACTAGCGGCGCAATCGAGTTGGCGCCGTTCGAAGGGGACATCACTTTCACACGCGATTGCGGCTTAGACATGGCTGCGGCTCACTTCAAAGATGTTGCGAAACGTTTCACCGATGCGAACCTTCTGCAGACGCGGTCCGCTGCCGAACTCCGCTGCCCAGCCCTCATCCAGCCAGCGAAAGAGTTCGATGTTCACGTTCTCCGTCGTCGGGATTTGTGCGCCACCAAATTCGGGAACGTCGCGATTGAGATCTCTCTGATCCACGCGCTCGAGAACGGTCCGCTGCACAAAATCGTCAAGCTGCCGCCGGTCGATTACCTGACCGGTATGCACCTGCACCGGCCCTCTCACCGTCACATACAACTCGTAGTTGTGGCCGTGGCCATAAGGGTTGTTGCACTTGCCGAACAACTCGCGATTCTGCTCATCCGAGAGCGTTCCCGAATGCAAGCGGTGCGATGCGCTGAAGCTGTACTTGCGCGTTACGTCGATCACGCGGCTTCCCCGTAGTAGTCGGCGAAAAGCTCAGGCGTTTCATACACGCGCACGCAGTGAAGCTTGCCGCTGCCTTCCGGAATTTTGTGGGCCACGCGGCGCCAGATATCGATCGCGATGTTCTCCACCGTCGGCACGACGTTCGCAAAGGCAGGCACTTCGCGATTGAGGAAGCGGTGGTCGTAGACATCTTCCACTTCGGTGGTGAGAATCTGTTTCAGGTCTTTCAGATCCATCACCATGCCGGTAAGCGGATCGGGCTGGCCTTCGAGCGAAACTTCGACGACGTAGTTATGCCCATGGCCGTTCGGATTCGCAGCCGCGCCGTAGATTTTCACGTTCTCTTCATCGCTTAGCTGTGGATTGCGGCAGACATGCGATGCGGAAAAATCGAAGCGGCGGGTGATCAGCATGGTCGGGCTTATTCGATGCGGCGGCTGAGCCGCGCGATACACTTATAGTATCTACCGCAATGGCCAAACCTTCTACAGACAACATGTTGCGCGCAGGCATGGGCCTGCTGTTGCTGCTGCTGATGGGGGTTCTTTACGCCAAAGTGCATCAGCCGGTGGTCAACTCCGGTGACAGCGCGCCACATTTCAGCGTTACCACCGACGACGGCCGCACGATCACCGAAAAGAACTTTGGCGGCAAGCTTCTGCTGGTCAACTTCTGGGCGAGCTGGTGCCCGCCATGCGTTGAGGAGACGCCCTCGCTCGATCAGATGACGCGCCGCTTTGCCCCGCGCGGCCTGGTAGTCCTTGGCATCAGCGTGGATAAAGATGCGAACGCTTATCGCCGTTTTCTCGATCAGCAGAAGGTCGCATTCCTGACCACACGCGACCCCGAACAAAACATTAACGCTGACTACGGAACATTCCAGTACCCCGAGAGTTATCTGATCGACTCGAACGGCAAGGTCGTCGAGAAAATCATTGGGCCCAAGGACTGGATGGATGAAACGGTGCTGAATCGTGTCCAGTCCCTCCTGTGAAACCCGCTGGTTGACCAGCGCCGCGCGGCAGGCGCTCGTTAGCAAGCTGGGCTCGCGCGGGGTTCTCGATTCTCCACAAGATCTAACGCTCTACGAATACGACGGGAGCGTCGACAAGCACACACCTGAAATCGTCGTGTTCCCGCGCAACACGGAAGATGTTGTCGCAATCGTCAACATCTCGCGCGAACACGGGATACCAATTGTCGGGCGCGGGGCGGGCACCGGTCTAAGCGGCGGGTCGATCCCGCGCGCCGGCGGCATCGTCATCGCGTTCGCGCGCATGAATCGCATCCTCGAAATTGATATCGAGAATGAGCGCGCAGTGGTGCAGCCGGGCGTAGTGAATCTCGACATTACACTGGCTGTGCAATCGCGGGGCTGCTTTTTTGCGCCGGACCCATCGAGTCAGAAAGCGTGCACCATCGGCGGCAATGTCGCAGAGAACGCCGGCGGTCCACACACGCTGGCCTACGGTGTGACGACGAATCATGTGCTCGGTCTCGAATGCGTGATGCCCGACGGAACCGTTTTCGAAACGGGCAGCTATGCGCCTGACATGCCCGGGTACGATCTGGTCGGTTTACTGACAGGTTCGGAAGGCACCATGGTGCTGGTGACGAAGATTATCGTGCGGCTGATGCGAGCGCGCGAACGCGTCAAGACGTTGCTTGCGATCTACGACTCTACTGTTGATTGCGCCCGCACTGTCGCTGAGATCACGGCGCGCGCCATTACGCCTGTCGCCGTAGAGATGCTTGATGGCGAGATGCTGCGCATGGTGGAACATGCGACCCATGCTGGTTTCCCACTGGACGCCGCGGCCGTGCTGCTGATCGAACTCGAAGGTCTGACCGAAGCCGTGGAAGAGCAGGCAGAACAGATTCGCGCGGTGTGCGAGAGCTGCAATGTCCGCGAGTTCCGCATTGCGCGCAGCAACGAAGAACGCGACCTGTTGTGGAAGGGCCGCAAGAACGCGTTCGGCGCAATCGGGCGCGTGAGCCCGACTTACTACGTGCAGGATGGCGTGGTGCCGCGTTCGCAAATCGCGAGCACGCTACTGCGCGTGGGCGAAGTGGGCGAAAAGTATAAGCTGCGCATCAGCAATATTTTTCATGCGGGCGATGGCAACTTGCATCCGATCATTCTATTCAACGCCCGCGTTGAAGGTGAACTGGAGCGGGCGCGCGCAGCGGGCGAAGAAATCCTGGCGCACTGCATCTCCGTCGGCGGTTCCATCACCGGCGAGCACGGCGTGGGCATGGAGAAGAACGAGATGATGAGCACGCTCTTCAGCGACGACACGCTCAACACCATCCGTTCGTTCAAGCAGTTGTTCGATCCTGAAAATCGCCTCAACCCCGGCAAGGTGCTGCCCACCGGGAAAGGCTGCATGGAGATTCGCCAGCGTCCCGGCGCGCTCGTCTACTGAGCGACCTTCATTCCGAGCGCTCTTACCAGGAAAGCGAACTCGTCGACCGATTCGTCAATCTGCTTTGAGATCGGTTTGCCGCCTCCATGGCCGGCTTTGGTTTCAATGCGTATCAATACCGGCGCATCGCCAGCCTGAGCGCGTTGCAGCGTGGCGGCGTATTTGAAGCTGTGGCCCGGCACCACGCGATCGTCGTGATCGGCCGTCACTATGAACGTAGGCGGATAATGCACGCCTTCGCGGATGTTGTGCAGCGGCGAGTACGCGCGCAGAGCTTTGTATTCTTCGGGATCGTCTGACGAACCGTAGTCGGAGATCCACCCGTGGCCGACAGTGAACTTCTGAAAGCGCAGCATGTCCATTACGCCGACGCCGGGCAGGGCAGCACCGAACAGTTCCGGATGCTGATTCAAGCACGGCGCCGACCAGCAGCCCACCGTTGCTGCGGCCTTCAATCGCCAGCTTTGGAGTGGATGTGATGCGTTGCGCGATGAGGTACTGCGCGGCAGAAACGAAATCGTCAAACACATTCTGCTTTTGAAGCTTGGTGCCCGCCTTGTGCCATGCCTCTCCATACTCCGAACCACCGCGTAGATTCGCCACAACGTAGACGCCGCCCATCTGCAACCAGGTGATCACGCGAGGACGGAAGCCTGGTACCGAAGGGATGTTGAAGCCGCCATAACCGTAGAGCAACGTGGGGTTCTGGCCATCGAGCGGCAAGTTCTTGCGCGAGATGACGAACATCGGAATGCGCGTGCCATCTTTGCTCGCATAGAACATCTGCCGGACTTCATACCGGCTGCTGTCAAAGTTCAACTTGCTGCGGTGAAAGAGTTCCGTCTTGCCCGTCGCAACGTCGTACCGGTACAGCGCAAGCGGCGTGATGAAGTCGGCATAGCTGAAGAACAGTTCGGTATCGGTCTGGCGCGACGGGCTCCACTCAGCGGTGCCTAAGCCCGGCATCTCGACATCGCGCAGCAACTTGCCGGCATTGTCATAGACGCGGGCGACGCTGTGCGCATCCTGAAGGTAAGCGAGCACGAATTTGCCACTGGCCATGTGCGCGTCCTGCAGCAACTGTTTCGCCTCGGGCACGACAACGCTCCACCGCGCAGGCTCGGGATGCGCGAGGTCGATCGTAATCACGCGCGCCATGGGCGCATTGTCGTTGCTCAACACATACAGCAGGCTGCCCGTGTTGCCGATCACCTGATACTTGGCTTTGATCTCGTCAACCAACGTGAGGAACTTCGTGTCTTTGCTGCGCAGGTCGCGCACCAGCAGGCCGTTGTCATCCGATGCACCGGTAGACGTGTAGATCAGCAGATAGCGCCCGTCGTCGGTGATCTCGGGAGCGAAGTGCAGATCTTTCTGGTCCGGCCGCTCGTAGACCAGAACGTCGGCAGCCTGATCGTCGCCCAGCTTGTGGAAGTAGACCTTCTGGTCCTGATTGGCCTGCGTCAGGTCCGAGCCTTTGTTGGGCTCGGGATAACGCGCGTAGTAGAAACCACTCGCGTCCGGCAGCCATGCGATGGACGAGAACTTGGTCCAGCGAATGACGTCAGGGCGATCGGTGGCGGTCTTGATATCGCGAATCTTCCAGACGCTCCAGTCGGAACCGGCCTGCGCGACAGCATAAGCAACCAGCGTGGCGTCTTTGTTGACGACGAACCCATCGACCGCAGCCGTGCCGTCGGCCGATAACGTGTTGGGGTCGATAAGCACGCGCGCCTTTGCACTCAAGCCGTCCTGCACGTAAAAGATGTTCTGATTCTGTAAGCCGGTGTTGTGGCGATAGAAGTAACGACCGTTGACTTGCAGCGGGTCGGCATAGCGCTCCGAATCGTAAAGCGCCGTCATCTTGCGGCGAATTGTTTCACGCTCGGGGATGGAGTCGAGATAGCTGTAGGTCAGTTTGTTCTCGGCCTGAACCCATGCGGCAGTTTCAGCGGAGTCGGTATCTTCGAGCCAGCGATAAGGGTCAGCGACCTTGTCTCCGAAGTAGGAGTCGATCTGATCGGAGCGCCGCGGCTGCGGATAGGTAAGCTTCGTCTGCGCCATAGCGACAACGGCAAGCAAGAGGCCGGCGAGAATCCCAACGTGCATGGTGCTCAGTATCGCAAACCACACCTGGGAATCCGGCGCGCCTTTATACTAGAGCCATGGCAGCATTGGTCGGACTGACGACCGCAACAGATCTTCTCGCCAAGCAGCAACAGCTTTTTCAAAAGCTGGGTGAGCTGGGCCGCGTGATGATTGCATACTCGGGCGGCGCCGATTCAGCGTATCTCGCCTGGGCCGCGCATGAAGCGCTGGGCGGCAATGCGCTCGCGATCACGGCGGATTCACCGTCCATTCCTGCCTCGCACAAACGCGATGCCGAAGCCTTCGCGCAACAGTTCGGCATTGCTCACGAATACATCGCGACGCAGGAGTTCGACAATCCTGATTACGCGAAGAACGACGTGAACCGTTGTTTCCATTGCAAAGACGAGCTATTCAACCGGCTGGAAGCACTGGGGACGGAGCGGGGAATTGCGCACATCGTCTACGGCGTGAACAAAGACGATCTGGGCGATTACCGGCCGGGGCTGAAGGCAGCGAATCAACATCGGGTGAACGCGCCACTCGTTGACGTCGGGCTCACCAAGGCGGAGATCCGCGAGCTCTCGCGCATGGCGGGATTGCCGACATGGGACCGGCCGGCATCGGCATGTCTAAGTTCGCGAATCCCTTATGGAACGCCGGTGACGATCGAGAATATTCGTCAGGTGGAAGCTGGCGAAGAAGAGTTGAAGGCGCTTGGGTTCCGGCAGTTCCGCACGCGCTTTCATGGTGAACTGGTGCGCATCGAGATTGCACGCGAAGAGATGGAACGCGCGCTTAACCTCGAGATGGCAGGCAAGCTCACTGCAATCTTTCGCGGCCTGGGCTATAAGTACGTGACGCTTGATTTGACGGGCTATCGTCAAGGCTCGATGAACGAAGCCGTTCAGCTCCGGTAGACGAGTTCTCCGCTGACCCAGACTTTCTGAATTTCCAAGCCGGCTTCAGTTTTCTTGAGGAGCACAAGATCCGCCGCGTCGTCTGGCGACAAGCCCTTCTGACGATCGGCGATGTGGCATGCGCGAGCCGGATTTGTTGTTGCCATTTCGACCGCGTCTGCAAACGGCACGCCCGTCATGTCCATCACGTTCTGAATGGCGCGGTGCATGTGCAACGCCGAACCGGCGAGACGTTCCTGCCCAGCCATCACCACGCGACCATCTGCGGTGAGATCGACATCCAACTGGCCGAGCCGGTAACGCCCAGGTGCACAGCCCGCAGGAGCACTTGCATCCGTGACGAGCACCGAACGCGCGGCGCCCTTCGCTCGCACTGCGACCTTCAGAAAAGCGGCGCCCAGATGGATGCCGTCCGCGATCATGCCCGCGAAGAGCCGGTCATCCGCCAACTGGTCCCACAGATAGTTGGGATGACGGCGCAGCACGGCATCCGCACCATTGCCGATATGCGTTGACATCGTGGCGCCCGCGCGCACGCAGTCGTCAATCTGTTGTGCATTCGCGTTGGTATGACCGAGACTGACCACGACGCCCACGCGTACGAGCGCTTCGATGTAATGCGGAGCCTCGGGCCAGTGAGGTGAGACGGTGACCAGACGAATGTGACCACCCGCAGCGTCCTGCAAGCGATGGAAGAGATGGACATCCGGCGCACACACCCATTCGCGTGGGTGCGCGCCACGCGGCCCGTCGTCTGGACTGATATGCGGGCCTTCCACATGGAACGCGGTGATGGAACTTCGCTCCGGAATCGTTTCACGAGCGGCGGCAAGGTTGCGCAAGCACGCTGCCATCGAATCCGGCGCGCCTGTGATCACGGTAGGGAAGTAGCGCGTGACTCCACTCTGGCGAATGGTGCGCGTTGCGCGGGAGATGTCGGCAGCAGTGGTTCGCGGCGAGTTGAAGTCAACACCGGCAAAACCATTGACCTGAATGTCGATGAACCCGGGCGCAACGAAGTAGTCGTTGGTTGGCTCAACAGAATCGACCGATTCGATCGCTTCATTGAAACCGACCGCGACGAACGCGCCGGCCGGATTGAATCCGCAACAGCTTTGGCTATCCACGTTTTATGCACACCAAATTAACATCGACGTGCCGCTAAAGTATTCAAAGCGCGAGTTCACAAAGTTGTGGAAAGGACGTGCATTCGCGTTTTTCGCGCTGGCGCGAAAAATAGTGAGCGCGATAGAAAAGAACTACAGCACGAACGGGCAGCGGCGAGCTTTCAACGGTAAATCCTCGGGGGAGGCGCCGGAAATTGTCTCGCCGCCGCCTCCCGATTTGGTTTAGCGTGAGCCGACAGGCTGCTGTACACGGACGGGCGTCAGCCAGCCGTGCTTATCGGGCGCCGTGCCGTTTACCACTCCAAAGAAGTCGTTCTGCAGCATCTCTGTGATCGGGCCGCGTTTGCCGCTGCCAATCTGGATGCGGTCGACGGAACGGATCGGCGTCACTTCTGCTGCGGTGCCAGTGAAGAACAGCTCGTCCGAGATATAGAGCATCTCGCGCGGGATGTTTGACTCCACGATCTGCAGACCGCGGTCACGCGCCAACTGCAACAACGTATCGCGCGTGATGCCGGGCAGCACGGAGGTGCCGATCGGCGGCGTGATCAGCTTGTTGTCGCGCACCACAAACAGGTTTTCGCCAGAACCTTCGCTCACGTAGCCGGAGGTATCAAGCGCAATCCCTTCGCAGTAACCGTTCTCGATCGCTTCCATCTTGATCAACTGCGAGTTCATGTAGTTCGCACCGGCTTTGGCGAGCGCCGGCAACGTGTTGGGCGCCATGCGTGTCCAGCTGGAAACACAAACATCCACGCCATTCGACAGCGCTTCATCGCCCAGGTACTTGCCCCATTCCCAACAGGCGATGTAAACGTCAACGGGATTCTTCGCGCCGTTCACGCCGATCTCGCCATAGCCGCGCAATACGATCGGGCGCACGTAACAGGAAGGCAGCCCGCTGATCGAAACCAGTTCGAGCACTGCGTCCTGCAATTGTTCACGCGTGAACGAGAACTTGTCCATGCGATAGATCTTGGCTGAATCGACCATGCGGCGGACATGCTCGGGCAAGCGGAAAACCGCGGGACCTTCGGAAGTCGCGTAGCAACGAATTCCTTCGAAGACGGAACTGCCATAACTGACGACATGGGAAAGCACGTGAATGCGCGCATCATCCCAAGCGATAAATTTTCCGTTGTGCCAGATTTTCTCTGTCGGCTTCAGCATGACCCATTATCAACTGTGGTTAATGCGATCAGCAATCGCCGGGATCGCAAACCTACACGAGCCGCGCGCGTGAGCAAGCGGGCATGATTGCCCATATCGCGCACCGCGCCGACTGTGACGAGAGACCGCGATCCGATCAACCGCTTGCTGACGCGCGCGGCTCGTGAGGTTTGCTAACTTCCGATAACGAATATTATGTCAACTTTGCGGTTCTAGCGGTGCCGGTCGTGCGAGGTCTCTGACGACCGGCCTCCTCCGCCGCTCGGGCGAGGCGCAGAGCCACTACTTCGGCTCGGTGCCTGCCGGGGAGCACTATAGTTCGGCGCGGGCCTGCTCGCCGGTGCACTATAACTTGGTGATGGCCGGTATGCCGGCGCGCTGTAACTCTGCGGCGCACGGTTATAGCTCGGCGGATTGTAAGACTGTTGCGGCGCCCGGTAACTCTGCGGCCGGTATACTCGGCTTGACTGGGCGCCCGGTACGCTGGCGCACTCATGGGCATCGTTTCGCGCGGACGAACTACTGGCTGCGAAAGCTGCAGACTCCGCTGCTGCCCATAAGACTGCCCCGGATTGGGCGAACTGTACTGCGGACGCGAATAGTACTGGTTGCCGGAACGCTGCGCGGCGCCTGGTTCTGGTAACCGGGGTTGTTACTCGGAGCGCTGTAGCTCTGCGGCGCAGTTTGCCGGTAGGGCGCGGGCTGCTGTGTTCCGCCGAAGCGGTTCCAGCCTCCCTGCTGCGTCTGAACCGGTGCCCGATAGCCGGAGCTCGGCGCTGCGTTCTGATTCGAGTAAGCGCCATTTGCGGGGTACCCCGTCGTGCGGTTCGGCTGTCCGAAACGGCTCCAGTTCGAGTTCTGCTGCGCGGACGGCGCGGGTTGACGGCTATACGGTACGGAGCTGCCGCCGCCATTTACGCCTGGGTTGCCGCATACGGTTGAGCCTGGCGAACACTCCCGCCGTAGCTTTGTCCCGCCTGCACCGTTCCGTTCGGATTCCGATAGATGCCCTGGCCGTTCTGGCGAACGTATCCGCCGCCATTGTTTGCGCCATTGAACTGGCCCGGCTGCGCGCCGAACGTTCTGCCGCTGTTCTGCGCATACGAACGCGCCGACTGCTGCACGATCTGTTGCTGCTGCTGGAAAGGCACGCGCGCCGCGGATTGCTGGTTCACCGGGCTCCGGCTGAAGAACCGGCTATTGGCGAAGTTGGTCCGAGGCATGGCTGATGCCTGCCGATCGCTGAAACGCAGTGCATTGTTCGTCGGCGTGAAAGGCAGCTGGCCTCTTACTAAAGCCGCGTTCTGCAGCTGCGCCCCATTCACCCGCGAGTAACGAGCGCCGCCGTTCAGGAACTGTTGCGAACTGGCCGACACCGCGCCGTAACGTGCATTGCGATAAATGTTCGTGATGTTGGTGTTGTTGACGATCGTCAGGTTGCGGCCAAAACCGCGCCCACCATCGTAGCCACGGAATCCGCCGCGGCCATACCAAGGGTGATAGTGCTCGTGCGGCGCAAGCGCACACCAGCCCACGTTGCCGAATCCGAATCCGAAGTCAAAGCCGCCGCCACCGCCGAATCCGAAGAAGCCGACGAGCGCCGGACGGTACCAAGTGCGCCCATAACGCGGTCCGGGATACCAGGCCCAACCAAACGAGGCACGATACCAGTTGCCGTAGTGATAAGGCGCCCAACCCCAAGGTTCAGACCCAATCCACGTCCAGCCGTAGTAATCTTCCCAAGCCCAGCGGCCATCCTGATACGGCGCCCAATCTGCCGCAACCTGCGGGACCCAAACGCGGCCATACTGCGGATCGGTATCCCATCGGCCGTAAGAGTCCAGGTCATCGGCGCCGACAATATCGGAGCTTACATAGTTGTAAGCCTGCGAGCGCTCAAGCTGCCGGTCGCGCTCATCGTTCCAGCCGTCCCATTGATCGCCACCTTGCGCGGCAATGATCTGATACTCAGGATCCTGCGGATTTCCACGCAGCAGAATGCTCTGCCCCCCGCGTAAGCGCTCAGTCCCGCGCGGAGTATTGACCTCCACTTCGCCGGAACGAACCGTCACAGTCGTCTCGCCATCTTCGCGCACCCAAACACGCACCTGCCCGCGCCCAAGCGGGCGGACGGACGCAGAGGGCGTATCGATTTCGGCCTGCGCCTGAGAGTTGCGCACCAGACTATAAGTGAGAAAGCCGCGAGCCAGTTGCAGTTGGTAGTGATTCGGTTCCAGATTCGAAATGCGCAACTCAGCATCGGGTCCTAAACGGGCGCGGTGGGCGTAATCGAACTCCACTTCCGCGCGGCCGCCGGGGCCTGTCACCAGGTTGTCTTGCACCATCAAAGGAGCATTGATGGCGGCCGCCACAACGTCGCCTGCGTCGGCTCGACGCACGGAGACATCACCATTCATTACGCTGATGCGCGCAACGTTGCGGCCCGGCTGATCTTCCAGATCGGGTTGATTCTGGTTCTGATAAGCGGGATCGGGATATTGATTTTGGCCCTGGTACTGACCCTGCCCTTGGTACTGGTACTGAGGAGCATAACCGGGATCCTGCGGGCCATTGTTGTATTGAGCCACTGCCGGCAAGCCGCACAGTCCTACCAGCGCGACCGCGCCCGCACTCGCCAACCTGGAAAACCATTTCGAAGACATTTGCTGAATCACCCGCGTTCCTAAAAAGCATTCGCCTCGCCAAACCGCAACTCCCACCGTTTCAATCGAATCCAGCTAAGCTAGGAAAAACCCGAATGGCCCAAAACCACCAGCTTGCGGGGTTTCGCGCAGCGCGTCGTGCCGCAGGACCACTGCTTACCGCACTGCTGATTGCCGCTTTTTACTGGAAGCTCTCTCTTACCAGGCAGTACACGTGGCTCGACAGCTTCGACTATTCGTCTCAGGTACTGCCTTGGCTACAGTTCGCTGCGGGAGAGTTGCATGCTGGGCACCTTCCGCTATGGGATCCACACGAATGGGGCGGTCAGCCATTTCTGGGACAGATGCAGACCGGGTTGGCGTGTCCGCTCATGTGGCCTTTATTCGCGCTGCCGCTCTATCGAGGGTGGATCACGGTTGCTGGTTTACACGGCTACTTCGTCTTGATCCATTGCCTGGCCGGGGTCTTTGCTTACCTGCTTTGCCGCGACTTGAAACGCAGCCGTTCGGCTTCCGTTTTTGGCGGCTGTGCTTTTGCGATTACCGCGTTTATTGGCAACATCGACTGGCCGCAAATGCTGGATGGCGCGGTGTGGGCGCCGGTCATCCTTCTCTTCGCACTGCGTGTCTTCCGCGGTCAGGACACTTATCGAAGCGCGGCTTTTGCCGGCGCAGCATTCGGAATGGCGGCCCTGAGCGGCCACCACCAGGCTCCCCTGCTCTTCGGCATCGCGATTAGTTTGTTGTGGTTGTGGCATGCCGCTCAACTCGTACGCGCTGGTTTTGGTAAACGCGCGGCGCTCGAAATCATGAGCTTCGCCGTGCTTGCGGGCACCATCAGCGCAATGCAGGTGATACCGGCGGCGGAATACGCCAAGCTCGCCGTGCGCTGGGTGGGCGCGGCGCAGCCGATGGATTGGAAAAATCCGGTTCCCTACTATGTACACTCGGGCTTCAGCTTCGAGCCCGCGGCAATAGTCGGCTTCTTCATCCCTTTTCTGAACAGCAATGGCGCACCGTTTGTGGGCATCACGGTTCTGACGCTGGCGGCGATTGGCGTTTTTCGCGGCGCTCGCGACCCTATGCTCCAATATTGCGCAGCTCTGGGAGCCATTGGGCTGCTTCTCGCGTTGGGTCAGGTGTCGATTCTGCACGGTTTGTTTTACGCAGTCGTTCCCGTCATCGAAAAGGCTCGAAGCCCCCACTTCGCTTTACTGATTTGCGGGGTGAGTTTGTCGGTCTTAAGTGCTTACGGCATCGACAATTATGCTTCTAACGCAAAGTTAAAGTGGCTCATCTACTCTGCCTTGACGCTTTTTGCGTTGAGTCTAACCGTTCTGCTTATCGGTAAGCCGGTTCCTTCAACGATGATTCAAGCCGGCTGCGCAATGGTTGCCTTGTACCTGACGTTGGGTGCTAGCACTGATCGCCGGTTTCTGGTGTGCGCCGCCGTTGTGCTTTTACTCATCGAAAACGGGTGGCAAAGCGGGTTCGGCTACCAACCTCTCAATAAGACCGATTCCTCTTTAAGGCGCATGAGCCAACCAGTTGCGGCCACTGGGTTTATACGTTCTTTAGAAGTTCCTGTGCGGGTTGAGATTCCCTCCGACGACATCAATTTCAACTGGGGTGACTGGCACGGTATTGACGTGATGGGGAGTTATCTCGCCTCAGTCACGTCAAATGTCTACGATCTCAGCGGATACCACTGGGGACGGATGCTGCTCGGGAGCAACTATTCCATTGGCCGGAAGCCGGTGCACGAACGCCAGGTGCCGGTGTTCTCCGGAACCGACGGCATGAACGTTTACTTCACTCCCGAAGCATTTCCCCGCTCATGGGTTGTGCACCGGGTGGCAGCCCTCAAGAGCGAGCAGGAGAAGAAGGCGCGATTGGAAGCAGGAGCAGAAGCCTTGCGCGCGGAAGCTTTTGTTGCCGGCGCAGCTCCTGCGGTGGATTCCTGCTCCGCACCCGATCAGGTTGATCTGCTCGAACGCCAGAGCGGACGCGTGACTCTCCAGGCAAATCTGGCGTGCCGCGGGATGGTGGTGCTCGGTGAAACGTATTTCCCCGGATGGACAGCGCGCGTCGACGGTCAACGCGTGAAGATCTTCGAGGTGTACGGGGCCTTGCGCGGCGTGGTGGCGCCTGCCGGCCGCCATCGGATCGTGTTCACCTATTTTCCGAGAAGCGTCATCATTGGAATTGCACTCAGCACGACCGGATTTCTTCTACTAGGCGTGATTATCTTCTGGCGGCCGAAGCTGCGGGTTGCCGTGCCCGCATAGAATATACGGGTGCAGAAATCTCTTCTCTTCGCTCTGCTGATCACCGTACCGGTGGCGGGCCAGGTCCGCTTGAATCAGATCCAGATTTTGGGCAGCCACAACAGCTATCACGCAGGTCTCGCGCCTACGCAGTTCAAACTGCTGCATGACTACAAGGCTGAGTCGGCCGATTCTCTCGAATACAGCCATCCGCCCCTCGATCAGCAACTTGCCGCCGGTATTCGCCAGCTGGAAATCGACGTCTTTGAGGATAAGCGCGGCGGAGCGTTCGCGAACCCTTCCGGTCTTGAGAAGGTCAAGAGTTCGGGCCTGCCTGCGGACCCGCCATTCGATCCCGAAGGCGCCCTGCAAAAGCCCGGCTTCAAGGTGCTGCATCACCAGGATGTCGACTATCGAAGCACTTGTCAGCCGTTCACCAACTGTTTGAAAGTTGTTCGCGACTGGTCGATGGCGCATCCGAAGCACCTGCCGATTTTTCTGTTGATCGAGAACAAAGATGTCGAGACTCCGAACGGCAAAGTGCCGTTCACGCGCGAGATGTTCGACGCGCTCGAAGCCGAGATCCTGACCGTGTTCTCGCGAAGCGACTTAATCACGCCTGACGATGTGCGCGGCAAACGCAAAACGTTGAACGAAGCGGTATTGAAAGATGGCTGGCCCACGCTCGATGCCGCGCGCGGAAAGGTCTTGTTTCTGCTCGATCAGCAACGCGTCGGGCCGCTTTACACTGCAGGTCATCCGTCGCTCGAAGGACGCATTCTATTCACCAACGCCAAACCCGGTACGCCGGATGCCGCTTTCATTGAAGTGAACGACCCGCTTAAGCAACCGGGGTTGATCGCGAGGCTTGTGCGCCAGGGCTATCTGGTTCGCTCGCGCACCGATGAGCCGACCAAACAAGCACGTCTGAACGATACAAAAATGCGCGATGCGGCTCTGGCCAGCGGTGCACAAATCCTAAGCACCGACTACCCGTTCAACGAGAAGGCGAAGTGGACGGGCTACTCAGTGACGTTTCCGGACGGTGTCATCGCACGCTGCAACACCATCACGGGGCGCAAGAACTGCTCGCAAGATGATTTAAGCGAACGCCCGTGACGCGCATCTCATCCGGCTCTCGATTCGAAGACGAGATTGGCTACTCGCGAGCGGTGGTCGACGGAGAGTGGATTTTTGTTTCTGGCACCACGGGCTTCGACTACAGCACGATGACAATCTCGGACGAAGTCGTGGAACAGGCCGAGCAGTGCCTGCGCAACATCGCGTTTGCGCTGGAGCAGGCGGGAGCAAGCTTTGCCGACGTCGTGCGCGTGCACTATATCCTCCCGAGCCGCGATGACTTCCCGCTATGCTGGCCCGCGTTGCGGCGTGTGTTTCGGCGAGGTGCGCCCCGCGGCGACGATGATCATGGCCGGGCTCGCCGACGCGCGCATGAAGATTGAGATCGAAGTGACTGCGCGCAAACACTCCTAGTACCCGCAAATGTAACTTTGCGGTGATGTACTGAACGACTCTTGTTGCCCAAACTAGGGCAATGCGAAACCTCACCATCCTGTTGCTGTTGTCGGCATCCGTTGCGCTTGCCGGCTACGATCGCAATCTCGAAAACGTCAAGCCGCCGGTGCATTCGATGATTGTGACCAGCAACGCTGTACCGGAAGACTTCCCTGCTCCCACGCTTCCGGCTTCCGCGCCAGTACCGCTGGCATCCATCTTGCGCGCCTCGGTTTCGATGCAGTCGCTTTCCTCGCCTTACACCACCACTTCCGTTGCTCCGGAGCCGAGCACGTTCGTACTTCTGGGCGCTGCCTTTCTTGTGTTCGCTGCAATTGCACGTAAAGTGCGGGCGGTATCCTAGCGTTCAGAAATGCCCAACGTCGACACTGTCCGCCGGTTTTGCCTGGCGCTGCCTCACACCACGGAAGCTCTCCAGTGGGGTGACGCGCTGGTGTTCAAAGTCGGCGGAAAGATGTTCGCCGTGGTGAGTACCGAAGCCATTGGCCCCGTGTGCGTCTCGTTCAAATGCGATGCCGAGTCATTCGCCGAACTGGTTGAGCGCGAAGGAATCATCCCCGCGCCTTACCTCGCGAGAGCACAGTGGGTTGGCTTGGAATCGTGGGATGCCATGCCCGCCCGCGAACTAAACGCCGCGCTCAAGAAAGCACATCAAATCGTATTAGACGGCCTGCCCAGAAAAACACGCGCCGCGCTCACCGCGTGAGGAGGGTGGCGTGAGCTGCAGGCCTTTGCCCATTGAGCGCACACCGCCTCACAAAACTTCGCGCACCTGATTCTTCAACACATTCTTGATAATCTTGCCCGCGTCTTTTTCGCCGCGCATCAATGACTCCGCAAACTTCAACGCCTGTTCGGTCTTGATGTGTCCCGGCAGCGGCGGTTCATTCGGATCGATGACAGCTTCCACAAGCGCCGGTCCATTGACGTTCAGTGCTTCGCGCAGGACGTTTTCGGCTTCGCCTGGCGCGACGAGCGAGAAAGCTGCAATCCCGCAGGCGCGCGCGACGCCTGCGAAGTCGATCGGTTCCAACTCGACTCCAAACTCCGGGTTGCCTTCCATCACCATCTGCTCCCACTTGATCTGGCCGAGCACATTGTTCTTGATCACCACGACGGTGACATTCATCGCGTACTTCTTAAGCGTGACCAGTTCCGCCATGAGCATCGACAAACCGCCATCGCCGATGACGCAAACAATCTGGCGCTCCGGAAAAGCACAAGCGGCGCCGATCGCGTACGGCAGTCCGTTAGCCATGCTGGCAAGCGTTCCCGATACGGCGAACTGCATGTCACCGCGCATGTCAACATGCCGTGCGGTCCAAGTCGTGATGGTGCCGCTGTCGGTGATGACGATCGCGTCGTCGTTCAGCAGCAAGTTGAGGTTGTGTGTCACAACCTGGGGCTTCATCGGCATGTCTGTGCGCGTGCCGCGTTCCTCCATCAACTTGCGCCACGCAGTCATGCGCTCTTGCGACTTCTCGAGAAACGCGCGGTCCTGTTTCGTTTGCAGCAAGGGCAAGAGCGCTGTGATGACCGAACGGCAATCGCCCGTTAACCCTACGTCCACCGGATAACGCAGGCCAATCCGCGAGGCATCGATATCGATCTGAACGCAGCGAGCCTTGCCCGGCTTCGGATAGAACTCGAGATACGGCATGCCGCAGCCGAGGATGATCAAGGTGTCGCACTCGTCCATCGCATCCTGCGACGCGGAGGTTCCGAGCAGCCCAATGCCTCCGGTGGTGAGAGCGCTGCGGTCGGGCACTGCCGCTTTGCCAAGCAGCGATTTGATGATGGGAGCCGCCGCGCGTTCGGCTAGCGCTAACAGTTCCTGCTTCGCGCCGAGGCAGCCTTGTCCGGCGAGGATCGCCACCTTGCTGCCTTTGTTGATCAGATCCGCCGCCTGCTGCAGAGCTTCGATCGGCGGCAACGGACGCGGCGCGGCGAAATAATCCGCGCTGTGTTTGGGAACGTTCGCCTTGGAGCGTGTGTCGTCGCTTTCCACTCCTGAATATCTTTAGGGATGCAGAGGTGTGCAACACCGCGATAGGCCAGCGCTTTTTTGACTGCTTCATCGACCACGTTCACCGCGTGTGCGGCGCTCATCACACGCTGGTTGTAAACCGCGACATCCATGAAGAGCTTTTCGAGATCCACGTCCTGCTGGTAATGGGTGCCAATCAGGTCGTGGAACGTGTGGCCGGTGATCGCGAGCACGGGCGCGCCGTCGCACTTGGCGTCGTAGAGACCGTTCAAAAGATGAATGCCGCCGGGTCCCGAGGTTGCAATACACACACCCAGCCGCCCGGTGAGCTTTGCGTAACCCGTGGCCGCAAACGCGGCGGACTCCTCATGCCGCACTTGAACAAAGCGGATCTTGTCTTTATTGGTGCGTAGCGCTTCGAAAACGCCGTTGATTCCGTCACCCGGAATGCCGAAAATCGTATCGACACCCCACTCAATCAGCCGCTCCACAATCAGGTCAGAACAAGTCTTCGCCATGATCGAAGTGACGAGCGACTCACGTGCCACTGTGCCTGAACACCCTGAACGTTGCGAACGTATAATAAAGATTCAGCCTGCCTGCGATGGACCAACCCACATTAGAACTGAAGCAGACCCTCAATCTGCCGAGGACCGATTTTTCGATGAAGGCGAACCTGCCTCAAACCGAGCCGAAAATGCTCGCGCGTTGGGCGGCGGAGGACCTCTACGGCCAGATTCGGAAGTCGCGCGCGGGCCGGCCCGTGTATCTGCTGCACGATGGTCCGCCGTATGCGAACGGCAACATCCACCTCGGCACGCCTTCAATAAAATCCTCAAAGACTTCATCGTGAAGTCGAAGACCATGGCGGGTTTCGATTCGCCCTATGTCCCCGGTTGGGATTGCCACGGCTTGCCGATCGAGTTCAAGGTCGATCAGGAACTGGGTTCGAAGAAAGCGCAGCATGTCCGCCGCGGAGATCCGCCGCGAGTGCCGCAAGTATGCCGCAAAGTGGGTCGACCTGCAGCGCGAAGATTTCAAGCGCCTCGGCGTTCTGGGCCGCTGGGACGATCCCTACTCTGACGATGAGCGCCGGAGTACCAGGCGGTCATCGCGGGCGCGTTCGTCGATTTTCTCGACAAGGGCTACGTCTACAAAGGCCTGAAGCCGGTCAACTGGTGCATCCACGATCGCACTGCGCTCGCCGAAGCGGAAGTCGAGTACGAAAACCACAGCAGCCCGTCGATCTGGGTGCGTTTCGCGCTCACAGCGCGACCCGGCAACATCGACCCCGCACTTGCGGGCAAACAAGTCTACGGTCTGATCTGGACCACGACGCCATGGACGATTCCGGCGAATCTGGCGATTGCTTTCAATCCGAAGTACGAGTACTCGGCTGTTGAAGTAGGCGACGCCGTCTACATCGTTGCGACTGACTTAGTCGCGGCCACGGCCGAGAAGTGCGGCTGGGCGGAGCCTCGCGAACTGGCGCGCTTCACTGGCGAACGGCTCGAAGGCACCGTCTTCCGGCATCCGTTCCTCGAGCGCGATTCGATCGGCATTCTGGGCGATCACGTCACGCTTGAGCAAGGCACCGGCGCGGTGCACACGGCGCCGGGCCATGGCCAGGAAGACTACGTGGTCGGCCAGCGTTATGGCCTCGACAACTTATTGCCCCGTCGATGCGGCGGGCCGCTTCTTCCAGCCGAAGGCGCTGGCCCGGTGCCTGCGGAGTTGATCGGCAAAACCATCTGGGAAGCCAATCCTATCGTGATCGAAATGCTGAAGCAGCACGGCGCGCTTCAGGGGCAACTCAAGATCGAGCACAGCTATCCGCACTGCTGGCGCTGCCACAATCCAACCATTTTCCGCGCCACCGAGCAGTGGTTCATCGGCATGGATCGGCAACGACCTGCGCGCGCGCGCGCTCGAAGCCATCAAGAACGTCAAGTGGAAGCCCGACGTGGGGCGAAGAGCGCATCTCGAACATGATCGCGTCACGCCCCGATTGGTGCATCTCGCGCCAGCGCGTGTGGGGCGTACCGATCGTTGTGTTCTATTGCGACGAAATGCCGCGAGCCGCTTACCGATCGCAAGATTCTCGATAGCGTGGTCGAACTTTTCACGGAGCACACGGCCGACGTCTGGTTCGAGCGCACCGCCGCTGAGCTCATGCCGTCCGGCGTGCATGTGCACAAGCTGCGGTGGAAGCGAGTTCACCAAAGAGAACGACATTCTGGATGTCTGGTTCGATTCAGGCTCGAGCCACCTGGCAGTCCTGACGGCGAAGAACGGATTGCGCTGGCCCGCCGACATGTATCTCGAAGGCGGCGATCAATACCGCGGCTGGTTCCATAGCTCGCTACTGATCGGCGTTGGGCTTGCGTGGCAGCGCCCCTTATCGCGGTTGCGCAACAAACGGCTGGGCGCTCGATGGCGATGGCCGCGCCATGTCGAAGTCGGTCGGCAACGTCATCGCCCCGGAGCAGATCATCAAGCAATTCGGCGCGGACGTGCTGCGGCTCTGGGCCGCTTCGGTCGAGTTCAACGAAGACGTGCGCATGTCGGACACGATCCTCGAACGGCTCTCGGAAGCCTATCGCAAGCTGCGCAACACCTTCCGCTACATGCTGGGCAACCTGCACGGCTTCGATCCCGCGAAGGATGCCGTGCCCGGCGCTGAGCTGCTCGAGATCGATCAGTGGATCCTGCTGCGCGCCGAAGATCTGGTGGCGCGCTGCCTGGCACTACTACGACGAGTTTTCGTTCCACAAGGTCTATCGCGCGGTGTACGATTTCGCGACCGTCGATCTGAGCTCCGTGTACTTCGACGTGCTGAAAGATCGTCTCTACACTTCTGCGCCACGCTCCACAGCACGGCGCAGCGCGCAGACTGCTCTGTACCGTTTGGCTCACGCGCTGGTGCGGTTGCTGGCTCCGATCCTCAGCTTCACCACCGAAGAAGTCTGGCCGCTGTCTGGGCGAAACAGGAACGGTGCACACACAGCTTCTGCCGCAAGCCGACAGAGCTCACCGGCGGAATACCCGCGACGGCGCGTGCGCGCGCAGAAAATTGGACGCGCCTGATGGACGTCCGCACCGAAGTGTTGAAAGCTCTTGAAGCTGCGCGGCGCGACAAGATCATCGGTGCTCCGCTCGAAGCGCGGCTGCGGCTCAGTGCGGATCACGAACTGCATCCGCTGCTCACCGATTACGCAGCGGAGTTGCCAGGCCTGTTCATCGTTTCGCAAGTCGCACTGCAGAACGGCGCAGGTGCACTCGGTGTAGCGGTCGAACGCGCGGCCGGCGCCAAGTGCGAACGGTGCTGGAAGTATACGGAGGATGTCGGCTCCGACGCGGCATTCCCCACGATCTGCGCAGCGTGTGCCGCCGCCGTGCACGAGATCATGCATGGCTGACGCTCTCTCCAGACCCGCCGCATTTGGAATCGGGATCGCGGTCTTCGCGCTGGACCGTGCATCGAAGTTTCTCGTTGAACAAAACATATCGGCGTTCGACTCGAAGCCGGTCATCCCGGGCTTCCTCGATATTGTGAAATCGCAGAACCCCGGCGTGGCATTTGGAATTTTGGCCGGCTCGACCTCGACGTTCCGCACCACGCTGCTCATCGTCTTCTCCCTGGGCGCGTTGATTGCGGTGGCGTCCATGTTGTGGCGCGCTATCCGCATGGACTCGCTCACCGCGTATGGGCTGTCCTTGATCTTCGGCGGCGCACTCGGCAACATCTTCGACCGGATCATCCATGGCTCCGTCACAGATTTCCTCGATGTCCATTTTGGAAGCTATCACTGGTACACGTTCAACCTGGCTGATTCGGCGATCACGATCGGCGCCGCTCTGATCCTGCTTGCCATGCTTCGCCCCGCGCCCGTGCACCATCGCAAGTTGGAGAGCTAGCGCGTGTTCCCGTATCTCTTTCACATCGGAAGCTTCGCCGTGCCGTCGTATGGCTTGCTGGTGGCGTGCGGTTTTCTTGCGGGTATCTGGCTGACGACGCGTCTGGCGAAACGCGCGGGTCTGAATCACGACAGCATTGTGAACCTTGCTGTCTATTGCGCACTGGCAGGCATCGTCGGCGCCAAGCTGATGATGATCGGCCTTGATCCCGATCTGCGCTCGCACCCAAGTGAAATCTTTACGCTTTCTACGTTGCAGTCGGCGGGCATTTTCTATGGCGGGTTCGCCGCTGCATTGGTCGCGGCCTACATCGTCATGCGCCGCGAACACTTGCCGGCACTGCGCACCATGGATGTGTTCGCGCCCGGAATCGCGCTGGGCCACGGCATCGGCCGGCTTGGTTGTTTCGCCGCGGGCTGCTGTTGGGGACGCGAGACTTCCCTGCCCTGGGCCGTCACCTTCAACAACCCGGCAGCAACCACCGGCGTGCCCTTGCACCGTCCGCTGCATCCGACGCAGTTGTACGAATCCGTTGGCGAGTGGGTGATTACCGCAATCCTGCTGACCGCCATCGGTCGCAAGCTTTCAGAAGGCCGCGTGTTCGGACTCTACCTGGTGCTCTATGGTGCTCTGCGCTTCGTCGTCGAGTTCTTTCGCGTTCATGATCAGTCGAACCCCCTCGGACTTTCGCTTTCGCTTGAGCAATGGATCGCCTTGGCGCTGGCTGTAGCGGGCATGGTGTTGATGGTCCGGCGCGCCGGCCGTTTCAACGCTGAGCCGCTGCGCGCTTAGAATAGGCTGTTGACTCCGGAAACCACCGCTCCACTCCAAGAACGTGTGAATGTCGTGATCGTCTCGCGCAACCAGCGCGATGCACTGTTCTCTAGCCTGGAGTCGCTCGCGGCGCGTAAAGACTTGATCCGAAGCATTGTGGTTGATCTCGGTTCACGTGATGGTTCGCTCGACGCGGAAGAAACGTTTCCCGACTGTTCAGTTCATCAAGCTGCCGAAAGACTTCGGCACCACCAAAGCGCTGAATCTTGGCATTCGCGCTGTGACGGCCGACGCAGTGTTGCTGATGAGCGAGCCGTTCATGATGCAAGCCGACGACGTTCTCGCGATGGCCGATCGCCTCGAAGCATCGCGCGAAGCCGGCGCGCTGGTTGCGTTGGTGGCGGATCAACCCCAAGCCAGAGCGCTCCCTACGCCCTCTGCGCCCGATCCGGAGACACGCGTCGCACGCCCCGGCGAAACGGTCGAGTGCGCGTCCGGCCCTCTGATGGTTCGGCGTTTCCTGCTGACCAGCTTGCAAAAAATTGACGAGCGCTATGGAGACTACGGCTGCGAACCCGAGTTGTGCATGCAGGTAAAGCGCGCGGGCAAACGCGTCATGATGGATGAAGCGCGCGCGTCGCGCGTCGCGAGCGACAGCAAAGCCAGTGCACTCGATATTGCTGACCGCCAGATCGGTACGGCGGCTTACTTAGGCAAGCACCACGGTTTCGTAACGGGTATCTTGGCGCATCTGAAATTCATCTTAGGCGCACTCTTTAGCTTTCAGTTTGCGCGCTTGCGCTACTTAGTCACTGGGCAGAAGATTGACGGAACGCAGTAATCCGTTTGGTAATCTCATCGTATGCTTCGCGCCATCCTCATGGCTGTTCTGCTTGCGCCAGGTGTTTTTGCGGGCTGGAGCCCTGCGTCCGCCGCAGCCTATCTTGACTCGCGCGCAACCTGGTGGATGAACTGGCCGTCGGCAGCGCGCGACCATCAGACGTTCTGCATCTCGTGCCACACTGCTCTGCCGTACGCGATTGCGCGCCCTGCGTTGCGGAAGCAGTTGGGCGAAACGGAGATGTCCGCCCCTGAGCGAAAGCTACTCGACAACGTCATCAAACGAGTGCGCATGTGGAACGACGTTGAGCCGTTCTATCCAGACGCCACTCGCGGTGTACCAAAGACCGCTGAATCGCGAGGCACGGAGTCGATCCTGAACGCTCTGATCCTTTCTTCGGAGAGCGCTCGAGACCGTACGTTGAGCGCCGATGCGAAGCTTGCGCTCGAAAACATGTGGAGTCAGCAATTGCCAGGCGGCGGCTGGTCATGGCTGCAGTTTCACAATGCGCCGTGGGAAGGCGATTCCGAGTACTACGGCGCTGCGCTCGCTGCAATCGCGACAGGAACGGCGCCGGCGCGCTATCAGGACATGCCACAAATTCAACCCGGCTTGTCTCGCCTTCGCAAGTACCTGCATGACCAGCGCGCAGCCCAAACCCCGCTCGATCGCGTGGTGCTGTTATGGGCATCGCTCAAGCTGGATCATGTGCTGACACACGCTGAACAGCACGCCATAGTGAGCGAAATGCTCGCGCGCCAACAACCCGATGGAGGCTTCAGCCTGGCCTCACTCACCCCGGATTGGAAACGTAAAGACGGTAAACCGCAGGAGTCGCCGAGCGATGGCTATGCGACTGGCCTCGTCGCATACGTGCTACGTCAGTGCGGGCACGAGGGTCTGGAGTTGAACCGTGCGATCAGTTGGCTGGAACACAATCAAAGCGCCCAGGAAGGACGATGGCTCGCTTACTCGTTGAACAAGCAGCGAGATCTCTCGACCGACGTAGGCAAGTTCATGAGCGACGCCGCAACTGCGTACGCGGTGCTCGCGCTGGAGTCGCCGAATTAGCTGCGCTGCCTTGGAGAGACGCTATCACGCGCGTTGAGAGGGTTGAGGGTGCGCACACCCGGGAATCGTGCGAAGTCGGTATCAGCGGTGTGGATCACGGCGCGATTCTCGACGGCTAGCGCGGCGAGGTGAGCATCTGTAGTTAAGTTGCCGCCGCGACCCTCGGCGCGCAAGAAGTCGAACAGAATCGATGCGTGCTTCCGGCCTGGATCGAGTGGCCGCACGACGTTTCTGTTGAGCCAGGATTCCACGCTTTCGATTGCGAGATCGATCGGCATCGGGTTGGCAAAGAACCGCGAGCTGGTCCAGATCCTGATGAAGCCCAAAGACACGACCCAGGGAAGACCCACTGGTTCTGTGCCGGACAGACATTGCGTCCACCAATGGGCGGCTTTTTTATGCCACGGCGACGAAGTGTCGTAGGAATAGATCAACAGGTTGAGATCGGGGGTGATCAATGGCTTTCCGGCTCCCACGCGAACTCGTTCAGTTTGCGGGGATCGAAACCGGGCTTGAGGTGTCCTGCGTGCGCGTGAATGCGAAATGGCTTGTCTATTGGACTCTTGTTCCCCAGACCATTTCTCAGGAGGTCGTTGAGAACGACTTTGAAGGGCCGCCGGGAATCCCTCGCTAGATCGAGGATTTGCTGAGCAAGATCGTCATCCAGGGTGACGGTGGTGCGCATGAGAGCATCATGATGCTTGGTAGCGGAGATGTCAATGTGCGCAGTATTGGACGCCAGACACGCGCGCTAAATGCTAGCAGGGCTCGCTTTCGGACCGGCACGGTCTTTCATCGCTTGCTCGCGCGCGGCTCGTTACCAGATCGTGTGGCGGCTTTACGCGAACGCCAAATTCAGATTTTCGATCGCTTCGTCGATCTCCGCAGTGTTCTTGTAACCGACGGTCACCGCATCCACTCCCGCATTTCGAAACGCGAAGCGCATCGCGGCTTTGCGGTCTTCGCGATTGGTGAACGCTCCTTCGCCAACCAGTTTCATGCTGATCACGCCCATGCCGTCGGACTTCACCTGCTTGACATGCGTCACTACTTCGGGCACGTTGCCGAGTCCGGCGGTGTTGTAGTCTTCGGCGTCCATCTTGGTGCCCTTGTGATTCATGCGGATCATCGCGATCTCGAGGAACTTGTTGCCCGGAGTCTGGCGCAGTGCGGGCAGACCATGAACACTCGCGCCGAGTCCGACTAACTGTGTTTTGTGCTTTGCTTCGAGCAATGCGTCTTGCCAGCGTGCCGAATCGGTCGGCCAAGTGTTCGTGTGTTGCCAGTGCAGCAGCATGACATCGAAGTACTCGGTTTGCGCGAGCTTGCGAAGTTCATCGATCTTGTCCTGCGGGTTGCCTTCGCCATGCGTGGTGATCTTCGACATTAAGCGATAGCTGTCGCGCGGCACACCCTTCAACGCGATGCCAAGCATCCGATGCATGTCACCATAGCTCTCCGCCGTCTCGAAGAAGCGGATGCCATTGTCATAGGCGTAGCGCACCAGGCGCGTGAACTGATCCTGGCCCAAGTCGCGTTGCACTTGGCCGCTATAAGTTCCCGTGCCAAACGCAAGGCGCGTGACTTTCACGTTGGACTTGCCGAGCGTTACCCAATCTGTTGCTTTGGAAGCGGCCGCGCGCAACGGCAGACCGGCCGTGCTGACCAGAGCGCCGGCTGCGAGTCCGGTCTTCAGAAATCTGCGTCGGGAACATGGCGTCATGAGGAAACCTCCGCTTTTGCCGAACATCGTATCACCGTTGTCCGTATACTCTTTGAATGCTAAATGCGTGGATGCGTGTGGCTGTCTTTTTTGCGGCAAGTGCGCTGGTCTACGCGGCTGCAGAACCAGCGGGTCCGGCAATTTATCAACAACACTGCGCCGTTTGTCATGACGCAGGCGGAGCCAATCGCATCCCTGCTCGCTCCGCGTTAGCGCAACTGCCGCCCGATGCAATTGTGACCGCACTGACCTCCGGCGCCATGAAGCAGCAAGGCTCCGCACTCACGGCGCAGCAGCGCATCGATGTCGCGACCTGGCTATCGGCGTCGGTGTCTCCTGCCAAACCGGCCGCTCAGGCAAACCTCTGCTCTTCATCGACTCCGTCTGCCGCTACCCCCTCATCGTGGACGAACTGGGGCAACGGGCTGCTCAACCAGCGCTATCAACCCGACAGCGGCCTTACTCCGGCCAGCGTGGCGCGCCTCAAACTCAAATGGGCCTACGGCATCCCCGGTGTGAAGACCATGCGCTCGCAGCCGGTGGTCTATCGCGGCAGAATCTATCTCGGCGGCGACAACGGCTCCGTCGTGTCACTCGACGCGGCTACCGGCTGCCAATACTGGTCCGCGCAGATGCGAAACGTTCGCTCGGGCCTCAGCATCGGCCGTGCTGGTGATGCCGATGCGCTGTTCTTCGGCGAATTCTCGGGCGTCGCGCATGCCCTTGATCTCGCCACTGGCAAAGAACTCTGGCAAACCAAAGTTGCCGACCATCCTGCCGCCATGATCACCGCCACGCCGGTCTATGCGGATGGTCACGTTTACGTCGCGCTCTCTTCGTATGAAGAAGTTGCGGTGCTGCGGCCCGGCTATCCGTGCTGCACCTTTCGCGGCAGCGTGAGTTCGATCAATGCCGCGACCGGTGAACTCGAATGGCGCAGTTACACGATCGAGCAAAAGGCTGAGCCCAACGGTGATCAAGTCAAAGTGCTCGGTCCTTCAGGCGCGCCCATCTGGTCCGCACCCACCGTCGATTCGCCGCACGGCGTGCTCTACGTCGCCACTGGCGACAACTACTCGGACCCGGCAAGCACCACGAGCGATTCAGTAATTGCCATCGATCTGAAAAGCGGTAAGCAAGTCTGGTCGAAGCAGTTCACCACGAACGATGTGTTCAACCTCGCGTGTGGCAAGCCAGGCGTCGGCGCGTGCAAGAACGGCAACGGCCCCGATTTCGATTTCGGCTCGTCGCCCATGCTGGTGGACCTCGGCTCAGGCAAACGCTGCCTGCTGATGGCGCAGAAATCCGGCATGGTCTATGCGGTCGACCCCGACGCGAAAGGTGCTTCGCTGTGGGAAGCGCGGGCGGGTAAAGGCAGCACCTTGGGCGGCGTGCAATGGGGACCGGCGAGCGACGGAGCGCTCTACTATGTAGCGGTTTCCGACATCGCGTTCCTGAATACCAGCACCCCGATGAAACTCGTGGCGGATCCCAAAGCCGGCGGGGGACTCTCGGCCTACGTCATCAAATCCGGCAAACTGGCCTGGAAAGCAGAGCCACCCATTTGCGCCGACCGTCCGATGTGCAGCCCGGCGCAATCGGCCGCGGTGACAGCGATCCGTGGCGCGGTCTTCTCCGGTTCACTCGACGGGCATGTGCGCGCCTACTCGAGCAAAGACGGCGCAGTGCTCTGGGACTTCGATACCGAGCGCTCCTTCGAAACCGTGAATCACATCCCGGCTGAAGGCGGCTCGCTCGATGTCAGCGGCCCGGTGATCGCGGGCGGCATGGTCTTCGTCAGTTCAGGCTATCCGCAGTATGGCGGCAAAGGCGGCAACGTGCTGCTTGCGTTTGCGCCAGACGCTCAGTAACGCGGCACAGTTGGATCGACGCTCAGGCTCCACAACTCGATGCCGCCCTGCATGCTGCGAGCGCTCACGTCTTTTTGATGGAGCCAGTTTGCAACGTGCAGACTGCGCACTCCGTGATGACACATCACGATCACCTCGCGGTCATCGTCCAGTTCGGAAAGATGCGCAGGAATCTGGCCCATCGGAATCAGGCGCGCGCCTTCAATCCGCGCAACGGCGTATTCACCGGGCTCGCGCACGTCGATAAAGTGAAAGTCCTCGCCGGCGGCGAGCATTCGCTGCACTTCAGCAGGAGAGATTTCCAAAGGAGTGGGCATGCATTTGCAGCGCAACCAGCTTCAACTCACGCAACGTCTATGAAAACGCTGGTTTTGCCTTGGGTCAGTGTAGCAGCGCCGCAACAGGTGGGTTGTTATAATCGCACTTACAAAACATTTCGCCCTCATTCTCTTTCGTCCATGAATCGCTCTCTTGTTGTTTTGATGGCGGCCCTGGGGATGGCAGTTCACGTCCCCGCCGCGGATTTCAGTACGGGCCAGGCAGCACGCCTGGTCATTGGTCAGCCTAACTTTACCGAGGGCGGAACGGACACCAGCCAGATCGCACTGGGCGCGCCTTCGGGCATTGCGCTCGCGAATAATACGCTGTTTGTCGCGGATGGGAACCGGCTCGGTGGCGCGCCGGTCAACAACCGCGTGCTGATTTATTCGAACGTCTCGGCTCAAATTCCGCAACCGACGGACTATCTGCTTCCCTCTAACGCGATCGCGCAAACGTGTCTGGTATGCGTGGGGACGGCCAGTGTTGTTTTAGGGCAGAGCACTTTCACGAGCAGCGACATCGGGCTTACCCAGACGGGACTGCGCACGCCGACAGGTGTTGCGAGTGACGGCAACATCTTAGTGGTTGCCGATTCGGACAACAATCGCGTGTTGATCTGGAACCACATTCCGACGATGAACAATACGCCGGCCGATGTAGTGATTGGCCAGCCCGATTTCACGCACGGCGGAACGTCTTCACCGCCGACGGCGAAGAGCTTTCGTGGTCCGCAGAGCGTCTGGCTGCAGAACGGCAAGCTCTATGTTGCCGACGCGCAGAACAACCGCGTGCTCATCTACAACTCGGTACCCACTGCAAACAATGCGGCGGCGGATATCGTGCTCGGTCAGCCCAACTTCACCACCGTGATCACGCCGGACATTACGAAGATCAATGTCGATCCCACCGCGAGCAATCTTTCGAGCCCGGTTCAGGTGAGTTCCGATGGTCAGCATCTTTTCGTAACGGACCTGGGCCACAACCGCGTGCTTATCTGGAACACGATTCCCACCACGAATAATCAAGCTGCGGACATTGTGGTCGGACAGCCGGATATGACGAAGCAGGTGGTGAACTATGCCTCGGCGCTGTGTCCTTCGAACGGCACTAACACCACGGTGACGCCTAACGTGCCCACGTTTCCCCAGCGCTGCGGCGCGACTCTAAGCTTCCCTCGCGCGGCGATCAGCGACGGCAAACGCCTGTTCATCGCGGACGGTGGCAATGATCGCGTGCTGGTGTTCTCCAACTTCCCCACGGCAAATGGAGCTACAGCGGATATCGTTCTCGGACAGACTGACCCGACCGTGAACAACTCCTCTTCGAACGCTGATGCGCTCGCCACCCCGACGTCGCTCGCGTGGGATGGTTCACAGAATCTGTACGTAAGCGACACCTTCAATCGCCGCGTCGTCGTGTATTCGCCGGGCGACAACAGCATTCCGCTCAGCGGCATCCGTAACTCGGCGAGCCTGGAGATTTATGCGACCGGCCGCGTCGTACTCGGAGGCACTATCGCGACGGGCGATGTCGTGACTCTCACGGTCGGAACCAAAACTTACGCGTACACCACGGTCGACAAAGACACCATCGCGATCATCATTAACAAGCTGGTGGGTCTGGTGAACGCAGGCAGCGGCGATCCGAACGTGCTGGCGATTCCCAACACCGTGGCCAACGCAATCGTGTTGACGGCACGGGCGGGGGTAATGCCGGCGTGGATATCCCCTACGGCATCACCACCAACACAACTTCCGCGATCACCCACGCTGCGGATGCGACTGCAACCTCGATCAACCTCGCCAGCGCGACGCAACTCGGACCCGGCAGCCTGATCACCATCGAAGGCACGAACCTGAGCGACAACACGGCGGTGGCCGACATCTCCGGGCAGAAGGGCACCTACCTGCCGACTGACCTCGGCGGCGTCGAAGTCTATATCGACGGCAATCGCGCTCCCCTGCTCTATGTTTCGCCGACGCAAATCAACACCCAGCTTCCGTTCGAGATGCAGGATCGCGGCAGCGTGAGCGTTTATGTGAGAACCGTGCGGAACAACGGCACGATCACGACAACGACGGCGACCGGCGCGCAAGTCGTCAGCGCGAACCCCGGAATCTTCGCATTCCCGGGAACCGAACCCCGCGTGGGCCTGGTGTATCACGCGTTCACGAACGACAGTGCGTTGATCTCTGTAGACGGCGTGATCACCGCAGGCAATGTGGCGACGGTGACGATCGGCAGCAACACCTACACGTACACAGTGGTCGCGACAGATACGCTGACCAACGTTCGCGATAACCTGATCAACCTGATCAACGCGACCGACCCGAACGTCACCGCCTCGCCGACGAATGAGTTCAACCGCATTCTGCTGGTTTCCAAAACCGCGGGGCCGCAGGGCGTGAATACTGCGGTCACCGTGAGTGTCAGCGCGAGTTCAACACTGGTTCTCACAGCGTTAAGTTCGTCCGTCGCGGGTTCCAGCACCACATCCGGGCTGCCGGTCGACACTACAAACCCCGCGCGGCCCGGCGAGTTCCTGTCCGTATATGCCACTGGCCTGGGCGTAACGAACCCGCTGACCGGAAACCTGACGGGCTGGATCTTCCCCAACATCCCCTATGGCCCGGCAACCCCGGTGGACTCAATCCTCGCGGGAGGCGTGAGCGCCAACATCGTGAGCGCGACGTTGGTCCCAGGCTTACCCGGCGTCTGGCGCGTGGTGTTCCAGATCGGTTCATCACTGACGACCGACCCTCTCACCCAGCTAACCATCGCTCAAGGCCTCTACGTGAGCAACATCGTCACGTTCCCGGTAGCCACGCCGTAGAGTAGAACCGGATCCCATTCCGGGGCGCGCGCGATATAAAGCGCGCGCCCCGGAATGAATTTGTTGCGTCCCCGTTTTATCAAACCTTGCAAATATCGTAGGCCTGCTGCAGCGATGCCATCGGGTCTTTCGCCGCGGGCACGAATTCATGCGCGATGAAGCCCTCGTAGTTCAGGTCTGCTATGGCTTGCGCGACAAAGTTCCAGTTCAGTTCCTGCGTGCCGTCGATCTCGTGCCGGCCTGGAACGCCGCCGGTGTGGAAGTGGCCCAGGTAGGCGAAGTTATTGCGGATGGTGCGCACCACGTCGCCTTCCATAATTTGCATGTGATAGATGTCGTACAGCAGCTTCACGCGCGGTGATGCCACGCGCTTCATCACTTCCACGCCCCACGCCGTGTGATCGCACTGATAGTCCTTGTGGTCCACCTTGCTGTTGAGCAGCTCCATGTTGATCGTGACGCCCTTATCTTCCGCAAACTTCTTGCAGCGGTTGAGGCCAATCACGCAATTCTCAATGCCTTCGGAATCAGCTAAGCCTGCACGATTGCCCGAAAAGGTAATCACGTTCGGCACCTTGGCGGCGGCGGCGCGCGTGATGTTCTCTTCCATCTCCTTCACCAGCGCGTCGTGATTCTCTTTGCGATTAAATCCTTTAGGAATGGTTCCGGCGCCCGGCGTCATAGATGGCGTCAGCCCGTACTTCTGGATCAGTGGCCAGTCCTTCGCGTCCACCAGGTCGATGCCTTTGAGGCCGATGCGAACTGCATTCTGGCAGAGATCATCGAGCGAGTACTTCTGGTATGTCCAGCGTGAGACCGATTGCTTCAAACGTCCGGCGGGCGCGTTGTTAGCCGCGTTCAACTGTGAGGCGAGAGCGGCGGCCCCGGCGGCGTGGATCAGATTGCGGCGAGTCATTCGGCGATTATCGTATCCGATTCTGCCCGGCTCTGCTCATAGCCGCGGCAAGCCAGCACCGGCAGTCGTGGGTACTTGTCGTAAGCCGGGTCCGTCAACCCCCGCTCGCAGCGCTGAAACACGCTGCCTGTAGCCGAAACGATCTCGCGGCGGTAACGGCAGTCGGCGCAGAGACCGAGGCGCGTCTGAAGTGGATTGCGAGACATGCCGCGTTAAACTTACAAGATACCCATGCTAACTCCTGAAGAGCGTATCCAGGCGCTCCATGACGCACTTGCGACGCGTGTTGTTGTGCTCGATGGAGCCATGGGCACCATGCTGCAGCAGAAGAATTTGGCTGCGGAAGACTTCGGCGGCGCGGCGCTTGAGGGATGCAACGAGTATCTGGTCAAGACCCGTCCTGAGGTCGTCGACGCCGTGCATCGAGCTTATCTCGAAGCCGGCTCCGACATCATCGAGACGAACACTTTCGGCGGCACGGCGGTAGTCCTGGCTGAATACGACGTCCAGGCGGAAGCATACGCGTTGAACCGGCGCGCGGCGGAATTGGCGCGCACGGCTGCTGATGCTTATGCGCGGCCCGGGCGCCCTCGCTTCGTGGCGGGCTCGATCGGGCCGACCACAAAAGCGATCAGCGTCGCCGGCGGGATTACCTTTGCCGAGCTCGAGACGAACTTCCACGATCAGGCACGCGCGCTGCTCGATGGCGGTGTCGATCTCATGCTGATCGAGACGTGCCTCGACACTCGCAACATCAAAGCCGCGATGCTCGGCGTGCAGCGGTTGATGCGCGAAACGGGACGCCACATTCCCGTCATCGTTTCCGGAACGATTGAGACGATCGGCTCCATGCTCGCGGGCCAGACCGCGGATGCGCTCTATGCTTCGGTCGCACACGGCAATCTGCTTGCGATTGGTCTGAACTGCGCCACCGGTCCGGAGTTCATGACCGACCACATTCGCACGCTGAGCGACATGGCCGAAACCAATGTCTCGTGCTATCCGAACGCCGGTCTGCCGAATCGACGAGGGTCTGTACCTCGAAACGCCGGAGATGCTTGCGGTGCAGCTGGAGCGTTTCATCAACAACGGCTGGCTGAACTTAGTCGGCGGCTGCTGCGGAACTACGGATGCTCACATCCGCGCCATCGCGCAAATGGCCGAAGGCAAGAAGCCGCGAGCCATCAAGCCGCCCTCGCACCGCGCTTTCTACACGGGCATCGATCTGGTCGAAGCGGATGAGGCGATTCGTCCGTTGATCGTTGGCGAACGCACGAACGTGATTGGTTCGCGGTTATTCAAGAACCTGATCGCCGCAGAGAAGTGGGAAGAAGCCGTTGAGATCGCGCGCCGGCAGACGAAGAACGGCGCGCAGATCATCGACGTGTGCCTGCAGAGCACGGACCGCGACGAAATCAACGACATTCCGCACTTCTACGACAAGCTGATCAAGATCACCAAAGCGCCGATCATGATCGACACTACCGATCCGCGCGCCGTGGAACTGGCGCTGACGTATTGCCAGGGCAAGAGCATCATCAACTCCGTCAATCTGGAAGACGGCGAAGAGAAGTTCGAACTGATCTGTCCGCTGGCGAAGGCGTATGGCGCGGCGCTGATCGTCGGCACGATCGACGAAGATAAGCTGCAGGCCCAGGCATTCACCCGCGAGCGCAAGCTGCAGGTTGCCCAACGCTCAGTGGAGTTGCTGACTGAAAAGTTCGGCATGGCGCCGGAGGATTTGATCATCGATCCGCTGGTGTTTCCTTGCGCGACCGGCGACGTGAATTACATCGGCGGCGCGGTTGAAACGATCGAAGGGCTGCGCCTGATCAAGCAGCACATTCCGTTCGTGAAGACCACGCTGGGCGTCTCGAACATCTCGTTCGGCCTGCCGCCGGCGGCGCGCGAAGTCGTCAACTCGCGTCTTCCTTTATCACTGCACCAAAGCCGGGCTCGATCTCGCGATCGTGAACGCCGAAAAGCTGGAACGCTTCGCAACCATTCCGGAACAGGAACGGCTGCCTGGCCGAACGCCTGCTCTTCAACACTCCGCTCGATGCAGATCGCGACCAACGCGCATGACTGGCGTGAGCAGACGGCGGAGGAGAAGGCCGGCATCAATCAGCACCACATCGCCGCGATCGCGGAACACTTCCGCACCGCGGTAGCGAAAGAGAAGCGCGCCGTTGCCGATCATTCCGCTGGATCGAGCGGCTGGCCAGTTACATCATCGAAGGCACCAAAGAAGGTCTGGTCGCAGATCTGGATCGCAAGCGCGCGGAAGGCGCGGGACCTCTCGAGATCATCAACGGTCCGCTGATGGCCGGCATGAGCCGAGGTCGGCCGGCTGTTCAACAACAACGAATTGATCGTCGCCGAAGTGCTGCAATCGGCCGAAGCGATGAAGGCCGCGGTCAACCATCTCGAACAGTTCATGGAGAAGAGCCGAAACCTCGTCGCGCGGCAAAATCATTCTCGCCACAGTGAAGGGCGACGTTCACGATATCGGCAAGAACCTGGTCGAGATCATCCTCAGCAATAACGGCTACGACGTCGTGAACTTCGGCATCAAGGTGCCGCCTGAGCAGTTGATCGATGCCTATCGGCAGCACATGCCCGATGCCATCGGCCTGTCGGGCCTGCTGGTGAAAAGCGCGCAGCAGATGGTCATCACGGCGGACGATCTGCGCAAGCGGGCATCCGCGTTCCGCTGCTGGTCGGCGGCGCGGCGCTTTCTGAAAAGTTCACCGTCAACAAGATTGCGCCGAGCTATGGCGAGGCCGACGTGCTACGCCAAAGACGCGATGACCGGCTTGCGGCTGATGAACGAGATCATGGATCCCGTATCGCGCGCGGCAGTGCTCGAAGCGCATACTCACACCGAAGCTGCCGGTCGAAGACGCCGGTTGCGGCAGAACCCGTGGCGTACTCGGAACAGCGCAGCACCAAAGTTCGGCTCGACGTGCCGATTCCGCAGGCGCCGTACCTCGACCGCAAGGTCCGCGCTCGTCCCGCAACTGCCCGAGCTGTGGAGCTATATCAATCCCTTCATGCTGTACGGCCGGCATCTTGGGCTACAAAGGAAACTTCGAGAAGAACCTGCGCAAACAGGAACCCAAAGCTCTCGAGCTCTACAACATGGTGGAAGAGCTCAAGCAGCGACGCGCTGCAGTTCATGAAGGTCCGCGCCGTATGGCAGTTCTTCGAGGCGGAGCGCGACGGCAACGCCATTCATCTCTTCGAACCGGGCGCGAAGCCGTCGCTCGCAACGTTTCCACTTCGGACGCCAGCCGCAAGGAGAACGGGCTGTGTCTGAGCGATTACATGCTCAGTTCACCGGGCCAACGCGATCATCTGGCGATGTTCGTGGTGAGCGCCGGCGAAGGCATTCGCGAACGGTCGGACGACGCTGAAAGCGCGCGGCGAATATCGTCAAGGCGCATGCGCTGCAGGCGCTCGCCATCGAAACTGCGGAAGGTGCGCCGAGTGGCTGCATCGCCGCATCCGCGAAGACTGGGGCTTCCCCGACCCGTCCGGCATGACCATGCAGGAACGCTTCACATCGCGCTATCGCGGCAAGCGCTACAGCTTCGGCTATCCCGCGTGTCCCAATCTGGACGATCAAGCCGGGTATGTGGAAGCTGTTGAAGCCGGAAGACATCGGCGTGCGAGCTCACCGAAGGCATGATGATGGAGCCCGAAGCCAGCGTGAGCGCCCTCGTGTTCCACCATCCGGATTGCGCGTATTTCACGGCCGCGGAGAACGTCGAGGCGCCGGTTTCATAACTTCAGCCGATCGAGGATCGGTTTCTCGTAGCCGTCATCTTCGGCCAGAGCGGCGCGTCGAGTCACGTTGGCTTCCATGAACCCGAACTAGTTCTTCTTGTCGACTTTGAAGTTATCGAAGAATGCGGCCGTATCGCCACGCGACCAGACGCCGGTCTTGCCGGAGCGCGCGAAGGTTTGGTCGGCTGCTTCCAGCATCTTGCGATGATCCAGATAGAGCACGAACTTGGCGCCGCGAAATTTCACGCGCATGATGTTCCAGCTTTTCCCGTCAATGTTGTGCGGCACTTCGCAAATACCCGGCTTGCGCGCATCCGCACGCAATAGCGGCATCGCCTTGCCGTCCTGGACTTTGAGCAGGCTCAAAGAACCGGTATCGGCACTGGCGTTTGCAAGATAGTAGTTGCGTGGGTCCTGATAACGAAACACGATTCCCACGGTCTGCGTTCTCTGCTTTGTGTCGAGACGAAAATCGACACTGACGTCGCCATCGTGCACATCCGCTCTCTGGAAAACTGCCAGGGAAGGAATGTGCCGGTCCTTCTCGCGCGAGGTGAGCGCCAGCACGTTCGGACGGCTCGGGGCCGAGTGATCATCGCGCACTTCCCAGCGAAATGGAGCGACTGGCTTGGAGTTGATCAACATCCATCCGGGCGGAGTTGTGCCGGTCTTCGAAGCATCGAAGGTGGTGAGTTCCGCACCCGATGCTAAGCCCACCAACACGATCAACACGCTCGTTAGCTGCATGATCCGTCGACTAGTGTAGTCCTATTTCCAATTCAAATCGCCGCCGTATTACAAACACACGTCTGTAAGCGCACGGCTGTCGGAAATCACTCATACTATGAGGTTGCCGGAAGACGATTTTTTCGAGCGCGCGGGCGCGTGGCTGTTGTATTCGGGGATTCAAGATGCGGCCGGTGGCGTGGCTCGTCACTACCGCACCAATGAGCAGCGCAATAGCCCGATCTCAACAGAGATCACGGGTTATGCCGCGAGTGCCCTCGCCTATTTCGCACACATCTCCGGCGCGCCTGAGTACCGCGCGCGTGCTGGAAAGACGGCCGAGTATCTGACCGAATATTGCTGGAATCCGACGCTGCGCGTGTTTCCATTCGAGGTCGAAGACGGCAATTCCCGACTGGCTTATTTCTTCGACACAGGAATCATCATCCGCGGACTGCTCTCTGCATTGCGTGTCGACCCACAACCAAAATGGCGGACGGTCGCCTTCGAAGCTGCGGTCGCGATGCGCGATGTGTTTCAAGGTGAGCCTGTGGTGGAACTGCCCACGCTCAAAGCACTGCCGCGTGCGCCACGCTGGTCGCGGCAGCCCGGATGCTATCAACTGAAGAGCGCCCTCGCCTGGCATGAACTTGGCGGGTTTGAGAGCGAGTGGCTACGATCGCTGGCGGCGGCGAAGGCGAGCGCAGCGACGTTCCTTGCCGATGAAACCGAGCCCACACGCCTGATGGATCGTCTGCATGCCTACTGCTATTACCTGGAAGCGTTGCTCTTCGCCGATGATTCCAGCGCTGAACTCGCGCGCGGCATCGCGCTCGTGAGCGAACACTTGCGCTCAGCCGAAGGCGGCTTTGTGCGCTCGGATGTCTACGCGCAACTGCTTCGCTTGCGGCTCTATGCTGCGGCGAGAGTGCCGCTCGATCGCGATGCTTGTCTCCATGAAGCAACAGCCCTCGCACACTTTCAGGTGACAGACCCTGACCGCCGCATCCATGGCGGATTCTGGTTTGGCAGCAATGGCGAAACGCTGCTTCCGTTCGTCAACCCGGTCTCCACCATCTTCGCTGTGCAGGCTCTGTACATGTGGAGCGAGTGGACCGAAGGGCGCCGCGAGTGGCCGCTCGAAGATTTGATTTGATGCGAATTCAATGTGGCATACTAGGTTCGATCTGACGCCACGATGCGAACTCTACTTCTCCTCCTAGCAGCTTCCGTGGCTTCGGCCGCGCCTGTCGTTCTGACGGGAGCCAAGTTATACAAAGTGCATTGCGCGGTTTGTCACGGCGACCAAGGTCTGGGTGGCACTGGCGCGAACCTGACCGGCAAGCTGACTCACGGCAGCAGAGCCCAGATGATCAACGTAGTAAAGCACGGCATTCCGGGAACGGCGATGCCTGCGGCAAAGCTTACCGACGCAGAGATTCAAAGGGTGGTCGCGTACGTCAACACGCTGCGCGCGCATCACGCGAAATAACTGAACGCACCGCACGGTGCTACGATGAGCGCGGATTATGAAACAACTCCGTGCCTCACTCATTCCCATCTTTCTTCTGGCCGCCTGCACTCAACCTGCGGCTGATCTGCGTCCGGCAATGGATGCGATTACCGCTCAAGGGCTGCTCGACAGCATCAAAGTTCTTTCCTCAGACGAGTTCGAAGGCCGGGCGCCCGCCACGCCTGGTGAAGCGAAGACCGTTGCCTACGTAACCGACCAGTTCAAACAGATCGGACTCGCGCCCGGTAATCCCGACGGGACCTATGTGCAGAAGGTGCCGCTCGCCGGCATTCTGTCGAAGACTGATGCCAAGATCACGGTCGGGGGCAAACCTTTCGCGCTGAAACCGAAAGATGATTACATCGCTACCTCGACGCGCTACACACCCGAAGTGAAGGTCGCGAAC
Source organism: Bryobacterales bacterium (assembly GCA_963792655.1). Classification (GTDB taxonomy): domain Bacteria; phylum Acidobacteriota; class Terriglobia; order Bryobacterales; family Bryobacteraceae; genus DOZZ01. Next base: position 106,701 of record CAWBWU010000010.1, read on the forward strand.
TCCGACATCGTCTTCGTCGGCTACGGCGTGGTGGCGCCCGAGTACGGCTGGGACGACTACAAAGATGTGGATGTCCGAGGCAAGACCATTCTGATGCTGGTCAACGATCCCGCGATACCCGATCCCTCCGACCCGTCCAAACTCGACGACAAGATGTTCAAGGGCCGCGCCATGACTTACTACGGCCGGTGGACTTACAAGTACGAAATCGCCTCGCAAAAAGGCGCGGCTGCCGCGATTATCGTGCACGAGACAGGACCCGCCGGGTATCCCTTTACCGTGTTGAATGGCGGCTTCGGACGCGAAGACTTTACCATTCGCCGGCCCGACAACAACATGAACTTCGTCGGGGTTCAAGGTTGGATCACGTTCGACAAAGCGACTCAGCTCTGCGCAGCCGCCGGTCAGAATCTCGCGGCGCTGAAGAGTGCCGCGCTCAAGAAAGACTTCCGCCCGGTGACGCTGGCAGGAGCGAAGGCGAGTTTCGATGTTCATAACCAACTGCGCAGCGTTGACTCGCAAAACGTGATTGGCTTGCTCCCCGGAAGCGACGCGACGCTCAAGAACGAGTACGTCATCTACACCGCACACTGGGATCATCTCGGACGCGACACCGCGCGCAGCGGAGATCAGATCTTTCACGGAGCGATCGACAACGCATCGGGCACGGCAGCCATCCTGCAGATTGCCAAAGCGTTCAAGACGCTATCCCCTGCCCCCAAGCGTTCCATCTTGTTCCTATCCGTCACTGCGGAAGAGAAAGGGTTGCTCGGCAGTCGCTACTATGCCGAGAACCCGTTATATCCGCTGAACAAAACGCTCGCCGACATCAATATCGACGGTGTCAATCAATGGGGCAAGACGAAAGACCTGACCGTGATCGGGCTCGGAAATTCGACGCTCGACGATGTTGCCGAGGAAGTCGCGAAAGCAGACGGGCGCGTGCTGCGGCCCGATGCGGAACCGGAGAAAGGCTTCTTCTACCGCTCCGATCATTTTGAGTTCGCCAAACAGGGTGTGCCCGCGCTCGATTCAGAAGGCGGCGTCGACTACATCGGCAAGCCCGCCGGATACGGGATGAAGAAGCGCGATGAGTATACGGAGAAGGATTATCACAACGTCACCGACGTCGTGAAACCTGATTGGGATCTGTCGGGTGCGGTTGAGGACGCGCGGCTGTTGTTCAACGTGGGATATCGCGTGGCGCAAAGCGGAACGTTCCCGGAGTGGAAAGCCGGCACGGAGTTCAAAGCCAAGCGCGACGCAATGTTGAAGTAAATGAAAAAGGGCCGCCGAACACAATGTGTTCGAGCGGCCCCCGATCCTTCAAACTGCGGTTAGTGAACTGAGCCGGCGCCAGAATCGGACATCGGATGGCCGATGACGTCGCCTGAGACAACCAAGTCGACGCGGCGATTCTGAGCGCGGCCCGCATCCGTATCGTTGCTGGCCACCGGATTCGCTTTGCCGAAGCCTTGCGCTGTTATGCCGTTGCCGTTGATGCCCTGCGCAACCAGATAGTCGCGTACCGCGAAGGCGCGCTTCTCTGAAAGGGTCTGGTTATAAGCATCGCTGCCGACGCTATCGGTGTGGCCTTCGAGCGCGAGGTGCAGCGAAGGATAAGCCAGCAGAATGCCCGAAAGTTTCGCAAGCTTCTCGCGGAACGCCGGCTTCAGCGTGGCCTTGTTGAAGTCGAACAACACATCCGACATGTTGACGATCAAGCCGCGCGCAGTGTCACGCGTTTCGAGAATCGTGTTCAACTGCTGCTGTAACTTCATGCGGAGTTCATTCTTCTCGGCTTCAGCTGCTTGCGCCGCCAGACGGGCACGGTTCGCCTCTGCTTCAGAGGCTTGCTGTTGAGCTAAAGCAGCTTGCTTGGCGGCTTCTGCGTCGGCGCGAGCACGGTCCGCGTCAGCACGCTCGCGGGCAGCAGCCGCTTCAGCCTGTTGCCGGGCCAGATCGGATTGCGCACGCAGCCGTGCCTCTTCCTGGGCCTGCTGTTGTGCAGCGCTCGCCTGCGCTTGAGCTGCATTGGCCTGGCTGTTCGCAGCATTGCGGTCGGCTTCCGCCTGAGCACGCCGGCGCGCTTCGTCGGCGGCGTTATTTTGGGCGGCAAGAGTGCGATCCGCTGCGGCCTGGCGTTCCGCGGCGAGTTCGTCGGCGCGCATTTTGCGAATCGAAATCAAGCGAGCATCCTCGGCCATCTGCGTGGCTTCACGCGCAACTGTTTCGAGCGGCTTCACGCCACTTCTTCCCACCAGATAACCTTCTGCGTTCTGCAGGTTGACCATCGCCTTCTGCATCGTGTCAGCGGCATATCGGTCAGCACCGGTCGCACGTGCAATCGCGATCGCCTCGCGTGCTTCGCGCAATTGCAGCGGAACACGTTCGTCCGCAGTGAACGTGCGCAGACGCTCGCCGCCAATGTTCAACGTGTAGTTTCCGCGCTGCAACAGCTCATACTTCGCGTCGACTTGTTCGAACGTTCCGGTGGTGTCCTCGCGAACAAAGTTCTCCATCACGACAACATCGCTGGGTTCCGAGACAGCCCAGTAAGGCTCGGCAGTGACGATCAAGCCAAACGTCTGGAAGTCAGTGGTCGCGTCCAACTGCGCGCGATCACCGCCGCCTTTCATGACGATCTCCCCAAGGTTCTTGGCGTTCCCCTCCGGACTGATCGACCACAGCACGTAAGTCAGGAACTCCGGTCCAAACTGGCTGGCAGGCGACATGTGATTCACGTCGACATGCATCTTCGTTGCGCCCGTATTGCTCTCGACGCGAACCTCGCCGCGCGACGCCGGCAGCAATGAGGTACCGCGTAAATCGATCTTGGTGGTGCCTTGCCGGTGATGATAGTTAATGGCGCGAATCGTTCGCGAAGTAACGGTCACCCGGAAGATGGGTGTGGGAGGGGCATCCTGCCCCGCTGCCAAGCCCGTAAGTGCAAGTAACAGAACTGCAGTTTTCATCCGGTTCTCCTTTTTCCTCTGAGATGATGAAAATGCACGCAGAGTTCCGTTTGCCTGCGTAATCCAAACATCTTGTAAGATTTCTTACAGAGGCTCCTCTGGTCTGGCTACTCACATTCCTTGTGCTTGCGGTGGTGGCCCTCTCGTTCTGCGTCTTGTTGCTGATGCGACGTTCGGGCCGGCTACTCGAAAGGCTCGATAAGCTGGCTTCAGCGGCTCCGCCCGGATTAGGCCTTTCGCTGGGTGACGCGTTTCCTGACTTCCAACTTCCGGATCTCAACGGCACTCAACACTCGCTCGCTGAGTACAAGGGCCGGCGCGTGCTGGCGGTGCACTGGGGAGCCGACTGCGGATTTTGCGATGTCATAGCGGCTGAACTCGAAGCTGCGCGGGTCCATCTGCAGGCAATGAACACCGAATTGATTCTGATGGCCGGCGGTGACGCGGACACGGTTAGAGAGTCGTACGTAGAACATCAGTTCACCGGCACGATGCTGTTGATGACCGATGAAGAACGGTTCCGTTTGTTCTCCGGCAATGGAACTCCTTGCGCCTACCTGCTGAATCCAAACGGCGCGATCGAACGAACGATGGCGAGCGGCTACGTGGAAGTGCGTAAGCTGCTGAACGCGATTCTCAGCGAGGCTGCGCCCATCGCAACTGGCCCCGAGCCTGTGGTTGCGGGAAAGCAGACGCCCGATTTCGAACTGGAAGATCTTCGCGGCGGAAGATTTTCGTCCACTTCGCTCCGGGGAGCGAATGCGCTGATCGTATTTACCGACCCTTTCTGCGAACCATGCGATGAGTTAGCACCACAACTGGTGCACTTCTACCAGCAGCATGGCGCCGAATTGAACGTAGTAATGATCGGGCGCGGTCCTCGCGACGCGAATGAGGCGAAGGTCAGCCAGTTCGCCATACCGGTTCCCTTCCTGTTGCAGACCAAGTGGAGGGTCGCAAAGCAGTTCGGCAATCTGAGCACGCCGGTGGCTTACCTGATCGGACCTGATGGCCGCGCGTTGGCCGATGCAGCCGTCGGGCCCGGCGCGATTATCGATCTGGCGCGCAGCGGCTTGCGGCAGAGCGTGACACCGTGATCGCAATCGCGATCGTGCTCGGCTGCCTGCTGGCGTTGATCGCTGCGGCTCTGTGGAAGATCAAACGCCAGTTGGATGCCGTTGCGAATCGCACGGCGGAAGCGGAAACGAGAGCGCTCATTGGTCCGCCGCATCGCCCTGGTTCGCGCTTCCCGCATTTTCGGTTGCGTGATGCGAGCGGCCAATGGCGTTCCCTTGACGGCTTCGGAGCGAACAAGATCATCGCTATCCACTGGAATAGCGAGTGTGAGTTCTGCCGGAGCATGACGCGCGAACTGCAAGAGCTTGCTCCGGTTGCTCAAGAGGCAGGCGTGGCGATCGCACTATTTGCCCGCCGCCCGGAGAACAACCCGGAGGGTGCGACTGTTTTGCAGTGCGCTGCGAATACCGGGGCTCACCTCTTTAGAGGGCTCGGTACACCGTCGGCTTATTGGCTGGATCGCGACGGTTATGTGCGCCGGCCACCGGCAACTGGGCGCGACATGGTACTCGGCCTGATAGACGAGGCAATCACTTCGTCAGTGGCCAGCGCACGATCGCAGTAGAGCGGCGTTACGCTACAATCTTCGTTGTACGTCCGCAAGCGCGAGGGTGAACAGGTTTGAATAACAGGTTCGAAAACATGTGCCGCGGCCTGGCCCGCGCGAGTACACGGCGCGAAATGCTGGGCGCCATACTCGGTGCGGTCTTCGTGTCGCGGATGGCTGCGGTGACCTGCGGCACGCAAACGTGCGCGAAAACGGAATACTGCTGCGGCGACGTCATGTGCTGCGTGAAGACGGGACTTCAGCCACTGCCGATTTGCTGTTCCACCAACGGCGTATACGGCTGCTACCCGACGCTCACGAACAACGCGTGCAACCCGGCAACTTACGGTTACAGCGGCCCGTGCATCGTGTGCTCGACCAACTCCACAACACCGAAGTGCCAGGCCGGCCAGACCTGCGGCTAACGCCCCGCGCGTAAAGGATCACGGGTGCCGGGACGCCGGATACTGATCGGCTGGGGACTACTCGGGTCGTTCTTCTTATTCACCGCACTTACCGCCACGGATACAAACCTTACGCCGTGGGCTGTGGGATTGCTGCTCTGCGCCTATCTCGGCGTACTGTGGCTTGCTTACGGAGGCAGCGCAGAGGAGCCGTTCGACGCGCTCGCATTGCTCGCCTGCGCACTGCCGCTCTACGCTTTGCTGCAACTGCTCCCCGTTCCGCTGCCACTGTTGGGCTTGCTATCTCCCGGGCGCGCTGAAGTAGCGCGACTCTACTCGTCGCTGGTTTCGCCGCTGCACTTTGCACCTATCACCGCAAACCTCCCCGGGGGCATGGAGGGGACGATGCGGCTTCTTGCCTACGCCGTGCTGTTCTTCATCCTCCGCAGCCTGGTGCGACAATCCACGCGAGCGCGATGGATGGTTGCGTTGCCCCTGGCTGTGGCGGTGCTGATCCAGTCTGCCGAGGGCCTGTTTCAGCGCGTGACGAGTGGCGGCACTTCGAATGGTATGGGCACCTTCTTCAACCGCGACCAATACTCGTGCCTGCTGGAGACTTGCCTGCCCGCAATGGCCGCGCTGGCGTGGATAGGAATCCGGAAGCAACGGCGCGCGTTGTTGCTGCTCGGCGCTGCGGCTTTGTTGCTTGGCATGGGCGGCCGTGGCCATGAGTTACTCGCGTGCGGGCCTTCCCTGCGCACTTGCGGGGCTCGCTACGTTTAGTCTGCTTGCGATCCCGCGGCAGTGGACATTGCGCAAACGAGCGACAGTCGCCGCCGGTGTCGTCATTACGCTGCTGGTCATCGGCGCCGCTCTCGCACCGACGTTGTTGCTCGAGCGTTTCGCGGGGATGACTGCGGCGGGCATGAACACCGGCGACGAACGCCTTGAACTTTGGCGCGACACGCTGCATTTGATTCCGCACTATTGGCTGACGGGAGTGGGCTTCTCCGCTTTTGCCGACCCGTTCATGCAGTTCCAGACAGTCGGCCGCAGCCTGGCTTTTACGTTCGCTCACAACGATTTTCTGCAGTGGTTCGCGGAGCTTGGTCTCGCCGGCTTCGTGCTGATTGCCGCGTTGCTTGTACTAGTGCTCCGCGACGGCTTGCGAACGGCATTTTCGCAGCACGGCAGCCGCACCGATCAACTCCTGGCTTGCGCGTCGCTCGGCGGGCTCGCTGCATTCCTGGCGCACAGCCTGGTGGACTTCAGCTCCTATGTACCGGCGAACGCGCTCACCGTCGTGTGGCTGATGGCGATTGCGTGTGGCTTGCGGCCGCAACCTGCACAGACGCGGCGTCCGGCCCGTGCTTTCGCCGGAGCCTTCTGCATCGTGATCGCATGCTATGCGGGAGTCATGTTGCTGACCAGGCGAATGGACAGCGCGGCTACGCTCGCGATGTGCGAGCGCGGTCTTTGCCGCGACGAGGCGCTCTACAAGACGCTTGCGCAGACGGGTGTCGATTCGCCGCGCGACCAGGAGACAACTACAAAGATCGCGAGCCTTTTGCTGCGCCGGGCTCCGTACCGGTTCTTCTCATGGCAACAGATGGCTTTGGTGGCGGAAGCGCGCGGCAACGATGCCGTTGCGGACAAGTTGATGGACGAGAGCATTCGCCTCGCGCCAGGGAACCTGGGCGCACTCTTCCGCTACGCGCAGTACACCGGCGACCACGACGACCGGTCGCGCATGATCCGCGCACTGGCCACGATCTTTGCCGTGGATAACTTTCACTTTTACTCCGAAGCTGTCGCGGCTCAACTCGATCAGCACCATGTGAGCGCGCCCGAACTGCTGCGCTTTCAGCCGGGCAACTACGAAAGCAGTTTTCTGCTTGCACGATACGCCCGGGCTGCGCGTTTCGCTGATGCACAAGCGGTGTTTCGTTATCTGGTGAACGCTCACAGCGCGGTTCCGGCCGAGGTTTATCTGACCGAACTCCTGAAACAGCGCCGTCCTGATCTGGCCGCGCAAGCGTGGATGGAATACCGCGGCGTCAAGGATCCAAACTACGGCCACACCAATCTGCTGTACAACGGCGGCTTCGAGTTGGAACCCGAGCGCGTACCGCTCGACTGGCAGCTGGAGCCATCGAGTGCCGCCACCGCCCGGATTGAAAGCGATGCCGCGCATAGCGGCCGTCTCGGATTAGCTGTGACGTTCAACGGCCACGAGAACGTGGAATACGGCGGCGTCACACAGCGCATTTACCTGGCGCCGGGCGCCTATCGCTTGAGCGCGTGGATCAAAGCGTTGCGGATCACCACTGATGAAGGTGTGCGCATCCGTGTGTACGGTCCCGGTTATGACGCTCGTACCCAAGCTGTCACCGGCACATCGGATTGGCAGCAGATTGAAACACAGTTCGTCGTGCGAGATGCTTCGGAGCTCGCCACTGTGGTGATCTATCGCGCGCCCTCGAAGCGCTTCGACAACCGCATCGCAGGAACCGTGTGGATCGACGATATGATCGTGAACGTTGCCCCGGCAAGTTGAATTTGAAGTTGAGGCTGAGTGCCCCGTCACTCGCGCGCGCGCCGGTGTACTGCACACCGGACACGGAAGCATTCAGACGCCGGTGTTTATGCCGGTCGGAACACAGGCCACCGTAAAGGGTTTGTCGCAGCGCGATCTGTATGACGACCTGGGCGCTCGCATCATTCTGGGCAATACGTATCACCTGTATCTGCGGCCGGGTCACGAGACGATCCGAACGCTCGGCGGGCTGCATCGTTTCATGTCGTGGCCAGGGGCCATTCTGACCGACTCCGGCGGCTTTCAAGTCTTCAGCCTCAGCGGCCTGCGCAGCATTCATGAAGAGGGCGTGCGCTTCCAATCGCACCTCAACGGCGACGCACACCACTTCACGCCCGAATCTACGGTCGATGTGCAGCTCGCGTTTGGCAGCGATATCCTGATGGCGCTCGACGAGTGTCCGCCATACCCGGTGAGCCACGCCGCGGCCCGCGAATCGATGGACCGCACCATCCGCTGGGCGGAACGCGGGTGGAAACACTTTGCAAGCCGCATTGAGAACAGCCCCACGCGTCATGCGCTGTTTCCCATTGTGCAGGGCTCCATGTTTGCTGACCTGCGCCGCGAGTGCGCCGAACGGATGCTGCCGTTCGATGCTGACGGGTACGCGGTCGGTGGTCTGTCCGTGGGAGAACCGCGCCCGCTGAGTCTCGAAATGGTGGAAGCGACCGAGCCCATTCTGCCGCGATCAAAGCCTCGCTACGCAATGGGAGTTGGGATGCCCGAGGAGTTGCCCGAGTATGTCGCGCGCGGCATCGACATGATGGATTGCGTGCTGCCGAGCCGCAACGCGCGCAACGGTTGTTTGTTTACCCGCGAAGGCAAGTTAATCATCAAAAATGCCCGCTATAAAGAGGACCCGCGGCCGCCCGATGAACAGTGCCCCTGCTACACGTGCCGCAACCATTCACGAGCTTATTTACGTCATTTATTTCAGGCGAACGAGATCCTTTTTGCCTCGCTCGCGACGCGCCACAACATGCAGCGTTACCTTGACATCATGCGGGAGATCAGAGAAGCTATCCTGTTAGGCGCTTTCCCGGAATATTTGAAGTCCGTTCGCAGCTCGCAGGAGAACCTTCCGGCGGCTTAAGCAGGCCTCGCCGGGCGGTCCCGAAAACAACTTTATTCAACATGGAATTTAGCTTCCTGCTGCAATCTGCTCCCTCGTCGCTGCTCGGCCTTGCGCCGATCGTGCTGATTTTCGGCATCTTTTATTTCCTTCTGATCCTGCCAATGCAGAAACAGAAGAAAGAGCAGCGCCGAATGCTATCGGAACTGAAAGCCGGCGATAACGTGATCACGGCGGGCGGCATTGTGGGCACGATCACCGCGCTCGATGCGGAGACTCTGGTTCTGCGAGTGAAGCCTGACAATTTAAAATTGCAGTTCGCGCGCAACGCGGTCTCCAGCGTGGTGGTGGCTCCGGACGCATCGAAGTAGTAGGCTCATTCTGGCCGCGCATTCCTCTCCATAAGGTTCAAAAAGCATGCAAAGACATCTGTTGGTGAAGACGATCGTGATTGTAGCGACGGTGCTGATCTGCATCTTCGGCGTGATCGGATTCCCGAAGAACAAAGCCGAGCTCGAAAACAACATTGGTCAAAGAGTTCACCTGGGCCTCGATCTGAAGGGCGGAAGCCATCTGATTTTGCAGGTGCAGGTGCAAGACGCTGTGCGCACCACAGCCGACCACACGATCGACAGCATCAAGAACGATCTGTCCAAATCGGCCATCGATTATTCGGGCATCGATCGTAACGATCCCACCACGATCGATCAGGCCGACAGCATCCAGATCAACATTCACGGCATTCCGGCGGGCAAGACGTCGCAGTTCCGCAGCTTGATTGCAGACAAGTACGCTCTGTGGAACTTGACCCCGGTGAACTCGACTGACTACACGCTGCGCATGAAGCCGAGCGAAATGCTCGACTTGAAGCGCCGCGCGGTAGAGCAGTCGATCCAGACCATTTCGAATCGCGTCAATAGCCTTGGCTTGACCGAACCGGTTGTGCAGCAGCATGGCCGTGCTGATGCTGAGTACGAAATCCTGGTGCAGCTTCCGGGCGTTGACGATCCCGCGCGCGTGAAGGACATCATCGGACAAGCGGCACAGCTTGAGATCACGAAGGTGGAAGAAGGCCCGTTCTCAAGTGAGGAACAGTTGCGCGCGCAAAAAGGCGGCGTGCTGCCCTTGAATACCAAGCCTGCTTTCTACCAGCGCGGTGAGAACGGCGGCCAATGGTACCTGGTTTCGCGCAGCCCGGTGCTGGTGGGTGAAGATTTGCGCAATGCACGCGCGGATCAGGACGAGTTCCGCAAGTGGGAAACCGGATTCACCATTTCGCAGGATGCCTCGAAGCGTTTCGAGCGTTTCACGGAAGCAGCAGCAGCCGCGAAAGATCGTTTGGCCGTGCTGCTCGATAACCAGATCAAGAGCGTCGCGACTGTTAACGGCAAGATCAGCGATAGCGGACGCATCACCGGTCTTGGCAGCCAGCAGGAGGCTTCGGACCTGGCGCTGGTCATGCGCTCGGGTTCGCTGCCGGCGGGCATTGTTTATCTGCAGGAGAGTTCGGTAGGCCCATCGCTGGGCGCCGACTCGATTCGCGCGGGTCTGCTGGCGGGTGTAGCCGGTCTGCTCGCCGTAGTGATTGCGATGCTGGTTTACTACAAGCGCAGCGGCGTGAACGCGGTACTCGCGCTGATTCTGAACACCATCCTGCTGATTGCCGCGCTGGCTTACTTCCACGCGGTGCTCACGCTGCCCGGCATTGCAGGAATCATCCTGACGATCGGTATGGCCGTCGATAGCAACGTGCTGATCTTCGAACGTATCCGCGAAGAAATACGCGCGGGCAAAGGACCGGTGGCGGCCGTCGATGCGGGCTTTGGCAAAGCGTGGTGGACGATTGTCGACACCCACGTCACCACCATCGTCTCGTGCGCGTTTCTGTTTCTGTTCGGCACCGGGCCGGTACGCGGATTTGCGGTGACGCTGGTAATCGGTCTGCTCGCCAACGTCTTCACTGCGGTATTTGTGTCCAGAACGATTTTCGATTACGAGTTGTCCGGCACCAAGCAGGTCAAGCCGCTGAGCATCTGAAACGTGCAAAGCCTTCGATTTTCTGTGATAGCTTTTGTGCTGGTAAATAGTGGGAACAAGATAACGAAAGCCGGTGTCTACCTGTGTGGCGCCGGTCAGTCCGCCAGTGCGGACAGGCAGTGACCAATGGAATTATTTAGGCAAACAAACTTTGACTTTCTCGGCTCGAAGTGGCCGTTCATTATTGCTTCGCTGGTGCTCACGGTGGCAGGACTGATCAGTCTCGCTATCAAAGGAGGACCGCGCTATGGAATCGACTTCAAAGGCGGCACGCTGATGACGGTCAAGTTCCAGGGGCCGCCTCCTGTAGATCAGATCCGGAACGCGCTCGATAAGGCTCTTCCGTCGGCCCCCGAGGTTCAGAATTTCACGGGCGGTTCGAACGAAGTTTCAATCGGCACGGAAGGCTCTGACGAAAAGGTGTTGAGCAACAACCGCAACATCGTTGTCCAGACCTTGACTAAGACCTTCGGCCAGCCGAATAATGGCAAACTCGATTTCAATAACGCTTCAGCGGCGGCGCTTGCTGAGCGTTTGCGCGATCCGCTGCAGCAATCGGGCGTTGCGTTGTCGGATGTTCAATTGCAGAAGCTTTCAGCCGACATGATGGCGTTTCGTAACAGTCCGCCGCAATCAGGATTGCTGAACCGGTTCGATCAATTGTCGTCTGTGCCTGGTGTGACGCCGCAGGTGATTAATGTTCTACAGCAGCAGACCTACCTCGCGCCATTCGCCTTCCGCGGAACGGAGATCGTAGGACCAAAGGTCGGCGGCGATCTGCGCCGGCAGGCGATCTACGCGACGCTGTTAGCGCTGGCTGGAATGCTGGTCTACATTGCGTTCCGCTTCGAGTGGATTTACGGTGTGGCAGCGGTGATTGCTGTGTTCCATGACACGATCATCACGATCGGCCTGTTCTCGCTGTTCAATAAAGAAATCTCTTTGACGGTCATCGCGGCGTTGTTGACGCTGGTCGGATATTCGATGAACGACACCATCGTGATCTTCGATCGCATCCGTGAGAATTTACGCGGCGGCGGGAAGCGCGAGAAGTTGGAAGATGTGATCAACCGCAGCGTGAACCAGACACTAAGCCGCACGGTGATGACATCGGGTCTGACATTTCTTACCGTGATTGCGCTGTTTTTATTCGGCGGACCGGTGCTGCACGGTTTTTCTTTTGCACTTGTTGTAGGTATTATCATTGGGACGTATTCGTCAGTGTTCATTGCCAGCCCCATCGTGTTGTTCTGGCACAACCTTGTAGAGGGGCGAAGGGCGGCAGCACTGGCGGCTGCTCCCGCACCAAACGTAAAGTCGCCGGCCGCTCTGAAGCAGCCTGGCGCCAAGCGTTCGATAAACGTTGTAAAGTAGTTCCGATTTGAATGGAATATTAGAGGCTGCTGCCGGTATTCGAGCAAGCCTGGGAGAGGACACCAATGTTCGATCAGACTTTCGTTGATGGCGTCGGGAAAACAAAGAAGACCTATACGATTTTTATTTCGTTCCTAGGCCAGCTCGCGCTCATAGCGTTTTTGGTCGTGCTTCCGCTGATTTACTTCGAAGCACTACCGAAAGCACAGCTCTCCAGCTTTCTGGTTGCCCCGCCTCCCCCGCCCCCTCCGCCACCTCCTCCGCCAGCCGCTGCCGTGAAGGTGGTCAAGATCATCCCCAAGCAGTTCAACATGAACCAGCTCACGGCGCCGAAGACCATTCCTAAAGAGATCAAGATGATCAAGGAAGAAGAGCTTCCGCCGGCAGTGGGCGTGGTCGGTGGGGTACAAGGCGGCGTACCGGGCGGTCAGGCCGGTGGCGTACTTGGCGGAATTATCGGGGGCCTCGGCAATGCCGCGCCGCCTCCTCCTCCGCCGCCTCCTCCGGTGAAGGAAAAACCGAAGCCGGTGGGTCCGCAGCGAATTGGTGGAAACGTGATGATGGCGAGCATCATCAGACAGACTAAGCCTGTTTATCCGCCGCTCGCACGCCAAGCGCGTATTTCGGGCACAGTACGCTTCAGCGCCACGATCTCCAAACAGGGCACCATCGAGAACCTGACACTGATTTCCGGTCACCCCTTGCTGGTGCAGGCGGCACAGGATGCAGTGCGCCAGTGGGTATATAAACCAACGCTATTGAACGGCGAGGCGGTTGAAGTGTTGACCACAATCGACGTAAACTTCACGCTCAGTCAGTAACGCATTCAGTTTTTGTAGGCAAGGGCAGTTTTTCGGAACAGAGTAAAATCAACTCGCAGGAGACAAGGAACAATGCTTCTTCAGACACAGGTATACGGGTTTTTGCTTCAGGAAGTAGGTTGGGATCCGGTGCACCTTTGGACCCAGATGGGCACGCTGGCCAAACTGGTCGTTGTGCTCTTGTTCATCATGTCGGCGTGGTCCATCGGCGTGATGATCGACCGCCTTATGGCCTACAGCGCCGCGCGTAAACAGAGCCGCGCTTTTGCTCCTGCAGTGGCAGGCGCTTTGCGCGAAGGCAAGTTGGATGAAGCGGTGAAGGTTGCCGACCGCTACAAGAAGAGCCACCTGGCGAAGGTTGTGGTTGCCGGGCTCCAGGAATTTCAGGCGCACCAGGCAAGCTCCGAGATCTCCGGTGAAGAGATTGAGGCATCCCGTCGTGCTCTCGAACGCGCAGAAGCGATTGTGCACGCCGAGCTGAAACGCGGCGTCAGCGCCCTCGCCACCATCGGTTCGACCGCACCGTTCGTCGGTCTGTTCGGTACCGTCATCGGCATCATCAATGCGTTCAAGACGATGGCCTCGGAGAAAACGCCTGGTATCGGTGCGATCGCCGGCGGTATCTCGGAAGCGCTCGTGACCACCGCACTCGGTCTCCTGGTGGCAGTGCCGGCCGTGTGGATGTTCAACTACTTCACGGGCCGCATCGACTCCTTCGACGTCGAGATGGGTAACTCCAGCTCGGAGCTGGTGGATTACTTCCTGAAGCGTTCGCAGCTGAAGTCCGCTGGCTTACGCAAGTAGAACTGCCTTCCGGCCGAGTTGATTCCGTGTCTGCCCGCGCGGCCCTTCGGGGCCGCGCAACCTGCGTCATGCACGAGCCGGAAAACAGAGTAAGGAGATCGAGCGAATGCAACTAAAAAAGGCGCCACCGCCGGTATCTGAGATCAACGTCACGCCCATGGTGGACGTGATGCTCGTCGTGCTGATTATCTTCATGGTCATCACGCCGTTGTTGAATAAAGGCGTCACCGTCGACATGGCGAAGGCGCGCAACCCGATTACGATGGGCGATGCCGATCAGGAAGATGCCGTGATCGTCGCGATTACCCGCGATGGAAACGTGTTCCTGAGCCCCGGTGTCCAGAAGCTGCAGCCCGAAGACCTGCCGCAAAAAGTTAAAGACCTGCTGACGAACAAAGCCAGCAAGATGGTCTTCGTGCGCGCGGATTCGCGGGCCAAGTACGAGCGCGTCGAAGATGTAGTTGATAACCTTCGCGCGGCCGGCGTCGATCAGATTGGGTTGTTGACGGAGCAGGTTCAGGACAAGGCAACTGCAATGCCCAAACCTCCGAGCTCCGGTAGCTTGTAAAAAGACTTTTCTAAGACCGAATTTAAGGAGACTTGCTATGGCAATGGCAGTTGGCGGCGGCAGTGGTGTTCAGTCGAGCATCAACATGACCCCGATGATCGATATTCTGCTGGTCCTGCTTATCATCTTCATGGCCATCTCACCGGTGAAGCCGAAGGGATTGGAAGCGCTGGCGCCTCAGCCACCACCCCCGAACACTCCTCCCAACCAGGATGACCGGACCGTGGTAATCCAGATCAACAAAGATAAGTCGATGCAGTTGAATCAGGAACCCGTAACCGAAGATCGCCTGGAAGAGCGCCTGATCGAGATCTTCAAGACTCGCGCTGAGCGCGTTGTGTTCATCAAGGGCGACCCGTCCCTGGAATTTCAGACGGTTGCCAAAGCCATCGATCACGCGCATGGCGCGAACATCGATAAGGTGGGCTTGATGACGCCGAAGGTGGAGGAAGGAAAATAATGGCGGGTTACTTCGGAGGGCGAGCGGGGATCGGCGTAGGTCTCGCGGCTGTGGCCGCACTGACGGTCCTCGGCTCCGGTTGTACCAAGCTGAAAGCCCGCGACAACTTGAACAAGGGTGTTCAGGCGTTCAAGGGTGCGCGCTACCCGGAGGCGGTAGACGACTTCAAGCGCGCGACAGACCTCGATCCGGAGTTTCCCGTGGCGCGTCTGTACCTCGCGATGGCGTACATGACGCAATGGATCCCCGGCGCGGACTCGCCCGAGAACAATCGGTTCGCGCAAAGTGCGCTCGATCAGTTCAACCGGGTGCTCGATGGCAAGCCTGATCTGGATAGCCAGAAAATCGCGACGGCTTCAATTGCTTCGATTTATTTCAACCAGAAGCAATTCGATAAGGCGATTGAATGGAACCACAAAGCGATCGCGCTTGATCCGAACGCAAAGGACGCCTATTACACTCTTGGCGTGATTGCGTGGACCGAGTTCATCCAGCCCGATCATGAAGCTCGCGTGAAGAGCGGCATGAAGACGGATGAGCAGGCTCCGATCAAGGACAAGAAGTTGCGCGCGGAACTGAAAGCCAAGTGGGATCCAATTCTCGATCAGGGCATTCAGGACGAGAAGAAGGCGCTCGAAATCGATCCGCAGTACGACGATGCCATGGCTTACATGAACCTTCTGATCCGCTACAAGGCCGACATGGCCGACAGCCAGGAAGAGTTCCGGAAGCAGTGGGATGTCGCCGACACGTGGATGCAGAAAACGCTGGATACTCGCAAAGCGAAGGCCGAGAAGAAGGCCGCCGACGATGCAAAGGGAATCAAGACCAAGCAATAGCCTGCAACGTAGTTGAAGTTCCGGGCCCGGTACTTATCTCTAAGTACCGGGCCTTTTCTTTTGTGCGCGGGAACGTTCTCATTCATCGTGGTGTCCTAACGACAAGGAGACTTACGATGGCAATG
Source organism: Bryobacterales bacterium (assembly GCA_963792655.1). Taxonomy (GTDB): domain Bacteria; phylum Acidobacteriota; class Terriglobia; order Bryobacterales; family Bryobacteraceae; genus DOZZ01. The sequence continues at coordinate 122,400 of CAWBWU010000010.1, forward strand.
AATGTAGGCGGTGCGAGCGGCGTTCAGTCAACTATCAACATGACGCCGATGATCGATATTCTCTTGGTCCTGCTGATCATCTTCATGGCGATCTCGCCGGTGAAGCCGAAAGGATTGGAAGCGCTCGCGCCGCAACCGCCAGCCACCAATACCCCTCTGGAACCAAATGAACGAACCATCGTTATTCAGGTGAACAAGGATAAGTCGCTGCAACTCAACCAGGAGCACGTCGCGGAAGATCGCCTGGAAGAACGGCTTCTGGATATCTTCAAGACACGTGGGGACCGCGTGGTGTTCATCAAGGCGGACCCTGACCTGGACTTCCAATACGTCGCGAGCGCGATCGATCACGCGCACGGCGCCAACATCGACAAAGTCGGCCTGATGACGCCAAACGTGGACGCAGGAAAATAGGAGTCACTTCGCACCCAGGAGATCCGGATCGGCGCAGCACGTACAATGAAAGATATGGCAGCCGAACCCGTTTGTCTGCCCGAGCCGCCGGATTCTTCGCCGGAAGCACTGTTTCGCGATCTGCTGGCCAAAGCGCATAACAACCGGCCGAAGGATGACCTCGCGTCCCTGGAGCGCGCGTACGAGTTCGCGAGTTCGCATCATCTGAAGCAGGTGCGCGCATCGGGTGAGCCCTACATGACTCATCCGTTGAAGGTCGCGCATATTCTTGCGGACATGCGCATGGATCTGGTGTGTCTCGAGACCGGGCTGCTGCACGACGTTGTAGAAGACACGGGAGCCACCACCGACGACGTGCGCAAGATCTTCGGAGACGAAGTAGCACGGTGTGTGGACGGCGTCACGAAGCTCAACAAGCTGAATTTCTATTCGGCCGAAGAGCGGCAGGCCGAGAGCTATCGCAAGATGATGCTCGCGATGGCCGATGACATCCGCGTGATCCTGGTGAAGCTCGCCGACCGGCTTCATAACATGCGCACGCTCGCGTGCCTCTCGCAAGAGCGGCAGGACCGCATTGCCCGCGAGACTATTGAAGTTTACGCGCCCATTGCGCACCGCCTCGGCATGGGTAAAGTGCGCGGCGAATTGGAAGACCTCGCGTTCCGCTATCTGGATCCGGCGATCTACGACGAGATTTGCAAAGCGATTGAATCGCAACGCGGTGAGAGCGAACGCTTTCTCGATAAGATTCGCCACACTGTCGAAGAAGAGCTGCGGCGTGAAGGCATCCGCGCGCGGGTGGAAGGGCGCGTGAAGCGCGCTTATTCGGTTTACCTGAAGCTGCAGCGGCAGAAGATATCGATCGACGAAGTGTATGACCTGCTCGCGCTGCGCATCATCACCGACTCGGTCAAAAACTGTTACGGCGCGCTCGGCGTCATCCATAACAAGTGGCATCCCATCCCAGGCAGAATCAAAGATTTCATCGCGATTCCCCGCCCCAACCTGTACCAGTCGCTGCACACGTCGGTCATGGGTGATGAGGGCCGCCACTTCGAAGTTCAGATCCGCACGGAGGAGATGCACCGCATCGCGGAAGAAGGCATCGCCGCGCATTGGAAGTACAAAGAGGGCCGTAAGAGCGCCGAAGACGACAAGCGCATGGCGTCGCTGCGGCGCATGGTGGAGTGGCAGAGCAGCACGGGCGACGCGGCGGAATTTCTTTCGCTCTTCAAGACCGAGCTGCAGCCCGATGATGTTCACACCTTCACGCCACGCGGAAAGATCGTCACACTTCCGGTGAACTCCACCCCCGTCGATTTTGCCTATGCCATCCACTCGGACGTCGGCAACACGTGCACTGGCGCCAAGATCAACGGCCGCATGGTGCCGTTGAAGTACACGCTAAAGGATGGCGATGTCGTCGAGATCCTGACCACGCAAGGTCATCTGCCGAGTAAGGACTGGCTCAGCTTCGTTCAAACCGCGCGCGCGCGCAATCGCATCCGGCACGTCATCAACGTCTTTGAACGTGAGAAGGCGATCGAGATTGGACAGAAGTATCTGGACCGCGAGGCGCGGCGGCTGGGCATTCAGATGAACCGCGTGCGTCCGCAGCTTGAAAAGGTCGCCAGCGACTACGGCTTTGGGCGGGTTGAAGACTTATACGCCGGCCTGGGCTACGGCAAGTTCTCGGCGCGGCAGATACTGCAGAAGTCTGCTCCGGGCGAAGTGCCCGACGCGCCGCCGGCGCCAGAGGCGCAGCCCGAAACAGTCCGCCCTTCGACCGATACCGACGCTGTCATTAAAGTGCGTGGCGTCGATGATCTGCTGATTTATCGCGCCAAGTGCTGCAATCCGATTCGTGGTGAGGCAATTGTCGGGTATGTCACGCGCGGCAAAGGTGTCGCGGTACATTCGAAGACCTGCAGCAATGTACAGAGCCTTCTTTATGATGTGGAACGCAAAATCGAAGTTGAGTGGGAGCGTTCCGCCAAAGATTCGTTCCCGGTGCGCTTGATCGTGCGAACGGATGACCGGCCAGGTTTGCTGAATCAGGTGACTTCAATTCTGTCCGACGAAGATGCCAATATTCGCAGTCTCGAAGCGAAGACTGACGTGGGCGGTTCGAGCGACGGCGCCTCAATCGAGATGAGCGTCGACATTCGCGATAAGAAGCAGATGGAAAAGCTGGTTTCCGCGATGCGGCGCATTTCCGGCGTGCGCGATGTCGAACGCGTGATGAGTTGATATGCAAGACCTGACCTGTACCGATCCTGAACACATTGCAATTTCCAAAAGCCGCGGCATCCTGATCGATTGGAAAGATGGCGCCAAGAGCGATCTTCAGAATGACTACCTGCGCGATCATTGCCCGTGCGCATCTTGCACCGGCGTGCACGGAACGCCGCCGCGTGAGAAGACCGCCGACAACCCTCTGAAGATGTTTCAGCCCAAACTGAAGATGCTCGGCGTAGAACCCGTCGGTAACTATGCCATTAAGATCAACTGGAGTGATGGCCACTCTTCAGGCATCTACTCGTTTGAGCATCTCCGTAAGATCGGGTAGCTAGCGCGCGTGGTTCGTTCCAGCCGGCAGCGCAAAAGCGAATAGCGAATCGCCGGCACCGAATAGCACATACTGACGGCCATCGAGCATGTAAGTGATCGGGCCGTTGCTGGTGTTCTGGCCAACGCCTGCGTGCCAGAGAGTTTTGCCCGTATCAGAGTCGAGTGCCATCAGGTGGCCGGAAGTATCGCCGGCAAAGAGAACGCTGCCTGCCGTACTCAACAGCCCGCCGAAGCTCATGCCGCCGGCAGCGCTGATGTCGTGCCGCCACTTGATATCGCCGGTGTGATAGTCAATCGCAAGCAGGATGCTCGAGAAAGTAAGAAAGTCATCGCGTCCCGCATAGCCTTCGGGCTTACCTTCCGCCGTGTAGTAGAAGACGCTGTAGTTCTGCGAGGCGTTGACATAGAAGAGTCCCTTGGCCGGATCAAAGGTGGGAGCAAACCAGTTAGTTGCTCCATTTGAGCTGGGGCTCACCAATGTTCCATCGCGAGTAGGCTCCTTTCTCGGATCGGGGATCGGCTGACCTTTGGCGTCCACGCCCTTGGACCAGTTGTTTTGCATGAAAGGCCTGGTCAGCAGGCTCTTCCCGGTGGCGCGGTCGAGCACAAAGAAGTAGCCATTCCGGCTCGCCTGCGCCAGCATCTTGCGCGGTGTTCCGTTCATGGGACCGTCGAACAGCACCGGCGTCTGCACCGCATCCCAGTCGTGGGTATCGTGCGGCGAAGGTTGAAAGGCCCACTTCAGCTTGCCCGAGTCAGGGTCGAGCGCCACAATCGAACACGTCCAGAAGTTGTCGCCTTTGCGCGCACCTCCCGCGTGCACCGGATTCGGGTTGCCGGTGGTCCAGTACAGCAGGTGCAGCTCCGGGTCATAAGTTCCGGTCATCCACGTCATGCCGCCACCGTGGCGCATGGCTTCTGCGCCGGGCCAGGTCTCAGAGCCAGGCTGGCCGGGTAATGGTTCCGTCTCCCAGCGCCACTGCACCTCGCCCGTTTCGGGATCGCGAGCTTCGAGGAAGCCTGGGTTGTCGAGCGAATCGCCGCCGACGCCGACGATCACCTTGTTGCCGATCACAAGCGGCGACATGGTGCAGAAGTATTCGGCCTTGACGTCCGCAATTGTCTTGCGCCAGCGTTCCTTTCCATCTTTGGCGTTGATCGCGATCAGATTGCAATCGGGTGACTCGAAGTAAAGCCAGTCGCCGTACATCCCTACACCGCGGCTCCCGATGTGAACGCCCGGATTACTCGGATATTTGTAGTGCCAGATTTCATTCCCCGTGCGCGCGTCGACAGCCCAAACGTTATCGGGCATTGTGAAGTAAAGGGTTCCTTTGACCAGTAGGGGCGTCGACTTGATCGATCCAGCAAAACCCGTTACGCCCGGATTACTTGCGCGGTACATCCACTGGAGGGCTAAGTTGCCGACGTTGGACTTGTCAATCTGAGTTAGCTGGCTGTTCCGGCGGCCAGAGTAGTCACCGTTATAAGTAGGCCACGTATCGCTCGGAGGATTCTTAATAAGATCCGGAGTCAGTTCCTGCCCTGCAGCAAGGGCGGCAAAACTGAGGGCAATCGTAAGGATGCTCCGTACTCTCATTTCAGAGTCTCCAGGTACGCCAGCAAGTTGTGCATGTCGGCGTCGGTGTAGCGGGCCAACTGCTCGCGATGGAACGTCATGGGGTCCTTGATGTCCACTTGAGCGCCTTCGACCGCAAACGAACGATGCCAGCCTGCGGAATCCACCAGTTCCACATTGAACTCGTCGAGGCGTACTAACCGGCCAGCAACTGTTTGTCCGGAAGGTAGCTTGATGGTAACGGTGGTGGGCGGAGTGGGCTTGCCGGTCTTCCCCATATACATGTCCATGAGCGATGTTCCGGGCGTTAGAAAGCGGCGCTGCAAATCGACGGGTTCATAGCGCTTGGCAATGCCAGCCAGATCGCCGGTCACCGAGTGGCAACTGGCGCACTTGCCCGCGCCGTTGAAGTAAGCCTTACCTGCCTTCGCATCGCCCGTGAGTAGACCCTGGATGACATAGCCGAACCGGTTGGATGTAGCCTGTTTGCGCAACTTGAGAAAGGCGCTGATGTCAGCAATTTGTGGTGCAGTAATGGCGGGGAACGGTGGCATGCCTTTGTCGGGCCGTCCCTCGTGAATGATGGGTCCGAGCAGATTGCCACCTTCATCATGCAGAACCAACTGAGAGCGAATCAGGTCCGGAGCGCTTTTGCCAGCCGCGTCCGCACCGTGACAGAAACCGCAGCTCGGCACGAATAGCTGCTTGCCTCTTTCGGCCGCCGCAGGGTCGACCTGATCCGGCGCGGCAAACAGCGCTGTTGCCTCAGGCTTTTTCTCCGCCCGCGCAGCCTGGTCCTGCGCTAGCGCACTGGCCCCAGTGAGCGCGAGAGTAGCGACAAGGTAGATGGGAAGGCGCATACTTTGAGCAAGCCTCACGGCTTGAGACCCTTCAGGTACCGATAATTGACTTTGATGGCTTCGAGGGCGGGCATCTCGAGAAACGGAGGCTCCTGCTCAACAAAGACGGCCTGCACCTTGCCGTTCCGCGCCGCATGGAAGATCCTCGCGTAATCGATTGAGCCGCGCCCTAACTCGGTCGGCACCGGAGCATTCGGGTTCTTGTCCATCAACGTGGTTCGCGGCGTGAAGCCCTTCTTAAACTCTTTGACATGCAGCAGCCGGTACCGATCGGGATATCTTGGTCAGGTAAGTGGCTGGATCTTTGCCCGCCACCACTACCCAGCCGCAATCGAGCTCTAACTTGACAAGATCCGGATCGGTCAGGCGCAGGAACTCGTCGTAACCCGTAGTTTCGCCGTATGACCGGAAGTCGAAGTTATGGTTGTGATACGCAAGCTGCAGCCCGGCGCTTTTGATCTTGGCGCCGAGTTGATTGAACTGTTCTGCATTCCATTTCCAATCATCCAAGGTCAGCCCGTTCAATAGCGAGATGAACGACGCCATCTGGTCGGAACCAGGTGTTGACTGGAGGCGCGACGCATCGGCCACCCACGGCACAGTCACAACCATAAACTCCTGGCCAAGCTGTTTCGCATCATCGATCTTCTGCTGCAGCCCGCCCATCAGATCCGGCAGCAGAAAGTGGCCGGACGGATTTTTCAGCCCGTTGTCGTCGAGCATCTTCCGCAAATCTTTCGTTGCGACTTTGGCCATTGGCGAGAGTTCCACCGTCTGGTAACCAGCTTCGGCAACCTGCTTCAGCGTTCCCGCGGGGTCGCTGTCCATCTCTTTGCCCACGGTGTACAACTGCAGGCCGATGGGGAGGTTCAGAGGATTCGCATTCATCGTTTTCACCAGACCCAGCAACGGAGCCGCGAGGATCGTTCTGCGGGAAATGTGTGTATTCATCAAGATCTCGTGCCCATCTTATAAGAATTCGGGTCCGGCAGGCTCGCCCAAACCGGCGGAAACATTTCCGCGCGATAATGTCCTTGCATGGCTGCACCCGCTCCTGCCCTGGCCCACGCTGGCGCGAACTCGTTGCTCGACATTCTGGAGCGCGCGCTGCACTCGAGCAGGTCCGAGTGGCTGTTCCTTCGCGAGTTACGCGTCGGCACTGGCCGCCGCAGTCAGAGTGCGCAGAGGCTGGATGCATTTGCGCTCAATTGCCTGCCCCACCTGGCGATGAAGCGCGTTTGCTATGAAGTGAAGACTTCGCGCGCCGACTATCTTTGCGAACTGAAGCATCCGCTCAAGCGGCGCGCCGGGATGCGTTACTCGAACGAATTCTACTTTGTTGCGCCTGGCGGCATGCTGAACCTGACCGAAGTCCCGGCGGAGTGCGGGCTGATCGAAGCGGGCGTCACCACGTTCGAAGAGTGGAAGCAGATTATCCGCCGCCAGGCAGGTTTCTTCTCGTTCGATCCTGAGTCGGGTGAGTATTGCATCATGAGCATCCCAGCTCCCTGGCGAGATACGCCGGGCCCGACCTGGCAATTCGTGGCCGCGATGTTGCGCAACCAACGAAATGAAATCGAGAGCAAACCGCCGGCAGCGCCACGGCCGCAGCAGCGCTTTGACTTTGCCTGATTTACCGCGCCGTGCGGTTCAGGCCGAAGCTGAATAACGTGTCACCCGCGGCAACCAGGATGAACTGGCGTCCATCCACCTCGTAGGAGATAGGTCCCGCGCTGGGACTGGCGGTCAAGCCGGTGTGCCAGAGTAGCTTGCCGTTCGCCGGATCGAATGCGACAAGGTTACTGCCATTACTGGTAAACAGTAAGTTTCCGGCGGTCGTCAGGATCGATGTGACTCCGTTGCCGCTCGGCCAGTCATGACGCCAGGAAATGTTGCCGGTCTTGTAATCGATAGCGATCAGTGCGCCGCTCGCGTCGCCCACGCCGCGATCGAGACCACCCCAGCCTTCGGGCCGGTCGTCCGTGTCCGTAAGATAGAACATGCTGTAAGTGGTGGATGAGCCGACGTACAGAAGGTTAGTGACCGGGCTGAAGCTGGGCGCAGGCCAGTTCGTCGCGCCGTTCGATGAAGGTGACACCAGCACGCCATCTACGGTTGGGTACTTCGCCGGGTCGGGCACAGGCTGACCTTTCGCGTTCAGTCCGCTGGCCCAATTCAAAGTATCGATGAACGGCTTGGTGACGATGTGCTGCCCCGTCGCTCGATCAAGCAGGAAGTAGTATCCATTGCGGCTCGCCTGAGCAAGCAGCTTACGCGGCTTACCATCGATGACGCCATCGATCAGCACCGGCGTCTCGGCGGCGTCCCAATCATGTACATCGTGCGGTGAAACCTGGTAGTACCACACCATTTTTCCTGTGTCGGGATTCAGCGCGACGATCGAGCAGGTGTATAAGTTATCGCCCTTGCGACTCTTCTCGGCCATGACCGGATTTGGATTACCGGTCCCGACATAGTAGAGATTGAGTTCCGGGTCATAAGTGCCAGGCATCCAGGCTTGACCGGTTCCGTGCGCGGAGGCGTACTCATCGGGCCAGGTCTCGATTCCGGGTTGCCCTTTGCGCGGAGTAGTCAGCCACTTCCACTGGAGCGCGCCGGTTTCGGGATCACGTGATTCCACAAAGCCGGGGTTGTCGAGGTGATCGCCGCCGATTCCGACTACTATATGGTTGCCGATGACCACCGGCGCTACGGTCGATGTGTAGTCCAACTTCGGATCGGCAATCGCCACTTTCCAGCGTTCCTTGCCGGTCCTGGCATCGAGACTTACTAAGTGGCTGTCCGGAGTCTCAAAGAAGAGCCAGTTCTCATACATTCCGACGCCGCGGTTGCCAATGGTGCTACCCGTATTAGGCGGGTATTGGTAGTGCCATAATTCGCGGCCCGTGCGCACGTCCGCGGCCCAGACGTTGTTGGGCGAGGTCAGATAGAGTATTCCGTTGACCAACAACGGAGTGGACTTGATCGTCACCGGGCTGCTGGCGGTGTAGCGCGCCGCCCAGGCGAGTCCCAGATTGGGCAGCGTACTCTGGTTGATCTGCTTCAAGGGACTGAAGCGCCGCCCGGAGTAGTCACCGTTGTAGGTGGGCCAGGTATCCGCCGGCCTTTGCAACAGCGCTTTCGGATCGAGTCCCTCGGCGCCAACGGCCTGCGCAACGGCAAGCAGTATAAATAATCGGGCCGTTCTCATTTCAAGGTCACCAGGTAAGCAGTCACGTTATGAATGTCAGCGTCAGTATACTTGCGCAACATCTCGTTGTGCGCTTGAAGCGGGTCACGCACTTCGACGCGCGGCGTAGAGCCATCTCGAAAGAAGGAGTGGAAGGTTCCGGAGGAATCGTACAGCGACACAGTGAAGTCATCGATGCGATCGAGCGTTCCGGTGATTGCCGGACCGGAAGCGGGTGTCACCGTCACGGTCGGAAGCGCCGTCTTGCCCGAACCCGGGCCGCGACGGTTTCCGCCAGGATGAAGCCAGCGGGATTGCAATGAGAACGAGTCGTACTTCGCGCCAATGCCTTTCAGATCTCCGGTGACCGAGTGGCAAGTCGCACACTTGCCCGCCGTTGCGAAGTACGCGGCCCCTTTCTGCGCATCGCCCGTGACAACATCGCCGAACGTGTATGTGCCGCGGTGGCCCGCCGAATAGGTACGCACATGCAGCCAGGCGACCACATCGGCGATCTGCGCTTCAGTCAAATTCAGTTTCGGCATGCCCTTATCGGGACGGCCTTCGCGAATGACAGGGGCGATCAGAATGCCCTTCTCGTCATCCAGCACCAGCACGGAGCGAATGAGATCCGGCGCGCCAGGTCCGCCCTTCCCGGCAACGCCATGGCAACCCGCGCAAAATTGGGCGTAGACTTTACCGCCCCTTGCGAAAGCGGCCGGATCTTCTTTGGCGCCGGTGATGGCCGCGGCACTGACGGCGTCTGCAGGCGCTTTCTTCAATTTGCCTTCGCTCGCCGGCTCTTGCGCGGCGAGAGCAGCGGCGGTTAGCGCGAACAATACCGGACCACAGAGTCCAGAAATCCTCATGGGTTACATTTTGCCAGCTTTTCGGAGGAGGTCAGCGATCGGGCTATTTTGCGGAGGCAAATTGGGTTCGTTTGGCTTCGCTTTTGGCTTTTTGTTCGTTTGGTTTTCGAACACAAGGGCGGATTGGCGGCGGGTTGAGCTGTTTTGGAGTGGAGAATTTCAAAATGTGAATTTACCAAACGAACCCAATTTGGCGGAGGCGTTCGCACACGCAGAGGGGGCGGTAGTAGGAGTTCGACGGTGGCGAGGTCCGGCGTGGCATTCGGAGGTCCGGGGCGCGCGGGAGGTAAGAGAAGATTGACATAACTTCTGGCGTGATTCTCAGCGGAGGCCACGACGAGCGCTGCAGGGCGCGCGGGCAAGTAGTTGGAATGACTGAAAATACTTCAGCATTTGGACCGTGAATCCCGTGAATAAGCCGCAGATGGACGCGAATGCAAGCGGATCAGCACGGCGGAGGCGTCTTATATGTTCGCGGCAGGAAGTGTCTATCGTTACTGATCGAGAAACCCGGGACTGGGCCCGCCGTCTTGATCGAGGCGAACATTGTATTAATAACGCGGATCTACGGAGAGCATCTGGCGACAGCTGCACATCTCGTATAACCGGGCGGGCATTTGACCAGCGCTGAGGGGCATGGAATGAAATTTGCAATTCCACCGCTGAGAAGTTCCAGATCCTCAAGGGTCAACTCTTCGCCACTTACCCCAATCACTTCCCCTGTTACGTGACCGTCAACATCTTCGGGCATCTGTCTCTCCCTTTAATCTTGCAGGAACGAAAAAACTTAAACATACGCTACGTAGCCTTCAGCGTAAAGCCAGTCATGCCCTCGTGTGAGGGCGGGGGCGGTGTTTGAGCAGACAGGTACCTATCCCGGGTTTTGAATGGCCCCCAGCACGCACTCGTCAACCATTTACAGAACTCGCTCCGAGCCGCTTTAAAAGGTGATCAAACCGGACGGCTGCTAGCCCCGCTGAATCCATCATGTCGAAATCGATCTCATCGGCATCGCCGCCCTGCTTCGCATCCTGAGCGGCGTCGCCGTAGCCGAAGCGCGCCGTAGTCATGCGCAGCCGGTCGGCCAGAAACGTGGCAAGCGCCCGGTAGAAGCGGCTGGCAAACCATGGATCGGAACTAAGCCGCGCATTCAGTTTGTCGCGCGGTACGACCAGCACGGTGGAACTCCTCGACGCCGACACGGTCGCGCTGGGCGGGCGGGCATCCACGAATGAGATCTCGCCGACGATCTCACCGGAAAGCAGGGTGGCCACCGGTTTGCCGCCGGCCATGACGTCGAGTCCTCCATCGAGCACAATAAACAGGGCGTCTACGGGTTCGCCCTCCCGAATCAGCACGTGACCTTTGGCTATGGTCATTCGCCGCCCGGTAGAAGCCAGCCATTCCACGTCGGCGTCGTCAAGAATTCCCATCACGTAGAGCACTTTTCTCATTGGTTGTTGTGCTTTCAGGCCACTTGCCGCTTGGCCAGTTCTGCGAAGATGCCGTCTTTCCGAAGTAGTTCGCCATAGGTTCCGGATTCGGCGATGGTGCCATGGTCCAGCACAAAAATGCGATCGGCGTTGACAATGGTGCTGAGGCGGTGCGCGATCACGATCCGTGTAGCACGCATCTGCTCAAGCGCGCGGCTCACGATGGCCTGGGTGCGGTTATCGAGGGCGCTGGTTGCTTCATCGAACAGAAGAACCCGGGGGCGGTTGACCACCGCGCGCGCAATCATCAGCCGCTGTCGCTGGCCGCCGGAGAGTGTTTTGCCACCCTCCGCCACCATCGTGTACATGCCCATCGGGAGCGCCTTGATGTCATCCTCAATCCCGGCAATGCGCGCTGCCTCCCAGGCATCATTCACCGTGAGTGCCGAGGACCCGATGATGTTCGTGAGTATGTCGCCGGTCAGCAATTTTCCGGACTGAAGCACCACGCCCATCTGGCGGCGGACCTCTTGAAGGTCAAGCCCCGCAAGATCCTGACCGTCGTAATAGATCGCGCCGGAAAGCGGCTGCTCGAAGCCCAGCAGCAGGCGCATGAGCGTGGATTTGCCTGACCCGGAAGCGCCGGTGAACGCGACGAATTCTCCGGGACGGATAGAGAGTGTAACCTCTTGCAGCACCAGTGGGGAATCGGCGACGTAACGGAACGAGACGTGGTTGACTTCGACGCCACCTCGAAGCTCGCCGGGGTCGGATTGTCCAGGCGCCTACCTCCGGTTCGGTCAGAAATATCGGTTTGGCGCGGTCGTAGAGAGGAATCGCAGAGATCAAGGCGGTGATTCCAGCGTTCAGCCCGAAAACCGAACCAAGTAGTTGGAAAAAAGCGGCATTGAACGCGAAAAAGTCCCCCGTGCTGAACGAGCTGCCCGACCTGCGCATCTGGGCCGCGACGGAGTAGTAGATCAGGCCGCTGGCGAACATGGGAAAAACGGCGCGTGAACACGGACAGAACATTGGTGAGGCGGCGGACAGAACCGAAGACGCGCTTCTGGGCGGAGAAAGCCGATGCCCATCGAGCAAAGGCCCGGCCTTCGGAACCCGATACTCTGAATTTCGCGATCCCTTCGATGAATTCAAATACCATGCTGGCAATCGCGCCAGTACTCCTGGCGACCTCGTGCTGATACTTGAGTTGCAGCAGGCTGCTTCCGACGGCCACGACCACGGTGACGGAGGCGAGCGCGCACGCAACTGCCGCGAGCGCCGGACTGTACCAGGCGAGCAGAAAAACGGTGGTGATCGAGAAGATGCCCGAGAGAATCGCGTTGAGCGTGTGACCGGTCAGAATGGCGCGCACCTGGGAAATTGCCAGACTTCGATACGCGAGGTCGCCCGCTGAGAAGCCGCGAAAGAAGGTTGTGGGCATGTTCAGCAGGCGGTCCCAAACGGCAGCCTGGGTTACGAAGTCCATCTTGCCTTCCAGACGCAACAGCGCATAGGAACGCGTGAGGCCAATCAGCGTGGTTGTCACTGCGGCTACCACAATCAAGACAACGCACTCCACGAGTTGACTTCGATCGCTCCCGGGGATCACGCTGTCGAAAAGAATGCCCGTTGCGAAAGGGACCACCAGCGCAAGCATGCTGGCCAGAGCCCCGGTGATCACAACCGTCCAGACATCCCGCGCAGATCCGAATAACCCAGTGGACAGGACGTCCTTCCATCCAATAACCCGGGCCGGAAAGGGCCGGTAGAAGACGTAACCGATGCCGCTCAGTTTTGCAGAGGTAGTCTGCGTGAGTCTGATTTTGGACGAATTCGCAGCATTGCGAATCTCGTACCCACCTCCCTTGCGCAACAGCGCCACAGGCTCGTTGCCTTCTTCGAGAAAGGCCAACATAGGCCCGCTGTCTTGCCGCCACCACTCTCCTTTGAGCACCAGGCTTCGGACTCGCACTGACGAGTTCCTTGCCACAGCGAGCGCTGGATCTGGCGACGTTCCTGATAACACGGAAGGAGGCACCTTCAGAACGATTCCCGCAGCCTTCCCGATCTCCTCGCAAGCCCACGCGAAGGGAGGCAAGCTCCCCTCGGCTACCGGAGCTTTGCGCGCAGGGGCCAGCGAGTGCGCGAGCTGGTGCAGAGCATGGTCAACAGCCTTGCCGTCAGCGGCAGCCCTCGCGCTCAGCCGCCGCAGTTCTTCTTGAGCGTCAGTGGCATTGATCCGTTCGAACGCGGACAGGATCCGGTGGTGGAATGCGGATAGTGTTTCGTTCGCGGGCGCCGCCTCCAGGGAGCCGACGGCACTGATCCAGCGAGCCATCAGTTCCGCCAACTGGTTGGCTGGAATCCGATCCTCGTTCAGCGCGTTCACCATGGCATCTGGTGAGGGCGAGGCAAACAGCGCGAGTTCCGGGTGTGAATCGGCCGGCAGGGAAAATGCCGCATCGCCCGCGGCAAGGCGGCCGATGTGACGCAGCGCTCCCGCCGGTTTTCCCGCGTCTTCCCGGGCGACGAAGATGTCAAGTTCGCCGGACTCGACAAGCCACACCGTGCCGGGATGACGTAACGTGAATACGCGTCCAGGGATGACCGGTCGAACATCGGAGCCAAGCATCACAGGCCCTCTCCATCAGAAGACTCGCTGGTTCCCCGGGCCTCAATCAAAGTCGCGTAAGGACCGTTCTCGCGAACCATCTCATCATGGGTTCCGCGTTCCACGATCTTGCCCTTATTCAGCACGATGATCTCGTCGCAGTCGCGGATAGTGCTAAGCCGGTGGGCAACAATCAGGCACGCGCAGCCGCGCCGCCGTACATTTTCGGTTACCTTCTTTTCGGTCTTTGCGTCGAGAGCGCTGGTTGCTTCGTCGAGCACCAGAAGCTTTGGATTCGATACCAGAGCTCGCGCTATTTCGAGACGTTGACGCTGTCCGCCGCTGAAGTTGCGTCCGCCTTCCTGAACCATGTAGTCGTACCCGCCGATGCGGTCCGAAATGTCGTCGTGAATGCAAGCATCCTTCGCGGCCTGGATCAGTACGAGTTCAGGAACAGCGTCATCCCAGATTGTCAGGTTCTGGCGGATGGTGCCCTCGAAAAGGAAAATTTCCTGATCGACCATGGCGACGGCCTGATTCACAACGCTACGCGGGATCGCTCCACGCGCGACCCCGTCAAAGAGAATCTCGCCTTGCCACGGCTCATAAAGCCCACTGGCCAGTTTCGCGATGGTGGACTTGCCACTCCCGGATGAGCCCACCACCGCCACGCGCTGGCCAGGGCGGAGCTTCATGTTGAAATCCGCCACCAGCGGTGCTTCAAGGCGGCTGTATCCGAAAGATACGGACCGCAACTCCAGATGGCCTTCGAGACGAACAAGTGCACCGGGCGTGTTGAGGGAAGGGGCGGACGTGATGCTGGGATCTTCTTGACAACGGAGTACATCATCCAGCCGCGCCAGATCGCCACGGACCTCCTGAAAGCGCTGGCCCAGGGCGAGCACGTGATTAACCGGTTCCTCGAAGCTCAACATCAGGACCTGGAACGAAAGAAGCATTCCCATGGTGAGCGCGCCTTCCATGACGCGCAAACCACCGATGCTCAGGATGGCCGCAACGTTCAGCGCCGCCAGCACTGGAGGGATCGCGGACAGCGCGAGAGCGGACGAACTCAGGTCCTGTTCGCCATTGAACACGTTAGCCTGCAAACCGGCCCAGCGCGCGAAGAAGTCGTCGGAGCCACTCCCCTTCAACGTTTCAATCATCTGGAGACCGCTCATGGATGCGGCCATGAGCTTGCCGCGATCCTGCAACAACCGCCAGTTGGCGTCTGTCCTGCGGCGTGACACTGCGCGCAGAGCCGCTAGATTAATGAGCGCGATGGCAATGCCGATGGTGGTCAGGATCGCGCTGTATTGGTACATGAGCGCCGCGTAGAACCCAATCAGCAAAACACTGACAAAGTTTGTGGCGAGTTCACCAGAGAGTAGCGATGCGACCGAATCATTGATGCCTACGCGCTGTGCGATGTCCCCGGAATGGCGCTGTGAGAAGAACCCGATTGGCAGGTGAATGATGTGCCAGAAGAACCGCGCGGAATCGCGCAGCGACATGCTCATCTCCATGCGCAGCAGGATTGACTGTTGCAGCCAGGTAAGCACGGCGCAGGTCGAGGCCGCCAAAGCCATGGCGAAGAGCAACGGGTTCAACCAGTCGTGAAGGCCGCCAATCAGAAAGTTGTCCACAAACACACGCCCAAGTATCGCCACCACAATTCCGGGTGCGATCAGCCCAAGCGTTGCCAGCACGAGGTAGGCAAGGCTGAAACGATAGCCGCGAAGCCTCCGTGCGAGCGCGCCGAATATCTCCGGGCGATGGCCGCCCTTCTTGAATTCCGGCGTTCTTTCAAATGTCAGGATGACGCCTGTGAATGATTGGTCGAATTCCTCGACCGAAACCTTGCGCGGACCGGACCCGGGGTCATTGAGGTAAACGCGATCCTTTCCGAACCCCTCAACCACCAGGAAGTGATTGAAATTCCAGAAGGCGACGAATGGGAGCGCGACTTCCCGCACGGACTCCAGCTCTTTTCGAAAGCCTTTGCCGCTGAGCCCGTATTGCCGGGCGGCTTTCACAACATTGCTCGCTTTGCTGCCGTCCCGCGATACGCCGCAGGCTGCCCGGAGTTCTTCGAGAGGAACGTGCCGGCCGTAGTAAGCCAGAATGATGGCTAGCGCGGCCGCGCCGCATTCCACCGCATCCATCTGGAGCACTGTTGGTGTTCGGACGCGCTTCATTCCTGGTTGAACGCCCACCGTCTACTCAATGCGGAGCCTGTCCTTCAACACCGGCAGCACCAGCGTGATGGGACGTTCCTGGTGAGTCACGATCTGCACGGTACACAGGGTTCCCGGCGTCACCTCAAGTTTCGGACCCTTGCCGGATGACCACTGAAACTCGCTCGGAGTCGCAGCCCGCTGCAGATCCAGTCGAACCTCCGTGACCGGTCCACCGGCCGTGATGCTCTGACTGAGCGATTCGTTTCCCAGCACACGCATGATCGCCGTCGGAGTTGCCGGATAGTCCGCCACAAAGGTGACCTTCCCTTTCATGAATCCATACTCTTCCCGCCGCACTGTGCCCGGCGAAATTTGCGCCTCCATACCGGGCTTGATATCCTTTGCCGCCAGCGCGCTGAGGTAAACCAAGCCTTCGAGCGCTTCCACGGCCGACTGGACGCTTACGATCGGTGTGCCCTCGGCGACGGCGCTGCCACGGTTTACTTTCACCTCCACGATCCTTCCGGGGTAGGGACAAAGGACATTTGCCGCAGTCGAAAAATCGTTCTGCAAGGTGGCCAGGTTTCTCTCGAGATCCGTCACCCGCGCGCGCATATCCGAGTCCAATTCCTCGGGTTGTCCTTTCACCGTGAACGTCTGGGAGTCGAGCTGTTTCAGATGGGCTTGCGCTGCTGCGATTTGCGCTTCCAGCGTGACAATCCTCTCTCGCGGCCCTAGACTTTGCTGCTTGGTGATGAGTCCGCGTTTCAACAACTCCGCATTTACGGGCTCTTCTTCCTCCGCCAGTTTTACCTTGGCTCGCACGCTCTCGATCTCCTGCTCGGCATTGGAGCGCTCGCGGGCAAGTGCATCGAGCTGTAATTTTGCACTGTCGTCGTGAACGTGGCGCACGCGTTCCCGCTCGCGCTTCGCATCGGTGAGAGCATCCTGAGCGATGCGGATTCGTTCGCCGAGCCCCGGCTGCGCAATCCGCGCAAGGATCTGACCGGGTTGCACCATGTCGCCGGTCTTCACGTCCAGGTTGACGATCAGTCCGCTGCCGGAAGCAACAATATTCACGACGCCGCCGCGCCGGATGATCACTCCCTGCGCCGATACCTTCGTCGGGAGTGTGCCGCGAAAGCCCCACACCAGCGCCGCGCCCAGTAGAAAAAATACCCCAAGCAACGTCAGCCATTCCTTCGGGCGCGTCACACGATAAGGCTGATCCAAACGTTCCGGGGACGAAAGCCTTTCCAGTGCTACTTTTCGGAAAATGTTGCTGCTCATGGCCGTCGGAAAATCTCCGGGTCGATGTTCTGCGCCGTTTTGTCAGGCTCGACAATTGTGCCCGTTGCCTGCCTCAGCTTCGCGATGGCTATGGCGTAAGCAAGTTTCGACTGGACGCGCGTGATCAGGCCGGCCCTCAACCGGTCTTCCACTGTCAGAACGTCCACCAGTGAACCGACTCCAAGGCGGTATTTCGCTTGCTCGTTGTCGAGCGCTATTTGAAACTGCCGAACCGATTCATCCACTGCTGTCAGTTGCCTGCCGGCATTGCGCAAACCCTCAAAGGCGACCACTACAGCGGATGCGATAGTCCTTGCGGCGTCGTCACGCCGCAACGCCGCCTGACGGGCCACCGCGTCAGCCGATAGTATGGCTCCCTCGGCGGCCCGGTGATCCACTGCCAGTTGATAGCGAATCCCGCCGCTCACATCCAGCCCGCGTATGCCTTGCAGTGGCGATATGACAAACTGATCGATCCGCAGACCCTCCCGGAGCCCGGAGTATCCACTACCCAGCTGAACATCCAGTTGCGGCTTCAGCAAATTTGCGGCGGCTTTCGAAAGAACCTGAGCTTCACCCACCCGTTTTCGTGCGGCCAGGTAATCGGCACGGCGAGTCAGCGCGCTATCGATTGCCGGTTGCTGTGTTGGTTCTGGCGCGCCGCCGGTTGCGGGAAGGGGGTCAATCGGCTCTGGCATATCAAGAATTCCAGCCATGGGTGTGCCCAGCGCCAAAGCAAGTTGCTGCCTTGCTTCGAGGAACTGCTGGTCCGTCGCCGCGCGCGAGGAAGCGCGATCCGCAAGATTCGCCAGAACCTGATTGAGATCGCTGCGCGGAATCTTGTCCGCGTCCACCAGCGCTTGAACCGTTTCGAAAAGTGTTTGCGCACGCTGTTCGGCATCGCGGTAGACGTCGCGCGTGAGCCCCGTGGCGACCGCGGTCCAGTAGGAGATGACCGTAGCAGCGAGAAGGTCGGAGACGGTCTGGTTCACATCGAGAAGGCTGGCTTCGAGCTCAATTGTCCCGGCGGTTTCCTGCGCGGCCACCACGCTTCTGCCACGCCCCCGCAGTAAGGGCACATTCACTTGAAACAACACGTGGGACTGATTCAGTCCGAAGGGCAACCCCAGGTTGTCCGTGGTCCGCGTGACGGTCAGCAATGGCCCGAGCGAGATACCGTTCCGAAACTGTTTGCTAGCGCCTGCATCGATGTTGGTCAGATTCGTGGTGGATGAGGTTCCCGGAAAAACAGATCGCTCGATTTCGGTAAGAGGACGATAGGTCCGGCTGGATAAGACGTTGGATTGAATAACCGGATCGAACTGCGATTGCGCGCGCAGCAGAGCGCCGCGATTGGAGCGAACTTGCTCCTCCTGGATCTGGAGCAGAGGATGTTGTCGTAACGTGGACTCGATGGCTTGGGCGAGCGTAAGAGTGGCGTCGGTAGTTTGTGCTGCAGCAGAATAGGGCCCGGCAAGAAACAGCAGTAAGAGGGAATGTAATCGCAAGGGATTTTCAACTAACGAGAGAGCGGGCGGCCTGGGAGAGCGAAAGAAAAGTGAGTCCTTTATTTTATAGAATTCGGTCAGAAGTATAACAGCTACGCCGGCCAACGACACGGTCCTTTCAGGCGGCGTTTTTACACGGGGCGTTCAAGCGGTTACCGGGCCGGAGTTCCCGTGCGGAACCAACTACACACAAATTGAGAGCCGGGGGTGAGTCAGCCGCATGCTATTCTTGGCCCATTCTCAACAGTGAGGCCTCGTTGACTCCCGTTATTTCAGTTCTCTGTTCTACGTTGCTGGGCGCGGTATTCCTGCTTACCGGAGCAATCAAGGCGCTGGCGCCATCGTTGGTCTTTGACTTTTTGGCCAAGCTCGGCGTCAGAGATTTGAAATGGTTGCGGATCATGGTCTGGCTTTCCGCGGTCGGCGAGTGCCTGCTGGGAACAGCTTTGGCCGTGCGCGCTTTTCCTGCATGGTTGTTCCCAGGTACGCTATTGCTGCTGATCGCCTTCGTTGGACTTACCTTATGGGGCGCGAAGAAAACGGGGGACGACTGCGCCTGCTATGGGAAACTGCTCCACATCAGCCCAGCGAAAAGCATCGCCCTGGACTTTTTATACGGCGTTTTAGCATTGGCTGCATGGTCAATTCCAGTCGGGGCATTCCTGCCGGTCTCTGGACAACTGGCGGTGCTGGCTGTCTCCGCGGCATTGTTTTCGGTCATCACCACGCTTGCGCACCGCTTTTATCTGAAAAATGGGAAGGACTGGCTTGACTTGAGTCCTCTTCAAGTCGGCCGCAAATGGAATCCAGACTGGGCAGAAGGTTGGAGCGGTGCCGCGACAAACGAGACGCAACTGGTCGTCCTGATGAGTCCCACGTGCCCGGGCTGCAAACGATGGATGAAGCCGCTCAACAAGATTTCACGGCTTGCAGACATGCCGCAGGTGATTGGGCTGATGGCCGGTTCCGAAGAAGAGCTAAGTCAAGTCGTGTTGGAAAACGGGATCGCCTTCCCGCTGCTGCGGGTAAAGTCATCGGTCATGGACCGGATTGCGGGCGGGTTCCCCGACATAATCATCGTTAAAGACGGCATCGTCCGGGCGAAACCCGGTGCTCGCATTCCCGACGACCTGGTGGAGCGGCTAAGGACCTCAATGACGCCGCCAGCGGTCAATCTCATGAGCGCGCCAGTCGACCGTTAAGCGCGAAACAAAGCGGAGTGCTCTGTGTTGCTCCCGGAACCGCACCTGATCACCGCTCGACAGCCTAATAGTACAGAACTGGAACTGGTAGCCGGAGAGCGCGACTGAGGATTTGGAAGTCATCGCCGGCGGCTCGTTGAGGGTAACCAGCCCGGCGCCTGCGGGCTGTCCGCCCGGTCAGGTCGTGACAGTCTACGGGTGCGCGCCGCTGAAATAGTCAGAAGAGGTGCCCGGTCCCCGGCGCCGCAAACCCATTGCAGGCGGCGGTTTTCGATCAGTTGCTAATCATACCCAGGGGCGGTGTATTGACATGGTAAACCGTGACTGACTGGGGTGCACTCCAAGCCTGTCAACGAACTCTTCCCCGAACTCTTCACATTTGTGTTCTGCCCACGTAGCTTGTTACACTCCAAGCGCTAACTGGTCTTACGAAGGCCGGAAGTGGTTTGATGTTTTTGTTGCGGGAAGCCGCAGAGCGCCCGGAACCGACATCCTAAAAGGAGCTTTCATGATAAAGAACGCTGACGGCAGCTGGCCTGACGTTTTTGATGCGGTTGACCCGAACAAGATTGGCGAACTCACCGAGGATGAATTGGAATTGATCTCCGGCGGGACCGTATGCACTTGTCAATACCCCCAGTAGCATGACGCATGCGGCCTGCCCGCCTGGATTCGAGTGTCGTGGCCTTCCGTCTCAATGCCACTATAATAGATTAATCAACCTGGGTTGATATATCGCTAACAACCCGGTCGTCACGCCGCTGCAAGTGGGCGTAGACCGGGGTAACCGGTGCCGGGGTAAACCGGTGCCAGACGGAACAAATCCTGTTTTCTCGACCGACAAGGGCGACAGATTGCGCACTTAGTCAGTAAATGTCCCGCCTCGCTCGCGCCGTTGTTCCCTTTCAGCCTCATCATGTTACACAGCGCGGAAACGGCAGGCGCGCAGTCTTTTTCTCCCCTGCTGATCGGGAGGTATACCTCGGCTTGCTCGGGTAGTACTCCTGGTTCTACTCCCTGCGTGTGCTTGGCTACTCCATCATGACGAACCACGTCCACTTAGTGCTTGTTCCGGAGCGTCTGGATTCGCTCGCGCCGACGCGACGTGAGGTTCACGCCCGCTACTCACGCTATCGGAATACGATCGAGCAAGCGTCGGGTCACCTTTGGCAGAGTCGGTACTAACCCTGCGCGTTTCAGGAGGTGCGTTTGCCGTCCGTGATGCACTGTGTGGAACTGAAGCCGGTGCGCGCGCAGCTGGTGGCTCGCTGTTTCTCAACGCTTGCTCACCAGCATTGCCGCACATCCTAAGAACAAAGGCGATTCACCAGGTTGGCCGCACATTATGTTAGGATCACCGTTTCCAGACGCATCCGTGAAACGGATTACCAAGGAGTAAGCCGATGACATCTAACCTACCATTCGTCTCCGGGGCGCTAAAGTTGCCAGAGAACGCAATAGCAGTGGAACCCATGGAATCCATGGAACTCACCCTTGAAGAACTCGAATTGGTGGCCGGAGGCCTTGTAGCCACTGGTACGCTGTGTGGCTGCTGCGGTAAACGTTGCCCCGTCGGTTACTGGTGTTACTCCGGCGGGGTTTGCAGCGTGGCACCTTGAGGGCAGCTAGGGAAAGGCAGCTAGGAGCAGCTAGGGCAGCTAGGGACGGACCCCGCCCCTGAAAAGCAGGGAATAAGCGTTTCTGCCTATTGATCAGGCCGACCGGCTGTTGTCCTCAATTGGCTAGACTGCCGTGGCCGGGCTTGCCGTTTCATCACGAGCTCGATAGCCCGCTGCAGTTGCGGGTTGTCGGCCGCCCAGCCGTTGCGGGTGTCGCGGCGCAGAGCCTCCACTCGTTCCGCCTGGGGGTCTCCTTCCAGCACCGTACGCCACTCGTCGGTCGTGTATGCCTGTCTCCATTCGTCGATGCGGAGCCCCAACAGTTGGCGCGAACGCAGGCCCAAATGATCGCGGGCGCTACTCCATTCCCAATCCCCCGCCTTAGCCACGAGCCCGGCGCGAACCGGATTCCGCTCCACGTACTGCAGCGCGACCCAACAACCGCGATCATCCAGAACACATGAGTAGAACCGGTTCTGCCACAAGTGCCCGCTGCGGTTCGCGCGCCGGTTGTGCTGCTGGGCGAATTCACCGTGAGCACGCCGGAGTGCTAACGCCATGCTTTCCGCATCATGAGGAATAACCACCAGGTGAACGTGGTTCGACATCAGACAAAAGCCTGCGATGTCCATTCCTGCCAGTTTGCTATGGGTTCCCAGCAGAGCCAAATAGTGCCGCCGATCTTCGTCGTCCAGAAAGACATTCTCTTTGTTGTTGCCGCGCTGAGTAACGTGATGAGCGTTCCCGGGCAACACCAGACGTGCTCTTCGCGGCATGTGAAGAACTAGTGCTTCCTGCCTATCACTCTTCTCACGTAAGGCGGGGTCCGTCCCTGTTCGGCTCCTGTTCGGCTCCTGTTCGGCTTCTGTTCGGCTCGTCTGAGCTGGCCGCCATTGATTGGCCGTATGTGAATACAATGCGAGACGGGTGAATCGATGATTCTGAAACAGTACTACCTCGGTTGTCTGGCACATGCCTCCTACCTGGTGGGAGATGAAGCGAGTGCGACGGCCATTGTTATCGATCCGCAGCGCGACATTCAGCAGTACCTCACGGATGCCGACCGTTCAGGCCTGGTGATCCGGCACGTGTTCCTGACGCACTTTCACGCCGATTTCCTTGCCGGGCACCTCGAACTGCGCGACCGGTGTGGAGCGACGATTCATCTTGGCTCCCGCGCCCAGGCCGAATACAATTTCGTTCCGATGAAAGATGGCGATTCGCTCGATTTCGATGGTCTGCGTCTGCAGGTTTTGGAGACGCCCGGCCATACGATCGAGTCGATTTCGATTCTGGTCTACGATCTCGCAAAGGACCGGTCCCATCCCCACGCCGTGCTTACTGGCGATACGCTGTTCATCGGCGATGTAGGCCGGCCGGATCTGCGAGCTTCGCTGGGGTGGACTGCAGCCGAGCTGGGCGGACACCTTTACGACTCGCTGCACTCGAAACTGATGAACCTGCCGGACGAGACTCTGGTATATCCGGCGCATGGCGCGGGATCGCTCTGCGGCAAACAACTCTCGCCGGAAACCTTTTCGCCACTCGGAGAGCAGCGCCTTCACAACTACGCGCTGCAGCCGATGTTGAAGGAGGAATTCATCCGCCTGGTCACGGCGGATCAGCCGGAGGCCCCGCCCTACTTTAACTACGATGCCGTTCTGAACACGCGCGAACACATGACGCTCGATCAGAACCTTGAAAGAGTTCTGCATCCTGTGGAACTCGATGAGGTTCTGTCGATGGGAGACCGGGGCGCGCAGATACTCGATGTTCGCGACCCAACCGAGTACGCCAAAGGTCATCTGGCGGGCAGCATGAATATCGGACTCGGCGGCCAGTACGCGACGTGGGCGGGAACGGTGCTCGATCGGGCGAAGTCAATCGTCATCATCGCCGAACCCGGCCGTGAGCAGGAAGCCGCCACTCGCCTGGGCCGCATCGGCTTCGATCACGTGAAAGGTTTTCTGGCGGGCGGAATGGAAGCTCTTGCCGACCGGCCAGATCTGGTGTGGCCAACGGAGCGCATCACCGCTCCCCAGCTTGCTCAGAATCTGTCGAGCGCCGAGCCGCCGCTGTTGCTCGATGTGCGGAACCCGGGCGAATGGAACGCCAAGCATATCGAGGGCAGCGTCAACATCCCGCTCAGCCACCTGCAGGAGCGCATCGCCGAAATCCCACGCCATCGTGAGATCGCGGTGCACTGCGCGGGAGGCTACCGCTCATCCATCGCCGCGGGCATTCTGCACCAACACGGGCTGACGCATCTCACCGAGTTAACCGGAGGGCTGGCCGCCTGGGAAGCGTCTCAGCTTGCGGTGGCGAAGCAATAAATCCGGATGAGTGGGGCTTCAGGTTCTGCAGGTTCTCCCAAGGTCGGCTTATTCCTAGTGTTCTAAAGGGTGGGTCCGTCCCTGTTTTTTGCTCCTGCAGAGGCACGACCGTAAGGGAGTGCATCAGTTGCTCTCACGTGATGCACTCCCTCACGGTCGTGCCTCTGAATCAGGCGGCTGCCGACCCGGCACGTTACGCGCGTTTTGGATCAGAGCATGGAGAAAATGGACCACCACACCGCATTCCATCTGCCGTCTTCGAGCGTAGGTCCTTTCCGTCGCGTTCTTGAACGGTGATGATCTTTGCATCTGAAACCGACCGGACGGCAAATACCTCATCACCTCGAACAACGAACGTGAGGGCGGATTCACCTCCCCGCAGAGCCCGACCAACATGGGCGGCTATTCGCTCTCGGTGGTGTCCACGAGGCGCTGCACACGGTCACCCCCGGCGCGCCAGATAAAGACGGTAAGTAACGCTGCCTGCATGGTGAGGGGCAATGCTTCGCCAAGGCGCCTTTTGCTTGCTATCGTCTAACCGATGACGCCTTTGCTCGTCACCGAGCGCCTGCTCTTACAGCCTCTCGAACTGGCAGATGCGGAACAAATACAGCGCATCTTTCCGCAATGGGAGATCGTCGAGTTCCTCAACGCTTCCGTTCCCTGGCCGTATCCGGAAGACGGCGCGCTCCAGTATTGCCGGTTGGCTGCGCTGCCGGCGATCGAACGCGGTGATGAATGGCATTGGACGCTTCGCTTACGTTCAAAGCCTGAAGAGCTGATTGGTGCGGTCTCGCTCGCCAAAACAGAGTCGATGAATCGCGGCTTCTGGTTAGTGCCCGCCTGGCGCAATCACGGGTTGATGACCGAGGCAGTCATCGCGGTTACCGATTACTGGTTCGACGTCCTCGGCTTCCCCTGCCTTCGTGCGCCGAAGGCCATCGCGAACGTTGCGTCGCGCCGCATTTCAGAAAAAACCGGCATGCGTGTGGTCGAGTGCATCGAGCACGACTTCGTCTCCGGCCGTTTGCCGACGGAGATTTGGGAGATTACCGCTGAGGAGTGGCGAGCAAAACGAAAATCGCTTCGCGGTTAAAACGCTACTGATACTTCCAATTCCGGCTCTTGCCCTCGGCGATCCACTCGAGCGCGGTGGCAATGCGTTTCTCGCGCGTCTCGGCGCGCTTCGCCTCAGCGATCCACTCGGCGTACTCGCGCTGGCAGCTTGTGCTCATCGCGTTGAAGGCGGCTGCCGCTTTTTTGTCTTTCTGCAATGCGGTTGCGAATTCCGAAGGTAGCTCTGATGCTTCCGGCTGAGCTTTCCTGGGTCGCTCGGCCATCATGCTCGTGTACTGGCCACTCTCGATTGACGCCACCGCGCTGCGCATCCAGCCCAGCATTTTTTTGTCGGACGGCAGTTCGTCGACGCTCGTGATGTGGTCAAGCACGGGTTCGTTGACGGTGGCGCGGATCTGCTTGTCCCAGAACTGAAACTTGCAATGTGCTTTGAATGCCGCCATGGAACACAAGATCGCGCCACGGTACAGGTAGAACGGACAGCCCCACTTGATTTCCTCTTCAACTTCAGGGCAGGCCTGGTGCACCAGATTGCGGACGTGGGTCAGGATCGGCTGTGCAAGGGGCTGCGCTTTAGCGATATAAGCGTCAATCAGAGGAGTTCCGGATTTGACTGGCATCTCAATCATAATTACACCAGCGCTCGCATTCTTCCCACCTGTTCCAAACATTTGTATAATAAAGAGTTTCCTGCGATTGCCTCCGATTTGAATCATGTTCGACAACCTATCTGACAAACTGCAGCGTGTTTTCAAGAACATGCGCGGCGAAGGGCGGCTCACGGCCGCCAACATGGAGGAAGCTCTGCGCGAAATTCGCGTTGCGCTCCTCGAAGCCGACGTGCACTTTCGGGTAGTCAAACAGCTTCTGGACAGCGTTAAAGTCAAAGCGATGGGCGAAGAAGTGTTGATGTCGCTCACGCCCACCCAGCAGGTCATCAGCATCGTCAAGGACGAACTGGTGAAGGTACTCGGCGGTCACGAAGCCAAGCTGCGCTTTGCCAATCAGCCGCCCAGCGTCTTCCTGATCGTCGGCCTGCAGGGTTCCGGTAAAACGACCTCGACGGCGAAGCTTGCCAAGTGGCTGTCGAAGAATGGTCATCGCCCGCAACTCGTTTCGGTCGACGTCTATCGCCCCGCGGCGCGCGAGCAGCTTCGCGTGCTGGCCAAAGAAATTGCGCTTCCGATCTACGCGGGCACTCCGGAAGAGACCAAGCCGGTTGACCTCGCCCGTTCCGGTCTACGCGAGGCGGCGCAATCGGGACGCGATGTCCTGCTGGTCGATACTGCCGGCCGTTTGCACATCGACGATGCGTTGATGACCGAGCTTAAGCAACTCAAGGAAACGTTGAATCCGGTCGAGATCCTGTTTGTCGCCGACGCGATGACCGGACAGGATGCCGTACGCTCCGCCGACGAGTTCCATAAAGCGCTGGGGATTACCGGTTGCATCCTGACCAAGATGGATGGGGATGCGCGCGGTGGTGCAGCGCTTTCGATTCGTCACGTGACCGGGCAGCCCTTGATGTTTGTCGGCACGGGCGAGAAGCCCGACGCCTTTGAGCCGTTCTATCCGGACCGTGCGGCGCAGCGCATCCTGGGGATGGGCGATGTGCTTTCGTTCATCGAGAAGGCGCAGCAAGCCTTTGACACCAAAGAGCAGGAGAAAATTCAGCAGAAGTTGATGGACAATGAATTTACGCTCGAAGATTTTCGAGACCAGATTCGTTCCATCCGCAAGCTGGGGCCGCTTGAGTCATTGATCGGCATGATGCCCGACATGGGCGGCATGATGAAGGAACTGAAGAACGTCAAGGTGGACGAGAAGGAGATCAACCGTGTGGTGGCAATCATCGATTCGATGACGCCCCGGGAACGCGAAAACCACATGATGATCAACGGATCGCGCCGCCGCCGTATTGCTAAGGGCAGCGGCACGAGCGTTCAAGATGTGAACCAGTTGTTGAAGCAGTACACACAAGCTCGCAAGATGATGAAGACTTTCTCGGGTGGCATGATGAGCGGTGGGCTCGCCAAGCGGCTCGGGAAAATGAAACTGCCGGTTTTTTAAATTAAGGAAAGAGATTCAATGTTGATGATCCGTCTGGCGCGTTTCGGCGCCAAAAAGAAGCCGTTCTACCGCGTGGTAGTGATCGAAAAGGAAAGCCCGCGCGATGGCCGCAACCTGGAAGTTGTAGGAAACTACAACCCGCTCGTCCATCCCGCGAAGGTGACGCTGGACCATGCTCGGATCGAGCATTGGACCCGTCATGGCGCGCAGATGTCCGACACTGTGGCGCGCCTGGTGAAGAACAACCCGGCGGCGCCCGTCGCTGCTGCTTAACGCAAATGAAGCAGTTGATCGAAGACATCGCGAAATCGCTGGTGGAAAACCCGGCGGAGGTCTCGGTCAACGAGGTCGAAGCCGGTGAGTCGACCACGCTGAACCTGGCTGTCGCACCATCGGACCTGGGTAAGGTAATCGGCAAGCAAGGCCGCACGGCGCGTTCTATCCGGACCATCTTGGGAGCTGCGGCTGCAAAGCAGAACCGCCGCTACTCCCTCGAAATTGTCGAGTGAGCGAGTGGGTCACTCTCGCGCTGCTTGGCAAGGCGAGAGGCGTACGCGGTGAGCTTTTCGCATTCCCGTTAGCAAGCAATCCGGATCGTTTTGATGAACTCGGGACGGTGCACTTAACTCCCGACGAGTCAAAGGTTTTCCCCGTGAAGCATGAAGTAGAATCGTCGTGGTGGCATGAGGGCCGTCTGATCCTGAAGTTTCAGGGGATCGACTCCATGACGGACGCCGAGAAGCTACGCGGCTGGCAGATGTGCGTGCCGATCGCGGAGCGCGCGCCGCTGGCAGACGGCGAGTACTATTTCGACGATCTGATCGGGTGCGAGGTGTGGGATCAGAAGTCAGGCACGCGTCTGGGTGTCGTGAGTTCCTGGTCGGAGTTGGGCGCTGGCGCGATGTTGGAAGTTGATTCGGAATGGATGCTGCCTTTTGTGAAGGCCATCTGCGTAGAAATCGACGTAGCGGGCCGGCGAATTGTAGCGGATGTTCCGGCAGGATTGCGGGAAGTGAATCAGCGATGAAGTTTCACGTGCTGACGATTTTCCCGGAGTTCTTTGCGGGGCCGTTTGATTTTGGCGTGGTTGCGCGGGCGCGGAACACGGGGCTGCTCGATATCCAGATCCGGAATCTGAGAGACTGGACTATAGATCGCCACAAGACGGTAGATGATCGCCCGTTTGGCGGGGGCGAGGGCATGCTGCTGAAGCCCGAGCCGCTGTTCCAGGCGGTGGAAGAGATGTTGCCTGAGCGAAGCGAGCGTACCCGCGTGGTGCTGCTCTCCGCCCAGGGGGCCAGGTTTGATCAGGCGGCGGCTCGGCGGCTGGCTCAATATGATGAGCTGCTGCTGATTTGTGGCCGCTATGAAGGCGTTGACGAGCGCGTGGCCGAACGCCTTGCCGACGAGGAGTTGTCGATCGGCGATTATGTTTTGAGCGGCGGAGAACTGGCGGCCGCTGTGGTTGTGGACTGTGTGGCGCGCCTGATTCCGGGCGTGCTAGGCAACGAAGACTCCGCGCAGTTCGAATCGTTCGAACAGCCGGGACTTCTGGATTGCCCGCAGTACACGCGCCCTGCTGATTTTCGCGGGTGGCAAGTGCCAGAGGTTTTGTTGGGTGGGAATCATGAGCAGATCCGGCGCTGGAAACGGCGCGCGGCTCTGGAGAAGACGGCGCGCTTGCGTCCCGATCTGATTCCAGCAGTTGAGAATACGAAATAGAAGGGCAAGACAATGACGAATCCGTTGATCAGCAAATTTATTCAGAAGAACCTGCGCACGAACCTCCCGGCGATCCGCCCGGGCGACACGCTCAAAGTGCACGTAAAGATCAAGGAAGGCGATAAAGAACGCCTCCAGGTTTTCGAGGGCACTTTCATTGCGCGCAACAACACCGGCGTGAGCGAAACCATCACCGTGCGCAAGGTCAGCTTCGGCCACGGCGTAGAGCGCATTTTCCCGCTGCACGGACCGGTCATCGACCACATTGACATCGTTCGCACCGGTAAAGTTCGCCGCGCGAAGCTGTACTATCTGCGCGAGCTGAAGGGCAAAGCAGCGCGCCTCAAAGAACGCAATTAACCGATTACTTACGTGCGCGGCTCGTGGCAATGCGGCACTTACGAGCCGCGCGCGTAAGCAAGCGGGATGGTTCATGACCCCGGTATGCCACCGTTGAAATGCCAGTCGGCGATGGAAGACGGCCTGCGTTCGCGCGGCTATCTGGCGATCGCAGGTGCCGATGAGGTCGGGCGCGGTTCTCTCTTTGGTCCGGTGACCGCCGCTGCCGTAGTCCTTTCCCCGCAGCGGCCTGTGCGCGGTCTGAACGACAGCAAGCAACTGACGCCGGAGCGCCGCGAGGTGCTCTCGGCACGCATCCGCGAGCGCGCTGTTTCGTGGGCGATCGCTTCTGTCGATGCGGCCGAGATTGACCGCATCAACATTTACCAGGCCTCACGCCTGGCTATGAAGATGGCGGTGCTGCAACTTACGCCGGGCCCCGATTATCTTCTCTGCGATGCCGTGACTCTCGACCTCCCATTGCCGCAACGCGGAATTATCGATGGTGACGCGCAATGCCACGCAATCGCGGCGGCATCGATCATTGCGAAGGTACATCGCGACGCGCTTATGCGCGAGTTCGATCAGGTTTATCCGCAGTATGGCTTGGCGCGGCACAAAGGATACTGCTGCCCGGAACACTTCCGTGCACTCCGGGACCACGGGCCCACTCCCCTGCACCGCCGCAGCTTCGAGCCGGTTTATCGTCTCGATCAATTCTCATTGTTCGATGCAGTGGAGCAAGCCGGTTGAGCACGCAACCGAATTGGTCGCGCAAGCTTTGGGCAATCGTGTTCGTGATCTTCTGCGCGGAGATTGGCTGCTTCCTGCTGATCTACCCGTGGACCGAAGTCTGGGAAACAAATTCGTTCCTTACCTGGCTTCCGCAATTCGATGACGTGTGGTTCAGCGGCTACTTCCGCGGCGCGCTCAGTGGACTTGGGTTGCTCAACGTCTATATCGCGATCGCGGAGACCTTCCGCCTGAAACGCTTCGGCCGCGCTATGGCCGAGACGCCGGATTCCGTGCTGCGCCCGTAACTGTCACCCGCGCGATGCGGCCGTCCGCGCCCACCGCCCAACCCGTACCTGTTCCCTTGGCAAAAGCAATCGCGTGATACCCGGTGTGACTCACGTTGCGCCACGTGAGCCCATGATCTTCTGAGATGTCGGCTCCGTTGCGGCCAACCGCAACGAGTAATCCGCGAACCGCGGCAACAGCGCTACGTGCTCCGGAGGGTGGCGATTAGTGGTGTTATCCAGTGGCCTTCCCAAACGGCGGCGTTGGCGTTGGTTGCATCGGGCTCTTTGTCATTGCCGCCGATCAGCACCACGCGTGGCCCATCGACCGCCATGCCGAAGATTCCCGACATCTGCGCATCGTGGCGCAGCGGTGTGTCCATTGCGGTAAACGACTGCCCCTTGTTATGGGACATGAAAACGCGCGCACTTGCGCCGCTGCCCGTTGCAAACCATACCTCCTGCCGGCCACGCACCGCGATCGAAGTACCGCTTGCGGCAAACGCGCCTTCATTCGGTAGAGCCGGCGGCATGGTTGGATGCTGACGCGTCCAGGTCTCACCGTCATGCGTCACCGCAATCGCGAAACGTCCATCGACCGGATCGCCAAAGAGAATCCCTTCGCGCGGATTCCAGAACGCGAATCCGTCGAAGAAGCCAGACGGGTCAGGATTGGTGAACAGTAATCGCCAGTGCTGCCCGGCGTCGATGGTCTTGTAGACGCGAGATTGTTCGCCGGGTCCGATGCTCAACAGGTAAGCAGTATCGGCATTGACTGCTTCGACATCACGAAAATCCAGTGCGTCAGCACCGGCCACCTTGCCCGCAATCCAATGCGCGCCACCATCGACGGTACGCAGAAACGTTCCGTGCGTTCCGCTTGCCCAGCAAACCTTCGCGTTGACCGCGCTCACACCACGCAACGACTCGGCCACGCCGCTCACTTGTGCGTCGAATTGAATCGTCGCGGCAGTGAGCGGCGCAACCAACAACAACAGTGCAGCAAGCTTCACGTTACGCAGGCGTTGCCGCAGCCTTCTCGCGCAACGACGTCATGAACTCCCGCGATTGCTTCGATCGTTCGCGTCCGCCCTTGATCGAATCAACCAGCTTTTCAAGGTTCACCAGAAAGTGGGGTCCGTACGCGGCGCGCAGTTCCGGAATCAGCAGTTCGACTTTGGAGAACGCACCGAACATCTCGCCATTGGTTTCAGCGAACAGGTCTTTATCGATCGCGCCATGGTTGACGAGCGCCGCCGCGGTCTCCCAATAGCTGGTGACCATCCGTGCAAGGGCGCCGTTCTCACCCATCATGATGGCGGTGTACTCCTCCATCGTCTGCGGAAAGAAATGCCACGCGTACCAGTCGCGCGCCTGCCGCATCACACTCTCACGCCGCAACTCATACAGCTTCAGGACGAGGTTTGCATCTTCATACTTGGACATCTAGACAGGATACGACGGGGGAGAAATACTGGGGTGGATGGAGGGATTCGAACCCTCGACCACCTGAACCACAATCAGGCGCTCTACCAAGCTGAGCTACATCCACCAGGAGGGAACTACTGATTCATCATAGCCTAAAGGCCTGCGCGCTTCCACATTGCGGCCACTCGCGCGCGAACGTCTTCCGGCATTCGAATCACATCGGGCCACTGCCGCGCGAAGCCTTCTCCAGGCCACTTGCGCGTGGCATCGATGCCCATTTTTGAACCGAAGTTTGGCAAGCGGCTGGCGTGATCGAGCGAATCAACCGGACCCAGGGTGAATTGAATATCGCGCTCGGGGTCGATGTTGTTCAGCGCCTTCCACGCCACCTCCGCTACGTTCTGTACATCAACTTCTTCATCCACCACCACGATGCATTTAGTGAACATCGCCTGGCCCAGGCCCCAGATCGCGCTCATCACCTTACGCGCGTGACCGGGGTACGCCTTGCGCATCGAGACCAGCATTAAGTTGTGGAAGACGCCTTCCGCAGGCATGCAGATGTCGCGCACCTCGGGCAGTTGCATGCGCATCAGCGGCAGAAAGATGCGCTCCACCGCCTTGCCCATGTAGAAATCTTCCATCGGCGGCGGACCAACGATGGTCGCGGCATACAACGGGTTCTTCCTTGATGTGATGCACTCCACATGGAACACCGGATAGTCATCCGCAAGCGTATAGAACCCGGTGTGATCACCGAACGGTCCTTCGCTACGCAACTCCCCTAGTTGCACGTAGCCTTCGAGCACAATCTCTGCGTTGGCCGGCACTTCCAAATCGTTGGTGCGGCACTTCACCATCTCGACCGGCTCGCGCCGCAGGAACCCGGCCACCAACATCTCATCGATGTCGGGCGGCAGCGGCAAGATCGCCGAGTACATCACTGCGGGATCGGCGCCGATCGCGACGGACACCGGCATGCGCGTCGACTTGCCCTGTTGTTCCAGATGCCGGTAATGATCCGCGCCCTGTTTATGCGTCTGCCAGTGCATGCCCGTTGTGCGCTCATCGTAGATCTGCATGCGGTACATGCCGCAATTGCGTTTGCCGCTGACCGGGTTGCGCGAGAACACCATGGGCAGCGTGATGAAACGGCCGCCATCATCCGGCCAGCACTTCAGCGCGGGATAATCGAACAATGAGAAGCCTTCCGTTTTGACGATCTCCTGACAGGCGCCACGCTCTACAACCTTCGGAAAGAAGCTGCCCACTTCGGCCAGCTTCGGTAACATCTTCAGCTTGCCCATCAAGCCTTCAGCCGGGCGCATCTCCAGGAACTCAACAATGCGTGCGGCAATGTCGTCCAGACTTTCTACTTCGAACGCAAGCTCCATGCGCTTCATGCTGGCGAAAGCATTGATCAACAGCGGATATTCGGAGCCTTTGACCTTTTCAAACAACAGTGCCGGTCCGCCGCTCTTCACCGAACGGTCGGCGAATTCAGTGATCTCGAGTTCAGCATCCACCTCGAACGGAATGCGTTTCAGCTCACCCCGTTTTTCGAGCGCCTTGACGAAATCTCTCAGGTCTTTATAAGCCATGGGAAGCCTTATTATGTATGCAGCCCAAATGCAAAAACGAACTGCTCTTGTAACCGGCGCAAGCCGGGGGATTGGTCATGCGTGTGCCATGGCACTCGCCGCAGCGGGGCACAGCGTGGTGCTCGCTGCACGGAACCGCGAGAAGCTCGAGCAAGCCGCCACAGAAATCCGCGAACGGGGCGGTGAGGCGCGCGTAGTTGAAGTTGATCTCAGCGTTCCCGATTCCATTAAGTCCGCATTTCAAGAAGCCGGGCCGATCGACATTCTGGTGAATAACGCCGCGCTGACCAAAGACGGGCTCGCGATGCGCATGAAGCCGGCGGACTGGGATATCGTGCTTCAGACTAATTTGACCGGCACCTTTCTTTCGATTCAGCAGGTGCTGCCGTCGATGGCGAAAAACAGGTGGGGGCGCATCGTTAATATCTCATCCGTGGTGGCGCGCTCCGGCAATGCTGGTCAAGCCAACTACGTTGCTTCGAAGGCCGGAGTAATCGGATTAACGAAGAGCCTCGCGCAGGAGATGGCGTCCCGCAACATTACGGTGAATGCGATCGCTCCTGGCTTCATTGAAACGGATATGACGGCGGTGCTCTCCGCGGAAGTCCGAGAGCGGATCCTGAATAGCATCCCTCTGAAGAGGCTCGGAAGGCCGGAAGATATCGCCTCGGCCGTGAAGTATTTGTGCAGTGACGAGGCAAGTTACATTACCGGGCACGTGCTCGATGTAAATGGCGGGATGTATATGTAGCACAGTAACTAACCGTGCGCGAGCTGCCGCGCGATGGCTCTCCGTCACTCACACACTGGCAGGCAAACTGCTTACTTATGAGTGGAGGAACATCGAATGGATAATACGAGCAACTCAACATTACTCGTAGTCTTAGTCGTCCTCATCGTCGCTGCTGCGGCGGCTTGGTTTTACCTTCGTAAACGGCGCACGGAAACGCTCAAGTCGCGATTCGGGCCGGAGTACGAACGTGAGATGAAGCATCAGGGCAACTCAGCGAAGGCCGAAGCCGCACTTGAGCAACGGGCGAAGCGCGTTGAAAAGTTTAAGATCGTCGAATTATCGCAAGCTGACCGGGATCGGTTCAGCAATGAATGGCGCGACGATCAGGCGAAGTTTGTGGACGATCCTAAGGGCGCCGTAATCGACGCCGACCGCATTCTGACCGAGGTCATGAGAACGCGCGGATACCCAATGGGAGAGTTTGAACAACTCGCGGCTGACGTTTCCGTTGACCATCCTAAGGTTGTAGAAAACTATCGGACCGCGCACCTGATTGCGGTACGTAGTGACCGAGGCGAAGCGGACACCGAAGACCTTCGCAAAGCCATGGTGCATTACCGGGCCCTGTTTGAAGACCTGCTTGGAAATACCACATCAGCACAAACCAGAGAGGTGCGGAGATGAACGAGACAATCAACGAAACCGGTGAACGGAAGTTAAGAACGGCCGATTTTCTCCCGGGCGAGAAGGCTCAAACGGAAGGTACCGCTGGATTGGCGGCAGCGGCAACGCACAGCCCGGCGCATGAAGAGAATGCTTCAGCACCGCTGTTTGCGTCGGAAGAGGCGCAGCGGTTCCGCTCTGAATGGCGCGATGTACAAACCGCATTCGTCGACGAACCGCGCAAAGCAGTTGAGCAGGCCGATCAACTGGTTGCGCAGGCGATCCAATCACTCGCCAAGCTGTTTGCCGACGAGCGCGCAAAGATGGAACACGAATGGTCGCGCGGCGAAGATAAGGTTTCGACCGAAGACCTCCGTATCGCTCTGCGGCGCTACCGGTCGTTCTTCGATCGTCTGTTGTCGGTTTAAGAACCCCGCTCCCTTACCGTCGTGGCTTGTGAATGCACGTGCGAGTTACCCACAACATGCAACACGGGCCGCGCGGTAAGTAAAAGCTAAGTCAGCGTCACGTGGTCCTTCCGCTCCTCCCCTGCGGGAAGACCCGTTACGGGATCGATGATGACATTATCTAACTTAGGCGGACACTTTTCTAACTTAGCTGCTAACTGCGAACCGAACTTTTCTGTGTAGATCTTTGTGAACTCCGCGCCCAGGAAGAATAACTGCGCCGAGTAGTAAACCCACACCAGAACAATAACTAAAGATCCGGCAGCCCCATAAGTCGACCCAAAGCTTGCCTTGCCCAGGTAGATGGCGATTAACTGTTTCCCGATTGAGAACAGGAGCGAGGTGAAACAGGCGCCTACAAATACATCGCTCCATTTCAGCAGTACATCCGGAAATAACTTATAAATCGCCGAGAACAAGAGCGTGATGATCACAAACGACATCACAAACGTGGCGATGTGCAGGAAAGCTTCGGACGGCGGAAGAAACTGTCCGACGTAACGTCCCATTCCGGCGATAGCCGCATTCAGAACCAAAGAAACAAGCAGCAAGAACCCGACCCCTAAGATCAATCCCAGCGAGTAGAAACGCTCTTTGATCAGCAGCAAGAAGCTCTGCAGGCCTGAAGTGGATTTCTCAGGAACGTGCCAGATGGTGTTCAGCGCATCGCGCAACTCGACTACGACCGTGGACGCTCCAAACAGCAACGCCAGTACTCCAACGATAGTCGCGACGATTCCGACTCCGGGCCGGTAAGCCGATTTCAGCAATCCCTGGATCGTGCGCGCTCCCTCAGCTCCTACGAGCCCTTGAATCTGCCAGACCAGTTGCCCTTGCGCGGCTTGCTGCCCGTATACCAGCGCTGCCACAGCCACTACAACGATCAGGAGCGGCGCAAGCGAGAGCAACGTATAGAACGCGAGCGACGCACCCAGGCGCGGGGCTTTATCGTCTACCCAGGCACTCGCCGTCTCTCGCAGCAGCGCCCAGATTTCTTTCCACGGCACGCGCGAGAATTGCCGCAAGTGCCGCGCAACATCGTGCGCCGGCGCGGGATCGCACTCTTCAGGGACGTTCGACACAGCCATTCACCCTTCCCTCAGCTTGCCACTCTTTCAGCGCGCAGACTCTTGTGCAGCAGCAAATAGCCAGCGATGGGCGGCAATGCTGCGGCTACGCAGACCAGTTGATAGCCGTGGTACTTCACCATGTAGCCGATCACCGGCGAGATGACCGTTTGCAACAAGCCATAGGCAAAGACCAGTGCTGCGATCGACGCCCCGGCCCGTTTTGCTCCGTAGAGATCAAGCGGAATCGCGTAGATGTTCACTGACCCAGCCGTAGCCCAGAAGAAACTTGCTGAGATCGCCGTGATGGACCAGAACGGCGTGGGCGTGAACGGCACCAGGAGCGTGGTCAGAATGCCGATTGCGCTGAACAGAATCGCGCGCAGCCGTGCGTCAAGCGTAGGCATCCCGCGCTCGATCAGCCGCATCGAGATCCAGCCGCCGAGGAATCCTCCCAGCACAGAGAATACGGGCGGCGCCCATGCATATTTCGCCGCCTCAACTTTCGATAGATGATGCACGCCGAAAAGGTAAAGCGATGTCCAGTTTGTCCATAACGAATAGACGCCCATCCACAGCACGTTCGCCACAACCAATGCGAGGAGCCGTCGATCCATCGCCCCGGACTCGGACGCTTGCGGTTCGTCAAAGGCGGGCTGGATCGCGCGTGATGTCATCCACCACAGCGGAATCCACAACAGGCCGCAGAGCCCGGCGACGACGAACGGGAAGCGCCAGGTATGCGCCACGAACATGACCGCCAGCGCAGGCGCAAGAATACCGCCGATGCTGATACCGACCTGTGAAAACGCAGCGCCGATCGCACGCTCTTTCGGCTGGAGGTACATCGCATTGGCCTTACCGACGGCGGGAATGCCGGCGCTCTCCCCCGCCCCTAAACCAATTCGGCAAAGCAGCAACTGCGGATAACTGACCACCGCACCCGTTGCTGCTGCGGCCGCGGACCAGATTGCAACTGCCACGCTGATGCCTCGCGTCAGGCCCAAACGGTCCAACATCCAACCCGTTACGGGCGACGCCAGCGCATAGCTGAGCGAGAGCGCCATCACAATCCAGCCGTAATGCCGTTCGTCCAGATGAAACTCACGCGCGATGTCGGGCCACACCGATGCCAGAATGCCGCGGTCCAGGTAGTTCACAACGTTCGAGACGACAAACACTCCGGCAGCCACCCATCGCAGACGCATCCCTTTGGAGTATGCGATAAGATTGACCGCGAATGGCAAGCTCCACGCGCATGCTCCGTTCGCAGTGGATCTTCCTGATCCTGCTGCTCATCTCGATCTGCATTAACTATGTGGATCGCGGCAGCCTCGGCGTCGCCGGCAAGATGCTGCAAGGCGAGCTGCATCTCGATCAGATCGCGTTCGGCAAATTAGGCTCGGCATTCTTCTGGACCTACGCCATCTTTCAGATCGTCGCCGGCTGGCTCGTCGATCGCTACAACGTGAATTGGGTATATGGCGCGGGATACCTGCTGTGGTCCGTCGCGATGCTGCTTACCGGCTATGTCGAAGGCCTGACGATGCTGTTTGGGCTGCGATTGTTGCTCGGGTTAGGCGAATCGGTGGCATACCCGTCGTACTCGCGAATCATCTCGCGCAACTTCGAAGAGGAGCATCGCGGCGTCGCGAACTCCATGATCGATGCCGGGTCGAAGATGGGTCCCGCTATCGGCGTGCTGCTGGGTGGCCTCTTTATGGGGCAGTACGGTTGGCGCGCATTCTTCATCGCGACCGGTTTCGCGAGTCTGCTGTGGCTGGTTCCGTGGGCGATCTTCGCGCCCAAAGAAGCTGTCGCCCAAATCGACGCGCCCGCCGAAAAGCGGCCCACGATCATGCGCATTCTGAGCGAGCGCTCCGCATGGGGGACCTTCATCGGGCTCATCTGCAGCAATTACGCCTGGTACTTCCTGGTGTTCTGGCTGCCCAACTACTTCCGCGATGCGCGGCACTACACGCACAACGAGATGAGCATCATCGGCTCCATTCCGTTCTGGGGCGTTGCGGCTGCTTCGCTGTTTGGCGGCTGGCTCTCCGACCGCTGGATTGCCAACGGGCAATCCGTCACGCGCGTGCGCAAGTTCTTCGTGGTCATGGGACTTGGTCTTTCGACCTTGATGCTGCCCGCCGCGATGATTCAGAATTCGATGTTGTCTCTGGTCCTGCTGACCATTGCCTGTATGAGTTTTGGGCTGTTCAGCGGCAACGTCTGGGCAGTCACGCAAACACTTGCGGGTCCAAGCGCCGCGGGGCGCTGGACGGGCCTGCAGAATGCATTCGGAAACATCTCCGGCATCCTCGGGCCCTGGCTCACTGGTTGGCTCGTGCAAACCACGGGCTCTTACATTGCAGGATTTCTGGTGGCCGCGCTGTTCCTCGCGGTTGGCGTGGTGAGCTTCCTGTTGATCGTCGGGCCGGTGCGTGAAGTGAACTGGGACGGGAACAAATCGGACGTCCGCGCGATGGCTGCCGGCGATTGATACCGGCTACGTCTTAGCGGCCGCGCGCGCTAGAGCATCGGTCGCGGCTTCGTCATCGACAAACCACGCGATCTCGCGCTCGCCATCGGGCAGCGCCGCCAGTTGGGAAGGATACTGCATCGGATCGTAAGGCCCGTACAGCACTTCTGCAATCGCACCCGACTTGTCTGCGCCGCACACCAGGAACGCTGTGTGCCGCGCGGCGCGGATTACACGCGGAAGCAAAGTAACCCGCCACTGCTTCAACCGTTCGTTGTACACGGCGGCGGCAACATTCTCATTGTCCTGAATCAAAGGCTCGCCCGGGAACAGACTCGCGGTATGCGCGTCGGCACCCATGCCGTGTTGCATCACGTCGAAACGCGGTTCACCCGATCCAAAGAAGCGCTGCACATCAGCGGCATACTCGGCCGCCGCTTGCTGCGGATCGATCTCTCCTTTGACCCGGTGCACCTGGGCTTCAGGGAACCTGGCAAGATCGAAGAAATTCTCTTTCGCGAGCCGGTAGTTACTCTGCGTATCGTCGGGCGCAACACAACGCTCATCGACAAAGAACCAGTGCACGCCGGTCCAATCGAACGTTTGCGCAGCCATCGCCTGGAAGAGCAGCTTCGGCGTTGAACCGCCCGAGACCGCAATGGCAGCGACTTTACGAATCGCGCGCGCCGCAGCGATCGCGGCCAACATGTAATCGCAGCACGCCTGCGCGGCCTCGCTGGGATCGGAATACGGATGCATGGTCATCGTCGGCTCATCTCCGGCTCATTTCAACGGCTCGCTGCAGCACGGCTTCAAACACCGGATCGCGTCCCGGCGAGCGATAGCTCTTCCTGCAGCAGTGCGGAGTCCGATGTGTTGGGGTACACAGTGCGCGAGTTCTTGCCGTTCACCATCGCACCAACGCTGCCTGCTTCTGCTCGCAACGAAATGTCGACTGCCCCCGACGCCCGGATGGACACACTGCACAACCCGGCAACGGCTTGCGCACCACTCGCTTGCCGCATCGTGGTGCGGGGCTTTCCGCCGCAGCTTTCAATTCCGCTCTCGATCCAAGCCGCAACGTAGTAAGCGCCGTCATGCGGCTCGGCGTGTTCGAACTCGATCACCACTTCGACGTCACCGCTCAATTTCTGGTAGAGCAGTTGGTCTTCGAACACGCGCGAGATGATCTCGCGCCAGCGTGTAATGCGCGTCCAAGCCAGATCAGCGACGCGAATTCCGCTGCGCTTGATGTTCTGCATCTGTTCGAAGGACGCCCCAGTGCTCGCGAATGAATCGCCATCGACAATCACTTTTGTCGCGACCGCTTCGATGCCCGCGAACTCCGGCAGGCTCAGCATGCGCGCGCTCCGGCACCACAGGATCACGGGCAGATCCGGAACTGTCAGCGGCAGCACCACCGCCGGCAAGTCTTCCACCGCGCACTCGGATGCGGTAATTTCAATCTGCTCGCAACAGATCTGGCGCCGTTGTCCGAACGGCATCCAACATTGCGCGTACACGCGGCTCGAAAGCACGCGCCCCTCGTCGCCCACCAGCCTCAGCGTGATTGCGCGGCTCGGATGCTCTTTCATCAAGAGCGCGACCGTCTCGCCAACTTCCGCAGGATCTTCCTTTTCGTCCACCGCCGCGATCAACGTCATCGCAATCGCTCGCAAGACTCCGGAGCCGGTGGCCGTCTTGTCGACCGCGTCGCCTTCTTTTTCTTTCGCGAGTGAAACCCAGAGCTTCGCCAGATCTTTGAGAATCGCGTCGGGCTGAACTGTCGCGGCTGCGCTCATGGCCTTCTCCATTCGTGTCCCCGCTGGGCAAGCATGGCGTCCGATGCCGCCGGTCCCCATGTGCCTGCGGCGTAATTCGGGAAATCGAACTTCGAATTGTTCCAGACTTGCAGAATCGGCTCTACCACCGCCCAGCTCGCCTCCACCATATCCTGCCGCGTGTAGAGGGTAGCGTCGCCAATGATTGCGTCCAGCAGCAGCGTCTCATAAGCCGACGGCGAGCGCTCACCGAAGCTTGATCCGTAATTGAAGTCCATCGACACCGGCCGCAATTGCATTCCCGCGCCAGGCCGCTTCGACAAAAACTTCAGCGAGATGCCTTCCTCCGGCTGAATGCGCAAGATCAACAAATTCGGAATCGTGCCTTCGGCACTATCGCCGTCTTTGCGGAACACTGCATGCGGTGCTTCATTGAACTGAATCGCAATTTCGCTGACGCGTTTGGGCAGGTGCTTCCCGCTGCGCATATAGAAAGGCACGCCGGCCCACCGCCAGTTGTCGATGAAGAACGTGGCTGCGGCGTAGGTATTGGTTTGCGATTGCGGATCGACGCCGGGCTCCTGCCTGAAGCCCACCACATCTTTGCCTCCGATGCGCGCGGGTCCGTACTGGCCTGGCACCGCGGAGGTCTTCACTTCATCCGGTTTCATGACGCGGATGGAGCGCAGCAGCTTCGATCGTTCGTCGCGGACCGCGTCGGGCTGGAACGAAGCGCTGGGTTCCATGGCAATGGTGGCCATCACTTGCAGCAGATGGTTCTGGATCATGTCGCGCAATGCGCCCGCTTCCTGGTAATAGGCGCCGCGACCCTCGACGCCGATCGATTCGGCCGCCGTGATCTGCACGTGATTTACATACTTGCGATCCCACAAGGGCTCGAAGATTCCGTTGCCAAAGCGCAGCGCCAGGATGTTCTGGACCGTTTCCTTGCCGAGGTAATGATCGATGCGATAGACCTCCTGCTCGGGAAACACCTGGTGAATTTGGCTGCTGAGTTCGCGCGCGCTGGCGAGATCGTGTCCGAATGGCTTTTCAACGATGAGGCGGCGCCACCCGGACGCTTTCGCCAGCCCTGCCTTGCCGATTCCCAGCGCCGTTTCGGCATATTGGCTCGGCTGCGTCGAAAGATAGAACAGCACGTTGCCGCCGGTTCCGCGCTGCGCTTCGATCTCGGCCAGGCGCTTGCCCAGGTTGGTGTAAGCTTCGGCGTTGCCCACATCGCCCGCCATGTAGAACAGCCCTTGCGCGAAACTCTTCCAGAGCTCTTCATCGAACGGGGAGTCCTCCAGAAATTGCTGGACCGACTCGCGCATTTTGTCGCGAAACTGATCGTCCGACATAGCCGTTCGCGAGATTCCCAGAACTGCGAAGCCGGGTGCCAGGCGCCGCTCATAGGCCAGCCTGTAGAGCGCTGGAAGCAGTTTGCGCTTGGTGAGATCGCCATTCGCGCCGAAAATAACTACGGTGCACTCCGGGGTCTGACGCTCGAACCGCAGCGGGTCGTGAAACGGATTCTCGTCGGGCATGAAGCCAAAGTAGCATGCGGGTTCTTGGGTTCTCTGCCAGTTGCTGCTCACTTTTTGCGTTCTTTCGCCCCGCACGCCCGTATGAGTAAATGTGGAAGCGGTGAAC
The DNA here is from genome assembly GCA_963792655.1 of Bryobacterales bacterium. GTDB lineage: Bacteria > Acidobacteriota > Terriglobia > Bryobacterales > Bryobacteraceae > DOZZ01. The sequence goes on from CAWBWU010000010.1 coordinate 164,164, forward strand.
GCAGCGATTGATTTCGCGGAGATGGTCCAGGAACACCAGCACATGGTGTTCAGCCTGGCGCTCCATTTTCTGCGTGATCGCGAAACGGCCGAAGAGGTCGCTCAGGACGTCTTCCTGCACCTGCACCAGAAATTGTCCGAACTGGAATCGCCCGCGCACGTGAAGTTCTGGCTGCGGCGCGTGGCGAGCCATCGTTGTATCGATGAAGCGCGGCGCCGTAAGCTGCGGCCCAAGTTCAACCTGGAAGACATACCAGAGCCGGCGGCGCGCAAGCAGTCGAATGACTTCTTGCTGCGCGACCAACTCGGTAGGCTGATCGCATCGCTGCCCGAGAAAGCGCGCATGATCGTGGTGCTGAGATATCAGGAAGATATGGACCCGGCGGAGATTGCCGATACGGTCGGGGTACCGATAGGAACCGTGAAGAGTCTGTTGCACCGGTCACTCGCGACGTTGCGCACAAAGATGGAACGGCGGCTCAGTTCACCCGGACGCGCACAGGAGGCCAATTTATGAGTTTCGAAGACGATCTGCGTTCGACGCTGCGTCGGCGTGAGGCGCCGGAGGGTTTCGCCGCCCGCGTGATCGCAGCCGCTGCAGCAAAGAAGACAATACACGTGGTCCCGAAGAAGCCGCCGGTATTTTCGCGATGGGCTGCGGTGGCCGCGGGAATTGCGGCGCTGGTGCTGGTTCCGGCTGTCATTGAGCAGCGGCACGACCGGGAGCGCGAAGCGATGGAAGGCGAACGAGCGGAGAAGCAGGTCATGCTGGCGTTGCATCTGACGAAAGCGAAATTGAAGCAAGCGCAGACTTTACTGCGGGAGACAAGTGAACGATGAAACGCATTCTTACAGTTACGCTGCTGCTGGCCGCGCCCGCGCTCTGGGGCGCTATGCAGACCTTCGACATGAAAGGCCTCGACCGTTTCGAAGCAGTCGCAGCCGAGACGGTGAACGTCACGCTGGACACGAACATGCTGCGCATGGCGGCAAAGTTTCTGCCAAAAGACGATCCTGATTCCGCGAAGGTCCGCAAAATCGTGAGCGGGCTGAAGGGCATCTATGTCCGCAGCTATACCTTCAAAGATGACAACGCATACAAGCCCGAAGACCTCGCCTGGCTGCGCAACCAGATGAAGCAGCCCGGTTGGAATCGCATCGTTGGCGTGAAGAACAATAAAGACGCGGAGAACGCCGAAATCTTCGTGCATACCACCGGCGACAGTCGCGTGGGCGGTCTGACGATTTTCGCTACCAAGCCGAAAGAGCTCACCGTGGTGCAGATTCTCGGCGATATCGACCTGGACGACTTGAGCGCGTTGACCGACATGGGCGTGCCTGATCTGGGGATTCAAAAGAAGGCAAAGTAATGCGCGTCGCCTGCTCTCTTCTGATTTGTTCGGGCCTGCTTTCCGCAGCTCAGACTGCGGAAGAGATCATGGCCCGCGTCGCCGCCAACCAGGATCAGGCGCAGGAGCTGCGATCTCAGTACCGGTTTCATCAGAACGTGCTGGTTCGCGTGCAACGCGCGAACGGCAAGCTGGCGCGCGAAGAGATTCGCGACTACCGCGTCGTTCCTACAGGTAAGGCTTCGAAGCGCGAGCTGCTCCACCTGGAAGGCAAGGTTCTGGACGGCAATCGAGTTATTCCGTTTACCGCGACCGACTACCGTTACAAAGGTGTCGACATCGATGGCGAGATCGTCACCGGCATCATCGATAACCTCAGCCAGCCTGAGAAAAAGCCGAGCGCTGAGTCAGATGTTCATATGCATGTCGAGTCCGACGATGACAACGACAAGACACGCGACGGCATCAGCAAAGAGCTCTTTCCACTCTCGACGTGGCGGCAGAAACACTACACGTTCAAGCTTGACGGGGAAGAAGAATACCGCGGGCACCAGGTCTACCGGATCAGCTTCGTGCCGAAAAAAGGCAAAGGAGAAGATCAGGATTGGGCCGGTGAAGCGCTGATCGACAAAGCGGCTTTGCAGCCCGTGATGATCAACACGCATCCGGCATTCGGTATCCCTATCGCGGTGAAGGTCATCCTCGGAACGAACCTTCAGCATGTTGGCTTCAAGGTGACCTATGAGAAGTTCCCGGGCGATGTATGGTTTCCGGTGAGCTATGGCGGCGAACTGCGCTTTCGCGTTCTGTTCATGTACGCACGAAGAGTGTCGCTGGGCTTGATCAATAGCGAGTTTGAACGGGCCGACGTGCAGAGCAATGTCGCGTTCGAGATGCCTGACGCCAAATGAGCGTGTAGGTGATTTCACGAGCCACGACCGTGAGGGAGTGGGAAATGCAGAAGGTCTCGTGAATATCCGACAATCGCTAGATGCACAAAAAGCGATTAGGAAATAGTGATCTGGAACTCACGCCCATCGGAGTTGGCGCCTGGGCGATGGGCGGCGGCGACTGGGCGTTCAGTTGGGGAGCGCAGGACGATCAGGAATCAATCGGCGCTATTCGCCACGCGCTCGACAAAGGAATCAACTGGATCGACACGGCTGCGGTATACGGCCTGGGCCACTCCGAGGAGGTTGTCGCCAAAGCTCTCGACGGCGTTTCGAACCGCCCTTATGTTTTCACCAAGTGCGAGCGCATCTGGAATGAGAACCGCGAGATTCAAAAGAGCCTGAAGCGCGACTCGATCAAGCGTGAAGTGGAAGCCAGTCTGCGGCGGTTGAAAGTCGATGTCATCGATCTTTATCAAATCCACTGGCCCGAGCCCGACGAAGATGTGGAAGAAGGCTGGAGCACCATGGCGGAGCTGAAATCCGAAGGCAAGGTGCGTTGGATCGGCGTATCCAATTTCAACGTGCAACAACTGGAACGCGCACAAAAGATCGCGCCCATCACCTCACTGCAGCCGCCCTATTCGGCAATCTCGCCCGAGATTGAAGAATCCATCCTGCCCTTCTGCGAGCAGAACAACATCGGCGTCATCGTTTACTCGCCAATGAAGTCCGGCCTGCTTACCGGTGCGATGACGAAAGAGCGCGTCGCGGCAATGCCTGAAGACGACTTCCGCAAGCGTGCACTGAATTTCCAGGAGCCGCACCTTTCGCGCAATCTGCAGCTCGCAGAGAAGATGAAAGAGATCGGCGCGCGTCATGGCCGCTCGGCTGGCGAAGTCGCGATCGCATGGACGTTGCGGCACCCCGCTGTTACAGCCGCTATCGTCGGCATGCGTTCGCCTCAGCAGGTGGACGGCGTCGCCGGCGCGATGGAGTTCCGGTTGAGCGAAGCCGAGATCGCAGAGATCGCCGCGGCCAAGAAGAGCTAAGCGGGCAGCGAGCCCCGGCGAATGATGCCCGTCATCACCTCAGTGAATGTATCGACCTCTTCCAGCGTCGTATACACATTGGGCGTGATGCGCAGGCCTTGAAATTCGCCGGGCTGCACGATGGCGACGGTCCAGATGCGGTGCTTGTCCCACAAATATTTCGCGAGCGCACGCGCGTCAAAGCCATCGACGCTGATGAACCCGATCGCGCAAGACTGTTCCGGATCGTCGCTATTCAGAATCTTCACGCCGGGCAACGCGCGCAGCGGGTCCGACCAGCGGCGGCGCAGGTAGCGAAAGCGTTCCGCCTTGCGCTCTGCTCCGATGCTCTCGTGGAAGTTCAGCGCTTCAGTAATGGCGTTGCGTTGCGACGCCGGATGCGTTCCGATTTCTTCAAATTTGCGAATGTCACCATCCATTGCGGGCGGCGCCGCCATCATCGGCCAGATCTTCGGGATCTTCGATTTCTTCACGTAGAGCATGCCGGTGCCAATCGGCGCGAGCGTCCACTTATGCAGCGAGGTTCCGTAGTAGTCGCAATCGAGATCCTTCTGCGTGAACGGAAACTGCGCGAACGCGTGCGCGCCATCCACCACTACTTCGATGCCTCGCGCCCGGGCCATCTGACACACCTGCTTCACGGGAAAGATCTGCCCCGTCCGGTTGGTGACATGGCACATGTGAATCACCCTGGTCTTCGGCGTGATGTTCTGTTCGAATAGCTTCGTGAGGTGCTCCAGATTGGGCGGCGGCACGGGAAATTTGAACTGCTTCAACACAATTCCGTCGCGGCGCTCACGCTGCTTCCACGTCGTGACCATACGGTCGTAGTCCTGCGTCGTGGTCAATACTTCGTCGCCGGGCTTCAAGTCCATCCCTAACTGCACGATCTCGAGCGCCTCGCTGGCGTTGCGCGTGATCGCAATCTCTTCGGGATCGCAACCGAACGAGCGTGCAAGCCTGCGCCGCACCGTTTCGATACCGGGATCGAGAACCTGCCACATGTAATAAGACGGGTTCATGTTCTCCATCTCCAGGTAGCGGACTTCGGTTTCCATCACGATCTTGGGCGAAGGCGCAACGCCGCCGTTGTTGAGATTGATCATGTTGCGATCGACGGTGAAGGCATGCCGGATATTCATCCAGAAATCTTCATCGCGAGCAACGCTGTCGGCAGGACGGCCGGAGACAGACGCTACCGCGGCTTGTGCGCGAGCGACTGAATCGAGTTGGAAGGCGGTAAGTGCGCTGGCAGCAGAAGCAAGGAAGCGGCGGCGATCCATGAGCAAATATAACAGCCGTACGTAAAACTGGTAAACTGATTTCCCACCCAAGCCCTGCTTCTATGCGCTACCTCGTCCTCTTACTTAGCACCGCACTGTTCCCCGCCGTTGCCGCGCAGGATCAGTGGATTCATCTCACCACCCCACACTTCGAGATGTACACCACCGGCGGCGAGAAGCGCGCCCGCGAGGTCATTCTCTATTTCGAGGAAGTTCGGAGCTTTTTCGCCCAAGCTGCGCCCGTTCGGGGTGTGACCGAGTTCCCCGTCCGAATCATCGCGTTCAAGAACGCGAAGCAATACGAAAATTACCGCATCAACAGCTTCGCGAGCGCTTTCTACACGAAAGGCCGGTATCGCGATTACATCGTGTTGGGCGATATGGACCCCGAGCACCTGCCGGTCGCGATCCATGAGTACATGCACCTGGTGGTTGAACACAGCGGCATCAAGATTCCCATCTGGCTGAACGAGGGCTGGGCTGATGTCTACAGCACGCTGAAACCGATGGGCAAGAAGACGATGGTCGGTGATCTGCTCCCCGGGCGCGTGCAGGTGCTGCAGCAACAGAAATGGATGCCATTCGACGCGCTCACCTCCGTGTCGTACAACTCGGCGGCTTATAACGAGAAAGACCGCGCGAGCGTCTTCTACGCGGAAAGCTGGGCACTTACCCACATGCTCTATCTGAACCCGGAGTACGCCAAGTCATTCAACAAGTTCCTGCTGGCGCTGAACTCCGGCGCGACAACTGCTGATGCGTGCCGTACCGCTTTTGGCAAATCGGGCGACGAAGTCTTCAACGATCTGCAGCACTATCTGCAGAGCAAGAGCCTGTACGGGGCAGCCTTTGAGGTCAAGTTGAGTAAGTCCGAAGAAGAAGCTACAGCGGAACAGCCTTCTGATTTCGATACTGCCCTGGTGTCGGCGGACCTCTTCGCGGCCATCAACAAGCTAGACCGAGCCAAAGCCGGCTACGAAGCGCTGGCCGTGAGCAATCCAACACGCCCTGAAATCGCGGAATCACTCGGCTATCTGGCGTGGCAGAAGCAGGACACTGAAGGTGCCCGGGTTCAGTTTGAGAAAGCATTTGACGCCGGAAGTAAAGACGCGCAAATGTGTTTTCACCTGGGCAACCTGGAACTGCAGCACGGCAATGCGGAAGAACGGGCAATCTCTGCTCTGAGACGAGCCCTGGAAGTGAAGCCGGACTATCCCGACGCAAGACTCGAACTCGGGATGGCTGAGATGAATGCAAAGAAATTCAGGGAGGCCATCACCGACCTGAAGCAGATGAAGCATATCGACCCCGAACGGGCCGGCCGCTTCTTCAACGCACTGGCTTTTGCGTACACGCAAACCGGTGATTTCACCGAAGCGCGGAAGCAAGCCGAAGCCGCTCAGAAGTGGAACCGCACCGACCAGGAGAAGGAACAAACGGCAAGTCTGGTGAGATACCTGGACGCCCGCGCAGAAAGCGCGCAGCAGCAACAGAAGGCATCGACGGTTTCAGGTACCGAACAGACCACTACATTCGCACCTCCAGATCGTCAGGCGCCGGGAAATCCTTTCGCCGCGCCAGGACAAAAGCTCTTGAGAGTGGAGGGAACGGCAAAGGAACTTCTTTGCGAGGGAGGTCTAAAATTCACCGTTGATTCCGGAGGCAAGCTCATGACCTTCGCTATCCCGCATCCTGATCGCGTGCTTCTGAAGCACAAATCAGACTACGCCTTCGACTTCAACTGCGGACCTCAGAAGCCGTTTGCGATTGCCATCGAATATGCGCCGTCAGAGAAGCCAGGGAAAGTTGCGGGGGACGTGAAGATGATGGAGTTCTAACCAGACCTATTGTGATTCAAGTGGCGAGTAGACGCCGCTAACGGCGCCTACTCGCGGTAAGCAGCTTACCGCCTGCGGAACAGCGCGTGATAAATCACCAGCACCAGAATGGCGCCGACTACCGCAACCAGCAAGCTATACAGGTTCAGTCCGCTGACGCCGGAAGCGCCGAACTGGTTAAAGAGAAATCCTCCAACCACGGCGCCAACGACGCCGAGGATAATGTCGAGAAAGAAGCCCTCTCCCGACTTGTTGACGATCTTACTCCCGATGAAGCCGGCGAGTAAGCCGAGCACGATCCAAGCAAGTATTGACATTTTCTACCTTTCGCGATTTGAATTCTGAGCCGAACGGGGGCTGATCTCGTGACCGTTACACGTGCCTCACCAGCGTCCAGGCAGCGTCTTACTCTAAGCATCTTGCGTGCCGTTTTACGAAACGTAAGGTATTACACTCCTTTTATTTGCCCGCGGCACTACCGTTATGGTTCGATGTTTACCTTCAACGTCTTCTCTATCGTTGCGGCGCCCTGCTTCGCCGTTGCTTTGATCTCGTAAGCGCCAGGAGTAAAGCCCCGCGTGGACGCTTCGTAATACACCGGGCGCGACGCTCCCGGTGCTCCATCCGGTGAATCCGACGCCAAAGGCGCGATGACTTCGCCGTTTTGGAGCAGTTCGAAGGTAATCTCGGGCGCTTCCTTCACAGCAGCGTCCGGATAGATCGTGACGAACAAGGGGATTTTTTCGCCAGCGCGCACGTGGTTTGAAAGCGTGGGCACCAGCAGCGTCCCGCCTGCGCGGAAGAGACTGTTGACTTCGGACGGAGCAGTCTTTTCCTCGATCATGCGGCGCACCATCATCAGGTCGCTCAAATTCAACCCGGGCGGTGTCTCCGGCACATCAAGCACCGACGACTTTACTCCCGCGCGCGTGCCTTCCATATCCACCACGGCACTCTCAAGCGTGTATTGTCCAGGAGGCAATCCCAGCGACTCGGTGTAGATGAATTCCGAGCCACGCACCGCATCCATACGATCGAGCGGTCCATGCGACGGAAGGTCGCGAGCAAACCGCGCACGCACTTCACCTGTCGCGTCTTTCACCAGAAACAACGCGGATGCATGCAGTTGGTAACTTTGCTTCGCGTCATCTTTGACAAACGTCAACTGGCTAAGCGGAAGCTCGAGCACTAAGCCCTGCTCGCCGCGAAAATGGAGCGCACTCACCGCAAACGGAACCGCGCCGGGTGCGGGCCTGGTGGTGACCGCCTTGAGCAAAGCAGTCTCAAACGGCGGAAGGTCGGGCGTGCTGCGGCCGATTGCAGGGGGAAGCGCGAAGTACCCCGCGCGGCTTTGCAGCGCCAGCGGCCGGCCAACCGGAGTTACGCTGATGCGATGAAAGCTTCCATCGAGCTTACTTGCCGGAGGCGTATAAGTCAGCTCGTAATAAGTAGCCATATCTTCTGTGATGCGATCGACAGGGCGGCGCAGGTCGTTCGTGCCGCGCGTGAAGAATCCTCCGGTGCTCTCGGCCAAATCTGCCAGTGAGTTCACCGTGTTTTCGCGAATACTTTCGTCGGCTTGCTCGATCGCTTTCACCTGCATCGGGTCCACAGCAACGCCCGTGCGGAGTCCTGCCGATTGCTCGCGGCGTACGGTGTTGGCCGCCTGACTGAGCAAAGCGTTGGCGCTCGAGTTATCGTTCGTGGTCACCAGCCCGCGCGCGTCAATCGAGTAAAAACTGACGTGGGAGCGATTGGCCGCGCCGACCACCTCATTGAAATAACTCTGCAGGTTGGGCGGAACTTTCAGCCCCTCGGCGAAGTAGATGACGGCCTTTCTACCCGGCAGCCGGTATTGATCGCGAACCAGAGTCATCAAACCATCCAGACTGGCGTGGCCTTCCTGCTGCGCGCTGAGATGCCTTTCGAACTCGAGCATCTGAATCTGCAATGCGGCTAGTTTTGGACGCGTGAATGCGCCAACGTCAGGAGTAATTCCGGGCCCCACGGCCGGATCGCCGGCTTCCAGAATTTCGTTGATCTTGTCCTGCAGGATGCGCGGATCGTCCGGCACTCCGAACGTATTCAGTAACTGCCCGCGAATGACGGCAGTCTGCCGCGAGAAATCAACGCTTGCCGCGCCGGCCGCACGATCCACGGCTTCCCGGAGAAGGTTGGCATCGTTGGTGAACGGCTGCAGAATGTTCAAACGATGCTCGATGGAGAACACCGCCAGATAAGTGTTCGGGCTGATCGGACGGCTGAGCAGATCGAGAGCCGCTTTGCGCGAAAGAACGCGGCCGTCCTGCTGGAGGCGATCAAACACCAGACTGATCAGTTGGATTTCACCTGCGCTGGTGGTAGCTGCCGGTTTCGCCACGCGAGAGTTCCCGCGCTTGCCCTCTTCTTCGCGGCTGACGCGGTTCTCGACGAGCCGGAACGACTTCGGTTGCACCGCAATGCCGTTGTCGGTCACGGTCACATCGCGAGGCGCCAGATCACGAACGGGCCGCCCCTTTTTGTCACGCGCAACCAGATCAAGATGGATTTCCTGGACGGTGACGTTTGGCAGCGCCGGCGTGGAATCTGGAGTCGCGATAGGCGGCGCTATCTGCATGAGCAACGACAGCGCGAGGCACAATGGCATGGACACACTGTATCGGATCGAGTGCTACAACAGGAACAGCATGTCGATCGTCAACCTGACCAAGCAACTTGCCGAGCAAACGATCAGCAAGCAGATCAAGAACGCGGTTGACCCCACACCGGAGAAGATTGAGAAGCCGGAACCGAGCTACGGCGAGTTGCTCATCGGCCAACTGCAGAGCATGCAGAAGGCGCTCAAGGAAGATCAGGAGCTGAACATCACCTGCGCTGCGGGGAACGAGACTGTTCGCGTGCTGGAGATTTACGTACCGGCGTGGCCGTTGCTGGTGATGACGGCGGCCAATTCAGAGAAGAATATCGTGCGCGTGATAAGCCATGCACAGGCCGCGCAGTTCACGTGTAAGGTTGTCAAAGTGCCGGCTGAGGCAAAGCCGGCACGCTTGAATTTCGTGCTTCCGAAGTAGGCTCAGGCCTTCTTCAGAACTTCCAGAGCTTTCTTCAAGATCACGTCTTCGACAGGCTTGTTGTCCTGCGCGTTGGCAGGGAGCGCGTCGCCATTCTCGTCGGTGTCAGCCTGCGGATCGATCTCCTGAACCACGGTGCCTGGAAGCACGCCGTTGTCCTGAATGCTCTTGCCGTCGGGCGTATAGTATTTTGCGACCGAAAGGATGACCGCGGAACCGTCGTCCATCGTCACGGGGCGGCGCACAGATGCATCGCCGTAGGTACGTTCGCCAACTACTTCGGCGCGCTTGTTGCCGCCCAGCGCAGCAGCAGCAACTTCGGCGGCGGCAGCGGTACCGCGATTGGTCAGCACCACCAGCGGACCACGCCAGATGGTCTGCTTCGCATCGGCGTTATGGTCTTCACGCGGATACTTCTGACCCATGGCGTAAGTGATCAGGCCCTTGTCCATGAAGAAGTTCGCCAGTTCGACTCCGTCCTCGGGATTGCCCACGGCGCAGTTGCGAAGGTCGAGAACCATCTGCTTTGCGCCCTTGCCCTGCAGCTCGCGGATGTCCGACGCGATCTCTTTCAGCTTTCCGTTACTTAAAGTTTCGGGCCGCAGGTAGCCGATGTTGCCTTCGAGCATCTTCGTAGAAACTGCAGGAGAAGCGTTCGTTACGCGCGTGAGCGTGAGTTTCTGAGGGTCGGGACGGCGGCGCAGCACCGTCATGTCAACAGTCGAACCAGGCGCGCCTTTCAGCAGCAGACTGGCATAGGCAAGCGGCATGTCGCGAGTCGCGACGCCCTTGATGCTCTCGATCATGTCGCCGGTGGTCAGGCCGGCTTTCGCCGCAGGAGAACCCGGTACTGTACCAACAATCGCGATGTAACCATACTTCTTCGCGAGCACCAGGCCGAGGTCACCACGGTAGCTGTCGAAGTTCTTTAGGTAATCTTTGTACTGATCCGCATTCAGATAGCTGGCGAACGGGTCAATCGCTTCGAGCAGTCCGTTCATCGCTCCAAGCGTGACATTCTTCATGTCGGGCTCTTCGACGTACTCGCTGCGAATGCGGCTGAGCACTTCAGAGTAAACGCCGAGGTGCCTGTATACGCCCGTCGTACCTTCCGCCGGGGCGGCTTTGCTCATCACACTGCCCATCAGCAGAAGCACCACAAGGCAGGTGGACGACATCACCACGACCAGCTTGAACCGGCTATTCATAGTCTTAATAATGAGTTTAACGCACGCTAGGAACGGCGCGTTTCGAAGAAGCGGTTGAGCAGCGCCGCACTCTCTGCCGCTCCCACGCCCTCAATGATCTGGGCGCGGTGGTTCAGCAACTCGTGATCGGCAAGCCGGAATTTGCTGCGCACACCACCGAAGCGCAAATCGCGCGCGCCGAAGACCAGCGTTCTGATGCGCGCGTTCACGATCACACCGGCGCACATCACGCACGGTTCGAGCGTCACATAGAGAGTGGAATTCTCAAGCCGATAGTTGCCAACCACGGAAGCGGCTTCGCGGATCGCAAGCATCTCGGCATGCGCACTGGGATCGTTGCGGGCGATCGGCGCGTTCGAGCCGCGTCCCACAATCTGACCATCGGCCACAACTACGGCCCCCACCGGAACTTCGCCGTTGTGCTCAGCCACCCGGGCGAGTTGCAGCGCTTCGTTCATGAAGGTTTGGTGCATACATGAAATTTGCGCGTCCATCTTGACGAGAGCCTCTTATATAATCGCCCGTAGTATATGCCGATCAAACGCCGAGGCTTTGTCAAAACCATGCTCCTCGCGCCAGCTCTGAGCGCGCAGCAGACGCCTTCCAAGCCGCAGGAACAGCCAGCACCGCAGCCGAATACTCCAGCCGTACAGAACTCGCGCCAACCCGCGTCGCCGGTTCGCTTGAAGACCACCGATGCGGATCTCGCCGCTGCGACGCGCCCGAAATATTTTTCAGCCAGCCAGTTTGCCACATTGCAAAAGCTGGGCGACGTGCTGATGCCTGGTATCAAGGGGAACCCTGGCGCGCTCGCGGCTCAAGCGCCGGAGTTTCTCGACTTCCTGATCAGTGTGTCACCGGCGGACCGGCAGAAACTTTACCGCACTGGCCTCGACGCGCTCGATGCGCACGCCAGGCAGAAATACAACAAGCCGTTCGCGGAACTCGCCAAAGCGGAGTGGGATGCCATCCTGAAGCCGCTGCTGGTTGTGCGGCCCTGGCCTCTCGACTTCCCCAACGATTCGCTGAAGACTTTCGTTGCTCAAGCGCATGACGATCTGCGCCTCGCGACCATGAACTCGCGGGAGTGGGCGTCTGTGCCTCAAACATCGGGGCGGCGCTTTCGCGGCTCGCGTGCGAGCGGGCTCTACTGGAAGCCGATCGATCCGATCGACGGAGAATAATCGTCCATGCCAACTAAAACTTACGACGTCCTGATTGTCGGTTCGGGACACTCGGGCGGAATGGCCGCGAACATTTTGACGCGGCAAGGCATCTCCTGCCTGATGCTCAACGCGGGGCCCGAAGCCGATTTTGAAAAAGACCGCGTCACGAAAGCAGCTTATGAGTTGCCGTACCGCGGGTTCAACAAGCCGGGCCGTTTGCCGCACGTCTTCCAGGCCAACGAGTTCAACGCGAATCAATGGGTGGATGAGAAGCAGGTTCCTTACACTTACCCGGAAGACGCGCCCTATAACTGGGTGCGCGTACGACTGCTGGGCGGACGCTCGTTGTTCTGGGCGCGACAGTCGTTCCGGTTAAGCGATCTGGAATTCAAAGCGGCAGATATCGATGGCAGCGGCGAAAATTGGCCCGTCGATCATGCTGAGATGTCGCCCTTCTACACGCGGGTGGAAGAGATTTTTCGCGTCTCCGGGCGCAAAGAAGGCTGGCCGCAGTTCCCCGACGGCAAGTTCGTGGACACCTCGTATCCGCCAGACTCGAAGTCGCTCGCCAGGTTCACTGAACTCGCGACCAAGCGCGGCATTGGTGTGTCCAAGAACCGTTCGGCGCTCGGCCGCGATGGGCTTGCAAGCTCCGTCAATTTGCTGCTGCCGGATGCGCTTGCCACGGGCAAGCTCGACATTGTCGAGAACGCGATCGTTCGCGAAATCAGCGTCGACAAGAATACTGGGCTTGCTTCCGGCGTTCACTTTGTCGACCGGCACTCGGGCCGCGAGATGCACGTGGGCGCCAAGGTAGTCGTGTTGGCCGCCGGTTGTCTGGAGAGCACGCGCTTGTTGCTCAATTCGAAGATTTGCAATTCGAGCGGGCAGCTTGGCCACTGGCTCAGTGACCAGATGTACGGCGTGTCGGTGGTGGCGTCGGTACCGGAAGCGCAGGACGGCAAGGGCAACTCGGAAATGATGGGCGGCAGTTCGTTCATCCCGCGCTTCCGCAACCTGACCAAAGCCAATCGCAGCAAGTTCATCAAGGGCTACTGCATGACCGTCAACAGCGGCGGCAGCGCCAGCCCCAACTTCTTCCCGCTATATGGCGAAGAACTGCAAGCGAAGCTCGACCACTATGCCAACTCGTGCGTTTCAGGCGGCATCTTCGGCGAGCGCGTGGCACGTTTCGAAAACCACGTGCGCATCAATCCCAACGTCCAAGACAAGTGGGGCATTCCGGTGCTGCACATCGAAGCGCGCGACGGCGATAACGAACACCACATGACGCAGGATGCCGCCAACACGCTCGAAGAGCTTTTCCACGAAGCAGGTTGGGAGATCATCTGCAAGACGGACCGCGTCAATCCTCCGGGCTACAGCATCCACGAAGTGGGCACCTGCCGCATGGGTGACGATCCGAAGAAGAGCGTACTCAACCGCTGGAACCAGGCGCATGACATGAAGAACCTGTTAGTGGTCGATGGCGCAAGCTTCGTGACGTGCGGCTGGCAGAATCCGACGTTGACGATTTTGTCGCTATCGATGCGCGCGTCAGAGCATTTGGCAGACGAGATGAAGAAGGGGAACGTTTAGCGTTCCCGTTTATTCGGGGCTGAAATTCCCAGCTTGGTGGGTGTTTAGAATCCCCGCTTGCTTACGCGCGCGGCTCAAACACACCGCAAGGGCATTCGCGATTCGTGGCGCTTTCGAATTCCCGCTTGCTAGCTGCTAGGCTCGCGCTAGGTGCTAGGCTCGCGCGTAGAAAAAGATCCGGGTTTATTCGCGTCCATCCGCGGCTAAAATTCCCAGCTCACCCGCCCAGACACACTTCGCGGTGCGGCCAATGCCGTCCCGGAAAACAGACTGGCGAAGTTGATCACGTTCAGCCGGTCAGTTACGTTGGTGACGTCGACCTGTACGCGGAGAGCGCTCTTGTCGCTCTTCCGCAACTCAGCTCCCGCGGCAGCGTCAAGCGAGAACGACGGCCGCACACGACCCCGCGAAAAGTTGACGCGGCTGGCGATGCGCTCTCCCGCCTGGGCGACGGCATCTTCCAGAGTTCCGGCAAACTCAGCGGGTAAGCCGCTGCCGTATTCCGCACCGGTGGCTACCCAGAAACGCCGCGGCAACTGATAACGGAAACGCGTGCGGGCCGTGTTCCGCTGATCTTGCGTGATGGGAAATGAATCACGCGACGTCAGCCCTTGCGCAGCATCAGCGCCCAGGAACAAGCCTCCGGTCACCGGAAGGTAACCCGTGCCGCGCATATTCGTGAGGCTTACAAAGCCCGAAAGGCCGCCGAGTTTCACCAGTTCCAGCTTTAGCTCGACGCCCCGCACATCGGCCTTCTGAAAGTTGATCGGGAAGCTGACGCCCGTGTTGAGCAGCACATCGTCATCTGCAAACTGATCCACCGCGCGGCGAAAGAAATTCGCATCCAGCCGCGCACGTTGCATGACGCCTTTGCTCAAACCCGCCTCGTAGAAGTTGCCGCGTGAAGGCCGCACGGGTAGCCGCACCACGTTGTCGTTAAGAACCGCGAGCTGCGGGGAACTGGCGAGCAGCAGATTCTCAAAAGCCGGAGTCTGGAACACGCGGTCATAGGAAACATGCAGCAGCAGGTCGGCGCGTGGCACATACCAGGCAGCGCCGAGCCGCGGGCTGAATCCGTTCTCGTCCACCAGCACGCGGTAATGGTCGAAGCGTATGCCTGCACTCAAGGTGAGCCGCCCCAGCCGCCACAGATCCTGCGCAAACACCGACTGCTCGCGGTCCTGACGCCGGTCGGCAAACCGGAAAGCGGGCGGAGTGCCCGCATCGAACTGCGTCGGGTCGGTTAGCCGGTAATCGAAGTTTTCACGGATCGACGCGAAATCCGCCTCGGCGCCGAACTTCAGTTCATGCGCGCCGTGGTGCGCGGCCAGCGTACCCTTCAAGTACACTTCGCGAAAGCCGCGATCCTGATCTGCGGCAATCGGCGTTGCTAAGTCGTTCGACCATAACCTGCTCGATACATCGCGCGCGAGCAAATGAACATCGCCGAGCAAGGCGGGTGAGAACACATGCTGATAACCTGCCAGCGCCGCCGTCTCTCCGCTGTCGCGATCTTGACGCTGTCCGGCAATGTTCTGGAGCAGCTCATTGGGAACCAGAAAGCGCGATGACGCATGACGCAGGGTCACGTTAACGCGATCATCCGCACTCACGTCGCGTTCGTAGCGAACCGCGGCGCTCGACGTCGTGCCACTGTTCGTGAAATTTTCCTCGACCGGAGGATCCAGATAACGATCCGTGCGCGAACCCGCTCCGCTCACGCTGAGTGTATTGCCGCCCCATCCGTATTGCGCGGTTGCATACCCCTCGGCCGCTGCAAAGCTGCCGCCTCCGGCAGAGACTTTTCCATGCACGCCCGGACGCGCGTCGCGAATCGTATTGACTTCGATCACGCCACCAAGTTTGCGCCCGTACTCAGCCGGATAACCGCCCGTCAAGATATTCAGCGACTGTACATCTTCGGCTTCGATCTCAGGTGCAAAGTTGGGTGAGCGGTTATCGACCATCGGCAAACCATCGACAACATATTGCGTCTGGTACTCAGAGCCGCGCGGGTGCAGCACGCCGTTGGCCTCCAGCAGCCAACCGGGTTGCGTGTTCACCAGATCTTCGAGAGAACGCCCGGGTTGACCAGAAGCTCGCTCGCGCAATGTCGCTGATCCCACACGGCTGCTGCTCCCGGTGCGATGTGGATCGATCAGCACCTCGGAATCGCTCACCTCTACCGTCGTCTCGATCTGCGTAATGCCCAGCGAGATGGCGAGGTCCGCGGGAAGCGCTGAGCGAACTTCGGTTTGCGACGCATACGGCGCGAAACCGTCCTTGCTGACAGCAATTCGATAGATTCCAAACGGCAGCCGCTTCACACTGGCTTTGCCTTCAGGGCCGGTCGTGAAGACCTGGTGATAGTGATTCGACTGGCTGCTGACCTCAACCTGAGCCGTCACCGGCGCGCCCGCCTGGTCGGTCACCGCAATGCGCAGTTCTCCCGTTTCCATCTGGCCAAAAAGGGCCGCTGCCGAGAGTAAGACCAGGAGGAAGCTACGGAGCATCTTCATTTAGACGTAACATGCCGCTGACCGGTTCGGTGGAAATTGCCTTGCTAACCTGAGAATTCATGCGAGTCTCATGCTTGCTGCTCCTGGCTGCGATGGCCTCGGCGGGCGCCGCTTATTCTATGGATCCGATTCAGTACACGGTGCGCTTCCCCGCCCCCCAAACCCATTACGCCGAGGTCACGGCCGTGTTTCCGGCCGCGCAGCAATCCGAAGTCGAGGTATTCATGGCCGTGTGGACGCCCGGCTCCTATCTGGTGCGCGAGTTTGCGCGAAATGTCGAAAACGTCCAGGCGTTTGATGCCAGCGGTAAAGCGCTGAGCATCACGAAATCACGAAAGAACCGCTGGCGCATCGTAACAGGCGGCTCGCCGAGCGTCACCGTGAAGTATCGCGTCTACGGGCGCGAGATGTCGGTACGCACAAACTGGGTTGACGAACGGTTCGCACTTCTCAATGGCGCGGCCACGTTCCTGTCTCTGGCCGATCACCAGCCTCGTGCGCACGACGTCACGATCGAACTGCCGCAAGGCTGGTCGCGAACGATGACCGGCATGCCTTTCGCAGCGGATGGCAAGCCAAACCACTACACCGCACCGGATTTCGACACGCTCGTGGACTGCCCCATCGTCGCCGGAAGTCCCGCGGTGTACGAGTTCGAGGTAGATGGCAAGAAGCACTATCTGGTGAACCAGGGCGAAGATGGCGTTTTCGATGGTAAGCGCGCTGCCGCCGACGTTGAAAAGATTGTCCGCGAGCACCGGCGCATGTGGGGCTTTCTGCCCTATGATCGCTACGTTTTCCTGAACTTGATCACCGAATCGGGCGGTGGCCTTGAGCATAAGAACTCGTTCGTCATCATGTCGTCGCGCTGGGCGACACGCACACACAAGAGTTATGTCGACTGGCTTAGCCTGGTGTCGCATGAATACTTTCACGCGTGGAACGTTAAGCGGCTGCGGCCCGTAGAGCTTGGCCCGTTCGATTACGAGGCGGAGAACTACACAAGCAATCTGTGGGTGGCTGAAGGATTTACCGAGTACTACGCGATGCTTGCCCTCAAACGCGCGGGGCTATGCAGCGAGAAAGAGTACCTGGGCATTGGCCCGGCGACAGAGACGTCGCGCGCTTCGCTCTCGCGCATCATCGAAGATCTGCAAACGACGCCCGGGCGCCTCACGCAAGCTGTAGCAGATTCGTCGTTCGACGCGTGGATCAAGTTGTACCGGCCCGATGAGAACTCAGGCAACACGACGATCAGTTACTACACCAAGGGCGCGGTGGTGGGTTGGCTTCTCGATGCCCGCGTTCGTGAGGCAACGAAGGACAAGAAGAGCCTCGACGATGTAATGCGCCTCGCTTACCAGCACTTTGCCGGATCCACCGGCTACACACGTCAACAATTCTTCCAGACTGCATCGGAGGTCGCGGGAGAAGACCTGCGTCCGTTCTTTGCGGACGCAGTGGAGTCAACCAAAGAGCTCGACTACACGCAAGCGCTGAACTGGTTTGGGCTGCGCTTCAAAGCAGATTCTGAGAAGAAGGACGCGGCGACGCTCGGCGCGGTCACCAAGGTGGACGCCGGAAGATTGATCGTCTCGAATGTTCCGCGCGGAACCGCGGCGGATCAGGCCGGGCTCAGCGTTGACGATGAACTGCTTGCAGTGGACGGCTTCCGCATCAAAGCCGATCAGTGGAAGCAGCGCGCGGAGCAATACCGGCCGGGCGACAAGAGCAAACTGCTGGTGGCCCGTCGCGATCGCATCATCGAAGTCCCGATTGAATGGTCGAAAGAGCCGGCCAGAGTCTGGCAGCTGGAGGCGCGTCCTGACGCGAACCACGCGCAGAAGAAACATCTGCAGTCATGGTTGGGCGAGCGCGCCGGCGACTAGCGAACGCAATCAGTTCGAAGCTATTTGCGTCGCCGAGCCTGCGGCGTTAGACGCTTTGATGAAAGTGTCGACATTGTCGCTGTCGACCAGCGTTACGCCGGTATCGACGAAGGTCGGCACTGGCGAGAACGGCGCACTGCTCCAACTCGGATCGAGGCTCTTCGGCTTGGAGATATTCAGCGAGTGCAACATATACAGTCCGACGTAAGCCATGGTGTAGGGCTTCTGAGCGACTGTCGCGCTGATCAGTCCTTTCTTCAGCGCCTCAAGCGTTGGCGGTGCGGTATCCATGGCGACCACCAGTTTGCCGGTGACCTTGTTGCGGTCGATGACGTTGGCGATCTCCGCGCACGCAATCGCCTCGAGACATACGAAGGCATCCACCTGATTGGGCTTCTGCAGAATCTCAGTCGCCGCATCGAAAGCCACGCGCGGATCGCCCTGCATGTCGACGACGCGGGTCACTTTGATGTTCGGATGCGCATGGAACACATCGTTCAGGCCGTTCTGCCGCTGCACCAGGTTCAGTTGCTCGGGCATTGTGAAGACGACCACATTGCCTTTGCCGTTCAGCGTTTTCACTACCGAATTCGCAATCAGGCTTCCCGCTTTGAAGTTATCGGTGCCGATGAAGAGCAGTCTCTTGCTGTACTCCGCATCCGAATCCATCGTGAATACCGGGATGCCTCTGGCGATAGCGCTATCGATGTCGCCGCGCATCAGGCGCCGGTCCGCAACGGAAATCAGGATACCCGCGGGATCCTTTTTCAGGATGCGCTGGAACTCTTCATGCTGCTGTCGAGGCTCATACGTGTCCGGGCCAACCACTTCGGCCGGGACTTTCAACTCCGCTGCCGCACGCCCCAGGCCGGCCTGCGCTTCCTGCCAATACGGCAGTTTGATGTTCGTTGCGACTAAATAGTATTTGCCTTGATTGCCGGGCTGGGAACTCTCACACCCGGTGAGGAGGGCACTGACGAAGCAGACAACAACAACGAGGAATCGGCAGCGGGCGCGCATACACAATCTCCTTTGCTGATTGCGAAGTATATATCTGACGCGCGCCGCGCAAAAGGGTTAGTGGCAGGTGACGCGCCGTGTAAACGCCGGGCGCCCGCAACATTCCTTGCCACCGGATACGTGCCGCGCGCGCCAACAAGCGGGCAACTCTCCGCCCGTGCCAAACGTACGATAGAAAGATGCGACTCCTGATTGCCGTTGTTTTCTGTTCGGTCGCGCTTGCGCAAACAGCGCCTTCGCTCGAAGCGAGGCGCGCAGCACTGAACAGTCTCCTGAACGAAGAGTGGGATTGGAATCTAAAGACCAACCCCGAATTCGCGTCCATCCTTGGCGACAAGCGTTTCAACGATCAGGTGAGCGATGTTTCGCTTGCGCGGTATGAGCGCGATCTGGCACAAACCCGCGCCTACCTGGCCAGGTTCCAGGCGATCGATACCACCGGCTTCCCCGAACAAGAGGTGCTGAACAAGCGCCTGATGATCTACAACCTGCAGCAAACGATTGACGGCAGCCGGTTCAAAGATTACGAGATGCCGGTGAACCAGATGAACGGCATTCAGATCGACGTGCCACAGCTTCCGGCTCTGCTGTCGTTCGAAAACGTGAAGGACTATCGCGACTATCTCAGCCGCCTGCACAAATGGCCCGTGTCGTTCGATCAGACGATCGCGATGATGCGCAAGGGTGAAGCCGACCACTTGATGCCCGCCAGGTTTCTGATTGAGAAGGTTGCCGATCAGGCGGATCGTATCGCGAGCGCCCCGCTTGCCGACAGCCCTTTCACGCTTCCGCTGAAGCACTTTCCCGACAGCATCAGCGCGGCGGATCAGGCAGCCTTGCGGCGCGAAATCAACAATGCCGTGCAGAACGAGATCGTGCCCGCGTACCGCAAGTTTCGTGATTTCGTGCGCACTGAGTACGCGCCGAAAGGCCGCACCGAGGAAGGCATCTGGTCACTTCCCGACGGCGCTGCACGCTATGCATTCGACGTGAAGGACTCGACCACATCATCGATGACAGCAGCAGAGATCCATGAGCTTGGCCTGCAGCAGGTGGCAGAGATCGAGAGTGCGGAGAAGGCGATCGCAACGAAACTCGGATTCGCGGACATGAAGACGTTTCGCGACTCGATCAACACCAACCCGAAGCTTCATGTGTCGTCGGCCGAAGCCATCCTCGATCTCTATCGCGGGTATGCGGATCAGATGTATTCGAAGTTGCCCAGCTTGTTCACACACATGCCCAAAGCCCGCATGCAGGTACACGCGATTGAAGACTTCCGCGCCAAGGAGAGTTCCACTCAATACATACCGGGCGCAGCGGATGGCTCGCGGCCGGGGCGGATTGAAGTGAACACCTATGCGTGGGAGAAGCAGACCACACCGGGCATGGAGTCGACCGCATATCACGAAGGCGTGCCTGGTCATCACATGCAGATCGCGATCGCGCAGGGGTTGAGTGAACTTCCACAGTTCCGGCGTCAGGGCGGTTACGGCGCGTACTCGGAAGGTTGGGCTTTATACAGCGAGCGCCTGGGCAAAGAAGTCGGCTTCTATCAGGACCCGTACAGCGACTACGGGCGGCTTGAAGATGAAATGCTGCGCGCCATCCGGTTGGTTGTCGACACTGGATTGCACGCAGACAAGTGGACGCGCCAGCAGGTGGTCGACTACTTCCATCAGCACTCGAACATGCCGGAGTCGCTGGTGCAGAGTGAGACGGACCGCTACATCTCCTGGCCCGCGCAGGCGCTCGGCTACAAAGTGGGACAGCTTACGATTCTGAAACTGCGCGAGAAAGCGAAGGCCGAGTTGGGCCCCAAGTTCGACATCCGTCTCTTTCACGATGAGGTATTGGGAGCCGGCGCGTTACCGCTCGATGTGCTCACCGAGCGGATCGACGCGTGGATTGCAAAGCAGAAGAGTTAGTGGTCGTGACGATCGGTGGAGCTTCCGGAGTGCTCGTGGCTCCACTTGAAATAGTTCTGCTGATCTCTCTTTGAGAGGCGGTTGAAGTCGCGCGCCTGACGGTGATTCTCCTGAACGTAGCGCTGGTAAGTTTGGTTCTCGTTATCGTTCCACTCGTGCCAGTCTTTGTGCTGCTTGTCGTAGTAACGCTGAGAGTGCGAGTTCTGGCGATCTCCGTCGTGATCCTGCAACGCCGGAAGCGCGGGAGCAAGCATTATTGCAGCGAGGAGTGCTTTACCAATGAGTGATTTCATTTTTGCCCTTTCGAGATTGAAGGGGCACTTCAACAGCCACGTTGGCCTAGGCTGACGTAAAGATTTGTGTGCTCACGCCAACAACTGTTGCACCACGTTGCCGTGCACATCGGTTAGGCGGAACGGCCGCCCTTGGAATTTGTAGGTGAACTTCGTGTGGTCGAAGCCCAGCAAATGCAGCATCGTGGCATGCAGGTCATGCACGTGGACCTTGTCCTTGACGACATTGAAGCCGAGCTCATCGCTCTCGCCGATGGTGATGCCCGGCTTAATGCCGCCGCCCGCCATCCACATGGTGAATGCGTTCGGGTGATGGTCGCGCCCATCGTTGCCGCCCTGCACCATCGGCGTGCGGCCGAATTCCCCGCCCCAGATCACCAGCGTGTCGTTCAGCATTCCGCGCTGCTTCAAGTCTTTAATCAGCGCAGTTGCGGCTTTATCGGTATCGATGCAGTTCTTGCTGATGTCTTTGACCAGATCGCCGTGCTGGTCCCACGCTTCGTGAAAGATCTGAACGAAGCGGACACCGCGTTCCACCATGCGACGCGCAAGCAGACAGTCGTTCGCGAATGACGACTTGCCGGGCTCGGCTCCATACATATCGAGCGTTGCCTGGGATTCCTTTTTCAGATCCATCAACTCAGGCGCGCTGGTCTGCATGCGGAAAGCCATTTCGAAAGAATTGATGCGAGTGGCGATTTCCGGATCGCCCACTTGCTCCAGGCGCATGCGGTTCAGGCGGCTGATGCTATCGAGCGAATCGCGCTGCACCTTCTCGTCGACGCCTTTCGGATTCGAGAGATACAGCACCGGATCGCCACTCGAACGAAACTGCACGCCCTGGTAAACGGTAGGCAGGAAGCCGCTACCCCAACACGAGTTGCCTCCGCTCGGACCTTTCTTGCCTGAACTGAAAACCACGAACGCCGGCAGATCTTTCGACTCGCTGCCTAAGCCATACGTCACCCAACTGCCCATGCTGGGCCGGCCGAAGATCATCGCGCCGGTGTTCATGAGCAACTGTCCAGGCGCGTGATTGAAGGCGTCGCTCGACATCGACTTCACAATCGCGACGTCATCGACAATGTCGCGGAAGTGCGGCAGCTGATCGGAGAGTTCGGCGCCCGACTGGCCATACTTCGCGAACTTGAATTTCGGTCCCAGCAGCTTCGAGTTCGGATTGATGAAGGCCGCGCGATAGCCCTTCAGCAGCTCCGGCGGTGGCAGCGTGCCATCGAACTTGGCGAGCTGCGGCTTATAGTCGAACAACTCCAGATGGCTGGGCCCACCGGCCATGAAGAGAAAGATGACGTTCTTCGCTTTGGCTGGGAGCGGAGGCGCTTTCGGCGCGAGGGGGTTTGCCGGCGCTTGCGCAGCTTGCGCGGCGCTGCCGAGCAGGCTGGTCATTGCTGCCGCGCCCAAACCCACGCCGCACTGTTCAAAAAACCATCGCCGGCTGATCTGCTTCGCGCGATCGAGATTGCCCTGCGCGCTTGAGTAAAGATGATCCTGACAGTTCATGGCTATTCCTTGGTGATGGTCTCGTCCAGGTTTAACAGCACGCGCGATACTGCCGTCCACGCTGCGAGTTGCGCGGGCGTCGCTTGAGCGGGCAGCACCGGTTGTTTGCCGTCATCGCTCGCGAGCAAGTCAGCCGGATTGAGTTCAGCGCTGCTATAACGCTGCTGCTCTTTATCGAGCAGCGCCAGCAACTCTGCGCTCTCCTCATTCGTTGGCGTACGCGAAACACAGCGGCGGAACGCGTACTCGACACGCTTGGCATCGCTTGCGCCACCTTCCTTCAAAGTGTGCAACGCAAGAGCGCGCGCCGCTTCGAGAAACACCGGTTCGTTCAGCGTAGTGAGCGCCTGCAGCGGAGTGTTCGACTTCGAGCGGCGTACGCACGAGTTGTCGCCGTTCGGCGCATCGAACGCCTGCAGCATCGGATACGGAACCGACCGGTAGCGGAAGGTATAGAGCGCGCGGCGGTACCGGTTATCGCCCTTTTCATCGATCCACGTCTTCGGCCCATAGCTCGCAGGAGGCAGGAACAGGAACGAAGGCGCGGGTGGAAAGACGCTTGGCCCGCCAATACGATCGGTCAGCAGACCACTGGCGGCAAGCGCGATGTCGCGAACTGTCTCGGCTTCCACACGAAAGCGAGGACCGCGCGCGAGCAGCCGGTTGTACGGATCTTTCGCGTAAAGTTCATCGGTGACATGCGAACTTTGGCGGTAAGTGCGCGACATCACGATCAGGCGGTGAATGTGCTTCTGGCTCCAACCGTGATCCATCAACTCCACCGCGAGCCAATCGAGCAGCTCGGGGTGAGAGGGCGCGTCCGCCTGCTTGCCGAGATCTTCGCTGGTCGCGACGATACCGGTTCCGAAATAGGTCTGCCACATGCGGTTGACGAGTGAACGCGCGGTAGTCGGCGCATCACGCGCCACGAGCCACTTCGCGAATGTCAGACGCGTCGGCGCAGCATTCGGCGGCAGTGGATTCAGGAACGCAGGCACGCCGGGCTGCACCACATCGCCAGGCGTGAGGAAATTGCCACGCGTGAGCAGGTGTGTTTCGCGCGGCTGTTCCCGATCGGCCAGCGTGAGCTGCGACTCGCTTTCGGGATACTGCTTCCAGAGTGCGGCGATCGTTGCGTTGTCGTCTTTGCACTCAGGAACAGTGGTGCGCCAGTAAGAGAAGACCGCGTTGATCTGCGCGGGCGTTCTTTGCGCACGCGGAACGGCCAAGACTGCGCGCACATTCGCCGGCACCACGTCTGCAACAGGCTCAGGCGCGGTGGTGAACGAAAGGCGGAAGCGGCCCAGATTGTTGTTCTGGTTTTCGTCGGAGTTCCAGCCGCCGTGGTTCTGAGTCAGATAGAAAGTGAGTATTGTCTCGCCGGTGTTGCCGATGGGTTTGTCCGGATTGAATACAGCATTGCGCGGCTGATTGCGCAGCCCCGGTCCGGCATCAATGCCCCACGCCGTTTCCTGCTTGCCATCGATCGCGAAATCGATGGGCCCGGTAACCCGATGCTTTTTGCTCTTGTCATCAAATATCGGCGCGAGTTCCTTCTCGGGCAGATTGATATCTGCCGTCGCTTTCGCGAACTTGATTTTGACGGGCTTCTCGCTGCTGCCTGCAGGCTGCGCTTCCACTTCGAATTCCGTGAGCGCTCCGGTTCCGTTGGTTGAGCGGCCCGGCCCATTGAGCGGCAGATCCGCATCGTTGAGCAACTCAAGACGAAAGCCGGTGATGTCACTCGCCGTAGTTTTCACGGTAAGTTTTGCGCGGTGCTTGGTCGGTGCGTAACCTTGCTCCAGGAACGAACCATCGGGCAGTGGCGTGTACTTCGCGCCACCGGTGCTGAGGTCGTCAACTACTGGCCGCAACACGGTCCATTGCGGCTGATTCTGAGCGACGGAAGCTTCCCACGCATCCATCCGCTGCTGCCAATCTTTGGTGCGACGGCGCATGGCATCTTCCACAGTTGCGATGCGGTGCAGCACTTGATCCCGCTGGGCCTGTTCGCCCGGCGTGAACACCGCGATGTTCGATTCATGCGTGCTGTTCAGGAACGCCAGAATCTGGTAATACTCTTTCTGCTTTGTCGGATCGAACTTGTGGTTATGGCACTGCGCGCATTGAATCGTGACGCCCAGTATGCCTTTGCCAATGGCCTCCATGCGGTCGAACATGGCTTCCATGCGGAACTGTTCGGGATCGATTCCGCCTTCTTCGTTGACCATCGAATTGCGCAGGAATCCGGTCGCGACTTTTTGTTCCTGCGTTGCATTCGGCAACTCATCGCCCGCGATCTGCTGAATGATGAACTGGTCATAAGGAAGATCGCGGTTGAGCGCGTTGATCACCCAGTCGCGATAGAACCATACCTGTCGCGATTTGTCCTTCTCGTAACCATCGCTGTCGGCATAACGCGCAACATCGAGCCACTGCCGTCCCCACTTCTCGCCATAGTGCGGCGAGGCAAGCAGCCGGTCCACTTGCTTCGCGTACGCGCGCGGGCTTTTGTCTTTCAGGAATGCATCGACTTCAGCGACGGTCGGCGGCAGACCAGTTAAGTCGAGCGACACGCGGCGCAGCAATGTGATCTTGTCGGCGTCTGGAGATGGCGTGAGGCTCTCTTTATTCAGACGCGCGAGCACGAATTGATCGATAGCGTTGGCCGGCCACTTCGATGCCGCTTGCGGCACAGCGGGACGTTGCGGCGGAATGAATGCCCAGTGCTTGGGAGGCTTCCGGCGGATCGACGCTGGCGGAGGCTGGCCACGACGCGCCGGCATCGATCCAGCGCTTGATCAAAGCAATCTGCTCAACCGTCAGCGGCTTGCCCGAGAGCGGCATGCGCGGCTGATCGCCCGCGCCGGTGATGCGTTTGACGAGCGTGCTGTTCGCACTATGACCTGCGTCGATGACTTTATCGAGCGCGATCTTTCGCGAGTCCAGACGCAGGCCGCCCATCTGCGCTTTTGCCGCATGACAGGGGTAGCAGGACTGCTGAAAGATGGGTTGAATGTCGCGGGTGAAATCGGGGACTTGTGCACTCGCGCTGGCTGACGGCAGCAAGAGCGCGGAAAAAACTAAGAGGCGCTTCATGTGAAATGTAGCGCCTCAAATTATATGTCACAAAAAGGAACGGCCTGGGAATTACTGGGTCTTGGCTGGCTCAGCGGTGGCAGCTTTCACCAGACGCTCGCGGCTGCGCTCACGTAGAGCCAGCTTTTTCTTTCGTCGGCGGTGGAAACGCGACTTGTCTCCGTTGCGCGCTGACACTATACGGCCGAACGGCCACGCACGAAGTGCATAACCAAAGAAATGACGGCCAGAATGACCAGGATATGGATCACGCCCGCAGTCACGTGGAACGCGGTGAGCCCAAGAATCCAGGCGATGAACAGAATGGCACCCAAAACGAGCAACATGATATTTCTCCTCAGTACAGAAGTCATCCAACCCGGATGCTGCACTCTCTAATGCAAATGAGATGCCAATCGCTCGGCGCGCATGTCATAGAATGATGTGTTTCGAGGAGAAGAGCCATTCGTATGAATTCGTTCGGTCAATTCCGCGTTGCCGGTGTGCTTCTTAGCACGGCGGCCGCGCTTTGGGCGCAAGCACCTGCTGCTGCGCCGAAGGCAACAACTTATGCACCCGCCCTGGTGGAATCGGGCAAAGGGGAGTTCGTTCAACAGTGCGCGTTTTGTCACGGCCGTGATGCCGGCGGCGGTGAAGATGGGCCGGATCTGACGCGCTCGACGCTCGTTGCCGAAGACGTGAACGGCGACAAGATCGGGCCTGTCGTTCGCAACGGACGCCCTCAAAATGGAATGCCGCGTTTCAATGTGAACGATCAGGAGCTGGCTTCTCTCGTGGCATTCATCCACACGCAGAAGACGGTTGCGGAATCGCAAAAAGGCGGGCGCCGCGGGGTTGATGTGTCCGACCTGCAGACCGGCAACGCCGACGCTGGCAAAACTTATTTCAACGGCAACTGCGCGTCCTGCCATTCTCCAACGGGAGACCTGGCCGGCTTGAACAAACGTGCGCAGGGCTTGCGTTTGATGCAGCGGCTGCTCTACCCGCGCGGTGCGAAAGCCTCCATCGTTGTGACGCTCAAGTCGGGCGAGACCGTGAAGGGTACGCTCGCCTATCGTGACGAGTTCAACGTAGCGTTACGCGATGAGACCGGCCGTTACCGCGCATGGCCTACCAGCCAGGTCAAATACACCGTGAACGATCCGGCGCAAGCGCACGCGGATCTGCTGGCCAAGTATTCGGACGACGACATTCACAATTTGATGGCGTACCTCCAGACGCTGAAATAACGCGAGACATTCATCCATGAAGAAATCGATTTTGCTCAATTTGATCTTTGCGGCCGCAGCCGCACCGGCCTTGTACGCGCAAGGTGTTGAGCCGGACCTGTTGCTGAATCCTCCCGCCGATAGCTGGCCCGGATATCACGGCGACTACTCCGGCCGCCGCCACACATCGCTCAAGCAGATTACTGAAAAGAACGTCGAGAACCTTGGCCTCGCGTGGGCGTTCCAAACGGGCCAGGCGTCGCAGATCAAATGCTCGCCCCTGATGGTCGACGGCGTTCTCTACATCACCACGCCCGACAACGTCTGGGCAGTGGATGCTCGTTCGGGCCATCAAATCTGGCACTTTCAATATCCGGCCAACAAGGGCTTTCACATCGGCTCGCGCGGCGTGTCGATGTATAAAGACTGGCTCTACTTCATGACGCCCGATGCGCACCTGATCTCGCTGAACGCGAAAGACGGCACCAAGCGCTGGGACGTAGTGGTGGCGGATTCGAAGAAGGGTTACTGGACCACGATGTCGCCGCTGATCGTGCGCAATCACGTGATCGTTGGGGTGTCGGGCGACTTCGATAACCTGACCGGCTTTTTAAAGTCAGTCGATCCGGAAACAGGCAAGACGCAGTGGCGCTGGGACAGCACGCCCCCCGTGGGCACACCGGGCGCAACTTCGGGCGGAATGACGTGGATGACCGGAACCTATGATCCTGCGCTGAACCTCATCTATTGGGGCACCGGTAATCCCACGCCAGTTCTTACAGCAACGAACCGGCCGGGCGATGATCTTTACACGTGCAGCATCGTTGCACTGAATCCGGACACCGGAAAGTTGCAGTGGGCGTTCCAGCCCTCGCCGCACGATACGCATGATTGGGACGCGGTCGAAACGCCCGTACTGGTGGATGCGAGTTTCCAGGGTAAGCCGCGCAAGATGCTCATGCAGACTTCGCGCAACGGGTACTTCTTCGTTCTCGATCGCACCACAGGCGCAAGTCTGTTGACGACGCCGTTCGGTCCCGTCAACTGGTCGACCGGCATCGATAAGCAGGGCCGGCCTATTCCGAATCCCGCGAAAGAACCCGCGCCGGACGGACGTCTGATCGCGCCGGATGAAGGGGGCATGACAAACTACCGCTCGCCCAGCTTCGATGCGAAGACCGGCCTGTTCATCGTGGATGCGCACCCGAGTTACGGCGTCTACTTCGCTAAGCCTGCGGATGGCACCTTCGGCTGGGCGGGAGCGGATTACGGCGTGTGGGGCAAGGGCGTACTCGACGCCATCGATTACCAGACCGGCAAGATTCGCTGGACGCACGAACTCGGCGCCAACGGCGCGGGTGCAGGCGTGTTGACGACGGACTCCGGGCTGATCTTTACCGGCGACTCCACGGGCAATGTATTGGCGCTGCGCACGGCTGACGGCAAGACGCTGTGGCACGCAGGCCAGGGCGAGCAGATGCAGAGCTCACCGATCTCGTACGAACTCGACGGACGCCAGTACGTGGTCACGAGCTCGGGCGGTGTGATGTTCGCGTGGGCACTGCCGCAGCGCTAGACCAGCCGCTCGTCATCGAACGTTCATCACCAACGGCACGCGGGAGCGTACGTTGGTGATGATGCGTTTTGCGGTAATCCTTATTTTGTTGTCCGAGTCTTTGTGGAGCGCCCCGCGCATTCTGGTTCATGGCCATCGCGGGGCACGCGCCATGCGGCCGGAGAATACTCTTCCGGCCTTCGAGTACGCCATCGCGCAGGGCGTCGACGCGCTCGAGCTAGACATGGCCGTGACCAAAGACAATGTGCTCGTGATCTCGCACGATCCCCTGCTGAATGCGCAAATCTGCGACGGACCGAAGCTGGGCATTCCGATTCGCACGCTGACGCTCGCCGAGTTGCAACAGTACGACTGTGGCGCCAAGAAGAATCCGCGCTTTGCAACGCAGGTGCCGGTACCGGGCACGCACATCCCGACGCTCGATCAGGTCTTCGACCTCGCGCCGCGCGGAAGTTTTCTCTTCAACATTGAGACCAAGAGCTTTCCCGAACACCCTGAATACACGCCGGACCCGGATGGTTTCGTGCGGCTGGTGCTCGACGCGATACAACGCCATCATCTGGAGTCGCGCGTCATTCTGCAGAGTTTCGATTTCCGCACCCTGCGGGCCATGAAGCGCATTGCGCCAGCGATTGCGTTGTCGGCGCTTTACGAAAAGAACGACAAGGATTTCGTCACCCTGGGCAAAGAGTCTGGCGCAAATATCATCAGCCCGGAGTTCCATACCGTGACACCGGAACGCGTCCGTGACGCACATGCAGTTGGGTTGCAAGTGGTTCCGTGGACGGCGAATCGTCCGGAAGACTGGCAGAAGCTAGCGAACGCGGGGTGCGACGCTATTATCTCGGATGATCCGGCGGCGTTGATCGCGTGGTTGAAAGCGCGTTAGAGATCCACTACGCATCGAAAGCCCAACGTCCCCGCGCGATCTTTCGACGGAGCCATCAATAAATACTTTCCATGCGTGTCGAGCGTGTACGCGTTCGGGAAGTACCACTTGGAATTTTGCGGCCGGTAGTAGCTGCCGCCGCGCAACACCGCGGCTCTCGTGTGTTCGTCGACAAATTCTTCTGTCCATTGCCAGATGTTGCCGGTCAGATCCATCACTCCAAACGGGCTCTGGCCACGCGGGTGTGCATCGGTGTCATCTGGTGCGGTCAACTTCCGTCCCGTAACTGGCTGCGGAACTGCGGCGTCGTCCCACTTCGTACCCCATGGATACGCGCGATGATCGTTGCCTTGCGCCGCATATTGCCACTCCCACTCATGCGGTAATCGTTTGCCGGCCCACTTGGCGTAAGCGCGCGCGTCTTCGAGTGATACCCATGTGACTGGTTTCTTTTCCCACCCGGCTGGAGGGCGACCGTCACGCCAGTCTTTCAGAAAGTTGTGATCGTCTGCGGGATGGTAATGGGTGGCCTGCATGAACTTCGCGAAGTCGGCATTGGTCACCGGGTAGCGGTCGATGGCAAAGCCCGGCACTTGCATTTGATGTTCGTGATAGCGCCGCGCCGACGGCTCCCATGGATACTGCACGTCGACACCTTCGCCGTTGCCGCCTTCAATCTCGACACCATGCACCTGAAAGTCGAACTGACCTGCGGGAATGCGCACCATGCCATCCGGAATCGTGGCCGCGTGTGTGCGGTCCATCGGAACAAGCTGCTGCGGCAAAGTGTGCCACTCATGCGAGAACGTCGCCAGCGGCGTCTTCGCCCACTCGTGCATCCGCGCCATCAGCTCTGGAAGACTGTCTACGCGAGCCCCGCGGTCTAAGGCCAGCACAGCACCGAAGCCGTGCGGCTCTAATGGGAAACTGAGTCGCGCTTTTCCGTCCGCCCGCACCGGCTTCAACTCGACGCCGTGCCAAACGTCATAGAACGTTCTCCCCGGTGCATCCGTGACAATCAACTGCTCGCCGTTCACCGGGTATTCATTGCGGTTCACCACTGTCCAAAGCTGCGCGCCGCCGCGAGGAAAGCGCGTGGCGTACACACCGTACGGGCGTCAATGGTACGTGCGGCTCCCACTCGGGGCTGTTCAGCAACTCGCCAAAGCGGCGCTCGATGTAGGCGATGCGACGCAGCGCTTCCGCATCGCGTGGGGCGATCTGGTTCCAGATGCCCCAAACGTTTTCCCAGCTCTCGTAGCCGATGCCATTGAAGAAAGCAAACTGCAGGTTGTCGGTTTTGTCGCGCGCCCACCGGTCGCAAATCTGCACCAGGTGGCGCGGCTCCAGCCACTTCAACTTGCTGACAGTAGGAACGAAATCGAACTTCCAGTAACCCCAGCTCTGGTTGTTCCACATCAGCCCTTCGTCGCTCGCGGGTGCGCCTTCCGGTTCGAACACCACCGGATGCCCGGTTGCGTCGGATGCCGCGCGGTAAGCGTGCGGGAGTCCACTGAACGTGTCGCCATTCACGCCGTCCGCGCCGATTTCAGCCATCAACTGAGCCGTCGCTTCAGCGAAACTCTTGCCGGGATCGTGCGTGCCGTTATCCCAAGGCATGGCCGGGAAGAAGACGCGAACGTGACGCTGGTGAAAATCTTCGACCATCTTGCGCAACGCCGGAATGCCGCCCGGCATGTCGCGATGCATGTCCCATTGATTGCGGTCGTCAATTCCGATGTTCGGGTAAACGGGCCAGATCAAGACGCTGTCGATGCCGCCGTAGCGCTTGTCTAAATCATCGAGGTAGCGATCGACGGTATAGCGCCGCGTCGCCGGATCGTAGAAGTAACGGTCTTCCACCATCATCTGCGGCTGGATGAAGTTGCGCTGCGACCATTGGAGTTCAGGGCGGCGATATTGCGCATCGTCATAGCCCATGCGCGTGAGCCGCTCGGTGCGCCACACCTTCAATGCATTGATCCACTCCTGATGATCGGCTTCGCTCGCCGTGGCGGGCCCCGGGAACTGCGTGCCTTGCGGCTGAACTGCCGTGTCCTGCGCGAACAGGAGCAGTGCGAAGAAGAAGACGACGAATGATCGAAGCACCCGACCAGTTTAGTCGTAGCGGCTCTTGACTTTGAACCTCACTCACTTATAAGTTCAAACGTTCATGTCGCGCATCCGCGTCCTGGGCAGCCTCAACATCGATCTGGTGCAACAGGTGCCTCGCCTCCCCGCCCTGGGCGAGACGTTGGCTGGCACGGATTTCGCGGTGCTGGTGGGTGGCAAGGGGAATAATCAGGCTGCGGCGGCGTGCCTGCTCGGCGGCTGCGTCGAGATGGCTGGAATGATTGGCGACGATCTGTTCGGAGAGCGCCTGATCAACCAGTTACTGAAGATCGGCGTTGACGTGCAGCGCATTCGCAAGTCTCAGAAGCCATCCGGTACCGCAACCATTCTGGTGTTACCGGACGGCGAGAACGCCATCGTGATTGCGGCTGGCGCGAATGCGGAGGTAGACCCCGCTATGGCCGAGGCTTCGGCGGCGGACCTGCGCGCCGGCGACTTTCTACTTTGTCAGTTGGAGATTCCACTTGGCTCCGTCGGCGCAGCAATGAGCAAGGCGAAGCGGAATGGCGCAACGACCATTCTCGATCCTGCTCCGGCGCAAAGCCTGGAACCAGCACTGCTCGAGAACATCGCGATCCTGACTCCCAACCAGACCGAAGCAGGAATGTTACTGGGCGCCGCGGCTGTCGAAAGTATCGACGATGCCCGCCAGGCAGCCCAGCGCCTGCGCGACAGAGGACCGGGAATCGTCATCATCAAGTTGGGCGCCGCAAGGCTGCTTCATTGCAAACAGTGAACGCGTCCAGCATATCCCTGGCTTTCGCGTGACGCCGGTCGATACGACCGCTGCCGGCGATTGTTTCAACGGCGCGCTCGCCGTCGCGTTAAGTGAAGGTGCGCCACTGGAACGCGCCGCGCGATTTGCAAACGCCGCCGCCGCGCTTTCCGTAACGCAGCCGGGAGCCGTACAGTCGATGCCTACACGCGCCGCAGTAGAAGATTTGCTCCGATCCGCCTAGCCCATGTTCACCGTTCACGATACTTCTACAGCAATCGCCCTGTGCATCATCACCATGCTCGGTTGGGGCTCCTGGGCCAATACGCAGAAGCTCGCCGGCAACCGCCACTGGCCCTTTGAACTTTTCTATTGGGACTACGCGTTCGGCGTCGCCCTGATGGGAATTCTCTTCGCCTTCACGCTGGGCAGCCATGGCACGGCGGGCCAGAGCGCGCTTGAAAATTTACGCTCGGCTGGTTTGCGCGCCGAAGCGATTGCACTGTTGAGCGGTGCGCTGTTCAACGTCGCGAACATTCTGCTGGTCGCAGCGATTGACGCAATCGGACTCGCCCTCGCGTTCCCGGTCGGCGTCGGCCTGGCCCTCGTGCTCGGCACTGCAGTCAGCTATTTTCAGACGCCGAAAGGAAACGCCACGTTGCTGGTATCGGGTGTGTTGCTGATCCTGGTCGCAATGTTGTTCTCGAATATCGCGCACAGCCGGGTTCCTCGCGAGAAGCACACAGGCACGCGGACCGGCCTCTACTTCGCGATCGCCGCGGGCTTGCTGATGGGCTTCTTCTATCCGCAACTGGCGAGCTCCATTTCGCCCGCGTTCAACAGCGAACCGATTCAACCCGGGATGCTGACGCCCTACACCGCGCTCCTGTTCTTCGGCTTCGGCGTGGTGCTTAGCAACATCCCGGTGAACGCCTGGTTCATGCGCTCGCGCGGATCGCACTTCGCCAGTTACACCAATGCAGGCATCGCGCTGCACCTGCCCGGCATTCTGGGCGGAATGATCTGGATGCTCGCGCTTTCGCTCAACGTGGTGGCTTCGGGCGTAGCCGGACCCGCCGCCTCTTACGCGCTCGGCCAGGGTGCAACGCTCATCGCTGCGCTCTGGGGAATTTTTGTCTGGAAAGAGTTTCGCGGCGCTCGCGCCGGGACCACACCCTACATCGCACTAATGCTTACCGCCTACGCACTCGGCTTAGTGTTGATCGGAAAAGCGATTCTCTAAAAGGAAAGAGCCTGGTGTACTACCCAGGCTCAAGGTGCGATTGTGAGGAAGCTGGCAGAATTTATGGACACTACAGGGGGAAGTTATTGTTGTGGGGCGTCAACAGCGGGGATTTCAATCGCGTTGTCCTTGAGCCTAGTCAATCGAAGCACACCTGACATAAAGCATCTTTCTGGCCAAACCGAAACCCGCTGAAAACTCGTTGCTTTTTGTATGCTGCCACCCCGCTCTGACAGAATTGGATTCCGTTTCGAAACAAAAATGCCCGACCCGGAACAAGCCGGGCCGGGCAGAATCGCGCTGCTTGGAAAAATGTTTACTGCGGAATCGGCGACGGGGGCCGGGACACTTTTCCGCGGAACGCTTCGTCGAGCGAGATGTTGTTGTTCGACAGTAGCTGTCCCGTTGCGCGGTCGATCTCGACCCGCGCCTTACTGTAACTGCTGAGTGCACTGACCTCCGCCGCCTGCGCATTCGCCAGATCGCGCTGCACCAGGATGGTCTGGAAGATCGTCGACGCGCCTAACGCCAGCTTCTTCTGCTCCGCATCGAGCGTCTGTTCCTGAAGAATCCGCGCCTTCACCGCCGAACGGTAGACCGCCGATGCCTGGCGCAATCCGATGATCGCGTTCTGCACATCCAGCCGGACCTGATTCTCCAGACGCTGCAGAGATAGCTCCTGCTGGCGCAGCGTGTACTGGTCGAGAATGTAGTCGGCCTGCGCCGCACGATTGCGCAGCGGGATGTTCAACTGCAAGCCCGCCGAGTAGTTCGGAAAGTTGTGCCCGAAGAGCTGGCTGAAGAGCGTGCCGTAGCCACCAACAAAGTAGGGGTTGGCGCCCGAACCACTGAAGCCCGGAATCTGCTGCACCGACGAGTTGGGCGTTCCAATCAACGCGTTGTTGCCGATGCTTCCGAAGGCATCGAGCGTGGGCAGCAACTGGCTCTTCGAACCCTTCAGGTTGATTCCAGCGTTGGTGATGTTGATGCGTTGCGAAGAAACTTCCGGCCGTGAACGCAGGGCCTGAGCGACCATGTCCTGGTACGGCTGGATTGCTTCTTCGGCCGGTACGCGGATGCGGTCGGTTGGAATGATGTGCGCCTCAGCCAGCGTGGGGCTCGCGACACCGTTCTTGCTCAGCGCATTCTTGATGATCGTCTCCTGCTGCAGCAGGCGTGTCTGCGAAAGCACCAGATCCTGCTCGGAACTCGCAACGGCTGCTTCGGCGCGGACGATCTCGATCGGCGCCATGGTGCCGATGTCTACCTGCTTCTTGTTGTCGCTGTAGAGCTTCTGGTTATAAGCGAGCGACTGTTCTTTGGACCGCACGTCGTCGTTGAAGGCGACCAGATCCCAGTAGAGATCCATCACGCTCGCCACAGTCGTAATTACTTGCTGTTTAAATTGCAGGTCCGCGCCTTCGCGGTTATTGCGCGCCACGCGGATGTTGCGGTTGTTGACGGCAATACCGAAGCCCTGCAACAAGTGCTGCGTGAAGTTCAAGGTCAAGCTGGCCGAGCGCGACGGATTGAAATCGGAACGCAGGTTATTCGACTTGGTGTAGGCGTCGCTATAGCCGAACCCGACCGTGGTTCCCGTCAAAAAGCCCTGCGCGTATTGGAGCTGCCCGATGTCGTTATTGAGAACGAACGCGCTGGTGCCGGTTCCCAGAGTACTCGTCTGCGGCGTGGAGCTATGGGCAAAATTCAGAATGCCCTGGATCGAGGGATCGAGGTTCGGAATCAGCGAACCAGTCTGTTGGATCAGTGCGCCGCTGGTGTTGGCGCTGGCACTCGAGGCCTGAGCGGACGCGCTGCTCGAGATGCCCACGTTGGTGCCGCTGCCAGCGGTTGCTGCCGACGCGCTCTGCGGACCGTTCTGGATGCCCGGCGTAACACCGCGCAACGCGCCGCCCGATTTGGCGCGCAGGATATTGGCATCCGCAATCGCCGGACTGATGCGTTGAATTTCGATATCGAGATTGTTTTCGAGCGCGAGCGCGAGCATATCGCTCATCGAAAGATAAATATTGCCGCCCTTTAGAAGCGCATCGAGACGGTTCGAATTCCCCATGTTCAACGGGGGAATTTGCGACGGCATATAGTTACTGGTGAACCGTGCGAACCGACCGGCGTGTTTCACCACCGGTGTTTCTGGGAGCGCATGATCTGTGTGGATGGAGTCCGAGGTGGCTTGCTTCTGCGCCGCCGGAGTCGCGGTATCGGGGGTGGGCGCGGTCTGCGCAAATGAACCCAGGGGGCTCATCAGTAGAGCAATGCAGACGGACGCGGTAATCGACTGGAATCGGTGCATAAGCGGTTCTCTTAGACAACTCCTACGAAGACAAACGGGGGGCCGTTCGAATTTTTTCTGGAAGGGCTGAATGGTAATCTCCAATGGTATATTAGGCCTGCGAGTGCAGCAACCCGAAGCAATTCTTCCTCTATTTGAAGCCACGGGCGCATATCTCAAGGGCCACTTTCGTCTTACCAGCGGGCTGCATAGTCCTGAATACCTGCAATCGGCATTAGTGTTACGTTTTCCGCGCCATGCGGAGATGCTGGGCCACATGCTCGCTCAGGAACTTCAGGCTTTGACGGCGCCCACGAAAATTGGTTTGGTTGCGGCCCCGGCGTTGGGCGGTTTAATTATCGGCCACGAAGTAGCACGCGCGCTGGGAGTCCCGTTCATTTTTACAGAACGTGACGTTGCCGGTGCGATGCTGTTGCGCCGCGGCTTCAGCGTTGAGCCCGGCGTGAACGCCGTCGTGATCGAAGACGTCATCACCACTGGCGGCAGCACCCGCGAAGTTGTCACCATTTTGAAGGGGCTCGGCGCGAACGTCCTCGCTGCGGGATCCATCATCGACCGCAGCAACGGCCAGGCCGATACCGGTGTTCCTCGCGCGGCGCTGCAAACGCTCGAGGTCACGACGTACGATCCCGCGAATTGCCCGTTGTGCCGTGCGGGCTCAGCCGCCATCAAGCCAGGCTCGCGCGCCTGAACGCGCCGATGCCGCGCCGCATCCGCATCACACTTTCCTATGACGGAGCGGGCTTTCATGGGTGGCAGGTGCAGCCCGGACTGCCCACCATCCAAGGCACGCTGGAAGCCATCCTCGCGGAAATCGAATCGGCGCCCGTGCAGGTCGCGGGCTCTGGGCGGACGGATGCCGGTGTTCATGCCGAAGCGCAGGTGGCCGCCTTTCATCTTTCGAATCCGATCCCCGCAGTAAACCTGCGCCGCGCCATGAACCGGCTCCTTCCGCCTTCGATTCGCGTGATGGCCGCAGAAGAAGTGCACGATTCGTTTCATCCCCGCTTCGATGCCATCGCGAAGACTTACGAGTACCGGATTTATCGAGGCGAGACCTGCTCGCCATTTCTGTGGCCCACCGTCTATCACCACCCTTACCGCCTGGATGCCGACAGCATGATCGAGCACGCCAGAATGTTCGAAGGCGAACACGACTTCAGCGCCTTCGCCGCTGCCGACGACAGCGATGCGTTGGGTAGATCGAAAGTTCGAACGATTTTTTCGTCGGTGCTTGCCAGCGCGGAGGATTTTCTGATCTATCGCGTGCGCGGCAGTGGCTTCTTGAAGCACATGGTGCGCAATTTAACCGGCACGCTGATCGAGGTGGGCCGGGGCAACCTGAGCACCGAACAACTCCGCGGTTTGCTCGCGAACGCCGCAGGCCGGTGCGGCTCAACGGCTCCGGCCAAGGGGCTCAAGCTGATTTCGGTGGAGTACCCTGCCCCGCCTAGCGGAGCATAGGTGCCGTTGAGCATCTCTGTTACTCTGACTTCGTGAAACTCTATGACATCGATCCGGGACCCGAGAGCCCGGAGATCGTTCGCATGATCGTCGAAATTCCGCAGCACTCCGCGAACAAGTACGAATACGATGGCGAGCTCGGTGTCTTCCGTCTCGATCGCGCTCTGTACTCTCCGCTGCACTACCCTGGCGACTACGGTTTTATCCCCGGCACGCTTTCCGACGACAACGATCCTTTGGACGTGCTCGTTCTGGTGCAACAGCCCAGTTTTCCCGGCGTGATGATCGAAGTGCGGCCGGTCGGAATCCTCAACATGGTGGACGATGAAGAGCGCGATCAAAAAGTTTTAGCAGTGCCGAACCGCAATCCTCGCTACGACCAGATCCATACGATGGATCAGATCTTTCCGCACGTGCGGCGCGAGATCGAACACTTCTTCGGAATCTACAAAGAGCTCGAAGGCAAGGTGACCGTGATGAACGGTTGGGGCGGCCCGCGGGAAGCGCGCAAGGCGATTGTTGAATCGCGCCAGCGCTACCTGGAACTGAAGAAGAGCGCGGCGGCGAAAGCGGCACAGGACGAAGGCCACGTCGCTGCACCAATAGCCGACTAAGGCGTCAGCTTCTGTTCGCCCGGCTTCAACAGCGTGGGCGCTTTGCGTTTTTTCTTATCGTCGGCTTCGGCCTTTTCCGCGGCGGCTTTCTTTTCCGTGCGCTCGCGCGGCGTCATCATCTCATCGCGCTCTTTCTTGTCTTTTTCATCTTTGGCCTGAATGTCGGCTGAGCGCTGGCCGAGGTCGGTTTGCGTAAGTTCCAGGCTGTCGCTGGTGTTGTCGATGGCCTGCTTCAACACGAACTGATACCGCGCGTAGTCGCGTGGATGGCTGTCGTTCAGCTTGTTGAGCACTGAGAGGAACTGCTTCTCCGCGCTGCTGACTTCAGTATTTCCAAGCTGGATATCGACATGCCTTTTCAAAGCATCGTCCGACACCATGTCGACGGCGTCGATGATCTTGCTGTACTCATCGAGCAGGTCGTGAATCTCGAGAGACCGGCCAGACTTCTCGCCTTTGAAGAGCTGCTGCACCTGATCCATTCGCTGCCGTGCAAACAGCATGTAAAGTTTCAACCGCTCGTTCGGCTCCTGCACCTCGCGCAGTTGATCGACTTCGTCGGTGGTGAGGAAGTCTTTCTGAGCGTAGGCCGGCACGGCATGCAAGCCCGCGCACAACGCAACCGCGATTAGCGCTTTTTGCCAAGAATGCCGGTGAGCCACGAATCGTGTACCTCCTGAATCTTTTCCCGCACGGGTTCGACAAGCGGCCGGTCCGCGGCATCGAGAGAATCTTCCCAGCCTTTCATGCGGCGCAGAAGATCGCGCGTGCGCGTTTCCGCATACTTGAAGTTCTTCGGCTTGCGGCTGGGGTTCTGATGAGTCTCCAGCAGCGCGGCTTGCGCGAGTTCAACCGACTGCTGGACTTCTTTCAAATCTTCCGCAACCGCGTCCTGCTTGCCACTCTCGATATCTTTGCGCGCCTGCTGGTAGGCGATGTCGGCGTTGTCGAGCGCCATGCGGCTGCGCTTCTCCAGGTTCGGTTCAGCCTGAATGCTCGCCAGGCTCGCGGACAGGGCGCTGCTGCAGAGCACAGCAAAAGTAATCAAACGCAAACAGGTTTTCATCGCTTGCTGATTTCCCTTTCGAGGATTCTCGCACGCTGCCGCGCCTGAAATTCTTCATCGGGAAATTTCCCGTTAGAAGCCGCGAGAAACTGCCGGTAGCTGTCGAGCGCGGGTTGGCGTTGTTTCAACTTGTCGAGCGAGATTGCACGCAAGAAATAGTTTCCCGGCTTTTCTGCACCGAGCGCCTTCACACGGTCGAGTGCGGCCAGCCCGGGCGCGTAGTCTTCATGAATGACGAGCACGGCCGCGAGTTCGTTCCACGCCTCGGCTGAGTCCGGCTTAAGCTTCGTTGCCGCGTACAACTGGTTTGCCGCTGCCGGGAACTGATGCTGATCGCGCAACGCTCGGCCCAGCACCATCCGCACTTCGAAGTTATTCGGGTCCATCTTCACCGCTTCCAGCAATTGCGCCGTGGCTTTGGCCGTGTCTTTATTCGCGAGATACGCTTGCGCTAAAGCCATCCGTGCGTCGACCGTAGGCGACGTGGCCACTGCTTTTTCGAGACGCGGCAGTGCATCGTTGAAGCGTTGTTGCGCGATTAGCAAAGCGCCCATGTGCTCCTGCACGCCCTGATCATCCGGAAACTTCATGTAGATGTCGATTGCCTGCTGCGGACGCTGCGCTGATTCATAATCACGCGCCAGTTCGAGCAGGCCGCTGCGGTACTCAGGCTTGGCTGCGGCGGCGATTTCAAGATGCGGCGCTGCTTCATCCAGCTTGCCCATTTTTCGCAGCGCACGGCCAAGCCCCAACTCTGCGGGTGCAGATTTCGGATCGATCTTGAGCGCATTCGCGTAAGCCTGCGCCGCTTCTGCAGCATCGCCTTTCGCTAAGAGCACTTCGCCCAGGTAGAACGCCGGGCGAAACTCATTTGGCTTTTGCTTCTGCGCGTCTTCGAGTAATGGTTGCGCTGCGGTGAAATCTTTCGCATGGGCCAGCAGAATCGCCAGGTTCATCTCGGCTTGATAGAGATTCGGCTTCAGTTCCAGTGTCTTGCGATATTCAGCGGTGGCATCCGAATCTCGCTTCAGTAGCGAGAAGGCAAGACCAAGCTGGAAGTGCGCCGCATAGTTACCGGGCTCTGCAGTAACGGCTTTTTGTAGAAGCGGCAGGGCATCCGCAGCGCGGTTTTCCTCGAGCGCTTTGCGCCCGAGCTCCAGATCGTCGGGCGCTTGCATGGCAAGCAACGCAACGATGACTAGCCACATGGCTTTAGTCTAACTTGGAGGAATCATGCGCAACGGATTACTGCTGACCCACGGTGCCGGTTCGAATGCCGACTCGCCTTTGCTACAGCGCGTCGGTGCTCACTTCGAAGCGGCAGGCTTCCTCGTTGTGCGTTTCAACCTGGCTTACCGGCAACTACGGCCAAGCGGTCCTCCGCGTCGCGGTGAAGACGTGGCCGACCGCGAGTCGATCGCCGCCGCAGCGCGCGAGCTACGTAGCCGCATTGATGGACAGCTCTGGGTCGGCGGCCATTCCTATGGAGGCCGGCAAAGTTCCATGCTGGCGGCAGAGCAGCCGGATCTTGCGGACCATCTCTTGCTCCTCTCCTATCCGTTACACCCGCCGCGAAAACCGGAACAGTTGCGAACAGCGCACTTCCCGCTGATCCGCACCCCGGTTACGTTTGTGCATGGCACTCGTGATCCGTTCGGCTCGCCTGGGGAGTTAGAGGCAGCGATGGAGTTAATACCTGCCGCAAAAAGATTGATGCCCGTTGCGGGAGCCGGCCACGAGTTAGGCGGGCCGAATCTGGTGGGTGCACTGGATATGACGATGGCCGGTCGGTGACCGGCCACTAAATGCAAACGCCCGCCTAATCCTTCTGAAACACCGCAAACAACGATGCCGAGTTTCCGGGGCCATTGCCGAAATCGATTTTCCGCAACGCGAGCAGCGGTGTGCTGAGCAGCCAGCGCAGTTGCTCGCCCGGTAGCTTTCCGATGCCGCGTGCCTGCAATGCGCACAACGCACTTGCAAATCGTCCGGTGGTGTAGCGCACTTTGAGCAAACGGTAGTTCGACGGGAACAGTGCGGCGAGAGTCTCCTGCGTGTAGCCATCGAGGAGATGTCCAATGCGTTCGTGCATGGCGCGCCCGAACACATGCGGGTAACGCGGCGTCGGCACCGAAACCACCACGACCCCGCCCGGTTTCAGGCAGCGATCCATTGCTGCGATGATCTTCTCGGGCCCCGGAACATGCTCGAGAAAATCGATATACAGAATCACGTCGAAGTGATTTCCCGGCGCGATCTCGCGGGCGTCTGCTTCGATGAAGCGCACCTGCGGGAAGCGAGCATCGCCGATGCGCCGCGACATGGCGACGTGCTCCGGATTCAGGTCGTACCCTTCCCCTTCAATTTTGCGCCGCTTGGCAAGCTCGAACAGGTTGTAGCCCGGACCGCTGCCCACTTCGAGAACAGCCAGATTTTCCTTCGCGGGATATTCATTCTCGAAGTACTCGATCACCGGCCGCAACCGGTAATGCGTATGCAAATCCTGCACGCCGAACGTGCGGCACAGCCATTTCGCTATGGGCTTTTTATAGAGGACTTCGAGATACTCTCCAATCGGCATCGTCCGAAAGTAGCATGCACGTTGTGAGCGCTCTCCTACCCCCAAACACCTGCTCTGCTAGAGCAGTGTTCCGCGCAATATTACCGCCGCGAACGAAAAATAAATGATCAGACCTGTCACGTCAACCAGAGTCGCGACGAACGGAGCCGACGCCGTCGCGGGATCGAGACCTACGCGCCGCAGGATGAAGGGCAGCATCGAACCCGCAATCGTGCCAAACGTAACTACGCCCACCAGACTGCTGGCAATCGTCAGCGCAATTAGAAAGTAGTGCGCGCCATAGGCGCCGCTGATTTTCTGCCAGACCAGGATGCGCGCCACACCAATGCACGCCAACACCAGGCCGAGCACCATGCCGGCAGCGATCTCGCGGCGGATCACGCGGAACCAGTCACGCAGCCGTACTTCGCCCAGCGCCATCGCGCGGATGACCAGCGTGCTCGCCTGCGAACCGGAGTTGCCGCCGCTGCTGATAATCAGCGGCAGGAAAAGGGCGAGCACCACGGCTTTGGCGATCTCGTCTTCGAAGTAGCCCATCGCGGTGGCTGTTAACATCTCTCCGACAAACAGAATCGCCAGCCAGCCCGCGCGCTTCTTCACCATCTCGAAAAACGTGATCTCCAGATACGGCCCGTCGAACGCTTCCGAACCGCCGATCTTCTGGATGTCCTCGCTCGCCTCATCTTGCAGGACCGACACGATGTCGTCGATCGTCACGATGCCCTTGATGTGCCGCTCGGCATCGAGCACGGGAATCGCTAACAGATGGTGCTGGCGAAAAAGCTTCGCGACCGATTCCTGGTCTGCATCTTCCGCGGCGGAGATGAACTGAGTGCGCATTACATCACGAATGCGCTTCGCACGGTCCGCAGCGAACAGATCGCGGAAGCTCACAACCCCCAGCAGGCGTTGTTCGTCGTCGATCACGTACGCGTAGTAAATCGTCTCGACTTCACGGGCTTGCCGCCGCAGGTAGGCAATGGCCTCATCCACGGTCGACTCGGGACGGACGCGCGCAAAACGCGGGCTCATCCGTCCACCCGCGACGTCTTCTTTATAGGCGAGAAGGCCACACACCTCGTTGCGTGTGCTCTCGTCGAGATCGCTTAAAATTTCTTCGCGCTCAGCGGCAGGAAAAGTCTGCACCAAATCCGCGGCATCATCCGGTGCAAGCGCGCGCAGCCAGAGGCGCCACTCGGGCCGGGGCATCGTCTCGAGTAAGGCCGCCTGATCGCTGGCCGGAAGGTTCAGAAAGAAGTCGTCAGTCTCACCGCGCGGTAGCTGCTGGAACAGGTCGTAGCGGTCCTTTGCGCTGAGCGAGGGCCAGCGTTCCAGCAAGTCGGAGGATGCGTTAGAAGCGGCTACTGTAGCCATATCGCCCTCCAGCATGCCAGAGCCGGGAACGTCGCGGTTAACCGACGCGAATTACTTCACTTCCGCTGTCGGCTGTTTCGCGCGCCAGACCGCGATAGGCGGCCTTGATCAGCGGCGGCGCGATGAGTGTCGTCGCGACCGACATAAAGACCACGACGGCGTAAATGCTGCGCGTCAAGATACCGTAGCTCAGCCCGATTTGCGCAACGATCATGCCAACTTCTCCGCGCGGGATCATGCCTACGCCCACCCGCAGCGCATTGGCTCTCCCGAGACTCAGTGCGCCCAGACCGCACCCGGCAAACTTCGACAGCACCGCGCCGATCAACAACACGAGCGCCAGGATTGCGGCAGAACGCTCAGTAAATGCGGAGAGATCGACCTGCAGACCCACGCCGGCAAGGAAAAATGGGACCAGAAATTCAGAGACGCCTTGCGCAAGATCGCGCTCGCGTGGTCCGCTGCTTTCCGCAACAGCAAGGCCCGCGAGGAACGCGCCGACAATTGCCGCGATGCCCGTCGAAACCGCCAGTGCGGCGAGTGCGAACAGTAGCGAGAGTGCGACGACGAATCGCCCTTCTGCCGCTTTCAGATTGCGTTCGACGCGCGGTGTGACCCGGCTCATCGCCTGCACGCCCCAACGCGCGACCACCAGCGTGAAGCCGAGCGCCAGAACAGCGGTGAGCGTCAATTGCACCCAATCGAAGTGCCCGCGCGAAACACTGCTTACCGCGGCGAGTACGAGTAATCCCAACACATCGTCGATAACGGCAGCCGCCAGAATGACCTTGCTCGACAGCTCGTCCAGCAGGCCTTTCGCCGAAAGCACCTGCGCCGTGATACCGACACTGGTCGCGACGAGCGAGGCTCCCACGAAGATGGATGCATTCGCCGCGTGGCCCCATAGCA
Organism: Bryobacterales bacterium; assembly: GCA_963792655.1. GTDB lineage: Bacteria > Acidobacteriota > Terriglobia > Bryobacterales > Bryobacteraceae > DOZZ01. The sequence continues at coordinate 207,974 of CAWBWU010000010.1, forward strand.
GCAATGTCGCGGCGCCGGTGACAAACGGAACGATTACTCCGCACGTTGCGACAAGCAGAGCCGTGCGACTGACCTTCATCAACTCCGTCGCCTTCACCTCCATGCCCACGCGGAACAACAGGAACATGGCGCCAAGCTCGGACATCGCGGTCAGAAACTCGCTGGGCGCGAGCCAGCCGAGCACACTGGGCCCGATCAGTACGCCCGCCAGAATCTCGCCTACGATCCCCGGCTGATGAAGCCGCTCAGCCAGTTCGCCCATCACCTTCGCGGAGACGAACAGGATCAGCATCGCCAGCGGAATGGATGGCTCGGCAGAGGCGCCCAGGTGAGCCGGTAGAGTCATCTCACTCCACTGTCGCACCGAATCAGAGTAGCTAGTTGAAGAGGGATTTACGGTAACGGGAAAACGAAGAAAGGGCGTGCTGACCTGCTCATGACAAGCAGTTCCGCACGCCCGAAGGGTGTTAGTTGGTCGCTTCCAGATAGCCCATCAGCGCTTCACGAATCAGCGCGGAGACCATCTGGTTGGGTACGCCCGCAATTTTGCGGCGCGCAGATTCCTGGATCAGTTGCTCATACAGATCCTGCGGAAGCGTGACGGTGACCTTGCGGCACGCTTCCTTTTTCTCAGGTGCAGTTTGTGTTGCTTTCATGCCAGACCAGTTGCAGTCTTTCTCTGTCGCGCCATTCCCGCGCGCTAACGTTAGCGCGCCTCGTGACTCGGAACCGCCGCGCTGACCGGCAAGTGTCCGGTCGCCATCGATGCATGCATCTCGGATGCGGCAGGATTCGTGATGGCAAGCGAGCGGATCACATACTCGGGATACGCAGAGATGCCATGCTCGTGCAGATCGAGGCCGTACTGCTCGCCTTCCTTCGACACGCGCAGCAGACCCATGGCATTCACCGCATACATCACGGCCAGCGAGACGCCGAACGTGGCTAGCGTGACTATCACGCTGCCGACGGCTTGTGCCGCGAGCACCTGAAATCCGCCGCCGTAGAACAGACCTTTCAGCGGCGCGGAGTTATCGGCCGCGAACGGCCCGGTAGCGCCGTACTTACCGCAGGCAAACAGGCCGAGCGACAAGGTGCCCCAGATGCCGCAGATGCCGTGCACCGGCACCGCGCCGATCGGATCGTCGATGCGCAGCTACTCGAGCAGTTCGACGCCGAGCACCACGATCACGCCGGCAACGCCGCCCAGCATGATCGCACCGGCCGGGCTGACCCAGTAGCAGGGGCAGGTGATCGCCACCAGACCGGCCAGGAAGCCGTTGACCGTGAAGCTGACGTCCCACTTCTTGCTCATCATGTAGGCGGCGAACATGGCGGTCAGACCGGCCGCGCAGGCGGCGAGCGTGGTGTTGGCGGCGACGCGGCCGATGCCGTCAAAGTCCATCGCCGAAAGCGTGCTGCCCGGGTTGAATCCGTACCAGCCGAACCACAGCAGCAGACCGCCCGAAGCCGCGATGGTCAGATCGTGCGGCAGCATGGGTCCGCCGCCGTCGCGCTTGAACTTGCGGCCCAGGCGCGGGCCGAGAACGATGGCGCCCGCCAGCGCGATGAAGCCGCCGATGGTGTGGACCACCGTCGAACCCGCGAAATCATGGAAGCTGGTGCCGAGCGCACGGCAGGAAGTAGCCGGTCGCTGCCCATGGTGGCCAGGAAGCCGTCCGGACCCCAGGCCCAGTGGCCGATGATCGGATAGATGAAGCCCGAGACCGCCACGCTGTAGAGCAGATCGCCGACGAAGCCCGTGCGGCCGATCATGGCGCCCGAGGTGATGGTGGAGCAGGTATCGGCGAACGCGAACTGGAACAGCCAGAACGCCAGGAACGCGACGCCCGTACGTTTCGTAGGTGGCCGGCGCGCCCTGCAGGAAGAACCAGTTCATAGCCGATGAAGCCGTTGCCGTGGCTGAACATGAACGCAAAGCCCAAGGCGTAGAACAGCAGGCCGCAGAGGCAGGTGTCGACAATGCATTCCATCAGCACGTTGACCGTTTCCCGCGAGCGGCAGAAGCCCGCTTCGAGCATGGTGAAGCCCACCTGCATGCCGAACACGAGGAACGCCGCGACCAGCGTCCACACCGTGTTGATCGGATTGACGATGTCGTTGCCCTTCAGCACGGGATCGGCGGCAAAGGCTTTGAGCCCCAGCAGATCCGGGTTGGTAAAGAGAGCCATGCAGGCGATCAGCGCGACGCCGACCACTTTTCCGGTCAGCAGGATCGCGCCATACCGCCGCCATTGGGCATCGCGCAACCTGGCCCGCAGGCGAGAGACTTTTTGCGTCAGTGACATTCTTTGATTCATCAGTTGCGTTCTCCTCAGATGACTGTGTTCTGTGCTGTTTTCTGGAACCCGCCTCGCCGGGGAGGTCTTACGCGCTAGCGCCTGAAGCGGCGCCGGCAGTACTGAAAGGAAGATTTCGCAGAACCTGGCGCATTGGATCAATGCGTGATGGGCTGGCGTTCCTGGTGAGAATGCCGAGGCCCTGGCGCCGTCACGACCAGGTAACGGGAACGCCGAACACTTTGCAGGTCTGTATTGAACCAATCCTGTAACACTCGCGCCACGATCAAAAGACAATAATTTCTATCCCGAAAATACGAAAATCTTATTTACAGCCCTGCGCCGCACGCCCGCCGTCTTCAGAGGCGCTGCAAAAACTCAGCTAAGATTCAGAATTGCTTCAGAAAATCACCCAGGCCCTGATTGCCTACGGGCCACTCGGGCTGCTCGTGATCTCCTTTGTGGACTCGCTCGGAATCCCCGTCGCAGCGTTGATGGACGTTTTGCTGATCGGGATTGCCGCCGATAATGCAGCGCGCGGCTGGTGGGCTGCGGCGCTGGCAGTACTTGGGTCAACGGCCGGTACTGTGACGTTGTTTCTCGCGGCCCGGCAAGGCGGCAAAAAGTTTCACGCCAAGGCCGAACAGCCAGGCAAGGCAAAGAAGTTTCAGGCGTGGTTCCGCCGCTATGGGCTGCTCACGGTATTCGTTCCGGCGCTGATGCCCATCCCGATGCCGCTGAAGCTCTTTGTGGTTTCAGCCGGTGTGCTGCGTACCCGCCCGCGCAACTTCGTCGCCGTGGTCCTGCTGGCCCGCGTGCTGCGCTATTTCAGCGAAGCTTGGCTGGGCGTCGCGCTGGGCCAGGCATCGCGGACATTCCTCAAATCACACGCGTGGCATTTCGCTCTGGCGGCGGTCGCTCTGTTCGTTGTGCTCTATGTGGGGATCCGCCTGATCAGCCGGGGAGTGGAGATCGAGGAAAGCGATCCTCTAGAATCTTAGGATGGCGAAGCGCGTCGCGGTGGTTGAGGACGAAGCAGAACTCGCCGCGTTGGTGGAATACAACCTGGTGCGCAGCGGCTTCCAGCCGCGCGTCTTTCCAGGCGCCGGAAATACCATCGAAGATCTGATTGCGTGGCGCCCCGACCTGATTGTCCTCGACGTCATGCTGCCTGAAGGCGACGGCTTCCAGCTTTGTTCACAGATCCGGCGAGCGCAGTCGCTCGCGCGGGTGCCGATACTGTTTCTGACCGCGCGCTCCGATGAAGTCGACCGCGTGCTTGGGCTCGAGATCGGCGGCGATGACTACATCACAAAGCCTTTCAGTCCGCGCGAGTTGATGGCCCGTGTCAAGGCGCATCTGCGGCGGACGGAACCGGAGACCACCGACACCGAAACATTGCGTTCCGGCGTGTTCCGGCTTGAGCGCGCCGCGCGCCGTGTGTTCTTCGCAGAGAAAGAATTGCCGCTGACATCCACCGAGTTTCGCCTGTTGGAATTCTTCCTGATGCATCCCGGCACGGCCTACAGCCGCGAGCAGTTGCTGAGTGAAGTGTGGGGCGCCCAGCATTTCGTTACGCCACGCACAGTCGATGTCCACGTCCGCAGGCTGCGTGAGCACATCGAAGATCAGCCGGATGATCCGAAACGGCTGGTAACGGTTCGAGGTTTCGGCTACCGTCTGGAAGCAGCTCCGTGAAAAGCAGAATATCGGCGAAGGTCGCGGCCGTCGTGATGACGCTGTTCGCGCTCGCGCTGCTGGCAACGGATTTCCTGGTGCGCCGCGCGGCGGAGCACGAGTACCTGCGCAATGGTGGCTCGCCCGACGGCATGGTTGCATCGGTGAATCGAGTCCGCGTCTCGATGTTAAAGACCGTCACGCTGGCCTTTCTTCCCGCGATCGCCATCGCGATTTACTTCGCGCACCGCACGGCTGCGAGGCTCGGCAACATTATTGCGTTCGCGGGTGAGCTGGCCAACGGCAATTTTCAAACCCGCCTGACTGGAATTGAAACCGGCGAGCTCGGCGAACTCAGCAGCAAGCTGAACGAGACCAGCGCCAAGCTCGAACGCACGGTGCAGCAGTTGCAGACGGAGCATGCGGAACTCGAGAAGCTCGAACGCATCCGCAAAGACTTCGTGATCAACGTCTCGCATGAGCTGCGCACGCCGCTCGCGTCGATTCAGGGCTACACCGAAACGTTGATGGATGGAGCGCTTGATGACCAGGAAAACAACATGCGCTTCCTCGGCATCATTCGCCACAATGCCGAACGCCTGGCCCGGCTCACCGGCGACCTGCTCTCTCTTTCGCGCATCGAACTCAAAACTCAGGAGTTCCGATTTGCCGTGTATCGAGTCAATCAACTGTTGGCTGAAGTGCTCACGACCATTCTGCCCGATAGCGGAAAAAAAGTCGATCGACCTGCGGCAGGAAGACGCGCCGCCGGATACCGAAGCTTACTGCGATTCCGAAGCAATCTATCAGATCATGAGCAACCTGCTCGACAACGCGGTGAAATACACGCCCGAGAAGGGCGCCATCACCGTGGGCGCGCGTCCACTGCACGATGGCGATGGTGGAAATCTTCGTGCGCGACAGCGGCATGGGGATTCCGGTGGAAGACCAGCCAAGATTGTTCGAACGTTTCTATCGTGTGGATAAGGCGCGCTCCCGCGAACTGGGCGGCACCGGCCTGGGCCTGGCGATCGTGAAGCACCTGGTCCGCTCGCACAATGGCGAAGTGCGCGTCGAGAGTAAGCTCAACCAGGGCGCGACATTTTTCTTCACGCTGCCGATGCATGCTCCTGTAACGGATCAAGCCGCGCAACTTCACTCACCGTTCACCGCCTCGTAACATAACTGAAACAGTAGGGGTATTACCCTTGGGCCAGTAGCGATGAAAAAGATTGTTCTCATTGAAGACGACTCCGATCTGTTCTCCCTGTTGAAGTACAACCTGGAGAAAGAAGGCTTCACCGTAACCGGGTCGCAGACCGGCAAGGGCGCGCTTGACCTTTGCCGCAAAGCAAAACCTGATCTGGTTTTGCTGGACATTATGCTGCCCGATTCTGACGGGCTCGACATCTGTAAGAGGCTCCGCAACGAACCTGAACTGGCACAACTGCCGATCATTTTCCTGACGGCGCGCGCCTCCGAAACCGACCGCATTGTCGGACTTGAGTTAGGCGCGAACGATTACATCGTCAAGCCGTTCTTCATCCGCGAACTGATTGCGCGCATCAAGCTTCAGTTCCGTACGCAAGCCGCGCCCGTGCGCATCCTGAAGGCGGGCGGCATCGAACTCGACCGCAGCAGTTGCCAGGCGCGTTTGAGCGGTGAGTTGCTGTCGCTGACCGCGACTGAGTTTCGCCTCCTGGAATTTCTGATGACCCGCATCGGCGTGGTCTTCAGCCGCGAACAACTGCTGAACGCAGTCTGGGGGCAGGACCGCGCCATCACCGATCGCACGGTCGACGTTTACATCCTGCGCTTACGGCAGAAGGTAGAAGCGGACCCGGCCAACCCGCGCCTGATCCACTCGGTGCGCGGCTTCGGCTACACCTTCGAACCGCGCGAAGCCGAGACCAAGCCGGAAGAAGTCAACCTCAACAGCGCAACGGCGGCAAGCGTCTAAGCTTCCGCGCGCCGTTCTTCAATCCCGCGCTTCCATCCGCCAAAGAGTGGAGCACGCAACGCCGAAGCAGTAAGCACAGGATCGCGTTCGCGGCCGGTGAATAGCCGAACGACGTCCGCGACAGTCACCGGTTCTGGTCCGGACGCAATCTTCTCGATTGCGTCTCCCGCTGCCAGCGCGCCCTCTTCCACAACCGAGAAGTAGATTCCACTGCGCCCGCTCTCCCAGAACTTGCGCAAGATGCCTTGCCATCCGAAACGAATGCCTAACTTGTAACAGGGCATGCGAGGCTGCGTGACTTGCAACACCGCACTGCCGAAGCGAAAGCGATCACCGATGACCACGGTATTCTCATCGAGCCCAGCGGTCGTAAGATTCTCGCCGAAGTTGCCGTGCTCCAATGAGGCATCGGGCAACTCCGCTCGCCAATAGGCGTAGTGTTCAGACGGATAGAGATAAACGGCTTTGTGCGGTCCGCCATGCACCGTCAAGTCCGATTGCTGATCTCCGTCAAGGTTATGTCTGCGTACCGCAACGCTGCCTTCCACTGGTGACTTGAAGATTGAGGTCAACACCGGACCGTTCGCGCCGTCCACAACGCGCGGCTTTCCGACCTGCACCGAAAGAATCTGCGCACCTGGCATAGCAGCATAGATCACCCGGCGGCGCATTTCGATTCGGCCAGCTATGCTGATTTCAGCTTCTATGGACGCGAACGACTTTCGCCGTATCGCCTTAAGCCTCCCCGGTGCAGAAGAGAGTTCTCACATGGGCTCTCCTGATTTCCGCGTCGGCGGCCGCATCTTCGCTACGCTCGCGGCGCAAGCAAAAGGCTACGGCAATCTGCTGATTTCGCCGGAACAGCAGGCGGAGTTTATCGCCGACGGCGCCCAAATCTTTCTGCCCATCGCCGGCGGCTGGGGAAAGAACGGGGCAACGCACGTCCGCCTTTCCGAGGTGAACGAAGAGGTGTTGACGGGAGCGCTACGCACAGCCTGGGAGCTGCGCAAAAAGAAGAACGCGTCAACGCGGCGGAAGTGACGCCTGTTGGCATGTAAGTGCTTCGGACTCGGGCCGGCAGCATTGCACTCCCTGCCGATCTAGCTGTGCCCGAGTTCCGTGACAAGAAGTTACTCGTTTACCAGGGCAGAGCCTGGCCCATGTGGAAGAATCCACCGCTGGGTCCATCTTCACCGAGCAGAGCCAGATCGACTCCGGTTTTCGCGCCTTCGGGAATCTCCATCGGTGCTGCATCCGTTCCCATATCAGTTTTCACCCACCCCGGATGGGCCGAGTTCACCTTGATCTTGGTGCCTTTCAACTCGTGCGCAAGATGAATCGTGAATGAGTTCAAAGCGGCCTTCGAAGCGTCATAAGAAAACGCCTTGAAGTCATAGATCGGGCTATTCGGATCGGCGTGCAAGGTTTGTGAACCGAGAATGCTTGACATATTCACAATCCTCCCTGCCTCACTTTTCCGCAGAAGCGGCAGAAGTGCCTGGGTGAGTGCGATCGGAGAAAAGAAGTTTGTCTCGAAGGTGTCCCGCAGAGATTTGTCTCGCGTCGCACTTACACTCGTACCGGCGAGACCGTCCGCGGAGATGCCCGCGTTGTTGATGAGGATATCCAGTTTGCCGAAGTTCTGATCGAGAAAAGAGGCGGCTTGTGGAAGTTGTTCTTTATTCGTCACGTCCAGCTGAAGAAAACGAACATCGAGCCCTTCCTTCCGCAGCGTCTCGGCTGCCTGCTCCCCCTTGCTCCGGTCGCGAGCAGTGAGTACAACGGTTACGCCCTTCTGTGCCAATTGCCTCGCCATCTCATAGCCCAGACCTTTGTTCGCGCCCGTGATCACAGCCACTTTGTTCGTATTCGCCATAGCGCTATTGATTGGAAGCGGCGCAAAAACGATTCAGGCGAACACTCCGCGCTGAACTTCTATCAGTGCGACTCGCTCGCGCGGAAGAACAATTCACCTGGGGGCCGACATACGCTTCAGTGATGCCGTCGCGCCAAGGCTTAACGCGGTCGCCAGAAGAACCAGGGAAGATGTTTCCGGGGTTGATGTGACGTCGCTGACGAAGATATAACCGATGGGTCCTTCACGAAACGGCAGAATTCCCCCCGGATCGCAATCGTCGATCTTGCCGTTCGATACGTCCGGACAACTCGCGATATAGGCCAATCCTGAGGTGCCTTTTAATTTGAGGATCGAGTTCGGATCGGGATTCCCGGTTCCTGCCAGCCGCCAGTTCGCGGTGGCAAACTCAAGATCGGTTTCATAATACTGCTTTGCATTCGGATCAGGCGTGAAGCCTACATCGCCGGGCACCGGTCGTTCGTGATTGCCTCCTTCGTCGAACGTTTCGTTGGTGTCCGACAGGAACTGCAGTGAGTAGAACATCGGGTTGCCTTTGGCGTCCTTGGGACCCGCAATGAAGCGAAGCAGGTCGGAAGCAGTGTTGCCGCCCGGAGTACCCATTGGTTCCAGAAGCTGAATGTCACCTGGCTTGATCTTCCGGTCTCTACCGATCGACCCGGCCTGAATCGACAACGTCGGAATGCCCCCGGGATAGGTGTATTTGATGGGCGTTGGAATCAGCTTGCCGTTCTTATCGTGAACCTGGGCGTTCAGGTAGTAAGCGCTCGTTTCATCGATATAGACGATGTCGTGGAGAACGACGATGTCGGCGGATGCCACGCTGAGCGTAGCTAACCCGGCGCACGTTTGAAGCAGACGGAGTGTTTTGCGGAAGCTGGTCATGTTGCTCCTTTGTAACGGAGCCGCCCCTGCCCGATTGCAAGCTGGCGGGCGTTGCCTTCTGGCGGTGAAGATTATACGCTTCATGCGCTCCATCCGCACGGGCTTCGATTTGAATAGTCGGCACGTGAACCCGCCCAGTCACAGGCGCGATGGCAATGCCGATATCTTGGTAAGAGATGATCGCCAACCCCTCTCTTCAGCGTGTGCGCAACTGGTTTGACAGCGAGGACGCGCGCGATCAGCGGATTGAGCTGGCTCTCAGCGTAGTGATCGGAGCGCTCGTCGGCCTGATAGTTGTCGCGTTCATTCTGCTTACAGGCCGCCTTTCAGCACGTATGTATCCGGCGGGCAGCTCCGGCCTGCGCCGGTTGTTTACCCCCGCGATCGGAGCGCTCGTCACCGGTTGGATGCTCTACCGCTACTTCCCCGAAGCCCGCGGAAGCGGCATACCGCAAACCAAAGTCGCCATCTTCATTCGCGATGGATACATGTCGTTCCGCTCGGTCGTCGGCAAGTTCATCTGCTGTTGCGGTTCGCTCGGAAGCGGGATCGCGCTCGGGCGCGAAGGTCCGTCGGTGCAGATCGGCGCAGGAATCGCGTCGGTCCTCGGCCGCCAGTTCGGTCTCCCTCCCGATCGTATCCGCGCGCTGGTTCCGGTGGGATGCTCAGCGGCGCTCGCCGCGGCGTTCAACACACCGATTGCGGCAGTGCTCTTTTCGCTCGAAGAAGTTTTGGGGGACATGCACGCGCCGGTGCTCGGGTCGGTGGTGATCAGCTCTGCCACATCGTGGGTGGTACTGCACCTCATTCTCGGCGACGAACCGCTCTTCCACGTTCCCGCCTATGAACTGGTCAACCCCGCGGAGTTTCTCATTTATGCCGCTCTGGGTATCGCCGGCGGCATTACTTCAGTGATCTTCGTCAAACTGCTGCTCGCGATTCGCGTGTGGTTCCGCCGCTTGCCTCGTTCGAGTACGTGGCTGCAGCCCGTCGCCGGCGGGCTGACAGTGGGCTTGCTCGGCCTTTACCGACCCGAAGTGCTCGGCGTTGGATACGACTTTGTGGAGCAAGTGCTCGGCGGCAATGTGGCCTTACAAGCCGTTGCCGTTCTCGTTGGACTGAAAATTGTGGCGACCACCATGTCTTACTCATCCGGCAATGCGGGCGGTATCTTCGGGCCGAGCCTGTTCATCGGAGCGATGGTGGGCGGCACTGTCGGTAGCGCGGCGCATACGTGGTTTCCGAATTGGACTGCGAACCCGGGCGCATACGCGCTGGTGGGTATGGGCGCAGCGTTTGCCGGAATCGTGCGCACGCCGCTCACGTCGGTGATCATGATTTTTGAAATGACGCGCGACTACAACGTCATCGTGCCTCTGATGATCTCGAATCTGATCAGCTTCTTCGTCTCGGCACGGTTGCAGAAAGAGCCGATCTACGAAGCGCTGGCCCACCAGGAAGGCATCCACCTGCCCGGCGCGGAAGCGCGCGAACATATCAGCCGCTTGCAAGTCGCATCGTTCATGCAGGATATGCAACTCCACGCCGCAGCCTCGCCGGAAGAGACTGAGCATGCTTTCCGTGACTTCGACATCAAAGCGCTGCCTGTGACGGACAATGGCCGCGTCACGGGCGTGCTGCGCAAAGGTTCAACCGCACCCGAGCTCGACGGCTTCGAGTATGTGCATGCGGACCAACCTCTCTCGCTCGCGCTCGAGCGCATGGGCTCTGCCGGAGTAGACTCGCTGCCTGTGCTCAGCCGCGCAGGCACGCGCGAATACCTCGGGACCATTACGCTGGCTCGTGTGCTGCAAGCCTTTGGCGTCGAGCGAGCCAGTGTAGGTCAGGAATGATCGCCGCGCCCGTCAAGCCAAGGTATCTGCGGCTCAGCATCATGCTCGCGATCATCATCGCCGGCCTCTTCGGCATCGATCGTTTGCTCGCGAAGCTGGAGGTTCGCGAGGTGCATCTGGTAGCCGACCAGCACTACGCCGCCGGTACGCAGGCGCTCCAGCAGCACGACAATCACAAAGCTCTCCTCGAGTTGCAACGAGCGCATGCCATGGAACGCACTCGCCGCGATGTATTGTTCGCGCTGAGCGATGCACTGGCTGCGAACGGCGAGACGGATCAGGCGGAGGCGAATCTGCGCGAGATGTTGGCGGACGATTCGAACGATGGCCGCGCCAATCTGTTACTCGCGCGCCTGCTTGCCCGTAAATCGCGAACGGCGGAGGCTATCGCCTACTTCCATCGCGCGATCTACGGCACGTGGGACCAGCATGCCGCGAGTGAGGTGACCAATGCACGGCTCGAACTGGCACGCTATCTGGCACAACAGCATCGGCCGCAAGAACTGCTGTCCGAACTGTTGCTACTGCAGCAGTACGCACCGAAAGAATTGCGCTACGACATCGCGGAACTCTTGCTTGCGTCCGGCGCGAGCGCGCGGGCGGAACAAAGCTATCGCGATCTTCTCCGAGACAACCCGCACGATGCGCGCGCGTACCGCGGCTTGGGCGACGCCAACATTCTGGAAGGGGATTTCCGCGGTGCGGAGTCGATGTTTCTCAGAGCGCTCCAGTATGATCCGTCCAACGCGTCCATCGCTGCACACATGAAGTTTGCCAACCAGCTGGCGCTGCTCGATCCGACACCACGCCGGTTGCGCTCCGCTGAGAAATACGCACGCGCCGAAACATTGGTGGACTCGATCGGTAACGAGCTTGCAAAGTGCCGCGGCGCCGTGCCCGACGCGTCTTCACCGAAGCCGGCAATGCGCACGGTCACCAATGAGCAAGCCGAAGAGAAGCTCGCTCTCGCGGAGGATTTGTGGCAGCAGCGGATTCAATGCCACCCGGATACTCAGCCCGATGACCCCACCGCAATCATCATGCAGAAGGTGCTTCGGACGCGCTAAATACCGAGAACGTTGCTCTCCGCAGGTAAACGCGGCCGCCACTGCGAGATTAGTTTCTTGTACTCGTAACCAACCGGAGTGATCTGGCGATCGAGCGTGCACAGGCCAAGTGAATTGACGTTGCCGTTGTTCTCGCGCAGTCCGGTGTCCCAATCCACCTGGTCTTGCAGGCTGTACCAGGTGAAGCCCAGCAGCGGCACACGATCCTGTTTCAGCCGGTGCACGTTGGCCCATTCTTTGCGCAGCCATCGCACAGCGTCGGCGCCCGCATAGTTGGTCTCGGTGTGCATCACCGGTAAGCCGTAGCGCGAATAGTATTGGTGGGTGATGGGATAGTAGCCGAAGATCTCACCCGATAACGAGATCGTGCCATCGGCATGCACCAGGTTTTCGTTCGTATCGTAGTAGTCGTTGCCCATCACGCAACGGGCGCGCACATGGTTCTGCAGAAACCAGTGATACTCATCACGGGTCATGCCGTTATCCATCAGGTACTCGTAGATAGTGGCGTTGACGTGGTGCCCGTACGTCAGGTCGAACGAAAGAAAACGCTTCTCGTTGTAGCGGCGCGCGGCATCTTCACAATCGGGATCTTCGGCGTGGAAGTATTGCGACGACTCGCTCTGGATGAAGATCGCCTCGGGATTCATCTCGAGCACCGCGTGCATTGCGCGCAAGTTGGCCTGGCAAAGGTGTTTCAACGCCTTCACAAAGGCCTGATCCGTTTTGAGCCGTTCGTTCCACCAGCCGAACTGAGCCGAGAACGTCGCGGCGATGAAGATTTCGTTCACCGGCGTGTAGAAGCGGATATACGGATAGCGCGCGGCAAACGCTTTGGTGTACTCGACAAAGAGCCGGGGAAAATCGGGATTCTGGAAGTTGCCCATCCAGTCGGGCACGCCGAAATGACAGAGGTCGATGATCACTTCGACTTTCTGTTTGCGCAAAGCGTTCAGCGTCTCGTCCGCGAAGCTCCAGTCGTATTTGCCGGGTCCGGTATGCGTTGAAAAATACGGCGGCCCGTAGCGCAGATAGTTGATGCCGAGTTCGTCAAGAATCCGGAAATCTTCGCGCCAGTACTGATAATGCTTGGTCTTGGCGAGTTCGTCCTGACGGATTGTCTTCCCTTGCCACTCAATCGTTGGGTAACTGTTCTCGATGCCGGTTGCGAAGATGAACTGAGCCATTTAGTCCCTAGGCGAGAATGTCGAGCCGTCCGCCGTCGACGGTGAGATTGGTGCCGGTGATAAAGCGCGCTTCGTCCGCAGCGAGGAAGCAAATTGCGGCGGCGATGTCTTCCGGTTTGCCGATCGCGCCCTGCACCTTTTCGATGCCGCTCTTGACGTTCGGATTGTTCCAGAGCATCGGCGTATCGACTGCGCCCGGCGCGACGCAGTTTATACGAATCTTCTTCGGCGCAAGCTCCTGCGCGAAGCCGCGCGTGAAGGCTTCCATGCCGCCCTTCGAAGTCGCATACGGCACCACGTTCAGCGTTGTTTCGAAGGCGTGCACGGAACTGATGTTGACGATCGCGCTGCCTTCCGCCATGTGAGGCACCGAGTACTTGGAGAACAGAAACACGGACCGGAGATTGACGTCGAGCACCTTATCGAACGCGTCATCCGGAAGATCGACGATCGGCTGGAACGTCATCATCGCGGCGTCGTTGACCACCACGTCAATCTTGCCCCAGCGTTGCACCGTGGCGTTGATCGCGCCTTTGATGTCGTCCGGTTGCCCGACATCACACTTCACAAAAAATGCCTCGCCCTGCGCGGCGGTGATCTCTTGCGCCGTCTGGTTGCCGTGATCTTCGTTCAGATCGACCACCGCGACCTTGGCACCTTCCTGCGCGAAACGAATACAGGCAGCCTTGCCGATGCCCGATCCTCCACCCGTCACGAGACAAACTTTATCTTGAAAGCGCATAGTGCTCCTACCCTTCGCGGTGCACGCCGTCAGCCAACGTTAGATTTCGCGCCGTCCTTCGAGTGCTTTCCACATCGTCACTTCGTCGGCGTATTCCATGTCGCTGCCTACCGGGATGCCCATTCCGATACGCGACACTTTCATGCCCAGCGGTTTGAGCAACCGCGCGAGGTAGACCGCCGTCGCTTCACCTTCGACATTCGGGTTGGTCGCGACGATGACCTCTTCGATCTCACCGCCCCCGATGCGCTCGACCAGGCTCTTGATCTTCAGCTGCTCGGGCCCGATGCCGCGCAACGGAGACATCGCTCCATGCAGCACGTGGTAGCGGCCGCGATACTGGCGTGTGGATTCGATACCGATGATGTTGTGCGGCTCTTCTACCACACACACCGTTGTTACGTCGCGTGTGGTGTCGCTGCAGTACTGGCAGATCTCTCCGTCAGCGATGTTGTTGCACACCGCGCAGAGGCCGAGCTTGTCTTTCACATCGAGCAGCGCTTGCGAGAGCCGCTGGGCGTCATCGCGGTTGCCTCGCAAAATGGAGAACGCAATGCGCTGCGCCGACTTCTGACCGATGCCCGGCAGCCGCTTGAACTCAGTGATCAACCGCGCCAGTGGCTCGGCGAAATCGGGCATCGATTAGAACAGACCGGGCGGCAGACCGAGGCCGCCGAGCATCCCGCCCATCTTCGATTTCGACTCCTCATCCACCTTTTTCACCGCTTCGCTGCACGCCGCAACTACCAGGTCTTGCAACATCTCGACATCGCCCGCAACCTCTGGATCGATCTTCACGCCGAGCACGTTTTTGTGACCGTCCATCTTGACCGTGACCATACCGCCGCCGGCGGACGCTTCCACGCGGATCTGGGCGATCTCGGCTTGCATGCGCTCCTGCATTTGTTGCGCCTGCTTCATCATTCCCTGCATGTTTCCCGGCATTTTCATAGTTATTCCTTGAGGTCTCTCACGTTGCGTACTTCCCCCCCAAACAACTCGCGGAAGCGCGCTACTTCTGGATGTTCATTCGCGCGGCGCTCTGCATCATCGCCCTGTTTCGGCCGGCTCACTGTCAGCGCCGCAGCTTGAGCAGCAGGCTGGCCGAAGGTGATGCGCGGCTTCATGGCCGCTGCGCCGGCATGCTTCAATGCCTTCTGCAAATCATCCACGGTCAGCGAGAGCTGAAACTCTTTGGGCGCCAGGATCCGTAACTCATTCCCGGCGGGCGCCACTTCCGAGTGCGAGATAGCATCAGCGGTATACGGCAGGCCGAGCTCGATGAGCGCATCGTGCAGCTTCTGCCGCCAGTCCGCATCACCGGCGGGCATCGGCGCAGGTTCCGCAGCGAGCGCATTGGCTCCTGACGATTGCGGCTCCGGACGGCCGCCCTTCTTCAAGCGATCCAGCTCGAACGGCGAGGGACCAGCGGGCCGCGACACGGGTGAACGTGCGATGACTTGAGCCGGTGGAGGCGGCGGCGGAGCGAGCACGGGGGCCGGCTTCGCAGCAGGCGCAGCGCTTACAGACGCCAGCGCCTTTTCAATATCGACCAATCTGCCAGCCATGACGAGCTTCACCAGCCCCAACTCCAGATGGAAGCGCGGCTGCAGTGACGATTGCAGGTCTTTGAACAGATCGAGCGAAAGCTGCAGGTAGCGCGTCAGCTCCGGCTCAGAGAAGTTGGCCGCCACCCGCCCCAGTTCTTCGCGTTCGCGCGGCGATGCCGCAATCAGGCGCGTATCGCTGCCGGAGATGCGCGCCACCAGCAAGTTGCGGAAGAAACGCGAGAGCTCGCGGCTGAAGTGCTGCAGGTTTTCGCCGTTGCGTTCGAGCTCATCAACCAACGCGAGCATGGGTGCGCTCTCCTGCTTCTGGAGCGACTCGGCAATGCGTGCCAGCGATTCAATCGAGTACGCACCTAACAGGGCGCGCACTGCGGCCGCATCCAGCTTGTTGCCGCAACAGGCGATCGCCTGATCGAGCGCGGAGAGCGAATCGCGCACGCTGCCTTCGCCGGCTTGCGCAATCACGGCAAGCGCTTCAGGGTCGGCCTCAATGCCTTCTTCGCCGCAGATCCACGACATGCGCGCGATCAGTTCTTCGAAATCGACAGATCGAAAACTGAAGTGCTGGCAGCGCGATGCGATCGTAGCCGGAATCTTGTGCGACTCCGTGGTGCACAGAATGAAGACTGCCCATGACGGCGGTTCTTCAATGGTTTTCAGCAGCGCGTTGAAAGCTTCGTTCGTGATCTGGTGCGCTTCGTCGACGATGAAAACTTTGTAGCGGTCGCGCGCCGGCCGGTAGCGCACGTTCTCGCGCAGCTCGCGCATTTCGTTGATGCCGCGGTTCGAAGCCGCGTCGATCTCGATGACGTCCGGCGAACCGCCCGCCGCGATCTCCTTGCAACTGGCGCACACGCCGCACGGATTTTCGGTCGGCCCCTGCTCGCAATTCAGGCAACGCGCAATAATGCGCGCCATGGTGGTCTTGCCGGTTCCGCGCTGTCCTGAAAAGATGTAGCCGTGCGCGATGCGGTTTTGTGCAATCGCGTTGCGGAGCGTGGTTTTGACATGCTCCTGGCCAACCACATCCTCGAAGCCTTGTGGCCGGTATTTGCGCGCGATTACCTGATACATGCGGGAGTGAATGCCAGGCCCCGGGTAATCCGCGGCACACAGGTTAAACCACTACCGTTGCTTCCTTCCGGACCTGGCGGGGTTTGCAGCCGCCCGTTGCACGAAGCCCGGAACCTGACAGACCATCAGCTTAACATGCGGTGCTGAAAAGGGCCGCAGACAAGCGCGAAACGCTTGCGTGCGGCCCTGATGTATTGCGGATTTAAGCGGCTTTCTTTTCGATCAGCGGTTCGTTGACTTGCGCGACCTTCACGCTTTTCGCGATCCCCAGCTTGCGCAGCATCCAGATCTGGCACCAGCTCATGTCGAGTTCGAACCAGGCGAGCCCGTGACGCGCGGACGTCGGATGCGCGTGGTGATTGTTGTGCCAGCCTTCGCCAAACGTCAGCAGCGCGACCCACCAGTTGTTACGGCTGTCATCGCGTGTCGCAAAGCGGCGCGGGCCCCACATATGGGTTGCCGAGTTGACCAGCCAGGTGAAGTGCAGCCCCAGCGTGACGCGCATAAACGTGCCCCACAGCAGGTAAGGCAGGCCGCCGAACACCAGCAGCGCAATGCTCGTGACCACCAGCGGCAGATAGTGATAGTTGTTCAGCCAAACGTGAAAGCGATCTTTCGCGAGGTCCGGCGCATACTTCGACATCGCCTGTGTATTGGCATGCTTACTTTCGCCGACCAGCAGCCAGCCGATGTGCGCCCAGAAGCCACCGTCATTCGGGGAATGCGGGTCGCCCTCTTTGTCCGAGTACTGATGATGAATGCGGTGCGTCGCGACCCAGAAGATCGGCCCGCCTTCGAGCGTCAGCGTGCCGCAGATCGCGAAGAAGTATTCCAGAAACTTCGGCACTTTATACGAGCGATGGGTGAGCAGGCGGTGATAGCCCATGCTGATGCCGAAACAAATGCCGCACCAGTGAAGCGCGAGCGCGACGGCAATCGCCTTCCAGCTAAAGAAGAACAACGCGGCGATGGCGCCGGCGTGAAACACAATCAGAAACGAAGTGGTTAACCAGTTGATCGGCTGATGCAGCTTCGATTCTGGTTGCGTAGGGCTAATAGTCAAGAAGGTCCTCGGGGCACTTTCAATTCTGCCAAGCACCGCGAACCCTCGTTGTAATAGTTCTGTAAGGCTACAAAGTCAGGCTGCTGGTGAGGCGCACGGTGCGATGCGAAGACCGGTCTTCAATCACGATTGCGCCATGTTCGACGCGAACGTCATCCACCTTTTTCAAGTCATTCGGGACTTCGGTCAAGAACATCAGGAAGCGCGTGCGGACCTTGGATTTTGCCGGCAGCCATCGATAGAGGGGCGCCCCAAACATGGACCCCTGCTGAACTACTTCGCGGCGCGGCACGTCGAAGGCCTGAGTCGAAAACTCGAGCCCGCGCGCATACTGGCCATCGGACGGGTAATACTCCCAGCTTTGGGTCCACGGGTAATCGTTTGAGCTAAAGAGATAGCCGAGCAGCAGATGCTGTTCAGTATTGAGCATGGTGATGAAGTTCGTTGCGTTGGGCTTCATCAATTGCGTACTGTGATCGCCGGAGTTCGGCTTCAAGGGAACATCGCGCAAGTTCGTGCTGCCGCCGTTCAACAGTGGCGCATTCGGCCACGTGAATTCCTTGCCGGATGGCAGCCGGTGCGGCAAGCCGTTCGCGGACGGTTGATACGTGCGTGTCTTGCCCTTCGTAGCGGACATGTCGATGAACGTGACGCCTGGTTTGAGAAACGGCGCCCCGATGGTGGCGTGCTCCGCCCACTGCATCGGACGGTCGAACGCGAGCAGGCTTTCCACTTCGGTCTCAACCGACATGACTTGCTCGCCGTCCGCCATGCGATAGGTGCGCTGAACGTCTTCGTTCGCGAGCGGCAGGTGCGCGGCCAGCGTCAAGACTGCGGTGCCGCCTTCGTGCGATGTATATTTCTGAGTCCATTGGCTGGTGTAAGCTTCGCCGTGAAATGGATAGCCGGCGGACTGCTCTTCGGGCGATGTTCCGCCGAAACCATCGAGACAGAGAAAGTGCCCCAAACTTGCGCCAAACGTTTCCTTCGCGCCGGCATTTCGTGAAGCGGCGATCGGGTTCCAAAGAGGACTGCGGTGTTTCGCATCGCCGGTCAGCACCATGCTGCCAATCGAAGCGCCACGCTCGAGGATCATTACCGAGAGTTTGCCGTTGGTGAGTTCCGTCGCCGGAAGAGACTCGAAGGTCGCGGCAGTGCAAACTACGCAGAGCAGTGCGAGGAGAAGTGGCCTCATGAACGATTAGAAGATATCAGGATTCGCGGGTCGAAGCGCATTCTGTGCAGCTACGATAGATATTCCATGCAGCCCGCGATCGAAGTTCACGACCTGCGTAAGGTCTACCAGGGCAAAGCCGCAGTCGACGGGCTCAGCTTGAGTGTTCCGCGCGGTTGTTTCTTCGGCTTCCTCGGACCGAACGGCGCCGGCAAATCAACCACGATCAAGATGCTGACCGGGTTGGCACAGCCTACCTCCGGAACGATCCAACTGCTCGGCCGCGACATGCCCGCCGATGAGATGGAGATCAAGCAGCGCATCGGCCTGGTGCCGGATGAATCGCTACTGTTCGATCGCCTGAGCGGTGCTGAGTTTCTGGAATTCGTCGGGCGCATGTACGGACTCGATCGCAAGCTCGCGCAACAGCGGGCGGCTGAGCTGCTTGAACTGTTTGAACTTGCCGGCGAGAAGCGAAAGCTAATCGGCGAGTTTTCAAAAGGCATGCGCAAACGGGTGGCGATGGCGGCTTCTCTCATCCACCGCCCTGAGCTTTTCCTGATGGACGAACCGTTCGAAGGCGTCGACGCGGTAGGCGCTCGTTTGATGAAAGACATCTTGCTTGACCAGGTGCGAGCTGGCGCGACGATCTTCTTAACCTCGCACGTGCTCGAAGTCGTGGAGCGCTTGTGCGATCGCGTGGCCATCATCAACGCCGGCAAGATCGTCAAAGAAGGATCGATTGAAGAGCTGCGCGACGGCGCCGAAACCCTGGAAGACGTATTCGTCCGCGTCGTCGGCGCAGGACACACACACGGGAGACTCGAATGGTTGTGAACTGCTGGAAGACACTGCTGGCAGGAGCGATGCTGGCCTGCATGCACGCGCCGGCGCAGACCGCCTCAACAGAACCAATCAGGCTTGCCGTGGACGCAACCGACGTCACGCGCCGTCTGATTCACGCGCATCTGACGTTTCCCGTGCAGCCGGGTGACTTCAAGCTTCACTATCCCGAATGGATTCCAGGCGAACACGGTCCCACCGGTCCCATCACTGACCTCGTTGGGATCAAAGTTACGGCTGGTGCGCAGACGCTCGCATGGCATCGCGACACGACTGACATGTATCAGTTTCACGTTCAGATTCCTGCGGGAGTGGAACACATCGATGTTGCGCTCGATTTGATTTCTCCGCCCGAAACCGGAGGCTTCACGTCGGGTGGTTCGGCCACTTCGCAACTTTCGGTTTTGAGTTGGAATCAGGTGCTGCTATATCCGTCGGGTACGCCGTCCGATCAGTTGAACTACCAGACGACCCTGAAGGTTCCGAGCGGGTGGAGCTATGCGAGTGCGCTGCCGATCATGATGGAGGCGGGCAACACCGTGCAGTTCCAGACCGCGCCGCTCACAACGCTTGTCGATTCGCCGGTGCTTACCGGAGCCAATTTCAAGACTGTCGAGTTGAATCCTGGCGCCAGGCCGCCGGTCTATCTGCATCTCGCAGCCGATAGCGCTCACGCCACCGACATCACGCCGGAAGAGACAGAACACTTTCGCAATCTGGTGCGCGAGGCGGGCGCACTGTTTGGCGCGACGCACTATCGCGACTATCACTTCCTGCTTACGCTGAGCGATCACGTGGCGCACTTCGGCCTGGAGCATCACGAGTCGAGCGACGACCGGATCGGCGAGCGCAGCCTGATCGACGACTCGATGCGCAAGCTTACGTCGGGCCTGTTGCCCCACGAGTATGTGCACTCATGGAACGGAAAGTTTCGACGGCCCGCAGGTTTAGCGACGGGTGACTACGACCGGCCGATGAAGGGCAATCTGCTGTGGGTGTACGAAGGCCTGACGCAATACCTGGGCGAGATTCTCACGCCGCGCAGCGGGCTGCAGACAGCGGATGAATATCGCGACGAACTCGCGCTCACCGCTGCTGCACTCGATCACACTTCGGGGCGCGCGTGGCGGCCGCTCGAAGATACAGCAGTGGCGGCGCAGTTGTTGTACGGTGCACGTGCTGACTATTCCGAATACCGGCGCAGCGTTGACTACTATCCCGAAGGAGCGCTCATCTGGCTGGAGGCGGATGTTCTCATCCGGCAAAAGTCAAACAACCGCCGTTCGCTCGACGACTTCGCGCGTTCGTTCTATGGTCCTCCGAGCACTGCGCCCGAAGTGAAGCCATATCAGTTTGAAGACATCGTCGCGGCGTTGAACGCCGTTCAGCCCTACGACTGGGCAGGCTTTTTGCGCAGCCGCGTGGAACAGGTTCAGCCGCGCGGACCGCTGGCAGGGATTGAGAACGCCGGGTATCTGCTGGTCTTTGACGACAAGCCGAGCGAGCGCTGGAAGATGATTGAAGGCGAGAACAAGGTCATCAGTCTGCGCTACTCGGCAGGCATGACGTTGAAAGAAGACGGCGAGGTGCTCGATGTTACCGTAGGTGGCCCGGCGCAGACCGCCGGCATCGCACCGGGATACAAGTTAATCGCGGTCAACAACCGCGCATTCACCGCTGACATTGTTCACGAGGCGCTGCGTGCCGCCAAGACGTCCACCACACCTACCGAGTACCTGGTGCGCGATGGCGACTATTTCAGAACGATCAAGGTGGACTATCACGGCGGCGAGAAGTACCCACACCTGCAGCGCAATAACGATCAGCCGGACTTGATCGCGAAGATCATTCAACCGCGTTCAAAGCCCCGTTCGAACCCATGATTGCCGCCATCCTGCTTGCACAATGGCGCAGCCAGCGCGCGTTTGGCATTGGAGCCAAGCGCATCGGAACGTGGTTCGCGCTGCTCATCGGCCTGGTGTATTACAGCTTCTGGGTCGTTGGCGCATTCGGCGCCGCCTCATTCTTTGCGCGCACTCAGGACCGCCAACTGATGGGCACTGTGCTCGCCAGTGCGTTGATGGGAATCATTCTGTACTGGCAACTTGCGCCGCTCGTCACGGCGTCGCTCGGTTCATCGCTCGATCTGAAGAAGTTGCTGGTCTACCCGGTGCCGCACGGCAAGTTGTTCATCGTCGAAATTCTGCTGCGCGTTACGACCGTGCTGGAAATGCTGGTGGTCAGCATCGGGGTGTCAGCCGGTGTTGCGCTGAATCCGATGGCGGGCCCGTACCGTTGGGCTCGCGCGCTACTCGCGTTCTGTTTGTTGCTGATGATGAATGCGTTCTTTGCTTCGGGTCTGCGCAGCCTGATTGAACGCGTGCTGAAACAGAGGCGCTTTCGGCAGGTGCTTTTCCTTTTTTTCCTGATCGTGGCCCTGACGCCGCAATTGCTGCTGCTCACCCATTTCGATTTCGCACGCGCCGGGCAGTATATGCCCAACCAGGTTTTCTGGCCCTGGAGTGCGCTCGCGAATCTGATGATGGGGGTCAGCGCTCTGCAATCCGCGACGCTCGCCCTTGCTTTCACCGCGCTCGCGCTGCGCTTCGGGCGCTGGCAATTCTTCCGCAGCTTGCGAGAGCCGGACGCTGAGGCCACAGCCGCAGTCGTCAGTAAAGGCACGCGCCAGACCAACGCGCGATTCGATGAAGTGTTGCGGCTCCCGAGCCGCCTGCTGCCTGATCCCCTGGGCGCAATGGTCGAGAAAGAGATTCGCTCGCTGGTGCGTAACGCGCGCTTTCGCATGGTCTTCTTCATGGGCTTCTCGTTTGGGCTGCTGGTGTGGCTGCCGCAGATTGCAAGCGGCTCGGGAAAGCACAACGTCCTGAAGGCGCATTTCCTGACCGTCGTCGCCGTCTATGCGCTGGTGATGTTGGGACAAGTCTCGTATTGGAACTGCTTCGGGTTCGATGGCGTTGCGACACAGTTCTACTTCTCGACGCCCGTTCCTTTCCGCCGTGTTCTGGTGGGCAAGAATCTGGCGGTGGCGGTATTCACGATCGCTGAGATGTTATTGGTGCTGTTGATGACGGCGCTGTTCCGGGTCGGGCTCAACCCGTTCGCCATCGCGGAGGCGCTGTGCGTGACGACCGTCGCCGCCGTTTACCTGTTTGCATTCGGGAATCTGACTTCGGTGCATCTGCCACGGCCGATGAACGCTGAAAAGATGATGCAGGGCGGAGCTTCGCGCTCGATGAATGCGGCGCTGTTTCTGGTTGCTCCACTCGCGATGCTGCCCATCGTGCTTGCCTATTGGGCGCGTTACGTCTTCGAAAACAACACCGTGTTTTTCGGATTGCTGGCTTTGGCGGGGGGGCTCGGCGCTGTTCTTTATTGGGTCGCGCTCGACTCCGCCGCGCAGAGCGCCAGCCGTAAGCGCGAGAAGATGATCACCTCGCTATCGCGCGGCGATGGTCCTCTCGCTACAAATTAAGCAAAGCCTGGTTGGCGAATTTCGATCTCGCGTTGATCGTCGCGCAAGGTCGAGAAGTAGACTTCTCTGCGCTGTTCAGGCATGAGCCGAGGAAAGCGTTCGCCCCACTCGATCACGATCAGCGCGTCGCGGTCGAACAGTTCGTCCAGTCCCAGCGTGGCCACCTGATCCTCTGTCTCGAGCCGGTAAAGATCGATGTGATAAAAGTGCGGCCCGTACTCATGAATCAGCGTAAACGTGGGGCTCGAAACCTCATCGAGCGATGCGGCGCCTGCGCCTTCCGCGAGACCCTTCGTGAATGTGGTTTTACCGCTGCCCAGGTTGCCGATGAGCAGCACCACACCGCGTTTCCACTCGCGCGCCAGCGAACGGCCGAGCGCGATGGTTTCGTCTTCTGAGTCAGTGTGAACAGTCATGAATGGCGGCAGGTAGATAGCGCAACAGATCGGTCGCAATAAAAGGCAGCTCGCCGATATCCGCCGCGCCCTTTTGTCCAGCAAGACCATGCAGATACACTGCCGCAGCGACGGCGCTTTCTGCATCACGCGGAAACTGGCCCAGCAAGCCTGCGATCATGCCAGTCAAAATATCACCGGTGCCGCCGGTTGCCATAGCGGGCGAGCCTGTCGGGTTGATCCAAACATGGCCGTCGGGGAAAGCGATCAACGTACGGTCGCCTTTCAGCACGAGAATCACCCGCCGTGATGTGGCGAACGCCCGCGCAACGTCGACGCGGTTCGATTGCACATCTTTGACGCTCGATTTAGTGAGGCGCGCCATCTCACCCGGGTGCGGCGTAAGCACACGCAATCCGCCCGCTTGCGGCCATTCCTCTTCGGCCAGAATGTTCAGCGCATCGGCATCGACGATCATGGGCTGCGTGACTTGCTGGAACAGGGTGCGCACAAATGCCGAGGTGCTCGCGGAAGTTCCCATGCCTGGTCCCATCACAACGACAGTGCGCTTCTGCGCAAGCGAGAGCGCGGCTGCCATCGATTCGGCGGCGATCGCGCCATCTGCGGTTTCAGAAAGCGGCTCGGTCATCAACTCAGGCGCATGCGTAGCAATGCAGCGGCAGTGCCGATAAAGCGCTCGCCACCGTCACCAGCCCAGCCCCGGAGCGCAGCGCCGCCATGCCACTCATGGCCGCCGCGCCGCTTTTGAAACGCGAGCCTGCGATGACCAGAACATGACCGAAGTTGCCTTTGTTACTGTCCCGCGCGCGCGGCGCAAGAAGATGCGCGAATGTCGCCGGCGTTACTTGCGCTAGTTGGATGTCCTTAGTGGATGCCAACAAGTCTGCGCTACCGATCTCTGCCACGCGCAGTTCACCCATCGCGTAGCAGGCGGGACCAAGCGCCTGACTCACCTTGCGCGCCGTGAACGTTACGGTGGCTTTGGAGCGCACGAACTCTTTCGGAAGCTCGCCTGAATCGCTCCCAATGCCCGAAGGAATATCCACCGCGATTACGTCGGCGGCAAAGCTGTTGATCGTGGCAATCGCGTTCTGTGCGGAGCCGCGCACTTCGCCCGTGACTCCAGTGCCCAGCACCGCATCGATCACTAACGTCGCGGAGCCAGTGCGGCTATCGGCCGCATCTTTGCACTCGCCGCCGCACGCGAGGAACATGCGGTACGCAGCGTCCGCATCGGTTGAAAATGCATTGGGTGGTTCGGTCAGAATGACATCCAGCATTGCCGGACGGAAGCGCGTGAGCAGCAACCGCGCGATCACGAGACCATCGCCGCCGTTGTTGCCCTTCCCGCAAAAGATCGCGATGCGCTGGGAAGCGAGAGGGCGATAACGTTCCTCCAGGAATTCCACCACGCGATGACCCGCGTTCTCCATCAGCACAGCGGCCGGTATGCCCGCCGCGATGGTCTTGCGATCGATCTCGCGCATTTGCGCCGCAGTGAGAACCGGCTCTGCCCGCATGCAGCTCACACCCGGCGCGCAATCATCAAAGTCATGTCGTCGGGCAGTTCGGTAGCGTTGGTCCAGGCTGTCACGCAGGTCATGACTTCGTTGATGATGTCCGTGGCGGGCTTGTCCTGATGCTTCTTCACCAGGTCAATCACGCGATCCAAACCAAACTCTTCGCCGTATGCGTTCTCGGGCTCGGTGATGCCGTCGGTATAAGCGATCAGCATGTCGCCGGCTTCAAGCGCGATGGTTTGCTCTTCGTAAAGGCACCGCGGGAACGCGCCAACCACCGTGCCGGTCGGATCCAGATACGTCGCCTCGCCGCGCCGCAACAGAACCGGCGGCAAATGGCCGGCATTCGTGTAGGTCAACGTGCGCTGCGACTCCTCGTAGATGCCGAAGAAGAACGTGGCGTACTTTTCGGGTGATGTGCTCTCGTAGAGCTGCTTGTTGAGTTGCGAAACCAGCGGCGCTGTACGCAGGTGCTGGCGCACAGGACCACCTACTGTCGCAGCCGCCGCGTGTACTCCGGTGCTCAACTGCGTGCGCATGATCGATTGAATCGACGCCATCAGCAGCGCCGCCGAAATTCCCTTCCCGGCTACGTCGCCGATCGCAAATGCAAGCGCCGTATTCTGCACGCACAGGTAGTCGTAGTAGTCGCCGGACACCATGCGAGCGGGATGACACACACCGGTTATCTCCAGGCTCTTCATCTCCGGAACCGACCGAGGGAACAACTGGTTCTGCACTTCGCGCGCAATCTGAATTTCCGATTGCAGCCGCTCTTTCTCTTTCTCGACAACGATCAGCCGTTCGAGATTCGCCGTCATGCTGTTGAATGAACGACCCAGCTCCGCCAACTGATCCGCACCTTTGATGGCAATGCGATGCGATACGTCGCCTTGTGAGATGCGCTCCGTTCCGTCATAAAGACTCTGCACGGCCCGCGTGATGGTGCGCGTCAGCGAAATGCCGATGACCAGAGCAATGGCTTCAACGATCAAAAACAATACGCAGACCACAATCGAAATCACCAGCACCGCCTGCTCGACATCCAACTTTTGGCCGAACAGAGTGCCGAGAACGGCGGAAGGGCGCGTCGTGATGGTCATGACGTGCGTTTCGGTTTCGCCCGGGTGGTTCCAGTTGGCAACCGTAAGTGGCCCAAACCAGGTGAGCGCGTAATCGAAGCGCGACGTAGCGGGCGGTAAACGATTGTGGCCGGCCATCGGACGCCGCTTGTCGCCGCGGGTCAGATCGAGAACGCGCACGTCACCGAGGTTCGGAACCAGATCCGAAAGGTAATCGAGCGTGATCGGCGCCATCAGGGTGATTTCGGTCTTGCCATCACGGACGTGCGCGACCGAATAGTAGCCGCCGTCCTTGATGACCACCCCGTTGAACTCTCCCCAACTCTGCGGCGGTTCGAGCTTGCTGTCCGGTGGATAACGGAACGGGTGATCGCCCGAAATCAAAAGCTCCAGGCTCGGAAAGCGGCCGCGCAAGAAAGGGACGAACTCGTTTGCGATCGAGGCATACGCGCTGGGCGGAGCGTGCCGCAGGTATTGCGTGGGCCCGTTCAGAGCGGCGTTGCGGCGGTCGAGTTCGGACTGCACCAGATACATCGACATCTGCCCCGCGACAAAGTAAGCACCGAGGCCGACCAGCACCAGAATGAGAACGATCGGGACCACCGCGATGAACGCATAGGTGACGATCAGCCGGTTCCGCAGACGCCAGATGCTGTGCTTGATCGCGTACTTTGCGAGGCGGGCAAGCAGGACAGTGCCGATCGCCAGCTCAAACAAACCAGTCAGGGTCAACAACACGTTCATGCCGGCGAACCAGAGCACAACCAAGAGCACGCCCACCATCAGAAACAGGCGGAGCAGGGTTGGTTTACGCCACGGGCTAAGGTCCGGAAATGGCACGTTTTATTGTAGTTCTGAGCGGCTTAGTCGTCGTTGGTATTACTGACTTTCAGTACGGCCAGGAAGGCTTCCTGCGGAATCTCGACACGCCCCACGCGCTTCATGCGGCGCTTGCCTTCTTTCTGCTTTTCGAGCAGCTTGCGTTTACGCGAGATATCGCCGCCGTAGCATTTGGCCAAAACGTTCTTACCCATGGCTTTGATGGTTTCGCGCGCGATGATCTTATTGCCGATAGCCGCCTGCAGGGCTACTTCGAACATCTGCCGCGGGATTAGCTTACGCATGCGCTCAATCAGCAGCTTGCCGCGCTCATAGGCGAAATCGCGATGCACGATGATCGACAGCGCATCCACCGGGTCCCCCGCGATCAGCACATCAAGCCGCACCATCGGCGACACGCGGAACCCAGCCAGATGGTAGTCCAGCGAAGCATAGCCGCGCGAAACGGATTTCAGCCGGTCGTAGAAATCAAGCACAATCTCGTTCAGCGGCAACTCGTACTCGAGCAGCACGCGTTGTGCGCCGATGTGTTCGAACTTGCGCTGTTCACCGCGCTTTTCTTCGAGCAGCGCAAGGATGCCTCCCAGGAATTCTTCGCGGGTGATGACGGTCGCGATGATGATCGGCTCTTCAATCTGCTTGATGAATGACGGGTCGGGAAACCGGTTCGGATTGTCGACTTCGATGACATCACCCTTGGTCAGCGTGATGCGGTAACGCACGCCCGGGGCGGTGGTGATCAGGTCGATGTTGAACTCGCGCTCGAGCCGTTCCTGAACGATTTCCAGATGCAGCAGACCGAGAAAACCGCAGCGGAAGCCAAAGCCGAGTGCCGTCGAGTTTTCAGGCTCGAAGTTGAAGGCGCTGTCGTTCAGGCGCAGCTTCTCGAGCGCGTCGCGTAGCAGGCCGTGCTCATGCGACTCGATCGGATAGAGTCCCGCAAAGACCATCGGCTTGATTTCTTCGAAGCCCGGCAGCGGTTCGCTCGCGGGGTTCAAATGATCGGTGATGGTGTCGCCAATCTTGGCGTCGGAAACGGTCTTGATGTTGGCGTACACGAATCCGACTTCGCCCACCGAGAGTGAACTGCAAGCCGTCGCGCGTGGCGCTTGATATCCCAAGCCTTCCACATCGAACGACTGCCCGTTGGACCAGAGCCGGATCTTTTGCCCCAGGCGCACGGTTCCGTCGAGAACGCGCATCAGAATGATGACACCGCGATATGCGTCGAACCAGGAGTCGAAGATGAGTGCGCGAAGCGGCGCGTCGATATCCCCCTTCGGCGGTGGGACGCGTTGCACCACGGCTTCAAGCGTCTCCTTGATGCCGATGCCTTGTTTGGCGCTGACGAGCAGCGCATCGCTCGCATCAAGCCCGATGAGCGTTTCGATCTGTTCCCGGATGCGGTCGGGATCGGCCGAAGGCAGGTCGATCTTGTTGATGACGGGGATAATTTCCAGATTGTGGTGCAGCGCCAGGTAGGTATTCGCCAGCGTTTGCGCCTCCACACCCTGCGACGCATCGACCACCAGGAGCGCGCCTTCACACGCCTGTAAGCTGCGCGAGACCTCGTAGCTGAAATCGACATGGCCCGGCGTATCGATCAGGTTGAGCTGGTAATCTTTGCCGTCGTCGGCCCGGTAATTGAGCCGGACGGCGTGGGCTTTGATGGTAATTCCGCGTTCCCGCTCGAGGTCCATCGAATCCAAAACCTGCGCCATCATCTCGCGCTGCGAGAGAGCCCCGGTATCTTCCAAAAGACGGTCGGCAAGAGTACTTTTGCCGTGGTCGATATGGGCAATGATAGAGAAGTTACGGATGTATTCCTGATCCATGCGGTATGATGAGGCCTTGTAGTCGGATTATCCCATATGTCCTTCAGCCACATACTGTTCGAGACAAATGAAGATGGGATAGCACTGGTAACAATTAACCGTCCTGAGAAGCGAAATGCACTCAATCGGGAGGTTATTTCCGACCTGGAAACGGCAGTTAGCCGGGTGGCTGACGACCCGTCCGTGAAGGGCATGATTTTGACCGGTGCGGGCGAAAAAGCATTCGTCGCCGGCGCGGATATCGGCGAGATTGAAGCAGCGGCGCCGGTCGAAGCAGAAGCGGTTTCGGCACGCGGGCAGCGCATCTTCCGTGATCTGGAACGGCTCCGAAAGCCGACGGTCGCGGCGATTCAGGGTTACGCGCTGGGAGGCGGTCTGGAGCTGGCGATGTGCTGTCACATTCGCGTGCGCCGGACCCGATGCGAAGTTCGGCCAGCCCGAAGTGAAGTTAGGATTGACTCCGGGCTACGGCGGCACGCAGCGTTTGCCTCGGCTGATCGGCCGCGGCCGTGCTCTCGACATGTTGATGACGGGGGACACGATCGACGCGGCAGAAGCTCATCGCTGCGGGCTGGTCAATTACGTCGTGCCGAATGCCGAGTTGTTGCCCTTTTGCCGGCAATGGGTGAATAAAGTGCTGGCCAATAGTCCGGTGGCAGTCGCGTTAATGCTGCAAGCGCTGGACGCGGGCGCGGATGTGCCGGTCGATAACGGCCTCCGCTTTGAATCCGTCGCCTTCGGATTGAGCAGCGCAAGTGAAGATCGCCGCGAGGGCACGCGCGCGTTCCGGGAAAAAAGAAAAGCAACATTCGCTGGAAGATAAGCCGGAGGGTTTGGTTGGGGTTCGCGATTCAAGAAGGAAAGCTGTCGGCCGCTGGGTTGAAATTCGGCGTTGTGGTAGCTCGTTTTAACAGCTTCATCACCGATCGTCTGCTGGACGGTGCACTCGATGCACTGCGCCGCTCGGGCGCGGACGAGAGCGCGATTGAAGTCGTGCGTGTACCCGGCGCCTGGGAACTCCCGCTGGCGGCACGCGCGATGGCGAATGCGCGGAAGCACGATGCGCTCATCTGCCTGGGCGCCGTGGTGCGCGGCGATACGCCGCACTTCGACTATGTCGCGGGCGAGGCGGCGAGCGGCTTGGCGCGCGTCTCGGCTGATTTCAGCATGCCGATGGGCTTCGGCGTACTGACCACCAACACTGTCGAGCAGGCGATCGACCGCGCGGGTGCGAAGGCCGGTAACAAAGGATTCGATGCGGCCATGACCGCGATTGAAATGGCGAACCTGCTGCGCGACCTGCAGCCGAAGTCTTAACCGCATGGCATCGCGGCATAAGGCACGGCAGCGCGCTGTTCAGATTCTTTATTTGCTCGATATGCGCAAGATGACGCCGGACGAAGCGTTCGAAGGCTTCTACTCGTCACTCGCGGTACCAGAAGGCACGGTTCGCGTTCCGCGCGATAACTTCCTCGAGGAGTTAGTGCGGGGAACCATGAGT
Source organism: Bryobacterales bacterium (assembly GCA_963792655.1). GTDB lineage: Bacteria > Acidobacteriota > Terriglobia > Bryobacterales > Bryobacteraceae > DOZZ01. Next base: position 237,930 of record CAWBWU010000010.1, read on the forward strand.
AAGTTAGCCGACATCGACCCGCGTATCCAAAGGCACGCCGCCCACTGGCGGCTGGAGCGCATGCCTACAGTAGATCGCAATATCCTGCGCCTTGCTGTTTACGAGATGTTGCTGACGGACACGCCAGCCCCGGTACTGATTGACGAGGCCCTGGAACTGGCGCGGCAATACTCCGGCGAGGAATCGGTACACTTCGTGAACGGCGTACTCGACGCAGTTCATCGCGAGTTGGCCGCGAGCGCTGGCAAGACGTAGTAGAGAGCCCAGCATAAACACAGACTCTTCGGCTCATCTGAATCGTCCAGTACCTCCTGACTTCGCAATTCCAAAATCTTTTCCACTCATCTGAACTATTCGGCGCATCGTATGCATGAATAGACACCTCGCATCCGAGGTCAGATAAAGGAACACACATGAAGAAACTTACAGTTTTGAGCGTCGTAGCATTGGCGCTAAGCCTTGGTGCGCCCTCTTTCGCCAAACAGAACCCCATGGTTGGCGGGCAGAAAATGTACGCCAACAAAGACATCATCGACAATGCAGTGAAGTCTGCCGATCACACCACGCTGGTCGCTGCGGTGAAAGCTGCGGGATTGGTCGATACTCTGAAGGGTACCGGTCCGTTCACGGTATTTGCGCCAACCAATGAAGCCTTCGCTAAGTTGCCGGCCGGTACTGTGGATACGCTTCTGAAGCCTGAGAACAAAGATACTCTGGTCAAGATTCTGACCTACCATGTCGTTCCGGGCCGGGTTACCGCGGCGGAATTGAAGAAGATGATCAAGGACGGCGGTGGTAAGGCCATGCTCAAGACCGTGAGCGGCGGTACTCTCACGGCGTCCATCATGGGCGGCAAGGTTATGTTGACCGACGAAAAGGGCGGCACCGCCATGGTGACGATCGCCGACGTGATGCAATCAAACGGCGTGATCCACGTAATTGACGGCGTAGTCCAGCCGAATTAGTTTCTCGCTTGGTGGCGAGCGCGGCTCGTACTCAGATGTACGAGCCGCGTTATAACAACTCTTCGCGGTTCTGACGCTCTAACAATTTCACCAGATCGCCCACCTGCTGTGCGCGGCTCCGGGATGCGACTAATAAGGCATCTGGTGTATCCACGACAATCAAATCCTCTACCCCAAGCAACGCAACCAACTTCTTCCCCGCATCGACAAAGTTTCCCGAACTCTGCCTCGCCAGCAATTCAGATCGCGAGGCGTTGCCCTCGCTATCGCGCGGCAGCAGGTCGTACACCGCATCCCAGCTCCCCACGTCGTTCCAGCCGAACTCTGTGCAGGCAACGCCTACGACGCCGGTTGCCTTCTCCATCACGGCATAGTCGATCGACGTGTTTTCGCATTGCGGGAAGATTTCAGCTAACTTCGCGTGAAACGAACCATCGCGAAAGCTTGGCAGCTCGTCTAACTTGCCCGCGGTAACGGGTAAGTGGCGCCGCAGGTTATCCAGCAGGACCGAAGCCCGCCAGAAGAACATTCCCGCGTTCCAGTAGAAGCGCCCGCTCGCGACATACTCCGCCGCAACAACAGCATCGGGCTTTTCACGAAACGTCAGGACATTCGCGAGCTTTCCGGCTTCCGTGCCCTCCGGGAACTCGATATAGCCGTAACCCGTCTCTGCCCAGCGCGGCGCAATACCCAACACGGCAATCTTCCCGGCCGCCGCCGCCTCAAACGCCGGCCGCACTGAGTTCAGATACGCTTCGGGATCGAGAATGACGTGGTCTGAGGGGAACACGCCCATGACCGCATCAGGATCGAGCGATGTCAGAATCTTCGCAGCGAGACCGATCGCCGGCGCGGTGTTGCGCTGAACCGGTTCCGATAGGATCTGGTTCGCCGGAACCTCGGGCAACTGGCGCACGATCTCGTCGCGGACAAAGTCGTTCGTCAGAATCCAGATGTTGGCGGGAGCGATCAGCGGGGCCAGCCGGTCGACTGTCGCCTGAATCAACGAGCGTTCCCCGGTGACCGTCAGTACCTGCTTGGGAGTGCGCTTGCGGCTTAACGGCCAGAAGCGCGTACCTCTACCGCCGGCCAGAATCAGGCCGTAGTAACCAGCGTTGGCCATGGGTTAGTTGATCGGGTAACTATGCAACAGGTTCAAGGTGCGGCTCCAGCGGGTCTTTGAGAAGAAATGCGTCGCCAGATCCATGATGTGGTCGATGCCGATCGAAGGATTCGCCAGCGCTTCCGTAGGTGCGTCGTAAGACCAGTAGATGATCAGCGGCTTGCCCACGATGTTTTCGCGCGGCACGAATCCCCAGTAGCGGCTATCGAGCGACTGGTCACGATTGTCACCCATCGCAAAGTAATGCCCGGCCGGTACTACGATCTCGCCATTTTCCACGTTCTTCTGCAGCATCGTCACCGCTTCGGGCGAAATCATGGAATTCGGCTCGCCCGGGAAGTTATCCCGGTAGGATTCCATGTAACTGCTCTTGTGGATGACATACGGCTCGGTAAGTGGGTGGCCGTTCAGAAAAACCTGTTTGTTGACCAGGCGAATGTGATCGCCGGGCACGCCAATTGCGCGTTTGACGAATGTCTGCTTGATGTCCACCGGATAGCGGAACACGATGATGTCACCGCGCTTCACCTCACTGTAGGGCAGCACGTTTTTACTGATCGCTCCGGCGGGTGCGAAAGCCAGTTTGTCGACAAGCAAGTGGTCGCCAATCAACAGCGTGTCTTCCATCGATCCGGTTGGAATCACGAAGGCCTGCACCAGCGTGGTGGTGCCAAACAGGAGCAGAATGATCGTTACCGTCCACTCTGCGATGAACCCACGCGGAGCGTCTTTGGCCTTCTTGGCCGGCGCTTCGACCGGGTCGGCGGGCGCAGGCGGCGGGACAGCCGCGGCAGTACCGGTCACAACAGATTTTTCGCGATCCACAGATTCCAATTGTAACGGATGCCTTGTTGCCCTGCTATTCTGTTTCAACGCCTCAATGAGTAGCCAGGCCCAAGGCATGTCCCAAGCGGAACACGTCCCGTTCACCAAACTTCAGTCGGTCGCACTGGTTTTCGTCTGCACCATCTTAGGAGCTGCAGCTCAGGTTTTCATGAAGATTGGCGGGCAGCAACTGCAGCATTTCGAGATTGCCCGCGTGCTGACCGACCTTCCGCTGCTTGCCGGATATACCCTCTATGGCATCAACACCGTGCTGCTGATGTTTGCTCTGCGCGATGGTGAGCTATCAATGCTTTACCCTGTGATTGCATTGACTTACGTGTGGGTGACGATACTCAGCGTGATCCTCTTTCATGACCTGATCAGTCCGTTGAAGATTGCCGGGATCGTGCTCATCATGGCAGCAGTTATCGTACTGGGCCGGGCTGGAACACGATGACGACGCCGCTCAGTTCCATGGGCCTGGTGTTCATCGCGTCATTGATCGGTTCATTTGGCGCTGTGTTTCTTAAGATGGGCGCCGACCGCCTGAAGATGGGCGTTCGGCACGTGATCAGCGTGCCTGCCGCTATCGGTGTGGCGCTCTTCCTGGTCTCGTCGGTGTTCTTCGTTCTGGGCATCCGCCACGGAGAACTCTCGGTGCTCTACCCCATGGTGTCACTCGGTTATATCTGGACTATGGTCTGGTCGCGCCTGTTCTTCAACGAGCCCATTACGCGGCCTAAGTACATGGCGCTGGGCATGATCCTGGTGGGCATCACGATGATTGCCCGCGCGGGTTAAGCTCTGCTCTGGTATCTTGCGGCCGCGCTGCTGGAGATCGCCGGCTGCTATGCCTTCTGGGCGTGGCTGCGGTTGCACAAAAGCCCGCTCTGGATCGCACCCGGAGTACTTTCACTCGTCGCCTTTGCGGTTTGTCTGACGCGCATACCTGAACTCACTGCTGGCCGCACTTATGCCGCGTATGGTGGTGTGTACATTGCGTCGTCTTTGATCTGGCTGCGTGCGGTCGAGGGCACCGCGCCAGACCGATGGGATCTAACGGGAGCCGCAATTGCTCTGGCCGGTGCGGCTGTTATCTTTTTTGGTCCGCGCGGCTCAATATAAGCGCCATCAACACTGCAAGCAAGGGATCTGTGATCTCTGCGATGTGTGCGGGCATGTGAAGCTGCGCGAGTTCCAGCATCAGCAACAAGGCTGCCACAAACAACGCGGATTGCCACCATCGCATTCCGATCCTGACCGCCAGCCAAACTGCTGACCCATAGACGAAAAGCTTGTGCAGAAGTGTGCCGAATGCGCGCTCCCACTCGCCGCGAAACATCGCGACGAACGGCATCCAGAGGAACGGCTGCGCCTTGGCGCTCCAGTAGAACGGAGCTAAGCCTGTGACTACGATACTGGCGATCACCAGCGCGAGTAAAACGCGATCGCGCGAGCGATAGTGCGATAGCACCAGCCACAAGACACCGCCCGCGATTGCGCCGGCAAAGCTGGCCGAGTGCGGCTCAGTATGAACAATCAGGAAGCGCGCAGGCAGCAGCACAAACAGCAGGACGTACAGCGGCGACCATCCCTTGCGTCCTGACGCTACTTGCAGCAGGCGCCCGGCGACCGCCCACTCAGCGGCCGACGCAAGAAAGCCTGGCCAGGCGAATGGCTCGCCGGTGAACATGGCCCACTTCACGCGCAAATGCGTGCGGCTCATATCGGGCATGAACGGGAATAGCATGGCCGCAAGCCAGCAGCAGAGCAGCATAGCGGGTCCCGTTGCCTCGGCGCGAAAGGCTACGCTGCGCCCCGTCCGCAACCATAAGCTGGAACACAGTGCTCCCAGGCAGGCGCCGGTTACGTTCATCGCCAGATCGAGACCACTGCAAACGCGGTGGTCATCGAATAACTGCAACATCTCCATGCTGGCCGACAGGACTGCCGCCAGCAATACCGGCAGTGCCCAGCGCGCACGACGCCAGCGTGAAAACGCAAGAAATCCCGAGGCTCCGAACGGAACGTAGAGCATCACGTTGATCGGGATATCCATCAGCAGAAACCGGTCGAGCCGGTCTGGCCACGAGTGAAGCAAAATCACCAGCGGGGTACCGGCTTGCTGCGCCGCGTGAAAATCCCACGGGTAAAGAGAGCCGTAGACGATCAGCGCGGTGACCAGCAGGAATACGCGAAGCAACTCATCAGTACAGCACGGCGCAAAAAGCGCGCTGGTAAAATTGAGCGTTCCGCATGCGAATCCCCTTGGGCCTGCTCTGCCTCGCCGCAGCCGTCTCCTCCCGCGCCGCCGTTACAGGCGTAAGCGTGTCGGTGACGAACACCCAAGCAGTGATTCAATACACCGCGCCCGATACCCAGCCGTGCAAAGTGCAGGTGAGCGAAGTGGCGGACTTCTCGGTGCCTGTGAACGATACGGATACAAAGAAGTTCCCCGACTCGGATCTCGACACGCGGGCCGGAAGTTTGCAGGATGGCACGCAGCGCACGTTCGTCGCGGGCAAACGCGTTGCCGAGCGCGGCTCCGATCACGTGTTTTACTCTCGCGCGCTACAAGCGTTGACCAGACACTTCTATCGCATCACGTGTGGCGGCGATACGCAGTCCGGTGAATTCACCACGGCCAATCTCCTGATGGGCAACACCTATACCGAGCCGCAACCGGTCGACCCGCTGCAGCCGGGTGAGTATGCATGGCCCACACTCTCTTACTCGGATCGCAAGCAGCGCGTGGTCGATCCCCAAACCGGGTTGCTGATCCGGCACGTTTCCCTGCCCGGCGACCGCGTGATCACTGCACCGAATCAGTCGCAGCCGTTCCAATTCGCGCGATCGGCAACGTGGAAGGATCCGGCCGGCGCGCTCTCTCGCATCGGCGGCGGAGCGGGCGCTTCGATTGGCGGCAACAATACCGGAACCTTGTTGTTAACCGCGCAGAACAACGAGTACGCCGGGTACATTAGTTTTTTCAAGGGCGGCCACGGCATCAACCAGTACACGTTGAACTGGTTCCAGGTAGTGCTCACAGCGGCAACCGATTCCGCAGCTTGCGACACCGCCGGCAGCGATGATTGCAAGCTGACCGTATGCCTCACGATCAACGGCGTCGCGTGCTACGCAGGAGCGCGCCAATTCGATCTCGCTCTGAACACGAAGCAGTCGCGCTTCACGCTGGGGAAGGCAGGGCAAGCCATCGATCTGTGGCAGGCTGCGGGTGCGCGTCCGCCCAATGGCGCCGAGATCGCAACGCGCACCGGCAAGGTGAATTGCGACGGATCGGCCAATGTAGTCTGGGCGGAGGGCAATCCCTTCGCAACGCACTGGAGCGCGGGCAGCACCATCACCATAGACAAGCAGGATTTCACTATCGCCCATGTGCAGGACACCGCACACCTGACGATCACGGGCTCGTGCTCGCCTGGCAAAGGCAGAACTTTCGCCGCGACGAACTTCGGCGTGCTGTTTCGCAAGAAGACCGCGAGCGCCAATCACGTGTCGGTAAACTCCAGCACCGTGAGCTACCAGATGGGTGTCTTCCCCTCCTGGGATTACACGGGCGCGTTTGATCTCTGCGCGGCGGAGCCCGTAAAAGGCGCGAACGGAAGGCCTGGCTATAACTGCGTGCTGCCCGAGAGCGGGATGATCTACTGGATCGATGCCGAATCCGGCGAGTCGCATCTGTTTGCGCGTTACATGAGCAACGGCAAGCCAGTGACGAATGGCTGTGGCAATTCCGACTCGCAAATCTTCGATTCGTTGAACCCGGATATCTGGTATTGCGGTGGAAGCACGGCGGCAGGGGCCGAACAAAATCCTTACCGTGTGCATTACTTCGGCAATCATCTGGAGCCGGACAACACGCAGTCACCGGGACATTTCGAAGAAGGCGAAAACCTGCCGGAGTGCTTGGGTATGACAACTCCGCGCAACCAGCCCTGCTTACAGTACTCGCCAATTACGGAAGGCGCTGACTTACTCACGCTCACCACGGCCTTTGATCCTCAATTCCAAAAAGATCGGTTCCGGCACTTCTTTCTGGTGGGGCTGGAAAATGGCGTGATGGTGTTTCGCGTGTGGCGCGGCGCTCACAGTTCGATTGGCTGGACGGTTGTGTTCGATCCCAACGCCACCAAAAACGGCGAGGCGGCGAATGCCGGTTGTGTCGGTGGCGGCAAGCCCGGCTGTGTCATCGCGGCAATGCCTTCGTGGTCGCGTAAGGGCGCGCGTTGGTGTGCGCTCAAGGGCAACGACCCGATGTCGCAACCGGGGTGGCTTTCAATCAGCGCTTATATCTGGGGTGCGCCGGGTGATACAGCGCCCGGCGTCGGACCCTATCAAGCTGATGTAGTGGAGGGCTCTCGGTTCACCAAGACGCTTACGGCGTGTCCGGCGAACAGTTTCAAGGTGACGGGCGATCGTTGCACGACAGTCAAGGTAAGCGGCGAACCGCGCGACGCGTCGCCATGCACAGCAAATCTCAACGACTGCGGCGGTGCCCTCGAATCAGGCGCGCCCGGTGAATTGCAAACTGCCGAAGTGGGCGATGAGTTCACTGCGGGGCCCGCTGGCAGCGATGAAGAAGTGATGCGGCTGATCGCGAAAGAGGGCCGCACCTGGACGTTCGAACGCGGCGTCAATGGCAACGTGACGGAGCGGCCGCCCGAACACCGCGGCATTCGCGTTCTGCGCGGCAAATCCTGACCCTAAGAACAGGGTCGGCAACCTGGAAGTTTATTGGAATTACCTCGGCGATCCGCACGGACGCAACACCGATGGGAAGACGATTCTGGGCGACCGCTACGGCGTAAACGCGCATTTCTTCATGCAGAATGGCGTGAAGGCAACGGGCTACACCGAAGACAAGCGCTGTTCCGGCGCTGACAAACATTTCTGTTATCAGGTCAGCACTTTTCAGTCGATCCCGCAGTACGTGTCGGCTCCGCCCACGGGTATCGCCACACAGGACCCATCGTTTGCAGGTAAGTCTGCGCCGGCCTTTCCAAACCAGTTGCAACAGCATCCAAGCGGCCCGGGTATTCATGCGAGTGTGGAAGATCGCCACTACTTCTTCGATGCACGCCCGTTCAACGGTTCGCCGCTATCGGGATCTGTGGGAACGGAGGGCGCGCACCCCGCGACTGTCATCGCGGCCGGCTTTTACAAGTTCACCGCGGCCCAAACCGGTACGCTCGATCGCAAGTATCTGCCGACCTTTGCATTTGCCGGATCTAAGCCCTTGCTGGATGTGTCCGGGCCGCAAAGCAAACTCACGGGAGATGCTGCCGACTCCTATCGCTACTGTGTCGCGCTGATTGCGGGCGAATGCCAGCCCGCTTCCGCGCCCGGCGATGTATTCGTCAACGCGCCCTTCGTGACCAAGCCCTACTGTTCGCATCCGGGGCAGGCGTCGGGGCTACCCGACGAGTACGACCTCTGTATCGGCAATAACGCGATGGTCTACAACTCGATCATGCAGATCGGTGCAGAAGGAATCGATAACACGGGCGCGCACCAGCGAATGATCAGCAAAGGTCTGGGACGGAACCGGCTGTTAACACCCTTTTGGCATTCGCACTCGCTCGCGAACGGGCGCTGGGCATTGGTCAAGACGGAATATATTAACGGCGTGGCCGACATGATACTCGCGGTTCACGTGCCTCCCCCGCCCGCTCCGGATAACATCGATCGCAGCACTTTCGTTCCGGTGATGGTAAAACTGCAACCGCCGGCGGGCATCAGCGCGGACAACGCTTATGTGGAATTCGGCTACGGAGAATACAGCTCCACCGGCCATCTCTACTGCACGTCCCGCGCGGAAGAATGCGCGGCGTTCTCGACCACTGTGAAGACGGCGACGCCCTTTCTATTCGCAGCGACAGAAGCCGCCAGGCTGAGTGGCACTGCGTGCGCGACGGGCTGCACCATCGCGGTGCCTGCTGTCTCGCAACGAGTGCTCTACACTCGCGGGGTCTTCCGCGATGCCAAAAAGAACGTGGTGGCGAAAGGCCCCGTGTCCGCAGTCGTCACGCCCTAGATGCTGTTTAACTCCGTCGAGTTCTTCATCTTCTTCCCGGTAGTGACTGCGGTCTTCTTTGCGCTGCCGCACCGTCTGCGCTGGGTGTGGCTGTTGATCGCCAGCGCGTACTTTTACATGGCGTTTGTGCCGGTCTACATTCTGATCCTGATCTTCACGATCGTGACGGACTACGTTTGTGGACTGCGCATCGACGCATCCCAAGGCGCTACACGGAAGCGGTGGCTGCTGGTCAGCATTTTGGCGAACGGTTCCGTGCTGTGCTTTTTCAAGTACTTCAACTTCGCCAATCAGAACATCGCGGGACTCGCGCACTTCCTGGGTTGGAACTACACGCCCGCGCTGCTGCGCATCCTGTTGCCGATCGGACTGTCGTTCCACACCTTTCAGTCCATGAGCTATACGATCGAGGTGTACCGCGGCAAATTTCCCGCTGAACGGCATCTTGGATATCTGGCGCTGTACGTTCTGTTCTACCCGCAGTTGGTAGCGGGGCCGATCGAACGTCCGCAAAATCTGTTGCCGCAATTTCATACGCCACAAACTTTCGACTACGCACGCGCGGTTGAAGGATTGAAGCTCATCTTCTGGGGTTTATTTCTGAAGATGACGATTGCGGACCGCCTCGCGCCCTTGGTCAATCGCACGTACACCGACCCGCTGAGTCACTCGGGCCTCGAACTGCTGATCGCGACGGTGCTGTTTGCGTTCCAGATCTTTTGCGACTTCGCCGGGTACTCAACCATCGCCATCGGCAGTGCGCTGGTGATGGGTTATCGATTGATGGTGAACTTCCGCGCGCCGTATCTTGCGGCGTCGACGGTTGAGTTCTGGCAGCGCTGGCACATCTCACTCTCCACGTGGTTTCGCGACTACCTGTATATTCCGCTCGGCGGCAACCGCGTTTCCGAACACCGGCGCTACTTCAATCTGCTGCTCGTATTTCTCGTCAGCGGCCTGTGGCATGGCGCGAATTGGACTTATGTTGCATGGGGCGCGCTGAACGGAATTTACGTGGTGGCGCACAATGCGCTGCGGCCCGTGCGCGAGTCGATTGCGCGTGTGCTCGGCCTGACGCGCGTACCAGGCGTGCGGCACTTCATCGCTACATTGATTACGTTCGCGCTGGTCTGTCTCGCGTGGGTGTTCTTTCGCGCTGACAGCATCACCGATGCTTTCAACATCATCAATCGCATTGCGCACTTCTCTTTGCACGACCGGCTGGACTTCGCATCCAAGCTCATGCTTCCGGCCGCGTTGATCGTGTTTCTGCTGCTCATCCAGATGATTCAACAGCGGCATTCAATCAGCCGCTGGTTCGCCGTACAGCCCGCTTTGTTGCGATGGCCGGCTTACTACGTGGCGATTGTCGCGTGGATGCTGCTGACCAACTTCGCCGGTGAGCGGCAGTTCATCTATTTTCAATTCTGAGAGCCGGCCCTGATCACGAAACTCATCGTTCGCATTCTGCTTCTGATCGTGCCGCTTGCCGTCGTGTGTTACTTAGTCGCTATCCGGCCGCTTGGGCACGTCGAGAACTCTTTCTACGCGGCTGCCATCGATAAAGAGAAGCTGCTGCGCGAAACGCCGAGCCCCAAGATTGTGTTCCTTGGCGGATCGAACATCGCTTTTGGCATGGACTGCGAACGGGTCGAGCGGGAACTCGGCCGGCCAACAATCAACATGGGTGTGCATGCGGGCTTAGGCGTTGCTTATCAATTGCAGGAAGCGGCGCCGGGCCTGCGCAGCGGGGACGTGTTCATTCTGGTGCCTGAGTACGATCAGGCCTTTGGCACACTGCTCTACGGCAACGCCGACGCGTGGGACGCGATGAGCTACAACCCTGACGCCTGGCATTACGTTCATAACTTCAACCAGTGGGGACAATTGCTCGGCGGCGTACCGGAGCTGTTGCGTGAGCAGTTGATCCGCGTTGCCACACACAACCCGCACGCCCGCGTGGCAACCGGCGTATACACACGCCAGGGCTTCAACGCGCATGGCGACATGGTGGCGCATCTGAACGCGCCGCAACCGCCGGCGTTGCAGGTGCCCATCACCATTGCGGTTCCCGAGTTCAACCGCAGCTTTTTGAAAGTGCTGCGTGACTTCGATCAACTCGCACGGCAGCGCGGCGCGCGCTTCTACTTCATGCCGCCATGCATCGCGCAATCGTATTGGGACAAGTCGCAAGTGCCGATCAACTATCTGGTGGATCAGATTCGCCGCCAGGGTTCTCCGGAAGTAATCGGCAATCCCGCAGACCGAGTCTTACCGGACAGCGACTTCTTTGACACTGTCTACCATCAGAACGCAACGGGACGTGAAGCATCGATCACAAAGCTGCTCCCGGTACTACGCGCGGCTATCTTACAGAAGCCCTAGGGCACGCCCGCCAGAGACAACACTTTTTCCATGCGGTGCACCGCGGCTTCCGGCTCACGCAGTAATGCTGCGCCGTCGGCAAGCATAAACAGCTTGGCCATATGCGGAACAGAGCGCATGCTTTCCTGCCCGCCCAGCATTCGAAAGTGGTTCTGGTGGCCGTTCAGATACGCAAGCAGCACCAGACCCGTTTTATAGAAGTAAGTTGGCGCTTCGAAGATATGCCGCGACAAAGGCACGGTGGAATCCATGAGCTTGCGGTACGTTTCCATCTCGCCACGATCGAGTGCTTGCAGGGCCGTGGAGACGACAGGAGCAATCGCATCGAAGATGCCGAGCAGCGCGTCACTATAGCCTTGCTCATCTCCGGCGATCAGTTCGGAGTAGTGGAAGTCATCGCCGGTATACATGCGAACACCCGCGGGCAGACGGCGTCGCATTTCGATTTCACGCTGCGCATCGAGCAACGAAATCTTGATGCCGTCAATGCGCGCACGATTCTCATCAATGATCTCGAGGCAAACATCCATTGCCTTGCCGATATCACTTGTGCCCCAGTAGCCGCGCAGCATTGGGTCGAAGGCTTCGCCGAGCCAGTGAAGAATGACGGGTCGCGAACACGACGCAAGCACTCGCCGGTAGACGTCCTGATAATCTCCCGCGCCTTTCGCGACCGAGGCAAGCGCACGGCTTGCCATCATAATCACCTGCGCGCCCGAGCTTTCAATGTGTTCGCACTCACGTTGATACGCGTCAACGACCGCGTCCAAAGTCACGGCGTCTGACGGCACTCAGATTGTCGGTGTTCGCGCCACAAGCGATTGCGCCTCCGCAGGCGTTGGCTTCCCGCGCGGACAAACGGATCAACTCGCGCGCGTTCTCCCAATTGAGGCCCATGCCGCGCTGCGCAGTGTCCATGGCATCGGCAACACCGAAGCCGAGTGACCAGAGATGACGGCGATAGGCCAGCGTCGCATCGAAATCGATCACTGGGTGTTGCACCGGATCGTGCGTGCGAAGCGCATCGATCACCACGTGTGCGGCGGCGAAAGCAATGCGCTTCTCGAAACGGCCCGGTTGCAGAGCGGGCAAGCGGCTTTTGCGTTTTCAGACGATAACGAAACAGCCCGCCGTCAGAGGCCGCGAGCGTGATGCCGAGCGGCATGCGCTAGCGTTGAATGCGAGCGGAACCGCCCTGCGCGAACGCCTTGACCTGGTCGATCGTCGCCATCGTCGTATCGCCAGGGAATGTGGTCAGCAGCGCACCATGCGCCCAGCCGAGCCGGATCGCTTCTTCCGGGCTTGCGCCGGTGAGCAGTCCATAGATGAAGCCCGCGCAGAAACCATCGCCGCCGCCCACGCGATCGAACACATCGAGCTCCGCCGTTGGCGCCTGATAGGTCTGGCCGTTGATCCAGGCCACAGCGCTCCACGTGTGCCGGTTCGTTGAATGCACTTCGCGCAGTGTGGTCGCGACCGCTTTGACATGCGGATGCTTGCCGCGCACGTTGTCCATCATGCCGAAGAACGCGGTTGGATCGAGCTTCGATGTTGCCTGCACTTCAGGTCCCGGGATTCCCAGACCTTTCTGCAGGTCCTCTTCATTACCGACCAGCACGTCGACGTGTTCGACAATCTTCGCGATCACTTTTACAGCGTGCTCGTTGCCGCCTTGAAACTTCCAGAGCTTCTCGCGGAAGTTGAGGTCGAACGATGTCACCGCGCCGGCATCTTTGGCGGCTTTCATGCCATCGGCAATCAGTTCCGCCGTCGTGGGCGAGAGCGCGGAAAAGATGCCGCCGCTATGAAACCAGCGCACGCCGCCTTTGAAGATCTCGCTCCAATTGAAGTCGCCGGGTTTGAGCTGCGCCGCGGCTTCGTTGCTGCGGTTATAGAAGACCACCGGAGGGCGCACGCCCTTGCCCTGATCGCTGTAGACCGTCGCCATATTCGGCCCGGCAACTCCATCGTGTTTGAAATGCTTGTAGAAAGGCTTCACACCCATCGCGCGTACGCGTTCCGCGATCAGGTCACCCACCGGGTAATCGACCATGGCGGTCACGACGCCCGTGTTCATGCAGAAGCAATCCGACAGGTTCGCCGCCACATTGAACTCACCGCCGCTCACGTGAATGTGACACTTGTCTGCTTTGCGAAACGGAATCACGCCCGTGTCCAACCGGTGAATGAGAGCGCCGAGCGCTACGAAATCGAGCGCACCTTCTTTAGCGATGTTCAGTCCTGTGCTCATGACAATAGGGTCCTTGGAGATTAAACGTTATAAGTGCCGGATGAAACGCGGCCGCCGCGTCCGGTCCAGTTGGTGTGGAAGAACTGGCCGCGCGGTTTATCAATTCGCTCATAAGTATGCGCGCCGAAGAAATCGCGTTGCGCCTGGAGCAGGTTCGCAGGCAGCCGCGCGGTGCGGTAGCCATCGTAGAACGAAAGGGCCGTCGCGAACGCGGGAGTCGGAACGCCAAGCCGGATGCCGTGCACGACACCGTTGCGCCAGCCATCCTGATAATCGTTCAGCAGCTTCGAGAAGAAATCATCGAGCAACAAATTGGTGAGTTCGCTGTTCTTGTCGAACGCGTCTTTGATCTTGCCGAGGAAGCGGCTGCGAATGATGCACCCGCCGCGCCACATCAACGCGATGCCGCCGAGATTCAGATGCCAGCCCTGTTCTTTCGCCGCTTCGCGCAACAGCATGTAGCCCTGCGCATATGAGATCAGCTTCGAGCAGTAGAGCGCCCGCCGCACATCTTCGATGAAGGCTGCGCGATCGTTCGGATGCGTAGGCTTCGGTCCGGTCAATACCTTCGAAGCATTCACCCGCTCTTCTTTAATTGCCGACAGGCAACGCGCAAACACCGCTTCGCCGATCAACGTCACCGGCATGCCGAGATCGAGCGCGCTGATTGCGGTCCATTTACCAGTGCCCTTTTGTCCCGCAGTGTCCAGAATCTTGTCGATCATCGGCGCGCCGTCGTCGTCTTTTTTCGCGAAGATCTGGCTGGTGATGTCGATCAGGAAGCTGTCGAGCTCTCCCTTATTCCACTCGGCGAAAACTTCGTGCAGTTCGTCCGCACTGAGGTTCAAGCCGGCTTCGAGCAACTGGTACGCCTCGCAGATCAGTTGCATGTCGCCATACTCGATGCCGTTGTGCACCATCTTGACGTAGTGGCCCGCGCCATCTTCGCCCACCCAGTCGCAGCACGGCGTTCCGTCTTCCACCTTCGCGGCGATGGCCTGGAAAATTTCCTTCACATGCGGCCATGCCGCCGGATTGCCGCCCGGCATGATCGAGGGACCGAAGCGCGCGCCTTCTTCGCCGCCCGAAACGCCGGTGCCAACGAACAGAATCCCCTTCTCAGTGAGCGCCTTGGTGCGACGGTTCGAATCGGTAAACAGGGAGTTGCCGCCATCGATGATGATGTCGCCCGCTTCGAGATGAGGCACGAGGCTGTCGATCATCTGATCTACCGTGCTGCCTGCCTTCACCATGAGCATCACGCGGCGTGGGCTCTTCAGCGCACCTACCAGTTCTTCGATCGAATGCGTGCCGGTGACTTGCGTTCCCTTGGCTTCATTCGCCAGAAACTCGTCCACCTTCGACGTGGTGCGGTTGAAGACGGCCACTTTGTAACCGTGATCATTCATGTTGAGGACCAGGTTCTGGCCCATGACGGCGAGGCCAATCAGGCCGATGTCACAACTGTTCTGCATTCCTTCTCCTGTGGGAATTCCCGTGCGATGGCGATGCGCGCGAGGTCGTTACATTCTACATCGCGCGGCTGAATACCGGAGCCTTAAGCAGGTGCCCCCAGCTCACGCTTGACGAACTCGTTCATGACGGCTTCGCGCAGAATGCTGGGCGGCAACATGCCTTGCGACAGGATGAAGTCGTGGAAGTGCTGCACGTTGAACTTTGGGCCGAGAGCCTTCTCTGCCGCGCTGCGAATCTCGCGCAGGCGCATGTAGCCGTCGAAGTACGAGACCGCCTGACCGGGCGAGCGGAACGTGAAGCGCTCCACTTCTTCGGTGGCGAACGCTTCAGAGAGCACGACATCTTTTTGCAACACCTGCATCGCCTGTGCCGGCGTTACTTTGCCCTGTTGCAGTTCGGGATCGAGGAACGCACGTGCCGCACGCAACATGCGCAATTGCAGGGAGATCAATTTGCCTTCATCGGGCATGTAGGGCAGCATGAACCATTCGGCGTAGAGACCCCAGCCCTCCACGTTGACGCTGTTGAACGCGAACACGGCGCGCGCTTGCGAAACGCCGCGTTCGATCATCGCGGCGAATTGCAGTTCGTGACCCGGACGGGCTTCGTGCGCGGTGAGCGTCCACGATGCCGCGGCAAAGGTGAAGTCGTCGTACTTCAGCGCCTTCCCGCCTTCACCGCTGGTGCCGAGCGGCAACACGAACGCGCCCTGCTCACCATGGTTATTCAGGAGGCGCGGAGGCTGCATGTGCGGTGCGGGTTGCGCGGCAGTTTCGGCGGCGGTTGCGAGGCGGATCATTGCAGGCCGGTCCGGCAAGGTGACCAGGTGCTCGCGCCGGATAATCTGCTCAATTGCCGCAAGCCTCTCCTTGTACCGGGGCAGTATCTCGTCTCCGGCCCACTGCTCTTTTTTGAGTTCATGAATCACATCGCGGTAGTCGGACGACGGCAGATTGCGCTGCTTTGCGATGCGCGCGGCAACGGTGTTCATCTCGCCCTGGATCTCGGTGAATGTCTCGTGCGCCAACCGCGTCAACTCCGACTGCGAGTAGTCGACACCGACGTTCTCCAGATTGATCGCGTAGATCGCGGGCGGAAGGCGAAAATCGGTGCGAGCTTTCGGCAGGACTTCTTTGCGTACGAAGTCGTTGTATTCGGCAAGCTGCGATTTGAGCGCCGTGTACGCTTCCTGGTACCCGCTCATCTTGTACTTTTCAAGCAGCAAGCCAATGCCGGTCACATAGGCGCTGGTGTTCTCGATGTCCTTGTCGACCTCGATCTTCGAAGGACCCAGCAATCCCGGAGTGTTCACGCGATCCCGATAGGTCTGCTCATAGAGCTTCGTGATCGGCTGGTAGCCAGACTCGAGCCCTGTATAGCGGCGCAGACGGACCACCGCCGCTGGTCTGCGTTCCGGAGCAACCTGATCATCGAGCAGAGACTTGATACCGAAGAACACAAGACCGCCGGGATCGCCGTACGGAAGAAAGCTGCGATGGTAAGCCTCGGAAGAGCGCAGGTTGCGATCGACTGCCATCACCAGGATTTTCAAGTCCTGCAACACCAGCGGATCTTTCTCCGACGCAAGACCCGCCTGGAGCTTTTCGCGCACCTGCGCGAGTTCTTTCAACGATGCCTGCCGGTTCGCCTCGGTCGGCGCGGATACCTTTTCGTCCAGTCCCGGCGTGCCGAGTTGGGCAGCGCCTTCAGGACCGTACCGGGCTTGAACATCCAACAGCAACTTCGAGTAACCGTTACTCGTGTCGATCCATGAGGGAGCGGCTTGCAAGAGCGCGACCGGCATCAACAGCGTCGCGACACACCAGAGATTGCGCATATCTCCTTACAGTACAGGATGGCGTGCAATCGCTTACCAGGTGCGCGCGGAAGCCAGCGCATAAATCAACGTGACCTATAATCACAGTGCAACGGCTTGATCACGAAAGGAATTTACATGCTTCTGGTTCGCACATCTACGGTCCTGGCCGCGCTGATCGGTTTATCCGCAGCCGGTCTTGTTGCTCAGGAAACATCATCCGCAGTCGCAGGGGGCGGCATCTCGGCACCGGGTTGGTCGGGTAAGATCGACGCCAATGAACAGCAGGGCGGCCATTCGCTGAACGATGCGAAGTTCACCGCGCAGGGTGACACATTCACCGTGAAGACGGGGCCGGCGGTGGCGTACTGGAAGACCGGTGAGCAAGCAACCGGCGACTACACCGTGAAGGCTACGTTTACTGAGCCCAAGTATATGAGCGCGAATACCCATCCGCACCCCTACGGCATCGTGATCGCAGGCAACGACATGGGCACTCCGCAACAAAGCTATCTCTATTGCGCTGCATACGGCAGCGGTAACTTCATCGTTCGCGGATTTGGCCCCGACGCTTTTCAGATGAATGGCCGGCGTGGCGAGGCAAACCCGGTAGTACACAAGGCAGCCGGGCCTGGCGAATCAGTCAGTCAAGACATCGCGATCTCAGTCAAAGGCGGCCGCGTTGAATGCTCAATCAACGGCACCGTCGTTGCAGGGTACGACAAGGCAGCACTGGTGACTGCAGGCAAGCTGAAGTCCACGGATGGCGCTTATGGACTTCGCTTCGCCCACAACACTGAAGTGACGGTTACCGGCTTCGGTATCACCAAGCCGTAGTTTTCTACTTACCGGTCGGTTGCACCGTTTCGAAAAACGTATAGCGGTCGCGCGATTGATCGGGTTCGGCGTGCGGCACGGCGACTAAGTGCATCACCGGGAAATCCGGTGATGCGTACGCCGGCCACCTCGGCAAGCCTTTTCCGTTCGGGTCACCGTTCTTCGCGAAGTTCGCCCAATAGGCCGACATCATGGCTGAGAGCTTCGTGTCCTCTGCCGACCACGGCAGCTTTTTCGAAGGCAGCATCTGGAACACAAACTCAATCTCTGCTGAGTGGTAAGCCCCGCGCGACATCACCGGGCCGAGTGCTCGGAGGCGCTTCCTCGAAGAGGTACCGATAGACCGGAGCACCGCCACTGGCCCGCTGCAATTCGATCCACTTCCACGTCGAGTAGCCAATGAACTGATCGCTGCTCAGATCCTGCGCCGAACGCTTGGCCTGCACATCGTTCGCACCCGGATACGCCTTCAGGAACGCGTCTGAATTATCTCCATACAGGTCTTTGGCGCGCGTTGCATAATTCACGGCGGTTGGGTCCAGCTTCCCGAACACTGTCCGGTAGCTGGCTTCATCCAGGTTCCATCCGGCAAGCAACGGGATGTGGCTTTGCCGTCCGGCGGTAAAGATATCCTTCACACTCTGCGGCAGAAAGTATCCGTCGACTACCGGGTAGAAGCGTCCCGTGCCCGGCCGCGAAGCAGCTTGCAACAGATCGCCTGCGGGCATCGCGCGCAGCGATTCAAGCGTGTGATCGCCAGGCAGCGCTTCCACAAACCGTGCGTTCTGCGTGTTCGCCGCGTCGAGCGTCAACATCGGCAGCGTCGCTCCCATGAACGCGCCGCTCTCGCCGATCGCTTTCTGAAACAGGCCTTGCGAAAGAGGTGATGCCATCTGCGCGCTCACCGAGAACGATCCGGCCGACTCCCCGAAGATGGTGACGTTATCCGGGTCGCCACCGAACAGTGCGATATTCCGGTGCACCCACTGCAGCGCTGCCAACTGATCCATCAATCCGTAATTGCCGGCGCTGTTATGGCCTGATTCCTGTGCGAGCGCGGGATGCGTGAAGTAGCCGAACACGCCCAGGCGATAGTCCATGCTCACCACGATTACGCCTTCCTTCGTGAGGTTGCCGCCGTCTTGCCTCGGCTCGGACGCAGCGCCCGCAGCAAAGCCGCCGCCATAGATCCACACCATCACTGGCAACCGCTTTGATGACCTGCCCGCTGGCGTCCAGACGTTCAAGTGCAGACAGTCTTCCGAAGGACCGGGATCCTGAAAGGTCATGTCAGGGTAAATCGAAGCTTGCATGCATCGCGACGCATACTCATCTGCTTTGCGAACACCCGCCCACGGGACTACGGGCTGTGGCGCTCTCCAGCGAAGAGGACCGACCGGCGGCGCTGCATACGGGATGCCTTTGAACGACTTCACTTTGCCATCCGCGCTGACCACACCTTGCAGTTCGCCATCCGGCGTTTTGATGTGCGTCGTGCGAAGCGGAATTTGCGCACTGGCCTGCGTTGCGGCCAGCAGAGTGATCAACAGGAGCTTCATGCCCAGCTATCCTATCGCGCTCGTCGTGAAGAGTATGATGTTGCCATGCCGCACCGGTCCCGCTTCGACACAGATCTTTCCCGACGCGCAGTGTTGAAGAGTGCAGCATGGCTCGGCGCCGCATGGCCGCTGGCTGCATACGTGGACTCACCTGGGCCAGGCGTGACCGCATTGATCGATGGCACCGCGATGGCGCATATCCCTGCTGGTGAATTTCAGATGGGTTCCACGAATGGCAATCCCGATGAGTTGCCGGTGCATCGCGTGCAGATCACGCGCGCTTTTGAGCTGAGCAAATACGAGATCACGCAAGCGCAATGGGAGAGCGTGTTGAACGACGCCCACCCTCGGCCGGGCGTGCCACTGATGAATGCGCAGGGCGCGGAAGTCAGTCGCAAGCCCAGTCACTTTCCGGGCAGTTCCCTGCCCGTGGAGAACATCGCGTGGGATGACGTGCAGCTTTTCCTGGCGCGTCTGAATGCACGCGATCCGGAACATATCTACAGGCTGCCGACCGAGGCCGAGTGGGAATATGCTGCCAACGCCGGCAAGCGTGCGCCGCATGATTCCAACGCATGGCACAAAGAAAATTCAGGCGATCAGACGCATCCCGTGGGCCAGCACAAAGCAAATGCGTGGGGACTTTTCGACATGCAGGGCAACGTTGCCGAGTGGGTTCAGGACTGGTATGGCCGCGAGTATTATGCCGAGAGCGCTCTGAAAGACCCGCAGGGGCCGGCAGCCGGCTCGTATCGCGTGTTTCGCGGCGGCAGTTGGCTCGATGAAGAGAAGCAATGCCGAACATCGTTCCGCGGCTTTGATTTCCCGGTAAACCGGCTCTATAACGTTGGCTTCCGCGTAGCTCGCACGCCGCGTTAGACGTTCGCGCATTCGTGATAAGGTTTGGGCATGATGCACAGCCCACTCACGTCCCGCCGCGCGTTTTTGGCTCTCTCCGCCGCCACTCCGTTCGCGTTGCGAGCAGCTTCCAGCTCACACATTCCGGTTGGGCTCGAGCTCTATTCGGTGCGCGACGAGCTTGGCAAAGACCCGATGGGCACCGTGCGGGCCGTAGGCAAGATGGGTTACCAGTTAGTTGAGTTCTACGCGCCCTATTACAAATGGACGCCCGAGCAGGCCAAAGACATGCGCAAGCTGATGGACGACATCGGTCTGCGCTGCAACTCCACGCACAACGGTGTGGAGACGTTTACCGGCGATGGTCTGGGCAAAGCAATCGACCTTAACCACATCCTTGGCAGCAAGTACGTGGTGATGGCGCACCCCGGCAAAGTTTCCAGCCTCGACGAATGGAAGGGCGTCGCGGGCAAGCTGAGCGATGCCGAGACGAAGCTGGCCGCTGCCGGATTGCACGCGGGATATCACAATCACCAACTCGAGTTTGTGGCGATCGACGGCAAGCGTCCGATGGAAGTTCTCGCTGCGAACACGCCCGAAGGAAGTGATGCTGCAGTTCGATGTCGGCACCTGCGTACAGATGGGCTCGGACCCTGTCGCGTGGATCAATGCAAACCCCGGACGTATCCGCTCGATGCATCTGAAAGACTATGCCCCCGGCGCCGATAAAGGCTATCGCGTGTTGTTCGGCGAAGGCGTGGTGCCGTGGCCGCAGGTGCTGGACGCCGCCGAGAAGACCGGTGGCGTTGAATACTACTTGATCGAGCAGGAAGGCAGCCGTTTCAATGCATTCGAAACTGCTGAGCGTTGCCTGGCAAGCTTCAAAAAGATGAGGGCCTGACATGTTCAAACGCATTCCCATCTGCCTGGTCGGCTTGGCTTTGCCGCTGTTCGGTCAGACTGCAACGCCGGCGGCTGCGAATCATGATCTCGGCTTCACCGATACGCCGATGCTGCCGGGACTGCCGTATCACGTGCACGACCCGGCACGTCCGCATCCGCCGGTGGTCACGCCTGCGAGCGAACCGGGCGGTCCGCCGTCCGACGCGATCGTCCTGTTCGATGGTCATGATCTTTCAAAGTGGAACGGCCACCCAAGCACCATCACTCATGGCGGAGCGGCTGGATCAGCCGAGTGGAAGGTGGAGAACGGGTACACCGAAGTAATTCCAGGCACCGGCGACATCTCGACCAAGGAGAAGTTCGGCGACTGCCAGTTGCACATCGAATGGGCATCGCCAGTAGAGATCAAAGGCACCAGCCAGAACCGCGGGAACAGCGGGGTCATCCTGCAAGGGCGTTATGAAATTCAGGTGCTCGATTCTTACGAGAACCCGACATACGCCGATGGTCAGGCCGGCGCAGTCTATGGTCAGTGGCCGCCGCTGGCAAATCCTACGCGCAAGCCCGGCGAGTGGCAGACGTATGACATCGTCTTCGAAGCGCCGCGCATGGATGGTGACAAACTGCTCAAGCCCGCATACTTCACTGTTTTTCTGAATGGCGTCTTGATGCAGAATCATCAGGCGTCCATGGGTCCGATGGTTTATAGACAGGTCGCGCATTACTCAGCGCAGCCTGCGGAGGACTCACTGGTTCTGCAGAATCACAACTCGAAAGTGCGCTTCAGAAACATCTGGATCCGGCGTCTGAATCTCAACAACACACCGGCCCCGGGCACGCCGTAGTTGCGCGCCAGAACGCAGCGCTAGACTCGACACAGGTATACTGAACGGTGCCTTTTTCCGACTGGCTTCTAGCCGATTTGCGCCTTCCTAAAGGGATCGGCGGCAAATCCGAGCCGGAACATAAGTGGTGGCGCGTGATGTGCCTCACCGGCGTCGATTACTTCTCGACGCTGGGTTATCAACCGGGCATCGCGTTTCTTGCCGCCGGATTGCTGTCTCCCGTTGCCACGCTCGTACTGGTGCTGGTTACGCTGCTCGGCGCATTGCCCGTGTATACGCGCGTTGCCGCGGCTAGCCCGAATGGCCAGGGCAGCGTCGGAATGCTCGAGCGCTTCTTCCCGAAGTGGAGTGGCAAAGTTTTCATTCTGATCCTGCTCGGGTTCGCCACCACCGACTTTGTGATCACCATGACGCTCTCCGCCGCTGACGCTGCGGCACACTTCGTGCAGAATCCGTTCTGCCCGATCTGGATGAGAAGCCAGATGGGAGTCACGCTGTTGCTGCTGGCGATCCTTGGAGCAATTTTCTTGAAAGGCTTCAAGGAAGCCATCGGCGTGGCCGTCGTGCTGGTGGGTGTGTATCTGAGTTTGAACGTGGTGGTCGCGATCGTCGGCATTCAACAGGCGATCCATCACGCAAGCCTCATCCCGCAATGGAAGAACACGCTGATGGCGCAGCACGGCAATCCATTGGCGATGATCGGCATCTGTCTTTTGCTGTTTCCGAAGCTTGCGCTAGGACTCTCGGGTTTCGAAACCGGCGTTGCCGTGATGCCTTTGATCCGCGGCGAAGATCTCGACGAGCGGATTCACAACACGCGCAAGCTGCTGTACAGCGCGGCCATCATCATGAGCGTCTTCCTGCTCGCGACCAGCATGGTAACCACGCTGCTGATTCCGGCGGAAAAGTTCAAAGAGGGCGGCGAAGCCAACGGTCGCGCGCTGGCTTACCTGGCACATCTCTATCTCGGGAATGTCTTCGGCACGATTTACGACGTCAGCACGATTTTGATTCTCGCCTTCGCGGGAGCATCGGCCATGGCGGGCTTGCTGAACCTGATCCCGCGCTATCTGCCGCGCTTCGGCATGGCGCCCGAGTGGGCGCGGGGCTCCCGGCCCCTGGTGCTGGTGTTCATGTTCATCGCGTTCGCCGTGACGTGGCTGTTCCGCGCGAACGTCGACGCGCAGGGCGGCGCTTATGCAACCGGCGTGCTGGTGCTGATTACCTCGGCTTCCTTCGCCGTCACGCTGAGCGTATGGCATCAATTCTGGCGCTGGCCGTTCCTGCTGGTTGCCATCATCTTTGTCTACACCACAGCCCTGAATATCTACGAGCGGCCCGAGGGCTTGAAAATCGCTTCGGTCTTCATCGGCGTGATGATCCTGACTTCGCTGATCTCGCGCGCAATGCGATCGACGGAACTGCGTATCTGCCACGTCGAACTCGATTACCGTGCGTTGCTGATGTTGCATGAAGGGGAAGGAAGTCCGATCCGCTTAGTGTCGCGAAGGCCGCGCCTGGAGGAATCCGAAGAAGATCTCGAACGCGCCGCGTGCGCGATTCGCGATATGCATAACATGAAGCCCGACGAGCGGCTCTACTTCTTCGAAGTGGAGCGGGGCGACGCTTCCGACTTCGAAGAGACGCTGTGGGTCTCGGGCGATCGCGTCGGCAATCACTATGTGCTCCGCGCGAAAAGTGCCGTGGTGGCAAACTCGATCGCGGCGTTGCTGATCCATCTTGAAAAGATGACCGGCAAGGTGCCGCACGGTTATTTCAAGTGGACCGAAGGCAACCCGATCGGTAATCTGATGCAGTTTCTGTTTATCGGCGAGGGCGACGTCGCCCCGGTGACACATGAGGTGTTGCGGCGCGCTGTACGCGACCCCGACCGGCGCCCGATCGTTCACGTCAGCTAACAGCATCCGGCAGGAGCGCGGAAAACAGGCGATATAATCACGTGTCGTTAGTGCGACAGTAAACCACGTGCCGGGTCTGCTCTCACAACTTGCCGCATTCCTTCTGGTCGCATCACTAGCGATGCTGGTGCTGCGGCGCGGACCGCACCGGCGCATGCCCGTACTGTTCTCTGCGGTGGCGCTGATCGCTTCATTTGCTCCGGCGGATCCGCCGTGGCCGGCCAAGCTGGCGCAGTGTTGCATGCTGCTGGCTACGGCACAGTTGTTCGTACAACTCGTCCTGCAGCAACGCCGCAATGTCCCACGCATTGTCGACGATCTGGTGCTGGTGGCGGCTTATATCGGCGCGCTGCTTTACCTTCTCAGTCTGGCGGGCGTGAATCTGTACGGCATCATCACCACCTCGGCTGTGGTGACCGCGCTCATCGGCCTTGCGATGCAGGAGACCTTGACCAACGTGCTGGCAGGCATCTCGTTGCAAATCGAGCAGAGCATTCGTGAAGGCGATTGGATCAAGGTAGCCGACGGATCGGGCATCGTGCGCACCGTGCGTCTTCGTCACACGTTGATCGAAACGGCTGATAGCGATCACATCGTGATTCCCAATCAGCACCTGACGCGCAATCCCGTTACGTTGATCTCGCTCGAGCGCCGCAGGCTGATCTCGTTCATCCTGAAATATGGACCTGCGCCCACCGACGTCATCGAGATTGTCGGCAAGGCACTGCGCGCCGCGCCGTTGATGGATTGCGCGAACGATCCAGCCCCGGCCGCAATCATCAGTAGCTTTCAAGCAAGTTACGTAGAGTACGGCATCTATGTCTGGCTGCTCCGGCCGGGACGCGAGAACACGGCAATCTCGGGGGTTCTCACGCGCGTTTACTACGCACTCTCACGCGCGGGAATTGAGATGGAACCAGTCACTCAGACGGTTGAACTTCGCGACGGTACTGCCGCGCGCGATGAGCGTGCGCTGCTGGCTGAGAAAGTCGAAATGCTGCGCCGCGTCGAGATGTTCCGGTTGTGCGAACCGGACGAACTTGAATTCCTCGCCAAGGCTTTGCGCCAGGAGTCTTTCGCTGCGGACGAGGTGGTCATCCGCCAGAATGACGAGGGCGACTCACTTTACTTTCTCGCGCGCGGCCGCGTTCGTGTCAGCGTAGGTCACGGAAACCAGCTTTCGGAAAACGTCGCCATCCTGAATCCCGGCGACTTCTTTGGCGAGATGTCGCTGATGACGGGGGAACACCGGTCGGCAACCGTGACTGCCATCACTCCAGTCGATTGCCGCATCCTCGAGAAGGCGGCCATGCAGGAGTTGCTGCAACGCAGGCCGAAGCTTGCGGAAGATATCTCTCGCGTGCTTGCGGTGCGGCTGGAAGGTTTGGCGCGAGCACATTCCAAACTGGACTCCGAAGAGCAGCGCCGCGCGCGCGCGGCCCACGAAGCCGGCCTGATGGCTAGTATTCAGAAGTTCTTTGGCATTATGATCGAGCTGGGTTAACCGTGCGCGCAATCGTACCTTTACTGTTGGTGTTGGCCGCTCCGATGTTTGCGGCGGATGAATATGCTGGATCAAAGGCGTGTGCAACATGCCATCCCGCTGTCTATGCACGATGGCAGAAGACGCGCATGGCTAACATAATTGTCGATCCGAAGCTGCACCCGGAGGCTGTGCTCGGTGACTTCTCAAAACCGAACCCGCTGGTCAAGTTCAAGATCGAAGACGTCGCGTTTGTCTACGGCAGTAAGTGGAAGCAGCGCTACTTCACGAAACAAGGCGACGATTACTTCGTGCAGCCCGCGCAATGGGACATCCGCAACCAGGTGTGGCGGCCATACTCCGCGGCGCCCGGTACTGACTGGTGGGTGGCGCACTACCCGGCCGATCAGAAGCAGCGCCCGACCGGACCTCTCTGCGACGGCTGCCATTCGGTGAATTACAACGTAGCCACGAAGCAAGTCACGGAGTGGAACGTCGGCTGCGAAAAGTGCCACGGGCCCGGGCTTGCTCACGTGCAGCATCCGGCTAAGACGAATATTGTGAACCCCGCGTCTCTCGACCTCGAGCGCGCGGGCGATGTTTGCCTGCAGTGCCACTCGCAAGGCCAGCCGAAGACGAATCCGATTGCCGGAAAATACTTCGATTGGCCGGTCGGGTTTGTCGTTGGGCAGCGCTTGAGCGATGTTTGGAAGCTTGAAGAACACAAGCTCGGCGAGACCTCGTTCACGCATTTCCCCGATGGCTCCGCACATAAGAACCGCATGCAGGCGAACGACTTCGTGACCAGCCGCATGTACGCGCGCGGCATCACCTGCTTCACTTGCCACGATGTGCACGGCACGCAGTACGATGCGGACCTGGTTCGCCCGGGTAATGAGCTCTGCCTGCAGTGCCACGGGCCGCATTCTCCGAACGGCTTCGCGGGCAACCTAGAAGAACACACCCACCACAAGGCTTCAAGCACCGGAAGCCAGTGCACCGGATGCCACATGCCGCAGATTGCGCAGACCATCGCCGACGTGAAGGTCCGCAGTCACACGTTCCGGTTCATCACTCCCTCTGTGAGCGAGCAGGACAAAGTTCCGAACCCCTGTTTGACTTGTCACAAAGACAAGAACAATCAATGGGCGTCGTCCGAGTTGGCTAAGTGGCCCAACGTGTCGAGCTGGCGCTTCTAGTTAAGTCACCTGCCGGCTGATCAGGCGCGCAAACAATCCGGGCTGTGTCGCAAGGTCGTCGAAGGCGCCCTGCTGCACCACTCTTCCCTTCTCGATCACATAGATTCGATCCGCGCTGCGGATGGTGCTGAGGCGATGGGCGACCAGAATTCGTGTGGTCTTCAGCCGGTTGAGGCTCTCGGTCACGATAGCCTGCGTGCGATTGTCCAGCGCGCTGGTAGCCTCGTCAAAGATCAGAATCGCCGGCTTCAGCACCAATGCCCGCGCGATCAGCACGCGTTGGCGTTGTCCCCCGGATAAGTTGGCGCCGCCTTCGGAAAGGACGGTGTGCATACCCATCGGCATCGCGTGAATATCTTCGGCAAGCCCGGCGGACCGCGCCGCTTCCCACGCGTCGTCCATCGTGTTGACGCCGCCGGTGCAGATGTTTTCGAACATCGAGCCGGACATGATCCGTCCGTCTTGCGTGACCACTCCGATCTGCCGGCGCACCGCGGTGATGTCGAGACTCGCAAGATCGCGCCCGTCCAGATAAATCGCGCCTGAGTGTGGCGTCTCGAAGCGGAGCACCAGGTTCAGCAGCGTTGACTTGCCGCTGCCTGACGGACCGGTAAGGGCGATGCACTCGCCGGGTTCCGCTTTAATCGACACGTGATCGAGGATCATCGGTCCATCGTCGCGGTAGCGGAAGGTCAGGTTGTCGACAACAACTGAGCCGCGAAGCGCGCCAGGGTGCGTCTGGGACGCGTCTACTTCCGGCGTAGCAGCCAGAATCAATCTGACACGCTGCCAGAGATTGCCCACCAGGAGAATGCCCGCGAAGCTGTCGCTCGCACCGGCGAGCGCAGTCAGGAAGACCGTCATCGCCGCATTGCAGGCAAGGAAAGCGCCGAGCGCGAGAGGGTGGCCCAGCAGATACGCAAACGCAAGCGCCAGAGCCACCAGCGGAACCATCATGTTGACCAGCCGCATTCGGTCACGAAGAACGTGCCGCTGAAGTTCCAGCTTCTGCTTCCGGCTGTAGGCATTCGACCAATGCCCGAAAGCGCGGTTGACGGCGCCCGCGACTCTGAGTTTTGAAACGGCGTTGATCGATTGCAACACCAGGCCTGAGAGCGCCTCTTCCAGTTCCTGCCATTGCTGCTGCACCTGGAACAAAGTGCGCGAGCTCCACCAGGTCTGGCCTACGATCACGAGACCCGACGCCAGCGCGATCAACGCAAGCACCGGGCTGTACCAGAGAATCAACAGCAAGCTCAAGAACGACGTCGCGCCGGCGAACAACGAACGCAGAGCATCCGCCGTCAGCACCTGGTGAATGCGCGTGATGGCATCCGCGCGTGCGCGCACTTCGCCCGCGGTCGCCCCGCGAAAGAACGCCGGTCCGAGCTTCAGCAGGTAATCCCAAACGCCCGCCTGCAGCGTCATGAACCCTGCCGTTTGCACTCGCAACAACGCTACTGCCTGCGCTAACAGAAACAGTGCGGAGCCGAATGCCGCAGCCACCAGGCCTGCCGCGACTTGCCAGATCATGGTGGTGTCCGCATCGGGGATCGCCTGGCCGATCAGAATGGCGATGCCCTGCGGCGCGGCCATGCCCAAGACCGAAGCCGCGATTCCCGCGAGGACGGCCGTACGTATGTCGCGGCGGTTTCCGGATAATGCATGCCGCAGCAGGCTGCGCGTCGACAGGTCTTCCGGCAGCGGGCGGTACAACATGCGCGCGAATGCGGTGAGATCCGCAGCCGTCTGGCTGTTCACCCGCTCGGTGACGCCAGTTACGCCATCGAAGATGCGGTAACCGCCGCGTACCGGAAGCAGCGCAACCGGACCACCGCCTGTTCGCTGCGCGATTAATGGCCCGCTGTCACGCTGCCACCACTCGCCCGCGAGAAGCACCGGACGCGTACGCACGCCCGAAGCTTGCGCAATTTCGCGGACAGCGTCGGATAACCTCCCCGAAGCGCGAGGGAGATGGGCGGTCACGCCGATCACCGCGGCGGCTGCCTGAAATGCGTCGAACAGCGGATCGCCGGTTGCACGCGCCGGCGCCGCGTCTCTTGTTTGCGATGCGACGCCGGCGAGTGTCTTGAGGGCTGCTTCCGACGCGTTTGCGTTCAACTGTTGCCGCGCAAAGAAGCGCTCCCGATCCGCCGAATCGCGCGTTTGCTTCACGTGATCGAGCGCATCGAAAAGAGCAGGAACCAGGATGGCGGTGGTTGTCGCCAGCAACGCGGAGCTGCTGTTTTCCAGAACGCACCACTCGGCTTCGTTGACCGCTTCGAGCCAGAGTCCGGGCGCCAATACGACGGTCTGTCCGGCCGTAACCGGCGCGCCTGAGAGCACGCCGTCCCCGTCTTCAAGCTGCACGAACGTGAGACCTTGCGGCACTGTGATGCGCTGCTTCGGCTTTAGCGAAAGAGGCCCAGGCGACCCGGCGTTCTGTGCCAATTCAACAGGTCGAAATCGGGCGAGCGCTTCGGCCAGCTTCGACAGCCAACTCTCGCGCGCGAAGACTTGCTCCCAATCCCGCAACCCGTCCGCCGGCTGAACGGAACACATCTCGAGCGGGTATGCGGCTATCTGCCAAGCTGCGTCGCGTGGGCAGTCGAGAGCCAGCAAGGGCTCGCCTGGTTCGAGCGAAAACAGGTGCAGCCGCTCGTCCGTCTCCTGGTCGATCGCAAAGACTGCCATGGAGCCCGAGACCAACGTCGCTGGCTGCGTCGCGGCATTCAAAGGGATCGATTGATTCCCCGCGATCCATTGCGCCGCTTGCATCATGCAGCGGCCTGCCCGCTTTCGTTCACCTCCGCGTCTTCAGCTACCAGCCTCGCGTAGTGGCCGTTGTTCCGAACCAGTTGGTCGTGGGTGCCGCGCTCAACGACGACGCCGTATTCGAGAACGATGATTTCATCGCTGTCGCGGATGGTGCTCAACCGGTGCGCAACGATGAAGCAGGAACACCCGCGCGCACGCAGGTTCCGATCGATGGCCAGCTCTGTTTCGGAATCGAGCGCGCTGGTAGCCTCGTCCATGATCAGGATCGAGGGATCAGACGAGAGAGCGCGCGCGATCTCGAGCCTCTGCCGTTGCCCGCCGCTGAGGTTCGCCGCGCCTTCCAGCAGTTCGCTGGCGAAACCCTCCGGCAGCGCATCGATAACGCTTTCGATGTGCGCGTCGCGGCATGCGCGTAACACGCTCGCGTCCGGAGTGGTCGTGTCCCACAAGGTGAGGTTGTCGCGCACACTGCCTTTGAACAACACGATGTCCTGATCGACCATCGCCACAGAGTTGGCAAGGATCTCGCGCGGAATCGTCTTCGCCGGAAGACCATCGAAGAGAATTTCTCCGGCTGACGGCTCGTACAGTCCGGCGAGCAGGCGCGCGACGGTCGATTTGCCAGAACCGCTGCCACCAACGAAAGCGATGCGCTGGCCGGGCCGAACGGTAAACGAAAGGTTCGAGATGAGCGGAGGCCCGATGGGGTTGTAGCCGAACGTCACGTCGCGGAACTCAACACGCCCCCGCAATCGCACGGGCATCTCGGGCGCCCCAGCAAGCGGCGGCTCGTCGGGCGCGGGACTGTCGAGCACATCGTCCAAGCGGCTGAGGTGCCCTTCCAGTTCTTGAATACTCTGCCCGAGCGCTACCAGGCTATTTACCGGCATGAGAAAACTGATCGCAAGACTTTGAAATGCAACCAGCATCCCGATGCTCATTCGCCCTTGCATCACTTCGAAGCCACCGGCCACTAACACTGCCGCCGTCATCAGAGCCGTCAGCAAAGGGGGCAACACGCCCAGGTAGTAATTGAACACGCTCAATTCCTGTTGCGAGTTATAGAAGTTGGCGAAGAAGCCTGCCCATCGCGAGAAGAAATCGGACTCAAGCCCCGATGCTTTCAGCGTGCGGATACTCTGCAGTCCCGCGATGCCGACACCGCCGACGCGCCCCTCCGCCATCGAGAGCCGCACGTTGCCTTCAGTGCGCCGCCGCGCCACCCAGCGCATGATGCCGAAACTGATGGCCGCAAAGCTTACCGCAACCAGCGTCAGAGTGCGGTTGAACTGCCACATAACGGCCATATAGAAGACCATCATCAGGGCGTCGATCGACGTGGTCGCGAGACGGCCGGACAATACGTCGGCGACAGAATCGTTGAGCGCGATGCGATTACTCACTTCGCCTGCATAGCGCTGCGCATAATAAGAAGCCGGGAGCTTCAGCAGGTGCATTACGAAGCGTCCGGAGTTCGCAACCGCAAGCCGCAGTTCGAGACGCCGCAGAATTCGGAACTCCAATGCCCCGAGCACACCGCGCAGCAGTGCGGCGCCGACGAGTCCAAGCACCAGCGGGCGTCCCCAATCGCTGAGACCTTCCACCAGAACCCGGTCGACAAACGCTTCCATCAGCGCCGGCGCGACCAGTCCCGGTACGACCATCATCAGCGAGGCACACGTCGCCGCAAGCACTGCGCCTTTCGACCCGCGCAAGCGGCGCCACAGGCTCAGCATGATGCTTGGCTTCGCGCCACCGCGTCGAAAGTCCGGGCCAGGCGACATGGCCATCATCACGCCGGTATAAGAACGATCGAACTCTTCAAGCGTGACGGAGCGTGGCCCCGCTGCAGGGTCATTCAGATAAACGCGGCCCTTGCGATACCCTTCCACAACCAGAAAGTGATTGAAGTTCCAGAACACCACGTAAGGGTAAGGACTCTTCTTAAGCTTCGGTATGTCGCGCTTATACGCTTTCGCCTCGAGCCCATACGCATGCGCGGCTTTCAGAATGTTGGAGCACTTGGAACCATCGCGCGACACGCCGCAATCGCGCCGCAACACGGCCAACGGAACGATGCGTCCGTAATGCGCCAGGATGATCGCAAGCGCCGCCGCGCCGCACTCGACTGCTTCCATCTGAAGAATCATCGGCGTGCGAACACGGCCAACGGGGAGCGGCGAGTCGGGCCTATCGGCCACCTAGTAAACCCCTGCGGCTTCCCTGAGCACAGGCAGCAGGTATGTCGCGGGCGCGCGGCCTTCGACTGTCACGCGCGTGGAGTGAGTCAGACCTGACGTGATCGCAATGTTCGGCCCGCGCGATGACGACCACCGGTAACCGCTGGGCGTTGAAGCATCACGCTCCAGACGCGCACGCACTTCGATGTAAGCGCCATCAGGCATCAGGCTCTGCACCAGCTCGGCGTTTCCCACCGTGCCCATCGCGCCCTCGCGCGTTACGGGGATTGGTGAAACCGAGGTGACGGTGCCCGCGATGCCACCGAAGCGTTCGCGCTCCACAGTATCCGGCGTGACTTGAATGCGCATGCCCGGTTGAATCTTTTTGCCGTCCTTCACCGGATAGTAAGAGATGCTCACTAAGCCGGCGGCTGCATCGTCCGCCTCCAACGTGAGCAGCTTGCCGCCAGCCGGCATCACCTGTCCCGGCGCTGCCATCACTTCCGCGACGCGGCCGGAGTACTGGCTGCGGATTTCACCATCGCGCAGAATCTGAAAACTGTCGAGCTCGATGCTGCGGCGCAGTTGCGCAATCTCGTTGCGGCGCGCCATGGAGTCCGCCACGATCTGCTTGTTCAGCGCAGCGTTGCGCGTTTCGATCTGCTTGAGCTGCCCATCGATCTGCCCGAGCCGCCCGGTGTAGTCGTTGATCTTCGCCTCGTTATCGTGAACGGCGCTTTCCGAGTCGGCCACATCCTTCGCGGCGAAGCCCAGCAAGCCTTCTTTGACCAATTTGCGGTTCGATTCGGCGTGCGTTTCGAGGATCGGCTTCAGGCTGAGCGCATCATCCAGACTCTTGCGCAGCGTGACCCGTTGCGCTTCAAGCCCCGAGCGTTCCATTGCGTCCTGCTGCACTTGCAAGGCGATCTGCGACTGTTCGGTCTCGCTCTTGCGGCGGTCCTGTTCTTCGAGTGTCGCGACTGCGCGCCGGTTCGCCTCAATCCGTTTCAGAACATCGGACTGATCGATCGTTGCAATCAGGTCGCCCTCGCGCACACGATCTCCGGCCCGCACGCGCAATGACACAATCTGGCCCGGCGCCATTGCCTGAGCCTGCGTGATCTGGCGAGGCCGCAGGATCACGCCGCGGCCGGTTGCAATCGTCGGTACCTGCCCCACAAAGGACCAGATGCCGAACATCAACAGAAGCGCGCCGGTGACTGCAATCAGCAGCCATTCTTTCGCACCCGCTACCGGCATCAACTGTTCAAGATTATCGGGCGAGGCAAAACGCTCGAGAGCTTGCGTTCGATATAGTTTTCGGTCCTGGTCAGCCATGCAGCACGACTCTGACTGTGCAGCTTACCTCAACTCAGCCGACCGCAAGCGGCGCTGGATCCAGTCGAAGCGAGCGCCGGCCATGGAGACGTTATCCAGCGCATCGAAGCCCATTTCGCCCTCGGTCTCAAGCGCCGAACTTTCAGCCATGGCTGAGACTGTCGCCCGCAACCGCGCGGCGAGAAACATCGATAGCGCCTGATAAAAGCGCGATGCGAAGCCTGGGTCTTCGGCGAGTTTGGCGTTCAGACGGCGCCGGGGTATGTCGAGCACAAAAGATGTTTCGAGCGCCTGCACTGTCGCTGAAGGCGGAGCCTGGTCGACAAACGACATCTCGCCCATCACCTCACCCGACATGAGGCGAGCGATTTCACGATCACCCAGCGCCGCAGTGCGAACGGCAAACGCACCGTCGATCACCAGAAAAACGGAGTCCAACTGCCGTCCTTCTTCGATCAGGCGTGCACCGGTGCCGATCTCGCGACGCTTGCCCGCTGCTACCAGCCAGTCGATGTCGGAGTCATTCAGAATACCCAGGAAGTAGAGTGCTTTTCGCATTAACGGCTAGGTGGCTTGGAGAGGTCTGAGTTTCGGCGAGATTAACGGAAGGCGATTTGGCGTCGTAGAGATTAGATCAGACTTTTGTTGCAACGAGAAAGCAGAGGGGCAAGGCGTGACCTTCTAAGTCGCGCCTTTCTTTAGTTGTTAGGCCCTCAATTATTCATAGTACGCGTGGAAGCCGCCGGAAACCTTGTCAGCGTCCTCCGGTTTGATCTCTTCGTTCGTCGTTTCGGTCTCAGGATGCTTTTGCTTGTCGTCCAACAACTCGTCTCTTTTGTCCATAAGGGGCTCCGATCCCGAACCGTGGGATTAGGTTATGATTTCGCCTTTCTCGAATGATTGTCAAGAGAATGTTTGCGGGCGTTCGCGACGAACGTCGAATGGACTGACACCAAGCGAAACCGACGGGTTACGCCAGCCGTGAGTCAGGTGCAAAAGAGGGCGAATTAGTAAGGCGCGACCTACTCAGTCGCGCCTTAGATGGTACTGAAATTAAAATTTGTTCCGGGACCCGCCGGAAACCTTATCAGCGTCCTCGGGCTTGATCTCTTCGTTCGTAGTTTCGGTCTCGGGCTGCTTTTGCTTGTCGTCCAACAACTCGTCTTTTTCGTCCATATGGGCTCCGATCCCAAACATGGGATTCGGTCATGATTTCGCCTTTGTCGCGGATTGTCAAGGAAACGTTTACGGATCTCGCAACGACGGTGGGATGGACCATTACTAAGTGGAATCGACGGGTTACGCCAGCCGGAAGTCAGGTGGAAAAGAGAGCAAAGTTGGAAGGCGCGACCTTCTCAGGCGCGCCTTGGAGTCAACAGATGTGGAAGCCGCCGGAAACCTTCTCAGCGTCCTCCGGTTTGATCTCGTCGTTCGTCGCTTCGGTCTCAGGCTGCTTTTGCTTGTCGTCCAACAACTCGTCTTTTGTATCCATGTAGAAGTCTCCTAAACGTTGGGATTCGGTCATGATTTCGCTTTTATTGCACATTGTCAAGAAAACGTTTGCGGGGTTCTTTAGGATCATTGAATGGACCATCACACGATCGCGACCCTGAGCCTCGCGGGCGTCTGCCTTGATCTGCTGGGAGGTCTGTACCTCGCCTACGATCTGCTGGGCGGTCAGCACGGGCCCTTGCGGCTGGTTACCAAGATGGTGACGTACTCGATCGTGTTCGGCGCGGGCTTTGGACTCGGACTGGGCATTGCATTTGGAGTTCTTTCAGGCATCGCCTCGGGAGTCACGGTCGCCATCGAACTGCAGCGCACTGCGCGGGACGGCGGCCATTATTCACTGTGGTGGGAAGCGTTTTTCAGCGTTCTACGTGGGTTGGCGTTCGGCGCTGGACTCTCGCTCCTGGCCGGAGTTCGCGTTGGCGCGCTGTTCGGGGTGCTGATGGCCGTGGGTCAAACGATGGCGTACATGCGCGGCATGCGCCCCGGAGTCGACTACGAAGCGGCGCGCCGCACTCGCATCACCCCGCGCCAGGCATGGGGCACCGCAATTCGTGTGGTGGCCACCACCGCCGCGGCCTTCCTGTGCTGCGCGTGGGCCCACATCGAACACCCGTGGGCGCTGGCCATCCGTGTCGGCCTGGTCACCGGACTCGTCACCGCCGCCGGCACCGCCGTGAACCCACTCATCGAGTACTACGCCGACAACCTGCCCGAGCGCCGCATGGGCGTCTTCGGCGTCTGGCTGGTACTGATCGGATTCGTCATGCAATCGTTCCAATACTGGGTGACGCTGCTCGACGTGAAGGTGACCTGAACCGGCCTGAAATGGTAAGCTGAAAACGCAATTCTCTCCCAGGCCACCCTAGCTCAGTTGGTAGAGCGGCTGATTCGTAATCAGCAGGTCGCCAGTTCGATCCTGGCGGGTGGCTCCAGATTTT
The DNA here is from genome assembly GCA_963792655.1 of Bryobacterales bacterium. GTDB lineage: Bacteria > Acidobacteriota > Terriglobia > Bryobacterales > Bryobacteraceae > DOZZ01. Next base: position 273,175 of record CAWBWU010000010.1, read on the forward strand.
TTATCGGTTCGCGTTCTCCCTTCAGAAAAGTTGGATTCAATTGCATTCAATTCGCTGGCTGTCCTGATTCCGCAGGCATTTTTTCAGCAGGTTTTCCTTCGCGCCGCCCGATGCGCGGGAAAATTCACTTCTCGCCCAGCCATTCAGATTTAGGTTGTACTTTAGCCCGAACAGTTTATCCGGCTTGCCGACTCGAACCTCAATGGTGCCAGTTCATTTATTGACCAGGTTGCCAAGATTTGCATGAAGGCGAAGGTAGTTCGAGTTTGAGATCCTTAAGATCGGAATCACTTGACAGGGAGATTGGATCCGCGTCAATGAACCGGAGCATTCCCCTTCTGCGCGGTCCGACTTTAAACTCGGGGCACGATTTCAGAATCGGCTCGAGTATGAACAAGTGTCCGTCCAAATAGCCCTGCATTCCGGCAACAACCAGAAGGCCAAACGATCCGTCCGGGCCCGTGTGCGCCGTTTCTGAGTAACCGTGTTGCGGAGATGTGAAAGTAACCGCCATGCCTGCTACGGGTGCGCCATCTGCAAACAGAAATCGACCGACGATTTTGTGTCTTTTTTCGTCGGAAGGCACGCGTATGTCGAGATGTTCGACGTAGTTGCCTGCCGCGATCGAGACCATAGTGGCCGTGTCGCGATCTCTCGAACCCGGATAGTAGAGTGTCGACTTTGATTTGAGAAGATCCACTTTCACATCGTCTCGCGCAACTAACCAATATCTGCCGGGAGGCATCATAGTCATCTCAAACAGTCCACCTGCTTTCGAACAATCGAAGAATCGCGAGCCGTTTTCACCTCGGCCTTCCACTGGTTCAAGATCGAGGCACACGCCGGGCATAGGCATACCCGTTGCGTCAAGCATACGCCCGGTTAATCGGGTGTCAGCCTGGAGCACAAAATCGACGCTGGCTCCTCCGTTGAACGCGAGGTCCACGGTCGCACCGTCGCTTTGAGCGGGCTGCGAGCCGGCGACTCTCGGGAACTTGATTCTTAAGCCATCTGGAACCTCAATGCTGACCGAGTAGCTTCCCGGCCGCAGACCAAATACTTCATATGCTCCGGCAGCATTGGTAACCGCCTCCTGGGTGAATCCCATTGCACCAGCAACCCTCACCCTGACGTTCGGCACGCCCCCTATTCGGCTGAAGCCTTGCTTCGACGAATCCTCGTAGAGTTTAACCTCACCCGAGAGCCTCGTGCCGATCGCAGACCTGGGTAAACCTCTTAAGAACAGTAGGTCGTCTCCACCCGGCTCGGCGCTGCCGATCGAGCGGGTACAAGCCGGCATGCTCCAACTCCCTGTTGTTGGTCCCCGCTGCAAGTAAAAGACGGCACGCTGTCCCGTCCTAAATTTAGCCGCACAATTATTTGCACCTTGTTGTAGCTCGATCTCCTGACCTTTGGATACGCCTTTGAACGCTTGATCGACATGAATGCGAACGGACTGCTCCAGGGAAATGGTTCGGCTGCCGTCTTCGTCGGGGTCGGCACGTTCGACAGTTCCCAAAAAGACGAAAGGCGCCTCCTCCCACGCCTGTTTGACCGATGGCCAATCCCCGTCGCACGAACAGGCCCAGGCTTGAGATGCAATCATCAGAGTCAGAGCCAACCGCCAAGTCATCGAATAACTTTCCTCTCGCATGAATCATAGAGGATTCGTCAAGGCTCAAGCATCGACGCCCGCGGATAACTCCCCAATCAAAATGGGATTTTGGCGACCAGATTCTTCCAGTCGTTTTGCCGTGTCGTCTGTCCAATCGAAATTAGGGTCTGGACGACATTGACAGGCAAACTGCGATGAAGAAACACGCTACTTGCGTCTTATCACCGCAAGGTGTTCACCGTTGACGGCAGTCCTGCTAACTCTTCAACCCCACACGCCATTCAGGGGCGCGACCGTAAGGGAGTGCATCACCTGATAGCGACTGATGCACTCCCTCACGGTCGTGCCCCTGAATCAATCTTCTAGTCCAATTCCTCCCGCCACCTTTAAAAACCCTTGCGTGGGCAGCCCTTGCCCCGCTGCAACGCTTGCGGGTTCCACCGCATTGTTCGTCTCAGATGCAACCCGACACCCCATTCACGGGCGCGACCGTAAGGGAGTGCATCACTCGATAGCGACTGATGCACTCCCTAACGGTCGTGCCCCTGAATCAATCTTCTGGTTCAATTCTTCCTGCCAGTTCTCTTCAAAAAACACTTGCATGGGCAGCCCTCGCCCGTGCACGTTGTATTCATTCGCCGCTGCAATGCTTGTGGGGTTCCACAAATAACGGGTGCTGCCGTGGCGAGACCACCATCGCTTTCGAACCAGGTCAGAAGAGCGCAGCGTCCGCGTAGCGTAAGATTTGAGGCTCGTCATCGCTTGTTCCGGTTTGCAGTCACAATGTAGAACCAGGTGCACATGGTTTTGGCGCACATGTGCGGCGCACAACAGCCACCACACTCGAATTCGCGATTTCAACTAGGATTTCCTGCTGTTCTCTCTCGGGCAGATCAGGGCTAAGCCTTACTTGGATCGAATACATGAAGCCACTTCGCTCCCACCAAAGATTTGCGGGAGCACAAGACCCGCCGCAAGAAACAGCCCGGAAAATTCCCGTACGGCCATCCGAGAGTGCGACCGGCGTACCATCGGGCAGATCGCGGTCTCCGGGTGAAACGGGGGAGCCACCGAACCCGGCGGCGTAACTAGAATTGTTCGCGTCGCGGGAATAGTAAAGTGAAATGAAATAGCCGTCCTCCCGTATCTCTCCCGACGCCAGCTTTATGCTTGTTTCCGGAACATCCTTCGGCAACGTAGAGGGCAGCAATATGGGAATCTGCGTTTTCGATTGGATCTCTTTAATAGCGGGCCTAAAGAGCCGAGCGGGCTCGTCCGCCGGCCTATTTCAGAATTGGGCCCGAAACCGCTGAGGAGGACCGCACACAGCGCGATCGTCGCCCACTTAATGATTCGCATTCCAAAAAACACGTCGTCGACAGCCAAACCGAATATTAGCGTGATCGTTCTGCGATGAAGAAACACCGCTACTTGCGTCTTACTACCGCAGGGTGTTCACCGTTGACGGCAGCCCTGCTAACTCTTCAACCCGACACGCTATTCAGGGGCGCGACCGTAAGGGAGTGCATCACTCGATAGCGACTCATGCACTCCCTTACGGTCGTGCCCCTGAATCAATCTTCTGGTTCAATTCTTCCTGCTAGTTCGCTTCAAAATCACTCGCATGGCAACCCTCGCCCCGTTGCAGTGCTGCGGTGGATTCACTCAACATCCGGGAACGATAGATTGTTGTCCTCTCGACCCTGCCCTCGCTACACCCATGCAGCCGATGGCCGTAGGGAGAGAGTGCCCCATTCAATCTGTTCGTCTCTGCGGGGAGTACTCTAAACCGAATGCAGCCTCCTACGAACGACGAAGAGTTATTCAACGTGATGCGCAAGCGGCTATTTCCTGCTGCCATCGGCGATGTACTGGACACGATGGGATTGCGGCGCCAGTTCCTTCCGCCGGCAATCCAGCCGCTCGATCACTCGATGGTTGTGGTCGGCCGCGCCATGCCGGTCCTCGAGGCCGACTATCTTCTTTGTGACGGCGAGGAAGGCCAAACGGAGTTGAGCCGGAAACCGTTCGGGCTTATGTTGCGTGCACTCGACAGCTTGAAGCCGCACGAGGTGTATCTGGCATCGGGCGGGAGCCCTCGGTATGCTCTTTGGGGCGAACTCATGAGCACACGCGCAAGGCAACTCGGCGCCGCCGGGGCGGTGCTCAACGGGTATTCGCGCGACACGCGAGGCATCCTGTCACTGGGCTTCCCGACGTTTTCGATTGGCAGGTACGCGCAGGACCAAGGCTATCGCGGGAAGGTCGTCGATTATCGCGTACCGGTGGAAATTGACGGAGTGCTCGTGCGGCCGGGAGACATTGTCTTTGGCGATCTAGATGGCGTGTTGGTCATCCCGCAACAAGCTGAGCAGGAAGCAATCGCACGCGCACTGGAGAAAGCCGACAAAGAAAACACGGTGCGTTCGGCGATCGTCAACGGGATGAGTACAGAAGATGCATTCGCTAAGTTCGGCGTGATGTAAGCGGGCGTCGTGATTGCTTCAAGACCCTGTCGCGAAGGGCCTTTTCGAGAAGGTCGACCGGAATTTCAATCGTAATTTTTCTAGCCGTTGCGTATGGAGGAACGCAGTCAGGCGCGACCGAATTCATTTCGTATCGGTCGCGCCATGCAATCAGGTTGACTCTAGATAAACAACGGCGCCGCCACCAGCGTGATCGTACTCAGCAGCTTGATCAGCACGTGCAGCGAGGGCCCTGCGGTGTCTTTGAATGGGTCGCCCACCGTATCGCCCACCACGGCGGCTTTATGCGCTTCTGAACCTTTGCCCCCGTGGTTGCCCATCTCAATAAACTTCTTGGCGTTGTCCCATGCGCCGCCGCTATTGTTCATCAGTGTTGCGAGCAGGATGCCCGTGATGGTTCCGACCATTAAAAACGCAGCCACGGCGTACGCCCCCACGTGGAACGTGCGGAAGACAAGTCCAACGGCGACCGGACTCGCTACTGCCAGCAGGCCGGGCACGATCATCGCCTTCAGTGCAGATCGCGTGACGATATCGACGCACGTGCCGTAGTCAGGATCGGAAGTGCCCGCCATGATGCCCGGATTTTCACGGAACTGCCGCCGCACTTCTTCGATAATCGTCTGTGCGGCCGAGCCCACTGCCTTGATCGCGAACGAGCTGAACAGGAACACCAGCATGGCCCCTAACAAGGCGCCGGTGAATACCGGGACATTGCCGATATCAACGGTGAATGGCGCGTCGGCTGGAAGGTGCATCAGCGTGCGCACCTCATCGATGTATGCAGAAAAAAGCAGGAACGCCGCGAGTGCCGCGCTGCCGATCGCATAACCTTTGGTGAGCGCTTTCGTAGTGTTGCCGACAGCGTCCAGACGGTCGGTGCGTGTGCGAACCGCGTCCGGTTGATGCGACATCTCAACGATGCCTCCGGCGTTGTCCGTGATTGGTCCGAAGGTGTCCATGGCAAGGATGTAAGCGGCAGTCGAAAGCATACCCATCGTCGCGATCGCAGTGCCATATAGTCCTGCAGCCTGTTCGGAAACTCCGGTCAGGCCGGCGTGAATACCGAGATAGTAAGAACCCAGAATGGCGCCGGAGATCACCAGCACCGGCAAAGCCACGCATTCAAGCCCGATCGCGAAGCCCGCGATGATGGTGGTAGCTGGTCCAGTGGTGCACGCTTCCGCGATCATCTTCACCGGGCGATAGCGGTATTCGGTGTAGTACTGCGTGATAAACACGAATAGAAAGCTCGTCATAATTCCCACGAGCCCGGCAAAGAACAGGTTCATGTTGCCGTTCAGCAACAACCAGACCGCCACCCCGAAGCCGCACATCGCCAGAGCTGTCGTCACGTAGAAACCGCGATTCAGCGCACTCATCGGGTCTTCTTCTTCGCGCATCTTGACCACCATCACGCCAACGATGGATGCGATCAGCCCGAACGCGCGTGCCACCAGCGGAAACAAGATTCCCTTGATACCGAAGACCGGGAACAAGGCCGCACCCAGAATCATGGCGCCGACGTTCTCAGCCGCCGTCGATTCGAATAAGTCCGCACCACGGCCCGCGCAGTCGCCGACGTTGTCGCCGACCAGATCTGCGATGACCGCCGGATTGCGTGGGTCATCTTCCGGGATTCCGGCTTCGACTTTTCCAACCAGATCAGCACCCACGTCCGCGGCCTTCGTATAAATACCGCCGCCTAGCTGTGCGAACAACGCGACGAAGCTTGCGCCGAATCCGAACGCAACAATCTGTGTCGGCACTTCGGTCGGGTTATTCAACCCGTCGAACAGGAAGAACAGAAGGCCAACGCCCAGGAGTGACAACGCGACCACACTGAGGCCCGTCACTGCCCCGCCCCGCAACGCAATCTGCAGCGCGCGATTTAAACTGGTGCGTGCAGCCGAAGCGGCGCGGATGTTGCTGCGAATCGATACCCACATGCCGCTGAAACCCGCCAGCACCGAACAGAGCGCGCCGGCCACAAACGAAATGGTCATGCGCTGCGCCAGAACGCTATCGCCCTTCCCGAAGTAATACCCGACGTAAATGATCACCGCCAGCACCAGCGCCAAAGCCAAAATCGTCTTGTTCTGACGGCGGATGAACGCTTCCGCTCCCTGCTTGATCGCATTCGAAATCTTCTGCATCTGCGGAGTTCCCGTGTCCTGGCCGACCACATAACGCGCCAGTAAACCGGCGACCAGCAAAGACAGGAGACTGATTCCGAGCACGGCAAGCAGATAATTTTGACCGTACCCGGCCGGCTCAGTGGGTGGTTGCCAAAGAGCAGGCAGTGAGAGGAGAGATGTCATCGGGGATCCTTAACCTCCAGCAAGATAGCGGCTTATGCGCCGCAAGTGCAGGAAGCATATCGAAGGCAGTGACCGGAACGCAACACAGAATACAGCTTTTCATCCCGCAGCCAACGCATCGCATCTAAGATAAAGAGAGGCTCATGATCACTCGCGCGCAAGCACTGGATCTGTTTCATTCAGACGATCTGATCGCCGTTGGAATGGAGGCTGACGCGGTGCGCCGCAAGCTTCATCCGCACGGCGTGGTGTCGTACATCATCGACCGCAACATCAACTACACCAACTTCTGCACCGAGTACTGCAGCTTCTGCGCGTTCTATCGGCCCATGGGTCACAAGGAAGGTTACGTCCTCGATCATCAGGTGATCTTCGACAAGATTCAAGAGACGATCGATCTCGGCGGTACCGGCATTTTGATGCAGGGCGGCTTGCATCCCGACTTGAAGATCGAGTGGTACGAAGACTTGCTGCGCTCGATCAAGCAGCGCTTCAAGATTCATAACCATTGCTTCTCTGCGCCCGAGATCACGAACATCGCGGACGTGAGCGGCATCAGCCTGCATGACACGATCGCGCGGTTGCGCGATGCGGGTCTGGACTCGATTCCAGGCGGCGGGGCGGAAATTTTGGATGACGACGTGCGCTATCGCATCAGCCGCCTGAAGTGCTCCACGCAGGACTGGGTCGATGTGCACCGCACCGCGCACGCGCTCGGGATGCGCACCACCGCGACCATGATGTTCGGCTGCGGCGAAACGCTGGAACAGCGCATGAACCATCTGGAACTGGTGCGCCAGATTCAGGAAGACACCGGCGGCTTCACCGCCTTCATCCCGTGGACGTTTCAGCGCGATCAGACTTCCCTCGGCCGCTTCGTCAAAGAAGAGGCGACGGCGGTGGAGTATCTGAAGACGCTCGCCGTGTCGCGCGTCTATCTGGACAACATCGAGAACATCCAAAGCTCGTGGGTGACGCCGGGCCTCAAGACTTGCCAGGTCGGGTTGCGCTTCGGTGGCAACGATGTCGGCAGCATCATGATTGAGGAGAACGTAGTCTCCGCGGCAGGCACACACAACCGCGCCAGCGAAGAAGAGTTGCGCCGGTTGATACGCGACGCAGGCTTTATCCCAAAGCAGCGCGACACGTTGTACCGGACTTACTTCTTGAACTAGCTACGAGTTGCCGATCAGCACGCCTGCGCCAAAAACCAGCAGGCCGCCGAACATCACCTGCAAGGACGCCGACCAGAAAGGCGTGTCCATGTAACGGTGACGGATCCAGCTAATGATGATCAGCTCAACGATGACGACAATCACGGCCGCGACCAGCGCTACGTGAAAGTCGCCGATCAGGAATGGCAGCGTATGACCGAGCCCGCCGGCCGCGGTCATTAATCCGCAGACACCGCCGCGTAGCCATGGATGGCCGCGCCCCGTGAGCGCACCATCATCTGAGAGCGCTTCGGCGAAGCCCATCGAGATGCCTGCGCCCAGCGATGCTGCCATGCCGACGAGAAAGGCATCGTGCGTACGATGCGTTGCGAAGGCAGCAGCGAAAATCGGCGCGAGCGTGGAGACCGAACCATCCATCAATCCGGCAAGACCCGGCTGCACGATTTGCAGGACAAACGTTCGCCGGCGCGCATCATTTTCATCGACGCGCGCACCGGGCGTGAGATGCTCGCGCGTCAGATCGATCGCGCTCTGCGTGTGCTGTTGTTCCGCGACTGCAAGGTCGCCTAGTAATTTGCGAATGGACGCGTCGGTTACAAGCTTTGCCGCGTTTTCGTAGAAGCGGCGCGTCTCGCCTTCCATCAACTCCATCTGCTTGCGTACGGTCTCGATGCCGAGCGGCTGCATCATCCACACCGGGCGGCGATCGACGAATCCGCGCACGTCTTGCCTCCGCACCAGCGGAATGTGCTCGCCAAAACGCTTCCGGAAAAGTTCGATCAGACTCGAACGATGCTCAGACTCTTCAGCCTGCATTTCCTTGAAGACTTTTGCCGTTGCGGGATAAGTCTCCCGCAAGCCTTCGGAGAACTCGCCATAAATGCGTCCGTCTTCTTCTTCGAGGGTAATCGCGAGAGCAAGAATTTCGCGCTCCGATAACTCGGAGAAGCGCTTAGCCATGAATGCGGACCGTCAATTTACTCCTGCTGCACCTGACGCCGTGGCGCGCGGCAAATCTTTCCATGTGAACTTGCGTTCAATGTCTGCCACCGGTTTACCATCAGCTTCGGCATAGGGGTAGATGAAGAAGTTGAGCGGCGGACCTGCTTGCTTCGGTTGCAGTTCCAGATCACGGCCTTGCGTAAACTCCACGCGGTTCTCATCGTGCGCACCGAAGTAGTACTCGCGCTCGCTCGGATTCTTGGCGGCTTCCGATGCATCCACCGGCACCCAACCGATGCCCTGCGCGTAGAACTCGGCCCAGCAGTGATAGCCAGCGATGGTGCCGCTGCCCCGCTCGGACGGAATCGGCACACCGATCGAGAAGCGCGCGGGAATACCCATCGCTCGCGCATAGCCGATGAAGATGGCGTGGAAGTCTGTGCAGTTGCCGCGGCGAGCATCGCACGCGTAGTAAATGTCGCCGCGCCCCCAGCCTTTGCCGGTTTTGTCGTACTTCACGGTCGAGACCACATGGTTATAGATGGCGCGCGCCATTTCGAGATCGGTATGCGCATGCGCCGCGTCAACTACATCTTTGGCCCACTTGCGGATCGTGTCGTCGAGCGGCACCAGGCGGTCGGGCGCCAGCCAGCGTGCCTTGTCAGCCGCGCTCAATGGCTCGGGGTGCCCGGTCTTGAGCATGGCTTGGACATGCTCTTTGCGCACGCAATCGAAGCGCATCGTAATCGTGGGGTGTGCGTCGGATTCGATCAAGAGCATGCGGTTGCCCCGCGAATCGCTCGACATCTTGTAAGGCGCGCTCGACTCAATCTGCAGATTCGAAATGTGCTGATTGGCGTCGTCGTGCGGCACCGGTATCCAGAGACGCACATCACCTTTGACTTCGGCGGGAACCGCGGCCCGGTACTCGAAACTAAACTGGCGCTCCTTCAACGGAGCAGCCGAAACACATGCACTTAAGCAGAGCAACGCAACCAGGACGCGCATCTCTCAATTGTAAGGTGTGTAGTTACGCGACCAAGCCGTCCTTCTTCTCCAGAATGTCGCGGAAGAACCACTCCTGCTTCTCGTAGTGCCGCACCATTCCGGAGAACAGATCGTTGCTGCCGGGATCGTCCGCTTCCTCTGCGGCTTTCGCACCCGCACGCATGCCGTCGATCACCTTGAGCACGCTGGCATCTGCCTCTTCAATGAACGCGCGCATATTCTTCGGCGCGGCTGATTGTTTAATCGTGGCGTGCTGTTGGATTTCCTCGAAACGGAACAGCGGGTCCTGGCCGATCATGCGCACACGTTCGGCAAGCGTGTCGATGTCTTCGAGCACCACATCGATAAACTCGTCGAACATCAAGTGCAGATCGCGCATGGTCGCGCCAAACGTCTGCCAGTGATAGTGCTTGTAGTTGTGATACAGGATGATCGTGTTGGCCGCTTCACGCTGCAGCGCCTCGACCACGGGCGAGTTCGCCTTATTTTCGTTCTGTGTGCCTTTGCTCTGTTTGTTCGCCATGGTTCCAGCCTAAATGGATTCTGTTCCAGCGCGTTCAGACTTCAAGAATTACCGGCATGATTAACGGCCGGCGATTGGTTTGCTTCGCGATGTGCCGCTTCAGGTCGGCGCGAATCTTGTCTTTGATGACGCCCCAATCCATGCGCTCTTCGGCGGTAGCGTTCTCAAGCGTACGCGCCACAACCTCGCGCGCCTTCGCCATCACGGCTCCATCGTCTTCCCCCGTGAAGCCGCGGCTTACCACTTCGGGAACACCTTCCACCTTGCCCGTATGTTTGTTGATCGCGACGATCGACAACACGATGCCATCTTCAGAGATGTGACGGCGATCGCGAATCACCAGGTCGCCAACAACTTCACCCACCATCCCGGAGTCGATACAGACCCGGCCCACTGTGACTCGTCCCGACTTGCGTGCACCGCGCACATCGATCTCAAGGATGTCGCCGGTGTCGAGCACGAACGATTCTTCAAGGCCCAGGAACTTGAGGTGATCGGCCAACCGCGCATGCTTCGTCATCTGACGATACTCGCCATGCACCGGCATGAAGTAACGCGGCCGCACCAGATTCAATACCAGCCGCAGTTCCTCTACGCTGCCGTGCCCGGACACATGCAGCGGCGGATTCATGCTGCCGTACATGACGTCCGCACCACGCCGCGACAAGTGGTCGATCATGCGAAAGATCGGCTTCTCATTGCCAGGGATGATGCGTGAGCTGAGCGCAACCACGTCGCCCTTTTCGATCGAGACGTGTTTGTGGTCATCGATCGCCGCGCGCGAAAGCGCCGACATCGGCTCGCCCTGCGTGCCGGAGATGAGCACCGTGACCTTCTTCGGATTCGCGGTCATCACGTCTTGCGGCCGCATCAGAATGCCATCCGGGATTTGCAGGAAGCCGAGGTTGTGCGCGATCTCCGTAACGCTGTTCATGCTGCGCCCGACGATCGCTACCTTGCGCCCGAACTCAAGCGAGAGATCGATCACTTGCTGCAGGCGATGAATCGACGAGCTGAAGCACGCGATGATCACGCGCCGCTCCGCGCGGTTCAGGATGTCTTCAAGACGCGGACGCACAGCACGTTCGGAATCGGTATAGCCCGCGCGATCTGCATTGGTCGAATCCGACAGCAGCAACAGCACGCCGCGCTTCCCGTACTCCGCGAGCGTGTGCAGATCGAAGAGCGCGTTGTCAGTAGGCGTCGGATCCACTTTGAAATCGCCCGTGTGGATCACAACTCCCAGCGGCGTGGTGATCGCAAGCGCAACGGCGCTGACGATCGAGTGCGTGACGTGAACGAACTCCACCTTGAACGGGCCAAGCTCGACAATGTCTTTCGGCTTGACCGGACGCAGATCGGGTTCGTTCTCAAGATCGTGCTCTTCGAGGCGACGCTCCACCAGCGCCAGCGTGAAGGCAGTACCGAACACCGGCACCTGGAACTCAGCCAGGAAATAGGCGACGGCCCCGATATGATCTTCGTGCCCGTGCGTGAGCAGCAGGCCGCGGACTTTTTCGCGATTCTCTTTGAGGTACGTCAGGTCGGGCGTAACGTAGTCAACGCCCAATAATTCCGCTTCGGGAAACATCATGCCGCAGTCGAGAACGATGATGTCGTCCCCATACCGCATCGCCATGATGTTCATTCCAAATTCCCCAACCCCGCCGAGGGGAATCAACTGCAGCTTTTTATCATTCATCCAATCTCATGATTTTAGCGGACTTAGCAGGCGGGCGCGCGCCGGGTCACAACAGCGGCTGATTGATCTGGAGCAACGGCTGCACATTGGTGAAGTTTGGGATGTCTCCCATGATTTCAGCGCCGTGCGTTTGCAGTGCATGTTGCAGATGTCCAAGAGACTCGAAAGTCAGTTGCGCGATGACCGCGAAGGCCGGACTTCCGCCATCGAGCGAACTCGCTCCGCGCAATAGTTGGAAGCCGCGCATGCCCAGACTCCCGAAGCGGCTCTCGACCAGCGGCATGTGCTTTGTGACGTAATATTGCTCGTCGAAATGCGAATCGGAAGTCTTCGGGTACAGAACGGTTACGGTGATCATCGGCGGTCGATTCCTTCTCAGCGCGTTTGACTTAGCGCGTGCATCGTGGCGAAAGCTTTCTTGATTGGACGTTCAAAAGCCCGCCGGGATCGCCGACGGGCTTAGACACCGCTCTGGACTGCCAGAGCGATTTTCGATGGGAGAATCATTTTCAACGGTTTCGCAACCGCCAAAAACTTTAGTGATTGGATAGTAAATTCTTCGGTCGGCGCTCGTCAAGTCCAAAACCGAGCCGCTGAGACCTGCCCAGAAATCGTTGTTTTCAGGCGATTTATGAGAACCTGTTGATTTCTGTCCGCGCTGTGGAAAACGGAGAACTGGGCCCAAAAAACAGGGCCGCATAAATATAAGTTCTTTATTTGCAATATCTTAACGTTTTTCGAGGTGCAGCGTGATCATCTGGTCCCCATCTCCCGAAGAACCAGAGCGCCGGAAAATGTAGCGCAACCCGCCCACAACCACCCCGGAAACGACACAGAACCCAGCCAGGATCAGAACCAGATACGCGATATTTAAGAACAAGTTACCGGGATTGTCTCGGGCCGTCACCGGCTTGTTTCCGAGCGTCACGGAAGCTTTGTAACGGACCTGCGAGAGCAGCCGTTCATCGGAATTTGCGTCGCCGCGAGAAATTACCAAAACCACCAAAGTTCCGGTTCTTTTTGCCAGAACGCCCGGAATCTTCTGGAATTGCGGCAGCCGGTCCCGGGCGATGGCGGGCGTCGGGTAAGAGAAAATCGCCAGTTTCTGGCCTTCGCCATACTCAGCCAGATCCGCCTCGGCACCTAACGAGAAAGCCGCCGTCGCGGGGGAAACCTGGGGCAGAAACTCGCTCATCGCATTGGGCCCCGTGATGTAGCGCTCGGTGCCGCTCTTCGCGCCGACCGGCAGGTACCCAGGCAACAGCGGCAGCGGCCCCTGCTCGAATTTCGGCAGCGAGCGAAAGAAGTTGGCCAGCTCTTCGGCAGTGGGCACGTACCCGTCAATCCGCACTACCGTATTGCCCAATGCCGCGATAACACCCCCGGGAAGGTCGCTCGCAAGCTCTGTAACGGCGCGCAGCTTCTCGCCCGAGGGTTTGGCCGAAGTCGGCTGGAGCAAGTCGTAGGCGGCCAATCCAGCGGTCGTGTCGGCAAGCCTCCAGGCCGTGACCTGGACCTTTTTACCCGCGCCCTCATAGGCGCCGGTTTCGGCAGCGGTCAGCCCCAGTTCGTTCCAGACCGGCGCGTCCTTGACCGGCAAGGGCGCGACGGATGTCTGCTGATAAGGCCCCAGGGTTCCGGGGAGCATCGCAGCACCGGCAAGGAGCGGCATCAGAAATAGCGCAAACAATCTCATCATTCCGATAGACGCCGTCCAGAGCGTCAAAGGTGCCCGTTACGCCGGATTTTTAAGCTGCCCCGGCCGCGCCGTGGCATTTCTTGTACTTCTTGCCGCTCCCGCACGGACACGGCTGGTTGGGGCCGACCTTTTCTTTGTTGCGCACCGTCTTGGTGGCGGTCGTGGTGGAATCGCCGCCGACAAACTGGAGCCCCGCCAGTTCCTTCTCTTTCTTGCGCTGGATGTTCCGCGTCAGGTCCTGAGCCGCAGCCTGCGCTGCCCGCTGAGCTTCCTGCGCGCGAGCCGCTGCTTCGGCTTCAACGTCCACTTCCTCATCCTGCTCGAACTCTTCATCTTCGGGGAACGGCAACTCCGGCGCCGTCCCCGCTTGAAAACGGAGAAAGTACAGGTAGCGAACGGTTTCGTCTTCGATGCGGTCCATCATGTCCTGGAACAGGACATACGACTCCTTCTTGTATTCAACGAGGGGATCTTTCTGCCCGTATCCCCGTAGCCCGATGCCTTCCTTCAGGTGATCCATCGAGAGCAGGTGATCTTTCCACTGCTCATCAATGGCGTTCAACATGATCCAGCGCTCGGCATTGCGCATGTTCTCCGCGCCGATCATGTCTTCGCGGTCCTGGTAGCGTTGCGCGAGCTGCTCGAAGAGAGTGTCTTCCAGCTCTTCGCGAGACAGACCGCCAAGGTCGGGGATATTGATCTTGTGGCCGAACTCGTTGTTAACGTCGGTATCAAGCCCGCTTAGATCGAATGTCGATGGGTGCGCACCCTCGGGCGCGCGCATATCGATGAAGGCGCCGAGAACACCGCGCACCATCTCCAATACTTTTTGCTTCTGATCCTGCCCTTCGAGCAGCGCGCGGCGCATACCGTAGACGGCCTGGCGCTGTTTGTTCATCACGTCGTCGTACTCGAGCAGATGTTTGCGCGCTTCGAAGTTCTGCGTTTCTACAGCTTGCTGGGCCGCTGCAATGCGCTTGGTGATCAGGCCCGATTCGATCGGCACATCCTCTTCCATGCCGAGCCGGCGCATCAGGTTCTGCATGCGCTCGCCGCCGAAAATACGCAGCAGGTCGTCCTGCAATGAGAGATAAAAGCGTGAGCTGCCCGGGTCGCCCTGGCGGCCCGCACGGCCGCGAAGCTGGTTATCGATACGCCGTGAATCGTGACGCTCGGTGCCTACGATGTGCAGACCGCCAAGCGCGACTACTTCGTCATGCTCGCGCTCCGTATCTGCCTTGTAACGAGCGAGCATCTGTTCCCACTCTGCTTTGCCTTCGGGCGAAGACAACAGCACGTCCGCATCTTTGCCCTGCTTGCGCAAATGCTCACGCGCCATCGCTTCAGAATTGCCGCCAAGCAGAATATCGGTACCGCGGCCGGCCATGTTGGTCGATACGGTTACCGCGCCCTTGCGTCCTGCCTGCGCCACGATGAACGCTTCGCGTTCGTGATTCTTGGCGTTCAGCACTTCATGCTTGATGCCTTGCTTCTTCAGAATTGAGGAAAGGTGTTCGCTCTTCTCAACCGAGATGGTGCCCGACCAGCACGGGCTGCCCTTTGGCATGCAGCTCTGCAATTTCTTTCGCCGCGTTGCGGAACTTCTCTTCTTCGGTGCGATAAACCAGATCGCTGCTCTCAACGCGCAGCATGGGCTTATTGGTGGGGATCACCGTTACATCAAGGTTGTAGATCTTCTGGAACTCGGCCGCTTCCGTTTCGGCTGTACCGGTCATGCCGGCCAGCTTCTTATACATGCGGAAGTAATTCTGGAACGTGATCGTCGCGAAGGTCTGCGTTTCCTTTTCGATCTTCACGCCTTCCTTGGCTTCCACCGCCTGGTGCAAGCCATCGCTCCAGCGGCGTCCCGGCATCAGACGTCCCGTGAATTCATCGACGATGATCACTTCGCCGTCTTTGACGACGTAGTCTTTGTCGCGCAGGAACATCACGTGCGCCTTCAGCGATTGCTGCACGTGGTGGTTGTACTCGATGTTCGCGGGATCGAACATGTTGCCGATGCCCAGCAACTTCTCGCACTTGAGCACGCCTTCTTCGGTGAGTGCTACCGAGCGATGCTTCTCGTCGACCGTGTAATCGCCAGTCGTATATTTCTCGCCGGGCTCCTTACCTTCGATGACTTCACCGCGCACCAGGCGCGGAATGATTCCGTTGACCTTGTAATACTTATCGGTCGACTGTTCACTGGGGCCCGAGATGATTAGCGGCGTGCGTGCTTCGTCGACCAGAATCGAATCGACCTCATCGACAATGGCAAAGTTATGCGGACGCTGCACGCAGTTCTCGATGCGGAACTTCATGTTGTCGCGCAGGTAGTCGAAGCCGAACTCGTTGTTCGTGCCGTACGTGATGTCGGCGGCGTAACTGTCGCGGCGTTCTTCGTCGCTCAGGTCGTGCACGATGATGCCGACCGTCAAGCCCAGGAACTTATACAAGCGGCCCATCCACTCGGCATCGCGGCGCGCCAGGTAATCGTTGACAGTGACAACGTGAACGCCCTTCTCCGCGAGCGCGTTCAGATAGGTGGGCAGCGTGGCGACAAGGGTTTTGCCTTCGCCCGTTTTCATCTCCGCGATCTTGCCGCGGTGCAGCACGATCCCACCGATCAATTGAACGTCGAAGTGCCGCATGTTCAGCACGCGGCGGCCGGCCTCGCGGCACACGGCAAATGCTTCAATCAGCAAGTCATCGAGCGTTTCACCGCGCTGCAGCCGTTCACGAAATTCGATGGTCTTGGTTGCCAGATCGATATCGGAAAGCTGCTTCAGCCCCGGCTCAAGCGCTCCAATCGCGTCGACCATCGGCTGCATCGCCTTGATCTCGCGCTCATTCTTTGTGCCGAAAACTTTGGCCAGTACTTTATCGATCATATTTCTACAACCATCAGTTTACCGCGCGGCGCTGCTGAGCCTTCCGCAAAATCAAAAGCTCACCATGGCAAAGCCGCATGCAGGTTGATCTCTTCTCCGGTGATCGGGTGCGGGAATTTCAAATAATGGGCGTGCAGGAAATATCCTCCATCGCCGGGCAGGCCGGGGAGGTTCTCAAGAGGTTGGCCGTTCAACCCATATAGAGGATCGCCCACCAGCGGATGGCCGATGGACGCGAGATGAATTCTGATCTGGTGAGGGCGGCCCGAACAGAGGCTTACCTCAAAGGTTGTGGTGCTGCTATCCCGTGAGATCACCTTTGCCAATGACTTTGATGGCTTGCCCCCGGCCTTTGCGGCCCAGACCGAACCGATCAGCGGGTGCGGTACAAGTCCAATGGGCGTGACGATTTCGTAAGCGTTCTGCTGTGCAACATTTTGGCCCAGCGCCCGGTATACCTTTTGAATTTGTGGCGTGTTCCAGTTGGCGACTAAATAGGAAGCCGCCTGCGCCGTCCTGGCGAACAGGACGATGCCGGTTGTAGCCCGTCCCAACCGGTGGACCGGGTTTGCCTCAGGGTTTCGCTTCTGCACCAGCCGCAGGAGAGTGTTTTCGAAATAGCCGCCGCCGGGGAGCGTCGGAAGCCCGCTCGGTTTGTTGACGGCCAACAGATGATCGTCTTCAAATAGCACATCGAAGGTTTGAGCGCAGTCCGGTTCATTCCACGCCGGGCGATTCCAGACAAGGGACTGTCCTGCCGCAATCAATTCGCTTCCGGTAGCGATGTCGCCATCGAGCGTAACTTCGCCATTGCTCAGTCTCTGCTGCCAACCTTCTGGAGTGGAGTGAAGGTACCGGCTTGCCAGATGGGACAGCAGATTCTCCCCGTGATACTTGCTGCTGACAATTGTTGCGTAAGCATAGCCCTGGTTCAGCACGTCGCTTGAGTGTAAGGGAATCCACCCATCGCGCGGACGCCGCGCACGGGATCATGCGCAGTGGTCAGACTCTCGCCAATGCCATGGCGAGATAACCTCTTCTCTATCTTGGCGGCGCATGGAATGCGGTGTGGTGGCCCGTGCGTTTGGCAATCCCCTGAATCAGGGGCACGACCGTAAGGGAGTGCCATCACCTGAGAGCAACTGATGCACTCCCTTACGGTCGCGCCTCTGAATCGCCCGCAAAAGACAGCGAGGATTTAACGCTGCGAAATGCTGCGACCAAAAACACGGAGCCGCCCCTCACGGGACTGACACCTTTTCGCGCAGTCTGCGAAAAGGCTGTCCGTCCCACCATGCGCAGTGGTCAGCCAAGCTTAGGACCGCAATGGAAGGACTCTACTTCAACTAAGGAACGTTCTCTCCCGACATATTTCCGGCTGGACTGTACTGGCACACCAGATAGTCGTTCGTCCCGTCGCTCGCAAGCCCGCACCCCACACTTCTGGTTGCTTTCCAGATAACCTGCGAGTAGTGACCCACATCCGACCAGTCACCCGTCTTCGAAATATCCGGGAACGTGCCCGGTTGGAAGTTTCCCTGTTCTGAGCTTCCATTGACGGCGGTCTTCCCCCACAGATCAACCATCTGTGCCGCCGTATTGCTCCCGGACGTGCCCATCGCCAGATTTTCGCCGACGCCTGGCGTTTGACTGTGTTCGAAGGCGCCCGTAGCTGCCATGCGGTCCGCCCACGCTTGAGCTGCGGCTGCCAAATCGTTCGACCATTGCAAAGCCGGAGCTCCGATAGCCGGGTCGGAGCGATATGCATTGTGCGCCGCCACAACTGCTTCTCTATCTTGCGCTGTTAAGGCCATGTCTGCTTCCCTTCGGTTGAAGCTGCAGGAGCATATCATATCGTTCGCCGGTATGGCCCGTTTTCTCGATGCTCTGATCCAAAACGCGCATAGCGTACCGGTCGGCAATCGCGTTAATCAGAGGCACGACCGTAAGGGAGTGCATCACGTGAGAGCAACTAATGCACTCCCTTACGGTCGCGCCTCTGAATGGCCCGCACAAGACAGCGAGGAGACAGCGTGGAGAATTGGGTTCGTTTGGCTTTGCTATTGGCTTTTATTGGCTTCGCTTTTTTAGGCCTGCGGAGCGAAAAGTGCCGATTGGCGTCGAGTTGAACGAGTTCGATGAAACATATTCCAAGATGTGAATTACGAAACGAAGCCAATTTTCTGATCCATTTGCGCCAGCGCTCGGACTCTGTGTCAATTGTTAGGGCTAGTCGACCCGGCGGATTCGGGCGCGGCCTTGTAAGTTGTGGGAACGGCTGCCAGAATTCTGGTGAATTGAGGGTGATTGATTCTTAGCCGCAGATGGACGCAATGCATCGGATAAAACGAGGGTGCGCCCGCATATAATGACTCGCCGGTCTCTGCTGCGGGGAGCCGTCGGTTTGCCTCAACTGCTCCGGGGTAGTGACTCGTCTGCGCATGATCTGTTCGCGATGGACACAGCCATGGTGAAGGACTTTGGCACGCTTCTGCACGAATCCGATTTGCGCCTGCTGAGGGATCTCGGATACAGCGGCGTGGCGCCCATTGCGTCCAGTGTCGAGAGTTGGCAGCACCTCATCCGTTTTGTGGTCCCGTGGACTGAGCAGTATCGCTTGCGGTTGCCTGCTGTCTATAGCTGGATCAAGGTGCGCAAAACCGGCTTCTTGGTCGACCCCGGGATTGCCGCGAACGTTTCTTCTCTGCGGGACGCAAACACGACCATCTGGCTTCCGGTGAATAGTTCGGATTTTCAGCCTTCCGATCCAGCGGCTGATGAAATCACGGTCGCCGCGGTGCGGGAGGCCGCCGATGCGGCAGCGGAGAAGGGCTGCTCAGTTTCCCTTTATCCGCATTTCGGAAGTGTCATTCAGCGCGTGGACGACGCGATCCGAGTCGCGCAGCAGTGTGACCGGCCGAACGTGCGCATCACCTTCAATCTCTGCCACTGGCTGCGTACCGACGGGCCAAACGGTGCCCGCGAAATGTTGCATCGCGCTGCCCCGCTCACCTCGTTGGTCACCATCAACGGTGCGAACCGGGATGGACATTCCTGGCCGGAGCTGATTCAGCCACTGGATCAAGGGACGTTCCGCGTCCGCCACTTTCTCGATCAATTGCGGCAGTCCGGGTATCGGGGACCGATTGGATTGCAAGGTTACGATGTCGCGAAGACGTTCCACATCGAACCACAGGAGAATCTCAAGAGATCGATGGCGGCGTGGCGACGCATGACGAGCTGATGCATCAGCCAAGGTCGTGCGCCACGCACTCGGCACGTGGTGTGCCATGCCGGTGCTCGAGGCCGACTACTTCGCTTATTCAGATGACGCGGGCCAGACCGAACTGAGCCGCAAACCCTTCGGCCTCATGCTCCACGCGTTGGATGATCTGAAGACCGGATGAGGTATATATCGCCTCCGGCGGCAGCCCACGTTACGCGCTGTGGGGTGAACTGATAAGCACGCGAGCGATGCAACTTGGCGCCGCCGGGGCAGTGGTCAATGGGTATTCACGAGACACAAGGGCGATTTAGATGGAGTGCTGGTTGTGCCGAAAGCAGCGGAGCACGAGGCGATCTCGCGAGCGCTCGAAAAAGTGAGCGCCGAGAATGCCGTGCGGACGGCGATTGAGCGGGGCATGAGTACGGTTGAAGCGTTTGAGAATTCGGAGTCATGTAGGGGAATTGGGCAACTTGGCGGAAGATCTCGGCTCTGTGCGGCGTGGAATCGCGGGTTTCACAAGAACAATCGAACGGTTGAAGCAGGTTCTACGTTGAAGCGGAATAAGCGACATTGAGGGGCGTGAACTACGTCCCTGACGACGGCAGTGTCCGCGATTGTGTGTAAACGCCTCGCGGGTTGATTGCTTCGGGTTAGTCGAGTCCTGCTAAGCTCATCCCGCCGGAGCCGCCCGTCGCGATATTCATCCTGCCAGAACGGCGCGGAGGGCGCAAGGGCGCGCCGTTTTCGGCGCGGCGCAGCGGACCCTTGCGCGCGAGCACCGTTCTGGCATTTACCGCCATGCCGACGGGCGGCTTCGGTGGGATGAGCGGCTCATCCTGCTGGTGGGCCTTGAGCGGTTTACGCTTTTACTTCCGAACGCCGGCTTCGCGGATGCGATCGCCGCAGACCGTATCGAGGTAGTTCAGCATCTGTTTCCAGTGCTGCACCGTCTCCCACTTCGCCGCCACTTTACGTCAGCGCCAGATACAGCAGCTTCATCGCCGCCTCTTCGGTCGGAAACGAGCCGCGCGTTTTGATGATCTTGCGCAGGCTCATATGCAGCGACTCCACCGCATTGGTGGTATAGACCACCTTGCGCACTTCCTCCGGAAACGCAAAGAACGGAATCACTCGCTCCCACTGCTCGCGCCACAGCCGCGCGATTGCCGGATACTTCGGCCACTGCGTCTCGAACTGCCGTTAACTGCCGCTCCGCCTCATCCGCTGTCGCTGCCCGATAGATCGGCTTCAGGTCCGCTACTACTTTCTTGCGATCCTGCCAGGTCACATAGTTCAGGCTGGCGCGCACCAGGTGCACAATGCAGAGCTGCACCTGCGCCTTCGGAAAGATCGACTCAATCGCCTGCGGAAAGCCTTTCAGCCCGTCCACGCACACCAAGTAGATATCGCGCACCCCGCGGTTGCGCAGTTCGGTCAGCACATTCAGCCAGAACTTAGCTCCTTCGACCGCGGAAGTCCACAGACCCAGTACATCTTTGCGGCCTTCCAGGTTAATGCCCAGCGCCACATAGACGGCCCGGTTTTCCACTCGCCCTTCGTGCCGCATCTTCACATACAGCGCGTCCAGAAACACCACGCCGTAAAACGGCTCCAACGGCCGATTCTGCCAGGCGCGCGCCTGCTCCATCACGCCTTCGGTGACCTCGCTGATCAGGCTCGGGCTGACCTCCACCTGATACATCTCTTCCAGATGTCCCTGAATCTCCCGCGTCGTCATGCCACGCGCGTACATCGACAGGATCTTGTCGTCGAATCCTGTCCAGCGCGTCTGATTCTTCTTAACGATCTGCGGCTCGAACTCGCCGTTGCGGTCGCGCGGCGTCTTCAGATCGACCTCGCCGAAGTCGCCCTTCAGCGTCTTGCGCGTCACGCCGTTCCGGCTGTTGCCGCTGTTCACGCCCGCCGGATCATGCTTCTCATAGCCCAGGTGCTCGCTCATCTCACCCTGCATCGCCCGTTCGAGCACTGCCTTGGTGAGCTGCTTCAGAAGCGCGTTGATATCCTCCGGCTTGCGGCCCTGCTTCAACATCCCGTCGATCAGTTCGTCACTGATCGGCTTCTCTTGCTTCGTTCCCTTCATTGCCGTTCTCCTTATTTTGCCGGAGAACGTTTACACAGTTTTTAGGACACCCTCAGAGGGTTGGGTTTTGCGACTAACGACGGCGGGCGGCGCACCTTCTCTATAAAAGTCAACAGTTACCGCCGAAATCTACACAATTACTCTACGGCCCTCTGAGCAGAGTATTTGTGTGGGCGTCTGCCGGTGTTGACAAATCGAACACTGAACACTCCGATGCGGAAACATCTCAAGGCGCGTCTGGATGATCTTCTCCGTTGCCGCGAAGAAGCTTTTCAACTACTGTCGCTAAAATACCAAATCGTTTAGCAGACCGCTGAAAAGCTAAGTTGCAGAAACGCACCGTTCTTATGATCTGAAGATAAGTCGAGAAAAATGCATTGGTTAACTGCCGTGCGGGGCTGCCCCGTTTCGCGGTTGGACTGCTCGTTACCGACTGCGTCCCAGCACTTCCAACCACCGATAATTGTACCGGCAGGGTGCCCGAAGTATTCGTCGCAACCCAAACCGAAACTGAATACGGCTGCTGGTTACTTCCTCGAACTACTTCTCCGCCAGCGCACTCAGGAACTGCCGAAAAAAGGATATAGCGGCGAGCAAAAACCCGAAGGCGACAACGCCAGTAATTAATCGCCCCAGCCACGTAGGAATACGGCGGCCAAGGCGACGAGAAGCTAACCCGCCGGCATAGAAGTCGCGAACTGTTGCCACAGCATAAAAGCCCACCGCAGAAAAAAAGAAGGAGAACAAAGTTATCAAGGAAAAGCCTGCGCCATGGGCACACACCCAAAACGGACACATTAGCATAACTGCCTCCCCCAAAAAATTCGACCGTTAGGTACCCGCCTTATATCGCGATTAGTACTGGCCAACGCCCCAGCGGTTCCGAGTCCAACGGCAGCCTGTTCATCGTGCTTGGATCTACTCCTTGTTCTAGCCGCGCCAAAGCCGCTTGTTTGTAACCGGCAGAAAGGCGGACTAGCACTAGCATTGGAGCTAGCGAATCGGCCGCGATTCCAAAGTCCCGCCTGCGGAAGTCATCCGCGTAAAGACCAAGTTGTCGCCGTTGACCCGGATTAATTACCCCGGACTATCCGCGGGTATCTCGGGGCAGGAGACGGTGGCGGGATCGAACTCACATAAAGTCCCAAAGACCGCCTTGGCCACAACGACTTTGCCTGACATAGTCGTTACGATACGTCGCGGCGTTGGAAGTGAACACTGTCTTGACTGAACTTAAGTAACCCGTCTTGAAACGCGCCCGTCAAGCCCGAGTTCTATCCACTCGTCCGTAGGACCGTTGTACAAAGAAACGCCTTTTTGATTCGCACTTAGCTGTGAATTGCTTGGGCTATTCGACAGACCGGGGTCGAGCGGCGACAGAAAGCCGCTTCTCGGCAGGTACGATGCCAGCAAGGTGTGGCTGCTAGGAGTATATTTTCTAAGCGCGTCAAAATCGCTTTTTGCGTCGTCGGCTTTCGAGTCTTTTCCTCCCGACGCCCATAGGTCCCCTAAGGAGTCGAAGGCGAATTTCAGCGGCGCAAAGGACCCGGTTACGATAAGGCCTTGCGGTGCTCCGGAGAAATCGAACAAATCAATCTCGGGCGCAGGTGGTGGAGCGCCCTTCCAAACTACAACGGCTACTGCGACTAGTCTGGCGCGGACTACGGCAAAGTCAAGAACGGTTAGGGCCGTAGCGCCCTCTTTCAAAGGTTAACTGCAAAGGATTTCCCGGTAGCCGGAGACAAAAACGTCAGTAGGCATGTTGTGGAACGACAGCTAGGCCCAAAGGCGGCGGACAGTCCGTGGTCGAACTTAGGAATTGGCTGGCCGGGAGAGATCATATCGGCCGGGATCGCGACTGACTGAGCAGGTGGGGCCAAGGTGGCGGCAGAAGCCTTCAGATGAGAAAGGCCGACGACAAACACTGCGCTTAAGACAAATATCCGATCCATTGGAGCTCCTGGTATGCGGTCATTAAAGATGACGTAGTATTTTGCTAAAGCGCGGGGACTCCTTTTCAGATACGCTAACTCTCTGAAGCTGAACCGGTGCAGGGCCAGTAAGATCTGGAAGCAGTTGAAAGAGGGCGAAACAGAGTCAATAGGGAGTTAGCCGCGACCTAATGCCGGTGTGCCGTATTCCCGTTCGGCGTGAAGCATTGCGCGACCGGCCCTAAAAACGGCAGATGCATGTGGCGATTCGATGCGGAAGAATCGAGGGAAACCGGCCTCTTGAGAGTTTCCTCTGCCTAAAGCATGCCTACTTTGTGATGAGTTAAGAATGCGCCACAAACCCAACCCTCAGTATCTTTGTTGGGGCCATCTGCGATCCGAACTCTTGTAAACACGCCCCTACCCGCGCAGTGTTTTTTCGTCTTGTCTAGGATCATGGCCTTGGTTCCGTTTGGAACTATCAGCTCCCCGCCTGTTGCGGGATTGGTTCCAGCCATTCCGGGCGACTGCTTCTTCAATCGCAGATCAGCCTTGCGATCGGTCATCAGGACCTCGAGATCTCGGTCATCACCCTACGATAGAAACTCGGACCGATGGGAGCCGGTTGTCCGTCAGCGTCTGAAGGCGCAGAGTACCACATGACTCCAGCAGAAGAATCGAAGCCGCGCATGCAATCGTTCGAAGGCCGGTCCTAGACAGTCCGCAGTGCATAACGGAACGATTATCTTACTCCTTCGACTCTTCAAAAGAAGGGCGACGGAAGCAGCACCCAAGTGCATTGCCTGTCATCTGTCACCTCTCCAAGCCGGGATCGGAGCGCTTGTCGCGCTCCGCGTTGATGCGTGCTGAGGCGGGGACAAGGGCTGCGCCCCTTTCCCCGCACCCTCTTTTTCCGCTACCGGTCTGTTCCTCCGCTGTGCTCCGGACAGGTTTTCCTTACAAAAGTCGAATACTTCCTGCACAATCGAAATACCAGCGTCGCTGCGCTCCGAAAACTGTTCGCCTTCGGCCCGGAATGCTGTTCGCGTCCCATTCGGAATCAGCGTTCGCCTTTGCCGGAATCCTCAGTTGGGTGCCTTTACTACTGATGGACCCTCTTAGTCAAATGCTATTTAACATTTTCGACCATGATAAGCTAGCCGCCTTCGCTCTAGGGCTATTTCTATTCTGGGTCCTCTCTGCACTCTGCTGGGGCTGGTTCTTTTCATCAGACGGTTGAGTGAATAGTGGGGCCGAGCGGGATAAGTGGGATGAGCACTAACGCCACCTCTCTGTTAATGGGTTTGTTGTTGCTAATGGCGCCCAGTGCGATGCTGCCGTCTAAGAGAGTCCTGCTCTGTGAAGTGTTGAATTCACCGCAGAAATTTCAAGGAAAGGTCGTCATGGTCACCGGGCGGTATTTTTTCAACCGCCACGGAGGGTTTTTCAGCGGGAGAATGCCCACGGGGGCCGCGAGATGGACTTTTGCAGTAGTGGACTAGACGCTTTATAAGGGCGATCGGCCTGATTTCAGCGCGATCGCGTTAGCACATGACAGACGAGGCAGGGCAAGTGTGGTGGACGGTGTTGTTACTGCTAAGGTGTTGGTTAAAAGAGCGCCCGGGATTTCAAGTTCTCACGGGCAGTACTGTTAATGAACAATTTGGCACCGGAGGGGGATATAACGGTCGGCCTCGGTACTATTTCAAATATTACGCGTAGATAGAGTGGATGATATAGCCGTCCCGTGACGAAGAGGTGAAGCTGCGCTGAACGGGTGCATTCTGAGCGGCCTCGGCCATCAAATATTGTCGTCTCGCCCAATCCCTCCGACGCAGCAATCAGTAGCCACGCAGAAAGCGCAATATTGTGAACTGGCGCACTGGCGCGAGCGTTGCCCGAGGACTTCGTAACATCCCTGCCTTCGGGATCCGCTCCGAGAGCGTCCAGCTGGGGTGCCTGATCTGTCGAAGTCTGAACAGTGACTTGCTTGATCGAACGAACCCCGAAGCTGGGAGCCTGCGCCGCCCGGAACACCGGAATAGCCGCAAAGGGAATCGAGCGCCTTCGGGTCAGCCTCGTGAATGCGCGCGAGAAGCCGCAGCAGGAGCACCTGCCCCCGACGGTTCAACTCGTACGTTCCTTTGGTGGTATCGATAGTGGCTCTATATGCCGATGGCGTTCCCGAATCTGCTGATTCGTCATTTCGCATTACACGTTTCAGGAGCAGGTCCACAGCGCGCGTGCGCACCGGCCCCGGCATGAGTGCCCCCTATCTTATCCACAAACGTGGCAAACGCTTCGTCAGCATTGCGGATTTTGGAAACCCTGTGGTCGTACCAGTACAGGGTCTCTTCCCAGAGCGAGCGCGCCTTCAATTCGTCCTTCTCAGAAAGAGCACGGAGGATGTGAAGAACGCCTAAATACGGATACTCGCCGCCGGTAGCTACTCCGAGTCGACCTCGCAGGGAATTAGGTAAGGACGTCCCATTCCCCGCACTTCATCGTCGCCTGAGGGCGCGTTCCCTCCAAACGTTTAAGGTTCTGTCGGTGCTATAGTGATCCGATTAACCTTCAGAAAACCATTCGGATTACCCTCTTTCGAGTTCATGCCCATGAATGCGATTGGTCCACCAGCACTCCTAAAATAGAGCCCCCACACGTCATCCTGCACCGAGGGTGCGTCCGCTTCAATGAATCCTAGTGTGGTCCTATTCGTCCATTTCCCATCACCGAACATCAGGTAGGGCCTTTCAAAACGGGACAAAGCCAGCCAAACCCGCCTTTTTCCATCTTGCCCCCGCCATCGTCAATTCTGGGCCTGCCAGAGTATTTCCCACTTTCACACCTCACGCCCGCCCACGCCCAAAAATTGCAAGCTTGTGCCCTTCGTGCCGTCTTCGGTCCAAGTTGCCACGGCCTTACCCTTTGAGTCGATTAGTTCAAATCGTGGAGCCCGAATTACTCCGGGCGCGGGCGCCGCAACGAGGGCCGCTTTAGAACCAACGAGCCCTCCGGCAAAACCAAAAACAAAGGCCAAGGCAATCACTATGTTGCGTTCATTATTCATGGTTGTTTCCACCAAGACCTGGAACATGAGGTGCGCATGCAACATGCGACAGCCAGTCGCTGATGTCTTCTGTCGTCCCGCTTGGATTTGAGAGTTTTGGTGATAGGATACTGCACTCCCAAATTGATTTCATCCGAGCGCAACCTAGTACGTGGAGCCAGCGGCGGGCAGCATGGGTTTGCCCTAGTTGAGCGCGAGCTCCCACGTGAACCGAAGCGCCCCGTCCGATCTGCTCGACTTCACGGATTGGAACACCTGCTGATGCCCGGTCTGGTGGCGGCGGGCGCTGAAGATGGCGAGCGACGCCTTACAGGAGGAACGCATCCAGTCCGCCACGCCTAGCTGATGCCCGCTCGCCAGCCCAGAGTTTGCGGGAACACTAGAAAAGGCTTTTGCAGGTCGGTGCTGCCGGGTGGCCCGAAGCCGACGCAGCGCGTGGATGCGGCGAGTTTGGTGAATGGGTAGTGTGTCGCCGACACTCGGCCGAAACTCGCCTGTAGTTCTTGACTAGAATCCCGCTTCTCAAACGCATTTCGTCAGTCTCTTTACAATGCGCTCCGACGCTTCTGTGGTTTTCGGCCTAAAGAATGCGATCAGGCCATTCTGTCAGTCCC
>CAWBWU010000011.1:0-474645 GCA_963792655.1 Bryobacterales bacterium
GTGTTATGTACTTGGTTGGGCCCGTATTGCTCGGTTCGTCGCCGAGATGTTCGAGCCCAACGTCGCCCGAGCCATCCCGGGAGTCGCCCCCGACCAATTCAAGGGTTCCAGGCCCGAGCCCGGTTTATCGAAGGGGCGGGAGAGCCCTGGCTTGCCTGGCGAGCCCGGGAGATCGCCGGTCTCTATGCCGACCTGGCCGAGGCCGCCCGAAAGGCCGCGCCCGGGGTCCTCTTCGCCGTCGCCACCCCCGACCTCGACGCCGGTCCCGTCGGCGAGGAGGTCCGTCGACTTGATCGGCTCGGCCTCGGACCGGCCCAGGCATGGCGGTCGGTCGGGCTGAACCTTCAACCTGGTCGAACGCCGACGGGGCTCCGATCGTCCTGAGAGGACTCGGGGGCTCTGCCGACGAGATGGCCCGCGACCTCGCCGCGAGCCCCGAGCTTGACGAACAGGTCGCCTCCGACGGTCCCGAGGGCTCTGGCTCGGCTCATCCTCCGCCTCAAAGCCGGTCGCGGACCTGGTCCTCTCGGCGCCTCCCCTACCCCCCGGGAACGTCGGCGACGAGCCGCTGGCTCACGCGGTCGCGGCGATCGACGGCCGTTGGTTCTTCGCCTCGGGGGACGCCGTGGCCGGTCGCGAGGAGGGTTTCCGAAAGTTCGCCCAGGTTGTCCGATCCCTCCCGAGCCCCCCTTCGACACCGGTGGAGATCTGCTGCTGCAACTTACGGTGAACGAGAAAGGGAATGTCACGGACTTCGAAGTGCCAAACGGCAGCATCACCCACGACGATCTGCGGAAGATCGGGAACTGGCTGTTGTTTACCAGCTTCAATCCGGCCACCAAGTACGGCCAGCCAACGTCAGGCAAAGTACTGGTCAGCTTCCATCGCATCAACGTGAAAGGTTAAGGTTGGCCCGTCAGAAACTGGGCCAGCACTTTCTCGTCTCCGACAAAGCGCTGAATCGAATCGCCGCGGCGGCTTGCGGCTCCGGTGTACCGCTCGCAATTGAGATTGGTCCGGGCAAGGGCGCACTCACTGCGAAACTGCTACCCCTCGCGCAAAAGCTGGTCGCGATCGAACTTGACCCCGACCTCATCGGTTGGCTGCAGTCGCGCTTCGGGCAGCACGGACATTTCGAACTGCGCCATGGCGATGCCTTGCATGCTGAGTTCGAGTCCTGGCCCGGCGCAGTGATCGTGGGGAACCTGCCCTACTATGTGGCGACGCCCATCATCGAACGCGTTGCGCGCCTGATGCCGCGCTTTCCGCGGGCGGTGTTCCTGATTCAGAAAGAAGTGGCGGAACGCATTACGGCGTTGCCCGGATCGCGTGACTACGGCTACCTGTCGGTGCTGATCCAACATTTCTGCCGTACGCGGCTGCTGTTCCGCGTGGCGCCGGGATGCTTTCAGCCGCCGCCGCAAGTAGAGTCCGCCGTGATTGAACTCACGCCGTGCGATGCTTCGAGCGATTCGGCTTTGGGCGAAGGCTTCGTGCAATTCCTGGCGCTCTGTTTTCACATGAAGCGCAAGACACTGCGCAACAACCTGGCGGCGCGCTACCCACGTGAAGTGATCGATCAATTTCCGGAAACTGCAAAGCGCGCCGAACAGATGCCGCTGAGCGAACTCGCGGCGCTGTATCGGAACCTGCGCGACTAAAAGACTACGCGGTCGCGAATGCGGACTCGATGATGTCGGCCGCGCGCTCTACGCCGCCGGCTGCCCGGCACTCCTGCTGCATGCGCTTCGCGTTCATCCGATAGCTGCTGCCCGGCGCCAGGACGGATTCGAGAGCGGATCGCAGCGTGGCCGGGTTGAACCGCTTCTTCGGAAGCACAATCCCCGCACCTGTGCGCGCTAACCTCGCCGCAATCGCGGGTTGGTCGTGCGTGAGCGGTACGGCAACCAGTGGCACGCCAAAGCAGAGCGACTGCTGTGTGGTGTTCATGCCCGAATGCGTGATCGTCGCGGATGCTCGCGAAAGGATTTCAAGCTGAGGCGCATAGTTCACGACAATCGGATTGCCCGGCATGCTGCGCGGCACTGCTCTGCCCCGAGCCCCCAGCGACAACACAAGCTGCACATCCATGCCTGCGCACGCCTCAGCGATTACCTCGAAATACTGGCTGTCTTTTTGCTGCAGCGTACCTAACGAGCCGTAAATCAATGGGCGGCCGTCCAACTTTTCAAACGGAAAATCCACCGTGGGAGCAGAGCGATCAAACCACGGACCGCAATAGTGGAACGCGTTGGTCAGCGCTTTGCGCGGAAAGTCGAACCCAAACGGCATCTGAGCAATTTGCGCGACCTTCGAGAAAGAATCATCCGGAATGCGCAGCGGCATCAGACCCCAGCCCCGGCGGTACTGATTCAGCGTGGCTTGAATCGGGCTGATGAAGCGATCCGAAACGGTATACCCAACTCTGTTTCTGAAACGCGCCAGCGCCGAATTGCCATGCTGCCAGCCGGCAAAGGGCGGCGGGATAGCGGCCTCGCGGTTGAGCGGCAGACTGGTGCAGACGCTCGCGAAAGGAAGACCCAGGTGTTCCGCGATGGTGCCGCCCGCCGGTTCATTCTGATCGACAATGAGCGCGTCTACTTTCGCGGACTGCACCGCGCCCGGCGCGTGCTCCAGAATCAAGCGAGCCATGCGGCAAGCGCCTTCAATGGCAAAGCGCAGCGATTGCACGCCGCGCAAGGCCGCCAGCCTCGCGGTGAACTCGGCCAGGGAACCCGGTGCAAAGTATTCATCGCGCAGTGGTAAACAGTCGAGGCGTTCGGCCTGGATAGCAGGCGCGACATCTTCCACGTTCAAGAAGGTGACCCGGTGTCCTCGTTTGACCAAGGTTCTGCCGAGGGCGCAGAGGGGGTTCACGTGGCCCGGAATGGGTGGGCAGAACACTCCGTAATGCGACATGATTGCGGCCTATTATGTCACCCTTTCGTACTGTAAGTAACGAATGGCTAACAAAAGTCGCAGACAGTTTTCAGAAATCGTGGTAGCTGTCTACGCGCGCGATGGAAAGTGCACGGAAAGTTGCTCCCCGACGAGCGCGACGCCTGTGACCAGGCCATCGGTGAAATTGCCGTCTCGGAAATGGGCAGCGACGGTACGCAACGTTTCCTGCCAGAACTGGTCTCCAGCCTTCTCATGAATGCCGGCGTCGCCCCACACCACGCACTTACGGCGCGACGGGACCACAAAGAACAGCACCGCATTGCGATCGGGGATGGTGTGCAATCCGAGCCGGTGAAAGGCCTTCTTCGCGCCGTGCTCCACATCGCCCCAGAACAGAGGCGCTACGGACACGCGGATTTCCCCAGTGGTCCCGCTTTGTGCCGCCCGGATGGCTTCTTCCACGCGCTCCTGATCGAGCCTCTTGAGCAGCTTGCGTTGAGTCACCATGAGCCGCTTGCGCCCCCGCCGCCGGACCGGCCACCACCGCCGCTGAACCCGCCCCCACCATCGCCTCCGCCGAAGCCGCCTCCGCCAAATCCCCCGCGGCCTCCTGAACCGATGTTGCTCAACAGGAAAAACGCGAGCGTCGGGTGTGTAATCAGGAAGCCGAGCACCAAAATTCCAACGATGCCCAACAGCACCATCTGGATGACGCTGAGCGGTTTGCCCTGTGCCGGCGCCGGGCCGCTGGGTGTCTGTTGCGCTGGCAAAGCATTCGCAGACCCGCCGATCACCCCGGTCAGCGAATCGATCGCCGCGGTCACTGCCCCGTCATGATCCCCTTGCGCAATCCGCGGCGACAAGACATCACGAATCACTCGTGACGAGATCGCATCGGTAACCGTCGGCTCGAGGCCATACCCCACCTCGATGCGCAGCTTGTGATCGCGCGCCATGATGAACAGCGCTAAGCCATCATCCAGACCTTTGCGGCCGACTTTCCACTTTTGAAAAGCACGGACAGCCCAGTCCTCGATCGGCGCGTCGCCAGAGGAAGGCGCGATGTAGACGATCAACTGATGACCGCTGATCTGCTGATAAGCCGATAGGCGGGAATCGAGCGTGCGCAGCGCGTCGGGCGAAAGAAAGCCGGTAGTGTCCGTCACCCAGCGCGTGGGTGAATCCGGAATGGGCACCGTTTCCGCGCCGAGCAGCGCTGCCGACGCGAGAAGCAACCAGACGATGAGTGCCCGGCTGCGCAATTTAGAATTTGACCTCGGGGGCTTTTTGCGAACCCGCCGAGGCTGTGAAGTACGGCTTTTCTGCGAACCGGCTGCCAAAGAAGCCGGCCATCAACACGGTCGGGAAACTGTCGCGCTTGGTGTTGAATGCCTGCGCTGTTTCGTTAAAGCGCTGCCGCTCTACCGTGATGCGGTTCTCCGTCCCTTCGAGCTGCGATTGCAAATCGCGGAAGTTCGCCGTCGCCTTCAGGTCGGGATACTTTTCCGACACCACCAAAAGCCGCGACAACGCGGACGACAACTGATCCTGGGCCTGCTGGTATTTCTGAAATGCAGCCGGGTCGCGCGGAACATTGTCCGTTCCCGCCGCGGTGACTTGACCTACGTGAGCGCGCGCTTCGGCCACTGCAATCATCGTGCTCTTTTCAAAATCGGCAGCGCCCTTCACGGTTGCGACCAGGTTCGGCACCAGGTCGGCGCGCCGCTGGTAGGCATTCTGCACCTGTCCCCATTGCGCTTGTGCACCTTGATCGAGCGTCACGAGCGAGTTGTATCCTCCGCCCATCGATACTCCAAGGACAATTACGATCAGCGCGATGATTCCCAAAATTCCGAGTTTGCCCATTCTGTCTCCTGTAGCGGTATGGCAATCGTACCGCCATTTTTGAGTGCGAGCTCTACCGGTTGCTCGCCTGCGCGCGACTCGCAGGCTTGGAGCCGGCGAATTTCGCAACCAGAACCGCGATCAAGCAGCCGAGCAAAAGTTTGTCTACCAGCTCCACGGCGAGTTGTTTCGCAAGCAGTGCCGGCGGAATACGTTGCACTGAAAACTGAATCAGGTAGGACGTCACGGGATACAGCAACCACATCGCAACGCCGAAGCGCAGACCCTGCTGAAGCGCGGGCTTGTCTTCCACGCCGCGTGCATAGATCCAGACAGACCCAATGCCGAACGCAAGGTAGGCAGCAAGCATCATGGGCCAGCGCGTCATGAACAGCGCCTGTCCTCCGTAGATACCCTGCTCTGCAAGCGCGCGGTAGTCGGGCGACAGCAGCACGCCCTGGAACAAAAAGCCGGTCAGAAATGACACGGCAAATACGGCCAGCATCGCCGGCCAAAGCTTTCGGATCATCGCGGGCCTCCTCACGTTGAGACCCGCATCATATCCTGCTAAGGCAAATTGATGGTTACGGTGTTTGTCTGAACGCCGTCGACCGTCAACACGACAGGCACGTCCCCATGCACCGTCAGAGCCGATGTGAGGATCAGGTTGACCTGATCGAGCCCGGCAAACTGTCCCTGTGCGCCGGCAAACTGCACGGTCACAGGATTACCGTTGACGGTTGCAGTCACGCTCTTCGCACCTCGTATGCCGGTGCCGTATAGGCTAAGGTACACGGTTGACCCAGAATCCAAAGCGATGGGCGCGGTGACGCACTGCCCTGCCGCCGGACAGTTGAAGACCGCAACCGGAGTCTGCGCGTTGGTCGAGTTGTTCACCCGCACCGCGAGCGCCGCCGGAACGCCTTTGCCGCTCGAGTTCGCTGTGAAAATGGCCGGAGCCACGTTCGTGATGGTCACCGTTGCAGGGGCGCTGGGCGCAGGGCTGCCCGAGATAGTAATGAAGGCCTTCCCGGTTGCGGTACCGGCGGGGACGATGAAATCGATCTGCCCAGCTGAAACGAAAATCAGCGGAGCTTGCCGCGTGACGCCTGCGCTGTCGAGCACCGAAACGCTCACGCCGCCCAGGTTCGTCATCAGTGGCAGCGGGCTGACCAACGTGCTCGCCGCAAGGTTCGTCCCATAAGCTGCCGCAAGTGAATCCGCAGCCAGGTTGGGGACATTCGCGGCGGCCGAGATGATCGCCGGGGCCGCGGGTCCGGGCTGGTTCAAATACACCGTTACCGAACCGAGCACCAGGTTTCCCGCCACCAGATCTGGCAGTCCATCGCCATTGAAGTCGGCAGTCTCCAGAATGATCGGAATCGAACCAGAATTCACTCTGTTTGGGGTGCCGCTGAAGGGCGAGCCCGCCGTGCCGTTGAGGATGTAAATGGAGTCGGCGCCGGCCGGCGGCAGTGTTTGGGAATCAGCGCTGATCTGATTGAAGGACGCCGTCGTGCCGATAGCGAGGTCAGGCACGCCGTCGCGATTGAAATCGGCAACGGCCAGGCCGCCCGCGTCGTTCAGGGTGATGTATTGTGGCGCCTGGAACGTTCCGTCGCCTTTGCCTATGAGTATCGCCACCTTATTGTTCTGACCCGTGGACATCACCAGGTCTGGCTTGCCATCGCTATTTACATCGGCAGTCAGGAATTCAGCGCCGCTCTGCGCCACGCCGGTGATGGTGGGGTAAGTTACGGGAGCCGCGAACGTACCGTCGCGCTTGTTGAGGAAAACTAAGATGTTGCCGGTGATGATCTCATTCAACGCGACGTCGGGATAACCGTCGGCGTTGTAGTCCGCCAAAGCCAGGCGCAACCCGGCGCCACCCTGAAACGGAATGACCTGAGTGCTGGTGAAGTTCGCCTGACCATCTCCGGACAGCAGCTCCAATTGCGGTAAAGATAGCGCGCTAAAGATGCCGGCCAGCCCTTCTCCAAGCAATGAGTTCGTCGACTGCAGGAGCCCGGCCGACTCTTCGACTGCGATGTCTACCTTACCGTCTTTGTTGTAGTCCAGCGGCACAATCGCTGTCCCGAAGGCGTTCAGCGGCTGAAAGCGCAGAGGCTGGAAAGTTCCGTCGCCCGCGCCGCGTAAGATCTCCAACACCGGCTGGAGCTGGTCATTCACACCAGCGACCACCAGGTCAGGAATTCCATCACCAGTCACGTCCGCCACGATCACCGGGAACGGGAGAATGCCCAGCGGGATCATGATAGGCGGCTGGAATGTGCCGTCGCCTTTGCCAAGCAGCACGTAAGCTGCTTGGCCGCCCACATCGGTTGTGATTACATCCGGCTTACCGTCTTTGTTTACATCCGCAACATACAAGTAGGAGATCGCCCCGGGTTGACTAAGAAATGGAGTAGTTATCGCCTGGAAGTTTGAGCCCGCACCAGTCGCTTGCGGCGCAACGACGGTGATGGAGAAGAGTAAGGAAAACAGTATTGTTTTGGTAGACGGCATAGGCCTGTGTGATGCAGGATAACAGAGGCGAAACTAAGGTCCGTCGGGCTGGGTATACCGTCAGAGGCGAGCAAATCCGGACCGAGGCCAAATGACCGGGCCGTCCCTACGTGCCGCGCGCGTGAGCAAGCGTGATTCACCAAGAGAGCGCGGAACACTACTCTGCCTTGCTACCGCAGCATCCGGTTGTTACCATGAGCGCTCTGGAGGTTTTCCATTCGTGAAACTACACCTGCAACGCTATGCCCCGCTCCTGATTGCCTTGATCGCTTTCAGCGCCCCGCTCCTCAAGAGTCAGGACGCGAAGACCGACAGAGTAGTTGAAGTTAAGGTGAACTACACCGGCACTGGCACGGTTGACGAGAAGCACAAAATTTATATTGCTATGTGGGATACCGGCGACTTCATGAGTGGAGGCGCCATGCCTGTAGAGATTCAACCCGTGTCGGCTAAGAACGGCAAGGCGACATTCGCGCATGTCGCAACGAGCCCGGTTTACTTCAGCATCGTGTATGATCCGACCGGCAACTGGGACGCACAATCCATGCCGCCGAGCGGCTCTGTTTTTGGCATTTACAGCAAAGAAGCGGGCAAAGCAGAGCCGGTCAAGTCCGAACCGGGCAAGCCTGCCAGCGTCGAAATTGCTTTCGACGATTCGATGAAGATGCCGTAGTAGTTGCGAACGAAGCGGCGCAGATGATACCTGGCCTGCGCCCACGCCTTCTGCCTGTAACCAAAGCCGAACTAGTTCTGTTCCTGCCTGCGCCCGCCCACTCTTGTTCCCTTCCGGCTTCGACAAATCCGGCGCAGGCCGCCCCTAGTTGGTCCGGCCCGGAGTTTTAAGCACCAACTGCGCACAAAGTAGCGAGTGAGCAAATGGCTAGTAAGACGCAAGCTACTCCTGTATTCACGTCACCTCGATCCGTCTCGACTACCTGCTTCTTTACAACTTACATCCAGCGTTCCAGCGCGAGCACGATAATAAATCCGAACACTGTCGTGAGAACCTTCATGAGCGTCCACGTGCGTAACGTCTGGGCAACGCTCATTCCGAAGAATTGGTTAACAAGCCAGAAGCCCGCGTCGTTCACGTGGGAGATGGCGCTCCCTCCCAAACACACCGCGAGAAAAACGGGCAATGCATGCGCGCCGGTCGCGGCTTTCAACATCGGCGCCACAATGCCGGCCGCCGTGATGATCGCAACCGTAGCGGAACCCTGAGCCGCTCGCAACGCTACGGCGATGATGAACGCCGCAATCACTAATGGGATATGCGCCGATGCGAGCAAATGCCCGGCCGCAGCCCCGGCGCCGATATCCACAATCACCTGCTTCAACGCCCCGCCCGCGCCCATAATCAGCAGCAGCGAACCCGCAGGTGCAAGAGACGCCGTGATGGCTTTCGCGATCTCCTCCCGCGTCATGCCGCGCCGGAAACCGAGCAGCACGATGCAGGCGATCAGGGTGAGCGCGAGCGCGACAAACGGGTGCCCGATCAAACCGAGCCACACATTCTTCCCACCTAATGCCGCGGCGACGATCAATGCCACAGGCAACAGCAAAAGCATCAGCACCAGCACGGCACTGGGCGCGCGATCGCCCACGTGCTGCTGCGGTGGCGGCGCGAAGTCCGGCACCGGCACGAAGTAGCGCTTCGCTGACCACGAGCCGAACCCGATTCCGCCGAGCACCGCGATCGGCAAGGACAGAAGTGATCCCCACAACACCGCGCTACCCAGGTCAACGCCCAGCAACTGCGCCGCTGCAGCGGGCGCGGGGTGCGGGGGCACCAGCGCATGCGTGATGGTCAATGGCGCGACCATCGCCATACCGAACAGCAGCAGCGATTTTTTCGACTCACGCGTCAGGCTCCAGATCAGCGGAATCAGGATGATAAAGCCCACCTCGAAAAAGATCGGCAATCCCACCAGGAACGACGCCACCAGCACGGCCCAGTTCGCGCGCTCGGGGCCGAAGCGCGCAATCAATGCATCCGCAAGTTGCCGTCCTCCTCCCGAAACCTCGACCAGCGCACCGATCATCGCGCCCAGCCCCAACACTATTGCGATGAAGCCCAATGCCTCGCCGCAGCCGGTCTGCACGGACTTGATCACAGCCGCGGGTGCCATCCCCGCAGCCAACCCGAGCGCGATGCTCGTCACCAGCATCGCCACAAACGCGTGCCATCGCGCCGCGAGAATCAGAACCAGAAGCAAGCCGATCGCGGCGACAGTGAGCGTGAGGTTCAGCGGCATGCGGAGCCGTTAGCTTATCGCAGCGCGCCGCGCACCCATGCAGCACCCGATGTGCAAGCGATCTGCAAGCTATGATGACTACGTTGCCGGGCCGAAAAATTCCAGACTGGGCTGTACCCGCTCTCGGCTATGCAGTTTCAGCCGCCAGTCTCGTTTGGGTTTTTAAGAAGTTCGACTTCGTCGCGCTGTGGTCCGATGTTCGTTCCTTCTCCTGGTGGTGGATTGCGCTGGGCGTGCTGTGCGAGATGTCTTCGCACGTGGTCGATGCGTGGCGCTGGAAGGTGATTCTCGATCCCGCCCAACGCGCGCCCTTCTGGCCATGCGTCGAAGCGACATTCGTTGGCATGTTCGCCAATGACGTGCTGCCTGCTAAAGCCGGCGAGATTATCCGCGCGTATTTGCTGACGGTATCGAGCGAAGTGCACCTGACGCTCGCGCTCACGTCCGCCGCAATCGAGCGTTTGTTTGATGGCCTGGTGCTGGTGCTCGTCTTCTTCGCGGTCACGGCCGACATGCAGAACGTGCATCACTTGAGCGAGGGCGTCGCGGTCCTCGGCCTGGTGGTCTTTTCGGTAACGGCCTTGCTCTTGTTCGTTGTCTTCTACAAGTCGCATGCTCACTCGGTGATGTCGGGCAACAAGTTCGCCGTGAAGTTCATCCATCTGCTCGATGAACTGCATCGCCTCGGTAATCCGCGAGCACTCCTGTACGCCTTCATCTTGAGCTTTGGGTACATCTTGTGTCAGATTGCGGCGGTTGCTTGTCTCGCACGAGCCGATGCGTTCGACTTCGGCTTGAAAGAGTCCGCCTTCATTCTGATGGTGATCCGGCTGGGCACCATGATCCCGAACGCGCCGGGCAATCTCGGAACCTTTCAGTTCGCAGCGGAGCGCGGGTTACGCCTGCTGATTGTCGAAGCGCCGTCAGCCAAGAGCTTCGCGGCCATCCTCTATGTTTTTCTGACGTTGCCCTCGATGCTGGCCGGCGCGATTGCGGTAGCGTTCACCGGTGTGGGCATTCGCGAAATTCATCAGCATGCGAAAACCGCGCATAGCAAGCGGCGCCTGCCCGGAGAAGTGTCCGGCGTTTAGCGCGCGCGTGAACGCGGGTGGTGTTCATCGACAACCTTGCGTAAGCGTGAGCGCATCACGTGCGTGTAAATCTGCGTTGTTGAAATGTCGGCATGCCCCAGCATGGTCTGCACACTGCGCAAGTCCGCGCCGCGTTCGAGTAAATGCGTAGCGAAGCTGTGCCGCAGCACGTGCGGGCTCAGGTTGTGGAAGATGCCGATCTGTTTTCCATACCCATCGAGCAGTTTCCAGAACGCCTGCCGCGTGAGCGGTGTACCGCGCGAGCTGACAAACAGGTACGGGCTAGGACGGCCTTTGAGTAGCGCCCCGCGTGCGCCATTCTGATACTGCGCGATCGCCGCCAGGGCCGACCCTCCGACCGGAACCAGCCGTTGCTTGTTGCCTTTGCCCGTAACGCGAATCACCCCCAGACGATCGTCCAGATCACCCGTGCGCACCGCGCATAATTCCGACACGCGCAGTCCCGATGCATACAGCAGCTCGAGCATCGCGCGATCCCGCACGCCATTGGGACGATCCATGCTGGGCGCGACCAGCAACTGCTCAACTTGATCGAGGTTGAGAAAATGCGGAATCGTCTGCCATTGCTTGGGCGATTTGACGTGTTCCGTGGGGTCCACCGCAATCCGGTTTTCCTGAATCAGAAACTTGTAAAGATTGCGAATGGTTGCCAGATGCCGCGCAATGGAACGGCTGCCCAGGCCTTGCCGGTAAAGCGAATTCAAATACATGAGTAGGCTTTCCTGGCCCGGGATCTCTCCCGCCGCCGCGCTCACCGCGTAGCGCGAGAAGTGTTCCAGATCGAGCCGGTAGCCATCAAGCGAGTTCTTCGCCAGACCTTTTTCAAGACGGCAGTAATTCAGGAAATCGCGCGACGCCGCTTCAATTGGCGCAAGAGGAGCAGCCGCATCCATGCAAAGCCGATGATACAATACGATGCAAAAATGTTTCTGCTTGCTCTACGCTGAGGGATCTGATTGGCGGGTCTGACAACCAAGAAAGTAATGGTCCGCCGCTTCGACCGGGAGACGGTCGCAGGCTTCGTCAGTACCCAGACCTTTGTGCAGCCGGAAGGCATCGAGTTGATGCGGCCTGACGGCACCATCGCACAACTCAGCTACTCCGAAGTGCAGTGGGTTTCGTTCGTTCGCGATTTCGAAGAAGCCGCGCAACCCGAAAACAAAGTCTTTCTCACGCGTCCGAAGATGGAAGGCTTGTGGGTGCGCATGACTTTCCGGAACCGGGAAATCATGGAAGGCATTCTGGCAAACAACCTGTTATTGGTGGAGCCGTTCGGCTTCACGATTACCCCGCCCGAGCCGTATTCGAATCACCAGCGCATCTTCATTCCGCGCCAGGCGTTAGAAGGCATTCAGGTGTTGGGAGTGGTCGGGAGTCCCCTGCGAACGCCGAAGAGCAAGACGAAACCGCCCGCCGCCGGTCAGGGAAATTTGTTCGACGCGCCTTAAACCAGCACCGCGCTCGCGTTGCCAAGCGGCAGTTCCTGCAGGTCGACCCAATCCGAATTAAGGTTTTGAACAAACGACAGCGTGTTGATATGAACGACGTGATCGTGCTCAGAGCCGCGCCATCGTTTACGCGCGAGTTCCAGTTTGCCGGGAACTGCTTCGAGCGATAACTCCTGAGCAAGCGTCACGTGCGGATGATACGGAAAGCACTCGCGGTATTGCGCCTGGCCGTGGTTGAGCACGCTATGCAGACGGCGCAGATGCTCGTGCCCGTGCGCGATGCTGACGTAAATCACATGCGAGACAGGAAAGACCTCCACATCGCCGAGAGTGACATCGAATGGTTGGAATTCCTCGGTCAGGCGTGCAATTTCCTGACTGGCGCAGGTGGGTTCACAGGAGAGCGGCCGCGGAGGAAGAATGGAAATGTGCGCGTGCGGCTTGGCGCCCGGCACAAGTTCGCGGCAGAGTGAATCCAGGAACGATCCCAATGGATCATTGATATAACTGACAAGCGCGACTTGGCCCGAAAGTTTCGACCCCGGAACGGATGAACCGTTCGTACTACAACCCATAAGTTGATTTCAGTGTAGCGTGACTTGCTCAGGAGTGCCCGAAAGCTACACTTATTTTAATGGCGTTTTCATTCTTTAGAAAGATTCTGCCGCTCGACCTGTTCCGCGGCTTGGGCGTAACCTTTCGTCATCAGCGCCCGAGCGAAGTAGTAACGGAACAGTATCCGGCAGAACGCCCCGCCGTGGCTGAGCGCTACCGGGGTGCGCCGCGCCTGAACATCCATCCCGAAAGCGGCGAAACCCTGTGTATCTCCTGCAACTTATGCGCTCTTGCCTGCCCGGAAAACCTGATTGTCGTGATCAGCGAGCGCAATGAACAGACGCGCCGCAAAGACCTGGTGCAGTTTACCTACGACCTCTCACGCTGTATGTTCTGCGGCCTCTGCGAAGACGCGTGCCCCGTGGATGCAATTGAATTAACGCAGGACTTTGAGATGGCGAGCTATACGCGCGAAGGTCAAATCTGGGATCGTCAGATGCTCGAAGAAGGGCCTGTTCCCACGCACTACGATCATTAACCGCTCGGTCGCAAGATTCTTCCATTCAATGACTTGGGTTCGCTAGCCGGGCCCGGAACACTGCATACTGATTTGTTGGACTCCTGGTTCTTCTACGCCTTTGGCCTGCTCGTGTTGGGTGGCGCGCTTTGCACCGTCGCGCTACGCAGTCCCGTGCATTGTGCGATCGGGCTGATGGCGTCGCTGATTGGCACGGCGGGGCTTTTTCTACTGCAAGGCGCGGAGTTTCTTTTTGTCGCGCAGATCATTCTCTA
This sequence comes from Bryobacterales bacterium, assembly GCA_963792655.1. Taxonomy (GTDB): domain Bacteria; phylum Acidobacteriota; class Terriglobia; order Bryobacterales; family Bryobacteraceae; genus DOZZ01. The sequence goes on from CAWBWU010000011.1 coordinate 13,435, forward strand.
CGTGGGCGGCATTCTGGTGCTGTTCCTGTTTGTCATCATGCTTGTGAATCTCGATCTGGCGGAAAACCAACGCCGGCTGCAGAGTAGTTGGCCGGTGGCCACGCTCTGCCTGGCCGTAGTTGCAGTCGAACTGCTGTGGCTTGGCCGCGCCGGCTTGCATCTGCAGTTTCCCGCGGCAGTCGCCGCGCCGGTTCAAGGCAATACCGAGCAGGTGGGTGACATGCTGCTCGGCGGCTACCTGCTGCCCTTCGAGATTTCGTCGATCCTGTTGCTCGTCGCCATGGTCGGCGCGATTGTGATGGCGAAAGAGCGCCGCGCATGATCGGCACTACGCACTACGTCGTGCTGAGCGCCGCGTTGTTCCTCATCGGAACCTTCGGCATTCTCGCCAGACGCAACCTGGTCGTCATCCTGATGTCGCTTGAGCTGGTGCTCAACGCGGTGAACATCAATCTCATCGCCTTCTCGCATGGCTGGAACAACGTTCGCGGCCAGATCTTCGCCCTGTTCGTCATTGTCGACGCGGTTGCGGAAGCCGCCGTGGCCCTCGGCATCCTGATCGCGCTGTTTCGCAACAAGCCCACCGTGCTTGCCGATGAAGTGGATCTGCTGAAGTGGTAACCGCCCGCGAGTTGATCTGGCTGGCGCCGCTGCTGCCGTTTGTGAGCGCAGTGCTGGCGATCTCCCTGCCCTGGCCGCGGCGCCTCATTTCCTGGCTGTGCCCCGGCGCGGTGCTGGCGTCATTTCTGGTCAGCGTCTTCGCCACTGTGAGCCTCGGCAGTTTGCCGTCGCGTAGCTATGAGCTGGTGCTTGGCTCATGGCTGCCATTGCTGCATGCCGATTGGGGACTGTTGCTCGATCCGCTGAGCTCCGTCATGGTCCTGGTCGTCTCCGGCATTGCGTTTCTGGTGCATCTCTACTCGACCGCGTACATGCCGCACGACGAGAGCTATGCCCGCTACTTCGCGCTGCTGAATCTGTTCGTCTCGGCCATGCTGATCCTGGTGCTGGCCAACAACTACGTGCTGCTCTTCATCGGTTGGGAAGGCGTCGGTGCGTGCAGTTATCTCCTGATCGGCTTCGATTACCGGCGCCATGCAGCGGTGCGCGCCGGCATGAAAGCTTTTCTTGTGAATCGCATCGGAGATGCCATTCTGCTGATGGGCATTCTGCTGGCGTACGCGCATTCGGGTTCGGTTCGTTTTGCGGACGTGTCGGGCAGCGCAATGATTGCGCTCCTGCTGTTCTTCGGCGCAGCCGGCAAGTCCGCCCAGGTGCCTTTGCACGTGTGGCTGCCGGACGCCATGGAAGGGCCGACTCCTGTCTCTGCTTTGATTCACGCAGCAACGATGGTGACCGCCGGCGTCTACCTGATCGCGCGCGCTCACAATATCTTTTCGGATTCCGGTGTCGCGCTGACCATTGTTGCGTCAGTCGGCGCGTTCACCGCGATTTTCGCCGCCACCATCGCGCTCGTGATGACGGATATCAAGCGTGTGCTCGCGTACTCGACCATCAGTCAGCTCGGGTTTATGTTTCTCGCGCTCGGCGTGGGCGCCTGGCAAGTCGCGATCTTCCATCTGGTGACGCATGCATTCTTCAAGGCTGTGCTCTTTCTCGGCGCGGGCAGTGTGATTCACGCGCTCGGCAACGAACAGGATCTACGCAAGATGGGCGGCCTTCGCCACCGTCTGCCGCTGACCTATTGGTCGATGTTCATCGGGGCCGTCGCGCTGAGCGGCATCCCCGGTCTTGCCGGATTTTTCTCGAAGGACGCGATCCTGGCGCAGACTTTCCAATCCGGTTTCCAGCTGCTCTACTTCGTCGGACTCATCACGACTGCGCTCACCGCGCTGTACATGTGGCGGATGATGCACCTCGCGTTCTACACCGAGTACCGCGGTAAGGCGACCAACATTCACGAAGGTCGATGGGCGATGCGCGTCCCGCTGGTTGCCCTTGCGGTCGCAAGCGCGCTGGCTGGGTGGATTGGCGTGCCCGAGACGTGGCGGCTGCCTGCTATCTTCCACGCCGTTCCCGCGCTGGCTCGCTCCGATGGCGCGCGACATCGCCGCCCCTGCACCGGTGAACGCCAGCACTGAGTGGATTCTTACAGGCATTTCCGTTGCGGCCGCGCTGATTGGCATCGCTCTGGCGCGTTACTTCTACCACCACCGGCCGGAGCTGCCCGCGAGCCTCGAGCAGGCACTCAAGCCGCTGCATGGCGTGCTGAGTGAAAAGTGGTTTATCGATGAACTCTACCAGGCCGCGTTTGTCGATGGAGCCGTGAAAGGCGGCGGCACGTTGTTCAAGCGGTTCGATCAACGCGTTCTGGATGGCGGCGTGAACGGCGCCGGTTGGCTCACGCGAGGCGCGTCGCGCGCCGGCATCTTTTGGGACACGTGGGTAGTGGACGGGTTGGTGCGCCTCACCGCGATTACCATCCGGCTCTCGTCGTATCCGGTACGGCTCTGGCAAAGCGGTCGCGTGCAGTCTTATGCAGTGGTGATGTTGCTGGGCATCGTAATCGTTCTGGCGTTCTACGTCTTCGCGCAATGACCGGACACCTGCTCAGTCTTTTGTTGTTTGCGCCGATCGCGGGCATGCTGGTGCTGCTCGCGCTGCCCTCTTCACAAACGCGGCTGCTCAAGATTTGGACGCATGTAGTAGCTGCTACTACAGCCGGCATTTCGTTGCTGGTGCTGACCCGTTTCTCGTCGAGCGCCGCAGGCATGCAGTTCACTGAACGAGCCGAGTGGATCCCCACCCTCGGCGTTCACTACTCGCTCGGCATTGACGGCATCAGCCTGCTACTGGTTCTGCTCACCACCGCCATTACTTGGATCGCGCTGCTTGCGTCGTGGACCGAGATCACGACGCGGATCAAGGAATTCTACGCGCTGTTCCTGCTGCTCGAAACCGGCGTGCTCGGCGTGTTTCTTGCGAGCGACGCGTTTCTGTTCTACGTGTTCTTCGAGCTGGTGCTGATCCCGATGTATTTCATCATCGGCATCTGGGGCGGCCAGCGACGCCTGTACGCGGCAATCAAGTTCTTCCTGTACACGCTTGCCGGCTCCGTGCTTGATGTTGCTCGGCCTGCTTGGTCTCTGCCTGCAGCACATGCGGCAGTTCGGCAGTTACTCTTTCGAACTTTCGGAACTTGCCAAGCTCAATCTGCCGCCGGACGCGCAGCAATGGATCTTCTGGGCGTTGTTCCTTGGCTTCGCGATCAAGATCCCGATGTTCCCGTTCCATACCTGGCTGCCCGACGCTCACGTCGAAGCGCCTACGGGCGGCTCCGTGATGCTCGCCAGCCTGCTGTTGAAGATGGGCACCTACGGCTTTCTGCGCTTAAGTTTGCCGCTCTTGCCCGCCGCTTCCACCAGCCGCATCGTGGTTCAGATCTTAGTCGTGCTCTCGCTCATCGGCATCATCTACGGTGCGCTGGTGAGCCTCATGCAGCAGGATTGGAAGAAGCTGATTGCGTACTCATCGGTAAGCCACATGGGCTTTTGCACGCTGGGCATCTTCAGCCTGAACACCGCAGGCATCACCGGCAGCGTGCTGCAGCAGGTGAACCATGGCATCACGACTGGTCTGCTGTTCTTGCTGGTCGGCGCAATTTACGAACGGCGCCATACGCGCGAGATTTCCGAATACGGCGGACTCGCCAAGGTGATGCCGCGTTTCGCGATGATCTTCGGCATCACCTGTTTTGCATCGGCCGGACTTCCCTCGCTCAACGGCTTCGTCGGCGAGTTCACCATTTTGCAAGGCGCCTTCGAAGCCAATCGCGTGTGGGCCGCGTTCGCCGTAAGCGGCATCGTGCTCGCGGCGGCGTATCTGCTATGGCTGTTCCAGCGCACCATGCTCGGCAAGATCCGCCACGCCGCAAATGCAACGCTCCGTGATTTGAATGCACGCGAACTCGCCTATATGACGCCGCTGGTCATCTGCGCATTCTGGATCGGCCTCTATCCGAAGCCGCTATTCGACGTGCTGGCCCGCCCGGTTGCGGCCATTGTCGAACGTGTGGGGCATGTACAGCAGCACTGACCAGTTCGTGTTGTTGCCGGGCTTGATGCTCGCGCTGTTCGGATGCGCAGCGCTCCTCGCTGATATCTTCACCGGCCGTAATCATCGCCTGCTGCCGGTCATCACGCTGCTCGGGCTTGGCTTTACAGCGGCGGCATTGTGGCGGCAATACGATTACCTGCTGACTGCGAATACGCCGGAGTTGACGGCCTTTCACGGCGCGCTGGCCATCGACCGCTTCTCGCTCTTCTTTAACGCGCTGTTCACTCTGGCCACTGCGCTCGTCACGTTGGTCTCGCCGAGCTTCTGGAGAGCCGAGCGCGAGCCGGGCGATGACTCGTACGCACTGCTGTTGTTTGCACAATGCGGCATGTTCTTTCTTGCCGCCGGCCGCGACTTCGTGACCTTGTTCATGGGGCTCGAGTTGATGGCGTTGACCTTTTACATTCTGGTCGGGTTGATGCGCAATCAGGCGCGCTTCGAACGAAGCGGCGCTCAAGTACCTGCTGTTAGGCGGCTTCTCGAGCGCGCTGCTGGCCTACGGCTTCTCTCTCTTGTTTGGCTTATCGGGCTCAACCGATTTGCGCGAGATCAGTGCCGTGCTGCAATCCCGCGATCATCGCGACCCGCTGGTGCTGCTCGCGCTCGCGACGGTGATCGCCGGGCTGCTGTTCAAGATCTCCGCAGTGCCGTTTCACATGTGGGCGCCCGACGCCTACGACGGCGCGCCGCTCACCGCCACTGCGTACCTGGCCGTTGCATCCAAAGCGGCTTCGTTTGCCATCCTGCTGCGCATTCTGCTCGGGCCATTTGCCGCCTTGCGCGATGTATGGCTGCCCGTGATTGCGGTCGCAGCGCTCGCTACGTTAACCGTCGGCAATCTCGCGGCCGTCGGGCAGGACAACTTCAAACGCCTGATGGCATACAGTTCCATTGCGCATGCCGGATACATCCTGCTTGGTCTGATCGCGGGGAACAACACCGGCCTGAGTGCAATCGCGATGTACCTGGTCACTTACAGCGCGATGACCTTGGGCCTCATCTTCTGCGCGATCGCTTTGCGCGGGCAAGAAGAGAATTCTGAAACGCTCGCCGGCTTCTCCGGCCTGATCCGGCGCAGCCCCTGGATCGCGGTTTGCGCACTCATCTTTCTGCTCTCGCTGGCTGGGCTACCGCCGACGGGTGGTTTCTGGGGCAAGTACTACATCTTCCTCGCGCTGCTCGAGACCGGCCACACTGCGCTTGCGATCGTGGCCGTTCTCTACGTCGCGGTTGCTGCTTACTACTACTTCCGGCTGGTGCGCTACATTTTTGCAGCGCCCGCCTCCCCCTCTGATGCGATTCACGCAGGCTGGGGAATGCGCATCGCGTTAGCCGTCAGCGCGATCTTTACGCTGGGGGCCGGCATCTTTCCGGAACCGCTGCTGCGGATTGCTCAACGGTCGGTGCTGCCATGATTTCACTCGTCGTCAGTCTCGCCATTGTGTTGCTGTTTCCTCTGGCAGCCGGATACATCGTGCTGGTCGAGCGTAAGGTGCTGGCCGACCTGCAGTCGCGCCTCGGCCCCATGCGCGTCGGGCCGCACGGTCTGCTCCAGCCTCTGGCGGACGCGCTCAAGCTGGCATTGAAAGAAGATCTCATCCCGGCGCAAGGCTCGAAAGCAATCTTCTGGATGGCGCCGGTGCTCTCTACGCTCACGGCATTGACCGCTTTCACAGTGCTGCCGTTCAGCCCGTCCGTATGGGTGGCACAGGTGAACGTCGGGATCCTGGTGATTTCCGCGAGCACGTCGGTCGGCATCTTAGGAATCATCCTGGGCGGCTGGGCTTCGAACAGCCATTACTCGCTGTTGGGAGCGCTGCGGAGCGCGGCACAACTGGTCAGCTACGAAATCTCTTTGGGATTTGCGTTGCTCTGCGGCGTTTTGTCAGCCGGAACGCTCAGCATGTCGGGCATTGTGGAGCAGCAACAAGCGCGCGGTGTTTGGTTCGCCTTCGATAACTACGGGGCGATGCTGTTACCGTTTTTACTTTTCCTTGTGTCGGCAGCTGCGGAAACCAATCGTGTACCGTTCGACTTACCGGAAGCAGAGTCAGAGTTGACAGGCGGATTTCATACGGAATACAGCGGTCTTCGCTGGGGATTTTATATGCTTTCAGAGTACGGCAATTTGTTTGTTGTTACTGCCGTTGCCGCTACCCTTTTTCTCGGCGGATGGCTCCGTCCGTTTCCTTCGGCAAGCTGGTTAGAAATACCGCTGAATTACATTTTTCCGGCACTGCTGTTCGGCGTTTCGGCGTTCTTCACTCTTCGCATGGCGAAAGCAGAGCGCGTTTTACCGTTCAAGCTACTGATGTACGCGGTTGTGATCGCATTGCTCTTACTCTGCGCTCTCTATCTCTGGGCCCCAGCCAACCACTTGATTATCGGGCTCTTCTGGCTTCTGCTAAAGGTTTCCGTACTCATCTATGTAACCTTCTGGGTGCGGGGTTCCGTGCCTCGCCTGCGCTATGACCAGTTGATGAGCTTTGGGTGGCGCTGGATGATCCCGCTTGGCATGGCATCAGTGTTACTTAATGCTTCAATAGGATTGCTATAAGTTTGAATTGTCCCGCGTATCACCTATTTCTACCTGCAAGCAAACGTTTAGAGTTATCGACAATACATAGCTCCGCCTCCAGTAATTGAAGTATATTTTCAGCCAACGCAATACTACTCATATAGGCCAATCGGCCTCGGAGATTGTTATTGTATGAAGCTTTCGTATCGTCTTCTCTGTCTCTCACTTTTTGCAGGCAGCGCCTGGGCATCTTTGATCCCTTCGCTGTTCTCCGTCACGCCTTCCGGCGGGAATTTCCTGTACACCTATAACGCAACCTTGTCGTCCGACGAATCTCTGAACCCCAGCCCGACGTTCGGCGTAACCTGCCCTTCGTCTGGTCCGGCGATCCAGTGCAATCCCGGCGGCACGTTCCTGACGATCTATGATTTCGCCGGTTTCATCCCTGGTACGCAGGGAGCGCCGCCGAACTGGACGCTGGTCACCAACAACACCGGCGCCACTCCCAGCAGCGTGAGCAGCCCAGCCGTCGACAACCCGTCGGTTGTGAACCTGACGTTTTATTACACCGGTGCGCCGATCCAGGGCACGGGCCAGATGTTCCAGTTCTATGCGCAGTCGACTTTGGGCACCACCAACACCAGCGGCAATTTCAGCTCGCAGTTGACCAAGAGCGATATCGTGAACAATCCGTCCACCAACGGTCTTACAGACCAGATTGTTGGACCTGTCGGAGTCCCGGGAACCCCGGTGACTTCCTCCACGCCAGAGCCCGCATCGATGTTGATGATGGGCGGCGGTCTCCTCGGCCTGGGCTTTTTCATCAAGCGCCGTCGGGTGTAATGTAGTCGAAACAAATGCCGTAGTACACGAAAAAGGCCGGTCAAACCGGCCTTTTTCTTAATAAGAAGTATCCCCACCCCCTGGAAGTGTCCGTTCCACCACAAAACCGTCGTTACTCGCGTTGCAAAGCCTCGTCTCTCCCGCAATACTCACATCTGTAGGCCGTATTGGCTACGGAGGAATATCACTCATGAAATTTGCATCACGGCTAATTTGCCTCTCCCTTTTCGCGGGCAGCGCCTGGGCCTCTTTAATTCCCTCGCTGAGCACCGTAACTCCCGTTGGCAGCAACTTCCTGTATACGTACAACGCGTCACTGTCCTCGGACGAATCACTCAACCCGCCGCCCACTTTCGGCGTGACGTGCCCTGCGCCCGGCCCGGCAGTACAGTGCAACCCCGGCGGAACGTTTCTGACGATCTATGACTTCGCTGGGTTCATCCCTGGTACTCAGGGTGCGCCGGCGAACTGGACCTTGGTAACCAATAACTTGGGGACCACGCCCAGCACGATCAGCTCCGCTGCCGTTGACAATCCGAGCGTTGTCAATCTGACCTTCTACTACACCGGTGCTCCGGTCCAGGGCGCGGGTCAGATGTTCCAGTTCTATGCGCAGTCCACGTTGGGCACGCAGAACCCGAACGGTAATTTCAGCTCGCAGTTGACCAAGAGCGACCTGGTAAACAATCCGTCCACCAACGGCTTGACCGACCAGATCGTTGGACCCGTGTCCGTTCCTGGCTCCCCTGTGACCTCGAATACTCCGGAACCGGCTTCCATGTTCATGATGGGCGGCGGTCTTCTCGGCCTCGGCTTCATGATCCGTCGCCGCCGTTCTGCTTAATCTCAGAACGTAGCAGCTTTACTCCAAAGGCCGGGGCAACCCGGCCTTTTGTTATTTTTAGGCAGCCTTCAGGCACTCCTCAAGATCACGCTCCGTGATCAAACCTTCTCGAATCACCTTCCACTCGGGCTCCGTGATGTCAACGGTCGTATTTCCCGGCCCGGCACAAAAGCCGCCATCCAGCACTAGATCCACCTGCCCATCCATCGTTCCAAACACTTCAATGCCGCTATGGCAGGTCGGCTGACCCGACACATTGGCGCTAGTCGCAATCAGCGGTTGACCCAAGCGTGCGATCAGCTTGTTCGCTACTGCGGACCGGCAATGGCGTACTCCGAGCCGTCCGGTGTTCCCCGTCACCTTGAGCGGCACCTTTGCGGCGGCCGGGACAATGATGGTCAGCGGTCCAGGCCAAAAACGCCGTACCAGGAGAACGAAGCGCGTGGACACTTCGCGCGCCAGGTCCTCCACCATGAGGTGATCGCTCACCAGCAGCGGCAACGAGCGCGTTGTCTCGCGCCCTTTCGCCTGGAACACCCGCGACACAGCTTGCAGGTTGAACGGGTCACCGATGATGGTGTACAGGCCTTCCGTTGGAATGGCTACGATTTTGCCGCGCCGCACGGTTTGCGCGGCTCGTTCGATCGCCTCATCCGATGGGTTTTCGAGGTCGACTTCGATCAGGTCCGTGGCCATTGAACGTGAGCGTAACACGCCAAAACGAGTGCTACACCCGGCCCTGCGCGGCAGGCAGAACCGCGCCGCACATCGCCAGCAATTCCTCTTCGCGATCGATCTCCACGCTGATCTCGAGCCAGAATACGTCAAGCCCCGGCAGCAGCGATTCGCATTCAACGCAGAGATTCATCAGATCTTTCTGGGTCGTGACGATGGTCTTTGCGCTATGCGCCAGAGTGCAGTGCAGAATGCGGCGAAGTTCAGCAGGAGTGTAGCGATGGTGGTCATCGAAAGTGAAGCGCTCGACGACGTTGATGTCCAGATCGTGCAGCGTGTTCCAGAACGACGCGGGATTCCCCAGTGCGCAGAACGCCGTCACCGGCTCACGGCCGAAGTCGCGCGGACCGATCCGCGAGCCGTCGCGCAGCGAGACCCAGCTGCGGGCGAACGTCCGGCTATGGAAGATCGGCGCAGTCGGAGTTCCAACGGCGAATCTGATGTTCAATGGCGTTAATTCCTGCCGCGTGCTCGGTGCGGGTCAGGATGAACGCATCGGCGCGTCCCAGGGCTTCCAGAGGTTCACGCAGCCGCCCCGACGGGATCACCCGGCACTTGCCAAACGGATCGAGCGCATCGATGAGCACCACATCCAGATCGCGCGCGAGCTTGCGATGCTGGAAACCGTCATCGAGCAGAAACACACCTGGGTGGTAACGGGCTTCCATCAGCTCACCGACCGCAAAACGATCGCCTCCGATACCAACTGCAGCAACGCCCGAGCGAAGGAAGATCTGCGGCTCGTCCCCGGTCTGCAGAACATCAATGTCGGTACTGGGCCCGAGCGTCAGAATCTTGTGTCGCGACGATCGTCCATAGCCTCGGGAAAGGATAGCCGGCGCGCGTCCGTCTTCCTTCAATGCTGCGGCCAGCCGCAACACGACGGGTGTTTTGCCGGTACCGCCCGCAGTGATGTTGCCGATACTGATGACCGGCGTGCTGAGCCGCTTGCGCTGTTCCCGGTCCTTGCGCGTGCGCCGTCGTGATCCCTCGCGCCACAACAGGGCCAACGGCGACAGGAAGATGCGCGACGCCAGATTCGGATAACCGCAAGGGAAGTGCATCGCAATCTGCGCTTCGACTTCAGCCGCGATGCGCGTGACCGCGCCGGCTGAGGCAAGCGCACACACTCGCGCGCGTTCGCCCATTTGCGTATCGGCCACTGCGGCCGCCACTGCTGCGTGGAGTTGGCCCGGCGCGGTGATCTCGTGAAAGGCATGCGCATTGCGAAATGCAGTCGCGACTTCGCGAAAATTTTCGAGGTGAGGACCCACCACAATCGGTTTCGCACTGAACGCCGGTTCTAAAACGTTGTGGCCGCCGCGCGCCGCAAGCGTACCGCCCATGAACACGACATCGGCGAAAGGAAACAAGGCATTCAATTCACCGATGGAGTTGAGCAACAGCACCGGTTCGTCTTGCTCTTTCAACTCCGAGCGCCGCACGTAAGGCACGCCGGCTCGATCGAGCTTCGCGGCGACAGACACGAATCGTTCCGGCTTGCGCGGCGCAATAATCAGACGCCAGCCGGGCAACTGCTGCCACGCGGCAATCACCGCGTCTTCCTCTTCCATGCGATCGTCTGCAGATGTGCTCGCGGCAATCCAGAGCGGCCCCGCCCCATGGCTCAACCACCGCCGGATGGGAGACGACGCGGGCGGCTCCACTGGATCGAAATCGTACTTCAGATTGCCGGCAACGGTGACTTGCGAAGCGCTTGCGCCTGCCGCGATAAACCGGTCGCGCATCTGATCGTCCTGGACCAGAATGCGATCCGCAAAGCTCAATACACCACGGAAGAAGTGCCGCAAGCGCCGGTAGCGCGATGCCTCGCGATCGGAGATGCGGCCGTTGACGAGCACCACTCCACAGCCGAAGCGCTTGGCTTCGCGAAACAGGTTGGGCCAGATCTCCGTCTCCAGAACCACCAGCACTGCCGGCTGCACACGTCGCAACACCGCGCGTACCGCGAAGGCATAATCGAGCGGCGCATAGAAGATGCGCTCTACGGCGTTCCAGAGCTTTTCGTCAGCCATCGCGCGGCCGGAAAGTGTGGCGGTGGAAAGCACGATCGGCGTGTTGGGCGATTGCGCGCGCAGTTGGTGCACCAGCGCGACGGCAGCAATCACCTCGCCCGCCGACACTGCATGCAACCAGACCGCGCCCGGGCGAATCTCCACGTGAGAGGCATGCCAGCGGCCCAGGCGCTCCCACATGGTTTTGCGGTACATTCGGTCGCGAGCGCAACGCGTCAGAAAATAAAATAGAACGGCGGGAGCGGCAAGCACCTGCAGAAAGCGGTAAACAAAGTAGATGCCTTTAGCTCTCACTCGCGCGACCGTAGGGCAATTGTTTCTGCTCGTGAGTATAACGGCAGCTTTCGGCGGGGACAAGGAGACGACAAGCTTCCACCCGCGGCCCATCACCGACTATCCGCACCAGCAAACCAGTGAGCGGGTGACCATCGCGGCGGAGGAATTCGAAAGCGATGAACAAGCAAGACCGGCGTTCGGCAAGAAGAATCCTTATCAGTTGGGAATTCTTCCGGTGCTGGTGATCGTGCAGAACAAAACGGGCAAGGCGCTGCGGATGGATCGCATCAAGGCGGTTTACGTAATGCCCGACAACACGCGCATCGAGAGCACCCCCGCGGCAGAACTGCGCACGCTGCACGGCGCGCGGCAGCCCAAGGTGATCAACTCACCGCTGCCGGGCATCGGCGCCATTGGGAGCCGGTCGAAGCAGCCGTTATCACAGTGGGAGATCGAGGGCCGCGCCTTCGCTGCGCGTGTGTTGCCGCCCGGAGAGGTTGCGAGCGGCTTCTTTTATTTCCAGAGCGGGCGCAAACCGGGCGCGACGCTTTACGTCTCCGGCCTCGAAGACGCGGCCAGCGGGCATGAGCTCCTGTACTTCGAGATTCCGCTCTCGGCCAACTAGTACGCGTATCATTGAAGTAGCCCGAGAGTCTTCACGCTTCCGGGGAGCATCTATAAAGATCTGAAAGGTGGTTCTGTGTTGGTTCCGATGGTGGTCGAACAAACTTCTCGGGGCGAGCGCGCGTACGATATTTACTCGCGACTGCTCAAAGAGAACATTATCTTTTTAGGTACTCCAATCGACGATCAAATCGCCAATCTGGTGATCGCTCAGCTTCTGTTTCTGGAAGCCGAAGATCCGGAGCGCGACATCTCGATTTATCTGAATTCGCCCGGCGGTTCAATCACGGCCGGTTTGGCGATCCTGGACACGATGTCATTCGTGCGCCCCGACATCATCACGATTTGTGTCGGCCAGGCCGCATCGATGGCAGCAGTGCTGCTGGCTGCCGGCAAAAAAGGCAAGCGCTTCAGCCTGCCCAACTCGCGCATCATGATCCATCAGCCCTCGATGCAAGGCCTTGCCGGCCAGGCCGCGGACATCGACATTTACGCAAAAGAGATTTTGCGTATGCGTGAGGCGCTGAACAAGATGCTCGCTGACACTACCGGGCAGCCGGTGGAACGCGTAGCCCGTGATGTCGATCGCGACTACATCATGAGCCCTGAGCAAGCTGTCGATTACGGAATGATCGATAAAGTGATCACCAGCCGCGATATGGCGCCGTCGGTGGTTTCAAAGCCGGTTTAAGCGTTGTGGATTCATACCAGTCTGGTCGCGGCCAGACTGGTATGGTTGGTTGGGTCTGAGGTTGATGTATGGATAGTGAACTCAAAGCTCATTTAGAGGGCATGGAAGACCGGTTGGGCGTCAAGCTAGGCGCGCAACTGGCCGACGTAGGCGGCCAAGTTCAACAGCGTATCGCAACCGTCGAGTCGACGCTGGGACATCGCTGCGGAGCACTATACGCTGCGAGAACAGGTAAGCGCTCTCACGCACGAGATCCAGGCCGTTGAAAGTCGATTGCGGGAACACGTGGAAGCGGTCGAGACGCGGCTGCTCGCCGAGTTCTGGAAATGGGCAAGAACCGCAGACGCCCGGTACAGACAGAACCAGGCTTGACCAACGAGCTCGATCGGCGCGATCCAAAACACTAGCTCTGATATTCTCGTTGTCGAATGAGACTCGAGAATAAAGTTGCCATCATCACCGGTGCAGGTGCAGGTATCGGCGAAGCTACTGCGGTTCGGTTTGCGCAGGAAGGCGCGCGTGTTGTTGTTGCCGATCTGAAGCAGGATGCCGGCGAGCGCGTTGCGCAGCGCATCAAAGACGCAGGCGGCCAGGCCGTCGCTGTTGCTGCTGACATCTCCAAAGAAGATCAAGCGAAGTCCATCTCAGAAGCCGCAGTGAAAGCTTTCGGCGAGCTTCACATCGTCATCAACAACGCTGCGGAATTCACGCAGAAGAACGTTGAAGAAGCGACCTACGAAGACTGGCAGCGTGTGCTGGGAGTCAACGTCATCGGCACCGCGATGGTGTCGAAATACGCAGTGCCGCACATGAAGGCAAAGGGCGGCTCGATCGTGAACATCGCGTCCATGAGCGGCGTCATTGCGCAGCCGAACTTCGTCACATACAACGCGAGCAAAGGCGCGGTGCTCACCATGACGCGCTGTATGGCGCTCGATCTGGCTCCCTACAACATTCGGGTCACGGCAATCTGCCCGGGCTGCATCTACACCAGCGCGACCGAGCGCGAGTGGATTCGGATGGGCGAGACTCGCGAGCAGTGGACCGCGCGGATCGCACCGGCTCACATGCTGAACCGGGTCGGCGAAGCACACGAAGTGGCAAGCGCGATTCTGTTTCTGGCCTCAGACGAAGCCAGTTTTATTACGGCTGACCATCTGATGGTGGACGGCGGATACGTCTGGAAGTAGGGCGTTACGCCGGTATGTTGCGCGGCCCGGACGGCGGCTTACTCGCTCTGAGTAGCCTTTGATCAGCCGGAAGGTGCGGTTCCACCGCGTTGACGAGAAGAAGTGTTGTCCCATGTCGACCAGGTGCTTCAGCTCCGATTCAGCGGTCTGACCGGTGAGTTCTTCCGTCGAGGCCGCGTAGGACCAGTAGATAATCAGCGGCTTACCCACAATGTTCTCGCGCGGAACCAGGCCCCAGTAGCGGCTGTCGTACGACTCGTCGCGGTTGTCGCCCATCGCGAAATACATGCCCGGCGGGACGGTGAGTTCGCCGTCATGAACATTGGCGGCCAGCATGTCGGCCTGGTGCAGAGCATCAGCCGCGGTCTTCACCTGCCGGCAGCACTGAGCCGGAAAATTGTCTTCGGCAAGCTGCTGCGGATGCTTATGAAGGACATACGGCTCCTTCAGCTTGAGGCCGTTGCGGTAGACCTCACCCGCGGCAATCCTGATGTGATCGCCCGGCGCGCCGATCAGGCGCTTGACCAGAGTCTGCGTCAGGTCAGGCGGGTAACGGAACACGATGATGTCGCCATGCTTCGGCTCTTCATAGGGCAACAGATGGCGGCTGAGCGCATCGGGAGGTGCGTATGCGAGCTTGTCGACCAGCAGATGATCACCAATCAACAGGTTATTTTCCATCGAGCCGGTGGGGATCACGAAAGCCTGGGCGATCGTGGTGGTTCCAAACAGCAGGAGAACCAGCGTGACGGACCACTCCGCGATAGAAAGACGGCGAACGTCGTCGGCAGGCGGCTTCGGGATGCGCATGCACGATGATACGCAACCCCGAAGCGACCGGTTCGGTCTTTCTTGACTACAAAGGCTTACTTCGCCAGCATGGCGAACGCGAACATCGTGTCCCCTGCCCCGACAACCAGGTATTGCGTGCCGTCCAACTCGTAAGTCATGGGGCCGTTCGTCAGCGCGCCGCCTAAGTTGGTGTGCCAGAGTGGCTCGCCCGTCGCGGCATTCAACGCAACTAAGTTGTTGCTTACATCGCCGGCAAAGACCAGGTTGCCAGCCGTGCTGAGAACGCCCGAGCGGATGCCGGAACCTTCCCATTTATGGTTCCAGCGAATGTCGCCGGTTTTAGGGTCGATCGCTTCAAGCATTGATTCCGCATAACCGCCCCGGTCATTACCCGCCCAGCCTTCCGGTTTTGTATCGTCGTCGTAGATATAGTAGACGCTGAAGCCGCGAGTCGCATTGATGTAGAAGAGTCCGGTCTGCGGGCTATAGCTCGGCGGAAACCAGTTCGCCGCGCCGCCCTGATTCGGAGTAACCAGAGCGCCGTCAATCTGTGGCTCTTTTGCCGGGTTCGGCTTCGGTTGCCCGTTGGGGGCAAGCCCGCTTGACCAGTTGAGCTTCACGAATGGCTTCGAGATCAGGTTCTTGCCCGTCGCGCGGTCGAGTACAAAGAAGTAGCCATTCCGGCTAGCCTGAGCCACTAACTTGCGCTGCTGACCGTTGATTTCTGCATCGAAGAGTACGGGTGTTTGCACCGCGTCCCAGTCGTGAGTGTCGTGAGGAGAAGATTGGAAGTACCACTTCATCTTGCCCGTATTGAGGTCGAGCGCAACGATCGATTCCGTGAACAGGTTATCGCCCGGCCGTGCCTTACCCGCAATAACTGGTTGTGGGTTGCCGGTGCCGAGATAGAGGAGGTTCAGCTCCGGATCGTAAGTACTGGGTACCCACGTCATGCCGCCGCCGTGCGCCATCGCTTCCGCGTTGGGCCACGATTCGGCGCCGGGCTCGCCTGGTTTGGGAACCACGGACCAATGCCACTGCAGTTCGCCCGTCTCGGGATCGCGCGATTCCAGATACCCCGGCGTATCCAGATCGTCGCCGCTCACACCGACGATCACGTGATTACCGATGACCACGGGTGCGACGGAGCCAAAGTACAACTGGTCAAGGTCGCACACCGACTTATGCCAGCGTTCCTTACCGTCCTTGGTATTGAGCGCCACCAGGTTACAGTCGGGCGTCTCAACATAAAGCCAGTCGTTATAGATCCCGACGCCGCGGCTTCCAATGTGGATGCCGCCCTTTGACGGCCATGTATACTCCCACAGCTGATGTCCATTACGCGCGTCGATGGCCCATACGCGATCGGGCAGCGAGAAGTACATCACGCCGTTGACGACCAGAGGCGTGGCTTTGATCGCTCCGCCCCACATTCCCGCGGCCGGACTTGCCGTTACGCGGTAGACCCACGCCAGGCTGAGTGAGTTGATGTTTTTGTCGTTGATCTTATCGAGCGAGCTGAACCGGCGGCCCGAGTAATCACCGTTATAAGTAGGCCAGCTTTCAGCGGACGGCTGCAGCGCTTTTGCGGAAGCTCGCGACTGCGCGAAAGACGTTGTAGCGCAAAGCAGTGCCAGCGCAAGCGAGAGCAACTTCATTTCAGGGTCTCCAGGTAAGCAATGATGTCGTGGATATTCTTATCCGTGTATTGATCGAGCAATGCAACGTGTCCGGCATAGGGGTCGTGCTGTTCCACCTTCAGCCCAGGTACTCGCTTCCAGGAGTGATACTCGCCGGATGAATCGCGTAAGGAGACGTCGAAGTCGTCAATGCGATCGAGTACACCGGTCACTGCCGCCCCGGACGCGGGAGTTACGGTCACCGTCACCGGCTTCGCGCGATTTACCCCACCACGTCCGAAGCTGATGCCTTGCGGGAACAGGAAGCGCTGCTGGAGTGCGGGCGGCTCGTATTTGTTCGCGATGCCCTTCAGATCACCGGTAGGCGAATGGCACCCGGCGCATTTTCCCGCGCCGTTGAAGTAAGCCGCTCCTGCTTTCGCATCTCCTGTAACTACATTGATGACGTTCTCATACGGTCCGCCGCTGCCGCGCAGAGTATCCGTGACGTTTTTATGTAGAAACTCAGTGATGTCGTCGGTAGTCGCCTTGGCGAGCGCAGTACTTTGCTTGCCTCCAGTTACCGGATGGCCTTTCGACAAAAACGGTCCGATCTGGCTGCCATAACGATCATGCAACACGACCAGTGATCGCACTAAGTCCGAGCCCTTGGCTGTACCGCGTGCAAGCGGCCCGTGGCAGGAGGCACAGTCGGCAAGGTAGGCTTGCTTTCCGCGCGCCGCACCGGCCTGATCGACGATGTGCGCATCGTCGGGACCTGAGCCCAGCCCGCCTTTCGGCTTCACGCGCCCGGCGACTTTGTCGTTACCGGACACCGCCGTTCTCGGGTCTACCGCAGCGGTCTTGGGCGGAAGATTCGTGGCTAAGTAGTCGAGCACGGTCGCGAACTCTTCATCGCTACCTTTCGCGCCCTTCGACACCATGTTTGAGATGATCTCGCCCCAGCCTTTGCGCGTGAGGCCTTTCCCGGTAATTACGCCGCCGCCGTGGCAGGTGACACAAAGCTTGAGCACCGTTTCCTTTCCTGGCGCGTCGGGAAAGCCGTCGGTGCCAGAACCGGGACGCGTGACCATGCGGCCCGCCGGCCCTTGCGCATAAAGGCTCGCGCAACTAAGAAACAATGGGCCTAACAAGTGTCGTTTACGCAGTAACATCATTCAGTCTTCCCGGAATTAGTTTAATTCGTCGGTCGCGCCGGAGGTGCTTGCGGAGGGCGCGGCGGACCACCCGCACCGTACTTGTATGCGGCATCCATCTTCGCAATGTCGACTCGATAACTGACTGTTTCGGCGGTCGGGAACGCTGCCGGCACCTTCTGGGTTACCTTGCCGGTAGCGGCCCACTCCGTGCCGCGCTGGAATGTGGCGATGAAACCGACACAGCTCAGCGCCGCCACATCGTGCCCCATCGCCGTGTGAAAGATCCGGCCTTTGCCGTACTTCAGCACCATCAGCATCGGCTCGTCGCGGTCATTGCCGTCGGTTGGCCGGATCGGAGTGTGCGGTTGCCAGAACCGTCATGTTCTCACCGGGACCGCGCAAGCTGCCATAGAGCTCGTCGGGTGCGTGCATCCAAACCGGCGGAAGCCCTTTCAGAATCGGATGGTTCGGTTCGCGCGCGGTGACCGCGAACGGCAGTCGCGCACCGTGCGCACCGGCGTTGCCCGGCGCGGGATCGGAGACCAGCTTGTTATCGCGGTAATACCAAAGCGGTCCGGCGTTTTCGTTGCGGCCTCGCCAGCCGCCGATGCCAATCATTTTGTTGAAGGCGGGCCATGTCGCAAACGCGTTGTCCGATGCATGCACCACCACTAAACCACCGCCATCGCTGACAAACTGTTCGAACGCAGTCTTCAGGTTCGCCGGCCATTCCGGCGCGTCATAGTTCATGACGATCACCTGATACTTGCTGAACTCGGGTTGAAAGTTGCTGAAGTCGCCTTGCGGCGCGGTGACTACTGTGACCTGAAACAGCCCGGTCTCGTCCAGTTCCTTCTTCAGAACCGGAGTAGTCTGCTGCCAGTTGTGATACGGACCGCCGCTCTGCCCGTCCAGTAGCATCACGCGGATTGGATTCGCTCCGGAAGCCACAGCCGTAAAAATTAAAATTGCAAGAAAACTCCACCGTTTCATCTGGTGCCACTCTATAACAAAATCGCGTCCTGCGCGTATCAGACGCCTGGCAACAGCCACCTTGTAACAGTGGTGCGGCACACATTCATCAACACTGCTTGTGCTGCTTGCATTCCACCCGGTGCTGGTGTAAATTCGAGGTTCCATGTATCGCGCCTGCCGATTTCCGTTTCGATTTTGGCCCTTTGGACCAAATTGAAACGAGTGCGTTGGCGTGAGCAGTAGAAAGTTTTGATCACCCGGCCCACTCGGAAGCGAGTGGGCTTTTCGTTTTGTGAAAGGCAGCAACCACACATGATTATCTCGATGAGACAGAACGCCACCCGCGCAGAGATCGACCACGTCTGCGAACGCATTCGCGACTTCGGCTATCGCGTGCACTCGATCGAAGGCGAACAGCGCGTGGTGATCGGCGTAGTCGGTCAGGGCGATGTCACGGCGTGTCTTGAATCGCTCGAGGCCACGCCGGGTGTCGAGAGCGCAGTCCGCATTTCCGCGCCGTACAAATTCGTCAGCCGGGAGTTCCGCAAAGAACGCACGCGCCTGAAGATCGGCAAAGCAGAACTGGGCGGCGAAGAGTTCATGGTGATGGCGGGACCCTGCTCCGTCGAGAACGAAAAGCAGATTGTCGACACGGCCGTTTCCGTCGCGCAGGCGGGAGCAACGGTGCTGCGCGGCGGCGCGTTCAAGCCGCGCACCTCGCCCTACGACTTTCAAGGGCTCGAAGAAGAAGGGCTGAAGCTGCTGGCAAAGGCGCGCGACGTGTCAGGCCTGGCCATCATCACGGAGGTGATGAGCGATCGCGATGTGTCGCTGGTTGCGAACTATGCCGACGTCATGCAAGTGGGCGCGCGCAATATGCAGAACTTCGCGCTGCTCAAGACTCTCGGCCGTTGCGGGCGCCCTGTCATGTTGAAGCGCGGCATGAGCTCGACAATTAAAGAACTGCTGATGTCGGCAGAATACGTGACGGCCCATGGGAACCCCGACGTCATTCTGTGCGAGCGCGGCATTCGCACTTTTGAAACGGCAACGCGCAACACCTGCGACATCTCGGCGGTGCCCGTGTTGAATGAGCTCACGCATCTGCCGGTCGTGCTCGACCCGAGCCATGCCACTGGTAAGCGCAGCTTGGTTCCGGCGCTCGCGCGCGCAGGCGTTGCGATCGGCGCGGACGGGTTGATCGTCGAAGTGCATCCGTGCCCCGAGAAAGCTGCGAGCGATGGCGCGCAATCGTTGACGCTCGAGGGTTTCGCGCAGATGATGCGCGATCTGCAACCCTACATCGCGCTTTGGAAACAGACGCGCGTGCCCGAGCCTGCGCTGGTCGCATAAAACACGCGGTGACATACTGAGCCTATGCGCGCGCGGCTGCTGACGATCGCCATAGTCGTGTGCGCCATCGTCGGCGTAGGCGCGTGGTTCGCGTTGTCGCACGGCGCCTTCAGCATGTCGCAGGCGCAGATGCTGGCGCGGTTGCCGGTGCAGGATGCCGTGGTGGTCTCGATCGATTTCGCGAGTTTGCGCAAAGCCGGCTTGCTCGAGAAACTCGCGCCTTCGAAAACTGCAGAAGAACCGGAATACGCAGCGTTCGTGCGTGACACGGGCCTGGCTTATGAACGCGATCTCGATCGCGCGGTGATGGCGTTTACGCCGGACGGCACGTTCTTTCTGGTGGACGGGCGCTTCGACTGGAAGCGGCTGCAGGCCTATGCGAACAACCACGGCGGATCGTGCTTCAACCAGTTGTGCCGGATGACGGGCAGCCAGCCGGACCGCCGCATTTCTTACCTTCCGTTAAACCGTCACTTGATGGCGCTGGCGGTGAGTCAGGATGATCTCGCGGCGTCGCGCCTGGAGAAGAACGGGCCGCAGCGTGCGATCGAAGCAACCACCGATCCGATCTGGATCTCGATCCCGGCCAGTGCCTGGAAGCGCGGCGGAGGATTGCCGGCGAACGCGCGGCTATTCGTATCGGCGATTGGCGACGCGGAGCAGGTGATGATCACCCTCGGTGAGCACTCGGGCACGATGGAAGCGCGGCTGGAGGCCACATGCCCGTCAGAGAAAGACGCGACAGCGCTTGCCGTTCAATTACAGAAGGCAACGGTCACGCTGCGCGACTTGCTGGCACAACAGAAGAGCGAAACCAAGCAGGACGATCTGGGAGTGCTACTCACCTCCGGCGTGTTTGCGCAAAACGGGAAACATGTGACCGGCCGCTGGCCCGTGCAAAGAGCGTTCGTGGATAGTCTGCTTGCCGGCATCTAGCCGCTTTCTGGTGTGCGGCAACGTGGTGCACGACGTTCTGGCGCACCGTGTTGATGAACCGCTGAACTGGGGCAACACCACGCTGGTCGACCACATCGGCCAACACTTGGGCGGTAATGCCGCGAATACGTCATACGCGCTGGCAAAGCTCGGTTGCGACGTACAGGTGCTAACGCTCGTGGGCCGCGACGCGTCCGGTGAGTTTGTACGTTCGCGACTGCAATCCGTCGGCGTAGATGTCGGCGGCATGCACGAAGTCGCGCTGCCAACATCAATGGCGTTGTGTCTGGTGAACGCGGGCGCCGAACGCGCGTTGCTCTACCAGATGGGCGCAAGCGGTGGCAATTTCCCCGAGCCGTTTGTCATCCCTGCTGACATCACGCACTTCCATTTAGCCGCCGTATTCCGCATGCAGTATTTGCGCAAGCATGCCCCGCGTTATCTACGCACAGCAAAAGAGCACGGCCTGTTCACTTCCGCAGACACGCAATGGGACACGGAGGGCGGCTGGATGGATGTACTGAAACCTTCGCTGCCTTTCATCGACTTGCTGTTCGTGAATCAGGATGAAGGCTACATGCTGACCGGTACCCGCGACCCGCGCCAATGTTACGAACGCCTGATTGCCTTAGGCGCGAAACAGGTAATCGTGAAGCTTGGCGCTGATGGGTGCGTCGTGAATGGCGAACAACAGCCGGCATTTAACGTAAATGCAATTGACACGACAGGTGCGGGCGATTGTTTCGTCGGAGGCTATCTTGCCGCTCTGTCGCGTGGTTATCTGCCGGCAGAGTGCGCCAGGATTGCGAATGCGGTGGGTGCGATGTCGGTATTGAGCAAAGGCGCAAATGAAGGCGTTCGTGACTGGGAAGAAACGCTGGCGTGGATGCAAGCACATCGCCAGCAACCAGCGTAAGATCGCCTTCTGAGCCGCGACTGCAAACTGTCTTCCGCGATGCGGGGGACCCAGAGCGGTCCCCCACAATCGCCCAGCTTAGTCCGGTAACGTCACTGCACCCGGCACTTGTTCTGACTGTTGCTCCACTCCGTCTGGACGACGAAGGTTCCAAGTGCCGTGTTAACTGTTCCCTGCTGCCCATTGCAGATGTCGCCGATCTCTCCGTTGTTCGGATCGTACCAGGCGAGCGGAGGGCCCACCACGCTGGCTAATCCAACTTCGGCATCAGTAATGGTTTCGATCAACTCGTGAGACGCAACGCTGGTCTGGTTGTTAAAGGGAAGGCTGTTGTTGCCGCAACCCAAATCGCAGCCGGATCCGGCTGACATATCGGGCAGCACGCCGTAGTAGACATTCTGCCCGTTCCGCTTAAAGGTTCCGTGGTAGGCGCAGAAGCCCCCCGCCACGCATGACAGACTTCCGCCCTGACTGATGTGTTTGCCTTTAGGGAAGTTGATCATAAAGATCGTGTTAGCGCCAGGAACCGGCAAGTGCCCCGCAGTGATTTGTGCAGATAGTTCTGCCATGATCTGTCTGTCTGTGATCGTGGCTCCATTGCGGACCGTAGCGGGAGTGATCTGCATCTTCGCCGCGAATGTCCCGTTTCCAATATGCTGAACCGGGCTGGAAGTGTTGTACTCCGTCAACCAGGCGACGTACGACGACGCCAGGACGCCGCCGTAAAAATTCCCCAGGTTCGGCGTTCCGGAATTTACGCCCGTGGCGTAGACTCCAGTGCCGTAGATCACTTGGATCACTTTGGCATTCTGTACCAGCTTGCCGCCGTAATAATTCAAGTGAGCGCCCGCAGTGTTAATCGGGCTTGCATCTTTCAACGAGCCGACGTACTCCAAATCAACGCCATGCTTAATCAGGCTGCTGCTCGCGCCGAACTCTAGTACCGCGTTATCGTTCGCGTCCTGTTCAGTTGGACGCGCCGGGCTTCCGTAAGCTGTAACAATCAGCGTACTTGCCAATAGAGATCCCGTCAGAAATGTCTTTAAGCTATTCATCCGTGCTCCTAGCACCTCGAAGGCTTATGCACCCCGGGGTTCAGGGAAGTATACCAGTGTCTTAGCGTCCGAGCTCGGATGTGTTACTGCTGAACTTTCCTGTCCATCTGATTCATCTGCTCATTCAACTCGCTGAGCTTCGCTTCTTCCGCCCGAAGTTGAGAAACCATCTCCTGCTCCTGCGCCCGCCCCTGATCTCCCCGAACTGTCTGTTGCTCCAGTTCGGCCCTGGCGATCTTGGTCGCATCTTCCATCTGCTTCCGTTGCATCGGGTCCTGGGATTGAGCGGCTTGATCCTCGAGTTGTTTCAGAGCCGTCGCCAGGTGCTCCTTACCGGACAGATCGGACGCGAGCTGTAAACGAAAGCTCCGAAGATCCCGCTCCAACCGGTCCACGCGTTCCTGCTGCATCTGATACCGCGCAATGGCAAGTTGCAACCGCGGAACAACCGTCGAGGAGCGTTCCAGTGCCTGCCGAAGCTGGCGAACTTCCGACAGCAGTGCCTGCATAACGGCTTTGTCTCCAGATGGATCGCCGGCCGATGGCTGTTGCGCGCACAGGGGTCTCTGATAACAACTCGCGATCAAAGTTCCTATGAAGAGAGTAAGTAATGTTCTCGGTGTAGAGCGGGCTGACGCCATTTGCACACATTGTAAGCTGAACGGCTGGCGACCAACATGTGACGGTAAGCGGCGGCCTGATGGTCCCGTGAACTTCAATCGGTTATCGATTCTTCATCAGAATCGACCAGCGGCCGCGCGGGCGAGCTTGGCTCTATCACTGTCCGCAAAGCCTCCATCGCGTCGAGCGACCCGGGGTTGCGGTAGACCATAGCTTGGCTAAGCGTTGTCCACATTTCCCGCTCTGCGGGCATACTCGGCGGACGGGTGAAGCCCCACGTTTTGAGTAGCAAGGGTAAGTAAAGATCAAAGGCCGCCTTGACCCATTCGCCCCACTGCCCAGCAGCGTTGCGCGCCTGCGAAGCAGCCGCGAGGCAAGCCGCGACACCAACGCCGGGGATCCAGGACAACGTTAGACCGCGGTGTAACCGAAACTCCAGGATGAGGTACTCGGCAACAATCAGAGCGCTGACGAACCAGAGATTCACCCAGAAGTCAGTCATGGCTCTCCGGCTGCCGAGCGTCTCGCGATAAGACTTATCCATTACAACGTTTAAGCGGCTCCAACCTTGGATGGACTCGAAACCGTACATTACGCGCGGGTAGTCCTCGAAAGCTCGCACCGCGTTGCCGAAAGACGTGAACATGACCAGGTCCTCGCGCGCCGGGAATTCGTTCGCAGCCTTGCGCAGCAGACGCCCTCGTTCGTCTGAGTTCTTGGATGCCGCATCGTTTTTCAACTCTTCATTCAGGTCGTTGATGCGGTTGTGCAGTCTCCGGAACCGCCAGCGCTGCCAATACGCCAGGCGATGGCCCAGACCAAAAAACCAATACCCCTCCAGCGCCCGGAATACAGGCCTGTTGAGCGCCATCAGGAAGAAGGCCACAACCATCGTCAGAAGTGCGAGGAACGTACTGTCCTTCAGCGGGTCGGCGCCGGCAACCTGTAACCAAAGAGGCAACACGCCGAACGCGTTCAGAATCCACGCTCCTGCGGCCACAAGCACCACTGCGGGCACAAAAAATGCAACGACAAAGTCACGCCCGATAATCTTGTTGGCTTCGTTCATTGGGAACTGGTTCGTTTCCCGATCCCAGTTAGTCCCGCCGGGGCGGCGGAGGCAGCGTGGTCGGGTCACCCTCCATGTCCGCCCTTTGGCGGCCATGCACTTCGCTCGAGTGGAGCTCAGTAATATCGCCTGCGCCAGTGCTCTTCAGCAACTCGGTCGCACGATGCGTTTCCCCGTGGCTGCCATGCACCGCTACCAGTACCTTGCCTGACCGAATGGCACCGTCGTATCGCTTTGCCTCAAACTCGGGAATACCCATCCCTACCAGGGCGCCGATCAACCCACGAGCCCCTGAGCCGACTCCAGCACCAGCCAGCGCGCCCATGATTGGCCCGGCAGCGATAAAAGGGCCTATCCCCGGGATAGCTAAGGCACCGATTCCGGCCAACAGGCCAATGCTTTCGCCGACTATGGCGCCGCCAGGCGTTGACTCGTCGTCGGGCATCAAAACAGAAATGTCGTTCGCACCGAAGCCCGCTTTATGCAAGGCTTCCAGGGCGAGCTGAGCGGCGGACGAGCTTTCGTAAATCCCGAAAGCTGATGTGTGGGCCATGTTCGACCTCCATATGCGCTGACGTCGACGATCAAGCTATTCCCTTGTACAGCGGCTGTCAAGATCCTTAGCGCTGAACGGCTGGCGGCACTGGGGAACGCATATGGGAGGTGAGCAAGTGTATACTCGCCATCCTGTTGACTAACGTTGTCGAATATGACAACTTAGCATTAAGGGAATGACGCGCCGGACGAGACCTGTTTCGTGGCTCCGACCTGCGCTCAAGGAATTCCGCACCTTTCCGGACGAGGCGCAATCCATCTGCCTGACGGCACTGACCATTGCTGCTGACGGCGGAAAAGCCGACATAGCCAAACCAATGCTCGGCCTGGGCTCAGGCGTATTCGAGATCGCCCTGCCTTTCCAGGGGAATGCGTTTCGGGTCGTTTACGCGCTTCAGATTGCTGATGAGATTTGGGTCCTGCATGCGTTCCAGAAGAAATCGACCCAAGGCATTAAAACGCCGCAGCGAGAAATAGATCTCATCAAAGACAGAATCAAACGGTTAAAGGAGATCTTGCAATGAAAAGCCAAAAGCTGGAAACCGTTAGAGGAAGCGGCAATGTGTTCAACGATCTTGGCCGCGAATCGGCAGATGCAGAACAGTTCAAGGCGCTGCTCGCCTCGGAAATCATTAAAGCCCTCGACCGTCAATACCTAAGCGTCCGCGCCGCTCACGCTCTCACCGGTTTCGCAGCAGCCGATTTCTCCCGCGTCCGCAACGCGGACCTCAACCGTTTCACCGTCGATCGCCTGATCGCAATGCTCAACCGCCTCGGGTCCCGAGTGGAGGTGAAGGTCAAAGTGCGACGGAGCGAGCCCGCTCGCCATCCGGTGCGTCCTAAACACG
Source organism: Bryobacterales bacterium (assembly GCA_963792655.1). Classification (GTDB taxonomy): domain Bacteria; phylum Acidobacteriota; class Terriglobia; order Bryobacterales; family Bryobacteraceae; genus DOZZ01. Next base: position 39,168 of record CAWBWU010000011.1, read on the forward strand.
CTGCCGTCGAGAAAGTATAGGCTACCTTTCTTGGTTCGCCTTTCACGACCAAAAATCGTGCCATTCCTGTCAATAAGATCGGCGTAAAATCCGCCACACACCAGATTCGACGCCGCTACATTGACGCTGGTGCAGGTCAGAGGCGCGACTGGAGGGAGCGCACAGCCGAAAGCTCACGCATTCCGAGAATCCGAACCCAGGCCAATGCGCTCTCTACGTGCCGCGCGCGTGAGCAAGCGAAACTGAATCTGGGTTCGTTTGGCAATTTCACTACTTACAACGCAGCCGAAACTTGGGTTCGTTTGGCAAAAACATACCGAAAACTCACCGCTCCACCTGCGTCATCAAACACTGCTCCGGCGCTTTATCCGGCCTCCATCGTTCCAGCCGTGTTCCGTGGCGGAAGCGGCCACCGGTGAAGTGGTCGTAGCGAACTTCGACCACCAACTCCGGCTTCAACGGCACCCACTCGGCGGACCGTTCAGTGCTCCAGCGGCTTGGGCCGCCGGGTGCTTTGCCGGTGAAGCCGGTGCCGCCGCGCAGCGCTTCCAGCTTCTTGGTCAACTCAGCTTTTTCTGATGCCGCGATGGCGGACGTGAAACCCACGTGGTGTAGCAGGCCATCGGCATCGTAGAGCCCCAGCAGCAGTGAGCCGACGACTGGCGCCTTCTCGGCATAACGGAAGCCGCCGACCACGCAATCGGCCGTGCGCAGGTTCTTGATCTTGACCATGCCTGTGCGTTCGCCGGTCTGGTAGGGCAAATCCAGCCGCTTCGCAATCACTCCGTCGAGAGTGCCGTCGAGCGTCTTCAGCCACTTCTTTGCGATCTTCACATCGCACGTTGCGGGGGATAGTTCGAACGACTGTTGAGACACCAGGTACTTCTCCGCAAACGCATCGAGCTTCGGACGCCGTTCCCGGAGCGGCAAGTCCGCCAGCAGCGTGCCATGATCGTCCACCAGAATGTCGAACACGATGAGCCGCGACGGTGTCTCGACAGAGAGCTTCTGGATGCGCGAGGCGGCAGGATGAATGCGCTGCAGCAGATCATCGAACGAGAGCTTGCCGTCCGTCGGAATTACGATTTCGCCATCGAGCACGAAGCTCTGCGCCTTCAGCTTCGCGCAGCGCCGCGACCAACTCCGGAAAGTAGCGCGCAAGCGGCTGGCCTGACTTTCGATTGCAGCTCCACGTGATCGCCATCGCTGAAAAGCGATGCACCGGAAGCCGTCCCACTTCGGCTCGTATTGCCAGTCGTCTCCCTCGGGCAGCTTGCGTCGACGTCTGCGCCTCCATCGGCAAGTAAGGCGGAGCGGGATCGGCAGACTCATGAGAGAAAGTCCTCCAGCTTCACGCGCTTCGTCTTCAGAGAGCAGCGGCTTGTACAGATCCCCGACCGCAGCAATGCGCTCGGGCATGGTGCGCAAGGTGAAGCTCTTATGACGGAAGCCCTGCGTCGACTTCTTCCCACGTGACGGGCGCGGACACTTGCGCAAACGGCTTCGGCCGCACGGAATAGACGCGAGGCCAGCGTGCGGCCCCACGCGTTCTGGTTGTAGTCGACCAGCACATGACCCGCAGGCCGCTTCGCGATCGCGGTATTCAGCGGTGATGAGCTTCGGAAATTTGCGTCTCCATGCGTCTTCGCGAAGGCCTTCGCGAACGTCCAGACCTGCTTCTGCAAAGGCCCGCGCACGATGGGCACATAGATATGAATGCCGCGCGAGCCCGTGGTCTTGGGGTAGCTCGGCATCTTCAAGTGCCTCGAGCTCTTCCCGCACGGCACAGCGCGGTCTCGAGCACTTGCTGAAACTTCGCGCCGGGCACCGGGATCGAGATCGAAGTGCAGATAGTCGGGCCGATCCACGTCATCACACGTCGCGTACCACTGGTTGAGATCGATGCAGCCGAGGTTCACGACCCACAGCAGCGCCGCGAGGTCGTCGACGATCGGAAAATCGATGATGTTGCCCGAGGCGTGTTCGATCGAACAGGTCTTGAGCCACTCCGGCCGCGGGCTGGGCGTTCGCTTCATGAAGAAGAACTCGCCCGATGCGCCGTTCGGGTAGCGCTTCATCACCATCGCGCGATCGTTCAGATGAGGCAGCAGCACCGGCGCGACATCCGCGTAGTACTGCAGCAACTCACGCTTCGTGATGCGGGGATGTTCCCAAAACACCTTATCGAGATTGGTCAGCTTCACGGTGCGCGAGCCGATCGTCATCTCAGGTTCAATCTGGATAGCAGCCATGAGTCCGCCGGGTTTGCGAGCACGCCAAGGACCGGACGGCTGTGGCCTAAGAAGTGCTGCCATCCCTGAACATGGATACGGCACACTTCAAAGACCTGTTGACCACACGCAAACGCGAGTTGGAAGAAGAGATCGCGCGCGCCGGTCAGGAAGCAGTCGCAACGCCGCCGGCAGAAGTTGGCGACGAGACAGATCTTGTCACTACCACGCAGCAGCAGACCACTCTGCTCGATCAAAGCAGCCTCGCCTATCGTACGCTCACGGAAGTCAACAACGCGCTGCTGAGAATAGAGACCGGCGAATACGGCAAGTGCGTCGAATGTGGCCGCGAGATTCAACCGGCGCGGCTTGAAGCAGTGCCGTGGGCCGCTTACTGCATCGAAGATCAGCAGAAGCTCGAACAGCGCGAAGGCGTAACGACGCCGACACTCTAGAGCGAGTTCAACACGATCTGTTGGGCTTCGCCGAGCAGGCGTGCCAGATGCTCTTCACTTCGAAAGCTCTCCGCATAGAGCTTGTAAATGTTCTCGGTGCCTGACGGACGTGCCGCAAACCAACCGTGGTCTGTGGCAACCTTCAGTCCGCCAATCGGCGCGTTGTTGCCGGGAGCGGCCGTGAGCTTCGCGGTGATCGGATCGCCGGCCAGGTCCGCTGCCTTCACGGCCGCCGGCGACAGTGCTTTGAGCCGGTTCTTCTGTTCGGGGGTCGCGGGTGCATCGATTCGCGTGTAATAAGACGTTCCGAAGCGCGCGGTGATCTCCTGGTAGTGCTCGCCAGGATCTTTGCCGGTGCGCGCCGTGATCTCCGCTGCAAGCAGGCCAAGCAGCAGTCCGTCTTTATCCGTCGTCCAAACTTTGCCGTTGCGGCGCAGAAAGCTCGCGCCCGCGCTCTCTTCCCCGCCGAAGCAGCAACTGCCGTCGAAGAGCCCAGGCGAAAACCACTTAAAGCCGACCGGCACTTCCCAGAGCTTGCGATCGAGCTCACGCACCACCTGATCGATCAGGCTGCTACTGACCAGCGTCTTACCCACCGCTGCCTGCACCGGCCAGTCTGAACGGTGCTGAAGCAGATAGCTAATCGCAACGGCGAGGTAATGATTCGGATTCATCAAGCCGGCCGAGCGCGTCACGATGCCGTGACGGTCTGCGTCGGGGTCGGTTGCCCACGCGACATCGAAACGGTCTTTCAACTTGACGAGGCTCGCCATCGCATACGGGCTCGAGCAATCCATGCGGATCTTGCCATCGTGATCAACGGTCATGAACGAAAAGGTGGGATCGATCTTCTTGTTCACGATCGTGATGTCGAGACCGTAGAGTTCGCGCAAAGGCTGCCAGTAAGCGGACGAGGCACCGCCCAGCGGATCGATGCCGATCTGTAAGCCCGACTCGCGAATGGCCTCGATATCGATCACATTCGCAAGGTCTTTCACATAGGGCAAGACCAAGTCCTGCTGATGAGTGGTCGCTGCATTGAGCGCGGCGGCGAAGTTGAGGCGGCGCACGCCCGTGTTTTTGGCCGATAGCAACTCATTCGCACGGGTCTCAATCCACGCCGTGACGCTGGTATCGGCTGGGCCCCCATCGGTTGAGTTGTACTTGAAGCCTCCATCTTCCGGGGGGTTGTGCGAGGGCGTGATGACGACACCATCGGACAATCCTGTTGACCTTCCGTCGTTGTAGACCAGTACGGCGCGCGAGATCGAGGGGGTTGGCGTGAAGCCGTTGCCCTGTTGAATGACAGTCTCGACATGGTTGGCCGCGAACACTTCGAGCGCGGTGCGCTGAGCCGATGCCGAGAGAGCATGCGTGTCCATGCCCATAAACAGCGGACCATCGATCTTCTGCGCTTGCCGGTACTCGCAAATGGCTTGAGCGATGGCAAGAATGTGCGCTTCATTGAAGGTGCCGTTCGCCGGCGTGCCGCGGTGTCCGCTGGTGCCGAATGCGACGCGCTGATTCGGATCACCGGGGTCGGGCTGATGCTCGAAGTACTCGCGCTCCAGCTTACTGACGTCGATCAACAGTTCTTTTGGGGCAGGTTGTCCGGCTAACGGCGACAGAGGCATCCGTTGAACATGCTACTCGATCCGTCACACCCGCCGCGCATCGGAGTGAACACGCGATAAGATCGCGTCGTATGCGAATCCTGAAATGTCTGGCGATGGTGGTTGTGTGCGCAGCGGGCGCGAGCGCGGCGGTGACGATGTCCGAGTTGTTCAGCGATCACATGGTGATTCAGCGCAACGTTCCCGTTCACGTCTGGGGCATGGCCGATGCTGGTGAAACCGTTACCGTCGATTTTCGTGGCGCCCACGTCGCCGGTGAAGCAGACACACTTGGCCGCTGGAGCTTATATCTCCCTCCTGGTCCGGAGGGTGGACCTTTCACATTGAAGGTCAATGCGACGACGTTCTCCGATGTGCTGGTGGGCGACGTATGGGTTGCTTCGGGACAGTCGAATATGGAGTTCTCGATGCACAACGTGAACAATGCGCCAGCAGAGATTGCGGCCGCGAACTATCCCAAGATTCGCTTGCTGAGCGTGAGGCGCAAAGTTTCCGAGTACCCCTTTGATCGGCTGCCGGGAGCGCAGTGGTTTGTCTGCACGCCACAGTCGGCGGCGGATTTTTCAGCCGTGGCGTTTTTCTTTGCGCGTGAAGTGCAGGCGCACCACGATGTACCGATCGGCCTGATCCACGCGTCGTGGGGAGGCACGCCCGCAGAGGCCTGGACCAGTGCGGGCACCCTCAGCGCAGACGCTTCGTTGATGCCGGTCTATTACGAATGGGCGCGCACCATGCAGGAGCTGCCCGATACCATGTTGCGGCGGCAACAACAGTTAGCCAAATGGCAGAGCGATGTGGACGCGGCCAAAGCAGCGGGCCGGCAAGCTCCCGGAAAACCCTGGGCGCCAAACGAAGACAACTCGTGGCGGCCGTCAGCACTCTACAACGGCATGATTGCCCCGCTGACTCCGTTTCCGATCCGCGGCGTCATCTGGTATCAAGGCGAGAGCAACGCGAGCAAAGAGCGCGCGAGCCTGTATCACCACCTGTTCGCCGCGATGATCGAAGACTGGCGGCGGCAATGGGGAGTTGGTGACTTTCCGTTTTTATTTGTGCAGTTAGCAAATTACAAAAGTGGCGATGCTGAGAGCTGGGCGGTGGTTCGGGAGGCGCAGCGGCAAACGTTGAGTCTGGCTAATACGGGGATGGCCGTGGCGATCGACGTAGGCACGCCGAACGACATACATCCCAAAAACAAACAAGAAGTAGGAAAGCGTCTGGCTCTGGCAGCACGCGCCGTTACTTATGGAGACAAGCTGGAGTACTCGGGCCCCGTCTTGTTGCAAGCGGTTAAAGAGAGTGGAGCAATCCGTGTATGGTTCGAGCATGCGGCCGGACTGAAGGCGAGCAGTGGGGACTTGCGAGGCTTCGAGGTAGCCGGCCCAGACCATCATTTTGTGCCGGGCACCGGTCGCGTTGAAGGCTCCAGCGTCGTCGTTACCAACAGTGCTGTACGCGAACCGCATTACGTTCGCTATGGTTGGTCCGATAATCCGGACTGCAACTTAGTGAATTCTGCCGGTCTTCCGGCGTCTCCCTTTCAGACAGGACAATAGACGGCTGCAACTGTACAGTTTTCTACTCATTGAGGCTTGTGGGAACTTGCCGCGAGTGATCGAATAGAGACTGTCGGCCGTAGTGATGCGGCCAGACCACAAAGGAGTTTTACGTCATGCCTCAGAATTCGCACAAAGAAGCTGCCAAGCATCACGAGAACGCGGCGAAGTCGCACCATACCGCCGCCGAACACCACGAGAAGGGCGATCACGCTGCCGCTGAAAAGCACTCCGAAGCCGCTCACGAACATTCCTCCAAGGCACACGAACATTCGAAGTCCGCACACGATAAGTCCAAGTCCAAGAAGTAAGAACCCGATCAAGCGTGACAGTAAGCGGGCTCGGTAGTCCGCTTACTAGGTGCGCGGCTCAGTAAGCCCCAGGCTCCGCAACTTATCAATTGATAGCCACGATCTCAATGGCCGCTTAGCTCCCTGCGGCTTTTCATAGGAGGCCCGGATGAGTGCCGCGGGATAGCCTGCTTCCTCGGCTATCTTGACGGCCCATTGGTATTTCGTCCTTCCAGACTGCGCCGCGACGTGCAGAATCCCCGTTAGTTCCCGCTCTAGCAATTCTCCAATCACGTGTGCGACATCGTCGATCCGCGTAGGCTGCCGAAGTTCGCGGTCGTCGGCAGTAATCGACAAGCCGGCGTGCAGCTTTTCGCGAACTTCGCGCGGCCACGTCATCTTGTCATCCGGCCCGTTGTGTCCGTGAAGTAGCGGCAACCGCAGCACCAGGGCAGCCGGGTCAGTCAGCACGATCGATTCAGCGTCGGCTTTGGTCTGTCCGTACACTTGCAGCGGCGCAGGCTTATCTTGCTCCGTGTAGGCCTCGCGGGAGCCATCGAAAATATAGTCAGTCGAAATGAAGATCAGTTTTGCGCCGCCGCGACGGCAGGCTTCAGCGAGGTGGCGGGTCCCTTCGACGTTGAGTTTATGCGCGTAGTCCGGATTTGCTTCGCACGTGTTCACGTTAGCTTCGGCGGCGCAATGGATGCACACCTGGGGGCCGGCGGCTTCAAAGGCGCGGTGGACCTGGGCCGGGTCGGTGATGTCCACGCTAACAAGGTTGGGGCGGGTCTTGCGGAACGACCAGCCTTGGGCGTCCGCTGCGAAGTGGTGCAGGAGCTTTCCGCCAAGGAGACCGGAGGCGCCGGTGATCAGGATTCTGGGCACCCGTTTATGGTAACGAGACGCGGTGTTTCGTTGCTCGGTTGATCCGGTTTTGTGGCCGAAGGGCACTAAGTCAGCAGTATCGCCATGCTGACATACAGCACTTATTGAACGTTGCCCGCGCTACAACTTCCAACTACCCCGAGTTGCACACTCAGCACCGAAGGGCGCAGCGCGCACCTGTCCGTTGCATATGTAGCGTTCGACGATACGTTGTGAACCCCGCACTGCTCACCACCAGTTCGTAAGCGCCCGCGAGCGGATGAGATGAATGAAATTTGCCCGCCTCGTCACTTAGTAACTGCTCCACGATCACTCCAGCAGAATTCACGAGGACGATCTTCGCGCGGGGAATCCCCACCCCGGCAGCATCGAGAACTTCACCAGCCAGTTGCTCAAGATGAAGTTCAGTGCGCGGACAATTGCTGGCATCTGCATAGGACAGGCCACAACTGGACCATCCCAGATCAAGATCCAAATGATCCGTGCGTGAATCGCTCACAACATCAACCAGGATCAGTCCTGTTATCTGTTCTCCTGACCATCCTGTCAGGCCAGATGTCAGTCGAAGGAAGTATAGGCCAGGTGGAACATCTGGCCCGTGAAATTCACCTTTTTCGTTAGTATGCAGGGTCTGCAGCGCTTCTCCTGAGCTGGCGACCAGCAGGTCAAGGGAAAGCTTTGGCTGGGCATGCCCCGGGACGTAGTCGGGTCCGCGTATCGTCCCCTGGATGGATCGGACCAACACAGGCGCCATATTCGGCCACTCCAGGGGCACCGTCACTCCGCTCGGCCCATCTAACCGAACCTCCAGTTCAGCACCTTGTGCGGGCCCCGCACTTAGATAGTAGGTACCGGACCGTAAGCCGCGAAAGAACGCCAAACCATTCGCGTCAGTATTTGCAGTTAGCCGGAAACTACCCAGAGATTGCCGACCTCCACGCGAACGCCCTTCGCCGGATGGCCGTGATCCGCGACCCTAACTCGAAAGCTGGTCCCAACCGGAATGGCGGCGGAGACAACCGAACAAGCCCCGAGCCGGACGACTGCAGCAACCACCGCGATTCCTAGTCTTAGTGAGATGCCGAAGATCCTCACGTCAGCAGTATCGCAGGCCGGACGCAGTCTGTTGGTCCAAAGGCGAACCAGAGGCCCCCGAATGTTGCAATTTCGGCAATCACTAAGCGAACGAGAAGACCGATGGCGCGCACGCCTATTACAGAGAAATCCTCGCCGATCAACTTGAGGAGATTGGCCTAGGCGCCGTCGCACCCAAGCGAAAAGCGCAGCGCGGCGCATAGTTCGCTCAGGCGATCCTCATTCAATCGAGCCACCCGCTTCCCTAACCGCCCTTGCGAAACGGTAACGGCGTTGTGCAGGTTTACGGCACATCGGCCCTTCATGCCATCGGTCTCGTCGAGTGCTACCTCCGAGGGAACGCCGCGTACTGTCGATGTAACGGGAGCCACAGTAACTGTCGACAGGTATGGGAGGGCGCTGTTGCGAGTGAGCACGACGACGGGTCGTTTCTTATCAGGCGGCGCAAACTCGTATAGCCGGATGTCGCCCCGGGCTATTCGTTCAGCCACGCGGCCTCGGATTCCCAAAGAGCCGACTCATCGTTCGCCGACGGCCGCTCCGAATAGCCCGCCCGATCGCGCTCTTCGAGAGACTGAATGGTCAATCGACGGAGGTGTTCGCGAAGTGCGTCCCGCACCAGCGCTGAACGATTTCGTTTCGTCCGGAGAGCCGCACGATCCGTCGCCTGCAACAACTTCTTGTCGAGAACGATTTGAATGGTTTCCACTTGACGAGCTCTACTCCACAGTTTAGTCCACATCCGCCGAACCAGTGAATACCTGGGGTGTATGTCTAACGCAAAAGAGGGCGGCCTCTTGCGAGACCGCCCTTCTTCCGAACAACCGCTAAGCCTGTTCTGCAATCAGAGCTTAGTAGTCCATACCTTCAGGTCCGCCGTGACCGCCGGGGCCGCCCGCCGGAGCAGACTTCTTCTCCGGGATCTCGCAGATCATCGCTTCGGTGGTCAGCATCAGGCTGCTGATCGAAGCGGCGTTCTGGAGCGCCGTGCGGGTCACCTTGGTCGGATCGATGACGCCGGCCGCAACCAGGTCTTCGTACTTCTCGGTGTAAGCGTTGTAACCGTAGTTGGCGTCCGTGCTCTCGCGAACCTTGCCTACGATGATGGCGCCTTCATTGCCCGAGTTGTGAACGATCTGGCGCAGGGGCTCTTCGCAAGCGCGGCGGATGATGTCTACGCCGATCTGCTCGTCGCCTTCCAGCTTGAGATCCTTCAGCTTGTTGGCTGCGCGCAGGAGAGCGACGCCGCCGCCGGGGACGATGCCTTCTTCCACTGCCGCACGGGTGGCATGCAGAGCGTCTTCGACACGAGCCTTCTTTTCCTTCATCTCGGTCTCGGTCGCCGCGCCAACCTTGATTACCGCAACACCGCCGGCGAGCTTCGCCAGGCGTTCCTGCAGCTTTTCACGGTCGTAGTCGGAGGTGGTCTCTTCAATCTGGCCGCGGAGCTGCTTGATGCGGCCTTCGATGGTCTTCGAAGAACCAGCACCGTCGATGATCGTGGTGTTGTCCTTATCCACGGTCACGCGCTTTGCCTTGCCAAGATCTTCGAGCTTGACGCCTTCGAGCTTGATGCCCGTCTCTTCCATTAACGCCTTGCCGCCGGTCAGAGCAGCAATGTCGTCGAGCATGGCCTTGCGGCGATCACCGAAGCCCGGGGCCTTGACGGCGCAGGCGTTCAGGGTGCCACGCAGCTTGTTGACAACCAGGGTTGCCAGCGCTTCGCCTTCGACTTCTTCGGCGATGATCAACAGCGGACGGCCGGAGCGCGCAATCTGCTCGAGCAGGGGCAACAGGTCCTTCATGTTGCTGATCTTCTTCTCGTGGATCAGGATGTAGGGATCTTCGAGAACCACTTCCATACGGTCGGCATCGGTCACGAAGTACGGCGAGAGATAGCCGCGGTCGAACTGCATGCCTTCGACGGTCTGGAGCTCGGTCAGCATGGTCTTGGATTCTTCGACCGTGATGACGCCGTCCTTACCAACCTTCTTCATCGCTTCGGCAATGGTGTCGCCGATCGTGTGATCGCTGTTGGCGGAGATGGTGCCAACCTGCGCGATCATGTCACCGGAAACCGGCTTCGACATGCTCTTCACTTCGTTGACGGCCACTTCAACGGCCTTTTCGATGCCGCGCTTGAGGGCCATCGGGTTCGCACCGGCTGCCACGGCCTTCACGCCTTCGCGGAAGATCGACTGCGCCAGGATCGTCGCGGTGGTGGTACCGTCACCGGCGACATCGGAGGTCTTGGAGGCAACTTCGCGAACCATCTGGGCGCCCATGTTCTCGAGCGGGTCCTTGAGTTCGATTTCCTTCGCTACGGTAACGCCGTCCTTGGTGATGTTCGGGCCACCGAACTTCTTCTCGAGAACTACGTTGCGGCCGCGCGGTCCGAGGGTGACTTTCACCGCATCGGCCAGCTGATTCACGCCGCGCAGGATCGCCTGCCGGCTGTTTTCTGCGTATACAATTTGCTTTGCCATGAGATTGTTGGACCTTTCTTAGCTGGCCTTCGTGGCCGCTACAGGCTTCGACTCGAAAATGCCGAGCACTTCGTCTTCGCGCATGATCATGTATTCCTGACCATCGAGCTTGATGTCGCTTCCGGAATACTTACCAAACAGGATGGTGTCGCCAACCTGGACATCCAGGGCTACGAGCTTTCCATCTTCCAGGCGCTTGCCTTTGCCGACGGCGACAACTTCGCCCTTCTGCGGCTTTTCCTTGGCGGAATCCGGGATGAACAAGCTACCGTGCTTGCTCTCATCTTCTTCCAACCGCTTCACCACGATGCGGTCGTAGAGCGGACGAATTTGCATGTTTACTGCCCTCCAACGTTGAGTTGATTTCTGAGTTTGCGGAACGGCTTGTTCCTGACCCCAATTATTAGCACACTTCAATGGTGAGTGCTAACCGAAATACATAAGTCGATGAAAGCAAAAGGAAAATTGATTTGACTCAGAGTTTGCTGCGCGATATCGGCTCACCACATGTGAGCACCTGCTGCGCAAGTTGTTGCCAGGATAGCTTCCACAGCGGCGCGGGCGTAGATATAATAACGCTCCTCAGGAGCCGATGCTATGCAAACTCTGCTTGTACCGATTCCCGCTTCTGCGCCCGGAGCCGCAACGGCGCCTCCGGTCAACGTCGCTAGCCTCCCTCTCGGGTTTGATATCAGCAGGGACAATGGCCCGATCCCCGCGCTGGTATCCCATTTCGAAGCGCTCAAAGCAGCCGGAAAGATCTTCGGCATCATTAAAGTCGCGCAGCGTGGGCTCGACGATCAGTTCGACGCTCGTTACCGCGCGGTGATCGATGCCGGCCTGATTCGAGGCTCTTATGATTTCCTCGCGCCGACCGACGTGAACGACCAGATCCAACTGGTGGTCGACCATGTAGCCAGACTCACGCCGGGCGACCTGGCGCCGGCCGTCGATTTGGAAGATGGCGCCGGAAGCCTTGACGCAAAGTATCAATACAGCGCCGGACAGGCGGGACGGCAAGCGCTCCTGGACGACATCACCACCTGGTTGAACGAAGTCGAAAAGCAACTGGGCCGCACGCCCATCATCTACACCGGCGTGTTGTGGCGCGAGCAGTTCAGTGCGGCGCGCTTCCCCAACCTGCCGGATGTGAGCGGTTATCCACTGTGGACCGCGCATCCCATTCTGAACGTTCCGAATGCCACGGCGGTCGGCGAAGTCTTCCAAGGCTTTTCTGACTATGCGATCTGGCAGTATGCCGAAGACAAACGGGGAGACAAGAAGAAAGGTCACCCGGCTAAGTTATGGGGTGTCGACCCCTACGTGGAAGCCGGTACCGAAACCTTCGACGGCATCGACTACGACGCTTTCAATGGATCGATCTATTCTCTTCGCGGGTTGGCCGACATGGGCCGTCCGGGCGTTGCGTGGGACGGAACGGATCCCTACATTGCACACTCTGAAATCGATGGTCATGTGCACCTTCTCGCGCGGCCCAGCCAATGGAGTGATAGCGATTTGTCGGCGGGCAACTTCCCTTCTGGGGGAGAAGACCCGGTGTTGTTGTGCGTCGCCGGGACCCTCTACCTATACTTCCGCACCGAGGGTCACTTGATCGAAGTAACTCTGGGCAGCGGCAATGCCTGGAAGTGGACCGCGAATCAAATCGAAGACGCGAAACCGGTTCACGATCCTCGCGCCGCCGTGTCGGGCGACAAACGCTTTGTCGTCTACTGGGCGGAGGACGACGACTGGTATCTGATGACCTTTGATGCGGGAGCGTGGACCAGTTCCGGAGGGCTGCTGCGTGCATCCGGCTCCGGCAAGTCGACCGGGCAACCGGTGGTGTACGTCTCTCAAGGCGCAGTGCATGTCGTGGGGCGGGTCGATACGGACGGCGACCTGGTCGAAGTCTCCCAAGACGCGTCGGGCAAATGGAACCAGGAAAACATCACGGCGCTGGCAAGAGATCGCGCGCCCGCCATTCCCGCAGCCACTTATTCGCCAAGCGCGTTTGAAACTTCAGGGGGCATCGGGATTGTGTTCCGCGCGGTGGGCGGCCACCTGTGGCTCATCTCGCGCAGTGATAACTCAGCGACCGACCTCACGGCAGCGGCACAGGCGCCGTCAGCGTCCGGTCACCCCGCTTGCTTTGTACTGCAGGATCAAGCGCACATCGTGTATCGCGGAACTGATGGCCTGGTGCACGAAATCTCGCAATCGGGAGCGAACTGGCAGACGCAACAAATTTGCGATACGCCAGCCGCATCGGACCCGACAGCAACAACGAACGAAACCACGGCGCTGGTAGCCGTGCGCGGTGCGGACGGCGCCATTTACGCCGCGATCTTCGACGGATCGAACTGGAGCTGCGGGGCGACCGCGACGGTCACCCTCGCTCCGGCGGGTTAACTACTTCACGCTGGGACTATCGTCAGCTTTCAGATCGCCTATCGCGTACTGAATACCGGCGAGCATGTGCAGGATAAACGGCCGTTGGTAGTAGACCTTTTCGTCGTGGCCGTGTGATTCATAGAAGACACGACCCTGGCCCACGCGCTGGATGTAGCTCAACGCGTAGTCGCCGTCCGTCCGCTTGTTTGCGGCGGGCTCTTTGGCTTTGTCTTCGGCACTCATTCGCGCATAGTTGATGCTGGTCAGCACGTGCACGCGCTTGCGGCTGAACGAGTCTTGCGCAAAGGTGTAGGTCTCATCGACGATCTCGTACCCGCGCTTCGGAAACATCGCCGTGAGAGGGCTGTCAGGATCATCAATTTTTACGGGGATCAGCGTGGGATAGATCCAGTGAAATTTGAAGAAGCCGCCGATCAGTTCGTTGAACTCGGGCCACGTGCCGGTCAATTCCGCCGGCGCATCGGGCGTGGCTCCGCGCTTCGTGTTGTGGTACGAGTCGGTGGCCGCGTGCACCGCTGCGATGCCCTTGCCACCTTTGACGAAATCCATCAACGCGCGGCGGCGTGACTCGGTGGCCTGTTTGTCTTGCGGATCGTCGAGAAATTCACCGGTGGTGCTGTCGAGGAAGATGGCGTCGTATTGCTTCAAATTCTCGGTGTTGATTGCCGCCGGGTCGTAACTGATGGTGGTCATCCAGGCGCCAGTCTTATCACCCAGGTACTCGACCATCTTGGCCGCAAGGGGAATCGATGTATGCACCCAGCCCGTAGCTTTGGCGAGTACCAGTACATGACGCAGAGCGAGCGGCGTGGCGATCGGCTTTTCAGGGATCGCGGCCATCAGCCCCGCGATGTCGGCTGGGTTGGCGTACTGGCGCTGCGGACAGCCTTTGCTGAAGCCGCCCTGGAATCCGCCAGCGGGACAAGGGGCCTGTTGCTGCGCGTACGCCGGGCACCCAATTGCGATTAGAAGTCCGGCCACGGGCAGCGCGCCGATCAATTTGTTCATCATTGCTCCTTCGACAGAGAGCTTATCAAACGGCTCCGGGAGAGGAACTCCGCGACAATGGGTGTGTTCACAGAGGCGGTTCCTGATGGTCTTCGCCAAGCACCTTCGAGAGGGAGTCCGTCGAGGACACATCACCAGCAGCATCCGGATCTGGACACGGCCACACGTAAAAGTGCACGGACGCTACCGAATGGACGACGGCGAGATCGTGATCGACTCCATCGAGCCGATCAGACTCCGCGACGTTACCGACGATTTGGCGATGGAATCCGGTTTCCAAGGGCGGGCGGATCTACTGAAGACAGCGAAGCACGGCTCTGGCGAGAACGTTTACCTGGTGCGCTTCCACTACATTCCCTTCTAACGCTATCTTGAACGCCAGTCTCCAGATTGGCCCGCTGCATCAATCCTTACCAGAAAGGAGCAATCGTAAACCTCCTCGCGCTCGATAAGTACGCGTCAGGAGAGACGAGTTATCCAGCACCCCGGACATACCTCGACGGTGTTTACAGCATTTTTACAACACCGCTGCAAGCCGCCGCAGCCACGACGATAGCCTCAGCCATGACGATTTATTTGTCGTCTGGCAATAAGAGGAGATGAACGTGACCGCAATCATACATACCAAAACAGTTTGGGCCATTTTCGCCATCGGAGTCATGCAAGCCGCCGTGCTGCACGCTCAGAATGTGCCACCCGTTCAGCAATGCACCGTAACCAATATCCGCGGGGGGCCAGTAGCCGGGACCTTCTGCGGTGGCACTAGTCTTGGCGGCAACTGTACAGCCGGCGCACTTTACTCATGTAGTAACGGCACCTCGACCAATAACTGCAAGTTAGTGCAGGCCTGTACGGGAGGCTGCTTACAGACAGATTCTCCTCAAGGTCAGTTAAGCGAAACTTGCTACACCGGTCCGAAGCCACTTACCGTCACTCCGCAGATTACTCCCGGTGGCAGTCAGATCACTGTAACCGCGACCCTCCCGGCCCCGCACCCTACGGGCGTCATCTTGAACCTGCGTACGCTGCGTTCCGACCTGTTGAATGGGATCACCTGCAACGCACCGAACTTGCCCGCCGGTCAGACCTCCGAGAGTTTCGGGCTTGCCACCGCGGTCGTTGGCGCGCCTATCTCAGTGCTTCTGTCATCTGACTTCAACTGGGTCGATGCAGCGGGGGCTGGTTACGAACTCTCTTCCCTGCCCCAGACCATCACACTGAATCCGGGCGGCACGGAATTCCCAGCGCCACCGGTCACGGCTCTCACGATGGTCCCCTCCACGCTCGATGCGGCCGGCATCGGGTTCGTTTATGCCACGCTCGGGAGCATCGCGCCCGCAAGCGGTGTGCTGGTTCACCTGACCAGCAGCGATCCGGCAATTGCGTCCATCATCGGTCCTGGCCAACCATTCATTCCTGGCGGCTGCACAGCCAGCACCGGTACCGAGAGTATTCAAATCGCAAGCTCAGTCCCGAAACCAGAGACGATTACGATCACCGGTACCACCGGTGTGGCAGGCCAGGCGCCTTTGACCACTCAGCTCAACGTCAACGCCGGATGTGTGAAGAACGGTTGCACCGGTGGTCCTTCGTGCGGTCCGCAATCTGACGGCTGCGGCGGGATCATTCCGAATTGCGGTTGTTTCGCTCCCGGCCTCGAAGGCCAGGTCTGCGGACCCAACAACGTTTGCGTGGCTTCAGCGGCGTTCGCGGTCAACGGGCTAACTCTGAATCCGAGTACGGTTCTTGGCGGGAGAACGTCTACCGCAACCGTCACGGCCAACCAGCCTGCACCTGCGGGCGGCGGCATTGTTGCGCTCAATAGCAGCAACGCGCTCGTCTCAGTTCCGTCGACGGTCACGATTCCGTCAGGCGGCACGTTTGCGACCTTCCCGGTCACCGCCGGCAACCTGCAGTCTGGCACCGCGACGAGCACGATCACCGCGACTGACGCCGGCTTTGCATCGGCCGTCCTGACCGTCACGCCCACCGCGGTCTGCACGCCGCAGAGTTGCGCTTCGCAAGGCAAGAATTGCGGCAGCATTTCCGACGGATGCGGCGGAACGTTGACCTGCGGCGTTTGCTCCGGTACGCAATCGTGCGGAGGCGGCGGGCTCGCGAATGTTTGTGGCGGAAGCACAAGCACTGCCAGGCTGACAGCGAACGCCATCAACAGTGGCGACATCACCACCACGCCGACATCGCCGATCAAAGCTACACCGGGCCGCCCCTCATCCGCGGTGTTCAACACCGGCACAGTGATCACGATGCATACATCGGATGGACACGGCGCGATCTGGTCTGGCGACTGTAGTTCAAACGGCGCGGTCGCACCATCGTGCACGTTCACGATCACCGCCGCAGCTTCAGTAACAGCGAACAACCAGTAACGGAAACCGGGACACGCAAATGACGATAAAGACAAAGCTCACACGAATGGTTTGGATCCCGGTCGGCCTGCTCGCGGCTCTTGCCGCGAGCGGGCAAGCTGCCCAGCCCGAGAACGCGAAAGCAGACCCGCACGCCGTGGTTGAAAAAGAGATACTGAACGAGCTTCGCCAGATTCGCGCGCTACTCGAGAAGCAACAGCAGCCGCAGCCACAGGTTGCCGCGCCTGCGCCGGAAAAGGCGAAGGTATCGACGGTAGGTTTTGAGATGGGCCGTAAGGATGCGCCGATCACGATCGTCGAGTTTGCGGATTACCAATGCCCGTATTGCAGGCAATTCCAAACGACCGTGTTCACTCGCCTCAAAAAGGACTACATCGACACCGGCAAAGTGCGCTTTGTGAGCCGCGATCTGCCGCTGGATTTTCATCCGAATGCACTCGGAGCGGCGCAGGCGGCGCGCTGTGCAGGTGATCAGGACAAGTACTGGCAGATGCGTGATCTGTTGATCGACCACGCGGACAAATTAACGGCCGACGCTCTCAACGCGTATGCCGGTGAACTTGCTCTCGATATGTCGCGCTTCAGCACCTGCGTGGGCAACCACACGCACGCGTCGAAGATCAGTCAAGACCTCGCCGAAGCGACCGCTGCTGGAATCGCAGGCACACCCTCGTTTGTGATTGGCAAGTCGGACGGCGCAACAGTGAATGGCGAGAAGCTGATCGGAGCTCAGCCGTTCGAGACATTTGAGAAGATCCTCGCGGAATTGTCCAAGTAAATATGCGGTGTGAGGGCGGCGAGATGACCGCCCTCACGCCGCGTTTACACCGTTACAAGTCTCCTCTTCCAACCCCGAAACAGCAGCAGCCCCAACCCAAAGACGCAAAGCGCGGGAAACCAGTCGCCACAAACCGAGTAGAGGGTGCGGCTGCCTTCGATCGGGACTTCGGAGACAAGCGCAAGATCGGGCGAGTGATAGGCATCCATCATGGAAACGCGCCGGCCTTGGCGATCGAATGCAGCGGAAAGCCCGTTGCTGCCTTGCCGCACAAGGTTGAAGCCTTGTTCGATCGGGCGGAAGCTGGCGATGTTCGTGTGGATCGGGTCGATCGCACGCCAGTCGTTCGCAGCGACGAGCACGATGTCCGAGTGGAGCGCGCCCGCCTGCGCCATGACACGCGGGAAGTCCGCGTCGAAACAGATCGCGACGGCGACTCTGCCATAGGGAGTGTCGATCGTGCGGAGTTTGCCATCGGACACCTCAGCCACTGCCGCTTCGGGCCCTGGCGTGAGCCGCGCTTTGCGGTACTGCCAGGCGACCGCGCCCGATGGAGTGATCATGACGATTTTATTTTGCAGCGGCTTCACGTTCCCGGGCGTCCAAGTCGCGACTGCCGCGCCAATGTAAGCACCGTATTGCCTGCGCGATGTTCGCGGCGCGTTCGAGAAATTGCGGCTCGTTCGTATTCAGCAGCAAGGCATTCTCTTCAGCCCAGAAAATGATCTTGGCGCCCGCGCGGGCCTCCTGTTCTGTCCGGTCAAGAAGGTTCGCGTTGCTTGCCTCGGATGCGAGGTTGAACTGTTGCACCTCAGCAGTGCTGGCCTTCTGGTGAATGACTTTGTCGAGCAACACATCGCTAACCGGAACATTCGTCATTCGTGAAAGAGAAGCGATGCGTACGGTGCGAGCGGTAACAGGCGCAAAGCTAAGGCGGGCTTGACCAAACACGATGACCGCGAGGAACACGCTGACGAACATCGCGATAGGCGCGAGCTTTCGTTCGCGCCAGGCGAGGTTCGTCGAGCTTGCAAACCAGCCGATTAGAAACGTGACGCCCCACAAACCTGTGATCGAAAGAATCTGGAGGAGCGGCAGATCGCCGCTTTGCGTGTAAGCAACTGAGCCCCAACTGCCCATCGGTCCGAACGACGAAACGAAGTTGCAGCAGACCAATGCACACGGGAAAACCAGCGTGGACCACACACCCGGCAGCTTTCGTGCGAACACACGATCCAGGACATAGGGCACGACGCCCATGAGCCCGCTGATCAACAGAAAGAAGACATAGAAGACGCCGGGGATGGGGATGATGTCGCGGAACACAAGCCCGCGCAGGACCACAAGGACGGTGAAGACGATCGCTGTGCCGCGGGCCACCGGTTGCAATCGCAGGAAGCGGAGCAGCAACGCGGGAACCACCCACGACGCGAGAGGCATATTGTATTTGCCGTCCGCGACGAGCAGAAAGACGGCGGCGATTGCGAGCACGATCCACGCTTCGCGATTCATTTGCGGTGCGCGTTGGTTGGTGCCGGGGTACGGAAGCTGTTCGATCAGAGTGTTCGTCATGTTGTCCTCAAATCAGCGTTTCAGCAGGCCATCTACGGCGCTGTCGATTACTTGTTGAATCAACTTGCGCCTGGTTACCCAGGGGAACTGCGGCTTCATGATCAATAGCGACGTGATGCCGTGCGCCGCCGCCCAGAGTGCTTGAGCCGCGAGGTCGATATCGATCGGCTGGAAGCTGCCTGCCTCAATGCACGCGGCAACTCTTTGCTTGAGCGACTCGAACGCCCCGCTTGGCTTGTACATTCGGACCGTGGCCGACTGCATGAGGAATGCAAAGCGATAATCGCCTGGGTTTTGCAATCCGAAGTCGATGTACCGCAAGAGCCCTTTCTTCAGCGCTGTGACTGGATCCGGCTGCTGGCCACGGCGGGCGCGCTCATGAGTGAGGTCCAGCCGCGCGAAGCTTTCGCGGACGATCTCTTCGAACAACTCGTCTTTACTGGTGAAGTGCTTGTAGATACTGGCTGGCGAGTACTCGATTGCGCCGGCGAGTTTGCGCATCGAGAAGCTTTCATAGCCATCTCTGACGAACAATTCACGAGCGGCGGTAATGATGTCCTGCTTCAACTGATCCCGGCGTATTGCGCGTCTCGCTTCAGCACTCATGTAAACAGTGTTCACCTTTGTGAACAGTGTACACCTTTTGAGTCAGTGTCCCAAAAATGATCGTCAGAAGGCAAACCTGCGCGGAGGGATGGGCTCGTGCCGTACGGAAGAGGATTCTTATGATGCTCAGCGCGCAGTGGCCACGGGCAGCGCGCCGATCAATTTGTTCATCATTGCTCCTTTGCGATAGAGCTTATGCGAAGGTGCCGCCGTGCAAAACTGCTCGCGGACAATTTAAGAGTTGTGTGCCATTTGGCATAACCCGGTTTTTGGCAGCCGAGTATCCGTCAAACGGGGGCGGGGCTGGACCGTTTAAGGAACTCCAGCAGACACCGAGGTGCGATAGAGGCCAAAATCAGCGTCAAAGCCCATGTAGAGAAATCCCAGGGAATCCATCCCTAGTCCCCGCGACCTGTTCTTTGTAATTGGCAGGCCGGACTGAAAGGCCGACCAACTACTTCCGTTGTCAATCGAAACCCAAACCTGACCATTGCTCCCATTCACGAAAAAGTGGCCTGCGTTGTCAGTGAAAAATTTGGATCCAGAGAACCCGGTAGATGTACCCGCATCCGAAATGACCCAGCTGGTGCCGCCCGTGAGTCGCATCACGTGCGCATCTGTGTTGATAAAGAAGGGCGTCGCCGTTGGGTGCGAATCCAAACCCGGTGTTGTTGGGAGTTGGCCCCAGACTGATCCAGCTTAAACCGTTGTCGGTCGAGTAAGAGCCTCCACCGGCTTCCGTGCCGCCATAGATGTCTCCTGCCGGTGAGACAGCGCCAGTCGTACCCCACCCGCGCAAAACATGGGACAAGAAAACGAAGTGGCTTCCCCCGTCCGTAGATATATATGTGTCGACACCGTAACCAGTACCAGCAACGGCCACCAAGTCATTACGCCTATCCCGTCCAAATCCGAGAAAGGTGGTCTGTAGGTCCGACTGCACCCAAGTATTCCCATTGCCCGGAAGCCGTACGGATTTACCAATTGTTCTGCTGGGGCTGCCCACGACCTCGCCCAGTGAGTTCAACGCCAGGATAGAAATACTAAGATTCCCATCCAAGCCGGCGTTGATAACAGACCAGGTCAGCCCGTTGTCACGTGACCTAGAGACGCCCTCATTCTGCGAGGCGACGTAGATATCTCCGTTACTAGTACTCAGAACGGCATGCACAGCGCGATCGATAACTACGTTGAGAGCAGACCAAGTATTTCCTCCGTCTACTGAGGTGTACGCTCCGTTTGTACCGAGGTATAGACCCGTGGAGAGTGAACGAATCGAGTAAATAGAAGCGGTTACATCTAGACCGGCGGTCACCCTAAGGAAAGTCGCTCCCTGATCGTGACTGAGATAGACTTGCCCACCTCCATTTACACTCTGAGTGCCGACGAAAAGCGTGCCGGCTGAATACAGAAGAGACGACACGCCCGCGCTTGTCAGATTCAGCGGTCGCCAGGTGTTGCCGCCATCAGGGGAGATTGCCACGCCGCCGGTGGTTGTTCCAAGTTGATTTATACCAATGCCAGCATAAACGTAACCGCTCGCATCCGTAGCCAAGGTAGCGATGGGATTTCCGCTCGTGTACCCAGGAATGGAACTCGATGTAGACCACGTCGTTCCCCAATCGCGTGTCGAAAAGATCGCATTGCTCCCGTAGCTCCCTACAAAAAGCGTCGTTTGAGACGCATCAAGCACCATAGAGAATACATAAGGGTATCTTGCAGGCAGCGGTTGAGCTTGTTTCCAGATCTGGGAACCGGCTGGAAGAGTCGATAGTCCCACGTTGGAACCTGCCAGCAGGTCGCCATTCACTCTCAGCAGTAGCACTCGAACGCCGCTCAATGGCGCAGTGCCTTGCGATAGTAAGCTGAAGTCAACACCTTGGTTTATTGACTTGTAAACTCCCCCTTCTGTCGCTACGTACAGGTTGTGGGCAGTGTCGATGACGATGCTATTCAGTCCTTTAGTAGCATCGATCTTTCGAAGTCCTGGTGTCAGTGACCACGTCTGGCCCTGATCGTAAGAAATAAATATTCCATTACCCGAGGCTCCCGCGTAGAGCGTGCCAGAGTCCTCCGCGAAACACTGTAAGGATCCGCCGTACACGCCGGCAACTTTAATCCAGGGTAGTCCTGGGGTCCCGATCGTCGTTATCGGCGGCGCAGTCACAGTGAGGCTGGCGGTACTGGTGGCGGCGTTATAGGTCGCCGCGATGGGCACGCTGCCGATAGTCTGTGCTGTTGTGACACCCTTGGGCACTGTGTCGCTCACTGTTGCGATGCTGCCATTTCCTGCCGTCCAGTGCGCCAGATCGGTTACGTCCTGGGTCGTGCTGTCCGTGTAAGTAGCCGTAGCGCGAAACGCCTGTGAGGCACCCACTGCAGCCATTGCACTCAGCGGCGTTATAGTCAGTGACACCACTGCCGCCGGCGTTACTGTCAACATCCCGCTCCCGGTTATGCCGTTCAACGTCGCATTAATGCCGCTACTGCCCGCCGCCAAAGTGCTGCTGATCCCTTGCGACGGAGCCAGATTGCCCACCGTTGCCACCGACGTGTTTGTCGACGCCCAGGTGACCGATGCGGTTAAGTCCGCCGTGCTGCCGTCGGTGTAGGTGCCGATTGAGGTAAAAGCCTGTGTCGTACCCAGCGCGATGGATGGTGCGCCCGGTATGACCGCGAGACTCACGAGCGCCGGAGCGCTTACCGTCAACGTCGCGTTGCCGCTCACGCTCCCCATC
Source organism: Bryobacterales bacterium (assembly GCA_963792655.1). Classification (GTDB taxonomy): domain Bacteria; phylum Acidobacteriota; class Terriglobia; order Bryobacterales; family Bryobacteraceae; genus DOZZ01. The sequence goes on from CAWBWU010000011.1 coordinate 61,310, forward strand.
GTCGCCATGATCGTCACCGTGCCCGCCGCCAGCGTCGTCGCCAACCCCTGGTTCGGAGCCAAGTTCCCAATCGTGGCAAGCGCCGGGTTCGCCACACTCCACGTCGCGCTCGCCGTCACGTCCTGCGTGGTCCCGTCAGTAAATGCACCGGTCGCGGTAAAAGCTTGCTTCACGCCCGTGGCTACGGCTGGTGTGCCAGGGGAAACCGCAATGCTCACCAGCGTCGCCACACTCACCGTCAACACCGCCGAGCCGCTAATCCCTCCCGACGTAGCGCCAATCGTCGTACTGCCTACTGCCAAGCTGCTCGCTAGCCCACTCCCGTTGACGCTGGCAGTGCCCGGCGCGCTGGAGTTCCATATCACCGCTGTCAACACTTGCGTGCTGCCATCGGTATAAGTGCCAGTGGCGGTGAACTGCTGCGGCGTACCCAGTGCGATTGAAGCTGTCCCCGGCGTGACAACGATGGTGACCAGTGCCGCTGCCGTCACCGTCAAGGCCGAAGAACCCGAAATCCCCCCACTTGCTGCGCGAATGCTGGTATTCCCCGCTGTCAGTCCACTTGCCACCCCAGTACTGCTTACCGATGCAACCAGGGTTGCTGATGAGCTCCAGACCGCTGTTGCCGAAAGATCCGCCGCCGTGCCGTCCGAGTAAGTGCCGCTGGCCACGTACGCTTGTGTTGCTCCCACTGAAACGGACCCACCCGCCGGCGTTACCGCCAGCGACACCAGGACCGGGGCACTCACCGTCAGCGTCGTGAAGGCGTTGATCCCGCCGAGTACCGCCGTGATCGTGCTGTTGCCTGCGGCTAGTCCCCGCACCAGGCCGCTGGCTGCAATCCCCGCCACTGCGGTATTCGAAGAACTCCAGTTCGCCAATGCCGTCAGATCCGCCGTGCTGCCATCGCTGTAGCTACCCGTAGCCGAGTACTGCACGCTTGCGCCCTTCGCCACCGACCCACCCGCTGGAGCTATCGTGAGCGACACCAGGACTGGGGCGCTCACCGTTAGCGTCGTAAAAGTGCTGATGCCGCTCAGCGCCGCCGTGATCGTCGCCGTTCCCGCCATCGATCCCCGTGCCAAGCCTGCCGCGTTGATATTTACCGCCGTATTCGATGCTGACCACACCACCGCGCTCGTAATGTCCGCCGTCGATCCATCCGTGTACGCTCCCGTCGCTGTGTACTGCTGCGTGGTACCCGCCCCCATCAACCCAATCGCTGGCGTTATCCCGATCGTCATTAACTGCGGCGTGGCCGAAACAGTAACTGAGGCCGACCCCGTCACCCCGCCTAGTGTTGAAATAGCCGTGGTAACGCCGGCTCTGAGCGGTTCTGCCAACCCGTTCGGGCCCAAGCCGTTCAATAGGGCGATGACAACGGGATCTGCGGCGGACCAAGTGGCCAGGGATGTGACATCGGCGCTGCTTCCATCGGAGTAGAAGGCTGTCGACGTAAACTGCAGAGGAGAAGCTACGTAGGTGGACCCGGACGATGGCGATACCACCATTGACTGCAAAGTCGCACCGGAAACAATCAAACTATTGTTTGCAGCAAAACCGCCGAGAGACGCGGTAACCGTGACCAGCCCCGGGGCGATCCCGGTCAGTCGCCCGGCCGGTGCAGAATTGAGTATTGTAGCGATGGTACCGTCGCCAGCACCCCAATGAACTACCGATGAAACGTCAAAGCTGCTCGCATCGGAATATGCCGCAATCGCGGTGAACTGTTGTAAAGATAAAGGAGCGACTGCGGGAGCGGAGGCAGGTAAGATGCTGAGGGAAGACAGCGCTGAACCATTTACGGTAAGAGAAGCTGATGCCTGATTACCCCCGATTGCGGCGGTGATGGTGGTTGTGCTGCCCGCTGTGGTTCCAACAAAGCTGGCGGTCCCTTTTGTTGCTGTCGAATTGCTGATTTGTGCGACAGATGAATTGGACGATGACCAGGTAACCGCCTGAGTCAGGTTTGATGTGCTGCCGTCCGAATAGGTTCCGGTAGCCGTGAACGCTTGCGGCACGTAGGTGTGGGCCTGGACGGTCGCTGGATAGACGGACAGAGAGATCAAAACTGGCGCGGCCACGAAGATCGCAGTCTTACCGCTGGTAGTTCCGATGGAGGCTGTAACGCTTGCCGTCCCAGCCCCGACGGTGCTCAGTAGCCCCAAATTGTTAATTGTCGCTACTGCTGACGGTAAACAACTCCAGGTAGCAAATCGGGTCGCATCTAGCGTGCTGCCGTTACTATAAGTCGCGATCGACACGAGCTGCTGTACTTGGCCGGCACCAAGGCGAAGTACGTTCGACCGAACATTGACGCTTGTCAACGTTGCGCCATTAACTGTTATCACCAGAGACCGGGAGACCGAAGACAATGTTGCGGTGATAGTCGAGGTTCCGATAGCAAGGCCAGAGACCAGGCCACCCCAAACAGTCGCCTGGGTGGGAGTTCCCGACGACCAAACGGCTGAGGAGGTCACGTCGCGAGTGCTACCGTCTGAATACTGCCCCATCGCAGTAACCTGAACGCTCGTGTTCTTCGGCATGCTTACCGTTGGGCTGGTAAGCGTTATGGCCGTCAACGATGGGTTCGAGATGATCAGGCTTGTCTTACCCACAACGCTACCGATCACAGCTGAGATCGTCAAGTTTTTCACGGCCAACCCGGTTACCGACCCTGTCGGACTGACAGGGGCGAAAGTAGGGGCCGAGGACACCCAGTTCGCAACACCCGTCACATCCGCCGTAGTTCCGTCTGTATAAAGGCCTGCTGCGGTGAACTGCTGCGAAGTTCCAGCGGGCATCGTTTTACCAGAGGGTGACACTGTGATTGTCTTAAGTGCGGGGGGCGTGACGGTCATTAAGGCTGAAGCTGTCACACCACCTGAGCTAGCGGTTATATTCGCACTCCCGGTTCCAGCAGCAGTCGCGATTCCGACCGTATTGATGACCGCGACGTTTGTCGCGTCGGACGACCATACGACAGAGGCTGTAATGTTTTGGCTGGCTCCGTTGCTGTAATGCCCAGTGGCCGTGAAACCGGTTGACAAGCCCTGAGCGATTGTCGTTGAACCCGGGACAAGCGTAATGGAGGTAAGAACGGGCATAACGCCGGTACCCGATACTGCTTCTGTCTGCGGACTGTTAGTGGCTGAGTCGCTGATGACTAGCGACCCGGTGCGAATTCCGCCTGCCGTTGGCACAAACTTCACGGTTACTGTGCATGTGGCGAGCGAAGCAGGAGGACGCCGCAGTTGTTCGTTTGGCTGTAATCTCCATTTGCCACGAAGCCGAAAATGGTGACATTTCCAAGATCGTAATTAGTGATTGACAACGTTTTCGAAACGTTGCTTCCAACGAAAACGGACCCGAACACGAGAGGATTTAGGCTAAGGGAGATACCTGCAAGTCCGGTGCCGGTCAGAGTCGCCGTCTGAATGGTCGGGCCGACGCTGTCGCTAACTGTCAATGTCCCAGTGCGAACGCCGGCGAGAGTCGGTCCAAAAACCACGTTGACCGTGCAGGTCGCTCCCGGAACGACTGGGGTGGCGCAGTTATTACTTTGGGTGTAATCGCCATTTATCGAGATGGCGACGCTCAACGGACTGGTCCCTGCGTTCTTTACGACCACTGATCGCGGGGGAGTCTGGGCGCCAACTGCTTGATTACCGAAACTTATCCCGCTTGGAGTAAGCGCAATAGTGCTGGCAGCCCCGGCCGTTCGGGCGCATGTTAGCAGCACAAAGAGCAAGATATTTACAACGGAGTACGGCTTGCGTTTGAACAAAGTTAATGGAAGTTAACACAGCACTCAGATGGATGCGAGCCTTTTTACGACTAATCCTGATTTATTTTAGGTTATTTTCCGGGAAAGATACCCAAATTGGTAAACTCAGCCGTCTTTAGGGGGTAATTGATGATTCACCCGTGCAGTGACAAGGCTTTACTTTGTCGTGTTTAGCTTCGGAAGTTTTAGAACGTGATGAGCAAACAGGTAGGCCAATCGTTTCATAATGTTTGACATCGCACCGGCGTGTGGTCCAATCCTGGAGGTACCAGTTGGCTTGTCCGCTGCGCAGACGAGCCACACTTGTATTACAAGACTTGGGCGGATTCGAATTTGACCAGATTCTAAGAACCGGCAGGATGCCGAGCGTTTGAGGCTGCCGGTTCGAGTCACTCGTAAGACCAGAGAACGTATCCAGAGAGTGGAACATTCCACCGGTTGAATTCAGAGAATCGGTAACGATTCAACGAAAAGTTGTATCTTAATATTAAAGCCCTCCTATGCGCTCCCGAACTGTCTGCGGACTCCTTGTTGCAGCCGCTATCCCTTCGCTCGGTGCGGTTCGGCCCCTCGGTCAGCAATTCGATGAGACCGTCCGGCCTTACGTCACGAAGTATTGCGTCGGCTGCCATAGCGGCAAGTCGCCCGCGGCGCAGTTCGACATGAAGTCGTATACGACCATGGACGCCGTGACGCGAGAATTCCCGCGCTGGGCGCTGGTGACAGAGCGGCTGACGGCGAAGGAAATGCCGCCCAAGCCGATGCCCGCGCCGCCGTCAGACGCGACGCAGCAGATCATGGACTGGATCCATGCAGTGCGTGCGGAGCAGATCAAGAAGTCTGCGGGCGATCCCGGCGTGGTGCTCGCGCGGCGGCTGAGCAACGCCGAATACAACTACACCGTTCGCGACCTGACCGGGCAGGATATGCAGGTCGCCGCGAGTTTCCGGTCGACCCGGCGAACCCGGCAGGCTTCGACAATTCCGGCGAATCGCTGACCATGTCGCCCGCGCTGCTGAACAAGTACCTGCAGGCCGCGCGCGAAGTGGCGAATCACATGGTGCTCATGCCGGATTGGATCGATTTCTCGCCGTACCCGATGCTGGTCGAAACGGATCGCGAAAAGTACGCCATTCAGCGCATCATCAAGTTCTACTTCAGTCAGCCGACGGAATACGCGGATTACTTCCAGGCCGCCTGGACGTTACAAGCACCGCGCGGCGCTTGGACAGCCGAGCGCGACTCTGGCTTCCATAGCCGCGAGCGGCAAAGATCAGCCCCAGATATCTGCCGCTGGTCTGGCAGATTCTGAACGAGCCGGACGCGGTCGGTCCCGTCGCAAAGCTGCAGAAAATGTTTAACGCGCTGCCGGCTCCGGGTGCGGACGCCGGACGCACTGCACGTGCAGTGCGTCGCCATGCGCGACTTCGTCAAAAGATTCGCGCGCATACGGCGATGCAGTTTTCAGCGCCCATGGTCCGAGGCTTGCCCGCCCAATCCCAGCCGCTGCTGAACTGGAAGCTGCGCGAGTTTGCGGCGCACCGTCGTGAGAGCGATCCCAACGATCTGCGCAACGACAATGACCCGCCACCGGTCGTGCCTGTGATTCCCAAGTATCCGGGGCTGCACCGGGAAGCCGCGCCGCGCTGGGCAGCGCTTTCCGCTAAGGCCCGCGCCGACGATGCCGACCTGATCGTGCCCGCATGCCCAACGTGCTCGTTATGAAGCGGCGTTCGCGCGATTCGCGTCAGTCTTCCCCGACATTTTCTATGTAACCGAGCGCGGCCGCTATTTTCCTGACGATTCAGAAGACAAAGGCCGCTTGCTGAGCGCCGGTTATCACAGCGTGGTGGGCTTCTTCCGCGACGATACACCTCTCATGCAGTTGATTCTGGACGACAAGTCGAAGAAGGAAATCGACCGGCTTTGGAACGAGTTCGACTTCATCGCCAATTTCACGGCGCGGACATGGACGCAGTACTTCTTCAACCAGAGCGGCGAAGTGCGCGGCACAGGTGCGGAGTCTGCGAGCCCCCGTCCTGTTGGCCATGCCATTACCGATGAGCCGGTAATTCTCGCGATGCGCGACGAGTATCTGGCCAAGGCGCTCGCGGAACCATCGAACGATGCCGTAGCGCCGCTGGCCATTCGCGATCACTTCGATCGCATCAACGCCACGCTGCGTGGGCTGGAGAAGGAACATGCCGCGGCCCAGCCCAAGCATCTGGAGTCGCTGCTCAGTTTCGCCGCGCACGCCTACCGCCGGCCGTTGACCAGTGCCGAGCGCGCTGATCTGTTGGCGTATTACCAGACGCTGCGGGCCAAGAACGAACTCTCGCACGAAGACGCACTGCGCGAAGTCGATCGCGAGCATTCTGGTTTCGCCGGACTTCCTGTATCGCATCGACTTGCTCGATGCGAGCCCGACAACGAGACAGAACAGCCACAGGCTGACGCATCCCGTGTCGGCGACCAGTCCCGACATCGCGGCTCTCCGATTATTCGCTCGCCAGCCGTCTGAGTTATTTCCTGTGGTCGAGCATGCCGGACGATGAACTGTTACGTCACGCGGCGCTCGGCGATCTGCACCGGCCGGACGTTCTGCTCGCGCAAGCCCACCGTATGTTGAAAGACAAGCGCGTGCGCGGCTTGGCAACGGACTTCACCGGCAACTGGCTTGAGTCGCGCCACTTTGAATCGAATAACGCGGTCGATCGCGAACGCTTTCCTTCCTTCAACAACGATCTGCGCGAGGCAATGTTTCAGGAGCCCATGCGCCTGGTGGAAGACATCGTTCATAACGATCGCTCCATTCTCGACCTGCTGTATGGCAATTACACGTTCGTGAACCCCGCGCTGGCCAAGCACTACGGAATGCCCGCAGTGAAAGGCGATGCGAACACCTGGGTGCGGGTTGATGACGCGGGTCGGTACGGACGCGGCGGCCTGCTTCCGATGGCCGTGTTTCTCACGCAGAACTCGCCTGGGTTGCGCACGAGCCCGGTGAAGCGCGGCCATTGGGTCGTGTCGCGAGTACTCGGCGAAGTGATTCCCGCGCCCCCGCCCAACGTGCCCGAGCTACCGCAGCGATGAGTCGAAGATGGACTTGCCCGTGCGCGAGATGCTGGCGAAACACCGCCAGGATCCGATGTGCGCCGCGTGCCATGCACGCTTCGATTCTTTCGGCCTGGCCTTCGAAGGGTACGGCCCCGTCGGCGGTGCGCGAACCAAAGATCTCGCGGGGAGACCGGTAGACACTGCTGTGAATTATCCTGGCGGCATTCAAGGCAACGGCTTTGAAGGACTACTCACTTATATCCGCGAACATCGCCAGCAAGGCTTCGTGACGAACTTCACGCGCAAACTGCTTGCTTATTCGATGAGCCGCTCGCTGCAGCTCTCGGATGAATCGCTGGTCGATCGTATGCAGGACGCGGCTCGCTGCGCAGGGTTATCGCTTCGACGCGCTGGTCGACACCATCATCACCAGCCCGCAGTTCCTGAATAAACGCACTCCCACCAGTGGCCCGGAGCAAGAGTTGCATTCGAGCCTGCAATTGCCATCCAAGAAGGGTGAATAATGTCTAAGACGATGAAGAACGCCCAATCCCGCATTTCCCGCCGCACGGTGCTGCGCGGCGTTGGCTGCACCATGGCGCTGCCATGGCTCGAGAGTCGCTGAACGCGCTCGCCGATACGCCTTCCGCATCGGCGTTCCCGAAGCGCTTCGGCGTCGTGTTCCTCGGCAACGGCATCAACGAAGATCACTGGAGCGCGGAGGGTCAGGGCGCGGAGATGAAGCTCGGCAAGACGCTCGAGCCGCTCGAACCGCTGAAGTCCAAGATCAACGTGATCGACGGTCTCTTCGTCAAAGCGCTGACAGGCCAGGGCATCCACCCGGGCCAGACGGGCAGCCTCTTGTCCGGCGCGCATATCTCGAAGGGCGCGGTAATTCACTCGGGCATCAGCGTCGATCAGATGATTGCCAATCGAGATCGGCGAAGACACGCCGCAATCGAGTATTGTTCTGGCTTGCGAACAGCCGATGACGGGCTACCACGAGATCGAACTTCTCGATGGCGTACAGCTCGCACATCTCGTGGCAGAGTCCGGACTCTCCGGTGCCGGTCGAAGTTTATCCGTCTCTCGCCTGGGACAACCTGTTCGACAACCGCGGCAGCCTGCTGAACATCAGCATTCTCGATCGCGTGAAAGACCGCGCTCAGGACTTGAACACGGCGTATCAGCTCGACGGACAAAACGAAGCTGGACGAGTATCTCACGAGCGTGCGCGAAGTGGAGAAGCGCGTCGAAGGCATGCGCAAAGAGCAAGGACGACGGCAGACGACGCGGCGAAGGCGAAGAACACGGTCGCTGCGACGATGGAGCGGCCCGCCAATGGCTTGCCCGAAGATCTGCGGGACCACGCGCAAACTGATGTGCGACATCATCGCGATCGCGTTCCAGACGAATAAGACCCGCGTCGCGTCGTTGATCATCTCGCGCGACTTGTCGGCGATGTACTATCCCTTCCTGGACGTGAAGGAAGGGCACCACGCGGCGTCGCACAACAACAACTCGGATGGCTACGAGCGCATCGCCCGCTTCCACGTCAGCCAGTATGCGTATCTTGCGTCGCAAGCTGGACAGCATGAAGGAAGGGGACGGCACGGTGCTCGACAACACGCTGCCTGATGTTCCTCTCGAACCTCTGGATCGGCCGCAAGCATGATAACTTCCGTCTGCCGCTGATCCTGGCCGGGGGTCTGGGCGGTACGCTGGAGACCGGACGCTCGATCAACTACCTGCACGATGGCGACGACAATCGCAAGATGTGCAGCTTGTATTTGTCGTTGATGGACCGCTTCGGGGTCAAGGTAGATCAGTTCGGCGACGCAGATACACGCCTGGCGAAGTTGTAATCGGGAGCCGCTCACTTGCGTGAGCGGCACGTCGTTTTCCCGCACCGGGCACATCGATGCGGGCTGGCGGTGAATTCGCGATGCTTTACTTCGCAACATCCACTGCCCATTGCTGCCCCTCGCGTAAGATGACGACTTTGCCCGGTAGCGACTCCCGGCGCAATTGTTCGGCAAAACGCTCCGGGGTTTCTGCGGTCCGCAACAGCGGATTGCGTGGTTTGATCCCTAAATGTATCGGGATAATCACGTCAGGCTTCAGCGTTCGCGTTGCTGCCAATGCGCCCTTCGCGCCCATTGTCGGCGGTAATCGGAAAGTGGCAACCGGCATCAGTACAACCCGCGGCTTGTAATCGCTCGCGACTCGCTCCATGAACTTGCCGTAGTAAGTGTCGCCCGCGAAGTAAATCGGTGGACCTGCCGATTCGATGATGAACCCACGCGTTACGGTACTGTGATGTGCCGGGACCGCTGTCACCTTCACACGCCCGAACGTGATCGGCTGCCACAGCTCAGCCCCAACCACGTTCTGTGCGCCTTTTCGCTTGGTCACCCACGCTGCTTTTGCCGGAGCCACCACGGGAGTGGATGTAGGCAGCAGCTTCAGATAGTCGCCATCCGCGTGATCGAAATGATTGTGAGAGATCAGAACCAGATCAACATCACGCAGCGATTCGCGGCTGCTCGCCGGCGGGTTTACGCGAGCATAGACCAGATTCCCGCCGCCGAAATACGGGTCAGTAAGAATGCGCATACCGCCGAGTTCCAGCAGCACGCTGCTGTGGCCGATCATCGAGATGGTGGAAGACATGCGGTACTTAGACGATCAAAGCCCAGGTCACTCTGATGGTGACGATGAAAAGCCACAGGCCAAACACCAGGCGCGCAGAGGTACCGAACCTCGTCCTGCTAACCACTGCGCAGCCGAGCGCGATCAGCGCAAGGTACCAGATGGTCAGTATGTCCATCGTTTCGAGAAAGGTCCGAAGCGCGGCCGGAACACCGGGGCCGAGATAGTAACCGATGTTGGAACCGAACGGATTCTGAATATTGAACGCACCGGCATTCGGCATCAAATGAAGTACGATCGTGCCAAGAAAGGCGCGAACGTCTTGTATCAGATCGGCGTAGAGTAAGACGGCAAAGACGGAACCGAACTTAGCCCGGCCCCCACCGACTAAGTTGAGGCCGAAATAGAGGCAAAGGCCATACAGAGCGTTGTAAAGCAGAATCAGAACAGGCGTGGAAGCCGCGCTGACTTTGAACGTGGTCTCCGTCGTGCTGATTGCGCTCTCGCGCTGGTCGGCGGGCGCATTCGGCTCAAGGAGAGCTGCCGTTCCGGGATCTCCACGCATCGTGTTGATGGCCATCTCGCGAAAGCCGACACGATACGCCGCAGAGAGCGTCATGGACAGACTAAACACCACTGTCAGCACAAACGGGAGCCACCAACTGTTGTCGCGCGGTATATCAGCAAAGAGGCGGCGTGGCGCGACGAACAGATCGCCGACGCGCGCCCACTGCCTTGATTCAGCCTTCTCGATGGTCAGTACTGCGGTGCCCATACTTAGCTCTGATTACGTGTTCGAACCTTTGGAAAACCGCTGGACGACGACCAAAACGATGACTCCCAGCAAGGTGAGCAGGCCCATGAACCGGAAGATACGGTCCCACGGAGCGCTGTTCACAACGTACTGAGCCATCAGAAAGAAAATGATTGCAATGTAGAGAAGATATTGGTTCTTGCCCGGGTTCATGATTCTGCTACTTCCTTTTGTAAGGTTTGACTAATAGGTAGTGCGACCAGCACGGAGACAGCAGCAACCAGCCAGCTGCTGATTACCGTCCCGGCCATGACGGAGCTCATAAAGCTAAACGCCGCCTCGGCGGATGCGAAGGGATTCCCAATCAGCGCCGGATTCCTTAAGATCAGCATCATTCCGACCGCTGTCACCATAGCTCCGGTAAGAAACCCGGCGAGTCCAGCCGCTTTGATCGCATCGTCTTTCCCCGTGAAGCCCGCCAAGACGCCGATCAGAACCGCCAGGAGAAAGGTAAGTGCCGCGCGGAGCGCCTGGGGCGAGTTGAAGTACAGTAGCAATAGTTGGCCGGCGATCCCGACCACACCGAACGCTACTCCGATTAAGATTACTCGCTTCACGTTATTCATACTGCCACCGCCTTTCTGACTCCGCACACTTCGCACTTATCGTCGCGTAAGATTTCCTGGAAGCGAACGGTAAATGTAGGCGCCTCGATCAGCAACATCCCCGAAGCAGTCCGCGCTTTTCCGATGTCTCCAAGATAAGCAACAACTTCGTTCGCCAGGACCCCAGCCGTTACTGCGACGATCGGCGCAAGTGTACCCCCGATGCCGCGATCGACACGAGGCAATGCGTTCTGATGGCACTCCAGACAGGCCGTTTTTCCTGGAACAACGGTGGGGCCCACGATCGCACCTTGGGGCAGAAAGCCCGCGCCAGTGCATGGTATGTTCAGTTGCACGCACGCCTGATTCACCCAGATCTGCGCTTCTTCGGGAGTGTCGATCGCACGGATAACGAAGTCTGATCCCTGGATTGCTTTCTTCACGTCATCCACGCTGTAAAGAAACATGTTGGTCGTGCGCACCCGCACTTCCGGGTTGAAGGTTTGGATTCTCTCGGCAGCTACTTCTACCTTCGCCCGGCCGACATCAGCCGGAGTATAGAGTAACTGCCGGTTCAGATTAGTAAGCTCAACGCGATCGCCGTCAACCAGGTGCAGTTCACCGATGCCGCAAGCAGCCAGGTTCAGCGCAACATTCGAACCAACTCCGCCAGCCCCGAGCACCGTCACTTTGCTCGCCCGCAGCCTTTTGAGAACGGAATGCTCAGCACCACGCGCCTGCGCGTTGAATGACATCCAACCCTGCTGACGCGAGTACCGCTCGTCCTGTTTCGCGATTTCCCAGTCAGTGCTGTAGCGCAGGTGTTTCGCATGCCACAAACGTTGGAGAGCGAGCTCTGTCGCGCTATCTATGCCTCCGCTTATCTGTGCGAGTTCATCAAGGCTGATGCCGGCACGCAGCAGTGGCAACATATCGAACAAACGCGGCGCGCTTTGGATCTGAAGCGCGTCCGGAGATACCCACGCGAACGTTAACGTGCCTTTTTGATCATCCAGAACGTTTGCGAACGGGTTAAAGCGAATGGGCCGTGTACGGTCGATGTCGTAGGTAACTACCGCGGCAGGGACTGGAGACGGCGCGGCAGGCGCTACCGGCGCTTTCGCTGGGCGGCGGCGTCCCAGGACAAACCGAATGGCGAAGCCGATGCCCGCCAGCAGCAAAATGCCACCGACTGCGAGAAAGCTGCGGCCGCCGGTCATACCAGCCCAACGGCTGACACGAAAGAGAAAACTAAGTCCTGCCGCCCACATGGCCATGCCGAACCAGCGAGAGCTCGCGCCAAAACAGGCTAGCAGCGCGCGCCCGATCGGCGTCATTGCCAGAACCGACGTGTAACGCAGCTTGGCCGAGTTCACGGGCTTTTTGGTGAGCAAAGATGACACTGAGACCTGCAACCACTCCAAAGATCGGTCCCGCAAGTTAGGAATGCCGAGCATTGCCGAAAGCATCCAGTAGCCGTCAAGCTTTACGAAAGGCAAGAGATTGAATGCCATCGAGCCGAGGTTGAAAGCGACATACAACAGCAGCACAGTGCTGTGGCGGCCCGAAGCACGAAGAGCAATCAGCACAGCGACGGCGACAGCATTTACGGTGGCCTGTACGTAAACCCCAGCAGCAGAGATAGCGACGCGGTGCCACTTATTCCGGAGTCGCCAGGAGTCGGTCACGTCCGCATAGGCCGCGGGCTGGAAGTAATAAACCATGAAGCCCATGCTGCGCACCGAAGCACCGCATAGGGTACACACTAACGCATGGCCAAACTCGTGGAATGCAGTGGTGACAAAGATAAGGGAAATCAGTGCGACGATTTGAAGCGTGTGCGGCGTAAATGCCTGAAGTGCGGCGCCGAAGTTTTCCACTTGCAGCAGCCTGACGCTGACAACAATGCCCAGCAGCGCAATGCACGTTAAGGCTAGTAGAAACAACTTGCTTTTGACAAACCCGCTAACGGCCGCAACTTTACCGAGGAACACGTCGGCCCGCAGGATGCGGATGCGGAGCTGCCCGAACTGGGCCCACTCCACTACGCGCGACGGCGCTGTAGAAGTTGTTTTGTGATCGGAGATCGTCACACGAACAGGCACATCGCTAAACAGAATCAGCTTGGCCGAGTGCAGCCGGCGCAGAAACTCTTCGGCAAACGCAGGCTCCATCTCGAACTGCTGCGCTACCTTTCGGAACTCAGCCGGCCGTCAATCCGGATCAGCCAGTTATACTCACGCGGCCCAAGTCGAACATACCGCCCGGTGTCGTGATTTAAAATTAGCCTGGTTTCCGCGTCCGGTTGAGGAATATCGACTTGAACAGCGGGATTTAAATAGGGGTAATTCATTTAATCCTAACTCTGGAGAACGCAATTTGGCCGCTAAGAAAGTGCGTGCATCCGTTGGGGCAGTCCGCAGGATGCACGCGGTTAAACTGCTCCGTTACGATACAAACGCGGCAACCGCGAGTACGAGCCCGATACCAGCGGCCGCACCGAGCACTGCGTGTTCAGCGTTGTCCCATGCATCAGGCGCAACGATCGACTCTAATTCTTCGACAATCATGGTTTTTCTTCTCCAAGCGAGCAAGGTTCTATTTACAACGGAACTGCAAAGAATGCGTTTTTGGGCGAGCGGGAGAAACGAACGGACTACGAACTGCAGGCGACGATGACCAGGCCGATGGCAACACCGGCGGCGAAACCACCGAGTCCCCACATAGCTTCTTCACTGGGCGCGACGATGACTTCGAGCTCTTCAATAACCATGTATTTAGTCCTCCTTTCTTCGGGTTAAATCGAAATTAACCCGGAATTCCGGGAGTGTCAATAAAGAATTGGTCGTTTTTATTTGCGTTCTTTTGCAATACGAATCAACTACTTGCGCAAACGAGAGTGAACAGAGGCCTGAGGTGTGAGCACACCGCGAGAGCAAGGTTTTCCGGGGAGCTTTAAGGAGTGCGTTTCTTCAAAGCAGCTAAGTGTGATTAGGTGGCGGGCTGATTAGTCAGTTCTTGACCTAGCCAAAACACTCGCCGAGTGACTGATGTTAATAGGGTCGAAATAACTAACTCACGCAGTTAGTGGGCGATCAACAGACGGCACTTACATCTCGCGCAAGTTGCGGGATAGCTCGGTCAACGGTAGCCAAGCTTCCCACCGTGTACTGAAGCCAAGACTGATTAAGTAAGCATCGGTACCTGCCCGATGGCCGAACAGGTTCTTGCTTGTTATGTCTGCGACGGAAAGGTCAGCTGGCCAGAAGCGGTGATGAGCTAGCTATCTCAAGCCGCGACTCATTCCGATCGCGTCGTACGCCAAAACTCCCGGTTGGTTTAACGCGGGATTAGTGGCGGTGCAGACAATCCTGCTTTTGTGAAGGGACAATACAGATACCGATGCGTAACATGTTGCTCTAGGGAGCGCGCGGCAGAGCGGTGGCAAGACGTTAACGTCCAGGAGAAACGGGCTTGAGTTCATCTTCCAGCGCGCGAACCAACTTCATCGTGATTGGTGGCGCATCGGCCGGCACTTGAAAAGTCGGGAACAAGCCAGACTTGGAGACGGGAGCCTCGGCATTTAGTCCGCCGCGCACGAGTTCCGCAAGCGCGCTCCCGACCGATATGTGCCGAGCTGCAGCAACAGAACGCACGGTCTCTAAGATATCGTCAGGAATATCGACAGTGGTGCGCATGAAAACATCATGGCATCACAGCGCCAGGATGTGGAACTCCAAAAAAAAGGGCAGCACCGTGTTTACGATGCTGCCCCAACTACCGCCTACGCGAAAACTAAGCTTGCTCTTCGTTCTCTTGCTGCGCCTTCAAACGTTCTTCTTTGCGCTTGGCGCGTTCTTCCGCGCGTTTGACCAGCTCCGAGCCGACCAGTTCGATCATGGCCTGTTCTGCGCCGTCGCCTTTGCGGTAACCCAGGCGAACGATGCGCGTGTAGCCGCCGTTGCCGCTGGCCGAAACGCGCACCCAGCGTATCGAACAGCTTCTTCACCGACCCGGGCGTCTCGAGAAACGCAGCAGCCTGGCGGCGGGCGTGCAGCGTATCGCGCTTGCCCAGCGTGATCATGTTGTCGACCAGTCGGCTTGATCGCTTTCGCCTTGGGCACGGTGGTGACAACGCGTTCATGCTCGATGACGCTGGTGACCAGGTTCTTGAGCAGCGAGTTGCGCGCTCCTACGTCGCGCTTGAGTTTTACTGTTCCGACTCGATGTCTCATCTGCCTCGTCCCTTAATCGAAGTTCTGGTCGACCTTCCGCTTCAAGCTCCGCGGCAACCGGTGTGAAGGCGGCGGCGCTACCAGGCGGCCATGCGCATCCGGACGCATCCCGAGCGCGAGGCCCATGGTGCCCAGAATTTCTTTGATCTCATTGAGCGACTTGCGGCCGAAGTTCTTGGTGCGCAGCATCTCGGCTTCGGACTTCTGCACCAGTTCGCCGATGGTCTGGATATTGGCGTTCTTCAGACAGTTGTAAGAGCGGACGGAGAGTTCCAGCTCTTCGACCGAGCGGTTCAACTGATCGCCCATCTTATCCATGCCGGGCTGCGCGGGCTCATCCGCCTGATCGGGCAGCTCTTCGAAGTTGATGAAGATGGTCATGTGATCTTTGAGCAGCTTGGCCGCGATAGCCAATCGCATCCTGCGGTGAGACCGCGCCGTTGGTCCAGACTTCGAGCGTGAGCTTGTCGTAGTCGGTCATCTGGCCCAGACGCGCAGCTTCCACGTTGTAGTTGACCTTGCGCACCGGCGAGTGCACCGAATCGATCGGAATGTAGCCGATGGCCAGATCTTCATCGAAGTTCTTATCCGCGCTGACATAGCCACGGCCAGGCTTCAGGCGCATCTCGATGTCAGCTTGCCGCCTTCGCTGACCGTTGCCACGTGCAGGTTGCGGTCAAGCACTTCGACGTCGGCATCGGTTTGGATCTGACCGGAGAGAACTTCACCGGGCTGATCGACCACGATGCGCACCGTCTTCATGCCTTCGCCCATCATCTTGAACGGAATCTGCTTCAGGTTGAGGATGATGTCGGTGGCGTCTTCGACCACGCCTGGAATCGGGCTGAACTCGTGCTCGACGCCTTCAATGCGCACTGCCGTGATGGCCGCGCCCTCAATCGAGCTCAGCAAAACGCGGCGCAGGCTGTTGCCGATGGTGGTGCCGAAGCCGCGTTGAAACGGCTGAGCGGTGAACATGACCATACCGCTCGGTCAGGGTGTCGGTATTGGCTACCAGACGTTTGGGTTTTTGGAAGCCCTTGAACATGATTGGATACCTCTTTTGACGCGGCGCAGCGCCCGGAAGCTTCCGGAAACGCCGCGCGATCCGCGTTTACTTGCTATACAACTCGACGATCAGCTGTTCGTTGATCGGAATCTGCACCAGCTCGTCCCGCCGGGGCATTCCGCTGATTCTGGCCTTCAATGCGTCGCGATCGACTTCCATCCAGCCTGGCGACGGGGCGTGCGCGGTGGCATCGCGGGCCGACAGGATGGTGGGATTGTTCTTGCTCGATTCGCGCACCGTCACCTCATCGCCGGGCTTCACCACGAACGACGGAATATCGACCTTGCGCCCATTGACCTGGATATGGCCGTGGCGCACAATCTGGCGCGCCTGTGCGCGGCTGGTGCCGAAGCCCATGCGGTACATAACGGTGTCGAGCCGGCGCTCCAGCATGCCCAGCAGGTTCTCGCCGGTGATGCCTTTCATGTGCGCTGCCTTCTCGAAGGTGTTGCGGAACTGTGTTTCGAGCAGGCCGTAGATGCGCTTGGTCTTCTGCTTTTCGCGCAACTGCAGACCATAGCCGACGATCTTGGCTTTGCGGTCTTTGCCATGCTGCCCGGGAACGAAGTTGCGCTTTTCGATGGCGCACTTCTCGGTGTGGCAGCGTTCGCCCTTCAGAAATAATTTCATGCCCTCGCGCCGGCAGAGCCGGCAAACGGGACCTCGATAACGTGCCAAGTGACTTCTCCTTTAGTTCACGTGCAGTTTACGGCCTGAGGCCTTCGTCCTGCTTTACTGCTCAGCTGGATGCGCCAGATGCACGTAAATAAAATCCGTGTGCATCTGTGTGAATCTGCGGCCCACTTCTCAAACTCTGCGCTTCTTCGGCGCCCGGCAACCGTTGTGCGGCATGGGCGTGGTGTCGCTGATGGCGCGCACTTCGATGCCGGCCGTACCGAGCGCACGCACTGCCGACTCGCGGCCGGAGCCCGGACCGCTCACCCGCACTTCCACCGTGCGCAGGCCGGCTCTCTTTCGCTTTGCCCGCAGCCGTCATGGCGGCCTGCTGCGCGGCGAACGGCGTGCCCTTGCGGGACCCACGGAACCCAAGCGAACCGGCGCTCGACCAGGAAACGGTGTTGCCGTCCAGGTCGGCGATGGTCACGATGGTGTTGTTGAACGTAGCCTGGATGTGCACGATGCCGTTGTGGACGACGCGCTTTTCCTTCTTCTTGAAAGACTTCTTCTTGCCGGCTTTCGCTGGTGCCTTAGCCATTTACTTGACGCCGCCTTTTTCTTGTTGGCCACGGTGCCCTTGCGCGGACCTTTGCGGGTGCGTGCATTGGTGTGCGTGCGCTGGCCGCGAACCGGCAGACCGCGGCGGTGCCGCAATCCGCGATACGAGCCCATCTCGATGTGGCGCTTGATGTTCAGCGAGACTTCCTTGCGCAGGTCGCCTTCGACGGCGCCCTCTTCTTCGAGCAGGTTACGGACGCGCTGGACTTCCTCTTCATCGAGGTCGCCAATCTTCTTGTCCGGATCGATGCCGCAGCGGTGCAGCAGCGACTTCGACCGCGTACGGCCGATCCCGTAAATGTACGTGAGCCCGATTTCGGCTCTCTTCTTAGGCGGCAGATCCACGCCGGCAATACGTGCCATAGTCCCTCGTTATCCTTGACGCTGCTTATGTTTCGGGTTCGAGCAGATGACCCGCACCACGCCTTCGCGGTGGATCACCTTGCACTTGTCGCACATCTTTTTTACTGAAGCGCGAACTTTCATAAATTCCAGTAGCCTGCTCAAATCTTCTTGACGATCCGGCCTCGCGTTTGATCGTGAGGTCCTAAATCCACTTCCACCCGGTCGCCCGGACGGAGCCGCACAAAATTCCGCAAATCGTTCCCGGCCAGATGCCCCAGCACCTGCTGCTGATTCGCCAGCACGAGCCGAAAGACCTGGCTCGGCAACTCTTCCGCCACCTCGGCTTCGACCGTCACGGCCGGGTCAAAACCCAGGGGCCGTTCGCCGTCACCGCTACGCAATGCTCGAAGTGAGCCGAGTTCGACCCGTCCTTCGCCACTGCGGTCCAACGATCTTTCAACACCCGCACATCGGGCTTGCCTGCGTTCACCATGGGCTCGATTGCCAGCACCATGCCTTCCCGCAACCGCGGATTCTCGTTCTTCCGGTCCACATAGTTCGGAATCTGCGGCTCTTCGTGCAGCCGCGTCCCAATCCCATGCCCGACATACTCCCGGACGATCGAAAACCCGTTCTTCTCCACGTACTGCTCCACCGTGGCGCAAATATCGAACAGGCGGTTGCCTTCGCGGCACTTGTCGATCGCCATCTCAAGCGAATCCTGCGTGACCTTCAAGCAGCTTATCCGTCTGCGCATCCACCGGACCCACCGGCACCGTCACGGCCGAATCCGCGTAAAACCCGTCGAGCGAAACACCCGGTGTCGATCGAGACGATGTCTCCCGCTTTCAACACCCGCTGCTGGCTCGGCATGCCGTGCACGATCTCGTTATTCACGGAAGTGCACAACACAAACTTGTACTTCTCGCCCGCCGCCGCTACATAGTAGCCTTTGAACGCCGGCTTGGCCCCGGCTTCCGCTACCATCCGTTCCGCCGCGACTTCCAGGTCCCAGGTCGAAACGCCTACCGTCACCATCGCGCTGAGCTTGTGCAGGATCTCGTGCACGAGCAGGCCGGCACGGCGCATCTTTTCGAGATCGGACTGGCTTTTGCGGACAATCACAGCTAAATCTTTTTGACGTTTACCGGCAGCAAACCGAGGATTTTTTCGGCGAGCACTGCGGGGGGATCCGTACTGGCATCCAGTTCATACAACACATCCCGGGAAGCCCGGAAAAATTCGATCAACGGTCGGGTCTGGCTTTCATATTCATCCAGACGTTCACGCACAACCGATTCGCGATCATCGTCACGAATCACCAGCGCTTCCCCATCCAGATCGCAATGACCCGCCCGCTGCGGCGGCTTTGAAACAGAGTTGTAGAGGGATCCGCAGACAGGGCACTGCCGCCGTCCACTAATCCTTGCAATTATTACATTGTAATCCACAACGAGGTGAATCACCACCGGCGTCGAATGGATCTGCCGCAAGAGCCCCAGCAATACCTCCGCCTGCTGCTGCGTTCGCGGATATCCATCCAGGATAAAACCGTTTAGCGTGTCGGGCTGCCGCAAACGCGTGGCCACCAGATGGTTCACAAGATCGTCCGGAACCAGCAACCCGCCTTTCATCTGCTCTTCAATCGAGCGGCCCGTTTCCGTCCCGAGCCGGATCTCTTCGCGCAGCATGTCGCCGGTCGAAATCTGCGGGATGCCCAAACGGGACACCAGCAACTTCGACTGCGTTCCCTTCCCCGATCCCGGGGGCCCAAACAAAACAAGCGCCATGCGATTCGAGGCCTTCGCCGGGGAGAGGGCAGTATCCCGCGCGTCCGTGGAGCGGGTCACTTCCATCAGCGGCATCCTGCCGTCAGACGGAGCTCCTGCGGCCGCGGATTCTTCCGGAGCGCGGGGTGAATCCCTCGTAGTGGCGCATGATCAACTGCGCTTCAATCTGGTTCACCGTATCCATCGCGACACCCACCACGATCAGCAACGATGTACCGCCGAAGTAGAAATTCACTCCAAGCCGTCGAGTATGAATCGCGGGAAGTACTGATCGACAAAGCTACCGACCAGCGGCAGATGCTGCAGATGGATTCCCGAGATGATCAGGTCCGGAATCAGGCACAGGATCGCGAGATAGATGCCGCCGACCACAGTGATCTTGGTCAGAATGGTATTCATATAATCCGCCGTGTTGCGGCCCGGCCGGATGCCCGGAATGAACCCGCCATACTTGCGCATGTTGTCCGCTGCTTCGTTCGGGTTGAAAATAATCGAAACGTAGAAGAAGCAGAAGAAGATGATGCCCGCCATGAACAGCAGGAAATAAAGCGGCTCGCCGCGTCCGATGACTCGACAGCAGATTCTCAGCCAGGTGCTGTTCTTGACGAACGGCAAGCTTGCTTGCGCGTCTGCGGAAACGCCAGGATCGACGAAGCAAAGATCACCGGAATCACACCGCCCGCGTTCACCTTCAGCGGCATGTGCGTCGACTGCCCACCCATCACCCTGCGGCCCACCACGCGCTTCGCGTACTGCACGGGAATGCGTCGCTCACCGCGCTCCACCAGCACGATAAACCCGACCACCGCGATCATCATGACCAGCAGCACGAGCAAGGTGAAGAAGTTCCAATCGCCCGTGACAAACACCTTTGTATACAGTGTGCCGATCGCGTTCGGAAGACCGATCACGATACCCGCGAAGATGATCAGCGACATGCCGTTACCAATGCCGCGCTCGGTGATCTGCTCACCCACCCACATGATGAACGCGGTACCGGTCGTCAACGACAGCACGGTCAGGAAGATAAACCCGAAGCCGGGATGCAGAACCACGTTGCCTTCCATCGACTGCAGACCGGTCGCAATCGCAATCGACTGCATGATCGCCAGACCCACCGTCAGATAACGTGTCCACTGCGTGATCTTGCGCCGGCCCAGTTCGCCTTCCTTCTGCAACTTCTCGAGCGTCGGAACCACGACCGTCAGCAACTGCAGAATGATCGAGGCCGTGATGTACGGCATGATGCCGAGCGCGAAGATAGTAAACCGCCGGACGTTACCGCCGGCAAACGTGTCGAAGAAGCCGAAGATGCCGCCCGCGTTGCGGTTGAAGAAATCCTGCCAGCGCAACAGGTTGATGCCTGGCGCGGGGATGAAGCTGCCCAGCCGGTACACCGCCAGCATAGCCAGAGTGAACAACACCCGCTTCCGGAGATCCGGAATGCGGAACACGTTCGCAAATGCTTCGAAAATCTTCATGAATTCAGCAGTTATTCTTGGGGAGCCGCTTCGCCGCCAATGACCGTAACGGTACCGCCCGCGGCACGAATTTTATCAGCCGCAGCCTTGGAAAAGAAGTGCGCTTCGACCGAAATCTTGCGCGTAAGCTCGCCCGTGCCCAGTACTTTCAGCCCTTCATGCAGCTTTTTGATGACGTTGGCCTTCATCAGCGAATCCGCCGAGAAGGTGTCGCCTTCGAGCTGCTCCAGATGGCCCACGTTCACGATCGCGAACTTCTTCTTGAAGATATTGGTGAAGCCGCGCTTCGGCAGACGGCGGTGCAGCGGCATCTGGCCGCCTTCAAAACCGCGCATCATGCTGTAGCCCGAGATCGCGCGCTGCCCCTTGCTGCCGCGCGTTGCGGTCTTGCCCATGCCCGAACCCATGCCGCGCCCGATGCGCTTCTTGGTGTGCTTCTGGCCGGCAGGCGGCCGTAAATTACTCAGATTCATCGCTCTACTCTCCCGGACCTACTGGACCAGCTTCAACAGGTGCGGCACCTTCAAAACCATGCCGCGAAACCCCGGCGTGTCCGGCCGCTCGACTACCTGATTCAGTTTGCGCAAGCCCAGACTGCGCACAATCACTTTATGCTTTTCGGGCGTGCAGATGGGGCTGCGCACCAGTTGAATGCGAATTTTGCCTTCAGGGAAATCGGCCATTACATCTTCTCCACGGTGATGCCGCGCAATTCCGCGACGCTCGCCTTATCGCGCAATTGTTCGAGCGCATCAATGGTCGCCTTCACCACGTTGTGCGGATTGTGCGTACCGATCGACTTGGTCAGCACATTCGGAATACCCGCGGCCTGAATCACCGCGCGCACCGGACCACCGGCAATCACGCCGGTTCCAGGCGCCGCCGGCTTCAACAGCACGATGCCCGCTCCGAACTTTCCCAGCACCTGGTGCGGAATCGTCGACTCGAGCAGATTCACGCGGCGCAAATTCTTCTTCGCCGCCTCAATGCCCTTGCGGATCGCCGAAGGAACTTCCTTCGCTTTGCCCACCCCGTAACCGACGACTTTGGCTGAAGAATCGCCTACGACGATCAACGCCGAAAAGCTCATGTTCTTACCGCCCTTGACCACTTTGGTGACGCGGTTGATCGAGACGACTTGCTCTTTCAGGTTGAGCGACTGCGGATCGACGCGCTTGATAGGTGTCGGCATATTTAGAACTCCAGTCCCGCTTCGCGCGCCGCATCGGCCAGCGCCTTGATCCGGCCGTGATAGAGGAAGCCGCCACGATCGAACACTACTTTATTGATGCCCTTCTCTTTGGCCCGCTCGGCGACCTTCGTGCCAATGGCTTTGGCGCCTGCCAGGTTGCCGCCCTTCACATCGACGCCGCCTTCATTCGAAGATGCCGCTACCAGCGTGTTGCCGGTCGTATCGTCGATCACCTGCGCGTAGATGTGCGCGAGGCTGCGATACACCGCAAGACGCGGCCGCGCCGTAGTGCCGCGCACGCGCGAGCGGATGCGTTCGTGAATCCGGTTCCGGATTTCGTTTTTTGAGATCTTGGTAAACATCGTTTCAGCCTGTCTCTAATTACTTCTTACCGGTTGCGCCGGTCTTACCGACCTTCTTGCGCAGCACTTCGCCTGTATAGCGGACGCCCTTGTTCTTGTACGGATCGGGCTTGCGCAGACTGCGCATATTCGCCGCCACCTGGCCAAGCAACTGCTTGTCGATCCCGCTCAGAACCAGATGCGTCTGCTTGTCGACCTTCAGGTCGATGCCGTCCGGCAGCAGAAACTCGATCGGGTGCGAATAGCCCAGCGTGAAGCTCGCAACACGATCTTTCACATCCACACGGTAACCGATACCCACGATATCGAGCTCGCGCGTAAACCCTGTCGAAACACCCTGTACGGCATTTGCCGCGAGGGCCCTGGTCAGTCCATGCAAGGCCGCGTATTCGTCGCCGTCACGCAGCACGTCGAGGTTCGCGCCGTTCTGCTCGATGCGGATCCCTTCCGGCACCGGCACCGACAACTTCCCCTTCGGACCCTGCACTTCCAGATGATCTCCGACCGTAAACTTGACGCCTGAAGGCATCGGGATCGGCTTTTTTCCGACTCTAGACATTTCTCTCTTTGCCCTTTAACCCTTCGCCTGCTACCAAACGCGGCAGAGCAGCTCGCCACCGACGCCTTCTTTGCGCGCGTGGCGGCCCGTCATCACACCCTTGGGCGTGGTCAAGAATATTGATTCCCAGCCCGCCCTGCACGCGCGGGATGTCACCGGAACCGACATACGACGCGGCAACCCGGGCGCGACACGCGCTCGATCGCCGTGATGACCGGCGCCTGATCGGGCGAGTACTTCAAGTAGATCTTGATGACCTTCTTGACGCCTTCTTCGGCCACTTTGTAGTTCAGGATGTAGCCTTCTTCTTTCAAAATGCGCGCAATCTCGATCTTGAGCTTCGAAGCCGGCACATCCACCTTCGGATGCCGCGCCTGGATGGCGTTGCGCACCCGCGTCAACATATCGGCAATGGGATCACTTGTCATAACTCTGTTCCTCTCCCCTTACCAACTGGACTTCGTCACGCCCGGTACTTCGCCGTTCAAGGCAAGCTGCCGGAAACACAAACGGCAGATGCCGTACTTACGCAGGTAGCCGCGCGGCCGCCCGCAGCGCCAGCACCGGTTGCGGTGGCGGCAGGCAAACTTCGGCTTCTTCAGATCTTTCGCGATTTTGGCGGTAGTGGCCATGTCTGTTTACTTTGTCCTCTCGCTAGTAACTTACTGCCGGAAAGGCATGCCCATTTGCTTGAGCAGGCTCATCCCTTCGGCGTCAGTCTTGGCGGTCGTCGTAATCGAGATATTCATGCCCTTGGTTTTTTCTACCTTCGAGTAATCGATCTCAGGGAAAATCAACTGATCCTTCACGCCCATCGTGTAGTTGCCGCGGCCATCGAAGACTCTTCGACGAGACGCCGCGGAAGTCACGCACGCGCGGCAGCGCCACATTCAACAGGCGGTCCAGAAATTCGTACATGCGGTCGCCGCGCAACGTCACCATGGTGCCGATCGCCATGCCTTCGCGCAGCTTGAATGCCGCGATCGATTTCTTGGCTTTGGTCACCACCGGCCGCTGTCCAGCAATGGCGCTGAGCTCGTTCACCGCGCCGTCCATCAGCTTCGCGTTACCCGTGGCTTCGCCCATGCCGATGTTGATCGAGACCTTCTCGATCTTCGGCACTGCCATGATGTTCTTGTAGCCGTGCTCTTTCTGGAGCGCCGGAATCACGTTCTTTACGTAGTGTTCTCTTAGTCTGGCTGCCATCGTCTTGCCCTTACTTCTTGTCGAGCGCTTCGCCGGTCTTGCGCGCCACACGCACGCGCTTGCCGCCTTCGATCTTCGCGCCCACGCGCGTCGCCACACCACCCGAGGTCAGCATCATCACGTTTGAAACGTGAATCGAACTTTCGCGCTCCGCAATACCGCCCTTGATCTGCTTGGCCGGGTTCGGGCGCGTATGGCGCTTCGACATCCCGACATGCTCAACCAGCACGCGGCCTTTATCGCGGATCACTTCGAGAACGCGGCCGGTCTTGCCTTTGTCCTTGCCGGCGATGACTTTCACCATGTCATTCTTCTTGAGCAGAATGCGCTTGGGAACGCCGGCGGCTTTGCTGGCCGTCATCTTCTTCGGCGCGTTTTTGAGCTTCGCCATTTAGATCACCTCCGGAGCAAGCGACACGATTTTCATGAAGCGCTTGTCGCGCAGTTCGCGCGCTACCGGTCCGAACACGCGCGTGCCCACCGGCTCACCCACTTCGTTGATCAGCACGGCCGCATTCGTATCGAAGCGAATGTAGCTGCCATCGCGGCGGCGGGTCTCTTTGCGCATGCGCACAATCACGCAGCGCACAACCTTGCCCTTCTTGATCGCCGAATCCGGTGCCGCTTCTTTCACGCTCGCGGTGACTACGTCGCCTAAACCGGCACGCAGCCCGAGGTCGCCGCCGCGGGGCAGGATACACATCAGCCTGCGCGCGCCGCTGTTATCGGCCACCTCGAGAATTGTTCTCATCCCAATCATGCTTGATTCCTCAGACTCGACTCACTCCTGTGCGTTACTCGCACCAGGCTTAAACTTTGACGTCCAGATCCTTCGGCTGCGCCGTGATGACGGCCGCGCGGCGGATCACATCGCCCAATACCCAGCGCTTCAGTTTGCTGATCGGGCGGTGCTCGATGATGCGCACCACGTCGCCCATATTGGCCGTACCATGCTCATCGTGCGCATAGAACTTCTTGCGCTTGGTCATGATTCGCTTATAGAGCGGATGCGGCACCCGGCGGCTCACCTCGACCACGATGGTCTTGGCCATTTTGGTCGATACCACTTCCCCGACCTTCTCGTTCTTATGCGGCTTCGGCTCCTCAGCCGTCGTGCTCTGTTTCGGATCAGCCATATGATTACGCCTTGTTCTCCGCAGCCAGTTCCCGTTCCCGCTGGATGGTCAGGAGCCGCGCTCTTTCTTTTTTCATCACGCGCAGCTTCTTCAGACCCTCGGTCTGGCCCATAGACATCTGGAACCGGATCCGGAACAGCTTCTCTTCCATATCGCGAAGCTGGGTGGCGAGCTCGTGTTCGCCCAGGTCTTTCATCTTCGGCTTCTTCATTTATTCGGCCTCAATCCCCGACTTCTCGCGCACGATAAACTTCGTCCGCATCGGGATCTTGTGCGCCGCCAGGCGAAACGCCTGCTCGGCGATATCCTCGGGCACGCCTTCCATCTCGAACAAAATCTTGCCCGGACGGACTACCGCTACCCATTCTTCCGGAGCGCCTTTACCTTTACCCATACGGGTTTCAGCCGGCTTCTTCGTGATCGGCTTATCGGGGAATACGCGCACCCACACCTTGCCACCGCGCTTGATGAAGCGCGTCATTGCGATACGGGCGGCTTCGATCTGGCGGGCCGTCAACCAGCCGCAGGTC
Source organism: Bryobacterales bacterium (assembly GCA_963792655.1). Classification (GTDB taxonomy): domain Bacteria; phylum Acidobacteriota; class Terriglobia; order Bryobacterales; family Bryobacteraceae; genus DOZZ01. The sequence goes on from CAWBWU010000011.1 coordinate 87,306, forward strand.
ATCACCTTCAGACCGTAATCGCCAAACGAGATAGACGAACCGCGCCATGCTTTCCCGGTCATGCGTCCGCGCTGTACTTTGCGGAACTTGACCTTTTTGGGCATCAACATAACTGAATCTCCCTAAGCCCCTTTTATTCCTTGTTCCCGGTTCCCGGCGCTTCGCTCGGAGGCGCGGCAGGCTCGTTCGCTTCCTGCTTCCAGCTCGGCGTCGTCGGCGACATCACAGGCGGCATCACCGGACCACCGGTGCGCGCCGGACGCGCCAGCTCGCCCGGCTGTGCCTGGGTTGCCGGACCTTCACTTGTTACCGGAGCCTGCTGCTGCGCGGGTGCGCCCGAGTACTGGCCACGCTCGCCACCGCGTCCGCCACCATCGGGACGAGGACCACGCGGACCACGATCGCGGTCCCGGTCGCCGCGCGGATTGCGATTTTCGCGCCGCGGTTCGGGCTCACTCGACCACGCGCCTTTGCGGCCGCCGCGGTTTTCCAGAATTTCGCCCTTGTACAGCCACGCTTTGACGCCAATCACGCCGTAGGTGGTGTTGGCTTCGCTCACACCGTAATCGATATCAGCGCGCAGCGTGTGCAACGGAAGCTGTCCTTGCAGATACCATTCACTGCGTGCGATTTCAGCGCCGTTCAAACGGCCCGACACACGCACCTTGATGCCCTTGCAGCCAAAGCGCAGCGCCGAATCGACAGCCTTACGCATCGCACGGCGGAATGCCACGCGCTTTTCAAGCTGCAGCGCAATCGATTCGCTGACTAACTTCGCGTCCAGCTCCGGCTTGTGCACTTCGACGATGTCGATGAACACTTCGCGCTTGGTCTTCGCCGCGAGATCCGTCTTCAGCTTCTCGATCTCGGCGCCCTTGCGCCCGATGATGATGCCCGGCCGTGAGGTGCGGATCGTGACCCGCAGCTTGTTGCCGGGACGATCGACTTCGATCGAGCTCACGCCAGCCGACTTCAGCCGCGTCTCAAGGCTCTTGCGCAGTTCCACGTCTTCCTGCAGCAGCTTCGAGTAGTCGTTCTTCGCAAACCAGCGCGAGCGCCAGGGCTTGGTGACGCCTAACCGGAAGCCGTATGGATGTACTTTCTGTCCCATTGAATCCTTATCCTTCCCGCTAGGCCTTCTCGGCCACTTTGACGACGATGTGCGCCATGCGGCGTTGATACCGGTACGCGCGGCCCATCGGCGCCGGCCGCACACGCTTCTGGCGCGGGCCTTCGTTGACGTAAGCTTCGGACACGTACAAGCGATCGACATCGATCGCATCGTCGAGGTTCTGCGCATTGGCAATCGCCGACTTAAGCACCTTCTCGACGCTCGGTGCGATCCGCTTATTGATGGTGCGCAACGTGACGATCGCCTTCTCCGCCTGCTGGCCGCGGATCAAGTCCACTACCAGCCGCGCTTTTTGCGGCGACACGTTCATATATCTGGCTTCTGCTCTGGCTTCCATGGCTAGCTTTCCTTACGGACGGCCCGACTTCTCAGTGGTTTTCGCCTGGTGCCCCTTGAAGGTACGCGTCGGCGAGAACTCACCCAGCTTGTGGCCCACCATATTCTCAGTCACGTAGACCGGAATGAACTTCTTGCCGTTGTGCACCGCAATGGTCTGACCGACAAACTCCGGCAGAATCGTCGAGCGCCGCGACCACGTCCGCGTCACCTTCTTATCGCCCGCCGCATTCAACGCCTCGATCTTCTTCTCGAGATGCGTATCGGTAAAAGGACCCTTGCTAACTGATCTTCCCATCGGTCTCTATTGCCTCGCCCTATCTCTTTTTGGCTTTCCGGCTCACGATGAACCGGTCCGTGCGCTTGTTATTGCGCGTCTTGTAGCCACGTGTCGGCTGGCCCCACGGGGTTACCGGATGGCGGCCGCCCGAAGTCTTACCCTCACCACCGCCGTGCGGGTGATCGACCGGGTTCATCGAGACGCCGCGGTTGTGCGGCATACGTCCGAGCCAGCGCGAACGGCCCGCTTTGCCGAGCGATTCGTTCTCATGCTCCGCGTTGCCCACCGAACCGATCGTCGCCATGCATTCGGTCGCGATGCGGCGCACTTCGCCCGAAGGCAGCTTCAACAGGGCGACTCCGCCTTCACGCGAAACCAATTGCGCCTGAGCGCCCGCCGAACGCGCCATCTGCGCACCGCGGCCAGGTTTCAGCTCGATGTTGTGAACAATCGTGCCCGCCGGGATATTCTGCAGCGGCAACGCATTGCCCACCAGAATGTCGGCTTCGGGTCCGGAGGAGAGCGTCGCACCCACCTGCAGCCCATCGGGCGCAATGATGTAGCGCTTCTCGCCATCGCGGTAGTTCAGCAATGCAATGCGCGCCGAGCGGTTCGGATCGTATTCGATCGACGCTACCGTCGCCGGCACGCCCGTCTTGTCGCGCTTGAAGTCGATCACGCGATAAGCCTGCTTGTGTCCGCCGCCGATGAAGCGCGACGTGACGCGGCCCGTCGAGTTTCTTCCACCGGTGCGCTTCTTGGGCTCAACCAGTGACTTCTCGGGAGTTTGTTTGGTGATGTCTTCACGCGTCACCACCGTCATGTAACGGCGGCTCGGAGTGAAGGGTCTGAATGATTTCATCGGCATCGGTGGCTTCTCCGCGGCTTAGAGGTCCGCAAACTCCGGAATCTTCTGGCCGTCCTGCAGTTTCACGTACGCCTTTTTCCAGTCCGAACGGTAGCCCGAGAACTTGCCGCGGCGGCGCAGCTTGCCTTCGACATTCGAGGTGCGCACATCTTCCACCTTGACCGAAAACAGCTTTTCCACTGCCTGCCGCACCTGCGTCTTGTTGGCATCCGCCGCCACTTCAAACATCAGCGTGCGTTCGTTCTCTTTCAAATCGTGACCCTTCTCGGTCACCAGCGGGCGCTTGATTACGTCGTAGATCGTCACTTGGCGAGGCCCTCCGAAAGCTTGCGTGCAGCGCCTTCGCTCAACAACACGTGGCTGGCATCGAGCAGATGGTAGACGCTGACTTCGCGGCTGCCCATCACCTGTACGCCTTGGAGATTGCGAGCGCCCAGCACCAGGTTGCGCGGTCGCTTCGTTCTCGATCGACCAGCACCTTCTTGGTGCAGTCGAGTGTGTCGAGCGCGGCGCGGAAATTCTTGGTCTTGTGGTCGTCCAGCGTGAACGACTGGAAGACGCGCAGTTCGCCATCGCGCAGCTTGGCCGACAATGCCGAGCGCAATGCGCCCGCGGCCATCTTGCGCGGCAGACTGATAGCTGTAGTCGCGCGGTTGCGGACCATGCGACGTGCCGCCATGGCGCCACAGCGGCGAACGAACCGAACCGGTACGCGCGCGGCCAGTGCCCTTCTGTTTCCACAACTTTTTGCCCGAGCCCGCTACTTCGTGGCGCGTCTTGGTCTTGTGCGTTCCGCGGCGGCGGCCGGCTTGAAAATGACGCACGGCTTCGTACAGCAGGTCTTCGTTGACTTCCGCCGCGAACACGGCATCCGACAACTCGACCGAGCCCACTACTTGATTCTTGAGATCGAAAATATCGACGACAGGCATTAGCGCTTGGCCCTCCGCAGCACAACGTAGCTGCCATTGGCGCCGGGCACCGCACCCTTCACCGCGATTACGTTGTCTTCCGCCATCACTTCCACTACTTCGAGGTTGCGAACGGTGACGCGCTCGTCGCCCATGTGGCCGCCCATGCGCATGCCGGGAACGACACGGCTCGGGAAGCTCGATGCACCGATCGAACCAGGAGCGCGGTGGAACATCGAACCATGGCTGCCTTCGCCGCCACGGAAGTGATGCCGCTTCACAACACCCGCAAAGCCCTTACCCTTCAGATGCCGATGACATCGACCTTGTCTTTGGGCTTGAACTGATCAGCCAGCACCTTATCGCCCGGCTTCAGATCGTCATCGCCCGGCCGCATGCTCAGCTCGCGCAGGAAGCGGATGCCCTCGGCTCCCGCCTTCTTCAAATGCCCCGCCTCGGGCCGGTTCATGCGCGCCGGCTTGACGAACTCAACCAAACCCAACTGCACCGCGTCATAGCCATCCGCCGTCGGCAGTCTTGCGCTGCACCACGGTGCACGGACCCGCCTTCAACAGCGTGACCGGCACCACCTGACCGTCAGGCCGGAAGACCTGCGTCATACCGATTTTTCTACCCAGAATTCCTGGACTCATATCATCACTTCCGCGTTAACTGTCTTTACTCTTCAGGCTGCGCCCGGCTTACTTGTGATCCTTACCGAAGGCTTTGATTTCGACATCAACGCCTGCCGGCAGATCGAGCTTCATCAGCGCGTCCACAGTCTGCTGGGTCGGCTCCAAGAATATCGAGCAGACGCTTGTGGGTGCGAATCTCAAACTGCTCCCGCGACTTCTTGTCGACGTGCGGCGAACGCAGCACCGTGGTCTTGCTCTTCGCCGTCGGCAGCGGAATCGGGCCCGCCACCGAAGCGCCCGTGCGCTTCGCCGTGTCTACAATCTCGGTCGTCGACTGGTCGAGGATCCGGTGATCGTAGGCCTTCAGCCGGATGCGGATTCTTTCTCTTAGAGAAGCCATCGGCCTAGCTCAGGATCTCGGACACGGTACCCGCGCCCACCGTGCGGCCGCCTTCGCGGATCGCAAAGCGCAAGCCCTTGTCCATGGCGACCGGCGTGATCAGCTCCACCGTCAGGCTCACGTTGTCGCCCGGCATCACCATCTCGGTGCCTTCCGGCAACTGCGCCACACCCGTCACGTCCGTCGTGCGGAAGTAGAACTGCGGCCGGTAGCCCTTGAAGAACGGCGTGTGCCGCCCGCCCTCTTCCTTCGAGAGCACATAGATCTCCGCCTTGAACTTGGTGTGCGGCTTGATCGTGTTCGGCTTGGCGATCACCTGCCCGCGCTCCACCTGATCTTTTTCCACGCCGCGCAGCAGCAGGCCGCAGTTGTCGCCCGCGCGCCCTTCGTCGAGCAGCTTCTTGAACATCTCGACGCCCGTCACCACCGTCTTGCGCGTGTCATGGAAACCGACGATCTCCATTTCCTCGCCGACCTTGCAGATGCCCGACTCGATACGTCCCGTCACCACCGTGCCGCGGCCCTGGATCGAGAAGATGTCTTCAATCGGCATCAGGAACGGCTTATCGATCGCGCGCTCCGGCATCGGAATGTACTTGTCGACCTGCGCCATCAGCTCGTCGACCGTGTCTTCCCACTGCGCTTCGCCGTTCAATGCGCCCAGCGCCGACACCCGCACCACCGGCAGATCGTCGCCCGGGAACTGATAGCTCGACAGCAGCTCGCGCACTTCCAGCTCCACCAGATCGAGCAGCTCCGCATCATCCACCATATCGACTTTGTTCATCGCCACCACGATGAACGGCACGCCCACCTGGCGGGCCAGCAGAATGTGCTCGCGCGTCTGGGGCATGGGGCCGTCGGTCGCCGCCACCACCAGGATCGCGCCATCCATCTGCGCCGCGCCGGTGATCATGTTCTTGATGTAATCCGCGTGACCCGGGCAATCCACGTGCGCGTAGTGACGGTTGCGCCGTCTCGTACTCCACGTGCGCCGCCGCGATCGTGATTCCGCGTGCCTTCTCTTCAGGCGCGTTATCGATCGAATCGAAGCTGCGGAACTTGTTCTTCGGATTGTGCTTCGCCAGCGTCTTCGTGATGGCCGCCGTCAAAGTCGTCTTGCCGTGATCGATGTGCCCGATCGTCCCTACGTTGACGTGCGGCTTGCTGCGATCAAATTTTTCTTTTGCCATCGGATTCGTCTCCTTTATTCCTTACCCTTTGCCCTGGCCTTGCTACAATTTCTTCCGCCAGGTTACGCGGCACTTCTTCGTAACGCGCGAAGTGCATCGTGAAACTACCGCGGCCTTGTGTCCGCGAACGCATCTCGGTCGCATAGCCAAACATTTCCGACAGCGGCACGCTCGCCTTGATAATCTGCGATGTCCCGCGAATTTCGGTCCCTTCGAGCTGGCCGCGGCGCGAAACCAGATCGCCGTTCATCGGTCCCATGTACTCATCGGGCACCACCACTTCGACCGCCATGATCGGCTCGAGCAACACGGGCTTCGCCTTGCGGCAGGCTTCCTTGAAGCAGATCGACGAGCAGATCTTGAACGCCATTTCGGACGAGTCAACATCATGCGAAGCGCCGTCGAACACCGTGACCTTGATGTCCACCATCGGATAACCCGCCATGATGCCGCCCTCGAGCGATTCCGCCACGCCCTTTTCGATCGCCGGAATAAATTCGCTGCGGAATCGAACCACCGAACACTTCGTTCTCGAACTTGAAGCCTTCGCCGGGCTGCGGCTCTACGCGCAGCTTCGTGCGGGCATACTGGCCCGAACCGCCGGTCTGTTTCTTGTGCGTGTAATCGTATTCCGCAGTCGCGCGAATCGTCTCGCGATACGCAACCTGCGGCTTGCCGACGTTCGCCGCCACACCGAATTCGCGCATCATGCGGTCGACGATGATCTCGAGGTGCAACTCGCCCATGCCCGACAGAATCGTCTGTCCGGTTTCCGGGTCGGTCGCCACATGGAACGTGGGATCTTCCTGCGCCAGCTTCGCGATGGCCATGCCCAGCTTTTCCTGGTCGGCCTTGGTCTTGGGCTCGACTGCGAGCTGAATCACCGGAATCGGGAAGTCAATCGCTTCGAGCACGATCGGGTTCTTCTCATCGCAGATCGTGTCGCCCGTCGAAACCGATTTCAAACCCACAGCGGCGCAGATGTCGCCCGCCATGATTTCCTGAATGTCTTCGCGCTTGTTGGCGTGCATGCGCAGCAGGCGGCCGATGCGTTCCGAGCGGCCCTTGGCCACATTGAACACCGACTCGCCCGGCGTTCAGCTTGCCCGAGTACACACGAAAGAACGCCAACTGACCCGACGTAAGGGTCGGTCATGATCTTGAACACCAGCGCGGAAAAAGGCTCGTCGTCATTGGCATGCCGCTGCATCTTCTCTTCGGGATCGTCGACCGAGACGCCCTCGATCGCCGGAATATCGAGCGGCGAAGGCAGATAATCGACCACCGCATCGAGCATCGTCTGAACGCCCTTGTTCTTGAACGCCGAACCGCAAATGACCGGGAAGATCTTCATCCCGATGGTCGCCTTGCGAATGCCTGCCTGGATTTCGTCCGCGGTCAGGTCATGACCTTCGACGAACTTCTCAAACAGCTTGTCGTCGAATTCCGAGATGGCCTCGATCATCTGGTCGCGATACTCTTGCGCCTTTTCGAGCATATTCAGCCGGAATGTCGACCACATCGAACTTTGCGCCGAGCGTTTCATCGCGCCACAACACGGCCTTCATCTTCACCAGATCGATGACGCCCTTGAACTGATCTTCCGCGCCGACCGGAATCTGAATCGGCACCGGACGCGCTTTCAGCCGGTCGACGATGGTATGCGACGGAGTGATAAAAATCGGCGCCCACGCGGTCCATCTTGTTGATGAAGCAGATGCGCGGGACTTCGTACTTATCCGCCTGCCGCCAAACTGTTTCGGACTGCGGCTGCACGCCGGCCACCGCGTCGAACACCGCAACCGCGCCATCGAGCACGCGCAGACTGCGCTCGACTTCGGCCGTGAAGTCGACGTGGCCCGGGGTATCGATGATGTTGATCTGCATGTCGCGCCAGGCGCAGGTAGTCGCAGCCGACGTGATCGTGATGCCGCGCTCCTGCTCCTGCGCCATCCAGTCCATCGTGGCGGTGCCTTCGTGCACTTCGCCGATCTTGTGCGTGCGGCCCGTGTAATAGAGAATTCGCTCTGTGGTCGTGGTCTTACCGGCATCGATGTGAGCAGCGATGCCGATATTCCTCATCTTTTCGAGCGGTACCGTTCGTAGGCATGAATCCTGACTAAATCCCTTTGTGTCCCTGTGTTGCCAGCCGGCCCGATTGCCGGCGGTAGTTGCTTACCAGCGATAATGCGCGAACGCTTTGTTGGCTTCCGCCATGCGGTGCACGTCGTCGCGCTTCTTGATCGCTCCGCCGCGCAGGTTGGCGGCATCGTTCAGTTCGTTGGCGAGCTTTTCCGGCATGCCCTTCTCGGCGCGTCCGCGGGCGTTCGACAGAATCCAGCGGATCGCCAGCGATCGTGCGGCGGTGTCTGCGGAACTTCGATCGGCACCTGGTAGTTCGCGCCACCCACGCGCCGCGTCTTCACTTCGAGCAGCGGCTTGCAGTTCTCGACCGCCTTCTTGAACAGCTTCAGCGGATCGTCGCCTGCGCGCGCTCTTTCATCTTGTCCATCGAGGTGTAGAAGATCTTCTGTGCGGTGTTCTTCTTGCCGTCCCACATCATCGAGCAGACGAATTTCTCCACCATGGTCGAGTTGTAGACCGGGTCCGGCAGCGATCTCGCGGGTTTCAATGCGTCGTCTGCGTGGCATCTAAAATCTCTCGCCCTTACTTCTTCGCCGCCGCGACCTTGGGCCGCTTGGCGCCATACTTCGAACGGCTCTGCTTGCGGTTGGCCACACCGGCCGTATCGAGCGCACCGCGCACCACGTGATAGCGCACGCCCGGAAGATCCTTCACACGGCCGCCGCGGATCAGCACAATCGAGTGCTCCTGCAGGTTGTGGCCGACACCTGGGATATACGTGGTGACTTCAATGCCATTCGTCAAACGAACGCGCGCGACTTTGCGCAGCGCCGAGTTCGGCTTCTTGGGAGTGGACGTATACACGCGGGTACAAACACCGCGCTTCTGCGGACAGCTCTGCAGTGCGGGGCTGGCAGTCTTCCAACGTGGCGGTTTGCGCCCGTTGCGTACAAGTTGATTGAAAGTTGGCACGAACGATCCCTAACTATTCCAAAAAAACAAAAATTTATTCCGGAAACATCCTGAACCACAGAGGGAAATCAGGAAAACCACATCACTACACTTGTCCGGGCGCTCACGAACCTGACTCCCCGGTAAGGAAATCAGTTCGAACTTGCGAGGACTTCATTTGAACGGTCCATACGTCTAAATCGCTGCAAACAATCGATTAGAGCCTCGGGACCGGTTCCCAGCCGGATCCTCACAATGAGGATGGTAGCCAGGAACTGAAGAGCATACTCGCCAAACCTTACCAGTGTAGGAAGGAAGGGGAAGGTTGTCAACACGTCCCCGCGCGGCGACCCTTCTAGTAGTGTCCAATGACTGCGTTGCTGAAAATCAGAGGCGCGACTGGATGGAGCGCATTGGCCAGGGTTCGGATTTGCGGAATGCGTGAGCTTTCGGCTCTGCGCTCTCTCCAGTCGCGCCTCTGACACTACGCGGACTTACTCCTGCTTGGTGGCTGCGTAAAGATATCTCAACAATCTACGCTCGCGCGTTAATTGCGCCGTGCAGCTCAAAAAACGCTGCAGGCCTTCGTAGTTTCCCCTACCTTCGACTTCAATCAGCGGGCCAGCATGCGCCTCCCGTGCCTCGCGCCATCTTTCCGCGATCTCGGCGACGTTAGACGTTGTATCGCTGGTGGTATCCAGGCGGAACCCAGCCGCCTCGATCAGGCTCTCGTTTACCCCTGGCGCCGCGAAGACGTAGCGCCCGATCGAGCTGCGTGCGGCGACCTCTTCATTTGTGATCAGGCCTGCGACGACCAGCGCGTCGCTGAACAGCAGACGGCTGCCCGGGCGCAACACCCGGTACAACTCCCGCAGCAGCTTCGGCCGGTCGGGCACATGGCAGAAGGTATCGTTCGAAAACGCCGCATCGAAGCTTCCGCGCTCGAACGGAAGGTCGTTCGATACGTCGTGCTGCCGGAAGTGGACCCGCGCTTCGAGGCCGCTGTAGCGGGCCAACTCGCCGGCTGTCGCCACACCGTTGGCGTTGAGGTCAAGACCGGTGACGCTGCAACCAACTACTTCCGCAAGGTGAAGTGCATAGCGGCCGGAACCGAAGCCGATTTCGAGGACGTGCGATGCTGCCGAGAGCTTCAGAAGGCCGGGGATTGCCTCTGACTCGCCAGTGGTGACCCAACTGGTCTGGCCGAAGTCGCAGCCGTAGGTCGCCAGACGAATCTGCCGGTAGAGATCCGATGTGTGATCACGGTAAGCGTGGTTGTAGAGGTCGAATTGTTGCGGCACAACGTTAGGGCCAGCTTAGCGCTGTCCGCCGGCGCTTACTTAGCAGCACGCGCAGAATGGGCTTTGCTCTGGCGTACACTGGCCTCTGAAGCTGCGGCGCAGTATCGAGATCATGTCACCCGAACACGACCACGAAGTCACCATCCGCACAGCCACGCCGGACGACGCGGCGCAATGCGGCCAGATCTGTTTCGACGCCTTTGCGTCGATCAGCGGCGCCCACGGTTTTCCGCCTGACATCCCCGCACCAGAGGCTGCAGCTGGCTTTCTCGGCTCAATGTTCTCGCATCCCGGCTTTTATTGCGTGGTGGCAACCATTGACGGCAAGATCGCCGGCAGCAATTGTCTGGACGAGCGGTCGGTCATAACTGGCGTCGGACCGATTACGGTTGACCCCGGCGTGCAGAATCGGGGTATTGGCCGGAAGCTGATGCAGGCAGTGATGCGACGCTCGGAAGAGAAGGGTTCGGCCGGTATCCGATTGGTGCAGGCTGCTTTTCATAACCGTTCGTTGTCGCTCTACGCGGGCCTCGGTTTCGATGTACGCGAGCCGCTCGCCTGTATGCAGGGCAGGACGGCACAGCGAAGCGTGCCCGGGTGCGTGGTGCGTTCCGCGGAAGCTGCCGATCTCGAAACGTGCAATGCACTGTCTAGACACGTGCATGGATTCGACCGGGCAAAGGACTTGGCGGAAGCGACCGAGCAGGGTCGCGCCAAAGTCGTCGAGCGCGGCGGCCGCATCACCGGGTACGCGACCGGCTTGGCCTTCTTTGCGCATGCGACGGCGGAGACGACGACGGATTTACAAGCACTCATCGCGTCGGTAGACGCTTTCGAGGGTCCAGGCATACTGGTGCCTTCACGCAACAGCGAGCTGTTCCGGTGGTGCCTGTCGAACGGATTGCGAGTGGTCGAACCTCTTACGTTGATGAGCATCGGACTGTACAACGAGCCCGCCGGAGCCTGGCTGCCATCAATTTCTTTCTGATCTTTTGTCCGCGCCGCGGTCGCGTTCGTTATGCCTTGTTCGCGAAGTTTGAAATAATGCCAGAACACCAGGCACTCCCCGCACTATAGGTTTGAGAGAAGATGACATCGGTGAAAGAAATTTGCATCCTGGGCGGTGGTTTCGCGGGTGTCTACACGGCACGGGTTCTGGAGAAGCTGCTGAAGCCGGGCGAAGCAAACGTCACTCTGGTGAATCGCGAAAACTACTGGGTCTACCAGCCGATGCTGCCGGAGGTGATCTCCGGCTCGATCGGGCTACTCGACGTCGTGTCGCCCATCCGCGCGCTTTGCCCCGGCACTAACTTTCTAATGCGCGACGTCGAACGCATCGATCTCGACTCGAACACGGTGACCGTGAGTCCTGGGTTTATGCCGCGGCGCAAAGAGGTCCGCTTCGATTACCTGGTGATCGCGCTCGGCAACGCGACTGATTTCTATGGCATGCCCGGCATGCTCGAAAACGCTTTCCCGTTCAAGAATCTGGCGGACGCGCTTGCACTGCGCAATCACGTGATCCGCACCCTCGAAGAAGCCGAATCCGAGGATGACCCGGCGCTGCAGCAGAAGCTGCTCACCTTTGTAGTGGGCGGCGGCGGCTTCTCCGGCGTAGAAGTAGTTGCCGAACTGAACGATTTCGTCAACACGGTCAAGGCGAACTACCGGCGCCTGGAGACTATCCCTGCCCGCTGCATTCTGGTGCAGTCGGGGAATCGCATCCTGCCCGAGATGGCCGAACCGCTCGCACTTTTCGCGCAGAAGATTCTGCGCCGTCGCGGCGTGCGCATCATTTTGCAGGATCGTCTGGTGGCCGCCACCTCAGAAAAGGCTGTGCTCAAATCAGGCGAACAAATCGCCTGCAAGACGATTGTGTCGACGGTGCCGTCGGGCCCTGTGGAGTCGCTCCGGCATCTGGATGTGGCAAAAGAAAAGGGCAAGCTGCTGGTCAACACGCAGCTCGAAGTGGTCGGCCATGAAGGAAAGGTGTGGGCTCTGGGCGATTGCGCGGCGATCAAGACTGTTTCGGGGAAGCCGGTTCCGCCCACTGCGCAACACGCCACACGCGAAGCCACGACCGCTGCAACCAACATCGTAAGAGCGCTGCGCGGCGGCGAGGAAGCGCATTTCGCGTTCGAAGGCCTGGGCACGTTGAGCTCGCTCGGCCACGGTTCGGCGGTAGCTCAGATCTTCGGCATCAAACTCTCGGGCTTGATCGCCTTCGTGCTGTGGCGTTTCATCTACTTGATGAAAATGCCGGGCGTTAACCGGAAAGTGCGCATCTCGCTCGGCTGGCTCATCCGCCTGTTATTTCCACCCGACTTCGCGCAGGCCAGGGTCAGCAGCCCATCGGGTGTTCAACACCAACATTTCGAGCCCGGTGATTATGTGTTTTCGCAGGGCGATGTGGGCGACAAGGTTTACATCATTGAGAAGGGTGAGTGCGAGGTGATCCGCGAGGATGAAACGGGTGATCGCGTACTCGCCGAACTCCGCCCGGGTGAGTGCTTCGGCGAGATGGGCGTGATGGGCGACAGTTTGCGCATGGCGAGCATCCGCGCGCGCACTCCGTTGGACGTAGTGGTCATTGAGAAAGCGGACTTCCTGCAACTGCGCCGCAGCGTCCCGGAATTTGGCAGCGCCTTCGAAAAAATAGCGCTGCAGCGCAAATCGCCGCCCGAGAAGCAGTCTTCGTTGGTTCAGGACTAGTTTCGGTTGACTTGAAGCCTGTGTAAACGCATCATAAGAAAACATGTTGCGCAGCCTGCTCACGCGGGGAATATTCTGGGCTCTCAGCGTTCCCTTATTCGCAGCGGAGACCAGCCCGCTCACCAAAAACAAGTTTCAACTGGATCCTGTCGAGGATTGGGGTCAGCGGTTCCTTTACGCCGCGATCATCCTCGGGATTCTTATCGTTCTCTACACGCTGATCCGTTATCGCGGACGCACGGCGGGCGCCGTTTCGTGGGCTTTGCTCGCGTTGGGCATCGCTCTTGTGCCATTAGCGATGACAGGTTTTGGAACGATCCTGGTGTTCGACAAAGCCGAGCGCGTAGAATTCTGCCAGTCGTGTCATCTGACGATGAACGTCTTCGTGCAAGACATGCACAACCCGAAGAGCAATAGTCTGGCGGCGGTGCATTTCAAAAATCTCTATATTCCCGACAACCAGTGCTATGTCTGCCACACCTCATACGGGATGTTCGGAACGGTGGAAGCGAAGGAATCCGGTATGTACGACGTGTACAAGTACTACACCGGCATCTTTCTGCACGGGGGGCACTTTGCCAAAGCGAAGATGCGTTCGCCGTATCCGAACCATGATTGTTTGAAGTGCCACGCGCAATCCGCCAAGTGGCTGGGACATGAAGAGCACCAGACGGTGAAAGAGCAGCTCTTCAAAGATGAGATGAAGTGCCTGGATTGCCACGGGTCGGAGCACCCCGCGCACAATGTCTAAGCACCCGCACCGCAAGAGAGATGCCGGGCGCGTAACGCGCGCGCTGCTGATCATTGCGCAGTTGCTGGCACTCGCCTCGTTTGGACTGGGGCTGTTGTTCCTGGCGCACACCACTGGCGGCACGCTGTTCCTGTTTGCTTCGTTCAGCCCGCTTCTGGTACTCACGGCCATTGCCCTGTTGATCGGCGTGGCTTATTACAAGTTCTACAAAAGTCACGAACTGTTTGAAGTGGAGACCTATGAACCGGGCGACGTTATCATCCGGCAAGGAGACCCCGGCGATTCGGCTTACTTCATTCATTCCGGCCAGGTCGAAGTCTGGCGCGAGGAAGATGGCCGGTCGAAGTTACTGACGACACTCGGCCCCGACCAGTACTTTGGCGAGATGGCGCTGATCTCGGGCGAACTGCGAACTGCCAGCATCAAGGCCAAGCAGCCCACCAAAGTCGCGGTACTCGGGAAGAAGAACTTCGTTACACTGTTGTCTGTATTGCCGTCGACAAAAGATGACGTGTTGAAGACGGTGCACGATCGCGCCAAACAACAAATGGCTGGTAACAAAAGTTCAACTTCAGGAGGCCCTCGATAAATGCGAATTACTCTCACCAAATTCATACTGACCTCGACCGCGTTTTCGGTCGCGTTCGCCGGTAGTGCGCTGCTCGCTGCGGACAGTACCGCAGGGATGGCGATCTACAACACCAAGTGCAAGACGTGCCATGCCGCCGACGGGAACGGAAACCCCGGAATGGCCAAGGCACTGAAGGTGGAGTTCAAGCCACTCAGCGGCGCTGCCGTACAGGACATGAGCGATGCTGATCTGAAAGGTGTGATCACCAACGGAAAAGGCAAGATGCACGCGGTGGCAGGCGTTGCCGGCGCAGATCTGGACAACGTTGTCGCTTACGTTCGCAGCTTGAAGAAGTAGTTCCTGTTTTTCCGCGGAAGGGGCGCGCCCGGGGGTATCCTCGGGCGCATCTGCCAAATTGCGTGCAATCGCGAGTTGTAGACCAGGCTCGCGAGGCTATTCCGATTCACAGGCGAATTGATGTGCTCACCTCTGGTGCATCAAGGTTCGTCCGCTTAAGACGTCAGTAATCTCGGTCTTCCCGCCTCTTACCGTTTCACTCTCCCCACACCCAATTGACCCTGCACCAGTGGCTTCGTATGGCAATCGGCGCAGGTGTTCTGGTACGTGTGGCAAGTGAAGCATGCCCTTAGGTTCAACATCGCCGGCTGCGCATGTAAACCAGCTTTGAATAATGGCAGTGGCGCGTGCGAGCGCGGCAATTCGTTGTGGCATCGGCTGCAGTAGTCCGCCGTGTGACACGTAGCGCATTGCTGACGGTCCATCGCCGCGTACTTGCCGTGGATGTCATCTTTCCAGCGCGCGGTGTGCGATGCGGGCTGCATCACGATGTGGCAAGAGACGCACTGCGCCTTCGACTCTATCGAAGGCGTCACATTCTGGTGGCACACAAAACACTTTGCATCGGGCGAGAGAGCCTCCGTCGCGTGGTGAGTCCGGAACGTCTCGATGTGAAACGCGGGCTTCACTGCGCGCGTGTGGCTGTTCGGCACCGAGCCTGCCTCGCGCTCTACGTGACAGGTCTGGCAGTTGGACATGCGGAACGCCACCGGCATGCGCTTGGAGGTGTCATGGCATTCGACACAATCGAGCATCTTCGGCAACGACAGAGTCGCCAGGCTGGTGCTACGCGGTACCTGGTAGTGGCACGTGGTGCACTGCAGCTTGAACTCGTCCTTCACTTTGAAGTGCGCGATATGGGTGAATTTTATGTCCACATATTTGCCGGAAGCGACGGTGTGCGGCGTCACCAGATGACGGCCACCGGTGAAGCCGGGGTTCTCGATCTCTTCCGGTGTATGGCACCCGCGGCAATCTTTGGTGTCGGAGGCGGCATCCAGATGTGGCGTCATGCCAGGCTTGGCATGGCACGTGGTGCACTCCGCGTGCGAAGGAAACGTAGCGAACACACCGCCTGGTTCGAATTTATGACAGAAGGTGCAATCAGCGCGGAATCCCGTCGCCGGATTGATGCGCGCTTTTTGATCAACGTGTTGCGCGTGCGAGAACTGGAACAGCACCGCGCGGTCTTTCTTGTAGCGCGGAAACGGGTAAAGGCTCGTTGCGTCCGTGGGCGGGAACGTCGAGTGGCATTGGGCGCAGATCTTCGGATTCAGATCTTTATCAAATGCATCCGCATGGCAGGTCATGCACTGCTCGTGCCCCGGACGTTTCAACATGACCGAACCTTCTTTTACGGGGACGTGACAGGTGCTGCAGTCGAGTTGCAGTTTACCCGCATGCACTGCATGCAGATAGAAGGGCGGCCCGGCTGGTTCAGGCCGGTTCTTTGCATCTTCGGCCTGTACCTGCGACGCCGAAACCGATTGCCCGGCCGGCGCGGTTGAGTCAAGGGCGCCGTGGGGCGAGCCCGCCGTTTGTGCGGCGGTGATTGGCCCAACAACGGCAATCATTGAAAACGCGGCGATGGCAAGCGCGGCGTTCTGAATTGCGCGGAAAGCCCGCATCAATATTTCCACCTCACGCCCAGGCGCATCATGCGGGAATTCGACAGGTCTGGGCGGAACACGAAAAAGTCATTATCGAGGTTGTAGTCAGCGAACAGCCGCGTCCGCTGATCCAGACGCAGCCATGCCGTTGCGGTCCAACCGCTCTGGTGCGCATTGTTCACAATCAGAAAGCGATCCTGCAGGCTCACTCGCCGGTAGTAAGCGCCACCGGTCAACGTCACGCGGCCCTCGCCGAAGTTGCGCCGCAGTTGCACTTGCAGGTCCTTCACGCTGGTTTCGCCGGCTGAACGGATATCGTCGAAGGTGGTTGCCGTAAAAGGATTGAGCCGGTCGGAATTGCGCTGGTGGTAATCGAGAAAGGTCTCCACGCGACGCAACGCGAACACTTGCGAACTCAGCCGGTAGTCCGTGAAGGAGGTATCGAAAGGTCCTTGATCGGAACTGCTGTTCAAACGCTTGACCCAGAGTGTTCCGCCCAGATGCACCCGGCGGCTAATCTCGCGGCGCGCATCGATTACCACTTGGGAATAGGGAGAGGGCGGTCCCAGGTACAGCCGCGGCTCACTGTTGTACTGGTCGCGGTCGCGCGCGAACGAAGTGTAGTCGTAGAAGTAATCTTTGTTTGAAAGCTTCTGGAAGAAGCTCACGCGCATCGTGGTCCGGCCGCGGCCGGGGCTGTAGAGTGCCTGTGCACTGAAATCGACAGGCGCGCCGCCGTACACACGGAAGTAGCTCGTCAGGAGCAGATTTTCCCGTAGCTGGTGACGAACCGCAATGCTGTTGCTGCCGCGCACATAAAAGAGCGATTCGAGTTCAACACTGGTGCCCGGCCTTAGCTTCAGTACCAGGTTCCCGCCGCCCGTGGCGCGCTGGAGAGGATCACTGTAGTAGCTGAACCGCCTGCCTCCAAACAACGTCAGCGCATAACGCGCCCGGTTGAACGTAATCTGTGCGCCGTCGAGCGCGGCGACCTCGGCCCCGTACACGTACTGCCGCCCCACGACGAACTGAGTGTTCGCGAAAAACCCGTCGGTCGGCTTGCCGTTCACCTCGACCGTCGCCTGATCCAACTCCAGCAGGCGGCGGCCCGAGTATGTTTCAAGAATTCCCGCGGCGGGAGACACCGGGCTGACACTATCGAGATCCTGACGGTAGCGCAGAGCGAAGTGCGTGTTGATGCGATCCGACAGCCATCCACGCGTGCCTAAATCGACGAAACTGGACACCCGGCTGGCGCTACCCTCGAACGCAGGTGGCCATCCGATCCCTGTCGTTACCCCTGGTATCACGACCGAATCAAAGGGCGCGTTCACGATTGACGTGACCGTTGGGTTCCCGGTAAAGCTGGTCGAGTACCGGTCGTACTCCGTTCGAGTCTCAAAGAACAAGTGGTTCAGAAAATCCGTCGCCCCATTCTTCTTCCGCGAACCAAAGGCCGGCGCTGATACGAGCGCCGGGTCAACGCGGGCTTGCGGGATCACGTTCTGAATGAGGCTGTCCCACGACTCTTCAATGCCTGGCGCAGCCACCGCCGGAGCTGCGGCAGCGGCTTTGGATGCCGCGTTGTCCGCTTGGCCGCCGGTTTGCGCGAGCGCCAATCCGGAGGCAGCAGCGAAGGCCAGCAACGCTCGCCACGGCTGTAAATTTCTAGTCACCAAGTCTGCACCCGCAGCAAGTCCCTGCACGCCCGACAGGAGCGCGACGGATAAGCCAACCGGCGTTGGTTTGAATTAGATTCACAGAAGCGGCGTTCCTGTGTAAATCCAGTGGTGTCGCGAGCCAGCTTAGCGCCTTGCACCCACGGGGCTCGGGGTCCGGGTCATGGTGGCGCTCAGCCGCGCGATCCTTTTTCGGGCCAGCTCAATCCTCCAGGGATACGTGTCGGAGTGGTATTGCGTCGCTTGCAGGTACGACTTCAACTCGGAAAGCGCAGACTGGCTTTGGCCAAGCTCTTGGTAGATCGACGCAAGCTCCCAGTGGACATGCGCATTGTTCGCCTGATCACCTGTCAACGCTTTGAAGCTGGCGTCGGCCGGCGATAATGCGAGCTCAGCCTGATACGCCGCCACGGCCTGTTTCAAAATGGACTGCTTCGACCGATTCATCGGCAGCCGACTCGGCTTTCTTCTGATAAGCGTGGCCGATCAGTGAATTGACTTCGAGCCGCAACGGGTCGATCTGCAGAACTTCCCGATAGAGCCCGATCGCCTCATCCGGATTCTCCTCCACAATCAGGTTGCCAAGCCGCAACCGCACGGTGAACATACAAGGCGCGGGGTTCAACTGCATATTGGGCGTCAGCGAAGCCGATGTGATCGAGAGAATCTGGCATGTTCCGTTCGCCAGGCTGTTGCCTGCCAGAGACGCGCGGTAATCGGCAACAGCGCCCGCATAGTCCTCCAGATCGTCCTGCCGGTGAATGCCACGCTGCGCGAACTCCCAGGTGTTGCCGGGAGTCGTGATCTTCAGCAGTTCCCAATCGATCTTGCCCTCGAAGTAGAAAGGGTTGGGGATGGGGTAGTTGGGGTTATCCGCTTGGTACGTAACGCCCGGAATGTATTTGCCCGGCGTGTTCGTCGGGTTCTGTGCCAGTGCCAGGCTCGCACAGAAGCCAAGACACGCGGCAACGATCAGAATTCTTTGTCGCATGCCGTTACTCCTCGATGTTCACGCTGGCCGTAGCCGTCGCGATCGCGCGGTTGTTGTGAACCAGATCGTCCAACCGCTTTTCGTCCATCAGGTGCAGTGAATGCCCTGCTGGACCATTCGGCCCTGTCACCTTCGCGATGAACCGCACGAAGACCGGTGGGAAGTGCTCATAGTTCACTTGCGCACTCACCTGCAGCGGACCGGCGATGTGATCGATGCCCATCTCGGCCAGTTCGTCCCGGGTCGGTAGCTTGATCTTGTAGCGATAGACCGTCGGCCGCAGCGGCGACAGTGAACGGAAGTTATCGACGACGCCCGTGATTGCCGCGTTGAACGTTTCCTCGTAATGCGGCTGCGCGGGGATGATGTTGCTGCCGTTCGTCGCGTGACCCAGGTTTTCACCCTTGAAGAATACTTTCGTGAGTTCGTTCCGGAACAGCACAAGTCCTTCCTCAGACCCGCCATAGACGCGCGCGTCCGGACCGTTGTCCGGGCCCAACATGTACACCGAATTGAGAGAGCCGTTCGGGCCCGTAGCGCCCGGAGCGTAGACGTCCGTCTTCTTTCCACCATCGATGACGGCGATCAGATGTTCCAGATCTTCGTCATCCAGGTTTCCGTCCGGTGTCGTTCTCACCAGTATCCGGATGTGGCTTATCGACTTGATAGCCGGACTGATACAGCAACACGCCATTTGCATCGGTGACGTTGAGCTGGATGTAAGCCGTGCGCTCCTGCGAGAAGCCCGCCGGAAAACGGTGTCCGGTGAGCGACACAGCCTGCACGCGCACCTTGAACTCTTCGCCAAGCTCGCGACCGTATCTGAAGATGCCAGATCGATGCGCACGGCTGCCTTCAGCAGTTCAGCCCGGCGCGCGGCAAGCGCCTTGGGAATTCCATATTCGTCGTTGCCCGGTTCGTACGGATCCGGGTAATCCGGACCGAGCCTTGCTTTCAATTCATTGGGATACAAAAGCGGGACATCGACGCCGGTAAAGTTATGGCTCACGACGGGGCGCTTCGGCAGCGGGAAATTCTGGTCGGTAGAAACTCCGGGAACCGCCGCAAAATTCTGCGCAAACACACCGGGCGTGGGCGATGGTCACGGTCATGTTCCCCACCTGGTACGTCGAATTCTTGGTGAAGGGGAATAGCGACATGTGGCAATCCTGGCAGCGGACGACCTTCCCAAACGGATTGTCAGTCAGTTGTAAGGGCCGTGTCTGCCACTCCGTGCTCAGGTTCTCCAGCCGGAAATAAGTTACTTTGCCGTTGGCGTCCGGGCTTCCGTTGTACGCCTCGTAGTGCGAAAGGTCGCCCGTTGGTAAGGGTACGCGCACGTCGTGACAGGTGTTGCAGAATGCACCGCTGCGCAGGAACGAGATCTTGTTCGGATCGTTGCTCGCGACGTGAAAATTGTTTTTGACCGCTACCGGAAACGGAAACGGACCCACTTTCTCAATGGTGTGATTGAGCAGGATCGACATGTTCGCAAATCCATCGTTCTGAGTGGATCGTTGCGTGTCCGCGCCCTGCAGGTTATGACACAAATCACAAGTAATTCCGTGGGCCGCGAGCGAAGGCTGCGAACCGGCTGGCGGCTCGCCGCCGATCTCGGACGGCATCACCTGCTTCCCATCAGCGTCCACCAGGTGATAATCGCGCAAAGGATGGAAAAGATCCGGGCGGAACTTCGCGCCGGTAGCAATCTCCGGAACTTCGCGCTTGCTTGGATCTTCGCCCATCGCTTCGATGTGAGGGTTGTGGCAAGTGAAACAGAACCCGGCGCGCATCTGGTTCGTCGACGTGAAGGTACGCGTCGTGAACATATTCGTCTTCAGACTCGTCCCGTCCGGATTCACCTTCGTGCTGTCACCGTACACCGGGCGCAACAGGCCGCCATTCAGAAAGTTTCCGGCCGATTCCAAACCGTTAAAAAGCGGGCTGACGTTACGGTAACCGGATTTCACGGAGCTCCGCAGTTCGTCATACTGCCGCTGATGGCAAGGCAAACAGGAACTGGGCGGCTGATACTCCTGATTCTTGAACAGCGACGACGTGGGATTCGGCGACGACACGGTTTGAGCCATGGCCATCGCGCCCACAAAAAAAGGCAGAAGATTGCGAGCCAGCGGTGCAGATAAAAAAGACATAAAGCTTACCGGAGTATCCAAGAATTATATCCGCATGTAAATGCCATTTGATATCACCCGTAAAATTTGGCATAGACCGCCCGGGCGCGCGATGGTTACCCGTCCGCAAGGGGTAACATCCGGCCGCTTTCTCTCGTCTCTTCGGTTTGCCGTACTGTCTTCGCCAACGTCCGGCGGGCCAGTGCCTTGTTAAGCTGAATAGAGTTCTCCTGTCTTGAACCCGGCGCCGGGGTGCTCTCATCCCTACTTCTTTAGAGTCCTGAAAATATGTGGATAGTACGGCTGGCTTTACGCCGCCCCTACACCTTCGTGGTGATGTCGGCTTTGATCGTCATCTTGGGAATGGCATCGATTTTCACGATGCCGACCGACATTTTCCCGAACATCGATATCCCGGTCGTCAGCGTGATCTGGAGCTACAACGGCGTCTCGCCCGACGAGATGGCGAAACGCATCACCACCATCTGCGAACGCGCGATGACGACGACGGTGAACGACATCGAGCATATCGAGTCGCAATCGTACAACGGTGTTTCCGTCGTCAAGGTCTTCTTCCAGCCGAAAGTCAAAGTCGAGCTCGCAATTTCGCAGATCACTTCGATTGTGCAGACGATTCTGCGTGCGCTGCCGCCGGGCATCTTTCCACCGGGCATCATTAAATACAACGCGTCGAGCGTTCCCATCCTGCAGCTCGGTCTCAACAGCAAGACACTAACTGAACAGCAGCTTTACGACCTTGGCCTGAACTTCATCCGTACGCAGCTCGCCACGGTGCAAGGCGCGTCGGTTCCCCTGCCCTACGGCGGTAAGGCGCGGCAGATCATGGTCGATCTGGATCCGAATGCGCTCTACGCGAACCATCTGTCGGCAACCGATGTGAGCAACGCCATCAGCGCGCAGAATCTGATTCTCCCGGCCGGCACCGCGAAAGTCGGAGACCGCGAATACCTGGTTCGTCTGAACAGCAGCCCGCAGCTTGTCGATCAGATGAACATGCTGCCCATCCGTACTGCGAATGGCGCCACGATTTACGTCAAGGATGTCGCTCAAGTGCGAGACGGCTATGCCGTGCAGCAGAACATCGTCCGCCAGAACGGCAGCCGATCGGCCTTGCTCACGGTGCTGAAGAACGGCAACGCGTCAACGCTGGAGATTATTGACAAGGTCAAAGCGCGGCTGCCCAAGATTCTCGAAAGCATGCCGCCGGGCTTGAACGTTACGCAGCTGTTCGATCAATCGATTTTCGTGCGCGCGGCAATTAGCGGCGTGCTGCGCGAGGGTGGCATTGCGGCGTTGCTGACCGGGCTGATGATCCTGCTGTTCCTCGGCAGTTGGCGAAGCACCATCATCGTTTGCGTTTCGATTCCGCTCTCGATTTTGACTTCGCTGATTGTGCTCAGCTTGTTCGGTGAAACGATCAATGTGATGACGCTCGGCGGCCTGTCGCTTGCCGTCGGCATCCTGGTTGACGACGCCACCGTCGAGATTGAAAACGTTCACCGCAACATGGCGCAGCGCAAGCCTCTCACGCGGGCCATCCTCGATGGTGCGCAACAGATCGCGGTGCCGGCCTTTGTCTCAACGCTCGCCATCTGTATCGTGTTTGTGCCGGTACTGTTGTTGACCGGCGCGGCGCGTTATCTGTTCACTCCGCTGGCGATGGCTGTGGTGTTCGCGATGCTGACGTCTTATCTCCTTTCGCGAACGCTGGTGCCGACCATGGTGCACTACTTGTTGCGCGCTGAGATCGGCCTTTACACCAGCGGTGAGCACGAGAAGGATCATCCGGGCGAGAGCATCATCTGGCGCGTGCACCATCGTTTCAACCGCCTCTTCGAGAAGATTCGCAATCGCTACCGTGGAGCACTGGCGTGGAGCCTGCATCATCGCGCCATCGTGACCATCGTGTTCGCAGTGTTCTGCGTAGGCTCGATCGCGCTCGGCGCGTTCGTGGGCGAAGATTTTTTCCCTTACATTGATTCTGGCCAGATGCGTCTGCACGTGCGTGCGCCCGAAGGTACCCGCATTGAAGAGACCGAACGTATCTTCGGCGAAGTGGAAGACGAGATTCGCAACATCATTCCCGCGCACGATGTCGCCAACATTCTCGACAACATCGGCTTGCCTCCGGGCGGTATCAACCTTGCCTTCAGCGATTCGGCATCGATCGGCAACGGCGATGGCGAGATTTTGATTGCGCTCACGGAAGATCGCAAAGGCCATACGCCTGACTACCAACGCCAACTGCGTGACCGGCTGCGTGCAAAGTTTCCGGCCGAGACATTCTTCTTCCAGGCCGCAAACATCACCAATCAGATTCTGAATTTTGGCTTGCCCGCCCCGATCGACGTACAGATCGTCACGCGCGATGCCGAAGGCGGCTACAAGATCGCGAAGCAGTTGGAACGTCAGATTTCATTGGTGCGCGGCGCGGTGGATGTGCACGTTCATCAGGAAGTCAGCTACCCCGAAGTTCAGGTGAATGTCGACCGCACCAAAGCCGGCCAGTTGGGTCTCACTCAGCGCGACGTGGCCAACAGCCTTCTTATCTCGCTTTCATCGAGCGGACAGGTTTCGCCGAACCAATGGTTGAATCCGGTCAACGGCGTGAACTACAACGTGGCCGTACAGACGCCGACCTATCGCATCGACTCGTTCGACGCGTTGCGGCGCACTCCGATTTCGAATCTCGGCGGCTCAAGCACAGAGTTGCTGAGCAACCTTGCATCGTTCGGACGCGGCTCTTCGGTTGCGATTGTCGACCACTACAACGTGCAGCCGGTGTTCGATGTGTTCGCAAACGTCGAGCGGCGCGATCTGGGCAACGTCTCGAGCGACGTAAACAAGATCATCAAGGACATGAGCAGCAAGATTCCCAAAGCCACGACGATCGATGTGCGCGGTCAGGTGAAGACCATGCGCGATTCGTTCATCCGGCTCGGCGTCGGGCTGCTCTTTGCGATCCTGTTGGTCTATCTTTTGATGGTCATTAACTTCCAATCGTGGCTGGATCCGTTCATCATCCTGATGGCGTTGCCGGGAGCCATGGCGGGCATCGTGTGGATGCTGTTCATCACGCAGACGACGTTCAACGTGCCCTCGCTGATGGGCGCCATCATGTGCATCGGTGTGGCCACCGCGAACAGTATCTTAATGGTGACGTTCGCCAACGATGAACGCGCCTTCGGTTTGAACTCGATGGAAGCCGCACTGTCTGCGGGCTACACGCGTATCCGCCCGGTTACAATGACGGCGCTCGCCATGATCCTCGGTATGTTGCCCATGGCGCTCGGCATGGGTGAAGGCGGTGAACAGAACGCACCGCTGGGCCGCGCAGTCATCGGGGGCTTGCTTGTCGCGACCTTCGCGACGCTGTTTTTCGTGCCGATCGCCTACAGCTTCCTGCGTAAAGCGCCGCCGCTCGATCAAGATCGCCAAATCGAAGAAGAAGCACATGAAACAATCCCGGGCGCGCCGGAACCGCAGCATGTTTAAGAACCGGCGCCGGGCGCCGCGAAAGATGAGTCAATGACCACGCCGCAACTACCGCCGGGGCACGAGACCCCGCTGCTCGACGATCCCCAACACCCCATCTTCCCGCCGAAGAAATCGGCGCGGGGCAAAGCTATCGTGATCGGCATATTGATCTTGCTGACGTTAGCCACGCTGTTCTTTGTCGGATACCTGCCGCGCCGCAATCGCGAGAAGTCGCTCGCCAGCGGCTCACAAGAAGAGAAGGACAACATCCCGGTAGTAAACGTCACGCGCGCCAAGCGAGCACCGGCTCAATCGCAACTCATGTTGCCCGGCAACATCACGGCGATGACGGAAGCGTCTATTTACGCGCGTGCCGCGGGCTATCTCAAACGGCGTTATGCCGATATTGGTGACCGCGTGAAGCAAGGCCAGTTGCTTGCTGAAATCGACGCGCCGGATCTGGATGCGCAAGTTTCGCAAGGCCGCGCGGCCGTGTCTCAGGCGCAGTCGGCGCTGGCCCAGCAGCAGGCAGCGCAGGTCCAAACCGAAACAGCGGCGCGCCTCGCCAAGGTGCAGTTGGATCGCTGGGCAGTACTGGTCAACCGTGGCGTGCTCGCACGTCAGGAGTTGGATCAGAAGCAGGCGGATTACGATAGCGCGATCGCGACGGTGGAAGCGGCAAAGTCGAGCGTGCGCGCATCGGAAGGCAGTGTGCGAGGTGCGCAAGCCAATCTGCAGCGCCTCATTCGTCTGCAGGATTACAAGCGCGTGGTCGCGCCATTCACCGGTGTGATCACTGCGCGCAACGTGGATGTGGGCGCACTGATCTCGAACACTGGCAGCAGTCAGGGAACACCGGCAGGTCCCGGCTCCACCAGCACCGGGGAAATGTTTCGCGAAGCGCAGATCGATGTGTTGCGGGTAATGGTCAACGTGCCTCAAGGCGATGCACCGAGCATTTCGGTGGGCCAGCGCGCTGATGTTCGCGTAGATCAGTACTTAGGACGGCTCTTTACCGGAGCCGTGAGCCGCACCGCCAGTTCGCTCGATCCGGCCACGCGTACTTTGCTCACCGAGGTCAGAGTGCCCAACCGTGATGGAGCTTTACTGCCGGGTGAATACGGACAGGTTCGCTTCGATATCCACCGTTCTACCGCGCCGCTGCTCGTGCCGGGCGACAGTCTGATCTCGCGGCCGACGGGCACGATGATCGCTGTGATCGACGCCGAGAACAAAGCTCATTTCCGGGGCGTCACTATTGGCCGTGACTACGGCACCGATATCGAAATTTCCAGCGGCCTAGAAGACGGGGACACAGTAGTCGTGAATCCGAGTGACGATGTGCGTGAAGGCGCTACGCTGAAACCGCAAATGATCAAGCCTCCGGGTCAAACTCCCGGCGCCCCGGGAGGAGCGAGTGACCGCCGCCCCGGCGGCATCGGCTCCAGTCCGTTGTCTGCTCCTATGAATGACGGCGCGAAAGGTGGAGCCAAATCGCAAGGCTCCGCTAAAGGCGGATCGTCGCCCAAGTGATGGCTCTTCGAAAGTCAGCAGCACTGCTGGCCATGATGGCCGGCGGTCTCTCCTTGCTCATGGCGCAAACGGAGCAACCGGTAGAGTCGCCCAAACAAGCGGCCGCGCCTGATCGCACGCCGCACATTCTTGGACCGCCGCCCAGCCGATTCTACGAGCGTTTTCTCAGCATCTACGAGCCGCATGGCGCGACTCCGCTCAGCACTGAGGATTCCAGCCGGCGCGGCGCATTAATGCGTGGCGGGAATATGTATCTCACGCTTGCCGACGCGCTTGCGCTCGCGCTTGAGAACAATCTCGATGTCGAACTGCAGCGCTATGTTCCGTTGATGGCGAAGACTGACGTGCAGCGCGCGAAAGGCGGCGGCGTGACCCGCGGTCTGTCGTACCTGGTCCGGCAGGGCGCTCCAGGCGTGGGTGGTCCCGGCAGCCCTCTGGTGACTTCTGTAGGCGGGAACGCCTCCACTAGCAATATTCTGAACAACGCAACCGATCAGAGCGCCATCACCGATCCGGAAACGAACCTGAGCTTATTGAACACGATTCCGATGTCCGTCGGATCGCGTATCCCGCAGTACGATCCGGTGATCGGTGGCGGCTTGTCTTATGCGAAGAGCACTACGCCCGAGCCTTCGTCGTTCATCACCGGCACCAGCACGCTGCGTAACTCGGGCATAGTTGGCAACCTCGGGCTGACGCAAGGCTTCTCGACCGGCACCAGTTATAACCTGGCCTTCACCAGCAATCGCAACGACTCGAACTCCAGCCGCACGCAGTTCAATCCGGCAACAACGGGCAGCCTGGGACTCACGGTGGTTCAGCCGTTACTTCAGGGCTTCAGCCGCGCCGTAAATCGCCGCTACATCCGCATCGCGGAGAACTCGGAAAAGATCGCGACCAATGTGCTGCGTCTGCAGTTAGTCGCGACGGTGTCGAACGTGATCGCGATCTACTGGGATCTCGTCAGCCTCACCGAAGACGTTCGCGTGAAGCGCGATGTGCTGGCGGTCGACACCAAGCTCTACGAGAACAATCAGATTCAGGTCGATGTAGGAACGCTGGCGCCCATTGAAGTCAAACGCGCGCGCGCCGAAGTTGCCCGGGCCACACAGGATCTGACCACATCCGAAGGTCTGCTGCTGCAGGAAGAGCTGTTACTGAAGAACGTGTTGACGCGTCGCGGCACAGCCGATCCGGTAGTGGAATCGATGCGTATCATCCCGCTTGATCGCATTGAGGTGCCGGCGCAGGAGCCTCCGCGCGCGCTGCCCGATTTGATCAAGCTCGCTTTCGATAGCCGCCCTGATTTGAAAGAAGCGAAGCTGCAGATCGAAAACACGGAGATCGGTTTGACCGGTGCGCGCAATGCACTGAAGCCCGAGCTCGACCTGGTCGCAACCGCGCAGAACAACGGCTTATCCGGTTCAGTGAATTCACTGGCGGCAACGAATAGCACAGGCGCTCCCGCATCCACGCCGGACCCCGCATTCATCGGCGGCTATGGAAACTTCTTGTCGCAACTGGCCGGACACAACTACCCCGCTTACTCCGTTGGCTTGCAGTTGAACCTGCCGCTGCGCAATCGCGTCGCCCAGGCGGACTATACGCGTGATGAACTGATGCTGCGGCAGGCGGAAGTGCGCTATCAGCAGTTGATCAATCAGGCGCGACTGGAAGTTGAGAATGCGTTGTTGGTGTTGAATCGCGCGCGGCAGAGTTACCTGGCTGCGGTCGAGACGCGACAGTTGCAGGAAGAAGCGTTGAGCGCGGAGCAGGATCGTTTTTCGGTAGGCGCCTCGACCACCTACATGGTGATTCAGATTCAACGCGATCTGGCCCAGGCGCGTTCAACTGAAGTCGTCACGACGGGCAATTACGCGAAGGCCAAATCGCAGTTGGATCGCGTGCTCGGAATCTCGTTGCGTCAAAACGGACTCGATGTTCAGGAAGGCATGCGCGGTCAGATCACACGTCCGCCGCACGCCGTCCCTGACGCCACGGTGAAGCCGTGAATCCTGCGCATCGGCACAGCGGCGAGGGCGTACCGTTGCCCATCGCGATCGTCACGGTCAGCGATACGCGAACGCCCGAGACTGACGAGAACGGCCGCTATCTGAAAGAAGCCATCGCTGCGGCCGGACACACGGTCGCTTCCTACAACCTGATCCATGACGATACGGATCGCGTGATGCTGCTCAGCGCAGAACTAGCGGAGTCTGACGCGCGCGTGATGATCTTCAACGGGGGCACCGGCATCGCTGCTCGCGACAACACCTTCGACGCCGTGACCACGGGGCTTGAAAAGATCCTGCCCGGCTTCGGCGAACTCTTTCGCATGTTGAGTTATGAAGAGATTGGCGCGGCTGCGATGCTTTCGCGTGCAGTAGCCGGCGTGCGGCAAGGCAAGGTAGTTTTTTCGGTGCCTGGTTCACCTGCGGCCGTGCGACTCGCGTGGGAAAAGTTGATCGCTCCGCAGCTGCGCCACATCTGCGCCGAACTTGATCGCTGCTGACCGACTCGTTTTCCGGTAGACTCCACCCCATGGAGTCAGCATGGCGAAGCGAACTTTCTATATCGGCTTAAATCTTGCAGGCGCGATCTCGGCTGGCGCGTACTCGGCCGGTGTCATGGATTTTCTGATTGACGCGCTCGATACCTGGTACGCCGCGCGCGAAGAACAACGCAAACAATTTGGAGAAGAGTACTGGCGCTGGACCATCCCCGCCCACGACGTGAAGATCGTTGTGATGTCGGGCGCATCGGCAGGCGGCATGACCGCAGCCGTGGCCGCAGCGGCGCTCCAAACCAAGTTCAACCCGGTACGGACTATTGGCGCTGGCCCTCAGGACAACGCGCTCTACCACGCCTGGGTGGATCAGATCGACATCAAACCGTTGCTTGGCTCGAAAGATCTGGCGGACTCGCAAGCGCCAGTGGTGTCCATACTTGATTCGTCGATCATCGACACGATTGCGGATAACGCGATGAAGGTGGCTTCTGGCCCTGTGCAGCCGCGCGAGTTTCTCTCCGACAACACGAAGGTGATTCTGACTCTGACCAATGTGCGCGGCGTGCCATATACAGTTGCCAAGAACAACGGCCAGTCGAATCAGGAAAGCGTCAGTAACTACTACGCCGACCAACAGCAGTTTGAGATTCTGAAACCACAAGCGGCTCCGTCGGGCATCGCGTACACGCCGTTGTGTGGCGGCACAGCTTCGAACTGGAACATTCTCGGGCAAGCGGCGAAGGCTACCGGCGCGTTTCCCGTGGTGCTCGCGCCCCGCGCAATTGACCGCAGCGCAACGGAGTACAACGCGCGCAAATTCAAAGTCGCGAAGTCGCCCGCGCTGTGCGAGAACGGCGTCTGCGTCTGCACCGAAGAACGCCCGCTGCCACCGAAATGGCCGCTGAACGATGGTGAGACGTTCCGCACCTTCAACGTGGATGGCGGCGTTACCAACAACAGCCCGTTCGACTGCGCACATACGGAATTGCTGAAGCAGCCTGATGCACCGCCTGATGGGCAGGCTCCTCGCGACGCCTGGAACGCAGACCGCGCCGTCATCACGATTGCGCCGTTCCCCGCCGACGACGAGTTTCACCGCGACTACACCTTCGAACCGAATCCACTCAAGATGGCGCTGAAGTTAGTGGATGTAGCCATTGCGCAGAGCCGCTTTCAGGGAGAAAACATTCACCTGGCGCAATCGACGGACGTCTTCAGCCGGTTCATCATCGCGCCAGCGGCTGCACAGAAGAACGTTCCTGCGCTCGCATGCGGAGCGTTGAACGCATTTGGCGGCTTCATTGCGCAGGAGTTTCGCGCGCGCGACTACCAATTGGGCCGGCGCAATTGCCAACAGTTTCTGCGCAAGTATTTCGTGCTGCCGCCGGACAACGTCGTGATGAAAGATGCAATCGCGGTGCACGACCCGGAACGCGGCGCACTGCTGGCGAAGTTCCCGGCTGCTATGCCCGACGGCTCTCCGGCAATTCCGATCATCCCGTTGCTTGGTGACCTGGCCAACGAAATTCCTGAGACGCATGCCGCGATTCATCAGGACCGTCTGGATTCAATCGTTCCCATGGTCAGCGCGCGCGTAAAGTTGGTGCTCGAGCGCATGATTGAGCAAAACCATTTTCCATGGCTGGGGAAATTGGCGTTTCAACTTGCATGGGGCGTGCTGCACGGCAACTTCGAAAAGTGGGTTCACGAATCGATCGCGACAAATCTCGCTGCTGCCGGCTTGATTGAATAAGCCGCGGTGGCGATCGGTTATCGTAACGAAGTGCCCTCACCCCAGGTGACTCCACCGGAAGCGCAGCCGAGCGGCGGCGATCACAACGCAGCGCTGGCGGCAGGGTTTCTTGGCTGGGCGCTCGATGCGTTCGACTTCTTTCTGGTGGTCTTCACGCTCACGGCGATTGGCCGCGAGTTCCACCAGAGCGACAGCCGCATGGCCCTGGCGATCACGGTTACGCTGGCTTTCCGGCCGGTGGGCGCATTCATCTTCGGCCTGTTGGCGGACCGCTACGGCCGCCGTTTGCCATTGATGCTCGACCTGATCTTCTACTCGGTGGTCGAAGTCCTTTCCGGTTTTGCGCCGAACTTCACGACGTTTCTGATCTTGCGCGCGCTGTTCGGCATCGGCATGGGCGGCGAGTGGGGCGTAGGCGCATCGCTTGCGATGGAGAAGGTGCCGCCTCGGTTGCGCGGCGTGCTTTCCGGCTTATTGCAACAAGGCTATTCACTGGGTTATCTGCTGGCCGCCGTCTGCTACTTTCTGCTGTTCGACAAAGTGGGCTGGCGCCCGCTGTTCTTTCTGGGCGGATTGCCTGCGCTGCTGGCTTTGTTCGTGCGCTTCCGCGTGAAGGAATCGGCGGTTTGGGAACGCACGCGGAGCCGATCGTGGAGTGATCTGTTTCAGTCGATCTTTGCGCAGTGGAAGCTGTTCCTCTACATCACCTTGTTCATGACGACGATGAACCTGGCGTCGCACGGAACACAGGATATGTATCCAACGTTCCTCGAGCGGCAGTGGCATCTGGGCGCGGCGGGCAAGGCGGGCGTCACGGCGGTGTCGATGGTAGGAGCGATTTTGGGAGGCACGCTATTCGGCTTCGTGTCCGACCGGTGGGGCCGCCGCCGCGCGATGATCCTGGCGATGTGCGGCGCGCTGTGTGCGATTCCGCTGTGGGCCTTCGCTCCTTCGCTGGCCCTGTTAGTGGTGGGCGCGTTCGTCATGCAATTCCTGGTGCAAGGCGCGTGGGGCGTAGTGCCGGCGCATTTATCAGAAATGTCGCCCGATGCGGTGCGGGGATTCCTGCCCGGCTTCGGATACCAATGCGGCGTGCTGCTGGCTAGCTCTGTGGTGTGGATTGAAGCCGAGTTCGCCAGACGATCGAGTTATTCGGTCGCGATGTCCGGCACGGCAGCCGTGGTGCTGGTGCTGGCATTAGTGGCGACCGCAGTGGGCAAAGAGAAGCGCGGCGAGGCATTTGGGAAAGGCTGAAAAGCATCAGGAGGCTGGGCTGAGAGGGACAGCCTGATCTGGCGCGTTCGCGGAAAAGCGTGAAGGCGTCAGAGCGCTCCGTCCCCTTCGCGGGTTTTGTGCTTTCCGGATTTTGCCAGCGGACCCAGGTTGCGCCACTTGCGGTCGAACTTCTGTTCTAAGGCCGCCACGAACTCGTCATCTCCGAACGGGCGTCCTGAATACGTGCAGCGCTTCAGGATTGTGGCGTCGACTGATGGCAGCTCTGGAACACCATCTTGCCAGAAAGCCTTCCACTCTGGATCGGCAGTCAGCGCGACCGGGGAAGCCGCGGATCCGAGGTGAGCCGCGCCGCTCGACCACCGGAAATCATGTGCTTTGAACACCATACCGGCGCGGACCGGGTTCTCGTCGACATAGGCCAGCGCGCGCGGCAAATGACTGCTGCCTAAAGCGCACGCAAAGTAGCGATTCTGCCAGAGGTGGCCCGAGCGCTCTAAGCGCGCGTTCAGGTACTGAGCGTAACGGCCATGCAGGCGGCGAAAAAAGACGGCCATGGCGTCGGGCGTGGAAGGCGCAACGATCCAGTGAACGTGGTTGGGCATGAGGCAGAACCCGAGTATCTCGAGGCCGGCCTCGGGCCGTACTGCTTCGGCGAGACGGAGATAGGTGCGGCGGTCGCCGTCGGAGAAGAAAACAAGCTGGCGATTCGTGCCGCGCTGAGTGACGTGATAAGCCACGCCAGGCAGCACGCAACGAGCATTTCTGGGCATTTACTCAGCAGTGCGGCGACCAGGCGCAATTTCTCCGAAAGCAGCAGAGCGCTCTGCTGCTTTCACGTTTTCTACTGAAAGAGGCAGATCAGGCTGTCCCTCTCGGGTGTCTCGGGTGTCTCTGGGGTGTTGTACTCTCAGCTCTCTCAGCCTTACTCTCCTTCGCTCTTCGTTCTGTCACTTCCCCCCACGCGTGGGATAATTAACTCCATATGTATCTGAAGTCTGTTGCCGGGTTGTGCCTGCTTGCGGGAGCTATTCCTTTGCTGGTTGCCGATACTCCGGCGCCCCAGATCCGTGTGATTGAGGAGATTGTCGCCAAGGTGAATGGCGACATCATCACGCGCGGTGAGCTAGAGCAGCAGCGGCGCGCGATCGAAGCCGAGATCAAGCAGCAGCAGCCAAATTTGCAAGGCGAGGCATTGGCCAAGGCAGTTGCACAGCGGCAGTCCGAAGCGCTGCGCGACAAGATCGACCAGTCACTGTTGGTGCAACGCGGGAAAGACATGAACCTGAATGTCGACGCAGACGTCACCCGCCGCATCGCTCAGATTCAGCAGGAGAGCAAGATTGCCGACGTCGAAAAGTTCCATGAATGGGTGCACCAGCAGTCAGGCGCGCCGTTCGAAGACTTTCGCGCCGAGATGAAGAATCAAATCCTCACCCAGCGCGTCATCGGGCAGGAGGTCGCCCCAAAGGTTTCGGTGTCGAAAGCTGAAGTGCTGGACTACTACAACAAGCACAAGAGCGACTTTGTCCGGCAGGAGACCGTGTTCCTCCGCGAGATCACGATCAAGCCGAACGGTACAACGCCTGAAGCGTGGGCTGCGGCTGAGAAGAAGGCCAAAGATGTACAGGGCCGCGCCCGCAAGGGCACGGAGAAGTTTACTGACCTGGCGCGTCAATATTCCGACGCTGACACCGCAAAGCAGGATGGCGAACTCGGCGCATTCAAACGCGGCGATTTGAAGAAGGACATCGAAGACATCGTGTTCAAGCAGAACAAAGGGTACGTCACCGATGTCATCAGGACCGATGGCGGCTTCGAGATCCTCAAAGTCGATGAGAAGTATGCCGCGGGCCAGGCCTCGCTTGATGAAGTCGAAAACGAAGTTATGGAGAAGCTCTATACTCCGCGCATGCAGCCGCAACTTCGCGCGTATCTCACTCAGCTTCGTGAGAACGCTTTCATCGAAATCCGCGGCGGCTTCGTCGATTCGGGCGCCGCGCCGGGCAAAGACACAACGTGGAAAGATCCCGCGACGTTGAAGCCTGAGACGACGACCAAAGAAGAAGTAAACGCGATGAAGAAGAAGCGCCTGCTGGGGCGTTATCCCACGCCATCAGAGCGCCACGTCCTCTTCAAAAGCCGCGCCGGCAGTGAAATGAAGCCTCCGTTCGTAAAAGATCTGGAGCCGGGCCAGCAAATCACCGCATCGTTTCTGGTGCACTCGAAAGAGATTCGGGAAAAGAAGACGGGCGATCCCTACCTGTCGCTGCTGCTCAGCGATAAGACCGGGAAGATCGACGGCAAGATGTGGGACAACGTGGCCGAAGTGATTGACAGCTTCGACCGCGACGACTTCATCAAAGTGAAAGGGCTGATTCAGGTCCATCTGAACCGCCCGCAGATCACGATTCATAAAGTCCGGAAAATGGCGGACGCCGAGGTGGACTTCGGCGACTACTTCCCTTGTTCCGCGCGGGATCGTGACGAAATGTGGTCGGAGCTTTGCCGCATCATCGCGTCGATGCAGAACCAGCATCTGCGCACATTACTGCAGGCGTTTGTGGACGACCCCGAAGTCGCGCGACGGTTAAAGGTCGCACCCGCCGCAAAAAGCATTCATCACGCCTATCTCGGCGGACTGCTGGAACATGTGCTGTCGTTATGCACGCTCAGCAAGATCACGGCGGGTCATTACGCAGTGGTCGATCCGGACCTGATGATTACCGCCGCAGTGCTGCACGACATAGGTAAGATTCACGAGCTCAGCTACGAACGCGGCTTTCACTATACGACCGAAGGCCAGTTGCTCGGACACATGGCGATCGCGCTGCGTATGATCAGCGACAAGCTGCGCGCCATACCTGACTTTCCCGAACGCCTGCGTACACTGATCGAACACATCGTGCTGAGCCACCATGGCTCACTCGAGTTCGGATCGCCAAAGCTGCCGCAGTTCGCTGAAGCCATCCTGTTTCACTATCTGGATGACATGGATTCCAAGATGGAGGTGATGCGCGCCGCGCTTGCAACCGATCAGGGCAGCGGTCTGTTCACCAGCTACATGCCATCCATCGAGCGCAGTCTGCTCAAGAAGCAGGACTTCCTTGAGCCGCGTGTTCCTGAACCGTCACCGGTAGTCGAAACCGTAAATGGCAACGGCGCCGAACCGGTTGTGCATCACGCCCGGCAAGAACCAGGCAAAAAGGCTGAACCAGTCAAACCTCAGCCCAACTCTCCTTTCGCTTCCAAGTTGATGGACGCGCTGCGGTCGGAGTGAAGCCGGTGGACTGGGCCGGATTCGAACCGCAAAAACTTCTTATCCGCGCTACCAATTGGGTCGGAGATGCAGTGATGTCGCTGCCCGCTCTACACGCGATTCGCGAACGTTTCCCGCATGCAGAGATCGTTGTTCTCGCGCGTCCCTGGGTTGCAGATTTGTATGCGCGCGAATCGGCGATCGATCGCGTTATTCAGTATCACGTTCCTTCCGGCGCTCGTGGATGGGCTCGGAAATTCAGCGTGGCCCGTGCGCTCCGGCGCGAGCGGTTTGACCTTGCGATCCTTCTGCAGAATGCATTTGAAGCTGCTGCGATTGCACGCCTCGCCGGCATTCGCCGCATCGTTGGCTACGATCGAGACGGGCGCGGCTGGTTGCTGAGCACTGCGGTCCGCGTGCCTGAAGCGGCTGAGATTCCCAAGCATCAACGGTTTTACTACCTCGAGCTTTTACGCCGCGCAGGACTCATCGCCGCTCTTCCCCCGTGCCCCGCGATCCTGCTCGAAGGCGCTGAGTCGGCAGCCGAAGAGGGGCGCGTGCACTTTGCGCAAATGGGCTTCGCCGGAGCTGTGATCGGTGTCAGTCCAGGCGCGGCTTATGGCACTGCTAAGCGTTGGCTGCCGGAGCGTTTCGCGGAGTCCGCGTCACGCATCGCCAATGAGTATGGCGCCTCAGTCGCACTGTTTGGGTCTGCAAGCGAGCGGGCACTGTGCGAAGAAATCGCAGCCTCGATCACGGCTCCGGTCTTCAACTTCGCAGGCGAAACCAGCTTGCGTACCTTCATCGCGATGACTGCGGCATGCACGCTTTTTCTCACGAATGATTCGGGCGCGATGCACATTGCTTCTGCGCTGGGCGTTCCTACCGTGACGGTGTTTGGCGCAACCGACGACACTGCGACAGGTCCGACCGGTCCGCTCGCGCGCGTAGTGCGGCACGCTGTCGAGTGCAGCCCGTGCCTGCTGCGGGAGTGCCCGATTGACCATCGCTGCATGACTGGCGTGAGTAGTACGGAAGTGACCGAAGCAGGTTTGGCGATGATCACGCGTGGAACCCACGCATGATAAAGTTGGTCCTTCGAATTGGCGCAGTCCAATAATGTCGGCAAGTAAGGAACAGAACCGCGGTGTTCTGGTTGTGCGGCTCGGCGCGATGGGCGACCTGCTGCACGCGCTTCCCGCCGCCGCATCGTTGAAGCACAGTTTCCCCGACCGTCCGCTCACATGGCTAGTCGAGTCGTCCTGGCGGCCACTGCTTGATGGCAATCCGTTTATCGATCGTGTGGTTGCCCTTGATCGCAAACGCCCTGCGGCATGGCTGCGCACCGGGCGCGAATTGCGGGCCCACCGCTACTCGCTTGCTGTCGATTTTCAAGGCCTGATCAAGTCGGCGGTGTTGGCGGGGATGTCGCGCGCGGAATCGATTTTCGGCTTCCGAGAACCGCGCGAGGCACAGGCTGCATGGTTTTATTCGGAGGCCGTGGACGCGACCGCTGAGCATGTGGTCGACCGCAATCTGCAATTGGCGCAAGCTGCCGGCGCGTCAAATCTGGTGCGCACGTTTCCCATCCCTCCGGGCAAGCCCGAAGGGCAACTGCCGGATCGCGGCTTTGTGCTGGCAAGTCCGTTGGCCGGTTGGCCTGGCAAGCAATGGCCGATGGAATACTACGCGGAACTGGCAAGCGTGCTTGCTCGCAAGCTGAATTTGACGCTCGTGCTGAACGGTCCTCCTTCCGCCCGCGCGCTGCTGACGCAAGTGCCGCACGCGCTCGTGCATTTAAGCGGACTCAACGGATTGATCCATGCCACACGCCGTGCGGTCGCGGTTGTGGGCGTCGATAGCGGACCGATGCATCTCGCCGCAGCGCTAGGTAAGCCTGGCGTCGCCATTTTCGGACCCACCGATCCATCGCGCAACGGGCCATACGGCGGAAGTTTGCGCGTGTTTCGCAGCAGCCACGCAGTGACGACGTATCAACGTAGCGGGCAGATCGACGGCTCCATGCGGGAAGTCAGGCCAGGCGCGGTGATGGAACACCTCGAAGCACTCGCCTGCCCCGCCTGATGATCCATTTTCCGAAGAGTTATGCAGACCGCGTGGCGAAGCTGCGGGTTCCCGGCGGCTTCGTACTCGTGGCGGCCTTCGCGTGGTTCGCGCGACCCTCGCCTGCGTCGCTCGCGCTCGGATTGCCTGTGTCCATCATCGGCTTGGTCATTCGCGCATGGGCGGCTGGTCATCTCGCAAAGAATCAGTCGCTCGCGCGCTCAGGACCTTATGCGCATACGCGCAACCCGCTGTACATCGGCACTCTGCTGGTAGCGTTGGGTCTGGTGATCGCGTCGCGAAGCTGGTGGCTCGGCTTGCTGTTCGCCATCGTGTTTTTACTGATCTATCTGCCGGTGATCGAGCTCGAAGAACAGCATCTGCGCAAGCTGTTTCCGGAGTATGCAGAGTACGCAAATACTGTGCCGGCATTGTGGCCGCGGGTGGGGCGCGGTGGTGCGGAACGCTTCCGCTCCGCGCTTTATGTGAAGAACCAGGAATATCAGGCGTTGTTGGGATTTTTGATTGGCGCAGGGTGGTTGGTTTATCGCGCGACGCTTTGACGCGCAGACCGCTCCCTCACGCCCGCGGCACGTGTTTCACTCCCCACGTGCCGCGCGCGTAAGAGAGCGGTTAAAACACGATCCGGATCGAAACCTGCGCGCGGCGGGCGGTTGTTCCGTCGGGCGGGATCTGTGTTTGCAGCACTGCCCCGTAGCTCGGGTTCGGAACCAAGGCGATCGTTCCAGAGAGCGGGCCCGTGGTCTGTTTGACTGACGTGAACTGCTGCGTCACGCGAGGACCGGAGCCGCTGACGATCGGGTGATTGAAGACGTTGAACGCTTCGAACTGCAGGAACACCCTCACACGTTCCGTGATCGGCAGGATTTTCGCGATACGCGCATCGGTGCGATACGTATCGCCGATGTCGAGCGCCGAGATCGATTCAAACGGTACACGGTTCGAACCGCCCAGGCCATTCAGGGACGAAGTGCTGAGCGTTCCAGGAGCACGGTCGCTGACGCGGATCGTGGGCGTCAACGGCTGTGACGAAGCAGCAACCGTAATCACCGAGAGCTGCCAGTTGTTGACGAAGTAACGCGCGGCAAAACTGTCGCTGTGCGTGAACGTAGGCGCCGCGATCGCGCTCACGACCAGCCGGTGGCGTTGATCGATGGAGCTCGAACCCTTCTCGCCCTTGTAGTCGCCATTGAACACCGAGGTCGGAAACGTGGAGCCGAACAGCGTGTTGCCGCCACCGCCCTGCG
Organism: Bryobacterales bacterium; assembly: GCA_963792655.1. Taxonomy (GTDB): domain Bacteria; phylum Acidobacteriota; class Terriglobia; order Bryobacterales; family Bryobacteraceae; genus DOZZ01. The sequence continues at coordinate 125,318 of CAWBWU010000011.1, forward strand.
CATAGTCGATCGCGTGGCCATAGGTGTAAGCGAGCGAGCCCTGCAACCAGGTTGCGAAGCGGCGGTTTGCCTGCACCAGGAGCGCGTTGTAATAGCTGTTGCCGGTCGCTTCAAGCACGTAGATCGAGCCATACGCGGGATTGAGCCTGGCCGTGTAGAGCGGCGTGGTGTACGCGCTGACCTGACTCCCGGAAGCATCGAGCACCGGGAAGGTATAGCTGCTGGTCGGATTGGCGGCGTTCGCATCGCGCGTCTCGAGCAAGTGCAGCGCACGGCTCCAAACGTACGAGACGGTCAGGCTGGTGTTCTTGTCCAACTGCCGTTCGATCGCAATGTTGGCCTGCTCCGAGTACGCGTTGCGGAAGTGAGGGTCGGCAAACAGGATCGTCGAAGACCCCGACACGTTCGGCTGCGTTGCCAGCGCATTCGGGAAGACGGGGCCTCCTGCGGTGATTGCTGCCGTCGTGTTGAGCGCGTACGAAGCCTGATAAACACCGTTGGTGAGGAAGATGTTCTCGATGGTCGACGTGGGGTAGCGGTTGTAGAAGATACCGTAGCCCCCGCGGAACACCGTCTTATCGTTCAACGCGTAAGCGATGCCGAGGCGCGGGGCAAAGTTTAACGTGGTATCCGGGATTTTTCCGGTTTGCGGGAAGGCAGGGTTGGTGAGCTTCGGCTGCGGAATCGCCGTGTAGTCGTAACGCAGGCCAAGGTTCAGTGTGAGCTTCGGCGACACCTTGAACTGATCTTGCGCAAACACGCCCACTTCAGAAACATTGATGTCGACGACGGGATTGCCAAACGCCTGCGAATAACTGCTGTAGTTGCGGGTACCGGTTGTGTTGCCGCTGAAGTCTTTGGCGAAGTTCGAAAGATTCGTGTAGTTGTAAGTTCCGTAGCGGTTCGCCAGACGGCTGACGTAGTCTTCCACGTGATCCACGTCGATGCCGAACTTCAACTCGTGACGGCCGACGACCAGTGAAAAGCTGTCCGCAAACTGAATGCGCTGCTCACTCGGATTCAGACGCGGATAACCATTCGAATACCCGACGTTGCTATAGCCGGCGACGCTGAAGGAAACGGGTCCGACGGAAGGCAGCAAGCTCGGGCTCGCCGGGTCGTACTGACGGTCTTTGAAGTAGCCAAAACGCGCTTCGTTCACGGCATTCGGCTTGACGACACTCGTCCATGCAGCCCGCGCAGTGCGATCGAAAACGTTGGTATCGGCATTGTTGCCGATTCCGGAACCATCGGTGAGCGAGAGCTGGGTCTGAATGCCATTAGGCGAGCGGAAGTCCAGATAATTCGCGCTGAAGCTGAACGAGTTGTTATCCGTGGGCCGGTAATCGATTTTGCCAAAGAGCAGGTTCGTGTCTACCGTGCGCGGCACCAGCTGCGTGTCGATGCGGCTCTGCAGAAAAGCAACTGCCGTTCCGCATTGCGTAGCAGTCGCGGTGCAGTTCGAAGCGCCCTTCGAGTTGGTCGGGAGGTAGTTGCCATTCGCGTCGAAGATTCCGGCGCTGGTGTTGGTCAGATTCGATGAAACGATCGGGTTATTACGGCGCTGCATCTCGCCATTGAAGAAGTAGAACAGCTTGTCTTTGACGATCGGGCCCCCGATGCTCGCACCGGCCTGGTGCCGCCACTCGGGAGGGTTCACCCCATGCGCCGTGATGTCCGTCGCATTCAGCGTGCGATTGCGGAAGAACTCATACAGCGTGCCGTGCAGCGCGTTGCTGCCGCTACGAGTGACGGTGTTAACCACGCCGCCCGACGCACGGCCGTACTCGGCTAAAAAATTCGAACTGACAACCTGGAACTCCTGCACAGCGTCCTGCGAAATGTTCGTCGTTCGGGTGCGCCCGGCATTCTCGTCATAGAAGGAGTTCGTCGTATCGTTGCCGTCCGTGAGGAAGGAGTTTCCGCCCGGCGTTCCGCGAAAAGAGATCAAGCCGAACGCGCCGTCGCTGGTCACGCCCGGCGTCAGCAGCACGAAGCTGTCTACGCGGCGGCCATTGATCGGCAGATCAAGGATCTGGCGGCTGTCGACCACCGTCGAAGTATCTGATTTGGTCGACTCTACAATGGGCGCGGCTGCTGAAACTTCCACTTGAGTCGCCGCGGATGAAACAGTCAGAGCCGGTGTAAGATTCACGGTCTGCCCGACGAGCACCTCAATATTCTGCACGCGATACGGAGCAAAACCTTCTTTGGTGACGGTTACGCTATAGCCGGCGGCAGGCACCAGCGATGGCGCCGAAAAAGCACCCGCACCCGTCGTTGTTAAATCGCGCCGGATGCCCTTCGAGGTATTTTCGACAACCACTTTGGCGTCCGGCACGAGTGAACCCGCAGCATCCGTAACGCTGCCTGAGATGCTGCCCATGCCGGCAGTGCTCTGGGCAAGAAGCGCGGGGACGGCACACCCCAACAAGAAAGCTATTTTTGAGAAACGTTTAATCATTGTTTTCCTGCTCAAATTTTCAACGGACACTCTAGGCTTTGCGTCAACTAAGTCGCAGCTTAAGGAATGTGTCAAGGGGTTTGGGACAGTACTTCGCATAGTACGAGAACGCTTAATTCACACCCTGAAGTTGATATTGAGATGTTAGCGTAATCGATGTTACGAGGGTATGAAGTTTTAGGCGGCCCTGCCGCAAAGGAACGGGGCAAATAGAAATAGTGCAAAACTTTAATTGAATGGATATACGTTTTTGATTGCGTGACGGCATGGCTTGTTGTACGCTTTAGCACAGTTCCCAAGGTAAGCATCCTGTTTTCACCCATAGCGTTCGCCCCGCAGTTTCGGCTCATCCGCCTACTCACCCGCACATCCGTGCTGCTGTTTGGTCTTGGAGCTTCACTTTGTGCGACAACCATTCAGACTCCTTCCGGGTTGACCGTCACGGTGACCGCAGCCGGACAGTTCTCCGTTACCCGCGGCTCTCACAACTGGACGGTTGTCGGCGATTTATCCGCAAATGCGTCGTCTCTGGCAACCGGAAGCGGCACTGATTCAATTGGATCGTATAAAGAAATCACCTTTGATTATGTTCAAGGCGGACTGCGCCACGCCGGAGTTCGCGCCTATCTACTGCGGCAGGTCGTGCTTTTCACGCTGACGTATGCGGACGCTGCGCAGAATGGACACGGGTTCCCATCGTTCACCAGCTTGCCTGACAACTTGATGCACATGAGCTACTGGAACCAGTTCGCGCATCACGATTTCGGGCCCATGTCGGAAGAGGGTCCGCGGCTTTACTTCGACGCGAATGGCGAAGCGATGATACTTTCGCCTGCTCAGAATTTCATGGTGGCGCGGACGGTGACCACGAGCACGGGCGTCGAGTCCGGAATTTCAAGGGATATCCCGAGTATCCCGGCAGGCTTCACTCACCAGTCGCTGCTGGTGCTCGGCACCGGCATCAACAATACGTTTGAAAAGTGGGGTTCGGCATTGACAACACTGCAAGGCAAGAAGCTGCCGCGCAACGATGCCGACGTAACACTTCGGTCGCTGGGCTACTGGACAGATGCGGGTGCGAGCTACTACTACAACTCGGAAGCGAGTTTTGGCGGTTATGAGGGCACGCTCTCTGAAATCAAATCGGAGCTGCGCGACAAGGGCATCCCGCTCGGCTACCTGCAGCTTGATAGCTGGCTTTATCCGAAAGGCGCGACCGCAGATTGGCGCGATCGCAGCGGCGGCACCTTCACCTACACCGCACATCCCGACAACTTCCCGAATGGCCTGAAGGCGTTCCAGCATAAGGTGGGCGTACCGCTGGTCACGCACAATCGATGGATCGACATCAACAGCCCCTACCGGCAGCAATACCGGTTCTCGGGCGGCGTTTCGACGGACCCGGCGTTTTGGCAGATGCTTGCGGAGTCAATCAAAGCGAGCGGCGTCAGCACCTATGAGCAGGACTGGTTGGGCGACAAGGCCCATGCCGATTTCAACCTGACCGACCCGGAAGCGTTTCTCTCGAACATGGCGAGCGCCATGGCAGCACAAGGCGTCACGATGCAGTACTGCATGGCAACACCCAGCCACTTCATGCAAGGCTCGAAATACAGCAACCTGACCACGATCCGGACGTCTACTGATCACTTCGATCGCACGCGCTGGCAGGAGTTTCTGTACTCCTCGCGCTTCGCCTCCGCACTCGGCATTTATCCCTGGGCGGACGTGTTCATGAGCAGTGAGCCCGACAATATTCTGCTCGCGACCTTATCGGCGGGTCCTGTCGGAGTGGGCGATAAGATCGCTGAACTGAACCGCGACAACTTGCTGAAAGCGGTGCGCCAGGACGGGATCATCGTGAAGCCCGACGTGCCCATGGCCCCGCTCGATTCGGCTTTCCTCGCGGATGCGGTGGACGCAACCGGCCCGCTCGTTTCCGCAACCTACACCGAGTTCAACGGCACGCGCGCAAGCTACGTGTTCTCGTTCGCGCGCAGCAGCAACACGCTGACGCAGTTCCGGCCGGCAGAACTTGGCCACCATGGCCGGGTCTACATTTACAACTACTTCACAGGCCAGGGAGCCCTGGCCGACGCCGCTGATGTTTATGCGGAGCCGATGCCGGGCGATCGCGCTTACTACATCGTGGTGCCGGTCAACGACGCGGGCATTGCACTCGTGGGGGACACCGACAACTTTGTTTCACTTGGAAAGCGGCGTGTAAACAGCGTGGTTCCGGGCGAAACCGTTTCAGCGAATGTCCTCTTCGCCGCTCACGAAAACACGCGCACACTGCGCGGGTACTCGGCAGCGGAGCCGAAGTTCCTGGTCACCACCGGAACGCTGTTGGCCCATACCTACGACGCCGGTACAGGACAATTTACGGTTACGCTTGCGCCCTGGAAGTCCGAGGCAAACGTCACGATCGCCGCCGCGGCTGAGGCATGTACATCGAACCGCTTTGCGCGGGGTTGCAGTCTAGCGACTCCCGTCAAAGCCGGCACTACTGAACCGCGAGAGTCACTCCAGTCTGAGCGCTGACGCCGCCGATCGAGAGCGCAACCGGTACGGAATGCCCGGAAGCAACGCTCTTCGGGATGCGAACGTTGATCTGAAAAACGCCGTCCACCAGGCCCGGCGCAGAGCCGGCGTAAAGCACCTCTGCCTTCACTCCGCCGATCGAAACCTGCGTATCGGCTTGCAGCATACGGATGGTGTTCACAATCGCGCCATCTTTGCTGTCGGGCATTGTCAAACCACCACCGGTGCCGTAGAGCATGACAATCGAGTCGGGCGCAGCGGGCGTATCGGACGAATTGACGGCGTAATCCTGATTCAGAATCGAGCCTTGACCAAAACCGCTTTGATCTGCGGTGAACAATCCCGGATGTGACGCGGCAACAGCGACGGGGAGCTTCTGAGACAGCGTGCCAGAAACCGAGAGTTGCACCTGCGTGGTTCCACCCGGCGCGAGAGAGAACGGTGCAATTGCGCCAAGCTGCCCGTCTGTGGTGTACAGCAGGGGCGCGGGAACGCCGTCGAAGAGCAATTGGACTCCACCCAGATTGGACGCGATGCTTCCGTCATCATCCAAATCGGGACTATCGCTAAACACCTGACCATAGTTGGTGCCGAAGACGCTTACGATTTCACCGGGCGCTACAGCGCCGCCGCCATAGCTGCCCCCATTCACCAGCACGTCCATGGCGGGCGGCAAGTCACCCGTCTGGCGTGGCTCGAGTCCATACACGCTGACCTGGTTGGAGAACGTCGGCACATAAACTTTGCCGTTGACGACGGTCGGTGTGGCGAACTTTGCGAAGTTGCCGAGTTCGTCTTCTGCATACATGCGGCTGTTCCAGAGCTGATCGAGCGTGGTGGCGTCGAACGCCGCCAGTGCGCCGCCGACTGCGATTCCATCCATGTCCGCAAACGTCACCCAGATAATCCCGCTGCCCGGCTGCGAACCATTCGCTGAAAGCGCGAAGCCCTCATAGGCTGTACCCGTGGTGAGTGATGAGGATACGGGCTGCGTGTCGAACACACCATTCGTCATCGTGTAGGACGACACCTCAGCGTTGCCTTCCTGCACATAAAGCACGCTCGAATCACCTTTGGGCCAGATAGCCATTCCATAAATCCCGTTGCTCGCTGATGCAAAAACCTGTTCCGCGCCAGGGTTGCCGGTCTTTTGAGCACCCAGATCAGCCGTGTTCAACAGGTACGTTGTGCCCGCCTTGCCGCCCGTCAAGAGCCGTGTCGTGCCGGGTACAAGGATGACGCCGCCCGCGCCCAGGTCGTTATCTTCCGCATCAAGCGTGCTGTTGTCGTCAGGAGAAAACCAACTGCTCAGCTTGAGCTTCGTATCGAGCTTCAGGACGGAGTCGCCGAAGTTGATCTTGCCATCGAAATCGCCGTTGCCCGTCGAGAGATAAAGGAATCCGTTGGCATCCGCCGCAAGGCCGCGCCCGCACTGCCAGATCGCGCCACGCGCCCCGTTTGGCGTGGCGTTGTAGATCGCAGTCTGATGCTGAACATTCGTGGCATCGTAGGCGAATAGCCAGCCGTGGTACGGGTTCGCATCGGCGTGCGAACCGAACGCGACAAAAACGCTTCCATTCAGCAGCAGCAGTCCGGGACGCTGCAGGTGTTGGAACGGTTCAAAAGTGGCATTGATTCCGTCGCTCTCGTCTCCATTGCCAGGCACGCTTCCGGCGATGGTTGCCGGGCTGTTTGCGGCTTCCTGCCCGTTGCTGAGATGAATAGCGTGGAGCGTGTAAGAATAAACGCCATTCCTATACTGATCGCTCACGCAGTAAAGGATGCCCTTGCTCGCGTCAATGGTTGGAGTGCTAAGAATTCCCACTTCGGGGAATGCATCGCTGAAGTCGTAAGTGACGCTGGGCACCGACGGGCCCAGATTGACTTGCCACAGCGGCGCATCGGGCACGTCGGCGTCGAACGCATAGACGCTGTTGTGCATCGTCGCAACGAACACTACGTTGTGCGTTCCCTTCCCGTCAATCGAAAGCTGCGGCACGTACAGCGGCTGCGCGTAAACCTGTCCATCGACCGACAGTGTGAACAGCTTGCCGAACGTGCCGGGAGTAACGCTGGCCGGCGTGAGAATCGTTTCGTTCAGATTCGCGTTGGTGCGTGCGTTGTCATAGTTGCCAGTCAGGACGGGCGTTTGCCCCAGTGCTGTTAGAGCAGCAAACAAGCTGCTAAGGAACACGCGACGTATTTGCAAGATGCTCTCACCATCAATAACCCACAAGACTGGCGAAGGTTGCGTGAGGTTACACAGGGGCGGGTAGCGGGACACCGCTCCCTCACGCTCGTGGAAGGTGTCGGAAAAATGGTGGGCGCGCAGGGACTCGAACCCCGGGCCTCTTCCGTGTGAAGGAAGCGCTCTAACCAACTGAGCTACGCGCCCACGCTTGGGGTCAGACCTGATTCTACTATGCCTTGCGACGTCGTTCGCATAGAAACCCGCATGTTAGACTGAAGGATCATCCGCACATCGCAGGGATCAATTTTTTGAAAGTTGGATTTGTTAGTTTAGGCTGCCCGAAGAACCTCGTCGATAGCGAGGTCATGATGGGCCAATTAGCCGCACACGGGCACGAACTCACGCCGCATCCGGATCAAGCCGAGGTGCTCGTTGTGAACACCTGCAGCTTCATCGACCCCGCGAAGAAAGAATCGATCGACACCATTCTCGAGATGGCCGAATACAAACGTATCGGCCGGGCCAAGCGGTTGATTGTCGCCGGTTGCCTGGTGGAGCGGTATCGCGGCGATATTGTGAAGGACCTGCCGGAAGTCGATGCGGTAATCGGCACCAATGAGATCGACAAGATCGTCGCGGTCTGCGAGGGCATTGAAACCGGGCCCGCGGGCGGCGAACAACCGTACCTCTATCACGATCTGACGCCGCGCATGCTGGCGACGCCGCGCCACTTTGCTTACGTCAAGATTGCCGAAGGCTGCGATCATCCCTGCACGTTCTGCGTCATCCCGCAGTATCGCGGCGCGTTCCGCAGCAGGCGTTTCGAATCGGTGGTGAGCGAAGCAACGCGCCTGTTCCAACAGGGCGTGCGCGAAGTGAACCTGATCGGCCAGGACACCACTTGCTACGGCGAGGATTTCGGCATGAAAGATGGCCTGGCACAATTGCTCGCGCGGCTGGCGCAGATTGAAACGCCCATGGAAAAGTGGGTGCGGTTCCTTTATGCGTACCCCAATCGTGTAACGCAGAAGTTGCTCGACACGATCGCGGAACACGCGGCGTTGGTGAAGTACATCGACATGCCGTTGCAGCACGCGAGCGCGCCGGTGTTGAAGCGCATGAAACGCGGCGCATCGGGCGACATCTTCCTGAAGCTCATCGAAAGAATTCGCCGGACGATCCCCGGCGTTGCGATTCGCACCAGCTTCATCGCCGGGTTTCCCGGCGAGACGCAAGCCGATTTCGAAGAACTCTGCAACTTCGTCAAAGCCGCTCAGTTCGATCGTATGGGCGTCTTTTCGTACTCCGATGAAGACAGCAGCGGAAGCTATCTGCTCGACGCCAAAGTAGACGCGCGCACGATCTACAACCGCAAGCGCACGCTGATGTCGATTCAGCGCCGCATCTCGACGAAGCGCAATCGCGCATTAGTAGGCACCGAAATGCCCGTGCTCGTGGAAGGCTTGTCGCCCGAGACCGATCTTCTGTGGCAGGGGCGCCTGACCACGCAAGCGCCGGAGATCGACGGCGTCACGCTCATCAATGACGTCGAAGGAGACGCGCCTGAGCCTGGCCAGATTCGAATGTTCCGCGTGACCGAGACGCAGGACTACGATCTGATCGGCACTCTGCTTCCGCTTGCCGCAAACGAGAGCCTGCGGCCGGCATTGCTTCCGGCTCTGTTCAACATTCAACCCGCACCGTCGTTTGTGGTGCCCGGTCAAATCCCCGCGCGATGAAATGTCCGATCTGCCGTCGCCCCGTAAAGATGGGCGACGAAGACTTTCCGTTCTGTAGTGCACGTTGCCGCGATGTAGACCTCGGCAATTGGGCATCGGAGAAGTATGTGATCTCCACGCCCGCTTACGTGCCCAACCAAAGCTCCGATCAGGATGAAGACTAAGGCCGCGCGGTGGATCGCGGTCTGGTTCGGCTGCGGCCTGTTCCCATTCGGACCCGGCACGGTGGGTTCGCTCGGCGCGCTGTTGCCTGCTTTCCTTCTGGTGCGCTACGCGGGTTGGCCGCCGTGGAGTTTCGCCGTTCTCACGCTGGTATGCCTCTGGCCGGCGATCTGGGCCGCGGATGTTACGGCGCGCGCACTCAACCTGAAAGACCCAGGTCTGATCGTGGTCGATGAAGTTGTCGGACAGTGGCTAACGCTGGCCGGGGCGATGCGCCTCAATTGGAAGTCGTGGCTGGCCGCTTTTGTGCTCTTTCGCCTCTTTGATATCTTCAAACCGTACCCTGTGCGCCGGTTGGAGAGACTTCCGGGCGGCACTGGGATAGTAATGGATGATATATGGCCGGCGTTTACGCTGCACTTGTTCTTGTTTGGGATGGGATGGTTGAAACTCTACTAGATATGGCTACACGGAAGACTGCCAACGATGGCCGCCCGCAAATTTCGCAAGTAAGCCCGGAGGCAGCCATCGCCGGAGGCGAGTTTCAGATTCGCGGCAATGGTTTTGCCGCGCCGGAACGGCCGCGCGTGCAGATCGGCGAAGTCGCGGCGCCAAGTCGTTGATCGGCTCGGATTCATTCGTCATCGCCAAAGTGCCCGAAGGCGCTTCGGCCGGCGAACTGGTGATCGAGAGCGGCGAGCAAGCCGAGCGAAGCCTGGACCTGCGACATCGGCATCAGCATCGCCGAAAATCTGCACCCGGTCGACAAGCCCCGCGGTCGATCGCTTCGGCAACATCTACACCACCTTCAGCGGTTCGCGTGGGCAGAAAGTGCCCGTCGCCGTTTACAAGATCGACCTGAACTACAACGATGAAGCCGTTCATCAACGATCTGATGAACGCGACCGCCTGGCGTTCGATGACGAGGGGCATGCTCTACATCTCCAGCCGTTTCGACGGCATCGTGTACCAGGTCACGCCCACCGGCAACATGTCTGTTTTCGTCGAAGGCATGGGCGTCGCCACCGGGCTTGGCATTCGACGACGAAGGCAACCTGTACGTCGGCGACCGCAGCGGCACCATTTTCAAGATCAGTCCCGAGCCGGCAGATCTTCGTCTTCGCCACGCTCGAGCCATCGATCTCCGCCTATCACCTGGCGTTTGGTCCCGACCGCTATCTGTATGTGACCGGGCCCGACTACTTCGAGCTTCGATTGCGTGTACCGCATATCGCATGACGGCGACGTGGAGATTTTCTATCGCGGTCTGGGCCGCCCGCAGGGCATGGCTTTCGATGAGGATGGCCGAACCTGTATGTCTGCGGCATCGCTAGGCGGGCGCAAGGGCGTGGTCCGCATTACGCCGGACCGCGAGGCGGACTTGTTCGTCTCGGGACCCGGCATCGTCGGGCTGGCGTTCACGCCTTCGCGCGCAATGATCGTCGCGACTACGAACGCGTTGTACCGCGTGGATGTCGGCATTCGCGGTTTGCGTTACGCCTGACTGCCCGATGAACGCCGAAATCATCGCCGTCGGCTCGGAGATGCTGACGCCCGAGCGTGTCGACACCAACTCGCTGTATCTCACCGGCGAGTTGAACAACCTCGGCGTCGAAGTGGTGGCGAAGTGCGTGATCGGCGACGACCGCGAACGCGCTGGCGCGTGCCGATGCGCGGCGCGCTCGCGCGCTCTGAAATCGTTGTGCTCATCCGGCGGGCTGGGTCCGACCGAAGACGATGTGACGCGCGATGCAGTGGCGATGGCGCTTGACCGGCGCCAGGTCTTCCACGCCGAGATCAGCGATGGAATTGAGAACGCGCTTCCGCAGCATGGGCCGCAACATGCCGGAGATCAATAAGCGTCAGGCGTTCATCATGGAAGGCGCGGAGATGCTGCCGAACGATCGCGGCACCGCGCCGGGGCAGTGGATCGAGGCCGACGGCGCGTGTGTCATGCTGCTGCCGGGGCCGCCGCATGAACTGAAGGCGATGTTCGCGCAGCAGTGCCTTCCGCGTCTGGAACGGCGGGTGCCGCGACAGGTAATTCAGACCCTGGTATTCCGCGTATCGGGAATGTCGGAATCGGATCTGGATCAGACCATCTCGCCTATCTATAAGCGTTACGAGAATCCAGTCGACGACGATCCTGGCGCACGCGGGCGACCTTCAAGTGCACCTGCGCGCGCGCTGTGCCACCGCTGAAGAAGCCGAAGCGTTGCTGGCCGAAGTAGGCAAGCAGATCGAATTGAAGCTTGCCGACCGCATCTACTCGCGGAACGGCGAATCGCTCGAAGCCACAGTGGGCAACTTGCTACGGCTGCAGCATGCAACGCTGGCCGTAGCCGAGAGTGCTACCGGCGGCGGACTGGCCGAACGCATTACCGGCGTACCCGGCTCGTCCGATTACTTCCTGGGAGGCTTCGTCACTTACTCGCGTGCGTTGAAAGAAAGCCTGTTAGGTATCGACCCGGCTAAGATCGAACAGTTCGGAGCTGTAAGTAATGAAGTCGCAGAACTGATGGCGGCCGGCGCGCGCCTGCGAACCGGAGCCACTTATGCGCTGGCAATCACCGGGAATGCTGGCCCGGGCACCGATGGACCGCAGGCGCCCGCGGGAGCCGTGTTTGTGGGCCTCGCAGATCAAAGCGGTACTCTCGCGCTCCACCGGCAGTTTACTGCTGACCGTGCACGGGTCAGGCAGTTCGCGGGGCAAATGGCGCTCGACGTTCTACGCCGACGGCTTCAAAAGCTTCTGTAACTTCCGCCGAGCTATGTCTTCGATTCGGCCGCTAGCCTCTTACGGTGTGCTGCCCAACGCCGCTTCTGACCAAGAGCGATTCTTCGGCGTGCGCTGTCTGAGAGCACATATTTGGCGGTCGCTTTCTTCTTGGCTGCCCCGGACGAAGCTGGCTTCTTAGCCGCGGCAGGTTGCGGCTTGTGGCCGAGCTGTTCTTGAACGTGCGCGATCGCTTCGGCGATGCGCTGCTTTTCCAATTCGTATCCGACTAAAGCCATGGTCAGCATCGCGCTGTCCTGGCGGCTAGCTTGCTTCGCCATGTTGCTCCTTAGACCAATGTTACATTGCTTCTGAATGCGAGTAATTCTGCAGCGCGTAAAGCGGGCCAACGTTCAGGTGGAAGGTAAGATCACAGGGCAGATCGAGCGGGGCTTACTTGTGCTCGCGGGGGTTGCCGCAACGGATTCCGAGCAGGACGCGCGTGTACTGGCGGCCAAGGTAGCCGCGATTCGTATCTTTCCGGATGCGAACGGTAAGATGAACCTGAATGTAGCTCAGGCCTCCGGCGCGTTGTTAGTGGTCTCTAACTTCACGCTTTATGCCGATGTCAGCCGCGGCAATCGCCCCTCGTTTGAACAGGCCGCGCCGCCCGAGTTAGCCGAATTGCTCTATGGAAAATTACTCTCTTACTTACGCGAAACAGGTGTACCTGTGCAGGCCGGTGTGTTCCGGGCTCACATGGAAATCGAGATGGTGGCAGACGGTCCGGTGACCATCACGCTGGAAACTTAGCGCCGCGTCAGAGCAGCTTGTCCGGCGTGATCGGCACGTTGCGGATGCGTTTACCGGTCGCGTGATAGATCGCGTTTGAGATGGCAGCGGCCGTTCCGGTAATTCCGATCTCGCCTACGCCGCGCGCCCCGACGGAGTCCAACTTATAGTCAGGGATGTCGATTGCCGATACATCGATCTCGTGAATATCGGCATTGACCGGCACCAGATACTTCTCCAGATCGTTATTCGTGAAGCGACCGTAGCGCGCAGTCGAGATAGCTATCTTCATGCAGTGCCAGCGCGATGCCCCACACAATGCCGCCGATAAATTGGCTATGGGCTGTTTTGCGGTTCATGATGCGGCCGACATCGTAGACGGCCACCATGCGGCGCACTCGCGTCATGCCAAGCTCAGCGTCCACCGCAACTTCCGCGAACACCGCACCGAACGAGTGGCACGGGCTGTTCTTTGCATCCAACTGCGGTGTTGTCTTCGCGATTGCTTCCACCGGCTGACCGCCATTGCGGCGCAGGATCGAAGCGAAATTTTCGGAGATGTCAGAGTGATTTCTTATCATCGGCCAGCGCCGCATAGCTTTTGCTTCAGTTCCGTCGCGGCAGCCTTGACGGCAGGCATCACGCTCGCGGTGGACATCGAACCGGCGGAAATAGGCGCTTCAGGAAGACTCGTGTCCCCCAGCCGCGCGTCGATCAGCGTTGGTGGCACCTGCAAAACATCGGCAACCATCTGGGTCATGATCGTGTAGTTGCCGGTGCCGATCTCCTGTGTTCCGGACGCTACCAAAATGCGGCCGTTCGGTTGCAGCCGCACCAGCGCGGATGCGGGGAGGTTCTTCCCCGGATAAGTTTCGGTCGCCATGCCCCAACCGATCAGTTGGTGACCATCGCGCATGGAACGCGGCTCGTGATTGCGCTTCGACCAGCCGAAACGATCGGAGGCCCGTTGGTAACACTCGCGGAGGTGTTTCTCCGTGAACGGCTTACCGCTATGCGGGTCCACCTCCGCATAATTCGCAAGCCGGAACTGCAGCGGGTCCATCTTAAGCGCGTACGCCATCTCGTCCATCGCGACTTCGATCGCGAAAGTGCCCGTGGCTACGCCGGGCGCGCGCGTATAGGTCGGAGTGCCGAGGTTCATCTGCACCAGCCGCGATGTCGTCGAGATGTTCGGACACGCGTACATCACGCGCGTCGGGAACGCAGCCGATTCAAGATAGTCTTCGATGAACGACGTGTGTGCGTGCACATCGTGTTTGATCGCCGTCAGCTTGCCATCGCGCGTGGCGCCAATCGCAACACGCTGATGCGTGCACGGTCTCGCGCCCACTGGCCCGAACATCTGCGGCCGTTCGACAACTAGTTTTACCGGCCGCTTGGTTTGCTTCGCAGCCAGCGCGGTTAACACCAGGTGGGACCACACCTGTCCCTTCGATCCAAAACCGCCGCCGGTGAACAAACACGTGACGTGCACGTTGTCCTTCGGCACGCCAAAGGTCTTCGCCAGCTTTTCCTGAACACCGGTAATGTGCTGAGTCGCATCGTGCAGCATGAGCCGGTCGCCATTCCATTCGGCGATGGTGGCGTGCGGCTCCATCGGGTTGTGGTGATGAATCGGCGTGGTGTAGATCTGATCGACTTTGACTTCCGCTTTCGCCAGACCGCCATCGACATCGCCCCAGCTTTGATCGCCAGGCTCGCCGTTGTGCGTAGAAGTATAAGAGCGCGGAAAACCGGCTTCAAAGTTCAGCTTCGGCGCGGTCTGTTCATACTGCGCGCGGACCAGCGAGGCTGCATGCCGGGCTTGATGCAAGGTCTCGGCGACTACGATGGCGATAGGCTGATTGTTGTAGAAGACCTGATTGTCTTGCAGTAGCGTGAGCCTGCGTTCCGGCGCGGCAAGCCGCAGCGCGTTGGCGGGCGTGATCACGGCAACAACACCTGGCGCGCGCTCAGCCGTCGCGGTATCGAAGGTTACGCGTCCACTCGGCACGGTGCTCATCACCAGCACGGCATGCGTGAGCCCTGCAACTGGAAACTCGGCCGCATACTTCGCGGTGCCGGTCACCTTGGCTCTGCCATCTACGCGCGAAAAGGGATCGCCGATAGAAACCAATGGAGTACTCACGCTTTGCTCCCTGCCTCATTTAGAGCGCGTACGATCGCGCGCTGTGCCAGTTCGACTTTGAATGCATTTTCGCGGTGCGGCTTAGCACCCGCAAGAATTTGCCGTGCGAAGTTTTCAAACGCCTGCGGCCCGGGCGCCTGTCCAGCCAATGACAGTTCGGCTGCTTCCACTCGCCATGGCTTGTGCGCAACCCCGCCCAGCGCAACGCGCGCGCTCTTTACGACGCCGTTGTCGATCTCAAGCGCAGCAGCCACCGAGACAAGCGCGAACTCGTAGCTGGCGCGATCGCGAACTTTCAAGTAGTGGAAATGCGTTGCATACGGTGACGGCGGAAGATCGATCGACAGAATCAGTTCGTCCTGCTTCAGATTGGTGTCGATGTGCGGCGTAGCCTCGGGAAGCCGATGAAAGCCGAGCATCGGAATCATCCGTTCACCGGCGCGTCCGCGAACGCGAACAGTCGCGCCGAGAGCCGCAAGCGCGACACACATGTCGGAGGGATGCACCGCAATGCACTGATCGCTCGCGCCTAAAATGGCATGAACGCGGTTGAAGCCGTCGAGTGCATCGCACCCTGTACCGGGCATGCGTTTGTTGCAATGCGCGTACTCGGTCTTCATGAAATACGGGCAGCGCGTACGCTGCAAAAGATTGCCGCCGTTGGTCGCGAGGTTGCGTAATTGCGGCGAAGCGCCGGACAAAATCGCTTCAGAAAGCAGCGGGTATCTCTGCCTGACGAGAGGATGATTCGCCGTATCGCTGTTCCGTGCTAGCGCACCTAAGCGCAGACCGCCGTCGGGCAGCGGCTCGATCGCAGAAAGCGCCAGGCGATTGATGTCGATGAGCGCCGCGGGTGTTTCCACGCCGTTCTTCATCAAGTCGACCAGGTTGGTACCGCCGGCGAGAAACTTCGATTGGGCAGATGTCGCGTCCACCGCACCGGCCGGGTCGCTTGCGCGTTGATAAGCGAACGGATTCATCGCGCACCCTCGCCGCTCACAGACTTCAGCGCTGCGACAATGCCGGAATATGCGCCGCAACGGCAAAGGTTGCCGCTCATGCGCTCGCGAATTTCGTCGTCACTCAGTGGACCGGATGCAGTGCGTCGCACATCCGGTGTGACATAGCTCGCGTCACCTCGGCGCGCTTCGGCAAACATCGCCACTGCCGAACAGATTTGTCCCGGTGTGCAGTAGCCACATTGAAAGCCATCGTGCTCGATGAAGGCGGCTTGCACCGGATGCAACTGTTCGCCGTGCGCGATGCCCTCGATGGTTGTAATCTCCTCGCCATCATGCGACACCGCGAGCGAGAGACAACTATTGATGCGGCGGCCATTCGCCAGAACTGTACATGCGCCGCACTGGCCGTGGTCGCAACCCTTCTTGGTACCGGTGAGTCCGAGATCTTCGCGTAATAAGTCGAGCAATGTGACGCGCGGATCGAGCGTCAAACGATGCTGCTGCGAGTTGATTCGCAACTCCACGTTGACCGTCCCTGCCGGTTGCGCGGCCTTTGCATTCGTACTGCTGGCGGCGGCGAACATCATCGCGCCGGTGACCGCGCCGATCGCTTCGCGGCGCGTAAGTTCATCTGGGGGATACGACGTGGGGTCGTCTGCGCTCATATAGCCTCTTTGCTAATGCGCAGATTCTCAGCACGTCCCTGGCCAGCAGAGCGCCTGCTATTTGCGGTTCTGTGAGCTCGCAGGCCGATGCAGCCGCAAGCCCGCGCTATGAATGCAGTTTCGTAATTCTCGGTTTCGATTCCGTGCGCAGCCAGATATACAACGGCGCGCGCGGCCCGGGAGGCGACGGAAGCCGCAGTTGTAATTTCTGCCGCTGCCCTTCGCCGGGAATCGGCAGCGGAAGATCCGGGATCGGCTCAACCGTCTCTTCGCTCCATCCGGCCTTCTCGATCGTCTCGAGGTTTTGCCCGGTCAAGCTGCCGACGAAAGTGTCTTTCGTGGAGTCGTCCGCACTCAGTTCAAACTTGTCGATTTTGGGAACGCGCACGATGCGGCCAATGGCGTATGGCTTGGAGCGACCTTCGCTGCCGTTTGCAATGGTCGCCTGCAACGGACATCCGTTGGGCCATACGCTGGTATCGAACGAAAGAAAGACCTGGTCGGGCGCAAGCTGTTGCAAGCTGATGGGTCCAGAGCGCTCACCGAGATGAAGCGCAACGGTCGCCGTGCCGGCCTGCTCGCACTGCAGTTCGACAACGCTGTTCGATTGCAGATGGCTCACGTGCAGCATCGCGCTCAAGTACCCGCCGCCGGGCAGTTCGCCGGGCTGCAATGAGATGTCCTGATCGGGTGGCGACGAAACCATCATCCTGGTGATGCTGGGGCGCGGGCCTGCAATGCGCACCGCATCGGCAAAAGTAAGCGGCTCGTCACGGTCTTTCAAATAAGCTTTGACGGCCAGGCTCGTTCCCGCCCCAAGATCCGTCGCCAGGTGCAAAGTGACTTTGCGTTCATCGCGGCGCGCGGACACAGGCCCCATTTCGATTGTTCCCTGAGCTACCTCAAGCCGGTTCAGCAAATCGAGGCGCTGGCCTTTCAACGAGAACTCGATAGACGAAGCGCCCTCATTCAGAAGAATCGGGAAGTTATCGATCTGCGGAGGCGCGGTGAGAATTCGAAAGTTGACTGGATGCGTTTTGCCGTCCACCTGCGACACGTTCAGCCGGTAGGGGCCGGGCTCCATGTCGATCGTATTCAGTTGAAGATCGATGTGCTCCTGCGGCCCTTGCCGCAGTCCGCCCCGCAAGAGGAACGGCACCGGCGCGGGCGTGGCAAACTTGTCGTCCGTTTTCAGCACCTCGACCTTCGTCACGAACTCAAAGTCGCTGCCCTCAAGAACGACCGGGACTTTACCGGTTTTGGCGACCAGAACGTCCTGGGATGCAGGGCTCAGCCGAGCGGACTTGAAGTCAGCCAGCGGCCGCACGTTGATGTCACCTTTTACGGTGAAGCGGTCCCAATCCCAATTGGCAGACAAGCCATAGCGTCCGCTCTTCAACGTGGGAGGAAGTTCCAGTTCCAGGGTTCGCGTATCGCCGAGCTTGAGTGCTTTGATCGGAATCGGCTTACCCGTTTCAGGGATGAGCGACCAGGAACGAGCACGCTCGATGTACTTCCAGCCGGCATCCGAGGTGACCACGGGCAGCGGCGATTTCAAGCTGGCCGGCAGCGAGTTCCCTTTCTCAATCGCTAACTGCGGCGGACCCAGGTTCGGCACGCGCAACGCCCACAGGTACGCCACTTTGGTGTGCGGCGAGACACCCTCGCGACGCCCGCAAAGGCCAAGCGCATCGTCGGGAAGTTGTTGGGCGAACGAAGAACGGAACTCCGCGCCCGGGAACACCATCGCACGAATCTCCATCAACATCGCGGTTCCGCCTGCGGCTAATCCAACCGGGCTGCCGAAGAACAACGTAGCGACTGAAGTGGCAAGGCTTGCCGTCTGCCCGATCTGGCGTGTGCGCTGCGGCGTGATCGGGTCGTAGCTCGCCATCTGCGGATTCAGTGCGCGAAACAACACCATCGCCTGTTGCTCGGACGGCGCATTCTTGTCCAACTGAACATTAAGCCCGTATTGCGAGGAGAAACCTTGCAAGGCCGATTGCACTGCTGCCGTCGAACTCTCAGGCGAAGCAAGCGCGGTGATCAGCGCTTCGGTTTGCGCAGTCTTCTCCGCGTAATCGGCCAGTTGCGCGACGAGTTCGTCGTCTCGCATCAGGAAGTTGCGCACCTTGTGCGTGTTCAATCCGCTCGGTCCATAAACATAGGCGACCACGGCGGTGCGTAGCGGCACCTTCCACTGTTGAGGCTTGTTGGCGGGCTTGGGATCGAGAATAACCAGCTTCTCGCCCGCGAGCCGCGGATTGGCCGGAACCAACACAAGCGCCACCTCGCCTTTGCGCTGTTCGCCCGAGCGTAGCAACGGGCGATACATCAACGTATTGCCTTCTTCCAGACGATTGATGGTGCGCAACGGGAGCGGCTCGCCTGTCTGCGAAGTAGAGGCTACGCGCAGATCGACGGCGCCTATCGGTGCGCCGGCAGGACACACCACCGGGGGTAATGCAGCAGTTAAGAGAGCGGGAATGGCGAAGGCGAGAGCCAAGCCGGAACGACGCAATGGCACACACCATTGTATCGTGCAGCTCGACCGATTTGACGTTTTAGGATCGCCAGCGAACGCCAAGTTGGAGCACCTTGCGGCAATACTCCAGGCTCTGCTCCATGTGCGCAAGCTGCTGCTGCTTCAGCGGCTCGATGTAGCGTTCGCGAAGCGCAGGAACGTCGGCGACGATCTGCCCTTTTTCGTAAGATCGCCCTTGCTTCGCGAGATTGAGGAAACGTTCGAAATCGCGAGTGCGGGCACGCGGAAACCAGCGCGTCCAGAACTCATCGGTATAAACCGGCAGCACCACGGGCGGCCTGCCCGTAATCGGCTTGCAATAGATGTGCACCGGCGGCATCAGTTCCGCTGCGCGCGCAACGATGCGTTTGAAATCGATGGTGCCTTCACCGAGCGGCACCCACTGCACGGCGATTCCATTCGGCTGCTCATAGATGACAGAGTCGCGGAGGTGAAACGAAACGGCGAGGGGTCCAAGCTCTTCCACCGTGGTCAGCGGATCTTCCGCGACGAACACCGGATTGCCGGTATCGAGATAGCTGCCGACGAACTCCTTGCCCGCTGCTTCGATCAGTTCGCGCGTCTGCCACGCCTGCAGGTCTTTATGATTCTCGATGCCGATCTTCAGGTTGGCGTCCATCGCCTGGCTCCGCACCTCGCGCAGCATGCGAACAGCGGTTTCGATATGCTTCTCAACCGGACCCTCATCGGGCATGCTGTACCGATCGCCGGCAAGCAAGGCCCGTACGATCGGTGAGCCCATCGCTTTTGCGCGCTCGATGTTCTTGCGCAGAGTGGCCACCTGGTGCGGATAAGCATCGGCGGTCTTGGGCAGGAGCGCTCCTCCGCCGGTCTCGATGTGAAGCCCTGACTGTCGTGCCCACTCGCGAACTTCGGCCCAGTGCCGCGGGTCCATGACACCGGGATCGAGAGAGTCCTGAAGGAAGATGGCATCGAGCTTCTGCGCGACGCAGTAGTCGATCAACTGCCGGTCGTTCCAACGCTCGAAACGCAAACAGTAAGTGTTGAGACCGAGCGGCCAGCTTCGCGGTGCGGCATGCGCCAGCGGAGCCAGTGCCGCGGCTGCAAGAAAATCACGGCGGGTCATGGCTGTCGAGTATATGCTGCCTCAGCGTTTCTGTTTTTCTCTGCACTAGACTCGAAGTTCGTGTTCAATTTAGATTTTGCTCATGCGGCTGCCGCCTTCGGCGCCGCGTTTCTGGCAGGCGCGATCAACGCAGTCGCGGGCGGCGGCACCATGATCACGTTCCCGGCGCTCATCTGGCTCGGCCTTCCACCAGTAGCGGCGAATGCAACCAGCACGGTGGCGATCTGGCCGGGCTCGCTCGGCAGCATGTTCGGCTACCGCCGTGAGTTGCGAACCACTCCACTGCGCATGCTGGCGCTTGTGGTGCCGAGCCTGATGGGCGGACTGCTCGGCGCCTGGCTGCTTCGATTTACGCCGCCTGCCACGTTTGACCGGCTCGTTCCCTTTCTGGTGCTGTTCGCAACGCTGCTGTTCATGACGCAAAAGTTTCTGCAGCAGAGGTTCGCTCCGCGCGAAAGTGCCGGACATGAGTCGCGGCGCTGGATCGGCGGAGCGATGGTGTTTCAGTTTCTGGTTGGGATTTATGGCGGCTACTTCGGCGCGGGCATCGGCATCCTGATGCTTGCCGCATTAGGCATCCTGGGATTCTCCGACATCCACCAGATGAACGGCCTCAAGAATTTCTTCGGCCTATGCATCAATGGCATCGCGTCGGTCTACTTCATCCTGGCGCACATGGTGTATTGGCAATACGTGCTTCTGATGGCGATTGGCGCGATTGCAGGCGGGGTCGGCGGCTCCGGAGCTGCACGAAAGGCCGGACGGCAAACCGTGCGACGGGTGGTGATCGGGATCGGGTTCGGAATCGCGATCTTATTGTTCGTGAGGCGACACTGACGTCCTGGGTTTTAGCGTCGGCGCGGAATGGCGGTGCATTTTGGGAAGTTTGACGCGATGCACCCGCCGGGTGTTGTGCATGGCGCTGGTGGCGCCGCGGTTGTACCCCGGCCGCTGCTGGGCGTAGACAGACGTCACAACCACAATCAACAGAAGCAGCAACGCACAGCCGGTACTCAGCATGCGTAGATAGTATGAGAAGCAAACAATCTTTGCAATCGTCAAACAGATGATTTCTATCCGTTTTCTCACCAAGCCGTGAGGTTGTGGAAAACAGGGTTTGACAAGCCTCTGTAACAGGAGGACGATAAATCGAGGTTCTCCATGTCACTCTCCTTGCGCTCCGCTGCTGGTCTAGCGGTTCTTGCGCTTACTTCGCCCGCTCTGTATTCGCAATCAGTAATCTCAGCCAAATCGGGAGTTGTCCACCTTGCGCAAGGTGACGTTTACCTCGGCGGACAGAAGATTGAGCCGCATTTCGCCGTGTTCCCTGACGTGAAAGAGAAGATGGAGTTGCGTACCGAAGAGGGCCGCGCCGAAGTTCTGCTGACCCCCGGCATCTTTCTTCGCGTAGGCGAATCGAGTGCGATCCGCATGATCTCCAACCGGTTGATCGACACGAGAGTGGAATTTCTGTCGGGCGTGGCAATGGTCGAGTCCGACATCACGTATAAGGACAACAAAGACACCCACGTGGCGATGATCTTCGGTGATTACACCGTGACGATCGCGCGCCATGGCCTGTTTGAGTTGCAATCTTCGCCGGCTCAGGTGAAAGTGTTTTCCGGTGAGATCACGGTTGCTCATGCGGGCGAAACCGTAACTCTGAAAGAAGGCCACCTGCTTCCGCTCACGGGCGCTATGGTCAGCGAGAAGTTCGACGCGAAAGAAGGCGGCGAACTGTACCGCTGGAGCCAGGCGCGAAGTCAGTCGATGTCGGTTGCGAACCTTTCGGCTGCCAAGACGGCCGCCGATAGTGGATATGTCATTCCGGCCGGCGGTTCCTGGTTCTATAACCGTTATTACGGGCTCTACACGTTCCTGCCGGGCAGCGGTTCGTTCATCTCACCTTTCGGCAATACGTTCTACTCCCCGTACACGGTTTACGCCGGGTTTTACGAACCTGTGACTTACTACTATTCGAATTACGGCAACTCGAACGGGGGTTCTCGCGGCGGCCTGAATAATCAGACCATCAACGCCCGTTCGACAACGTTGTCCAGTGTGAACGCGTCGTCACCAGTGCGCACGCAGTCGGTTGCCGGCAATACGGTTGCAGCTCCGGCGCCGGTAGCCGGTGGCGTTTCGCTCGGCAGCGGCCACGCTGGCGGCCACGGCCGATAACAGCATTAGGGGCGCGATCGATAGGAAGCGCAAGGCGTTCGGGGCGATGTCTCTGATCGGTTTGCGGTTGCTGGCCGTCGCGCTTTTTTTGGCAAGCTACCGATGGCGATCGGTGTAAGCCTGGCCTAGAACCTACCAGAAAATCAGGGGCGCGACCGTCAGGAAGCGCATTCCTCCAGGGCATGATTGGTCGGTCGCGCTCCGTTTCATATTGGCATCGCGGCTTAGGCGCGAGGCGCGAGATGTGCCTCCCGGCTTACAGCTTACGAGCCAGCGATGAGGTCTTCGGGTACGGGTAGTAGCGCGACGATTTCCAGAACAAGAAGTCCTGAGCGCCGTTCATGATCACTCCGATCAGCTTCTCGGGAGGAATCTGGCTGAGCGCTTCGAAACAGAGCATGCGGTCGGTGTGTCCCTGGCGGACAACGAACACCATCCCGTCGCAGACGATTTCGAGCAGTTCGTAGTCGGCCACTGCGCCAACCGGCGGAGAGTCGATCACCACGTAATCGAAGGTGGCACGCATCGATGCGATGACCGAGAACCAGTGTTCGGTTTGGAGCAGATCCGCGGCATCGAGGTCCGCCGTGCCTGCGGGAACCAGGTACAGCGTCGGGTTACTCACGATACGGCGGCAGCAGTTCGCAAGCGTCTGGGATCCATTCAGAATATCCGCTAATCCCGGTTCGCCTTCGACTCCCAAGAGCTTCGACACCGTGGGCTTACGCATGTCGCCGTCCACCAGGAGCACATTGCTTCCGCCACGTACTGCCAGCATGCCGGCGAGGTTCACCGAGTTTACCGATTTGCCGTCACCTACATCGGCGCTCGATACCAGCAACAGCTTCGGGTTGCTCGGATGCTGCGCAATCTTGGTGCGGATGATGCGGTACTCTTCGAGCTCCGGCGTAGGCTTATGCCGGCGGGCCCACACCACAGCAGGCGAGGGCGCGATATCCACCGGCGGAATCGTTGAGAGGTCAAGCTTCTCGCCGGGAACGCGCGACGCAGCGGCCTGGCCTTGCAGATAAACAGAAGGTTCTAACATGTTAGCGACCGCGTTGGAAAAGAATGTACAGCCCCGGCATCAGCAGAGCTAAAAGCCCTGCCGCCACGGCAATCGAGAGACGGACCGCCTTCATCCGTTTGCGTGTTTCGTAAGAATCTCCACCACCGGGCAGCGCGGCGTGCATCACAGGGACGCGGCCGAGCAACTGGGTGTGTACTGGCAATTCCCATTCGCCGAGCACAGCGTTCCGCTGCAACTGCATCATGAATGCAGCAAAAATCCCCATCAGCAAACCGACGCCCGCGCCGATCATCGCGATTGCCTGCCAGGTAAGACCAAGCGGCTTCTGCGGCGTGCGCGCCGGATCGAGGATGCGGAAGTTCTCGCCCTTCTGACGGCGTTCCAGCTCGGTCGACATCTGCGCGGCGATCTGTTTGTCGAGCAGCGACTTATAGTTGGATAGAGAAATCTCGTGGTCGCGGTTCAGCGTGCTCATCTGCAGTTCGCTGATGGGCAGGCGTTCCACACGAGCCTGATATTCCCCGATTCTTTTCTGGGTTTCGATTTTTTCCTTCTGCAGCCGGACGATGTCGTCTTCGTTAGCCTTCATCTGAGCTTTGATGCCCTCAGTCCGGCCATACATGTTCATTTCGATCTGCAAAGCTTCAGGCGACTTCCCTTCAAGCGGATTCTTCTTGCCATCTGCCGCAGGTTTTTCGGGTGCTTCCAGTGCTTCGAGGCGGGCAACTTCTGCTTTCAGCGCCTGCACCTCGGGATAGTTTTCGTTGTAGCGAGAACGCGCTTCTGCAAGCTGCTGTTTGACGCGTTCAGAAAGACGCGTAGCCGGTTCCGTCAACTTGTCGCGCGACTTTACCTGGTTGCTCAGCTCTTTTGCCATGAGCTCGGTGCTCTCGGCAACGCGTAGCGAGCTCTCAAGCAGCGCGCGGTTCTGTTGCGCGCGATTGATGCCATCTTCGGCGGCTTGCAACTGCATCTGCAGTCGGCCAAGCGTCGCGCCCAGCATGCCTTCCTGGCTCGGCAGCTCGCCCTGGTGGCTCATTTTGTACTTGGTGAGCCGGTCTTCCTGCTCCTGCAAACTCTTCTGAGCGTCACGCAACTGCGCGGCCAGGAAGTCTGACGTGCCTTCCGCCGAGTTCTCGCGATCACGCAGGTTCTGCTCAATAAAGAGGCCGACAATGTTGTTCGTGACCTGCGCGACTACAGTCGGATCGCTTCCCTCATACGTCACATGGAATGCGCCGGGGCGGTCTCTGGTCCAACCGCGCTCAAGCTTGATGTTGATCTTCTTTCGCATCATCTCGAGCAGCTCTTCCGGATACATGTGCGCGCGCTCGCGCTGGTACAAATGGAATTGATCGATGATGGCCTGCAGGCGCGTGGTCGAGAGAATCTGCTGGCTGATACTGGCCAGGCGATCCTGAACTTCGGTGTTCACCGCAGAACCGACGTACTTATCCGGAATCTTCTGCGGCTCGACAAGCACCAGCGCATCGGCTACGTAACTTTTGGGGATGGTCAGCCCAATCACGCCGCCAATGGTGCCGCAGAGCAGGATTACCGCGGCAATGAGCCACTTGTAACGCCAGAACGTGTAGAGAATCGATGGCCACGAGAACGCGACCGAGGTGATATTAAGATTGCGCTTCATGCCGTTCAAAAATTCCTAGGGAGCTATCGGCCCTTTCCGAGAATTAGTTCACGGGCCGGCTGCGCTTCGGGAGCGCTCGGGTCCGCTTTGTACGCTTCTTCGAACAACTTTTTGCTCTTGTCCTTGTCGCCGGTCTGATACAGCGCCATCGCAAGATGGTAGCGGTGACCGGATTTCGGATCGTGGCTTACGGCACTCTCGAAGCGGCGTAACGCCTGAGAGTAGATGCCTTTGCGGTACATCAGCCAGCCCACGGTATCTTCCACGACCCCGTTGTTCGGAGCCAATTCGTTGGCGCGCTGTGCATAGCTCAGCGCCTGATCCACCTGATCGGATTTTTCGCTCAGCAAATACGCAAGGTTGTTGAGCGACTTCAGGTTGTTGGGGTCCGTCTCGAGCACCTTGCGGTAGTCGTCAATCGCCGCCGGGGTCTGCCCTTTCGCTGCGGCGATGTCGCCCAGGAACGAGTAGGCGATCGCGCTGTGCGGATTCCGTTTCACCACCGAATCCAGCTCTTTACGCGCCGAATCGTTATCGTTCAAGCGCAGATCCGTCGTCGCGAGCGCCAATTGGGCGCGATCGAAGTTGGGATTCAGCGATACGGCCTGCTGGTATTCCTTGCGCGCCGTCTGATACTGCTTGGCGTGCGTGTAGTACTCACCCATCAGGAAGTGCATGTCCGCCGATTTGGGCGACATGTCCGCGTAATGGGTCATGATCTTTAGCGCTTCGTCCGGTTTACCTTCTGAGATATAGCTCGAACCCAACACGTCCAGCGCCCGCATGTCCGCCGGGTTCTTATCGAGGATTTCCCGAAGTGAAGCACGCGCCGGTTCGACCTTCTTATCGTGCAGCTTTACGATCGCGTCCTGCAGCAGGAGTTCGGGAGCGTGCGACTGGGGCAAAGTCTTGGTCATCGATGCACGCAAGTCTTCCCACTTGCCCGCGCTGAGCAGAGCCCAATTGCGCGCAATCACCAGCGCCAGCGTGCTGTGCTGGTCTTGCGGGGCGCTTTCGATCACATCGAGCGCAGCCGAAGGAGCGCTGGTTTCGAGTAACGATTTCGCCAGCTGGATACGTGCCGGGAGCACCGACGGCGAGAGCTTCAGCACTTCACGCAAATCCTGCTGCTCAAGCGTATGATCGCCCTTCGAAGCATGCACGCGCGCCATCAGGAAATGCCCCTTGGCAGAATCCCCGCGCTCGGCAAGCAATTGCTGCAGCGTAGAAGAGGCTTCATCAACGCGGTTTTTGTCGAGCAGAATCTGCGCGCGCTGCAACAGAGCGTCGCTGTCTTTCGGATTCTTCTTCAACACGCCATCGAGCAGCTTGTCGGCCTGGTCCACCTTGTTCGACACGAGATAAGCGGAGATGAGGCGAGTGCGGCTTTCGCGGTCCTCCGGGTCCAGATCGTACAGTCGCTTGAACTCAGCCATCGCCTGGTCCTGCTTGCCGACCTGCCAGTAATAAAGGCCGAGCAGCGAGCGGTACTCGCGTTCGTTACGCGTGGACAGCTTCTTGTACTGTGCTTCGGCTTCTGGCACGCGGCCGCTCCGAATCTCAATGGCGGCTAATGCAATCATCGCCGGCGCATATTCCGGATCGATGGAGAGCGACCGCCGGAACTCGGCTTCCGCTTCCTTCGGCTTGGAATCGGTCTGGTACGCCTGGCCGAGTTCGAGCGCTGCCGCAGCCGAGTTAGGCATGCGTGCAACTGCTTTCTTCAGAATTTCCACACCGCCGTCCGGATCTTTCTGCAACACACGCAGAGAAGCCAGGTTGACGCTCGAGCGCAAGTCAGTCGGAGCGTTGGCTACCGCCTTCTCAAGCTCCTTCTGCGCATCCTGTGGGCTACCCAACTGCAATTCCGCAATCGCCAGCGCATTCAGCGCGTTGGGATCGTTCGGGTTCGTGGCCAATACATCGCGGGCCATTTTTTTGGCCTCGAAGAGCTGCTCCTGCGAATGGCTCAGCGCCATCAGTTCCGCCAGCTTGGTGCGCACGCCAACGTGTTTCGGATCCAAAGCGCGCGCGCGCAGCAGATGGTCGGCTCCGTTCTGCAGTTGGTTCTTCTCGAGGTAGGTGAGTCCGGTGCGGTAAAAGGCCTCGGCGTTGCGCGGAGCAACCTGCTCGGCACTACGGAAAAGAATCAACGCACGATTGAATTCTTTCTTGTCGTAGTACTGCTTGCCGCGCTCAATCAGCTTGGCGCTGCGCTGGTTTGGATCGCTCGAGCATCCGGCAAACGCTAGAGCGAGTAAGAGAAATGGAAGAAGAACGCGGTGTCGCATGGACCTATGCCTCGGGGCGCGCAAGATCGCTGTCAGGGGATTGGACCACACTTTTCCTCAAGCTATAAGAATACAGCGTCTTTCGCGAACTCGTCCCCATTATAGCCCGCTCATTTTTCACATTGGTGAGTTGAATAACAAATCGTAACGAATTGAACCCTTTGGGCTAAGCGAAATTCCCCAGCTCACGGGCTGAGAACGCCGCATCCAATCGTCAGGTTAAATTTTCGGTACGATCAAATAAAGCAGATGAGTTCGCTACCCGTGGAGAGTCACGTGAACCGCGCCTTCCGGTTCTACGACGCGACGATTGGAAAGAAGGCGGTTATGGCGGTAACCGGGTTGATCCTTTTCGGCTTTGTGCTTGCGCACCTGGCCGGGAATCTTCAGATTTACGAAGGTAAAGCGCACCTGAACGCGTACGGCGTTTTCCTCCGCGGCATGCCGGGCCTGCTTTGGACGGCCCGCCTGGTGCTCTTCGCCAGCGTGGTGCTGCACATCGTGGCATCCATCCAACTGAGCCGGCTGAAATCGGTGGCGCGCCCGATCGGCTACGTCAAAAAAGACAACTCGCATTCGAGCTATGCCTCGCGCACCATGATGTGGAGCGGCCCGATCATTGCGGCGTTCATCATCTTTCACATCATGCATTTCACGCTGGGCGTGAACGGAATTCACCCGAATTTTCAGGAAGGCGATGTGTACAGCAACGTGGTGCTCGGCTTCCGCGTGATTCCCGTTTCCATTGCGTACATCGTCTCGATGATTCTGCTGGGGCAGCACCTCTACCACGGGGTTTACAGCATGTGTCAGTCGCTCGGCGTCTCGCATCCGAGTTACTCGCCCTGGATCAAACGCGCGGCGATGGTGTTCGCGCTGATCATCGTTGTAGGCAATTGCTCGATTCCGATCGCCGTCATGGCCGGTTGGATCCCGCTCTAAAAAGGACACAGTATGGTTCTCGATTCCAAGGTTCCTCACGGACCCATTGAGCAGGCCTGGGACAAAGCGCGCTTCGACATGAAGCTGGTGAATCCGGCGAACAAGCGGAAGTACAACATCATCGTCGTGGGCTCGGGTCTTGCGGGCGCTTCGGCGGCAGCTACGCTCGGCGAACTCGGCTATCAACGTGAAGTGCTTCTGCTTTCAGGACAGCCCGCGCCGGGCGCACACCATCGCCGCGCAGGGCGGCATCAACGCGGCCAAGAATTACCAGAACGACGGCGACAGCGTATTCCGCCTCTTCTACGACACGGTAAAGGGCGGCGACTTCCGCGCCCGCGAAGCGAACGTTTATCGCCTGGCGCAGATCAGCGTCAACATCATCGACCAGTGCGTCGCGCAAGGCGTGCCGTTCGCGCGCGAATACGGCGGAACGCTGACCAACCGATCTTTCGGCGGCGCGCAGGTTTCGCGTACGTTCTATGCGCGGGGGCAGACCGGGCAGCAGCTCCTGCTCGGCGCCTACCAGGCGTTGGAGCGGCAGATCCACGCGGGCAACGTGCAGATGTACCCGCGCACGGAGATGCTGGACCTGGTCGTCGTCGACGGCAAGGCGCGCGGCATCGTCACTCGCAATCTGGTTACCGGCAAGATCGAATCGATGGCTGCCGATGCGGTTGTGCTCGCTACCGGCGGCTACGGCAACGTCTACTATCTTTCGACGAACGCCAAGGGCTCGAACACCACCGCGATCTGGCGCGCTTACAAAAGGGGCGCAGCGTTCGCGAATCCGTGCTTCACGCAGATTCACCCCACCTGTATTCCGGTGTCGGGCGATTACCAATCGAAGCTCACGCTGATGAGCGAATCGCTGCGCAACGACGGCCGCATCTGGGTCCCGAAGCAGAAGGGCGACAAACGCTCTCCCGATCAGATTCCCGAAGCAGATCGCGATTATTATCTGGAGCGCCGCTATCCAAGCTTCGGCAATCTGGTGCCGCGCGATGTGGCTTCGCGGAATGCGAAAGCAGTTTGCGACGAAGGCCGCGGCGTGGGCGAGACCGGGCTCGGCGTTTACCTCGATTTCGCGCGAGCGATCGAACGCCTGGGCCGCAAGACGATCGAAGAGCGCTACGGCAATCTGTTCGAGATGTACAACCGCATCACGGGCGAAGATCCCTATCGCGTGCCGATGCGCATCTATCCGGCGATTCACTACACGATGGGCGGCTTGTGGGTGGACTACAACCTGATGAGCACCATCCCGGGCCTGTTCGTTCTGGGCGAGGCGAATTTTTCCGATCACGGCGCAAATCGGCTGGGCGCGAGCGCGCTGATGCAGGGCCTCTCGGACGGCTACTTCGTCGCTCCGTACACGATCGGCAATTACCTGGCGACGGCGAAGCTCGCGAAGGTCGACACGACGCATGCCGCATTTCGCGAGGCCGAAGCTGAGGTCCAGGCAGTCACGCAAAAGTTCGCTCGCAATCCCGGCACGCGCACGGTCGCGTCGTTCCATCGCGAACTCGGCAAGCTGGTCTGGGACTACTGCGGCATGTCGCGCACGCGCGAGGGATTGCAGACGGCGATCGAAAAGATTCGCGCGTTGCGCGAAGAGTTCTGGCGCGACGTAAAAGTTTCAGGCACGGCGGACGACATCAATCAGCAGCTCGAAGGCGCCGGCCGCGTGGCGCGACTTCTTCGAACTGGCCGAGCTGATGTGCCTCGACGCGCTGCGGCGCAAAGAGAGCTGCGGCGGGCATTTCCGCGAAGAGTACCAGACGCCCGATGGCGAAGCGCAGCGCAACGATGAGCAGTTTTCGTATGTTGCCGCATGGGAGTATGCCGGACGCGATCAGGAGCCGGTGCTGAACAAAGAGCCGCTGGAATTCCACTACGTCCATCCATCGCAGCGGAGTTACAAATAGACAATCACATGAATCTCACTCTGCACGTTTGGCGGCAGAAGAGCGCGCGCGACAAGGGCGGAATGGTGCGATACGAAGCCCGTGACGTCAGTCCCGACATGTCGTTTCTCGAGATGCTGGACGTACTGAACGAAGGCCTGATCGAAAAGGGCGAAGACCCGATCGCGTTCGAGCACGATTGCCGCGAAGGCATCTGCGGCTCCTGCGGCTTCATGGTCAACGGCGTCGCGCACGGTCCGCAGGCCGGTACGACTGTCTGCCAGTTGCACATGCGCCATTACAAAGATGGCGACGTGTTGTATCTGGAGCCGTGGCGCGCGCGGGCGTTTCCGGTGTTGAAAGATCTGATGGTGGACCGCGGCGCGTTCGACCGCATCATCGCCGCGGGCGGCTATGTGTCGGTCTCGACCGGCAGCGCGCCGGACGGCAACGCGATTCTGATCTCGAAAGAAGAGTCCGATATGGCGATGGACGCGGCCGCGTGCATCGGTTGCGGCGCTTGCGTGGCAGCTTGTCCGAACGCCTCGGCGGCGTTGTTCACGGGCGCGAAGATCACGCACCTCTGCCATGCTGCCGCAGGGCAAGCCCGAACGGCTGGAGCGCGCGTTCAACATGGTGAAGCAGGCCAACGCGAAGTGTTCGGCAACTGCACCAACATCGGCGAATGCGAAGCGGTGTGCCCGAAGGAGATTCGCATCGAAGTGATCGCGCGGATGAATCGCGATTTCCTGGTGGCGAGCCTGACCAAACGCGAGAGCTTCCGCGACGATAGCCCGATCGAGCTGCCGTTAGCCGGCGGCCGGAACTAACCTTCCGCGCCTTCGCGTCCCGCATAGAGCGCGTCGATGTCGCTCTGGAAATTGCGAATTACATTCTGGCGGCGAACCTTCATCGTCGCGGTGAGTTCGCCATCTTCAATCGTGAAGTCGCGCGGCAGCAGACGGAACTTGCGCACTTGCTCAAACGGTGCCAGTTGTTTGTTGACGCGGCTCACGATCTTCTGTACTTCCGCCTGCACCGCCGGCGCTTTCACAATCTCCGCCGCGGGTTTGCCGGCGTAACCTTCCATTCCCGCCAGATGCTCCGCAACATTCGCGTGCACGGTAAACAGAGCGGTCAGGAACGGCAAACGATCGCCGACTAACAGCACCTGGCTGATCAGCGGTTCGAACTTGAACAGGTTCTCGACACGCGACGGGAAAATCTTCTTGCCGTTGGAAGAAACGATCAACTCTTTCTTGCGGCCCGTGATGTAGTAGAAACCGTCAGAATCGGCGTGCCCTGCGTCGCCGGTGTGCAGCCAGCCATCGCGCAGCACTTCGGCAGTTGCCGCCGGGTCCTTGTAATAGGCCTGGAACTGAAACGCGCTTTGGATCAACAGCTCGCCATCTTCAGCCACACGAATCGTGACGCCGGGAAGCGGCTTGCCGATGCTGCCCGGCTTCGCGCCGCTCAGCGGATTGAACGCCGTCACGCCACCTTCGGTCAGTCCATAACCCTCGATCAAGGGCATACCGACCGCCTCATAAAACTCCGCCAGATCTTTCCCGAGCGGCGCCGCGCCTGATGCAGCTATGCGCAGCCGTCCGCCAAAGCGGTCGCGTATCTTCGCAAATACCAGACGGTCCGCCAGCTTCAACGGCACGCTCAGATGGGGCGGTACAGTTTTGCCCGCGCGGCGATAACGCGCTGCCGCGGTGCCCAGCCCGACCGAAGCATAGAAGATCTGCCGCATGATGGCCGGCTTCTTTTTGATTTCCGTGCAGATCGTCGAATAGACACGCTCCCACATACGCGGCGGCGCGAGGAATAATGTCGGGCGGACGTGCTTGATCTCTTGCGGGAGCTTCATCAGGCTTTCCGCGAAGGCGACTTGTGCGCCGAAGTAGATGGGCAGCAACTCCACCACAACGCGCTGCGCGATGTGCGCCGAGGGGAGAAATGCGACGGTCACATCGTCGGTGGTCAACGGCAACACAGCGGGGCCCGCATTCAGATTGCTCACAAGCGCATGATGCGTAACCAACACCATCTTTGGGTCGCCGGTGGCGCCGCTCGTCAGGTAGAGAATCGCGGGATCGTCCGGCTGCACGGCGCCGGCAAGGCGGCTCCAGCAGTCCGGGTCTTTCAGCGCCTCACGGCCGCGGGCTTGCAACGCCGCAAGCGACATCGCGCCTTCCGCTTCGCCCGTGAGCAGAATGACGTGCTCCACTGACGCGTCCTTCAGATTCTTGAAGCTCTTGGGATCTTCCACGAAGAGCGCCCTGGCATCCGCCGCGGCGATGGTGCGCAGCAGTTCGGCCGCAGGGTAACTCGGATACAACGCGGCGGCTACACAACCGATACCTAACAGTGCGAGATCGGCCAGGTAAAACTCCGCGCGCGTCTCGGAGTTGAGCGCCACAATGTCGCCGCGCTTCAATCCCAGCGATGCGAGCCCCGCCCCGATTTCACGGCTTGCCTGGTGAAATTCCGCATAGGTCCAGTGACGAACTTCGCGCTTACCCTGACGTGTTTCCGGCTGCTGCAGTGCCCGCACTTGCGCGTGTTCGACAGCACTTCGTTCGAGCAAATCGAAGACGGTCCGAAGGGTCATCGTGGTGATCCTAGCACGCGCTTTGCACTCAATTGATCGTCGTAGCCGGCTCTTTGCGATCCTGCGCCGGCAGCGGTTCGCCGGTCATGCGGGAGATCTCCGTCATGAGGCGCGTAGTCAGATCGGCACGGTCGCGCAGCGTCATGCCGGCTGTGTCGATCGGGTCGCCAATTTGCAAGCGGACGTGCCCGGGGCGAAATATTTTGGTGTGCATCTTCAGCACCTGCCGCACGCCGCTGATCGCCATCGGATAGACCGGAACGCCCGCCTTGATCGCGACAAAAGCAGCGCCTTCTTTGAACGGCTCGAGCGTCTCGAGCGAGCGCCCGCCTTCGGGGAAGATCAGCACCGAAAGATTTTTCTCGCGAATCAACTTCGCTCCATCGGTCATCGACCGGATGCCCGCGCGCGCGTCATCCAGCACTACCGGAAGATGTCCCGCACGGCGCAGATGACTGCCGAGAAACGGAATCTTGAACAACATGCTCTTGGCGAAAAAGCGAAACTGCAGCGGAACGTTGGCCAGAATCACCGGCGTATCCATGTAACTGGTGTGATTGCACGCAAGCACGCAGCCCTCGCCGGTCTTGAGCTTTTCCACTCCAGTGCATTCGACGGTTACGCCGACAATACGCAGCAGCGATCTGGCCCACATCACGGCAACACCATGTTGGCGGAAGCCGGTCGCATCGAACAGCGAGACCAGCATCGAGATGGTGCCGAAGAAAACTGTGGAGAGAACGATGGATGGAGCGACGAAGAGATAGCTACGCAGTGCGGACATGCCAGGGGCTGAACCTTTATCAGAACACAGGCTCAGCCCCGGCGAAGGGTCAGACGTTGTCGGATGACTTCTTGCGTTCGTACGGTGTTTTCAGGAAGCGCGCCACTTCGTCCTGCGCGCCCTGTGTATTGTCGTTGGTACGGCGCGCGTGTTCGTACTCGTTCACCGCGCGCTCACGCTGGCTGGTGATGTCGAAGATGTTGCCAAGCTTGATGTGGCCCCACACTTCGATCCACTTGGGCTCCAGATCGCCATTGAGCGCTTCGCGAAATTCATTCGCCGCAGACTGATAATTGTTCTGCAACATGTAGACCTCCGCGATGCGGTAATGCGCAAGCGAACTGTTACGGGAAGTTTCCAGCGCTTTCTGATACTGCGCCAGCGCTTCTGTAAATTCGCTGATCTCAGCAAACTGCTCGCCCTTGCGGATCGCGACGGCGACACGTACCGACGGTCCGTAACGCAACACCTTACCTGCAGGATCGATAATCACGTTCTTCGGTTTGCCGAACGTATCGATGGAGAACTCCGAAGAGGTTCCGACGACCTCAATCTTCTTCTCTTCCGGATTGCCTTCGGTTTCGATCTTGATATCGACAGGCATGCGGAACGTGTCCAGATCCTGCGCGATCTTGCCCACGACGCGGAACCCTTTCTGCGTTCGGAAAACCGTGTACTCGATCTTGAACTCAGGCGCGCCGCTGCTTTCGATCCACTGCAGGAAGAACCACTTCAGGTCCTGCTGCGAGACCTTCTCGGCCACCTTGCGGAAGTCTTCCGTCGTGACTGCTTTCCAGAGATTGTCGTTATAAAAAGTCTTGAGCGTCTGGAAGAATTTCTCGTCGCCCACAGTCGAGCGCAGCATGTTCAAGATCGCCGCGCCTTTACTCCCTGTTAAAGCCCATAGCTCCGGAGAGTAGTCTTCCATGCGCGCTGATTGAATGATCGGCACGCTATCTACGGTCAACGCCTCTGTAGTGTCGGACTTCATCAAGTTATCGAACGCGCCGGGCCCGCTGGTGTGCTCGATCCAAAGGCCTTCGGAGTACGACGCGAGACCGTTTTCCAGCCACAGATGATTGCGCGTCGCCGGAGAGACGCCGACTTCCCACCACTGCCGCGACACATTGTTGGCCAGCAGTTTCGGATTCGCCTCATGACCGATCGAGCGCGGGTTCAGGAAAACAATACCGGGCGCGGCGTAACCGTTCGGCGCGCCGTTCTCCGTTTCTACTAAAGCGAGGCTTGCGTACGGGGGCCGTCCGAACAGCGACGTGAAGTAGTTCACGATTTGCGCAGTCTGGTCGCCCCACGAACGTTCTGCTTCTTTCTCAGCACCGCGGAAGAACACTTCGGTGGCAATGCCTTCGCCGTTGATCCGGTTGGGCGGCGTCTTCGAAACCGCGATGCTGCCCGGGAAAGAGCGCTGCGTAAACTTATAGCTGTAGGTCGTCTTGCCCGCTGAACTCTGCGGTGTACCCAAGCCGCTGGCAATCACTTGATAGCCTGCGGGGACCGTGATGTTCATATCGGCCGAGAACCTGTTCGTGCTGTAGCCACTCACCGGAAACCAGCGCGAGGGATACATCAGATACGCGTAGTCGGGATGAATCGCGGCGAACTTGATTCCGTACACCGGGGAGTCTTCAGCTCCAGTCAGCTTGCCTTGATAGGAGAAGGTGAGAGTAGTGGCCTTGCCCTTCGGCACCGGGTCGAAGCTAAGGCGGAACGCCGCGTCGGAGCCGCTGCGTTGCGGGTTCAACGCGTGGCCCTGCTCGTCGACAACTTTACTGATAGCGAGCGCGCCGTTAAGTTCGAACGATGCGGAGCTGATCGAGTCGTCGAGCGGCGTCATCCGCACCGCGGCGCGCGCGGTCAGAGTCTGCGTAGCCGGATTGATCTCGGCGTCGATCGTATAGTGATCCACATCGACTCGCGAACGTTTGTCCTGCGCCTGCAACAGGCCAGGCAGCATCGCGGCCGTCAGGGCCAGTAACTTAACTCTTCGCAACATGTTCCTCCAACAAGCGCATTACCTCATCCGCAGCCGCTTCAATCGCGTCACCGTCGCCGTGCAATTTCGCGGCGACCAGCGCAAGCTGCCCGGCCATCTCTTCCCGTGCTTCGCGGTCCGCCAGCAACTTGGTCGCAGCTTCAGAAAGACGATCCGCCGCGAAGTCTTCCTGAATGAACTCGTCGATCACGCGCCGTCCCGCGATCAGATTCACCATGGAATAAAACGGCACGCGGACCAGCAGCTTACCCAATATCCAGCTTAAGCGGTTTACTTTGTAAAACGTGATCAGCGGAGTTCCCAGCAGCGCGCATTCGATTGTGACGGTCCCGCTGGCGGCAAGAGCCAGATCGGAGTGTGCAATTGCATCCCAGGAGCGCCCTTCTATCACTTTGATGTTTGGCGTCGCGTTACGTTCCCGAAAAAACGGTTCGAAGAACGCAGCGCCTGTCGTGGGCGAGGCAGGCAGTACGAACTGCACTTTCACCCCGGCCGCGATTTGCTTCGCGGTAGCGATCAACTCCGGCATATGACGCGCAGCTTCGCCCCGCCGGCTACCGGGTAGCAACGCGACCAGCAAGGCTTCGGGATCGAGTCCGAACTCGCGAAAGAACTCTCCACGCGAGACTGACGGTGCGATACGCCCGATCAAGGGGTGCCCGATAAATCGCGCATTGATGCCCGCAGCTTCGAAGAACTTCTGTTCGAAAGGGAAAATGCAGAGCAGCTTCGTGATGACGCGGCGCATCATCGGGAGCCGGTCCTTGCGCCACGCCCACACTTGAGGCGCGATGAAGTAGAGCACCGGAATGCGGCGCTTGCTTAGCTTCTTCGCGACGCGCAAATGGAAATCGGGCGAGTCCGTCAGAACGGCAACCTGGGGCGGATCGTTCGCGGCAGCAGCCAGCAGCGTGCGGAACTCTCCGTAAATGCGCGGGATGTGCCGGAGCACTTCGACCAGGCCCACCACGGCCAGCGCTTCCGAACGCACTACGGCTTGCACACCGGCCGCCCGCATGCGTGGTCCGGCGCATCCGAAGAATCGCAAATCGGGGCGTCTGCGCAGCAAGGCCTCCGCGAGCAGCGAAGCGTAAAGATCGCCCGAAGCTTCACCCGCCGAGAGAAAAATGGTCGCCCCGCGGTCATCCGGCATCTTTGCCCACGCAGGATAGCACCGATAACCGCGCCTTCCGCTTGTTAGACTCAAGACGCCGTTGATGCGAACTCTGGATTCCTCTACCAACCTGTCACTAACCGAAATTGAATCGATGACGGAAGGCGAGATGCTGCCCGTTGCGGATGGCTTCTCTTACCTCTCGCTGATCCCCATGCCGGATGAGGATGTGAAGCCGTATGTTCACGAACCGGTGGCGTCACTGCCGCCCGCTGTTTGCGCGCTGTTGCCTCCGGTGCGGATTGTGCTGGTGCCTTACTTATGCTTGAACGCGGATCGTAGCGGCCTTGCCGTCAGCTTTCAACAGCCGCCCGCCGCCGATTTCGTTCGCTTCACTCAGACCGCCACCCCAGATCGCGCATTGATGGTTTTCTCGACGCGCTCTGAACCGATACCGGACTTCCATGACAGCTTGTTTCACGCGATCACGCGAATCTGTGGCCCGGTTGTGCCCAAAGAGTTTCTGGACGCGTACCAGCACATCGTGTCGGCAGAACTGACCGCGAGCGTGCACGGTGAAGTGGGCGAGAACAGTTGGGCCATGAAGCAGGATTTGTCGCGCTCGCGCAAAGGCAGGAAATTTGGCGTGTATCTTGCCGCTTCATTTGAAGACACCATGAGCCTGTACCTGCATGGCATCTGTTGCGACATCGACGTCGAAAAGGGGCCACGGCAACTCGCGTCGAAGTACCTGAGGCTGCGGCTGGATTGTTTGCTGCAGTTTTTCCCCCCACCGAAAGGGTTCGCCGTTTTTCCCGAGCAGTTGCGAACGCGTTAACGCTCAGCTCGCAAGCGCGCGCAGTATCGCGAGCCCGGCGGCTTTGCCGTGCGTTCCGATTTCCAACGGCGGGCCTACGCACGAGGGACAGCCGGCCTCACACGCGCAGGCCTCAATCAGCGCGGCGCTATCGCGCATCAGCCGCGCAGCCATACGGAACAGCGGCTCACTTTGACCGATGCCGCCGGGATAGCGGTCATAGAGGAATACGTTGGGTTCCCACTCGCGGCCGGGTATGGCTTCCTCGCCCACGGCAACTCCGATATCGCGCGGATCGCACATCAACAGCACCGAAGCCACGGTATGCAGCGCGTTCGCTGCGGCCGCCAGGCCGTTCTGCTTTTCCGATGCGGAGAAGTCGCCCAAGGCGCTGAGGAACGCCGCGGGGAAGTGCAGCCAGAATGCCGTAGTGTGCATCTCCTGTTCGGGAATCGAAAGCTTCCCCGCCCCGACATTCTCGAGCGTGTAGAAACGGATCTTCTTGAACCCGACCACTTGCGTGTTCACGCGAACCTCGCCGTGCACCTTCTGCGCTGCAGCGAGCGGCTCTTCCGCGAAGCGCCGTAGTTCATGCACCTGGGTGTAGTCGATCGCATCGGTGTAGTAGTCGCAGTTCACGCGGCGCACATACGCTTTGCGCTCTTTGTAGTCGAAGCGGTCGACATGATACTGCCGCGCTTCGTGCAGATAGATCGCTTTCTCGTGAAGTGTCGTGAGTGCTGTCGGGAACGAAACTTCGGCAATCACTTTGGGCTCACCCGTTGTATCCACCACAACGAAGTTGTCGCTCGTGATGGCGCGCAAGCTGACCGCGTCGGCGGGATAGCTATCGCTGGTCCAATGCCAGCAGCCGCCGGACTGATGAAGAAATCCGCTGGTGACCAGAAACTCGCAAAGCGCCGTGATGTCGTGCTTGCCGAATGTCTCCCCTGGCGCGATCGGCAACTCGAACGCCGCGCACTTCAGATGGCTCAACAGAATTTCGAGATTATCCGGCGCGATGTAAGCGTGCTCCGGGGAAGCACCGAAGAAGTATTCGGGATGCTCGACGATGTACTGATCAAGCGGAGCACTCGACGCCACGAAAATTGCCGCTGAAGGCGTCTGCCTGCGGCCCGCGCGCCCGGCCCTCTGCCATGTCGATGCAATTGTTCCGGGATAACCCGCCATCACCACGGCATCGAGTGAGCCGATATCGATACCAAGCTCCAAAGCGCTGGTCGCGACAATGGCGCGAATCTCGCCCGCGCGCATCTTCTGTTCAATTTCCCGGCGTTCGCGAGGCAAGTAACCGCCGCGATAACCGCGCACGCTGTTCGTAGGAATGCGTCCGTTGTCGCAAGCGTCTTTGAGGTAAGTAACCAGGATTTCCGTGGCAAGCCGGCTATTCGCGAACACCAGCGTGTGCAGATTCTGATCGATGCACTCGAGCGCCATGCGCCGCGTCTCATTGATGTAACTGCGGCGGATGCCAAGCTCGCGATTCACCACCGGCGGATTGTAGAAAGCGAAATAACGATCGCCCTGCGGCGCGCCGCTTTTCTCAATCGTTTCGAATGTGCGTAAGGTCAGTGCTTCGGCCAACTCGCGCGGGTTCGCAATCGTCGCTGAGCAACAGATGAACTGCGGCTTCGCGCCGTAGAACTCGCAGATGCGCTGCAAACGCCGCAGCACGTTCGCCAGATGACTGCCGTACACACCGCGGTAATAATGCAGTTCGTCGATGACGATGAACTTCAGGTTTTCAAACAGGCGCGTCCACTTGGTGTGGTGGGGCAGAATGCCCGTGTGCAGCATGTCCGGGTTGGTCAGGACAATGTTGGCGCGCTGCCGGATGGCCTTGCGCGCGTCGGACGGCGTGTCGCCGTCAAACGTGAAGGCTTTGATCGAAGAGCCGCTGTCTTCGAGCATCTGATGCAGTTCGGATAGCTGATCTTCGGCCAGTGCCTTCGTCGGAAAAAGATAGAGCGCGCGAGCATCAGGCGTCTCGATCATCGCGTTCAGCACCGGCAGGTTATAACAGAGCGTCTTCCCGCTCGCGGTGGGCGTAACCACTACCAGATCGCGCGCTGCGAACACATGTTCCAGCGCTTCGGCCTGGTGCGAATACAGCTTCTGTATTCCACGCTTCGCGAGCAGCTCGCGCAGTTCTGGACGCAGCGCTTCGGGCAGCTCCCGGTACTCGCCCGGTGAAGCGGGCTGATGGTGAATCGCACGAATGGGCGGATCGTCGCGGCGCGTGAGACCTTCGAGCTTGACCAACAGCGGGCCGAGGCCGGACTCCCGCCGTGTCGTAATCTCCTGCGTGGGTTCAGAGGTGTCGAAAAGCAGGCCAGACATGTTCGCCTTTTGTTTGCCTTCGACTATAGCACCCGGACGGGCGCGGCGTTTACTGCTCTTCGATGCGCGAAAGGCAGAACATCTTGCAACCGCCCTCTTGCCACTTCTGGTATTCGACTTTGACGGAGATCTGCTTTTCCTGACGGCTGGACCACACAGTGGAGAGCTTCTGAATCGTTTCGACGGAAGAGTTTGTCATTCGCGATAACGAGTGTGTTTCGCGATGCGTACGTTTCCGCACAGGGCTATGACATAAACAGCTGATTCTAAGCACTCGAAAAAAATTCTGAGACTTTGTGAAATGTTATTTGTCGACGTTCCTTCGAGCCTTCCCGCCTTCTTTATTCCACCGTTTCAGCCCGCTTCGTAGTTTCTCAACAGCGTTCTTTCCGTCCCGCTGGTCAGTGACCACCAGATGAAGAAATGGATGGCTCGGTTGATCGTTGGGCGCCGCCACTTCGAGGAACGCGCTGGTGGCTTTCTGCTTTCCACATCTGCGGTCCCCACCGGCTTTCGATCCAGCCTCTAGCGCTGCCATGAGAATATCTTCGATACGGCGCGAGGACGCGCGCGCTCTTACCGCTGCATCTAGGATTCGCCTTAGTTCATTGGGGTGCGACAAGACGTTCCCTTGGACGGAGATTCCGCGAGTCGAGAGCGCGCCGTTAAACGGCAAGGTCTGCGCGCCCGTATATGTCACGGGATGTGGATGTCCGAGCGTGACCAGCGCGTACTGCTGATGCTCCGGATCGAACCTCGCCTCGCGCAAACCAATCATGATGTTTTCCACGGGATAGCCTGCTGCGATCGCCTTTCGTCCCATATCGTGTGCGTTGTAGTTGCTCATTGCCTGCACCACGATGGCGCCGTTTCCGGGAATGATGCTTGCGATGCCGGAACAATCGGATGTACAGGATGCCCCGGCGACGCCAATCTCTTTGGTCTTCTCGTCGATGACCACGATCGACCACGTTGCCAGCACGATGCGATTGGATAAACACAGTAGCGTCAGCACCAAGATTGTTGTCTTCATGATTTCGGCTGTAGTGGGTACGGCTTCCATACCCGATCGTTACTGACAGGCGTAGATTTATCTGAACGATTCCGGCGCCGGGCTGGTCTTAGCTATTGAACGTGGAACATTGCATGGACAGTCCGGAAGGAATCGCTCTCGCTGAAGAGCGCTTGACGTGCGATGAGCGATTTTCGGCTTTGGTCAGGCGGCAATCACGCTTCGTGTTCGGCGTGGCGTATTCCGTGACCCGCAACGTGCAAGATGCGGAAGATGTGGCTCAGGAGACCTTTTGCAAACTGTTCCGGAATGGCAAGTGGCAAGGGATTGAGGATGAACGGGCTTTCCTGGCGCGAGTTGCCTGGCGGGTGGCGATCTCGCGCTTACCACGCGAAAAGGAGGGGAACTCCGACGCGGACATCGCATCGAGCGCGGCCGGACCCGAGGAAGCGGCCGTTCGCACAAACTGGAACGACACGGTGCACCGGCTGATCGATTCTCTGCCCGATGAACTGCGGCTGCCGCTAGCGCTCTCGACAGTGGACGAACTGGGTTCACCGGAAATTGCTCGCATCCTCGGAATTCCGGAGGGCACGGTGCGTACCCGGTTGAAACGAGCGCGTGAAATTCTCAAGAAGAAGTTGGCCGCTTATGCACGTTGACGATCTGGACGCGATCCTGGACCGGGGCTTGCGCAGTTACAGCGCGGCCGAGCCGCTGGCCGGAATGGAAGAACGGATCATCCGGAAGATACAGCCTAGCCGCGCGCAGCGGCCTTGGTGGATGCTTGCGATTCCGGCAGCGGCGGCGCTAGTACTCGTTTGGGTGATGCCTGGGCCCACACGCCAGGTAAGTCCCAGGAAGGAACCTGTGATTCGCCACGCGGTCATAGCGGCGGCCCCTTCCGCCCCGGTCGAACATTTGACAGAGCGAAGGACGCATCCGCGGACCACAAAGCCTTCTCCGCGTGGCCTTACGCCCGAGGAACGGGCCATGGTCGCGCTGGCCACACAGCATCCGGAACTCGCGCTCCAGGCATCTATGGAAAGACCGATTCAGCCGTTGGAGCCTCTCGACATTCCGGCGATCGAAGTCCCTCCGCTATCAACAGACAACACGAACTAATCGAGGAGAATTGCGAATGCGAAAACAAACGATCCTGGGCATTCTCGCCCTGATGACGGCAGGGGCTTGTCTTGCTCAGACAGCCGAAAAGGTCAGATTTTATAAAGTCGATTTCGGACTCAAAGAGGTGGAAGCAGGCAAGGTTGTCAGCTCGCGCACCTACTCGATGATCGTCCATGAAGGCTTACACAACATCAGCAATATTCGCACCGGGAGCAAGGTCCCGCTTCAGGCTGGGAATGGTGCATTCAACTACCTGGACGTCGGCGTGAACATCGACTGTTCCGATGTCAAAGAGGTGGATGGCGAACTGGCGATGGATATCAACGCGGACGTCAGCAGTATTCCGGCGGATTCCGCGGCGCCGTTGCAGAGCGCCGGGGTCGTGGTTCGTCAGAATAAGTGGCGCTCGGGCGTCGTTGTACCGTTGCACAAGAGCACGGTGATCTTTAGCTCCGACGACCTGACCAGCAAACGGGTGATGCAGATGGAAGTAACTGCAACGGCTCTGAAGTAGGCCGAACGCTGTCTATTGCTTCAACGACCGCTCCGACGGCAGCTTCGATTCATCCCAACCGCCGCCGATGGCCTTCACCAGTTGCACATCCGCTACCATGCGACGACCCAGAAGAGTCACAGCCGTGCGTTCGTTCGACAACGCAACGGATTGCGCCGTGATCACTTCGAGGTAGG
This sequence comes from Bryobacterales bacterium, assembly GCA_963792655.1. Lineage (GTDB taxonomy): Bacteria > Acidobacteriota > Terriglobia > Bryobacterales > Bryobacteraceae > DOZZ01. The sequence continues at coordinate 167,870 of CAWBWU010000011.1, forward strand.
TCGCGATCCCGCCACGATAGCGCTCCACCGAAAGCGACAGTGACTTCTCGGCAGACTGCACTGCAGCGGTCTGCCGGTCCGCTTCCTGTTCAAGAATGCGCAACGCAGCCAGGCTGTCTTCCACTTCCTGAAACGCAGTCAGCGCGCTTTGACGATACGCAGCAACGGTTTGGTCATAGGCAGCGATGGCCTGATCGGTCACGGCACGCCGGCGGCCGCCATCGAACAGTGTCTGCGCGAGCGATGGGCCCACCGACCAGAAACGCGTGGGGCTAGTGAAAAAGTTCGTGAGCGACGTGGCCTGTAAACCCGCGGATGCCGAGATCGAGAAGGTCGGATAGTAAGCCGCCTTGGCAACCCCAATCTCCGCGTTCGCCGCGGCAACGCGACGCTCCGTGCTGGCGACATCGGGGCGGCGCTCGAGCAGTTCAGAAGGCAAACCGGGAGGAACAGTTGGCGGCAGCCCCGTCAACGGAAAACGTGGAATGGAAAAGTTCGAAGCGGATTCGCCGATCAGCGTTGCGATTGCGTGTTCAAACTGCGAACGGTTCACGCCAATATCGATCAACTGCGCGCGCGTGGTCTCAAGCTGCGTCTGGGCCTGCGCAACATCGACTTGCGACGCGATGCCGCCGTTGTAACGGTTCATCGTGAGTTGCAGCGCTTTCTCGTAAGCAGAGACAGTGTTCTCGAGCAACTGCGCCGTGCTGTCGAGCGTGCGCAACTGGAAGTAGTCGCTGGCCAGCTCCGACTGAATCGTCAGCCGCACGTTCTCCAGATCCGCCGCGCTCGCCTCCGCCAGGCTGTTGGCATTCTCCACCATGCGGCTCACGCGTCCCCAGAGGTCGGGCTCCCACGAGACATCGAACGGAATGCTGATCAACGTCGAAACTAAGCTACCGCCGGTTGTTGTTCCGGTAGTCGTGCCTGTTGTTGTTCCAGTAGTTGTACCGGTGGTCGTGCCGGTTGTTGTCCCGCCAGCGAGTCGTGCTTCCGGTGCCCGTTCCAGTGGTGGTTCCCGGCGTTGTCGTCGTGGTCGTTGTGGTGCCGCCGCTGTTGGTGATGACGCCTGCGCGGCCTTTCGAGAAATTCACGCTGGGGCTGACCCCAGCTGTCGGATAGTAGCCCGAGCGATTGAGGCGTACCAGCGCGCGCGCTTGCCGGAATGCCGCTTCGGCTTGCCGGATATTCTGGTTCGCGACCATGGAACGGATCTCATACTCGTTCAGGCGTGGGTCTTGAAACATCTCCCACCAGCGGCCCCGCGTCATTTCATCGCGCGGTTCGCTCTTCTTCCAACCCGGTGCTTCTTTGAATGCTTCGGGCGTGGCGTCCTTGTGCGTGGGCGCGGTGGGTACGCTTGGGCGCGTATAGTTCGGCCCAACCACACGGCAGGCAGAGATCAATAAAAGACCGGCGATGGCCGGCGCCAGGAGAAAACTTCGCATCATGCTTTGGATCCGGCGGGAACATTGCGCGCGCCGCGATGGCGGTACGCTTCAAATCGCAACCGCATGCGATCGAGAACCAGGTAAATCACAGGCGTAGTAAACAGCGTCAACATCTGGCTCACCAGCAAGCCGCCAACGATCGCAATCCCCAACGGCCGACGCATCTCGGAGCCAACGCCCGTACCGAGCGCGAGGGGCAGACCACCCAGCAGCGCGGCCGCAGTGGTCATCATGATCGGACGGAAGCGCAGAACACAGGCCTGGTAGATTGCTTCGCGCGGCGTCTTGCCTTCATTGCGTTCAGCGGCGAGAGCGAAATCGATCATCATGATCGCATTCTTCTTCACGATGCCGATCAGCAGAATGATGCCGATGAGCGCGATCACCGTGAGCTCCGTATCGTATAGGATCAGCGCCATCAGCGCGCCGACGCCCGCAGACGGAAGTGTCGAAAGAATGGTCAGCGGATGGATCAGGCTCTCATACAGAATCCCGAGCACGATGTAAACCGTGAACAACGCCGCAGCAATCAGGATCGGCTCGTTCGCGAGAGATTCCTGGTAAGCCTGGGCGGTGCCCTGAAATTTCGCCTGGATGCTTGCGGGCATGCCGATCTCGGTGCGCGCGTTGTCGATCTCCGTCACGGCCTGGCCGAGCGCGACACCGGGCGCAAGGTTGAACGAAATGGTGTACGCCGGAAACTGACTCTGATGGCTGACAGTCAGCGTGGTGTTCTTCTCGGCAAAGTGAGTGAAGGCACTGAGTGGCACTTCGGAGCCGCTCGGTGCGCGCACGAAAATCTGGCGCAGCACATCGGGACTCTGCCAGTACTTCGGCGCGACCTCCATCACCACGTGATACTGATTGAGCGGCGTGTACATGGTGGACACCTGCCGCTGGCCAAACGCATCGTAGAGCGTGTCATCCACAAGCTGCGCGCTTAAGCCGAGCCGCGATGCAGTGTCGCGGTCAATATCGAGACTCGCCTGCAATCCGCGATCCTGCTGATCGCTATTCACATCGCGCAGAATCGGAATTCCTCGCATACGGGCCATCAGGCGCGGCGTCCACTCTGTAATTTCGGCCAGCGTATCGCCTTGCAACGTGAACTGATACGCGGCGTTGCTCGAACGTCCGCCCACGCGAATATCCTGCGCGGGCACCAGAAACAAGCTCGCGCCCGGCACACTATTCAGCTTGCGGCGCAACCGCGCGACTACTTGAATCGCGCTGACCTTGCGCTCGTCAAGGGGCTTCAACGCAATAAACATGCGGCCCGTGTTGGTGCTGCCGCCGCCGGTGAAACCGGCAACGTTGTCGATCGCCGGATCTTCCAGGATCAGCTTTTCGAACTTCGACAGCTTCTCGTGCATGGACTGGAAGCTCGTATCCTGCGCGGCCTGGATGGAACCCATCATGCGGCCGGTGTCCTGATCGGGGAAGAAACCTTTAGGAATGACGTTGAACAGATAAATACTGAGCGCGACCGTGCAGGCCGCGACCATCAGCGTAATGCCGGAGTTCTCAAGTACCCAGTTCAGTCCGACCTTGTAGCGCCCCAGAATGAAGTCGAACACACGCTCGGAAGTACGATACGCCCAGTTGTGTTTGCGGTCGTGCTGCGACTTCAGGAACAACGCGCACATCATCGGCGTTGTCGTGAGAGAGACAACGAGCGAGATGGCGATCGCAACCGACAGCACGACTGCGAACTCGCGAAACAGACGGCCCACGATGCCGCCCATCAGGAGCAGCGGAATGAACACGGCCACGAGCGACGTGCTCATCGAGAGCACCGTGAAGCCGATCTCCTTTGCGCCGGTGAGTGCCGCACGAATCGGAGTCATTCCCATTTCGAGATAGCGGGTGATGTTCTCGATGACGACAATGGCATCGTCCACGACGAAGCCGGTCGAAATGGTCAGCGCCATCAATGAAAGGTTGTCAACGCTGTAGCCCAGCAAATACATCACGGCAAAGGTGCCGAGCAGCGACAGAGGTACAGCGACGCTGGGGATCAGCGTTGCCCACACATTGCGCAGGAACACGAACACCACGAGGATCACCAGCACGATCGAGATGACCAGCGTGATCTCGACATCTTTGACCGACGCGCGAATGGTTGTCGTTCGATCCATCATGATGTCGATTGCGATCGATGGCGAGATCGCCGATCGCAACGCGGGCAGCGCTTCCTTCACACGATCGACAGTGTCGATAATGTTGGCACCCGGCTGCCTGAAGATAATGATGAGAATCGCGGGTTTACCGTTCGCGATGCCCGCATTGCGCAGGTCCTGCACGGAGTCGACAACATCGCCGAGGCTCGAGAGGCGAACAGCCGCGCCCTTCCGATAACCGACGACCAGGTCGCGGTATTCGGAGGCGTGCAGCAGTTGGTCGGAAGTATAGAGCTGATAGGCTTCCTGCCCTCTGGCGATCTCACCCTTTGGGCGATTTGCATTCACGCTGGCGAGAAACGTTCGAATCTGTTCAAGCCCAATGCCGTACTTATTGATGACTTCGGGGTTCAACTCAACGCGCACTGAAGGCAGCGCGCTGCCGCCCACGCTCACCTGGCCGACGCCCTCCACCTGAGACAGTTTTTGCATCAGGATCGACGACGCGGCGTCATAGATCTTGCTTGTCTCGATCAACTCCGACGTGAGCGCGAGAATCAACACCGGAGAATCGGCTGGATTCACTTTGCGATAAGTTGGGTTGTTCGGCAGCCCCGCCGGAAGCTGGCCGCGTGCGGCATTGATCGCAGCTTGCACATCGCGTGCAGCCGCATCGATGTTGCGATTCAGATCGAACTGCAGCACCACGCCGGTCTGGCCCAAAGAACTGGACGACGTAAGCTCCGACACACCTGCAATGCGGCCGAAACTGCGTTCAAGCGGCGTCGCCACAGCCGAAGCCATGGTCTCCGGACTCGCGCCAGGCAAGCCAGCCTGCACCTGCACGGTGGGGAAATCCACTTGCGGCAGCGGTGACACGGGCAGCAACGTATAGCCGATGGCGCCGGCGAGCGCGATCGCTACCGATAAGAGGGCGGTGCCGACGGGCCGCTTAACAAAGGGTTCCGAGATGCTCATGCGGCGCCCACCGGCTGCGGCGATGGTTTCGTCACGCGACGGCGCTCGCGCCAATGCGCGAGCCGGTCAAACGCGAGATAGATAACTGGAGTGGTGTAGAGCGTCAGCAACTGACTGACGATCAGTCCGCCGACAATCGTGATGCCCAGCGGCCGGCGCAACTCGGAGCCGACACCCGTTCCGAGCGCCAGCGGTACGCCGCCCAGCAACGCCGCCATGGTGGTCATCATGATCGGCCGGAAGCGCAACAGGCATGCCTGATAGATGGACTCTTCAGGCGATTTGCCTTCGACACGTTCGGCTTCGAGCGCGAAGTCGATCATCATGATCGCGTTCTTCTTCACGATACCGATCAGCAGGATGATGCCGATCAGCGCAATCACGCTCAGGTCGGTATGGCAGATGAGCAGCGCGAGAATCGCGCCAACGCCTGCCGACGGCAATGTCGACAGAATCGTGATCGGGTGAATGTAGCTTTCATACAGCACGCCCAGAACAATGTAGACAGTCACCAGCGCCGCTAAGATCAGCAGCCACTCATTCGCCAGTGAATTTTGAAATGCCTGCGCCGTGCCCTGGAAGCTAGCCTGAATGCTGGCCGGCATGTTGAGATCGCGCTTCATCTTGTCGATGGAAGCCACGGCTTCGCCCAGCGCCGCGTTCGGCGCGAGATTGAACGATAGCGTGACCACCGGGAACTGGCCCTGATGATTGACGGTCAGCGGCGTCGACATCTCTTCGTAGTGCGTGAAGGCGCTGAGCGGAATCTGCATGCCGTTCGACGCGTGCACGTAGATATCTTTGAGCGACGACACATCCTGCTGAAACTGCGGCTTGGCTTCGAGCACCACGTGATACTGATTGAGCTGCGTGAAGATCGTCGATACTTGCCGTTGACCGAATGCGTCGTACAGCGTGTCATCAATCAACTGCGGCGTGATGCCGAAGCGCGACGCGGTATCGCGGTCGATCGTGAGCGCAGCCTGTAGTCCGCCTTCCTGCTGATTGCTCGCCGCATCACGCACTTCAGGCAGACTCTGAAGCTTCGCGAGAAACCGCGGGGCCCAGTAGTAAAGCTCCGTTTGGTCTGGGTCTTCGAGACTGTACTGATATTGCGTGCGGCTGATGCGGTCTTCGACGGTGAGATCCTGCACCGGCTGCATGTAGAGCGAAACACCGTCAACCTTACTGGTTCTCGGCTGCAGCCGCCGGATCACATCCGTTGCGGCCATCTTGCGATTCGCTCGAGCGGCTTCAGGTTGATCTGAATGCGTCCACTGTTGATGGTGTCGTTCGTACCGTCGATACCGATGAACGAAGTGAGACTTTCGACCGCGGGGTCCTGCAGAATTTCGTGCGCCAGCGCTTTCTGCCGCTCGGCCATCGCGCGGAAGGAAACGGTTGGTGCGGCTTCCGTGATGCCCAGAATGCTGCCCGTATCCTGCACCGGGAAAAAGCCTTTGGGCACGATCAGGAACAAGATCACGGTGGCGGCGAGCGTAGCGACTGCGACCAGCAGGGTGAGGCCCTGGTTATCGCAGCACCCACCGTAACGTTGTCCCGTAATGGCGGATCACAGTCTCGAAGAAGCGCTCCGAAGACTTGTAGAAACGGCTCTGTTCAGATTCGGGTTTGTGCTTCAACAGGCGCGCCGACATCATCGGCGTCAGCGTCAACGAGACAAACGCCGACACGATGATGGTGACGGCCAGCGTCACGGCAAACTCGCGGAACAGGCGGCCCACAATGTCGCCCATGAACAGCAGCGGAATGAGCACCGCAATCAGCGAGACCGTCAACGACACGATCGTGAAGCCAATCTGCTCAGCGCCCTTGAGCGCTGCCTGCATCGGCTTCTCGCCTTCTTCGATGTAGCGCGAGATGTTCTCGATCATGACGATCGCATCATCGACAACGAAGCCGGTCGAAATCGTTAGCGCCATCAACGACAGATTGTCGAGGCTATAACCCAGCAGGTACATCACACCGAAGGTGCCGATCAGCGAGAGCGGTACGGCAACGCTGGGAATGATGGTCGCGGAGATGCTGCGCAGGAACAGAAAGATCACCATCACGACGAGCGCGACGGTGAGAATCAACTCGAACTCCACGTCTTCGACTGATGCGCGGATGGTAGTCGTCCGGTCAGTCATGACTTTGAGGTTGATCGAGGCAGGCAACGACGCGCGCAAAACGGGCAGCAACTGCGTCACACGATCCACGACGCCGATGATGTTGCTGCCGGGCTGACGCTGTACGTTCAGAATGACGGCGGGTGTCTCGTTCTCCCACGCGGCCTGCTGCACGTTTTCGGCATCGTCGATCACGTCGGCCACATCGCTCAAGCGAACCGGAGCGCCGTTACGATACGCGATCACCAGCGGCTTGTAACCGGCGCTGCTGGTTAACTGATCGTTCGCGCCAATGGTGTACGCCTGCTTGGGCCCATCGAAATTGCCTTTCGCGGAATTCACGTTCGCGGCTGCGGCCGCGGTGCGAATGTCCTCCATGCTCAGGTTGTACGAAGCCAGAGCAGTCGGATTCGCTTGGATGCGAACGGCCGGCTTTTGTCCGCCGCTGATACTTACCAGGCCCACGCCAGGAAGCTGTGAAATTTTCTGCGCCAGCCGCGTATCCGCCAGATCCTCAACTTTGGATAGCGGCAGTGTGTTCGAAGTCAGGGCCAGCGTGAGGATCGGCGCGTCGGCCGGATTGGTCTTGTTATAGACCGGAGGATTCGGCAGATCGCGGGGAAGGAAGGTGCCGGAACTGTTGATCGCGGCTTGCACTTCCTGCTCGGCAATATCGATGTCCAGATTGAGCGCGAACTGCAGCGTGACGATCGAGCTGCCGAACGAACTGGTGGACGTCATCTGTTTGAGTCCGGGCACCTGCCCGAACTGCCGCTCGAGAGGTGCGGTGACCGACGACGACATCACCACCGGGCTTGCGCCGGGGTAGAACGTCAGCACCTGAATGGTGGGGTAGTCTACCTGCGGCAGCGCCGAGACCGGCAACTGCCGGAACGCGACAAAGCCCGCGAGCAGAACCGCCGCCATCATCAGCGACGTGGCGACCGGCCGCAGAATAAACGGACGGGACGGGTTCATGACTTCGGGGCGTGACCGTGCTGACCACCGGGCGAGCTCGCTCCGGAACCAGGACCGCGGCTGTCACCGCCACCGGTCGCGCCACGTCCGCCTTCATTGCCGGCGCCGACGGGGCCTTGACCCTGGCCGCCTGGACCGCGACGGCCACGGCCACCGGGCCTTCCGCCTGCTGGCGGGATCACTACCTTGCTGCCGGTCTGCAACTTATCGGAGCCATCCACGACAATTTGTTCGCCGGCCTGCAAACCACTCTCGATCACGGACTGGTCCGCTTCGCTGATGCCGACCACCACATTGCGCACTTCCACCGTGCTGTTCGGGCGCACAACGTAGACGAACGTTCCTTGCTGGCCGCGTTGGATGCCGACGGAGGGGATCAACACTTTGCCGTGCTGTGTATCGAGCAGCATGCGGGCATTCACGAACTGCTGCGGGAACAGCATGTGATCGACGTTGGCAAACACCGCTTTCAGTTTCGACGTGCCGGTTTGCGGGTCAATCTGGTTATCGATCGTCTCGAGCACACCTGTCGCAAGTTTGGTGGTGTTGTCGCGCGAGAACGCATCCACGTTCAGGCGAGTGCCACGCCGCAGCTTCTGAACCACAGGCGGCAGGTTGTCTTCAGGAATTGTGAAGACCACGGCGATCGGCTGCACTTGCGTGATCACGAGCAAACCGTTCGCATCGGCTGCATGCACAATATTTCCGGCGTCCACCTGGCGCAGACCTACGCGTCCGGTAATGGGAGCGATGATCTGCGTGTAAGTGATCTGCAGTTTGGCGGCATTGATCAAGCCCTGATCGGCCTTGACGGTGCCTTCGTACTGACCGACAGTCGCGACCTGCGTCGAGAGTTGTTGCTGCGGAATCGCGTCCTGTTTGAGCAGCAGTTGATAACGTTCGAGGTCGAGCTTGGCGTTGCGCAGGAGTGCTTCATCGCGCGCCAGGTTTCCTTCGGCCTGTTCCAACTGAACTTGGAACGGACGCGGATCGATTTGCGCGAGCAACTGGCCCTTGTGCACTTCCTGTCCTTCGCGGAAGTTCACACCCATCAACTGGCCATCGACGCGGGAGCGCACCGTCACCGTGTTGTACGGGGTTACCGAACCTAAGCCGGTCAAATAAAGCGGGATGTCTCCCGTACGCGCGGCAGCCACCGACACAGGAGTCGCCGGCATGGGTGGGCGGCCCTGAGCAACCGGCTTGTCTAGCGCCCGGGTAGCCCAATAGCCGAGACCAGCCAGAATCGCAATGGCGATGACCCACGTCAGCACGCGTTTGAGCGTGGACGGTTTCTGCTGGTGAACGGTGCCACCGGGAGGCGGAAGTTCCAGAACCGGCGGCCCCGGCGGTAATTCTTTACGCTCGATCGTAGGCTCAACAGTGCTGCTATGGTCCAAACTCATGCTGTGGGAGAAACGTTTCGTGAGATCCGAACGGGCGGTGTCATCCAACTAAGGCGCGAGAATCACCCGCATCGTTACCGAACGAGTGTACCGAATCCGGCGGTTCAAAGATTGGCGTGTCCGATAGAGATTCGTTCCGAAGAGGTGCGTTGTTGGTGAATTACGCGCTTGCTTGCACGCCGTACTGGTTCCGCCCGTCAGAGGCGCGACGAAAAGGAGCGCATTGTTCCGGGTTCGGCGATTCTGAATGCGTGAGCTTTCAACTCAGGTAAGCAAAATTTCAGCGACAACCGGTGCATGCGAGCCGGCTCTCCGGCTTACCGTGCTATCCGCTCCCGCTGCAACCGTTCGTAAGTCTTCAGCACCCGGCGAACATACGCGATCGTCTCCGGGTAGGGCGGGATGCCCTTGTAGCGGTCCACTGCGCCCGGGCCCGCGTTGTAGGCAGCGAGCGCGCGCAGCACCTGATCCGGGTTCTTCTCGTATTTCACCAGCAACTCGCGCAGGTAGCGCGCGCCGGCGGCGACGTTCTGTTGGGGATTGTGCGGGTCTGCGCCGAGAGTCCTCGCAGTGCCGGGCATCAGTTGCATCAGGCCAATCGCGCCTTTGGGTGATAACGCGTTCAGCCGGTAAGCCGATTCGGTGGCCATCACGCTCTCGATAAACTGCGCCGGGATGCCCTCGACCTTGGCTGCGGCGCGCGTCATTTCTTTCGGATTGAGCGAGATTGCCACGGGAGCGGTAACCACCGGCGCAACCGGAACAGGCGCGACCACGGCGGCGACAGGCGCTACGGTCGGCTCCTGCTCGTAACCAGTTACGGCGGCGACCGGCATCTCCGTCACGCCGCTTTGCGAGTAAAGGCGCACCATCGGACCGGCCACTTCATGCCGGTCGATATGCATTTGAAAACCGCTCTGCAGCGTCGCGAGTTCCCCTGCCAGCGCCGAAGCGCTGGAGAGAACGACCGTTCCGATAAGATAAAGGCTTCTCCGCATGAGCACCGACACCCTCACTTCAGTGACGCACCTGGAGTGCGCACTGAGCAAAGAAAAATACCCCGCTGGCGTTCCGCATAACCTTTCGACGCAGGGCGGGCCCCTGCTGGTACGCTACGATCTCGCAAAAACCAGAACCGCCTGGACGCGCGAAAGTCTTGCAAACGCGCCACATACCATGTGGCGCTACGCCCCCGTGCTGCCGGTTACCCGTCAAGACTCTATTGTCTCACTTGGTGAGGGCATGACGCCCCTGCTCCCTGCCAGGCACACGGCACGGCGACTGAAGATGGCGGATTTGCTGATCAAGGACGAAGGCCTGAACCCTACCGGCTCGTTCAAGGCACGGGGAATGTCGTGCGCGGTTTCGATGTGCAAGGAGCTCGGCCTGAACAAACTGGCGGTTCCCTCCGCCGGCAACGCAGCCAGCGCCCTGGCCGCCTACGCCGCCGCCGCTGGGCTCGAAGCGCACATCTTCATGCCGAGCGACGTGCCGCAAGCCAACTTCATCGAGTGCAAAGCCTATGGCGCGCACGTCACGCTGGTGAACGGCATCATCAGCGACTGCGCCAAGATTGTCGCCACACGCGCACCCGCCGAAGGCTGGTTCGACGTCAGCACGCTCAAAGAGCCGTACCGCATCGAAGGCAAGAAGACGATGGGATATGAGCTGGCCGAGCAACTCGGCTGGGAGCTACCCGACGCGATCTTCTATCCCACGGGCGGCGGCGTTGGTTTGATCGGCATGTGGAAAGCGTTCGACGAGATGGAACAGTTGGGGTGGATCGGCAGCCGGCGTCCGAAGATGATCGCGGTGCAGGCAGCCGGATGTCAGCCGATCGTTCGCGCGTGGGAAAAAGGCGCAGAGCGCAGTGAGTTCTGGGACAACGCGCATACTGCCGCAAGTGGGCTGCGGGTGCCGAAACCGCTGGGAGATTTCTTGATCCTCGATGCCTTGCGCGCGAGCGGAGGAACGGCCATCGCCGTGGAAGACACTGAGTTGATCGACGCAGGGATACAGCTCGCGTCGGATGACGGAATGTTTATTGCACCGGAAGGCGCGGCGTGCGTGGTCGCGCTTGAAAAACTGCTCGCGTCAGGCTACTTGAAGCCGAGCGAGCGCATCGTCATCTACAACACCGGCAGTGGACTGAAATATCTGGAGGCTTACGCAACACGCTTCCCGCGCGCTTCTGCAAGCGAGCAGGATAAACTCGGCGGCCTGATCACACCGCGCTGACAGCAGAAACGAAAAACCCCTTGTGACCGGTCCTCCCAGTCACAAGGGGTATGTTTTCTACCCGCGGCGGTCGTAACCGCCGCCCCCACCACCACCGCCGCCGCGTCCGCCACGGCCGCCACCTCCGCCGCCTTGTCCACGGTTGCCGCCGTAGCCGCCGCCATCTCCACCGCCACCGTAGCCGCCACCCGCGCCGCCACCGCCCGATTTTGTCATCGGACGAGCTTCATTGATTACCAGCGCACGGCCCATCATCTCTTTGCCGTTGCAGGTTTCCACCGCGCGATCTGCCGCTGAATCGTCACCGATCTCCGCGAACCCGAAGCCACGCGGCTCGTTAGAAAACTTGTCCCGAATCAGGGTCACTACGTCTACATGCACCCCTTGTTGTTGAAACCAATCTGATACGTCCGACTCGCTGATGCGGTAGGGTAAGTTTCCGAGGTATAGCCTCTTCAAAGCCGGTCTCCTTCTGCTCCCATTGCTGCAGAGCCTTTGCTGGCTGAAGGCAAACACCACGGCGACCGTCGGGGATCTCTGGCACTCCAGCTTTCGGGAACTATGTTGCGCTCACGGTGCTAACAAGTCAATGCGTCCCGTAACACAGAAGGTGCCGAAACGCTCAGTCATGTACGCCTGGTTCGCCAAAGCGCTGTAAACAATGGTCCTCAGGGCTCGTATAATCATCGGCATGCCACTCGATGGTTTGCGTGTAATCGCGCTCGAAAGCCGGCGCGCGACCGAAATGGCAACGCTCATCACCAAACAAGGTGGGGTGCCATTCGTCGCTCCGTCGATGCGCGAAGTTCCTGTCGAGCACAACGCTGAAGCGTTCGCGTTCGCCGAGCAGTTATTTAACGGCGGTATAGAAATGGTCATCTTTCTTACCGGAGTGGGCGCACGTTATCTCGGTAAGGTGATCGCGTCGCGCTATCCCGAAGAGAGATTCGCTGAGGCTTTGCGCTCGGTTACGGTTGTCGCGCGGGGCCCGAAACCGGCGGCGGTGTTGCGTGAGTGGAATGTCCCGATAACGATCAACGTGCCGGAGCCGAATACCTGGCGCGAGTTGCTCAAAGCGATCGAAGGCCGCCCGGAGAAGCGCGTCGCGGTACAGGAGTACGGCCGCGCGAATGACGAGATGGTCGACGCACTTCGCGCTCGCGGCATGGAGGTGATACCGGTGCCCATCTATCAATGGGAACTGCCGGAAGACACAGCGCCGCTGCGCGAAGCGGTTGCGCGAATCACAAGCGGCAACGCCGATGTAGTGCTGTTCACCACCTCGATCCAGGTTCAGCACTTGCTCGATGTCGGAGAACAAGAAGGCGTGACGCACGATCAGATGCGTGCGGCGTTGCGCAAAATCGTCGTGGCCTCCATCGGGCCGACGACTACAGAGGCATTGAACGACCACGGTATTCATCCGGATTTTGAACCACAACATCCGAAAATGGGAATTTTCCTGAATGAACTGAGCGCGCAAGCCGCCGCGCTGGTAGCGCGAAAGCGCTCATGAACGACTGGGCGAAATACCTGGGACTCGGCATCATGCCGCCGGCCGGCCTGGTGGTTGGCTACTTCCTGGGGCTCGGGCTCGATCATCTGTTCCACACGCATTTCTTCTATATCGTGCTGCTGGTGCTTGGCGTAGCGGGGGGCGTCTGGGGATTGATTCGGGAACTGCAGCCTTGAACCTCGATTTCGATCGCGTGCCGCAATGGATGCTGGGCATCGCGCTGGTTGCGGCTGCGCTCATCGGATTCCGTTGGGGACCGCGCGCGTCAGTCGCGTTCGCGATTGGGGCGTTCGCTTCGTATCTGAATTATCGGGGCTGGCGGCGTGTGATTGAACGATTGGCCAGCGCCGCCGCAGGCCAGACTTCGGCGCCCGGATTCGGCTCAGCGCTGCTGATTCTACTCCGCTTGGCGTTGGTGGCGGGCGTGGCCTTTGTTATACTGAGACATTCCAAAGAAAGCTTGGTGGCATTGCTGATGGGGCTGTTCGTGTCCCTCGCGGCCATCCTTCTGGAACTCCTGATCGCCAACATTTATGCACGAGACTGAGATCTGGCCCACACGCCTGTTTAACGAGCACCTCGCCGGATTAGGCAACTGGTTGCTCGGCCTGGCGCATCAACACGCGGCAGATCCGGCGCACCCCTGGCAGAACTTTATCGTGATGCAGTTGCTGGTGGTGCTGTTGATCATGATCGTCTTTGCCGTTCTGCGCACTCAGCTATCGGTGGATCGGCCCACCAAGTTACAGCACACCTTCGAGACGATTTATCTGTTTCTCAGCGACTCGGCGAAAGAGAATATCGCGGAGCATGGCGAATCGCATGTCTTTGTTTTCGGGACGCTGTTCATCTTCATTCTGTTCTCCAATTTGATCGGTGTTGTACCTGGTCTTGAATCGCCAACGCAGGTGCCTTATGTTCCGGCCGGCTGCGCGATGATGGCGTTTCTTTATTACAACTACGTTGGCCTGAAAACGAATAAGTTCGGGTACCTCAAACACTTTACCGGTAACGTCTGGTGGCTTGCGCCGCTGATGATTCCGATAGAGATCGCAAGTCACCTGGCGCGGCCGTTATCCCTGACAGTACGACTGTTCGCGAATATGTTCGCGGGCGAAAAACTAACCCTGGTCTTCTTAAGTCTGACTTACTTTATTGTGCCGGCCGCATTCATGGGTCTGCACGTGTTCGTGGCGCTCATTCAAGCGTATGTATTTGCGTTGTTGACCACAATGTACATCGCAGGCGCTTCGGCTCACGAGCACTAAAAAGGCTTTATCCGTATGCCGCGTGAGCCCTCCGAGCCCCCGCTCGAAAGGGAACCACCTCCGGCAGACAACTAACAAAGGAGCAACACAAAAATGAGAACGAAATCGTTTCTGATCCTGCTGGCGCTGTTCTTACTCGCCTGCCCGATCTTCGCGCAAACCGGCAACAGCACGGCCACCGGCTCAGCCCCCAACTGGATTGCTATTACCTCAGGCTTCGCTATGGCTATCGCCTCGGGCTTGTGTGCGTTAGGCCAGGGCCGCGCAATCGGCAGCGCCGTAGAAGGTATGGCCCGCAACCCGGGTGCAGCAAAGGCGATTCAAGGCGCCATGCTGCTGGGTGTTGTGTTCATCGAATCACTCGCGCTGTTCACGCTGGTGATCGTGTTCGTAAAGGTAGTCTAGGGATCCAAACGTGCCGCGCACGTAAGTAAACGGGAATGCGCTCGAAAACCCGCTTAATTACGTGCGCGGCACGTGAAACTCGTGAACTTACTTTCCCTCTGCAGTAATCCGCACGTTCTTGAACTTGGCCGTTTCATCGAACGAACCTAATCCCACCTTACCTGCTCCTAAACTCACGTCGACCGCCGACAAGGCCGGCACTCGTTTGCCATCCACCGTTACTGAGACGGCCCCGCTTTCCGAATCCCGCGTCAGCTTCACGTGATACCACTGCTGAGTCGCCGCAAATGCGGCTGGACCGACGGTGGAACTGATTCGTACCCGCTCTCCGCCGTAGACATGAAAGATGCCGTTATGGACTGGTTGAACGGTACCCATATCAATCGATAAGTGCGCGTAGTCGAAGTGCGCTTCGTCCTTGTAGGCAAAGACGATGATCAGAGACTTCTGCAGCGGCATCACATCGGCTTCGACCGAAACACGCCCCAGCTCTGGGGTCTCCGCGAGCGCGAACTGAATCGGTCGCCGCGGCCCCGGTAATGGGCCTCTGCTCTCTTTCAAATGCAGCACCGTCGCATCGCTCTGTTGCTCGATGGACCAGTCAGCCGCAACAGGCACAGACCAAGTGTGCCCGAAGGCTTCCAGCTTGTCCGCAGCGCTGGCAGTTGCGGCAAACACCAGCAGGATCAGTACAGTTTTCATCAATCGCGACTGATACTATCACGGGTATTCGTTCGCCGATGAAACCCGTTCTCTTCGTTCTCTGCCTCGTTCACACTCAACGCACAAAGCCGAAACCCGCAAGGCCATCGCGAGTGGCCAGCGTACGGGGGCGGCTCCGATCAGATTCGCTACTCAAGCCTCAAGCAGATCGATCGTGGCAACATCGCCCAGCTCCAAATCGCGTGGACCTTCGATACAGGCGACGCCTTCCGCGGCTCCGAGTTCCAGTGCAACCCGCTGGTGATCAACGGCACTCTCTACTCCACGACGCCGAAGTTGAACGTCGTGGCGCTGAACGCCGCCACCGGTAAGATGCTTTGGCGGTTCGACCCCAATCAGAGCGAACCCGTAGTTTCGAAGATGCGCAATCGAGGGCTGAACTACTGGTCCGATGGCGTCAACAGCCGCATCTACTTCGCCTCGCGGCAGTATCTCTACTCGCTCGACGCGCGAACCGGCAAGCCAGACACGAGCTTCGGCAACAACGGCCGCATCGATTTGCGGGACGACCTGCGCGAACCGAAATATATGGTGAGCCTCACGACGCCGGGCGTGGTGTATCAGGATCTGCTGATCATCGGCTCGCTCACCAGTGAAACGCTGCCCACGGCGCCGGGCGATATCCGCGCGTATGACGTGCGCTCGGGAAAACTACGATGGTCGTTCCACACCATTCCGCATCCCGGCGAATTCGGATACGACACGTGGCCCAAAGATGCGTGGAAGTACAGCGGCTCGGCAAACAACTGGAGTGGACTCGCGCTGGATGAAGCACGCGGCATTGTGTTTGTTCCCACCGGTTCGGCGGCATTCGATTTTTACGGTGCGAACCGCATCGGCGACAACCTGTTCGCAAACTCTTTGATCGCGCTCAATGCGCGAACGGGCGCCCGTGTGTGGCACTTCCAGGATGTGCATCACGACATTTGGGATCGCGATTTTCCGACACCGCCCACCCTGGTCACAGTGAAGCAGAATGGCCGCAGCATCGATGCCGTCGCGCAAGCCACCAAGCAAGGCGTGGTGTATCTGTTCGACAGGCAAACAGGTAAGCCGTTGTTCCCGATCGAGGAGAAAGCGTACCCTGCGTCGGATATCGAAGGCGAAGTGACCGCGAAGACGCAGCCCTATCCGCTGAAGCCCGAGCCGTTTGCGCGTCAAAAGCTCACCGAAGACATGTTGACAACGCGCACACCGGAAGCGCACGCCGCGGTGCTCAAGGAGTTCCGCACGCTGCGCAGCGACGGCCAGTTCATTCCGGGTTCACGCCAGGGCACGATCATCTTCCCTGGCTTCGATGGCGGCGCCGAATGGGGTGGTAGCGCGTTCGACCCGGAAACCGGACTGATGTACGTGAATGCCAATGAGATGCCCTGGATTCTGCGAATGATCGAGCAGCCCGCGCCCGGCACGCGCGTAACGGGCAAAAGCCTGTATGCGGCAAACTGCGCGGCTTGCCACAAGGCGGATCTGAGCGGCGGTCCGCCGGAATTTCCTTCGTTGCTCGGGCTGAAAGGCAAGATGCCGGAGCGCGATGTCGTGAGCCTGCTGAAGAGCGGTAGTGGACGCATGCCGAGCTTTGCGCATCTCGGTCAGCCGGCGATCAACGCCATCGCGGGGTATGTGCTGGACGGGAAAGACACGCAGCTTTACGGCCAGCAGAACGCAGCATTCTTCATGCGCTATCTGAACGACGGATACACCAGGTTTGTGGATCCGGACGGCTATCCTGCCGTGCAACCGCCTTGGGGTACGCTGAACGCGATCAATCTGAATAGCGGGACGATCGCGTGGAAGACGCCGCTCGGCGAGTATCCTGAACTCGCCAAAGCCGGCGTGCGCAACACGGGCAGCGAGAATTACGGCGGGCCTGTAGTCACCGCAGGTGGACTAGTTTTCATCGGCGCGACAAACTTCGACAACAAGTTTCACGCCTTCGATAAAGCCACGGGCAAACTGTTGTGGGAGACCACACTTCCGTTTGCCGGCAATGCCACGCCCGCAGTCTATGAAGTGGGAGGCCGCGAGTATGTCGTGATCGCTGCGGGCGGCGGAAAATCGAAAGCTGCGTCTGGCGGCATGATCATCGCGTTCGCTTTGCCGAAGTAGCTCGCGCGGCTTGGCAATGGCGCCGGTACGATAAGATGCTCCACAACCATGAGCATCACGCGACGTCACGCGATCGGAACGATTGCCGGAGCACTTCCCGCCTTGAAAGCCGCCGTCTCAATTGAGAAGGGGCCATTCGAGGGCACGCGCGAGTCGCTTGCGAAGTATCAGATCCCCGATTGGTTTCGCGATGCGAAGTTTGGCATCTGGGCGCATTGGGGTCCACAGTCCGCGCCCGAGCAGGGGGATTGGTACGCGCGCCGCATGTATATCGAAGGCGACCCGGCGTACAAATGGCACAAGGAGAACATGGGCCCGCAATCGAAAGTCGGTTTCAAAGATGTGATCCCGACATTCAAAGGCGAGCGCTTCGATCCGGAACATCTGATGGATCTGTATCAGAAAGCCGGCGCGAAATACTTCGTCAGCATGGGCGTGCATCACGACAATTTCGACATGTGGAATTCCAAGCACACGCGCTGGAACGCCGTAAACATGGGTCCGCGTAAAGATGTTGTGGGGCTCTTCCGCAAGGCCGCTATGAAACGCGGCATGAAGTTCGGCGTGAGCGAGCACTTGTGGATCAGCTACAAATGGTTCGGCGTCAGTCACGACTCCGACAAGAACGGACAGTACGCGGGCGTGCCCTACGACGGCAACGATCCGAAGAACTTCGACCTCTATCACGACCTGCCGAAAGACTATCCGGAAAAGTTTTCGTGGGACGATGCCGCCATTCCGGAGAGTTGGAAGCAGCACTGGTTCGATCGCATCAAAGATCTGGTCGACAACTACCAGCCCGACCTGCTCTACACCGACGGTGCTTTGCCGTTTGAGCAATACGGAATGAACCTGGTGGCGCATCTTTACAACACCAACGCGCGGCGCAACGGTGGTCAAGTGCAGGCGGTCTACAACAGCAAGCGCAAAGAAGATTGCGCGGCCGGAACATGCGTGCTCGATTTCGAGCGCGGCCTGGCCGAAGGCATTGAAGCCAACGCGTGGCAGACCGATACCTGCGTCGGCAACTGGCACTACAAGCGCGACGTGAAATACAAGACGCTCGAAAACCGTGATCGACATGCTGGTCGACATCGTCAGCCGCAATGGCAACCTGCTGCTCAATTTTCCGCTGCCCGGGAGCGGCGAGCCGGACGCTCAGGAGCTTGCGATCATCTCAGACATCACAGCCTGGATGGCCGTCAATAGCGAAGGTATCTACGGCACACGGCCGTGGAAGATGTTTGGCGAAGGGCCGGCGACGGAACAAAAAGGCACCGGCCAGATTCAATGAAAACGGCCGCAAAGATCTGAGCTCCAGCGACATCCGCTACACGACAAAAGGTTCTACGATCTACGCCTTTGTGATGGGCTGGCCGGGTCAGCAGGCCGTCGTGCCCGCGCTCGCTTCCGTGCCCGTCAAGAATGTTCAACTGCTCGGGCATCACGATCGCGTGAAGTGGAAACAGACACCCGCGGGTCTGACGGTTGACTTGCCCCAACAGCAGCCCAGCCAACACGCGATCTGTCTGAAGATCGTTTAAGGCCCGGCAGTCTTCTCGCTTAAACTGAAGACTGCATGATTCAAACCCTGTTTGGCTCGGTGGAACAAGAGCCAACACTGCTCGACAAACTGAAGGCGGGCATCGAAAAAACGCGCACGGGATTGGTGCGCGGCATCGAAGACCTCTCCGGCAACCGCAAGATCGACGCGGACTTGCTGGACGAACTCGAGTACACACTGCTCGGCGCCGATATCGGCATGAAGACGACGACCGAGATCCTTGACAGCATCCGCGATCGCGCGCAACGTCATCAGCTCAGTGATAGTTCAGAGTTGCGCGGCGCTGATCAAGCAACATCTGCTCGAAGTGTTGCAAGCCGCCGAACGCCCCATGCCGCGCGTTGCCAACCCACCGGCCGTGGTGATGGTCGTCGGCGTGAATGGCGCCGGAAAAACAACTACCATCGGCAAACTCGCACACCGCTTTCAGAGCGAAGGCCGCAGCGTGTTGTTGTGTGCGGCGGACACTTTTCGAGCCGCGGCAATTGAACAACTGGAAGTTTGGGGCGAGCGCACACACACTGAAGTGATTCGTCAGAAGCCCGGCGCCGACCCTAGCGCCGTGTTGTTCGATGCACTGCAGGCAGCGCGCGCACGCAAGACCGACTACGTCATCATCGACACCGCCGGCCGCTTGCAGACCAAAGACAACCTCATGGCGGAGCTTTCGAAGATGAAGCGCACGGCAGCGCGCGTGGTGGATGACGCGCCGCACGAAGTGCTTCTGGTTCTCGACGGCACCACGGGCCAGAATGGGCTGGAACAGGCGCGCAAGTTTACCGAAACGTCGGGCGTTACTGGGATAGTCCTGACCAAGCTTGATGGCACCGCGAAGGGCGGCGTGGTTGTCGCGATCTGCCGCGAGTTGAATCTTCCGATCCGCTACATCGGTGTGGGCGAAAAAGTGGACGACCTGTTACCTTTCGAACCCGAGCCATTCATCGATTCGCTGTTTGCGCAATGAGTGAGGATTACCTCCGGCTCGCGCTCGACCTTGCCGCGCAAGGCGCCGGGCAGTGCAGCCCCAATCCAAAAGTCGGCGCGGTGATTGTGAAGGATGGCGCTGTGGTGGGGCGCGGCTTTCATACTTATCAAGCCGTCAAACATGCCGAAGTGCTCGCGCTCGAAGAAGCGGGCGAGCGGGCGCAAGGCGCAACCTGCTACGTCACGCTGGAGCCATGCTCGCACCAGGGCCGCACGCCGCCTTGCGCGCAAGCGCTCATCAAAGCGGGCATCACACGCGTGGTTGCCGCCATGCAGGACCCGAATCCGGTGGTTTCGGGCAGTGGCTTTCGCATGTTGCGCGAAGCGGGCGTGGACGTGCAGCTCGATGAGACTCACCGCGCTGAAGCGGAGCGCCTCAACGAGCCGTTTGTTCACTTCATGCGTACCGGCCGCGCGCTGGTAACTTTGAAAACCGCGCTCACGCTGGATGGCAAAATCGCCGCACCCGATGACAATCGCGGCTGGATCACCAGCGAGCAGGCGCGCCAGCATGTGCAGGTCCTGCGCCATCAGGCAGACGCCATGGTGACCGGCATCGGAACGGTGCTGGCCGATGATCCCCTGCTGACCGATCGCACGAATCTTCCGCGCTCGCGCCCGCTGGTTCGCATGGTGATCGATTCGCAATTGCGCATTCCGCTGGAATCGAAGATGGTCACCAGCGCGGCGACTCAAGATGACAATCCCGATCTGGTGATTGTCGGCACGACCGCAGCTTCTGCAGATCGCCGCCGTGCTCTTGAGGCACGCGGAGTTCGCGTGCTGCAGTTCGATGGCAAAGGCGGACGCGTGGATCTCTATCGCGCGATCCAATGGCTCGGCCAGCAGAATTTGCAATCGGTGTTGGTTGAAGCCGGCAGCAAGATGAACTGGGCGATGCTCGAAGCGCAACTGATCGACAAAGTCTTCTTCTACTACGCGCCGAAGATTTTAGGCGGAACCGAAGCGCTGCCGATGGCTGGCGGAGTTGGACGGCGGCGTCGCGTGGATGCGATTCGCGTGCGCGACATCTGCCTGCACACCATCACGCCGCAGGAGTTCGCCGTAGAAGGGCGCGTCGAGAAGGATATCTAGGCATGTTCACCGGCATCATCGAAGAAGTCGGGCGCATACAGCAATCGGGCTCACGCCTGGTGATCCGCTGCTCACGCGTACTCGAAGATCTGAAAGAAGGCGACAGTGTTTGCGTAAGCGGCGTCTGTCTCACCGCCGTCGCGCTGCAGCCTGACTCGTTCGCGGCGGACCTGGCGCCGGAAACTCTGCAGCGTTCGAATCTCGGCGATCTGCGGCAGGGCTCACTCGTGAACCTTGAACGCTCGCTGCTCCCAACTACACGGTTGAGCGGTCACATCGTGCAAGGTCATGTTGACGGGACCGGTGAGTTTCTCGAGCTGTTGCAGCTCGGAGATCGCAACTGGTGGTTGAAGATCGTCGTGCCCGAAGAACTGGACCGCTACCTTGTGTATAAAGGTTCGGTGGCGATCGACGGCATCAGCCTGACTGTGGCTTCGATTGCGAGCCGCGTGCTCTCCGTCACGATCATCCCGCACACCTACGATCACACCGCGTTGCGCGACCGGCGCAGGGGCGACCGGCTCAATATCGAGACCGACGTGATCGCCAAGCATGTAGAGAAACTCTTGAGCGTTCGCCAGGCATGAGTAAATTTCAGAGCCGCCGCACCGCAGAGTTCACCGAGTCCGTCATCCGCGAGATGACGCGGCTTGCCATTCGGCATAACGCGGTCAATCTGGCTCAAGGCTTTCCTGATTTCGCCGCGCCCGATGCCATCAAGGACGCCGCATGCGAAGCGATTCACGCCAACATCAATCAATACGCGGTGACGTGGGGAGCGCGACCGCTGCGCGATGCGATCGCCGCAAAGTATCAGCGGCATTACCAACTCGAGTTCGATCCTGAACGCGAGATCACTGTGTGCTGCGGCTCTACCGAAGGCATGATCGCCTCGCTGCTTGCGACGACCAACGAAGGCGAAGAGATCATCGTTTTCGAACCGTTCTACGAGAACTACCATCCGGACGCGAAGCTCTGTGGCGCCGTTCGCCGCGTTGTGTCGCTGCATGCACCGGACTGGACCTTCGATCGGGATGAGCTGCGCGCCGCGTTCAATGCCAGGACGAAAGCAATCATCGTCAACACGCCGCATAATCCAACGGGCAAAGTCTTCTCGCGCGATGAGCTGACGTTCATTGCCGGGCTTTGCCAGGAATTTGACGCGCTCGCGATCACCGATGAGATCTACGAGCACATCACCTTCGACGGCCATCAACACATCCCGCTGATCTCACTGGAAGGCATGCGCGAGCGCACCATTCTGGTCAACAGCATGAGCAAGACATTCTCCGTG
Source organism: Bryobacterales bacterium (assembly GCA_963792655.1). GTDB lineage: Bacteria > Acidobacteriota > Terriglobia > Bryobacterales > Bryobacteraceae > DOZZ01. The sequence continues at coordinate 190,131 of CAWBWU010000011.1, forward strand.
ACCGGGTGGCGCGTCGGATGGGTGCTCGCGGCGCCTTCACTCACGGCCAGCATTCGCAAGGTGCACGACTTTCTGACCGTGGGTGCGGCCGCCCCGCTGCAAGCTGCCAGTGCTGTGGCGCTGGGCTGGGGCGACGAATACTATCCGAAGCTGGCGGCCGACTACAAAGCGCGGCGCGATCACTGCCTGACGATGCTGACAGCGGCGGGGCTGGATGCGTACACACCGCAGGGCGCTTACTATGTGATGGCGAACATCGAGCGCTTCGGGTATGCAGATGATCGCGCGTTCGCAATGCACCTTTTGGAGCACTTCGGCGTAGCCGCTGTTCCGGGTTCGAGTTTTTACTCTCAGCAGGAACGTGGGAAGCACCAGATCCGCTTCTGTTTCTGCAAAAACTATGCCACGCTCAATGACGCCGGTGCGCGCTTGACCGGCTTAGTGAGGGAAACCGATGCTGCCCGCATTTCTCGTACCTGAGACTCAGGTTCGCCAAAACGGAACAGCCGAGGCGTTTGCCATTCCGGCTGGTATCGATACGCTCTTCGTCACGTTGGGCATCACGCACGTTCTTGAGCAGGAAAGTTTAGACATCTCTATCTATGGCAGTCCTGACGGTGCGGAATGGACTGCAAAGCCGCTACTCACATTTCCCCAGAAATTTTATTGCGGCACATATCAGATGCTGCTTGATCTTACGACCAGGCCTGACATTCACCATTTGCGCGTGCAGTGGCACGTGAACCGCTGGGGCCGCGGTAGTCTGCAACCCATGTTCGGGTTCTATGTGTTCGCTGAGCACGCTCATACAAAGTCCACTACTTCCACGGCGTGAGCCGGGGCCTTCAAGGTGACTCACGGATCTTGACCGCGCGGCTGAATCTACGCCGCTGGCGGCAGTCAGACCGCGAGCCATTTGCAGAACTCAACAGCGATCCATCGGTGATGCGCTATTTCCCCAGCGTCTTAACGCGCGAGGAGAGCGATTCATTGATACAGCGGATCGAACGGCACTTCAAACTTCACAACTTTGGACTGTTCGCGGCGGAACTGCGTAACACGCAAGAGTTCGTCGGCTTCATCGGACTCTCGGTACCTGGTTTCGAGGCGCCCTTCCAACCGGCAGTCGAGATTGGCTGGCGTCTGGCGAAGCGTTATTGGGGACAAGGTCTGGCGACCGAAGGAGCGCTCGCGGCGCTGCTTTATGGTTTTGATGAACTTGGGTTGCAGGAGATTGTGTCGTTCACCGTTCCAGAGAATGTTGCGTCACGGCGTGTGATGGAAAAGCTGGGAATGACTCACGATCAAGCTGATGACTTCGAACATCCGCAGCTGCCGCCAGGCCATCGGTTGCGGCATCACGTCCTGTATCGAATCAGCAATTTTTTGTAGTGAAGCGCAGGCGCGTTCGGACAGCTTATTCTTCTAGGAGTGCATTGCCTGCATTCCATTGCCAGTCAACTCGCAACCGAGGGCTATGCGTTGTGCTCGGGCGTGATCGGATCGGGGCAGTTAGGGGCCATCGAAAGAGCGATTAGCGAAGTTCAGAGTGGGCCCGGCGTCAGAAAACGTGCAGGAGTCTACGCCATCCGAGACCTGTTCGGCAGGGCACCCGCAGTTCGTGAGTTCGCGCTAGCCGAGCCAGTCGCAAGTTTAGTCAAGGGCACCATCGGGCCTGAGGCGAGACCGGTGCGAGCCTTGCTATTCGACAAAACGCCAACAACAAACTGGCTTGTTCCCTGGCATCAGGACCTAACGATCTGCGTTTCCGAGAGACGGCATGTTATTGGTTTCGGCCCCTGGTCGATCAAAGCCGGGATCGTCCATGTGCAACCTTCAATGGATATTCTCGAGGGAATGATCGCGGTGCGTGTTCACCTGGATCATGCTCATTCCGGCAACGGCGCGCTGCGAGTGCTGCCCGGCACGCACCGCCACGGACGGCTGCTGCCCGGTGACATTAGCGCTCTGCAAAACACGGTGACCGAAGTAGTTTGCGAGGCGAATCGCGGCGACATTCTGCTGATGAAGCCGCTACTCCTGCACGCATCATCGCCAGTCACAGAAACTGGCCAACGCCGGGTCGTTCACATTGAGTACGCGTCAAGCGATTTGCCTGGCGGGCTTCAGTGGCACGAGGCGATTTGCGCTTGATGTCCGGAAATTAAGATTCCATAGGACCCACTACTAAGTTGTGCTGTCGACCAGCAAGCAAGTACGCTATCTGGACGGCTAATTCATGAAACACTTTCCTCTTGCTGTATTGCTTTTGTCTACTGCGGCGCTGATACCTCACGCCTCGGCGATCGTGACGCTTGGGCTCACCAACCAAAATCTCGGCCTTACCGGCATCGGCGGCAACTCATCCGGCGAGGGCCAGAGCCTCACGTCATTCGGAACATGCACCTACGACGGCACGACTACTACTTGCACCCTTTCGGGACCATACACTGGCTTCGGCTCGGGCGGAACCTATAGTTTCGTCGTCTCTTATCCAGGTAATGGACCGTTCCCTTTGAACACGGTTTCGCGTTCAGCCGGTAGTGATTTGATTTTCTATCAAGCGACCGGGCCTTCTACGTTCATGATCACGCTTGCGGATAACAACGGGACAACAACAAACTTTTATAGCTTCGCGAACTTCAGTTTGTTCTATACCAATGGCACAACCTGCACCAACATCCAACAGCAGAATTGCTCGGTCGGACAAGTGGGACTAACGCCCGGTGCAACACTTACCGGCAAGGTGACCGGCAGCTTCGACCCGACGCCGATGATCTCGCCCTTGGGAGTGATTAGCGCGGGAAACTACGGTGGCTTTCCTGACATCGCGCCAGGCACCTGGATTGAGATGTATGGTGTGAACCTGGCAACCACCCGCGGACAAACGTGGGCGGATTCAGACTTCAAGGGGAACGCTGCACCTACTTCGCTGGGCGGGACAACCGTGACTGTGGGCGGAATTCCTGCGTTCGTCGATTACGTCAGTCCTGGTCAGGTAAACGTTCAGGTGCCATCCGGAGTGCAGTCAGGGCAACAGTCGATCGTGGTGACGACGGCTGGAGGAAGCAGTGCGCCCTACACGATTCAGGTCAATCCGGTCGAACCTGGAATACTTGCGCCACCCGCATTCCGCATTGGCGGGAATCAGTACGCCGGTGCGCTGCTGGCGAATACACTTACTTTCATTCTGCCGAACCAGGTGAATGGAGTAAGAACCGCGAAAGCGAAGGTAGGAGATATCCTTACGTTCTACGGAATCGGGTTTGGGCCAGTCACTCCAGACCTTCCTGCCGGGCAGATTGAGACGCAGACGAATACGCTGCAGAAGAACTTACAAGTGACCTTTGCCGGTGTGCCGGCGACTGTAACTTACGATGGGTTGACGCCGAGCTTTGTCGGGCTCTATCAATTCAACGTCAAAGTTCCCCAGGTCGCAGCAAGCGATCTGGTTCCGGTGGCTTTCTCGCTCGATGGCATGCCGCCGCTGCAGACGCTCTTCATTCCCGTGCAATAAAAACAGCGCCGGGCCATTCGTAGATGGCCCGGCGCAAATCAACTAGCGGCGATCGTGGTCGTCGTGATCTCTGTCCCGGTCGCGACGGTCGTAGCGCCCATAGTCGCGATCGCGGTCGCGGTCCCAGCGGTGATCGTGTTGAAACACGCCGCGGCCGCCCTCCCAACGTCCCTCGTAGAACTGTTCGCCTTCATAACGGGGACCAATCCAGTTTGCCCCTTCATACGGAGGCCGCGTCCAATAACCCTGATGCCACACGTAACGATTGCCAGCGGGATACCAGTAGCCGTTCACCCAGATGTATCCCGGGCCCGGCATCGGCGGACGATAACGCTCCACGCGAACTACTGGCGGAGGCCCGATGCGGATGGACAACTGACCGAACGCGCTTGAATCACCGGCAATCATGAGGCCTGCCAGCAGAGCCAATCCTGCAAATTTGCTTTTCATTGTTCTGCCCTTTCCGCGTTGGTAATTGCACGCCCGTTGCCAGAACCCCGATCCTGAACGATGTTTAATCGCCGGCGGCTCTAAGAGTATGATGTGGACCATATGTTGACTCGCCGCATCTCGCGCAAGCTCATGTTTGTCGCACTCGCGTGCACTGCGCGTTGTCTAGTCGTGGCCCAAACGGGCCATTCCGGCGGGGCATATCCACCACCGGTGACGTTTACGGCAGAGCAGGATCATCAAAACATGATGGAGCAGCTCAAGATCAAAACGCTGCGCCCCGGGCCGAGCGGCGACGAGAAGGCACCGAATCACGCCAACTATGACGAAGCGCTCGCGAATCCCTACCCGAACCTGCCCGACGTCTTGACGCTGAAGAATGGCACGAAGGTCACCACGCCAGAGATGTGGTGGAAGCAGCGGCGCCCCGAAATTGCAGAGGACATGGAGCGCGAAGTATACGGACGCCTGCCGCGCAACATCCCGAAGGTGACGTGGACCGTCGCCGTGACGGATCGCGAGACGATCGGCTTTTTCACGCCTGTCATCGCCAAGAAGCTGGTCGGGCATGTCGACAACTCCGAGTACCCGCAGATCAGTGTCGACATCAACGCGGTGCTCGTCACGCCCGCTAATGCCAGAGGACCTGTGCCGGTCTTGATGATGTTCGGACGCGCCGCGCTACCCGCACCCGCGCAGCCGCCGCAAGAAGATATGGAGCGCGTGAACGCAGCACTTCGCGCATTGCTGACCGAACGCGATCCGTCGTTGAAAGCCGTGTTCGACCGTTACCCCGCATACAGCGTGAATGCTTCGTTACCAGGGCCATCATTCGGCCCGCCGCCTGCCGGCGATCCGCCGAGCACGCAACAACTGCTCGCCGACGGCTGGGGCTACATGATGATCGACCCCGCCAGCATTCAAGCGGATAACGGCGCGGGAATCACACGCGGCATCATCGGCCTGGTGAATCACGGTCAGCCGCGGACGCCCGAACAATGGGGTGCATTGCGCGCGTGGTCGTGGGGAGCAGCGCGCGCGTTAGATTATCTCGAGACAGATCCCGCAGTGGATGCGAAGCACGTCGGCATCGAAGGCGTGTCGCGCTACGGCAAGGCTGCGCTGGTGACGCTCGCTTTTGAACCGCGCTTTGCACTGGGCTTGATCGGTTCGTCGGGCGAAGGCGGCGCCAAGCTGAATCGCCGCAACTTCGGCGAAGCAGTAGAGAGCCTTACGGGCGGCGAATACTACTGGATGGCCGGCAACTTCATGAAGTATGGCGCGTCAGACGCGGCGTTCGGCAGCAAGAACGCGAACGATATCCCGGTCGACGCGCACGAACTCATTGCGATGTGCGCGCCGCGCCTCGCATTCATCAGCTACGGCATTCCCGAGAAGGGCGATGCGAAGTGGCTCGATCAAAAGGGCAGCTTCATGGCGACCGTCGCGGCGGGGCCTGTGTACCGCTTGCTGGGCGCCAAAGATATCGGTGTCACGGGCGACTATCGCACCGCCGAGATGCCGCCAGTGAACACCGGCCTGCTCGATGGCCAGCTTGCGTGGCGCCAGCATGATGGCGGTCACACCGACGCCCCGAACGTGAAGTATTTCATCCAGTGGGCCGATAAGATGATCGGCCATACCAGGCCTGGTCCGCGCGGAACTTAGTGGACGCCTAACAACTCGGCCAACTTGCGAGCCGCGGCCGAAGCCGGGTCAACACTCAACGCCTGCCGGCTATAGGCCTTCGCGGCATCGCGATGGTGCTCCAGAAGCTCCAGCAGACCTAAGTTCACATAGAGCGCAGTGTCCTTCCAGCCTTGGTCCATCGCGGTCTGCAGTTCCTGGCGAGCTTGTGCCAGCGCGTTCGCTCGCAGATACAAGGCGCCGCGCCAGCCGTGCGCTTCGGGTATAAACGAATTGCGGTCGAGCGCTTTTTCCAGATGCTCGATTGCACTCGGCGAATCGCTGGCGTCAATGGCTTTGGACGCGGCCAGCATCTCGCGCTTCGTTACGCGATCAAGCGGATGCAGCAACCGGTAGTAAGGCACCGCGCCCACGGGCGGCGCAGCAGTCTCCGCCGGTTCCGGCAAGCGAACATCCACACTCGATTGCTGCATGTCTGCCGCGACCGGATACTGTGCCACCGCGTTACCCGTGCTATCCACGATGCGCAGCAGATAGCGGCCCGGCGGAATATTCGTAAACATCAGCTCGTCGCCGTGCAGAAGTTGACGGTTCAACGGCTGCGAGCCGCCGCGATCCAACTCAGCGAAGTACTGCCGCGCACCTGACGCGTGCGAAGCGATCGAGACATGCAACGTGACGCCGCTCGAGAGTTGAGCATACAGCGACATCGGAACCAACACGCAAGAAACAAACAGACGCAACAAAGGGCACACCTCTCCTGAACAGAATTTTGGGTTTGAAAACTCAATCGGGGAGGTTTAGCGAGACGTCCGCGAGGACGGCACTCCGCAGTGCGAACTGCTGTACTGCAATGGGTACAACTTCAGGCTAGCGGCGCGCCATCAAAGAATCAAATCAAAGATTCCGATGGGGAACATTGCGTACAAATCCTAATGCGCGGAGTACTGCGGCTGCGGCGGGTTGAGCTTCACTTCGACCGTCTTGGCGTCTTCGTCGACTTCAAAAATCTGACCGAACGTCTGATAGTTCGAAGCAATCACCTGCACGCGAATGCTGCCTTGCGGAATCGGTGGAACCTTCGCGCGCCCGTCCTGATCGGTGCGTGTTTCATACGTCGTGGTCATCTTCTTGTAGAACTTCATCGCGTCACGGCCACGCACAAAGCGCACCACCACACTTGCGCGATCGACGGGCCGGCCAGTGTCCGAGACTACGTGCACGATCAGGTTCGTGGTTTTCGGCGCTGCTTGAGCGATGGTGGCGAACGCGCAGTAAATCAGGAGGCGTGCAAACGCTTGACGCATGTCCTCATTATGCTGCAAATCCGGGTGTAGACTAATGCGCATGAAACGAGTTGCAACGTGCTTGCTGCTGATGAGTGCGAGCGCTTTCGCCGAAACCTGGAATGGCACGCTGGTGGATGTTATGTGCAAGGGCAAAGACCTTGCCAGTCACACGCGCGACTGCGCCGTCACGTGCGCCAAAAGCGGCTTCGGCTTAGTGATGGCCGACGGCAAGTTCGTGAAGTTCGATGAGAGCGGCAACGCGCGGGCGTTCGCGATGCTGAAGAAATCAAAGAAAGAGAAAGACCTGAAAGCAAAGGTTACGGGAACCATGGACGGCGACACCATGCAGGTGTCCGCGATTGAGTTGCAATAACGTTCAGGCCACGCACTCGCGGATCGCTGCGAGCAACTGTTCCATCTCTTCGGCACTTTGATAGAAGTGGGGCGAGACACGCACCCAGCCCTGGCGCGGCGCCGCCATGCAGCCCCGGTCTTTCAACTTGCGGACAATGTACGTGCTCTCACCGCCTGGTTTGCGGAACGTCACGATGCCGGCTGCGTTGGCTGGCGTCCGTTGCCCCAGCATTTCCACTCCCAACGTCTGCAGCCCGTTCCAGATCTGATCGGCACGCGCCAGTATGCCATTGCCAATCACGTCGACGCCGGTCTCCAGAATGAATTCAAGCGACGCACGCAGCGCGTAGCAGCCGACCGTGTTTAAGGTCCCGCACTCATAACGTCCCGCGTCGTTGCGCAACGACATGTCGCGTGATGCGTAGTCGTTATAACCTGCCACGTTGGTCCAGCCAAACTCGATGGGTTCCACGCGATCCTGCCAATCCTGCTGCACGTAGAGAACGCCGCAACCTTCGGTACTCATCATCCACTTGTGCCCGTCGGCGGCAAGGGCCTGTATGTTATCGCGCCGCACATCGATCGGGAAAGCACCCATGCCCTGGATGGCATCGACAAAGAAGAATGTGTTGTTCTTGCTGCAGATTTCACCGATCGCGGTCAAGTCCACGCGATGGCCGCTGAGATACTGCACGTAGCTGATGGCGAGCATGCGCGCCCCGCGGCAAGCAGTGGCAATTTGATCTAGTGTCGCGAAGACTGACAGCCAGACCACCTCGACGCCTTTGTCTTCGAGTCGCTTCCAAGGGTAGAAATTCGACGGGAACTCTTCCTGGAACGCGACCACTTTATCGCCGCGCTGCCAACTGATTCCGTTTGCGACAACCGCGATGCCTTCCGAGGTGTTCTTCACGATTGCGATCTCTTCGGGCGTGCTGTTGATCAGCTTCGCGGTCGCATTCCGTAAACCGGCGTATGCGTTCAGCCAGCGGTCATAGTGCAGGCTGCCGAAATCCAGCGCATCGTCGGCCAGTTCTTTCATCGCGTCCGCCGCGGGCTTGCACAAGGGCGAAACGCCGGCGTGGTTCACGTAAACGATGTTGCCGCGTACCGGGAACTGGGCTGCGTAGCGATCCGCAAGGTTTGTTTCAGGCATGTTCTTTTGAATATGCCAGACGAATGGGGAGCTTCTTTACGATTCGTTAACAACTCGGTCCGGCAGGTTCTATAGACTAGGCTTATGTGGCGCGCCGCCATCGCCGTCCTGATCTCCTGCACTTCCGCGAGCGCCAGCCTCAACTTCTACTCGCTGAAGAAAGAGATCGCGCTCGGACACCAGATGGCGCTCGAGGTGGAGCGCCAGGCGAAGCTGCTCGATGATGCCGAAGTGACCGAGTATGTGAATCGCATCGGCCAGAACATCGCGCGGCACTCCGATTCCAGTTTCCCGATCGTTATCAAAGTTATTCAATCGAACGAGGCCAACGCGTTCACGCTTCCCGGCGGTCACATCTTCGTGAACACCGCGATGCTGCGCGTGACGGAGTCCGAAGCGGAACTGGCATCGCTGCTCGCACATGAAATCGGGCACGTTTCCGCCAGGCATCTTACGCGGCAGGCAAGCCGCAGCGATCTGTTGCGGGCCAGCATGGTTCCGGCGGCGGCAGTCACGGGCATCTCCGGCGTGCTCGCGAGGCAGCTTGCTGCGCTCGGCTTCCCGCTTGGCACTTCTCACTTCTCACGCGAATTCGAAACCGAAGCGGACCAGCTCGGCATCGAGTATCTCTTCGCCGCCGGGTACGATCCTGGCGCGGCGGTGGATTTGCTGGAGCGGATCGAAGTCTCAGAGAAGCATCGGCCGGGAGCTGTGGCGCGGATGTATGAATCGCATCCAGTCACGGCCGATCGCATTGCCCGTGTCTCCAAATCGATCGCGCGCCTGGAGCCGACGCACGAACCGCTGGCGATCACCACTTCCGAATACGAAGCAGTTCGCAAACGGATCCCGCGCCCGCAGTAGTTTCGGCGAAACCGGCATGCCTTACCCCGCGTAGACCTATCAGAACCTTCCGCGTTCCCCAGACTATAATGCCTTCAGGAGTACTGCGCATGAAACCCTCCTCGCGGCAGACATCCGCCGTTTTGGCGTTGTTTGCTCTTCTCTCCCCCGGCTTCGGCTCCCTCGCGTTCGCTGACAAGAAGGAAAAGGACCCCGACCAGATTGGCAATCGCAATGTGGGCAAGGGCATCAACTTCTACTCGCTCGACAAAGAAATCGCGCTCGGCAAACAGCTCGCGACGGAAGTGGAGCGGCAGGCGCGCATTGTCGATGACCCGGTGATCGCCGAGTACGTCAACCGCATTGGCCAGAATCTGGTGCGCAACTCCGATGCGAAGGTGCCCTTCACCATCAAGGTGGTGGATTCGGACGATATCAACGCGTTCGCGCTTCCCGGCGGCTTCTTCTTCGTCAACACCGGCATTCTGTTGAACGCGGAAAACGAAGCCCAGATGGCAGGCGTGATGGCGCATGAGATTGGCCATGTCGCTGCACGGCATGGCACGCGCAACGCGACGAAGAGCCAGTTGATCAACTACGGCAGCATCCCGCTGATCTTCATGGGCGGCTGGGCGGGCTATGCGATCCGTCAGGGCGCGCAGTTGGCGATTCCGCTGGGCTTCCTGCGCTTCTCGCGTGCGGACGAAAGCGAAGCGGACCTGCTCGGGCTCGAATATATGTACAAGGCGGGCTACGATCCGACGGCGTTTGTCGACTTCTTCGAAAAGGTGCAGGCTGTTGAGAAACACAAGCCCGGCACGCTCTCGAAAGTGTTCTCGACGCATCCTCCGACAGACGACCGCATCAAGCGCGCGCAGGGCAACATCCAGGAATATCTGAAGGCGAAGCCCGAATACGTTTTAAACACGTCGGAGTTCACCGATGTGAAGAACCGCGTGCTGGCGATGCACAACCGCAAACGTGGGGACGATGCGAAAGACGCAAACCGCCCCAGACTGCGCCGTGCCCCCGGTTCCGGTGGCAAGATCGACGATTCCACGATCGACGACACCAAAACCAAGCCGGATCAGGACGAACGCCCGACGCTGAAGCGCCGCGACCAGTAGAAATCAGTTTCAGCAAGAAGTTCAAAACCGCGCACCCGAAGCATTTGCTTCCGGTGCGCGGTTTTGTTTTTGGGAGACCTGGAACCGCACCACCCAACCGCCCTCAACATTCACCATTTCAGAGGCGCGACCGGTCAGGAAGCGTGGCTGCCGCCGACTCCGATGTACCGCACTCCCTGCCGGTCGTGCCCCTGAAGTGGTCCGTTTTTACCAAACGAACCTAAATAGCTGGACGGTTTCGCCTCTCCTTCGCCTAAACGCCCACTAATTGTGTAAAGCAATGTGCTTTGTAGCTCTGCTCGTGCACTCGTATCTTATTAAAAACATAAGAAATACCCCTTGCGCCCGTCACAACTTTGGTGACACAATCTGTTGTGGATAGAAGTTGATCGAAAGTGGTCAAAAAGTGGAGCCGGAGCAGCCAAATTCCAATCAGCCCGTCGAACCGCCCCGCGGAATGTACCCGTGCCGGCTCGACGACAAAGGCCGCTTGAAGCTGCCCGCGCCATTCCAGCAATATTTCGCCGGGTTGCCGGAAAAGAAGCTGTTTGTGACCAGCCTGGATCGCCGCATAGCTCAAATCTACCCGATCGCTGTCTGGCGGGAGAACGAAAAGTTTTTCGACACGTATCGCGAGAACCCGGAAGCCGCTGACGAAATTGCATTTATCGCGGCTGACCTGGGCGCCGATGCGGAAGCCGATGCTCAAGGGCGGGTGCTGTTCAACCCGGAGCTGCGGCGGGAGTTGGACCTCGAAAGCCAGGCGCTGCACATGTACTCCTACAAGGGGCGCGTGCAGATTCTGACCGAGGCGCAGTATCAGGAACGCCGGCAGCGGTCATCGAAAGCGGCGTCCGAGAACGTTGCTCTGCTCGAAAGGGCCGGACTCAAGTGATCTATGGCAACTCACTATCCGGTCATGCTCCCCGAGTCGCTGGAAAATCTGGCGATCCGGCCAGAAGGCATCTATCTGGATGCGACGGCGGGGCTGGGCGGGCATACGGGTGCGATTGCGCGGCTGCTGACGACAGGGCTGGTGATCGCCAACGATCGCGATTTGCAGTCGATGGAAATGGCGCGTGCGAACACGGCGGACGTGAGCGAGCGCATCTTCTTCCATCACGGAGATTTTGCTTCGCTGCTCGAAGCCATGGTGCAGGCCGGGCGCGGATTAGTAGACGGGTTTTTAGCCGACCTGGGTGTCAGCCGTTACCAGTTGACGGACGCTCAGCGTGGGTTTTCATTTCAAGCCGACGGACCGCTGGACATGCGAATGGACCAATCGCAGGGGATTACAGCGGAACGAGTTGGTGAACGAGAGTGCCGAAAAGGCGCTGGCCGACTGGATCTACCAGTTAGGCGAAGAAAGGAGGGCGCGGAAGATAGCCAGAGCAATCGTTCGGGCACGGCCCATTCGGAGCACACTACATCTGGCCGATGTGGTGGAGCGGGCCGTGCCACGAACGAACCGTCTGCATCCCGCGACCTTGACTTTCATGGCGCTGCGCATGTTAGTGAACGACGAGCAGGGGGAGATCGACCGGTTGCTGGAGGCCGCGCCGCAAGTGGTACGCGCGGGCGGACGCATCGTGATCATCTCCTTCATGTCGCTCGAGGATCGCAAGATCAAAGAAAAGTTTCGCGAATGGAAACAGCAGGGTTTGGGCACAATTCTCACCAAGCGCCCGCTGGTTCCTTCGGAAGAAGAGGTGCGGCGCAACCCACCCTCGCGCAGCGCGAAGCTGCGGGCTTTCGAATTGGCGGCAATGGAGAATTCGCAATCTTGACTGGATTTTGCACTCGGGGGTAACTACATGGCGACAATGGCAACTTTCTTTCGCCGCGCGGACATTGTTCCGGCCGGCGGACAAACTGAGGCTCCGGCGCGGACGCTGCGCGTAGAGGTCAATCCTTACAAGCTGCGTGCGCTCCCCAACGACGATATTTTCTTTTTCACCAAGCGCATCGACAACTCGCGCGTGGTGCGGCAGGCGGCGCCCAAGAACAAGAGTGAATGCTGGGCCGCCATCGGGGCCGCATGCTTTCTCGCAGTGCTCGCCGGAACGGTCGTGACGCCACACATCCGCGCCACCCTTGCCGGCTACAAGCTGCAGTCGCTCAAGGCCGAACACCAGACCCTGGTCGATCAACGCCGCGTGATGGAAAGTGAAGAGGCGGCGTTGTTGAATCCGGCGCATCTGAACCAGCTTGCCGAAGGCAAGTTGAACAGCCCCGGCCCTGAACAGGTAGTGCACCTTGAGCCACACGCGGCCGCTTCTCTGGCGATGAACATCGCTCCTTCTCTCACCAACTCCGCAAGATAAAAAAGGACGGCCCGCAGTGGAATATCTGGAGGACGACCGCCGCAAGGCAGTCAACCGTCTCGCCTGGCTTGCCGGCGCCGTTGTATTGTGGGGCGCCGCGATTCTACTGAAGCTGGTATCGCTTCAGGTGATCCATCACGGTGTTTATGTTGCCCGCGCACGTGCGCAGCAGGAGCAAAAGGTAGTGCTCTCCGGCAACCGCGGCAAGATCGTCGATCGCAATGGCGAACTGCTGGCGTTGAGCGTACCGGTCGACTCCGTCTCCGTCAACCCGAGGCGATTGCCCGACGCGCGCGCCGCAGCGGAGTTGATCGGCCCGGTGCTTTCCATCCCTGTTGAGGATCTCTACCGCAGCCTTAAAACCGCGCGTGAAAAGAACCATGGCTTTCTCTGGATCAAACACAAGCTGACGCCGACCGAAAGCGCGCGCCTGCGCCAGTACAAACTCGAGTGGATCGACTTTCAGCAGGACAGCCGCCGCCTATACCCGAACAACATGGTGGCGTCACACGTCGTTGGCTCGGTCTTCAGGGAAGAAGAGGGTTCGGACGGAATCGAGAAGGGTCTCGATCATGATCTCGCCGGGCACGAAGGCGCTGCTCGGATGCTGACCGATGTGAAGCGCCGCGGCATCGATGAGACTGTCGTCAAGCCGCCGCAGGATGGCAAAGAACTCAAGCTCACCATCGATAGCCGTATTCAGTTTATTACCGAGCGTGAACTCAATATCGCAGCTCAAGCGCACCATGCGCTGACCGGCGCAGCGATCGTCATGAACCCGAATACGGGTGAAATTCTGGCGCTTGCGAACTGGCCCGCGTTCAATCCGAACGAAGCGCCGGTGACGAAGGAACAGCAGCGCGCGCATCGCAATCTCGGCCTGTCCGTGCCGTTCGAGCCCGGGTCTATCTTCAAAGTAGTCACACTCACCGCAGCCCTCGAGACCACCAAGCTGACGCCGTCGTCGAAGATCGATTGCCACAACGGTTTCCTCGCGCTCCCCGGCCGCGTCGTGCACGAAGCGCACCGCGGCTTCGGCATGCTCACCATGGCTGAAGTGCTGGAGAAGTCGAGCAACATCGGCGCCATCGGTATCGGCGCGCAAGTGGGTGCAGAGCGCATGTACGACTATGTGCGCCGCTTCGGCTTTGGTTCTCGCACTGGCCTGCCGCTGCCTGCTGAATCGCCCGGCCTGCTTCGCAAACTGAATCGCTGGGGCACCACTTCGCTCGCTTCCATCTCGATGGGTCAGGAAGTCAGCACCACTTCGGTGCAATTGGCGCGCGCTTGCTCGGTGGTCGCTAACGGCGGCTATCTGTTGCAGCCCCGTCTGGTCGATGAGCAAGGCGGCGTGAAGGTGCCGATGTCCGAGCCGCGGCGCGTGATCAAAGCCGAGACGGCCGCAACCATGCGCGTGTTGATGCAAGGCGTTGTGCTGCGCGGCACAGGGAAAGCGGCGCAGCTCGCAGGGTACACATCCGGCGGCAAGACCGGAACGGCGCAGATCTTTGACGTCGCGAATCACCACTACACCAAGACTTACAACGCATCGTTCATGGGCTTCGCACCGGTCAGCAATCCGGCGCTCGTGATCGTCGTCACTTTGAATGGCACCACGGGCAACTCGGGCATGGGCGGAGCGGCGGCAGCACCGGCGTTCCACACCATCGCGACCGAGGCATTGCGCCTGCTCGAAGTACCGAAAGATCTTCCCGAAGACCACCCGTTGCTGGCTAAAACGGATTCGAAGCCGGCCGACGTGAACGATCTCGCGATCAACGAATTCGCAAGCGCGCAAAACAACATTCTCGAAGAAGATGAGACCGCGCAACCTGGCTCTACGACGGCTCCCGTGATCACGGCTTCGATGCCGTTGCCGGCGGGTCAGGAAGCGCCGAGCGGTCCCCGCATTCCGAATTTCCGCGGCATGTCCATGCGTAGTGCGCTTGCGGAAGCATCGCAAGACGGCATAACGCTGGCTACAGAAGGAAGCGGAATGGTGCGCGCGCAGAGTCCCCCGCCCGGCGCCGTGCTGCGACCAGGCCAGAGCGTGAGGGTACTTCTGGCACGATGACCCTGTCCGAGCTTCTTGCCGGAGCACCGCTCGCAGAGCCGCTGCGGCCTGAAGTCTCGCGTGTCGAAGTCACCGGCTGCGCTTACGATTCGCGCCGCGTCGAGCCGGGAAACGTCTTCTTCGCTTTTCCCGGCGCTCATGTGGATGGCCGCGAGTACGCGCGTCAGGCAATTGAAAAAGGAGCGGCGGCAGTGGTCAGCGAATCTGCCACGCCGCAGGATTTTGAAGGCGTTTGGATCCAGGCGACGCATGGACGCCAGGCACTCTCGCTTGCCGCGCGCAACTGGTTTCATCAACCGGACCGGCGCGTCAGCCTGACCGGCATCACCGGCACCAATGGAAAGACCACCACGTCGTATCTGGTGGATTCTATTCTTCGCGCTGCAGGTCACACGACTGCTCTGATCGGCACCATCGAGTACCGGTTGGGCGATCATATCCTGCCCGCTGCCAACACGACACCGGAGTCTCTCGAACTGTTACGGCTCTTCGATCAGCTCTCGACGATGGGCGGCACGCACGCGACGATGGAGGTGTCCTCTCACGCGCTCGCGCTCGGCCGCGTCTACGGCCTGGAGTTTCACACTGCGGTATTCACGAACCTGACGCGCGACCATCTGGATTTTCATTCCACGATGGAAAACTACTTCGCGGCCAAGCGGATGTTGTTCGAAGGCGCAGGTGCGCCCGCGCCGCCGTTTGCCGTAATCAATGGCGACGACGAATACGGCCGCCGCATCCCCATCGCGAAAGACACCAAAGTGTTCTGGTATGGCCTCGGACCGGATTGCGTCTACAAGGCCAAGCACATTACATCGACTTTCGACGGGCTTCGCTTCACCGTTCAGGCAGGCAAGGCGCTGCGCTTTCCCGTGGAGAGCCCGCTCATCGGACGCATCAACGTCTACAACATCCTTGCCGCGTGCTGCACGGGACTGAGCTACGGCATCGCGCCGGAGGTCATCTCTGAGGGTATTCGCCGCTGTACCGGAGTTCCCGGGCGTTACGAACGTGTGGATGAGGCGCAGCCGTTTGTCGTGGTGGTCGACTACTCACACACCGACGACGCGCTACGCAATGTGATTCAGGTTTCGCGCGCGTTAAATCCCAAGCGCATCATCACAGTCTTCGGTTGCGGTGGCGATCGCGATCGTACGAAGCGGCCGCTGATGGGACAGGCTGCGGCCGAGGGCAGCGACATGGTGTTTCTGACGAGCGACAACCCGCGCTCGGAAGACCCGCTGCAGATCATGAACGATGTGCTGGTGGGCCTGCGCCGCTTCCATGTGCCGCTGGTCATCGAACCCGATCGCGCCAAAGCAATCTACATGGCAATCAAGGCTGCCGCGCCTGGCGACATCGTGATCCTGGCGGGCAAAGGCCACGAGACGTATCAGATTCTGAAAGACCGTACGATCCATTTCGATGACCGGGAAACCGCGCGGGAGGTGCTGCGTGGCTTCGGGTACCGCAAATAGGGAGCGGTTGCGATGACTGTTGACCTGCCGGTCATCGGCCGTGCCTCCGGCTGGAGTATCGACACGCGCACCCTTGCGCCCGGTGATGTTTTCTTTGCCTTGCGTGGTCCGGAGCATGATGGTCACGATCACGTTGCCGCGGCGTTCGCGAAAGGCGCGGCGGGCGCGGTGGTCGAACACACCGTTGATGCCGCGGGGCCGCAATGGATCGTTGACGATTGCCTGACTGCTCTGCAGAATGTCGCACGCGAAGCTCGCGTTGCGTGGGGCGGACAGGTGATCGGCGTGACGGGCAGCGCCGGCAAGACCACAACCAAAGATGCGATCGCGCATCTGCTGGGTGTCGTGCTGCCTGTGGGCAAGACGGTCGGCAATTTTAATAACCACTTCGGTCTCCCGCTCTCGATTCTTCGTCTGCCCGATACTTGCCGTGCGGCGGTGCTCGAGATGGGCATGAACCACGCCGGGGAGATTCGTGCGCTCGCTGCGATTGCGAAGCCCGACATAGGCGTTGTCACCAATGTCGGCTATGCGCACATCGAGTTCTTCGGCTCGATCGACGGCATCGCGGCCGCCAAGCGTGAGCTGATCGAATCGCTACCGGCGCATGGGACCGCGGTGTTGAATGCGGACGATCCACTGGTTGCTGCGATGGCGACCGTTCATCATGGACCGGTGATCACGTTCGGCACGCAGCCTGGCGCTGACATCGAAGCACAACAGATCGAGATGACAGCCGATGGCGCGCGCTTTCGGTGCTGCGGCACAACAGTGGAAACGTCCCTCACCGGAATGCACGGCGTCCGCAATACTTTGGCTGGGATTGCGGTGGCTCATGCGTATGGGATTCCTGTGGGGCGGCTCGTCGACGCAGCGCGCACCATTCCGGCCGGCAAGATGCGCGGCGAGCGCTCGCAGGTCAACGGCATCACCGTTATCAACGACACCTACAACTCGAACCCGGACGCGCTGCGTTCGATGCTCGATGTGCTGTCGCAAGTGGACGCTGCGCGACGCATCGCGGTGCTCGGAGAGATGCTCGAGCTCGGCGATGCGTCCAACGATTTGCATCGCGCCTCGGGCCGTCATGCGGCGGAAAAGAAAATTGACATTGTCGTCGGCATTCGCGGGAACGCACGCGCCATAATCGAGGAAGCCGCACGGTCTGGTGTTCCCCAAACTTACTTCTTTGACGATGCGCTGAGCGCAGGCGAAGCCGTCGCGCAAATGGCGCGTCCGGGCGACGCGATACTTTTCAAAGGTTCGCGCGGGGTGCAGGTCGAGCGCGCCATTGCGCCGTTGCTGGAGAAAAGCTGAATGCTCTATTACCTTCTCTATGAGAAGTTGTTTCCTTACGTGAGCCAGTTCCGGGTATTCCGGTACGTCACGTTCCGCGCCGCCTTCGCCACCATCACGGCGTTGTTCCTGTGCGTTGCGCTTGGGCCATGGCTGATCGGGAAACTGCGCGAGTTCGAGATCGGCCAGAACATCCGCGAGGACGGCCCCAAGTCGCACCAGAAAAAGGCCGGCACGCCGACGATGGGCGGAGTGCTGATCGTCATCTCGATCATCGTGCCTACGCTGTTGTGGGCGGACCTGCGCTATCTCTACGTGTGGGTCGCGTTGTTCGGTCTTGCCAGCTTCGCGGCGATTGGTTTTATTGATGACCGCGCGAAGCTGCTGAAGAAGCGCAACCTGGGCCTGACGAGCGGGCAGAAGTTCCGGCTGCAATTGTTAGTCGCGATGGCGATCACGGCCGTCCTCGTTTCGATGAGCCGCTACGACAACTACTCGACGACGATGAACATTCCGTTCGTTCCGTTGAAGACGTTCCAGCCGGATTTGCTGATCCATAGCTTTCTGGGTTCGCCTTACACTTACCCGTTCGCGTTCATCTTTTTCTTTCTGTTCGTTGTGTTCGTAGTGGTTGGCGCGTCGAACGCGGTGAATCTAACCGACGGTCTGGATGGCCTGGCGATTGGCCTGATGGTGATCGCTTCGGGCGCGTTGACCGTGCTCGCGTACATGGGCGGACATCGTGAGCTCGCGCAATATCTGCAACTCGCGCGCAACCCGCGTACGGCCGAGTTGACCATCTTCTGTGGTTCGATGGTCGGTTCGAGCCTTGGCTTTCTCTGGTACAACGCGCATCCCGCTGAAGTGTTCATGGGCGATGTCGGTTCGCTCTCGCTCGGTGGAGCGATGGGCGTGGTCGCGATTCTGATCAAGCAGGAAGTGCTGCTGCTGTTCATCGGCGGCGTCTTCGTGATCGAACTGCTGTCGGTGGTGCTGCAGGTCGGCAGCTTCAAGCTGCGCGGCAAGCGCATTTTCAAGATGGCGCCGATCCACCATCACTTTGAAGCACTTGGCTGGACGGAGTCGAAGATCATCGTCCGATTCTGGATTGCAGGACTGGTGCTGGCGCTGTTTGCGCTGAGCACGCTGAAGCTACGATGACGCCGAGCGGACGCAAAGTTCTGGTAGTGGGCATGGAGCGCACCGGCGTGGCGGCGGTGGAGTTCCTTGTCGCCCACGGAGCGCAAGTCACTGCGGCGGATACGCGCCAACTGGTGCATCTGCCCTCGGCCGCGCCTGTGCTGGAACGCTTGCACGTGCCGTTTCGCGGACAGAACGACGGCGACTTCCTTGGCTTCGATTGGATTGTGATTTCACCCGGCGTGCCGGCCGACTTGCCCGCTTTGAACAATGCGCGTGAACACGGCGTGCGCGTCATCGGTGAAGTGGAACTCGCCGCGGCGTACCTGCAAGGCCCGGTCGTCGGCATCACCGGCAGCAACGGGAAGACCACCACCACAGCGCTTACCGGGCACATCTTCAAAAGCTGCGGCATCCCGGTTCAGGTCGGCGGCAATATCGGGACGCCGGTGATCGCCATGACCACCGCTTCGCTGCCTGAACAGTGGAATGTACTGGAGCTTTCGAGTTTCCAACTGGAGACCACCACGTCACTGCGCGCCAATGTGGCTTTGCTTTTGAACGTGACGCAGAACCATCTGGACCGCCACTACACACTCGCCAACTATGCACGCGCGAAGGCCAACATCTTCGCTGCGCAGAAACCAGAAGACACGGCGGTGCTCAACGCAGAAGATCCCTTCTGTGTCGAGGCCGCGCAACACACGCCGGCGCGAAAGCTCTGGTTCAGCAGCACGCGCCAGATAGAAGGCTTCTGGTTCGACGGCATGTCCATTCGCTTCAACGAAACGAAGCTGATTGACGCGAGTGAGATTCCGATTCGCGGCTTGCACAATTTCGAAAACGTGATGGCGGCATCTGCCGCGGCTATTGTCGCGGGTGCGCCGCTCGATGGAATCGCTGAGGCAATTCGCAGCTTCCAGGCTGTCGAGCATCGCCTGGAGTTCGTGCGCAAAGTGCGCGGCGTGGCTTACTACAACGATTCGAAAGCCACCAGCGTCGACGCAACGCTCAAAGCCGTCGGATCGTTCGAGCGAGGGCTCTGGGTGATTCTGGGCGGCAAAGATAAAGGCAGCGACTACACGGTCCTGCGCGCTCCACTCCAGGCGCGCGCCCATGCCGCTTTGCTGATTGGCGCCGCTGCTCCGAAAATCACATCGCAACTCGAAGGCGCGTTGCCGCTCATTCAAGCCGGCACCCTCGGGAACGCGATTCGCGAAGCGTCCTCTCAAGCGCGCGAGGGAGACGTCGTGCTGCTTGCGCCGGCGTGTGCGAGCTTCGACCAGTTTCAAAATTACGAAGTGCGCGGACGAGCCTTCAAAGATCTCGTCAACGCTTTGGAAGCAGACTAGAGATGGCACAACAACTTAAGACCGACCGCATTTTGTTCTTCACCGTCATCGGACTCATCTTCTTCGGCGGGCTCATGATCTACAGCGCCTCGAGCGTCATGGCCGATCTCAAGATGGGCCACAGTTGGTACTTCGTCGCGCGCCAATTGTTCTGGGTGGTGATCGCGGTGGCGGTGATGATGGCGCTCAAGCTCACGCACTACCGCAAACTGCAGCATCCCGCGGTCGCGTTCATCTCGATGAGCCTGGTGCTCACCATGTTGTTCGCGGTCTATCTGCTCGATGCGAAGCAGCATCGCTGGATCCGCTTTGGCTTTATCGGTATTCAGCCTTCGGAACTTGCCAAGCCGGCGCTCGCGCTTTTTCTTGCTTACTTCATTGCACAGCGCGCGCGAGCCATCAACAATCGCTATACGCTGCTTCCTGCGCTGATGGCTGTCGGCCTCGTCACGATCAGTGTGGTCGTGGCGGATCTCGGCACCGCCGTGGTGCTGATGCTTTCCGCGGCTACGGTGTTCTTCGTCGCGGGGCTGGAGTGGCGCTACGTCATCATTGCCATCTGTGTCGCTCTGCTCGGCTGTGTAGCGGCCGTCGCGGCGAAGCCGTACCGCCTGACGCGCATCGTCGGCTACCTCGACCCGGAATACAAAATTGCGGAAAAGTTCGACGCAACGATGCACACCAACGTCCGCGGGTACATGAAGAAATCGCTGACGACCAAAGACACCAGCTACCAATCGGAACAGTCAAAAATTGCGGTGGGCGCGGGCGGGCTGACCGGCAACGGACTCTCGAAGGGCAAGCAGAAGCTGCTCTATCTCCCGGAAGCGCACACTGATTTCATCTTCGCCGTGGTGGGGGAAGAACTCGGACTGATCGGCACCGTGGGCGTGTTGCTTGCCTTCGGCATCATTCTCTGGCGCGGCATTCGCGCCACGGTGCTGATCCCCGACGAGTTCGGACGCTACCTCGCGCTCGGCGTCACTACTATGCTGGTCGTGCAAGCGTTCATGAATATGAGCGTCGTGCTGGGCATGATGCCGACCAAAGGGATTCCGCTGCCGATGATCAGCTTCGGCGGCAGTTCGCTGCTGAGCACGCTCGCGTCGCTCGGCATTCTGATGAACATCTCCGAGCACGCCGGCTAAACCGTGCAACTGCGTTTTCTCATGGCGGGCGGAGGCACCGGCGGGCACGTGATCCCTTCGATTGCCGTCGCACGCGAACTGCGCTCACGCGGCCATGAGGTCTGGTTTGTCGGCACGTCGCGCGGCGCGGAAGCGCGCCTGGTGCCCGCTGCCGGTTTCCCGCTGGAAGAGATCCGGGTCGGTGGAATTCAAGGTCTGGGTCTCGCAAAAAAAGTGACGAGCGTTTGGCAACTGCTCACCGCTACCGTCAACCAGCGTGCAGCCTTTACTAACCGGCGCCCGGATGCAGTGTTCAGCATGGGCGGCTATGTCGCGGGTCCTCCGGTGATTGCGGCGCTGTTGCGCAAAGTGCCCGTCGTGGTGCTCGAACCGAATGCCATGCCGGGACTGACGAATCGCTGGATCGGCAAACGCGTGACGCGCGCTCTCCTCAGTTTCCCGCAAGCCGCGCAGTGGTTCCCCGCGGGGCGCACCGAGATCACGGGACTTCCCGTGCGTGAAGAGTTCTTTCACTTACCGCCGAAGCAGCCGGGCGCCTTCACCGTTTTGATCACGGGCGGCAGTCAAGGGTCGCGCACACTGAACAACACCGCGCGCGAAGCATGGCCCTTGTTGAAAGCGCTGCGGCAACCCGTGCGGCTGATCCACCAAACGGGTCCTGCAGCGTGCCGACCAACTTGCGAAAGAGTTCGCGGCCACTGGACTCGAGGGCCACGTGTCGGCATTCATCGACGACATGCCCGCCGCGTTCGCCGAAGCTGATCTGATCATCTGCCGGTCTGGCGCGGGCGCCGTGAGTGAACTTGCGGCGGCCGGTAAAGCTGCTGTCCTGATTCCCTTCCCTTTCGCGACCGACGATCATCAGTTACGCAATGCCGAAGCCATGCAGCGAGCCGGCGCAGCGTGGCTCTCGACCGACCGGGAGTGGAGCGCCAGCAAGATGTGCGAAGTGATTCAGCACTTTGCGGAACGTCCGGAGGACCTCGCGCGAATGTCGGCGCAGGCCCGTTCGCTCGGCAAGCCGGGCGCCGCGCGCCGCGTCGCGGACATTCTCGAACAAATAGGCGCGAAAGCGATTGACAGCCCTCGGAATAGCCGAAACAATACGGTCTAACAATGTTTTTTCGTAAGCAGCACCTGCACTTCACGGGGATCGGCGGAATTGGCATGAGCGGTATCGCCGAAGTGCTGCTGAATTTGGGTTACACGATCAGCGGGTCCGATCAAAAGCTTTCGGCAACGACCGAACATCTCACCCAACTGGGCGCGCAAGTCTTCGAGGGCCACGACGCTTCAAACGTCAAAGGAGCCAAGGCCCTGGTGGTGAGTTCCGCCGTGGATGAACAGAATCCGGAAGTGCAGGAAGCGCGGCGCTTGCAGATTCCGGTGATTCCGCGCGGCGAACTGCTGGCCGAGTTGATGCGGCTCAAGTACGGCATCGCCGTCGGCGGCAGCCATGGCAAGACCACCACGACGTCGATGATCGCGACTATCCTCAACCATGCGGGACTTGATCCCACCGTGGTGGTCGGCGGCAAGGTCGAAAACGATGGGCGGCACCAACGCGCGCGTCGGTCACAGCGAAATTCTGGTGGTCGAATCGGATGAGAGCGATGGCTCCTTCCTGAAGCTCGCGCCGATTCTTGCGATCGTCACGAACATCGATCGCGAGCACCTGGATCATTACGCGGACCTGAACGACATTCGTCAGTCGTTTACGGAATTCGTGAACAAGGTTCCGTTCTATGGCGCCGCGATTCTTTGTCTCGATGACGAGAATGTTCAGAGCATCCTGCCCGAAGTCGCGCAGACGAACCATCACGTACGGTCACGCGCGGCAGGCGGACTTCCGTCCGGCAGAAGTGAATTGCGGCGATTTCTCAACCACGTTCGTGCTTCATCACCGAGGCGAGAGCATTGGCGAGTTTCGTTTGAACGTTCCGGGCGAACACAACGTGCTCAACGCCACCGCCGCCGTTGCCGTGGCGACCGAGCTGAACGTGACGCCGGACAAAATTCGCGAAGGCCTGGCGCTCTACGCCGGAGTCGACCGGCGCTTTCAAGTAAAAGGCGTCGAGCGCGGCGTGACCGTGGTGGATGACTACGGACACCATCCGACCGAGATTCGCGCTACCTTGCAAGCCGCGCGTTCGTGCCATCCACATGGCATTCACGTGCTGTTTCAGCCGCACCGCTTCACGCGCACCTTCCACTTGATGGATGATTTTGCACGCGCCTTTCATCAGGCCGACCACGTGTACGTGCTCGATATTTATGCCGCTTCCGAGAAGCCGATGGAAGGCGTAACGTCGGAAGCCCTCGTTGAACGCATGCGGCAGTTCGGGCATCGCGGCGTGCAGTACGTATCATCCATTCCCGCTGGAGTTGAGGAGGTCGTGAAGAACGCTGAGTCCGGCGACTTCGCGCTCACGCTCGGCGCGGGGAGTGTGTCGCAAGCCTCGGAATCCATTCTGGAGGCGCTCAAAGCGCAAGCCTGATGCCTAAACCGGCGCCGGAAAAGAAAGTCCGCTGGAAGATGTGGCTGCGCATCGGAATCTGGTGCGTGTGCGCCGCGGGAACCACGTTCGCCGCGCGTGAAGTGCGGCAGTTCGTTTTTGCGGACCCGCGCTTTGCACTGCACGACGCGATTCTGAAGGACCCGAGCGGCAACGGCGTATTGATCCAGGGCACGCGTTACGCCTCGCACCAGCGCATCATGCAGGTGTTCGCACCCGACTTCGGCCGGAGCGTCTTCAAAATTCCGATTGCAGAACGCCGCCGCCGGTTGCTCGCAATCGATTGGGTCGACGAGGCCACCGTTGCGCGCGTCTGGCCCAATCGCCTGATCGTGCGGCTGCGTGAACGCACGCCCGTCGCGTTCGTCAATTTGCATCCCGGCTTTGTGCTGGTGGATGCAGAAGGCGTCCTGCTCGCGCCGCCACCGAAGACGCGTTTCGCGTTGCCTGTCATTTCCGGCATCACCGTTGAGCAGAATCGAAACCGAACGCCGCGCGCGTGTCCAGGCCATGCTGCAGATGCTGAAAGAGCTTGGCTCTGCCGGTAACAACATTTCAGAAGTGCAAGCCGACGATCTGAGTAATCTGCGCGCGACCGTGCAGATGAAAGATCGCGCGGTCGAGCTCTGGCTCGGCGATCAGAATTATCAGGCGCGCTACGACAGCTTTGCGCGCCACTACGATGAGATGCGCCGCAACTCGGAGCAGCCTTCCATCTACGACTTACGTATCGACGGCCGCATTTTTACCAGGTAGGGAATTGTCATGAACAGCAAGTCTTTCATCGCCGCCGCAGTTGACGCCGGGAGTTCTTATACCCGCGCCGTGATCTGCGAAGTTGAAAACGGTTGCATCGAGTATCGCGGCGCCGGCATTGTCGGCTCCAGTGGGTTCACGCGCAGCCGCATCTCCGATCGTCAGGCGCTCTCGACCGCCATTCTGCGCGCCGTGCAGATGGCCGAACAGGAAGCGCAGGTGCAAGTCGAAGCCATCACGGTGGGTTGCGGCGGCACTACAATTCGCGGGGCCAACACGCGCAGCCGCATCGAGACCGGACGCCCGCGTGAACTCGAACAACGCGATGTGGATCGCGCCTTCGAGCGTGCCGCGCGCGTGCAGCTTCCTGAAGACCGCGTGATGCTGCAGCTCTGCCCGCAAGACTTCGTCATCGATGATCGCGCCGGTTATCGCGACCCGCGCAAGATGATGGCGTCGATGATGGAAGCGCACGCGCATGTCATCACCGTTGCGACACAAGAGCATTCGATTCTCACGCAAGCCGTCAACCAGGCGCATCTGGCGCTTGAAGAATCGGTGTTCGAAGCCATTGCTGCATGTTATGCGTGCGTGCCGCCGGAAGATCGCCGCGAAGGACTGGCGCTGCTCGATATCGGCCAGCATTCCAGTGAGCTGGTGGTTTACCACGGTGATGCGTTGCAGCTCGCGAGCAGCCTTTCGCTTTCGGGCGATCACTTCACGCGCGACATCGCGCACTTCCTGCGCATCCAGTACGACGACGCGCTCTTAGTGAAAGAACAGTACGGCAGCGCCAGCGCTTCCACCACGGCGAGCAATAGCTTCATCGAACTACCCGTGCCCGACGGACGCGAGATGCGCGAAGCGGCACGGCGGTCGTTGAACGAAATCATCGAAGCGCGCGCAGTCGAGATGTTTCAGTTGGTACGGCAAGAGCTGGCGCGAGTCGGCATGGAGCGTTCGCTCTCGGGCGGCCTCGTGATCACCGGCGGCGGCGCCGAGCTGCACGGCCTCTGCGATGTTGCCGAACAGGTTTTGGATTGCCCTGCACGCATTGGTTTGCCCTATGGCATTCGCCACTGGCCGCAAGAGCTCGACTCGCCCTCGTGGGCGACTGTCGCCGGGCTTGCGATGTACTCGGCACGCATGCGCAGCAATGCCGAACCAGTGAAGCAGAACGAAGGAATTTTGGCCCGCATTCTCAAGTAACGGAAGGATCACTCATATGTCATTAGGCGCCGACTTCGGCAATCTCACTTACGAACTGCAAGACGAACTGCGCCACGGCGCAAAGATCAAAGTCATCGGCGTGGGCGGCGGCGGCTCGAATGCCGTCGGGCGCATGATGGCTGAGGGACTCGAAGGCGTCGAGTTCCACATCCTCAACACCGATGCGCAGGCTCTTGCCT
Organism: Bryobacterales bacterium; assembly: GCA_963792655.1. Taxonomy (GTDB): domain Bacteria; phylum Acidobacteriota; class Terriglobia; order Bryobacterales; family Bryobacteraceae; genus DOZZ01. The sequence goes on from CAWBWU010000011.1 coordinate 216,007, forward strand.
CATCATCGGTACCAAGCAAGATTCAAATCGGCAACAAGATCACCGGCGGGCTCGGTGCGGGTGCAGATCCCAATGTAGGCCGCCAGGCGGCGCTCGAAGATACGGAACGCATTCTCGAACTGCTGCATGGCGCCGATATGGTGTTCGTCACCGCGGGGCTGGGCGGCGGCACAGGCGCGGGCGCAGCACCGGTGGTTGCATCACTCGCGAAAGAACTGGATGCGCTCACCGTTGCGGTGGTCACTAAGCCCTTCACGTTTGAGGGCGCGAAGCGCATGCGCCAGGCCGAGAAGAGTCTCGCCGAACTCACCGCCTCGGTCGATACGCTGATCACCATCCCGAACGATCGTCTGCTCAGCATCGTGCCGCGCGGCACCAGCTTCCAGCAAAGCTTCCGCGTCGCCGACGATATTCTGCGCCAGGCCGTGCAAGGCATCAGCGACATCATCGTAACGCCGGGCATCATCAACCTCGACTTCTCGGACATTCGCACCACCATGCTCGGGATGGGCCACGCCATGATGGGCACCGCGACAGCTCGTGGCGAGAATGCCGCGGTCGAAGCAGCGCGTCACGCCATCAATAGTCCGCTGCTCGAAGACACGCGCATCGCCGGTTCTAAACGGGTGTTGATCAACATCACCGGTTCCATGAATCTCGGCCTGCATGAGATCAACGAAGCGTGCAGCATCATTCGCGATGCCGCGGCTTGCGAAGATGTGCAGATCAACTTCGGCGTCATCGTGAACGAACATATGGCCGACGCAGTGAAGGTGACGGTCATCGCAACCGGGTTCAAGATGGAAGAGCCGGTGATGTTCTCGATCCCTGCCCCGCAAGCAAAGGTCGAGTTCCTGCCTGTGCCCGTTTCCACTCCCGAGCCTGAACCGATTCGCCTGGTCGAAGAAGCCGAGCCGGTAGCGGAAGATCCGATCTTCGATCAAGACGACCTGGACACGCCAGCCTATTTGCGCAACAGACGAGTCAACTGAACTTGGCCAAACGCGCTCAGCCTGCGCCCGAACTCGACGACCTCGCGTTCAAAACGCAGGCCGCGTTTGAGAAGTGGCTCGAGCGCAATCAGGCCTCATCGCCAGGCATCTGGCTGCGGTTTGCGAAGAAGAACTCGGGCATCCAGTCCGTCACTTACGCTGAGGCGGTGGAGAGCGCACTTTGCTTCGGCTGGATCGACGGGCAGGTAAAGTTAGGTGACAAGCTCACCTATTTGCAACGCTTCACGCCTCGCAGACGAGGCAGCGTCTGGTCTCAAGTGAATCGCGAAAAGGTGCTGGCCCTCGAAGCGGCGGGGCGTCTGCGGCCAGGCGGCGCCTCCGCCATTGCTGATGCGAAAGAGACTGGCCGGTGGGATACCGCATACCCATCGGCCTCCCAAGCCACGGTGCCACCAGATTTCGAAGCGGCAATGCGCGCGAGCAAGACCGCGACCGTCGCTTTTGCGCAACTGAACGCCGTGAACCGCTACGCCATGCTGTTTCGCATCCATATTGCGAAACGGGCCTCGACGCGCGCAGAACGCATCGCAAAGTTCGTCAAAATGCTCGAGAAGGGTGAATCGATCCACCCGTGATGGTTCATCAGATGACTGTACGGTCACGGTACAATCAGTAAGTCGTTACAAAACCCCCATCCATGTTTGACGAACTTCACGAAGAGTGCGGTGTGGTTGCGATCTACGGCCACCCGGAAGCCTCGAAGCTGGCCTATCTGGGACTTTACGCGTTGCAACACCGGGGGCAGGAGAGCGCCGGCATTGCATCGTGCGACGGGCGGCAGGTTCATCTTCGCAAGGAGATGGGGCATGTCAACGACATCTTCACCACTCCAGTTTTGAAAGAACTGCCCGGCCATATCGCCATTGGGCACACGCGTTACTCAACTACAGGCGATACGGCGATCTCGAACGCACAGCCGTTTTCAGTTGCTTGCAACAAGGGCAAGATCGCGGTCGCACATAACGGCAATCTGACCAACGCCGCAGAGCTACGCGAAGACCTGGAACGCCGCGGGGCCATTTTTCAAGCGAGCAGCGACACCGAAGTAATCCTGCATCTGGTTGCACATTCACGCGAGCGGACGTTGATGGGCGCGTTGCGCGATGCGCTATTGCAGATCGAAGGTGCGTTCTCGCTGGTGTTCCTGGCCGAAGACCGCATCATCGTTGCGCGCGACCCGTATGGTTTCCGGCCGCTCGCAATGGGCAAGATTGAGATGCCGAACGGCAAGATGTGTTACGCGTTCGCATCCGAAACTTGCGCGTTCGATCTGTTCGACGCCGTGTATCTGAACGATGTACAGCCGGGCGAGATGGTCTCGATCGGTCCCGAAGGCATCACGCGCGAGCGTTATGCACCGGAGCAGCCGAAGGCGCAATGCGTGTTCGAACATGTGTACTTCGCGCGCCCGGACTCGATCGTCTTCGGTCGCGCAGTGCAGGAATCGCGTGAAAACTTAGGCATGCTGCTGGCGCGTGAAGCTCCGGCAGATGCGGACATCGTGGTGCCGGTGCCCGATTCCGGCGTGGCCGCGGCGCTCGGTTATGCATCCGAATCCGGCCTGCCTTTCCGGTTGGCGCTGATCCGCAATCACTACGTGGGCCGTACGTTCATCGAACCTTCGCAGGCCATTCGCGATTTCGGCGTCAAGCTGAAGCTGAACCCCATCCGCCACCTGCTCGAAGGCAAGCGCGTGGTGCTGGTGGACGACTCCATCGTGCGCGGCACCACCAGCCGTAAGCTGGTGCGCATGGTGCGGCATGCGGGTGCACGTGAAGTGCATTTGCGCATCTCCTGCCCGCCAACAATTTCACCGTGCTTCTATGGCGTGGATACTCCGACGCGCAACGAGCTGATCGCAGCGAACAACTCGATCGAAGAGATCCGCCGCTTCGTTGAGGCCGACACGCTGGCCTACCTTTCCCATGCGGGTCTGCGGCGCGCAGTGGGCGACGAAAATCATGAGTATTGCTACGCCTGCTACACCGGCGACTATCCGACCGATCTGGTCAGCGTCGAGCAGTTACTCGCAACCGCGCGTTAAAGCAGCAGCAACGCTACTGGTGGGCGCGGCTTAGAGCGCACTGGTGTTCGTGTCCACCAGCACCCCGTCGACATAAATTCTTCCTTGCCGGATACTCACCCTTTTGGGCTCGCCATTCGACAGGCGACTGAAACTGCGGAACTCAAACACAGGATGCTCGTTGGCATCGGTTGTAATGTCCGCAAGGATTTGCGCGGCGAGCGCCTCGCCCAGCGTTAGACTCCGGGCATTGTCTGTGCGCCAGTGAACGCCGCCGATGCTTCGGCCCATGGCGACATTCATGGCCAGCTTGTTCAATTCGCCCTCGATGGTCAGTTCTGCTGCGACCGCTGCGGGCAGTTCGGTGCGTGTTCCTTTATCGCCTCCGGAAGCGGCGGTCACGCCAGTGACATACGACTTGATCGGATCGCCGGAACCGAAAGGAGCGTCCCGCTCCGTCAAAGTGCTGAACTTTACCGGGTCACCGCTACTGTCAATCGTCTGGAAGTACGCCTTCAGAACCGTAACGCAAATGCCTGCGACGGTTGCGTGCCCTGCTCCGTAAGAGGGGTGCGCCGGGCTGCCGGGGGTGAACGCCATCGGCAGCAAGAGCGTGCCGTAACTGCTTTGGATCCGCGTAGCCGCGGTTGTCCCACTGACCCAGGCGGGCAAACCGTACGCGCGCGTGTCACCAGGACCGATTCCATTCGTCTGAACGTGCAGCAACCCCGCGTAAGCCTCCGGACGAAGCCTTAGATGCACCTGCCACTTCTGGTTCCAGATGCATTTCAAGGCGCGGGTCGCTACTTCGGATACAAGCGCAAGGATATGAGGGCCGCCGAGGACACCAAAGCCTGACTCGCGCGGCTTCAGAACTCCGCTGTCGCCGTAAGGGTTTCCTGGCGTCCACTTAGCGCCGCCCGACAGCAAGAGGATCGCAGCATTGAAGTACGCCTGATGCAGTGCATCTTTGTTGACGAAGCGCGCCAAATCTCGCGGAGTAGAAATATAGCGAGGCTTCTTTTCGAAGTTAGAGTCGCTGTTCTCGTTCGCATGTGAATAATCCTGACCGTAGGGGTCTCGAGCGGTGATGTTTCCATCGCGACCTGTGTTCTGGGCTGCCAGCCAGGAGTCAAAGTCCGTCAGATAGTTTTGGCCTTTAATGTAAGGGCGCTGCATCTGGTTGATAGTTTGCGTTCCATAGTGTGCGTCTCGGACAAAGAATTGGCTGACCATGGGACCCAATTCCTCACCCGGCAGGCCAAGGCGAAAGATGTTCTGGTGGGTGATCGCGTCAAGATGGCCAGCGCGGCCAGGCACGTCGATACCGGTCTTCAGGTGACCGGCATCACCGGTGTCGCCCACTGCGGTCTGAAACCGCCCGTGGATCTCTGTGGCGGCCGTAGCGATGTCGCTGTTAGAGTCGAACTGATCGAAAGGAACATCGCGAAGAAGCGCCATCCAATAGAGTTCAGTCATCTCGGCAGCCGCCGTGGTGGAGAGAACCTTTGGCGCCGGGGGTATCGAGTAAGATGCGGGATGGTGGGTAAGCCGGTCGCTAGCCAAGCCAGCCTGTGGGTTGATCAGCGTAGCAGTATGAATGTCGTATTTCGGAACCAGGGCGAAGGTGCTCCACCCTTCGCTTGCCGCGACCAGCTTATCGAAGGCCGACGGATCCACTTCTCCGTATTGGTTGTGTGGAAGAGTTTTATGGAAGCTGCCCAAACCGCGGAGGTTCAAGCCACCTGCATTGAAGATTCGCCTCGTGTCGCCGTTGTTTGCCATGAAGAGGCTCCCGTCTGCTCTCTGACTAACTAAAAGGGGCCCAAAGGAGACGGTAGATTAGCACTGGGGTGGTACAAGGTCAAGGCCGGGAAGAAACACGTGCTTTCGTGTAACTCTCGTTGCATGAGACTCGTTGCTTTCCTCGCGCTCGCGTTGAGTGCGCCGCTCTATGCCGAGAAGCCGGTGGTGGTGGAACTATTCACCTCCGAAGGCTGCTCGAGCTGTCCTCCCGCCGATGAACTACTGATGAAACTGGATCACGCGCCGGGTGTGCTGGTGCTGTCGGAGCATGTCGATTACTGGAACTCCCTCGGATGGAAAGATCCGTTTTCGAATCATCAGTTCAGCGCCCGGCAGGAGCAGTATGCTCACGCGTTTCATCTGGACAGCAACTACACGCCGCAGATGGTGGTTGACGGCCGCACAGAATTCGTCGGTAACAACGAAGGCAAAGCGCGAGAGGCGATTCGCACTGCGGCGCAAACATCCAAAGCGGACGTAACGCTTGCCTGGCACGATGGCAAGCTCGCGGTGAAGGTAGACCACGCGCCCGCGGGAACGTTGCAGGTGATGGTGGCGATCGCCGAAAGCGGTCTGCAATCGTCGGTTGCGCGCGGTGAAAATAGCGGACGTACGCTGCTGCATACTTCGGTGGTGCGGTGGCTGCACGCCGCTGGGCAGGTCCGCAACGGAGCCTTCGAAGGCGAAGTGCCGGTCACGCTGGCTCGTGATTGGAAGCGGGAGAATCTGAAGGCGATTGTATTTGTGCAGGATGTCGCCACGCGGAAGATCGAGGGCGCAGCGGCGGCGCCTTTCAGTGGTGGAGAGATCGGGAAGTCATAGTGTTTGGGTTTACAGGATGCGGAAGGAGACTTCGATCACAGCTTTGACGGCTACCGCGCGGCCCGCTTTGGTGCCGGGACGGAAGCGCCACCTGGCTACGGCTTCGAGGGCTTTCTCATCGAGGCCTAATCCCATGCTTCGGACCACGCGAAGGTCAAGCGGCAAGCCGTCGGGACCCACGACGCAGGAGACCAGCACCGTGCCGGACATTTTGGCTTTGCGTGCGGGCTCTGAATACTCCGGGTCCACTTTGAAGATCGGGACTGGCATGGTCACGCCATGTCCCGCAGTGAAGATTCCGCCGTTGGCGTCGCCATCGCGGCCCGGGCCGTTGCCAATCGATGGGCCGGTACCGTTGCCGATTCCGTGAGGACCATTCAGCCCACCAGACAGCCCGCTGAGCAGACTGTTGGGATCGCCAATCGTTGCGCTGGTGGTGAGATCAGGCGGCGCATCCATCGCGTTGGGCATGACTAACTTCGGCTGAGTATTCACCAGCATCACCTGAGGCGGCGTGAAAGTGCGGCGAGCGACCGGCGGCGCGCCTCCGTGAGTCGCGGGCGTAGAGGCCTGGGCGCCTCCACCCCGGCCTTCAAACGCTTTCAAAACCGGATGGAAGACCAGGACGGAGTGATCGGTCTTGGCGGGCGCCGTTCGCACCGGCGGGCGGAAGGTGAACAAGCAGAGCAGTGCCACGAACAGCACGTGCAGCGAAAACGAGATCCACGAAGAGCGCGTTGGCAGCATGCAGCGTAACAGGCATGCGCCGGTCCAGAGTATAAGTGCTGTAAGTATTGACTAAGTGGAGGCAAGTAGAGCGGCTAAGTTGGAACAACTGTGCGGAACTGGCTACACGAAGGTCCTTACCGTTCAACTGGTCCCGGGCGCGTAAACCAGCGGCGGCTTACCGCTGGATCAGTTCCAACAGCACACCGCCAGTACTCTCCGGATGCACAAAGACGTAGAGATGTCCTCCGGCTCCTTCACGCGGCGGGTTTAACAATCGCGCCCCGCTCATTTGCAAGCGAGCAACAGTGGCGTTCAAGTCAGCGACCCGCAGTGCAACATGGTGCAGACCTTCGCCGCGCTTATTCAAGAACTTCGCGATGACTGAACTCTCGTCGCTCGGCTCCAACAGCTCGATGCGCGAAGTGCCGGCGGGCAGCATGGCAACGTGCACCTTCTCGATCGGAACTTCTTCTCTGGTCAGTGACGCCATGCCCAGCTCGCGATAGAACTTGAGCGCCGCGTCGATCGATTTGACTGCAATGCCAAGATGGTCGATCTCGATCTGTTCCACAGGCACGTGCACTTTGCGCGGAGCGCGTTCGATGGCTTCGATCAGTTCTACGATCCCCTTCGACTCTGTGGCGACCGTGCGCAGGATCGGCGGGACGCGTTCAATATGACCGAGCGAGAGCATCGCCTCGATTTCGCCTTGCATCCTGTCCGCGCCAGCCGTATCGGATTTGTTGATCACGAAGATGTCGGCAATCTCCATCACGCCGGCTTTGATCGCCTGTACATCGTCACCCATCCCAGGCACAAGAACCACGACGGTGATATCAGCGATCGACGCGACTTCCACCTCATCCTGGCCGACGCCTACGGTTTCGATCAGAACGAGATCGAACCCCGCCGCGCGCAGCAGCCGCGCCGCTTCGTAAGTGGTTGCGGCGAGTCCGCCTAACGAGCCGCGCGTCGCCATCGACCGGATAAACACGCCGGGATCTGCGTGATGACGCTGCATGCGAATGCGATCGCCCAGAATCGCGCCGCCGGTGGCACGGCTGCTGGGATCAACAGCAAGGATGGCGACACTTTTGCCTGCATCGCGCAATGCGTGCGTCACCGCGTCTACAAGCGAGCTTTTCCCTGCCCCGGGCGGGCCAGTGATACCGACGATGGGCGCCGTGCCGCCTTCGACCGGAAGCCCCTGCGGTTGATGATTTTCGATGGCGGTGATGGCGCGGCCAAGAGCCCGGAAATCCACTGCCGGCATTAGTCTTTCAGCAGTTGCCGGGCGATGACCAGACGCTGGATTTCGCTGGTGCCTTCGCCGATCGTGCAGAGCTTAACGTCGCGGTAAAACTTCTCGACCGGGTAGTCTTTAATGAATCCATAGCCGCCGTGAATTTGCACGGCTTCATTCGCGATGCGCACCGCCGCTTCCGAAGAGAACAGCTTGGCCATTGCACTCTCGCGCGTGACGCGCTTACCGGCATCGAGCATCGTCGCCGCGCGATACGTGAGCAGGCGCGAAGCATCCAGGTCTGTCGCCATATCGACCAGCTTGTGCTGAATCGCCTGGAATTCCGAGATGGGGCGCCCGAACTGTTTGCGCATCTTCGAATACTTGAGAGCCGCATCGTATGCGCCTTGCGCCATGCCGATCGAGAGCGCGGCAATTGAGACGCGCCCGCCATCGAGAATGCGCAGGCTGTCCACAAAGCCTTCGTTCAACTTGCCCACGCGCTGTGAATCCGGCAGACGGCAGTTGCTGAACAAAACTTCGCCCGTGGCGCTCGCGCGGAGTCCCAGCTTGTTTTCTTTTTTTCCGAGGCGAAAACCGGGCGTGTCCTTCTCAAACACGAACGCTGAGATGCCGTGCTGCGATGCTGACCGGTCAGTCACTGCCATGGCGACGCAGATGTCGGCATAGTGCGCATTGGTCGTGAATGTTTTGGACGCCGTTGATGACCCAGCCTTCACCGTCGCGAACAGCCGTGGTGCGCGTGCCTGCGGCGTCCGAGCCGGCTTCGGGTTCAGTGAGCGACCAGCTCCCGATGAACTCGCCGGTGGTGAGCTTCGACAAGTACTTCTGCTTCTGCTCTTCCGAACCTGCCTTGTAAATGTGATTCGAACAGAGCGAGGTATGCGCCGCGACGATGATGCCGACCGACCCATCCACGCGCGAAAGCTCTTCGATGATGATGGCGTACTCGACATATCCGAGTCCTGCCCCGCCATACTCTTCAGGAAAAATCGACCCGAGATACCCCAGCTTGCCGAGCTTCTTGACTACGTCGAGCGGAAACGTCTGGGCTTCATCCCACTCCATTACGTGCGGAGCGATCTCGGCGCTTGCAAACTCGCGAACTTCACGACGCAGTTGGATCTGTTCGGGTGTGTACTCGAATTCCATGCGCGCCTTTAAACGATCTCTTCCTTCACCGGGTCCCAACGCAGTGTGCGCTTCTGGCGGTAGCTATCGACAGCCATGCGGCACGCCACGGCAACTTTGAAGCCGACCTCGAACGGGCAGTTGGTGGGCTCACCGCTGCGAATGCAATCGAGAAAGTTCTGCATATGCGCGCGCGGCGCCGTCGGAGTGGTGCCTTGCACTTCGGACAGATCGTTGCGGTTCACCTTCTGCGGGATGTAGCGCACCTGCTGCCCGCGCGCGATAGTCCCGTCTGTGCCGAGGACATTCTCCGTAACACCGAGCTGGCTATTGCCGAACCCCGAGTTCCAGGTGTAAAGCATCTCTTCGGGATGCTCCATCGACACATTCATGGTGTCGGGCACCTCGCGCCCATCTTTCCAGAGGTACAACCCGCCGGTCATCGTGACGGCTTGCGGAATCTTCAGGTCCATCACCTTGTACCAGAAGGCGAGCTGGTGGCACATGTTCTCGTAAACGTTGCCGCCTGAATAGTCCCAGAAGAAGCGCCAGTTGATGTAGCGATTGGGATCGAAGTCGTGCTTGGGCGCGGGGCCTTCGAAATCCTTCCAGAGAATGTTCTCTGCCGTCATGTCGGGGTAAATGGGCCGCGACCACTGCGGCTTATCGTGCGGCGTGTTGCGATACATGTTGGCTTGAATCGCTGTAATCTTGCCCACGTTGCCGGATTTCAAAAACGCGGCCGCGTCTTGCACATGGCCCATCGAGCAGGACTGGTGCCCGATCTGAACCGTGCGCTTCCCTGCCTTCAGATACGCAGCGCGCATGGCCTTGGCGTCGGCCACGGTGAAGGCCATGGTCTTTTCCTGGTAGACGTGCTTCCCGGCATCGAGCGACGCAATGAAGTGCTCTGCGTGCAGATGTTGCGGAGTTGCAATCAGGACCGCGTCGATCGATTTGTCTTCCAGTAAGCGGCGGTGGTCGTAGTACAGCTTGGCGTCAGGTGCGAGCTTCTTTGCGTCTTCCAGGCGCCTGGAGTAGATGTCGCAGAAAGCGACGAATTCGGTGCCGGGGCAGTTGATCGCCTCGTGCGTGATCTCGGTGCCACGCGCGCCGATGCCGATGATTCCAAGGCGAATCCGGTCATTCGCCCCCAGAGCGCGCGAGGTGGCGAGCCCGCCGGCAACCGTCGCGACCTTACCCAGGAAATTACGCCGCGAATCCATGACAGCTATCCTATCAGCCGCCTAATACCCGCAGACGGGCGACGCGCGTAAGCGAGTTGTGATTGCGAGGCGTGAACAGTTTCATCAGCACCGGTGGCCCAGCGGGTCCATCGCCCCTCCCTTCCTTCGCGCCTTTGAAGCGCTCCGCGTGGCCGGAGGAAACAGCGGATTAAATACTTCTGGGCTATTCAGCGGAAATATCACAAGACAGGAAATGAAATGATTGAAATAACAACTAGATGATAACCAGAGCACAGAAGAAGACCCTTCGGTGTAAGTCAAGCATAGTGAGCACTTAGGCGTGCACTACCCAGCTTACGCGAGCCTATTTCTGGCATTCGTAAGACTACTTGCTTGCGAATAAGTACAATTAATATCGTAATTCCGTTCTTTTCCCTTGCATAAGTCGCGGGGTTATAGCCTAATGAGCTTAACGGCTTCTGTATAAAAAATTACAGATGCAGACCCGCGGCTTCAGAGGCTCCTGAGGAGATTGGCTCCTGTGCCTGCGGTATCGCCTATCCCGCTCTCGGACTGTTTAAAAGGAAAACGCAATCGGAAAATGAAGATATCTATTCGTGTGCTCGTTGTGTCGCTGCTCTGCTGCTCTGCCGTTCCGGCAGCGCAACCTGTTGTTTTTCAGCTAAATGGTCAGGCTTCGGAATTCTCGGGAACCTCTGTTCTGCCGCAAATTGCACCGACGGGCTACCCCGGAACGGTGATGCACGCCGGCACCGGTTTGATGAGCCTGGTAACGGTCCCAGGCGGGACAGGAATGAGTTTCAGCACAGGCGGACAGCAGAAGACCAACACATCGTTTCTGTCGTTCCCGGGAGCGTCCACCGGATATGTTTTCGGCAATTCCGGCCAAATCACTTTCAATCTAACTTCGAAATATAGCTTTTCTCAGCGGCAAGCTTTGCCGGCCGGCAATAGCCGCTTCGCATTCGACGTTTGGGATGCCACACAAAGTCAGTTTTCGTTTTCTTCGAGCACGGCTTCGGGAAGACTGCTGTTGTCTTTTAAAACAGGTGGCAAGCCGCAGGTCTACTACCTGCCCGCCGGTAAAGAGGACGCCATGTTTGGACAAGGCGTCACCCTGGCTGTCTCAATCAACTGGAATGGCACACGCACTCAGCTCTCGTTGAACAACTCGCTTGTCGTTGACACGGCGTACACTCCCTATGCAGCGAATTGGGCGGCGAATTCTCTCTTCACATTAGGATCACAGGCGAATTACGGCGGCGGTTATTTCTCCTCGGACGACGCGATCAGCAACTTCACTGTGATGTCCGGAGCAGCGCCCACGCTCTCCACTTCGATTACGGCACCTGCCGCAAACGCGACCGTGTCGGGGACCGTCAACGTCACGGCCTCAGCAACCGCAAGCCTGGGCGTGGCAAGTGTGCAGCTTTCTGTCGATGGTGCTCCGCTCGGCGCTCCCGACACAGTCGCGCCCTATGCCGCAACATGGGACACCACCACGGTTTCGGACGGCAGCCACACGCTCACATCGTTAGTAACAGATACCGGGAACAATACGAGCCAGGCATCAACGATGGTTAATGTGAAAAACGCTGTCTCGGGCGACACTGTGCCGCCAAGCACGCCAACGGGTCTGTTCACCGGGCACACCACGACATCGCAGATCACGCTGCTCTGGTCGCCTGCAACGGACAACGTGGGTGTCACGGGATACCATCTGTTCCGCGATGGCGCGCAGATCGCGAGTCAATCGGGATTGTCGTTTACGGATTCGAATCTGGCTGCAGGCGTGGCGCACAGCTACCAGATCGCCGCGTACGATGCTGCCGGGAACGTCTCCGCATTGAGCGCTCCGCTGCAGTCCTCCACCATCTCCACGACGGCCGCGGTTTACACCGTCGGACCAGGAAGAGCCTATACACTTCCGTGCGCCGCTCTTACCGTCGCTCCGAATGGCAGCCTCATCGAAATCGACCCCGCAGGAAACTACGCGGGCGATACGTGCGTGATTTACGGAAGCAATCTGACGATCCGCGGCCTGAACGGCCGGGCGAAAATACCGGCAGGTTCCACGCTTGCACAGAGCAAAGCAATCTGGGTAGTCAACGGGAACGCCGCAACCATCGAGAACATCGAGTTCTCGGGCGCCGTGAGCGCGTCGGGCGGCAATGGCGCGGGCATCCGTCAAGAAGGCGTCGGCGTAACCATTCGCAACTGCTACTTCCACAACAATCAGGACGGCATTCTGGCGGGCGACAACCTTCCGAGCAACATCCTGATCGAGTTCAGCGAGTTTGCATTCAACGGCGCGGGGGACGGCAAGACGCACAACCTTTACATAAACCACGTGAATTCGTTCACCTTCCGCTACAACTACTCTCACGACGCCATCGTGGGGCACCTGTATAAATCGCGCGCGGCAACAAACTACGTGCTCTACAACCGGCTGTCGGACAACTCCGGCACCGCGAGTTACGAAGTAGATCTGCCGAATGGCGGCCAGTCATACGTGATTGGAAATCTGATCGAGCAGTCACCGAACTCGAACAATCCCAACGTGCTCGCCTATGGGGAAGAAGGCGCAAGCGCTTCCAACCCGAACCACGATCTCTTCGTTGTGAACAACACCTTCGACAACGAGAAGAGCACCGGCTACGCCGTGTTGGTAAACAGTGCGATGAACCCCGCGCACCTGCAGAACAACATCTTCTACGGCGCCGGCTTGGTGCTGGTGGGAGCGGGAACGCAGGTGACGGACCTGAGCGGCGTGAATCCGCTATTCACGAATTCGGGCGCTTACGATTACACGCTGCTGCCGGGTTCTCCCGCGCTGGGCGCCGGAACTCTGCCCGGCATCGGCGACGGCTACGCATTGACCCCCACCTACGAGTATTCCCATCCGGCAGGCGGCAAAGTCACCACACCCGCAGGCAGAATCAACATCGGCGCTTACTCCTACTAGTGCCCGCTTTGCGCGGGGACGGTTTGCTCTCGTCCGCCCCCGCGCAACGTGATACCCCGCAGTAACTACCCTCTGGTATCGTCAACAATGTGTTCTCGCGCGTTATCTGGATCGTGCTCGACAGCGTCGGCATCGGCGAATTGCCGGACGCTGCGGAGTACGGTGATCGTGGAAGCGACACGTTAGGCAACATCGCGCGCCGCCGCGCTCTGCATCTTCCCAATCTCTGTGCCATGGGTCTTGGAAACCTGAAGCCAATGCCCGAGCTGCCCGCTGCACCTGCGCCCTCGGCATGTTTTGGCCGCGCGATGCTCGCATCGCCCGGCAAAGACACCACAACCGGTCATTGGGAGATGGTGGGCATTCACCTGGACAAGCCGTTTCCGGTCTACCCGGACGGTTTCCCGAGCCAGTTGATCGACGCATTCTGCGCGCGCATCGGCCGCTCGGTGCTTGGCAACAAAGCGGCGTCGGGCACTGAGATTCTCGACGAGCTGGGCGCGGAGCATATGCGCACGGGTTCGCCGATTGTCTACACCTCCGCCGACAGCGTCTTCCAGGTCGCCGCGCACGAAGATGTGATTCCGCTGTGGGAACTGTACCGGATGTGCGAGCAGGCCCGCGAAATGCTGCGCTTCGATTGCGAAGTGGGCCGCGTGATCGCGCGTCCGTTTACCGGCGAACCGGGCCACTTTGTGCGCACCGCCAATCGCAAAGATTACGCCGTGCCTCCGCCTCGCGGCATGCTGCTCGACCAACTCGCGTCTGCGTCGGTTCCGGTCGCCAGCGTCGGCAAGATATTCGACGTCTTCCTGGGCCGCGGCATTGGCGACCACGTCAAAACCAAAAACAACGCTGACGGCATGCAGCAGACGCTTGAGATGATGGACACGATCGAGGCCGGGCTGATCTTCGTCAACCTGGTCGATTTCGATCAAAACTTCGGACACCGCAACAACGTCGAAGGTTATGCGCAGGCACTCGAAGAATTCGATGCATGGCTACCGCAGTTGTTGGCGCAGATGGGCAACCAGGATCTGCTAATCATTACGGCCGATCATGGCTGCGATCCGACTACACCTTCGACAGACCACAGCCGCGAGTACGTGCCGCTGCTGGCCTACGGGAAACGCGCGCGCCATGGCGTTGACCTCGGCACCCGGCAAACACTCTCCGATATCGGCCAGACCGTGGCTGAAAATTTCACCGTGAACATAGCGAAAGGGACCAGCTTCTTAGACCGTATCGTATGAGAAAGCCTTTGATGGCGGGCAACTGGAAGATGTATAAAACACCTTCCGCGACCCGCCAGTATTTCGAACAATTCCTGCCGTCGGTCACTAGCCAGACCCGGGCGGATGTTGTGATTTGTCCACCCGCAATCGATCTGGTTACCGCTGTCGAGTGTGTAAAGGGAACTGCCGTCCAAATTGGCGCGCAAAACATTTACCTGGGGACGGAGGGCGCCTTCACCGGAGAGATCTCTGCCGCCATGGTGGCTGCGGCGGGTTGCACGCATGTCATCGTGGGGCATAGCGAACGCCGCCAGTATTTCGCAGAGAACGATCGCGATGTTTACGATAAGACCGTTGCCGCTCTCGAAGGCGGACTGACGCCAATCGTATGCATCGGCGAGCGGCTGGCAGAGCGCGAAGCGAATGCAACGGAAGCCGTGCTGTTAAGCCAGATCAAGGGCGCGCTGCACAACTTGACGCCACAGCAGTTCGACAAGATCGTGATTGCGTACGAACCCGTGTGGGCCATCGGCACCGGACGCACAGCGACGCCGGAAATTGCCGGCGAGGCACATGGCATCATCCGGCGCGAAATTGGCGCAGTCTTTGGTTACGAGTCCGGCGCGTCCGTGCGCATCCTCTATGGCGGCAGCGTCAAACCGAACAACGCAAAGGCACTGATGGCAGAGCACGACATCGACGGCGTGTTAGTCGGTGGCGCCAGCCTTGAACCCGAATCGTTCGCCGCGATTGTGAACTACTAGCTTGCGCCGTTCGCCACTGCTGCCGATCTTTCTGATCGTGCTGGTCGATCTTCTCGGCTTCACGATCGTACTGCCGCTACTGCCCTTCTATTCCGAACGGCTGGGCGCGAGCCCGTTCGTGTTCGGGCTGATCGTTTCGACGTACGCCGCATGCCAGTTGTTAGCGGGACCCGTGCTGGGCAGGCTTTCGGATCAGTTCGGGCGCAAACCGCTGCTCGCGATCAGCCAGGTGGGCACTCTCATCGGTCTGTTGATCCTTGCGTCGGCCAACGCGTTGTGGGTGGTATTCTTGGCGCGCGTAATCGACGGCATCACCGCCGGCAATTTATCGCTCGCGCAAGCGTATATCTCCGACGTGACACGTCCGGAAAATCGAGCCAAGGCCTTCGGCGTTATCGGCATCGCGTTCGGGATTGGCTTTGCTGCGGGGCCCGGGCTCACGTGGCTGCTGTTCCCGTATGGACCGCGCGCGCCGATCTTTGCCGCTGCCGGGCTCTCGTTCCTGAGCATCATCTGCACGCTGGTGTTGTTGCCTGGCAATCCGCCGGTTCCCGAAGGGATGGAGCAGGCCGCGCCCGCCACCGAACGCATCAGCATCTTTTCACCCGGCGCCTATCTTCAATACTTCCGCCGGCCCGAGTTGCGCGGGTTGCTCTGGCAGTTTGCGTTTTTCACATTTGCCTTCAGCACGTTCGTCAGCGGCTTCGCGTTGTTTGCGCAAGAGCGGGTGCACTACGGAGCAAAAGAAGTCAGCGAGATCTTCGCCTACATCGGTGTGCTCGGGATTGTCGTGCAAGGCGGCTTGGTCGGCCGCGCGGTGAAGCGCTTCGGCGAAAGCGGGCTGGTTCGCTTCGGCTTCGCGGCTGCCTGCGTCGCTGGGCTGGCGCTCGGTTTCTCCTATGGGCAGGCGGCGATCTGGGTGCTTGCCGGTCTTTTCACGCTGGGCACCGGCGTACTGCGCCCGGCCCTCACGAGCTTGATCACGCAGGTTGCCGACCGCCGCGAACAGGGCTCCGTTCTTGGCATCACGCAGTCGTTGCAATCGATCACGCAAATCATTGCGCCGCCGCTCGGCACTGCACTGATCGGTCTTCGCATGACTTTCGGTTGGGCTTGCATCGCGGCACTCACCGCCTTGATCGGGCTTCTGATCCCGATGCGCGCGGCGCGCCGCCGTCCGGACTCGACTGCTTGAAATGCTAAACTGACGACTTATTTCATGCTGCTTTCCAAGGAGTTCATCGGGTTCCTCTCGCGACGCGTTGTAAGCCGCTTAACGCCAGGCGTTTTGGAAACCATGAATCCGCCCAAGGTCGTCGAATTGGTGGAAGGTCTGATCTTCGACGAGCTGAACGCCGAAGATAAGCTCAACGACGAAGTCCGCGACATTCTCGATCAGTACAGCGACTACATGCGGCGCGAAGGCGTGAGCTATCAGGAGATGTTCCGCCGCGCAAAGAACCAGTTGATCACCCAGCGTAAACTGGTCCGCGCCGCCGGCCGCGACACGGGCGATCACATGAAACTGTCGCGCGATAAGATCACCGACATCTCGCACAAGCTGGTGGCCGCGTTGAAGAAATCGCGCGACCTGCGTCTCAAGAAAGACGCGAATGAGGTGCGGCTGGAAATCGTGCGCACCATCAGCGAACTCCTGGCGACGGAAGAGAAAGCCGATCGCGCCGCGCGGGACAAAGTGCGCACTCTAAAACGCGACATTCCCGAAGGCAGCGAAGAGTTTGACCTGCTGCATCATCGCTACTATGGCGACGAACTAAAGAAGTTCGGCGTCGATTTCGCGAAATAGCTATGGACCCCCGCTACCCGGTCGGTAAATTTCAATTCAGCGGATCGCTTTCCGACAGCGAGTTGCACCAGGCCATCGCCGATATCGAATACTTTCCCGCACAGCTTCGCGCTGCAACAGCCACGATGACGAACGCGCAACTCGACACGCCGTACAGAGCAGGTGGCTGGACGGTTCGCCAGGTCGTGCATCATGTAGCCGATAGCCACATGCACAGCTATCTGCGGTTTAAGTTTGCCGGTACCGCCGACAATCCGAGCATCCTCGCGTACCCGGAACAGATCTGGGCCGAACTCGACGATGCGCGAACGGCCCCGATTGAAAGTTCGCTGCGACTCCTCGAAGGGCTGCACCAAAGGTGGGTGCAGTTCTTACGCACTTTGGATAAGAATTCTATCGCTCGCGCATTCGTCCATCCTGAACAAGGACCGGTGACTCTGGAACGCGCGACGGCGCTCTACGCGTGGCACTGCCGGCATCATCTCGCGCACGTGCAAAGCGTTCACAAGTAAATCGATTCCCGTCAGGCGCTGCGTCTGACCAGCACTTCTTCGAGCCGCGAGATCAGTGCTTTAGGGAGGAATGGCTTCCGAATAAAATTATTCGCCGGAGGCAAAACGCTCAGTTCGCCCGAGTAACGGCCCGACATCATGAGGATCGTCGTCTCGGGTCGCCGCTGCCGGAACTGTTCAGCCAGATCGAGACCGTTCATCTCGGGCATGTGAACGTCGGAAAGCAGCAGGTCGATTTTCCCTGAGAACGCCCCGGCAACATCCAAAGCTTCACGCCCGTTAGAGCTGACAAGTACCGTGTAGCCATGTTGTGTGAGTATCCGATTGAGCAAATTCCGTACAAGAACTTCGTCCTCCGCAAGCAGGACAATGACACCTTTAATTTCATTTCCTTCCACGCGAGACATAAGACAGCTGCTTGCCCACTGTAAACAAGTTCACATTGCCGCACACATCCGTAATATTTCGTACTAACTGCTTGCGACTATTTCGCCGATCACGGTATGCTCTCAATCATTGGGTGAGTTGTAAAGGCCTGTAAAGGTGGTGATCGCGATTGTACCGGTTGCCAGGGACCATTTCTAATGTGCGGAATAGCCGGATTTACTCACCGGTCTGCCCGGGGGAGTCGGAGTGTACTTGAGGCAATTACCGGATCGCTGTTCCATCGCGGCCCGGACCACCAGTCCGGCTGGGTGTCCGAGTCGGCAGCACTGGGCGCAGTTCGCCTTTCGGTAATCGATCCGTCTGCCGGGGCCCAACCTATTGTTAGCGAAGACGGCAACACGGTTCTCGTCTTTAATGGCGAGATCTACAATCATGCTGAACTGCGCGCTGAACTAGAAGGCGCCGGCTGCTGTTTCCGCACGCGGTGCGACACCGAAGTTGCTCTGCGGGCCTTCAGCCTGTGGGGCGACGAGTGCTTCGCGCGTTTCCGCGGGATGTTCGCGATCGCGGTGTGGAACGAAAGCGCAAAGCGTCTGGTGCTGGCGCGTGATCGCTCCGGGATCAAGCCGCTCTACTACCGGCTGCATGGACGTGACATTTACTTCGGCTCGGAACTGAAAGCGATCTTCGAGCACAAGCATCTTTCGCGCGTGCTCGACAGCGACGCGCTGCAGGATTACCTTTCGCTCGGCTATGTGCCAGGGAATTCCACGCTGGTTCAGGGCATCCGAAAAGTTCCGGCCGCACACATTCTCACCTTCGAGCGCGGCAAGCTCGACTCGCGCTGCTTCTGGAAAGAAAGCACAAAAACCCAACACACACGTTCGTTTGAAGACGCCACGCAAGAGCTCGATTCCCTGCTGCGCGATTCTGTGCGTGAACAGTTGGTCTCCGACGCGGGCCTGGGATTCTTCCTGAGCGGTGGTTTGGACTCCTCTACGATCCTGCAGTACGCAGCGGAGCTGGGCCATGCGCCGTTACGCACGTTCTCCATTGCCTTTGAAAATAGAACTTGTGACGAACGGCGCTACTTCCGTGAGATGGCGAGCCGCCTCGGCACCGAGCATCACGAGCTGGAGTTGCGGCCCGACGCCGACCTGCTGAACGCGGTCGAAGACTTCGCCTACTACTCGGACGAACCCGGCGCCGACGCGGGGGCAGTGCCGGTGTGGTTCCTCTCCAAGATGACGTCACGTCATGTGAAGGTGGCGCTTTCAGGCGACGGTGGCGACGAGTTGTTCGGGGGCTATCTAACCTATCAGGCCGACCGGATTGCGCGGCCGCTGCGCACGGTTCCTGCTGCCTGGCGTAAGTTTCTGATGTCGGCCGTCGAGAACCATTGGCCCGCGTCCAACTGCAAGATCGGCATGGACTACAAGGTGAAGCGCCTGCTCGAAGGCTCGCTCCTGCCTGCCGATGAAGCGCACCTATTCTGGAACGGACTATTCTCCCGCGAGCAGAAGCATTCGCTGCTGCCGGGGCAAATGCGACGAGGTCTGTGCCACCTGTTTCACGATCTGCCGCAGCAAGGCGCTCTCGATCGCTACATGGCGCTCGACCGCCGGCAGTACCTGGCCGACAACATCCTCTACAAAGTGGATCGCATGAGCATGGCGCACTCGCTCGAAGTGCGGCCGCCGTTCCTCGATCACCGCATCGTTGAGTTCGCCAACCAGCTACCGCTCGAGTACAAAATCCAGGGCCGCTGCCAGAAACGCATTCTGCGCCATCTGATGAAAGGCAAGCTGCCCGCGCCCGTGTTGAACAGGCCGAAGGAAGGCTTCGACATCCCGGCGCACGAATGGTTCCGCGGGCCACTGCGCGAATTGCTGCACAGCACGCTTTCGCCCAGCGCAATTGAGGACACCGGAATTTTCAGCGCTCCTGCAATCCAGCAGCTTGTTCGCAGTCATCTGAATCGAGAGACCAACGTCGGTTATCATCTATGGAGTCTGGTGACCCTGTTCCTTTGGCTCAAGAGGTGGAAAATCGAGGCAGTTCCGGCGCACAAGACGGCAACGAAAGTATTCGGGACCGCAATTACTTCTACGACCTGATCGTGGTGGCCTTCGCGGCCGCTATATTTCTGGTCGCCATCATCAGTCCACCAGCTCTGATGGACGATGTGGACAGCGTGCAGGCCCAGATCGCGCGCAATATGATCCAGTCGGGCGACTGGGTCACCGCACATCTCGACGGCATTCCCTATCTCGAAAAGTCGCCGCTCAAGTACTGGCTGATTGCGCTTTCGTTCCTGACCTTTGGCGTTCACGATTGGGCGGCGCGGCTGCCGATCGGGATTTCTGTCGTGCTGCTGTGTCTGGTGACGCGGCGCTTCGCGCGTTGGGCAATGGGAGAGAAGGCGGGACTCTACGCGGGGCTTTCGCTCGCGACATGCATTGGCCTGTTTCTTTTCACGCGCGTTCTGATTCCGGACGCGATCCTCACGCTCACCATCACGCTCGCGCTGTGGTCGCTGTTGCGCGCACTCGATCCCGGCGAAACGCACACACGGCGTTGGGCGCTGACGTTTTGGGCGGCCATCGGCGCCGGGTTGCTTTTGAAAGGGCTCATCGCCGCGCTGTTTCCGGTCGCCACCGTCGCAATCTGGCTGGTGCTCACCCGGCAGTGGAATGTTCGCGAGACATGGCGCCGGCTGTTTGTGGTTCCCGGCATCCTGCTAATGCTGTTGATTGCGGCCCCCTGGCACATTGCCGCGACACTCGCGAACCCGCCGTATTTCGACTGGACGATGCACAGCGAGAGCGGCTCGTACCACGGCTTCTTCTGGTTCTATTTCATCAACGAGCACCTGCTGCGTTTTCTGAACCTGCGTTACCCACGCGACTACAACACCGTGCCGCGCCCGCTCTTCTGGCTGCTGCATGCAGTGTGGTTTTTTCCGTGGACGGGCTATCTCGCAGCTGCCGGTAAGCTCACCTACCGCGGCACGGATCGCGCCTCGCGCACACGCTTACTCGCCTTGTGCTGGATCGGCTTCGTGATGGTGTTCTTCACGTTCTCCACCACGCAGGAATATTATTCCCTGCCCTGCTATCCGGCAGTAGCGTTGTTGATTGGCGCTTCCATCGCATCCGAAGCGCCACTGCTGCGTTACGCCACGCGCGTGACGGCAGTGCTCGCAGGCGTTTGCGCCGTGGTGATCGTTGTGGTGCTAGCAATGTCATGGAATCTACCCGCTCCGGGTGACATCTCGCGCGCTCTGACGCAGAATCCCGACGTCTACACCCTTTCGCTGGGACACGCGGCTGACCTCACGCTGGGCGCGATGGCTTATCTGAAGCTGCCGCTGGCGCTGGCGGGCATCGCGGCCGCTGTGGGCTGCATCGGCGCGTTTGCGGCGAAGGGCCTGAAGCAATATCTCGCGCTCGCGCTGATGATGGTGCTCTTCTTCCAAGCCGCGCGCACGGCTTTGATTGCGTTCGATCCTTATCTCGGTTCGCGCACTCTCGCCGAAGCGTTGAACCACTCGCCCGACGGCGAACTGATTGTCGACGATCAGTACTACGCGTTCTCGTCAGTCTTCTTCTACACGAACCGTACGGCGCTGCTGCTGAACGGCCGCTTCAACAATCTGGAATACGGCTCGTATGCACCGGGCGCGCCGCACGTCTTCATTGACGACGCGGGGTTTGCCGAGCGTTGGAATCAGCCCCGGCGTTATTACCTTGTGGCGGATGCGCACCAGTTGCCGCGCTTTCGGAAACTCGTAGCGGATCGCCTGCACATCGTCAAGGAGTCGGGCGGAAAGTTCCTGGCGGTAAATACCGGCACTTAGTGCGCCACGAATCCTGCTTTGCTCATGGCCGTTCGAATCTCCGGATTCTGCATGAACCATTTCCAAACGCCGCCATCGCGCAGATTCTCCGCGCTCAAGAGTGTGATGCCCTGATCGATGCCGATCACTTCTGGATCAATCCACCCGGTCAGCGGGTTGAACGCATCGGTGAAGCCGTAGCGGCCGTACACCTTGTCTCCGTACTTCGCCTTCATGTACTTCAAAGCCGGTAGCGAGAGCTCCGGAGTGAACATGAGCGACCCGGCAGGCGCGTTCGGCACGAGCGTGCCGTCCGTTGCGCGGTCTTGGGGCGGGCCACCCCAGGCGCGATAGCCGTGCTCGCTATCGGATGCGGAAATGCCCCACGCATCGGGGCCGTAGTCCGGAAACTTTGCGGAGAGATCGATGCAGAACTGGCGGTGTGCTTTCGTCGCGGTAATCGAGTTCTGGAACCAATCCGTGTAATCGGGCGCGCCCTCTTCCAGGTGCCGGAAGTCGATCCAGGCCTGCGAGTACTGGTGCGTGAACAGTGGCGCGTGCCCGTCAATGTATGTGTACTCGTGATACTGAACTTGCGGGCGCGCCCACGCATGCCAGCTTGCTGCGGGGATAGGGTGCGTGGGTGACCCGATGGCGAGAATGTACAGCAGCATCAGCTCCGAAAAACTGTTCCAGCTCGATTTGAGCATTCCGGTTTCGGGCTTCCAGCCATGTCCCAGCGTGAGATCGTCGCGCAGCAGCCATGGAAATTCGACTCGCTGATAGATCTGATCGGCGAGACGCGCAATCTCCGCGTCATCACCAAAACGCCGGCGCACCGTGAGTACTCCGCCCAGCAGCAGCGCCGTGTCAATCGAGGAGACCTCGCTCTTCCATTGCCGCGCGCCGGTGACCGGATCCATCCAGTGATAGAAGAAGCCGCGCGTGCCAGGCGCTTTCTCCGCAAAGAAATGCAGCGTAACGCGGACACGATCGCGCAGTTCGTTGTCCGGCGCCCAATGGTGATCGGCGGCGATGGCGAGAGCAGTCAGTCCGAAGCCGGTGGCGGCGATGCTTGCGATCCTTCTCTGCGGTGCGATCTCGGATCCGTCCGCCGGCGCACGGTCGAGCACCAATCCGGTGCCGCGATCCGCTTGCTCCCAGAAGTAAAGAAACGCGCGGTGACTCAGGTCTTCAACAAATGCGCGATCCGCAGCGGTAAGTGGATCGGATGTAGAAGCACACCCCAGAACAGCGAGTGCAATAACCAGAAGCGCGACGCGGGCCACAGCTTGTTTTAACGTGTCACTTCGATCAGAGCAAGGCTCTTGGCCGGAAGCGTGATCGTGTCGCGCAGACTAATCGTTACCGGCGGCGGCAACTGCGCTGCCTTTCGAAGTTGCGCAACCTGATCGCGCGTCGGACTCGCGGGACTACCCATCTGCCGGAACAGGGTCAGCGCCGAGCCATGCTGCGCATCGAGCAGCGTCATGCGTGCCGAGGACCTGCCTGCGATCTGCAAGCGATACTGCTGCGGTGCGCCGGCCTCTTCAGGAGCGGCGTAGTTCCACAAAGCGATGGCCAGTGAGTTATCGCGGCGCAGCGTGACCAGCGCGTTCTGACTGCTGCTTGCGATCTGCCGGTCACCCAGCGTATGTAACAGCGCGAACGCGTTGAATGCGGCTTTCGGTATGCCACGCTCGGCGATGAGGCCGTAGCCGCCATAGAAGGGAGTCTTCACCACTCCCTGCTCTTCGAACACGTCCGAAAAGCACCAGTACGACATCTCCGTCGCCATGCCTTGCGAAAGACGAATGTTATTAGCAAGCCACGGTCCCATGAACGGCGAGTCCGTCACCTCCACTTCGTTCATGTAGCTCGCGTTGTACTCGCTCCAATGGATCGGCAGGTTGGGCATGGGCGAGGCCTTCACCTGGTCGAACACTTTCTTCACGGAACGCGCGACCATATCGCGGCGCGGGATGTTCTCGTTGGTTCCAAATACGTCTTTGGCCTGATCGTTACCGTAGACGTGTGTGGACACAAAATCTACCGGCACATGATTGGTTGCGCAGTGTGCGATGAACTGGTCGACCCACGCCGCTTGCGCGGTCGCTGGACCACCTACGCGCAGACGCGGGCTCACCGCTTTTACACGCGCTGCGGCCACATCGTAGAGATGAAAATAGGTGCTCTGTTTCGGGTCGCCGCTCCAGAAGTCGATGTTCGGTTCGTTCCAGACTTCGAAGTACCATTGCGCGACCTCGTCGGCGCCATAGCGCGTTACCAGGTGGCGCGTGAACGCTTCCACCAGATCGCCCCAGCGATCCCAGTCTTTGGGTGGATTCGGTAGCGGCTTGTACCAGAACGGGTGAGGCTGCTGCGAAGCCGCGAGCTTCGACGGCATAAAGCTGAGCTCGACGTAAGGGCGCATGCCTGCATCGAGCAGCCCATCATAGATCTGATCGACGTAGGAGAAGTTATAGACCGGCTTGCCCTGCGCGTCCACATCGTAGACGCCGTTCTCATCGTTGAAGATGCCGTGAAAGCGAACGTAGCGAATGTCAGTAGCGTTCTTAATTAAGCGCAGGTCGTTGCGGTAACTCTCTCGCAGCGAAAGCACAGCACGCCCGGAGCCCACCATGTGCTCCCAAAAGTGCGGGAAGGGCGTAGCAGGCGCGGACGGATTGATCTGGATGATTTCCTGAGCCGGTGCGGCGCTGACCAAAGCCAGCGCCGCGATCCAGACAAGCGGGCGCATCTAGAAGGTGATGCGCGCCTGGAAGTCGACGACGCGGCCGGAGAGTCCGGTAGTCGCGCGACCGAACAGTGAGCTGTCCACAAACGTGCTGGCGTCAAAGAAGCCGAACGGCGCCAGGTTCAAATTGTTGAACAGGTTGTATGCGTTGGCCCGGACCTCCAGACCCTTGTTGCCCTCGCCAAGGAAGTGGAAGCCGAAGGTCTTCGCCACACTCAGGTCCGTCGAGAAGTAGTTCGGTCCGCGGAAAACGTTGCGGCCGATTCCGGGAGGCCCGGAAGGCGTGAGGACGAAGTACTTCGATCCCCCGCCTGGGAAATTCCCGTTCGCATTCAGGAAGGTGGAGTTCGAAGTGTCCGTACCGGCACCGCCCAGATAAGCTACTGGACGCGTCGGTCCAAGCGAAGGTCCGCCGGGCGTGCTCACTGACTGGCCAGACTTCGGGGTCCACGGGAAGCCGCTGTGCCATTGCACGATGGGGCTGATGGTCAGCCCGCCAAAGAGAAAGTGCGCGATGCCGTTCGAGCTCTTATAGAACGGAAGCTCATACACGGCCGAAGCGATGAAGTTATGCTTTACGTCGAAGTCTGAAGGCCCGTACTCGCTGTGATTATCCTGCGGGTACGTCTGGTTCGTGACTGCGCCGGGGCCACCGTACGAAAGATTGTCGAGGCTCTTCGCGAAGCGATAGTTAATCGACATCTGCAGCCCACTGGCGTACGTCTTGTTCAGGCCAAGCAGCAAAGCGTTGTAGCTCGAGTTCACATCCGGCTGCGGTACGTAGACGGCTGAGAACGACGGGTTGTTCGGGTACAGGAAGTTCTGGTTGACCAGGCGAATCAAGTGACGGTCAGCGCTGCCCTGGTATCCCGCGATGCCGACGAAGTGCGCTGGCAACTGGTATTGCAGATCGAACGAGTAGATGAGCGCACGGCCGCTCGGCGTGTTGGGCTGAGCACCGTAAATCTCTACCGCGCCCACATTCGGTGCACCGGTCAGCGGATTGATACCTTGCGCCAGAGCAGTATTGATCGGGAAGCTTGCCGGCGAGTTGCTGGAGCCGACTGCAAACTGAATCTGGTTATTCGCAAACGGCGAACTGGCAAATCCGCAGCACAAACCGTAGCTTGCGAAGTTCGGCGGATTCTGGCGCGTGTTCGACAACAACACGTTGGGAATGCGGTTGTAGTAGACGCCGAAACCGGAGCGCACGACCAGCTTCGGGGTCGGGTTATAAGCCAGCCCGATGCGTGGTCCGAAGTTGCTGTAGTCGGTGTTAAACAACTGGTTGGTCTGTTGAATGGTGGCGTTCTTCAGGCCTTGCGAGCCGAACACGATGTTGCTCAGGTTGCCGCGCTTCTCACGCAGTGGCGAAAAGATTTCATAACGCAGTCCGAGGTTGATCGTCAGGTTGGGCCGCGCCTTCCAGTCGTCCTGGACATACTCGCCGAAGTTGCGGGTACGGAAATAACGTTGGGCATCGGCCGGAGCGCCCGTGCGGGGGTCGGCGTTGACGCCTTCGAAAACAGGTGTTCCGTTCGCGAGATTGAACAGACCGGTGAATGAATACACCGGACGGCTGCCGCCCAGCAGATTGTTGTTGTCCTGCTCGAAGCGGATCAAGCCTCCGACGCGAAGCGTATGACGGCCCATCACGATGCTCACGTCATCGCGCGTTTCGTAGGTATTCTGCGCCAGCAATGAAGGAGTGGTGCTTGACTGCGCCGCACCAAACTTAATGCGAGCAAACGGCACGCCTTCGACGTCCACCTCGGGAATGCCGAAGTTTGTCTTCGACGCATCGGCCACACCGTTGTCAGCGAAGCGCGTGAAGTTCGAACGGAACTGATTCAGCGTGGTCTCGTTGAACACGTGGTTGTAGACCAGCGTGACGAGTGAGTTCAGCGGATTAAATTGAATGTCGGCTTGAGGACGCGCGTCCTGCCCGCCGCTCGCTCCAAGCGTGGTCAACTTCGTGAAGTAGGTGCTGACCGCCAGGGTGTCGCTGCCGTGCACGTAGTCGAGGCGGCCGTTGTATTGGTTACCCGCTACCTGGTTCGGAAGGGCCAACTGGGAGTATTGAATTTCCGGAAGCGAACTGAGCCCGCCGCCCATTGTCGTCGTGTACTGGCCCGTGGCGCCGGTGATCGAACCGATGTTCAGGAAGCCGTTGCCGACCACCTGGCAGTTGGTCGCGTTGAAGCCTGCGGCCGCGCACGTCGTGGGTGCTGTCGAGACTATGCGCGGTGCAATACCGGGCGAGTTCAGCACTTGCGCAATCACTGAGTTCGGACGCGCGGAAATGACAGCGGCGCGGAAGTCCGGCGTCTCGATGAACGCATTCGTATAGCTCGTCGAGTTGTTGCGCAGCCCTTCATACGAGAAGAAGAAGAACAGATGATTCTTGATGATCGGACCGCCAATGCTTCCGCCGAACTGCTTGTAAAGCTGGTTCACGCGAACCGCAGGAAGACCGATGCCGCTGAATTTGTTGTACGCGTTGAAATTCGGATCGTCGTACTTGAAGACCGCGCTGCCATGGAATGTGTCGGTGCCGTTTTGCGAAACCACGCCTACCTGCGCGCCGGCGTTGCGCCCGGTATCGGCCGAGTAGGTTTCGGACGCGATACGAATCTCTTTCACCGATTCCTGATTGGGCGTGATGACCGCCGCGCCGCCGTACGAAAGGCTGTTGACGCTGACGCCATCCACCTCGAAGCTGTTCTCAGACAGCCGCTGGCCGTTGGCGCTGATCGGTACTTGATTCTCGGTTTGAAAGATCGACGTGTTGCTGCCGCCGGGTCCCGTGGTGTTCGGCAGGTTCACTGCACCGCCGCCACTGCCGCGCGACGAATCGCCAAAGACGCCGGGCGCGAGCCGCAGAAGCTCATACGGGCTACGGCCAACCTGCGGCAGATTGCGGATCTCCATCGTGGTGAGTTGGCGCGAGATATCGGCGTTCTCGGTCTTGAGCGTCGCCGTTGCCTCACCGCTTACAGTGATGCTTTGGTTTTCTGCACCGGCAGTGAGAACTACGTTGGTGCCCTGTGTCTCTTCCGCGCCGATCTGGATGTTGTCGACCGATTGCCGGTTGAAGCTGGGCATCTCGACGACCAGGTTGTAAAGCCCCGGAGCAAGTGCATCGAAGCGATAGAGGCCGGCGTCGCTGGTGGTCGTAGTTGAAGCATGCTTAGTTTCGTTGCTGGTAAGTGTGACAGTAGCGCCGGGAACAACACCACCGGATTGATCGGTTACTGTCCCTTGAATCGCAGCACGATACTGAGCGGAGACAGGGAGTGCGCAAGACAGAAGCGCCGCGCAACAGAGCGCAAAAAAGCGAAACGACCCATTCATGACTCAATCTTCATACGTTGAAGCTATATTTGCTAAATCGTTTTTGTAATGCAGACGACACTTTTTGCCGGGACCTGTGCAAACTAGTACAATGCTGCGCCTTGTTAGTGCCCTGTTAGTTTGCGCGTTACCACTGTATTCGGACAGTTCCCTCGACTCGCTCAAGACAATGGTTAGCGACTTCCCCGCTACTGTCAGTCTCTATGCGAAGAACCTCACCACCGGCGCCACTTATGAATTGAACGGAGACCGCCGCGTTCGGACGGCGAGCACGATCAAGTTGGCGATCATGGTGGAGGCGTTTGCCGAAGCCGCGAGCGGCAAGCTCGATTGGAATCGCCGAGTGACGCTCGATGCCGCGCACAAGGTTTCAGGCTCGGGCATCCTCACCGAGTTTTCGGATGGCACGCAGGTGCCGATGCGTGATTTGGTGAACCTGATGATCGTGATGAGCGACAACAGCGCGACCAACATGGTGCTCGACGTTGTACCGGGAGACGCGGTGAACGCGCGCATGCAAAGCCTGGGTCTGGTGCAAACGCGCGTACTACGCAAGATACTGAACAATCACGACCCGAACGCCGCCGGAGAAGCAGGCCGCACCGAAGATGGCCGCAAGCCTGACAACCAGAAGTTCGGCATCGGTATGACGACTCCGCACGAAATGGTTACCCTGATGGAAAAGCTGTATCGCGGGCAAGTGGTCAGCCCCGATGCGTCCGCCGCGATGATCGCGATATTGAAGCGCCAGAGATACCACGATGCGATCGGCCGCTGGCTGCGCGACACGGATATTGCAAGCAAGTCCGGAGCGCTTGATCATCTGCGCAGCGATGTTGCGATCGTCTACACCAAAGACGGCCCGATCGCGATGGCAATCACCTGCGACGATTTGCCCGAAGTAGACTACAGCGCGGATAATGCGGGCAATCTATTTATAGGGAAGCTGTCGCGCGTGCTGTTGGATGGACTGGGCGGCGCCGCGAAGTAACTACGCCTCGACGCCGGCCTTCTGCAACACTTGCCGGGCGAATTCGAATCCGCGGCGGGCGCCTTCTTCGGGCGGCATATCTTTCAGCCCGTGGCCAAAGACTTCGACACTCAGCGCATCTTCGTACTTGATCTGCTTGAGCGCTCCCACAAAGCCTTGCAGGTTGATCACGCCTTCGCCCGGGAACAGCCGTTCGTTGTCTTTCACCTGATCGGGCGGCAACTTCGCGGCATCGTCAAAGTGCACGTGCACGATGCGGTCTTTGCCCGCCATCAGAATGTCGTCGACCGTCGCGCCGGCGTGATGCCAGTGCCAAGCATCGAGCAGAATGCCGACGTTAGAGCCGCACTCTTTCGCGAACTCGAGCATCTCGGGCATGCGCCAGATGAACTCGTACTTTTGCGCTTTGCGAATATGCAGTGGGCCCAAAAACTCCAGACCCAGACGCACGTGCGAGCGCGCCAGCAAGTTAGCGATGTCGGTAAACCGCTGCTTGAAAATGCGCCGCTGTTCGTCCTTCGGCTTGTCGCTCGACGACATGATGTAGGTCACCATACGCGGGCAGCCGATCGCAGCCGCGAACGGCGCGGCATCTTCGAGAATCGTCATGCCGGCGCGAAACGTATCGTCGTCTTTGCGGAAGTCAACGGGTAGATCGATCGCAGCAGGCTTCACCTTGAGATCCGTGAAAAGCGCGCGCGTGGGTTCTACGCCCGCTTTCATCGGCGGGCCGCAGCATGACGTCGACACCCGGGAACCCGACCTTCGCCGCGAGTTCCGCAAACGCCGGCCAGGGCACACGGCCGGTGGTCAACTGATTATTGAGCGAGAGGTACATGTTATTTTCCCTTCTCGAGCTCTTCGATGAGTGCGGGAACCACCTGGAAGAGATCGCCTACGATGCCGTAATCGGCTACCTCGAAGATGGGCGCTTCGGCGTCTTTGTTGATGGCGACGATCGTGCGCGAACCCTTCATGCCCACCAGGTGTTGGATGGCGCCCGAGATGCCCACCGCTAGATACATCTTCGGCGCGACCGTTTGTCCCGAGCTGCCGACCTGGCGTTCCATAGGCATCCAGCCGTTGTCGCAGATCGGACGCGAAGCAGCCATCTCAGCGCCCAGCACTTTCGCGAGCTTTTCGATGATGGGCAAATTTTCGGGCTCTTTGATGCCGCGGCCCACCGAAACGATAATCGCCGCCGCACTGAGATCGACTGCGCGAGCCGACTCGCGGAACAGTTCCTTCGGCGTGGTGCGCACCTGCGCTGCATCCAGTTCAGGCGTGAAGAGCTCCACCGTGGCCGCGCCCTTTGCGATCGTGTCCGCCCGGTACGCGCCTGCTTGCACCGAAGCAAGATAGGGCGGCTCTCCTTCGAACGTGAAGTCCGCATTCAGCTTGCCTTGAAACAGCTGACGAGTGAGCGTGAGACTCCCGCCTGCCACATGATGTGCCACCACATCGCTGATCAGCACGCGTCCCAAAGCCGTCGCGAGCTTCGGCGCGAAATCGCGTACCTGGTACGTATGCGGGAACAGCACGATCGTTGCGCCAGTTTTCTCGATCAACTGCCGCAATGCGATGCTGACCGCGTCGGGTGTGTACGCTTTCGAGCAACTCGTGCTCAACGCGATAAACACCTGCGAGTGCAAAGCCCGCAATCTCCTGCGCAACGCTTTCGAGAGCCGAGCCGAACAAAGCCGCGTGAACGGGCTGGTTCATCTCGCCTGCGATCTGCTGTGCCGCGGCAAGCGTCTCGAGCGACATGCGATTCAGTACGCCGTCGCGTTGTTCCAGGATGGCGAGAATGCTCATATGACGCGCGCCTCGAATCGCAACTTCTCCACCAGCTTCGCCGCCGCTTCTTTTGGAGCACCGTCGAAAATTTGGGACTGCTTGGTGCGCTCCGGCAGGTATACCTTGGCGAGTTTGATCGAGGCCGCGGCATTCACGTTCAGTTCCGTGGCAGCAAGCGTCTTGATCTCTTTCGTCTTGGCTTTTTTGATGCCCATCAGCGTGGCATAGCGCAGGCGATTGCTTCCCGACTGCATGGTGAGTAGCGCAGGCAGCGGCATCTCCACATGTTGAAACCAGCCGTCTTCCAACTCGCGCTTCACGGTCATGCGATCTCCTTCGATCTGCACATCCATGATGATGGTCGCGTGCGGCAGGTTCATCAGCTCTGCCAGAATGACTCCGGTCTGGCCGCTACCGAAATCGTCGGACTGCAAGCCGGTCAGCACCAGATCAGGTTTTTCAGCGGCCAGCGCCGCAGCGATCAAACGAGCATTCAGGAGCGGGTCGGCATCCGCTTTCTCATCGTGCTCGATGTGGATTGCCCGGTCGGCGCCCTTGGCAAGCGCTTCGCGAATGGTTTGCGCCGCCCGAGCAGGTCCCAGACTGACGATGATGCATTCGCCGCCGTGCTTCTCTTTCAACTGAAGGCCGGCTTCGAGCGCGTATGCATCGGGCTCATTGATCTCGTAGCTCAGATCGGCATCCTGGATCCACGTGGCGCTCGAATCCACGCGGAGCACAGAATCGCGCGAGGGTACTTGCTTGATCGCAACTACGATTTTCATGGAAGCCTCAGGTCTGGGCTGGTTCGTCTTCGCGATAGCGTTTGAAAATCAGCGCGCCATTCGTGCCGCCGAAGCCGAACGAATTACTCAACGCATACTCGATCGGCATCTTGCGCGCATGGTTGGGAACGTAATCGAGATCGCACGCGGGATCGGGTTCCACCATGTTGGTGGTCGGCGGTGCAATTTGGTCGACGATCGACATCACCGTGATGCCGCCTTCGAGGCCGCCCGCGCCGCCCAGCAGATGGCCGGTCATGGACTTCGTGGAGCTGACGGCGAGTTTATAAGCGTGGTCGCCGAAGCAGCGCCGGATGGCCAGCGTCTCCAGCCGGTCTCCCAGCGGTGTCGACGTGCCATGCGCGTTGATGTAGTCGATCTTCTCCGGGGCAAGCTTCGCGTCGCGAAGAGCGTTGCGCATCACGCGAAATGCACCGTCGCCATCTTCCGAAGGCGAGGTCAAGTGATACGCATCGCCGCTCATCCCATAACCAACAATCTCGGCAAGGATCGGCGCGCCGCGGCGTTTCGCAAACTCGAGTTCTTCGAGCAGCAGAATGCCGGAGCCTTCGCCAACGACGAAGCCATCGCGATCTTTGTCGAAGGGCCGTGAAGCGAGATGCGGCTCGTCGTTGCGCATCGAAAGAGCGCGCATTGCCGCGAAGCCGCCGACGCCCATAGGCGTAATGCAAGCTTCGGAGCCGCCGCAGATCATCGCGTCCGCGTCGTCATGCTGAATCAGCCGGAAAGAATCGCCGAGAGCGTGAGCACTGGTTGTACAAGCCGTTGCGGTGGCGGAGTTGGGTCCTTTCGCGCCATGACGGATCGAAACTTGTCCCGATGCCAGATTGACGATTGTCGCCGGAATGAAGAACGGCGAAATCTTACGGGGACCGTGCTCCAGAAAATTCCGGTGCTCGCGCTCGATCACATCGAAGCCGCCGATGCCGCTGCCGATGTAAACACCGACGCGCTCCGCGATTTCGGGATCGATCTTTAAGCCCGCACGGCCGATCGCCTCACTCGCCGCCGCAATGGCGAACTGAATGAAGCGGCCCATCTTCTTGACGTCCTTCTTGTCAACAAACTGGAACGGATCGAAGCTCTTTACTTCGCCGGCAATGCGGCAGTTAAATTCACGGGCATCGAACGATTCGATGGGAGAGATTCCGTTACGGCCTGCCAGAATACCTTTCCATGTTTCGTCAGTGCTGATACCCAGGGACGTGAGTAAGCCCACGCCCGTCACCACAACTCTACGAGGAATACAACGCTCCTTATTCTGACGCGGACTACTTTTTCTGGGTCTTCGCCTCGATGTAATCGACGGCGTTCTTCACGGTCATGATCTTCTCGGCGTCTTCGTCTGGAATTTCCAGTTCGAAGGCTTCTTCAAAGGCCATCACCAATTCCACGATATCGAGCGAATCGGCCCCGAGGTCTTCCACGAAAGACGCGTTGTTTTCGACCTGCGCTTCGTCTACGCCGAGTTGCTCGACAATAATCTGCTTTACCTTCTGCTCAACTGCAGCGGCCATGCTTCCTCCTGGGGATTCCCAACCGGGCGTGCAAAGTTCTGATTCTAGCCACCTCGGGCGCGATGGCGCAACCCGCCGCCCGTGCTACCGAAGTTCTGCGCTATTCGCATTGCTCTCCCAAACACAAGCTGGAAAATGATGCAACGAACGAAAGCCAGCGCGCAAATACAAGCGTAACGCTTCCTGATTCGATGAGGTGACCGTCAGGCTCGCGCTCCGGCAATTCTGCTCCTGCAACAATCGCAGCGAGCGTGAGAGCAGCGCATAGCCGACACCGCGGCCCTGCATCTTCGGACTAACGCAGAGCTGCGTGACGTGCCCCGCGCCTTCGCTCACCATGCTCGTCAGGCATAGTCCGCAGATCACGCCCGTCGCTGTTTCTACCGCGGCCAGCGATGCACCGAGATGGAAGACGCCACAGCCCGGGTACTGAACGATGTTGTACAAAAACTTTCGAGCACCGGCAAGGGACCGGTATTGATCATTGATCTGACTGTCGATATGACCGCGATACGCTTCGGCAATCATGTGTGCGGCGGAATCCTGCATCACCGACGACCATGGAACGAAAGTGATGTCACGGCCGACACGCTGCTCGGAAGGAAGCCCTGCCTGAAGATTGAGCAGCATGAAGTCGCGCTCAAATACTCTTACATGCTGGCCCGCCGGTAAGCCGCGCAGCCGCCGCTGAAAGGCAGGGCTGGCATCGAACATCATCAACTGGCTTTCGATGCGGCGCACCGGCGCGGAAAGCAAGTGCTTCAGCACTGGCGCGAGCAGCAGACATTCATTTTCTGGCGTGCGGAAATCGCGCGAGAGGAACAGGTCGCCGATCAGGCCTTTGCCGTCTTCGGTGATGCTGTAGCAGTAACCGATCACATGGCCACGGCTGGAGATGAGTGCTGAGCCGTCAAGCGCGCGGAGATCGGTAAAGCGGCGGACCAGATCGGCCGAGCGTTCGAAATCCCAATTCAGGCACGCTCGCCAATGCTCCGTCTCTTCGGCGAGCAGAGGCGCCAAATCGAGAGAGCGGACGTAGCGCAGATCAACTAACTCTGGCCCGGCGGATGGCTGGGCGGCCATGTCTCCACTCTATCGCAGCGGTTGCGAGGGGTTGGTGACGCGCGGCACGTAGGTCGTCTGCGTCAGAGGCGCGACGGAAGGGGGCGCATTGGTCGGGGTTCGACATGAGCTCCCTCCAACCACTGTTACTGAATCGCTAGCGTCACGGTCGATGGACTACTTGCGGCGCCAATCGTGAGAACGACGGGTACAGCGGAACCGGCTTGTACGCCGCTCGGGACGCGCACATTCACCTGCAGCAATCCATTCGTGTAGCCTGGCGCAGCACCGCAATAATCGGGCTTGGGCGCGGCGACTCCGCCGATCGTCACTGAACATGTCGCTACGGGTGCGGGGAGCACAGCGGTGGCGGGGCGGCCATCCACTCCCGGCGGGTTCGTGACGCCCTCGCCCGTGGCGTACAGGATCACCACGTTGCCGCGCTTGGCGGGATTGGACGGACTGTTTACGGTCTGGTCCTGATTCAGGATCGCGCCTTGTCCGCTGCCCGAGTAATCGCTCGTGAAGAGCGCCGGGATGGTAG
The DNA here is from genome assembly GCA_963792655.1 of Bryobacterales bacterium. Classification (GTDB taxonomy): domain Bacteria; phylum Acidobacteriota; class Terriglobia; order Bryobacterales; family Bryobacteraceae; genus DOZZ01. Next base: position 250,340 of record CAWBWU010000011.1, read on the forward strand.
CGGCTACCGGAATGTCGACCGGCGTGGAAGCGTTGCCCTGGTATTCAACGGTCATGCGTGTGGTGGCGCGGAGCGTGCCGGTATAGGGCACTACCGCCGCAATCTGTTTATCCGACACGTAGATCAGCGGAGCCGGCACGCTGTTGAACAACACGCGCGTGCCTGCCAGTTGTGCCGCAATGAAGCCGTTGGCGTCAAGTGTCAGGCCGGTTAGTTGCGAAGGCGCCATGCCGCTCCCGAAGATGGTCACGATCTCGCCCGGCGAAACGGATCCGGTCGCGTACGATGCGGCGTTCCGCACGCCCGCAACGACGGGCCGCGCTGCCGCGAGTGTCTCCTGCGCTTGCGGCACGATGAGTAAGTGTCATCGAGTTCGCCGGAAACGTGGCGTTGAGACTCGATCCGTTGACCGGGATGTCGGCTGCTTGTTTGATCGCAGTCAGGTCAGCCGGTGTGAATTGCCAAACCTGAGCCGCGCCGCCCACTGGAAAATTATTGAGGGCAAGCGACGAGGAGATATCGGCGTTCGTTTTGTTGATCACCAGCGCGGTCACATCATGATTCCCGCGCTGCGCGGCGAAGACGGAAAGCGTATCGGGATCGGTTGTGGTGGCCTGCACCGAGGTGTCGCCGAACGTGCTGCCAAACCCGTCGTAATCGAGGAAGATCTTGAATGCGAAGCGGCCGGGATCGCTCACGCCCGGCGGTCCCCAGATCGTCGCCATGTCGAGTGCCTCGCGCCCAAAGATGCCGAGGATATCGGCTTGCGCGAGCGTGCCGTTCATGGTGTTCAACGCACCCCAGCCGTATTCGGTGATTGCGAGCTTCGTGCCGGGATAGTTGCGGTTCACCCAATCATGCATGCGCGGCAGCAGCATGGCCGGCATCATGACGTCGGGATTTGCCTGGCTTCCGTCGTACACCGCGGGATAATTCGGATCCCAAAACAGCCGCGTCGATGTGAGCCGCAAACGCTGCGTGGCGGGATCGCTGTTCTTCGAGGCGTCGCCGAGCACATTGGGGTGAATGTATGCGTGCAGATCGAGATAGTCGAGCAGGCGATAGCCGTTCTTCTGCTCGAAAGTGTTCATCTGCTGCAGATACCATTCGAGAAACGGCACGTCGCCATGCGCCTTGCGATCAACCGGATTGTCGTAATACTTGTATGGCGCCGTGTGCCAGCCGCTGAGGAAATCGGTCTTCGAATAGAAGTAGCCTGTCCAGCCGCCGGGCACGGGCCCGGTCAATTGCGCGGAGGGGTCGACCGCTTTCACCGCAGCACCATAAAGCTGGCCGGCTTGCAGCACGGAGTCGTAAGTCGCGGGCGTCTTCATCACGTCCATGTGGACGGCGTCCCACCACTCGGGTTCGTTGTCGAGGCTCCAGATCCTGACGCCACCCTGGTTCGCCGCGCCGTAGCGATTCATGACGTGGCGCACCCAATCCTGATAGAACTCGGGCCCGACGGTAACGTTGGTGTCCGCCGGATCGTTGACGATCGCGCTTCCGTCGGACGCGCGATAGCCGTTGCCGCAATCGGGGTCATACTGATCGACGCTCTTCTGCGGTCCGTATTTGCTCACGCGGTAACTGCACGCTCCCGCCACCTTCGGCGTGGTGCTGATGATCGGGATAGTTCCGAACGAGACTGTACCGTTGCGCAGGTTCTTCTCATGAAACTGGTCAAAGGAAGAGTTATCCGGAAGATTCGGCTCCTTGCCCACGCCCTGGAAATAGTTGTGGAAGTAGTAGTCGGCGGCGGAGTTGTAGATATCGAGCTTCCAGTTATAACGAGTAGCGGCATCCCCGCCCCAACGCGAAACAGGGATATGAAATTGACTGCCCAACTGGTCACTGGAGTAATCGTTCACTCCATAAATCAGCGGACTTATAGGATGGCGCGCTGCATTTACATCAATGGCAAGCTGCGGCGCTTGCGCGAAAACAAGAGAAGTGAATAAGAACGCGGCGCAACAGCGCGGGACGGACAAGGGCACCCGTCCATTATAAGGATGCTTGCTGCGGCAGGCTTTTTAGTTTAATCAGCGTAATTTCGGGAAGTGCTCCGACGCGAGAGGGCACGCCAATGGTGCCTATACCGCGCGTAACGTAAATACTTTTCCCTTCACGCGAGTAAAGACCGGCGACGAACGGGGTATAAAAGCGCGCGAAATTCACGCCGCGATTCAGAATTTCAATCGTGACCTGTCCGCCATGCGTGTGGCCCGCCAACGTCACGTCGAAGCCTTTCGCCACCGCGACAGGGAACACATCCGGATTATGCGAGAGCAGAAAGTTCGGCATGCCGGGGACGATCAGCGCCTCGGTTCCGGCAAGGTACAGGTCTCTGTGCATCGAGGGCTGGAAGTCGACGCCTGCGATGTTGAACTGCCCGGCGCCGAAACGCATGACCTGCGCTCCCATGCGAAGAAAACGGATGCCTACGCGCGCGGCGAGTTGCTCCGTCGCCTTCTCTGCACCGGAATAAATCTCGTGATTGCCCATGCACCCAAGCACGCCGGCATCGGTTTTGAAGCGCGCGATCTGGCGGATCGCTGCGGGCAGCGGATCACCCGCCTTCGTGATCAGATCGCCCGTCACGAAGCCGAGGTTGCCGCGCAATGTGTTGGCCGCATCAATGGCCCGCGCGAGTTCACGCTCGCTCAGAAAGTCTCCGAGATGCAGATCGCTGATCTGCACAAGCCGCAAGCCGTTCAGGTCCGGATGCAAGCCGTTGACCGGGATCTCGACTTCGCGGATCTGATACTCCGTGCGCCCGATCGCGGCGCCAAGCGCGAGCGTAACAGCAGGCGCGGCGACGACCACGGAGCCAATCGTTTGTATCGCATGACGTCTGCTGAGATCCGGTTCGTCTCCGGTTCTGTTGCGCAATAGAAAGCCGCGCACCAAACGCCAGAGCAGATAGAACGCAAAGCTGCCCACGCTTCCAAATAGCCAAAGCGAACTGGGGACGCGGAAGAAGCTCTGCAGCCCGGGAGCGACATGCAGCGGAACGGCGTATTGTGTCGTGCTGATGGCAATGCTGATTGCCAGATAGACATCAAGGACCAGCAGCGCCACAGCGAGCGCACGCCGCTGTTGGGCACTCCAACCCGCACGCGCCGTCCACCGCCAGAACGTCACCTGCACGCCCGTCTGCGCCAGAATCAGGATGCTCTGGACGAGCAGCTCCAGAAGCAGTACATTGAGCTGCATTCACTTCTAGTGAACCTGAAGCAGGGCCACGCGTGCAACTTAGGGGCGCCACGCGTGCGCGGCGATAGCGACGGCTGCGATCGCCGCAGTCTCGGCGCGCAGCACCGTTGAGCCCAGCGATGCAGCGAGCAACTGGTGGTTATGGAAGGCCTCGCGTTCGCGGTCGGTCCACCCGCCTTCGGGACCAACGGCCAACGCGAGATTGCCGTCCCATTCAGCAGGCGCGTGAAGGGAAGCCGTGCCGGGCAGCTCATCGAGCAAGATCCGGTGCCCGTACGGCGCATCGAGGTGATCTTTCAAACGGCAGGGATCGGCGATATGCGGAAGGAAGCTGCGGCGCGATTGCTGGCTGGCTTCGAGCGCGATGCGGCGCCAACGTTCAACACGCTTTTCCGCGGCTCGCATCAAGCCATGCTCAGCGCGCTCGCTCTCGACGGGGACGATCGACGCCACGCCTAGTTCGGTTGCCTTTTCGATCATCCATTCGAACCGATCAAACTTGAACAGCGCGCAGACGAGCGCGATCGGAGGCGTGAGCGGGCCCGGGTCTAATTGCGAAACAACCTGGAAGGCAACAATGTTCTTGCGTGCTTCCATCACCTGAGCAAGATAGACGTTGCGATTGTCGCTGATCTCAAACTGCTGGCCTTCTTCGACGCGCAGCACACGCGTCAGATGATGTGCCTCAGCGCCTTCAATCGATGCTGTGCCGTTGCGAATCTCCTCGACAAAGAAGCGTCTACGCGCCATGTACAATGATGTTCGCATTACATGATCGCTCTGCTGCGCGGCACCTTGCTCGAGAAGAGCCCCAATCAAGTGATCGTGGATGCCGGCGGCGTCGGCTACGACGTCATCATCCCCATCTCTACGTTTACAGGCCTTCCTGAATCAGGGCAGGCGGTGCTGTTGAAGATTCATACGCACGTGCGTGAAGACGCTCTGGCGCTGTACGGATTCCTGACCGCTGATGAGAAAACGCTGTTTGAGAAGTTAATTGGCGTCAGCGGAATCGGTCCCAAGCTGGCCATCACTATCCTGAGCGGGCTGGCGGCCGGCGATTTGATCCACGCGATTCGCGGCGGTGAAGTAGACCGGCTGGTGCGCATCCCGGGCATTGGCAAGAAGACGGCAGAGCGCATGGTGCTGGAACTCCGCGACAAGCTGGCTGCGCCCGCCGGGACCAGCGCCGCACCACAATTGCCGGTAATGAGCGATGTTGAGCGAGATGTTTTGTCGGCACTGACAAATCTGGGCTGCGCCCGGCCCGCCGCCGAAGCAGCGCTGCAGAAGGTGCGGAAGGTGCACCCAGAGATTGCGGGCTTTGAAGAGTTATTTAGGAAAGCGCTGGAATTTGTGAGGTGAGCATGACGCGTACCGGTTCCTTACGGTCGCGGCTCACTAACGTCATTGCGGCCCTTACGTGCCGCGCGCGCAAGCCAGCGGGTCTCAGCAACTCCGCTAATCTAAACTCCAGTGGCTGAGTCCCGCATCATCTCTGCAAGCTCCAGCGAGGAAGACGCGCAGTTTGAGGCTGGGCTGCGCCCGCGGCGGTTGAATGACTTCACCGGGCAGACGCGACTCAAAGAGAATCTTGCGATTGCGATCGATGCTGCGCGGAAGCGGGGCGAGGCCATGGATCACGTGCTGCTTTACGGGCCGCCGGGACTTGGCAAGACGACGCTCGCCGCCATCATTGCCGAAGAACTCGGCGTCCCGTTTCAGCAGACTTCAGGCCCCGTACTTCAGAAGAAGCTGGACCTCTCGGGCATCCTCAGCAATATCCAGTTCCGCCAGGTCTTTTTTATCGACGAGGTTCACCGGCTGCTTCCCGATGTCGAGGAGATGCTGTACTCGGCGCTTGAAGACTTCCACCTCGACATTCTGATCGGTCAAGGACCCGGAGCCCGCACCCACACCATCCCGCTGCAGCGATTCACGGCGATCGGTGCGACCACGCGACAAGGCTTGCTCAGCGCGCCTCTGCGCGGTCGCTTTGGTTTGGTCCTGCGACTGAACCACTACGATGTCGATGAGCTGGCGCTCATTGTCAAACGATCCGCCGCGCTGCTGGATGTTACGCTCGACCCGGACGGAGCCGCCGAGATTGCCCGCCGCAGCCGCGGCACACCGCGCATTGCGAACCGGCTCTTGCGGCGCGTCCGCGACTACGCTCAGGTTCGCGCGAGCGGGCACATTACCCGGCAGGTCGCACAAGTCGCCCTCGACCTCCTCGAAGTCGACCCGTTCGGCCTCGATGAGATCGATCGCAAAATCATGCTCACCGTTCTGGTGAAATACCGGGGCGGTCCGGTCGGCGTCGGCACCATCGCCGCTTCCATCGGAGAGGAGTCCGAAACCCTCGAAGAGGTCTACGAGCCGTACCTCATCCAACTCGGGTTTTTGCACCGCACTTCGCGCGGCCGGGTTGCTACCGCCCGCGCGTTTGAATACTTTCATATTGACCGTCACTTTGACTCTGGCTCCCACCAGCCGGACCTTTTTTGAAACAGATTTTCCTAGGGCTTGGTTCGAACCTCGGCGATCGCGAAGAAACATTGGCGCGAGCCGTTGAAGCACTCGAGGCAAACGACCTCCATATCGTCCGGGTTTCGCCCTTATACGAAACCGAACCGCAAGGCCTGGCGGAACAGAACTGGTTCCTTAACTTAGTGGTGGAAGCGTCTACTTCTCTCTTTCCCCTTCAGCTACTCAAGCGCATCCAGCGGATTGAGCACGATTTTGGACGTCGTCGGCTGGTGTTAAACGGCCCCCGCACCCTGGACATCGACATCCTGTTCTATTCCCGGGTGATCATCCGGCTGCCCGAACTCGAGGTTCCGCATCCGCGGCTTGCACAACGCCGGTTCGTTCTCGCTCCGATGGCAGACTTAGCCCCCGCTTGGCGAGATCCGCTAAGCGGTAAAACTATTCGATATCTCTTAGACGAATTGAAGGGGCAAAAGGTTCGGAAAGGCAGTAAAGGCAGTACTGTACAACCCTGACCCGACAAGTATGAAAGCTCACTTTGCGGACATCCGATTCAGCGTTTTCCCCGTTAAAATTCTCAAAGTTGCCCGATTACAAGGGCATGAATTTTACTTACTGGGCTCGCGGAGGAAATCCTTTGAATTCGAATACGACTCACCGTTTTATACGAACTCTTGGCGTGTTTGCGATGGCGCTTGCGCCGGCTTGGGGAGCAACGCCGTCCTCTGGGACATTGACCGATACGAGCCAGCCCGTGACTTACACGGCCGGTCCCTTCCTGGTTCCTAATGTCACCGATAATGTTGGCGGAAAGCCGCTGTGCAGCACGACCATTCCTGCCGAACAGTGCGATACCTTCAGCCTGAACGTCAACGTGGCGGCTGCGGACGCAACGACGAAGCGCGTTCAGGTAACCATCAGCTTCCCGATCGCGGCAGGGGAATTTGACGTATTTGTGTTCGATTCAAAAGGCACTCTTGTCGGCTCCGACACCGCGGGCGGCGAGCCCTCGGTCGCCAGCTTCCCGGCAGTTTCGGGAACTTACTCCATCGTTGTGGACCCTTGGAATCCGCTGGGCCAGAGCTTCAACGCCACGGTGGCTTTGATGCCCATTCCGCCCCAACCCCCAGCGCCCACCGGCATCCCGCCGCGTTACCAGACTTTTGCAGCACCGCCTTCTGCCGGCGGGGCAGAAGCCTCGGGTGAACCTTCGATCGGCATCGACTGGAACCCGAACGTCGCGTCGCTGAAGTACGGAACTGTAAATCAGGGCGGCGTCGCCTTCTTCACCTCCAACCTGCATGAGTTCCGCGTCGGCTTCGACGACTGTTCATCCCCGGCAGCCACCACCTGGAAAGATGTATCGAGCCCAGTCGAGACGATCAACACGCTCGACCCGATCGGCGCGTGCGACCACTTTGGCGGCAGCCATCCAGGACGCGTGTTTCAGTCGCAGCTCGCCGGAGCGACCAGCCTGATGGCGTTCTCCGACGATGATGGGAACACCTGGCTGCAGTCACAGGGCTCCGGGCAGCCGGCCGGCGTGGATCACCAAACCGTGGGTGGCGGCCCGTACAACACCGCGGCCACGCCTGCTCCGCCGCCGCACCCGCTCTACAACAACGCGATCTACTATTGCTCGCAGGACATCGCCACGGCATTCTGCGCCAGAAGCGACGACGGCGGTCTGACTTTCGGCCCCGGCGTCCCGCTCTATAACCTCACGCAGTGCAGCGGTATCCACGGTCACGTGAAAGTTGCGCCGGACGGCACTGTCTATGTTCCGAATCGCGGTTGCGGTGCGAACCAGGGCGTTGCGGTCTCGGCGGACAACGGGCTCACCTGGGCCGTGCGTCCGATTCCCGACAGTACGCCGGCTATCGGTAACGATCCCTCGGTGGGCATCGGCAACGACGGCGCGGTTTATTTCGGCTACCAGGACGGCAGCGGCGCGGCGAAAATGGCCGTCTCCCACGATCAGGGACGCACCTGGAGCGCTTCGGTCAACGTCGGCGGTGCGCTTTCGATCGCGAACTCGGTGTTCCCGACCGTTGTGGCGGGCGACGCGAATCGAGCGGCAATGTTCTTTATTGGATCGCCGACTCCGGGCAATCTGCAGGACACGGCCAACTACCATGGCATCTGGCACGCATACGTCGCCACAACTTACGACGGTGGCGTGAGCTACTATCTGGTCGACGCGACGCCGAACGATCCGGTGCAGGTGGGTTCCATCTGTATCGGCGGAACGACGTGCGGAGCGGATCGCAACCTGCTCGACTTCAATGACCTGACGATCGATGCGCAAGGCCGCGTGGTTGGCGCATTCGCTGATGGGTGTATCGCCGGTGCGTGCGACGCTTCGTCACCCAGCACGGCATCGCGGGGTGCCCTGGCCACCATTCTTCGCCAATCCGGCGGACGCCGCATGTTTGCTGCGTTCGATCCGACCGAGCCCGCCGTTCCCGCCGCACCCCAGATCGGCACGGCCCAGCAGAGCGCCAGCACCGGCACATTCCTGACGTGGCAGGCGCCCGATAACGGAGGCTCCCCCATCACTGGGTATGTGATCTATCGCGGGACCGTCAGTGGCGCTGAAACACTGCTCACCACGGTCAGCGCTGGACGCACGGCATACATCGATAAGGCGGCGAAGACCGGGACTTACTTCTACCGCGTTGCTGCAGAAAACAAATACGGCAAAGGCAAACTGTGCGGCGAAGTCGCCACCACTCCTGCTCCCGTTGCGCCCAGCGCCTGTACCGGCCATGGGATCACGGTAATCACGGATCCCACGGGCGACCAGACCGGCGCGCCGGCGAATAGCCAGCTGGACATTCAAACTGTTTCGATCGCTGAGAAGTTCGTCAGCACGACGACTCCGAACGCGCTCACATTCACAATGAAGGTCCCGGCGCTGGGCAGCCCCGTGCAGCCTAACTCCACCTGGACGATCTTCTTTACGGCGCCCAACGGCACGCAGTACTTCGTCGACATGAACACTACCGGAACTACGGGTGTACCTGCCTTCGAGTACGGCCATACGACGACGCTCGCGAGCGGCTCAACGCAGCAGGTGAAGGACGGCCCGGCGAACGCTACCAGCAACTACCTCCCTGACGGTACAATCACGATCGTGATTGACGACACTCTGGTGGGCGGCCTGAAGGCCGGCGACAAATTGGTAAACATCAACGCTAAAACGCAGACTGAAATCGGAGCTGCAGGCACCGGCCTGCTCGCAACGATCGACAGCACTTCGCCCGCGAGCTACATTCTCGTCGGCAACGCTGCCTGCGCGCCTCGCAAATGACACGCTTTGCTGGTCTGCTCGCCTGTTGTTTGTTGCCGGCATCGCTTTATGCGGTGCCGCGCGACGCCTGTACGTTACTCTCTCCAGCCACGGTTCAGAAAGTGGTTGGAGAGCCAGTCACGAATACCAAGCCCGCCGTCAATATCGTCGGCGGGCTTCGGGAATCGCAATGTTTCTACTCGATGCACACGTTTGCAAACTCCGTCAGCCTCACGCTGATGGAGGGCGCCCCGAACCACGCCGATGCAGCGCGTGAGCAATGGCGGCAATGGTTCCATAAGACCGAACACGAGCAGGAAGAAGAACGGCTGAAGAACAAGAAGGTCAAGCGCCCCGGTGACGACGAAGAAGACGAAGCCGCAGCCAAACCGGTCGAAGTCTCTGGTATCGGTGAGGATGCGTTCTGGGTTCACAGCTTCGTGGGCAATCTGTATGTGCGTAAGGGCGATCGGTTCCTGCGTGTTAGTGTCGGTGGCAAGCTCACGGACGACCAGCGCCAGGAGCGAGCCAAAGCGTTAGCGGCTGCAGCACTCAAGTCATTGCGCTAGCCGCTGTACGGTTCTCTCCCAAAACCGTAACCGAGACGGAGCCGCTGGTTTGCGGCGTGCTCCGTCCCGGTCATGCCAAATCCCATTCAGGATCCGTCATTAGCTGACCCTCGCAAAGCAGGGCCACGTCCTCCGTACGATCAGGGGAACACTCCGCGGCCAGGGCTCGAGCAGGATATGCACGTCGCCGCTGACCACGGCGAAGAGTCGTACCAAGGCCTGGGCCGGCTTACCGGGCGCGCGGCGCTCATCACCGGAGCGGACAGCGGCATTGGACGCGCCGTCGCAATCGCCTTCGCGCGCGAAGGCGCCGATGTGGTGCTTAGCTACCTTCCCGACGAAGAGCAGGACGCAAGCGAGACTGCCCGTTGGGTGCGTCAGTCGGGGCGCAAGGCGGTGCAGATGCCGGGAGACATTCGCGATGAGCAGCACTGCAAGAAGCTCATCGAACGTACGGTTGCGGAGCTCGGACATCTCGACATTCTCGTCAACAACGCGGCTTATCAAGCCACGCATGACTCGCTCGAAGAGTTTACGACGGAGGAGTTCGACCGCTCTTTCAAAACTAACGTGTATGCCATGTTCTGGCTCTGCCGCGCGGCGTTGCCGGTGATGCAGCCGGGAAGCGTCATCATCAACACCAGCTCCATCCAGGCGTTCGACCCCAGCCCCAACCTGCTCTCGTACTCGCCGACCAAAGCAGCAATTGCAAACTTCACGAAAGGGCTGTCGAAGAGTGCCATGAAGCGCGGCATCCGGGTGAACGCCGTGGCGCCGGGCCCGGTCTGGACTCCACTCATCCCATCGACCATGCCCGCTGAGAAGGTGAAGACGTTCGGGCAAGACACTTCGTACGAACGCGCCGCACAGCCAGTCGAGCTGGCTCCGTTGTTCGTCTTCCTCGCCTCAAACGAAAGTCGCTTCGCAACGGGCGAAGTATACGGCGCGACGGGCGGCCAGACGCCACTCTAAAAGGTCCTGCCTGTGGCGCGTTTTCGAGCCGCGACCGTGAGCGAGCGGCGATTTCCGATAAAGCAGCCGCGCGCTCCTAGGGCTTGTCATAGCAAAGAATTGCAGGAATTCTTAGTACCGCAGTCCTAACTCAACTCTGTTTCTACACACCTTTAGTTTCAATCGGTTGAGCTTTGGTACGAACAGTACTGCCGCAGTTCTTCTTCACTGTCAGATTAGAAAAGTAAGAAAGGTCTGACAATGGATTTCAAGCAGCTTCTTCTCATTCCCATCTTGTTGAGCGCTGGCCTGCAGTGCCGCGCCGACGCGATTATCAATATAACGACGCTTCCCACGGTCCAACTGAACGGCGAGTACGAAGGCTACGCCGGCGCCACGATCAATGGCAACATTCCGCTCGCATTGCTTTGCGACGACATCAACCACACGACGTTTGTGCCGAGTGGCAATTTGCCGTATCACGTGTCGACAATCAGCGACCTGAGCGCGGTGCGCTTCGGTGGTCCGAACGCGCTGCACGATTATCGCGAGGCCGCTCTGTTGATCCTGGGTGACGGCACGTCATCGCTGGCGGGCATTGCCAACGTTACCGACCCGAATCTGATCGCGTCGTACCAGTACGCGTTGTGGCATGTCTTCGCTCCTCAGACGGGTGCGTTCGGAACATCCGCAGCTTTGGGCGCTCAGGCTTATCAGGACGCCTTCGATAACAGCCCTGCCTCACTCGCGAAGTACAACCAACTCCGCATCTACACGCCCACTGGCAGCTACACGGCCGAGCAGGAAACGCTATCCACGGTCGCCGCCGTTCCGGAACCGGGCGCGCTCATGCTCTTTGGAACGGCGCTGTTAGGTACCGTCTTCGTTTCCCGGAGGAAGCGCTGAAAACGAGAAGGGCGCGGATTGCCATTTCGGCTCCGCGCCCCTCAGCGTCGAAAACATTTGACCCTATTCTCGTGACTTCTTGGTCCCCTTCTCATCGGGGCACTCTCAGCGTAACACTCTACTTCGCGGCGTAGTAACCATCGCGCGCTCTCACCGTTAAGCCGCTCTTCCGCGTGGTGACTTCGATGCGGCGAAACTCAGTAGACTCAGACCCCTCAGGGCTGTAGCCCAGGCTGTACTGGTGGCGCAGCTCCTCTTCAATCTGACCGAAGATTTCGTCCAGCGTCAGCTTGCCTGTCACTTCGTAGTACCCGCCGCCAGTCTCTTTCGCGAGCCGCTTCAGAACCGTGACTCCACTTTCCGCGTGGTTGCCGCCTCTGCCACCACGCGAGCCGGGGAAGCGACCGAAGCCGCCCGACCCATAAGCTTGCTCATCGGAGAAAAGAATGGAGTACACGAGCGAGTCAGCGCGCTGCGCCGCTTCAATCGCCGTGTCCAGGCTGACTTTGCTGGCATTATCGACGCCATCGCTCAAAACAAATAATGCTTTGCGCCCGCGCTGCTTTCGCATCAAATCGTCAGAAGCCAGCAACACGGAATCATAGAGCGCTGTTCCACCGCCCTGCCCCATTCGACCCTGAGGTGGATTGCCCATGCCCCCGCGCCGGCGCCCACCACCGCCCATCCCTCCCATGCCGCCCCAGCCGCCAGTGGGACCACCCGTCGGCCCGCCGCCACCATTCCGATTCGTGAGCTGCGGCTTCGGCGGTTCGATCTCGCTCAGCGCAGCTTCGAGTTGCTGCCGGTTCGACGTAAGGTCGCGCAACAACTCCACCTCGCGATCGAAGTGGATCACGAACGCCTGGTCACGGTCTTCGCGCATCACCTGCTTCAGAAATCGGAAGCTCGCGTTCTGCTCAGCGCCCAGCACACGGCGTTGACTGCCACTGCTATCGATCAACAGCCCGAGCGTCAGAGGAAGATCAGACTGCTGCGAAAAGTAGCGAATCGTTTGCGGCCGTCCGTCTTCATTCACCGTGAAGTCGTCTTTGGTGAGCCCTTCGACGATGTGCCCCTGCCGGTCGCGAACCGAAGCCAGAACATTCACGACGCGCACCCCGGCCGAGAACGTGGTGTTATCCTGCGCGCGTAGTACGTGCGCGAGTGTGGAAGCGGCAGCCGCTTGCATCAGAAACCCGCGGCGGGTGGTCAGCATGGTTGGTTTGGATGCAAGCCCGCCGGCTCAGGTTCCCTGACCGGTTCTTTTTGTAGCGCGAGCGATCTTGACGATCTCGCCGTACACATCCTTATCGAACGGCGGGCAGCCCGTAGGAAATTGCCCGAGCTCGTGGTGCTTCTGCCGCATCAGGTACGTACAGAACGTGACGGTCTTGCAGACGCGGAGTTCTTTCAACTCGCCGGTTTCGAGAATGTCGCGTGCGAATTCCGGATAAGCGAGCGCGCCCCGTCCCAGGCCCACGAACTTCACGTTGCCATCGCGAATGTTTGCGGCGCCGGCATGCATGGCATACCTCTGCAGCCACGAGTAGCCGCTGCCGATGACGGGCAACTCCGGGCACGCGCGCTGCACCGCACCGGCAATGCGAAAGTGCCGGTCAACGCCAAGCAGCGGATGCTCGGGCTCCTCATAGTTGCCTTCGTCAGGCTTTTCGAAAGGGCGCGTGACATGCGGGTTGTAGTAAGGGCACCCGATCGAGACATTGAGAAAACGAAGCCCTGCGTCGCGCAACAACTTGACTGCGGCGATCACTTCGGTCAAGTCCTCGCGCAACGGATTATCCGCATCGACGCCGAACCCATGCGCATAGGGCGTTTGGAATGGTGAGGGAACGCCTCGGCCATCCTCGCCCTTACTGTAAGGAACGCTATCGAAGCAGCCCATACGCGCGCCGATAAGCAGCCTCTCCCCATAAGCGGCGCGCAGCTTGCCAATCACGTTGAGCGGGAAACGCAGCCGGTTTTCGAGCGAGCCTCCGTAGCGGCCGGTGCGCGTCTTCGCTCCGAGCAGTTCGCTTAATAGATAGCCGTGCGTCATCTTGATATCGACGCTGTCGAAACCTGCCGCAAGCGCGAGCCCCGCCGTGCGCACGTAATCGTCTTCAAGCCGTTCGAGTTCACCGTCGCTGATCAACTCTTGCGCTGCGGTGCCGAACTTCGCGTCTACCTGCGGGTTGTGATCGGCAATGATGCGCTTCGGCACACTATAGCGGCCCGAGTGTGTGAGCTGCATCGGAACCAGCAAACCATCGGCCGCATGCACCTTGTGAATGCGATCGAGGATGCGCGCGAAGTCATCGCGCGTTTGCTCGTTCAACCAGAGTTGGCGCGTGTTAGCGCGGCCTGCTTCGTTGACGGCAGTCGCTTCAAACCAGATCAGCTTGGCGCCGCCGCGCGCGAACCGCTCGTAGCGCCGGTACGTTAACTCGCCGGGCCGGCCATCCACCGTTCCGTCGCAGCCCTCCATCGGGTGGATGGCAATGGAATTACCAACGGTGCGCGAACCGATGGCGACAGGCCGCGCCAGCAGGTGCTGCACTTCGGTTGTGTCTGCTTCAAAACGAACGCTCGCCGCGCCGATGCGCTCAGCTTCTTGCTGCAGCTCGTTGAGCGTCTTGAACCGGAAATATCTCATCACCCGCCGTCTGTTTAGGCAGCAACAGAATCGCTACCGCACCCGCGATCGCCAGCACCAGCACGACATTGAGCGCGATCGCGTAGCTCCCATAATGTTCTTTCAAAAGCGACACCATCTCCGGCACCCACGTCTGTCCGATCGTGTTGACCGGAAGAATGATTGCCATCGCACGCGCGAGCGTGTTGACACCGAACTGCCGCGCGGCCATCAACGGGATGAGCATGTAGTCCGCGCCCATCGCAAAGCCGAAGATCACCGCGAACGCAACAGGAGACTTGCCTGGCTTCACCATCAACAGCAGCGGAATGGTCGCTGCCACGATGAAGTAAGTTACGGTCATCACATTCTTCATCGGGAGTTTGTCGGCGCTGAAGCCGATCAGCAGCCTCCCAACAATGCTTGAGAGCAGGATGCACATCGATGCAATCCGCCAGACCGAGTTCAACGCAACTTGGTCAGTAAATCCCGCATCCCGAAAGACCAGCTTCATGTGCACATTCACCGCGCCGATCGCGCCGATGGAACACAAGCTGCCAATCAACAACAACCAGAACGGCGCGCGCGAAAAAAGATAGCGGTAACTATGCGGCGCGATCTTCGTTTCCGCCGGCGGCGTCGCATCGCCATCGGGGAACTGGCCGACATCTGCTGGCTTGTCTTTCAACACGAACAGCGCGAGCGGCCACGCGAGGAACATGATGCAGCCGATGATCAGCAGCGCCGTGCGAAAGCCGTAGTTCTCCGCCAGGGGCTTCACCATGTACGACCCGGCAGCGCCGACCAGCCCAACCCCGACGTACACCATGCCCATCGCGAGACCGCGTTTTCTGCGAAACCAGTGCGAAATGATGATCTGGTGCGGGATTGGTCCCGACAGAATATAGCCGATCGTGTAGACGAACCACAGCGCGTAGTAAATGTTCAGATCGCCCGGCATGCGGCTCCACCCGAAGAACGCCAGGAACGTACAGAACGTGCCCGCAACAACCAGCTTGCGCGGGCTGAAGCGCGGAATCAGCACAGGCCCCACCCACAACGTCAGCAGCGCGGCAATCGGAAAGCCGAGCGTGATACTGTGCGCCTTCCAGCCGAACGCCTTCTGGTAATAGTCGTAGAAGAAGGGGTTGTTGTAGTAAGGCAGGCCGACCGAGATGCCGAACGTGCAGAAGGTGGCAAACACCATCCACCAACCGCGGAACGCGCGCGTCATGATGGAGTGGATTGTATCGCGATTCTATTGAAAACTCGGCGTGACCTTATCGCCAGCCTTGATCGGCTGATCGGTCGGAAGGGCGACAGCATCGCCATCCGCCAGTCCGCGCAGCACCGATGCGCGAGTAACGTTCGAAGGTCCGGGTTGGATAGGGCGCCGTTCAATATGGTCACCGTTCAACAGGAACACCCAGAAGCCTTGCGAATCCCGTCGAACCGCAATCTTCGGAATGGTGAGCGCGTGCTCCGTCAGGCTGGTGCGAATCTCTGCGTTGATGTTGGTGCCGGGCACCAGCACGCGATCCGGATTTTGGATCGAGCACAATACTTCGCCGACCTGCCGGGTGCCCAGTGGCATCACTTCAGTGGGCTTGCGCTCCACAATACCTTGCCACTCATGCCCGGGTAGCGCGTCCCATGTGATGCGCACCGGCTGGCCGATCTGTACGCGGCCCAGCTCCGGTTCATCGACATATACACGGACCCGCAATTGATCAAGCCGCCCGATGTTCGCTACCAGATCACCCGCATTCAAGTACATCCCCACGCGCGCCGGAAGGGAGTAGACGGTTCCGGATAACGGTGTGGTAATGCGCCCTTGCGCCAGGTGTTCGCGCGCGACCTGAGCATTGGCCGCCGCTTCCTGTACCCGCGCCTGGCTTGCCGACACGTCGGTAGTGCCGACCAGCGATTTCCGGCGCTGCTCAAGCGCCTGCAACTGCAGTTCAGCGGTGCGGACTTTTTGGTGTGCTGTCTCTAACTCAAAGTTTGTTGCGGCTTGTTTGTCGACCAAGCGCTTGAGCGAGTTGTACTCCCGCACTGCCTCGTCGTACTGATAGCGGGTGCGTTCCTCACTGCTGCTGATCTCGGCCAGGTCGGCCGTGCGCCCGCCAGTGCGCAATCCTTGCAACTGACTGCTGGCTTCAGCCTGGTGGGCTTCCGCTGCGCGCAGTTCGCCAACCAGCCCGGGCTCGCCAATCTGTGCCAGCAGCGCACCCTTGCGCACTTCCTGTCCTTCTTTCACCGGAAGCTTCACGACCAGCCCGGCACTCTCGACTCGAATCGATTGCCACTCGAGCGGTTCTACTTTGCCGTTCGTCGGAAGCGTGCTGACCAAAGTCTCGCGATGCGTCTTCGCAAATGCCACGTTCGGAGGAGCGGCACGGCGCACACTGAAGTACACAACGACCGCTACTACCGGAATCAACAACGCCAGCAGCCAACTCTTTCTCAAACTGAAATTACCGTCTTTCCCCCGGACCACGTTCGGACATTCTGCAGCGCTGCGTCAGCGTCTTGAAGCGCAAAGCGATGGGTGATGCCGTCAGCAAAGCGCTCGGCCCACTTACCGCGCGAGAGCAACTCAAGCGCGGCGTTGACGTGCCGCGGTTCAAATCCCCACGATCCGGTCAGCCTCAACTGCTTGCGCGTGATGGTGTGAGGGTTGAACGAAATGTTGCCCGCGTTCGCGTACTGGCCCAGCACCAGAAACTGCGCGCCGTCGCGGCAGTAATCCATGCCTTCATTCACCGCTTCAGGAATTCCCACGCATTCGATGACGGTATCGGCGCCGTACCCGCCTGTCTCGGAAAGCACCGCGGCGACACGATCGGCCGCACTGCTCTGTTCAGCTATATCGATGGTCACGTCCGCCCCGAAGTTGCGCGCAATTCGCAGGCGGTGCGCGGGTCCACCCACCATGATGATCTTCGACGCCCCACTCTCACGTGCCACCGCGAGTGCAGCAAGACCGACAGGCCCGGCGCCTTGAATCACAGTGATGTCGCCGCGTGTCACAGGAGCGCGCTCCAGACCGTGCAGGGCAGTGGTGAGTGCACAGCCCGCGCCGATCACTGCTTCGCTCGGAAGCGATTCAGGGATCTTGAATATCGCGGTACCCGCGCGCAGTAGAATTTTCTCGGCGTACCCGCCGCGCAGGTGCGGAGCTTCGGCGGCGGAGTACGAAATGCCGTAGGCCTTGCGCATCACGCAACGCGTCGGCTGTGCTTTCATCCGGCAGTAGAAGCACGTGCCGCAACTGATGCTGCTGGCCCACGTGACACGGTCTCCCGCATGGAGCGCCTGCCCGCGCCAATCGAGCAACGGCCCGCCCGTGCGTTCGATCCGGCCTGCTGACTCATGGCCCAGGATCACCGGCAGCGGAATCGGTAACTGCCCGAGCCAGAGATGCACATCGGTGCCGCAGATGCCGGCAATCTCAACGCGCACCAACGCTTCGCCGGGCGCAAGTTCGGTGGGCTCCGGAAACTCACGCAGCACCAGCGGTTTCTCAAATTGTTCGAGGACTGCCGCCCTGACGGCGGCGCTCAAGCCTGCACGCCCCGGCTACCCGCTTTAGCGCAATAGTCGAACAGCAACTGCCATTCGATCAATTGAACCTCCAGCACTGCACGCTCCAGTTTGGAACCTGTCTTCTGCGAAGCTTCCGAGCACAACTGCACGAATTGCGAAGGGCTCCAGAAATCTGCGGTCGACAACTCCGGGATCCCATGCAAAGCGCCGATCGTCTTCGCCTCTCGTGCCAGCGAGTCGAAGATCGGATGATGGCCCACGCGCTGAAACCAGTAGTTTGCGTTGTTCGGGTCGGGCTCCATGCGATGCACAATGCCATGCCAGTAGCTGCCTTCGCGCGTATCGTCATCCTGCGAAAAGAAATGCGCCTGCGCCCAATCACCCGCGTACAAGCACAATCCGGCCATCGCCCCGGCTGGCGCCAGTGCATCGGGGAAATACTCCCTTGCCGTATGCTTCACAGGCAAGCGGAACGGTTTTGTGCCTGACCTGGTCACCAGCGGCAACGGTCGCTGCCCGTCGCCAAGGTGAGGCAGCAGCGGAGCCAGGCCGGCACCGTATTTGTTCCACTGAAAAAACATAGCCTTGTCTTTAGTGTAATTTGTCCGGCGCGCATCGGCTTTGCAGGCATCTACTACACTTGAGTTAGCAATGGATTCGGGCCCCCCGCAGCAGAAAACCGCGCTCGTACTTTCGCCGGGAGGTATGTTCGGAGCCTATCAGGCAGGCGTACTCGCCGTATTAGCTGATCGCATCCGTCCTGATTTCATCGTTGGCGCGTCTGTCGGTGCGCTCAACGGGTGGACGATCGCTGGCGGTTGCACACCGGCTGAGTTGCAGGAGATCTGGCGCGACCCCGAAACAGCCGACATGTTGCAGCTTCGCGAGCGCCCCAGCTTGACCCGCGGCGGCTACTTCGACCCCGAGCCCTTGTTGCGCAAAGCAGAACAGATCCATCAGCGCTTTCAGCCCCGCATGCCGTTTGGTCTGGTTGTGGTGCAAGTGCCTTCTTTTCGCACCGAGGTGATTCCAGGCGATCGGGTGAGCCCGCTGCACTTGCTGGCTACTTGTTCTATTCCGATCTTCTTCCCTACGGTGCGCATCGGCGGCCAGCAATATACGGATGGAGGGATGATCGAATCGCTCCCCCTGGCTGCCGCTGCCGACATGGGGGCAACGCGCATCATCGCAGTCCACTCGCTTCCGCGCGTTTTTCCGTTGTGGCTCGATATCCCGATGCGTAGCGTCAAGCTGGTGCGGCCGCCACGCAAGCTACCGCCCGGTATTGACCTGACGGTGGTGCGCCCCAGTGAAGTAATGGGCGGCGCGCGCGACGCGGTGGTCTGGAATCGCGAGAACGTCGACCGCTGGATTGCGCTCGGCATGCGCGACGCCGCACAGCAGATTCCATTACAATAGCGGCAATGCCGCAGTTTCGCGTTCACCGGATGAAGGAATCCGCGCGCCAGAACTTTCGTTGGGCGCCGCATGTGTCCGGCCCAGCCGAAGCGAAAATCAAAGATTACGAACCTGCGGAAACGCTCGAAGCTGAGAATGAATACGCTGCCTGGGCATTTATGCGCAACGCAGAACGCCCGCTCCGCGTCGGAGACATCTTAGAAAATCCGGATTCGGAATTGCGGATCTGCAAGTACGTTGGCTTCGAAACAGCACGCTGGCTGGTGCCGGAAGTCCTGACTGCCTCTCCGCAACCGGTTACCGCTGGAGGATGAGGTAAACATGCGAGTTCGGCTCGGCGACATCATCGATGACTTTTGCGTGAAGTGCAAACGCGTGATGAATCACGCGGTCGTCTCCATGGTCGGCGAGGAAGCGGCTAAGGTTCGCTGCCGGACTTGTTATAGCGATCACGATTACCGGCATGAGATCGCGCCGCCGCCGAAAGTAGACCCGCGCAAAGCGGCGCTTGCCGAAGAACGCCGGGCCGCTAAGGCAGCCGCCGGCACTGCTGAGCAAGAGGCTGCGCCGCCACCGCCGGACGACACCGAAGCCGCAGGCGAGAGCGTCTGATCAAGAGCATTGCCGGTACGCTTCGGCGTGCTCTATATTGCGATTAGTGGGCGCGCAACCCAGAGGCATCACAGCACGCGAAACCATCCTGCTGGTTCATCAGCAGCCGGCGAAAGTCTCGCGCCTGCGAGCAATACTGGCGGGCTATGGCTACATCGTGCTGGCCGTCGAGAGCGAGAAGGAAGCGCTCGAGTTGTGCCGGTTGAAGATCAGAGTTCATCTGGTGATTTCTGAGTTTTCTCTTCAAGGAATGCGTGGCGTAGATATGATCACTGCGCTGCACCAACTCGGTCAGGACATTCGCTTCTTATGGTGGGCAGACTATGATGCGCGGCTGTTGCGGTTAATGGCGAACTCTCATCCCGGCATTCCGCTGCTGCCCCCGCTCGATGAGAGCAGCGCCGTGTTGGAAACCGTGCGGCACGCTATCGAAGGCGTCCGCGCAACATAAGAAAGCGTTACAGAATATTCACTGCGCGCGCGGCCAGCAGCGCGATCGTCGCGAGTGAAATGGACGCCTGCACCATCATCAGTGCTTTTGCCCAGCGCGAAAGTACCGGCACATCGGTTGGCGAGAACGCCGTGCTCGTATTGAACGCGATGAATAGATAGTCGACAAAGCCTGGCGACCAGTTCTCTTCCCCCGCTTTGCGTTTCGCTTCGGCATCCATCGTCATCTGCGGGAATAGAAAAGCGCCGTCGTGATGGCCGGGTTGCAGTTCGCGCTCATGCGGGCCGCCGCCGTCGAGACGCCAGTACCAGGACGCGAAGATCAACACGTTACTGCACCAGAGCGCGGCGGCCGATCGAAGCAATTGGCCGGGCGTCTCGCGATGCGCGGGCAACGCCCGCACAAGTAACGTGAGCGACCAGATCATCGCAACCGTTACGATGCCGGTCGTGATGTACCCCAGAATCTGGTTGACGTCGTGATAGTGAACGTAGCGCGCAACGATCGTGAAAATGGTGAGCACGCCAACGAGCGTGAGTAGTTGCCACGCCGGGATGGGAGTGAGCGCATCGGGGAGCGCCACATACAATCCGCCCACCGCAATGAGCGCAATCAACGCGGGCCAGCGCGGTTCCTGAGTTACGTCGACGTCCATGAACCGCTATCGTCCCATCAAAGACGGCAACCGCGAGTGTCACAACTGATGGACTGCATCACCTCTGTTGTAGCAGTTCGAAACGTGGTGATGCCGGTTTGGTAGCATCACCCTGTGAACCCGGCCGACATGCGGCAGAATGTGCCGTCTGTGCATGAAATCCTAGAAGCGCTTGGCGATGTTGCGCCGCGCGGGCTTGCATTGGCGGAAGTGCGTGCTGTGCTGGAAGAAGTCAGGCGTACTCCCGATAACATACCTGCAGCCGGGGAGATTGTAGTTCGCGTAAAACAGCGCCTGGATCGCTTGCGTGCGCCGTCGTTGCGGCATGTAATCAATGCAACCGGCGTCGTGCTGCACACCAACCTTGGCCGTGCGCCGCTCGCAGGTTGGGAGCCGGTGTTTGGTTATTCGAATCTGGAATACGACCTTGCCACGGGAAAGCGGGGCAAGCGCGACTCGCATCTGCAACCTCTGCTGGAACGGCTGCTAGGGGCGCGTGCCATCGCGGTGAACAACGGCGCCGCCGCACTCTTCCTCGCACTGCATGAACTCGCGCCGGGCGCAGAAGTCATCGTCTCGCGTGGCGAGTTGATCGAGATTGGCGATAGCTTCCGCATCCCCGAGATCATGCAGCACGCGGGCGTGGTCCTGCGCGAAGTGGGCACGACCAACCGCACGCGCGTGGAAGATTATGCCGCAGCGATCGGCGAGAACACGAAACTCTTGTTGCGCGTGCACCCGAGCAACTTCCACGTATCAGGTTTCACCGCGCGTCCGGCTGTCTCGGAACTGGTGGCGTTGAGTCGGCAGAGCAACGTTCCGCTCATGGAAGATCTCGGCAGCGGCTGCGTCAGTGACCTGCGCGAGGCCGGCATCACGGAACCGCTGGTGGCAAACTCGTTGCGCGCCGGTGTCGACGTGGTGAGTTTCAGCGGCGACAAACTACTCGGCGGACCCCAAACCGGCATCATTGCAGGACGCCGCGATCTGGTGGAACGCATTCGCCGCAACCCTGTGTATCGTGCGCTGCGGCTCGACAAGATCATGTGTCAGGCACTCGAGACGACGCTGCGGCGGCTGGTGTTTGAAGAGTGGGACGAGCTTCCGGCGCTGCGCATGATTCGCCTTAAGCCCGAAGCCATCAAGGAACGTGCGGAAGAGTTGGCGAAGCAGATACCGGGCGCTGTGGTCGAAGCCGGCGAATCCGTTATCGGCGGCGGTTCTACACCCGATCAGTCACTACCGACATGGTTGCTCGTGGTGCCATGCACCAGTGCGGCGAAAACCGAAACCGCATTGCGCAGAAATGACCCGCCGGTGATCGTGCGGGTGTCCGAGGGCAGAGTTCTAATAGACCTGCGAACCGTATTCCCCCACGAAGAACCCGATGTGCTTAAAGCGTTACAGAGCCGCGACAGCAATGGAGCGGGGGTTTGACGTTATCCAGCCAGCCCGCTGTAACTACGCCCGTTCCTGATACGTGCCTTCCGCCGTGTTTACGCGGATGCGCTCGCCTTCGGTGATGAACGGGGGCACCTGCACCACCAGACCCGTCTCCATCTTGGCCGGCTTGGTCACGTTGGAAACCGTGGCGCCTTTCAATCCGGGTTCCGTCTCGACGACGGTCATGTCGATCGTGGCGGGCAACTCAACGCTGATCGCCTTGCCGTTGTAGAACTCGACCGCTACTTTCAACTGGGGGATCAGGTAGTTCACCGCGTCGCCGAGGATGTCTTTATTCAAGTGCATCTGCTCGTAGTTCTCGGTGTTCATGAAGTAGAAGTATTCGCCGTCGTCGTACAGATACTCCATCTCTACTTCGTCGAGAATGGCGCGCTCTACCTTATCTTCCGAAGAGAAGCGGTGTTCAATCATGGAACCGCTGTTGAGGTTGCGCATCTTCGCTTGCACGAAGCCGCGCAGGTTGCCGGGGGTCCGGTGAGCCACGCTAAAAACGGAGAACAAGTCGTTGTTGAACTTGATCACCATACCCGGACGCATCTTGGTTGCCGCTATCATTCAGCACCCAGTATAACGAAGCGCTTTGACGTCAGGCCGATTAGTGCTCGTGCGTGCAGCCGGGAAACGACGCGAGCGCCACGTTGCCGTGATATCCAAGCTCCTGCACCAATCCGTCATACGACGTGTAGTAACCGTCGGCCGTCATGTTTTTGATCGTCTGAAAAAACTGCGCACCGGCGACGTCGAGCTTCCCGGCATACGCGGCCTCACTGAGCGGCGTCAACAATGCAATCTGCTGCTCTTCGGTCAGCTTCAGAAAATCGCCGCCGGCTTTCTCATTCAGCCACGGCAGGCCTTCACGGTAGCGCTTCTGCAGGTCCGAACTCTGGCTGACGATCAGGTCAATATATTGCGGAACGCCCGCCTGGATTGCTCCTGGAGTGTCCGTCGCCGGGATGATCATCTCTGCAATGTGTCCGATCAGCTTCAGCTCATCGGGCGAGAAGAAGACCGGCACGTAGGGCGATGCCGCAGCCGGAGGCTTCATCTCCGAGTGATGCGCATGCTCCGCCGCCGTCTGGCCGTACAACTCATCGGCAGAAAAAGGGAAAGCACAGGTAGCGCCCACTGCGCCGATGATCTTCAACGCGTCTCTGCGTGTCTCTGCCATCACATCTCTCCTTGTTTGAAGCGGCGCCCGATATTATCTGCGGCGCGCGCGGCCAATGCCATGATCGTCAACGTGGGATTCTTTTCAGACGCCGAGGGAAACACGCTGGCATCCACTACATAAAGATTCGGAACATCGTGCGCATAGCAGTCGCGGGTCAGTACTGACGTGCGTGGGTCCGTGCCCATGCGGCAACCGCCCACTTCGTGATTCGGCGTAGGCTCGGTTCCGACCGAGAGCACTTCTGCCCCGGCAGCTTTCAGAATGTCGACCGCCCAGCGGTTCATGTCGGCGAAGATTTTCTGATCGTTCTCTTTCCACACCAGCCGCCGCCGGGCAAGCGGAAGACCGTAGGAGTCGAGCTTGTCGTAATCGAGATCAATGTACGAGTCGCGATTGGGCAGCATCTCACCGTAAGGCGACATCACCACGAAAGCCGGGTATCTATCTTTCACCGAAGCCTTGTACTGCTTGCCAAAACCGGGCAGCGAGCGAGCCCACCCGACTGAGCGGCGATTCTGATAGTTGAACTGCATGCCGAAGCTGCGCGCATAATCACGCTTGCGCTCGTGCATGAAGCTGGGCACGTAAGCATGATCGAGAAAGCCTTCGTCGTTAGTGGCGGGAGTGGCGATCAGATCGTGCAAAAAGGCCTGCACTCCGCCGGTGAAGTGCGGGATGAAGTTACGGCCCAACTCACCGCTCGAGTTTGCGAGCCCGTGCGGGTAGCGGCTGGACTTTGACATCTGCAGCAGCGCAACGCTCTGGACACAGGCACACGCCACCACTACACAACGCGCGCGAACTTCGCCTTCGGCTCTGGTCTCGCGATGAATGTAGCGCACTCCCGTCGCTTTGCTTTCATCCGACACGATCACTTCGCGCACAACCGCATTCGGAATGATCTCGAGCTTGCCCGTCTTTAACGCCGGAATCATGTGCACGTCGGCGGAATTGTACTTCGCGGCAACATCGCACCCGGCCATGCAATTCCCGCAGAAGTGACAAGCAGGGCGGCCGCCGCGCGCCACGCTCAGCGTTGCCTTGCGAACCTGAATCACCGGTACGCCAATCTTCTTCGCGCCGCGTTGAATAATGCGGTCACTGCACTTCAGCGGCACCGCCGGCAGGAACTCACCATCGGGCAGATCGGGCAAGCCGTCGCGATTGCCGCACACGCCGGCTTCGCGTTCAACAATCGAGTACCACGGCGCAAGATCGGAATATGCGATAGGCCAGTCTTCGCCAGCGCCGTCGATGGTCTTACCGCGGAAATCGCGCGGACCCAGCCGCCACGCAACCGCGTTCCACAACATCGTCTTGCCACCCACGCCCCGAGAACGTTCGGAATCGAAGCCCGCGACGCCCGGCTTCATCGTCGGAATATGCCGGTTCGCGAAGTCGAACGGCATCGCGTGGGTGTTGAATGCGGTTCGGGTGTTGACCTTGGGACCGCCTTCAACGACGGCTACGTCGACTCCTAAACGTGCCAGGTGAGCCGCGATCGTGCCGCCCCCCGCACCCGACCCGACCACGCAGACGTCGTAGGTTTTCATCGCGAAGCGCAATCATATCAGGCGTTCGGCTGTACATTCCGGAAACGGAAACGCAAACACGCCGGTCTATACTGTGTGAAGTTCATTACAGGAGAGTTGCATGAGTGATCCGAACGCGTATCCGTCATCGGCCCCGAAATCCAGTGTGGCCACCGCCGTTATGGGGGGCGCGATCGCGGCGCTGCTCGTCGCAGTGGTCTATCTTTTCGTGCAGGTTCACGATCTGAAAGCCGATGCGGTGAAGCGCAGTGATGCGATTGCCGCGCAGATCGACACGCTGAAAGAGAACACAGCCATGGTCGCCTCCACCAGCCGCAAGCACATGGACACCATGCATGACGAGCTCGAAAGCAAATCCGCGAGACAAGCTGCAATGGCTGCCAATCTGGCGAAGAGCGAGGCGCTGGCGCGCATCGAGCAAAGCAAGAAGCAGTTAGAAGACGAGCAGCTTGCAACGGCCACCAAGATCAACGGCGACTTGACCGCAGTGAAGACGTCAGCCGAAACGGCCAACGCGAAAATCGCCGATGTGAGCGGCGACGTCAGCAATGTAAAGACGCAGGTTGCCTCGACGCGCTCTGAATTGGACAAGACCATCGGCGACTTGAAAAAGGTCACCGGCGATCTGGGCGTGACCAGCGACTACGTCGCGACAAACGGGAAAGAGCTTGCAGCGTTGAAGCGATTGGGCGAACGGGACTACACCGAGTTCACGCTATCGAAGAACAAGGCAGGCCAGCGCGTTGGCGACGTGATGCTCACGCTGAAAAAGGTAGATCAGAAACGCAACCGCTTCACGCTGGAAGTTTTCGCCGACGATAAGCGCACGGAAAAGAAAGACCGCACCGTGAACGAGCCCGTGCAGTTCTATGTTGCGAAGGCGCGGCAGCCGTATGAAATCGTGGTGAACGAAGTGAAGAAAGATGTGATCGTCGGATACCTGGCAAAGCCCAAAGACCGGATCGCTCGCAACTGAATTCCGCGCGCACGGCAGGCTGTAGAGTATAGGTTTGTCCGATTCGAACCAGTTCTCCCGGCCTGCTGAGGCGCCGCCGACAGCCGCTGCATTTGCCGAGGCACTTGCCGCAGCCGCCTCTCAAAACAAAACCATCGCACTGCAAGGCTGCGGCACCAAGGCGCGCTTCGCGGGGCCGCGTGAAGATGCCGGCGTTTACCTCACCACCACCGGCCTCAAACGTATCCTGCAATATGAACCTGCAGATCTCACCATCAGCGTAGAAGCTGGCATTCCGTATCGCGAGTTGAGCGAGGCGCTCGCGGTGAATCGTCAGATGATTCCACTCGACCCGCCGTTTGCGGAGAACGCGACCGTAGGTGGAGTCATCGCTTCCAATAGCAGCGGCCCGCGCAGGCGGCAATTTGGGACGGCGCGCGACCTGGTGATCGGCATGCAGTTCGCGACGCTCGAAGGCAAGCTGGTGCAATCGGGCGGCATGGTAGTGAAGAACGTTGCGGGCCTGGATATGAGCAAGCTGTTGATCGGCTCCTATGGCACGCTCGCGGCGATCACCAGCGTCAACTTCAAAGTGACGCCGATGCCGGAGCAGGCGGAAACAACGCTGCTGACGTTCAACACCGCAGCCGAGGCAACCGCGCAGCGCGACTTGATCCTGCAAGGACTGCTGCATCCTGTGGCCATAGACATACTGAATAGTTCGCTTGCGTCGCGCTTCGGTCTGACCGGGTATGTTCTGGCGCTGGAGTTCGCAGGGAATGCAGCCGCTGTCAGCAGATCACGCCGTGAAACCGGTGGCGAACTTGCGCCGCAGGATTTCTGGCCTCGCGTTCGCGAAGTAACCGCGCAATGTACCGGCGTGGTGATCCGCATCTCATGCAAGCTGACCCAGATGGCCGCAATCTTTGAAGCCCTGCCCTGCCCCGCGCTGGGCCGTGCCGGCAACGGTGTGATCTATGCGTGCTTCGATGAACCTGCCGAAGCGCTGGCATGGCTTGCGAAGAACGCGTCAGGTTTGACATACGTGATTGAATCCGCGCCTGATGAATTCCGAAGCACTCAGACACTGTGGCCGGCATCCGGCAGCGACTTTGCGATCATGAAAAAGATCAAGGACATGTTCGATCCGAGGCACCTTCTTAACCGTGGCCGACTCTTCCGCGCTCTCTGACCGTCAACACGATAAACCGCAGCAACAGGATCTCGACAAATGCGTGCACTGCGGATTGTGTCTGAACGCGTGCCCTACTTACCGTGAACTCGGCGTCGAGATGGATTCGCCGCGCGGGCGCATTTATCAAATGGTGCAAGTGGCCGCGGGTGCGCCGATCACGCCCGATTACCGCGAGCACATGGACCTATGCCTGGCCTGCCGCGCGTGCGAGACGGCGTGCCCCTCGGGCGTTCCTTATGGCCGTTTGATCGAGGCCGCGCGCGCGGACATTCAAAATCGCAGCGTTCCTTCGTGGCCCGTGCGGATGGTTCAAAGCTTCGTGTATGGGCCACTATTGCGATCGCGGGCGCTGCTCACGCTTGCTGGCACCGGCATTTGGCTCTACCAGGCGAGCGGCTTGCAAAAGCTGTTGCGTGCGTCGGGCTTGCTGAAGCTGATGGGACGTTTGGGTCAGTTGGAAGCACTAACGCCGCCCGCGCAGGTGCCGTTCTACTTCAGGAACATCGGGCATGTATACGAGGCCATCGGCGAGCGCAAGTACAAGGTCGCGTTCCTCGCGGGCTGCATTCAGAACATCTCTTTCGCGCGATTGAATGAGGCGACTGTGCGCGTGCTGCAAAAGAATGGCTGCGAAGTGCATGTGCCCGAAGAGCAGAATTGTTGTGGGGCTCTCCACGTTCACGCCGGTCTTCGCGATGAAGCAAGGCGGCTTGCGCGGCGCAATATCGATACGATGCTCGCAGGTGACTACGACGCGATCATCAGCAACACCGGTGGATGTGGCTCAACCCTGAAGGAGTATCACGAACTGTTCGAGCATGAGCCGGCGTACGCCGCGAAGTCGCTCGACTTTGTGAAGCGCATGCGCGACGTGAACGAATTTCTGGGCTCCATCGAGTTGAATCGCGAGATGAAGCCTCTGAACTTGACGGTCACATACCAGGATTCCTGCCATTTGGCGCACGGCCAGAAGGTGCGCAAACAGCCGCGGCAGCTACTCCAATCGATACCCGGTTTGAAGCTTGAAGAAATGGTGAACTCCGATCTCTGCTGCGGCAGTGCCGGCGTTTACAACGTGGTGCACACCGGACTGGCCATGGAGATCCTTCAAAGTAAATTTCAAAACGTCGAGCGGACGAAGGCTAGCGTAATCGCGGCGTCGAATCCCGGTTGCATGCTGCAGATGGAAGCCGGCGCGAAGCTGTATGGCAGTGGGCAGAAGGTGATGCATGTGGTGGAGTTGCTGGATGCGGCGTACGGGGGAAAGACAGTTGATGTTCATCAACGCATTGAGTCTCCTCCTGCTGTTTTCTAGTGCGCTCATTTGTGCCGAAGAACTGAATGACGGAGCAGGTGCAACTCTCGTCAAGAGCACTCCTGCCTGCGATTAAAGTGAAGCTAAAGGGCGCATGTGCCCTTAGGCGCGAAACGGGGCTCATCGGCAACTTCGTTGCGGACCGCCGTTCAGGCCGGATTTGAAGCGATATCGATTGCAAGCACCCGGTCGACTCGCTCCGCCTGAGAAAGCTAAGGGCAAGCCTACACAGTCGTCGCGTGCAACCGAGATAGGTTCGTGTTTAGAGAATCAACCCGACGGCATACCGCCTGATGATCAGTCATGCCTTCGAGTCGTAGACGTTGTGCTCACCGATCCAGAACCAGACATACGCATCATCGAGCTTGACGGCCATCGCACGGTGTTTAAGGGTGACCCGGGCTGACCAGATTTCCTGGCTGTCGCGGTCGCCGAGTTTCTTGAAACGCAAAGAAGGGTGTTGCGGGTTCGCCTTCAACAGCGCAAATTGCTTATCTGCGCGCGTGCGCACCTCGACAGGTAATTGTCGTAATCGTTCCAGAAATCAGCGTTTGCGCGATGAACCATCGGGGGCGCGGTCAGAGCGGTCGTGTTCTTTCCGGCTTGATCGTCAGCCAAAGCTCGAGCGATGCGGTGATCGAGGTGTCCGGCTTCAAGGTCGGCCTTAAGCAAAACGTCGATGCCCGCTGGATGATGTTCATCCAGCCATTGATAAAGCTCCTCTAATTGTTCGGGAGTGAGCGTCTCGATCGCGCATTCGATATCTTGCAACTGCATCTTCTGTTTCTCCGTTACCGATTCATCGTGACTCTCAGGCCACTTCCGAAACTCTCTCCCGCTCCTGGTCTTTGTACTGCAGCTGGTACAGCTTCCAGTAGATACCCCGCTGCGCTAATAACTGCTGGTGCGAACCGATCTCTCGCAACTTTCCCTTGTGCATCACGATGATGCGATCAGCGCGCTGGATCGTCGATAGGCGGTGCGCGATGATGATCGACGTTCGTCCTTCGATCATGCGCTCCAGTGCTTCGCGCACGCGGAACTCCGTCTCGGTATCGACGCTCGACGTCGCCTCATCCAGAATCAAGAACTTGGGCTGATGAGCCAGCGCGCGCGCAAAGTTGATCAACTGCTTCTGTCCTGTCGAGAGTGAACCGCCGCGCTCCAGGATTTGTTGATTGAAGCCATCGGGCAGCGACTCGATGAACTCGAGCACATTCACCTGGCGCGCAGCTTCCCGCAATGCGGCATCGGTGATTCCCGCCGTGCCGAGCCGGATGTTCTCCGCGACCGTTCCCGAGAAGAGATAGGGGTCTTGCAACACAACACCGAACTGGGCGCGCAACAGCGCGGGATCCATCTCGCGTAAATCCACACCGCCTAGCCGGATGCTGCCCTGCTGCACATCATAAAAGCGCAGCAACAGGCTGATGATGGTGGTCTTGCCTGCGCCCGTGTGCCCGACAATTGCAATGGTCTCGCCCGGTTCAATGCTGAAGCTGACATCGCGCAGCACCCAGTCGTCATCTTTGTAAGCGAACCAGACGTGATCGAACTCGATGCGCGCAACCGGCGCTGGCAGCTTCGGAACCGGCGGCGCCTGCAACAGAACCGGCGTATCGAGCAGTTTGAAAATACGCTCCGACGAAGCCATCGCGCCCTGCAGGATGTTGTACTTCTCGCTCAAGTCTTGAATCGGCCGGAAAAAGCGCAGGCTGAACTGAATAAACGCCACGACGATGCCCAGCGTGAGCCGGCCTTGTCCTACGCGCCATGCTCCGTAGCCGAGCACCAGCGCGAGCGAAAGGTACGCCAGCAGTTCAACCACCGGGTAAAACCACGCGTAGGCAACGATCGTGTCCTTGTACGCCTCCATGTGTTGCCGGTTGATCTCTTGAAACTCTTCGTTACTGCGCCGCTCGCGCTGAAAGAGCTGAAGCACTACGATGCCCGCGATGTGCTCCTGCAGGTACGCGTTGATGCGCGCGATCGCGACACGAATGCGGCGGTAGCTCTGCGTTACGGCCCGCCGGAAAAGCATCGTCACGCCCACGACGACCGGCAACACTCCGAGCATGCAGAACGTCAGGCCGGGGCTCATCCGAAACATCGCAAAGACGATGAAGCTGAGTGAAAGCAGATCCCCCAGGATGGTCACCAGCCCCGACGCGAACAGGTCGTTCAGCACATCCACATCGGAGGTCAGACGCGTCACCAGGCGCCCGACGGGATTGTGGTCGAAGAAACCAATCTCGAGCCGCTGCAGGTGCCCCATTAACTGCTTGCGAAGATCGAACATTGCTAGCTGCCCGGTGTACTGCATGAGCATCATCTGTCCGAACTCGGTAAGGAAATATCCAACCAGCACCGCGAAGTACAACGCTGCGATCTGGCTGAGCCCGATCATCGGGTCCGACGAAAGCCAGCCGAGAAATGGGCCCGCGCTGGTGTGTTCTTTGGTGAGATAGCGGTCGATCGCGAGCTTGGTCAGCAGCGGTCCGCAAACTTGCAGCAGCGAGTAGAGGAACAGCAGCACGAGGGACCATGCCACCTCCTTGCGGTACGGCAGCATGTAGGTCAACAAGCGGCGCATCAGCCGCCCGTCATACGCTTTGCCGAGTACCTCTTCTTCCATTCGTTCAGGTTAACGCGGGCCTGGTTGGGCACGTCCGCGCTTTGACACCGTCGAACGGCGCTGCTAGTGTCTGCACATGATCGAAGTGCACGACATGTTTCCCTACCTCCGCGTGCGCGGAGCGTCCGAGGCGATCGAATTTTACAAACGCGCGTTCGGCGCGCACGAGCTTTACCGCTTATCCGAACCCGGAGGACGCATCGGTCACGCCGAACTGAAGGTGGGAGACCGAACGCTCATGATCTCGGACGAGTATCCGGAGCACGGCATCGAAGCGCCTCAAGAGGGCCAGCGAAGGGGCGGCGCGATTCATCTGCACATCAGCAACGTGGATGCCGTGATGGAGCGCGCCGTGGCTGCGGGGGCAAAAGTCATTCGCGAGTTGCAGGATCATTTCTATGGCGAACGCTCCGGCACCATACTCGATCCGTTCGGTCACGAGTGGATTCTCGGCCAGCAGATCGAGCAAGTCACGCAAGACCAGATCATCGAGCGGTTCAAAGCAATGTATCGGTAAACAGCTACGTGAGGTCGGGAAGCAGGAAACGCCGCGGCGCGCCGAGTGCCTCGGTGACCGCTTCGGCGGCGAGGTAGCCGCTGCGAACCGCGCCTTCCATCGTCGCGGGCCAACCCGAACGCGTCCAGTCACCGGCGAGAAATAGATTCGGAATTTCTGTTTTCTGTTCCGGCCGCAGCGCTTCGAGACCGGGCCGCGCGGAGAATGTCGCGCGCACTTCTTTCACCACGTGCGAACGTTCAAGCCGCGCCTCGCGCACTGCCGGGAAGAACTCCGCGAGTTCGCGAAGAGCAAGCGCTATGACGTCAGCCTTCGACATCGGCGTTAACGAGCGCGACGCACTCACGACCAACTGCACATAGCGCCCGTCCTGCTTGTTGAACATCCACTGGATGGTGCGGTCGAGCAGCGACGCATGCGGCAGCGTCGTGATCTGACGATCGAACCAAAGATGAATGCCGGTGATGGGCGAATGCTCAAACGGCGCGGCGTCGAAGGCAAGGCCGGGAATCACTTGCGGCACGCGTTCAAAAGGCAGCGCGGAAACATACGCGTCAGCGGAGTATCGGTCACTGCCCGCCAAAACTTGCTCCACGCGGCCGTCGCGCACTTCGATGCACTGTACCGGAACGCGATGATGCAGGTGCACGCTGCCGAGCTTCTCCCAAGCCTCCTCGCGGTACAGTTCGCGCAACGGCACATGCGGAATGCCCAACTCGTACGAATCGCGGCGCGCCATCATGCCCAGCCAGAACACCTGGAACCCATGCGACGCCGCCATACGATCGAGCTCTTCGTTGATCGCGCTTACCAGCACCTGGCGCCAGTACCGCTCGATGGCGGCAGGCGTCTGCCTTTTTTGCTGCAGCCACTCGAGCATGCTGATGCTATCGAGATCGGTGCGATGGCGTTCGCTTTTGAGCGCCAGCATGCCACGCGCAATTGCCACCTTGTCGGCAAGACTGAAACATTGCATGCGCGGAAACGAAAGGCTGAACTGCAACGGCGCGGGCAGCGGACTCGCGCTCATCGTAGACATGCGGCCACCGGGCTCGATGAAGTAAATGTCGCGATAGAACTGAACGTCGTTGCGAACCCCAAGCCGCTCGTAGAAGTCGAGCAGGTTCACGCAGCAGCGCAGCAGCACGTGCTGGCAGTTGTCGATCAGTTCCCCGGAGTCATCACCGGCGACGGGCCATGACGTAGCGCGGCCCCCGAAGAACGGCCGCGACTCGAGCACGTCAACCTGATAACCTTCGCCGCCCAGAGCAGCCGCACACGCCAGGCCCGCAAGCCCGCCGCCTGCAATCAAAACTTTCGGCAACTTCCAGTATCCCGCGCTCTACTGCAGCGTGTACGTATCGGCCTCTTTGCCCTGCAGATACTTGTCGAACCAGCCGACGATGTGGTCCAGCCGCTCCACGCGATGCACGGGCTTACCGGAACGGGAAAGCTCATGCGACTCACCGGGAAAGCGCACCATCACCACCGGCTTTTTCAGATACTTGAGCGCGCGAAACATCTGTTCGCCGCCGTTCGCCGGAGGCGTTCGCAAATCGGACTCGCCTTCAATCAACATCAGCGGCGTCTTGATGTTCTGAACATAGGTGATCGGCGAATGCTCTTTGAAGTCGGCTTCGTGCTCCCACGGCGCGCCGCGAAACCAGGTAGGCACCACGATGTCCGCGTCGTACCACCAGCCGGTCCAGTCAGCAATCGAACGCTGTGAAACTGCGGCTTTGAAACGATCGGTATGGCCAATGGCCCAGTTGGTAAGCACACCACCGCCACTGCCGCCCGTAACACCCATGCGGTCGGGATCTACCCACCCAAGACGGATCACTTCATCGACGCCGGCCATCAGATCTTTGAAATCGTCGCCCGGGTATTTGTACTGGATGATGTTGCCGAAGTCCTGCCCGTACATCGTGCTGCCACGCGGATTCGGGTAGAGCACGATATAGCCTTTGGCCGCCATCCACTGGAATTCGTGATCGAAAACATAACCGTAAGCGGCATGCGGACCGCCGTGGATATTGAGGATCAACGGATACTTCTTACCGGCTTCGAAGTTTGGCGGACGCTGCACCCACGCCTGAATGCGCCGGCCGTCGAAGCTTTTGTACCAGATCATTTCGGGCTCCGTAAGTTGAATTTGCGAAAACAACTCAGAGTTGATGTGTGTGATCTGCTGCAACTCGCGCGTTTTCGGATTCAGGCTATACAGGTCGCCAATGTTGGTAGGGCTGGAAACAATGGCTGCCGCGTGGTGTCCGTCGGCGCTTGCGCTGTAGTAAGTCACGGCGAAGTTGCCGTCGGTGAGCGGCGAAACCTTTCCACTCTCGGCATCGACGCGCTTCAAATTCGCGCGGCCTTCTTCGCCTGCGACCACGAAGATGTTCTTTCCATCAGCGCTCCACCATGGCTTGGGACGGCCCGCGCCGCGAGGTGCACCCTGATCGCCGCCGGGCACCGCGCCGATGTCGAAATCGTAGTGGACCGTTAGGTTGCGCGGGGTCGCGCCGGGTTCGAGCGAGGTGACAAACAGATCGGGCTGGCTGTACGAGCGCGCAAGTTTGTCGTCACCGGCATTCAGTTCAGCGACAAAGGCCATCTGCCGGCCATTCGGGCTGAGAGCAAGGTTTGCAATGTTACCTTCGATGCTGGCGATGCGCGTGGTCTCGCCGCCGCGTGAACTGATGGCGAATATTTCGTCGTGCGGCGGCAGGTATTCCGGATCTTTTACACGATCGGACGTGAAGTAAATCGTTGCGCCATCACGCGACCATGTCGCGCTCTCTTCGTCGAATGCACCGCTGGTAAGCTGACGCGCCTTTGCAGGCGGCGTGCTCCAGGCGGCCGTCACATCGACTACCCAGATGTGTGCCGGCCGATCTGCATCGCGATACCCGGCGCCATTCATCCGGTAACGCGCGCCGCTGATCACTCGGACGTCGCTCTCTTCCTCGCCCGCCTTTTTCTTTTCGAAGTCTTTGGTGAGCGTGGTGGACGAGAACGCGATGGTGCGGCCGTCAGGCGACCACACCGGATCGCTTGCGCCCTTCGGCATATCCGTCAGCGCCCGCGCTTCGCCGCCTTGCATGGAGAGCACGTAGATCTGCGAGGGTTGCGGTTTGCCTTCTTTTTCGATGGAACGCGAGAACGCTACCATGCTGCCATCGGGAGACCAGCGGGCACCGCTGTCCTGCACGCCCGACGTGAGCGGTCGCGCTTCGCCACCGGTTACCGGAAGTATCCAAAGCCCCGTCTCGTAGCTATCGTGTTTCGCTGTGGCTTTTACCAGCGTGTAGATGACGCGGGAACCGTCGGGGGAAATCTGCGCGTCTGCAATCCAGCGGAATGCGTAAATGTCGGTGTCGCGAAGGAGGCGCTTGGAATCGGCGGCCTGGCTCCAGCACGCAATGACAAAGAGCAGAAAGAAGCGCGAGGCGTTTCGCATGAGGTCACACTAGCACGCGACCCCGCGCAACGCCTCGCCGTCGGATGCTAGCTGGCGGGCGTGCTGGCGGTCTGCGTTTCAGGCGCAGGATATCGATAAACAGCGGCCACCGGCACGCCATT
The DNA here is from genome assembly GCA_963792655.1 of Bryobacterales bacterium. Taxonomy (GTDB): domain Bacteria; phylum Acidobacteriota; class Terriglobia; order Bryobacterales; family Bryobacteraceae; genus DOZZ01. The sequence continues at coordinate 285,469 of CAWBWU010000011.1, forward strand.
CGGCATGTGTTCGGCGCTGAGCACCGCGACCGATCCGCCGTGGCGCAGTGTTTCCAGAACCGCGTCGTTCAGAAGATCGTGCGGACGATCAAGATCGTCGGTGTGGCGTTTCACTTTGAAGCGTGTCTCATCGAACGCGCCCGTGTACTCTGCGTTGGGCTGCAGGAAGAGATGCGACACGCGGCCTTCGTACGCGGCCTTCACAATGTCTTGCGAATGAACCGAACCGTGGCCGGTTCCGACAAGCTTGTCGAAGTCGCCCATCGCGCTCACCACGGCATCGGAGGGGCGCTGACGCAGACACTCCAGCGCACGGCGATGCATCTCGCCGCCCTTCAATCCGTCAGGCGCGCCCTGAACGCCGGGCTCAACCAGGTGGGCGTAGGTGTTGACGCGTTTGTAGTCGGCCAGTTCTTTCTCGACGGACACCGGAACCAGCGGAGCGTCCGTGTCTTTCAGAACTTCACAAACGGCGCGATTCAACAGAGTGAAGTAGTGCTCGATGTAGTCGTTGTGATCGTGCGCATCGGCGCCGGTGCCGGATATAACGCCCCTCATCGATCCCGTCGACGGTCCGCCCTTTGCCATGCTCTCGAGCGTGTGATCGGGCTTGCGCGTCTGCATGTACTCGTCAAGGTTCAGCGGCGTGCCGGCCGGGAGTGGAACCTCTTCAGAAGTACTGTTGGTGCAGCGCAACAAACGGGGATGCCGCTGGCTGAGAGCCAGGATATAAAACTCGCGGCTCTGATCCTGCAAGGCAAGCAACGGCCGTAATTGGAAACCTTCGCTGACGTTGAACGAAGAAGGGATTTCTTCCGAAGCCGCGAACTGTTCGAGTATGCCATCGGCACTGAACAGCACCAGGCTCCTGGCGCCTTGAGGGGGCCGAAGGTCAGCTTCCTCGATGGCCTTCAACAGATGACCGGCATCGGAATAGCCGTTCTTCAACTCGCGCGCTGCGCTTTGCAGGGCAAGCTTTTTGTTGCGTTCGAAATCTTCGCCGTTGCCACATTGCACGACGATCGTGATGCAAGGCCCTTTCGCCGCCGCCAGTCTGCGCAGCAAGTCTCCGTTCGTCTGGGCTTGAGTTGTTGTCGGTACCATGCCGATGTACCCTGCAATTCGAATGCACAACCTGTAAGTTGTAGATCAACCTGCATCGAAGCGCCGGAAACGGAACACACGGTCCTGAAACGGCCTGCGATTCCCGCCGGGCTGCGCATCGCTGAACTCGATGATTTCCTCATCCGCGATGGCATATACCCGATCTCCAGGAAGCGCGTTCACGCGCGCCATCCCTGTAAATCTTCCAAAGGCTGGAAGAATTGCAAGGTTGGGCTGCACATGGAAGCACGGCAGCGTCTCGCGGGAACCCCCAACGCCGTGCAGTTTCACCGCAGGATGCAAGTGCCCGGCGAGCGAGTAGCCGCCCTCCGAAGTGCCCGGGTAATGCCGGTAAACGAACGGTGCATCCGCAAACGGAGCGTCCACACAGTGGATCGAAAACTCCTCGGGTGGATCTCCGGCGGCACGGTCGTGATTGCCGCGAACCAGCAGTACGTCAAGAGAAGCGTGCCGCGCGCGCCATTCACGGATAGCAGCGAACGTAGCTTGCGAGCGGCCGTCGCGCGCATGAATCACATCGCCTAAAATCACCAGCCGTTGCGCACGTGTGCGTTCGAGAACTTCTGTCAGGCGCGCAAGATCGCCCTGCGTCGTACCACCCGGCACCGGCACGGAGTTGGCGCGCATGGTGGCGGCTTTGCCCCAATGGGTATCGGTAATCAGCAGGGTTTGGCGCGCGCTCCAGAAAATCGCACGCTCCGGCAGCAGGCACACACGCTCACCCGCCAGTTCAATTTCAAAATCGGGAGCCAAGACTTAGCGTGCCATGCGCATGCGCCGCACGCGATCCGCAAGTTTTTCGGAGCTTACGCGGTTGCGCGTACGATCGACCAGCAATGGGAACGATAGCGGCGATGGGCGATCCAGATCGCGCACCAGAATGCGGCTGCGGGAGAGACGCTCGAGCGTTGCACCGAGCCGGCTGCGCTCCAATTGGCGTTCCAGAACTTCGCGGTGCGCCTGGTCCACCAACAGATTTTCACGGTCGTATTTCATGAACACATCGAACAGCAATCCGCTCGATGCCTGGATCTGCCTCACGCTCTTATTTTGCCCGGGATAGCCGGTAAACGTCAGCCCGGCGACGCGTGCAATCTCCCGAAATTGACGGCGCGCCATCTCCGCTGCATTCAGACTTTCCGGAATGTGCTCGGCGAGGTTGGATGTCGAAAACAAACCCGCGGCAATTGCTTCCTCGATGGGCGCAACTTCGGGGGCCAGCAGTTCAAAGCCGTAGTCGTTCATCGACATCGAAAATGTGATTGGTCTTTGTTTCGCGATGCGCCACGCGAGCAGCGCCGAAAGACCCTCGTGAACCAGCCGCCCTTCAAATGGATAGAAGAAAAGATGCTGGCCTTCACTCGTGGCGACACGCTCGATCAGGAATTCGTCGATGCCTGGGATGGTTGAGATCTCCATCTGCGTGTCGAGCACCGGCCGCACCGACTGCATCTCAGGACCCTCAAAGATGCCTTGACGCGCCTGTTCCAAGCGCACGCGCACCGCGTCGGCGAGTTCGCTCGAAAGCGGCATGCGTGCGCCGTCCCAGCGCGGGATGATTCCTTCGGAGCCTTTGGTCTTGCGCACCCACGCCGTCATTTCTCGGACGCGCACGAATTCCAGCGTCTTGCCCGCGAACACAAAGTGATCGCCCGGACGCATGCGGGCGATAAAGTTTTCCTCCACGCTGCCAAGACGTCCCCCAGTCAAATAACGAACGTCCATCGCCGAATCGCTGACGATAGTGCCGATCGAAAGCAAGTGGCGTCGGGCAATGCGCCGATCAATCTACGGTGTACTTGCTCTCTTCACGAACAACGCGTTGAAACTCCGGGTACGCACCCAGCGCTTCCCCGCCTCGCGTCACGAAATCCAGCACCCAATTCCATTCGGCGTCGGTCAGTTCGCGATAGGCATGCGTGGAACAGACTTCTGCTTTCAACTCGTCCGCGTCGAAACCTTCGCCGAGAGCAACGCTGATGAGGTGCTGCGAAAGCAGATCGAGCGGGCGCTCGACGGGGAAGCGGCTCTCGATCGAACCGGCCAGAACGGCATCACGCGCGGCCGCAACCTCTACCAGTTCGAATGCGTGAGTGGGCACGCAGGTGATGCGGCTGATCGCTCCCGGTTGGTGACCGCTGCGGCCTGCACGCTGCAGCAGACGCGCCACGCCTTTGGGACTGCCGATCTGCAGAACACGATCGACGGGCGTGAAATCAACACCAAGGTCCAGGCTCGATGTGCAGACAACACAACGCAGGTCGCCGCTGCGCAGTCCGTCTTCAACGAAGTCGCGCGTCTTGCGATCAAGCGATCCATGATGCAGCGCAATCTGACCGGCCCAATCCGGCCGCGCTTCGAGAATCGCCTGATACCAGATCTCGGTTTGCGATCGCGTGTTGGTGAAGACCAGGCAAGTCTTGCCTTCTTCGATGGCAACAAGCACTTGCGGAAGCATGTTGACGCCCAGGTGACCGGCCCACGGGAAGCGCTCCATCTGCTCCGGCAGCAATGAATCGATCACCACGCCTTTCGGCACATGGCCCTGCACAAGCCTTGTGCCCGGGCGGCCAATCAACGCTTCCGCGGCAGTGCCTAAGTTGCCAAGAGTCGCGGAAAGGCCCCAGATGCGCAAGTTCGGATGCCAGTGCCGCAAGCGCGCGAGCAACAGCTCCGTATGCACGCCACGCTTAGTGCCCAGCAGTTCATGCCACTCATCGACAATGACGAGTTCGAGATCGCGAAAGCGCTCGCGTGCGTTCTCACGCGCGAAGAACAACGCGAGGCTCTCGGGCGTGGTGACCAGCGCGGTCGGCAGCTTCTTTTTCTGACGCTCTCGAGTGGAGGCTTTGGTGTCCCCTGTCCGTGATTCGACCGTCCAGGGAATCTCCATCTCGATCAGCGGAGTGCGCAGCGCCTTCTCGGTATCGGCGACCAATGCGCGCAGCGGAGTGATCCAAAGCACGCGCAGCGGTGGGTTGATCTCGCCGTCGCCATCCATCCAGGCCATCACCGGCCCCAGCCAAGCCGCGTAAGTTTTGCCGGTGCCGGTCGCGGCGTGAATCATGCCGCTCTCGCCATTGCGGTAAGCAGCCCAGACCTCTTGCTGAAAAGGAAACGGCGCCCAACCGCGCGAGGCAAACCACTGCTGCACGCGGTCCGCACCGCTCGGCACTGCGGATGAAGCCTTACGACGGGCCATCTACTAAAGACCTTCTCATACCAACCGTAAGCAGGGTGATTCTTCGGAACAATCGAAAGGTGCGGCGGGCCTCCACAATGTACCCTGTAGCATTGACCGACAGACCGCACGCCCCTAAGTTGACGCGACAACTTGGCCTGTTCGACGCCACGATGATCGTGATGGGCGGCATTGTGGGGTCCGGCATCTTCATCAACCCTTACGTTGTTGCACGGCAAGTTCACACGCCATTCCTGATTGTCGGTGTGTGGTTCCTCGGCGGATTGCTGGCGCTCCTCGGATCGTTTATTTACGCGGAGCTTGCGTCGTTGCTGCCGGGCACCGGCGGGCAATACGTCTACTTGCGTGAAGCGTTCGGATCGCCACTCGCGTTCATCTACGGCTGGGGCTTGCTTCTGGTGACGGGCACGGGTGGTGTGGCCGCGGTGGCCATTACGTTTGCACGTTACTTCAAGAGTCTGACCGGCGTCACGTGGCCGGAGCAGATCATCGCCGTAGTCACGCTCGCCATCCTTACCTTTGTGAACTGCTTCGGCGTACGATCCGGCAGCAATGTACAGAGTGCGCTAATGATTCTGAAGACCATGGCCATCGCGGCGCTCGTGATCTTCGGACTCGGCGCGAGCTCGCACATCGCGCCTGCTGGACCCATGATTGGTGAACCAATGTCGCTAACACTGCTCGCCGCAATCGGAGCAGCAATGACTCCGGTCGCGTTCGCGTATGGCGGCTGGCAAACGGCAAGCTTTGTGGCAGGGGAGATGAAGAATCCGGCACGAGATCTTTCGCGCGGGCTGCTGCTAGGTGTCAGCGGCGTCATCGTTCTTTACGTTGCAGTCAATTTTGTCTGCGTACGTGCGCTCGGGCCCGCGGGGCTGGCCGCCACGATGGTTCCGGCGACAACAGTCATGACCGCAGTCTTAGGCGAAAGTGGCGCGCGCTGGATTGCAATGGGCATTGCCGTGTCGACCGTCGGTTTCTTGAGCCAGAGCATTCTGACTATGCCGCGCGTTTACTACGCCATGGCTGACGACGGCGTTTTCTTCCGTGCCGTGGCATGGCTGCACCCCACCACGCGCGTGCCGATTGTGGCGATTGTGCTTGAGGGCGCTGTCGCTGCGTTGATCGCGATCTCGGGCAAGTACGAGCAGATCTTGAACTACGTGGTGTCGGTTGATTTTGTCAGCTTCGGCCTTACTGGCGCCGCGTTATTGGTGCTTCGCCGCCGCTTGCCGCGCGGCGGTTTTCGCGCGCCAGGTCATCCGTTCACGACGTGTATCTTTGTCGCGGCATGCTTCGCGATCGTTGTCAGTACGGTGCTGCGCTACCCTCGCAATAGCGCCGTCGGGTACTTACTGCTGCTGGCCGGCGTTCCCGTTTATTTCTTCTGGAGAAAGCGAAAAGCCGCATGAGAGCAATGCGTTCGGACTACATGGAGTGGGCCAAGCTTCACCGCGCCGCACGCTATAACCTCGCAAGCAGCGGAGTCGGCCCGTTCCCGCTGGCCGAATTGCCCGTCAACTTCGCGGAGCTGGAAATCAACGGAACAAACTCTTATGGTTATGCGCCGCTGCTCGAAGCGATCGCAGCAAAAAGCGGCGTCACCGCGGATTGCGTAGTCACCACCGCGGGCGCATCCATGGCGAACTATCTCGTGATGGCCGCGTTGATCGAACCAGGCGATGAAGTGTTGATCGAGAGCCCTGGATATGAGTTGCTCGTGTCCGCTGCATCCAACTTGGGCGCGGTTGTGCGCCGCTTCGAGCGTCGCCGCGAAGATCGTTACGCGATTGATCCAGACCTGGTGAAGCAGGCGGTCACGCCGCGTACGCGGTTAATTGTTGTCACCAACCTGCACAACCCATCTAGTGTCTACACACCGCCCCAGGTGTTAGCCGCTATCGGCGAGCTTGGCCCCAAAGTGTTGGTGGACGAGGTGTATCTAGACGCTCTTTATGAGGAAGCGCCCGCGTCGGCCGTGCATCTGGGCGAGCAGTTCATCGTCACCAACAGCTTGACCAAGATGTATGGCGCAAGCGGACTGCGCTGCGGATGGGTTCTCGCCGCGCCCGAACTTGCCCATCGCATGTGGCGGCTGAATGACTTGATGGGTTCGGTCGCGCCTTACATCACCGAGTACATCAGTCATGTGGCCATGGCTCACCTGAACGTGATGCGCGATCGTGCGCGCCGGGTTTTGGAAGCTGACCGGCAAGTGCTGGGTGAGTTTTTGAAGCGTTGCCACGCGATCGATGCGGTCGAGGCCCCGTACGGCACTACGTGTTTTCCGGCGCTCCGGCGAGGCAATGTTGCGCGGCTGCTCGATGCGCTCGCCGCTTGCGACACGATCGTAGTCCCAGGGCATTTCTTCGACACGCCCGATGCTTTTCGGATCGGGATGGGCGTCGATCACGCCATGTTCCGTGAAGGCATCGCGCGCTTAGAGACCGTCCTGAACGGTGCGCTATACTTGTGAAGTTGTGATCTCGATTCTTCTGACGGTTCTCCACATTGTTGTTTGCGTTTTTCTGATCATCGTCGTACTGCTGCAGAGCGGTAAGGCGGCGGATCTGGCAGGCGCATTCGGCGGCATGGGTTCGCAGACCGCATTCGGTCCGCGCGGCTCAGCAACACTGCTGTCAAAGGCGACCACCGTCTCGGCGATTGTGTTCATGCTGACGTCACTCGCGCTCTCGATCGTCGCCACCCGCAGTTCGGGCGGCATCGGCGCAACCGTGCTGGACAAAGCAGCCCCGATCAAAAAATCAGCCCCAGCAACGACGCCGGCCAAGCCCCAAACCATGAACATCCCAATCACCCCGGCGCCGGCCACGCCGAAGAAGTAAGATCAAAACAACAGTAAGCCCCCTGCGGAGGTGGCGGAATTGGCAGACGCACTAGCTTGAGGTGCTAGCGGGAGAAATCTCGTGGGGGTTCAAGTCCCCCTCTCCGCACCATTTGAAATTATCGACCTACAAGCGCCCCTGGCGTTTGGGGTCTTTTTTTTGGCTCCCGCGTGGACGCGCGAATCAGAGATCGGCATTCCCACGGGGTTACCTAAATCGCGATCGGGCGGAAGCCATGGATCGTGCCGATTCCCGGAACGACGAAAATGCACAGGCTGGAAGAGAACGCTGCGGCAGTTTCCGTGCATCTCAATGATGCGGACCTGCGCGACATCGAGCAATCCGCTGCGCAGATTCCGAAGGCGCACAGAAATTGATCAATCGGTAAATCGAAAGAGGACAATTAGGCATGTTCAAGGCAAAAGCTTACGCGGCGGCCGGTGCGACTTCAGCGCTGGCCGGTACCACTATTTCGAGACGCGACCCGGGCGAACACGACGTGCAGATGGAGATTCTGTTCTGCGGAATCTGCCATTCAGACCTTCATGCCGCCCGCAATGAGTGGAGCGAGTTCATGCCCACTGTTTATCCGATTGTGCCGGGTCATGAAATCGTTGGACGAGTGACGAAGGTGGGCTCAGGCGTTACCAAGTACAAGGTGGGCGACCTGACGGCGGTCGGGTGTCTGGTCGATTCGGACCGGACTTGTCCCAGTTGCAAAGCCGGCCTGGAGAATTTCTGCCCCAACGCAACGCTGACGTTCAACTCACCGGACAAACATCTGGGAGGCGTCACTTACGGAGGCTATTCGGACAGCATCGTCGTCGATGAAAGGTTCGTGCTGCGCGTTCCCGAGAATCTCGATCTGGCCGGTGCAGCGCCGCTGCTCTGCGCCGGAATCACGACGTATTCACCGATGCGCCATTGGGGTGTCGGCAAGGGCAAGAAAGTCGGCGTCGTGGGTCTCGGCGGACTCGGTCACATGGCCGTCAAGATTGCGCATGCCATGGAAGCGCACGTTGTCGCCTTCACCACCTCGCCGGGTAAGCAGGAAGACGCGCGGCGCCTCGGCGCAGACGAGATCGTCGTTTCGCGCAACGCGGATGAGATGCAAAAGCACGCCGGCAGCTTCGACTTCATACTCGATTGCGTTTCGGCAGATCACGACGTCAACGCTTACCTGAACCTGCTCGCCAGCGACGGCAACCTGACACTTGTGGGCGCTCCGCCGAAGCCGCTCAGCGTAGGTGCGTTCGCGTTGATCGCCGGCCGTCGCAGTCTCTCCGGCTCAATGATCGGTGGCCTGCCTGAAACTCAGGAAATGCTTGACTTCTGCGGCGCTCACGGCATCACAGCCGATGTAGAAGTCATCCCGATCCAGAAGGTCAACGAAGCGTATGAACGGCTGCTGAAATCGGATGTGAAGTACCGCTTCGCGATCGATATGGCGTCGCTGAAATCGGAATAGCAGACCGCCGCGTTAGCACGGGCTCGGCGCCAAACCGCGTGATTGCAATAACAGCCACACGCGGTCCAGACTTTCCTGCGCAGTCTCGCAGTGTGTGCGCAACACCAGGTCGGGGGCTTGGGGAGGTTCGTATGGGTCAGAGATGCCGGTGAAGTTTTCAATCTCTCCGGCTAACGCTCTGCGGTAGAGACCCTTGGGATCGCGCGCGATCAGCACGTCCAGCGGACACTCAACGAAGATCTCCAGGAAGGAGAGATCGCCGCGACGATGGCCACGACTTGGTTTCAGGAGAGGATCTCGCAAATCAACCCGATGGTGCGAACGTTGTCGTCGCGGTCGGCTCTGCTATATCCCAACCGCCGCGTCAAGCTCTTTCGAATCACGTCTCCGTCGAGCACTTCGACTTGCGATCCGAAAGAGCAGAGGCGCGCGGCGAGGTAACTGCGCAAGTGTCGTCTTCCCAGCTCCTGAAAGTCCGGTAAACCAAACTGTGAATCCTTCACGCACTGAAGGATTGGTTAGCTGTTTTCGCTGCCGTCCGAACCATATCCTTCGCCGCCACCGGCGATCTTGTCAGCTTCCTCGTGACTGATCTCTTCGGCGTTCGCAGAGTGTTGGTCGTCGATTAATTCATCTTTAGGTTCCATGCCGTCTCCTTTGCCTTTTTCAAGGGATGTTCCAGATTAGATGGCAACCGCATGCTAAGTCAAACGTTTGTTAGCCTGCTAAATACCGTACGTGCCGCGCACGTGAGTAAGCGGTCTGCGGTTCATTGAAGAAACCGCTTACTTACGTGCGCGGCGCGTGGTTTTCACGTCACGATTTTGGTGGGGTGATGCCGCAAGCCGCTAGAGAACGACGACGCGCCGCGGATTCTGGTCTGGCACGTTCCAAAAACTGTCGTTGTATTGCTTGAAGATTTCCGGCGGAAGGATACTTTCGCGCACCGCCGCTCGAACCGGACCTGAGACCTTGTGAAATCCGGGCAAACCGAGATGCTGGTCGTATTGAGGTTCGTTGTACTCGACCTGGTTGAAGTCGTGAGCATATGGCGCCTCGCCGATTGCCTCGTACAAGCGGCTGATTGTGTCTGCGGGATTCGATACCAGGCGGTCGTAAGGAACCGCGATCAGCCGGTTGGCAAACTCACCAAACCACGCTTGCCGCAAATTACTCAACGCGCGGCGGACAAGACCGTCCTTCGCCATCAGCGTCTCCACCCTGGTGTAGACGTTACCTCTGACATCGAAGCTGAACATCCTTTGCGCGCCGAACGGGTTGCGCTGGATGTGTCGCTCCACGCTGTCGAGGATCCATGCCGGACTGCGCACGCATGCAATGATCCGCGCTTCGGGAAAGAGTTCGGCCAATGCCGGCAGACGCGCGGTCCAACTTCGCCCAGTGTCAAAGATTACCTGCCCCGCCCGATCGGCATAATAAGCTTCGATCACCGAACGCAGAATTCGCCGGCGCTGTTCATCGGAGATGAAGATGGACTCTTCATTGAAGCCGCTCATACTGCGCACCAGAGCCGAGAACATGTCCGGCAGAGGACTCGCCACCGCCGCATGAAAGCGAGGGTTCTGGCGCAAAATTCCTTCGAGCAACGTGGAACCTGACCGCGGCAAACCAGAGATGAAGTGAATGCGCATGAAGTCTGAACAGTCTAGTAGAAATAGTGAGACTCAGTACTCGTTCTTAATCACGAAGTACGAGCCGCGGATCGACTCCGGCTAACTTGGACTTCTGAGTAGCAAACTTGAACTTTGGAGCTAGCTCGGTAGGGACTTCCATGCCTTCGGAGAGCTTGAACCCCACAGCGCGCCGTTTTGGGTCGTCGATGGTGTACATCACGTTAATGGAGAGACCGGACGCGTAGAACACGTAAGCCATGCGAATGTTCTCGACCTGGAAGGCTGTTGCCTCGAGCGGCGGAGATCCGATCACGATGTCGCGCTCTTCTTTGAGAATGCGTGCGACCCAGGCAATGGCTTCTTTGGACTTGGACGCTGGTTCCGTGGTGAACACGTGGTTGTACTTGTTCTTGAAGTAGCGCGCTTCGTTCGCGCGCAGACCGGCTAATGCCGAGGCTACCGGCGACGACTCCAAACCAACTGTCGAGACGTTTACGAAATCAACTGCGTAGGGCATAGCTCACTCCAGCAAAATGAGTGTAGCTGAGTCGCGGGAACCGTTTAGGGAAAGCCGCAATGTTCATTCAGGCACGTTGCATGCGGGCTCGCCACTCGTAGGTAAGCCATCCTGCAATCACAAGTATCAGCAGTATCCACAACTGCGGTGCATCTGCAAGGAAGGACAACCTTCCCCAGCCGGAGTTCACGCCCGCTTGCGAAAACTGAACTTCGTACACTGACTGCGAATAGTTCCGCCGCTGGCTGAGGATTCGGATGTCCGGGTCTTGCGGCACCAGCACGTTCACCTGGTAAGCGGACATGCGGCTCTGGTGGCGATTCTCGATCAATAAGGTTCGCTGCGCGCCTCCGCGCGGCAGGGCAGCACGCAGGTTGATCCGAATTTCGCCTTGCCCGGCGCGCATCTCTTCGATCGTCGGGAACGCCGCGGACGTGACAACGGGCTGAACGGACTGGCCGTCTACCGTGATCGTGAGATCACGTGCAACGCGTGTGGCGTAGTCCTGTTGCTCAGTCTGAGAGAGCGTACCGTCGTGATTTGTGTCGATCACCGCCATCAACGCGGGGAACACCGCGACACCCGGCGTCAACGTGAGTTCAGCCGTAATTGCACTCTTCGAGATCGAAAGAATCGTGCCTTGCAGATACTCATCCAGCCGGTGCGCGCGTGCCTGCGTGGCAAGCAGGCACAACAAGACAACAGCCCGTTTCACTTCGCACCACTGCGGCCGTAGTCGTTGGTCGGATCACGATACATCGTGTGGACGTGTAGCGCGGGGTCGCCGCCGAGCGTTTGCGGCGCGTACTCAATGACGAGATGCGGGCCCTGAATTCTGTAATAAGCGGTGATATTGCTACCCGGAGTCACCGTCACCGGACCACTCCAGGCGAACCAGGTCTCATTGATGTCGGCCTTCAGTTGAGCCATGCGCGCGCGTGCCGCAGGTTCGTGAACGATGCCGGCCCATTCGCCAATCACGTCCAACAACATCGCACGCTGCTTCTCGTCCATGCTCGTGGCTTTTAAACCTTCAGGCTGAATGGTCTTGCCGTCTTTGCCCGGCCCGAGCACCAGGTCGGCCAATCGAAAGCTGAGAATCGCTTGCTTCTTCTGGTTCTCGTTCAGCGCATTCAGCAGCGCAATGCCTTTGTCGCTTTCGCCGGCCAGAGGACGAACGGTCTTGCCGTTCACGGTGTACAGCGCGGGCTGTGCGCCGGTCAACGTGGGCGTGAGGATACCTTTCTCACCGGCGATGGTTATGTTTAGCGCCAGGTGGTGGCCGCCGAACTGAATCATCCAGGGGGCCGTCTCGGAAGGGGTTCCCAGAATCGAGAAGTAGTAGAGGTCCTTGCCGAACATGAGCCTGCCGCCCCCATTGCCCGAGCTGCCTTTCAAAACCTCATCGGCCTCTACAATCTGTTGCACCTTCTCGTAGCCTCGGGCACTGAGCGCCGCTTGCAACAGTGCCATGGCTGCGGAACGCTGGTCAGCACTCATGTCCTTCATGGCGAGACCCTTTGCGCGGCACCATCGAAACCGGCAGGTTGGACCAGCGAACGCGCTGCTGCTCATCATCGAATGCGAAGAGTACGGCTTGCTTCTGAGTCTGATCCAGCGTGCCGAGATAGGCATTGGCAGCTTTGACGATTTTCGATGTGTCGGATTGCGCAACGGCTCCGGGCGCGGACAACGCGCAAACAACCGCTGCGAACACTAATGGAAGTCTCATGAGTTCATCTCTCTTTCAGAAATCAAGCTTTCAGAAATCAAGCGCAACGAACGAGAGCGCTGCGCGAAGATGCCGAGCAAGGTAAGGCCGGCGGCGATCCACAGGCCGCGCTGAGCGAGCGCTGCAACGATGGCGTCTGCGGGATTCGCCACATCCCAGATACGCTGAACGATCCACGCGGCAGCCGCCGAGCCTGCGAAGACTGCACCCGTCACGCGCACCGGTGCATATAGGCGGGTACGGCTCAACAAAATCAGCGACGGCAACGCGGCGGCAACTACCAGCAATTGCATCGCTTCGATTCCCAGATTGAAGCTGAAAATTCCAGCAACGCGCTCCCACCGGCTCAGCCCAAGCTGAGCCATCGTCGTTGCAAATGCCAGGCCGTGCACTAATCCGAAGCACCCGGCGATCACACTCTCGCGGCCCGGGAACAGAGGACGCAGCGCATGCAGCGCCGAAATCAAAATGGACACCGCGATCAGCACTTCAATCGGCCTGGCTGGGACGTGCACGCGATCCATGGCTCCCAGGGCAAGGGTCACCGAGTGCCCGACAGTGAACGCCGTCACTACTTTTGCGATGCGGAAAAGACAGGTGCGCAGACCGATGTAGCCTGCCCAGCGGTTGCGTGTGAACGCAAGCGGCGCGGGCAGAAGCAAGGCAAGCAGGAACAGCAGATGGTCGGTTCCGCTCGCGATGTGTTCCATCCCGAGCCGGAAGATTGCCCCAAACCCGTTCCACCAGCTGCCCGCGCGATGACTGACACGCAACGTCCGGTCATTACCGCGAAGCACTCCGGCGAGTTGCGGGTTGTTCGCGAAGGTGCCGGTGCGCCAGTCGTTGCGAATGGAAACCAGTTGCGCTTGCTGCGGAAGAAGCCGGCTTGAAATGTTGAACACGTCGGCGTTGTGCCCGGGCGGCGCAACAAAGCGAATGTGCGCGACCAAGTAGGGCGCGCCTTCAATCGAAGAAAGTCTCGGGGTGTCGAGCGGTTCGGCTGCGAACTGACTGCCGTCGGGAAGAGAAACGAGTAGTCTCTCTGCGACATAGGAAGCAACCACCGTCGAATCGCGCGTACCGATCTGCCATTGAAGTGCTTCCGCTGGCAGCTGAACTTCAGCATCGACCACGGGGCCATGGAAGTCGAGCAGGATGGCCGTCTGTTCCCTGGAATGCGCGAACGCAATCGCGGTGAACCCCACGAGGAGACCGGCAACTCTCGCCCAGCTTTTTCCCATTCGTAATTCGATTCTCGAACTGAAGACGTTGTCGCAATTGCGCCGGATTGTCAAGAAGTGTGATCGCTGCTGTGTGCAACGATCCAGAGCGCGGCGCCGCGGCGCAGTGTTTGTGCCGCTCGCGCCGTACGATAAATTCAGGAACGCTGATGAAAAAACGAACGCTCGGAAAACAACCTGGAAGTATCGGCAATGGGCCTTGGCTGTATGGGCATGAGCTTCGGCTTCGGTCCGCCCAAAGACAAGCAGGAGATGATCGCGGTGATCCGCGCGGCCTTTGAGCGCGGCGTCACGTTCTTCGACACGGCCGAAGTGTATGGGCCCTATATCAATGAAGAACTGGTCGGCGAGGCTCTGGCGCCGTTCCGTGATCAGGCCGTCATCGCGACGAAATTCGGCTTCAATCTGGACCCGGCGACCGGGAAGATGGCCGGCTTGAACAGCCGTCCGGAGCACATCCGAGAAGTCGCGGACGCGTCGCTGCAGCGGTTAAGGACAGATCGCATCGACCTGCTCTATCAGCACCGCGTCGATCCCGAAGTTCCGATCGAAGACGTGGCCGGCGCAGTGAAGGCCCTGATTCAGCAGGGCAAGGTCAAACACTTCGGACTCTCCGAAGCCGGAGTGCAAGTCATTCGGCGCGCACATGCCGTGCAGCCCGTGACAGCGTTGCAAAGCGAGTACTCACTCTGGTGGCGGGAGCCGGAAGAGGCGATCATGCCCACGCTCGAAGAGCTTGGCATTGGCTTTGTTCCGTTCAGCCCGCTCGGCAAGGGCTTCCTGACGGGCAAGATCGACGAGAGCACGACGTTCGACAGCACGGACTTCCGCAACACCGTCCCACGCTTTTCGCCCGAGGCCCGTAAGGCGAATCAAGCACTCGTCGATCTGCTGACCACCATCGCTCAAAAGAAGAATGCGACACCAGCGCAAATCGCACTGGCGTGGCTGCTCGCTCAGAAGCCGTGGATCGTGCCGATCCCCGGAACAACGAAGCTGCACCGTCTCGAAGAAAATCTCGGCGCTGCCTCCGTCGAACTCAGCGCCGGCGATTTGCGCGAAATCGAGACCGCCGCTGCGCACATCAAAGTGGAAGGCGCGCGCTATTCCGAAGCGGCCGCCCGCATGATCAATCGCTAGCCAGCGCGTCAGACTGCGAATTCGCGGCGGTCGGCCCGAGCATAACGCAGCGCCCAGCGCACTTTGCGGTATTTCGCCAGGCGCGTCAATGCAACAAAGCGGTTCACCACCGATGCCGCGTCGCCGATGTGATTCTCGTCCCACATGGGGTGATTGAGAATCGCATGCTCACAAGGTGCTTTGGTGAACGCATTCATCTCCCGCGCTATCTCAACCGCGCTTTCTTCTGAATGTCAGATTGCCGTAGAAGATGTAACAGTTGCGATGGCTAGTGAACGATCGCGAGCGCCAGGCCATCGGCGCCTTTACCAGCATCGATGAGCTTCGTGACTTTCCAATTTGCGGTGTCGATCGCGGCCACTTTTCCACTGGCGTTGCACGACACATAGGCAGTGCCATCGTCCGCGATCACGATCTCCTGCGGAGCCTTGGGCACGTCGATGGTCCGTGCAACTTTGAGGGCCTGCAAATCGACGACGGCAACCTGGTTCAGACTCTGCACGGCAACCAGCAGCCAGCGTCCGTCTTTTGTCGGTGCCGTTCCGTAGCCGGGCGCAGGGATCGGGATCGATCTCGTCACCTGGTTGTTCGATGTGTCGATCACCGCAATGCGGGGCGTGATCTGATCGGCTGTGTAGACCATCTTGTCGTCGGGAGAGATCGAGATGCGTTGCGTGGTGCGCGAGATCGGAATGGTCGCGATCTGCTTGCGCGCCTTCATATCGAGCACGGAAACAGTGCCGGGTCCGACGTTGGCAGTGTAGCCGCGGCGGCCATCGTGAGAGATCACCAGCATGTGCGCTTCGGGCTGTCCGGTGGGAATCGTTCCGACCACCTTCATCGTCTTGGGATCGATGACGCTGATGGTCTGATCGAGCTCTGTCGTGACGTACAGCATGCCGTCCGGACCAAACTTCGGACAGTGTGGGCGAACGCCATGGCCAAAGTCCATGGAGTTCACAACCTTGTGGGAAGCGATGTCGATGACCAGCAGTGTGGAGCCATCGCTGCCGGCTTTGCCCACACCAGTGTTGCCGTAGATGGGCAGGTAGGCATAACGGCCGTCAGGCGACGCAATCACCTCATGCCCGGTGATCGCGTTTTCCGGCACGGCCGCAATCTGAGTGCCTGTGGCGGTGTCGACGATACTCAGCGTGCGATCGCCTTGGTTGGCTACCAGCAGCACCGGTGCTGCGGCATGAAGAGTTGGCAGGACTGCAATGGTCAGGAGAATGGCGGACAGGTTTGCGCGCATAAAGTTACACGCATAGTGTATCGGGTTGCAGCCATTGACATACTTATGCGGCTGTTTGATGTTGGTTGCCATGATCAAGACTCTGTTGCTCGGATTCGTTCTCGGCATCGCCGCGCTGCACGGGCAAGATGATCCCTTGGAAGGGCTTTGGCAAGGCTACGACGGTGAGTGGCTGCATGTGTCGAAGCAGTTGATCGCGTTGGCGGATGCAATACCGGCCGAGAAATATACATGGAGGCCCGCGCCCGGTGTTCGGTCGACCAGTGAAGTATTCATGCACATTGCAGTTGCGAACTTTGTGTTGTTGAGCGGCACGGGCGCCCCGCTACCGCCGAAGTTCGCGCCTTCACTCGAACAAAGCGTTACCACCAAGCCGGAAGTGATCGACTGGTTGAAGCGCTCACTGCAGGCGGTGAAGACGGCGCACGCGGCGGCGCAGCTTTCCGATCTTCAGCATCGCGTCAAATTCAACGGCAGAGACGCGAATGTGGATGGAATGTACCTGCGTATCCTGGTTCATGCGAACGAACACATGGGGCAGTTGGTCGGCTATGCGCGAATGAATGGCGTGGTGCCGCCGTGGTCCCAGAAACACTGATCACGGCAGTTTGAATGCGACCAGCGCATCGCCCTGATCGGTTTCACCCGGAACCGTGCGGCCAGTGCCGTGGCTGCCTGCGGCTATGACGACATACTGCTGACCATCGGGCCCGCGGAAAGTCATAGGCGTGGCGCGAGCGCTCCACGGGAGTTCAGCAGTCCAAAGCACTTTGCCCGTTTCAACATCGTAGGCGCGAATGTGCCGGTCGAACGTGCCGCCCATAAACACCAGTCCGCCGCCGGTGACGATCGCGCCACCCAGGCTTGGCGAACCATATTCGGCAGCATGCGGATTGTCCTGGAGCCATGGCAGATAGCCGGTCGGCACCTCCCATTTGCGCTCGCCCGTTGCGAGATCGATCGCGGTGAGCGCTCCAAACGGCGGCTTGTTGCAGGGCGAGCCCTTCGGACTCAGCAGGAATCTGCGGCGCATCCCGTAAGGCGTTCCCGACTGTCGCGCGTACTCGAACGCGTCGTCATGTTTTTTGGATTTGAATTCATCGCGCGGAATAAGCTGCATGTAAGCAGCAAGGCGATTGGTCGGCACGATCAGCAGGTTGTGCCCTGGATCGAAAGCAACGCCACCCCACGCCAGTCCGCCGATATTGCCCGGCACAGAGATAGTGCCCTGCAGGCTCGGCGGCGTAAAGACGCCCTCGTTGCGCAATGGACTGATGGTGTCCGCACACCACTTGTGGTCCTCTTCGGTGAGGCCCCAGATCTCATCTGCATGGAGCGTCTGCGGAACCAGCGCTTTCGGCAACACCGGAAACGGCTGCGTGGCCGAGGCAGCTTCGCCGGGCACATCGCTCTTCGGCACCGGACGCTCTTCGACGCCATAGATTGGTTTGCCCGTTGCACGATCGAGGATGAACACGTGCCCGGTCTTGGAGCCGACTGCCACCGCGTCGATGCTCTTGCCGTTACGCTTTACGGTAATCAGAGCAGGCTGGGACGCAACATCGAAATCCCAGAGGTCGTGATGCACGGTCTGGAAACTCCACACCACCGCGCCTGTGTCGCCGCGCAATGCGACGACTGAATTCGCGAACTGATTGTTGCCCGGTCTTTCGCCGCCGAAATAATCGGGGCTCGCGCTGCCGGTGGGCACGAACACCAGGTTGCGTGCCGGGTCGGTTGAAATGATGGACCATGCGTTCGCCGCACCCGATTTTTCGCCCGGCATTGGATCGAACGTCCACTTGAGCGCGCCGGTGCGTGCGTCGAAGCCGCGCACTTCACCGCTGGCGGCGTTGACGCGTCCGTTGTCCGCAATGCCTGAGCCGACGACGACGACATCGCCAATCACCGCCGGTGGCGAAGTCTCTTCGTATTCCGAAATGCTCTCGGGTGCATTGCGTAATCCGGTGCGCAGGTTGACCACGCCACCATTGCCAAACGCATCGATGCCCTTCCCTGTGCCGCATCGACTGCGACCAGTTGTGCATCGATCGTTGCGACAAAGAGACGGCGCGCGCCTGTCTTGCCATCGGTCCACATGGCCGCGCCGCGATTCACAAAGTCCCCGAAGCCTGCGGATGTCTTGACCTTGGGCGCATAGTTCCAGCGCTCTTTGCCCGTCACCGGATCGAGGGCAATGATGCGGCCGAAGGCCGTGGTCAGGTACAGCGTTCCGTCCACATAGAGGGGGGTCGTTTCAAATCCGGAAGGCCTGCCGTTCCCGTCCTTCGGCACATACATATCACCGGCATGAAACGTCCACGCCGGCTTCAGTCGCGCTACGTTGCCGCGATCGATTTGAGCGAGTGGAGAATACTTGGTGCCCCCCGCATCATGGCCATAGACGGGCCATTCACCTTTGTCAGCGGCCAGCAGGGGAAGGACAAAACAGAACGCAAGCAGCGACTTCATCGCAAACGATTGTCGCCGAATCAGTAGCGATGCGCAAAGAGGACGCGTTGCGGGAGTTGCGATAGACGCACGCCACCTGCGCGCTTTATTCGGCGGCGCGGATTTGCAGCAGCCGCGTGTGCAGCATGCCGAGCCCGATTACTTCTCGACCTTCACGCCCTTCCAAAACGCTACGCGGCCTTTGATGTTCAGCGCCTCGGGTTTCGGCTCTGGATAATACCAGGCAGCATTGTTATTGCGCTGACCGTCGACAACCACGTGATAGTAACGAGCTGTGCCCTTCCAGGGACACACGCTGGTCTCGTTGCTGGGCTCGAAATGTTCGCGGTGAATGCTCTCGGCTGGGAAGTATGCGTTGCCTTCGACTTGCTGGATGTCGTCACTCTCAGCCAGCGTCGTGTTCTGCCAAAGTGCTCTTGCCATGCACCTATGATGCCTGAGGATTCGATTCCGCGTAGAAGCTCTTCACCTTGCGCGCAACCGCTTTTCCGACCAGCGCGGCCAATTGCTCCTCACTCGCCTGACGCACGAGGTCGGAGCTGCCCATCTCTTTCAGCAATAGCTTGCGCGTCTTTTCGCCAACGCCGGGAATCTGGTCCAGTTCGGAAATCAATCGCGAGGCGTTACGGCGCGTGCGATGGAACGTGACCGCGAAGCGGTGCGCCTCATCGCGGATCGATTGGATCAGATGCAGAATGGGCGAGAAGCGGTCGAGTACGCACGGCTCATTCTCCTGCCCCAGCACGTAGATGATCTCTTCGCGCTTGGCGATGGAGGCCAGCGGCTGATTGATGATGCCGATCGCCTCGAGCGCACCGGCAGCCGCGTGCAGTTGCCCGAGGCCCCCATCGATCAGCACCAGGCCGGGCATGTCGCGGCCTTCCTCGAGCGTGCGCGCGTAGCGGCGCGTGACCACTTCGCGCATGCTCGCGAAATCGTCGTTGCCTTCCACGGTGCGGATGATGAATTTGCGGTAGTCCGCTTTCTTCATGCGGCCGTCTTCCCACACCACCATGCTCGCGACTTTGTCCGTGCCCTGAATGTGCGAGATGTCGAAGCACTCGATGCGGTTCGGCGGTTCGGGCAGATTCAACGCGTCCTGCAGCGCCTCCTGGATCGCTTTCATCGATGGCTTCAACACGCGAAAGCGCGCATCGAAGCTGTGCTTGGCGTTGGTCTGGGCCAGGTTGAAAAACGCCTTCTTCACGCCGCGCTGCGGAGTGTTAATTTCCACCTTACGCCCACGCTTTTCCGTGAGCAGCTCTTCTAATGTTTCGCGATCTTCGAAGTCGACCGGGACATGAATCCCCGCCGGCACATACTGCTGGTCGAGATAGATCTGGAGCAGAAGCGACGAGAAGAACTCAGGTTGTTGAAACTCTTCCTGGTCTTCCCAGAAGAACTCGCGGCGGTCAACGATTTGTCCATTCCGCAGATGAAACAGGTTCACTGCGATGAGTGGCGGCTCCGCATAACAGCTGAAAATGTCGATGTCTTCCCCACTCGCGGCTGCGACTTTCTGGCGCTGCTCGATCTCTTCTACCGTCGAAAGCAGAT
This sequence comes from Bryobacterales bacterium, assembly GCA_963792655.1. GTDB lineage: Bacteria > Acidobacteriota > Terriglobia > Bryobacterales > Bryobacteraceae > DOZZ01. Next base: position 305,658 of record CAWBWU010000011.1, read on the forward strand.
CGCGGATCGAAGCGGCTTCTTCATAACGCTCGGCGGCGGCAGCATCACCCATGCGGCCTTTCAGTTCGCGCGCGAGGTCAGTGTGCTTGCCTTCGAGAAAGAGACGGACTTCCTTGATTGAGCGGCCATACTCGGCATCCGTTGTCAGGCCTTCCACGCATGGCCCCTGGCAACGGTGAATGTGGTACTGCAGGCACGGTTTCGGATGAAAGCGGGTGAGGTCCACCTTGCACGAAGGGACCAGGAAATGACGGTGAATGAAGTGCACCAGCCGGTACGCGAGATTGCCCGGGAAGTAAGGACCGAAGTATGTGCCGCCGTCTTTGCGCAAACGCCGCGTGACGTAAACGCGAGGATAACGTTCGGCGGTCAGCTTGACGTACGGATACGTTTTGTCGTCGCGCAACAACACGTTGAAGCGCGGCTTGTGCTGCTTGATGAGGTTGTTCTCGAGCGCGAGCGCTTCCTTCTCGTTGTCGACCAGGATGTATTCGACATCGCGCGCTTCGGCGATCAAGCCGCCTGTCTTGGCGTCGGCGAGTTTGTCTTCAGAGAAGTAGCTGCGCACGCGGTTGCGCAGGATCTTGGCCTTGCCCACGTAAATCACGCGGCCCGCGCCGTCTTTGTAGAGATACACTCCTGGCGCTAACGGTAGTTGCGCGGCTTTTTCGCGGAGTGCTTCGGAGACCAACATGTCTATTTTAACGGCGAATCAGAATTACACTGAAAGGGTGCGGGGCAGAGCCTGGGCTTTCTTATGTTTGATGAGCGGTGCGGTGCTATGGGCTCAGGAACCGAAACCCGCTCCGCCTGCGGCGGCCCAGCAAGAACAGGCTCCTCCCGAAGAAGACGAAAATCTTCGGCCGAAAGAGTACGCGTTTAATCCGCTGCAGGCCACGAAGGAAATCGCCACGGGCGATTTCTACATGCACAAGGGCAAGTTCCAAGCCGCTGCGAACCGCTTTCGTGAAGCCACGAAGTGGAACCCGACGCTTCCCGAAGCGTTCTTGAAATTAGGTGAGGCGGAAGAAAAAAACCACGATCGCAAGGCCGCGAAAGATGCTTATCAGCATTATCTGGAGTTAGCCCCGGACTCGCGCAACGCGAAAGAAGTGCAGCACAAGATGACGAAGCTTTGAGCGCCTAGTGTTCGAAGTCGATAACCTTCACGCCCTTGCCCGGCGTGATGTCTTTGCCTGCAAGCATGTTCGTCACAGTCACCGTGCGATTCCACGGCACCATGCCCGAAGGACTGGCCCATCCTGCTCCCAGGTTCGCCTCGGCAATCTGGAACTTCACCGGATTAGCGTTGGTGTCCCAGTAGATGTCGGTGATGATCGCCGCGCGCGAATGCTCGAGCCGGCCCATACCCGGTCGGTATTGCTTCGGGTCGGCAACACCAGCCGTTGAGAACGGCCGCGCGTTGCCGCCGCCGGCAAGTGCCGTTGTCTCTACCCATTCGAAAGACTGCTTTTGTATTTGCAGGAACTGCAGTGTCTCGAGATCGGAGTCGGGAAGCGCCGCGATTCTGGCTTGCGGCGGGTGCAAGAGCAGATCCGTGATGTACTGAACCAGGATTTGCATATCTTTGGTGGTGTAAGAGCGCGAGAGGTCCGAATACATCTTCGACCGCACGCTCTCCGGCAACTCACCGCCATTTGGATATTGCGTGACCCACGAGGACGCAGCGGAAATGGCGCTGCGCAGGCGCGCGCCGGCCCCGTGCGCCGTGTCCGTGCACCAGCCTTGTTTGTCGCAACCCTGCGCACCGGGACTCAGAATGAGCGACTGGCCCGATTTTTTTCCGTTTGCATTGATGGCTAGTTGAACGATGGCTTTCTGAACGGGAGTAATTGCGCCTTGAAAGCCGGTTTGTGATGCCCAGCCCACCGGGTTCGCAGCATGCGCAACAGCACTGATCGCAATTAACCCGGCTGAAAACCAAAAGCGCACCATCGCTTATCTGCCGTAGAGTTCCAGGAAGTGGGCTACAGCCTGAATGCCTTTGTAGTAGTTCTCGAGCGAGAACTTCTCATTCGGCGAGTGCAGGCCGTCATCCGGCAGACCGAAGCCCATCAGGATGCTGGGAATATGCAAGTGTGTCGCGAAATCCCCCACGATGGGAATGGACCCGCCCGAACGCGTGTAGACCGTCTTCTTGCCGAAGACATCGGTCAATGCCTCGGCTGCGACGCGAATGGCCGGGTGATCGGGATTTACCAGCAGACCAGGGCTGGAACCTAACACGCGCACTTCGGTCTGAATGCCCTTGGGTGTGTTCTGAGCAACGAACGCTTTGACGGACTCAACAACCGCGGCCGGATCCTGATTCGGCACCAGGCGGATGCTGCACTTGGCAAGCGCTTTGGCCGGGATCACGGTCTTGCTTCCCGCTCCCGTAAAGCCACCGGCAATTCCGTGGACTTCAAACGTCGGCCGCGCCCACGTGCGCTCGAATACGGAGTATCCGGGTTCACCGGTAAGCTGCGTAGAACCGACTTCGGTCTTCAGAAATTCCTGTTCGTCGAAGGGAAGGCTCGCCCAACTCTGCTTTTCTTCCGGAGACGGCGCAGCGACGTTGTCGTAGATGCCCGGTATCTGCAGCACGCCATCCGCGTTCTTTACCTTAGCGAGCAACTCAATGAGACCGAACACCGCGTTGGGCGCCGCACCGCCATAGACTCCCGAGTGCAGATCGCGCATCGGGCCGCTGGCTTCGATCTCCATATAGACGAGGCCACGCAGACCAGTCTCGATTGTCGGCAGCCCAGGCGCGTACATCGAGGTGTCTGAGATCAGCGCAACATCTGCCTTCAGCTTCTCCGGATTTCGCGCAACGTAGTCGGCCACCGACACGCCGCCGACTTCTTCTTCACCCTCCAGCAGCACTTTGACGTTTACCGGCAGCTTGCCATGGATATCGCGCAAGGCTTCGAGCGCTTTGACGTGGATATACATCTGCCCTTTGTCGTCGGCGGCACCGCGCGCGAACAGGCTGCCATCGCGCAGTTCAGGCTCAAATGGAGGCGTGTGCCACAGTTCCAGGGGATCGGGCGGCTGTACATCGAAGTGGCCGTAGCACAGTACCGTCGGCTTGTCCGGCGCGTGCAGCCAGTCTGCATACACCAGCGGATGTCGGTCGGTCTTGATGATCTCTACGTTTTCGAGTCCGGCAGAACGTAACTGCTGGGCACAGAATTCGGCCGCGCGGAGGACGTCAGGCTTGTTTTCAGGGAGGGTACTGATACTGGGGATGCGAAGGAAGTCTTTCAGCTCAGCGAGGAGCCGGTCCTGGTTGGAGATTACAAACTGCTCGACGGCAGTGGGCATGCTTTGATTATGACCTGCCCACTACCGGCGAAGTTCGTGAAGAGTGTTGGGTGTTAAGAACCCGCCCCGGACGTCCGCATTGACAACATACCGGTCAAGCGTTCCACCGCGGTGTTCAGATCTTCCAGCTTACGGTCGATCCCGGTTACGTTGCCGTTGTTGCCGTTCTCGTGGGTGGCGACCGAGGAAAGTATCGCGGCTCTCGCAAAATCTGAAATGCTCCGCGCTCCCCGGCTCTCCGCCGCGTTCTTCAACGTCTCGTACTCCTCTTCCGTAAGACGAAAGTTAACGAGTCTAGTTCTGGGCTTATGAAAGGCCATTATTTGTCCCAAAAGTCATCAAGGTGGAATTTCGAGTGATTCGACCACAAGCTGAAAACGTTCTGCGCACCCGTGTACCTAATCGGTTGTACATTCGCGTTGCACAGCTCATGATGAACTAACCTCGTTGCGCTAACGTAAACATTAGCTAGCACAGTGTAGGCAATTTTGTTGCCGTACATTAGGGTGACGCCCGATCGGTAGTCGCCGTTTCGCAATCCGTAACGTTCTGCAACGCTTTGCTGCTGTGCACGCTTTGCCACTTGACGATCCCGACACCGATAAAGATGACGATCATCGAGACCGCTTCTCGCCACCCAAACGGCTCTTTGTAAAACAACCAACCAAGCCCGACGGCGACGACGGCATTGACGTATGGGTAGATCGAGACGAGCGCTACCGGCAGCTTGTCCAAGGCATACACGTAAGCGGAATACCCCACGATCGAACCGAACGCCGCCAAGTACAAAACTGAGTACACCGCCTTTGGCGTCAACACAATCGGACCACGCTGGAGGAGCCAGGCGAGTGGAATAAAGGCTAGCCCGGCGGCTAACTGCTGCACTGCTCCGGTGACGACGGGATGCGCCTTCGCGGGCTGCCGCCTTTGGTAAAGCGAGCCCAGACACCACGCGGAGACACCCATTTGTGTAATCAGAAATCCGCTGACAATTCCAGCGTGAAATGTTCCTCCGGCTCCCGGGAAAAACAGCAGTGCAGTGCCTAGAAATCCTACGAGCATTCCCGCGATCGTTGGGCCATGCAGCCGTTCCCCGCCGCGAAATAATGACTCAATACCAACCAAGTAAAAAGGTGAGAGTGTGATAAAAAGACTCGCCATCCCGCTGGGAATAAGTTGCTCGGCCCAGGCAAGAGAGCCGTTTCCGATACCGAGCGTGAGAATGCCGGTGAGCGCCGCGGTTCCAAGTTCCTTGCCGCGCGGCAAACGGTCACCGCGCACCACGGCGACGCCGAGCATGATCGCACCGGACAAAGTGAAGCGAATCGCTACCAGCGTCGCGGGCGGAAGCGATTCGAGTGCGATGCGGATGCCGAGATAAGTGGTTCCCCAGAACACGCACACGGCGGCCAGCGCCAGGTACGGGAGAACGCGCGAATTGCGAGGCAACAATCAGGTTATCAGGCACGCTGCGGCGCTGCTTGTGCCACCATATTTGATTGATCGTTACCGTAACTGTGAACCCTGCGATTGACCGGACCATCACGGTGGACCGTCTGGCTTTCGAGGATCGCGCCTACATCCTTTCGACGCACGACACCCCCGGTGGACGGGGCATTAACGCGTCTTCTGTGATTCATTCGTTCGGCGGGCAGACGCGCGCCATTCTTCCGGCCGGCGGCACATCGGGGCGCAAGTTCCTGGACAGCATCGAGAAGTTCGGTTTCCCCGTGACCGTGGTCCCCATTCACAACGAAGTGCGGACCAACCTGACGATCACGGATCGCCACGGCCTGACCGTCAAGCTGAACGAGCGAGGGCCATCGATCAGCAAGCCCGAAATCGCAGCGGTTGAGAAAACAGTGCGCGACAGCCTGGGTACCGCGAGCTGGCTGATGCTTTGCGGAAGCCTTCCGCCGGGCGTGCCGTCCGACTTCTATGCCCGCCTGATCCGCGCCGCGCGCAAGGCGAAGGTAAAGACGCTGCTGGACACCGATGGGGAAGCACTGGTTGCGGGCATGTTGGCGAGACCGACTGTCGTCTCGCCAAACCAAGAGGAAGCAGAACGTCTGCTCGACACCGCGCTCATCACGCGCAGCAATACCCTCGAAGGTATCGAGCGCATTCATGCGATGGGCGCCGAGTCCGTGGTGCTCTCCCTCGGCAGCCGCGGCGCGCTTGGATTGTTTGACGGAGTCATTCTCGAAGCAGTGCCGCCACATGTCGATGCACGATGCCCCATCGGAGCAGGCGACGCGATGGCCGCTGCGTTTTTGTGGTCCATCGAGAACAAAGAACCGCGCGAAACGGCTTTGCGCTGGGGTGTTGCCGCTGGTACCGCTTCAGCTATGCAGCCCGGCATGAACTTCGCCGGCCTCAGCGTCACGCGAGAGATGTACGGCCGCGTCGCTGTGCATCGGGTGGAGTAGTGGACCAGGCCGAGAAGCAGCCCGGCGTCGTCCGGTCCGCCGGCATCGTATCGGTCGCTGTGGCGTTAAGCCGCGTCACGGGTCTGGTGCGAGAGCGCGTGATGGCATCCGTCTTCGGAGCCGGCGCGGAGTTCGACGCGTTCATCATCGGCTTCCGCATCCCGAATCTGACGCGCGACCTGTTTGCCGAAGGCGCGCTCTCTTCAGCCTTCGTTCCTACTTTCACGCGTTATCTCACGACGCGGTCGAAAGAAGAAGCGCAGGAACTGTATCACCTGGTCAGCACCGCGCTGGTGATCGTGGTGGGCTGCTTCTGCCTGCTGGGAATGATCTTCACGCCCGCCTTCGTGAACTTACTGGCTGGCGGTTTCCATGCGGTGCCCGGCAAGTTCGAGCTTGCGGTGTCAATGACCCGCATCATGTTTCCGTTCCTGCTGCTGGTCGCGCTCGCCGCGCAATCGATGGGGGCACTCAACGCTCTGGGGCAGTTCGGCATTCCGGCGATTTCGTCCACCTTCTTCAACATCGGCTCCGTCTGCTTCGGGCTGGTGATCGGCCGCTATGTGCTCCCGCGCTTTGGGATGCATGGGCTCAGCGCGATGGCGTTTGGCATGGCGTGGGGAGTGGTCGCAGGCGGAGCGTTGCAGTTGTTATTTCAGCTCCCGAGCCTTTGGAAACGCGGCTTCCATTTCGTACCGCGAGTGAACTGGAGCCACGAAGGTCTGCGCACCATGATGGGCCTGATGGGTCCGGCCATTCTCGGCAATGCGTCGGTACAGATCAACGTCATGGTGAACAGCAGCTTTGCAGCGGGCATTACGGATGCCGCCGGGCATGTGCTGAACGGGCCCATCGCGTGGCTCAACTGCGCGTTCCGGTTCATGCAACTGCCGCTCGGGCTTTTTGGTGTATCGATCGCGTCCGCAACGCTTCCGGCCATCTCGCGCAGTGCGGCAACGAAGAACATGAATGAGTTCCGCGACACCCTTTCGCGCTCGCTCGCGATGGTGCTGTTGTTGACGGTGCCTTCATCCGCGGCGCTGGTGGTGCTGGGCCGCAGCATGATTGCGGTCATCTATCAGTCCGGTCGCTTTAAAGCCTATGACACACATCAGACGGCAATCGCGCTGGCGTGTTACGCGATTGGGTTAGCCGCGTATGCCGCGCTGAAAGTATTGGCGCCGGCCTTCTATGCACTGAACGACGCGCGTACACCGATGATCGTGAGCCTGGTTTCGATCGTCGTCAACCTGGCGTGCTCGACAGTCATGATTCGATATGCGGGGCTCGGTCACGCGGGGCTGGCGCTAAGCACTTCGATGGTCGCGCTGTTCGGTTTCATCGTGCTATTTGTCGTCATGCGCAACCGCATCGGCGGCCTGCATGACGCCGCGCTGCTCACGAGCTTCGTGAAAATATGCGCGGCCTCGGCAGCCATGAGTGCGGCCTGCTACGGAGTTATGCGCACTGTGCAACTCTTCTTCGGGGTGCGCGTGTTTGCCGACCTCATCACTCTGTTGATTGCGATCCCCGTGGGCGGCGCAGTCTACTACGCGGTCTGCCTGGTGCTGCGCGTTGCGGAACTCGAAGCGGCACAACGCGCCATCGCGCGACCCTTGATGCGACGCCTGGGAATTGGCAAAAAGTAGCGTGATAGAGTCAAATGTATCCATGCTCCCCGACCAAGAGTTGGCGGTGCGGCTTCAACAGATCGACCTGCGCACAGCCGACCTGAACAAAGAAATCGCGGCGCTTCCTAAACAACTCGCTGAAATCGAAAAGAAGCTTTCCGGGCACGAGCGCCGGCTGGAAGTAGACCGCGCCGCATTGGTTGCTAACCAGCGCGACCGCAAGAAACTCGAAGGCGACAACCAGGCCAACGAGCAGAAGATCAGCAAGCTTCGCGATCAGATGCTCGCCGCAAAGAACAACGAACAGTACCGCGCGTTTCAGAAAGAGATTGAGTTTTGCGAGAGTGAGATTCGCAAGTCCGACGATCGCATTCTGGACCTGATGGGCGAATCCGAAGCGCTCGATAAGAACGTAAAGACTGCGGATGGCGCGCTGAAAGAAGAGCGCGCAAAGCTGGAAGTAGAAAAGGGTGAAGCGAAAAAGCGAACCGCCGCGGATCAGGCGGAACTCGCAAAGCTTTCCGAGGAGCGCAAGCAAACCGCGGCAGGCATGACGCCCGCGGGCCTTACTGCCTATGAACGCATCCGCAAGATGCGCGGCAGCGCGATCGCGGAGTTAGTCGGCGGCCGCTGCACAGCATGCCACGTCTCCCAGCGCCCGCACTTCATTCAGGAACTGAAGCGCGGGGACAAGCTGATGTTTTGCGAGAGCTGCGGCAGGATTCTGTTCTACAACCCGCCGCAGAGCTACGAGCAGTTTGCCGGCGTCGAGAAGAACACCGGCGCGTAAGTCACCGTGCGCGGCAGGGCTTTATGACAGCCCGCAGCCGGCGTGTCCGCAATTGCAGGATAGTTCCATCGTGCCTTTCGCATCCTGGCAATACTGGCTGCAGTACTTGCTTTTTTCCATCGGCTTGCAGGTACAGGCAGGGTGCGCGCATTTATTCTGATCGGCCATAGGTCGGTCTCCTTGCCCAATAGCGTATAGCAAACTACCGCCCGATTGCCCAGGCTCCCGGTGCTTCGGTATTTTGGCTTACAGTTTCGGGCAGGTCGATCGTGATCAGCGTACCGCGCCCCGGCTTGCTGTCGATCCACATCCGGTACTCGCTCGCATACAGCACCTTCAGCCGTTCGTTCACATTCCGGAAGCCGATGCCGCCGCTCAACATCGTGGCTAAACGCGCTTCGGGGATGCCCACGCCATCGTCTTCAATTTCGAGGTGGAGACGCGCGCCGTCGCGGCGAGCTCGCAAAAATATGGTGCCGCCATCGACCTTGCTGGCGAGCCCGTGCTTCACGGAGTTCTCGACGATTGGTTGCATCAACATGCTTGGCACCAGAAGGTCCAGCGTGTCGGGTGCAATGTCGCGTTCAACGCGGAGCTTGTCACCGAAGCGCACAAGCTCGATCGCAAGATAGTCCTCGACGAAATCTATTTCGTCGCGCAAAGGCGTGAAGCTGTCCTGCTTGCGTAAGATTCGGCGCAAGATGCTCGAGAGCTTCAGAATCATGTCGCGAGCTTTCTGCGGATCGCGCCGAATCAGCGATGACACAGAGTTGAGAGTGTTGAACAGGAAATGCGGATTGATCTGGCTCGTAAGTGCTTCGAGCCGCGCTTGCATCAGCAGACGTTCTTGCTCTTCCAGCTTTGCCTCATTGCGCGCGTTGCTCCAGACTTTCAGCGGCAACGCCACACAGAAGAACGTCGACGCATAGACCGCCACACGCGAAAGCGGCTGGCTCAGATCGAGTTCATTCGCCTGAAGCGCGAATACACGATGCGGAAACACGCCGGCCAGCGTTTCGCGCACGAACTCCGCCGCCAGGATGGAGAACAGCAGCAGCACATGGTAGACCGGCCTCGCATTCAAGTTTCGCTGCCAGATGGCGCGGTAGAGATAGCGATCAAACAGCGGCGAGAAGCGCCAGATATCTTCCTTCTCCGCCGCACAATCGCGGAGCAATCCACCGGCGACCCCGATCAACGCAAATAGCGGCAACGAGAGGTACTCGTGCGCGAACATGGCGGGAATCGCGATCATCACGCCCGCCGTCATGCCGGCCACGTAACCACCGACCAGCCCTGTCAATAGACTTGCCTCGAAGCCTAAATCGGCCGCTTCGTAAGAGCGCTGTGAAATGCGCAAAGCGACGCCGGACGCGAACACGAACGCGACCCACAGCGCCAACTGAAAGCGTTGCACCAACGTGCGGCTCTCAAGCATCAACAGTTTACGGAGCCGAACGGAACGCACCAGAAAGCTGGCCAGCGCTGCCATCACGCCCAAGCGCACGAACAGCGTTATCAGATGGCGTTCCACTGGCTGCCATTATAATGAGGCTTAACGTAAACACTTCCGACATGCATACAACTGCGGCCTTCCGGCTGGTGAAAGCGGCTGAAGCAGCCTTTCCATCCGAGTACGGCAGCTTTCGCATCTTTGGCTTCGAAGGCTTTACGGGCGATGTGATGGATGAGGCAGTGGCGCTGAAGCTGGGCGACCTCACGGCGAAGCCTCCGCTCGTGCGCATTCATTCGCAATGTCTTACCGGGGACGCGCTGCACAGCTTGCGTTGCGATTGCCGCGACCAGCTCGACATCGCTCTCACCCAGATTGCTGAAGAAGGCGCAGGCTTGCTGATCTACGAATTGAAAGAAGGGCGCGGTATCGGGCTGATGAACAAGCTGCGTGCCTATGAACTGCAAGACCATGGCGCAGATACCATCGAAGCCAATCGCATGCTGGGCTTCGAAGCCGACCTGCGCAACTACGAGTTGCCCGCCGCCATCGTGCGTTACTTCGGTGTGAACAAAATTCGATTGCTCTCGAATAATCCGGAAAAGATGCAGGCGATGGAACGCGCCGGAATAGAAGTTGCCGAGTTAGTTTCGGCGGCCGTCCCACACGCCGAGAGCCGCCGCAGCTATCTCGAAACCAAGCGTGCAAAGATGGGCCACTTCCTCGAAGGCCTCTAGTGTGCCGCGGGCATCTCGACGCGGGCGATTCAGAGGCACGACCGTAAGGGAGTGCATCAATTGCTCTCACGTGATGCACTCCCTTACGGTCGTGCCCCTGATCGGTGCAGGCGAAGGCCTCTAGGCGCCCAGGTGAGCTTTCAAAAAGCGGCCGGTGTGCGATGCCTTGCACGCGGCGACCTGCTTCCGGCGTGCCGGTCACCACGACTTCCCCGCCCGCGTGTCCGCCTTCCGGACCCAGGTCGATCACGTGATCGGCCGTCTTGATCACGTCCAGATGATGCTCGATCAGCAGCACCGTATGGCCCGCGTCGACCAGCCGGTTCAGCGACTCCAGCAGCCGCTCGACATCGGCGAGATGCAGCCCCGTCGTCGGCTCGTCGAGGATGTACAGCGTGTGCTTCGACCGCTGCAGCTTGCTCAGCTCCGTCGCGATCTTGATGCGCTGCGCTTCGCCGCCGGAGAGCGTCGTCGCCGATTGGCCCAGCGTCAGATAGCCCAGCCCCAGATCGTTCAGCACCTCGATCTTCTTGCCGATGACCGGCTCGCTCGGCGAAGAACGCCACGCCTTCTTCGACCGACATGTTCAGCACGTCGTCGATGGTCTTGCCGCGCACCGTCACGTCCAGCGTCTCGCTGTTGAAGCGCGCGCCCTTGCAGGCGCCGCAGGTCACTTCCACATCGGGCATGAAGTAGAGCTGCGTGGTGATCACGCCTTCGCCCTGGCACTCCTCGCAGCGGCCGCCCTTGACGTTGAAGCTGAACCGGCCGGCTTTGTAGCCGCGCTCCACCGACAGCGGCGCCTGCGGTGAACAGGTCGCGAATGTTGTCGTAGAAGCCGATGTAGGTCGCCGGGATTCGAACGGCTGTTCCGCCCGATCGGCGATTGGTCGATGTTGACGACCTTGTGCACATGCTCCATGCCCTCGACGCCGTCGTGCTCGCCCGGCAGCGTGCGCGTGTCCACCAGCCGCTTCCACAGCGCCTTGTAGAGGATCTCGTTGATCAGCGTGCTCTTGCCCGAACCGGACGCGCCCGTGATCGCGACCAGCGTGCCCAGCGGAAACGTCGACGTCGACGTTCTTCAGGTTGTTCTCGCGCGCGCCGCGCACGGTGAGCGCCTTGCCGTTGCCCTTTCGGCGCCGCTTCGGCGTGGCGATCGCGCGCCTGCCCGGAAAGGAACTGGCCCGTCGGCGATGCCTTGCACAGCCAGCACATCGTCGAACGTCCCCTGCACCACCACTTCGCCGCCGTGCACGCCCGGGCCCGGGACCCATCTCGACGATGTGGTCGGCGGCGCGGATGGTGTCCTCGTCGTGCTCGACCACGATCACCGTGTTGCCGATATCGCGCAGGCTCTCGAGCGTCGCGATCATCTTCACGTTGTCCTTGGGATGCAGGCCGATGCTCGGCTCATCGAGCACATACAGCATCCCCATCAGCCCCGAGCCGATCTGCGTGGACAAGCGGATCCGCTGCGATTCGCCGCCCGAAAGCGTGCCCGACCGGCGGTTGAAGCTCAGGTAGTCGAGCCCGATGCCCAGCAGCAGTTCCAGCCGCGCCGCGAATCTCGCCCAGCACCTGCGCGCCCGCATCCGCGCCGCGGCCCGCGGGCTTGATCGTGCCCAGGAACGCGTGCAGCTCGTCGAAGTGCAGCTGCCCCACGTCGTGAATGGTCTTGCCTTCGATCGGTGAACAGCAGCCGCGTGGCCCGAACGCGCGCGCCGTTGCAGTCGGGACAGGTGTGCTCCACCATCACCTTGTCGAGCCAGGCTTCCATCCCGGAGCTGGCTTCGCCGCGCTGCCGGTAGCGGCGGTAATGCCGCTCGATGCGCCGCGCGATGCCGCCGAAGCCGACCTCCTTGCCCTCCGCACTCCTCGCGTTTCGACCTTCGCGTCGGGCGGCACGCTGCACGACGATCTTCTTCGCCGTCGATGCCGTTCGAGAATCGCGTCGGCGCACTGTCTCCGGCAGCTTCTCCCACGGCGTTTCGAGCGAGAAGCGCAGCGCCTTCGAGAGGCTGTACATCACCCGCCCGTCCCAGGTGTCGGGGTTGTACTTGAACGCCTCGCGCACGAAACAGCCGCCCACGATGCTGCGCCTCGGATCGGGCACCAGCAGTTCCGGATGCGTCAGCTTGTGGACCCCCAGGCCGCCGCACGTCCGGCAGGCGCTCTCCGGGTTGTTGAACATGAAGTACTCGGGCTGGATGTCGCCGTAGACAAAGTGGTGCGTCTTGCTGCACGAGGCCGCGATAGAACCGCTCGGCTTCCGCTTTGCCCGACGCCCTTCACGATGTGAACCTGCAGCAGCCCGTCGCCCACCAGCAGCGTGGCCGCAATGCCCGCCTTGATCGCCTTCTCATGCTTGCGGCTCGACGACGAACCGGTCCACCACCGCGTCCATGTCGCTGGATGCTTCGCATTCGTCGAGCTCGACTTCCGCGGAGATGTCCACCGGCTTGCCGTCGATGATCAGCACGCCGGCAGCCCTTCTTGCGCACCTCGGTGAGGACGAAATCCAGATCTTCGCCGTACTGCTGGAACACCGGCGCGCGCAGTTCGATCTCGGTGCCCTCCGGCAAGCGACAGAATCGCTTCCAGAATCTGGCTCGCGCGTGCGGCTGGGCGTCGGCTTCGCCGGTGCGCGGGCAGTGCGGCTCGCGCGATGGTGGCGTAGAGCAGATTCAGATAGCTGGCGATGTCGGTCATGGTGCCGACGGTCGAGCGCGGATTGCTGGCGATGGTCTTCTGCTCGATCGAGATCACCGGCGACAGGCCGTAGACGAAATCCACATCCGGCTTGGCCACCTGCGCGACGAACCGCTTGGCGTAGCTCGACAGCGATTCCATGTAGCGCCGCTGCCCCTCGGCATAGATCGTGTCGAACGCCAGGCTCGACTTGCCCGAGCCCGAAAGGCCGGTGACCACGATCAGCTTGTCGCGCGGAATCTCCAGCGAGACGTTCTTGAGGTTGTGGACGCGCGCGCCCTGCACGGCGATCGTGGTGCGCGCGTGCGGTTGCCGGGACGGTCTTAGAACTCATCCGGAAGTCGCCTTCCCGTCCAGATAGACGAACGCCAGTTCCTGCACCGAGACGTTGCTCCTCTTGGTCAGTTGACGGGCGTGCGAACCTTGCCGATCAAACCCTGGTCGGCCAGATACTCGCACGCCGTGGTCACGCCCTTCACGTCGAAGTTCCGTTTGAAGTGGGCCTCGATCTCGGTGCACGACCGCGCTTCGCCCACTTCGCGCAGATGGTCGAGACAGGCTCGAACAGCGTGGGCGCGCGCTCGCCAAGATAATCGTCGATCGCGTCCAGCGCGGCCTGCACGTTCTTCGCGCGTCTTCTTGGTGTTCAGCAGATCGGTGTAGATCGTCTCGAAAGAACGCCGGGTTCAGCTTCATCGCCTGCGGGATCACTTCGCGGTCGGCCAGCTGCCGCGCGCCGATCACCTCGATACGCGCCAGCGGCGTCGCCGCGTACAGAATCCAGAGTGCGCGTGTAGTCCAGGTCGCCGCGCGTGACGAACCATTTGTGGGCCTTGTCGATCGGCGGCAAGCGCGTGGGTCGCCGCGGCGAGCAGTTGCAGCTGCGTGTCGCGCTCGCCGATCTCGTGCAGGCCGGCGCACAGATCGGCGATCGTCTCGTCGTGCGTGTAGAGCAGCCGCCCTTTGGCAAAGAGAGAATGCATGAACGAGTTGCGCAGCGGCGCTTTCCACCGTTTGCGCGAAACTCCGCGCGCGGCATCAGGAACGCGTGAACATTCACGCCGTCCGCAGTCAGCGCTCGAGATCCGCTCTCCACCTTCTTGTCGTCGATGGTCACCAGCGCCAGATCGATGTCGGACTTCGCCCAGACGGTGTCGTGCGACAGGCTGCCGCAGAGGATTGCAGCAAGCACCGAGCGGTCTTCTTTGACTTGCGCGACCAGGGCTTCGAGCGCCGCGGCGAACTTGTTTTCTATACTCTTGCCGTGCGCGCGCCTGCTCAGCACGGTTCAGTATATATCGTTGCTCACAGCTACTGGACCGAAACCACACCATGATCGACGAGTACTCCGGAACCGGGCCGGATCTGCCCATAAGAGCGGCCGTTCACGATGAGTTCATTCTGCCGGATCATGACGTCGGCATCCTTGCACGGCGTGAAACGGTAAGTGCCGCCGGCTTGGGTTACCGGCGCATCGACATGAGTGCGGTAACAATCCGTCACGCGAATGTGGAAAGGCCCAGCCTGCGCTTCTACCTCGCCGGATAACAGGTGGTTACCCGCGTCGCAGGCAACCATAGAAAGGGAACAGAACAAGAGGAACGTTCGCATGAGACCATCCTAAGTCGGTTTACTTTAAGTTGTAAAGAACTTTTTACTAACCCCGGCGTTGTACACTCTTCGGAATGGCCACCGCCCAACCCACACCCCAAAGGCTGGCGCGCGTACTGGGCCTCTTCGAAGCCTTCTCTCTGGTCGTTAGCGCGGTGCTCGGGACGTCGATCTTTCTGGTCCCCTCTGCCGTGGCTGCTCAGGTTCCGTTCTTCGCCGGAATCGCAGGAGTGTGGATTGCGGGAGGCCTCTTCAGCCTGGCGGGCGCGCTCACCTATGCCGAGCTAGCGGCCATGCTGCCCGAGGCCGGCGGCGGCTACGTTTATCTGGGCGAAGCTTTCGGGCCGCTCGCATCGTTCCTGTTCGTATGGACGGATTGCCTGCTGGTTCGGCCCGGCGCCGCTGCTGCGATCAGCGTTGGGTTCGCTGCCTATGCTTTGTCGTTGTTCCCTGCGCCGGCCGGAGTTGCGCCGTCAATCGCACAAGCGTGCCTCGCCATCGTCGTGATCCTGGTGATCGGGCTATTGAATGTTCTCGGCACGAAGCTATCGGGCTCCGTCCAAGTGGCCGGAACAATTTTCAAAGCCGGCGCCCTCCTCTTGTTGATTTCGCTTCCGTTCTGGTTCGCCACTCACGTACACAGCGCATATCTGCAGCCGATCCTGCCTGCAAAGTGGACGATCCCAACGTGGCAAGGCCTCGGGGCGGGCATGGTCGCGGTGTTCTGGTCTTACGGCGGGTGGGATCAGTTGAGTCACATGGCGGAGGAGGTGCGCAGTCCGGAGAAGAATTTGGCGCGTGCATTCGGGTGGGGGCTGGCAACCGTCACGATGCTGTTTGTGGGTGCATCGGTCGCGATCCACAGTGTGTTCACGATCGCTCAGGTTGCACGAAGCCAGGCAATCGGCTCGGATTATTTCAGCGCCCTGCTCGGGCCCGTGGGCGCCATTTTAATTGCGGCGGTCGTTTTTGTCGCTGCAATCACGTCGGCTCACATGGCCTTGATGTCGGGCTCGCGGGCTTGTTTCGCCATTGCGCGCAGCGGGTCTTTTCCTGCGGCACTCGCGCGCCTGCATCCGCGATTCGGAACACCAGCGAACTCGGTTCTGGCGCTTACCTTTTGGTCTTGCGTGTTGGTGGCCGGCAACGCGTTCGTCGCGGTCGGCTCGCGCCCGTTATACGTCGTGCTGTTCACTTACGTCATGTTCGGGTTGCTGCTATTTACCGGACTGATCTATGCATCGGCTATTCGCCTGCGCATGCGGCACCCGGAATGGAAGCGCCCTTACCGCGTCTGGGCTTATCCATTCACGCCGCTGGCCGGCATTGCAGTGAACACGATCTTACTTCTCTCGATGTTGATCAACACGCGGTGGGAAGCACTTTCGGCCGCTGCTATCATCCTGCTTGGATGCCCGCTGTATTGGCTGGCAAGCAAGAATGCAAAACATGTACCGCCGCCCGTACGGGCCTGACCCCAATCACTTCGGACATCTGAGAATCCCGGAAGGCGCAGACAAGTATCCACTGGCGGTCGTCATTCACGGCGGCTTCTGGCGCGACCGGTTTGACTTGAGTCATATGGAGCCCGTTTGCGAGACCCTGCAGACGCAGGGTCTCGCGACGTGGAGTTTGGAATACCGCCGTTTGGGCCAAACTGGCGGTGGTTGGCCCGGAACCGTGGACGATGTGATTGCGGCGGCCAACTACCGCACTCAACTTGCGGCCGAGTTCCCAATCGATTTGGAACGGTGCGTCGCGATCGGATATTCCGCAGGTGGCCACCTGGCTCTGTGTGTTGCCTCGACCGATCGAACACTGCGAGGAGTGGTGTCGCTTGCGGGCGTCGCTGACCTTCAGTTGGCTTGGGACCTGCGACTGAGCAACTACGTGGTGAATGACTTTCTTGGCGGATCCCCGGAGGGCGCGCCAACCGCGTCGCCGATGAACCGGCCCATCGCCATTCCGCAAAGACTCATCCACGGTGAACTGGACGAGAGCGTGCCGATCGAAGTCGCTCGCAGCTACGCCCGTCACAAGCGTGAGGCAGGCGAAGACGTTGAACTGATCGAGCTCGCCGGAACGACGCACCAGGATCTGGTCAATCCGGAATCGAGCGCGTGGCCAGTGGTCAGGAAGACGATTGCTGCGCTGCTCTAGCCAGTTCAGCGATGGTCAGCTCCAGTTCATCGTCACTGGTATAAAAATGCGGCGCGATGCGAATGCCCGCGCCCGGACGATAGTCGACCAGCACGCTGCGCTGTTCTAAATCGGCGACGACACGCTTGCCGTCCGGCACATCGATCGTCACGGTTCCACCGCGCCGGTGCGGATCGCGCAGGCAGTTCACTTTGAGCCCGGCAGCGTCGGCCAGCTCAATCAGGTGTTGCGTCTGGCGCATCGACTTTGCGCGAATCTGCTCGACGCCAACCTCCAACACAATTTCGTATCCCGAGCGCGCGGCATAGAGCGCCGGAACGTTCGGGGTGCCGGTCATGAAGCGATACGCGTTCGGAGCATAGCGGATCGGCGCGGGCGCAAAGGCGAACGGCTCGGCATGAGCCATCCACCCGGTGGACGCTGGTTCCAGGGTGTCCCAGAGATCGCGGCGAACGTACAAATAGCCGGCGCCGGGTCCACCGCATAACCACTTCACAGAGCCACCGGTAGCGAAGTCGACACCCAGCGCGCGGACATCGACGGGAATCGTTCCCGCCGATTGATAAAGGTCAGCGATGACCATCGCGCCGACACGATGGGCCTTTTCGATGACGGCTTGCAGGTCAAGAATGGTCGACGTGCGAAATGCAACGTGCGACACCGAAACCAGACGTGTCTCCTCATCGATGCTGTCGAGTAAGCGATCGAGCGGCACTTCGAGGCCAACCGCAGCAACCGAGCACACGCGAGCGCCTTGCCTGGCGAGCGCCTGATAGTGGTAGTCGTTCGAAGGAAAATTGAGACCGTCGGTCACGAGCCGGTTGCGTTTAGCCGACCAGTCGAAGCAGGACGTGACGATGGCCTGCGAAATCGAAACGTTCTGCTGCATGCCAACTTCACCGGACCCCGCACCGATGATGCGGCCAATCAAATCACCGACGGTGAAAGGCATTTCCCACCAGCCCTCATTCCAGGCACGAATGCCGCGAGTGGCCCACGTTTCGGCGTACTCATGCATGCGGTCGAAGGTACGCCGCGGCATCGCGCCGAGCGAGTGGTTGATCATGTAAGTCGTGGTCGCGAGGATGGGAAACTCCTCACGCCACTGAAGAAGGCCGGACATGGTGTTCCGATGATAGCCAAGGCGGCAAGGCGGTTCACTTGACCACAGCGCTATCCTGAAAATCATGTCTGCGGAAGCGATCGCCAAGTACGAACCCGTGATCGGGCTGGAGGTGCATTGTCAGCTCGCGACACGAACCAAGATATTTTGCTCGTGCCCCACCAGCTTCGGCGCGCCGCCAAATACAAACGTCTGTCCGGTCTGTTTGGGGTTGCCGGGCGCGCTACCCGTGCTCAGCCGGCGAAGCCGTTGAGCTTGGCGGTGCGTGCTTCGTTGGCGCTGAATTGCACGGTGAATCCGCTCTCGCGTTTTGCCCGCAAGAACTACTTCTATCCGGACCTTCCCAAGGGCTACCAAATCTCGCAATACGATGAACCGCTGGCCGAGCATGGATATCTCGACATTCAGGCGGATGGGCAGGCAAAGCGCATCGGCATTACACGCGTGCACATGGAAGACGATGCCGGGAAGAGCATTCACGATGGGTTCAAAGACTCATCGAAGTTCTCGTATGTGGACCTCAACCGCTGCGGCATGCCGCTCATCGAAATCGTGAGCGAGCCCGATATGCGCACTTCGGCCGAGGCGTTCGCGTACATGACAGAGATCAAGCAAATTCTGCAGTTCATCGGTGTCTCGACTTGCGATATGGAGAAGGGCCACTTGCGCTGCGACGCGAACGTCTCGGTGCGGCTGCGCGGCGCGCCGAAGTTCGGCACCAAAGCCGAAGTGAAGAATCTGAACTCGTTCAGGTTCCTGAAGCAGGCCATGGATTACGAGATCGAGCGGCAAGTGGCAATTGATCGAGAGCGGAGGACGCGTCGTGCAGGAGACCCGCCTCTACAATCCGGATACAGGCGAGACGGTCAGCATGCGCAGCAAGGAATAGGCGCACGATTACCGCTATTTCCCGGAGCCCGATCTTGCGCCCCTGCGCGTGAGTGAGCAATGGCGCGAAGAGATTCGAGCCAAGACGGCAGAGCTGCCGAGACTCAATGCGCGCGCGCTTCGTCGAGAGCTACGGCTTGCGCGAGTACGATGCGCAAGTGCTGACCGCTACCAGCGCAATGGCAAACTACTTCGAGAGTGCCGCGCGCATTTCGGGCGATCCGAAAATGACGGCGAACTGGGTCGCTGGGCGACCTCTCGGGCCTCTTGAATGCCGCGGGCAAAGACATCAGTGAGTCTCCCATCACTGCCGAGCGCCTGGGCGAACTGATCGCGTTGATCAAGAAGGGTGAACTCTCAGGCAAGCTGGCCAAAGAGGTGTTCCCGAAGATGTTTGAAAGCGGTGACGCGGCGCCGGTCATCATGGAGCGCGAAGGCCTGAAGCAGATCAGCGATACCGGCGCGTTAGACAAAATGGTAGACGACGTGTTGGCCGCCAACCCAAAGCAGGTAGAGCAGTACCGCGGCGGCAAAACTGCTGTCGCCGGCTTTTTGGTGGGCCAGGTGATGAAAGCGTCGCGCGGGCAAGCGAATCCTGCGGCCATCAACGAAATTCTGCAGCGCAAGCTTTCCGAGGTGACTATATGATCGAAGCCGGCCAGCAAGCTCCGAATATCCATTTGAAGACGGACCAGGGTGAGGATTTCGATCTCTCCCGCCATCGCGGCCAGAAGGTAGTGCTGTTCTTCTACCCGCGCGCGGATACTCCCGGCTGCACCATAGAGGCCTGCGAGTTTCGCGATCAGGCAGAAAGCCTGCTTGGCAAGAAGGCGCTGGTGCTCGGCATCTCACCCGATACCACGTCGGCGCAGGCAAAGTTCAAGCAAAAGTTCGGGTTGAACTTCGTCCTCCTGGCTGATCAGGACAAGACTGCAGCCAACGCTTACGGCGTGCTCAAAGAGAAAAACATGTACGGGAAAAAGGTGATGGGCATCGAGCGCACCACGTTCCTGATTGATGAGCACGGCAAAGTATTCAAAGTGTTCAACAAGGTCAAGCCCGAAGGTCACGCGATGGAAGTGCTAGCCGCGCTTTGAGTTTGGCGCAGGCATGGTTCCTATACTGGAATCATGCCCTCTGGAATCATCTTCTTCGCACACGGGTCGAGCGTCGAGTCCGCCAATGAAGCAGTGCGCCAGGTCGCGCGTACAGCCGCTGAGCAGGGCGGGTTCGATCTCTACGAATCTGCGTTCCTCGAGTGCGGCCAGCCTGGTTTGCCAGGCGCGGTAGACCTGTTGATCGCTCGAGGTGCGACGAATCTACTGGTTGTCCCGTACTTTCTGACACTTGGCCTTCATCTGCAGCGGGATCTCCCGCGCATCGTCGCGGAGGCTTCACAGCAACACCCCGATGTTCCGATTCAGGTAACTGCTCCCCTTGATGGTCATCCCGCGCTCGCTGCGATTCTTGTTTCTCGTGCTCAGGAAGCGCTCGCGTGATCGCCAGTCTCGTGGAAAGCATAGAGATCGCGCCGCTCACCCGTCACTTTGTTTTTCAGATTCCCGAGCTCGATCAGTTCGATTTCGTCCCGGGCCAGTTCATCTCACTTGTCCATGAAATCGACGGCAAGAGCATCACGCGGGCGTACTCCTTATCCGGCATGCCTGACCGGAACCGCTTTGCCATCTGCCTCAACCTGAATCCAGAAGGCCGGTTCTCGCCATTTCTGTTCGGGCTCAGCCCGGGAGGCGAGGTGGAGGCGAAAGGTCCTTACGGGGCGTTCGTCTTTCGGGAGCCCCACCATAGCGTGCTGGTCGCCACCGGAACGGGCGTGGTGCCGTTCCGCGGGATGCTTTCCAAACGCCTGGCGGAGGACCCCGACCACCGGTACACGCTGATCTTTGGCAGCCGCTATGAATCCACGCTCTTGTATCGCGAGGAGTTCGAGGCCCTCGCCGCCAAATACGCCAATTTCGACTTCTTCCCTACGATCACGCGGCCGGAGGCGACCTGGACCGGGCGGACAGGCCGCGTGCAATCCCATCTACTCGACTTTATTGGCGACAGGCGAGAAGCCGACGTTTATATCTGCGGACTCAAGGAAATGGTCGACGATGTCCGCAAGACGTTGAAAGAGCTCGGGTTTGACCGCAAACAGATCATCTTCGAGAAATACGACTAACGATAGTTGACAATACCGCACGCATATTTGATACTGGTCTTGTACTAACGCCACCACACCGCGTTGGCAAAGTTCCAGGAGGCAACACAAATCATCATGGGTAAGATCATCGGCATTGACCTCGGCACCACCAATTCGGTGGTGGCCGTCATGGAAGGCGGTCAGCCTACCGTCATTGCAAACCAGGAGGGCGCCCGGACGACGCCGTCCGTCGTCGCATTCACCAAGGGTGGCGAACGTCTGGTGGGCCAGGTCGCCAAGCGCCAGTCCATCACCAATCCCCAGAACACCATTTACTCGGTCAAGCGCTTCATGGGACGGCACTACGACGAAGTGACCGAGGAGATGAAGCTCGTCCCGTACAAGATCGGCAAGGGCGACAACAACGACGCACGCGTCAATATCGACGGCAAGATGCAGAGCCCGCCGGAAATTTCGGCCATGGTGCTCACCAAGCTAAAGGAAGCCGCGGAGTCCTACCTGGGCGAGAAAGTTACCGAAGCAGTCATCACTGTTCCGGCTTACTTTAACGACGCTCAGCGCCAGGCGACCAAAGACGCAGGCCGCATTGCCGGCCTTGACGTGAAGCGCATCATCAACGAGCCGACCGCTGCGGCACTCGCTTACGGTCTCGACAAGAAGAAGAACGAAACCATTGCGGTCTTCGACTTCGGCGGCGGTACGTTTGACGTTTCGATCCTCGAAGTGGGCGACGGCGTCGTGGAAGTGAAGTCCACGAACGGCGACACCCACCTGGGCGGCGACAACATTGATTTGCGCATCATCGAGTGGGTGATTGCGGAATTCAAGAAGGAATCGGGCATCGATCTCTCGAAAGACCAGATGGCGCTGCAGCGGCTGAAGGAAGCTGCCGAGAAGGCCAAGATGGAGCTCTCGACGCTGCTCGAAACCGAGATCAACCTGCCCTTTATCACGGCAGATGCGACCGGCCCCAAGCACCTGGCCATTAAGCTGACCCGCGCGCGGTTTGAGCAGATGATGGCGGACATCTTCGAGCGGACCATCGGCCCTTGCAAGCAGGCCATGGCGGACGCGAACGTGACCCCGACGCAGATCGACGAGGTCGTGCTGGTCGGCGGTTCGACGCGTATTCCGAAAGTCCAGCAGATGGTGAAGGACCTGTTCGGCAAAGAGCCCAACAAGTCTGTCAACCCGGACGAAGTGGTCGCGGTGGGCGCGGCGGTTCAGGGCGGCGTGCTGGGCGGCGAAGTGAAGGACGTGCTGCTGCTCGACGTCACACCGCTATCGCTGGGCATCGAGACTCTCGGCGGCGTCTTTACGAAGCTCATTGATCGCAACACCACGATCCCGACGCGCAAGAGTGAGACGTTCTCGACCGCTGCCGATAACCAGACCTCGGTGGAGATCAAGGTCTATCAGGGCGAGCGTTCGATGGCGAAGGACAACCGTATGCTCGGCGTGTTCCAGCTCGTCGGCATCCCGCCTGCACCCCGCGGCATCCCGCAGGTGGAAGTCACGTTCGATATCGACGCCAACGGCATCCTGAACGTCACCGCGAAAGATCGCGCGACGAACAACGAGCAGAAGATCACCATCACCTCTTCCTCCGGTCTGTCGAAGGACGAAGTGGAGAAGATGGCGAAGGACGCGGAATCGCACGCGGCGGACGATCGCAAACAGCGCGACCAGATCGAAGCTCGCAATCGCGCCGACGCCATGGTCTACAACGTTGAGAAAACGTTGAAAGAGCATCGCGACAAAATTGGCGCCGACGAGGCCAAGAACATCGAGGACTCGATCGAAGAGACCAAGAAGGCGATGAACGACAACGATCCGGACAAGCTGAATGCGGCGACCGATAAGTTGACGGCCGCAAGCCACAAGCTTGCCGAGGCTATGTATAAGTCGTCGGCTGCGCAGCCTGGCCAGACACCGGGCGCCGAGCAACCGCATGCAGACGGCGCTCAGTCGAAGCCGAAGGACGACGTGGTCGATGCTGAGTTCGTCGACGTAGACGACAAGAAGTAGTCAAACCGGACCGGCTCTGAAACAGGGCCGGTCCGCCTCTTTCCAGCTATGGCTTCCACTCCGAAAAACGACTATTACGAAACGCTGGGAGTTCCGCGAACGGCGACCGCTGACGAGATCCGCAAGGCGTATCGCAAGCTGGCTCGTAAAGTCCATCCGGATTTAAACCCGGGTGATAAAGCTGCCGAAGAACGGTTTCGTAAGGTGCAGGAAGCCTACGATATTTTGAATGAGCCGAAGAAGAAACAGATGTACGATCAGTACGGTTTCTATTCGGAAAACGGTTTCCCCGGCGGGCAGCCTCCGCCTCCGGGCTATGGCGGTGGCTCGCGATCCCGGCAGTCGGGCCCTGGTTTCGGCGGCTTCGACTTCAGCGAGTTCGCCAAAGAGGCCGAATCGCGCCGGACGACAGGCCGCGAGCAATCAAGCGGCGGTGGCTTCAGCGATTTCTTCAAAGACTTCCTGAATCGCGATCAGGACGAGACACCTGAAGCGACTCCCGAACGCGGCACCGATCTTGAGTACGGCCTGAACATCGGTTTCTGGCAGGCGATCCGCGGCACGCAAACCAAGATCACGGTAACGCGTTATGAGACTTGCGCAGTGTGTCATGGGACGGGCGCAACCTCGAACTCGGGTTCCATGGTGTGCCCGCAATGCAACGGGACCGGCTCGGTTTCGCAGATGGCCGGAGCCATGAAGTTCAATCTCACCTGTCCGAAATGCGGGGGCAAAGGGCGGCTGCGCAATGCGTGTCCGAACTGCCATGGCGAGGGGCGCATCGCGCACTCGGAAGTTGTCGACGTGCGTATTCCGGCCGGAGCGCAGAACGGCTCGCGCCTGCGTGTTGCAGGCAAGGGCAACGCCGGTACGAACGGCGGCCCGGCAGGCGACCTCTACATCACAACTCGCATTGAAGAGCATCCGTTCTATCGCCGCGACGGCGACGACATTTTGATTCGCGTGCCGGTGACCGTTACCGAAGCTGGCCTGGGCGCAAAGATCGAAGTCCCGACCGTGCAAGGCAAGACGCTACTCAAAGTGCCGCCCGGGACCGAGAACGGCAAGAAGTTTCGCCTGCGCGAGCGCGGCGTCTTCAACGCCCGCAAAGAACATCGCGGCGATCAGATTGTTGAAGTGAGCGTGCAGACACCCGTAGTGCAGGACGAACGCACCAAAGAAATTCTGCGCGAGCTCGCGCAGTTGCACCCCGAGGACCCACGCACGGCGCTGTGGGCTCAGGATACCGAAGAAGCAGGAGCGAAATCGGATGCGCAGTAAGTCGAAGGCGGCTTATATGATTTCATCCGTAGCGGAGCAGTACGAGATTCATCCCCAGACGCTACGGCTCTATGAGCGTGAAGGCCTGCTCAAGCCATCGCGCAGTGACGGCAATACCCGGCTCTATACCGAAGCCGACCTGGAGCGGCTCGAAGTCATCCTTCACCTCACGCGGGACCTGGGTGTGAATCTCGCCGGCGTCGAAATCATCCTGAATATGCGCGAGAAGATGTCGGAGATGCACACGCAGATCGAACAGTTCGTCAGCAGCCTGAATCGCGAACTCTCGAGCCGCCCGCGCACGCCCGCTCCCGCTGACCGCCAGTCGCTGATCCCGGTCATTCAAGTCCGGCGCCGCGCCGACTAAAATAAGGAATGCGATACTCCCCTGCTCTGCTGGCGATGCTGTGCGCGCCTGTAGCAGCCCAAACTGTCCAGCAGCCGGCTCCTCCCAAAGTAGAACACGCGTTGCGCGAGCGCGTTGACCAGTTCTACCGCATGCAGGTAGACCGTAAGCTGCGCGAGTCGGAAAAGCTGATCGCACCGGAATCTCGCGACGGTTACTTCGCCGGGGAGAAGCCCGAGATCCTCGACTTCCAGATCCAAGCCATTCAGTGGCGCGATAACTTCACCAAAGCGAACGTGACGATGGTGAGCAAGATGCACACGCGCCGCGCCATCGGCGGCGAAATGGTCGCGACCGTGCCCTATGCAAGCCACTGGGAACTCATTCACGGTAAGTGGTTCTGGTTTATTCCGAAAGTGAACGATCGCCAAACCGCGTTCGGCGATATGCACATCGATCAGAAAGAGATCGAGAAGCACCAGTTGGATTTGAAAAAGATGATTCAGAGTGGGCCGACCGCGCAGGACGTCATGCGCGCGGTCAAGCTGGATCGGAACTCGATCGTGCTGAGTTCAGCCGAACCGCAAACCATCAAGTTGATGAATACTCTGAGTGGTCCGGTAGATATTCAGTTAGTAGCGCCACAGAAGAAAGGCTTTGAGGTCTCGATTTCCAAGACGCACTTAGGCGCGCATGAAGAGGCTGTGATTACGGTTACCCCTGGTAATGGAGAGCAGGTTGATGGAACGATCGGTATTTTGGTGACTCCGATTAATCAGAACCTGACGATTCAGGTGACCGTACCTGCGAAGCAGAAGAACTCCTAATCAGCTTTGCAATAGAAAAAGGCCAGCGCCCTCTTGCGAGGATGCTGGCCTTTGGTTTTTGCGCGAAGAACTACTTGAACGTAGACGATCACGTTCGGCTGGCTCGCGTTCGTGTCGCCGCCAACGGAGAACGAGAGCGACACAGGTCCGCTCTGGATGTTGGTCGGAACCACTGCGTTGATCTGATCCGCCCCTGCAACCAGGCCCGGTGCGACTCCCGCATATTGAAGTGCCGCCGGTTGCCCGCCGATCAAGACCGCGACTCCGGGGAAGTTGGTGGTCGAAGGACCGGTTGGTACTTGCCCGTCTTTGAGGGCGGGCGTAGGAAGACCGACGCCGGTCGCGAAGATCTGAATAACCGAACCCTTGGCGGCCGGATTGTTCGGTCCGTTCACCGTATAGTCCTGGTTCAAGACAGCCCCTTGGTTGGTTCCGCCGAGCGTGAAGATGCCCGGAGTGAAGCCCTTCACCGGCACTACCAACATTGTCGAGGGCTGACCGTTATAAGAAACAACCACCTTCGACGTCGGGCCCTGCACAAAGAACGGGACGACGGCGTTGATCTGCGTTGCGCTTACATACAGTAGCGGAGCCGCAATGCCATCGAACGTTACGCTTACGCCGGCGAGGCTGGTCGGAACTGCTCCATTAGAATCGAGCGTTGTCACAACTCCGGTCGCGGGACCGAGGTTCGTTCCGAAGATGGTCACGATCTCACCATTCGAAATAGCACCGCTGGTGAAAGAAGCAGAGTTCGATATGGACGAAAAGGCCGGTGTCGGCGGGTTAGCCTGTACTTGGACCTGTCCGTTTGTGGTGGTACCAACCGCGTCAGTCACTTTGAACTGAATCAAGTGAGTCCCAGGCGTTGTTATATTCACGCTGAGGGCACCCGGACGGGCTCAGAGTGACACCCGACGGTAAGTTGGTGGAGCTGAACGTATATGGAGGCACACCACCGGTGGGCGCGAGGTTTGTCGTGTAAGGAGTATTGCTGATCGCCACCGGCGGGAAGTTCTGAGTCAGGAAGCTCAAAGGTCCCGACGAGACTGGGATCATCAGCGTGCGCGTGATTACCTGATTTTGGGAGTCCGTCACCTGAACGCCCACCATGTAGAGACCGGGCAGTGTCGGCGTGCCGGTAAGAGTCCCAGTAGAGCTCAACGTAAGCCCGGCGGGAAGCGATGTACCCGGCACTAGCGAAAAGGTGTACGAGGGAGCTCCGCCGCTCACCATAATCTGTTGATTGTAAGAGGAGCCAACGACGCCGGACTGAAGTGTGCTCGTCGAAAATGAGAGTGGCTGGACGACGGTAAGCGTAAGTGGCGGTGACGTTGCTCTGTTCCCGACAGCGTCGGTTGCTACAAATATCACCGTGCCGCCGCTCATAGCGTGTAACTGTGCCTTTGATCTCGTAAGTGTCGTTCAACGGATCAGTTGACGTAACGGTAAAGCCAGCAGGAAGTCCGATCGGCAACAAAGATGCGTAGGGCGGTACACCGCCTGAGATTCTGACGAACTGATCGAACAGACTGCCAGCCTGTACCAATCCTCCTGAGGGCGGTGTGACCACGATTGGCCCGCCCGACACAGACAACGCCGCGGGAGCGACCACGGTCATGTTCTGACTGTCGGTCACCTGCAGGTTGAAAGTGTACAGCCGCGCCATTGTCGGAAATCCGCTAATCATCCCCGCGGAATTCAGCGTGAGACCTGGAGGCAACGCGGAACCCGAAGGTACCGAGAAAGTATAGGGAGGAGTGCCGCCTGTCGCGTTCAACTGAGCCTGGAAGGACTGGTTCACGGTAGCGGGCGGAAACGCAGGCGCTTGGAAGACTAGCGGAGCCGGCAAGATGCTGTAGTAGAAAGGGCCAAAGCTGTTGAAGCCACCTACCTCCAACTGGAACGTCATTGTGTCGTAAGCCGGATTCAACGCGGAGTTCGGCAACAGAAAGATCGGAGTACAGCTTGCGTACCCGTTGTTGTCGGTGTACACGATATGCTCCGGCCCGACGCCTTCGCGGCAATATCCCTGCTCCACCGGGGTGTTCGGAGGAACAACCACATTGGTGCGCACGGGAACAATCTTCACGCCGACGTTCGGTATTCCTTGAAACGTATCTTGCGCAATAGCCTGCACCACAATGGTTGCAGAACCCTGCCCCGCTAATGCCTGGTACGGTGCGAGTTGCGAGTAGTCCGGCGCGATGCGCTGGAAGTTCACGCCCGGCAGCAGGTTGCCGCCAACGAAGTAGCTGGTTTCGATGAAGCTCGCGGACGCGCCGTTGTAGCTGGCTACGAAATCGTAGGTAATTAGGTTGGTCGATTGCGTTTGGAGGCCGGGTACGAGCTGCACGCTGGCGATGCCATTCGCGTCGGTAACAGGGTTCAGGCTCGTCAACGGCGGCAGGTTCGGACCGTTGCTCGAGAAGATGTTCAAGGTGGCGTTCGGAACGGGAACGCCGTTAGTAGTGACTTGTAGAAGGATCGGAGCGCTCGATAAACCGAGGTTGGACGGCACGAGTTGGCCGTTACCCTGGAGCACCGTAATGACAGTTTGCGCCGAAGCGCCCGGCAGCAATGTAAGAGAAAAGAAAGAGGTTAGAAAGACAAAGGATGTACGAAAGAACACGTTTTACTCCCACTCCCGTTGTAGTATACAACACCAAAAAAAATGGGGGAGGCCGAAGCCTCCCCCATTCTGGTACTACGGATACAAACTGCGGTGTTAGTTGTCGAGAGCTTCTACCGTACCGCTCGCGCCCGCAGCCGATGCTGAGCCACGGATCAGAACGAGAGGCAGATAACCTTCGGACAAGCCCTTGCCAGGACCCATGAAGCCGTCCGTTACGAAGACGAAGCCATGAGCGTAGTTGAAGGGGCAAACCGCGATGCCGAAGCCCTGGAAGCCAGGAGCGATGGCGGAGATGGTCGTGTGGCCTTCACCAGCGGCCGGAACAACGAGCGTCGGCGAGGTCGCCGGAGCAGTCGAACCGTAGAGGGTGATGGCGCAAGTGCCGCCCTGCTGGGGGTCACCGAACTTGCCGGTACCCGTGGCAGCGATCGACATACCGGTGTCAAACCCAGCCTGATTGGTCAGGAAGGGGAAGAGCAGGGTCGTCTGGCAACCAGTGGTTCCGAAGAGCTGAACGGTCGTGCCGTTGCCAGCACCCGATACGAAGCGGGGAACCAGCGTGCCGGTGAACGAAGTGCGCGGAGCGTAGGAAACCGTCACGGTCGGCGCCGTCAGAGTCGCCGGGTTGTTATTGGCAGCGGTCGCAGGATAGACCGGTACCAGGAACGTTTCGGTGCTGCTGGGGTCCGTCGTGGTGACGTTGTAGAAGTAGGCCGTACCGGCAACCGCGGTGGTGACCGGGATCGGAGCAGCGGTGATCGGGTTGGTTCCGATCGTGGCCAGACCAGCGGTGGCAACCGGCGTCGTCGAACCTTCACCCGTTACCAGAACCGCAGTGCCGACAACAGTGCCGGCGGCATTGGTGCTGAAGATGGTGGTCGGAACGCTCAGGGTCACGCCGGACGGAACGCCCGCGAAGGTAACCGCGAACTGAGTCGCAGTGTTGGCAACCTGATTGACGGTGGCGCCAGTCGGGGTCGAAGCGGTAATTCCAGGAGCGCCAGGTGCAGGCAGCGCAGCCGGGGGAACGCTACCGATCGGGTTCGGACCAGATTCAGAGTCGCTCCCCGGAGCCGCCGGAGTTTGAACCTTGAACGCTGTCGGGAAGAGCTCCCCGATCTTTACCGAGCCAGAGTTGGCAACGCTCGCAACAACCGCGGAACCACCAGCGCACGTGTTGATCGTGCCGGTTACGGGGCCCTGCGTGACTGACAAGCTGTTTGTCACCAAACCAACCGTGTAGTTGTTGTTCTGCAGGGGCAGCGCGCCGTTACTGATTGAGACCTGCGCGCTAACCACGCCGAAACCACCGGCCGAAATGCTGACGTTTCCACCGCTTACGTTGCCGCGGATACCGCTAATCGTGATGATGTCGGTACCGGCGCCAACCGCGATTCCGGTGAAGCGCACGTCGTTCGAGAAAGCGCTCGAACCAACAGTGATCGGCGTGCCGGCATACGTGTTCGTCGTCGTCGTGAACAGGGGCGACGTATTGTTTACGGTAACTGCAGCATCGTACGGGTTGATGCGGCTCGTGATCGGCACGGCGCCAGCATTCAACTGCAGATCGATGTTTACCAGGACGCCAGCGGGCACATTGTTACAAGTGATAACAATGGCGCCGACCAACTCGGTTGCGCCTTCTGACCGCAACAGCGGGGGCGCACCAGTGGTGCCGGTGCACGAATACGTTTGTGCGCTGGCGGTGATGCCCATGGCGAGCGCTGCGGCAGCAAGTACTAGACTTTTGCGAAAATCTACCATTCGTTTCTCCTTAAAAATTTGATGCAAATTGAATCGGTGGAAGTTTTTCAACCCCAGCCTCTACTGCTCACGACTACAAATACCTTCTGTACAGCACCGCGAACATTCCGTTTCGGGCGGAACATTCCGCCGGGTATCCGAAAGAGGACGAACCCAGCCCGTACAAAACCCGCGAGAACTTGAAATACTCGACTTGCCGCAGCCTACCCGGATTGGATACACGGGTAGCCACATAGTCAGACTACGGCAAACTCCATTGTTAACTTAGACTCCGCGGAGGTGTCAAGCAAATTGTTAGTTCCCAAGCGAACCCGGATAAAGAGTTCACAGCGTTCTGAGATTATCTATACCGGCCCCGGAGTGTCAATCGAAAAGCTACATAAATAAACAAAATTTCATCGGAATACGATTTATTTTGTGTAACTTATGTGTGGCTACTCCGACCTGCCGGCGTGCCGGTATTTATGCCGGAGGCGCTGCTGGCGCCGGGGCAGGTGCGGGCGCTGCAGCCGCTGCCGGTGGCTTGGTCTGCGGCATCGTCGCGCCGTTGTGGCACGTGTAGCAAGTCACGTGATCGCCCGTCTCGTGTTCACCGACACCTGCGGGGAAGTTGGCGTTTATCTGACGTGTCATCAGGATCATCTTTCGCGCCGTTTCCTTCTCGGGCTTGGCGTCACTGGCGAAATCGCCCTGCACGTGACATCCGGTGCACTGCACACCAAGAGATGCGCGGAACAGGCCCATCGCGGGACGCACTTCTTCAGGCTTCAAAATCTTCAGGTTCTTCGGCGCAGGACGCGCCTTTTGGGCGCTGGGCGGCGGTGGCGCCGCGGGTTCCTGACCCATCATCAGCAGTGGCGTGCAAACGAGCGAGAACAAAACCAGGTATCGCATGGGCGCAATGTTACACCATTCATGCACAATCCGGTTGTAACTTTTTATGCGTCTTCCGGTATTCGAGACTGAGACCAAGTGGAGCCCGACACCGACAGCTACCTGATGCAGCAGTTGCAAGCGGGCGAACGCGCTCCGCTCGCAACTTTATTCGAGCGTTATCACGTCAGCATTTTTCGCTATTTTCTGCACCTGACGGGTAGCAGAACGCAAAGCGAGGACCTCGCACAGGAAGTATTCATGCGGGTTCTGAAGTACGCCCGCAGCTTCGACGCCGCCCAGAGCTTTCGCACCTGGCTCTATCAAGTGGCGCGCAACACCCATATCGACGCGTTGCGCAAGCGGCGCGATGAAACACCTTTGCCGGACGGCCAGGAATTCAGGAGCAGCCAACCTATGCCCGAAGATTTATTCGCACGCGAGCAGGATCTCGCCACTTTGCAACAGGCTCTCGCGCGTTTGCCCGAGAGCAAGCGTGAAGTGCTGGTGCTCAGCAAGTTCCAGGACATGCGGTACGACGAGATCGCTCGCGTTCTCGATTGCGGCGAAAGCGCCGTAAAGGTACGTGTTTTCCGTGCCATCCGTGACCTGCGCACGATCTTTCACGAATTGAGAGGAGCCGGGGTATGAACTGCCGCGACTATCACGAGCAGGCGCCGGAGTATCTGGCAGGGCTGCTCGACGGCGTCGCACTCCGCGACTTCGAAGCTCATGTGCGGGAATGCCCCGCTCTCGGTGCCGAAGTCGATGAGATGCGCCAATTCTGGAAGGCGCTCGACCAGCTTCCGCAACCAACACCGAGCGCGGCGTTGCGCACTGGCTTCTATCGCAAGCTTGCGGCGCTCGATCGCCCTCGCGCAGCTACGCCATCCCGCTGGCTACCCGCATGGGGCAACGGGGCTCTTGCCTGGGCTGCCGCGGCCGCATTATTCGTCGCCGGCGTAACGGTTGGCGATTGGCGCGGTTCACAGCGCAATGGCGCAAGCACCGAAGTCGCGCAACTGCGCAGCGAGGTGCAGACGATGCGTCAGATGGTCGCGATTGCGCTGCTCGACCGGACGCAGCCGTCAGCAAACTCGCGCCTCGAAGGGGTCAGTTGGAGCCGTCGTGTCGATTCCGACGATCGCGAAGTGCGCTCCGCACTGCTCTCCACCTTGAACCGTGACCCGAACGTCAACGTGCGCCTGTCCGCCGTCGACGCGTTGCAGAAGTTCACGAATGACCGCGCGGTGCGCGCAGCCCTTCAAGACGCGATCGCTACGCAGGATTCGCCGCTGGTGCAGATCGCACTCATCGACACGCTGGTGCAGGCGCGTGATGGTGAAGCGGCGCTCGGGCTCATGAAGATTGCCGCCGGACAACAGTACGACGCGGCTGTACGCAAACGCGCCGCTTGGGGCGCCCAACGCCTGCAAGCCCAGTGAGGAGAACACCCATGACAAAAGTACTTATTGCAGTCTTCTGCGCATCCATCCTGCTGCCTGCGGCCGATCGGGAGAAGTGGCCGGTGCGCGATCAGGAAACCATTCACAAGACCTTTCACTTCGCGGGCGGCGGGCACCAACGCTTCGTGCTGGAAAACGTCAGCGGCTATGTGCACGTCACAGCCGGGTCCGGAAGCGATGTGCAGATGCAGGCGCACAAAGTAATTCGTGCCGCCGAAGACAGCGACCTTCAGGATGCCCGCAAGGAGATCACTCTCGACATTCAGGAGAAGCCGCAGATGATCGCCGTCTACTATGACTCGCCCTGGCGCTGCCGCGATAACGGCCCCTGTCACGATCACCACCGCAGCTTTTACGAAGTCACTTACGACTTCGACGTGACCGTGCCGCGCGATGTTGAAGTCGTCGTCTCCACTGTGAATCGCGGCGACGTCACACTGGACGGCGCACAAGGACACTTCGAAGTCTCGAACGTGAATGGCCCGATCACCATCACCAACGTGAACAGCGGCGGTGATGTGCACAGCGTCAACGGCAACGTGAATGTCGCGTTCAACCGCAATCCTCGCGAAGCGAGTTCATTTCGCACTGTCAACGGTCAGGTGGACATCACCTTCCAACCGGGCCTCTCGGCAGATCTGATGATGAAAACTTTCAACGGAAGCATCTTTAGCGATTTCGATGTGCAGCCGCGCGCCGTTCAAACGGTGGCGGAGCAAACCAACGGCAAGTTCGTTTACCGCAGCAACCGGTTCTCGGCGGCGCGGGTGGGTCAGGGCGGCCCCGAATTGCGATTCGACACGCTCAACGGCAACATCCGCCTGCATCAGGCGGGGAAATGAGAGGCAAAGGAAAAATGTTTCGGATCATTTTGGCGTCTGCTACGTACATACTGGCGAGCGCAGTTCTTTTAGCGCAAGACAGCGAGAAGATAACGGTGCCGCTGCACAATGCAGGCCAGCCGGTAACCGTGAAGGCGCATCTGCTCAGCGGCGGCATCACCGTGAAAGGTTATGACGGGCGCGACGTGCTGGTGGAGGCTCGCTCTCGCGGCGGTGTCCGGCGGCAGCGTACACAAGCCGGTGCGGAGGGCATGCGGCGTCTCGAGATCGGCGGCGTTGGTCTCGACGTCACTGAAGACAACAACGTGGTTGTAGTGCGGTCATCGGAGATGGAGCGCCAGGTGGACCTGGTGATCACGGTTCCGCGCAACAGCTCGCTGCAGTTGAAGTGCATGAACGGAGGCGACATTCAGGTAGATCACGTAAACGGCGAGATCGACGCCAACAACATGAACGGCAAAGTGACCCTTACCAATGTGTCGGGCTCGGTGCTCGCGCATTCACTGAACGGAGCCGTTACCGTGACCATGGACCGCGTGGATGGCAGCAAGCCCATGTCGTTCAGCACCATGAACGGCAACATCGACGTGACGCTCCCGCCCGGCACGCGCGGCAACGTGAGGATGAAAACCGACAACGGCGATATCTATAGCGACTTTGACGTGAAGCTGGACGCGAACACCTCGGCCCCTGCAAGCGGAAGGCAACCGGATGGACGTTTCCATATCAAGCTCGACAAGACGTTGAAAGGCACGATGAACGGCGGCGGCCCCGACCTGCAGTTCACGTCTTACAACGGACAAATCTTTATCCGCAGCAAAAAATAGCGGAAAAGAACAATCTCTCCTCCCCTGGCCTCGCGCGGAACGGTCCACGCGAGGCCGATTTTTTTTGCCGAGTCTAGATCTTGATGAGTTCGGGCTCTGCTTCGATCACTTCCGGCGCAGGTGCGGGGCGCTGCAAGCGGAACACGACAACTGCAAGCGGCGGCAGCGAAACATAGATGCTGTGATCGCGCCCGTGCATGGGAACCGGATGGGCGTGCACACCTGTTCCGTTGTGCACGTTGCTGCCTCCGTAGTTCGCGGCATCGGTATTGAAAACGGCTTCGTAGAATCCGGGCTCAGGCACGCCGAAGCCATAGTTGTGGCGCACAACCGGTGTGAAGTTGCAGCAGACGATCAGGAAGTCGGCCGCGTTCTCAGCACGCCGGATGAACGAGATGATCGAGTTCTCCACATCACGGAAGTCCAGCCACTCAAAGCCCGACCAGTGGAAGTCCACTTCGTAGAGCGCTCGCTGCGCGCGATAGAACTGATTCAGCTCACGCACCAGTGTCTGCAGTCCGGAGTGCAGCGGAAACTGCAGCAAGTCCCATTCGACGCTGCCATAGTTGTTCCACTCGTTCCACTGCCCGATCTCGGTGCCCATGAACAACAGCTTCTTGCCGGGGTGCATGTACATGAACGCAAAGAAGGCGCGGCAGTTTGCAAACTGCTGCCACATGTCGCCCGGCATCTTCGCGAGCAGTGACTTCTTGCCATGCACCACCTCGTCATGCGAAATCGGCAGCACGAAGTTCTCCGTGAAGGCGTAGAGCAGGCTGAACGTCACATCGTTGTGGTTGTACTTGCGATACACGGGGTTCTGCTCAAAGTAGTGCAGCATGTCGTGCATCCAACCCATGTTCCACTTCAACGTGAAGCCCAGACCGTTTGAATACACGGGGCGGGACACGCCAGGGAACGACGTTGACTCCTCCGCGAAGCTCAGCGCGCCGGGCACCTGATGCACAAGCTCGTTGAAGCGCCGCAGAAATTCGATCGCTTCCAGATTCTCGCGGCCGCCGAAAACATTCGGAACCCAGTCACCTTCTTTGCGCGAGTAGTCGAGATACAACATCGATGCGACCGCGTCCACGCGCAAGCCGTCGATGTGATACTCCTTCAACCAGAACAGCGCGTTCGAGATGAGGAACTGCTTCACCTCATTGCGGCCGAAGTTGAAAATCAGCGTGCCCCAGTCGCGATGCTCTCCCTTGCGCGGGTCTTCATGTTCGTAGAGCGCGGTGCCGTCGAAGAACGCCAGGCCATGCGCGTCCTTTGGAAAATGCGCCGGCACCCAATCGACAATCACGCCGATACCCGCTTGATGGCAGTGATCGACGAAGTATTTGAAGTCATCCGGCGTACCGAAGCGCGACGTGGGCGCAAAGTAGCCGGTCACCTGATAGCCCCACGAGCCTGAGAACGGGTGCTCCATGATCGGCAGCAGTTCAATGTGCGTGTAGCCCATGCGCTTCACATACGCGACCAGCTTTACTGCCAGCTCGCGATACGTCAGAAACGTGAAGCCCGGGCCTTTGAGCCAGCTCTCGAGATGAACTTCATACACCGCGATCGGCTGCTTCAACCACTCGGTGGCCGCGCGATGCTCCATCCACTCCGCGTCTTTCCATTCGTAATTGTCCAGACCCCAGACAACCGATGCGGACTTCGGCGGCACTTCCGTCGGCGAACGCGAACGGGTCGGCCTTCATCTGCTCATAGCCGCGCACCATGGAGCGCACGTGATACTTGTAAGTCGCGCCGGCTTCGAGCGCAGGCATAAAGATTTCCCAGACTCCGCCGTTGCGCCGCCGCATCGGATGCCGGCGCGTATCCCAATCGTTGAAGTCGCCCGTGACTGCAACGCTTTCGGCGTTCGGAGCCCACACCGCAAAGCGCACACCCGCGACGCCTTCGCACACGGCGGGGTGCGCGCCCATCGTGCGATAACTCTCGAAGTTAGTGCCTTCGCCGTGCAGGTGGATTTCGTAGTCCGTCAACAGGGGTGGGAAGCGGTAAGGATCTTCGATATCCTGCTGCGTGCCATCGAAGCGCGTGATGCGCAACAGGTAGGGAGCGGGTTCGCCGGTCAGCAGCACGTGGAACACGCCGCCTGCATGCTTGCGGCGCATCGGATGTTCAACGCCGCCGAGCAACACTGCCGCACTTTCAGCCTGTGGCAGGAACGCCGAAACCTCCCAGCGTTCCGCAGCCGCGCTCGGTTTTACCAGATGCGGTCCGAGAACTCGAAAGGCGTCGCCGTGGCGCCCGTTTACCAGCACTTCGATCTCGGAAGCTGTCATGCGAACCTCATTATATGGCTGCGGAACTTCATCTCCATCTCGAAGGTTCAGTTGCCGCCGCAGAGTTGGGGCTGCCGCCATTTGCGTTCGACGACTTCGCCGGGTTCATACAGTGTTTCAAAGCGGTAGTCCTCTGTCTGAACACGCCTGAAGATTACGTGCGCATCACTCGCGCCCTGCTGCGCCGGCTTGCGGCGGAACAGATCGATTACGCAGAAGTCACCTTGTCCGCTGGCGTTGTGCTCTGGAAAAAACAAGACCTGCGTGCGGTCATCGAAGCCATTACTGCTGAGACAGCCGGTTCGCGCGTCTATTGGAACCTCGACGCCGTGCGGCAGTTCGGCGCAGATGCCGCGATGCGCGTGGCAGAGATTGCAGCCGAATACGCCGGCCGCGGCGTGATCTCGTTCGGCATCGGCGGAGACGAAGTAGCTGCGCCGGCGATCTTATTCCGCGACGTCTACGCGTTCGCACGCCAAGCAGGCCTGCGGCTCACCGCGCACGCCGGCGAGACGGATGGACCTGCTTCGGTCTGGGCCGCTCTCGAAATCGGAGCGGAACGCATCGGCCACGGCGTACGCGCGATCGATGATCCAGTGCTCGTGCGGCATCTTGCCGACCATCAGATTCCGTTAGAGGTGTGCCCCACCAGCAACATCTGCACGGGTGCGATCAAAGACTGGGATCAACACCCGGCGCGCGCACTGCACCGTGCAGGCGTGCCGATCACATTGAACACCGACGATCCCGCTATCTTCAGCACCACGCTCGCTCAAGAGTTCACCATCGCAGAGCAGCGCCTCGGGTTCACGCGTGATGAACTCGCTGTGGTTGCAGCGAATGCGTATCGCTATCGCTTTGTCGATTGAACCGGGCGCGCATCGCCCGTCAGCTTCAGCGTTCCCGTCAGCACCTGCGTTGTCGATGCGTCCGTTGCGCCCGTGAAGCCCGGCTGCTTACCGCCGATCGAAATCTCTACATCACCCGGCGCCACAACAGTGTTGCCGCTCTCGTCGACCAACCCGAGTTGTTCGGGCGACAGATCGAACTCAACTGTTTTGCTTTCGCCCGGCTCGAAGCGCGTGCGGAAGAAGCCTGCGAGCGAGCGCACCGGCGCACCCGGCCCTTTGCGGCTTACGTAGACCTGCACCACTTCTTCACCAGCGAACTTGCCGCTGTTCAACACGTCTGCCGTGACGGTGACTTTCCCGCCCGCGCGTACCGCATCCGGAAACTGCAGATTGCGATAAACGAAATTCGTGTAGCTCAAGCCGTAGCCGAACGGATACAAAGGCTCTCCCGTGAAGTATCGATACGTGCGCCCTTGCGGACTGTACGAATCGAACGGCGGCAACTGCGCTGCGGATTGATAGAAGGTGACCGGCAACCGCCCGGCGGGATTGTAATCGCCAAACAAAACGTCTGCGATCGCTTGTCCACCCGACTCCCCCGGATACCAGGCTTCCACAATGGCGGGCACATGATCGCGCGCCCATCCTACTGCGAGTGCGCTGCCGTTCAACAGCACCACCGTCGTGGGCTTACCCAGCGCCATCACATCCTGCAACAACGCTTGTTGCACTTTCGGCAGGCCAAGGTCGACGCGATCGCCGCCAGCGAAACCCTCGACCGGAACATTCATCTCCTCTCCTTCGAGTTGCGGCGAAAGACCCAGAAACAGAATCACCTGGTCCGCTTGCCTGGCGATGTCGAGCGCATCCTTGCTCATGTTCTGATTAGGCGGCGACCACACCAGTTGGATCGCCGCATCCGGAATGCTCTGGTGAAACTCGAGCCGGATCGGATACAGCTTGCCTTTGATAAGCTGCACCGGACTCGAGGCATAGCCGCGCTGATCGCGATCCGTCCTGCGCGCGATGCTCTTGCCATCCAGAAACAACTCGAACTGGTCGATGCCGTACGCGCCCAGGTCGTAAGTGCCGGTGTCCGGCGCTGCAAGGTAGCCGGTCCACCGAACGCTGAAATTGTCATCGGGCATGTCGCTGCGCGGGGGCTTCTGTGCCCAGCGGAAATCAACGCTCTGATCGACGCGCGAAAAAAGCGGCTTCGCTGCCGCCGGAACGCGGCTGCTGCGCTGTTTCGGCAACACCGGCGCGGGCATCGCGGGCAGGTTGACCGACTCGTAGTAATCGCCCTTCAACCCGGCTTCGCGCGTGCGCGTATTGTTGGTGAACAGCGCCGTCGAGGGCACGACCTGATAAGCCGGAACGCCGGTCGCAATCTGCGAGCCTTCGGCGTACAACACCTTCGTCTTGCGCGACACGCGCAGCCGGATGCCCTCGAGCGGAGTAGCGGTCTGCGTCGGTTGGCCGTTGTAGTTGCCGAGCAGCGATTCGAGCCGGTTTGCATTCGGCCCGATGATCGCCAGCGTCTTCACATCTTTCGACAGCGGCAACAGATGGTTTTCGTTCTTCAACAGCACGATCGATTTGCGCGCCGCATCGAGCGCGAGATCGCGATGCTCCGGGCTCTCGATCACGTCCGTCGTGATCGACGCGTACGGCACCATCTCGGGAGGATCGAACATTCCCAGGCGAAACCGCGCCGTGAACAAGCGCTTCACCGATGTATCAATTTGCTGCTCGGTCACGAGCCGCTGCTGCACTGCTGAAGCGAGATCGCGGTACTCGCGTCCGCAATCCAGATCGGTTCCGGCCTTCACTGCCGCGGCTGCGGCGGCCGCACCATTCGGGGCGACCTTATGCGTGTTCGAGATATCGGAGATTGCACCGCAATCGGACACGATGTATCCGTTGAACTTCCATTGATCGCGCAGTATGCCGCCGAGCAATGTGCTGTTCGCGCATGCCGGTTCACCGTTGAGGCGGTTGTACGCGCACATCACGGACATGGCTCCGCCATCCACAATCGCTTTCTCGAACTGCGGCAGGTATGTATCGAACAGGTCATGCTGCGAGATGCGCGCGTCGAAAGTATGGCGCTGACTCTCGGGGCCGCTGTGCACCGCGAAGTGTTTCGCGGTGGCCACGGTCTTCAGATATTTCGGGTCGTCACCCTGCATGCCGCGAATAAACGCCACGGCCATGCGGCCCGTGAGGTAGGGGTCTTCCCCGTAGGTCTCCATCCCCCGCCCCCATCGGGGATCGCGAAACAAATTGATGTTGGGCGACCAGAACGTAAGGCCTTCGTAGATGCCGTGTTTGTCGCGCCGCAGGAAGTCGTGATACTTTGCGCGCGCTTCGTCGGAGATCGCTACCGCGATGTTCGACATCAGGTTGGTGTCAAAGCTGGCGGCAAGCCCGATCGGCTCCGGAAACGATGTTGCTTTGCCCGCGCGAGCCACACCGTGCAGACTCTCGTTCCACCAGTTGTATGCCGGTACGTTGAGTCGCGGAATGGCCGGCGCACTGTTCATCATCTGCCCGATCTTCTCGTCGAGCGTCATGCGCGACACCAGATCGTTGACCCTGTTCTCTAAAGGCGCGGATGGATCGAGGTAGGCCGGTTTACTCTGAGCCAGGAGCGTAAGCGGGGTCGCGCAGAAAATCAAAACAGCAAAGCGAAGCACAGCTAAATTTTAATCTCTTCAAAGCGCGGCACCAGCAGATGAATGATCAGCAGTGCCGTCAGGTACAGCGCAGCCGGTAACAAGAACAGCAGCGAGTAACTGCCGGTAACCTGCAGGTTCTTGCCGACATAGTGTGCGGCGAGCGCACCACCAAGCGCGCCCACCGCTCCGCCGAACCCGACCACGGACCCGACCGCGCCGCGCGGAAACACATCGGAAGTGAACGTGTAGAGGTTGCACGACCACCCTTGGTGCGCGGCAGCGGCCAACCCGATCAGCCCCACCGCCACCCACAAATTCGTTGTGAACGAAACCAGCGTGATGGGCGCGACGCAAAGCGCACAGATCAACAGTGTTACCTTCCGCGCTGCGTTGATCGACCAGCCGCGCTTGATCAGATGCGACGAAAGATACCCGCCTAAGATGCTGCCCACGTCGGCCGCGAGGTAAACCACCACCAGCGGAATCGCGATCTGCGCCAACCGCAAACCGAACCGCTGATCGAGAAACTTCGGCAGCCAGAAAATGTAGAACCACCAAACCGGGTCGCTCAGGAACTTGCCCAACGCAAACGCCCACGTGGCACGCAACCGAACAACGCGCGCGAAGGAGAACGCGACGCGCGTATCTTCCGCATCGCTCCGAATGTGCGCAAGCTCGGCTGACGAGACGCGCGGGTGACTGCCGGGTCTCGAAACAACAACGCCCACACGATCACCCAAGCCAGGCCGCACACACCCACAACGAGGAATGTCGCACGCCAACCCCATAGCCGCGTGATGACCGGCACCAGCAGCGGAGCAATGAGCGCACCGATGTTCGCGCCCGAGTTGAAAATGCCGGTGGCCAGCGCGCGCTCTTTCTTCGGGAACCAGTCGGCTACCGTTTTGATCGCCGCCGGAAAGTTGCCGGACTCGCCAAGTCCCAGTGCAAAATTGGCGAAGCCGAAGCCGGGAACCGAACGCGCAAACGCGAAAGTCATCACTGCGAGGCTCCACAGCGTAGCGGCGGTCATATAGCCCAGGCGTGTTCCAATGCGGTCCATCACGCGGCCCGCGAGCAACAGGCCTACGCCGTAGGCGATCTGGAACGCTGTGACGATGTTGCCGTATTGCTGCTCCGTCCAGCCGATGTCGCGTTGCAACTGCGGTGCAAGAATTCCGAAGACCTGACGGTCCACGTAGTTGATGGTCGTAATGCAGAACAGCAGCGCACAGACCGTCCAGCGGAATCTCGTCATGCGGGCTCGGTCAATACGTCAACGGCACGCCGAACTGCCGTTGCAGCACCAGTGCAACGGTTCCTCGCAGTCGCGTCGAAGCACCTTCGCCGCCCGGCACGATGCGCGGCGGGCGTCCCGACAGACTCTGCTTCGCAGTTTCGGCTTCGAGCAGCGGCGCGAAGTAATCCCATGCGTGCGTGAGTTCGCCGACAACGATGATTACCTCCGGCGCGAGCCCGCCAACGATCATGCCCATGCCGCGCGCAAGGTACCGCGCCATGGTTCTCAGCGCGCGCGCCGCGGGTTCGTTGCCTCTGTGCGCCTGGTCCATCAATTCGCTGAACGAACCCAGACGCTGGCCGGTCTCCGTCTCGTAGTAGCGCAGCGCCGCGTTGTTGCTGGCGAAGACTTCCCAACATCCACGGCGCCCGCACGAACACAGCGGGCCCTCGGGATCGAGCGTCACATGACCGAACTCGCCCGCCATGCCGCCGTCGCCGCGCACTAACTGGCCATTGGCGTAAATGCCGCTCCCGACACCTTCTGAGATCGTTACCACAGCCATGTCACAGATGCGTTCCCATTTGCCAAACCACACCTCGGCCAACACGCAGAGGTTCGCCGCGTTCTCCATCTGGACCGAGAGCCCGGTGCGCTCTTCAAGCGGCGACTTCAGATCGAACGCCGGCCAGCGCAGGTTCGGCGTGAATACCAATTCCTCCGTCGTGAGACTCGCGCGGCCCGGCAGACTCAACCCGATGCCTTCGAACGTTGCCTTACCGCCATCGCTCATCAGGTCTCGAATTTCATTCGCGATGTTGTCGATGGCGGTTGCAGGGTCGGCCGGCGTCGGAATCGTACGTTGTGAACGCAAGTGGCCATCCAGGTTAGAGGCCGCGATCGTGATCACTGATGGCCGCAGATCGACGCCCAAGATCGACCGCCGCTCATTCAGCCGCAGGTTCTTGGGATGCCTGCCGCGCGGCAGCCGCTCACGTGCTCCTTCGATCAGCCATTGTTCGCCGATCAACTCTTCAGCGATCAGCGATACCGTGCTGCGTTGCAGCCCCGTCATGCGCGCCAGA
Organism: Bryobacterales bacterium; assembly: GCA_963792655.1. Taxonomy (GTDB): domain Bacteria; phylum Acidobacteriota; class Terriglobia; order Bryobacterales; family Bryobacteraceae; genus DOZZ01. The sequence continues at coordinate 347,735 of CAWBWU010000011.1, forward strand.
TCCGCACGCGAAACCTCGCGCCGGATGCGCACCAGGTTCAGAATGATTCGGCGGTTGATGTCGCGCGCTGTCTCGTTCGATGCGGATTGAATGCGTTCCAGATCGAGCGGTCTCATTGCCCCGCTTCCGCCGCCCGCCGCGGCTTCACCCACCCTTCGAAGTTGTGCCGGAAAAGGCGCTCGACATCGTGCTGAATGTCGGCACGTGTGACTGCGCGCCCGTCCTCGGCGAGCAGCTGATACGTGTTGGCGAGGATCGGCCCAAGCGTGCGACGCGTGTTGCGCCACTTGTAGATGACCTGTTCGAGAATGCGAGCATCCGAGTGTTGCGGGATGAACGTGGTGCCCAGCATTTCGAGCCGCTCGCGCGTGATCTCTTCGACGACCGAGGGCTGGTTCAGAAACCACCAGCAACCGAACGGCATCAGGTTATTGAATTTGCGAGCATACACGCAAAACTCATGCTGATTTTCGCGGCTGAGGATGCTGGCCAGAAAGCGATTATCGGGGAAGCGCGAGAGCAGATTCTCCAGCGCCTGCAGATCCGCTTTTCCCGCCGCATCGCCCGCACCACGCAACGCGGGGTTGACTTGATAGCGCACGCCGATCATGAGTGACAGCGGAATATCGAACTCACGGCACGCAGGCAGCACCGCCTCGGCCAGGAGTTTCGTCCGCAAATCATCGGCGGGGTATTCGAAGGTGAACGGCAGGGAACACGCCATGTACACCGGCTGCATCTGACGGCAGCAATCACCGATGAACCGGCGCACCTCGTTCACTGAACTTCCGGTACAGCCTTCGTCGACTTGATACCCAAGCGCATTGAGCTGGCTCCAATGCTGCGGCCATTTGTTGAGCACGCGATCCAGCCGCAGCACTGCATGAAATTGCTTGTCCTGCGCCACGCCGCGCTTCCAGTACGGGGCCTCATCCGGATCGAGCGGGTCGTTCGTCATCACCACTTCGCTGATACCCGCGATGCGAAACACATTGCTGATGTGATCTTCCAGCCGCACGTTCGCGAAGTAGTCGCGAGCCTCGCGCAAATCGTGTCCTGCCGTCGGTAGCCCTAACGCATGCAGCACCGAGACCGCGCCGCGCGCAGCTTCGGACACCGGCGGGTGATCCACGAACAGCGTCTTCCAGATCAGGTCAGCCTGCTCGCGCTTTGACATCTTCCAGTACTGCGCGGGTGTGATCGAAGACGAGCGAAACAGCTCGGCTTCCAGGTAGTGATAGGTGAGCAACTGGTCAATGCCCCACAGCCCCAGGTCGCCAAACGCGGGTGCAAACAAGTGCGTGTGGACGTCGATGAACTGCGTTGATTGCAGAACCTCCGCAACGGTCGCGGCAATCTGGGGCGCGCTGAGCGCGCTGTGGTTGGTTTCGCTCAAGATATGTTCCAGCCCTGCATCAGATGGGGCGCAAGTCAGGGATGCGCCCGTCGTTCGGATCGGCCCACCGGTCATTCGGGATCACCGGGTTCCAACTGGGCCGCAGCGGATCCCGGTCATATGGATAACCGCCCAGCTCGCGGTATAGCTCGGCATACTGCGCGAGCTTTTCGCGATCGAGCCTTACACCCAGGCCGGGCGTGTTCGGTACCGCGATCGCGCCGTTGCGGTAAGGCAGCAGCCCGCCTTCGATCACGTCATCGGTCAGGTGATGATAATGCGCGTCGGCGGAATACGAAAGGTTCGGAATCACCGCACCCAGATGCAGCATGGACGCGAGTTGAATGCCAAGTTCGCCGGATGAGTGCACTGCAACGCCGAGTTGGAACGTCTCGCAAATGCCCGCAGCCTTGACGCACGCGCGAATGCCGCCCCAGAAAGTTGTGTCCAGGAGAATTACATCGACCGCTGTGTCGAGCACATTTGCCGCAAGCTGCTCAAAGTTGACGACCACCGTATTGGTAGAAAGCGGCACGCGCGTCATCTGCCGGGTGCGGCGCATGCCATTCAATCCGAACACCGGATCTTCCAGATAGTCGATGCGCAGATCTTCAATGCCGTGCGAAAAACGGATCGCTTGTTCGGTAGACCAGAGCCCGTTGGGGTCAAAGCGCGCGGAGTCGCCCGGAAAGGCTTCACACAACGCGCGAAACGCCTTCAGTTCATAATCCGGATGGAAGACGCCGCCCTTCAACTTGTGCGATGTGAAGCCGTACTGTTGCTTGTAGTGTTGCGCCGTCGCGACCAACTGCTCCGCCGTGCGCACTTCGCCCTTCCTGCTCACGGGGTCGGCATAACGAAAGAAGTTGTACGAGGCGAACGGCACTTCATCGCGCAGCTTGCCGCCTAAAATCGCATGCACCGGAACTCCCCAGGCTTGCCCGAGAATATCCAGGCAGGCGAACTCCAGCGCAGCCAGCAATTGCGTGCGGTTGTTGTAGAGCGACGCGGTCGGGTTCGCAATCCGGAAGCGCATCTCTTCGAGCAGCGCCGGATCATGACCAACGAGATAGGTCTTCAGCGCCCGGATGGCATTCTCAGCAGACTCGCCTCCGCCGCCCATCTCGCCGAGCCCGATCAGTCCATCTGCAGTTTCAACTTCAACGATGGTGCGGACGAAGCGCCCCCAGTGACAACCGTTGCCGTGCCGTAGCGGCGCATGCAAGGGCACAGTGACAGTGGTGGCGCGGATATCGGCAATCTGCATTCAGGTCGATGCCACCATATCACTGGGCCCGCGCGCCGGGCAATGAGGAGATTGAACTAGGACGCGATGCGTCCGTCACGCATGTGCACTGTACGGTGGCCATGCGCGGCCGCATCCGGGTTGTGCGTGATCATCAGAATCGTTTGCTGCAGCCGTTCGTTCAAGTCGCGCAGGATACTGAGCACCGTATCGGAGTTCGCGCTATCCAGGTTGCCGGTGGGTTCATCGGCCAACAGAATTGCAGGGCGATTCACGATCGCACGCGCGATTGCCACCCGCTGCTGCTCGCCGCCCGATAACTCTGCGGGCTTATGCTTCAAACGGCCCGCAATGCCGAGCACCTCGAGCGCGCGCAGGAACTCGTCAGAATATTCGGAACGGTTGCCGCCCAGATACTTAGCAAGCTTGATGTTGTCCTCTGCCGTGAGATTGGGCAGCAGATTGAACTTCTGAAACACGAAGCTGACCGTGCGCTGCCGCAGATAGGTGCGCCCACTGTCATCCAGAGCTGCTGAGATCCTGGCCACCGACAGAGACCGATCCGCCGCTGGGAGGCGTGAGCCCGCCGACGATGTGAAACAGTGTCGACTTGCCCGAGCCCGAGGGACCGACGATCGATACAAATTCGCCGCGCTGCACATCCAGATCGACACCGCGCAAAGCTTCCACATCGACCTTGCCGACGCGATAAATCTTGCGCAGCCCGCGTACGGCAATGATCGGCGCTTCGGTCGCCGGGCTACTCATACGCGAGAGCCTCAATCGGATCCTGCCGAACCGCGATCATGCCAGGATAAAGCGCACCCAGCAGAGCAGCACCCATCACGATTGCACCGGCGATGGGCCACCAGACCGGAACGATTGCTTGCGGCAGCGATGCCGGCACCAGTTTCATCAGCAACGCGCGCGTGGCAAAGCTCAGCAGCACGCCCAGTATGGTCCCGCCCAAACCGAGCAGGAACGCTTCGGCCAGGATGATCTTCAGCACGAAGGCTTTCGAACCGCCGAGTGATTTGAGAATTCCGATCTCACGCGTGCGCTGCAGAACCGCCATGTACATCGAGAGCGACACCACGGCGAAACCGATGATCACACCCACGCCGATGATCACGTTGATGAACGCCTTCAAGAACGGCACCTTGTCGACGGACGTGAGCGAGAGCAGCTCGTCCAGCGGATAGATGTGATAACCGGGCAGCAGCCGTTCGAGCTCATCCATCACTGCCTGCGTGTTCTTGGGATCGTCGAGTTTGAGATAGATCTGGCTGAGCTTGCCCGTACTGCTCGCCAGATCCTGCACTACTGGCAGCGGCAAAAAAAGATGAGCAAGCTTGCCGGGCTCTACGATGCCGGCGACCTTCCAATCGCGATTCAGCACCTTCACGTGATCGCCCACCTTCGCATGCGCCTGACGCGCATAAAACGTGTCGAGTACGATGTCGCCCGGTTGCTGAAACGCGTGGCCTTGCACATACGTGAAACCGCCGCTCATGCGATTGAAGGCCGGATAATCGATGCCGGTCAGAGCCGTCCAGCCTGACACCGATTGGCTGGCCACACCTGTGGCCATCGCGATGTGCGGTACCTGCGCGAGCCGCGGAACCAATTTCTCCGGGATGGTGTTCGCTGTGAAGCTCATCGCCGCGGCGTCAGGAGCGCGCACGAAAATGTCGGCGCCGATACCCCGCGCGCGGCTGGTCGAATCCTGCACAAAGCCCTGGCTTAATCCGACCAGCGTCAGTATCAATGTCACCGGCACGGCAATCAGCAGCGTACTGAGCGCAGTGCGCATGGGACGGTGCTTTACATTTTCCAGAACGAGTTGTGCAATCACGGACGAGCGACCGCCGATTTGGACGCGCCCGCTGGATGGCCGATGACTTCCAACTGCGAACCTTCGGGCTGAGTCAAGACAAACTTGTCGTCGCCGATGGTCTTGTTTGCGTCGAGGTGCGTGACCGCCATCACCACACCATAGCCATCCACGGGGCGATTGATGTCGATGCCCGATGGAAAAGCGACGCCGCCGTAAACCTTCCAGTCGTGATAGCGCGTGTCGCTGATCGTGATGCCAGTTTCAGAGAACGACTTCTGGCGCAGGATGCGCAGCGTCTGCCGGTCAAACCAGACGTTCCGCCGCAACATCAGATTGCCTTTGTCGTCTTTGCTGAGGAAGTGAAGAATGTAGAGCGCCTCGTCTTCGTCGGTTGCATCTTCGAGCACCGTTGTTTCATTCGGACCTGCAGGCGGGATCAACATGGCATCGAGGAACGCTTCGGGCCGCAGGTTTTCAAGCGAGTTGTGGCTTGTCGCCGGCGCGGTGTTTTCCCCTTCGACGAAACGATTCTTACTCGGGATCGAGATGCGGAATTCGTTGCCCATCGACACCATATCGAATGCTTTGGTCCGTACCACCGGGAACAGCCCGATAATGCGAATGTCGGAAGGCCTGCGGAACAGCACATACGCGCGCACATCTTTGTATTCCGTGATCTCGCCCTTGTAGACACTGCCGATGGCCGGCGTCATATCCACCGTCGCGGAGAAGGACTGAACGTTATCGTTCAGCCGCCGGAGCCGGTCGCTCAGGTTCTCTTTGGTCGCGATCATCAGCGCTTTGTTTGGAGCCGCGCCGTTCCGCGTGATCACCCTGCGCCGCACCACACAAGCCTGCAGCAGCAGGATGCAGAACGACAGCGCAAGCCAAAGCTTGAGGCGATCAGAGGACACTCTTCCATTCTAGGGTGATACAATCACGAATGTCAGCTTCACGTGGGCCTGTGGCGCAGTTGGGAGCGCGCTTCCATGGCATGGAAGAGGTCAAGGGTTCGAATCCCTTCAGGTCCACCAATCCTAAAAACTACGACTCCTTAGCACTGCGCGAAGAATTCTCCTCGTGCGCTGAAAATCAGCGGGCGCGCGAAGATAGGAATAGAGACTATGAGACTCGCAACAGCGGCGCTGCTGTTCATATTCGCTACTGCGACGGCAGCGGCTCAAATCAACGCTGGCGAACAGAAGCCCGAAGATAGCCTTCCGTTCACCATGACCACCGTCGCCACGTTTAAGTTGCCGTGGCGGTTGGCGTTCCTGCCCGATGGGCGCATGCTGATTACCGAGAAGAGCGGTCCCGTCTGGTTGGTTTCTCAAACCGGCGAGAAGATCCAGATCGGGAACACTCCGAAGGTCTACTTCCAGGGCCAGGACGGCATGCTCGGAGTTTTCCTTTCGCCTCATTACGCGAGCGATCACAGCATCTATCTGACTTATGTAGAGCCGGGCGATTACGGCGGAGGCTTTGCACTCGCACGCGCGAAACTCAACATCGAAGGCAGTTCGGCGACCCTGGAAAACTTGCAGGTGCTTTGGCATCAGGTACCCACAGGAAAAGGTGGACAAGCCGGCGGGCCGATCGCGTTCTCGGCAGACGGCAAGTATCTGTTCCTCGCGGTTGGCGATCGTCAACGGTTCACGCCGGCACAAGATCCGAATCAGCCGGTAGGCAAAATCCTGCGCCTGACGCTCGACGGCAAACCGGCGCCCGGCAATCCGAATTTCGGCAAAACCGGGGCGGCCACCATTCCGCTGATCGATCCGCCGTCTGACACCGAAGCCGCGAAGACCGCGCAGGTAGTCAGCACGTATACTTTCACCGGCCCCAACCGGACGCCTGCCGAAACGTGGGCCAGCGGTGTTCGCACTCCTTATGGAATGGCCTTTTCGCCAACCGGGGAATTGTGGGAAGTCGAGCATGGCCCGGCCGGCGGCGACGAATTGAATCTGATCCAGCGCGGCAAGAACTATGGCTGGCCGCTCGTCTCCTACGGGAAGAACTACAACGGCGTTCCCATTCCCAGCCCTGACACACGCCCCGATCTGACGAAGCCGGTGATTTATTGGGTGCCGGTCATCGCGCCGGGGAATTTGATGTTTTACCGCGGCAATAAGATGTTTCCTCAGTGGAATGGCAGCGGCTTCATCGCGGGACTGGGCACCCAGAGCTTGAATCGCATCATCTTCGATGGCCACGGCGGCGCCAAGCCTGCCGAGCGCTGGAAGATCGGAAAACGTATGCGTGATGTCGAAGAAGCTCCCGACGGCTCGCTCTGGATGCTGGTGGATGCGAATTCCGGAGCGCTCATCCACGTCACGCCCAACGCGGCGCAGAAGACCAACTAAGGTGCAGGAATTTTTGTCGGCTTGAGCTGAATCAGCTTCGCGTCATATCCAGCAAACTCCTGCTGAATCGAGTTCCCGAGATATCCGATCTCCTGGTGAATTCCAATGTTGGAGCTGTAATAGGCGTGCGCGACTTTGTGCTTCAGGTCGACGAAGAAAATCTCTTCGGGCTTCTTCGGTTCTGCTTCGTTCTGAGACATGCGCGTCAGCACGTCGAGCTTTTGCTCAGCGGTGCTGGCTAAAAACGGCTTGCCTGACATCTCTTTCGATATGGTGTTCACCAGCTCCAGCCCGTTGCGCCATGTGAGCCGTGGCGTATCGTCGAACGCTTCGGCGAAGGTCTTGTCGAGATAAGCCGCAACTTCCGCGGCGTGTGCGCCTGGCGAGTGTTCGTCCGCCGGGATGATCATCTCTGCTAACTCATCGATCATCCGAAATTCGTCGGCAGTGAAGAACTTCGACGTTGTCACTTGCGAAAGCGCCGGGACAGCCGCCAGAGCGCCCGCCGTCAGCTTGAGGATGTCGCGCCGCGATTGATCTCCGCTCACGCTACACGTTTCCTTTCTTCATCTGATCGGCCAGGTGATCGCACGAGCGCCAGCACAGCGCCATGATGGTCCACGTCGGGTTCTGGCACGACGCGCTGACGTGGCTGCTGCCATCCACGACCAACAGGTTCTTCACATCGTGCGATTGCTGAAACTGATTCAGCACCGAAGTCTTCGGATCGTTGCCCATGCGTGCCGTGCCGAGTTCATGGATCGACCAGCCTTCCGTCAGACACTTCGCGGTTCACGTCTAGCACTTCGATCTTTGCGGCTTCGAACATCTCTTTCGCGCTGACGCCCATGTCCGCCGCCATCTTGCGCTCGTTCTCGCCGAACGTGTATTGGAAGCGCAGCACCGGGACGCCCCACTTGTCCTTCACTTGTGGATCGATGCTCACGGCGTTCTCGTAACGCGGAAGCACTTCACCGAACGCGCCCATCTCGATGTATGCGCCGGCGTAATCGCGCACAGCCTTCTTGTACGATTTGCCAAAGCCCAACTGCGTAAAGGCGCTGCCGGGAATCATCGACGTTCCGCTGCTGCCTTCGAAACCATAGCCGCGCAGAAAATTGGGCTCCTTACTCGCCAGGTTTCGAAAACGTGGCACATAGAAATGACCGGGCTTGCCATCGTCCAGCGTGCGCGGCTTGCCGACCAGATCTTTCACCAGCCCGGTGATTCCCGGGCCCATCAGATGCTCGCAGAAGTTATGACCTACATGATTGCTGGAGTTGCCGATGCCATTGGGATACAGCGTTGACTTCGAAAGCATCATCAGCCGCGCGCTCTCGAGCGTTGAAGCGCCGAGGATCACAGCACGCGCTCGCGCTTCATACGTCTGGCCCGACTCAGCATCGATAAAGTTCACGCCGCGCGCCTTACCGCTGACCGGATCCACCGTCACTTCATACACGATCGAGTTCGGACGCAGCGTCAGATTGCCCGTATCCATCGCCGGTTGGATCAAACCTGTTGGCGAATCGAAAGCCGCGTGGATGTCGCAGCCCCCCGCGCGCCGGTTGCATGCGCCGCGGCCATAGCAACGGCTGCGGTACTTGTTGTGCTTCAATCCGTCGGTCGTAACGCCGGCGCGATAGGGCGTGAGCACGCGGCCCATTTGGCCCAGGCCGCCGCGCAGTTTCATCTCGGCCGCAGTGAGTTTGATCGGCGCGTTGAAACAAGCTGTCCGGAAGATAGGGCAGATGCTCTTTCTGCCCGGAGATGCCGAGATACAAGATCGACTTTGTCGTAGTAGGGCTCGATGTCCGCGTAGGAGATCGGCCAGTCCTCGCCGTACCCGTCGCGCGACTTCGCTTTGAAGTCATAGTCCGAAAGGCGCAACGCGAGCCGCCCCCAGATATTTGTCTTCCCGCCAACGCAGCGCGCGCGAACCCACGCGTACTTGGTGCCGGTGTAAGGATGGTCCTTCTCCTCCACAACGATGTTCTTGCTGTAATCGGAGCCGCCCCAGCCCTGGACGTAATTTTTTACGTGTGGATACTTGGAGTCCGCGGCATACGGCGGATTGCGCACGTTGTATTCGTTTTGTGAAAGCGCGTGATAGCCGGGCGGCATGTCTCCGCGGCGCGGATGATCGTACGGCCACTCCATCGACTTCAGCTCTTTGTTGATGTTGAGCTTCTTGCCGGCCTCAAGCAGCAGTACCTTCATGCCGTGCGAAGTCAACACGTGCGCCGCCATGCCGCCAGCCGCACCCGAACCAACCACGATGGCGTCGTAAACGGTTTTGAGATCGACCTCGGTCTGCATGATGAGCCTTTGCTTTGAGGCTACTATACAGGCAGCGAAAGCTTGAGAGCATCGATGAACAGACGACGATTTTTGATGAGCGCTGGCGCGGCATGCGTGGCGCAAACGGCATTGGCGAAAGAGCCCGCGATCGCATTCCCGACCGACCCACGTTCGCGCATCTCAGTAGCTTCGTACCCGTTTCGCGAAGAGATCAAGCAGAGTCTTCCGTTGACCGCCTTCCCGGCAATGGTTGCCTCGCGGTTTCGCGTAAACCGCATCGAGCCATTAAGCGATCACTTCCCCACTACGGATGCCCTGTATCTCAATCAATTCAACACTGCCTTGCGCAAGGCGGCGGTGAAAGTGGTGAACATCCCGGTGAGTATGAAGAGCAGTCTCTACGACCCCGACGAAGCGAAGCGCCAAGCCGCCATTGCTGAGGCGCGGCGCTGGGTGGATATTGCGGTTGCCATCGGCTCTCCGAGCGTGCGCATCCACATCAAACCAGTGAAGAACGTCAAGCCCGACATCGCGCGCACCGTTGCCAGCCTGAAAAAAGTTGCCGCGTATGGGCGCGAGCGCGACATCGTGATCAATCTGGAGAACGACGATCCGGCAAGTGAGGACGCGGCGTTCATCGTGCCGGTTCTGAAACAGGCCGGCGACTCCTACCTGCGCGCGCTGCCTGACTTCTGCAACTCGATGCTCACCGGCAACGAAACCCAGAACTATGAAGCGGTGCGAGCCATGTTTCAGCACGCATATAACATCGCGCACGTGAAAGACTCTGAAGCCGACAACGGCAAGGTGTACCGCATCGACATCGATCGCACGTTCGCCATCGCGAAACAAAGCGGCTATCGCGGTTACTTTTCGATGGAATGGGAAGGCGAGGGTGAGCCCTATGCAGGAACACAGAAGCTCATCGACGCGACGTTAAAGAATCTCGCGGGGTAGTGGCCGAGCACTGCTCGGCCATGGTCAGAGGTGCCGCGATCACCGTATCATCGAACTATGTCGAAGCTGCCTTTAGCGTTCGTGTGTTTTTTCTTGCTACTGTCGTGCGCTCAGAAAGCGCCCAAGAAGTCGCATGTGCTCGTCGGCAAGGTAGAGGCCGTCGACCCCAAAGAGAAAACGCTCACCGTCAATCACCAGAAGGTCGACAACTGGATGGACGCCATGACGATGGCGTACCCGGTGCACGATACCAACACTCTGACCACGGTGAAGCCGGGCGATCGCATCGAAGCGAAAGTCTACGATGATGACTATTCGCTCTACGACGTCAAAGTCACGGGCAAAGCGAATTAGATAGCTGTTTCTGAAGATGACAGTACAGTGGGCCTGACGTGGAGATTGTTCGGTAGCACGACCAGTGCACTCGCGGCGTTCCTGTTCGGGTGCGTGCCAGGGTGCAGCCAATCAACAGCAAATCGGTCAATGACGAAGACTTCCGTCCCCTTCGTCGGGTGCCCCTCATTTGGCCAGGTTGAGGTTCTCGCAGCTCCAAAGGAAACCGATAAATCCATTGTTATCGGGGAACAGGATGCCATGGCGCTCGCCTATTACAAATCCGCGGACGGAATCACCGTCCTGGCACCAAGGGGCTGGTATTGCCAGGGAGTGTCGGGGTCGAGCGGCGCCGTTCTTTACCTCGGTCCCGGGCCTATCGTTCACAGCTCATCTGGCTGGGATGGCCTCAGCGGTGCTGCGATGGAGGTCAACCACTTGAGCGGCGCAGCTTCCGGGCGGTATGAGATCGCAGAACTCGTTTCACGAGTCTTTCCGGCATATCGATCATTGGCCCGCCAAGTCTGGGATCTCGATTCTCCCCTTCCATCCGGCCCATATCCGAAAGACACCTTTACCTACCGCGGCAGAACGGTTGTTGAGTACAGAACTCCGGCGCAAACGGAAGGTGTGGGAAACTTCCACTCGTGGCTCGGGAAAAGCGACCTGCCGATAGCAGGCGCAGCGATTCTCCTTAGGGAACCGACGCAAGACGTGGGGACCATCCCCGATCTGCTGCTTCTCAGTGTTCGCTTTCCTGGAGACCTCTCGCGGCTTGCGCCCACGATCATTCGCTATTTCGAGGGCGAGGTCGCCCCTATCAGATGAAGGTCAGAAGCAGACTTGACCGACTGTTTATACGTGCTCAGCAGTATGCCTTCGCGTCTCGGAACAGTCCGGTTCTTTTAGAAACAGCTAGCTGGCGCGCACCGCGCCGGCGCGTCCATCCAGAACCTCACGCACCTTCTTGAGCAGGCCATCCGGCGTGAAAGGTTTGTGCAGCACTGCGCGCGGCGGGTCGTCTCCGTTGCCGATGTGGCTGTCGCGATAGCCCGACATAAACAGCACCTTGCGTTCGGGATCGAGCTGCGTGACGTTTTGGCTCAGCTCAAAGCCGTTCATATTCGGCATCACCACATCGGTCAGCACCAGATCCACGCGCGCACGGTTCTTGTTGTAGATGTCCCAGGCGTCTTTGCCGTCGCGTGCTTCGAGCACGGTGTAGCCGTTAGTCACGAGCACGGCCATCACCAGCTTGCGCACGCTGTCTTCATCGTCCGCAATCAGCACTGTCTCGGTGCCCGTCGGACCCATGCGACGTTTCTTGCGCAGGGGCTCGGGTGTTTCCTTCGCGCGCGGAAAATACATCTCGATAATGGTGCCCGCGCCCAACTGGCTATACACGTTGATATGGCCATCGTTCTGGCGGACAATGCCATACACAATCGAGAGACCCAACCCACTTCCCTTGCCCTGCGCTTTGGTGGTGAAGAACGGCTCGAACAGGCGCGAGCGGGTGACGTTATCCATGCCCACGCCGGTATCGCTCACCACGATCATCACGTAACTGCCGCCCGGCAGACCGGGCACGCGCGGATCGCCGTTCGCTTGCATCTCCACGTTGCTGGTCTCGATGACGAACTTGCCGCCTTTGGGCATCGCGTCTCTCGAGTTCATGGCCAGGTTGACGATCACCTGTTCGAGCTGACCAGGGTCGGACTTAATCTTGCCCAGCCCCGCACCGGGCAAAAAAATCAAGCCTACCTGATCGCCCAACAGCCGCTTCAGCATCGTATCCATGTTGGCCAGCAGCGCGTTCACATCCAGAACCTGCGCTTGCACTAACTGGCCGCGGCTGAGAGCGAGCAGTTGCCGCGTCAAGCCGGCCGCGCGTTCGGCGGCAACGAAAATTTCCTCCGCAAAACGGCGAAGCGGATTAGTGTTCTCCATCTCGGCTCGCAACATTTCGCTGTAGCCGGTGATGACGGTCAGCAGGTTGTTGAAGTCGCCGGCAACACCGCCCGCGAGCCTTCCGATCGCGTCCATACTCTGTGACTGCGTAAGCTGATCCTGAACCTGGCGGCGCTTGGTCACATCGCGCAGCAGCAGCACGGCTCCCGTGATCTTGCCGTTCTCGTCGCGGATCGGCGCGGCGCTTTCTTCGAGCGACACCTGGCTGCCTTCGCGCGGCCCGAACAGACCGGACTTGCCCGCCTGCAGCACGTCGCCGTTCTTCAACACCGTATCGAGCGACAACGCTTCAGTCGCACCCGTTTGTTCGTTACGCAAGACGAAGACGTCGGTTGCCGATTTGGCGCGCGCTTCTTCGAGCGTGAGCCCGCACAGCGCCGTCGCTGAAGGATTCAGGAACGTGATGCAGCCTTGCTTGTCGGTGACCACCACCGCGTCGCTGATACTCGAAAGCATCGCTGCCGAACGCTGCTGGCTCGACCGCATCTCGTGCGTGAGTTGGACGATCAGAACTTCCAGTGCGGTGAACGTCGCAACGCGAATCGCAGCATGCCAGTCGGTCAAGCAGTTTGGGACATAGATGTAACTCACCAGCGCCACCGCAAACACCACGGCGGCATAACCACCTTCGCGCCCGAACCAGCGCGCGCTGATCAGCACCGCGGCGATGAACGGCAGCAGGTAGTTCGGCTCGATGAACGGCCCGAGCAATTTGGAAGAGCCCAGAGCCGCGATGGTCAGCAGAAAAACCGAACCGTAGAGAATGACGAGCCTGCGCGTCTCAGATGCCATGCAATGGGGCCATATTCATGCTAACGGAAAATCGCGCGGCCTTCCCGCGCTCTCGTCGTGAAACACCGCTTGCTCACGCGCGCGGCACGTAAAGCCGGCCCCGTCAGAGGCGCGACTGAGGGAGCGCATTGGCCCGGGTTCGGATTTTTGGAATGCGTGAGCATTCGACCTTGAGGACGCCAGCACTGCACATGCTTCAACGCAGTTTTAGGACACACGAGCACGTCAGTAGAGTGCCGGCTCTCCCGCGGGGCGCGTCTTCCATCGCCGGTGAATCCAGAGCCACTGGCCCTCGTGTTCGCGAATCGCCTGTTCTACCGAACGTTGAATAGACGCGGTGTCAGCAACAGCTTCACCCGTCATAGGAATCTCCGGGTAGAAGGTGAGCACGTACCGCTTTTCGTCTGCCGACCAGAACGCGAAGCCGGGCACCACAGCCGCGCCACTGCGAGCCGCCAGCTTTGCAAAGCTGATGTTCGTCGAAGCCGGGACTCCGAAGAACTCGACGAACGCGCCCTCGCCAGCGAGCGAGTTGTGATCGACAAGAATGCCAACGGCCTCGTTGCGAGCCAGTGCCTTCAGCACCGGCCGCAGGAAGTCCTTTTTAGCCAGAATGGTGTTGCCCGACAACGCGCGCCGCTTCTCCACGAAACTTTCGAGCAGCGGATTATCAAGCGGACGCACCAGAACGTTCATGGGGCGCGATAACAGAGCGTGGGCAAACGCGCTCAACTCCCAGTTGCCCAAATGGCCCGTTGCGAACAACACGCCTTTGCCGCGGGCGTGGGCCTGCTCCAGGTTGTGAAACCCTTCATAGCGAATCCAGCGCGCGACATTGTGCTTGTCGATGGATGGAAACTTCGCGAAGGCCGTGAGCATGCGTCCGAGCGAAGCAAACACTTCGTCGAGCAATGCATCACGGCGCGGCTGCGCCATGCCCGGAGAAACCAGCAGCAGGTTGCGATGACCGACACTGCGCAGACGCGGAGCTACTTTATCTAGCGTCCGTGCAGCCAGCGCAGCCGCGCGCTCGGCGATCCCTCGCGGCAGCCAGCGCAGCACTCCCACAACGCCACGTGCGACCAGATATTCGGACCAGTTTCGAAATGCCGAGCGCGAGCGGGGCACGCGCTATTCGATCCAGCCGCCGCCGAGCACCAGGTCTGCCTGGTAGAACACGGCAGCCTGGCCCGGCGTGATGGCGCGCTGCGGTTCGTCGAAGCGCACTTCCACGCGATGCGATCCGCGCAGGGTACAGCGTCGCCGCTGCCGGAAGGTGGCGATGCCGAATCTTCACTTCGGCGCGCACGGGCGCCGTAAGCTCCTCGATCGCAATCCAATTCACATCGCGAGCGGTGAGCGAGGCCCGCAGCAGTTGGTCGTTCGAGCCGACCGTTACGGTCTGTGTCTGCGGATCCGTCGCAATGACGTAGAGCGGATCGGGCGCGGAAATCCCCAGCCCCTTGCGTTGACCAACTGTGAAGCGATGTACGCCTTCGTGCTGCCCGCGCGACGCGCCGCTGGTGTCGATGATCTGCCCCGCGGATTCCGGCGAAGGACGCTCCTTGTCTTTCAGATACGCGTCGATAAACTGTGCGTAGTCGCCATTCGGCACGAAGCAGATTTCATAACTCTCGCCTTTATCGGCCACGGCAAGTTCCATCTCGCGCGCCATCTCGCGCACCTCGGCTTTGGTGCGGCCGCCGAGGGGAAACAGCGTTCGCGCGAGCTGCGGCTGCGTGAGGCCAAACAGGAAGTAAGTCTGATCCTTCGTCGCGTCTACGGCGCGGCGCATCTCATAGCGCCCAGTCTCCGCGTTGTGCGTGATGCGCGCATAATGGCCCGTTGCGATGTGATGCGCGCCCACGGCATCGGCCATGTCGAGAAACTGATCGAACTTGATGAAGTTGTTGCAAAGCGTGCACGGGACCGGCGTGCGGCCAGCGAGGTAGTCGGCAACGAACGGCTCCACCACGTGCTCTTCAAACTGCTTCTCGAAATTAACGACGTAGAACGGAATCTGAAACTGCTCGGCCACACGGCGTGCATCGTACACATCGTCGAGCGAACAGCAGCGGCCGGTCGCCTGATCGCTAGCGAGTTCAGGCAGGCGGCGCTGGTTCCACAACTGCATCGTCATACCCACGACGTTGTGGCCCTCGCGCACCAGCATGCCCGCCACTGCGGAGCTATCGACACCGCCGGACATCGCGACAGCAATTGGCTGCGTCTCAGGCATGCGCAAAACTCCGGTAGCGCGGCGCGATGCTGCGCAGGTGCGCGGCGGACTCGGCAACAGCGGCCACCAGCGCATCCACCTGTTCCGCGGTGTTGCCTGCGCCCAATGAAAAACGCACCGACGAACGCGCAGCACGGGCATCCAAGCCGATGGCAGTGAGTACATGCGACGGCTCGACGGCGCCGCTCGAACAAGCTGATCCGCTCGAGACAGCGAAGCCGCGCAGATCGAGCGCGATCACCATCGGCTCACCCTCGATACCCGTGAAAGAAATGTTCGATGTATTCGGCAAGCGCGGGCTGCCGGCGCAGTTCACGATCGCGTCGGGCACTTGTGCCAACACGCCACGCTCAAATCTGTCGCGCAGTTCTGCAAGATCCTGCAGCGGCAATGTACTCGCAACACCCAGACCAACCGCTCCGGGGACATTCTCGGTGCCTGGCCGGCGCTCACGCTCGTGGTGCCCGCCGAACGTAATGGCCGGCAGGGCAAAGCCCTCGCGCACATACAAGGCTCCGATGCCCTTGGGCGCGCCCATCTTGTGGCCGCTGATCGAGTAAAGATCGGTCCCGATCGAGCGCACGTCCACGTGCATCCGTCCGGGCGCCTGCACACCGTCCGAATGCATAGCTGCGCCAGCCTCCCGCGCGATCGCGGCGATCTCGTGCACGGGCTGCACAGTGCCGATCTCGTTGTTCGCATGCATCACCGAAATCAGACGCGTGTCCGCCCGGAGTGCGCGCTGCACATCGTCCGGCTCCACGACGCCGCTGCGTCCTACCGGTAGATACGTGACCTGCATGCCACGCTTCTCTAACGCAGCGAAGCAGTTCAACACAGCGGGATGTTCGATCGCTGTCGTAATCGCATGCCCTTCGCGCGCTGCCAGCGTGCCGAAGATGGCCAGATTATTCGATTCGGTGCCGCCGCTGGTAAACACAATCTCGCGCGGCATTGCGCCGACGCGTGTTGCGATCTGCCGCCGCGCCGTTTCGAGCGCCTGCTTCGAACGCTGCCCGAAATAGTGAATGCTCGACGCGTTACCATACACTTCGGCCATGCTTCCGGTCACGGCCTGGAGCACTTCCGGCGCGACCGGTGTCGTTGCGTTGTGGTCGAAGTAATACCGCTGCACTTTCTTTCAGTTTATCAATGGCGACTGTTGCAAACATAACGCTCACGACTGACTTCGGCCTTGTCGATCACTATGTCGGCACCATGAAAGGCGTGATTGCTTCGATCTGTCCCGAAGCGCGCGTCATCGACATCAGTCACGGCGTGCCGGCGTATGCATTAGGCGATGGCGCTTTCGTGATTGCGCAAGCCTGGCGCTACTTCCCGCCGGGCACCGTTCACGTCGTCGTCGTTGATCCCGGCGTCGGCAGTTCGCGGCGGCCCATTTTGCTGCACGCTGACGGACAATTCTTCGTCGCGCCTGACAACGGTGTGCTGTCGCTCGTGATGAGCAGCGCGCAAGAACAATCGGTGCGCTGGATCAACGCGACCGAATATTTTCTGCCAGAGGTGAGTCAAACCTTTCACGGGCGAGACATCTTCGCCGCCGTCGGCGCACATCTTGCGGCGGGGGTTGACGCCGTGAAGCTTGGCCCCGTCATTGACGATGCCGTGCGGCTGCCGATGCATCAGCCTCAGCAAACGGAAAATGGCTGGCGCGGCGCGATCATCTACGTCGACAAGTTCGGCAACCTGATCACCAACATCAAAGCCCCGTTATCGAGCGGTGCATTCACGCTGGTCGCCGGTGAGCACACGATCAGCACCTACGCGCGAAGCTATTCGGAGACGGCGCCGGGCGAGCTATTCGTGATCGGCGGAAGTTCCGGCTTCCTCGAGATCTCCACCGCGCAAGCCTCCGCCGCCCTGCTGCTCGGCATCGGCGCCGGGGCCCTCATCGAGTTGTACTTCAGCGGGCCGGAAAAAGCTTAACGAGTTATCGCCCTGCCGCAACATGCGCGTGCGGCGCAGCGGAGCAAAAGATTCACCGAGCGCAAAATGACGCGAGTGTTGCGCGATCACCAGACGCGGCGGATTGCGCGCAAGAATTTCCAAAGCGAGCTGATACTCCTGCTCACGCGTGAAAGGCGGGTCGAGAAAGATGATGTCCGCCCGTTGACGGCCCAGCGTTTGCGACACCGCGCCCTTCACCACCATGGCGCGGGCTGCTAGGCCGAGTGATGCCAGGTTCTCCTCAATGATTCGCGCCGCGGCCGCGTTCTTCTCGAGAAAGATGCAATACGCGGCGCCGCGACTCAGTGCTTCGATGCCCACCGCGCCCGTGCCCGCATATGCATCGAGAAAGGTGACACCATCCAATTCCGCATTGAGAATATTGAACAGCGCCTCGCGCAACCGGTCCGGGGTTGGCCGGACATCGCTGCCCGGCAAGCTCTTCAAATGTCGTGACCGGAACTCGCCGGCGATGACTCGCATGCTTCTATTGGAACTCACTACTTGAATTCAATCGTGCGGCCGGGTGTGTACGGCGCACCCGCTGCTTCGAGTGCATCCTCCAGTTTTTTCACGTCCCCGCTCGCGAGCGACTTCAACTGCGCAAGCACAGTGGTGAATTGCGACGACGCGATCTCGTAGTCCTTCAACTGCGTTTGCGTCGGCAGCGCGGTAGACATCCGCTGGCCCGAGACGATCTCCATCACGCGTTCGGAAATGGATGGCCCGGTGTTCTCATCGTGAGCTCTGAGCACCACGTCTCCGCGCAGTTCGCGAAGAATATCTTCATTGCGCTTCTGAATTGCCGTCGCTGTGTTGATCAGTTCGGTGCTCGCGCCCGGCGTCTCATAGAGCGCACGCCGCATCGCCGCCACATTCGTCTTCAGCGCATTCGCACTTTCGACCGCTCCCATCACGGCGCGCTGCAAACGCGAGACTTTCTCCTGGAAGCTGACCAACGTCGAACGATCCTGCTGGTTCATGGCAGCGGTGCCCGGCACGGAAACGGTGAATGAAGAAGTGCCGGGGACAGGGGTCAACACGCCGTCGACACGCCGCGCGAGCGAGACCTGATACTTGCCGGGCATGATCGTCGGGCCGGTCGGGCCGCCAAAGAAATCGTCATCCTCCTCCGCATCCGGCGGAGCGGGACGTGAAAGCACGGGCGCGGGTTCGCGCAGGTCCCACGTGATGCGATGCAGACCCGCACTCGCGGGCGCGGTCAACCTGCGCACCGGATGACCGGCGGAATCCGAAACCGTCACGACGATTGCCGGCGGCTCTTCCGTTGCTTCGGCGCGAAACTCTTCCGCCGTTGGATAAGTGACGACGCCCTTCTTTTCCTTTTCGCGGCGTTGCTCCGCACGTGTGCGCAACGGCGTTTTCAAGTAGTAAGTGACCGTTGCGCCGTATGGCGGATTGTCCGCAGAGAAGAATGCATCGCCCTGCCAGCCTTTGCCGCGGCCCCCATACGGCACGGCTTGCACATACATCGGAACGTCGCGCACGGGAAACAGCAGCGTGTCGCGGGTGAGCAGCTCAGGCGTCAGCGTTCGCAGGATGGAGTAGTCATCCAGAATGTAAACGCCGCGCCCGAATGTGCCGACGACCAGATCGTCCTGCTGCTTCTGGATTGCAATGTCTCGGACGGCAACAGTGGGCAAGCCGCTCTTCAGCCGCGTCCATTTATGGCCGCCATCGATCGTGAAGTAGAGACCGTACTCCGTACCGGCGAAGAGCAGGTTCGCGTTCTTGTGGTCTTCCGCGAGCGCATACACTGCCCCGCCCTCCGGAAGATCGCCACGGATGGAATGCCACGTCTTGCCGGCATCATCGCTCTTGAGCAAGTAAGGGTGGAAGTCGCCGTTCTGATGATTTTCGATCGCAGAGTACACCGTGTTCGCGTTATATTGCGACGCCATGATGCGGCTGACGTAGGAGTGTTCCGGCACGCCGGGGAAGTCGTTCGACTTGCGCCAGTGCCCGCCGCCATCTTCACTGACTTGAATCCAGCCATCATCAGTGCCGACGTACAGCAGGCCTTCTTTTTTCGGCGACTCCGCGAGTGTTGAGATGTTGCTGTAGAAAGCCGTTGACGAATTCTTCGCCACCGCATCCGGGCCCCAGATCTTGCCCATCACGGGCAGCGTGTTGCGATCGATCTTCTGCGTCAGATCGGGACTCACGGTCTTCCACGTGTCGCCCCGGTCGTCACTGCGAAACAGCTTGTTCGATCCGAAGTAGATGCGCGTGTGCTGATGCGGGCTGATCATGATCGGCGAATCCCAGTTCCAGCGCAGCGGCTCTTCGCCCGCACCAGGCTCAGGCTGAATGCCAAGGCGTTCGCCCGTACGCTTGTCGAAGCGCACCAGCACGCCATATTGCAGCTCGGCGTAGATCGTGTTCGGGTCTTCCGGATCTACGCGCGACTGAAAGCCGTCTCCACCCTGCGTAACAAACCAGTCCGCGTTGGTGATGCCGTTCGCACTGCGCGTGCGCGCCGGACCGCCGACTGACGAGTTGTCTTGCGTTCCGCCATAAACGTTATAGAACGGCGCCTGATTATCGGTGGTCACGTCGTAAAACTGCCCGAGCGGCAGATTGCTCTTGAAAGACCAGTTCGCGGCGCGATCGTACGATTCGTACAACCCGCCGTCGCAGCCGACAAGATAATGATTCGCGTCGCGCGGATCGATCCAGATCACGTGATTGTCGCTGTGCTTCGAGCGTTCGCCGAGCGGCCGCAGCGTTTTGCCGCCATCGTCCGACACCGACATTCTTACGTTCATGAAGTAGACGCGGTCGGCGTTGTGCGGGTCGGCATAGATGCGCCCGAAGTACATGCCGGCAAACTCCACGGCGCTGCGCAGTTCCCAACTCGATCCGAAATCGTTGGACCGGAAGATGCCGCTCTTGTGATTGGCTGCCTCGACGCTCGCGTACACCAGCGCCGGGTTGTTTGCTGACGGCGCAAAGGTGATGCGGCCGAGGTCTTCCGCCGGCAGGCCCGAGCTGACTTTCGCCCACGTTGCACCCGCGTCCGTCGAACGATAAATCGCGCTCTCCGGGCCACCGTCAATCAATGTCCACTGAGTGCCGCCGCCGCTGATACGACGCTGCAATCAGGACATCGGGATTACGCGGATCGATCGCCACATCGGTGACGCCGGTGTTCTCGCTGATGTTGAGCGACTTGGTCCACGTCTTGCCGCCATCGGTGGTTTTGTACAAGCCGCGATCGCCGCCCGCGGACCATAGCGGCCCTTGCGCCGCAACGTAGACGACCTTCGAATCGCGCGGGTCAATCGCAATGCGCGCAATGTGCTCGGACTTTTTCAAGCCCAGGTTCTTCCACGTCTTGCCGCCGTCATCGCTGCGATAGATGCCGTCGCCATAGGACACGCTGCGCTGGCTGTTGGCTTCGCCGGTGCCTACCCACAACGGTGGCTGAGTTCTTCGGATCGAGCGCCAGCGCACCAATGGAGTACGAGCCCTCGTTGTCGAACACCGGCGTCCAGACTGTTGCCGTTGTTGATGGTCTTCCACACGCCGCCCGACGCGGCGGCAATGAAGTAGTGCGCTGAGTTCGCGGGATCGACCGCGATATCGACGATGCGTCCGGAGATCATGGCCGGCCCAATCGACCGAAAGTGCAGACCGCTGAACGTTGCCGTTGACCACGCCGGGTCAGGCGATGGCTTCACAGGCTCAGCGGCGATAAGAGTGAACGATAGCGAAATAAATGCGAGCACACGAATGAGGAGGGCCATGAAAACGAGATAGTAACAGAGGGGGTTCATGCCAAGGAGCAAGCTTTTGGCCTGCTCCTTGCCGAGCGTTGCGGTTTAGTTACGCGCGCGCAACGTAGCCAACAGGTCTTCAAGACGGTCGTAGCTGATGCTTGCGCCTTGCTGCATGCCCGACTTCAGCACCATGTCGAGAACCATCGGCGACGCATAGCGCACCGTAACGGTCATGCGCGTCTTTCCCTCTTCTTCGGTGAGTTCCGACGTGACGATCGACACCGCGTCAGGGAACGGTTCGAAGATTTCTGTGAAAACCGTGCGGTCAATCGAGATTTCGCGGTACTCGCCATAGAACGCAGCTTCGCCCTTAGGATGCCGGTTGACGAAACGCCACTTGCCGCCGGGGCGCAGGTCGACTTCACACACCGGCACGGAATAGCCTTCGCCCAGGCGGCCCCACCATTGTTTGATGTGCTCGGGCTTGCTCATCGCCTCGAACACCAGTTCTCTCGGTGCGTTGAACAGGCGAGTCATGCGGACCTCTTGATCCGATATCGTCGTTGCGTTAAAGCTTTCGTGATTTGCGGTTGCGTTGCTTACCATTTTGTTTCTTCTCCTTTTTTTGTAGTTGCTGCAGGTAGTTGTCGAGCCGGTCGAGGCGTTGTTCCCAAAGATGCCGGTAGTGTTCCGTCCAATCGAAGACCTGTTTCAGCGGACCCGCGTCGATACTGCAGCGGCGCCACTGTGCGTCTTTGCGCTGCTCGATCAAGCCGGCGTGTTCGAGAACGCGAACGTGTCGCGATACAGCAGGCAAGCTCATATCGAACGGCTGCGCGAGCTCGGTGACGGAACATTCGCCGGTGACAAGCCTGGCCAGAATGGCGCGGCGGGTAGGATCGGCAAGCGCGGCAAACGTGGTGCTGAGAGAGTCGGCCATGTTTAACCGATATGTTAATTAACAACTAAGTTAAATGTCAACAGCACCACGACAGCAATGGAGCGGGTTGGTCACGTTACCAGCAAAAACCCGCTCCATTGCTGTCGCGGCTCTGTAAAGTCGGGCTCGGAAGATAGAGGCAGGTTCAAGTGATAGAGCGAGGATATGGGAGCGAAGCGCCTCCAGACCATACAGGCTGGTTCGCTAAACTGGTAAATCAATGCGCGTTGCGCTGGGCCAAATCAATCCAACTGTCGGTGATCTTCCGGGTAACGTGAACCGGATGATCGACTTCTCTCGCCGCGCGGCCGAAGGCGGGGCGGAGCTCATCGTCTTCCCCGAACTTTCGGTGTGCGGTTACCCGCCGCGTGATCTGGTCGAGAAAGCCACGTTCGTCTGCCGCAACCGGCAGGAACTGGAGCGGCTGGCGCGCGAAACGGCTGCGTTGAACATCGCGATCGTGACCGGCTATGTAGGCCCAAGCGATGCGGCAACCGGGAAGAAAGTTACCAACCGCGCGGCTGTCCTGCGAGGCGGCCAGGTGATCTTCGAGCAGATCAAAATTCTGCTGCCGACCTATGACGTCTTCGACGAAGCGCGCTACTTCGTCCTCAGGCGGTCCACGCGCGATCTGGCAGGATGGCAGCCGCCATGTTGCCGTCGCCATATGCGAAGACGCCTGGAACGATAAGCAGTTCTGGGAGCGCCGCCTCTACTCGCGCGATCCCGTAGAAGAGCTGATGCAGCTCGGCGGAGACCTGCTGGTCAGCATCAACGCGTCTCCCTTCAACATGGGCAAGCGCGTTCCCGGCGTGAGATGTTCCGAAGGCCACGGCACGGCGCTACAAGGTTCCGGTGGATCGTGGTGAATCAGGTGGGCGGCAACGATCAGCTCGTGTTCGACGGTTCGAGCTTCGCGATGAATGCGGAAGGCGAAGTGATCGCGACCGCGGCTTCGTTTCGAGAAGACCTGGTGTTTGCCGATATCGATACCAGCGCAAGGCGATCACCATGCCGGCTTCCCCGACGAAGCACGAAGCCGTATACGAAGCGCTGGTGCTTGGCACGCGCGACTACATCCGCAAGTGCGGATTCTCGAAGCGTGCTGATCGGGCTTGAGCGGCGGCATCGATTCCTCGCTCACGGCGGCCATCGCGGTCGATGCGGTGGGGCGCGAGAACGTGATCGGCGTCGGCATGCCCGGGCCGTTACTCCTCCGACGCACAGCGTGAGCGATGCGCGCGCACATGGCGCAGAACCTGGCGATTCGCTTCGAGATCTTGCCGATCAACGCAGCTCTACGACGATTTCGTGCGCACGTTGGACCCGTTGTTCGCGGGCTGCGCGCCGGACGTGACGGAAGAGAATCTGCAATCGCGGTTGCGCGGCGTGACGCTGATGGCGCTCTCGAACAAGTTCGGCGCGCTGGTGCTGACCACCGGCAACAAGAGCGAGATCGCGGTCGGCTACTGCACGCTCTATGGCGATATGTGCGGCGGGCTGGCGGTCATCAGCGATGTGCCGAAGACGCTGGTCTATGAGCTTTCGCGCATCGCGAATCAGCGGCATCCGCGGCGCGATTCCCGAAACGGTTTTCACGAAGCCGCCTTCGGCGGAACTGCGCCGGATCAGAAGGACACCGATTCGCTGCCCGCCTACGAGGTGCTCGATGCCGATTCTGCGCGCTTACATCGAAGAGATACGCAGGCGCCGCAGCAGATCGCGGATGAACTGCATCTGCCGCTGGAGCTGGTGCAGGATATCGTCAACAAAGTGGATCGCAACGAATACAAGCGCCAGCAGGCCGCGCCCGGCCTGAAGGTCACCACGAAGGCGTTCGGCATCGGACGCCGCTTTCCGATCGCGCAAAGGTATTCAGACCGAATGAAACATGCTTTATCTGACTAGTCGGGCGCGTGTTATGCGCTGGCCGCGGCCGTCGCTGGTGTCTCAGACCTCGCAGCCGTCGCGCGGGAACAGGTCGGGCCTGCAGGCGGACGGCGGGTTTCTGCTGAACAGCGGATGGCGCGTCAAGCCGGCAGGCACGCAGGTCCCGGTGGACACGCTGCCAATGTCGTCCGCTGCTGTCGCCCGATGGGAAGATACCTGCTGGTGCTGAACGGCGGCTACAACCCGCCGATCGATCAGCGTCATCGACATCGCAGCGACGCGGGAAGTTTCGCCGAACACGCGTGCCCGACGCGTGGCTGGGGCTGGCGTTTGCTCCGAAGGGCGACAACGTTTACGTCGGCGGCGGATCGACGGCGGCGGTTTTCGAGTTTGCGTTTCGACAACGGCGAGGCTGACGCGCGGCGCACGTTGACCTGGTGCCGGCTGCAAGCAGACGCAGCCGCAGAGATTTCATTGGCGACGTGGCGGTCTCGCCCGATGGCGACATGATCTACGCGGCGCAATCTGTTTCACGATGCGGTGCGTGGTGATCAATCCGCAGATCCGGCGCGGTGATCGAGACGCTTCAAGACGGGCCGCCGGCCGTATCGCATTCTGTTTCATCCCGACGGCAAGTCATTCTTCGTTTCGAGCTGGGCCGACGGACGGTCATCGAGGCATCATGCAGCCGACGGCGGCGTGATGCTCGACGATTCGCGTGGGCCCGCACACGACGGACATGTTGGAGTGAAGGCCCGTGGCGATGACCGGAGTCACCGCGGCTGTTCGTGGCGGCTGCGAACACCAACAACGTCTACGTGCATCGGCGTGCCGAACGATCGGGCAGATGACGCAGGCTGGAAACGATCAATCTGGCGATGACTCCGCTGCAGCCGCTCGGCATGACGCCGTCCGCACTGGGATTCAGCGCGGACAGACAAAGCTCTCTACGTGGCGTGCTCGGACGCGAATGCGGTGGCGGTGGTCGATATCTCGAGGCGAGCGCAGCGTTGTGCCGGATTCATTCCGACGGGCTGGTATCCAACTGCGGTGCGCGGGCTTGCCGACGGCCGCATTGCGATTCTGAACGGGCGCGGGCTGCGTTCGTTCCCGAATCCCGAGCGGGCCGAACCCGACCAAAGGCGTCGGAACGTTCGCATGAAGGCGATCGCGCGGATCGAATATGTCGGGCAAAATGCAGCAGCGGGACCGTCAGTTTCGTTGACTCGCCGGACGATCGCGCAATGGACTGGACGTACACCAGCGACCGCTGACTCGCGCATATCGCGACTACAACGATGCCAAGCTGCAGACACCGGTCGTACCGCTGCCGCAATCGCCGATTCAGCACGTGATCTACATCGTGAAGGAGAACCGCACCTACGATCAGGTGCTTGGGCGAATGAAGCGTGGCAACGGCGACCCGTCGCTGGTGCTGTTCGGCGAGAAGGTCACGCCGAACCAGCACAAGCTCGCGCGCGAGTTCGTGCTGTTCGATAACTTCTACGTCAATGCAGACGTGAGTGCCGACGGACACAACTGGTCCACCGCGGCCATCGCGCCGGACTACGT
The DNA here is from genome assembly GCA_963792655.1 of Bryobacterales bacterium. Classification (GTDB taxonomy): domain Bacteria; phylum Acidobacteriota; class Terriglobia; order Bryobacterales; family Bryobacteraceae; genus DOZZ01. The sequence goes on from CAWBWU010000011.1 coordinate 373,283, forward strand.
GCAGAAGATGTGGCCGAACAGTTATGCCGGCGCGCCGCAAGACTTACGACTATGAAGGCGGCGAGCCGGCCGACGCTCCCGCCCGCCGGCTATCTGTGGACCAACGCCAAAGCGGCGGGAATCACCATGCGCAACTACGGTTACTTCGTCAACAACAAGCCGCTTGCGCAGGCGGGACCCGATGGCGCGCAGATCGCAGGCGTGCGCGACCCGGCGCTGGCCGCGTGACGAACGCGAAGTATCGCGGCTTCGATCTGGATTATCCGGATGTCGAGCGCGCCAAGGTGTTTCTGAGCGACCTCGCAGAGTTCGAAAAGTCTGGCAGCATGCCGCAGTTGATGTTCCTGCGCCTGGGCAACGATCACACCTCGGGCATTACGCCGGGCAAGATCGCCCCGCTCTCAGCGAACGCGGACAACGACTACGCGCTGGGCATGATGGTGGAAGGCGTATCGAAGAGCCGCTTCTGGGATCAGACCGCAATCTTCATCCTCGAAGACGATGCGCAGAACGGGGCCCGATCACGTGGACTCGCACCGGTCCCCCGCGTTCGTGGTGTCGCCGCTGCTGAAACACGGCGTGGTCGACAGCACGATGTACAACACGACATCGATGCTGCGCACGATCGAGATGATCGTCGGGTTGCGTCCCATGACGGTGTTCGATGCCGGTGCGCGAGCAATGACGGCGGCGTTCACCAACACGCCCGATGCGCGGCCATTCACCGCTGTGAACCGCCGTCCACGCCGCTGGATGCGCGCAACCCTGCGAACCCGAACGCCAAGAAACTGGATCTCGAAGCCGAAGACCTTGTCGATGATGACGAGATGAATCGCATGTTATGGGCGGCCATTCGCGGCAATCAGCCGATGCCGGCGCCCGTCAGGAGTATTGCAAGCCGCTCAATGCCCCGCATCCACTTGTGCTTTCTCTGGCACATGCACCAACCGTTTTATAAAGACCTGCTCTCAGGAGAATACAAACTGCCGTGGACGCGCTTGCATGCGCTGAAGGATTACTACGGCATGGTGCGGATCCTCGAAGAGTTTCCCGGTATCCGGCAGACGTTCAACCTGGTGCCTTCGATGATGGTGCAGGTGGAAGAGTACGCGGCCTCGGCTGCGCGTGATCCGTTTCTCGATTGCGCGCTGAAGCCTGCCGAGTACTTGACTGCGGACGATCAGGCGTTCCTGCTCAAGAATTCTTTCCACGCGAACCCGGGCCGCATGATCTATCGCTATCCGCGCTATGGCGAACTGTTCCAGGCGAGCAAAGCGCAACAGCAGACCGCGAGCACGAAATCCGTTTTCGGCGTGCAGGAGTTTCGCGACCTGCAAGTGCTCTCGCAGATCGCGTGGTTTGACGAAGAGTGGCTCGAGCATGATGCCGACGTGCGCCGTCTGGTCGAGAAGGGTCGCGACTTCACGCTGGATGACCAGGCATTGCTGGGCCGCAAACAGACTGAGCTGTTGGGTGTTGTGATCCCGGAGTACAAGAAACTGGCGGCGACGGGGCAGATCGAGATTTCGACAACGCCGTATTACCACCCCATTCTGCCGTTGTTGTGCGATTCGAACATTGCGGCGACCGCGCATCCTGACGTGCCGCTGCCGCGCAACTTCAAGTATCCCGATGACGCGCGCAAGCAGTTGCAGATGGGCCGCGACTACATCGAGCGAACGTTCGGCGTGGCTCCGGTGGGACTCTGGCCGTCAGAAGGTTCCGTTTCCGACGAGGTATTTCAGATCGCGGCGCAGACCGGCTTCAAGTGGGCCGCCACCGATAACGGCGTTCTCGATCGCACGCTCGGTCGCGGCGCTGGAGTGGACGGCACCTATCGGCCGTACCGCTGGCAACAGGGCGACGACTCGATGCAGGTGATCTTTCGCGATCACGTGCTGAGCGATCTGATCGGCTTCGTCTATTCAGGCATGGACGCGCGCGAAGCTGCCCACGACTTTCTGAACCGCATCCGCGACAACTGCCGCAGCATGCTGAACGCCGGACGCGAAGCACTGGTGCCGATCATCCTGGATGGCGAGAACGCGTGGGAGTATTACGACCGCAGCGGCCGCCCGTTCTTTCGCGAATTGTACGAGGGCATCCTGAACGACTCCGACATGCATGCGGTAACGGTCAGCGAGGCGTTTCAGTTGATGCCCTCCGACCCGCTGGACCATATCTTTCCGGGCTCGTGGATCAACGCCAACTTCGACATCTGGATCGGGGCCGAAGAAGATAATCGCGCGTGGGAATTTCTGCTGGAAGCGCATCGCGTTTACGATCAACACAAAGACCAAGTCAGCCCCGAGAAGCGCGCGCTGGCTTACGAAGAACTGCTCATCGCCGAAGGTAGCGACTGGTGCTGGTGGTATGGCCCGGAGCACGATTCTGCGCATCGCGAAGACTTCGATCAACTCTTCCGCAGCCACATTGCGAACATCTATCGTGCGCTGGAACTCGCGCCGCCGGCAGAACTTTCACAACCGATTCTGCGCGTCTATGTGAACGAGTCGCACACGCCGCCTACGGGCGCGCTCTCGCCGGTGATCGATGGCGTGGTGACTTCGTACTTCGAATGGCTGGGCGCGGGTGTTTACCGCGTCGGCACGCGCTCGGGCGCCATGCACGGCAAACGGTTCCTGATCCATGATCTGCAGTACGGCGCGGATCACAAGCACCTCTACGTTCGCGTCGAGTTCCTGCCCGGCACCGAAGACCTGTTGAGTTCCCTCGACGTTCGCCTGGGCGTGATCGGCGATGGCGGGACGGAGTGCAAAGTGACGGTGCGCATCGCAGGCGGGCACGCGACCGTGCAGGAAGGCGCGGGCGTGCAGTGCGCGTTTAAGCAGATCCTGGAGATCGCAGTTCCGGTCTCACGAGATGGCCGCCCAGTGACCGATATCCGCTTTCACGCGAGCTTCTGGCACGGCGGGTTGCCGATCGAAGCGGTCCCGGCACAAGGATGGCTCAGCGTTTCTACTGCTGAATCGGTGGAGTGGACGGCCTGAGCTAGAGCCGTTCGTGAGTGGGAACGGAGCGCAATTGCGCGTCTTCGAGGCGCTTGGTTTCCTGCCACGTGTAGATCATGCGGTGGATCACCGTGAGGTTCGACAACACCGCCATGACCCACAACACTGCGCCCATGCGGTTGAAGAGAGCGCCGATGATCACGAGCACGACACGCTCGGGGCGCTCGAGAAAACCTACCTTGCATTTCGGGATGGTGTTTTCGGCCCGCGCGCGCGAGTAGCTGATCATCACCGAACCGGTCATCACCAGTGCGGTGAGCACGATGTAGAAGAAGCGGTCGATGCGCGCATAGTAAACCAGCAAGCCCATCAACACCGCGAGGTCGGAGTAGCGATCGAGAACCGAATCGAAGAACCCGCCGAAGCGTGTCACACGATTGGTTTCGCGCGCGACTCGGCCGTCGACCATATCGAACAAGCCGGCGCCCAGCACCACCAGACCAGCCTTCAGAAAATTACCGCGTCCGAACTCGACGGCGGCCCAGATGTTGATCAGCAGCCCGATAAACGTCAGTACGTTCGGGTGAATGCGGGACAGGGCGAGTGCACCAACGATGGCGTTGATGATCTTGCCGAAGAACCAACCAATCCCGCGCGTAATCGTCATAGGTACTAACCGGCCAGTTCGTGAACAGTCGTCAGCTTGACGATCTCAAGCTCTTTCTGGCCCCCGGGAATTTGCACTTTTACGGTATCGCCAACGGATTTGTTGAGCAAGCCCCGGCCGATGGGTGAGCTGGTCGAAATCTTTCCGGCAGCGGCGTTGGCGTCCTCCACCATCACCAGCGTGTAGGTAATCTCTTCGTCCTTGGCGGTGTCGAGCACGACAACTTCGGAGCCCAGACCCACACGGTCGTGCGGAATCTTGGTGAAGTCGATCATCGCCACTTCGCGCAGCCGGCTCTTCAATTGAATCAGACGCGCATTGACCATGCCCTGGCGCTCTTTGGCCGCGTGATACTCGGCGTTCTCGCTCAGGTCGCCATGTTCCCGCGCCTTCAGGATCTCTCTGGGGAGTTCGGTCCGCATCTCGTGCTCGAGCACGGCTATCTCGTCTTGCAATCTCTTCTTCAAATCGTTCATCGAACGATGGCAACTCCCTAGCCCATGATTATAACGGCTGCAACTCTCCCATGAGCGTCGGCAGCAGTTCCGAAACGGTTGGATGGATGTGCACTGCCCTTTGCAGCACCGATGCGGGCTGCCGCGCGTACATCAAATCCAGAATGCAATGGATCACTTCATCGCACTCCACGCCCAGCAGCGCGGCCCCCAAAATCTGCTTGTTTTCCGCGTCGACCAGCACTTTCAGAAAACCTGCGGTCTCGCCCTTTTCAACCGCGCGGGAGACTCGCGTCATCGCCCGCTTGCCCATCAACGCTGGCCGTCCGGTCGCGCGCACTTCCCGTTCGGTCATCCCGCAGCGGCCAAGCGGTGGGTCGGTGTAGATGTTGTAAGCCGTAATGCGATCGCTTACCTTGCGAGGATCATGGTCAAAAAGATTTGCCGCAACAATCTCGAAATCGTTATATGAGGTGTGAGTGAACGCGCTCTTGCCCGTGCAGTCACCCATCGCCCAGATGCCGGGCACCGACGTTTCGAGCACGTCATTCACTTCGATGAAGCCATGTTGGTCGCGCTTGATACCGGTGTTCTCTAAACCGAGATCATCTGTGTTGGGCATACGGCCGAGAGCAACAAGCAGATGCGATCCGTTCGCCTCGCCGCCATTCCAGGCAACATGAACGCTTTCGCCGCGCTTCTCGATTTCGGAGATCGCAGCACTAGTATGGATGCGAACTCCTTCGCTTTCGAGAATCTCGCTGAGCGCCACCGAGACATCTTGGTCCTCGCGGCTCACAATTCTGTCACTGCGTTCAATGACAGTGACTTCGCTGCCGAAGCGCCGGTACATTTGCGCAAACTCGAGGGCAATGTAGCTGCCGCCGAGAATCACCAGATGCTGCGGCAGGAAATCGACGTCCATCATGGTGGAGTTCGTCAGAAACGGAACACCGCGCAGGCCAGGAATCGGAGGCACAGATGCGCGGCCGCCTACATCCAGAAAGATTCTGGGCGCGGTGAGTTGCCGGTCGCCCACTCGAATGACGTGGTCTGATTCGAAGCGCGCGTGATCGTGAATGATGGCTGCGTCTTTCAAGCCGCGCAAACCATTCTCCACACCTTCGCTGGAGGCGCGCACCACGGTATCTTTGCGCGCTTTCACTTTTTGCATGTCGACGCGTACAGGACCGGCGAGTTCCACGCCGAAATCAGCGGCGCGGCGCGCGACATGAGCGGTGCGCGCACTCGCGACCAGCGTCTTGGTCGGGATGCAGCCGGTGTTCACGCACGTTCCACCGAATCGGTTGCGCTCGACGAAAGCGATGCGCATGCCCTCGCGCACCAGCCGCGCAGCCAGCGAAGGCGCCGCTTGACCGGCGCCGATCAGGATCGCGTCGAAAGCTTCCGGCACTATTTGACGACGATTCTGGTGGTCTTCGCGCTGTTGCCACCGATTGAAAGCGTTACGGTTTGCGGGCCGGTACCGATGTTCAGCGGCACCACCGCATTCACCTGATAAAGCCCGACGATGCCGGGAGCCAGCCCGCTGAATTGCACTGGCGCGTTCTGTCCGCCAATGGTCACGCCCGGCGTCTGCGTTGTTGTCGACAATGGGTTAGCCAGCGCAACCGCACCGTCCGCAGGCTGGTTCGTGACCGCCCCTAATCCGTTCACAAAAAACTGAACGACCTGGCCGCGCTGCACAGGATTTGCCGCAGTGATCACACGGAAATTTTGATCGAGCGCCGCTGCCGTTAGCTGCCCCGCATCACTGAATTCGAAGAACGCCGGGTTGGTCGCAGCGATAGGGATGGTCGCCGTGAAGCTGACCAGCCCTTCGAAGTTGACCTTGACCGTCGCCATGGACTGGCCCTGCAGTTCCCACGGAATCTGCACATTGATCTGCGTTGGGCTGACGTACGAAAGGCGGCCCGGGACGCTGATGCCGCCGGCATCGAAGCTGACCGAAGTTCCGGCAATCGAGACCGGCAGGTAGTTCGTGTTCAAGAACCCGGTCGCGGCGCTCAGGTTCGTACCGGCGATGGTCAGGTACGAGCCCGGCGCGAAGCCTTTGTCCAGCTGGAAGCTTGCGGCGTTCACAATGCCATTCGTCGCAATGGTGGGGAAGTTGAACGCGGTCCAGAAGAAATCCTGCTTCATCCCGGACAAGTTGGCTTCGAAGATCTGATCGCCCAGCGATGATCCCAAATTGATGTTCGACGCCGCGATGCCGTAAGAGTCTGTCGCCGCATCGTGTGTACCGATGGAGCCGCCGCCGCTCAGCACGCTGAAGGTAACCGGCACACCGGATACGCTGAGTCCGTTGCGATCGACGGCGCGCAGTGCAATCAGGTCGCCCGCTTCACTCACGCCGCCGGTGCTGCTCGAACCAATCACCGGGAACACGCTTTGCACAACACCATCGCTCACGATGTACCAGTAGGGCACGAACAGCGTCTGCCCGATCCCCGAGATGATGATGAAGCCCTCGTACATTCCGGCGCTTGGCTTCGAACCGGAGAGCGTCACGGAAAGCGAGACGGTCTGTTGCGCTTGCAGTGTTCCGCTCGCCGGCGTGACCGACACGCTGGCCTTTGCATCGGTATCGGTTTGCAGCACCTGCACCGAGTAAGTGCCCGGCGCATTCGTGATGTTCGTCAGGTTCATCGAAAGCGTGGCCGGCACACCAACGGATGACAGCAGATTATTGAACGACAACGTCGAAGGGGTCACGGTTGCGCCGATGCCCACCGCGTTCCCCGCATCCAACTTGCCGCTGCCCACGGCCTCGATGCGCGCGGTTACGCCGTTCTCTTTGACTGCGTTGCTCGTCGTATTGACCACTGCGGACTTGTACTGCGCGGGGGAAAGTCCCGGATGCGCTTGCTTGACCAATGCCACTGCGCCTGCAACCATTGCCGCCGCAAAGCTTGTGCCCTGCACACTGGTGTAGCGCGAAGCATCCCATAGGGAGCCGCTCGGATCGTAGTTCTGCGTTGCGGTGTAAAGGTCGGTGCCGACAGCAACAAGTTCCGGTTTGATCAATGCCGACGTACCGATCGCGGGACCGCGCGAGGAAAAGCCGGCCACCGTGTCATAGCCCGCAGCAACCTCACGCAGCGTGGGGTCGAGCGTAATCTTCGGAGCCGCGCCTGCGTGTGCTTTCAAATAGTTGTGCAACTGCACGCCGTCGCTGTTGCGAATCACGACGGAGGGGATCGCCGTATCTTCCAGGCTGATCGGAGTGAAGATGTCATCGGTTGCGTTATCGAGATAGATCACCATGCCGACCGCGCCGGCAGCTTGCACGTTGTTCGCTTTCGCATCGAAGCCGCAGCCGCCACGTTCGACAAGCACCACATCACCCGTGAATGACCCGGCAGGCAGCGGCGCACAAGCCAGGCCGTCATTGCCCGATGCCGTCACGTCGGCCAGCGGATAGACCACCTTTCCACCAGGCTTGGGGATGCCGAAGAGCGCGTCAATGGTGCTGGCCGAAACGTCCGGCACGCTGATCGACGAATAGAAGATGTGCGCGTTCGTGGACGCGCCAACCGTAATCGCCGACGGCGCGGTGCCCGGCGAGTTGATGGTGCCGAGCGTCGGCCCATCGTCGCCCGCGGCCACGACGACCACCATTCCGCTGCGCACCGCGTTCTCCACTGCCTGCGCCGCAATGTCACAAGCGTTCGAAGGGATGTAGCTGCGAAGGCCGCTCGCATTCCCGCAGGCGCTGCTATCTGCATCGAGTGCACCGTAGAGGGCCGCGTTGCCGCTCGCGACGTTGACCACGTCCATGCCGTCGGTCAGCGCATCTTCGAGCGCCTGGATCATCGCGCTCGCGTTAGTGAAGGTGTTGACGGCGGGCGAGCCGTAGATTTTGTAATTGCCGAGGAACGCTTTGGGCGCAACACCGCTGATGGTTGCGAGCGGCGCATTCACCTGCTCGCCGGCCGCGATCATCGCGACTGCGGTGCCATGGCCGGTGTGATCTGCGGGCGTCGTGTCGTCGGGCGTTGAGCGATTTGGGTCGCTGCTGTTGTTCAGCAGTGAGACGTAACTGCGAGCTACGATCACTTTCGAATTGGTGTACTTCGTGTCGCCGCGCGGGAAGCCGGCGGGAGGTTGCAATTGCGCATCCTGAAACGCGGGATGCGTCTGATCGATGCCGCTGTCGATAATGCCGATGCGCATGCCGGCTCCCGCGCGGCCCATTCCACCGATCAACGGATTTGCCCACGCTGCGGGAACATCGGTCAACGCCAAAGCTTTATTGAGCAACGGATGCAGCGGTGGCAGGTAGCTCCACCGCTCCACTCCGGGCACCGTGCTGAAGTCCGGCGTTTGGCCGTGCGGCACCAGCACAAACACCGCGTTCAGCAGCGATTGCACGCTTCCGCTGACCTGCCAGTGGCGCGCTTCGATCTCATGGATGGCAGCCGCCTGCGCTTTGCGAATCGTCTGATGCGCGGCACTCTCCCGCTGCTGGCGGGATTGCGCGAGCGGCGGGTCTTTCAGGATGAGCGCGTACTCATCGACGCCCGCTGACGCCCACAGAACCGATGAACAAAATAAGAGGCACGACGCAACACGGCGCAGCATGCCCCATTATCAACCCGAGCCTTAACGCACGCCGATCGCGCTGATATTCTGCTCCGCCGCCAGCTTCTGAATGGAAGCCAGATCGCCTGAAACGAGCGACTGCCATTTGTTCATCTGCGCCGTGAGCTGCTCGTTGTACTTGGCCAGTACCTGATATTCGGATTGCGTGGGCGCGGCGTCCGCCTCCCCACTCACCGTAGCTGCAAGCGCGGCCAGCTTGCCGTCGAGACCCAGTGCATACGCAAGCGAATCTTCATTCGCGGTGATCTTGAAATTGATCAGCGCATCCTGAATCGTTGCGATCTTGCGGTCGAGTTGCGTATCGAGTTCCGCCAGGCGCTTTGCTTGCGCCGTGTCGGGTAAGCGCTGATTCACGTTCTTGATTGCCGCGCGCAACGCCAGCATCTGATCGACCGTGCGATAGATGTGATCGAGCTGTTGCTGCACGCCGGAGACGAAGTCGTACTGCTTCTGGATGTCCGCGGGCGATACGGTCACGCGCGGGTCCATCTTCACTTCAAACTTCGCGGTGGCCGGTTTGCCGTTGGCCGTGATGCGAACCTGATACGTGCCGGGCACCACCATCGGGCCGCGAACGCCGCCCTGCTCTTCGTACAGATAGTAGTTCGGCAAGGTCGCGATGTTCTGCGTGTGCAGATCCCATACGAACCGATTCAGGCCTTCGTCGGGCTCGATCTCAAATTTCAACTTCTCGTCGTCGGGATCGGGCGGCGCGTCGCGCTCTTTCAGCTTCTTGCTCGAGTAGCTGCGGATCACTTTACCCGCGGCATCCATGATCTCGATTTTCAGCTCATCCTTCGGCTTCTCCTTCAACCAGTAGTCGATGATCGCGCCGCTCGGCGGATTCTGCCCCGCGACCGGCGACTTCGGCGCCTCTGCCGGACCGTAAATTCTGATCGCCGTCTGTGGGGTGTAGAGATGCAGGGCTTCTTTGTCGAAGCTGTCCTGGAACTGCCGGATCGGCGTGATGTCGTCCAGAATCCAGAAGGAGCGGCCATGCGTCGCCACTACCAGGTCGTCATCCTTGATGACCAGATCGTGCACGGGCGTCGTCGGCAGGTTCAGCTTCAACGGCAGCCAGTTCGCGCCATCGTTGAACGAATAGTAAATGCCGGTCTCGGTGCCCGCGAACAAAAGGCCGCGCCGCTTCGGATCTTCACGCACCGCGCGTGCAAACGTGGTCTCGGGAATCCCGTTAGTGATCTTGGTCCACGTCTTGCCATAGTCCGCGGTTTTGTAGATGTAGGGCCGCAGATCGTCGTTCTGATGACGGTCGATCGCAACGTAAGCCACGGATGCCTGGTGCGGCGACGCTTCGATCAGACTCACGCGGCTCCACTCGGGCATGCCCTTGGGAGTGACATTGGTCCACGTCTTACCGCCATCGCGCGTGAGTTGAATCAAGCCGTCGTCAGTTCCGGCCCAGATCAGATCTTTCTCGAACTTCGATTCAGCCAAGGCGAAGATCGTGTCGTAGTATTCGGTGCCTGTATCGTCTTTGTCGATCGGACCGCCGGAGATCTGCTGCTTTGATTTATCGTTGCGCGTCAGATCGGGGCTGATCGCGGTCCAGTGCATGCCATCGTCCGTGGTCTTGAACAACATCTCGCCCGCGTGATAGAGCGTGTGCGGGTCATGGATCGAGATCATGTTCGGCGCGGTCCATTGAAAGCGATGCACCAGGTTCGCCGCGCCTTGGCCATCGGAAATTTCGGGCCAGGGCGAAATGTTCTGCGCTTGTCCGGTACGTTTGTCGAAACGCGTCAGCACGCCTTCGTAGTCGCCCGCATAAACGATGTTGGGATCGAGCGGGGAAGGCGAGATATAACCCGCTTCACCGCCGCCTACGGCATACCAATCTGGGCGATCGATCTGTCCGTTGTCGCTGCGGCTCGCGATCGCGATGGTGCTGTTGTCCTGCTGCGCGCCGTACACCCAATAGGGAAAGCGATTGTCGGTAATGACGTGATAGAACTGCGCGGTCGGCTGATTGTATGGCGCGGTCCAATGCCGGCCGCCGTCAAGCGTGACCGTCGCGCCGCCATCATCGCCTTGAATCATGCGGCGCGTGTTGTTCGGGTCAATCCACAGCGCATGGTTATCGCCATGCGGAACTTTGATTTTGTTGAAGCTGCGTCCGCCGTCAGTGGACTTGAAGAACTGCACATCCATGATGTACAGGACGTTCGCGTCGTGCGGGTCGGCAACTACGTGCATGTAATACCAGGAGCGCTGCCACAGGCTGCGGTCACCATTTACGAGCTCCCACTTGTCGCCGCCATCATCCGATCGGAAAAGGCCGCCGTCGGCCGCTTCGATCAACGCATAGATACGCTCGGAGTTGGCTGACACGACAACGCCCGCTTTGCCCCACGGACCTTTCGGCAGACCGCCTTCGTCCAATTGCTTCCACGTGTTGCCGCCGTCGCCGGAGCGATACAACCCGCTGCCCGGCCCGCCGCTCTCGAGGCTCCACGGGGTGCGGTACGCCTGCCAGAGCGTGGCGAACAGGATGTTGGGATTATGGGGGTCGAAACAGATATCGACAGCGCCGCTCTTATCGTCTTTGTAGAGAACACGCGTCCAGCTCTTTCCGCCGTCGAGCGTGCGGTACACGCCGCGCTCTTTGTTAGGGCCGTACTGATGACCAAAGGCCGCAACATAGACGATGTCCGGATTGGTCGGATGAATGATGACCTTGCCAATCGAGCGAGAGTCCTTGAGCCCCACGTTCTTCCAGGTCTTGCCGGCATCGATGGATTTGTAGATGCCGTCGCCATGCGAGATGTTGCCGCGCAGTGCGGTCTCACCGGTACCGGCGTAGATCACGTTGGGGTCGGATTGCGAAACCGCAAGGCTGCCGATCGAACTGGTGCCTTCTTTGTCGAAGACACTGGTCCATGTCATCGCACCGTCGCTCGACTTCCAGATACCGCCGCCCACGCCGCCAAAATAATAAGTGTTCGGATCGCTGACCACGCCCGACACGGTCAACGAACGGCCGCCGCGAAATGGACCGATGTTGCGAAAGCTCATGCCGGAGAACCACTTGTCTTCAGGCTTTTTCGGTTTGTTGTCGGGTACGAGCTTACCGGCGTCGTCGGCCTTTTTTTGTGCGTCCTGCTGCTCTTGCAGCGCCTTCTTGCTGACGGATTCAGTGCGCTCCTGCTGCGCAGCGGCGCAGAGGCTAAGAAAAAGACCCAGGGAAATCAGGCGGCGAGACATTTCTTCGCATGATAGCGCTCACGGTCGCGGCACCGCGTGCCACGGCTTAGAGCCGCGCGCGTCAGCAAGCGGGCAAGCCAACACAATCCAACCCATCCGATAATGAATTCTTGGAATTCGTCGCACAACTCAAGAGCCAGGTCGACATCGTCGGTGTCATCCAGGAGTACGTGCGCTTAAAGAAAGCCGGCCCGACGTTCAAAGGCTTGTGCCCCTTCCACACCGAGAAGACGCCTTCGTTCACGGTTAACGGCTCGCGCCAGTTCTTCTACTGCCATGGCTGTCATGTCGGCGGCGACGTCATCCGGTTTGTTGAGCTGCAGGAACGCCTCACGTTTTTCGAAGCGCTCAAGCTGCTGGCCGAGCGCCATGGCATTCCGATGCCGAAGCGCGAAGGCTACACCGACGAGAACACGAAGGCGCGCGCGGCGCTCTTCGAGATGCATGAGATCGCGGAAGCAGAGTTTCGATCGAGCCTGCATTCGCCGCAAGGGAAGATCGCGCGCGATTACCTCGCCAAGCGCGGCGTACCGGAAGCGGTTGCCGATCAGTTCGGCCTGGGCTTCTCGCAGAAATCGTGGTCGCGGCTGACCGACCGTTTCAAAAAAGAAGGCTTCACGCCCGAGGCGATCGAGAGCTCTGGCCTCGCACTGCGCCGCGACGACGGCGGGCTCTACGACCGCTTTCGCAACCGGCTCATGTTTCCGATTCACAGCGAGTCCGGCAAGATCATCGGCTTCGGCGGCCGCGCGCTCGAGCCGGACGATCAGCCCAAGTATCTGAATTCGCCGGAGACGCTGATCTACAAAAAGGGCTGGGTCCTCTACAACCTGCATCGCGCCAAAGATGCCATTCGCAAGGCGGACCGCACGGTTCTTGTTGAGGGCTACATGGACGTGATTGGCGTCTATGCAGGAGGCATCACGGAAGTAGTCGCCTCTTGCGGCACCGCCCTCACCGCACAGCAAGTGCAGAGTGTGCGCCGGCACTCGGCAAACATGGCGCTCAACTTCGATCCGGATTCCGCGGGCGCCGCTGCATCGGAGAAGTCGATCCAGATGCTGCTGGCGGAACAGATGCGCGTCCGCATCGTCGCATTAGAAGGCGGACTCGACCCTGACGAATATGTTCGTGCGCATGGCGGCGAGAATTATCAGCTCTGCGTCAACAACGCAAAGAACTACTTCCACTGGCTTGCAGATCGCGCGCGGTCGCGGCACGATATGCGCTCAGCGGAAGGCCGCGTCGCTGCGTTTCAGTTTCTGCTGCCGGCGATCCAGAGCCTCGCGGACAAGATTGAACGCGGCGCTGTGGTCAACGACGTTGCAGCTTATCTGCAAGTCGAACCCGGTCTGGTGCTCGAGCAATTTCGTAAGCTCGCGGTCGACCGCCGGGAACGTGTGTTGCCGCCCGCCGTGACTGCTCCCGTGCGTGCGCTCGACCGCATTCTGATTGGCGCGCTGCTCTCTTCTCCGGAGGCTCGTGATGAGTGGCTGCGTGAGTTGCGCGCGATGCGGAGCATTGCGAGTTCATCGGTGCAGCGCATCTACACTGCTCTGTTCGCAGTTGCCGATGCGAATGGCGAGGTGACGTTCGGTGAGGTGCATGCGCGTCTGGATGAGCAGGATCAGAAACTGCTTTGCCAGAACTGGATTCGCGAAGAAGAAGCCGTGAATCTGGATGAAGCAGCCGCGTGTATGGAACAGTTGCGGCATGAAGAGCACGCACTATTCATCGCCGAGCTGAAAGCACGCGTCCGCGATGCAGAACGGAGCGGCAATCTCAACGAGGCGCTGCGCCTGGCCCAAGAGCTGCGTGTTTCACAAACTCCAGCGCGCGGGTGATGACTCCATCGCGGAGTTTCGCCGCGCTTACGGATTCATCTGGAATAGGCGAACGTGTGACTCGTCTTTATCGTAAAAGGCGAGAGTCGGTCCGCTACCACCGGCCAGGAATTTGAGCGTGTTCGGAACCGGCTGCGGCGTCCACTTGCCGCTCGCGCGGTCTAAAGTGAAAGCTTCGAGATTCTGCCAGTGGTCTCCCGCATCCAGCGTCAACACAGGCAGATCCTGCTGCGTCAAGACCAAAGCGCGAGGCCTGGAAGTGAATTTTAAGTTGAAGTCGTCCGGCAACGGATAGGTATGGATCGATTTGTCTGGCCAGACTTCAACATACGAGCCGGAGCCCCGGCTATGTCCATCTTTGCTCAGCGCGCTCGTTGACGCCCATCCCACAATTGAGCCACCGACAGCCAAGACTCCCGTTGGCGGCCGGGTCGCATCCGGCACGGTCTCGGCCGGAATGAACGCTTCCGTCATTCGTCCGCTACGATCGAAGTGGCGCACCACTTCGGCTTTTGCGGCAGAGTCCGGTACTGTGCTATTCCGTGCCGTGTAACCCGACGCCCACAGAGTGCCGTCGGACGCAAACGCCAGCTTCATGGCGTGAAACGGCTCAGTCCTCACCGGATTGCACGAGCCGTCCAGCCCGCAGAAGGCGATCATCGCTGCCGTCCTGCCATCGTCAGAAGTCGAATACCCAGCTACGGCCAACGTGCCATCGCCGGCACGCGCCGTTGCAAATAAGAGAACGGCGTAAGCGCCGGGAACCTTGATGCTCGCCGAACGAAGAAGCGCGCCTTGATCGTTCCACGCCTGCACTTGCGGTGATTGGTTCCCGTTTCCCTCGATCGTCAAAAGAGCACCGCCACTCCAAACAGGGAGAACACCATCCTGAAGCTTGTATACGAGTGTCGCAGCGGAAACAGGGACGAGGCTGGCGGCGAAGCAGTTCGGACTGACCGTGAACAAAGCCAGGCCAGTAAGCAGAGTACGCGCGATTACGAAAGCTTTCTGAACCATCTTTCCTATCTCCTCAAAGAGAACCTCCGCCCTGAGCAAGCCGCGTGACTTGGCTTACATTTAAATCATGACGGATTTCTCACGGCGCGCGCTGCTCGGCATGATGGCAGCGGCCCCGCTGGCACTGGCGCAGAGTAAAGACCCCTGGACCGATGCGGACCTGATTTATCCTCCGGCAGTTGCTGCCGCATTGAAGCAGAAGAATACAAAACTTCTGCATGTCGGCTTCCCTGCTCTGTTCCACGGAACTCATATTCCCGGTTCTGTTTTCGCGGGTCCCGGAGGCAAGCCGGAAGGCATCGCGCTCCTGATGAAGACAGTCGCGCAGACGCCGAAAAACGCCAACATCGTGATCTACTGCGGGTGCTGCCCATGGGATCGCTGTCCGAACGTGCGGCCCGCATTCTCTGCGCTGAAAGAGAAGGGCTACACCAATGTGAAGGTGCTGGTGATTCCCGAAAACCTGCACACTGACTGGGTGGAAAAAGGCTATCCGGTCGAAAAGGGTTAAGCCGAAACCTTCTCGCCTTTGACGATCGCTTTGCCCGCGCCTTTCAGGAATGGTGTTCCGAAGACACCAATCGCGAGCAAGCCGCCGAACAGCGCCATAGCTTCCAGACTTTCCCGGCCTTCGCGCGCCCAGTAGACGTCGCGCAGGTTCAGCCATAACGCGAACTCATCCAGCGTGAGCGCCGCGCCGATGCCATAGATCATCGAAAGAAAACGTGCCCCCCAGCGCGACCAGCGGCTCTCGCTCACCCCTGCGCCGATCATCCATCCGTAGCCGGTGAGCAGCAGCAGCAGGATGCCCCAGACCAGGTGATGGATGTGGCGGCCGCGCATCGAAACATCGTGGAAAGGTCCGATGTTGTAGTGAATGGCGAGTGTGATGATACGGATCAACAGCACCGTTACGAAGAAGCCGATGGACGAGAGAAAGAGCCGCTCCCTTCGCGCATCCTCGAATTTCGCTTGGTACACGGCGCGCAGCCGGCTGTTTGCGACCAGCAGCGTGAGCCCGCCCAGAACGGCGCTCAGGATCACCGGCAACAACCAGAAGTGAGCGTTCGTCCAGGGCATCTGCGATTACGCCCCGGGTATCACGTGGAGATCGATCAACGCGTCCACAGCGAACTGAAACGCGATCGCCGTCAACATCAAGCCCATCATCCTGGTCATGATGCGGATGCCGGTGTCGCCCATGAACGATCCCACGCGATGCGCCGCGGCGAGTACCAGAAAGGAAACAGCGGAGGTGATAGCGAT
This sequence comes from Bryobacterales bacterium, assembly GCA_963792655.1. Lineage (GTDB taxonomy): Bacteria > Acidobacteriota > Terriglobia > Bryobacterales > Bryobacteraceae > DOZZ01. The sequence goes on from CAWBWU010000011.1 coordinate 389,355, forward strand.
GGCCGCGAACACCGGAAGCGTGTTGCGCCAGCCGCGCGCGTCGCTGACCAGCACCATCACGGCCGAGATTGAGCCGGGTCCCGCCAGCATCGGAATGCCCAGCGGGATGGTGCCGACATCTTCCTTCTGGCAGCCTTCGGCGCGTTCTTCGTCGACTTCATTCACGCGCGAGCGGCGGGCCTGCAGCATATCGATCGCGACCATCATCAGCAGCAAACCACCGGCCAGCTTAAACGCGGGCAGCGTGATGCCGAACATACGGAACAGATATTTCCCTGCGATTCCGAAGGTGCTGAGCAACAGGAAGCAGGTGAGCGAGGCGCGAATGGCGACGCGCCGCTTTTCGGGCAGCGTGTCACCCGACGTCATCACCAGAAAGGTGGGGATCACGGCGAAGGGATCAACCAGAAAGAAGACCGAACTGAGAGCAGTTACCCACACCTGTAACGATGTGGCTAAGTGGAGGCTGGGCGGCTGCATCCAACTAATGTAGCCGTGAGAGAGCGGGTACGCGCAAGGGCAGCGCTAGATGAACATCTCTTCGTCTTGCGTGATGTGATCGATTGAGGGACGGCGGCCCGACGCGTAACTCGATACACCGGCGCGAATGCCTGCCAGGATTCCCTCTACTCCGCGCACCGGCCGCAGCACCGTCCGCTTCACGGAGTCGCCTGCCTGCTGTACCGAATCGACGGTCTGATCGACCGCCGTATCAACGCGCTCCACCTTCGAGCGCGCGCGGGTCAATACGTCCGAAACAAAGTTCGAAGCGTCGTGCACGTTGTGTTTACCGGTGCTGACGATCTCCATCACATCACTCGAAACGCTAGCCACCTTGGGCCGGATGTCTTCGACGATCTGCCCGGTGCTGACAACCAAAGGCTCCGCTTTGCCCACGATCGAATCGATCTTGGTGATGATCGGCTTCGCCGCGGCGAGCACTTCCACAACTTTGGCCAACACTGGCCGGACTTCCACAAACAGCTCGAGCACTTTCGCGATGAAAGGCTTGGCTTCCGCCATCACGCCCTGCAATTTTTCAATGAACGCCGGGGTGTCCGCCGCAACCTTGTCGATCTTGGCAATGAGAGGCTTTGCCTGCTCAATGATCGGCTCGATCTTCGCCTGGAACTTACCGGCAACGCGAAGGAGAACAAGCAGTACAATCGCCTGCACCAGAATGCACAGCGTCGCGATTGCGACACCGCCACTCACGATCCAACGAAACGTTTCTTCTGACATGCTCTCCTCCGCGAACTACCGTTAACTAGCTGGCTTGGGGAACCTGCGGCTCCACTTTGTCCCGATAGGCCTGTTTGCCGGCCTGCACTGCTTCGTTGATGTTGTCTTTCTGCTTGCCGACTGCCTGTCTGCCCTTGTCGAGCAGATCGTTGGCAGTATCGCGCCAGTCAGCCGTCGCTTTCTTGATGTAGTCCGTGCTTTCGCCGGCCTTCGTCTTCAAGTAATCGCCGCCTTCAGACGCCTTGTCCTTGATCAACCCGCGGGTTTCTTCACCGGACTTCGGAGCGAATAACAGCCCAACGCCGACGCCGATGCCGAGGCCCAGGAAAAAGTTTGCTAATCCATCACGATCCATTGATGTTCCTCCTTGTTGGCGCCGCAGAATGCGGGTAGCCGTGATCCTTCAGTATACTTCCGCGTTTGGAGCTAGCACGTTTGTAACCAACTTCAAAAGCGCAATGTTCGTTACACTTGCACTCAAATCGCCATGCAGCGGAAGTCCCGGACACCGGCGCGGCTGAATGCCGAGAAGCTGATGCAATACGCAGTGAAGAGCCTGGCGGCGAGAGCTCAATCCGTTGCCGAGCTGCGCGCCAAGTTGATTGCACGTGCCGAAGACGCGGCGGATATCGATGGCATTCTTGTCCGCCTCAAAGAGTACGGCTATCTGAACGAGCAGCGCTTCGCCGAGAATTTCGTGCTCGCGCGGCGCGACACCGACGGGCTCGGGCGCATCCGTGTGTTGAACGATTTACGCAAGCGCCGTGTCGCGCCGCCTGTCGCCGAGAGGACAGTGCATGAGGCCTATCGCGATACCGAAGAAGCGACGCTGATCGAGCAATACATCCGGCGCAAATTCCGGATGTCGAACCGCGAGACGCTTTTCCAAAGTGACAAGGATCTTGCGGCGGCTTATAACCGGCTGCGGCGTGCCGGATTCTCGTCGGGCGCTTCGGTCAAGGTGCTGAAGAAGTTCGCGAAAAATCCAGAGTTGCTCGGACGCGATCGACGGCGAACCCGAAGAGGACGAAACGGAACCGCGCTCCCGGATGGACTAAGCGCGAGCTTACGCGAGCCGGACGCTTGGGTTGTAATATCGGGTGTGCCCGATACAGAGCAGAAACGCATTGTGGTGACCGGCGGCGCCGGATACATTGGCGGCCATACCGTGCTGCAGCTTGCCGACCGCGGCTATGACGTGGTGGTGGTCGACAACCTGTCAAAGGGGCGTCGCGAAGATGTCGATCCGGCTCGCCTGCGCGTCGTAGACACTCACGACAAGCCCGCACTGCTGAAGGTGTTCAGCGAGAAGCCGTGCGCTGCCGTGATTCACTTTGCCGCGTTCATTGCGGTTGGTGAATCGATGAAGCTGCCGGGCATGTACTTCGATAACAACGTGGGCGGTTCGCTGCATCTGTTCGAAGCGATGGTGGAAGCGGGCGTCAAGAACGTGGTGTTCTCATCGACGGCTGCGGTCTACGGCAATCCTGCGAAGACTCCGATTCCCGAGAGCCTGCCTTACGACCCGGTGAACCCTTATGGCGAATCGAAGGTGATGGTCGAGAAGATTCTGGGCTGGTTCGATCAGATTCACGGCTTACGCAACATCTGTTTCCGGTACTTCAATGCTGCCGGCGCTGACCCGCAAGGGCGCCATGGTGAAAACCACGAGCCCGAAACGCACCTGATCCCGCTGCTGTTCCGTGCGATCCAGACGGGCGAGCCAGTGAGTATCTTCGGCGACGATTACCCGACCAAGGACGGCACCTGCGTGCGCGACTACATCCACGTCACCGATCTCGCCGAAGCGCACATCCTGGGTATCGAGTATCTGATGAACGGCGGCGCGTCGAACAAGTTCAACGTCGGCACTGGTGATGGCTTTTCGGTGCGGGAAGTCATTAACGCGGTCGAGAAGATTACGGGCAAGAAGGTACCGCAGAAGATGGCGCCACGGCGCGAGGGCGATCCGCCGGCGCTGGTGGCCGATTCATCCCGCCTGCGCGAAACTCTCAAGTGGAAGCCGGTGCACTCGAGCGTCGAAGAGATCGTGCAAACCGCCTGGAACTACGCGCAGAAGCACAGCCGCTAGTTCGCAGGCTTATCGCGCTTCTCCCAAACTAACGTTTCGGTATTGTTGCCGTTCGGGCTTTTCACGATGACCACCTCTGTTGCGGTCTTGCCATCGCGGGAAAGCTTCATCAGAACGCGCTCGGTAAACGTGCGATCGAGCGACCGCTTCTCGTCAACGAGCACATCGCCCTGCCACCAGATCTTCTCCATGAACTGACTGGCGGCTTCGACCGGACGATCTTTGCCGTCGAGGTACCAGGTGCCTGTCACGGTCTGGTGCCCTTCTCCGTCCCAGGTAGTTTGCTCTGCTTTCAGGCGATCGCCATCACGAACAGCGCTGAGAGCCATGCGGGTCGGCTTTGGCATATTGCCAAACTTCGACTTCGCAACGTTCAACTCCCAATAACCGGTGAAGTCTGGTTTATCCGCGGCAAGCAGGGGCGCGATCAAGAGGCACAGCAGACCGAAGTACTTCATGCCCGTACTGTTGCAAATGGGTGCCCAGACCGCAAGTAGCGTGATTACTCTTCGTCCTGCGTGTTCGATAACGCGGTTAGCACCGACAGATCTTCGAGCGTCGTCACGTCGCCGGTCACCGCGTTCGACGTCACAATTTCGCGCAGCAGGCGGCGCATGATTTTGCCGCTGCGGGTTTTCGGCAGCGCGTCCGTGAAGCGGATCTGCTCGGGCCGGGCGAAGCTGCCGATTTCGTGCGCCACCCACTGGCGCAGTTCCTTGCCCAGCTTGTCGTGATTCCAGTCGCCTTTCTTCAGCGTGACGAAGCAGCAGACAGCCTGGCCGGTGATCTCGTGCGGCTTGCCGACCACCGCGGCTTCGGCAACGGCGGGATGCTGCACCAGCGCCGACTCGACTTCCATGGTGCTCAGACGATGACCGCTGACGTTCATCACATCGTCGACGCGGCCGAGCACCCAGTAATAGCCGTCGTCATCGCGGCGCGCGGCATCGCCGGTGAAGTATACGCCCGGGAACGCGGCTCCAGTATTGTTCCTCGTAGCGTTCCGGATCGCCCCAGAATGTCGCGGACCATGCCGGGCCAGGGCTGCTGGATAATCAGAAAGCCTTCGCTGATCGGTCGCCGACCGGCGTTGCCCTTGCAGATCGACGATATCGGGGATGATTCCGGGCATCGGCAGCGTTCCGGAACCCGGCTTGGCAGGAACCGCGCCGGGCATGGGCGCGATCATGATCCCGCCGGTTTCGGTCTGCCACCAGGTATCGACGATGGGGCAGCGGCCCTTGCCGATCACGCGGTGGTACCATTCCCACGCGGCGGGATTGATCGGCTCGCCGACGGAGCCGAGCAGGCGCAGGCTCGACAGATCGTGCGCGTTGGGCCAGTGGTCGCCCTGGCGGATAAGCGCGCGAATGGCCGTGGGCGAAGTGTAGAAGATGTTGACCCTGTACTTCTCGATCAGCGCGCCAGAAGCGGTCGGGCTGCGGGAAATCCGGCGCGCCTTCGTACATCACGCTGGTCGCGCCGGCCGCAAGCGGGCCATAGACGATGTAGCTGTGGCCGGTGACCCAGCCGATATCGGCCGTGCACCAGTAGGTGTCGTCTTCCTTCAGGTCGAAGACCCACTTCATGGTCATGGTGGCGTGCAGCAGATAGCCGCCGGTGGTGTGCAGATGCCTTTGGGCTTGCCGGTGGTGCCGGAGGTGTAGAGGACGAACAGCGGATGCTCGCTATCGAGCGGCTACGGCGGGACAGTCTTCGGTGACGCGTTCGTCGAGCTCGTGCCACCAGAGGTCGCGGCCCTGCTTCATGGCGATCTCGGAGCCGGTGCGCCGGTAGACGATGACGTCTCGCACGCGCGGGGCATTCTGTCGAGCGCTTCATCGACCGCCGGCTTGAGCTTGACTTCTTTGCCGCGCCGCCAGCCGCCATCGGCAGTGATGACGACCTGTCGCTTCCAGGTCCTGGATGCGGGCCTTCAGCGCTTCGGCCGAAAAGCCGCCGAACACGACGCTATGGATGATGCCGAGGCGAGCGCACGCCAGCAGGGCGATGGGCAGCTCGGGGACCATCGGCATGTAGATGATGGCGCGATCGCCGGCTTTGTAGCCGCGCGCTTGAGGACGTTGGCGAAGCGGCAGACCAGGCGGTGCAGTTCCTGATAGGTGAGCGTGCGCTGATCGCCGGCTCGCCTTCCCACAGAATCGCGGCTTTGTCTTGCGCGCGTCGTGAGGTGGCGGTCGAGACAGTTATAGCAGACGTTGGTTTCCCGCCGACGAACCAGCGCACGAAGGGCGGCTGCCAATCGAAAACCTTGGCCCATTTCTCGAACCAGTGCAGTTCCTTTTCGGCCAGATCGCCCCAGAATTCTCCCGGGTTCTCTTCCGCGGCCCGATACAGATCGCGATAAGCCTCCATGCTCGGAACGTTGGCGCGCTGCGCAAATTCAGGAGAAGGCGGATACGAGGTCTGCTCGGACATTTTGCGATTATATCCGCCGTTATAATGAAAGGCATGGCGATGCCTGAGCGGCTGGTTTCCGATCCCGGCATTCTGGATGGCAAGCCGGTCATTCGCAGTACCAATATCTCCGCTGAGCTTGTGCTCGAGCTACTCGCGGCCGGAAGTGACCACGCTGAAATTATGGAAGACTACCCAGGCATGACCGAAGAAGACATCCTCGCGTGCCTTTCGTACGCCGCGCAGCTTGCCCGCGAGTGGAAGTCGACGCTGTCGGCGACGAATCCGCCCGTAACAGCTCCTTAACTTTCAACTGATACGCTGGCAGTTTCATGCGCCGCGTCCTCCTCGCCTTACTCAGCCTGTCGTCCGTATTTGCCCAGCAGAAACCCAAGCTGGTCGTTGCGATCGTCATCGATCAGTTCCCGGAAACGTATCTGCAGCGCTTTCGCGCCGACTATCATGGCGGCCTCGATCGCATGCTGCGCGAAGGCGCCGTATTTGACAACGCACGCTACAAGCAATCGCCTACCGTTACGGCCGTGGGCCACAGCCTGATTCTGACCGGCGCGATGCCGTCGGTAAGCGGCATCATCGCGAATGCCTGGTATGACCGCGACACTCATACCGTCGTCACGAGCGTGTGCGACGCGAAGGAGAAAGTGGTGGGCGGCACACCCCGCGTGCTGGGTGCGACGTGCAACGACTCAGACCCGGCATCCCCGCGACGGATGCTGGTCAGCACGGTGGGCGACGAGATGAAGATGGCTTCGAAAGATGCGCACGTGGTTGGCGTTTCGCTGAAAGCGCGCAGCGCAATCCTTCCGGCCGGTCACATGGCAGACGGGGCTTTCTGGTTCGACCTCGCGAGCGGCAACTTCATCAGCAGTACGTTCTTTTATCCGGATGGCAAGTTGCCGGCGTGGGCCGCGAAGTTCAACGAACGTCATCTTGCGGCGAAGTATGTGGATCAGCCATGGCCCGACTTTCCCCGCTGGCAACTTCATAGCACTGGTGAGAAATACGCGAACCTGCCCGCAAGCCCGTGGGGCAATGAGCTGATCGAATCCATGGCGGAAGCTGCCATTGACGGAGAACAACTCGGCAAGCATGCGGTTACTGACTTATTGACGGTAAGTTTCTCGTCGAATGATTACGTGGGGCACCAGGCTGGTCCTGACTCACCCGAAGTAAAAGATATGGCGATCCGCGTTGATGCTTTGATTGCCAAGTTATTCGCAAAGTTGGATGCAACAGTGGGCTTGAGTCAAGTAACTGTCGTGCTGAGTGCGGACCATGGTGTTGCGCCGATCCCGGAGTTCAATGTCGCGCGTAAGATGCCGGGCGGCACTATGTTCCTGGACATCGAAGAGTTTCTGCAGACCGAACTAAGCCGCCGTTTCGGCGAAGGTAGATGGATCGATAATGCCACTGAGACCTCTTACTATCTCAACCAGGCACTGATTCAGGAGAAGAAACTGGATCGCGGTGAAGTGAGCCGCGCCGCCGCCGAAGCGCTGATCACCTCGCCCCATCTTCATCCCCTGCGCGTCTACACGCGCGAGCAGCTGCTGAACGGCGTTTCAGGCGACTTCATTGCCGAGAGTATGATGAACGGCTTCTACGCGCACCGCGCTGCAGACGTCTACCTTCTCTTGGAACCCGGTTGGCTGGGGCAGATGAGGGCGCCCACACAAACCTCGCACTCTACCCCGTTCGCGTACGACACCAATGTGCCGGTGATCTTCTGGGGCGCGGGCATTCGTCAAGGCGTGTTTCACGAAGACATCGCGATCAACGACATTGCACCGACCCTGACCGCGCTGCTGGCTGTCGGGAGACCGAACGGGGCAAGCGGGCGAGTGTTAACGGAAGTGTTGGCGGGGGCGAAGTAGTCACCGGTTTTTTGCCAAACGAACCCAGATTTCGGCTACGTCGAACGGGTGAAATTACCAAACGAACCCAGATGCTATTCCCCGCGGCACCAGCTTCACACTATCGGAATGGTCAACCCGCGCCTCGATTCTCATTGCGAAAGTGTTGACAGCAATCCGCATAAACGCGCAGTTTTGGCGTGATGGCGGAGAGATGTCAATTCCCCGTGGCGAGAGTCTTGGCGAATACTCCGATGCTGGCAAGCGCCACAAGCAGAACGGCGTACTGCTGCAGGCAAACGTTGTCCGGTTCCTGTGCAGCATCCTTCGTGAACAGACGATACCCGCAGCCCAGCGTAACCAATAACAACATGGATTCGGATGTCACGAACCACAGAGCAAACGCAATCCCGAGCGCGATCATCCGTTGGTTCCGGGTGAGTGAGTGGAAGCCGCGGGCTCCGTCAAGCTGCCAGACAGGAATCATATTGAATAGGTTGATCACTGCACCGAACTGCGCGATTGCGCCAAAAATCTTGGCCCCCGTAATAAAATAAATCCCCAGGCTCAGCGCAGCCGCCCCTAGTCCATAGATCGGACCGGCAAGGCCTACCCGCGCATCTTCAATCGGGCTTAGGAGAACGCCGCGTAACCGGATCAACGCGCCAAAGCCCGGAATAAACATCGGTGCCGACGCTGCGATCCCGTATCGGCGAAGCGCCAGTACGTGGCCCATTTCGTGGATGTAGATGGAGATCACGAGACCCGCCGCAAAGGTCCACCCATAGAGCGCCCAATAGACGCCAAACGAGGCGAACATCGAGAGGAGCGTGCTGATCTTCGTCAGTCCCAGCAGCAGAAGCTTGCCCTTCGTGAGAATGAACAAGGCGGCCAGCTTGAACTTCCACAGGAAGACACCGACCGGACCGAGTGCCGCCAGCCTCTTCCGCGCCGTGCTATTGGTCTTTACTGTCTGATCAGCGATTTGCGCGTCCAGTTCCTGGATCTTGGCATTGATGCTTCGGTGTTGCAGGGTGGACTCCGGCAACAGGGCCCGCGCCTGAACCCAGAGTGCGCGGGCTCGCGAGGGATCATCCGCTGCGCGAGAGGCCTCTGCCGCGATCTGTTCGAGTTGCGCGCCGTGGACCAAAGCTCCGCAGCGGGAACAGGCCAACGACGCAGGCGCGGTAGATGTACCGCAACTACGGCAAACTTCCTGGTTCATGGCTCAGGTGGCTTCAGCGGCGCTATATGGACCGAAGACTTCGAGTTGAGTCCGGCCGGTGAGCGCCCACGCTCTGCGCAGCCCGACGAAAATAATAAACAGGGAGATCGCGCCGCTAACGACGTTCGCACTGAGGGTGAGAAAAGGGGCGATCGTCGCTAGCAGCACGATCATTCCTATTAGACGTGGCAAGTTGGTCGCCCTTGCCGGTACTGGTGACGCGGGGTTAGCCGCTGCCGCGGCGTGCGCTGTGGCGGCTCTGGTTTGAATCGTGTGATATACGAAGACTGCCAGGTAGCTGAATGTGATGGCGAAGTACGTCAGCAGGACTGCCAGAATTTGCTGGGGCCGTCCCCCAAGCCCGTTTGATCCGTGCCGCACCGCTTTGCCCACCATATATCCGATCAAGATGGCCAACAGTGCCAGTTCCAGGTGGACCAAGATCGCCACAAGGGCATACATTACGCAACCAGCAATCGCAGCCCCGCCTCCATAGAGAGCGGCCTTCAACAGAGAATGCGCCGACGGAGTCTGCTGCTGGCTTTGGATGTGGGCGGCACAGCGTTCGCAGGCGTCTTTGCCCATGATTTGGAAATAGGTGGAACGGATGGGTTGCTTGCAAGCTGCGCACTGGCGGGACGCCGTCTGATCGCCCAGAAGTTCTGCCTGCCGGAACTGCAACTGCTCGACCGGAACAGGGGCAAGCTGATTGGTCGCCGGTGGCGGCGCGTTCAGGTTGAGCGAAAGCGGTTCATTCGGCGACATCGCCGAATTCTAGCTTCGAGGGGCGTCAAGGTCAAGCCATGCCGCTACTTTCGCAGGGTTGATCGAACCGAATCTGATTCACTCACATGAGCCGCCCAACTGCGGCGTCAGCGCAGTACTTCGGAGGGTTTTCCGCGCACTCTGTTGCCGGTGATCTTGAAGAATCTGACGCCTGCGCCCGCGCCGTTGAGAAGTGCGTCCCCCTTGTGGTCCTGCGTTCCACGCGCCGTCTAAGCGGTTTCCATGAGCCGATACACACCAGCGCATGTCGCTGTCATCAACGGTCACGTCGAAGCAGGCGTTCTCCTGAAAGCGCTGGCCATGGTTGATGCGATAGTGCCGTTTCTGACCCCGCACGTATAGAGTTCCTGATATCTCCCGGCCGGACTCATGTAGTTGTAGTTCGTAAGCAATGATGTTCTCCGGATAGCTGCCGTCTGGCTGCAGTTCAGTCGGCTGGGTGTGATAACTTCCCTGCCATGTGCCGCCAAAGCGCGACGCGATCGCCGCGTTTGATAACAAGACAGAGAAACAGATAGTGAATGCATATCTTGCGATCTTGCTGAACGGGTGCATGCCGGAATACCTTTTCACATTACCGGTAACGCCACTGAAAACTCGCGTGGGATTGCGCATTTTCGTTAACTGACGCGCTCGCGGATATCCAGCAGATAGAAACCGCTTGCTCACGCGCGCGGTCACGTTACCGATGCGGCAAAGGTTGTGTTTCGCCTTGTAGTAGTTGTAGGGTGAGCATTCGCTCCCATGCCCGAAATACAGATTACTGATACGGCCGACGTCCCGGTGCCGTCGATCAAGGTGGATCTCACGCACCCGTCTGCGTGGCTCAAGTACCTGAAGACGGAGCTTCTGCATCTCGCAGTCTTCCCGAATTTTCTGGAGCGCAAAGACGAACCGATCAGCCAAGCTGCCACTCCGCCGATCCAATTCAAAGGTCAAGCGAAGCATGCGTTTCAACTGGGGAACACGGTACCTGAAATCAGCTTTACGCCAGAGGCTCAATTTACGGTGAGTGCGAACGCTACTGCAGGATCAAACGTCCTGGAGAGTGACCCGTTCCACGTACCGGCTACTGTCCCCGCCAACACTGCGTATCTTGGCGTCACGTTCGAGGGCAGTCTCGATCTTGCCGTCAGCGGGTCGGATGGCGACCTCAGCTTTGGATTCGATCAATCCAGTTCGATCCGCATCGGCTACCAGAAAGCGTTTCCAGTGGGTCAGGGTGAACCGGCGATGGGTGAGGCGCTTGGCGAGACGCTCTCGGCCTTCGTCATTCCGGCCGACCTTGCTGACCTGAAACAGCTCGACGTAAATGACATCGCGACGGTGTCAGGTACCGGTAGTCTCAAGGTTTCGGGAGCGGTCAATGTGACCGCCGTTCCGAATCATCTGGCCAGCCCGAAGCTGCCGCTGGGAGCGGGTGTTACTGTGAACGCTGGAGCGACTGCCGGACTTTCGGCCAGCTTTACGATCAAAGGCTCTTATCAAATCCGCACGCGCTGCAAGAATTCAACCACGATCGAGTTGAGTGTTCTGAAGAGGCGCGATACAACGCTAAAGGCAAACTTCTCAGCCAGCGCCGGCGTCACAGCTACGGTTGGCGGACATGATCTGATTCCGGTGTTGCTTGGCGCGATCAGCACCGACCCGATGAAGGACAAGCACCTGCTCGAAGGCCTCACACCAGCGGAGGCAAATTCACTGACGCAGGCAATCCAAGACGGACTCGACCATAGCGTTCAGGCGAGCATTAACGAAACACTCACCGACCTCACCGACGACCAGGCAGTGTTCCAATATGAGATTCAACCGGACCGCCTGAACGTGGAAGGGATCAATGCCGTCCACAAAGCGCTCGACGGCGACTTCGAACTGCTGACCACACTAGAAAGCGATGCACGCGACGATGGCGCCCTCGCACCGGGAATCAAACTCCTCAATAGCGTATTGACGACAACGCGTAAGCGCGGTGCAACCTTTAAACTCAACCTGCTCGGCATTCTCAATTTCACGAGCGTCGGCGAACTGATCCGCAACAGCGAGATCATCACCGACGGAACGACCGGCGACGTCACGATCAAAGAAACGGTCAGCGGCGAACGCATCAGCGCGATCACCAATAATGCAGCGCGCGATGAAGCTCTTCGCAAGGCATTGTTCGATTCCGTTCTCGTCACGACGACCTACCGCGCAGGGCGTGCGATGCCCATGCCTTCGATGGAATGCGAGCATCTGCATTTCGCGGCCAATCAAAACACGAACAGCCACATCTGGAGTGATTACGTGCGATGGCTTGTAGCGCTCAACCTACTCGCAAAGGAGAAGGGAGATAACGCTTTAGATAAATTCCACGATAGTGGACCGTCGTCATGCATCCTACGCACGCGGTTCGCCGACGTGGATTGCACGGCGTTGTTCCTCCAAAACGAACAACCACGTTCGCGCGAGCAGTACCTTGAAATCGGCCGGCAAGCCTTGCGCGCGCTGCTCGACAGGGAACAGCCCATGGATGCGCTCCGCTACAGAATTGTCGACGATGCGCTTTGGCCGAAAGCACTCGCGACAGGCGCGAACGTCAATCTTGGCGGCCTGGTCGGCCTGAGCACTGCGGACAGCCGCGTGAAAGTTCTGATCGGAGATTTAGTATTAATCACCAGCTGGGCCGACAGCATGAGTAAGATCGGCGCGCTCGTGCAAGACCTGCGTAAGTTCGTCGCTGACGCCGGCGGCGACCCAGCGAGATTGGTGCACGATAACTCGTTCAAGAAAAAACGCGACCAGCTTCAGCAGACGCTGGCAGGAGTGATCCAGGCAAGCAAGACCAGGTTTGATGAACCGTGGGGCATGGTCGCACTATTTTGGGCGGCGGGTTCGCCCCGGACGTCTTCTGGAAAAATCATCACCGCTCAAGGGACTGAGCAATGGCAGGCAGACCGGGCAAAAACGCTGAGTGCGTAAATTGATCCGCCCGTACACCATCATCTGAGCGAACGCTCACTGCTTCGGCGTGAACTCTACTTGCGTGACCTCAACGCGGGCGCCGCGCAACCGGAAGTGCGCCTTGGCGGTGCCGAGTATTCCGCAGGTTCTACATTCTGCGTTCGCTTGCTGGACGGAAGCTTCCACCCACTGTTCGCTCAGGTGCGGAGTGACGCAGGACAACGCGAATGTTGAGGGAGACACGCGATGTGAGATCGCGGTGGTTAGCGGAGCAAAGTCGATGCTATGCGCGCCTTCTGCATCGATGTACCAGATGTGTTCCCAGCAACCTCCGCCATTCCCGCCATCGCTGTCGTAAGTAGCGAGCACGTCCTGCTTGCCTACGCGCACAATGCGCGAAGCACTCAGTACGGCTGTGGTGAAGTACGCCTGAAGATGATAGATCTCGACGTACTGGTCGGGCGCAGTCTGAATCAGGATCGACTTCCACTTCACGGCTCCCGCGGCCTCGCCTGCTTTGGCAATTCGATACAGCACGTCGACAATCGCGAAGCCCGCTAGCTTACCCGCGGGGCGGACCTCAGCCGTGACGCTGACCTGCTGCGAGCGATCGAACTCTTTCGCATCGTCACGCAGCAAAGGGTCGGCAGTGAAGTATGTCAGCGGATGGGCGGTCGGCGAGTCGACCGATTCGCCCTTCTCACTCACCAACACACGCTGCCATGCAGCACTCGCTGAGACGAATGTGAACGCCGCCACGATTGCGATCCGCCAGAACGTCAAGCCCGTTTGCCTGCGGGCCTGGTGCGGCGGTCGGGGTGTGACTGCGAGCCTTGCAGTCGCGCGATGGCAGCGGCCGCAAAGAGGCGGGTTGCAGGGCGCTTGTCGGTTAACAATGGCTCGAGCCTGGGGACCTCATCAATGCGTCCGCGTTCGCCGAGGGCCTTTGCAGCGGCAGCGCGCACTGCTGGGTTCTTGTCGTTCAGCGCGGCCTCGAGATCGCGTAGTGTCGCAGGGTCGGAGTCTTTGGCGAGCAGCGAAGCGGACATCACGCGCGCGGGTGCGCCTTTGTCTTTGAACAGGTCTTCTGCAAAACCGAGCGGAAGCGCGAAGGGGCCCAGCAACATTCCGGCGCCTTCGTTCAATCCCAACTTCACGAGACCGGCACGATCCTGCAGCTTGCCTTGCGCATCATGCATCATGCCGTGCATGGCACCGGCATCCGACTTGCCTTCGCCATCGAGCACGGCGGCGATGAGCTTGCGGCCCGCGTAGTCTTTCATCTTCCAGAGCGCTTGTGCGGCTGTGAACGCAACGCTGGGATTGGGATCGTCGAGCAGTTTGGTGAGCGCGGGGATGGAGTGCCGCGAGTTCAATTCTCCGAGTTGCTGAGCAGCCGTGCGCCGCACATCTTCCGAGGTGTCGGAGCAAGCATGCTCGACCATCTGCAAAGCGCGTGGCTGCAGACCGATCGATGAGATCGCCAACACCGCCTGGAGGCGCATCGTTTCGCTATGGTTCTGCGCGGCTTGATTGAGCAAATCCCACGCACTCTCGGCGTAAAGACCCGTGCACAGCGAAAACAGAATTACGAAGGATCGCAACATTCTTACGGAGTATAAACCCCCGACTTTACCGAGCCGCGACAGCAATGGAGCGGGCTGGTCAGGTTACTCGGCAAAACCCGCTCCATTGCTGTCGCGGCTCGGTAAGTCGGTGCGCGGCATTATTGGCGAGGAAAGCCACGACGACTGCAGCGATGGAGCGGGCTGGTCACGTTACCCGCCATAACCCGCTCCATTGCTGTCGCGGCTCGGTAAGTCTGCAAAGGGGTTGAATACTGCCATGGGTTCGCCCTGTCGGTTGACCACGTAGTCGACTGCTGCTTCTAATCCGGCCTGATCCCAAAGGTAACGGGTGCTACCGTGGCGCGCCCACGTGTGCGTGCGTCGAAGTGCGCGGGAAGCGTACTTCTTGAACTCTTCCATCGCGCGGTCCGCGTCTGGGGCGCCGGAAACAATGATGTGAACATGGGTGCTGCGGACGTGAACAGCAACTAGACACCAACCCCGAAACTCCGCATGCTGCCTGATGGATGCAAGCACCGTTTCCCGAGCAGGTGCGTCCAGCACGACTGGAGCACCGACCATCAGAGCGCGCTCATAGCACTGCCACCCGGGATGGTCCGTGATGAATCGCGTGCCGTGAAGGTTGTGATTGCGATCTACAGATTGTGCCGCGTCACCATGCAATCGGTGACCGTAGCAGGAGAACGTGAGGAAGTGGGCGAGCAGCAAAGAGGAAAGTGTCAGACGTCCGCCAGGATTCTCGGAATGCTGTCGCGGCTCGGTTAGACTCTCAGCACTAAACCTGACGGTAATGCTTCGCCGAAGATGCGGCCCATGGCCAGGTCGCTGCGTTGGTCTTCGCCTTCGAGGATGGCGAGTTGCTTGTCGTTAGTGAGCTTGGCGCGAACGCCGGCGCGGATGGCGGGTGGTACGTCGCGTGTCGGGTCGCCGGTTTGGCGCGCGAGGGTGGCCAGCGTGTCACTTGCGTGCGGCGCGTTCAGCATGGCTTCGATCCATCGCGTTGCGGTGGCCGGCGTCACGGTCTGATTCACTGGACCATAGAACAACTCGCGTGCGCCTAAGCGCATCAAGCACCAGAGATCCGTATCGCGAAAACCTTCCTTTTTGCCCTGCTTCACGAGAGCATCACCGAGTTCCGTCTTGGTGGATGCAGGCAGCAGTTCGAGGCTCGCCGCCGTGCGCCACATCTCGCGCAGCAGACTGGAGTTTACCCGCTGCTTCTTCGTGCCGCGCGGGAGCAGAAATCGGCGGTGAGGCGCTGGAAGATGTCGACCTGCTGGTTGCGATTCATGCCGCCCGCGACACGTCCCCAAAAGATCCACCAGTCGATTTCGTTCTGCACTTGATTCGCAAACTGCGGACCGGCCTGGTAGATGCGACGGGCCTGGTCCACACGAAAGTCATCGCCGGTGAAATCCAAAGCCGGGCCGCAAGCAGAAGCCGCCCAGGTTCAGCCAGCGCACTTCATGCGCAGCGCTCTTTTTGCGGCCTTCGATGTTCGCGAGGAACACATCAGCAAACTGACGGATGACGTGCAGCGGCCATGAGTTTCGTCCCAATGCCAGCAACTGTTCGAGTTTTGCGGGCAACTCTTCAGGCGTGACCGCACTGGCCCCCGGCGCGAACACGGTGCGTACAAGCTCGCATCCTTGCTGTACCGCTTCTTCGCTGACCACCGCTTCGGGCCGCCGCGGACCAGCCTCGGTGGCAGCGCTCTTACGCAGCTCGAATTGCAATCGCCAACGTTGGTCGCTGATCTTCGAGTCGCACCACGTTTCGAGTGTGCCGACTTCGGTCAAGCGCGCGCCCAGCTTCACCGGGATCAGGCGCTCGCCTTGTTTGCCGAAGCGGATCACCGCTTGCAACGGCGCGTGGCGATGAAACTCGCCGGCTCAACTGCGACAACCTGACCGGGTAAGTCATCGGTACGAGTCAGGGAACTATAAAGCCGGAAGCTGACAGGGCGATTGGCGAGCAACTGCAGGTCTTCGCGATCCACTTCGAGCGTGACGCCTTCCTCAGCACCACGCGGCATCACGCAGACCGCTGCCTCTTCGCCGATGCCGATATATAAGCTGCGCGGCAAGCCTCCGCGAACCAGCACTCCCTTACCGGTGCCCCGCACATAGCTGTAGTAGGCGGCGCCGCGTCGCAACGGCCAGGTCCAAATCGCGATTGTCGAAAATCGTGGGCCGCTTGCCGTACCAGTGCTCAATGACGTCGGCTACGCGCGTGCGGCAAATCTCGGGGATGAAGAAGCCGCCATTGAACAGAATCGCGTCCGGCGCACGCCCTGCTGTTTCGAGAAAGTGCCCCAGATGTTTCGTGATGGCAGGGTCGGTCTCATAGGGCAAGCCCAACTCTCGAAACAGGCTGCGCTTTTCTTCTTTGGGCAGCGTGCCGCGAGGAACATCGGGCAGAAAGCCTTCGAGCGTCAGCTCCAACGCCTCTTCGCGCAGGATGCTGGTCTTCAGCGACTTGCCAACGATACGAGGCACCGGACCCAAGCACGCTGATCTCGACCGAAGGCAGATGCGCATCGGACAACAAGCGCTCTTTCGCCGCGGAACACTGCCGCATCAAGGCGCTTCTCTGTCGCACGGAGATCTGTGTGCCGAGTTTATTCTCGACGAGCCATGCCAGCGTCAGATCGAGATTGTCGCCGCCGAGCAGCAGATGCTTGCCGACGGCCGTGCGTGTGAATTCCACACGGTCGCCATCGCGCGAGACATGGATCAGGCTGAAATCGCTGGTGCCGCCGCCGACATCGCAGATCAGTACCACCTGACCATCGAACAGATTCTTGCGCGATTGCGAAAGGTTGTTCGCGATCCACGAGTAGAAGGCAGCAGAGGGCTCTTCGAGCAGCGTGACTTTGGTCAGGCCTGCCGCTGCGGCAGCCTGGAGCGTGAGCTCGCGCGCTTCTTCATCGAACGACGCGGGTACGGTGAGTACGATATCCTGCTCAGCCAGCAGCCCGCGCCTGGCGTCCTGATCCCACGCATCTCGAAACGCCGAAAGATAACGCGCGGAGACTTCCACCGGAGAATAGCGCGCGCTCCTTCCGGTGCGTCCCATGGCAGGATTTTCGCAGTGCGATCCACCGCTCCATGCGAAAGCCAGCCTTTGCCGAATGGACAAGCTTGGTGGGAACCAGCGCACCTTGTTCGCGCGCATAGACGCCGACGGGATCTACCGGCGGCTCTAAGAACAGAAACGAAGGGAGCGTGCGCCGCGCTTCGGTGCGCCCGGCCGCGACCAGTTGCGGCACAGGAAAAACGTGGATGGGCGGAAACGCGGTATCTTCCGCCTGAGCCGGATCGATCCAGGCAAGCGCGGAGTTAGTGGTGCCGAGATCGATCCCGACCTTCACTTAACTCGCAACCTTCTCGCGCACGTTGAACTCGAGCTTCCAGCGCCGGCCATCCGCAGCCACGCACCAGAGTTGCAGCAGGCCAGTTTCGGTGACGACCGTTTCGAACGTCACAGGCACCACACCGCCGTCGCCCGGCAAGTCACCTGCATGGGCGACATCTCTTCCAGATCGCCGCGCATATCTTCGATGATGCTTCCCGGTGCATCGTCCTTACGAACGGCAGACGAGAAGAAGCGGAACTCCGCGGCCTCACCGGTCACCAAGCCGAATTCGCGGCTGGGTACGCGCAGGTCGGTGCCTTCTTCCATACCGAACTGCGCCACCGCGATTGCTTTATGCGGAGCGGGAATGCCCGGCACGGCAGGCATCGAACTCTCGATACCAACGTAGTAGGAACGCGAGATGCCTCCGCGGATGCGCACTCCGCCGCCATGCCGCGCCGCGCCGTAGTAGGCGGCCCCGCGCGCGACGGCATGCATCAGGTCTTCGCCTTCAAGCGCACGCACCGGCGCGCCATACCAATTCGCCAGCACCTGCAACAGGCGCTCGCGCACAAACCGAGCATGCAGCACGCCGCCGTTGAATAGCACGTGCGTCGGCCGCAGCCGCTCGCCTTGCTTTGCCGTGAGCAAGAAAGCGCGCGAGATGCCGCGTGACCGCTGCATCGGCAGCGTAGGGCAGGCCCAGCTCCAGTAAGCCACCGCGCCGTTTCTGCGGGTACTCATCCACAGCGGTGATTGGGAAGAAGCCTTCCAGAACTTGATCCACATCCGCCCGCTGGAGCGCTGCTTTGATCGTGCCGCCTACCAGCCCCGAACCTTTGCCGACGATCGATACCGGAACTTCATCGAGCTTCATCGCGGGATCGAGCAACATCTCTTTCGCGACGCGGCAGTTGTTCCATAGCGCCTGCAACTGGAAGTTGTCGATGCGCGTGCCCTTTTCACCAAGCCGCGCGGCAACGGCGCGTGCGAGCGCGAGATCGATATTGTCGCCGCCGAGCAGGATGTGTTCACCGACGGCAACACGTTCGAGTTCGAGTCCGCCCGCCGCGTCTTTGACGGCGATCAGCGAAAAGTCGGTGGTGCCGCCGCCGATGTCGATTACCAGAATCAGGTCGCCGGCGCTCACCATGTCGCGCCAGTCGGGGTGACGCGCGAGCCAGGCGTAGAACGCAGCCTGCGGCTCCTCAAGCAGCGTCAGATTTTTATAGCCCGCTTCTTCAGCCGCCTTCTGCGTGAGTTCGCGAGCAACTTCATCGAACGACGCCGGAACGGTGACCAACACTTCCTGCTGATCCAGTGGAGCGCCGGGATGAGCAGCATCCCACGCCTGCGCGCAGATGCCGCAAGTACGCGGACGAAGCCGTAACCGGTGAAATCTTCGCCACGCCTTCGGGCGCTTGCCAGGGCAGCAGGGCCGAACCGCGGTCAACGCCAGCGTACGAAAGCCAGCTCTTCGCCGAGCCACCATGCGCCCGGAGTTCTCCAGACCGCGCTTCTGCGCGAACTTGCCGGCAACATATTCGCTCTCGGCCGCCCACGGCAAGGCAAGCGCGCCACCCGCGAATTCATTCGGGCTTGGCAGATACAGGAACGAGGGAAGCAGCGGCTCTGCGCGCACCTCGCCCGGATTCACGACCTGCTGAATCGGGAACAGTTCGATCTTTTCGCCTTCGGTGAAGGCAAGGGCAGAGTTCGTGGTGCCCAGGTCAATACCGACGATGTGGGGCACGGCGTTACTCCACTTCGATTTCCGCCGGGGCCAGCACGCGCGTATCCTGCCGGGCCGGCAATTGGGGCAGGTCAATGCTGGCTGCGCGCCATCCGCGATGCCGCAGGGTGCCGCCCGCAGGCGTTCCGGCTGGAACGTTGCCGACAAACTTCATCGTCTCGGGTGCCGCCGAGGGGGTCTTGACGTACGAGCCTTCCACGCCGTCGAGCACGGGTTCGATGCGGGCATAGCGGTTCAAAGACTCGCGGCTCTTCGACTGCACATCGCGCACTGCAGCGCCGACTTGCTCATCGGAATACCCGCCGATGTCTTCCATCAAAAAATCCAGAAGACGCGCGTCGCGCTGCAGGATCGCGAGTATTTGCAACGCTCCGTCGGACGTCTTGATCACAGGCGCAGGCGGCACCGGCGCAGGCTTTGGGATAAGCTGCAATTCCGCCAGAATGTCTTCCGGCAAGGCACCGTCAAACAGCAAGGCAAAGAACGAGCGAAAAGCTAAAACCAATCGATTCAATAGGGGACTCCGAACTTTCAGGATATCCCAGCCCGCGCGAGGGCCGAATTCGTGTGTCGCCTACCAGCCGTGCAATTGCTTCAGCCGGTCCAACTGACGGCGTGCCGTCTTCGCCCAATTACTGGTTGAGTCCAATTTCAGGTATGCCTTCCAGTGCGCGACGGCGCGCAAAGGATCCCCGGTACGTTCGCTTAGCAGCGCCAGATTGAAGTGCGCATCGGCGTAGCCCGGCGTGAGCTTCAGCGATTTCTGGTAGAAGTCGCGAGCCTCGTCCAAACGGCCGCGCTCATCGCACAGGTTGCCCAGATTGAATAGGGCGAGCGTGTAGCTGGGGTCGGCCGCCAGCGCGCGCCGGTAGAAGTCTTCGGCTTCGGTGTAGTGCTTCTGCCGGAAGTGAATGGTGCCGAGGTTGACCAAAGCTCCGGCCGCGCCGGGGTTGAACTGCACGGCGCGCAGGTAAGCGGTCTCGCACGCTTCAGCAGATGCGCCTGTTTCTTCGAGCGCGAGCCCGCGCTGGAACCAGCGTTCGGATTCGGCAACGTCCACTTCGGGCGTCTTGCTCTTCTGCGGGAAGGCTCGCAGCGACGGCAGATCGCCAGCGTCGAAATCGAACAGCATTTGTCCGCTAAGCGCTTCCATCTTTTGCCCGGCCACGAGTACGGAGATCTTGCGGCCGTCGGACGCGATCTTCAACTCGCTCAGCGGACGATCGATGTGCGACAACTTCTGTTTCAGCGAAACCAGAGCGCGCGCAATCTGTTTCGGAGCGATGCGGTTCTCACTCAACTTTTGCAGCGCACGCAACGCGATCAGTTCGGAGAAGCCATACGATTCGGCGGGCGCGATCAACTCCTGACGCTCCCAACTGCGCAGGCGCGACTCGCTCACAGCGAGCATGCGCTGCACTTCCTTTCGCGAATACTGTAGCTTCGGTTCCGTTCTGTCCCGATGCGGTGCATGGGCGGGCACGGTCGAAGTGTACCAAGCGTTGCGCGTTATCATGAACGTCTTTATCGATGCGCTATTTATGCGTGATGGCAGGGGGCGCAACAGGTTCGTTGCTGCGCTACGTTTTGGCACAGTTTATCGTTGCGCGATGGCCCGCTAAGTTTCCGTTTGCAACGTTCCTCATCAACCTGAGCGGGTCGTTTCTGATCGGCCTCGTGCTGGGAACCTTGGGAGATCGCGAAATGCACAACATGCGCGCGCTCCTGGTGGCCGGATTCCTCGGGGGCTACACCACCTTCTCGGCGTTTGAGTGGGAGTTATACCGGCTCGGCCGGTCCTGGACCGCGCTCACGTATGCCGTCGCGAGCGTCGTGCTCGGACTTACTTGCTGTTGGTTGGGCGCGATGTTGGCGCGCCGCTAGCGGTAAGTTTCACGGCGTCGACATCGCCGAAGTTGCCGAGGTGTTGCGCGGTCCAGTGCGATAGCTCGGGCTGCTCCGCCAACGTGTGTTGCCAGTAGCGAACGCCGCCGCGCGACCCATAAATGATGAACTCTCCGCGCGCGAGCAGATCGTCATGCATCACTTTGCGAACGTACGCTTGCGCCTCGGGAGAATCGGTGAACGGAAGCTTGATAACGCGGCCCCGAACCGGGTAGAACGCCAGGTGCGAGTAGAGAAAGCCGGGCAGCGGGTAGTCGGGATTCCATACCGGCCACTTGGCTTCGATAAACGGGCTCGGGCAAAGAACAGGGGTATCGGAAGTTGCGGTTGCGTTCACTTGCGAAGCAGCGCCCCGCCAGTCGGAGGGGCTGTGCACCGGTGTATGCCTCCAGTTGCCCGCGAACACCAGTACGCCCACTCCAAACAGCAGTGCGGCGCGTGGCAACCAAGGCTGAGGAACGAAGCGCGCGATCACGTAGGCAACGGTTAGCGCGAGGCCGGGCAATGCGATGGCGAGATAGCGCGACACAAATACGCTGTTGCCTGTCAGCCACGAAAACGCAAAGAGCGCGACGGGCTGACATAGCCACCACACGCCGATGAGTAGCGTTGACGATGAGCTGGGCCGCGCTGCGCCGCGCCACTTCAAGATCCAATGCAACGCAGCCGCGCCGAGTGCGCACGCCGCGACCAGCCCGATTTTCGATTCAAACGCAAATTGGCGCAAGCCGGGCTCGCCGATGATGACGTGATCTTTCGCCTGCCGCATCAACAGCAACGCATCGCGCAAAACCGGCAGCAGCAGCAGGCCTGTTGCAACGAATGCCGCGGCTACCTGCCACGCTCGCACCGAAGTGTCTTTCAACCAAAGCCGCGCGCCGGCATAGATGGCGAACACTGCATAGAAGGGCCAGAAGATCAGATGCACCCGCCACAACGCTGCTGCCAGTACAACGAACAGCACCGCATGAATCCAGTGCCTACCATCCAGCCAGCGCACCAGGCACAGCACAGCGGCGGTGGCAACGAAGAGGCCGAGGGCATACGGGCGAGTGTCAATCGCCGTGAAGTTCATCAACTTCAGGCTGAAGCACGCGAATACCGCGATCCATTCGGCCCCTGGCGCAATCAAGCGGCGTGCCAGCCACGCGAGCGCCGTTAGCATCGCGATGCTGAGCAACAGCGAAGGTATGCGGTAGATAACCTCCGACGTTCCGAAACTGCTTGCAACAGAGACTAGTGGGTAATAAAGCGAGTGCTGCAGTTGCGGGACGGCCACCAGAGACGCGTCGTGCGGATGCTGAACGATAAACACCGTCGCCATCTCGTCTACCCAGAAGCTGGAACCCAGCGGCTGAATCCAGAGCCGCAGAATCAGGCCGAGCAGTACTACCCAACGTAAGAGGCCGAGGACCCGATTCACCGCCCGTGCCGCGCGAGCAATGGCGCATCCAGATGCTTCTCTGCGCGTTGTTCAAAACGAAAGACCGGCGACGTATGCAGACCCATGCGAGCAAGAGCGCACTGCACGGTAGTTCTCAAAACAGAGAGGCCGTAGACGGTGCTGCGGCGAACGTTGATCGAGGAGGCTTCCGCGAAGTATCTGGTCGGGCACGAGATCTCGCCGATACGTGCTCCGTAGAGTATGGCCTGCGCGAGGATCTGGTTATCGAAGACGAAATCTTCCGAGTTGCGTTCGTAAGGCAGCGAAGTTAGTATGTCGCGGCTAAATGCGCGGAAGCCGGTGTGATACTCCGACAGATGCGCGCGTAAGATCAGGTTCTGAAAACCAGTAAGTGTGCGGTTAGCGACGTACTTATAAAACGGCATGCCACCGGCGAGAGCTTGACCGCCTGGCAATGCGGGAACCCAGCGCCACGTCGTAGACTCCGTAAGCCACCATGCTGGCGATCGCGGTCGTCAGCAGCGGATTGTACTGATAGTCCGGATGCATCATGACTACGACATCCGCGCCAAGCGCCAGGGCTGCTGCATAACAGGTCTTCTGATTGCCGCCGTAGCCGCGATTGCGCTCGTGCACGATCGTGTGCAGACCTAAGCGGCGCGCCTGTTCCACGGTCTCGTCGCTGCTGTGATCGTCAACCAGAATGCGTTCATCGACCAATGCAGGCAGATCCCGCACCGTCGCTTCCAGTGTCTTCCCTGCGTTGTAAGCGGGCAACACAACCGCAATACGCTTGCCATTGATCATGGTTTCGCTTTCGACTTAGCTCTCGACGCGATGTTTGCCGGGCTCGTTCCACAGCGGGTAGCGGGCATCTGACTTCATTATGCTTTACCGCCGGCCACCCTCGTTCCAACACCACCTTAAGAACCTGAAGGCGCAGCGCGGTCTGTTTTGGTTTTGTCATGGCTGAGTCATCGCCCGTTCATGTGTGATTGCCAAGCTGAAGGAATTGAACCTATGAAAATTCACTCGCTGTTAAGTTGTGTCACCTTACTGGCCGGGATTGCAGCGTTTACTCCCGCCGCAATGGCCCAGAGTACGCGCGGCACGATCGTCGGCCGCGTTACGGATACCGGCGGTGGCGTGCTGCAGGGCGCTCGAATCTCGTTGCAACCGGGTAATCTAAGTGCCGTTTCAAATAACCAGGGAGAGTTCCGGCTGATTGACGTTCCGGCAGGCCAAACGTCGGTCACGGTTTCTTTCGTCGGCTTCTCGCCTGTAACAAAAGACGTTACGGTCACCGCCGGTGAAACTGCGCAGGTGAACACTACGCTTGAAGTTGGTTCGGTGAGCGAGCAGGTGCTGGTCACCGCTGAACGGCCTCATGGCGAAGCCGAGTCGATTAACCGGCAACGCACTGCCGAAAACATCCTGCAAGTCCTCCCCGCCGAAGTAATCACCAGTCTTCCCAACGCGAACGTAGCCGATGCGATTGGCCGTCTCCCGAGCGTGACTCTCGAGCGCGATGAGGGTGAAGGCAAATATGTGCAGATTCGCGGCGCTGAGCCCCGCTACAGCAATGTCACGGTGGATGGCGTGAACGTCGCGTCCCCTGAAAGTGTTCGACAGATCAAGTTGGATATTGTCCCGTCCGACTTAGTCGAGTCAGTGGAGATCAACAAGACGCTGCTCGCCAATATGGACGGTGATGCGATTGGCGGTTCGGTCAACCTGCGCACCAAAACCGCGAACGAGCAGCCGACCCTTTCCCTGTTCGGTCTGGGCGGCTACACGCCGATCGTCGGCGGCCGCGGTGAAGATCAGTTCGGCGGCACGATTGGCAAGCGGTTCGGTAAAGAAAAGAAGCTAGGCATCCTGTTCGGGGGGACCTATGACTGGAACGGCCGCGGTATCGACGACGTAGAGCCGGCGCCCGGAACCATTCAATGCAATCCGGGCGATTGCGGCAACCCAGCCGACAACGCAGCGTTCTTTCCCACTTACTTCGGCGCGGGTATCCGCGAATACCGTTACTATCGCGCGCGGTATGGCTTCACCGGCAGCGTTGATTACAAGTTCACTGACCGCACAAATATGTATGTCCGCGGTTTATACTCGCACTTCGACAACTTCGGTGACCGTTGGGAGTACAGCCCCACTATCAACAGTTTCACTACTTCGGCGCTCGTCGGCGGGACGGATGGTCAGGAGAGCTTTGACGCTCAGATTCGCCGGCCGGTACAGACCGTCGGCAGCATCCTCACCGGCGGCCAACATTACTTCGGCAATTCCTGGATCACGTTCGAACTCTCCGCGTCGCGAGCATCGACCGAAGATCAGGGCTACTCCACCACCAACTTCGGCCCGGTCGAGGACGCTTCTCCGTTGAACAACATCCAGTTCGGAGTAGACGTGTCGAACCCTTACCGCCCTCGCTTCCCGGTGCTGAATGGAGTGAATCTCTACGATCCGAAGCAATACTTCCTGCAGAATCTGGATATCAATCGCTATTACAGCCCGCAGGTAAACCTGCAGGGTGGCGTGACCGTGGCGCGGAACTATAGCTGGAACGGCCACTACGGCACTGTGGAATACGGCGCAAAGGTACGGAACGCCCACAAGTTCCAGGAGGCCAACGATGTCTACTACAACGCAGTAGACCCCGGCTCGCTGCCGATGTCGAACTTCCTCACTTCTTTCACAAACAACGATTACTACGACAAGAGCTACCAACTGGGACCGCTGGTCGACTACGACAAGGTGCGTGCCTATTTTGGGGCGAACCCCGGCGCATTTGCGGTCAACGGACAAAAGACGCATCCAGCGCAACGAGCCGCAGCAATTCAATCTTTCTGAACGCGTCTACGCCGGGTACATTCAGAACTCAATCAACTTCGGCAAGTGGCGCCTGTATGCCGGGATTCGTTTTGAAGCTACCGATGAGAACATTCGCGGCAACATTGTGACCATCGACCCGAGCGGCAAATACGCAGGCACCACCGCCTCAACACGGTCGTCTGGATACATCGATCCGCTACCCAGCATGCAACTGCGGTACGCGCTGACTCCGGACTCCGGCATTCGTGTGGCGTACGGCCGCGGCCTGGCGCGCCCCAACTTCTCTGACTTGCCGCCCTATCAGACCGTGAATGACCGTCGCAACAGCATCAGCTCGGGTAATCCGAATCTTCAGCCGACTTATGCCAATAACTACGACGTGCTTTACGAGCACTATCTGAAGCCGCTCGGTGTTCTTGAGGCAGGATTCTTCTACAAAGATATCTCGCAGCCGATCTACTTCGTGAATAGCACCGTTTCCAGCGGCAGCTACACGGGTTTCAATCAGACGCAGCCAGTAAACGGTTCGAGCGCTTATCTATGGGGCTTCGAAGCTCTTACCAGCAGCGGTTGGCCTATCTGCCGGGCGCGCTTGGCGGACTCGGTTTGTCGGCGAACTACAGCTACACGGATTCGCGAGCCAACGGAGTTCCCGGCCGGTCCGACCGTCCGGCGTTGCAACGCCAGGCTCCGCATACCTGGAATGTAAGCCCCACCTACGATCGGGGCCGGCTCTCGATGCGCGTTGGTGTCTCCTACAATGCAGCCAACATCTTTCAGTACAATTACTCGGACGGCGCGCCCCTGGGAGTCAAGGGTCCCAATGGCGACGTTTATCTGTATGCTCACTTGCAGGTCGATGCGCAGGCAAGCTTCCGGCTTGCAAAAGGCTTCTCAGCAATCGTGTACGGCTTGAACATCAACAACGAGGTGTTCGGCTTCTACCAGGGCAGCGGGATCTATCCCATCCAGCGCGAATACTACCAACCGACAGTAGCGGCTGGGTTGCGGTGGAGCCTCCCGGTAGCCCGGTAATCTGACAACCAGCAACACATCGCCCGGCGCTTCGTTCCAAGCGAAGCGCCGTTTGTGTTTAGTTCAGAATCTGCCACAGGTTGCTATAGTCATCCGTCCAAAGGCGCAGGTGCGAGATCTCGGTCATCTTGGCGTCGGGTGCATTCAGCCAGGGCAGCGTCTCGAAGCTGGGGCGATGGAACACCATGACCCAGTCCGATGCGAATGTCTCAGTTTTCGTCTCTGCTGAGCTCTCTACTAACTTCGCGGTCTTCCCCAGGCTATTCGCCAGAAGCTTTACCACCGGTGCAAGATCCAGGTACTTATTGGAAACATGCACGGCCAGCACTCCATCCGGCTTCAAGTGACGGAAATAAATCTGGAACGCCTCTCGCGTGAGTAAGTGGACAGGAATCGCGTCGCTTGAGAATGCATCGATAGCAAGAAGGTCGAACTGCTGACTTGGTTCATGCTCCATCGAGAGCCTCGCGTCCCCGAGCACTACATCCAGCTTGGCCGGCGTATCAGACAGGTAAGTGAACTGGTTGCGCGCGATACCCGGCACCAGCGGGTTGATCTCGTAGTAGCGGATGTAATCGCCTGCCCGCCCGTAGGCAGCAATGGTGCCCGTACCAAGCCCCACGACTCCAATTCTCACGGGCCCATACTTCTGGAGTTCCGTGATACTTCTGCCCACCCCGGTTGACGGCGCATAGTAAGTCAAAGGCTCACGACGCCGTTTCGGATCGGTAAACTGCTCCCCGTGATTGATGGTGCCGTGTGTGAGCTGCCGGATTTCGTCCTGATCCGCACTCTTGGCATAGTCCGTAACCCGCAAAGCGCCATAGAAGTTTCTTACAAGCAGCACATTGCCACTTACCAACTCGTGCATGTTGTAGAACAGGTATCCGCCAAGCGCAAGCGCGATCACGGCCGACCCTGGCCACAGCACTTTCCACTGATCCGCCCAGAAGCCGCTCGCGGCGCGCTGCCTGAAAAAGAGGCCGACCACCAGCAATGCTGTAAAGGCGATGGTGATCGGAAACTCATAGAGCGCTGTAAATGCGACGGGCGCGAACGCGGCAACGAAGAGTCCGCCAAGTGCACCGCCTACCGCGACCATCAAATAGAAAAGTGTCAGGTGCTGTGTTGCAGGTTTGCGGCGCGCCAGTTCGCCATGCAGCACCATGCAACACACGAAGAGCGATCCACTGAACAGCGGAATCAACACTCCCAGGCTGCGGATCACGCCGTCGCCCGAAAGGCAGAACGCCATGCTCCCCTCCGCAACTGCCAGCAACCCAAGAAAGAGCGGACGCACATACCAGCGCGGGTGATCGAAGCAGAGGATAAAACTCAACAGATACAGCGACAGCGGCAGCACCCAGAGAAACGGGATGGCCGCCACATTCTGTGACAAATGATTGGTGACCGCGAGTAACATCGCCGAGGCCGCCGCGGGAAGAGCGATCCAGACAAGTACAGTCGGGATGCGGAGCGCACTCATGGCCGCCGGCGTCTCACTTGCGATTAGTGACAGGCCGCGCGTTCGCCAGGCAACGGTTGCACAAAGAGCGGCAAAGAGCACGTAGCCGCCTGACCATATCCACGCCTGATGGTGGCTGGAGATATAAGGTTCTACTAATACCGGGTAGGAGATCAGCGCCAGCATCGATCCCGCGTTCGACAGCGCGAAGTAGCGATACGGGATGCCGCGGCGCGCGCCTCGCGCAAACCACGATTGCAACAGCGGGCTTGTTGACGACAACAAAAAGTAAGGTCCGCCGATACTCGCGGCTAACAAGCCCAAAATGCGCAACAAAGGTTGATCGCTGCCCGCGGGCTTCCACCAGTCGGATGGGTAGATGGGAAGAAACGCCAAACTAACCGCCAACAACGCTACATGGATGATCGCCTGCTGACGTGGTGGACGGCTTGACACCCAGTGCGCGTACGCATAGCCCAGCAGCAACGCGATCTGAAAGAACAGCATGCACGCCGTCCAGACCGCGGCCGATCCGCCGAACCAGGGCAGAATGATCTTCGCGATGATCGGCTGAACCTGAAACAGCAGGAAAGCGCTGAAAACGATGGTGACGGCGTAGAGAAGATGACGCGTGCCGCCCTGCGGCTCAGCGGTAAGCGGCGACTCCGGTAACCCGCTCCCCGATGACGAGAGCATGGATGTGGTCGGTTCCCTCATACGTCTTCACCGTTTCCAGATTGCACAAGTGACGCATTATAGGATATTCCTCGGTAATGCCGTTAGCGCCAAGCAGGTCGCGGCTCAGACGTGCACATTCGAGCGCAATCGTCACGTTATTCCGCTTCAACATGGAGATGTGCGCGGGCTCCAGCTTGCCTTGGTCTTTCAGTCTTCCCGCCTGAATCGCCAGCAGTTGGGCCTTGGTAATCTCGGTGATCATCCACGCCAGCTTTTCCTGTACCAGCTGGTGCGAGGCAAGCGGCCGGTCGTCGAACTGCTTGCGCAGGATCGTGTACTGGCGTGCGGTTTCGTAGCAGTCCATGGCGGCGCCAAGCACACCCCAACCAATTCCGAAGCGCGCCTGCGAGAGACACAGCAACGGGCCTTTCAGACCCTTCACTCCCGGCAGCATGGACGAATCCGGAACGCGGCATCCGGCGAGCGCAAGACTCGAGGTCACCGATGCGCGCATCGACCACTTGCCGTGAATGTCCGACGTGGAATAACCGGGCGTGCCGCGTTCCACAAGAAAGCCGCGGATGCCGTCATCGGTTCGAGCCCAGACGATCGCCACGTCGGCGACACTCCCGTTGGTGATCCAGGTCTTCTCGCCATTCAGCACCCAGTCGCGCCCGTCGCGAACGGCGGTCGTGCGCATGCCTGCGGGGTTCGAGCCGAAGTCGGGCTCCGTCAGTCCAAAGCAGCCGACCGCTTCGCCTGATTGCAAGCGCGGCAGCCATTTGGCTCTTCTGTTCTTCGGACCCGAACTTCAGGATGGGAAACATGACCAGCGCGCCCTGCACGCTGACGAAACTTCGCAAACCGGAGTCGCCGCGTTCGAGCTCCTGCATGATGAGCCCGTACTCGACATTGCTCATGCCGGCGCAGCCATAGCCTTCCAGATTCGCGCCGAGAAAGCCGAGGCGCCCCAGTTCCGGGATGAGCCGCGCAGGAAATACACCGTCGCGGTACCAATCGTTCACCACCGGGAGAACTTCAGTATCGACAAACTGGCGGGCTGTCCGCCTGACCAATAATTCCTGCTCGTCAAACAGAGAATCTACGAGGAAATAATCCACTCCGCGAAAGGGAATCATGTATTGAAGCGGCCGGTCGGCCTTTGATCCAGCTTATCAGTGGTTTCGATAACATTCGCGGGTTCACTCCGTTGCTGCGCGTGAGACGCCCATCTATACTTTTAGTTACCGGGTAACCGGGCGCCCATGGATTCATTGCTCTGGCTAGGTGCGATTGCGTTCGCCCTATCGCTGGTCCTCACTCCGATCTTTCGCGATGTTTTTCGCTCGTACGGAGTGGTGGATGCGCCCGATCTACAGGGCCGAAAAATTCATAAATACCCGATACCGCGTGTAGGCGGAATCGCGATCGCGTGCTCGTATGTCGGCGCGTTCATGCTGGTTCCGGGGCACGCGCGCGCGGTGCTGCAGAGCGACTTCGGTCTGGTTTGGAAACTCGCTCCCGCGGCCGCTTTGATCTTCGCTACCGGCCTGATCGACGATCTGATCGGCCTCAAGCCCGTCCAAAAGCTGGCGGGTCAGCTAGGCGCCGCCGGTCTGGCTTATTGGGCCGGAGTTCGCATTTCCAGCATGATCTGGATCTCCACCGATAGCTGGTGGAGTCTGCCCGTCACTCTTTTTTGGCTGCTGGCATGTACCAACGCGTTCAACCTGGTGGACGGTATGGACGGGCTCGCCGGCGGCGTGGGCCTGTTCAGCACGGTCACCATTTGCGTGGCTGCTCTGCTTCATGGCAACCCGGCGCTGGTTCTCGCGACGGTCCCGCTAGCCGGATGTCTGCTTGGCTTTCTCTGCTACAACTTCAACCCGGCCACTATCTTTCTCGGCGATTCGGGAAGCCTGCTGATTGGCTTTATGCTCGGCTGTTACGGCGTGATCTGGAGCCAGAAATCCGCAACGCTGCTGGGCATGACGGCGCCGCTGATGGCGCTTTCGATTCCTCTGCTCGATACGTCACTCGCCATCATCCGCCGCCTGCTGAAACACCAGCCGATTTTTACGGCCGACCGCGGGCACATTCACCACAAACTGCTCGATCGCGGACTCACTCCCCGGCGCGCCGCTCTGGTTTTCTATGGTGTCAGCGGGCTGGTTGCCTGCTTCTCGTTACTGCAAAGCGTCGCGACGAACAATCGCATTTCCGGTTTGATCGTCGTGCTTTTTTGCTTTGTGGTTTGGGGCGGCATTCAGTACCTGGGCTATGCAGAATTTTCTGTTGCGGGGCGCATGCTGTTCGGCGGTGAGTTTCAGCGCAATCTGAAGCATCAGCTCGACATGAATCTGATCGAGGCATCGGTGCGGGAAGCGCGCGATCTCGAAAGTTGCTGGCAAGTTATCTCTTACTCGGCGGAGAAGCTGGGCTTTCACTGCGTGCGTATGCTGCTCGACTCAGGCCAGGCCTTTGTCGGGCCGCCGGTTTCTGCCGAGACATCCACTTGGTTCCTGCGTATACCCCTGGATGGCCAAGGCTACGTGGAATTGCGCGGAGGGCTAGGTGCGCACCTGAACTCAGCGGCGCTGGGGCCGTTCATCCAGTTGGTACACAGTACGCTGCGTCCACAGATGGAACGCCTCGCAAGCCAGGCTGCCGCCACCGATGCCATCGGCGGCAATCCACTCGCAGGCTCACTGCCCGGCTAACGTGCGGCTCCCGGATCATCTTCTCCCGCAACGCCTTTGGGCTCTGCTCCTGACGGACATGGGCCTGATCTCCCTCGTCTACCTGATCGTCTCCACTGCATATAACGGTGCCGACGAAATCAGCTTTCTCACGGAATATCGCGGCGTAGGGCGCATCGGCATCGTGGTGCTCAGCGTGATCGCGGGCTTATACCTGACCGACCTCTATCATCACGTGCGCGTGACGTCGCGGCTCAACCTGGGGCTGCAGTTGCTGAGCGTTTCGGGCATCACGTTGATGATCCAGGGTCTGCTCTCCTACACGGTCAACACCCTGCGTAACGAGAACTATGGCCTGCACCTGCCGCGCTACATGATGGTGACTGCTACGGCCGTCTGTTTCGCCGTGCTCTTCACGTGGCGCAGCTACTACGGCAGCGTCATGTGGAATCGCATGTCGTATGACCGGGTGCTCTTCATCGGGGCCGACGAAGTGGTTTGCGAGATCGCGGAACTCATGGCGAGTCAGCCGGAACGGGGATATCTGGTCGCGGGCTATCTTTCAGACGATCTCCCGTCAGGTTGCTCCTCGCTCGGCCCGTTGTTGGGCAGCCCGCGCGATGTCCGGCGCATCACCTCCGAAACCCACGCGACGCGTGTGATCGTCGGCATGCTGGACCGTCGCGCGCATTTGCCCATGCCCGATCTGCTCTCAATGAGCCGTTCGGGTCTGATCATCGACGACGCGGCCATCAGCTACGAAAAAGTTTGCGGCCGGGTTTGCTCGCGCGATTTCCGCCCATCGCAATTCATCTTCGATGCGGCGCTGGTGTCCCGTCCGGGCAGCATGGCGGTGCAGTCAATTTACACAAATGTGGTCGCGCTATGCAGCGTAATTGCCATGCTGCCGATCATGATTTTAGTGGCGCTCGCAGTACGTTTTTCATCGCGCGGTCCCGTGCTGGTAGGGGAAACCCGCCTTGGCCAGCATGCTATTCCATTTCGTCTCAACCGCTTCCGTACCTGGCGCCAAATCAAGACCATTCGCGGAACGGAACGCCGGACTACTAGCCTGGGCGTCTTGCTGCAGCGGTTCCATTTAGATCGGTTACCGATTCTTTTCAACGTGTTGCGTGGCGAAATGGCACTCGTCGGGCCGACTCCGGACCGCCCTGAGTTTGCGGATCGGATCACGCGCTATGTGCCGTACTATCCGCAAAGGCAGCTCGTCAAGCCTGGGCTGACCGGCTGGAGCCAGATTAATCTTCCGGATCACAAAGCACCAGATGCATTAACGGCTCTGGAATACGATCTTTATTACACAAAACATCTTTCTATTTATCTCGACGCGCACATATTATTGGCGAGATTACGACAAATTATCGTTGGCGCCTAAAGTTCCGCGGCACGTCCGCCGATCACTGGCTCAACATGTTGCAAATCGTACCTCTCTCCCTAGCTTCGGTCAGCATGATCGGCGCTCTGCTCTTCATGGCTCGCCAGAATCAGAAGTCGGGCTGGCGGCGTGAGCGCAACTACCTCTCACAGGACATACAGGACACTATGGAACAGCTAATGAACCGCATGCCGCAGGCTGCCGCGCCGCCGGTAGCAATGCCTACGGCGATGTTCACGCCCGAAGCCTCTTTGAGCTTCTCGTTGCAACTCGCGAAATTACATTCGACGCTCGCCGCTAAGCCTTCCGTCGCGCCGGCGGCTCCCGCAACTCCGGTAACTGCGGATCGCTCCAGAGCAGTTCTGGCGGCGCGCGCTTAATAACCCGCGCGCTTATCGACAATATTCTTCAGCTCTTGTCCGCTGACAAAGCGCTGAAAGTTTTCGATGAAGAAGCGCATCGCGTCGTTCAGCCACGTCTTGGTGTTGTCGGCGCTGTGGGGCGAGATCAGCACGTTTTCCATGTCGTAGAGCGGGCTCTCAGCTGGTAACGGCTCCGTCTCGAACACGTCGAGGGCAGCGCCGTGAATCAGCGCCCGATTGAAGTGCCGTAACCAGCGCCGCTTCGTCAATCACCGGCCCGCGGCCTACGTTGAGGATGACCGCGCTCGGTTTCATTTGCGCGAACTGCGCGGAGCTGATCAGGTGATGCGTTTCGGGAGTCAACGGCGCGGCGCAGACCACGAAGTCCGATTGCGCCAGCATCTCGCCAAGCTGCTCTATCGGAAATACCTGGTCTACGTAAGGATCGCTTTTCGATCGTTCTGGATGCTTGCGAACCGCCAGCACTCGCATGCCAAGAGCGTGCGCACGCTGTGCCGCGGCGCGGCCGATGTCACCATAACCGGCGATGCCGACGGTTTGCCCGCGCAACTCGCTCACCGTGAACTGCTCCCATTTATGAGCAGCCTGATTACGCAGCAGACGGCGCACATCTTTTGCGAAGAACAACATGCCGAGTACGACGAACTCGCCGAGAGATTGACTGAACACGCCTCGCCCATTGGTCATCGGAACCGGACTATCGATCAGCGCAGGGAACAGCACGGAATCGAGGCCCGCGTAGCGTGAGTGAATCCATTCGAGCCGGTGCGCGAGGGGCAGTACCTGCTCGATCAGCTTCCGGTTACCGGTCCAGTTCAGAAGCACCCGCGCCTTCGACGCGCCACTGGCGAGCGCGGCTACATCATTGCCGATGATGATTTGCGCTTGATCGCGCAAGACCTCCAGCATCGGTAAGTACGGATCGGCGGGATCAGAGAGCACCAGGAGCGTCAGATCGGACATAGTGGTCAACCTACCATGTGCGGCATACAATCATGGAACAATCGGGCACGCGGTGGCGTAAGCCCAGCGAGGAAACAACAATGACGTTGGGCTCCAGGCGCGGCGGCATCTTTGGAACGCTGCTGCTGACGCTGATTTTTGGCTTCGTCGTGGTCTATCTCGTCGCCACTGTTGTCGTAAGAAACACGACGGTGCGTTCGCACCAGACGGAACATGGCCGCAGCACCCGGATCGAAACTCCGCTCGGCGCCGCCGATTTTAGCGATAGCGGAACCTTTTCTCCCGAAACCGTCGGCATCCCCGTTTACCCGGGCGCAGTGCGGCTTGACCATCACACACCCAGCATCTCTATCGAGCCGGAATCACGGAAAGACGAGGGCTTCTCCTACGTCATGGCGGAGTACCGGACGGATGACAGCGTGGAAAGCGTGCGCCGGTTCTATAGCCAGCAATCGCCGCACTGGATCTTCTCTTCGGACGAAGGCAAGCAATCCCGGGCAGAGTTTACGAAGGGTGGATACAAACGCATTGTGATCGTGTCCAGGATCTCTGGCCACACCCACATCGCGCTTGCTTCGACCGGACAAGCTGCTGCAAACTGAGTGTAGATTGCCTCAACATTGTAGTTGTGGCGCCGAGCTCGTGCCCGACGCCCGCTTCTGCCACCGCTGTGGAAAGCCGCATGGCACGGCGCTTCTGGAACCGGAGATAACTCCCCGCGTTGTGGCTGCGCCGCCACGAGTTGCTGAACCGGCGCCAACGAGCGCCAGTATCGGGTTCCACGATCCGCTGACCATGCGCATCGTGTTCTTGACCGGCTCCATAACAGGACTGCTGTACATCGTGCTCGGGCGTGTTTTCCCTTTGCTGCTCATCTGGTCGGCTGCCAGCGGCTACCTTTCAACTGTGCTTTACCGTCGCTATAGCGGCCGTAGTCTCTCAACCGGCGGCGGCGCGCGGCTCGGATGGATGCAAGCGCTACTCGCGTTTGCCATGGCGACCGTGTTGTTTACGTTGCAGTTGATCGTTTACGGCACCGAAGATCTGCGGCGCGTGATGTTCAGCAGCATCGAACACGACGCGCGGTACCAGCAGTATGAGGCGCTTTATAAGAACCCGAGCGTGGTCGGCACCGTCGTCGTGATCGTGTGGGTGATGATCGGTATCATGGTGTCGCTGAGCGCGGTAGCCGGTGGAGCGATCGGCGCAAGCGTGAACAAGCGCCGTTAGAAGCCAGTCGAATCCACGTCGACCAAATCTCGGTTTCCCACTCTGCTCCACATTCGTGAACCGAAAAGTGAAACAATCGGAATCGAATGGGCGGGGCCGCGGCCACTACGCAGACTCTCGAATTCGCACTGCGCATCTCATCGCTGTTGCAATCGATGCGCGCGATGTTTGCTGCGCGCAATGTCGAGGCGGTTCGCGGCCTGTTCGAGCAACACCTGCTCTCGATCATCCTCGACCAGATTGAGGCCGATTCGGGAGCTGTTCTTATCGAAGACTACGCTTCCCAACAGACTTGTGCCGTCCCGGAGCATCTGCTAACGCAAGTCACGCGCGAGCGAGCAGTGCTCTCGGCAATGATGGGTTCGCGTCATGCTGCGCTCGCGCCTCTGCTGGTGCGCGGTGAAGTGGCGGGCATTATCTATCTCGAACGCGCCACTCCTTTCGACGATCCGCAGTTGCAATTGCTCACGGCACTCGCACAGTTCGCATCGAGCGCGCTCGAAGCGGCTTACCATCAGGAATTTCTCGAAGCAGAAGTAGAACGCCTCGAGCAGCGTCTTGCCATCGATCTCACCATCGCAGGCCAAAGCGCAAAGGTCGAGGACCTCCGCGCCCGCATCGCGCGTACCGCTGCTTCGCAAGCAACCGTGCTGATCACCGGTGAGAGCGGCACCGGCAAAGAACTTGTGGCGCGTTCGCTGCACCGGCAAAGCCCTCGCGCTACCGCGCCGTTCGTGGCCATCAACTGTGCGGCTTTGACCGATACGCTTCTCGAAAGCGAACTGTTCGGGCACGAGAAGGGCGCGTTCACCGGCGCTGTCGGACAGAAGCGCGGCAGGCTTGAATGTGCCGAAGGCGGCACGGTGTTCCTCGATGAGATCGGCGAGATGCCGCTTCTGCTGCAATCCAAGATGTTGCGGGTGCTGCAAGCACGGGAGTTCGAACGCGTGGGTGGCACGCGCACGATACCGTTGAATGTGCGCGTGATCGCGGCCACCAATCGCAATCTGGAAGATGCGGTTGCGCAGGGAGTGTTTCGCCAGGACCTCTACTACCGTCTGAAGGTTGTGGTGCTGCGCACGCCA
Organism: Bryobacterales bacterium; assembly: GCA_963792655.1. Lineage (GTDB taxonomy): Bacteria > Acidobacteriota > Terriglobia > Bryobacterales > Bryobacteraceae > DOZZ01. The sequence continues at coordinate 425,716 of CAWBWU010000011.1, forward strand.
CCGCTGCGCGAGCGGCCCGAAGATATCGTCCTGCTCGCGAATGAATTCGCGACGCGCTTTGCCGCGCAGTGTGGCCGCCGTCTGGCCGGCATCTCGCCCGATGCACGGGCGCTATTACGCCACTACCAATGGCCGGGCAACGTGCGCGAGCTCGAGAACGCAATGGAGCATGCGGTAGTGATGGGCACCAGCGATATGATCCGTTGCGAAGATCTGCCGGAGTGCTTGCGCGAAACGCAACCCATCGTAGGCGCTGCGCCCGCAGGACTCCTGCAGGACGCTATCAACGCCGCAAAGCGCACCGCGGTCGAGCGCGCTTTTGAGCAAACCGAATACGATCACAACGAGGCCGCACGCCTGCTCGGCGTTCATCCCAACTACCTTTACCGGCTGATTCGCAACATGGACCTGCAGGCGCTCCTCAAGACTGCAGCGCGGGAGTAAACGGCTGCACCCGCAGTCCCGCACACGTCCTGCTGTTTCGGATGTACTGCTGATCTCGCTCGCCATCGCATTGCTTTGGCTGCCACGAATGTTCTGGGGCTTCTGGACCGATGAAGCCGGAACATTCTGGATCGCGCGCGACGGAGCTCTTGCCGCGATTCAGCACTCGTGGCACATGGCTGGGCAATCGATCCTGTACGGCTGGATTGCGTCATTCTTCATCACGTCCGGCGCGGGCAAAGAGTTCCTGCTGCGTGTTCCCTCGTTTGCTGCGATGCTCGCGGCTACGTGGGTGTTGTACCGCATGGCGGCGCAATGGTTTGGGCCGCGTCAGGCGGTGCCGGGGGTAATGGCGTTTGTCTGTTCGCCTCTGATTTTGCGCGCCGCGACGGACGCACGCCCTTATGCAATGGCGATCGCGGCGTCACTCGCCGCGACGTGGATGCTGAACCGCTGGGTAGAAGACAAGCGGCGGCTTCATCTGGCGGCTTACGTCGCTCTATGCGCATGCACCATTTATCTGCACTACTTCTTCGCCGGAATCCTTGTGGGGCACATGCTCTACCTGGTCTTCTGCCGCGTCAAAGAGGTGCGCGCAATGCTGGTGGCGTTTGCGTTGATCGCGCTGAGTTGCGTGCCATTGCTTCCGCATCTAAGGCTGCTGCTCTCGCAGGCTCACATGTTGTCGTATGAAGCCATGCCCACGGTGCGGTCGCTGCTGCAGCTCTGGTTTCCGCCCGAAACTGCGTACGCCCTAATTACGGCATTGATTGCGATCGCCGCGGCGGGCAATGGCGAACGCGCTCGCTCTGGCATCGCAGCGCAGTTGTCTCCTTATTGCATGGCTTTGCTCAGGTCCGCTGCTCTTCTCTGCCATCTCACGAGCTACCGCGCATCACATCTTCGTCGAGCGCTATCTGCTCTACGCAGTGCCTGCCTCTGCGCTGATTGTGGCCTGGCTCTTGAGCGCCAATCTCAACCCTCGCGTCCGGCTGTTCAGTATGTGCGCCTTCCTTGCCATCTCGTTCGCACTATCGGACACCAAGCTGCGAATTCACGGGCTGATCGAGTGGCGCACGCCGATCGCATGGCTCAACCAGAACAGCACGCCATCCGATTACGTGTTCGTAAGGAGCGGATTCACGGAATCACGCTTCCCCGGATGGGATGCCGAGTCCCAGAGCCGCTTCATGTCACCGATAGCGATCTATCCGGTTCAAGCGCACGTTATCCCGCTGCCTTACGCAGTCACGCCGGATTGCATAGCGACGATCGAGCAAGCGTTCACCGGTGAGTTGGCGCATGCCGATCGCTTTTTTCTGTTGTCTTCCGACTACCGCGCGGACATTCTCGATTGGCTTCCGCGGCGGGCGGCGCAACTCGGATTCAGCGCCAGCGTGCACCGCGAGGATTGGACCGTGGTCGTCGTGTTCACCAGAAATGGTGCGCTTGGTACAGTGCAGAAGTGAACGCTGAGGCCATCCGCAAACTGCTACCGTACATGAGCGCATTAGTGGGCGTCGCGCTGCTGTATACGGCATACACCTTCTATTCGCGGCACGCACAGAACCAGGCGGCCGCCGAAGCGATCGAGCAGAAGAAGGCGGAAGAGAGCAAGGCCGACATCGAACGCATGGGCGGCGACAACCTGAAGATTCTGAACTTCTCAGCCAGCCCTGCCTATCTGCGCGCGGGCGACAAGGGCGTGATCTGCTACGCGGTGAACAATGCGGTCGCAGTGAAGATCGATCCGTTCGTCGAAGCGGTGAAGCCCAGTCTCACGAGGTGCGTCGACGTGAAGCCGACGCACGACACAACGTACACACTAACCGCAACGGACAAGAACGGGAAAGAGAAGACCGCATCTCTTTCCATTCAAGTGGTTCACTGAAACTTCAACGACTCCGTGTATGGCGCGCGCGCCACGCCCTTCTCCGTAATGATGGCCGTGACATAGCGGTTCGGCGTCACGTCGAACGCCGGATTCTGGATGCCAATACCGTCGGGTGCGATCTGTTGACCGAAGACATGCGTGACTTCGCGGCGGTGCCGCTCTTCGATCGGAATGTGATCGCCCGAAGGCAACGTCAGGTCCAGCGTGGACACCGGGGCCGCGACATAGAACGGGACGCCGTTCTCTTTCGCAAGCACGGCAACGGAGTACGTGCCGATCTTGTTCGCCACATCGCCATTCGCGGCAATGCGGTCCGCGCCCACAATCACACAACCGATGCGGCCGGATTTCAGAAAGTGTCCGGCCATGTTGTCGGTGATGATCGTTGCGGGTATGCCGTCCTGCTGCAATTCCCACGCGGTGAGCCGCGCGCCTTGCAGGAAGGGCCGCGTCTCATCGGCAAATACGTCGATCTCCTTGCCCGCTTCCACAGCGGCGCGAATCACACCGAGCGCCGTGCCGTAACCCGCTGTCGCGAGCGCACCTGCATTGCAGTGGGTCAGCACTGTTTTGTGATCCGGCACCAGGCCGGCGCCATTGCGGCCGATGGCTTTGTTGATTTCGATATCTTCCAACCGGATGCGCTTCGCCTCATCGATCAGCGACTCGCGCACCTTCGCCGCGGGTTGCCCGTTCAACGAAGCGTGGAGCGCTCGCATGCGCGCAATCGCCCAGAACAAGTTCACGGCAGTCGGCCTTGTCGCACCGATGGTGTCGCAGACGGTGTCGAAATCCTGATCGTGCGCGAACCCCAGTGCGACACCCATCGCGGCCGCCACGCCAATGGCCGGAGCTCCGCGTATCGTCATCGCGCGAATGTGGTGCGCGACATCCTCATAGGTCTTGCAGGTAACGTAAACTTCTTCGACCGGCAGGCGGGTTTGATCGATCATCACCACGCCGTCGTCGGTCCACTCAATCGTCTCTACCATTTCGAAGAAAGCACCTTCCCCGACGCGATCAGCGCCAGAAACAAAGTCGAGTTATAAGCGGCGTGAACCAGCGTGGACGCGCGCGTGGAGTTCGTGAAGTGCCGCACCGCGCCAAGCACCACGCCCACCAGCGTAATGAGCACGCCGGACTGCCACGCGTTCCCGTACTGCTGCAGGTGCAGCAACCCAAACGGCAGCGCCGTAAGGAAGATGCCGATAGCCACACCGAAAGTTCGCACCAGCAGAGGCTGCAAGAAACCCCGAAAGAGCAGCTCTTCACAAAGCGGACCCACAGCGGTGCCGAACAAGGCCATCACCAGCAAGCCCCGCGGATCTGACAACAGATGCTGCATCGGCGTGTTGTCATTCGACATCTTCATCAGCCCTCCGAGCACCGCGACGGCGATAGACAGCAGCAGCCCGAGCATGAGCGCAACGCCCACCGGCAGACGCGAACGCACGAAACCGAGCGACGACATCATCGGCTGTCCGTAGTGCAGGTGAAACAAGGCGCGCAGCACGAGAAACAACAGTCCGTACGCAACGAACTGCGCGGGTACGGCCAGCAGTTGCTGACTCTCTTTCGGCAGGTGCATTGCCCGGCCGATAGCGAGCGCGAGAAATTGCGACACGATCAGCGACAACAACGCCAGCGCAATGACTACGCCGAGATCGAGATAACTCCAGAAGGGGAAGCGCTCCTCGACTGCAGGCGTTTGCGGTTCCGGCTCCGGCGGTAGCTGAGGCTCAATCGGAAACGGCGTCACTGTGCGCCTTCGATCAGAGCAGCCGCGAGCAGCGGGATCATCAACTCGTGATGGCCGGTCAGCGAGTACCCGTTCCCGCCAGCTTGAGCGTGCGGCCGCTCGACGACGTTCACGCGCGGCCTGTAGTGTTGCAGAAAATCCAGATTGACGGTGGTGAAATTCGCCAGCGGATGACCAAGGTTGCGCACCGCCGAAACAGCTTTCAAGAAAACTTCAGGCAGCACAACGGCAGACCCCGCGTTGATATAAACACCGCCTTCATTCAACTGCGCCGCGAGCGAACAAAACAGGCGGAAGTCATGCAAGGAGGCATCGCCGATGGCCGCGCCTTGTGCTGCCGGATGGGTGTGCGGTGTATCCGTGCCGATCGCGACATGCACGGTAACCGGCACCCGCGCCCGCCACGCTTGCAGCAAAATACTCACTTCGGCATGTTGGGTTGCGCGCGCATCCAGCGCACGACCGAGGGCCTCCCCAAGTCCTTGGCCAGGCGTAATTGCTTCATTCATCCAGCGTCCGGTTTCTTCAGCAGCACCGAAGCGCCCGTCCGGCAGCACTGCTTCCACGTCTTCACTCGTGAAGCCGGCGATCGCAATTTCAAAATCGTGAATGGAGGTCGATCCATTCATCGCAAAGGCGGTAGCGAACCCGCGCCGCATCAAGTCGATCAGCACCGGCGCAAGACCGCACTTGATCACGTGACCACCGATGCCCCAGATCACAGGCTTGCCCTTGTCGCGTGCTCCGGCAATCGCGCGCACCACCGCACGCAACGTATCGCCGGCCAGAATGTGCGGCAACGAATCGATCAACGCGGCAACCCCGCTACCTTCGCGATACACTTTCGCGAAATCGCGCCACCACTGTTTTTCCGCCGCGCTCCGCGAGAGGCACCGTGCGCAACGCAGACAGATCAAGCGGTTGTTGCGAGTAACGGCTGTTCACGCCGCGGCTTCCACGCCGAGTGCTTTGCGCAGCGCTTCGGCAGTGACGCTCTTTTTCGAACGCATGACCTGCTCCGGGTTGCCCTCGGCAATGATGCGTCCGCCGAACTCACCGCCATCCGGGCCAAGGTCGATGATCCAATCCGCCACCTTCATCACATCGGTGTTGTGTTCGATCACCACGACAGTGTTGCCCAGTTCCACCAACTGCTGAAGCACATCGATGAGCTTGCGCACATCATCGAAATGCAGTCCAGTCGTCGGTTCATCGAGCAGATAAAACGTCCGCCCCGTTTGACGCTTGCTCAACTCTTTGGACAACTTCACACGCTGCGCCTCGCCGCCGGAAAGCGTTGTGGCCGACTGCCCGAGGTGCAGATATCCCAATCCGACATCCACCAGCGTCTGCAGCTTCGGACGAATCAGCGGGTAGTTCTCCAATAGCGGCAGCGCGTCTTCGATGGTCGATTCCAGCAAGTCCGCGATCGACAACCCTTTGTAGCGAACCTGCAACGTCTCGTGGTTGTAGCGCCTGCCGCGACACACATCGCACGTGACATAGACGTCGGGCAGAAAGTTCATCTCGATGCGCTTCAACCCGTCGCCCTGGCACGCTTCGCAACGTCCGCCTTTCACGTTGAAGCTGAACCGCCCGGCTTTGTAACCACGCTCGCGCGATTCAGGCAACATCGCGAACAACTCGCGAATCGGTGTGAACACGCCGGTGTACGTAGCGGGGTTCGATCGCGGCGTTCGCCCGATCGGCGTCTGATCGATGCGCACGACTTTGTCGAGATGCTGCAAGCCGGTGAGCGAATCGTGCGCGCCGGGCTCTTCGCGCGAGCCATAAATTTCGCGCGCCAGACTGCGATACACGATCTCGTTGATCAACGTCGATTTGCCGCTGCCCGAAACGCCGGTGACCACGGTAAACACTCCGAGCGGGATCGATACCTCCACATCTTTGAGGTTGTGTTCGCGCGCGCCCTTCACGAGCAGCCGCTTGTTGGTAGGCTTGCGGCGTTGTGCCGGAATCGGAATCGCGCGAGCGCCAGACAGGTATTGCCCGGTAAGCGATCCCGGAGCTTCCCGGATCTGTTGCGGCGTACCCTGTGCGACCACTGCCCCGCCCAGCCGCCCTGCGCCCGGCCCCAGATCGATCACGTAATCGGCTCGCTCAATCGTCTCCGCATCATGCTCCACCACGAGCACGGTGTTGCCCATGTCGCGCAACTCAGTCAACGTTTCGAGCAACCTTTCGTTGTCGCGTGGATGCAAGCCGATCGAGGGCTCATCAAGCACATACAACACACCCCGCAACTTCGACCCAATCTGAGTCGCCAGGCGGATGCGCTGCGACTCGCCACCCGATAGCGTCGCGGACGAACGGTTCAGGCTCAGGTAGTGCAGACCCACGGCTTCGAGGAATTCGAGTCGCCGGCGTACTTCGTCCACCACCCGCGCGGCAATCTGCGTCTCGCGTTCATTCAGCGTCCACGAGCGCACGGTGGAAAGCGCGCGAGAGAGCGATAACGAAGTGAACTCCGCGATGGACGTGCCATTGACGCGCACCGCCAGGCTTGCCGGCCGCAAGCGCTGACCGTTGCACGCGGCGCACTTGATCGGGCTCATGTAATCCGTCATCCACTCGCGGTAATTGTCAGTCGCGCCTTCAAACGTCTGCTGCAGCGTCGGCAGAATTCCGGCGAACTCCCCTTCGCCATACAACAACATGTGCTGCGCGGCGGGCGTGAACGACTCCCAGGGCGTCGACAGCTTCAGCTTTTGTTTGCGCGCGAATGCCACCACCAGGTTCTGCATGTAGGCGGAACTCGCGCCAGGACCAAGGCCGCCTTCAAAAAGCGCACGCCCGGGGTCTGCAATCACCTTCACCGGGTCCATCACCAGCTTCATGCCCAGACCGTTGCACGTCTCGCACGCGCCGTACGGGCTGTTGAACGAAAACGAACGCGGCTCCAGTTGCGGAATGCTGGTGCCGCACTCCATGCACGCCATCTGGCTTGAGTAGAGACGCTCCTCGCCGTTCACCACTGCGATCAGGACCAGCCCATTTGCCAACTTTGTCGCGGTCTCGATCGAAGCTTCCAGCCGTGCCTCAATGCCGCTCTTGATCAGCAGCCGGTCCACGACAACTTCGATGTTGTGATTGCGGCGGCGATCAAGCGGCACCTCTTCGTCCAGATTGCGCAGCACGCCATCGACACGCGCGCGAACGAATCCCTGCCGCGCCAGCTTTTCCAGATCTTTACGAAACTCGCCCTTGCGTCCGCGAACGATCGGCGCCATGACCATGATGCGGTCGTCCGGCTTGAGCGCCAGGACGTGCTGCAGAATCTGCTGCGTCGATTGCCGGTGGATCTCCGCACCGCAGGTCGGGCAATGCGGAATGCCGATGGACGAGTAGAGCAGGCGCAGATAATCGTAAATCTCAGTGATGGTTCCGACTGTCGATCGCGGGCTCCGGCTGGTCGTCTTCTGCTCAATCGAGATGGCGGGGCTTAGACCATCAATCGAATCAACATCAGGCCGCTCCATCTGATCCAGAAACTGCCGGGCATAAGGCGACAGCGTCTCCACATAGCGCCGCTGCCCTTCCGCGTAGATGGTGTCGAACGCCAGCGACGACTTACCCGAGCCGCTCAGCCCGGTGATGACCGTCAGACTGTTGCGCGGGATTTCAACGTCGATGTTCTTCAGATTGTGCTGGCGAGCGCCGTGCACAGTGATGCGTTTCAACATGGGGAGGCGGCGATGTTCTGTACTCCTCCTATTTTACCGTCCTGGCTATCGGCGCCCGGGCCTGTAGTATGTTGAATGCGTCGCATGCCACGTTGCGCCTCATGTGGCTCTGGACTGGTGCGTTCCCACCGGTCGGGCTTTGAAAAACTTTTCTACCGGGCAGTTTACCGTTGCGCAAACTGTTCCGCGAAGCAGAAAGAGCCGCTGCAAACAGTGAGCCCGCTCACCCGGTACGCCCATTGCCCGCGCTGTGGGAATCCGAGTCCGGTGGTGCGCTCGCGCCCCGACAAGATCGACCGCATGATCCACGGGCCGCTGCGGCTGCTGCATCGCCTGCTCGGCGGCACGTTGTATCACTGCATCTATTGCCGTCTGCAGTTTTACGACTTGCGCAAGAAGAAGCCGGCCGCCGAAAGCGTAGCGCCGCTCGCGCGTTAGCTCCGCAGTAGGCCGTACTGGGTGGACGCGCGGTACACCCGCTGTGATATCGTCAGGTTTCCCTAATTATGCGTCTTGGTCAAATCAAGAAAGACGGGGCCGTGATTGCCGCCGTTTACGAGGGCTCACGTGCCCGCCCCATTCCTTCGCACACCATGTGCGACCTGATCCGCCGCGCCGAAGCGGAAGGGGTTACGCTCTCGGAACTGGCGAACCGCCTGGCGACTCGTCAATCGGAAGCCGCGGTTCCGCTGATCCCGATTTCCCCCAGCGAAGTATGGGCGTGCGGCTGCACCTATCAGATGAGTTCCGACTTCCGCGACGCAGAGCATGGCACGCGCGAAGGCATGTACTCGTACGTGTACCAGGGCGCACGGCCCGAAATCTTCTTCAAAGGAACGTCGCGTGTGTGTTCCGGGCCGGGGCAGACGTTTGGATTGCGCGCCGATTCGAAATTCATGGCGCCCGAACCGGAACTCGGACTGATCCTCGGCAGCAAGGGCCGCATCCTGGGCTACACGCTGGCGAACGACGTTTCGGCCTGGGACATCGAGCGTGAGAACGCGCTGTACCTGCCGCAATCGAAGACGTTCAACGGTTGCGTGGCGCTCGGCCCGGTGATCGTGACGACGGATGAAATAACAGATCCCTACAACCTCGAGATGACTTGCGAGATCGTACGCGATGGCAAGACCATCTTCTCGGGCAGCATCTCCACGTCACGCCTGAACCGCAAGTTCGAAACGCTCGTGGAGTATCTGTATCGCTCGAACAACGTGCCGGTCGGCGCAGTAATGCTGACGGGCACTGGCATCATCGTCAAGGAAGACAGCGCTCTGGCCGCGGGCGATGAAGTGAAGATCAGCATCCCGGAAATCGGCGAGCTGGTCAACCGCGCCGCTATCGTCTAACGCGTTTCCAATGCCGCCAGTCGCAAGATTATGGCGCGGCTACACCACCGCTGCCAACGCGGACGAGTACGAAGCCATGCTGAAGCCGGAACTGCTGCCCGGCGTCAGCAAGGCTCCCGGTTTCATCGAAAGCTATCTGCTGAGGCGACCTGCCGGTGACGAGGTCGAGTTCATCACGGTGATGATCTTCGACTCGCTCGAGAGCATTCGCGCGCTGGCGGGTACTGATTACGAGAAGTCCATCGTTCCGGAAGAAAGGAAGCGCTTGTTGACTCGGCATGACAGTGTGGCGAGTCATTACGAACTAGCCGCTGTTTGCAGCAACCGGGATCCCGCTGCGGAAGACAACGAGCCGCGACCGTAAGGAAGCGGTCCGCATTACCATCTGGGCAGTGTCCGGCCTACCGTTCAGAGGCGCGACCGCAGGAAGCGCGTCATTCCGAGGTTCAGTACCCGCGACTTCAATGAAGCCCACCCATCGGGATACGCGTCCAAGGCGCTCGCCAATCTGGAGATTGGCGTTCCCGGGGGTTAGCGCAGCCGATAGATGATCACATTCCCCGTACGGCCTGCTTCTTTGTATTGCGTCAGCCACTGACGCAATTCCGGGTAGTTGCTAATCGACAAGTTCGGGTTATAAAGGCTTAGTCCGTCGATAATCACGGTGGGGCGCGATCGCGCTAGTTCTTCGCGGGCGGCTCGCGTGTTACTTACGACCGGCGTTGATTGCGTGAGATGGCGGTCGGCAGGCACTCCGGTGAGGGCTTGCGAGTCGAGGAAGCGGGTTGCGGCGGGAAGTCCCGTGTCGACGTACAGGTCGGGGCGGAAGCCCCAGACGAAGAGCGTGTCGCCGGGCTGCGGAGCGGCAATAGCGGCGGCGCGGCGGCTTTCCCGGTCCATGGCGGTGTCGGCCCAGTTCTCCGCATTGCCCGCCGCAAGCGCCACATACCGCGGGCCGAAGCGTACCGCCGGCACCAGCAACAGCAACAACACCCACGCGTAGCGCCGCTTCATGGCAGCGAAGCCGGCTGACGCGGCAATCACAGCGACCGGCAGCAGTTGAAAATAATAGCGCGGGAAAAAGCGCCAGCCGAGCACCACGCCGGCGAATGACAACGCCGCCCATGCGATGAGCCGCCATTGCACCGTGCGCGCCTGCAGCCAATGCAAAACCGCTCCGGCTATTAGCAACGCGTGGAACCCCAGCCAGTTCAACGTGCGAGTGATGCCGTTCATCACCGGATTCGCCACGTGGGAACTCGCGGCATAGCGCGAGCTCCAGACCCACACCTGATCGACATAGAACGGCCAGGCTCCCGTTAACGTTCAACGCGAGCGCCGCCAGTGCGCAGGGGATGGCAAACCCTGCGATCAACGGCAACAGCATCGGCCACACAAATAAGGCGCTTGAGGCCAGCACAAACACTGCTTTGGTGTTGAACAGAAATGCCACGCCCGCGAACACTCCGCTGAGCAATGGCCGCCGGCAAACGGCCATGTAGATGGCCGCCAGATGTGGCGCGAGCATCAGCAAGTCTGCCGCGAGCGGGATCACCGCCGAGGCCGTGTCGAATGTCAGAAAGAACGCGAGCAACGCCGCTGCCCAGTAACCTGCCGCCACGTTGAAGAGCTTGCGCGCAATCAGGAACGCGAGCCAGCACGCGAGCAGATCGTACAGTGCGCCGGCAATGCGCAGCGGGATGCCATCCCGCACGCCCCACAACAAATACACGGCGGGAACCAGCGGCGGTTTATCGAACCAGGCATCGCGATACAGCGTTTTGCCGAACGCCATCTGCTTCGCCGCAGCCATTGGCAAGCCTTCTTCGGCCCACAAAACGTGCGTGTGGCAAAGATGCGCAACCAGCAGTACCAGCAGGATCGCGGCGAAGACGCGGGCGGTCAAGTCGCTATAGTATACTCGGCAAAGAAAAAGCGAAAATGGGGGACGTTCAGGAACAGCTCGCGTGGCTGCGTCAGAAGATGGCGCAGATCGATGCCAAGTACGGCGCCGCGCCGGCAATCCCGCCTCCGAAGCTCCCGCTCCATCGCGAGTTTGTCGAAGAAGTGATGTCGGGCGCAGTGGTTGAGACGCCGCGCGGCCGGCACTTCGAAACCGAGAAGCTTTACCCGCTGCACAAGCGCCACGGCAGCTTCGATATCGCGGACCTGCTGCATTTGCCGGAAGACCTGCTCTCCGCCCTGTCCGAAGGAGCGATCCCCGCGTGCCATCCAAAGCGCTGGGCATTTCTGGATACCGAAACCACAGGTCTCGCTGGCGGCACCGGGACCTACGCGTTCCTGATCGGCATTGGCAGCATCGACGAAGAAGGCTTCCGCGTGCGGCAGTTCTTCATGCGCGAGTATGCCGAAGAAGCCTCGCAACTGCACGCGGTCGCAGAGTACCTCGAGCGCTTCGACGTGATGGTCACTTACAACGGCAAGACGTACGATCAGCCGCTGCTCGAGACGCGCTTTCGCATGTCGCGGATGAAGCCGCCGTTCGGACGCATGGAACATCTGGATCTGTTGTTCGGGTCGCGCCGCCTATGGAAGTTGCGGCTCGAGAACTGCCGGCTCTCGTATCTCGAAAACCAGATCCTCGGCGTGGAGCGCGAAGGCGATGTGCCGGGTGAACTGATCCCGCATTACTTCTTCGAGTTCGTGCGCACACAGCGCGCAGTGCGCTTGATCCCGATCTTTCATCACAACGTGATGGACATCGTTTCGCTCGCGTGTCTCACGGCAATTGTTCCGGAAGCGTTTCGTTCGCCGGCGGAACTGGCGGTGCGGCATGGTGCGGATCTGATCGGCATTGCGCGATGGCTGCGTGAAGCAGGGCAAACCGATGAATGCCTTGCGATGCTGCGCCGCGCAGTGGATGCCGGTTTGCCCGATGCGCTGCTCTTTCGCACGCTCTTCGACATCGCGTTGATCGAGAAAAAGTGCGGGCGCGAAGATGTTGCGCTCGCCGTGTTCAGCGACCTGGTTGCATCGCCCAATCCGTATCGCGGCCGCGCTTACGAAGAGCTCGCGAAATATTATGAACATCGCGAGCGCAACTATGCGATGGCGCTTGAGATGGTGCGCGCGCTCGACCACTCCCCGGAACGGCAGCGTCGTGAGCAGCGTCTACAGTTGCGTTTACAACGTGCGCCGCGTGCGAAGGCGTGTGGCAAACTAGAGCTTCAGCAGTGAATGCCGTCGAATTCCAGAACGTCTCAAAAAGCTACTCCATCTACGACTCTCCGGGCGACCGCTTAAAAGAGCTGTTGACGTTCGGCCGCAAGCGCTGGCACCGCGACTTTTGGGCGTTACGTGAGCTGAGCTTCGAAATTAAAAGCGGCGAAACATTCTGCATCGTCGGCGAAAACGGTTCCGGCAAGAGCACTCTGCTGCAGATGGTCGCAGGCATCCTGCAACCAACCAATGGCGTGCTGACTGTGAATGGGCGCGTGTCGGCGCTGCTGGAACTGGGCGCCGGCTTTAACCAGGAGTTCAGCGGGCGCGAGAATGTCTACCTGAACGGCTCCATCCTCGGGCTCAGCACCAAAGAGATCGACAGCCGTTATCGCGCGATCGAGGAGTTCGCCGAAATTGGCAGCTTCATCGACCAGCCGGTGAAAACGTATTCGAGCGGTATGGTGGTGCGGCTCGCGTTTGCCATCGCAATCCATGTCGAGCCCGAAATACTGTTGGTTGACGAGGCTCTCGCTGTGGGTGATTTGTACTTCCGGCATCGCTGTATGCGCAAGGTACACGAGCTGCGCGCGCGTGGCGTGACGATTCTGTTCGTGTCCCACGCTCTTGCGGATGTAAAGGCGGTGGGCGATCGGGCCATGTGGATCGATCGCGGGCGCATCGTCGAACTAGGTGCGACCGATCTGGTGGTTGCGAAGTATCTTGCGGCAATGACGCAGAAGGACTCGCATTATCTGGTCGAACAACCGCGCGAGACCGGGCATCGCGAGGCCGTGCGTGCCGCGGAAGTAGTCTGCCGGCTGCCCAATATCGACCATCGTCATGGCGACGGCCGCGCCGAGGTGTTGGGTATTGCGATCCTCAATGAAGAAGGCCGCGAACTGCAGATGATCGAGCCGCTCAGCAGAATCGTGGTGCGCATCAGCGTGCAGGCCCACCAGTACATCGCGGTCCCGAATGTCGGATTTCTGATGCGTAATGCGCTCGGTGTTGACTTCGCAGGCACCAACACTTTACGCGAAGATGCTTCGCTGCCGCCGCTGCATGCGGGCGATATCTACACCGTAGACTTTCATGTTGAGCTGCCCGAGCTGTACGCGACCTCGTTCTCGTTCTCGCCCGCGATTGCAGACGGCACGCTCGAGAACTACCGCACGTGCGATTGGGTCGATAACGCCATCGCTGTTCAGATGGGGCATGCGGATGCACCGGTCTACGGCTACATGCACTTGCCCTGTCGCGTTGAAGTGAACGCGCGCCTGGGTGCGGCCGAGGAAACCCCCGTTGCCTGAGTTCACCGGCGAGCGGCTGGTGCCTGAACTGGTCAACCCTGATTTGCTGAACGAACATATGGCTCGCTATGTGTTCGCGAAGCAGTTTGCAACAGGCAAGCGCGTGCTGGATGCGGGCTGTGGACTTGGGTATGGGGCGGCCGAGTTGCATGGCGCAGCTTCGGTGGTGGGCGTCGACGTGTCGCCCGAAGCCATCAGTGAAGCGCGGCTGCGGTACCCGCAGTTTCGTTTCGTCGAGGGCTCATGCGAAGCGCTTCCTTTTGAACCAGGTGACTTCGATCTGATCGTGGCGTTCGAAGTAATCGAACACCTTCACGACTGGCGCGCGTTTTTGAGCGAGTGCGCGCGCGTGCTGACCCCGGGCGGACAGTTGATCGTCTCGACGCCCAATCGCGAATACTACGCCGAGTCGCGCAAGCATGCCGGGCCCAATCCGTTTCACGTGCATGAGTTCGATCACGACGAATTCGAACGTGAATTGCACGCATACTTCCCTGCCGTCGCGATGCTGTTGCAGAACCATTCCGAAGGCGTTGCGATCCTCGCGGCTGATGTGCAGGAGGAAGGCCGCCTTGCAGTCCACTCCACGCAAGCACGTGCCGCTGATGCGAACTTCTTCGTTGCGATCTGCAGCACGGAGCCGCTAGCCCACACTGCGGCGTTCTTCTATTTGCCGGACACCGGCAATGTGCTGAGGGAACGAGAACGGCATATCGGCCTGCTCGAGAGTGATCTCGCGGCCACACTTGATGAGCACCAGGCTCTGGTCAATCGCTTCCGCGCGTTGCAAGCAGACTTGGAGGAGCGCAATCAGTGGGCCGCCGACCGGCATCGCGAATCAGTAGAACGCGGCGAGCGGATTGTCGCGTTGCAAGCGGAATTTCAAGAGCTCGAAGAGAAGCTGCGGTCGAGTAACGCGTGGGCTCAATCGCAACAAGAGAAGCTCGATACTTTAGGCCAGGTGCATCTCGCGTTGCAGCAGGAGCACGCGAAGCTGGCAGCCTGGCACCGCACGAGCGAAGAGCGCCGCGACGCACTGGAGCAGCAACTGTCACAACAGTTGCAGGAGGCGGTCCAAGATCTCGCACGCTGCAACGCGCTGCTGAACACCGCTGAACAGACCGTCATCGAGCGAACCCAGTGGGCGCAGGAACTCTCAGCTAAGGTGGATGCAGCAGCGGCGTCGCGCTGGGTTCGGCTTGGACGCAAAGTGGGTGTCGGGCCGCAGCTTTGACATTTCTTCTGCTTTTGATCTCGCCACTGTTGTGGCTTATTTGCGCCGCAGCCCTGTTTGCGACTGACCTATGGTGGTGGATCACAGGCAAGCCACGCATCACTGCTCCGGTTGCACCTGACACCGCGTCGGCGAGCGTGGTCATCCCGAACTGGAATGGACGCGACCTGCTCGCTAAGTATTTGCCCGGCGTGGTGGAAGCCATGTCCGGTCATCCGGATAACGAAGTGATCGTTGTCGATAACGGCAGCGAAGATGGCAGCGCAGAATTCATGCGTACGCACTTTCCCACCGTGCGCGTACTTGCGCTTGAGAAAAATCTCGGCTTTGGCGGCGGCTCCAACGCTGGCTTTCGTGCGGCCCGCAACGATATTGTCGTGTTGCTCAACAGCGATATGCGCGTCGCGCCAGACTTTCTGCAGCCGCTGCTCGATGGCTTCACCGATCCGCTGGTCTTCAGTGTGGGTTGTCAGATATTCATCAGCGACCCCAACAAGCGTCGTGAAGAGACGGGCTTGTGTGAAGGCTGGTGGGAGCGCGGCACCTTGCGCGTGAGCCATCGCGAGGATTCGCAGGTTACCGCACTGTATCCGTGTTTCTACGGCGGCGGCGGTTCGTCTGCATACGATCGCCGCAAGTTTCTCGAGCTGGGCGGTTTCGATGAATTGCTCGCGCCCTTTTATCTGGAAGACGCCGACATCGGCTACATGGCGTGGAAGCGCGGCTGGAAAGTGTTTTATCAACCGGCCAGCGTGGTCTATCACGAACACCGCGGCACCATCGGCAAGAAGTTCAGCGAGCAATACATACAAGGCGTTCTGAAGAAAAACTTCTTCCTGTTCGCCTGGAAGAACGTGCATGAAGCTCCGCGCCTGGCAAGCCACTTCGTGTATTCCTACGCCGCGGCATTGGCCAGCGCGTTCCTTGGCGATCAACCAGGGCGCGCGAATCTGCAAGGAGCGTGGCGCGCGTTTCTACAGCTTGGGCAGGCCATGCGCGCGCGTTGGCACGCCCGCCAATTAGCCGCCGTTTCGGATACCGAGGTGTTCGCGCGTTCCCGAGGCGCCGCGTTTCACGATCGTTTCCGCGCACCGCAAACCACACCTGACAGGCCCCGCGTTTTGTTCGTGTCGCCTTATCCGATCCTTCCGCCGGTGCATGGCGGCGCGGTGTTCATGTATCAGACGTTGCGCGAACTGTCGCGGCGATGTGAAGTGCACGCGATTGTTCTGCTCGATGCAGAGAGCCAGCGCGCTGCGAACGAAGAACTGCGCGAGATTTGCGCGACCGTACAGTTACTCGTTCGCAACCAATGGCATGCACCCGAACTGGGCAGCGTGCTTCCCGCATGCAGTGCGCGAGTTTCGTCACCCCGATTTGCGTCATGCGATTGATCGCACCGTGTACCAGCATCAGATTGACGTCATCCAACTTGAGTACACGGCACTTGGCCAGTACGCGGAACGCTTCGAGCGCCTTGCCTGCGTGCTTTTCGAACACGACGTCTATTTCCAATCCGTCGGCCGCATGCTTCCGTTCCTGCAGTTCCCCGACAATTGGAAAGCGCGCTACGAGTACTTGCGCGCCATGCACTATGAATTGCGATTGCTGCCGGCATGCGACCGGGTGCAAGTGTGTACGATCGAGAACCGGCGCTATCTGGAATCTTTTGCGCCTGAGTTAAGCGGGCGCATCGAGCATGGCTTGCGTGCGGGAATCGACACCTCGCAGTACCGTGTCAGCAGCGGTGCTCGCGAGCCGTTCACCATGTTGTTTCTCGGCAGCTTTCGTCATGAGCCGAATCGCATCGCGCTCGATTGGTTTACGCGCCAGGTGCTGCCCCGCATCGTCGCGCAGTGTCCGCAAGCCCGGCTGGCCGTTGCGGGTTCCGATCCTCCCGCACGGGAGGCGCTGGCGGATCCGACGGGCGCTGTCGAACTACTTGGGTTCGTGGATGACGTGCAGCCGTTGTTTGAGCAGTACCAACTATTCGTCTGCCCGATTCGCAACGGCTCGGGCGTGCGCGTCAAACTGCTCGAAGCGTTTGCCAGCGGCATTCCCGTCGTGTCCACGCGCGTGGGTGCTGAGGGTCTGGCGCGAGTCGATGGCGAACTCTGCGCGCTGGCCGATGATCCGCAAATGTTCGCTCAGAAGGTCGTGGAACTTTTCAACGACACGGCCAGGCGCGAGCAGATGGCAATACGCGCCCGTCGCGAAGTGGAAGAGCATTGGGACATGGCGGTGATCACTGCAAAACTTGTCGAAAGCTATCGCACGGTGCTGCGCGACAAGCGTTCGGGCTAAGCGCCCATTCCGCACTCGGCATGAACTGCGCGTACCGCGCGCTCCAGACCCTGTCGGCGCACGACTACGGCGATCGTGAGTTCACTCGACCCCTGCGCAATTGCGATGATGTTTACTTCTTCGCGCGAGATCGCAGTGAAGATGCGTCCCGCGAGCCCCGGCGTACCGCGCATGCCTTCACCGACGACGGCTAGCAATCCAACCTCTTCGTCGATCTCGAGTGGATGCAAGTAGCCATGGGTGAGCTCCAACGCGAGCGCCGACTCCAGCGCCGTTACCGTCGCCGCCAGTTCCGCTGTGCGCACCAGAAAACAAAAGCTCTGACGATAGCTGGACGCGGAGAACGCCAACACTTCCACGTTCGCGTTGGCCATGGCATCCAGCGCGCGAGCCATCACGCGTACGCCGCTCAGCGCTGGGCTCGCGGGTTCAATGGCCACCATCGCCACGTTTGCCATCGACGTGACGGCGCGCGCACCAAGGCCGGTCGTAATGTGCGGCACGATTTTGCTGCCGGGCTTTTCAGGCGCAAAGCTGTTCTTGCTCCACACCGGAATCCCCTTCTCGACCAGAGGCGCCAGCGTGCGCGGGTGCAAGACTTTGGCGCCGTTGTAAGCCAACTCCGCAGCTTCGTTGAAGCTAAGTTCTTCGAGCACGCGCGCATTGGGGACCAGCCGCGGGTCGGCGCTCATGATGCCGTCAACGTCGGTCCAGATCCAAAGCTCCGCAGCATTCAACGCGCTCGCCAGAATAGACGCGGAGAAATCCGAGCCACCGCGGCCGAGCGTCGTCGGGCGTCCATCTACAGACGCGCCATTGAAACCGGTCACAACAGGCAGCACACCGGCATCCAGCAAGGGCCGCAACACTTGCGCGCAGCGTGCTTCGCTCAGTTCCATCAACGGCGAAGCGTTGCCGAATACAGCATCGGTCACGATCACTTCGGACCCGTTGACGGCCCGCGCGGGTATACCTTGGCTCTCCAGGAACGCGGCGACCAGCAGTGCAGTCAGCCGCTCACCGGTTGAGACGGCTTCATCCACCGAACGTAGCGGGCGATCGCTCAACAACTGCATACCGGCCACGATGCGTTGAAATTCGCCGATTAAACCGTGAATGCCATCGAGCGCAGCAGCTTGCGCACTCGCGGGCAACAGCTCGCGGCAGGCTTCACTGTGGCGCCGCTCCAGTTCCGCGATATTGCGCTGCATGCCTGCAGTGTCAGCGGCTTCGGCGTGTTTCATGGTGTCGAGCAACAAGTCCGTGACTTTCGACATCGCGGACACCACCAGCACCACCGGGCGTTTTGTCTTTTGTTCAGCCGCGAGCTTTGCCGCAACTCGCATGCGGTCGGCCGCACCCACACTGGTGCCGCCGAACTTCATCACCAACAAATCGTTCAATGAAATTCCTTCCCGTTCGTCATGCGCGCGCGGACCAGCTTCAGGATCGCCTCTTCCACATCGTCAGGCGTCAAGCCGGTTGAGTCGAGATACACGGCATCGGGCGCCTGGGTCAGCGGCGATTCTTTGCGCGTGATATCGCGGCGGTCGCGGTCGGCGATCGCAGTGGCCACTGCTTCAGGTTGTTCATCGGGTTGGTCCGCGGTGCGCCGGCGAATACGTTCACCGGGGTGGGCATCCAAAAATACTTTCAACTGCGCTTCAGGAAACACCACCGTGCCGATGTCGCGACCTTCCAGAATCACGTTGCGGCCCTCGGCTAACGCGCGCTGTTTTTCCACCATCGCACGGCGCACGCGCGAGTGTGTGGCGACCCGCGACGCTGCAGCCGCGACTTCGGGCGTACGAATCACAGCCGACACATCCTCCTGATTGAGCAGCACGCGGCCATCAACCAGTTCAATGACAGCCGCGTCGGCCAGTTCTCCAACGCGATGCATATCGTCTGGATCCGTACTCTGCCGTAATGCCCATAGCGCCACCGCGCGGTACATCGCGCCGGTGTCGATATAGGTGAAGCCGAGCCGGGCCGCCAGCTTGCGTGCGATGGTACTTTTTCCAGCACCGGCCGGGCCGTCGATGGCGATGATCAGTCCCATGAATTCAAGTCATTACAGCTTAGCGTGGGGCTGCGCGCAGGTAGAGAATGGGACGGAGGACAAATCTTATGTCAGCAACTTCGACTCCCGCCTGCCGGCTGTTGCGTGCAGGCGAGCCGTACATGGGCAAGCAAGGGCTGCAGTACGCGGTCGCAGTTTCAGCCGAGTCCGTCGGCTCGCAGGCGCTCCACATGCAACTCGTTACCATCCCGCCAGGCGGCCGCGCGAAGGCCCACAAACACGCGACGCACGAGACGGCTCTGTACGTCCTCTCGGGTGAGGCAGGCATGTGGCACGGCGAACGGCTGGAACACCACTCCGTAACCAAAGCCGGCGACTTCCTCTATATCCCGGCAGACGTTCCGCACCTACCCTACAATCCGAGCAAGACGGAATCTGTGACGGCCGTCATCGCACGAACAGACCCGAATGAGCAGGAGAGCGTGGTGTTATTGCCGGAGTTGGACAACGTGCACCCAAGTGACGACGCACTTTAGAACCAGGTTCCCTGACGATACACTTCGTAGCGATCTCCAAACTTCGCCTGGAGGATCTTGCGTTCAGCACGGACATTTCTCGCTTGCAACAGCAGCATGATCGATAACGGCACCAGCGGATACCAGCGATGTACCGCGAGAGCTATCCCCAACATGGTGAAGTCGATGAAAACATACATCGGGTTTTGGAGGCGAGAGTACAGTCCGTGCGTGATCAGATCTTTTGCCTTCGGAGTTACGGCGAACGATTTACCGAGTTGCACTCGGGCGAGAATTGCCAGTGCAAAAGAAACCACGGCGATTGCCGCGCCGACCATCGTAGTATTCATCGGGTCAACTCCGCTTCAAGGTTAAACGTTGATGACTTCGCAGGAAGATGAATTCGACTCCCTCTGCGGCTTTTTCACAAAGGCGGTCGGTAGACTCTGATTGCCCGTAACGGCGGGTTCGTCTTCTCTAGCGCGAGAAGTTCCAATGTATGCGGTCCATTACTTAGACCTGATGCCACCAACGTCACGTACTCTCGCGACGCATCAGCCACACGCGGCGCACGATAAGTATCGGTGAACTCCGGCAGCACGCTCCAGTGCACTTGAAAGCCTGGCGGTGTCAATTGGTGCTTGAGGTCGAACGCGCGCTTGAAACCCCATTCGCCCGGCTCTGTGACGACTCTTCCTGAACGCGATACGAACTCGGCATCGCTCGAACCTTCACCATCGGCTCCAGTCACCGAGCCGCGCACTTCGAAACGCCACACCGAATCATCAGGGCTGGTCTGCTTTACCGTGAGCGTCCAGTCTTCTACAAGGAGCGGCTTACGCGCAACGACGCGATTGAGCGCCGGCCAGTCAACCGCGTAAGTGTCGGTCGGCCTCGTGATCCGGTACAACTCCGGATACGACGAGGGCTTGCGTCCGTCGATCAGCACTTCGGCCAGCTCGTGATGAAAGGGCGGCCCGGGTTCTGCAATGAGCTCGACCCGATTGCCGGTGAAGGGTACAGTCAGCTTCGAACCTGTCCAGTCAACGTCCTTGCCGACGACAAGGTCTTGCACGAGCCCGCCTGGCCGGCCCTCGTGCGCGGCCAATGCTCGATTGGTGATGTCAGCCATGAGGGCGTTGCCTTCGGCGTTCAGATGAACACCATCGGCGAGAACGTCGGTCGCACGCTTGTGGTTTTGTTTTAGATACTCGTACCAGGGGCGCCGCACGTCGATGACCTCGCAGCCGAGCCGTTCACAAAGCCTCGGCATCCACTCCCACGAATGGACATCCTCGCGCTGTTCGCGCGTGACCTTGGCAGGAGGGTCTTCGACGCCGTCTTCGTGAGACCAGACCGGGTAGTCATTCTGCAGCAGCAGTTCGGCGGTGGTGTTGCGGCGGATGGCGGTGACGATCTTCTCGTAGATCGCCTCGTTACCAAAGTCATGAAAAATGATGAGGTCGGGATAGAAGCTGTAGACGTCGGCTTCGAACGTCTGCTGCAAGTACTCTGCGCTATAGCCGCCGATGGCTCGGTTCTCTACGATCAGATCGGCATACGGGAATTTCTGGCGCAATGCGGAGGCAACGGCAATCGACCACTCCTGTTTCGTGATCGACTGACCATAGAAGAGAACGCGCACAGGCCGCCGATGCTCCGCCGTAGAAGACTGCATCAGATGCAATGCGCGCCCGGTGTAACGCAGCGAGGGCTGCTGGGCGTGCAAAAAACAGAGCGCCGTGACACCGAGTAAGAGCGTCAGGCCGAATTTGTTTGCGTTCATCGGCGTGCGCCCGCGCTACATCTCCTCCACGGTATCTTTGCTCGACAGGACATCGTAGTTCGCGTTCAGCGAAATCTTCTTGGGCCGCTTCGGCAGGAGGATCTTCATATCCTTGCTGGTTTGCGCGCCTACCAGCACCGGAGCCATCATCTTCACCGGCCCGTTTCCAAAGTCAGCATAGACCGGCACGCGCATCGCGAAATTGCTGCCCACATCGCTCTGAGTAATGCGGCCGGTGAAGAGAACCTTGCCATCGTTAGCCGGCGCGAGGGAATACGCGAGCCGGTAGCTCGGCACTTCCTGACCGTAGACCCACTCGGAGAAGAACCAGCTCAGCTTGCCGTTGCTGGTCAGGTTCATCGACGGGGGCATGTGCTTCTCCGCGATGCCAATGAAGTCTTCAGTGGATGCGCTGCGTCCCGCGAAGGTCTTGGTGAAATCGTGCATCATGTCGATGAAGTTCTGATCTCCCGTCTGCGGGTCGAACATCAGCATGCGCAGCATGTGCAACACGAAGCCGCCTTTGGGGTACACCAGCTTCCGGTAAGCCGCGGCCGTGCGGTAGGTGTTCAACCGCTGGCCCATCCACAACGGTCCGGCATCGGTGGCGCGAAAGCCGTACTGGTTTTTCTCGGTGATGGCCAGGCGGCCGTGCTCCCAATACTTGAGGAACTTGTCTGAGTTGCGCTCGCCGCTTTGCTGCAGGAACAAGCTGGCGGAGAAGTCGGCGAACCCTTCCGAGAGCCATTGATCGTGATACGTGGCCCAGCCCACCATATGGCCCCACCATTGGTGCGAGACTTCGTGTGGCGTGACCTCTTCAATGAAGTCGTTGAACCTGAATGCGCTTGAGCCCAACAGTTCCCAACGGTGAGTCGCATCGAGAAACGCAGAGATCGGCAGATAAATCAGCGTCGGCCAGGATTGCCCGAAGTTAAATTGCGGTTGTTGCGTGAGCGCAATGCGATCGAACGGTAAGGGACCGAACCAGTGCGTGTAGATGCGCAGTGAGTTTTGTCCATCCACCATCGCGCTTTGGGCGAGCGACAAAGGCGAGATCGAGGAATTCTGCGCGGCGTGTTTGAGGAAGTCAGGCACGTCGCGCGTAGCCCAGGCTTCAACAGTTGACTTCGTGGCATCGTCCACAACCTGCTTGCCTTTGTAAAAGCCGTAGTTAAAACCTGCCACGGAGACGGGCCAGGGTTCCGACCACTCCGTTACGTCGTAATCGCCGTCACGGTAAGCTTTCGTCTGCTTACCGATCGAAACCAGCGTCATGCCTTTGGGCACGCGAAACGTTAGATCGTAGCTTGCGCGATTATTCGTGAAGCCCGCGCTCGGATACCAGCTTTCGCGCGCTTCTACCGAATGACTGCCGCCACCTTCGTCGTTGACGACTTTGTTGCCCTCATACTCCATCGAGACGGTGTAACTCGCGCCTGCTTTGGTTGGTTCGGGCAGAATCACATAGAAGCCGGCATCGCTGCGTCGCGGCTCTTGAATGAAACCGATATCCTTACCGCTCATCGACACACGGCTGACGCGAAGGTTCGGAAGCAGATCGAAGTAGACTACGCGGTCTCCATTGCGGCGCGCCTCGAAGGTGGCCTCCGTAACAGATGCGAGATGGTCGTTACGCCCTAGCGTGGTATCGATTTTGAAATGCTTCATCGCGATCAGGCGATGGTCTTCGTTTGAGCTTGCATGCCCGGAGAGCCACTCGTCTTTCGTATGCGTCAGGTACCAAACGCCATCCTGAGTGCCTACCGGATCGACATTGACCAGCCCGATCTCCTCTGGACTGAGCAAACCGGGAACGGCTCCTTGCGGCTCGGCGAAGAAGCGCAGGTCCGGATGTTTCTGGCCGTGGATGTATGCGGCGAAATGCGGGTCGGGCGACTCGCGATACACGCTCGCCAGAAGTTCAGCGTCCAGGTTCCGCACGCCATCGCCCGCGAACAGGTATTCCATCATGCTGCGCGGATTCTCGGTCCGGTGCCGCACATGCTGCCGGAAAGACTGCAACGTTTGTGCTGCATGACTGTCGGCGGGACCCAGTTTGCACTGCTTTTTTACCTCGTCGTACATGCCGTCAGTAAAAAGGAACACAGCAGAGTTGAACGGCTCATCGACGGCGGCGGCGCGGATCTGCGTAAGCAATTGCTGCTTTTCAAACAACACCACAGGATCCAGATGGAACGTTGCTTCGCCAACAAATACAGCCGTCATACGGCGGCCCTGAACTGGCGCGGCAAAGCTCATCGTGCCCGAGCGAAAGGTGAACGTGCCGACATCGCGCTGCAGACGCAGGTTCTCCACCACGCAGCCTTCTGCGAGCGCGTCGCTTCGAATCGCCTGGTACAACGGATCGCTGTTGGCTTGCTTCGAACGGGCGGTGTCGACATCGATACTGGTTTCCTGCGTCAAAAGCTTCAGGGTGAACTTGAGTTCGATCGGAGCCGCCGCGACCGTCACGGTTTGCTGCGCGTCTTCGAAACCCTGACGCTGCACGACTACCCGATACACACCCGGACCCACATCGTTGAATACAAACGAGCCCGCTTCATCGGTAGTTCGGGACTGGACAGCGCCTGTGGCCTCTGCCGCAAGCGCCACTTCTGCCCCGGGTACGTTAGCGCCTGAAGGGTCCTGGACCGTGCCATGGATGGTCGCCGCGGACAGTGACAATGCCGCGCTCACGATCAGCACAAACAGCCGTTTCATTGTTGAGTGAGGCAAGGCTAACATATTTCTGTAATCCAGGATGGAGTCTGTTTCAACGATCCGCGCGCGTGCTGGATCAGCTAGAATTGTGACGAAACGTGAGTATCTTTCTCCCTGGCGCGCTCTCATCATTAGTTGCTTTGCTTGCCAACTCAGCAACTTCGCGTTTTGTGAATGGGTTGTTTGACGATACCTTCGCGGGCATTCACAGCTTGAGCTGGTTCGATCTCGCTCTACTGATTCCATACTTCACGATTCTGGCCGTGCTCTCGGTCTACGGCATTCATCGTTACGAAATCATCCGGACTTACTTTCGTCATCGCAAAAAGGCGGTTGATGTGCCGACAGGGCATTTCGATCAACTGCCGCAGGTGACGATCCAGTTGCCGCTGTACAACGAGCGCTACGTGGTGGAGCGTCTGGTGGAAGAGACCTGCAAGATGGACTATCCGCACGACCGCTTGCAGATTCAGATTCTCGACGACTCGACCGACGACACGCATGAATTCGCCGAAGCGCTGGTCGCGAGATACCGCGCGCGCGGCTACCCGATTGAATATGTGCATCGGACCAACCGGCATGGCTACAAAGCCGGTGCGCTTCAGGAGGGCTTGAAGAGCGCCACTGGCGAGTTTCTTGCAATTTTCGACGCCGACTTTATTCCGCCGCCCGATTTTCTGCAACGCACCATACATCACTTTGTCGATCCGAAGGTCGGCGTAGTACAGACGCGCTGGAGCTACCTGAACCGCGACTATAACTTTCTGACCGAAGTCGAAGCAATGATGCTCGACGGCCACTTCATTCTCGAGCACGGAGCGCGTTCTCGTTCTGGCCATTTCTTCAACTTCAACGGCACGGCCGGAATCATGCGCCGCACCATGGTCGACGATGCCGGCGGCTGGCAGCACGACACGCTCACCGAGGATTCCGACCTGAGCTATCGCGCGCAGTTGAAAGGCTGGAAGTTTATCTATATGCCGCGGCTCGAGTGCGCGTCGGAGTTGCCGGTCGATATGCACGGCTTCCAGGTGCAGCAGTCACGCTGGGCAAAGGGCTTGACGCAGGTAGCAAAGAAGTTGCTGCCCGACATCATGAGAGCCGACATCTCCAAGCGGCAGAAGTTTGAGGCGTTCGTCCATTTAACTCCGAACATTTCGTACCCGCTCATGGTGGTGATGTCAGCGTTGATGCTGCCCGTGATGATCGTGCGGTTCTACATGGGCATGTGGCAGATGATGCTGATCGACTTCCCGTTGATCGCGGCGTCGTTCTGGTCTATTTCAGCCTTCTATGTGATCGCGTATCGCGAAGTTTATCCGCGCACATGGAAACGCGCGCTGCTCTTACTTCCCATGCTGATGGCCGTCGGCATCGGCCTGACATTGATCAACACGCGCGCCGTGTTGGAAGCGCTGTTCGGGGTGCAGACAAGCTTCGTACGCACGCCGAAGTTTGCGATCGAAGGATCTCAGCCGCAAGCGGCACGTGTAGAAGAGAAGAAATACCGGCGGCGCAGCGGGTGGCTGCCCTATGCCGAGATCGCAGTCGGCTGCTATTTCGTGTTGATGGTGGTGTTCGCCTGCATGACGTACAACTACATGGCTATCCCGTTTCTGGCGCTGTTTGTCGCCGGTTACTTCTGGGCCGGGTTCAGCACGTTGTATGCGGAGCACCAGAGCCGTCTGCGGTTCCTGAAACAGCAGAAGCTGCAGTTGCAAGTCTCGCGTTAAGCTCATGGCCACTCTGACACCGGAAATGGTGCGCGAAGCAGCGGTGCGCATTAAGCCCCTGGCGCGGCGCACTCCCGTGATGACATCGCGCAGTCTGAATGCCGCGAGCGGATGCGAGCTGTTCCTGAAGTGCGAGAACTTTCAGCGTGGCGGCGCGTTCAAGATGCGCGGTGCTGCGAATCTGATTTTGTCGATACCGCCGGCTGATCTTCCGCGCGGAGTCGTCGCGTTTTCCTCCGGCAATCATGCGCAAGCCGTGGCGATTGCAGCGAAGCATGTTGGCGCACCCGCCACTATCGTGATGCCGCTCGATGCTCCGGCGGCAAAGGTCGCCCCCACGCGCGCACAGGGCGCCACAATCGTGACCTACGATCGGTTCCGTGAAGATCGGGAGGAAGTCGCGGCGAAAATTCTGAACGAACAGGGCGCAACGCTCGTGCCGCCATACGATCACCCGATGATCATGGCGGGCCAGGGCACTACGGCGTTGGAACTGATTGAAGACGCACCGGATCTGGACGCGCTGATCGTGTGTGTCGGCGGCGGCGGGCTCATGGCCGGCTGCGCTACGATCGCGCGCAGCATCCACCCGCATCTCCGCATCTTCGGAGCTGAACCCGAGCTGGCATCCGACACCGCACAGTCGTTCCGCAAGGGAGAGCGCGTGGAGATCGCACCTCCTGAAACAATCGCCGATGGACTCCGTTCGCCAAGCCCCGGCAAGCTGACGTTCCCGATCGTGAAGCAATTGGCAGAAGACATTCTGCTGGTCACTGAAGAGGAGATTCGCGAAGCGATGCGCTTCGTGATGACGCGCTTGAAAATTGTTGTCGAGCCGAGCGGCGCCGTATCGATCGCCGCTGCGCTCTTCGGCAAACTTCCGCCGGGCATTCGCCGCGCCGGCGTCGTGGTGTCGGGCGGCAACGTCGACCTCGCGTTCCTCGCTACACTTTAGATATCCGCTTACCGGCGGCCAAGGAGCAGCCGATGTCGCAACAAGACGAGTCGCTGGAAACCCTCCACGATTCGAGTGACCAGCACGATCAATTGCGGTCTGAAACCGCCGTTCTCACTCGCGGATTCGATCCGCATCTTTCCGTAGGGTCAGCCAGACCCGCGGTCTTCCGAAGCTCCACTTACGTCTTCGCGTCGCCCGAAGAGGCGGAGCATGCGTTCTCCGTACTGGCGGGGCGCGTCAAAGCGGAGCCGGGTGAACGGGCCGACCTGATTTATTCGCGCTTCTCGCATCCCAACGCAGAAATTCTGGAAGACCAGGTGGTGCCGCTCGAATCCGGCGCTACGGACTCGCTGGTGTTCAACTCCGGCATGGCCGCGATCATGACGGCGTTCTTCTCGTTCGCGCGATCGGGCGCGAGCATCATCTACACCGTGCCATTGTATGGCGGCACGACAACGCTGATCCATCAGTTCATGGAACCTTTCGGCGTGCACGGCATTCCTGTGGTCGGCGGCAATGCGGCCGCGCTCGAAGCAGCAATTCAAAGTGCGAAGGACCCGTGCATTGTGCTGCTCGAAACGCCTGCCAATCCCACGATGCTCATGACCGACATCGCGCACGCCGCGCGTGTCGCCAAGCAACATCCGTCGAAGCCCGTAGTGATGGTGGACAACACGTTCCTGGGACCAGCGTTTCAACATCCGCTGCTGCTGGGCGCGGATATCATTTTGTATTCCGCGACGAAATACCTCGGCGGTTTCAGCGATCTCATCGCCGGTGTGGCGATCTCGAACGATGCCACGATGATTGCGAAGATGCGCGGACGGCGCAGCTTGTTTGGCAACATCCTGCAGCCAGACGAATGCTGGATGCTCGATGGCCGTTTGCCCACCGTATCGCTACGCATGAACCGGCAAAGCAAGAACGCACAGCGCATTGCCGAAGCCTTGCATGGGCATCGCCATCTGACGTCCGTCATTTATCCAACCCTGTTTGAAGACGCCGAACAGACGCGGATTTTCAAAGCCCAATGCGATTTTCCCGGCGGTCTTTTCTCGATCAACTTCAAAGACGGCAAGTCGGCAGCATTCACGTTTTTGCGTCATCTCAAGATCGCGCGCAATGCCGTGTCGCTCGGCGGCGTGGAGACGCTGGTCTGTCATCCGCGCAGCACAACGCACTCAGGAATGTCGCAAGCGGAGTTGAATGAAGCGGGCATCGGCGAGGGTCTGGTCAGAGTGTCAGTGGGCATCGAAGACTGGCGCGACCTGCTGGCTGACTTCGAACAGGCACTAGACCGCGTCTGAGCGTCGGGTCAGCCCGGCCTGACCAGCCTTGGTCGCTAGCGGCCTTCTGGTACGCTGAAATTTCCGAACAGCGATGAGTGAAACGCAATACACCACGCCCGGCGGTATTGCCGTCACGCGCCGTATGTCCCACGTCGATTCGCAGCGCGGGCTGGAACGTTTGCTGCGCGATCTGGATCATCATCGCGGCATCTACCTGTCTTCCGGATACGAGTATCCCGGCCGCTATTCACGTTGGGATATCGCAAGCAGCCGGCCACCCATCGAGCTGATTGCGCGCGGCAAGCGGATCGAGTTCCGTCCGCTCAACAAGCGCGGCGAGATGATCAACCGGATGCTGCACAGCGTGCTGCACCAGAATGCAGCATGGCTCTCGTGTACCCTTGCAGCCGATTGCGTGATCACTGGTGAGCTTCGGCCGATGGCGGCTTTCTTTCCAGAAGAAGAGCGGAGCAAACAGCCTTCGGTGTTTTCGATCTTACGCGCGCTGGTGAATGAGTTTAGCGGGGAGCCCGATTCGCACTTGAACCTGATCGGCGCATTCGGGTACGACCTGCTCTTCCAGTTTGAGCCGATCGACCAGAAGCTGCCGCGCAACGACCAGAAGGATCTGCACCTCTTCCTCTGCGACGACACCTACTTCTTCGATCGCAAGCGAGAAGTGATTGAACGCTACGAGTATGAGTTCGCGATGGGCGCTTGGAGCACGGCCGGACTGCCCCGCGAAGCCGAAGTGATTGTTGCAGCGCCTGCCAGGCCCGCGTCCCCAATCACCTCTGACTCCACACCCGAAGAGTACATGGCCGGCGTGGAGAAGGTACGCGCGGCGATGCGCACCGGCGACTACTACGAGGTGGTGCTTCGGCAAACTTTCCGAACGACGTATTCAGGCACGGCTTCAGAGTTGTTCCTGCGCATGCAGCGGCTGAATCCAAGCCCTTACGAGTTTCTTCTACAGTTCGGCGATGAACAGTTGGTCGGTGCATCTCCGGAAATGTTTCTGCGCGCGGAAGGCCGGCGCATCGAAACGTGTCCGATTGCGGGGACGGCACGGCGCACGGGTGATCCGCTGCAAGACCATGATGCGATCCGCGAGCTGCTGAACTCGGCCAAAGAAGAATCGGAACTGACGATGTGTACCGACGTCGACCGCAACGACAAGTCGCGCGTCTGCGAACCCGGTTCGGTGCAGGTGATTGGCCGGCGGCTGATCGAATCGTATGCAGGCCTGTTTCACACGGTCGATCATGTCGAAGGCATTTTGCAGGAAGGCTACGACGCGATCGACGCTTTCCTGAGCCACATGTGGGCCGTGACTTTGATCGGAGCTCCCAAGCGGGCGGCCGCCATCGCGATCGAGAACATAGAGAAGGATGCGCGCGGCTGGTACGGCGGCGCCGTCGGGGCGCTCACGCTCAACGGCGATATGAACACCGGCATCACCATTCGCACGACGTATCTGCGCGATGGTGTGGCGACATATCCAGCAGGCGCCACCCTTCTCTACGATTCGGATCCCGCTTCGGAAGAGCGCGAGACGCGGCTCAAAGCGACCGGCTTCTTCCGCATCTTGGGTGAGCCTGCGGCGAAACGGGCGAGTGAGCCCGCGCCGCAGATGCATGGTTCAAAGCTGCTGCTCGTGGATCACGAAGACTGCTTTATCCATACGCTGGCGAACTACGCCCGGCAGACCGGTGCCGCAGTCGTCACGTACCGGTGGGGCGTGCCCGATGCACTGCTTCGCGAAGTAGCACCGGATTTGTTGCTGCTATCGCCCGGGCCGGGACGACCGCGCGATTTCGGCGTGCCCGAACTCGTTCAGCGCGCTGCGGCAATGCAGATCCCCGTGTTCGGCGTCTGCCTCGGCCTGCAAGGGATTGTCGAAGCATTCGGCGGCGAACTCGGAGTGCTTGATTATCCGATGCACGGCAAACCTTCGACAGTGGTGCATGGCGGCCGCGGCGTGTTCGAAGGGGTCCCCGAACGTTTCACCGTAGGCCGTTACCATTCCCTTTACGCAATCCGCGACAAGCTGCCGGCCTGCCTGGAAGTGACGGCCGAGACGGAAGACGGCGTGATCATGGGCGTGCGTCACCGCAGCTTACCGATCGAAGCCGTGCAGTTCCATCCGGAGTCAATCCTGACTTTGGCCGGACACTGGGGCTTGCACTTGATGCGCAACGCCTTGGCAGGCGCGCGCAAATATTCCGCCGCTTAGGCTGCGCGCAGAAACTCGGGCATCGCGCGTTTGCGAAGGCCGAGGCGATGCATCAGGCGGCCGACGTGGTCGCGATCGTATTGGACTCCGAACCGAGCGTGAATGGCTTTGGCAAAACGGGCGGTCGTCCAGCGATCGTCAAAGAAGCCGAACGCCTTTGCGCCTTCGCCATAGATCTGGATCACTCCAGAGAATTGTTCCTGAGTTAAGCGGGGAGGGCGGCCGGTCGCGCGGCGCTTGCGCAGCGAGTCGACGCCTTGCCGGCAGAGAGATTTCTGCCAGCGGGAAGCCGTCGTGCGGCTTACGCCGTACTTACGGGCAACCTTTGATTGTGAAAGGCCGCTCTGCAGTTCCTGCGCAGCAGCGAGCCGTCTACGTTCCATTTCATCGCGTGAGAGACCGTTGGAAGCGATCATTCTTCAGCGCGCGGTCTTCGGCCAGAGCGATTTCAGAATAGCGCAGAACAGGGAAGATGTAAATTGTTTGAGGGCGAAAATGGATACACTTCGGCCGTGAGCTTGTGAAACCAGACGAATATGCGTTGGCTACATTTGGTCGAGAGCGGGAATCCCGCAGGAGCGGGAGATACTCGAACGTGCCGTCATAAAATGACGCAGGGCGAGTGCGGTCGGATGAGCAGCCTGCGGGAATGAAGATAACCAGTCCCTTGCCGAGCTCGCGTCAAGATCACTCGATAAGCGTTTTTAAGGTACAGCCTTCTAGAATCGTCATTCGACAGATTGCCAATTGCTGCCCTTGAAAGTCTGGCTTACCCAATTTCCAGCGCAATGGTGAAAATCGCAGTCCCAAACACATGCCGACCCAATCCAGCTCGAGGCCCTGGACCGCAAACTCGGTCGCTACATCCTCAAGATAAAAGGAGGATCGCACGTCAAGGCGGGAATTCAGAAACCAGTTCGCAGGATCAACCTCAGCTTTGATGTGTATCCCCTCAGGCTTGAGCCGCTGAGCGCCCGAAGAGGCACCAAGCCGTGGCCCTTGGTTCCGCGAGCCTTGCCTCGCAGCCACGCCCGTGCTGTATTCAGATCGCGTGTCAAGAATATGGGGTAGGCATTTTCGATGCGTTCATAAGCGCGGCGCGCGGCCACCGCATCGTTATCGAGGACGTGTCCGACGAATTCTGAGACGGGACTCTGCTCGGAATGAACGCATCGAAATTGCAAGGTGGAGGTGTTCGGTGGAGTGGACGCGTGGCGATGATAGGAACAGCCAACTTCGCGCTGCGACCCGTACGTCAGGAAGAGCCATGCGCGAGGAGATGTGAACCTCCCAATCAGGAAAACGTGTCTCGAGAGCCGCAATCCATTCAGAGATACCGGCCTCGCCCGTGTTTATCTCCTGACCACCACCGATGAGGCAAACGATAGTGCACCAGTCTAAATGCCGGTCCATGACGCTGATCAGGAACTCCGGCTCAGACATATTGAAATCGGGCTGCCCCCGTTTTCGCTGCATGAAGCTAGTAGCCTGCTCGCGTGTCCATGCTCGCTGAGCTTCGTCGAACACAACAACTTTCTCAATTGGAATACCCACGTTCCCGATGTATTCATCGCGGAAGTGATGGATGTTCTGGATGAAGCTGCGTACCTGGCGCTCGGCCGTCCCTTTCGTGATTCCCTCGCGCCTGGCTTTGTCTCGTGTCAGAGCTTCCCGCAGAACGTCCACCAGTGGACCATTGCCCGAAAGAAAAACCGCGTGCTCGTCCATATTCTCAAGGGAACGCCGAGTCGCGATGTTGAGACCCGCCAGGGTCTTACCGGAACCTGGAACGCCGGTAACAAAACAGATGGATTTTCTGGAGTTCTGCCGAGCTAAGTCAATAACGGAACTGACGCTTTCACTCGTCTCTCTGAGGTTTTTCGCCCCAGCATCGGAACGTGCGATGTCCACGACGGTGTGGGTTCGATACAGGACCTCGGCAGCCTCGATAATAGTGGGCGTCGGCCTGTAGCCTGTTGACATCCATTGATCTATATCAAGAGGTGAGCAACACCGGTTGTCGCAGACATTGGAGATCAGCGCTCCCAACTCAGCTCGTTAGTCCCAAGAGGAGAGGCGATGAGATCGTCGTGAAGTAGAGTCGAGCGGCCGCGACGCCGCATTGAAAGACCACCACGGGAACAATCGTGGCGGTATGACTGCCTTCATGGAAGTTCTTCAAATCGAGAGCGTAGTCTTCGGATCACTAAGCGGCGGGATGCTCCGGCCTGAACCATCCAACTCGACGGAGCACAGAACAGCGTCTACGCCCTCATCAAGGTCAAATTGCGAAAGTATCACTGAACTTCGATAACGCCCTCAGAGTGCATGCCTTCGGCAAGTAGCGCCGACAGCTCTAAATCTCCACAAAGCAGGAGCATGCGCCAGCAAAGGTATTGAGCATCAGGTGGCGATTTTATCATTCGGCAACATCGAAACGGCGCGATGATGTAGGCGCTAGTGAAGCTTGGAGCAAACGTAACGCAAAAAGCCCGACCTTTAGGATCGGGCTTTTGTGAATTAACTGGGCGACTTCCTAGTCTCCCACACACTCGCGCGTGCAGTACAATCGGGGCTGAGAGGCTTAACTTCCGTGTTCGGGATGGGAACGGGTGGATCCCTCTCGCTAAGGTCACCCAGAACTTGGGTTACTAAAGGCGGTTATTGAATATTTTGACGGGCCACTATACCGTGATGCTTCTTCTTTTCCAGAAGAGAGCTGCTTCAAGCTGCATTTTGTGCAGGATGTAAATTTTATGGTCAAGCCGAACGAGCAATTAGTAACGGTCAGCTCAACGCATTACTACACTTACACATCCGTCCTATCAAACTGGTAGTCTTCCAGTGCTCTTCTAACTTACGTTGGGAGATCTCATCTTAGGGAAGGTTTCACGCTTATATGCATTCAGCGTTTATCCTGACCGAACTTCGCTACCCAGCTATGCCACTGGTGTGACAACTGGAACACAAGAGGTTCGTTCATCCCGGTCCTCTCGTACTAAGGACAAGCCCCTTCAAATCTCCTACGCCCACCACAGATAGGGACCGAACTGTCTCGCGACGTTCTGAACCCAGCTCACGTACCGCTTTAATAGGCGAACAGCCTAACCCTTGGGAGCTTCTACACCCCCAGGATGCGATGAGCCGACATCGAGGTGCCAAACCGGAGCGTCGATGTGAACTCTTGACTCCGATCAGCCTGTTATCCCCGGCGTACCTTTTATCCGTTGAGCGATGGCCCTTCCATACAGAACCACCGGATCACTAAAGCCTACTTTCGTACCTGCTCGACTTGTTGGTCTTACAGTTAACCTGGTTTATGCTTTTGCACTCGACGACTGATTTCCAAACAGTCTGAACCAAGCTTTGCGCGCCTCCGTTACAGTTTAGGAGGCGACCGCCCCAGTCAAACTACCCGCCTTCCATTGTCCTCTTCCCGGATTACGGGAATGAGTTAGAACCACAGAACGATCAGGGTGGTATCTCACCGTTGGCTCCACCGAACCCAAGAGTCCGGTATCAAAGCCTCCCACCTATGCTGCGCAGAACGCACCATAGTTCAATGAAAAGTTATAGTAAAGGTGCACGGGGTCTTTCCGTCTAGTGGCGGGCACCCGGCGTCTTCACCGGGACCACAAGTTCGCCGGGCGGCATGTTAAGACAGTTCTCAGATCATTACGCCATTCGTGCAGGTCGGAACTTACCCGACAAGGAATTTCGCTACCTTAGGACCGTTATAGTTACGGCCGCCGTTCACCGGGGCTTCAGTTCAAAGCTTCGCTTGCGCTAACCTCTCCCTTTAACCTTCCGGCACCGGGCAGGCGTCAGCCCCTATACGTCGTTTTAGACTTTGCAGAGACCTGTGTTTTTGTTAAACAGTTGCCTGAGACTCTTTGCTGCGACCCATCTTGCGATGGGCACTCCTTCTCCCGAAGTTACGGAGCCAATGTGCCTAGTTCCTGAACATACCATCACCCGAGCGCCTTAGAATATTCATCTCGTCCACCTGTGTCGGTTTGTGGTACGGTTACCTGATTCTCCTTAGAGGCTTTTCCTGGCAGACGACCCGGCGGATTTGCCTATCCGGATCTCCCTTCACCATGCCGCTTAAACCATTGCACGGCCGGCTTACGGTCTGCGTCCCCCCTTCGGTCTTGATCGAACTTCGGCAGTGCAGGAATATTAACCTGCTGTCCATCCGCTACGCCTTTCGGCCTCACGTTAGGCACCGACTAACCCTGAGCGGATTAACCTTTCTCAGGAATCCTTAGACTTACGGCGACCAGGGTTCTCACCTGGTTTTTCGCTACTTATGCTGGCAGAGTCACTTCCGAACGCTCCAACCGTTCTCTCGATCGATCTTCGCTGCGTTCAGAATGCTTTCCTACCGTTCGCTTTTAAGGCGAACCCATAACTTCGGTAATATGCTTGAGCCCCGTTATATTGTCGGCACCGGGCGACTCGACCAGTGAGCTGTTACGCTTTCTTTAAAGGATGGCTGCTTCTAAGCCAACCTCCTGGCTGTCTGAGTCTCCCGACTTCCTTTCCCACTGAGCATATCTTTTGGGACCTTAGTTGATGGTCTGGGCTGTTTCCCTCTCGACTATGAAGCTTAGCCCCCACAGTCTGACTCCCGCGCTACACGTTCTCGGCATTCGCAGTTTGGTTGAATTCGGTAACCTGGGAAGGCCCCTAGTTCAATCAGTTCTCTACCACCGAGACGGACCACGCGAGGCTAGGCCTAAACCTATTTCGGAAAGAACGAGCTATCACGGAATTTGATTAGCCTTTCACCCCTATCCTCAGCTCATCCAAGCTGTTTTCAACCAACACTGGTTCGGACCTCCATTCGCTGTTACACGAACTTCATCCTGGCCAAGGATAGATCATCCCGCTTCGCGTCTATTCCCAGCGACTGAACGCCCTATTCAGACTCGCTTTCGCTTCGGCTCGCTTTCGCTTAACCTTGCCACTGAGAATAACTAGCCAGCTCATTATGCAATAGGCACGATGTCAGGCTTGCTTTCGCATTGCCCTCCAACTGCTTGTAAGCGTGTGGTTTCAGGTACTATTTCACTCCCCTCGCAGGGGTACTTTTCACCTTTCCCTCACGGTACTGGTTCACTATCGGTCGCAATCTAGTATTTAGCCTTGCCGGATGGTCCCGGCGGATTCCCACAAGGTTCCACGTGCCTCGCGGTACTTAGGAACAATTTGAAAGAGGATTGCATTTTCACCTACGGGGCTGTCACCCTCTATGGCCGGCCTTTCCAGACCGTTCGATTAACACTTTCCTATCCCTCGTTTCATTAGCTGAATGCCGGAAGAATCACTTCCCCCGAAGCCCAGCTAATGATAATTGCCCTGCAACACCACACTCTCCTTTCGGATTGTCTGGTTTAGGCTGATCCGATTTCGCTCGCCGCTACTTTCGGAATCACGGTTGTTTTCTTTTCCTCCAGGTACTGAGATGGTTCACTTCCCTGGGTTTGCTCGATCACCCTATGTATTCAGATGAACGTAACTGGTGTTCACACCAGTTGGGTTTCCCCATTCGGAGACCCCCGGATCGCAGACTGTTAGCGTCTCCCCGAGGCTTATCGCAGCTGACCGCGTCCTTCATCGCCTGATTGCGCCAAGGCATCCACACACACGCCCTTAGTAGCTTGACCATAAAATCTACTTCGAACACAAAATGCACTTGCTTGATTTTTCTTACGCGCTCCCTCCCCATCCCCTTTACTTGCCCAGGGACTCGGGAGGTGCATCACTTGTAGTAAGTAATGCCCGTCAAAATATTCAAATGTCAAAGAACTTACGACCGGTTGGATTGTTTTTATCCAGCGATCATCTCGAACCACCCATGGGGTGAGTCTCGAAAATCTCTGGAGGATGGTGGGCCTGGATAGACTCGAACTATCGACCTCACCCTTATCAGGGGTGCGCTCTAGCCACCTGAGCTACAGGCCCGCTTAAGGTCCGGCAATGGCTCAACTACAAACTGCTGCCGGAAGCGAAAACTGGTGGAGCTGGTCGGGATCGAACCGGCGACCTCCTGAGTGCAAATCAGGCGCTCTCCCAGCTGAGCTACAGCCCCTTCTTCACACCAAAGCCGGACTCACATTGCTGCAAGTCCGGCCCGGCTGTAAAAACAATCGAGGCCAGTTGGAAACAGTGCCGCCAAGACCAGCTTGAACGACAACTCTAAGAACTTCCGATTTCTCTAAGCAAGAGTTCCGGAACGGATTGGATCGGAACGGCTGTCTCGCTGTACATGTGCGAGACTCCGACCACGTTCTCTTTAGAAAGGAGGTGATCCAGCCGCAGGTTCTCCTACGGCTACCTTGTTACGACTTCACCCCAATCATGAATCATACCTTGGGCCGCTGCCTCCCTTGCGGGTCAGCCTGCAGACTTCTAGTACAATCCACTTTCGTGATGTGACGGGCGGTGTGTACAAGGCCCGGGAACGTATTCACGGCGGCGTTCTGATCCGCCATTACTAGCGATTCCAGCTTCATGCAGGCGAGTTGCAGCCTGCAATCCGAACTGAGGACGGTTTTTTGGGATTGGCTCCCCCTTGCGGGTTGGCGACCCTTTGTACCGCCCATTGTAGCACGTGTGTAGCCCTGGACATAAAGGCCATGAGGACTTGACGTCATCCCCACCTTCCTCCAGGTTATCCCTGGCGGTCTCCTGCGAGTTCCGGCTTTGCAGCCTGGCAACACAGGACAAGGGTTGCGCTCGTTGCGGGACTTAACCCAACATCTCACGACACGAGCTGACGACAGCCATGCAGCACCTCGACTTCAGTCCCTTGCGGGAAGGCTCTGTTTCCAAAGCTGATCTAAAGCCGTTCGAGCCCAGGTAAGGTTCTTCGCGTTGCGTCGAATTAAACCACATGCTCCACCGCTTGTGCGGGCCCCCGTCAATTCCTTTGAGTTTCAGCCTTGCGACTGTACTCCCCAGGCGGCATATTTAACGCGTTAGCTCCGGCACGGACGAAATGAATCGCCCACACCAAATATGCATCGTTTAGGGCGTGGACTACCAGGGTATCTAATCCTGTTTGCTACCCACGCTTTCGTGTCTCAGCGTCAGTGATGGTCCAGAAAGCCGTCTACACCGCAGGTGTTCCTCCTGATATCTACGCATTTCACCGCTACACCAGGAATTCCACTTTCCTCTCCCATACTCTAGCTCCCCAGTTTTCGGCGCACCCTCCCGGTTAAGCCGGGAGATTTCACACCAAACTTAGGGAACCGCCTACACACCCTTTACGCCCAGTAACTCCGAACAACGCTTGCTGCCTACGTATTACCGCGGCTGCTGGCACGTAGTTAGCCGCAGCTGCTTCTGCAGGTACCGTCATAATCTTCCCTGCCGAAAGAGCTTTACACCCCGAAGGGCTTCATCGCTCACGCGGCGTCGCTGCATCAGGGTTGCCCCCATTGTGCAAGATTCCCCACTGCTGCCTCCCGTAGGAGTCTGGCCCGTGTTTCAGTGCCAGTGTGGCCGTGTGCCCTCTCAGGCCGGCTACTGATCGATGCCTTGGTAGGCCATTACCCTACCAACTAGCTAATCAGCCGCGGACTCCTCTTTCAGCGCATTGCTGCTTTCCCCTCTCGGGCTTATGCGGTATTGTCGTCGGTTTCCCAACGGTATTCCCCACTAAAAGGTAGATGATCCACGTGTTACTCACCCGTACGCCACTTTACTCATCCTTGCGGACTTTCTCGTTCGACTTGCATGTGTTAGGCGCGCCGCCAGCGTTGATTCTGAGCCGGGATCAAACTCTCATTTGAAACTGTGAGATAAATAATCGCTCCGGTAAAACTCAGAGTTCTGACGAAGTTCTTAGTGCTTCCAACCAGATTGTCAATGATCTGCGTGCACCGAACATCCAAATCTTTCGAAATGGATCCCGATGACGGGCCTCGAAACTTGCTTACCTCACCAAAACCAAACCGACGCGCAAAAGGCCATCACATTTGATTGGCTCAGCAAAAACTTATGTCTTGGAAAGAACTACCAGGAAGGCTGTTAACCACACCATCGGGAGGCCCCGAGGCGTTTGTTACCATTCCTTGCTCAGACTCTTTAAACTAAATCTACCATCGGGAACTCGTCTTGGCAAGCGCTTCGATCGAATCTGCTTCTTTCGACCGCGCACTGCCTAACCGCTTCCCATTTGGCGGTCTGTGTTTCGGCGACTTCCTTAGAATACTGAACCACCCCGCCCCGCGCAAGTGGTTCCGCAACAAAAATGTCACTTCCGCTGAGAATTGTCTCCAAGTTGTTCATTCCGCAGCTTACTTTTCTTTTCCTCGGGCAGCGCTTCATGGGTCTTCTCGCGGAATCCGGCCTTCAACGACCCCGCAAACCCCACCGCCGCATCTCCAAACCGGTCCCGCAGCTTGTCCGCCGCCGCCGTTGCGTCCCGCCAACGGTCCGCCGCCGGATCTCCGAGCAGGTCCAACTGCGCTTCCGGCTTGCCGGTGAGCCCGCTCGCCTGCACCCCCACCAGCCGCATCGTGCGCCCGGCGCGCCAGTTCTGCCGGAACAATGCCCAGGCAGCCTCGCGCAACTCATGATCCAGATTGGTCGGATGCGCCAAAGTCTTCGCCCGGGTCACCGTCTCGAACGCCGAGTTCCGAAGTTTGAGCTGCACCGTCCGCGCCTCGACACCACTCTCCCGCAGCCGCCTCCCCACCATTTCGCTCAGGCGCGCCAGGGTCGCTTCGAGCTTCGCCCGGTCGGCCGTGTCCTCGCTATAGGTATGCTCGTGGCTGATCGACTTCGCCGCGTCCGAGCTCCCCACCTCGTGCGCGAACCACCCCCCGGCGTCTTCCCCGCGCGCCTTGCCGGCCAGCGCCAGACCCCACGCGCCGAGCTCATTCTCCAACTGCCGCGCATCCATCCGCGCCAGATCGCGCACCCGGCGCACTCCGAGCCCGTGCAGCCGCGCTTCCGTGGCTTTGCCTACGCCCGGTACCGTGCGGATCTCGAGCGGCGCAAGAAACGCCGCCTCGCGTCCGGGCAGCACGTGCAGGATGCCGTTGGGCTTGGCCTGTCCCGAGCTGATTTTGGCCACCAGGCGTGACGAGCCAATCCCGACCGAACAATTCAGCCCGGTAGTGGTCAGCACTTTCTGGTGCAAGGTGTCCGCGGCTCGCAACGGTGCTCCGTGCAGCCGCTCGGTTCCGGTCATGTCAAGATACGCCTCATCAATCGAAGCCATCTCCACCAGTGGCGAGAAGCTTTCAAGCACCGCGCGCACCTTACGCGAGCACGTGCGGTAGCGATCGGTGTGGCCCTCGACGAAGATCGCCTGCGGGCAA
This sequence comes from Bryobacterales bacterium, assembly GCA_963792655.1. Lineage (GTDB taxonomy): Bacteria > Acidobacteriota > Terriglobia > Bryobacterales > Bryobacteraceae > DOZZ01. The sequence continues at coordinate 465,502 of CAWBWU010000011.1, forward strand.
AGCTTGTACGCCGTGCGCAACGGCATGGCCGAATGCACCCCGAACTTTCGCGCCGCATACGACGCTGCCGACACCACGCCGCGCTCATCGTGCGCACCGCCCACCACCACCGGCTTGCCCTTCAGCGAGGGATCGAACAGCTCTTCCACGGAGACGAAAAACGCGTCCATATCCACGTGAAAGATCGTGCGCATTGCTGAGCCTTATTCTACGATCCCCACTTGCCGCAGCAGCATCTGAAAAGTTAAAGAATGCCTGTTCCCCTGCGCGCCTGCTTGCTCCTCTTTCCTCTGCTCCTCCTCAATGCCCAGACCACCGCGACAGTTTCCGACCTCGCGAGCGCCCTCAAAGGCTCCTGGGCCGGCACTCTCGAGTACCGCGACTTTTCGGAACCTGCCGGTTCGACCAAGCGCGTGAAGCTCCCCACCTGGCTCACGATCGAACCGACGCCCGCCGGCCTGGCGTTCCACTACACCTATGACGACGGACCTGGCAAAACCGTGACCGAGACCGAAACCATCCAGATCGACGCCGCCACCGCGACCTATCGCATCGCGGGCAAAGACACTTATCGGATCACCGGCCTTGAAACTTTACACAGCGGCCGCGGCACGCTGACCCTCACCGGCCCCGGCAAGGAGAACGACAAACCGGTCGAAGTCCGCACCACCATCCGCATCGGCCGAAACATCCTCGAGATGCAACGCGAAACGGCTGCTCCCGGCGAGCCGCTGGTCTTCCGCCACGCCTACACGATGGTGAGAACGGAACAGCCCATCAACTGACTGCGGTTAGAAATGCCGCGGCGGGTTCACCGATGGCCGTGGCGGACGCAGAGGCGAGCTTGCGGGTTCCGGATCGGCGATCGTGGATGGATGCGGATCGGGCCGGACAGCAGCGCATAGGTGGTGAGTGACAGAGCGCGGCTGGGTTGCCAGGTTGCGCTTGGGTTCCGATTTGCACAAGTGGCTGTATTTGCAACGTCCGCCGGGTTCGTTTGTTCAGTTTTGCGATTGACGGGAACCTGAGCGCCGTCGTCTTCGAATGGTTCGGTCGCGAGCGGCTCATCGCTCAAGGGTTCGTCCTGGATGGGCTCTGAAGGCGGGGGTGCGTCGTGGCGCGTTTGTGTCTCGACCGGGCCAAGGTTGATCAGTTCGGGATCGAACACGGGCGGGATTTCCGCACGGAAGCGTAGAAAATTATGCAGCGAGCGTTGGAACATACGGTGAATGCGGTTCTCGTAAACGTTCAACAGGCCGATCTGGCCATCAGTCGCGAGTTTTTGGAAGGCGGCGGCCAGCGGTCCGGCACCAGTCTGCCCTTCTGCGCACTGCTCCATGGCATTGCGGCTAAGACGAGTTTCGATGGCAATGGAACGGCGAAGCCGCCAGTGGTTGATGGCCATCTCCTCAACGAGCGCGAGTTCGGCCGTGTCGACAGGGCGCATGCGCGCGATGAGCTGCTGCAAATAAGCCTCGAAGACGCCCGCAGCCTCATTGGGGAGCAGAAGGTGTTTCGCGAGCAGGCCATGGCGAAGTGCGTTCGCCGAACTTTTGCGTTTGCCAGCAGGGGTGGCAGGGCCACGGGATTTCGCGCCATTGCGGCGGGAAGCTTCAATTTGTTTCTCTGAGCGCATAGTTGCCGGGGAGAGTGTAGCTGAGGGATTTGGGGCTGACGGTTGGGTTTGTTGATGTTGCGGGAGTTAGGGAGTGTTGAAGGTTGTGACTGGGCAGTGTCCGCAATTCTGTGTCAACGTCTCGCGGGTTGCTTGCTTCGGGTTGATTAGCCGCCGCACGCGCTTATGAGCTGCACCGGCAACTCTTACGACAATGCCAAAGCGGATGCGTTTGATCTTGAACTGGTGGTGTAAGGCGCCGATGATGTGCCCCACGTAGCGGGTCCATTTAGAAGTAGAGTTTTTCCATCTTAGCTGGTTCTTTCTGCTGCTGGCGGAGCAGCGCCGCGAACTCCGAGGGAGTTCCATAATTCAGTGAGCTGTGTGGACGATGTTGGTTATAGTCGGCTCGCCAGTTTTCAATCTTTCTTCGCGCATCGGTCAGGCTGGTGAACCAGCTGGCATTCAAGCATTCATCGCGAAAGCGACCGTTAAACCCTCATGAGTTGGTGACCCACCCGTAACAATGAAAGTCGCGCGAGAAGCAGGTTGCTCTGAGTGGTCGGTTGTATCAGACTGCGTGTGGCAGACGAGATCGCCGAAAGAATGGTGGGCTACCCCGACGTTAAACCTGATCCGGCCAGTGCGCTGTGCCCCCAACTGGTGCCACGAGCCCGTAGAACAAACTATGCCTGTCCACTGGCCTCTGCCACTACAGGAGGTGCGTATGAAGACTCTGATTGATCGGTGCGCTGGTATCGATGTAGGCAAGAAGTACGTCCTGGTATGTGTGCTGACTGGTGGGCCTGGAGAGAAGATCCAGTCCGAGGTGCGAAAGTATGGAACAACCACCCCAGAACTGGAAGCGTTGAGGGCGTGGCTTGTCGAAAATGAGTGTACTCAAGCCGTCATGGAAAGCACCGGCAGCTACTGGAAGCCGCTGCTCAACGTTTTGGAAGCGAACATCGCGATCGTACTTGCGAACGCTCGGCACGTCAAGAACGTTCCAGGAAGAAAAAGCGACGTGCTCGACTGTCAGTGGTTGGCGCAACTACTACGGTACGGGCTCATCCGAGGCAGTTTCATTCCGCCGCGTGACATCCGCAACCTTCGTGATCTGACGCGAAGACGCCGTCAGCTGATCGGCGCCGCAACTGCGGAGAAGAACCGCATTCAGAAGCTGCTGGAGGATGCCAACATCAAGCTGCGGTCCGTGTTGAGTGACATGTTCGGCGCCTCCGGTCGCGCCATGCTTTGGGCTTTAATCAAAGGCACGACAGACCCGGACAAGGTGGCAGGGCTGGCAGATGCACGCTTCGCAAGAAGATTCCCGAGATTCGGCAAGCACTGGTCGGAGGCATGCTGACGGATCATCATTGTTTCGTGATCCGACAGGCACTCGACCACATCGACTACATTCACGGTCAAATGGCGCAGCTTGACTCGCAAATTGGAAACAGCCTGAAGCCTTATCAAGTTCAATTCGATCTTCTGCAGACGATGCCCGGCATTCGCAAAGATGCGGCCGCGGCCATTCTCGCCGAGATCGGCCCGGACATGCGGCAGTTTGCAACGCCTGCTCACTTGGCTTCCTGGGCCGGCTTGTGTCCCGCCAATAACGAGAGCGCGGGGAAGCATAGGACGGGTAAACCCCGCAAAGGCAATCAGTGGCTCGGGACAACCCTGAACCAGTGCGCCTGGGCCGCTTCCGTTAAGAAAGATTGCAGTCTAGCTGATCGCTACAGACGAATAGCCGCTCGCAGGGGCAAGAAGAGGGCCATCGTCGCAATCGCGCATGCACAGCTAGTAATCATCTATCACCTGCTCTCGACCGGGCAACCTTACGAAGAACGATCCGTGCACGGTTATACGCCGGAGAACCGGGACCGGCAGATTCAATATCACCTGCGGCGATTGTCTTCACTCGGTGTAAACGCCAATACTCAACAATCTCCGCCTCGCACGACCTGAGCTTTCAGAACAAGCTTTCGATGTGGCCGTTCTGCATTGGCTTACCTGGCTGGATATGCACCAGGTTGACCTTGCGTTCGTTACTCCAGCCTAAGATATGACGGCTGGTTAGTTCGGGCCCGTTGTCGCACCGGATGTTTTCCGGCATGCCGCGCTGTTCGATGATCGTGTCTAACATCCTGGTAACTCGACGGCTGCTCAAACTCGTGTCGACCTCCAGGCCCAGACACTCGCGCGTGAATGCATCGACCACCGTTAAGACGCGGATACCGCGGCCGGTGCCGAGAGTATCGGCTACGAAGTCAATCGCCCATTCCTGGTTCGGCCTGACATGCAAGGCCCACACCGCTGCCGGCCGGCTCAGCCGCTTGCGTTTTAATCGGCGCAGGGCCTGACCCAAGCCCTCTTCCTGATACAAGCGAAACAGCCGCATGGGGCTGGTAGTCTGCCCCTGCCGGTTCAGCAAAGCATGCAGACGACGATAGCCATAGCGCGGCTTCTGGCGCGCCAGCGCGATCATTTCTCCGCGCAGTTGCGCGTTGCGGTCGGGCCGCGGTTCATAGCGGTACGTGCTGCGATCCACTGCGAAGAGCTTGCAGGCCCGGCGTTCGCTCACGGGATATTGCTCCGCGACAAACGCCACGTCCTGCCTCAAACCGGCAAGCTCCAGCCGTTTTTTCGAATCACCGCTTTCAGCATCTCTTTGTCGAGGCTGAGATCGGCCACGAGATGCTTCAGGCGCCGGTTCTCATCATCGAGAGCCTTTAGCCGTTGGGCTTCGCTCACGTCCATGCCGCCGTACTTGCTCTTCCAGGTGTACAGCGTAGCTTCGCTGATGCCATGTTCACGAGCTAGATCGGTCATCTTCTGCCCGGCTTCATGCTGCTTCAAAATGCCGATGATCTGCTCTTCGTTGAATCGGCTCTTCTTCATCGTTGGTTCTCCTTTGTCGTCGTGCTTCTCCGACGCGGAAAACCTCAATTATCACTGGTCGAAATTACCGAGGGCAGGTCACAATAGCAGAAGTGCTGCAAAGCTAACAGCACTCTCAAGAAACGGGGCCAGAGCAAGTCGCCGCAATTAGCACACTCTGCGAAAGTAGATATTCAGGCTGACCGGCTCGGGCGGACCGGCTCGGGCGGACCGGCTGGGGGGATGGGGGCCGGGCGGACCGGCTCGGGCCACAATGGTGATCGGACTGAGCTATTGGAAATATCGTTTTGGATGACCAGAGCCGGCCGGGTCTTCTGAAATCTCGTGTCCTGGCGCCGGGTCGAGCGCGGTGAGGTACATTTCCCGGGTTGGCTGTTCCTCAACGGGTTGCTCTCCAGCAGCGCCCGCCTCCGCTTCACCAACCGGCTCAAATATGCGTGAGAGTGTCAGTCGCAGCAATCAATTAACAGCGAATGGTAATCTGTCTGTAACTTCCGTGTCTCAGCAGCGGGGTGCAGTCCAACGTCTCACCGAAACTGCCCACGGGCCCGAATGGGTCAGAGCAAGGCGCCTGCAACTAGTACATTTCGCGAAGGTGGATATTCAGGCTGACCGGCTCGGGCAACCCAGATATACTTCGCGATCGGCACGCGAGAAGAAGAAGTCACGGCATTTACTCCCGCGCTGCGTAACGCGATGCGGAGATCCCGGCACAGCGACACGACGCGAGGCACATTCCAACCCTGTCGTCAAAGCGAAAAGTTTCTCAGAATTCTAATATATGTTCGTCGATCTCGCATCTCATTCCAAGTTTAACTGAATAGATTGACCCTGAAAGACAACTGAACGAATTCTAAAGACCTCAAACGGTTTGTGTTCGGGTATGGCTGCGTCACAGAAGGTCTTGTATTCGGCGGCGACTTCACCACTTCTAAATAGACCGTTTGCACTGACACCAGATGCCCACGTGCGGCGCGCCTTTGAAAGCTCGTTGTCAGTTAGCTGACAATTGCTCAGCCCGCTAATTAGGTTCTTATCGGCAGCTTCGTAGCCCAATATCGGTGTTTCATAATCTAGCGACTGATCCTCAGAAGGGAAAAGATAGCTGTCCAGGTACTCGAAACTGGCACTGCACCCTTTGAGGTCGGCGACCACCGCGATCTCAATCAGGGCCGGCGTATCCTCACCGCGTGACAGTAAATCAGGGTAGAGGGTGAGCGCCTGTTGGATGCTCCCTAGAAGGCCAAGAGGATGTTCGCTCTGCCCTAGGCTCGCGGCCTGAGGCCAAACCATCACGTCCACAGAGAGAGGTCTCGTCACGTCAGGGCGTAGCAGATATGCGGATCTACGTTCAGCACTCCATTGAGCCCTCCCTGACGTCTGCCTTACATCAAAACCAATGACTCGCGGTATCGACTCAGACATTCGTATTAGCCCTAGGGAATTGGATATGCACCTGGCGGAGGCGGTGGATCGAATACACCCAATTTCTTCCAGGAACATATACCATTTCGAGGATCTTGAACGCGCTGGAACAGGTGAACGTGATGGCCGGGAAAGGGAAAATGCGGCCGACCTGGTGGTACCCGATCAAGGCTATACCCAATGCTGCCGACCGGAGGAATACACGGTGGCCATTGTGTTGATGTACCGGTACTAGAGGTTACCGTTGTGGTCCCCTCATTAATCTTCCATATCGCAATCCCGCCGAGCCCGATCGCACCTATAGCCAACACGGCGCAAACTGGATTTGTAGCACAAGCTAACACTCCGGCGGAGTCAATTAAAACGCCCCCCACACCGCCCAATCCGATCGCGCCAGCGGTTCCCACGTACCCTGCCTCACCTTCTAGCAGATCCCCCGATTCCGTACCTAATTGCGAGCCCGTTTGGGCATTCCGGGCATTCCGGGACAGACGGACCTAATATCAGATTCACATATTCGTCGCCAGCGGCGTGGCTTTCTTCGGTCTACCCGGTGTACCCCGCTGGAGCGGGCGGTTCAGATGCTTTTCCAGGCGCGCCACGAAGTCGGGCGAGCCAAGCGGACGGCCACCGTACGTGGCCGCGCGAATGGCCGCGCTGTCTTCCGCTCCATCCCTCAACACGGCCCGCCACTCGTCGGGTGTCCAGCACTGACGCCAATCCGACATGGCGATCAGGCTGAACGGGACAGCCTGACCTGTCCCGTCCCTCATCCGGCCTGCAAATTTCTTTTACCACTCTTCATTATCGTTGTTCAGTTGGGCTCCGCCGTTGGTGGCCGCAGCGATTTCCCCGCATGACTTGCCTGCATACGTGCAGTCCCGTAGCTGCGCCAATTGCTCGTTGTCGAGTGGCTGCTGATGCAAACGCCGCCAGTGTTCCATGCCGCCTTGCTCATGAAAATACGCCGGGTCCGTAATCAGCAACTTACCACCTTGGAGGTGCTCCCACGCACTTGACCAGCGATACTCCTCAGGACGCTCGGTTATACCCGCTCGAACCGGGTTTTGCTCCACGTACCCGATCGCCGTCCACAAACGGTCGTTGCCGAGCGGGCAGGAGAAGTAGCGGTTCTGCCACAGGTGGCCACTGCGCTGCCTACGCACGTTCAGATATTGCGCATAGCGCCCATGCAATCGCCGCATTGCCACCGCCAACGAGGTTTCGCGTTCAGGGATGGCAACCAAGTGTATGTGATTGCTCATGATGCAGTAGGCAAGAACGCGCAGTTCGCTTTCGGCACTGTGCAGCGCCAGGAGATCGAGGTAAACTCGACGGTCTGCGTTGGTGAAAAAGGTAGTCTGGCGGTCCGTGCCTCGCTGGGTGATATGGTGCGGCACGCCGGGGAAGACCAGCCGGGCGGAACGAGGCATTGTGAAAGCAGAGTGCCGCCTAAGTAAACGATCTCTCCAAAAGTCAGTCAGGATCGTGTGTGGGACAGGTCAGGCTGTCCCGCTTACCCCGCTTACCCCCGCTTACCCCGCTTACCCCGCTTACCCCGCTTACCCAGGCTGTCCCGCTTACCCGCTTACCAGACTTAGTCCGCCGCAGGGTCCAAATGAGTCGGTAGCAGTTAAACGCACTCCGGTGATGAGACACGATTGTGGGTCTGCGACCTGGTCATGCAGTTAGATCCACTTACTATTTACTCGAGTGGTCGCAGGCGCGGAGCTTCGAACCGCCGTCCTCTCCTCCGTTATGGTATGACCCTGAGTATTCGTACATTTCCGTCGGCTCCCTCAGCTACGTAGTTGCCGTCCCTAGAAATATCAAACCGATCTGGCTCAGTAATAATCCGCCCGATCTTCGAAGTAAGAAGCGCACGTTTCTGGAATCTTGGTGCCCAAGACCCGATTACACGGTTGGACGCGAAATCCCACACAACCCTACGTCTCAACACTTCGTCGTTGTCGCCGAAAAATAAGTTCGGTCGCAGCAAGTAGTCCGAGACAATGATCCTACTCGAATCTGCGGCCGTTGCGATAGGAAATCCGCCGCGCACGTTCGCGGCTATGTTGATCAGTTTACCGGTGTCAGTCTCCCAGCATCGAGGGTGACTATCACTTGAGGCCGACCTCCCCCCACAAATCGCATTGCCCGCGTCCGCAAACTCCTGCCCGTCCAGCTGGCCCGGTGCCCATCGCCGTAAAACCTTCTGGGCGAAAGCGTCCACGAGAACCTTTTCCATTTGGAGAGACCCGATCTGATGATCCACAGGAGAACACCCCGGTGGCTTGAGATTGCCCGGATATACCAACTCTCGTGTACGGTCCACCGGCTTTTCTCGCGACATTCGTTATCAAAGACTAGGATATTTGATAACGCACGGTTCTGATCGGTGGAATACTCCACAGCTAACTTGTCGCCTGCTAACCCGCCAATCTCGCTGATCTGACAGGTTCTTCCTTCTACTAGATCAAAAAGCTGCCTACCAGCGAGCAGCATTGTCCCGTCCGGCGACCACCCAACGAGGAAGCGTCCGTATTCAGCGATGCCATTTGCACCCTCTGGAATTTCGAACCTCCTGACGGCGCCGTCGCCAATCAGTGAAATGATGAAGAGTGACGTCAACACGCCGCCGGCTTTCTGGTACGGGCCGGCCACAATGGCAAGCCGCTTAGCATCTGGAGAGAAACGGATTGCCAAGATCGGGAATGCCGTTTCGCTCGCCGCCGATGCAGAGTTGGGGAGGTTAAACTCCGAGATAGTCGAAGTTCCGCCCGACACTTCGGAATATAGAAGAGTACCCCCGCCAGAAGAAAGGCGAGCAAGAAGAGCTTTATTGCCGCCATGCGGGATCCAGGAAGGGGCTGCCGATATGGCCTCCGATTACATCTCCGAACAGATGGGCGATCGAATTCAGAAATAGGTACTTCTTAGGGTTATAGATATCAAAATGAAAATGGCAGTACGTTCTCCTTCTTCATCAGCGTGAAACGCATAGTTGAATTTAGGGCATCACCATAAACGGCCTCGCCTCTCCCGTTTGATCCCTTGAACGCCTTAACGTAGGAATCGAATCCCGAGAGGTCTGGACCAAACACGCTTTGCACATCGGACGTTTGCACGACCAAGTTGAAGTGCCCTCCTACGTAATAGGGGGCGCCCGGCCTGCCGGAAGGCTCCAGGGGCTGAACGGG